>CBDFHJ010000001.1:0-43796 GCA_965247635.1 Dehalococcoidia bacterium
GAGGACCGCTTTCAGCCCCGCGCCATCATTCCTGCGATGGGGCCTCCTTTGATCGTTACCTTTGTCGGCGAGGAGGACGAGGTCAAAGAATCGCTTGGCATTGAAGACGCACGGGTCTTCGGAACGGTTGGTCAGCAGATCAAAGACGTGGTCGGAGTGATGCGTCAGATGGCGGTCGAGAAGGAGTCGATGAAGATCGGCGTACAGATGTGGTTCTCCACGCCCGCCTTCCTACTCGATCTGTTTCAGCGTGCCAACCCGAAGGTGCAGGTTGCTGATATCGCCCCGGTCATGGATGAGCTCCGCATGATCAAGGACGAGTCTGAAGTCGAGTTGATGCGCAAGGCGGCGCAGATCGCCTCGGTCGGTATGGAGACAGCATCTAAGTGGCTCAAAGCGGGGATTACCGAAAACGAGGTCGGTGCCGAGATCGAATATGCCATGCGCAAGGCAGGCGGGAATGGAGTCGCAACACCCGTTTTCGTCAACTCCGGAGTCCGCTCGGGATGGCTGCACGGCTCGACGACCCACAAGGAGATACACGCTGGCGACCTGGTCGTAGTCGACGTAGTCCCCCGCTTCAAAGGCTACTGCGCTAATCTTACCCGCACGTTCGTGGTCGGTCCCCCAACCCCGAAGCACCAGGAGATGTTCGACACGTATAGGAGAGCGCAGGCAGCTGGTATAGAGGCAATCAAGCCAGGCGCACGGAATCGGGACATCGATGCCGCAGCCCAATCGGTCTTTTCTGAAGCTGGTTACGGAGAGTTCTACGTCTCTGGAATCAGCCACAGCATCGGTCTCGACTTTGAGGAGATGCCTAGACCAACTATCCATCCTGCCGACTCCCGCGTTGAACTCCGCAACGGGATGACCCTTACGGTTGGACACTCCGTGTTGTCGGTACCGGGCGTGGGTGGGGTTCGCATCGAAGACACGTTCCACTTGAAGGAGGGGAGCGTAGAGCCACTGACGGTTTTTGAATCGAGTTTTGAACTCCCTGCGGATCGCGCCGGATGATCCAACGGCAACAGCTCGTCAAGAGACGGTGGCAACAGCCACATCTGCTCTCGGTCCATATCTCGAAGCGGCATCTGATTCGCTCCTGTCCTAGTGTTGGACTACAGTCTACACTCTGGCATCCTCGCCGACTTTTGAGACAGGCTCATATATGGATAGTCAGAGGCAGCCCCCGTCCTCAGACGATGGCTGGCCCGTAGACTACTGCTTATCACCCTGCACTAACTGTCTCCTCCTCCCGTTCCTGCTCTAAGCTGAGCGCCCACTCAAACATAGAGAGGGTGGCGTGCTTCGGCCTCCCACTGATCTTGGCTGGCTTCACTGGCTCCTCGGCCATGAACTCAGGCTAGGAGGACAGCGACTGCTGGGTCTCCGTATCGTCGGGGGCTGTGAGCACCGCCTCGGCCTCATCGGGGAAGAGGCGGCGCACCAGACCCACAAACCAGGCGTGGTCTTCGGCATTGCCGACCAGCACGACCAGCTCCCGCAGCGACGGCGGACGCCGCAGGAGCAGGTCGGCAAGTTCGATCAGGTGCGGCGGGGCTGCGCGAGGTTGTTTTCGGTTGGAAAATCGATGTCGGGCGCCGCCTTGACGACCTCATCGTGCCCAGCGTGCGCAAGGCTGTGAGGTGGAACTCGCCATGGTATGGCATCGAGGGCGAGGGTTGGTTCGTGAGTTACCATGTTTTCACCCGTTACATAAAGGTGAACTTCCTCAATGGCACGTCGCTGCGACCCGTCCCACCCAGCTCAGGCAACGACAAAGACTCGCGTTGGATCGACATCTGCGAAGGCGAACTCAACGAGGAGCAGTTGGCGGAGTGGACCAGGCAAGCTGCTGCCCTGCCTAGCTGGGGTGGGTTTTGACATCTCTTGAACTTAGATCCCCCCACCATCAGCAATGGAGCAGCCACTACACCATACTCATTTCTCAATCGACAACAAAAACTTCGGTACTCGTGGGCAGTGGACCTGAGCGATGGACAGCCGACGAGAAGGGTTGCTTCTTCCCTGTGATCGCAACCAACAGCCCCAATACGACCAGGCTAACGCCCCGCGGGTCTCCTGGCCCCACTCTCACTCCGGGATGGAGACCTTCAGCGTGTACAGGTGTCCATCGGTTGACCCAATGTACATGACTCCACCAACCACCGTCAGCAGGTAGAGCCCAACATCGCTCGATTAGGGCGTCACAGAGCGCCAGAGCAGCTCTCCCGTGGAGGCGTCCGGTGCGTATAGGTGGTCATACTCTGAACCTGCGTTCACTACTCTGTTCGCCACAGTTGGTCCCACGTGTATCGTACTACAAACTCTTCAGCTGACGGTGGCGATTTGAACCCCGGGCGAGGCGTGCTCCCGCCAGCGTCATGGCTGGGGGTAACCTCATAAGTGTCTGCATCCCGGGAGCCACATTGCTCTGGGAGTGCCCCGTGCCACTCCAAGGCAATCCCCACGGATTGCAGCATACCCAAGGGAACTGACTATCCGACTTACATGCCAGCACGGGGCTGTCCTGGACACCGGCAGGGCGTGGGAGCCACGTCCATTCAGCTCAAGGCTCCTAACGCCAATCGTGCCTCTAGTGGTTTCGCCTCACCATTCGAACCACACCTCGGACTACGGTTGCCACGTCGTGAGCTATGGATGTGAGCGCACTATCCAACGCCCATCGCACCGCTGTCCGCACGGCTGTAGCTACGGTGCGGGCTATGGATGTGAGCGAACTATTCAGCCAACGCACTGCCGTGGCTACGCCCCGGGCGATCACTGCTGGGGGACTGTCGGCCCCCCATAAGAAGCTCGTCCAGCCCCATCGACGGTATACCCCAGCTACTACGATGCCTCCAGCAATTGCTCCGATCGCCAACCCTCCAATAACCATCAGCGCCACTGCTAGGGCCGAAAGCTGTGCCCCTCCTTTGTCCGTCTCCGGGGGCCTGGGGTTCACGGCTGGTTCCGCCACAGCAACAGGCGTCCCTGCCTCCGTAGAGGACCATGGGCCTTCCGCGACACCGTTCACCGCTCGTACCTGCACCTCGTACACAGTACCGTTAGTGAGCGACCGTATTTTGTAGCTCAAAGGCGGCGTTCCGGTCCCTCGAGTCCAGGCGTCGTCCACTAACTCCCACTCCGCGCCTCCGCTGGGCCGGTATCGCAGGTCGTAGGCGATGATCGCAGAGCCGCTGTCTCTGGTGGGCGCGCTCCACGGCACCGTCAATTCTTCATTCCCTATTGTGATCGTGCCGATGATGGGCTCGGAGGGTAAGGCGATAACGCTGATAGTGACCGAAATGATGGCGGAACCACCGTAGGAGTCATCGGCCCTCACGGTCACCGAATAGGAGTCCTTGGTCGCCCTGTCCAGTGCAGCCTTTTTCTTCAGCTGCCCGGTCGACGAGTCGATTCCGAAGGATGCCGCGTCATTCCCCAAGAGAGAATAGATGAGTGAGTCGTTGTCGGCATCGGTCGCTTCGACGGGGTTTCCGATGTCGTGGTTGGTGTTCCAGTTCTCGACAACGATCCGGGTAGCAGGGCCACTTTCACTGAAGGTGGGACTGGCGTTGAATGCGCTGCCGCACATTTCATCGGTCGAGGTAACCGTGACTCCGCCAAGAGCCGGCAGGGGTTCGGTGAAGTGGTTTCCACCGATGGTCAGTGTAGTGAGGAAGGCAGCGTTACCCAATTCAGGTGGGACAGCGCCCGTCAACGTGTTGCAATGGAGATTGAGAACCGACAGTTTGATGAGGTTGCTCAACTCTGGTGGGATGGAGCCGGTGAGTTCGTTGCCGTTGAGGTAGACCTCCGTCAGGACGTTCAAGTCACCCAGCTCTGAGGGGATGGAGCCGCTGAGTTTGTTGCCGCCTAGATTGAGAACCGACAGTTTGATGAGGTTGCTCAACTCTGGTGGGATGGGGCCGGTAAGTTCGTTGCCGTTGAAGTAGACCTCCATCAGGACGTTCAAGTCACCCAGCTCTGAGGGGATGGAGCCGCTGAGTTTGTTGCCGCCTAGATTGAGAACCGACAGTTTGATGAGGTTGCTCAACTCTGGTGGGATGGGGCCGGTAAGTTCGTTGCCGTTGAAGTAGACCTCCATCAGGACGTTCAAGTCACCCAGCTCTGAGGGGATAGAGCCGCTGAGTTTGTTGCCGCCTAGATTGAGAACCGACAGTTTGATGAGGTTGCCCAGCTCTGGGGGGATGAGACCGGTGAGTTGGTTGTCGGCGAGGTTGAGGATCGTCAGGTTGGTGAGGTTGCCCAGCTCTGGGGGGATGAGACCGGTGAGTTGGTTGTCGTGAAGGTTGAGGCTCGTCAGGTTGGTGAGGTTGCCCAGCTCAGTTGGGATTGGGCCGCTCAGCTCGTTGCCGGAGAGGTAGAGCTGCGCCAGGTCGGTGAGGTTGCCCAGTTCAGTTGGGATTGGGCCGCTCAGCTCGTTGCCGGAGAGGTAGAGCTGCGCCAGGTCGGTGAGGTTGCCCAGCTCTGGGGGGATGAGACCGGTGAGTTGGTTGTCGTGAAGGTAGAGGATTGCCAGGTCGGTGAGGTTGCCCAGTTCAGTTGGGATTGGGCCGCTCAGCTCGTTGCCGGAGAGGTAGAGCTGCGCCAGGTCGGTGAGGTTGCCCAACTCTGGGGGGATGAGACCGGTGAGTTGGTTGTCGTGAAGGTAGAGGATTGCCAGGTCGGTGAGGTTACCCAGCTCTGCCGGAATCTCGCCGGTGAGCTCGTTGCCATAGAAATAGAGGCGGGTCAACGCGGTCAGATCGCCCAGCTCGGGCGGGATGAGACCGGTGAGTTGGTTGTCGTGAAGGTAGAGGATCGTCAGGTCGGTGAGGTCGCCCAGCTCTGGGGGGATGGGACCGGTGAGTTGGTTGTCGTGAAGGTAGAAGATCGTCAGGTCCGTGAGGTTGCCCAGCTCTGCAGGGATGGGGCCGGTGAGCTTGTTGCTCTGAAGATAGAGGTGGGTCAGGTCTCTGAGGTTGCCCAGCTCGGCGGGGATGGGGCCGGTGAGCTTGTTGCTCTGAAGATAGAGGTGGGTCAGGTTGGTGAGGTCGCCCAGCTCTGCAGGGATGGGGCCGCTGAGCTTGTTGCTATGAAGATAGAGGCGGGTCAACGCGGTCAGGTTGCCCAACTCAGCGGGGACGGGGCCGGTGAGCTTGTTGTTGGAAAGATAGAGGATCGTCAGGTTGGTGAGGTCGCCCAGCTCAGTTGGGGTTGGGCCGCTCAGCTCGTTGCCGGAGAGGTAGAGCTGCGCCAGGTCGGTGAGGTTGCCCAGCTCTGGGGGGACGGGGCCGGTGAGCTTGTTGTTGGAAAGATAGAGGATCGTCAGGTTGGTGAGGTCGCCCAGCTCTGCAGGGATGGGGCCGCTGAGCTTGTTGCTCTGAAGATAGAGGTGGGTCAGGTTGGTGAGGTCGCCCAGCTCTGCAGGGATGGGACCGCTGAGCTTGTTGCTCTGAAGATAGAGGCGGGTCAACGCGGTCAGGTTGCCCAACTCAGCGGGGACGGGGCCGGTGAGCTTGTTGTTGGAAAGATAGAGGCTCGTCAGGTTGGTGAGGTCGCCCAGCTCTGCAGGGATGGGGCCGCTGAGCTTGTTGCTATGAAGATAGAGGCGGGTCAACGCGGTCAGGTTGCCCAACTCAGCGGGGACGGGGCCGGTGAGCTTGTTGTTGGAAAGATAGAGGATCGTCAGGTCGGTGAGGTCGCCCAGCTCTGGGGGGATGGGACCGGTGAGTTTGTTGTTGTGAAGGTAGAAGATCGTCAGGTTGGTGAGGTTGCCCAACTCTGCAGGTATGGCGCCGCCGAGTTTATTGCCGGAGAGGTTGAGAATCGTCAGGTCCGTGAGGTTGCCCAGCTCCGACGGGATCGAACCTGCAAGCCCTTTCCCATTGGCGGTGAGTCCAGTGACCCGGCCATGCGAGACGGAGATGCCTTCCCAGTCAGTGATAGGCGTGTTGACGTTCCAGTCCAACACATTGCCGGTGTCAAGAGTTGCTTTGGCGTCAAGCAACGCTTCGCAATCGGCGATTAGGCCGGAATTGGCGGAAGGGTCGGGTACGGCAACGCTGTCGTCGCACCGCGACTGCGCCTGTGCCGTACTAGGTGATGCAATGGCAAGCGCCAATGTCAGGAAGAAAACAGCGATGAGCAAGACCCGTCCCCGGCTGGGGTTGGGTTTGCCGAGGCCAAACTCGGGGAGGGTAGGTATGTTACAACTTGTCACCAAGGTCTTCCTGTTCCGTAGTTTCACTCCGACGGATGCGACAGTAGCTTCCTCTCCTATCTCCGGCTACGTCGCACCACAATTATGAGAACGACTCCAGCGACTACCCCAATCACTACCACGACGATAGCCCACCAGGGGAATCCTTCGTCCCCGCCGTCCGCCTCGGACGGCGCTGGCTCCGCCGTGAGTGTAGGCGCTGGCTCCGCCGTGGGTGTAGGCGTAGGCTCCGCCGTGGGTGTAGGCGTAGGCTCCGCCGTGGGTGTAGGCGTAGGCTCCGCCGTGGGTGTAGGCGTAGGCTCCGCCGTGGGTGTAGGCGTAGGCTCCGCCGTGGGTGTAGGCGTAGGCTCCGCCGTGGGTGTAGGCGTAGGCTCCGCCGTGGGTGTAGGCGTAGGCTCCGCCGTGGGTGTAGGCGTAGGCTCCGCCGTGGGTGTAGGCGTAGGAGTAGGTGGGGGCGGCGCTTCTTCAGTTTCGCCACTGCCTGATTCCGACCAAGGGCTGACTCCCTCGGCGTTGATAGCCCGCACCTGCACCTCGTAGCCGGTCTCAGGCTTAAGATTGCTCAGGGTCATGGATATGCCGGTGCCGCCGTACCCGACGTCTTTGAACTCCCCGTCAGCTTCACGGTATTGCAAGTCGTAATCCGTGATCTCCGGTCCCTGGTTATCGGGCGCCGTCCAGTTTACTGCCAGGGTAGAGTGGCTGGTGGCCTTGAGGTCGGGTGCTGCTGGACGTGCCGGTGGCTCATCAACGTTCTCAACGCTGATGGTAACTATGATCCCACCGACACCCCCTCGGCGGTCCCGGGCGCTCACCCGCACCGAGTATTCGTTCTTGACCTCGTAGTCCAACGCTGTCTTGGTGGTGAGCTGCCCTGTGCTAGGGTCCACGTCGAAGGAGGCTCGATCCATTCCCCACAGCCAGTACTCCAGCCGGTCACTATCCGAGTCCCTGGCGTTCACTGGGTCCCCCACAGCCATGCCCACTTCTGCGTTCTCCGGGACGGTGCGGGTGGTGTTGAGGCCCTCGTTGAACCTAGGCGAGCGGTTGGCAGGTTCGTCGTCCACCGCAGTGACGGTGACGGTGACCGTACCGGTGTCCGTACCCCCGTTCCCGTCGCTCACTGTATAGGTGAAGGAGTCGGACCCGTGGAAGCTGGAGTTGGGGGTGTAGGTGACGGTGGCCCCGGCGTTCCTGATCGCGGCGCGGCCATTGCTAGGTACGCTCACCGCAGTTACGCTGAGGGCGCCCCCGTCCGCGTCCGTGTCGTTGTCCAACACCCTAATGACGATGGCCCTGTCTTCGTCAGTCGTGGTGGAGTCACTCACCGCCACAGGCGGGTCGTTAACTGAAGTGACGATGACGGTGACCGTAGCGGTGTCCGTACCCCCGTTCCCGTCGCTCACCTTGTAGGTGAACAAGTCGGAACCGTGGAAGTTAGCATTAGGAGTATAGGTGACGGTGGTCCCGGCGCCTGTGACCGCGACGCTCCCGTTGCTTGGTGTGCTCACCTCGATGACGCTGAGGCTGTCCCCGTCCACGTCCGAGTCGTTGTCCAACACCCTAATGACGATGGCCGTGTCCTCGGCAGTCGTGGAGGCGTCATCCACCGCCACTGGCGGGCCGTTGGCTTGAGGGATGGCTTCCCCTTCTGCCTGGGGCCCTGGGCTGCGGAGGTTCACCGCGCGGACCTGGAAGTCATATACTCGGCCATTAAATAGGTTTTCCACCGTGTGCTCGGTGGGAAGTTGGCCTTCGATTCCGGGGACGGACTCCCAGTCATGGATGTCCAGCACGTGGGCCGAGCCGGCCCCCACCAAGGCGGTGTGAGCGGCAGTGTCCACCGCTACGGAATACCCGAACCAATCGCCCGCCTCGCCGTCTTCGTCGGTCAGCTTTTTCTTCTGGCTCCACTCACCGTTGGAATCCCTGGTGAAGACGTAAGCCGAACCTGAAGCAGAGCCGTTGTCGTCGTCCCCGTACGCACCAACCACCACGGTATCAACGTCCACCGCCACCGAATACCCGAAGTAGTCGAGAGCATCGCCATCGTCTGCAGTCAGCTTTTCCCCACCGTCCCACACGCCTTCCGAATCTCTGGTGAAGACATAGGCCGCACCGGCATCCAGAAGGTACAAAGGTGAATCGGGGTCTGAATGGGGGTCAATGGGGTCGTGCTGATACGCTCCCACCACGACGGTGGCAACTTCCACCTCGGCACCACTAACCTCCACGGTATCAACGTCCACCGCTACGGAATACCCGAAGTTATCCTGCGCCTCGCCGTCGGAGGCGGTCAGCTTGTCGGTCTCATTCCCGTCGGCCCAGGCACCGGAGGGCTTCACGAACACGTAGACCGAGCCCGAGTCAATGCCTTTGTCATCGTCCCCGGACGCCCCGATCACAGCGGTTTTGCCGTCCAATGCTACGGAAACCCCGAACCAGTCGTCATCGGCGCCGTCGGAGGCGGTCAACTTGGCCGTCTCAGCGTCTTCCATGGGGTTCCAGTCGGCCCAGCTGCCACTGCTGTTGGGTTTGGTGAATATGTAGGCCGAACCAGAATCTTCTGAGTCGTTTTCCTCGTCGTCGTCCTGGTACGCTCCTACTAGGACGGTGTCACCGTCCACCGCCACGGAATACCCGAAGTAGTCGAGGGCCGCGCCGTCGGAAGCCGTGAGCTTGGCGGTCTCAGTACTGGTGGCCCAGCCCCCTGTGGGCTTCACGAATACGTAGACCGAGCCGGAATCAGCGCCGGCGCCGTCGTTCCCAGGCGCCCCAACCACGACAGTATCACCGTCCACCGCCACGGAAATCCCGAAGTTGTCGTAGGCCGCGCCACCGGAGGCGGTCAGCTTTACCCCATCGTCCCACACACCGTCATTCCTGGTGAAGACGTAGGCCGCGCCGGAATCAGCGCCGTTGCCATTGTCCTGATAGGCCCCGATCACCGCTGTGTCACCGTCCACCGACACCGCATACCCGAACTTGTCTCCCCCCACGCCGTCCAGCTTGCTGGTCTTCAGCAGGTGCAATACCTCGTATCTGAGTATGGTCTCTTTTGTCTCAACGTGTGTGTAAGCCCATTTCAGCTTCACCTCACCATTGCCCTCCTCCGGGGGCTCCAAGGCCGGGCGAACTAGTTGAGGCGGCAGAGGCTTGGCGTCGATCGCCGCCGAGGCAGGGCCAACGCCGGTTGCGTTCTCCGCCGAGATTTGGAACGTGTACGTGGTGCCGTTGGTGAGGCCGGTAATGGTGTATGTGGTGGCGTCGGCACTGATGTTGGTTGAGTTCGCGACTCCGTCGATGCTGTAATGGTATTTATCGATCGAAGCGTCGTCGGGGTCGCCCCAACTCAGACGCACCTCTTCGTGGCCCGGCTCCGCCGCGAGATTCAACGGCGAGTCTGGTAGCGTACCCGCCGGTGTCGCGGTGACGTCCGAGGCATCGCCGTATGGCTGAAGAGCCTGGTTGTCCACCGCGCGGATATGGAACGTGTACTCGGTGTCGTTGGTCAGACTGGTAACGGTGTAACCGATGGTGTTCGCGACGCTGTAGTCGATGTCGTCGGCGTCGATGTCGATGAAGCTAGTGCCGCCGTCGGTGCTGTACTGGTATTTATCGATCGAAGAGTCGTTGGGGTCGGCCCACTCCAGCTTCACCTGGGTGTCGCCCGCGGTTGCGGAGAGGCCCGGCGCGGCCGGTGTCGCACTTGCGGGCGTGGCATCTTTTGTGGCCGAAGGACCCTCTCCGATTACGTTCACCGCCCGCACCGCAAACGTGTACGTGGTGAGGTTGGTCAGGCCGAGCACCGTGTAATTGTCGGTGCTCGGCCCGCTGTCGGGAATACTCGTGAAGGTCGTGCCGCCGTCGGTGTTGTACTCGTACTTCGTGATAGGGGCGATAGTGGCGTCAGCGGTGGCCGCAGTCCAGCTCAACGTCACCTGGCCGTCGCCCGCCTGTGCGCTCAGGACGGGCGCGACCGGCTTCCCCAACGAAGT
Organism: Dehalococcoidia bacterium; assembly: GCA_965247635.1. Taxonomy (GTDB): domain Bacteria; phylum Chloroflexota; class Dehalococcoidia; order Lucifugimonadales; family Australimonadaceae; genus CBDFHJ01. The sequence continues at coordinate 10,231 of CBDFHJ010000001.1, forward strand.
GGCGCTGGCTCCGTCCGAGGCAGGACCAGCGCCACTTCGGTTCAGCGCCCGGATTTGGTACGCGTACTCTGTTCCGTTGGTCAGGCTGGTCACTGTGTGATTTGTGGTCTGATGGTCGCTGAGGCCAATGTCCATCCAATCGGGTATGCCCAACACATGGACCGAACCAGCATCCATGCCAGTTGCGATGTCGTCACTGTACGCCCCAACCAGTGCGAGATCACCGCGTTGATCATCCAGGTCCACTGCCACTGACCATCCGAACCTGTCGTTGGCCGCGCCGTTAGGGGCGGTGAACCATGCCGTACCGTACTGCGAACTTTTCGGTGGGAGGTTTCAATCTAGGTTATGTTCTTAGAATCCAGGGAGAGGGATTAGTAATTAGCTATGCAATAACGGGTTCTGACTATTCGTTCCCACATTTGTTCCGACCTCCTTAGCGCAAATGATCGATTCGAGTCCACGTTGGTGACAAAGGAGACTGTAACGGAACTTTTGAGCTCGTTGTTGAGTTTCGAGGTCGCGGCAATGGAATACCAGTTATAGAAAAAGGGTAGCCTTTGGGATAACTCCCCTTACATGGCTACCCGTTATACTAACTTATTCAGAGAAGCTGCGCAGGGTTCGAATCCAGGCAGGTGGGCCTACGTGTACTGTACTGCGAACTTTTCGGTGGGAGGTGACGCTGTAGGAAGCAGGGTGCGGGTCAGATGACGGTCTTGCTGGTGGTCTTCTTGGTCCTCCCGCTTTCCTCCGCACTGCGAATCGGTTCCGCGCCAAGCAACGGTAGGTGCTTCACACGATGATATGTCAGAGCGAGCGAGACACAGTGCTTCAGCTTGTCGGCTGGTAACTGGTCGGTTCCGCCGAACACGATCGCCCTGTTGCCCTCGAATGTGAACACATCTCCATAGAGTGCTTTGAAGGTGTCGACCAGCGACGTGTTGCAATTGAAGTACATCGCGTATTGGTCCGGCTCTCTGTCCTTCCAGTCCACTCTGATGGTGCTACCGCCCTTGGCGAGATAGCTGGGCTCTCCCCACTTCAGGGTCTCCTCTAGCATATCGACACCCTCTGTTTCCGAGGCTGTGTCTAAGACCAGCTGCCGGAGACGCATCATCTTCTTGCGGATGGGCTCTGGGTAGTTGTCGAATATTCGTGCGACGGCAGGGTTCTCTATCTTGGACATGTCTATCCTAGCTATCTCCTACGTAAGCTCTAGGGGTCGCATCGTTATTATAGCAATGTCAGCAGCTCATATCTTCCGGGCACGGCCCGACTCGCAGTTGATGTGCGGCTCGCGGGGTAGTGTGTCCCTGCGGGGGAGGCGATGGACTTGGACGTGCTGATCGGGAACGGTCGTATTTCCTAGCTGCTTCGGCGTGCAGACCAACGAGCTGGCGCTAAACGGCCTGGTTTGAATGGTTCGAGTCTCCGATCAGAAACCCTATCCCATCCGTCCAAGGGCGTGACTATCCTCTCGACGACATAGTATCCCAAGGAGAAGGAGATATTAGAGGCGAAGGATTGAGTTAGCGCTGCCAGAAGCACGCTCAGCGGGATCAAAGGGTCAGCCCGTAGCGCCTCGCCGAACATCCCAGCGGCGGCTGGCCACCTGCCAGAGTCGAAGAGTTCTCCTGCCTGGTCCAGAGGAATGACGGCGATGGCGAAGCTGGAGATGTCATTCAAGACGGATGCGACAGTAGCTTCCTCTCCTATCTCCGGCTACGTCGCACCACAATTATGAGAACGACTCCAGCGACTACCCCAATCACTACCACGACGATAGCCCACCAGGGGAATCCTTTGTCCCCGCCGTCCGCCTCGGACGGCGCTGGCTCCGCCGTGGGTGTAGGCGTAGGCTCCGCCGTGAGTGTAGGCGCTGGCTCCGCCGTGGGTGTAGGCGTAGGCTCCGCCGTGAGTGTAGGCGCTGGCTCCGCCGTGGGTGCAGGCGTAGGCTCCGCCGTGGGTGCAGGCGTAGGCTCCGCCGTGGGTGTAGGCGTAGGCTTCGCCGTGGGTGCAGGCGTAGGCTCCGCCGTGGGTGCAGGCGTAGGCTCCGCCGTGGGTGTAGGCGTAGGCTCCGCTGTGGGTGTAGGCGTAGGCTCCGCCGTGGGTGTAGGCGTAGGCTCCGCCGTGGGTGTAGGCGTAGGCTCCGCCGTGGGTGTAGGTGGGGGCGGCGCTTCTTCAGTCTCGCCTCTGCCTGATTCCGACCAAGGGCTGACTCCCTCGGCGTTGATAGCCCGCACCTGCACCTCGTAGCCGGTCTCAGGCTTAAGATCGCTCATGGTCATGGATATGCCGGTGCCGCCGTACCCGACGTCTTTGAACTCCCCATCAGCTTCACGGTATTGCAAGTCGTAATCCGTGATCTCCGGTCCCTGGTTATCGGGCGCCGTCCAGTTTACTGCCAGGGTAGAGTGGCTGGTGGCCTTGAGGTCGGGTGCTGCTGGACGTGCCGGTGGCTCATCAACGTTCTCAACGCTGATGGTAACTATGATCCCACCGACACCCCCGCGGCGGTCCCGGGCGCTCACCCGCACCGAGTATTCGTTCTTGACCTCGTAGTCCAACGCTGTCTTGGTGGTGAGCTGCCCTGTGCTAGGGTCCACGTCGAAGGAGGCTCGATCCATTCCCCACAGCCAGTACTCCAGCCGGTCATTATCCGAGTCCCTGGCGTTCACTGGGTCCCCCACAGCCATGCCCACTTCTGCGTTCTCCGGGACGGTGCGGGTGGTGTTGAGGCCCTCGTTGAACCTAGGCGAGCGGTTGGCAGGTTCGTCGTCCACCGCAGTGACGGTGACGGTGACCGTACCGGTGTCCGTACCCCCGTTCCCGTCCGACACCACGTAGGTGAACAAGTCGGAACCGTGGAAGTTAGCATTAGGAGTATAGGTGACGGTGGTCCCGGCGCCTGTGATCGCGACGCTCCCGTTGCTTGGTGTGCTCACCTCGATGACGCTGAGGCTGTCCCCGTCCACGTCCGAGTCGTTGTCCAACACCCTAATGACGATGGCCGTGTCCTCGGCAGTCGTGGAGGCGTCATCCACCGCCACTGGCGGGCCGTTGGCTTGAGGGATGGCTTCCCCTTCTGCCTGGGGCCCTGGGCTGCGGAGGTTCACCGCGCGGACCTGGAAGTCATATACTCGGCCATTAAATAGGTTTTCCACCGTGTGCTCGGTGGGAAGTTGGCCTTCGATTCCGGGGACGGACTCCCAGTCATGGATGTCCAGCACGTGGGCCGAGCCGGCCCCCACCAAGGCGGTGTGAGCGGCAGTGTCCACCGCTACGGAATACCCGAACCAATCGCCCGCCTCGCCGTCTTCGTCGGTCAGCTTTTTCTTCTGGCTCCACTCACCGTTGGAATCCCTGGTGAAGACGTAAGCCGAACCTGAAGCAGAGCCGTTGTCGTCGTCCCCGTACGCACCAACCACCACGGTATCAACGTCCACCGCCACCGAATACCCGAAGTAGTCGAGAGCATCGCCATCGTCTGCAGTCAGCTTTTCCCCACCGTCCCACACGCCTTCCGAATCTCTGGTGAAGACATAGGCCGCACCGGCATCCAGAAGGTACAAAGGTGAATCGGGGTCTGAATGGGGGTCAATGGGGTCGTGCTGATACGCTCCCACCACGACGGTGGCAACTTCCACCTCGGCACCACTAACCTCCACGGTATCAACGTCCACCGCTACGGAATACCCGAAGTTATCCTGCGCCTCGCCGTCGGAGGCGGTCAGCTTGTCGGTCTCATTCCCGTCGGCCCAGGCACCGGAGGGCTTCACGAACACGTAGACCGAGCCCGAGTCAATGCCTTTGTCATCGTCCCCGGACGCCCCGATCACAGCGGTTTTGCCGTCCAATGCTACGGAAACCCCGAACCAGTCGTCATCGGCGCCGTCGGAGGCGGTCAACTTGGCCGTCTCAGCGTCTTCCATGGGGTTCCAGTCGGCCCAGCTGCCACTGCTGTTGGGTTTGGTGAATATGTAGGCCGAACCAGAATCTTCTGAGTCGTTTTCCTCGTCGTCGTCCTGGTACGCTCCTACTAGGACGGTGTCACCGTCCACCGCCACGGAATACCCGAAGTAGTCGAGGGCCGCGCCGTCGGAAGCCATGAGCTTGGCGGTCTCAGTACTGGTGGCCCAGGCCCCAGTGGGCTTCACGAATACGTAGACCGAGCCGGAATCAGCGCCGGCGCCGTCGTTCCCAGGCGCCCCAACCACGACAGTATCACCGTCCACCGCCACGGAAATCCCGAAGTTGTCGTAGGCCGCGCCACCGGAGGCGGTCAGCTTTACCCCATCGTCCCACACACCCTCATTCCTGGTGAAGACGTAGGCCGCGCCGGAATCAGCGCCGTTGCCATTGTCCTGATAGGCTCCGATCACCGCTGTGTCACCGTCCACCGACACCGCATACCCGAACTTGTCTCCCCCCACGCCGTCCAGCTTGCTGGTCTTCAGCAGGTGCAATACCTCGTATCTGAGTATGGTCTCTTTTGTCTCAACGTGTGTGTAAGCCCATTTCAGCTTCACCTCACCATTGCCCTCCTCCGGGGGCTCCAAGGCCGGGCGAAGTAGTTGGGGCGGCAGAGGCTTGGCGTCGATCGCCGAGGCAGGGCCAACGCCGGTTGCGTTCTCCGCCCAGATCTGGAACGTGTACGTGGTGCCGTTGGTGAGGCCGGTAATGGTGTATGTGGTGGCGTCGGCACTGATGTTGGTTGAGTTCGTGACTCCGTCGATGCTGTAATGGTATTTATCGATCGAAGCGTCGTCGGGGTCCTCCCAACTCAGACGCACCTCTTCGTGGCCCGGCTCCGCCTCAAGATTCAACGGCGAGTCTGGTAGCGTACCCGCCGGTGTCGCGGTGACGTCCGAGGCATCGCCGTATGGCTGAAGAGCCTGGTTGTCCACCGCGCGGATATGGAACGTGTACTCGGTGCCGTTGGTCAGGCGGGTGCCGTCGGTCAGACTGATAACGGTGTAACCGATGATGTTCGCGACGCTGTAGTCGATGTCGTCGGCGTCGATGTCGATGAAGCCAGTGCCGCCGTCGGTGCTGTACTGGTATTTATCGATCGAAAAGTCGTTGGGGTCGGCCCACTCCAGCTTCACCTGGGTGTCGCCCGCGGTTGCGGAGAGGTCCGGCGCCGCCGGTGTCGCGCTTTCGGGCTTGGCATCTTTTGTGGCCGAAGGACCCTCTCCAATCACGTTCACTGCCCGCACCGCAAACGTGTACGTGGTGAGGTTGGTCAGGCCGAGCACCGTGTAATTGTCGGTGCTCGGCCCGCTGTCGGGAATACTCGTGAAGGTCGTGCCGCCGTCGGTGTTGTACTCGTACTTCGTGATAGGGGCGATAGTGGCGTCGGCGGTGGCCGCAGTCCAGCTCAACGTCACCTGGCCGTCGCCCGCATCAGCGTTCAGCCCGGTCGGCGCGACCGGTTCACCAAGTGGCGTCGCGCTGGCTCCGTCCGAGGCAGGACCAGCGCCACTTCGGTTCAGCGCCCGGACTTGGAAAGTGTACTCTGTTCCGTTGCTCAAATCCGTATCGGGATCGTCAAGCTCCTTGGCTACTGTGTGGGAAGTGGTCGCATCATCGCTGTCGTCAATGTCCACCCAATCCGGGATTCCGAGCACATAGACCGAACCGGAATCCACAACAGCTACGTTGTCGTCCTTGTACGCCCCAACCAGTGCCTGATTACCTTCCACAGCTACGGAAACTCCGAATCGGTCGTTGGCCGCGCCGTCAGGGGCGGTGAGCTTGAGCGTCTCATTACTGGCGGCCCAGCCGAGGCCGGGTTCGATGAAGACGTAAGCAGAACCGGACCCGGAACCGCGATCGTCGTCCTTCCACGCTCCAACCGCCACGGTCTTGTCGTCCACCGCTACCGAAAATCCGAACTGGTCGTCGACCGAGCCGTCGGAGGCGGTGAGCTTGGCCTTCTCACTCCACGCTCCGGATTGCTTGACGAATACGTAAGCGGCGCCGGAACCGGCTCCGCGCCGGGGATCATTGTGCAGCCTTGCTCCTATCACCGCGGTGTCACCGTCCAGCGCGACGGAATACCCGAACCAGTCGCCCGGCGCGCCGTCGGAGGCGGTCAGCCTGACTGTGTAATCGCTGGTGTCTACCCAGGCGGAGCCGGGCTTGGTGTATATGTAGGCCCGGCCGTGTCCATCGCGGTTGAAGCTGTCGTCGGACAAATGCGCGCTGGTCAATATGGTGTCACCGTCCACCGCTACGGAGAACCCGAACAGGTCGTTCGGCAGGCGGGTGTTGACGGGGGTGGTGGGCGTTGTGAGCTTGGCGGTCAGACTCGCCTCCTCAGTGTCGGTCAACCCGTCCCAGTCTCCCCAGCCGTTGGTGGTGTCGGGCTTGGTGAAGACATACACCGAACCGACAAATATCAAAGTCTTTAGGTTAAGGTCTTCGGGCACGTAGTCCTGGAACGGGGCACCAATCACCACGGTGTCGCCGTCCACCGCGACGGAAACGCCGAACAGGTCGTCATCCGTGGCGTCGGGAGCGGTCAGCTTGACCGTCTCAGTACCGTCGGCCCAGCCTCCAAGGGGCTTTACGAATACATACGCCGAGCCGGGTTGAGTCAGGCTGCTGTGGTCGTCCCGGTAGGCGCCAACCACGATGGTGTCGCCGTCCACCGCCACGGACCACCCGAACTGGTCGTCCGCCGCGCCGTCGGAAGCGAACAGCTTCACCCCAGCGTCCCAAACACCTGCGGCATTCTTGGTGAATACATAAGCCACGCCGGAATCTGATGAGACAGTAGAATCGCCATGGTACGCGCCGACCACGGCGACATCTCCGTCCACCGCTACGGAGACTCCGAACTGGTCGCCCGCCGCCCCGTCGTCGGCGGTTAGCCAGTCCTCCGGGACCACCTCCGCTAGCTCGTACCCGGTTATCGTCGAGTTGCCGGGGTTATCCCAGCTCAGCGTCACTCGGGTGTCGCCAGCCACCGCTCCCAACCCGGTCGGCTTGGCTGGCTTCGCAATCCTGGGCGTGGCGCTGGCGTTGTTCGAGGCTGGGCCGGCACCGGAGGCGTTTACCGCGCGAATTCCGAACCAATACTCCTGGTAGTTGGTCAACCCGGACACTGTGTGAGACGTGGTTGTCGATTCGCTATCGGAGATATCGTCCCAACCCTCGATGTCGAACACGTAGGCCGCGCCGGCGTTCGAGACGCTGTTGTCCAGATCGTCGGTCCCGGCGGCGTTGTCCGCCCCAACCATTGCTGTGCCACCGTCAACTGCGACGGCCCCCCCGAACTTGTCGTTTGCCGCAGCATCGGAGCCGGTCAGCCTGGCCGCGTCATTACTGTCGGCCCAGCCGGTGCTGGGCTTGGTGAATACGTAGGCCGCACCGGTATTGTCGACGGCGTCGTTCTGGTCGACTCCGTCCGCCCCGACAACGGCGGTGTCGCCTTCCACAGCTACGGAAACCCCGAAGTTGTTGCCGCGGTTGTCGTGATCGGGGTCGTCGGACGTGAGCTTGGCTTTTTCGACCCATCCTTCGGATTCCTTGATGAATACGTAAACCCATTCCTGCCCTTCCGCCCCAATCAAGGCGGTGTTACCGTCCATCGCTACGGAAGCACCGAATAAGTCGTTGGTCCCGCCGTCGGAGGCGGCAAGCTTGGTCACAGTATTGGCCGCCGTAGTTGTGTCGGTCCAGGTATTGCCGGGTTTGTCGAACACGTAGGCCGCGCCCTTGCCGCTGTCTCTCCCGCTCGCTCCAATCAGTACCGTGTTTTCGTCCAGTGCCACGGAACGGCCAAAGTAGTCGTTCGCCAACGGGACGGAGGCGGTGAGCTTGGCAGCCTGGCTCCACCCGGTGGAATCCTTGGTGAATACGTAGGCAGAACCCTTGTTGCTGTCATCACGCCAAGCCCCGACCACGACGGTGCCGGAGTCTTCGTCAACCGCTACGGACCTTCCGAACTCGTCGCCCGCTTCGGCGTCGCCGGCGATCAGTTTGGCAGTCAACCCGTCCTTGGCAGTATCCGTCAGGCCGTCCCAATTGGCCCAGCCTCCGGTAGGATTGCTGAACACGTATGCCGAACCGGCACCGGCGGCAGCGGTTCCGCCGGCTTCCGCAGCGGTGAGGCCGTCCGAAAGCACGCCAACCACTATGGTGTCACCGTCCAACGCTACGGAAAATCCGAACTGATCACCCCCCTCAGGGTCCTTAGCTATGAGCTTAGCCCTCCGGCTCCAACCATCGGTACCCTTGGTGAATACGAAGGCCGCACCAGTCTGAACACCGTTGTTCACGTCCCCGGGCACCCCGATCACGGCCGTGTCGCCGTCAACGGCTACGGCGTTACCGAAAACGTCGTTCGTAGCCGCACCGTCGCCTTCGACCAGCTTTGCGATTTGGGCGTGCCGCCATACCTGGTACTGGGTGATTGTGTCGTTGCCCGGATCGTCCCAGGAAAGCGCGACCTGCGCATCACCCGCCGCGGCCGACAGCTTCGGGGCGGCCGGTATCATCAGAGCAGTCACCGCGGATGTCATGCCGTTGCCGAAATCGTTCACCGCGCGCACTGCCAACGTGTGCGTGGTGCCGTTGGCCAAGCCGGTGACGGTGTATGCAGTGGTGTCCGCTTGGCTACCTGGGATGTCGCTGAAGGTCGCGCCGCCGTTGTTGCCGTTCCCGCCGCCGTTGATGATGTAGTCGGTGCTGTACTGGTATTTCGTGATTGTGTCGTCATCGGGGTCATCCCAGGTAAGCGCAACCTGGCCGTCGCCCGGCGTGGCCGAGAGGATCACGGGGGCGGCTGGTACGGGCATGGGCGTGGCGGATGCGGTGGATGCCGGGCCGTCGCCGGAAGCGTTCATCGCGAGCACTGCGAACGTGTAAGTGACGTTGTTGGTCAGGCCGGTTACCGCGTGTAACGTGGTCGTCGCTCCGCTATCAGGGATGTCGTCCCAGCCCTTGATGTCGAACACGTAGGCCGCTCCATTGCCGCCGGCGGCGTTGACCGCGCCAACCACGACGATGTCACCGTCTATTGCGACGGAAGTGCCGAACCTATCGTTAGTGTTCCGGTCGGAGGCGGTCAGATGGGCCGTCTCAGTACCGTTGGCCCAGCCGGTGTCGGGCTTGGTGAATGCGTAGGTCGAACCCCTGCTGCTACCCTCCCCGTAGGCCCCGACCACCACGGTGTCGCCGTCCACCGCGACGGAGAACCCGAACCTGTCATTGGCCCCGCGGACGGCGGCAGTGAGCTGGGCTGGATCGCCACTGTCGGCCCAGCCGCTGGCGGGCTTGCTGAACACGAAAGCCGAACCCATATTGCTGTCGTACCCGTCGGCCCCAACCACCACGGTGTCGCTGTCTATTGCTACGGAACGGCCAAAGTTGTCCTGGTTCCCGCGGGCGGAGGCGGTCAGCTTGGCCGCAATGTTAGTGGAGACCCAGCCGCCACTCTCGGGCTTGACGAACACGAAGGCCGAACCCTTGAATTGCGTGGACGTGCCGTCGTCACCGTTCGCCCCAACCACGATGGTGTCACTGTCCACCGCTACGGAGTGGCCGAAGTAGTCGCCATCCTCAGCGTTTTCGGCAGTGAGCTTGGCCGTCAACCCGTCCTTGTCTTCTACTTGATCGTTGGCGCCTGTTTGTGGCAAGTCGTTCCAGGCACCCCAGCCTCCGGTGGGCTTGCTGAATACGTAAACTGCGCCCTTATAGGAGTCGTCCGCGTACGCCCCGACCACAATGGTGTCGCCATCCACCGCTACCGCGTTCCATCCGAACTCGTCATCCGCCGCGCCGTCGGGGGCGGTGAGCTTGGCCGTCTCTACTCTGTGGTCTCCTGAGGGCGGAGCGTTGCCCCAGTCACCGTTGGACTTGGTGAATACGTAAGCCGAACCGGAATTCCCGCCATTGTCGTCGTCGAAGGGCGCGCCGACCACTATGGTGTCGCCGTCGAAGGCTACGGAACTTCCGAACTCATCATCCTCGGCAGCATCGCCGGCTTTGAGCTTGGCCGCCTGGTTCCAGTCGCCGTTGGAATTACGAGTGAACACGAGGACTGCCCCGGAGTTGTCGTTAGTGTCGTCCTCCCCGGGCATCCCGGCCATTGCCGTGTCGCCGACCACTGCCAAAGAATTCCCGAACTCATCGTCCAAAACAGCGTTGGCGGCAGTCAGCGTTGCCCTTTGCGCATGCAGCCATAGCTCGTACTTGGTTATGGACGTATTCCCAGGGTCATCCCAGGAAAGTTCGACGCGCTTGTCGAATGGCTTGGCCGTGAAGTTCGCCGGGGCGGCCGGTACTGGTATCGGCGTGGCGGTCACCGTGTCTGCCTTGCCGGTGATTTTATTAGGGTCGCCGCTAACCCCCGAGGGGACATGCACCGCCTGCACGGTGAAAGTGTATTCCGTGTTGTTGGTCAACGAGGTAACCTCGACCGTCGTCTTCTCCCCGGATGCGGCCGAGATTACTATATCCGCTGGGTCCGGAACGGTGCCGCTGGCATCGGTGGTGATCAGATAATTGTCGACCCCGCTGCCGGTGTCCCACTCCAGCACGACCCGTTGGCTGTACGGCCTAGCCACCAGATTGGTCGGCGCAGGCAACAATGGCGTGGCGGTCACGGTGGCTGCCTCGCCGTTGACCGAAGCGTTGACCGCCCGCACTGCCAAGGTATATTCGGTGCCGTTTTCCAGGCCAGTCACGGTGTACTCGGTGGTGGTGGCGCCGCTGCCGGTGATGTCGGTGAAGCTCGTACCGCCGTCGGTGCTGTACTGGTATTTCGTGATTAGGGTGTTGTTCGGATTGTCCCAGTTAAGCCCAATCTGGCCGGCGCCCACCGTGGCCGAGAGGGTCGTCGGAGCGGCGAGTATCGCCGTAACGGTGGCGTCGTTCGAGTTTGCGGTATCGCCGCCTTCGTCCACCGCCCGAATCCGGAAGGTGTAAGTTTGGCCGTCTGTAAGGTTGCGAACGGTGTACCCGGTGGTATTGGCCTCGCCGTATGCGCTATCTGGGATCGTGGTCCACTGTCCGAAGCTGCCACCGGCCTCCTTTTGCCGGTACTTATAGGCCGTGATGGTGGAGTCGTTAGGGTCGTCCCAGGCCAGCGTCACCTGGTCAACACCCGCCTGCGCAGTCAGATTGGCCGGCGTGGCCGCCGACGATTGCACGGGAGTGGCTCGCTCGCTCTCCGAGACCGGCCCAGGATTGCTGCCGACCACCGGACGAATTACGAAGGTGTACTCCACATCGTTGTCCAGGCCGGTTACCGTGTGGGATGTGGTCCCCGGTCCGCTTCCGGTGATGGCGGTCCATGTGGGGATGCTGAACACGTAAGCCGCGCCAGTCTCGCTTTCGTCCCCGGGCGCCCCGACTATGGCCCTACCACCGCCCGCCGCTACGGAATCCCCGAATTCATCACCCGCCGCGCCGTCGGGAGCGGTCAGCTTCACCGTCTCGGTGGCGGTTGCCCAGCCCCCGCTGGGCTTGGTGAACAGATAAGCCGAACCGGAGTCAGTGCCGTCATCGTCATTCCCGTAAGCCCCGACTACCACATTGTCGCCGTCAATCGCTACCGACCACCCGAAGTGGTCCTCGGCAGCGGCGTCGGAGGCGGTCAATTTGGCGGTCAGCTGATCCTTCGCATTGGATGACAGGCCGTCCCAGGCGCCCCAACCACCGCTAGGCTTGGTGAACACGTACACCGAGCCGGAATTGGTGCCGTCGTCGTCGTCCCGCCAAGACCCTACCACGACAAAGTCGCCGTCTACCGCTACCGACCGGCCGAACGAGTCGTCGTTCGCGGCGTCTGGGGCGGTGAGCCTGGCGGCCCGGGGCCATGCGTTGCCATTTTGGGTGAATACGTATACCGCACCCTTGCCACTATCGTCCCCGAATGCCCCTACAACGGCAGTGCTGCCGTCCACCGCTACTGCAGTGCCGAAAGCGTAGCCGAGGCCGGCGTTGGTGTCGGCGTCCAATGTGGCCTTCCTGCTCCAAATACCGTTGGAATTCTCGGTGTGCACGTAAGCCTTACCGGCAAACTGGTGGGTGCCGACCTGGACCATCGGGGCTCCCACGATGGCGGTGCCGCCGTCAATCGCTACGGAAGTCCCGAACCAATCACCTGCCGCTCCGCCGTGCGCATCGTGGGCCGTGCCCCACCCAAGAGCTGATCCTGGCGGGTCGAGGTATACAAAAAACCTGCCGATATCTACGAGGTCGTCGGCTGGGTCATTGGACACCTCGTGGTCGTACTTGGGCACCCCAAACACGACCGTACCGCCGGACACCGCTACTGACGCTCCAATCTCGTCGTCTCGCGCTGCGCCAGTGTAGGACGGTGTGAGCTCGGAGTTCCAATTACCGGAACTCCTTTTGAAGACGTGGACCAGTCCGGAGTCGGTTATGGCATTAACTCCGTCAGTAGTGTCCTCGAGGGGCGCTCCAACCACAGCCCAGTTGTTGTCCACCCCTACGGATTTTCCGAATCTGTCGCCTGTCGCACTAGTGCTGCCGGTCAGCTTGTCGATCGCCACCTGCAACACTTGGTAGCCGGTGATCGTAGAGTCGCTGGGGTTGTTCCAGCTCAGCGTCACCTGGCTATCGCCGCCGGTCGCGGCGAACCCGGACGGCGCAACGGCCGCGTTGGCCGGCGCTGTAATGACGATCAGCAGCACGGCAACGGCGAGAAGCGCGCCGATGATTGTCAGCCGCGGGAAAGTTCTCATATGGATTGCCCTCATATAATATCCTGATCGTCGGCATCGGATGCGGTTAGCTTGGCCGACAAGGTCCACCTACCGAATTCCGAACCCCTGATAAACACGCCAGCCGTACCGGAATCGTCGCCCCGGTACGGTGCTATCACCGCGGTATCTCCGTCCACCGCTACGGTATACTCGGATTCATTATGCAGAGTTGGGAAGTCGGCCGTCAGCTTTGCACACTTCGCAAGCTTCCATATCTGGTAGTTGGTTATGTATGGCGAGTCGGCGGTAGGATCGTAACAACTCGGCCTCGGCTGGGTGTAGAGCGCCTCTGTGGACAGACCGATCCGCTGGCCCGGAACCTTATCTGGGGTTTTAACTCTCGCGAATGTGATCATTCGCACAGTAGGCCGGAAGACCATGCCCAGATTCAACAGAGTGGACAGCACCAGCGGCAGGGGTTGAGCTGCCACCAGGTCCAGTGTGTAGAAGCCGTACAGGTCCATGCCAGTTGTGCCGGTAAAGATCAACGTCACGTTCAGCATGAGCAGCAGGCCACCCAACCATGGCGCGGGCCTATCGCTACCACCCGGTCCGGCCCTAGTAGACCTGCCTCCACCCTGGCGGTCCTCTGTGTGAGCCGATACCCAAAACCCTGATGACTTTTGAACCATCCCCGCCAGATGACGCCTCATAGCACCCTCCACCAGGGCGCAGCAAGCACATCCGGTGCCAGCCATTCCAGGGTATTGCCAGCGTGGAGCAACAGGCCTGCCCTGGCCCTATCGCCATACTCGGCCCGGAAGGTGCGCAGATGGGCTATATCTCGGAGACGCGGCCGCTCCGTCGCCTTGACTTCGATGGGCAGCAGCCGGTCCCCAGCCTCGATGACGAAGTCCACCTCCTCACCGATGGCCGTGCGCCAGTAGAGGACCTCAGCCCGGTCGAGCCGAGCGTCCCGCCAGGCCAGCAGATCGTGAAGCACCAAGTTCTCCAGATGTGCCCCTCGGGGCTCCTCCTCCTGGGTGAGATGCAGCGCCACCCCGGTGTCGCCCCAGTAGAGCTTGGGAGATTTGATCAGCCGCTTGGTGCGGTTCACCGCGTAGGCGGGGAGCCGGACGAGGAGATACGACGTTTCCAGCAGGTTGAGGTAGCGGCCCACCGTCGGCTGAGGCAGCGCCACGTCACGGCCAAGCTCCGCCTGGTTGACAAGGTTGCCCATGCGGAGACAGACGGCCCGCATCAGCCTGCGAAAGTCTGGCAATGCCGAGATGGAAGAGAGGTCCTGGAGGTCCCGTTCCAGATAGGTGCGCACGTAGCCGTCAAACCAGACGGCCCTGTCCTGAGCGGCCTTGAGGTGGATGGCCGGTAGCGGGAAGCCACCGCGAAGCGCCAGCGCCCGCCAGTCCTCCGGCTGGTCAGGTTGGGCAGCCACCAGGGCGAGCCATTCCTCTTCGCGGGCCTTCAGCAGCTCCTCCCAGATGCCCCCACGTCCGAGACCCAGCTGCTCTCGCCGGGTCATCGGCCAGAGGGTCAGATAGCTGGCCCGGCCAGCAAGGGACTCGGAGACCTGTCGCATCAATAGCAGATTGGCCGAACCGGTGATGAGGAACTTCCCCGGCTGGCGCTGCTGGTCTATGGCCCGCTTCACCGCATGCAGAAGGTCCGGCTCTCGCTGCACCTCATCGAGAGTCACCTGCTGGCTGCCCCCCAGGAGCGCCTCGGGATCGCGGCGGGCTGCATCTACCACGTCGAGGTCGTCCAGGGAGAGGAAGCGCCGTCCGCCCGGCATAAGCTCCTGGGCTAGGGTGCTCTTCCCCGTCTGACGGGCTCCGGTCACCACCACCGCAGGCATGACCCGGAGACGGTCCTGAAGGCTTGGCCCAACGAGGCGGGGGAGTGTAGCGTCCATCATGAGTGCAATGATAGGCATTCACGGTATGTTTTGCAATGGTGAGGCACCTTCCATCGCTTTCCTTGGGTTATCCAGCCGCAGCGTCAGACGGCTGCGGGCACGGTGGTTGGCATGTGGCACTAGGTGGGACCTCGTTTCGGCACGTTCCCATGCTTCTGACTCGCTTTGGACCGAGCCTTTTCTGCCGACCATGTACTCTGATGGGCAACAAAAAAAGACCTCACATATGGATAGGCAGGGGCAGCTATCGCCCTCAAACGGTAGCTGCCCCTGTTTTGTACAAGTCAGCGCCCTGGCCGACCATCTCCTCCTCTCTCTGCTGCTTCAAGCTCAGCGTCCCTTCCACTTTGCAGGTCGTTCTGCGAAAAGCTCCACCCAGGCGCTTAGAACAACCTCGACTGGGGCTGGCCTTGGGCTGCCTCTTCCTCCGCTATTGAATCCTGCGCCGCCCCCTGCTCACGCCGGGGCCGACGGCGAGTCGAGGCAGCGGGTCGCTCGTGAGCGGGATACTTGGGTTCGTCTTCCCACTTGGCTCCCGCCCTTTCAACTACCGCCAAGACCTCCTGTGTCAGCCCGGATAGGTCCAGGCCATCCACCGGCTCGATGTGGGGATCCGACGAGGGTCGTTGCACCCCTATGGTGGCCCTGCCGTCCTTGATCGACACGACCACCTTCAGGTCCTCGGGCGGAGCGGTCTCGTCTCCGCCGGTCTGGTCCTCAGCGACATCGGAACCTTGCTGGTCCTGGTCGGTCTGTTTGTTGGCGTCCTGCTCTTCGGCTGGTGCAGCAGCAGCATCGGCCACCGTATCGCCGAAGAGACTCTCGTAAGCGTTCAGGGCACCTTCGCGTGATGCTTCCGTTCTATTCTCGTCAAGCATGGTTTCTCCCTTTCATTGATTCTTCTCTGGGTAAGTCGTGAGCGCCAATCATTAGGGCGCCATCCTGCCGTCCAGGGCGTCAAACTATCCTCCGCCGCCGTCGGCGGCTCGACCTCATCACCCGTTTCACCGCCTCCGGGGTGGCATACGTGGGGGTCACCATGCCCTGCTCCATGTCCAGGTAGAGGCCCATGAAGGGACAGGTGCCCACCACCATGCGGCGGACCACCTGTAAGACCAGCGACGCCATCATCTGGTTGATGGTCGGGTCCTGATCGGTGAGGTCGAGGGCGGCAGCGCAGTCCACGTCGGGCGGCGCGGTGGAGACCGCCGTCAGCAGGTCGGGGCGCTGCAGCGTGGGTGCGGGCAGCAGGTAGCAGGTCTCGCCCCTGAACGCTGGCTCGTCCCAGGTGATCTCGCCTGAGACGTTGCCGACCAGCACCTGCCCCCAGTTGGTGTCGTTGCCCGAGTCGATGAGCCACCGGCCCGGGTCGCCTGGCAGGCACTCGGCCATCGCCCTGCGTGCGGCGGCGTTGTCGGCGCAGCCGATAAGCAGGGAGTTCCCGTAGGCGGGAAGGCCGGGGTAGCGGCCCCCATCGGGGCGTGAGTCCCCTTCACGGAAAGGGTAGACCGAGTAGCCGACGGGACGCCGGTAGGCCCTGGCCAGCCTGTCTGCCAGGGCTTGGCTCTTGAATTTCCCGACGTCCTCCGCGTAGAAGTTCTGTCGCAGCAGGTTGTGTGGTTCCACCCGGTCGTGGTCGACCAGGACGATGGTGGCCTCCCGCCCCTGGAAGAGGCGGCAGAGGCCCTCGGCCACGAACCCGCCGGTCCCGCCGCAGCCGACCACGGTGATCCACGGGTTGTCCAGCAGGAACGCGTTGTCCAGGTAGTAGGGCATCTAATCACCTCCTTGTAGTTGTTCGGTTGCTGTCTTGTGTCTCCTCCGGCTCATCGCCCATCAGCCGGACGCCCCGATCCGGCCGGCGATCACCTGCGACCAGTCCACCGGGGAGAAGTGGCCGTAGACCCCGAGCCGGAGGCTCAATTCCAGCCGGGGGGTATCAAGGCGTCCCACGACGCCGTAGATGCGGAAGCCCTGCTCGTCCCGGTCGTCGGTATCCGAGAAGAAGGCGCGGGAGCCTCCGTGGGAGTGGAACTCGGCGACCACCCCGGTGGGCGGCCGGTAGGTGAGGGATGTAGCGGTCCCGGCCTGCGGGGGCACCACCAGCCCATAAACCTGCCCGTCCCAGCGCACTGCGAAGAACCGCTCGGTTTCGGGATCGGTCCGGAGCCAGCGCAGACCCAGCTCCAAGAGGTCAGCCGGGATGGGGCCATGGCCCAACACCACCTTCTCGGACACGGGCGCCAACCCGCGCACCTCGCAGGGGACGAGCAGGACCCGCGCCGCCAGATGGGCGCTCTCGGACTGGACGTAGAGACCGCCCGCTCCGAGCACGTAGTCGTACCCGATACCCTGGACTCCGGTGATTCCGCCGGGGTGGTTCACGAGGTAGCCCACCGGCGCCGCTCCGGTACTAGAAGCGGTAGCCCCGTCTCCCCTCGGAGACCGCCATGGCGTGGGCCACGGTGCACTGGGGAACAAGGTCCTCAGCCGGGTACTCGCTCTTTCCATCTAACTCCTCCCACAGTTCAACTAGGTTTTCGGGATGTTTCTTCGAGCGGTACTTTGAGTCTCCGGTAAGGGAGAAGTAGGACTGGAAGAAGGACTCCGGTATCCGTCCCACCTCCTCTGGGAACCGGTGGCTTCCGGGGCAGACCCTGCCGTCGCTGAATACGTTGAAGGCCGGGGCCCGGAAGAGCTGCTGCTCGGCGTCGGTCGGCCGCTCCGTTGCGGCGTAGACCCAGGGCGCCCGGCCCGGCGAGCAGACGAAGACCAGCCCCGGCATGGGAAGCCGGAGCCGGGCGGGGGGCTTGAACGCCACCCGCCCGAGGGCCACGGGCCAGACCTGCGGCGGCCGCCACAGGGCCACCATCTGCCCGGTCTCGCCCTGGTTCCACCAGAGGGTTGCCTCCGGCAGCAGCCCCGAGGAGAACCCCAGGTGCCGGGTGAACACGTTGGCTATCTCGTCCGCCGAGACGGTCCTGACCCAGGCGGAGTCGCCGTCGAAGCCCCTCAGCAGGATGGTCTCGCCGTACACCTCCAGCTGCAATTTGAGGTTGTCTTTAGGCGCGTCCGTGACGCCCGGCAGGGACCACCGGGTCGTGTCGGGTTCATTAGTCATGGTCGTTGTCCTCCCTGTCTTGTTGTTGTTCGGGCAGTAGCTCCAGGACGAAGTCCAGCATCTCGGCGAAGCGGCCGGGAAGGTCACCCTCCAGCCAGTCGGTCAACCGGCTCACCGAGTCCATGAGGGTGGTGGCCTTGCGCCACTCCTCGGTGCCCTCCTGGATGATGTCGTCCTCCCAGGGGTCGGCGAACCCCTCGTACATCCCGTCGTCGTAGCAGTAGTCGAGGAAGAAGTTGCCGGTCTCGGCAAAGACCCAGGCGCAGGCCTGGGCCGCCCCCTCGAACCTCGTCCCCTTCAGCGCTCCGGTGAGGGCGTCCAGGGGTATGCCATCCTGGGGCAGTCTTAGCAGGATCTCTTGCGGGATGCGGGCGGCGGCCGACTCAAGCCAGGCCACCCGCATCCCGTCGGGTTCCTCGTAGTAGGAATCGGGGGGCTTTACCAGCAGGACGAGGGCCGAGAGGCCGTCCCGGTAGCCGTCCCACATCTCGTGGAGGCCGTCGTAGCCGAAGCCCATAAGCTCGAAGGGGATGCCCCTCCTGAGCCAGGACCAGGGAGGCTCATCTCCATCCTCCATGTAACAGTCGAAGAACGGGGCGTAGAGGGGGAAGTGGCGCTCCCCGAAGAGCTGACCGAAGCGCTCCACCCTTCTGGCCGCGTCGGGGCCGGCCAGCACCGACTCCGCGTCCCGGGGAAAGAGGCGGCGCACCAGCCCCGCGAACCAGGCGTAGTCGCCTGAGTAGCCGACCAGCGTTACCAGCTCCCGCAGCGACGGCGGACGCCGCAGGAGCAGTTTTGCCAGGCCGTTCAGGCTCGGCGGGGCCGCAGCATGCATCTCAGGGCCTCCGCCATGCGGCCTGTGGCATCGGCGTAGTCCTGGGCCTGGGCGCAGGCCATCTCCACGTCTGCCTGCCGTGCGGCCGCGGCGTCCAGGTCGAGGGAGCCGTCGGGCCGTGTGAGCTCCGCCGTGAGCTCAAGGATGCTGAGATCTGCCGGCGGCGTTGCCGCCAGCAGACCCGCGAACGTCCGGTTGTCCATGGGACTCTCTCCTTCAGTTTCGGGCGCAGGTGAAGGCGCCCTTGGTGCCCACCCGCCGCTGGAACTCGTAGATGGTGTCTTCTCCCCTCTTGGTCTCCTTCACCGAGGCGTTGGCTATCTCCCCGTAGAAGTCGCTCAGGGTTGCCTTCACCTGGTCGACGCTCATCTGGGGGTCGGGGTCGGGGAACTCGCGGTCGTCGTATACGAAAATCCGTGCCATGGTTCATCTCCTCGTGAGTGCTGTGTTTAGCTTGCGTTGCCACCTGCAGGGAGGCCGCCGCTCCATGTGCGGCGACCTCTCCCGTACCCCTGCGGTCTAGCGTTGAGCGCCGACGGGCTCCTGTTCGCGTTGCTGTTCCATCGTCATCGCCCACTCGAACATCGAGAGGGTCGCGGGCTGGGGCTTGCGGCTGCGCTTCGGTTTGACCGGCTCCCCGGCCATGAACTGCGCCCAGGAGAACAGCGATCCGCCGGTGGCGGACGGCTCCGGGGCTTCGTCGTCGTGGTGGCCGTTGCCGTTCCCGTTGGCGGGAATCGCCGCGTGGCCGTTCCCGTTTGCGTGGCGGCCGTTGACCGGCGCAAGGTCGACCGTCGGCCCAATGCCGAAGACGTCGTCGTTGTGGCCGTTGGCGTGGTCTCCGTTCCCGTTGACCGCGATGGCCTCCGGCCCCACTTCGACGACCTTCCAGTCGTCATCCACCAGGTATTCCTCGGCAGTGGACTCGGCGTTCCTGGCCTGGGCGAACACCTCCTCCACCGTTTCGGCCTCGTGCTCCTCGTCGCCGCTGACTATCCTGCGGGCCAAGGCCATCATCAGGTCGTCCCCGTCGTCGCCGTAGGCGGCCAGGCCGTCCTCCGGCAGCTCACCCTCCACTGCCAGGGAGCTCTGCAGCTTCTTGGCGACCAGCTTCAGGGCGTCGGCCTGCAGGGTGTTCCGGTAGGACATGAACACCACCTTGACCGGGCGGTTCTGCCCGATGCGCCATGATCGGCGGGATGCCTGCCTCATGACGTATACGCTGTAATCTGTCTCGTACCAGCAGATGGTCTGGAAGTCGATCAGGTCGAGGCCGGTCTGCACCAGCCTGGGGTGGCAGACCAGCACGTCGATGCCCTCCTTGACCCTGTCCGCCACCCACGCCTCACGGCGGTCCGGGGCAACGGCGTCGGCCTTCATCACGGCCACCCGGAAGCCGTACCGGGTGAGGATGTCGTCCATCCGCCCGGTGATGTCCCGGGTGCCGGTGTGGGTGGCGTAGACCAGCACCCTGCGGCCCTCCATCCGCTCGGCGGCCACAAGGTCCAGCAGGGCCTTCTCCTTGGGGTAGAGCCGCTCCTCGGACAACGGCGGGACCTGCACGATCACGTCGCCGCTCCGGGGGTCGAAGACCGTCTCACCCCTGGTGCAGCCGTCTGGATAGGCGAGCAGCGTTTGAAGGTAGGTCGCCAGCAGCCGCTTGGAGCCGCTCCTCAGGGCGTCCGCCAGCTCCTTTCTGAGCTCCTCGTACACAAGGTTGTAGGCGCTGCGCTGGGAGTAGCCCGTCGCGTCCTCCTCCGAGTCCATCGAGGAGAGCAGTATCTGCTCCTCGTATGGGGGCAGGCCCGAGGCCACCTCGGCCAGTTTGAGGAAGACGGTGTTGCCGATGATGTGGAAGAGGGCCGAGGGCACTAGGCCCGGCCTCTCCCTGACCACCTTGCGGAACTGGCGGCGGCGGCTGTTGCGTCCGTCCTCCAGGGACTCGTCGTCGGGCTTGCCCATGCTGTGCTCCTCGAAGCCGTACCGCTTTATCCAGCGGTGCTCGTCGGAGCGGTCGAACTCCGTCCTGATCTCAGGGGAGAACCTGTAGAGCAGGTGGAAGATGGTCGAGGAGTAGCCGCCCATCAGGGTCCCGCTGAGGCTGAGGGACTTGCCGCAGACGTCGGCCAGGACCCCGGCGGCGATGCCCTGGGCCGAGCCTCGCCCCTTGTACTCGTGGACCTCGTCTCCGATGAGCAGGTCGAAGAAGCCCTTCATCCTGAACTTCACGTATTCGGAGAGGGGATAGCGGCGTGGCCCCGAGGCGTCGGCCTGCCAGAGGGGACATCTGCAGTGGTCGCAGAAGCGCCTTCTCCGGCTCAGGTCGGCCTTGGTCAGGGGAACGCCGTCCTTGTCCACGACCTGGGCGTTGCAGTCGGGGCAACAGGGGACCCGGAACGGCTCGCCCGTCTCCTCGTCCCGCACCAGCCTGCCCTTGGCCGTGGCCCACCGCTCCACTACGGCGGGGTTCCAACGGTAGGAGAGCTTGGCGCGCTCCCTGGACATTACGGCGAAGAGGGGGCCCGAGCCGACGGAGAGGCGGAGCCGCTCCAGGTCGGTGATAGAAGTGACGATGGCCGCCCTTGCGAAGGGCACGGTTTGCTCGATCTCCCGCTTCCACTTCTTCGTCAGGTGCGGAGGGCAGAGGATGAGTATCCTCCTGAACCCCGCCATGTGCGCTGCGGCGGCGGCGATGAAGGTCTTGCCGGTGCCCATCTCCCCGACCACGGTGGTGCCCCGGTGGGCTTCGAGGGAGAGGGCCGCGCCCCTGATGGCGTCCTCCTGGGCCCCCAGGGGAGTGCGGAGTAGTTGGGGCAGATCGTGCCCGTTCTCCGAGGGCCGGTAGAGCGGCGGGTAGGACTCCACCACCCGCCGGGCAATGGCCTCCCTGTAGGTGTCGATAAACTCTCCGAGGTTCACTATGGCCTCCTTCCTAATTTGTGGGGCCGTGTTGTATGTCGTGAAGACGAAGCGAGGCCCCGCTTCCCCTTGGAATGGGAAAGCGGGGCCTCGTTGTGCGGCCCGGTATGTGGGCAGCCTATGCGGCGATGTCGGTGATCTCGCCGTCCTCCAGGTCCAGGGCCGTGACGGTGGTAGTCATCCGCTCCCGGTAGACCTCCTTCTGAGGGGTATCCTCCACCAGCACCATCTCCTTGGAAGTGCGGCCCTTGACGAGGATGCGCCTGCCTTCGGCCTCCAGCACCAGGTTGTCCAGGAACCCCGCCGCAACCAGCATGGCCATGTGCCCCCTCCTGAGGGGCATGAGTGGACGGGTGCGGTTGTCCCCCGCAGGCCATAGAGTGTCGGTGACCGCCGTGCTGGCCCACAGGCCCGAGGCCCGGGCCTCCCTCGCCGCCGCCACGGGGTCGACCGTGCGGGTGGCGAAGAGGATGTCGCCGGTGGGAGCTATGGAGGGGGAGTAGACCGAGTAGTCGTGGGGGCGGAGCTCCTCGGGCTCACCCTGTGCCCACTCCCTCACCCGCCCCTCTGCGTAGGCGTTGGGGGATGGGTCAGCCTTCCGGTACCCCATGAGGACCACCTGGTCGAATGCCTCCCTCTCGGGCCGGGGGAAGGCCCAGCACCGGAGCGTCCCGTAGTGGGTGGAAAGGTAGCGGGCCGATACCGCCAGCCTGGCCCTGGGGACGATGAAGACCAGGAGGCCGTCCTCGGCCAGGTAGCGGGTGCAGTGGGTGAGGAAGCGGTGCTCCACCCTCCTCTCGTCCCCGGAGTCCCAGTCATAGGGCGGGTTGAGGTAGAGGAGGCCGAAGGCCCCGTTGGCCATGGAGGTCCGGAAGAGGTCGGAGGCCAGGGCATGGTCCAGGCGGGCCTGGGCCTCCTGGGCCCTGTCCTTGTGCAGTTCCACCCCGTAGGCCTCGATGGGCACGGGGACGGATGTGTTGCCCGCCATGCCCCCGGCCAGCCGGGCCGCCGCCTCACCGGCGCCGCAGCAGGGGTCGAGGATGCGCAGGGTCCTGCCCCTGCTGTAGTAGGAGAGCCTTGGGGTATCTACCAGGGTGGCGATCATGTCCACCACCCGATCGGGCGTGGGGTAAAAGCCCCCTTTGGCCTGGGCTGCCAGTCTCATGTCTTATCTCCTTTCACTCTCGTGTCGATGCCCCGTACCTCGCCCGTGGCAAGGGTGGCGTGGAAGCAGAGCACCTCGTCTATGTTCGTGCCCTCGGCGCAGGCGGTGCAGAGGGCCGTGATGATCGCGGGGCCCCGTGCGGTGTTGACCCGCCGTACCAACGTGAAGCCGCCCCGGGGCAGTCCGTACCTGTAGAGCGGAGCCTTCCGGTCCCTGACGTCCTCTTCCGTCGCCTTCTCGTAGAAATGGGGTTGACCGAACTCACAGATGTGGCTGGAAGGGCCGTGGCAGCAGAGGAGGCAGGCCTCACCGTCCAGGCAGAAACGCCGCCAGGCCCTGCGCTCCTCCTCGCTCCAATGCTCGGCGGTCTTGAGGGTTCTATCCATCGTCACCTTCCTCCGTTAGAGTGAGAGTGCCCAGGGCCACGGCGTCCGACAGGTCGTCCCTGAGCTTCTCCGAGTTTGGGGAGCAGACCCAGGCCGATATCCCCGAGGACTGGAGGGGAACGATCTCGCCGTTGCGCAGCCCTCGGCGCCAGAGCCAGGGGGCCCACGAGTGGTGGAGGGGCAGGGGGCTGCGCCGGTCGAGGAACCTGTGGTGCAGGGCCGGGGTCTCCTCCCCGGAGCGGGCAAGCAGGAGGAAATCGTCCCGCTCGAAGGAGAACTCCGCCAAGCGGGTATAGACCAGGGCGTGCCAGCCGCCCGTGGTGGGGAGACGGGCTATTTTCGTGGTCCAGGTGCCGATGGTGTGGTGGGGTATGGAGCAGCGGTGGTAGTCGCCGGTGAGCTCCCCACCGTCGGCCCCCCGGATGAGGTGGGCCGTCTCCGGGGGCTGCTTGAGCAGGGAGGCCCATATGGCCTTGAGGGCGGTCTGGGGGCCGACCATGGAAAGGAACCACAGCTCCCCGGAGTCCTGTTTCCGGGCGAAGGCGTCGGCGGTGGCGGAGTAGCCTCCGGCGCTGACGGTGTAGAGCTCCTCGGGGTTCACCGGCTCGATGGTGCGTCGGGTTGTTGCCATGCGTTTTATCCTCTCTTGTTCTCATTGGGCGATGTGGAAGTAGTTACTCGGGGAAGCAGCCCAGCTCCTTGAGGCTGACGGCCCTGTCGTGGCCGATGACCACGTGGTCCAGCAGGTCTATGTCCAGGAGCCTGGCCGCCCGGTAGAGGTCGCCGGTGAGGGCCCTGTCCTGGGAGCTGGGGGTTGGATCGCCGCTGGGGTGGTTGTGGACCAGGATGAGGTGGGGCGCGGACTCGGCCACGGCGGGGCGCAGCACCTCGGCGGGCCTTACCACCACCGAGGACACGTTCCCCTGGTATACTACCCTCTGGCCCATGACCCGGTTCTTGACGTCGAGTAGCAGCACCCTGAGCTGCTCCTGGGCAAGGGGGGTCATCTCGGGGCCGAGGAGCCGGTGCACGTCCTCGGGGCAGCCGATGGTCGGGGCGTCACCGTGGTGCGGGGGCCGGGTGTCGACCTGGTACCTGACGGCCAGCTCGGAGAGGATGCCCAGGTTGCTCCTCAGGGCCTCCAGCAAGACGTCGTTCTCGGTGGGCGCCTTGTGTCGTTTCATGTTGGTTCTCCCGTAGGGTTGATGGTGCCAAGAAAAGCAGCGGGGCCGCTCCCTGCACAGGAGTGCGGCCCCGTGGTGCGCCCCGGCTCCCGGGGCGTCGGCGTGAGGGCTAGAACGGGGACCCGGCAACCGCCTCCGAGGCGTGGGCCGGGCTGCCGTTACCGTTCCTCTCGTTCCGGCCGTTGCGGGAGTCGAGGAAGACGACCTCCCCGGCGTGGACCTCGGTGCGGCGCCGCCGCTGCCCGTCCTCTCCCTCCCAGCTGTTCTGCACCAGGCGGCCCGCCACGTAGAGCCGGTCGCCCTTCCCTACGTACTCGTTCACCGCCTCGGCCTGCTTTCCCCAGCAGACCGCGTCGTGCCAGTCGGTCTCTTCGCTTCCGTCCTGCCGTCGCCGGTCGGTGGCGACGCTGAGGCGGGTGACGGCGGTGCCGTTCGGGGTGTAGCGCATCTCGGGCTGGGCGCCAACGCGTCCCAGTAGCTCGACTTTGTTCACTGTCCTGGACATCTCGGTCCTCCTTCTTGGATCCTGGGGTGCGGGGTAACCCGCACCGTGTGCTTCTAAACGGCGGGGCCGCCCTCCCGTAGAGAGAAGACGGCCCCGTAATGCGCTCCCAGGGCAGAGCGCCTATGCGACCCGCACGAACTCGGCGTCCTGTTCTGCCACGGAAGACCGTACCGAAGGTGCATGACCCACGGTCTTCCTTGATTCGGCCTCTTCCTTCACAAAACCCTTCAGGATGTGGGCTATGCCGTCTCCCAGGCCCTGGACGAACACCGGCCTGCCGCCGGGCAGCCGGTTGAGCCGGGGGTCCATGCCGCCGAGGCCCCGGCACTGGTCGACGATGTCCTCGATGGGCGTAGCCCACCGCAGGTGCAGGGAAATCAGCCGGCAGGCCAGCTCGGTTACGCCCTGCTCGAAGGTGCCGGACTTGCCCATCCTGCCGAAGACCTCGAAGGGATCTCCGTCGCCGTCCAGGGCCACGGTCAGGTAGAGGTCGCCGTGGGACGTGGTCAGCACCGTGGTGCTGCTGGGCAACACTTTCGGCCTGGGTCTTAACGTTTCACTCATGCTTGTTGTCCTCCTCTCCCCGGCAGTGGGGGCACCGGACGAACCCGATCCCCAGCCGGATCTGTACGTCGGGGGTGTATTTGGTGTGGAGCCGCCGGAAGACCTCGTGGGCCCTCTCGATGTCCCCGGCGCCGATGGGCGTGTCGCCGGGGAACATGAACCGGTCGGCCACCTCCTCGATCTCTCCTCGCAGGTCGTGGTCTCCGGCTCGGTCCAGCTGGTACCAGAGCATGGCCAGCCGTTCGTCCATGAGGTCGACCAGCGTCGGGCTTGTTTCCGTCATTCGTAGTCTCCTTTCTATCCGGTAAGGAAAGAGCGGGTGCGTCCCCTTGTGGGACGCACCCGCTCCGAGCACCGGATCCCTAGGCCGCCTTCTCCTGCTGCCTCTCCTTCAGCTTCCGGGCAGCGCTCTTCACCAGCGGCTCCAGCTCGTCGACGGTCAGCTCCTCAAGCCCTTTGCCCGTCCGGCTCTTCGTCGCCTCCCTCACCTGTTCCTCACCGAACCCCTGCTCGGCTCCCAGGTTGATGAGCCCCGTCCTCAGTGCCTCAAGCTGGGACACGGGGGGATCTTCACCCTGGC
This sequence comes from Dehalococcoidia bacterium, assembly GCA_965247635.1. GTDB lineage: Bacteria > Chloroflexota > Dehalococcoidia > Lucifugimonadales > Australimonadaceae > CBDFHJ01. Next base: position 36,109 of record CBDFHJ010000001.1, read on the forward strand.
TCTGACCAGGGCGGTTGTCCGCTACTTCTTTCACGGCAACCGCCTTTGTCGGGTCGCCGTAGAGGGCGTTCCCGAACTGGTCGCCGAAGCTCCTGAGCGCCCTCTTGAGAGCGTCAGTGACTGCCCCCTTGTATGCGGTCTCGTGGTCATCGATGGTCTCCCCGTTCACGGCGTGGAACCCCACGTCGGTGCGGGAGGGGGCGCCGGGGACGTAGACCCTGACCGTGGCGGCGTAGGCGTGGGAGGTCCTCACGTCTCCGGTCTCGGCGTTTATCATCTGGACGTCCCGGAGGTTCACACCACCCACCACCTCATAGCCCCAACCCCCGTGTCCGAATATCCGGTTGGCCTGGGCGATGGCGGTGTGGCCTTCCAGGTAGGAGTAGGTGCGGTTCTTCCGGCCTGTGCGGCGTGACACAAGGGAGGGGTCGAGGGGGTGGGACAGCTCTTTGGTCACCCGGGGTGGGAGGCTGTCCCAGAGAAGGTCCAGTTCCCTGTCTCCCAGCGGGGCGGTGTCGGGCCGTGCGCCATTGTTCGTACCGTTCCTGTGCGTTCCGTTCGTCATGATCTATCTCCTTTGCGGTGTTCTTCCGGTTCTTTCAATGACCGAAGCGGGCCCACGATGGGTCCGTAAGCGGCGCCTGTACCGGTGTAATCGGTACAGGCGCCGGCGTGGAGCGGGCATAGGTCTTCCCTTGCAGGGCGCGCATGGGCGCGGATCGACAGGGAGGTGAGGGGGAAGAGCTATGCAAAGGGGCGGGTGGGGATTGGAAAAGGGGGATTTAGGAAAGGGGGAGTGGGAGAGGGTCGGGACCTTGGCGCGGTGCGGGGCAGGGGTGGCCCCCTACCGGGCGGCTTGTGCCGCCTTCTCAAGCAAGCGCAGGAACAGGTTCCTTCCCGTGGCAAGGGAAGCAAGCTCGGCCACGTCTCCCATGCCCCTGGTCAGGGTAATGGCGGCGGCCCTGGGGTGCAGCAAGTCCGCAAGGCGGGCCGTCGCCTCCCTGCCCGCGTCGTCGGCGTCGAAGGCGAGGAAGACCCGCGGGCAGCCCATGAGTGCTCCGGCCACCCGTTCCAGGCCCCGTGTGCCCAGGGCGGCACAGGCGGGGATGCCCCAGTGGGCAAGGACAAGCCAGTCGACAAGGCCCTCGGTGAGGACGGCCCAGCGGGGAGCCCGTCCAAGCCTTCCCAGGCCGAGCACCGGCTTGGGGCCGGGAGGGGCCTGGAACCGGGGGACTGCGCCGGAGTTAAGGGCCCGGCCCCCAAGCCAGCAGACAAGCCCGTCGACCGAATCAGGGACGACGATCATGCCTGCGAACCGCTCGGTGTCCCTGCCTAGGAACAGGCCCGAGTCCCGCAGGCTCTCCTCTCGGAACCCTGCAAGCTCAAGGTGGCGGCGAAGCCCGCGGCCCGGAGCGTAGCCGACGCCAAGCCGAAAGGCCTCGTGCAGGCCGATGCCCCGGGACGCAAGGTATCCCCGGCCCTCGGGGCGGCGCCTGAGCTCCCGGGCGTAGAACCGGGCTGCCGCCGTCAGCAGGCCCGGGTCCCGGGGTGGGAGTGGGAGTTGCCGAGCACTCCCTGAACTGGGGCTCCGCCTAGGCCGCCTGGGGGCGGAAGGGTTGGCGGGTTGAGGGGCGTCGTCCAGCCTTCGTATCGCATCGGGCAGGCTCAGGCCCTCGACCCTCTGCACGAAGTCCAGGACGTCTCCTCCAGCCCCGCAGCCGAAGCAATAGTATCGCTCCGTGTCGCCGTACACCGTGAAGCTGCCCTCGACCTCGTCGTGGAAGGGGCATACGCCCTGTCGGACCCTGCCCCTGCCCCGGAGCCTCACACCCGACTCCTCCACGACGACGCCCAGCGAGTACCGGGCCTTGAGAACCGGGATGTCCACAGGAGCAGTGGCTAGGACCATGACCCGCCTCCCTTCCCCAGGGTCTTCAACCCCCGGAGACTGCCCTTGGAGACCACCTTGCCGGGCAGCCACCTCATCCCAATGACAGCCACCACTTCTAGTATGGCGTTCTCCCGGGAGACCAGGGCCGCAGCCCGGCCTGCGCCGGGGCTGTAGACATGTACTCCATTCTTCCCGAACCGGCGCCGCACCAGGTCCAGCCACTCGGAGTACGCCCAGCAGGCATCCCTCACGGGAGCGTTGGGAGTATCCACCTCGGACATCACCACCAGGGCCCCGTCCAGGTCACCGGCCTTTCTCATTCTCCGGGCTTCGTGGACGCTCTTCGCCACCGTCGGCGCCGGCTCCTGCGTCTCTTCTTGCTGCACCCCGAACAGGGCCTCGAGCACCCTATCCACCAGCTCCTCCAGGCTGTGCCGGGTACTCACCGCTCCACCGTTCATCGTTATCGCTTGCGTTGTCATATCGAACTCCTTTCCTTGCCTTGTTGGTCTTCCTTCTCTCTCACCTTCTGCCTATGAGCCTGGTAAGCTGTCTCGCCAGCACCAGCCAGGAAAGAATCCCCAGTCCGTTGAGGGCGAAGACCTCCAGGCTCCACGTGATGGCCAGCGGCGCCACGACGAGCAGGGCCAGGACCGGCCACTTGATCCTCACCATGCACCGGCCCACCCTGAGGGCGGCGCCCATGGCACAGGCGAACATCTCGAGAACTTGCATTTGGACCTCCTTTGCTGTGACCCGCACCGGCATCCTCGATGCGGGACTTGAACTGATTACCGAATGGAAATTGACGCGGCTTCTCCCCGGACCGGATGCAGGCATTGGGGAGATGAGGGGGACTAGGTGTATCCCTGGGAAGTCAGCGGCGGTCGGGAACTGGTGGATATGGGGAGCATTGCCGCTGCTTCAGAGACCTGTGCCCCGGTTGCTCCTGGCGGAACAGGACATGAGTAACCAGCCGGGGTCCTGGGGGGAACCTATCCTATGAACACCCGGGCGGATGACACAGGACGTGAAGAACTGGCCGGTGTGCAGTGCGCACTCCAACCGATGTCTCCGAGGGCCGAAGGGAAGGACATAACTCGACCACTACGGACGTGTCCCTGCGGGGAGACCATCGGGAGAGCGAGGCTCGATCCTTCAGGTCATGACCCCTGGGCGGCTGTTCGGAGAGCGAGGCTCGATCCTATGCAACCGGTCCCGGATTCGAGAGACGGTAATCCTCCAGGTTTCTAGGGCATGAAACGCTGGAAAAAGCCAGACAACAATTTCAGTATTGCCGAACACCTGCTCGAATGGAAGGGCCTGGGCCGGCTTTCGGGGACAGTCGCCCCATATCACTCGCAGCTACGCCGCTCCTAGGCCGCACCAACGCAGCACCCGCCTGAGACAGTCCCAGTCCCGGCCCCCGGGCCTACCGCCACCACAGTCCCAGGGTGAGGGTCCTGCGCACCCACCTCAGCAGTTTCCGTCTTCCCAATGCCCTCCGGGTGTCGTCCAGCGCCGTCCAGCGCCACGTGGTCTGTCCCCGGCGCCCGAAGCCCCGCAGGGGCTGGGTCTCCGGCGGCAGAGTCAGCCCCTGCTCCTCCAGCATGGCCAACTCCAGCGTCAGCAGCAGGAAGAGATGGGCGGGGCTGGGGGCAACGCTCCTCTCGCGCCACTTCCAAATTCGATAGGGTCTGACGCCCAGGAGACGGGCCAGCGCCTTCCAGCTGAGCCCGCTCGCCTCCTTGAACAGAGCCAGCCGCTCGGGGAAGTCCGTGGGGAAGTCGAACTGGACGGGGCGGTGTACCTGCCGCTGGATTCCCATTGCCCTATCCCTCCTCGTTGTCCCCGGACAGGCCGAAGCCTACGTCCAGGGGAGCCTGATAGGTCCCGGCGGGCGGGATGACGTCGACCCCCATGAGTGTGTGAACACCGCCGGGTATGCGGGCGGCGAGCAGGATGAGGGCGCACAGCCCGTCCCCGCTGGGCCTGGTGCCCTTGCGCCACCTCTGGAGCTGGCGGGGATCCACGCCCAGGCACGCGGCCAGGACGTCCCAGGAGAGGCCGGTGGCCTTCTTGAATACGTCGATGCGCCCGGCGAAGTCCTGCGGTATGAGGCCGTCGTCGACGATCAGGTGGGGCGGAATGAGGCCGCCTCTCACGAGACCACCTCCAGGATGAACAGGTCCTCGAATCGGGTGATGCCCAGGGCCTCCATGAGCCGCTTGCGAAGCGCCGCCGAGGGGCGGCGCGTGCCGGACATGAGCTGAGAGAGGTAGCCCGACGAGGTGCCGGCCCTGGTGGCCAGATCGTTCTGGCTCATGTTGAGCCGGTTGAGCAGCTCCCATGCTCTGCGGGTATTGAGCCTGACCCGAGATGAGGGTTGCCTGCGCTTCATGCCCCGCCCTCCTTTAGTGCCTTCCCGGACTCGTCCCCTGCCGCCCCCTCACCGTACAGGTGGGGATTTGCGAGGTAGTGGCGTGCGATGATGCGGGCCAGTATCCGCAGGCCCTCTTGGCGCTGCCGCTCCTGCTCATTCGTCAGCTTTCGCTTTCCCCTGCCGTTCATGCGGTCCGTCTCTCTCTTGGAGTCTGGGCGCAATAAAGGGCTGGCCCTGGTGCGCTCCGGTGTCGTATACTGTGTCAAGTGATAGAACAAATAGGCTATGTGCGCAAGTGTAACAATAATAAATGATGAGATGCAATGGGTGAAAGGCGGTTTTGGCACCGTTGGCCGGGGTTCGTTGACAATTGCTTGCTCCTGAGTGACAATTAGTTAGCTGTAAGTTAGCAGCTATGTAGCTGGCAGGCTGTGCGCATAAATGTATGCTATTGGGGTTACAAAGGGAGATCCACCATGGACAAGCCTGGCGACAACCGGGACGTTGAACCACGGCAGGAAATCGAGGGCAACGAGGAGATCGGTCCGCTGCTGCGGCGGCTGCGCGGAGACCTGAGCCTGCGGGACGTGACCCGGCGCACGGGCATCTCCGCCTCCTACCTATCCCAGATCGAGCGGGGCGACAGAAGGCCCGGCGCCAACATGATTGGCAAGCTGGCCACCGTCTACAACGTGGACCCCAGAGAGCTGATGAAGCGGGCCGGTCGAGCGGGCAGGCCCAACCCCTACAGCGATGAGGCCCTGGAGGTGGAGAGGGCGTATCGATACGTGCTGGATGACCCCGCCTTCCGAGTGGGCACCAGGCCAGACGGGCCCCTCTCCGTCAGTGCAAAACGTTTCATAGTCGAGATGTACGAACGATTCACCAACAAGAGGCTGCTGGAATGATAAGGACGAGAGAAGACTTCTGCCGAGAGTTGCTGGACGGCGATTCCGTCCCCCACGAGCCCCTGGACCCGGAGCGCCTTGCCGCCCGCTTCGTGCGCTTCTTCAGGCTCTCCGGCCGCCCTGATATGGGCGAGCTGAAGGTCATGCTGAGAGAGACCGGGTTCGGAGAGGTGCGGCAGTGGGAGATGAACGGGCTGAAGGGCGCCCACATCGGCCGGCCCAGGGGCCACTACGACATCCATTACCGCCAGGGCCTGTGGGATGGGAGCAGCACCTACACGGTGCTCCACGAGACCTGTGAGATCATCCACGAGACCCTGTGCGACATGCAATCGGACTCCCCACCGGAGCGGAAGGTTTGCAGGGAGGCCGACCGGTTCGCCGCCGCGGTCCTGATGCAACCAGGGGCCTTCGGGCCCATGGCCAGTAGGTCCGGGCTGGACGTGCTGGTCCTGCAGCGGGCGTTCCACTGTTCCTACGCCGCCGTGACCCTCCGGCTGGCCGAGGTTGTGCGGGATCTACCCCTCATGTCGGTCCTGTACGAACGGGAGGAGAGGGGCGACCCTGCGCTCTGGACCAACCCACCCTCACTCCGGGCGACGGTGGTGCGGCGCACGGGATGTTTTGGGACGCAGGAGTCCTTCCCCATCAGTGGTGAGCATAGCGGGTTGCCCCGGAGGGGCATGACGCCCGCACCCGGCTCCATGGCGGAACGGGCCATCCGGTACGGCAGGTCGCAATACTCCATTGAAGACGGGGCGGCGGTCATAGCCCGGCCTCTCCATTGGAAAGGGAGACTGGCCAAGGTGGTAGTCGTGGCCGTGCACAGCCGGGACTTTGCCGTCCTCGGGCCCCAGTTGCTGGCCTCCGATGCGGGTTGCCGCAGGCGGGCCTTGGCAGCGGTTCCCTGGTAGTTGGAGGCCGGTAGTCCGTTGATGTATAGTAAGACAGGCTAATACTGTATGAGGCAAAAAGGGAGACGATGCCAACCACACCGAGGAACACCAGGACCATAACCTTCTCCCTGCCCCCGGAGATGGCGGAGGAGGTGCTGCAGGTGATGCGGGAGGAGGGGCGCACCATGAGCGAGCTTATCCGTGAGTCCCTCCGAAACTACATGGAGGAGCGGGGGTGGATCAGGGCCATGCGATACGAGAGGGTGAAGGCAGGTGAGAAATCGAAGGATGAGATGGAAAGAGGAATAAAGCCATGAAGAAATACGATGAACTGATACCGGCGGCCCTGTATGCCAGGGTATCCAGCGAACGGCAGGACGTGGACCTGTCAGTGTCCGCGCAGTTGAGGGCCCTTCGGGACTACGCCGAGAGGAACGGTTACATAGTGACAAGGGAGTACATCGATGAGGCCGAGAGCGGGCGCATCGCCGACAGGCCCGAGTTCCAGAAGATGCTGAACGAGGCCAGCAGGCCCGAGGCTCCCTTCCAGGAGATCCTCGTATGGAAATTCTCACGGTTCACCCGAAAGCGGGAGCACGCCGTTGCCTTCAAGTCCATGCTTAGGAGGCGCGGTGTTAGGGTCGTCTCCATCACTGAGAAGGCCGACGACACTCCTACGGGCAAGCTACTTGAGGCCATCATAGAAAGCATCGACGAGTTCTACTCGGAGAACTTGGCACAAGAAGTCACTAGAGGGATGAGGGAAGCCGCGTCGAGAGGCTTCTGGATGAGTGCCTACGCCCCCTACGGCTACAAGAGAGTCTACGTCCAGGACGGTGCGAAGAAGCGCCCGAAGCTGGAGCTTAACCCGCCTGCCGACGCCGTTGTCCGTCGCATCTTTGACATGGTGCTACGGGGAAAGAGCATCCTCGATGTGACAAGGACCCTTAACGCCGAGGGAATCCCCACCACCAACGGTAAGAAATGGCTCAAAACCACCATTCACACCATGCTGGACAATGAAACCTACATGGGCACGTTGGTCTGGGGCACCAAGGCCAAGGACGGCGCGCCTCCGGTCAGGGTGGAGGAAGCGTTTCCCGCCATCGTGAGCAAGCGAGAATATCGCCGTGCCAAGAGACTGCTCAGTTCCCGCGCCCCGAGAAGAGTCCATCCCAAGCGGTCCTCCAGCCCCTACCTCCTCAGCGGTCTGCTCACGTGCGAGATCTGTGGCAAGGCCATGACCGCCGCAGAGGCCAAGAGCGGAAGGTACACCTACTACGTCTGCCAATCCCTGCTCAAGCGCGGCAGCGGCACTTGCAAGACCCCCAGACTCAATGCCAGGAATTTCGAGACTTTAATCGTGAACGAGATCCGAGAAAACGTCCTAACCGAGTCCAACATTAGAGACCTCGTGAAGGTGCTGGATGAGGAGATGGACGGCGTGGCCGCCGAGCAGCGCCAGCGAGTGGAGAGCATTGAGGAAGAGCTTGAAGACGTGAATAAGCGGCTGACACGTATCTGGCAGGTTATCGAGACCACCGACATCGAGATGGCCGACGCCTCCGAGCGAATCAGGGAGCACAGGGAGCGCAAAGAGAAGCTGGAGA
>CBDFHJ010000002.1:0-53789 GCA_965247635.1 Dehalococcoidia bacterium
AAGCACCTCGCTGTCAGCATTGACGGCTTTGAAATCTTCCCATGAGACGATTGGAGCCGGGAGGAAGGTGAGCACCTTGCCGGTAAGCTCCCCAACGATGGCTTCTCCGGTGAGTTGCTGCCACCAGGACTCGGTCTGGCGGTCCCACATGACCAGGTCGCTGTTACGCAGGTTACCCGAGGTCCCGAAGTCATAAGTGACCCCGTCCAGCCTTCTATCAAAGACTATGGCGGAGTTGCATAGGGGGCAGAACGTGACAGTTACCGGCACGTCACCGACTACGTCGTTAACTATCTCGTGCCAGATCATGATCTGAAGGGGATAGGCCCTGGCATCCCCATTGATTTCCAGAGCTATGACCGGCTCCTGGCCGGTAAGCCAACTGTCGGCATCTTCGCGTGACACGAATTTGGGGTCGTCTATGGGGGGAATACCATCCGGGGGTGGGCCACCGGAAATGATCTCACTATAAGGAACGCTGTGACTGCTGAAGTCGGTCTCCCAACCACTGGTGGAGAATCGGGCCTCCTTCAATTCCCTCTTGAAATCGGGGTCTGGTGCCACACGTTCGTCAGATGTAGAATCATCATCTGTTTCAGACATTGGAGTGGGGGTAGGTGGGGTCGTGGGTGAAGGTGAAGCGGTTGGTTTCTGGCCCATTGCCGGGGAAGGGTCATACGAACCCAAAGCCCCGGTCAGGCCCAGGCTGACGACGATTACAACTATCCCTATGAGGCCCAATACAACCAGTAAGATGGGCAGGTTCTGCCTTCTGACCACAGGGAAATCGCACGTAAATCTAATTCGCAATTTTATACCACCAGAATCATCTGATTAGGTGCGTAGTCTGTTCTAATTCTGTCAAATTTAAACCCACTAATAGATTAAATTCGGCGAAGATACGATTGCCCTGCTTCTGACCATTAACTTTTCTCCGCCCCATCCAGCCGGGGTATAATCTTCTGCCACAGGTAGGTTCATAATGTAGCGTTCCGACTGTAAGCCAGCAGGTTGATTCATGCGCTAATTTGATGTGCGTTATCTCTAAAAGATTTACAGGCGCATTGAATGGTTTTACACTGCCTGTAGGCTGAGCCAACCGGTAATGTCTGAAGATGTAGAACGGCCAGGCTGGTGCCAAGGCTATCTCGCAGCTACGGGATGATGGCGCTACCGACCACTATTCACCATGGTTCGACGGGCTCGCCACAAGCGTGTCAAGGGGTGAGACATCACCCAGAGGGGGTAAGCTATGGAACTTGGTATGGTTGGACTGGGCCGCATGGGCAGCAATATGGTGCAGCGGCTTATATCAAAAGGCGGCCACCGCGTGATAACTTACGATCACAATGACGAGGCGGTGAGGTCCAGCGAAGCTCTGGGCGCTTTAGGAGCAGCTTCCCTGGAGAACCTGGTTGAGAAGCTGACACTGCCTCGTGCTGTATGGGTTATGGTGCCTGCCGGGGAGGCCACTGAAGACACCATCAATGGCCTTCTTCCATTGCTGTCCAGCGGCGATACTATCCTGGACGGCGGAAATGCCAACTATAAGGACACCGTCCGCCGCGGGGAGAAGCTTCGCCAACACGGGCTGAACTTCATGGACGTGGGCACTAGCGGGGGAATCTGGGGCCTCACCGAGGGTTACAGTCTGATGATAGGTGGTAGCGAGGAGGTATTTAAGCGCCTGGAGCCCATATTCCAGACCCTTGCTCCCGCATCTGATAAAGGGTACGGCTATGTTGGGCCCACCGGCGCCGGACATTTCGTGAAGATGGTCCACAACGGGGTCGAGTATGGGCTGATGGAGGCGTATGCAGAAGGATTTGAGCTATTGGAGGCAAAGGGCGATCTCGGACTTGATGTGGCCCAAATCGCCCAAATCTGGCGGCATGGTAGCGTGGTGCGCTCCTGGCTACTTGATCTGACCGCAGCAATCCTGGAAGACGATCCCAAGCTGGAAAGTCTCCGGTCATATGTAGAGGATTCCGGAGAGGGCCGATGGGCGGTGGAGGAGTCCGTGGAGCTGGCGGTTCCGGCACCTGTCATCGCACTCTCGCTCCAGATGAGGTTCCGCTCTCGCCAGGAGCAGCCCTTTGGCGGTAAGCTGCTGGCCGCCATGCGGAACCAGTTCGGCGGCCATGCTGTGCGGGGATCTGAATCTTTTTGAACTGGTCCACCTTACGCCGCAGGCGGTTACACCGGCGATCGGGCCAACCGGTTGGTATGGAACCACCAGCCTTCACCCCGACCCCTCTTCCAGTGGGAGAGGGGTCGGGGTGAAGGCCGATATGTGCAGGCTAAATCATTACTAGCTGGCTGGGCTTGCCCACCTCAAGCCTCTTGGATGGTGGACGATCTCGATCAGGTTGCCGTCAGGGTCGCGGATGTAGGCAAAGTTAGACCCGTCGTGGCTCCGGAATCCGCCGCTGGATAGGGTGGAGCCTATGTCGTCCTCAAGGGAAACACCCATCTCCTGCAGGTTGGCTATCATTTCATCCCAGTCGGTGATCTCGATAGCGACGTGGTTTATGGGGCGACTGGGGTCCGGATTCTTGTAGAGGTGGAATTCTCCCGGTCCCGCAAACATCTCTAACATTTTTTTGGATGATTCAGGCCCTATATCCTTGCGCTCTATGCCGAAAACCTTCTCGTACCACTCTTTGCTGCGCTCTATGTCGGTGATTCCATAGTTCACGTGGTGTATCATGCTTATCCTGGACTTAGACATATAGCTCACCTCCTGGTAGACATATTTCTTCGACCATACCCGTCTCCGATGGGTAGATGATATATTCGTTGTCCTTCTTCGTCAAGCCTCGGGCCAATGGCCTAGATGGTGTCGTCAAAGTAACTTGGTCCAAAGCAGCAGGGCCCGGGTCTGGCAGATCGCCAGGAAAGAAGCGGACTCTTTGGCATAGCGGGTTGCCACTCCACACCCTAGCGACCCTCTCCCCAGGTATTCCAATGGGTTAGCTCTTGCGCGGGGCGGCGCTCAGCGGGTTTGAAATCAGTCCCTGTGAAGTGGGCGACAGGCACCAGAGCCACCTGTACCACATTATCAGGGAGTCCGAGGATATCTGCAGCTTCCTTCTCATGCACCAGGTGGATGGTGGTCCAGGAAGACCCAAGACCACGAGCCCGCAGGGCCAGCAAGAGTGACCACCCGGCCTGAATGATAGACACATATATCGTCGCATAATAAAAGGAATCGTATGTGCCTCTACCGTATAGGTTTGGATTTTCTTCAGTCCTTCCCTCGATGCAAGGGATGATATGCACGGGAACGTCTTGGAGATGGTCGCCTAAAAATGTACTGGACTCGCCAACTCGCTGCATCTGTAAAAGGCGTGGATCGTTCTGATCGTACTGCGGTCGGCGACCACTTTGAAAATCTCTGTAAGTGCTAAGCTCCTTACGATAAACCTCGGCCAATCCCGCACGCTTTTCCGGGTCTGTAACAACCATGAAGTGCCATCCCTGAAGGTTTGAGCCGGTGGGTGCCTGAAAGGCGATCTCAATGCACCGCTCGATTACATCCGGCTCCACCGTGCGGCTGAGGCCTAGCCGCTTGCGCACACTACGGGTGGTAGTTAGCAGATGGTCCACAGTAACCAGGTCCATTGGCATATCTCCTTGTTGTAATGATTGTGCATCCAGTGGTCTAGCCCGGTTGCCCCCAGGCATTCCAGTGGGTCACCTCCTGGACAGGTCGGCGCTTGGCGGGCTTGAAATCGGTGCCTTTGGTATAGGCCACTGGAAGCAAGGCTACCTGCAGGATGTTGTCGGGAATTCCAAGGACTGCTGCAACCTCCTTCTCGTACACAAGGTGGACCGTAGTCCATGCAGTGCCCAAGCCGCGAGCACGCAAGGCCAGCATAATAGACCATACGGATTGTAGGATGGAACCGTATAAAGATGCGTTGTAAAATGAGCTGGGTATGGGAGCTTCGAATAGGTGGGGCTGCTCTACCGAGCGAGTGTCAATGCAGGCGATGATGAATGCAGGTGCTTCGTGTATATGCTGGTTCAGGTAATCGCTAGAATCTACCATAGCTTGATTCTGTACGCCACGCCGGTCCCCCGGAGAGTACTCGGGTGGGTGTTGTCTCTGCAGGCTTCCATAGGTACTCATTGACCTGCGATAGATGTCACCAATGGCCTTTCGCTTCTCCTCATCTGTGACCACGACGAAGTGCCAGTGCTGGGAGTTGGCGCCCGTTGGAGCCTGAAGCCCAATCTCGATGCACCGCTGGATAACTTCGGGCTCCACAGGGAGCGCGAAGTCCAAGCGCTTTCGCACGCTACGGGTAGTTGTGAGTATGTGGTCTATGGCATCAAGGTCCATCTAATCTACCTCCTCACTATCATGGGATCACTATGTTAGTGGTCTAACGCCGCTGCCCCCAGGTATCCCAGTAGGTCAGTTCCTGTGCGGGAATCCGCTTTGCAGGCTTGAAATCCGTGCCCTTGAAATAGGCAACGGGCAGCAGGGCCGCTTGGATGATGCCGTCAGGAACCCCTAGCAGGCTGCGGAAAAACCTCAGGGTGAACAGACACGGTGATTCGGGCGTCGAACAAACCGACGATATTCGTAATACGCGACATGTCTTGTTGCTATTCGTTCAGTGAATGCACTGATCTGGCATTTATCGTCGAGCCGTCTTGGACGCTGAGCAGACCTCAGAGTTTTTCCGCAGCCTGCTAGTATCTCGGCGGCTTCTTTCTCGTACATGAGATGGAGGGACGTCCAAGAAGAGCCCAGCCCACGAGCCCGCAGCGCCAGCATAAGGGACCAAGTGGCGGGATAAATGGATCCATATATGGCGGCATGGTAAGCGGTCCCGTACTTTGTTAGCTGGGAGAGGTGTGGCGCCTCCTCCATATGGCCCTCGATGCATGGAATGATGTGCACGGGGACTTCATGCAGATGCTCGCCCAGATAGAGGCTGGATGCGCTGACCCGCGCCCTCTGGGCGGCACGGGGGTCACCGGTTGGAAGCTGGGGTGGCTGGGCTGCTTGCATCTCGTAATAGGCCTGTCGCGCCTTGCCATATATTTGGGCTAGGCCCGCACGTTTTCCCGGGTCGGTGACAACCAAAAAGCGCCAGCCCTGAAGATTAGATCCCGTAGGGGCCTGAAGTGCAATCTCGATGCACCGCTGGATGACCTCAGGCTCCACTGGGCGGCTGAGGTCCAGGCGCTTGCGAACACTACGGGTGGTGGTGAGTATATGGTCTATGGCATCAAGGTTCATCGTTCTATCTCCTTTGGGGGATGCTGGAATAGGGAGAAATTGGCTAACATTCAGAGTTGGTTGCCCAAGGCTACGATCTCATCCCATTCATCCTTGGCTACGGGTTGAATGGACAGTCGCATACCCCTACGTACCAGCATCATATTCTCAAGTCGGGGGTTCCCCTTGATTTCTTTCAGCGTCACCGGCCTGGCGAATTCCTGGTCTGCCTTGATGTCCACCATGTACCATATGGGGTTGTCGGGCGTGCTTTTGGGGTCGGGGTGCTTGGACTTCTGGTCCCAGGCGGTTTCATCGGGGTAGCCCTCTCGGACGACGCGGGCTATCCCCACCACTGCCGTTGCACTGGTGCTGCTGTGGTAGAATAGCACACCATCTCCCGACTTCACTTCGTCGCGCAAGAGATTGCGTGCCTGGTAGTTGCGTACCCCATCCCACTCGGCGGTCTGGTCCTCTTCGCTGAGCAAGTGGGAGAAGGAGTAAGCCGTCGGTTCCGACTTGAATAGCCAGTACCTCTTCTCTGCCATACATTTCCCTCTGGGTAAAGCTGCGTTGATGATACCACGTACTGGCAATTGTCTTCCAGCAGGCAAGCTACACCGTAACTGTTCAGAGTTGAGGTGGCGAATTGCCCGAAGGCTGCTGGAAAAGTATGGTGCACCGATTTTCCGATTATGTTAAATCAGAGGTATGGATGCCGACATTGACCTGAGCGCCATGCCGCGGGAGGACCTGCTGGCCCTGATTGCCCGGTTGCAGGCTGTCGTTCAAGAGCAGCAAGCCGTTATCGCCCGGTTGCAGCGGCGGATTGAAACGCTGGAGGGAAAGGCCAAACCGGGCGGCCCCAAAGGGATGCCCGGCATCAAGCCTCAAACGGGCCAGCGGCCCCCCAGGGAGAAACAGACCAGGAAGCCCCGGCCCCACGGTTTCGCCCGCCAGCGCATGACCCCCACCCACCGGGTGGCGCACGCCATGGAGAGTTGTCCTGATTGCGGAACCCGGCTGTCCGGGGGCTGGACCCAGCGGACCCGGGAGGTCATCGACCTGACAGTGGTTCCGGTCCAAGTAACCGAACATGTCTTCATCGCCCGGACCTGCCCCCTTTGTGAGAAACGCCGGGTGCCCAAGGTGGACTTGGGCGGGGTGGCGCTGGGGAAACAACGATTGGGAGTCAACCTGCTCAGCCTGATGGCGGCCCTGCGGGAAGAAGGCCGGTTGCCCTTCCGCACCATCCAGTGGTATCTGAGGACCGTCCACCAGTTGCGCCTGAGCGTCGGCGCCATCGTCCGGGCCATCCACCAAGTGGCCCGGCAGGCCCAACCGGCGGTGGACCGGATTCTGGAGCGCATCCGGGGCAGTCCGGTGGTCCACGCCGACGAGACGGGCTGGCGGGAGGACGGCGCCAACGGCTACGTCTGGACTTTCAGCACTCCCACCGGGCGGTACTTCCTGCGGCGGGGCCGCAACAAGGAGGTGGTGGACGAGGTGCTGGATGAGTCCTTCAGTGGGGTGTTGGTCAGCGACTTCTATGCCGCCTATCATCACTACCCGGGACTGAAGCAGCGGTGCTGGGTGCACCTGCTGCGGGACATCCACGACCTGAAGGCCCTCTACCCCAAAGACCGGCAATTGGCCCGGTGGGCGGCGGCAGTCCATCACATTTACTCGGCGGCCAAGAGCTTCGCCCATCCCCAGGCACGGCAACGGCAGCGGGTCCAGCAGCAATTGGAGCGGAAACTGCTGGCCCAGTGCCGTCCCTACGCCCAGGACCCGGCAGCGGTGCAGGGCAACCTGTGCCGGCGTATCGAGAGGCACATCAAGGAACTCTTCGTTTTCGTGGCTGCCCCCGGCGTGCCCTCGGACAACAACGCTGCCGAGCGCAGCCTGCGGCCCTTGGTAATCAGCCGCAAAATCAGCGGCGGCACCCGCTCAAAGCAGGGCACCGACACAAAGATGACCCTGGCCTCTCTTTTCGGCACCTGGCGCGCCCAAGGCCTAAACCCCTTCATCGCCTGCCGTCAGATGCTCGTTTCCCCTCAACTCTGAACTGTTACAGCAGAGGAGGTGAGGATGGCCTCTGGAGCAGGAGGGCGATAGCCCAGGGCGCTGTGGGGGCGTTGGTGGTTGTACTCGTGGCGCCACTGCTCGGTGAGGACCTGCACCTCCCAGAGGGTATCGAAGAGCTCCCGGTTCAAGAGTTCGTACTTAAGCTTGCCGTTGAAGCTCTCAACATTCCCATTCTCCCAAGGGCTACCCGGTGTGATGAAGAGGGTTGTGGCTCCCACCCCTTGGAGCCACAACCGCACCGCCCTGGCGGTGAATTCCGGCCCGTTGTCCGAGCGGAGGTGCTCCGGCACGCCACGCTGGACCATGAGGTCCCCCAGGCATTCAATGACATGGGGTGAGCGTAACGAGCGACCCACATGGATGGCCAGACACTCCCTGGTATACTCATCCACCACTGTCAGGAGACGAACGGGTTTGCCGTCACTGGTACGAAGGGCCACAAAGTCGTATGCCCAGACGTGGTTCCGTCGTTGTGGCCTCAGCCGCACGCAGGAGCCGTCAGTAAGCCAGAGTCGACCACGCTTGGGCTGTTTGGCTGGTACTTTGAGTCCTCCCCGTCGCCAGATTCGCTCCACCCGCTTGTGGTTCACTCTCCATCCCTCCCATTGCAGCATGGCAGTCACCCGCCGGTACCCATACCGTCCATACCGACTGGCCAGCCGAACCACCGCCATCGTCAGGGCCTCCTCGTCGTCAGCCATTGTTGCAGTGTACCTCTGTGTTGACCGGGGTTGCTCAAGCGCCCGGCAAGCGCGCCGCTCAGAGATGCCATACCGTTCCCGTGCCAACTCCACGCATCTCCGCCGGCGAGCCGGGCTCAGAAGTTTCCCCGTACTGCCTCCTTTAGAATCTGGTTGTCCAACGTCAGGTCCGCTACCGCACGCCTGAGTCGTCCGTTCTCCGCTTCCATCTCCCGCAACCGCCTCGCCTGGTCTATCCTCAGCCCCCCATACTGCTGGCGCCATCGGTAAAACGTATGGTCCGATACCCCGATACCCCTGCATGCCAGGGCCACCGTCTCCCCTTGCGCCAGGGCCACCTCCCCTTCCCGAAGCTTCCCTATTATCTCCTCTACACTGCGCTGCTTACTCGCCATTGACTACCCCCTTTCAGCATGTCCAGTTTACGAGTCTATTACTGGACCAGTTTTTGGGGGGGCAGGTCATCTTCAAGCTCCAATGACAGACCGGACCAGGCTGCTGAGTGACAACGGTCCGGGATATGTCTCAAGAGCCTTCAGGGACTACCTGGGCATGGTCGGCATCAAGCACATCCTGGCGGCGCCCTTCCACCCTCAGACTAACGGCAAGCTGGAGCGATACCACCAGACGCTGAAGCGGGACGTAAACCAGGTGCCCTATGAGTTGCCCGCCGACCTGGAGGCAGCTACCGCGGCCTTCGTCAGCTACTACAACTACGGTGCCACCACAACGCCCTGGGCAACGTGACACCGTCAGACGTGCTCAAGGGAAGACGGCAGGAAATCCTCCGACGCAGGTGCAGGAAGGAGGTGCAGGCTCAAACCATCCAACGGCGAAGACTCTACAACAGGACCCTCAGGGAGTTCACCAGACCTCCATCCGACTCCTGATCTCTCGGGTCTCAAAGTGTCCCACTTTTGCTGGTTGATAACACCTCAGGAGGCTCGCCGGTTATGCCGTGATTCTCAACCCGCGGGGCCGGCGCCCAGACCGCCCTCTGTCGCTTCAGCATCTGGGCGTCCGCCGGTCTATATCCGGCCGCGTTTCCGTACAATTATGTATATCACGGCTGCGCCCGCCACGGCCCCGGCCGCCATAAGGATGATCCACCACAGGCTAATTCCGCCATCGTCGACAGGCACGATTGGCGCCGGCGTCGCGACCGGTTCGGGGAGTCCCTGGACCGGGTTGCTCAAGACGGCCTGTGCCTGCTTGCCAGAACCTTCGCCGTCAGCGTAAGACGCCGTGACCCGCAGGTACTTGTCCGCGTCCAGGTCAACGGGCGTATAGGTGGAGGAAGACGCGCCGGCCGTATCTTGCCAGTTCGCGCGGTCTGAGGACGCGGCCCACTGCCAGGAGATGTCAGACAGCGAGCCGTCGGGATCGCTCAGGGAGGCGGCCAGCGCGGCCCCGACCTTTGGTCGTTCTGAGGACACCGACACCGTCCCAGCCTCATCGACGTTGCTGACGTCGATGCTCACTTCAATGCGGTCGTCGATCGTGGAGTCGTCGTTGCCGTAGGCGTCCCTGCCGTCGTGGACGGAGACGATGACCGTGTGCCTCGCAGGCCCGGATTCGTAGTCGAGCATGGTCCCGGAGCCAACGGTGATCTGACCGCTGGAACCGTCGATTACGAAGGTCGACGCGTCGGTCCCTGACAACGAGTAGGTCAGGATATCGCCGTCCGGGTCTATCGCGGTGAGAGCGCTGCCCACGAGGGCGCCCGGCGGTGTGTTCTCTTCAACGGTCAGCGTGACGTCGCCTGCGAAAGATGGATCTCCCTGGGCGGTACGCTGTGGGGAGACCGCATGGGCGGACTTGCCAGAGTCGTGTCCGTCCGTATAGGCGGTCGATGCACGTAGATAGCCGCCGACGTCATCTGCGACTGGAGTGTACGTGGCGGACTCGGCCCCGGTGATGTCAGTCCAATTGGAACCGTCTGAAGACCTGGCCCACTGCCAGGAGACGTCGGAAACCAAGCCGTCGGGATCGCTCAGGAAGGCGGCCAGCGCGGTCCCGGCCTGCGGTTGTTCCGGGGACACCGACACCGTCCCGGCCTCATCGACGTCGTTGACATAGATGTTGACTTCAACGCTGTCGTCGATCGCGGTGTCGTCGTTGCCGTAGGCGTCTCTGCCATCGTGGACAGAGACGATGAACGTGTACCTCGCAGGCCCGGATTCGTAGTCGAACACGGTACCGGAGCCAACGGTGATCTGACCGTTGGCTCCGTCTATGACAAAAGACGCAGCGCCGGTCCCTGACAACGAGTAGGTCAGGACATCGCCGTCCGGATCTGTAGCAGTGAGAGGGCTGACCACGAAGGCGCCTGGCGCCATGTTCTCATCGACAGTGAGTGTGACGTCGCCTGCGAAGAATGGAGCTCTCTGGGCAGTCTGCCGCGGGGAGACCGCTTGGGCGGACTTGCCAGAGCCGTACCAGTCCGTATAGGAGACCGATGCACGCAGATAGCTGCCCACGTCGTTTGCGACCGGGGTGTACGTTGCGGAGTCGGCCCCGGTGATATCACTCCAGTTGGAACCGTCTGAAGACCTGGCCCACTGCCAGGAGATGTCGGAAACCGAGCCATCGGGATCGCTCAGGGAGACGACCAGCACAGTCTCGACTTCTGGTTGTTCCAGGGACACGGCCACTGTCCCGGCCTCGTCTACGTCCGTGACGTCGATGTTCACTTCAATTTGGTCGTCGATCGTGGAGTCGTCGTTGCCGTAGGCGTCCCTGCCGTCGTGGACTGAGACGATGACCGTGTACCTCGCGGGCCCGGATTCGTAGTCGAGCATGGTCCCAGAGCCGACGGTGATCTGACCGGTGGAACCGTCTATGACGAAGAACGACGCGTCGGTCTCGGACAACGAGTAGGTCAGGATATCGCCGTCCGGATCTGTAGCAGTGATGGCCTCTCCCACGAGGGTGCCCGGCGGTGTGTTCTCTTCAACAGTAAGCGTGACGTCGCCTGCGAAGAATGGAGCTCTCTGGGCAGTCTGCCGCGGGGAGACCGCTTGGGCGGACTTGCCAGAGCCGTAGACGTCTGTATAGGAGACCGTTGCCCGGAGGTAGATGCCCACGTCGTCTGCGACCGGGGTGTAGGAATCCGAGTCGGCCCCGGAGATGTCGCTCCAATCGGAACCGTCTGAAGACCTGGCCCACTGCCAGGAGATGTTGGAAACCGAGCCATCGGGATCGCTCAGGGAGACGACCAGCGCGGTCCCTACTTCTGGTTGTTCCAGGGACACGGCCACTATCCCGGCCTCATCTACGTTGGTTATCGTGATGGTCACATCAGCGTCGTCGCTGGCGTTGCGGTCGTCGCTGACCCGGACTGTCACCTCGTAGACGGACTGGGTCTCATAGTCCAGCGGGTCCTTCACAATCAACTGGCCGGTGTTGCTGTCAATGTCGAAAGAAGACGCGTGGATCCCCGACAGCGAGTACGAGAGCCTATCCCCGTTCTGATCTCTTGCAGTCAGGGCGCTGCCCACGGGCGTGCCCGGCGGCGTGTTCTCATCGACGGTGAATGTGGCGCTGTCACCGCCAATAATGAAGTAAGGGGATCGGTTGGGCAGTCGAGGAGTGGCGTTCGATGAGGCTGACCAATCGCCTGTGCCATAATAGTTCACCGCGCGAATCTGGAAAGTGTACGCCACGCGGTTGGTCAGTTTTCTCACTGTGTGGGACGTCGTCGCCTTGTCGCTTCCGGGTATGGGTATAGCAGGCCCGAAGGCGCCGTTACCGCGGGCTTGGCGGTACTCGTACCGGGTGATGCTGGAGTCGATGAGGTCCTTCCAGGTGAGCTGGACCCTGGCGTTCCGAGCGGTTGCGCTGAAGTTGGTCGGCGCATCTGGCGCGGGCATGGGTGTGGCCCGATCGATGTTCGACGGCAGGCCTTCTCCATAGAAGTCGACGGCGCGGACTTGGAAGGCGTGCTTCACACCGTTGGTCAGGCCTCCCACGGTGGCGGACGTGGTATCTGCTCCGCTGGCCAAAAAGTCCCACTTCGGGATGTCCGACACGTAGACCGAACCGAAGCCATCGTTGCCCTCGGGTGCCCCGACTACGATGCTCTGGCCGTCCAGGGCGACGGAGTTTCCGAACTCGTCGGACTTCTCTACGGCCCCTTCTTCGGTGGGTAGGGTGAGCTTGCCCGACTCCGTTCTGTGGTCTTCGTTCGGATCGTTGGCCCAGACGGCGCCGTCCGTCTTGGTGAAGACGTAAGCCGCACCGGAACGAAGATCTTCGCCGCATTCGTCGCATTCGTTGATGTTGGCGGTGTACGCCCCGACCACGATGGAGCCGCCCCGCACCGCAACGGAGTTTCCGAAATGATCTCCCAGTTCGCGGTCGGAAGCGGCGAGCTTGGCCGTCTCAGTGTTGTCGGCCCAGCCGCCGTCGCCGGTGGGCTCGGTAAAGACGTAAGCTGAACCCCTTTCTCCGTCGCCTTGTTGGGCCCCGACCACGATGGTTTCACCGTCCACCGCAACGGAGTTCCCGAACCCATCGCCTGCGTGGCCATTGAAAGCGGTGAGCTTGGCCGTCTCTACCCTGTGGGTTTCCCCTGATTCCGGATCGTTGCCCCACACACGGGTCATCGAATTCCTGGTGAAGACATAGGCCACACCCGTATTGGCGTTGTATCCCGGCGCCCCAATCACGATGGTTTCACCGTCCACCGCAACGGAGTGACCGAAATAGTTGAATGTGCCGCCGTCGGATGCGGTGAGCTTGGCCGTCTCTACCCTGTGGGTTTCCCCTGGTTCCGGATCGTTGCCCCACACACGGGTCATCGAATTCCTGGTGAAGACATAGGCCGCGCCCGCCTTTCCGTTGTGCCAGCGTGCCCCGACCACGATGGTTTCACCGTCCACCGCAACGGAGTACCCGAACCAGTCATTCTCCGCGCCGTCGTTGGCAATGAGCTTGACTGGCTCGCTCCACACACCGGTAAGCGGGTCCCTGATGAAAACATAGGCCGCACCGGCATCGGCGTTATCGTTGGTGTCGTGCTGGTACGCGCCGATTACGGCGACGTTGCCCTCCACTGCTACGGAGTACCCGAACCAGTCGTTCTCCGCGCCATCGGAGCCGGCAGTGAGCTCGATTGGGCCGCTCCACACACCGTCAACCTCGGTGAAGACGTAGGCCGCACCGGCGTTGGATTTGCTGCCTACGTTGTGCTTGGGCGCACCAACCACGGCGGTGCCACCAACCACGACGGCGGCATCGTCCACTGCTACCGATGCCCCGAACGCTCCGTTCCTCTCGCCGTCGGAGCCGGCGGTGAACTTGGTCTGCTCGGGAGGCCGCAGCACCTGGTATCCGGTTAGGGACGAATCGCGCGGGTCATCCCAACTGAGTGTTACCTGGAAATCTCCTGGCTGAGCGGACAGACCATCGGTCTTGCCCGGTTTCGCACTCTTGGGCGTGGCCGCGACGGTTTCGTTAGACGGACGATTGGCGGCGGCGTTCACCGAACGCACCCGGAAGGCATACTCCTGGTCGTTGGTCAGATTGAGCACCCGGTAGAAGTAATCCTCGCCGTTGTCGGTCAATTCTGTTGAGACGAAGTCCGTCCACTCCGCGTCTGAGATGTCCATCGCGTAGGCAAAACCGGGATCAATTTCGTCCTGAGGCGCGCCTGCCAGGAGGGTACCGTCGTCTACTGCGACGGAGTATCCGAGCCGGTCATTCTGGTCGGGACCGGGGCCGGCGAGATTGAGCGTCTGGCTCCACACCCCTAACTTCCGGGCAAACACGTAAGTCGAACCGGTGTCACTAGCGGCGTTGTCGCGGTCGTCCAGGTACGCCCCGACGACGGCGGTATTGCCGTCCACCGCAACGGAGTTCCCGAACCCATCGTCTGCGTGGCCATTGGAAGCGGTGAGCTTGAGCGGCTGGCCCCACTTGCCGGAGTTCGAATCCCTCGTGAAGACGTAGGCCGCACCAGCATTGGCGTTGGCACCGACGTCGTGCAGGTGCGCTCCAACCACGACGGCATCAACGTCGATGGCCACCGAGACCCCGAATTCGTCGTTCGCCGCGCCGTCGGGGGCGGTGAATTTGGCCCCCTCAGTGTTGTCGGTCCAGCCGCCGGTGGCAGGCTTGGTGAAGACGTACGCCGCACCGGGCCCCACCTCGACGTTTGCACCGTTCTCCTCGTACTGGGGCTGGTGCGCCCCAACCACCACGGTATCATCGTCCAACGACACGGAAATCCCGAACTTGTCGTTCGCCGTGCCATCGGAAGCAGTGAGCTTGGCGGTCTCGGTGGCGTCGGCCCAGCCGCCGCTCCCGGGCTTGGTGAAGACGTAGGCTGCACCCTCATCGTCATCGGTGTCGCCGTCGCCGTCAGTGTGGTCGTCCAGGTGCGCTCCTACGACCACTGTTTCGCCGTGCACAGCCACGGAGATTCCGAACTCGTCGCTCTCCGCGGCGCCGAAAGCGGTGAGCTTGGCCGTCTCGGTGGCGTCGGCCCAGCCGCCGCTCTCGGGCTTGGTGAAGACGTAGGCGGCGCCGGAGTCAGCGACGTCGTCGGTGATGACTTGGTCGTCGTCATTGGCGTTTTCCAGGTGCGCCCCCACCACGATGGTGTCGCCGTCCACAGCGACCGAATACCCGAACTCGTCGGTCGCCGCGCCGTCGGAAGCGGTGAGCTTGGCTACCTGGCTCCACACGCCGTCGTCGTCGTCGGCGGCCTCGGTGAAGACGAAGACGTAGGCCGCGCCGGCGTTGCTGTTGCTCCCCGGGGCCCCAACCACCGCGGTGTTGCCATCTATCGCTACCGAATACCCGAACTCGTCGTCGTCAGCACCGTCGTCGGCGGTCAGCTTGCTCTGGGGAAGGTGCAATAGCTGGTGCTTGTCTATCGGCCGATCCGTGGTTTCGACCGTCACATTCCAGTGGAACGTCGCCTGGGTGTCGCCGCTGGTAGTGCCGAGCCCGGTGGGCATATTTGGCACATCGATGATCGTCACGTCGCGGAAGGAGGAAGAGAAGCCCGAGAGCATGCCGCTGTTGACGGCCCGGACGGCAAACGTATACATCGTGTCCACCATCAGACCGGAGACGATGTGCGAGACCGTGCCGGAATCGCTCCCGGAGATGTCGCTCCAATTGGAACCGCCGTCAGCCGTGTACTGATAGCCGGTGACCGTCAGGCGGGCCCCGGCCGTGTCCCACGTTAACTCCACCTGGCCGACCCCGGTCTGCTCGGCATTGAAGTTTGTCGGCCGGGCGGGGCGGGAGCCGGACGCTGACGGGGTCGCGTCCTCCTCGTTGGTCGTGTCGCTTCCGATGGTCACGTTCACGGCCCGGACCCGGAAAGTGTATGTGGTGTCGTTGGTCAGACCGGTCACAATGTGGGACCTGGTCACCGCTGTGCTTCCGATGATGTCGGTCCAATCGTCGCCGAAGTCGCCTCCGGTCTTTTGCTGGTATTGGAACCCCGTAGTCGACGTTTGACTCCCCGAGTAACGCCAACTCAGCTGCACCTGCTCGTCGCCAGCAACGGCAGTGAGCGCGGTGGGTCTGTCCGCCGGCGCTGCAGCTATTGTTACCGACCAAGGGTCGGAAGAAACGCCTTCTCCGGCGCTGTTGATGGCGCGGACCGCGAAGGTGTACGTGGTGTCCACCACGAGATCGGAGACGGTGTAGGAGGCGGTGGTGGAATGGCTCCCAGTGGCGTCTTTCCAAATTTCGTTTTCGCCGGCGTTGTCCGTGTACTCAAACGTGACGATGGTCAGCGGATCGGTGCTCGGCTCCCACTCCAAACGCACCTCGCGTGCACCAACCTGCACGGCGGAGAAGTTCCTGGGTTTCGCGGGAGCCGAGGCCGCGCTCGCCGGTTCCGCGGACACCTGATTAGACGGGCCGCTTGCGCCGCCGTCGTTCACCGCGCGGACCGCGAAAGTATGCTCCGCGTCGTTGGTCAGGCCGGTCGCAAAGTGGGACCTGGTCTCTCCCGTGCTTCCGTCGATGTCGGCCCACACCCGGATGTCATAAAGGTAGGCGGCTCCCGCGTCGTTGCTACTGTGCCAGTCCGCCCCCACCAGAATCGTGTCCTCGTCTATCGCTACGGACCATCCGAATTTGTCGTCGTCACTGTCGCCAGGTCCAGGAAGCTTGGCAGCCTCAGAACTGTCTACCCACTCTGCCTTGGGCTTGGTGAACACGTAGGACGAACCCTCTATATCGGTGCCTCCTCCGATATTGTCCTTATGCGCGCCAACCACTACGGTGTCGCCGTCCACCGAGACCGAACGCCCGAACTCGTCGCCGCCGCTGCGGTCGGAGGCGGTGAGTTGGGCCGTCTCAGTCCCTGGGCTGTTGGCCCAACCGGTATCGGGCTTGGTGAACACGTAGGCCGAACCCGTATCGCCGTCGTCCCCGTAGGCCCCGACCACGATGGTGCCACCGTCGATTGCTACTGAACGCCCGAATCTGTCCCCTCCGTCGCTTCCACTGCCGAAGTAGGCGGTGAGCTTGGCCACCTCAGTACCTGAGCTGTTCGCCCAGCCGGTGGCTGGCTTGATGAACACGAAAGCCGAACCCGTACCACTATCGTCTCCGCTCGCCCCAACCACGATCGTGTCACCGTCGATTGCTACCGACCTGCCGAAATTGTCGGAACCGCTACTCCCGCTGAGCTTGAGGGTCTCCGTTGTGTGGTCGAATTCAGCATCTGCATCGTCCGAATCCGTATCGTTGGCCCAGCCGCCGGAGGGCTCGTCAAAGACGTAGGCCGAGCCGGAACTGTCGCCATTGTCGTCGTCCAGGTACGCCCCGACCACAATGGTGTTACCGACCACCTCTACCGAATTCCCGAACTCGTCGGCCGCCGCGCCGTCGGAGGCTAGGAACCTGGCCGTTTCCGTGGCGTGGTCTTCACCTACATCGTTGGCCCAGCCGCCGGAGGGCTCGCTGAATACGTATACCGCACCTTTACTGCTTGAGTGGTCGGGAGCGCCAACCACTATCGTGTCGCCATTCGAAGTGTCTTCATGCACCGCCACAGATAATCCGAATCTATACTGTGTACCCGGATCGCTGGCTCTGAGCCTGGCCACCGGGCTCGGGCTCCATTTACCGGTCCCTTGGTCCCTGGTGAACACGAAGGCCGCGCCGGAATTATCGGGGCTGTCCTCCCCGGGCATGCCGACAACGGCGGTGTCGCCGTCTATCGCTACGGCATACCCAAACTCATCGTTCGCCGTCCGGGTGTCGGCGGTCAGCGTGGGGTGCTCGGCATGCTGCCATAGCTGGTAATTGATGATGGGCGGCGAGCCCCCGGCGGGATCGTCCCAGCTCAGCTCCACCTGGCTGTCGCCGGCCACAGCGGACAGCACAGTCGGCACCGCTGGCTTCGGCTTTAACGGCATGGCCTTGAGGGGGTCCGAGGGCGGGCCGGCGCCGGCCCCTTCCACCTTGTCTACCGCGCGGACCTGAAGGCTGTACTCGACCCGGTTGGTCAGACCGGTGACGGTGTGGGACGTGGTCGTCGCGTCGCTATTGGCAATGTCGGCCCACTGCGGGACCGTCCACAGGTAGACGGCGCCTGAATCGGGGCCGCTGATGCTGGACTGGTAGGCCCCAGCCAGGACGGTGCCGCCGGCCACCGCAACGGAATACCCTAACCAGTCGCCCTTTCCGCGGGAGGGGCCGGTGAGCTTCGTCTTCTGGCTCCACCCGTTGGAATCCTGGGTGAAGACGTAGGCCGAACCGGCACTGCCGATGGTGTTGCCGTCGTCGTCAGTGTGGTCGTCTAGGTATGCCCCAACCACGATGGTGTCCTCGTCATCGTCCACGGCCACGGAAATGCCGAACTCGTCTCCTCTCGTAGCGTCGGAGGCGATGAGCTTCGGGGTCTCAGTGCCGTCGGCCCAAGGACCGCCGGTAGGCTTGATAAAGACGTAGGCCGCACCGGCGTTAGCCTTCTCAGTGCCGCCGCCGACATCGTACTTGTGCGCACCAACCACGACGGTTTCGCCGTGCACAGCCACGGAGATTCCGAACTCGTCGTTGGCCGCACCGTTATCGGCGGTGAGCTTGGCGGTCTCGGTGGCGTCGGCCCAGCCACCGCTCTCGGGCTTGGTGAAGACGTAACCCGCACCTTCGTTGTTGTCTTGGTCATCGGCGTCGTTTTGGTGCGCTCCTACGACCACTGTTTCGCCGTGCACAGCCACGGAGATTCCGAACTCGTCGTTGGCCGCGGCGTCGGAAGCAGTGAGCTTGGCGGTCTCGGTGGCGTCGGCCCAGCCGCCGCTCTCGGGCTTGGTGAAGACGTAGGCGGCGCCTTTGTTGCTGTCGTTTTGGTGCGCTCCCACGACGATGGTGTCGCCGTCGACCGCCACGGCAATGCCGAACTCGTCGTTCGCGGCGGCGTCGGAAGCGGTGAGCTTGGCCTTCTGTTCCCAATTACTGTTACTCGAATTCCAGGTGAAGACGTAGGCGGCGCCTTTGTTGCTGTCGTTTTGGTGCGCTCCCACGACGATGGTGTCGCCGTCGACCGCCACGGCAATGCCGAACTCGTCGTTCGCGGCGGCGTCGGAAGCGGTGAGCTTGGCCGACCAGCTCCACGGAGCGGCAGACGAGCTCCTGGTGAAGACGTGGGCCGAACCGGAATTGTCGTTGGTGGCGTCGTCGTCCTGGTAGGCCCCGACAACGGCGGTGTCGCCGTCTGCCGCCACGGAGATTCCGAACCCGTCGCCCCGAACCACCGGGTCGTCGGTGGACGCGGTAGTCAGCTTGCCGCCCTGAATAATCTGGAGCAGTTGGTACTTGTCTATGGTCAAATCTTCGGGGTCAACCCAACTCAGGTCCACCACGGCATCGCCCGCATCCGCGGCGAAACCCGTGGGCCGGTTCGGTATCGCAAACGTGGGCGTACCACCGACGCGAGCCGAGGCCGAACCCCCGCCTGCGGCGTTGACGCCCCGCACCTGAAAGGTGTGCTCCACGTTGTTGGTCAGACCGGTGACGATGTGAGAGGTGGTCGTCGCGGCGCTATCGAGGATGTCGGTCCAACCCGGAATGCGCAAAAAGTAGACCGCACCGGTATTGGCCTCGTTCCTGTCATCCGAATACGCACCAACCACGATGGCGTCGCCGCTGACCCCGACGGAATACCCATAGCGGTCACCCGCCTCGCCGGCGGAGGCGGTGAGCTTGTCCCTCTGGCGCCACCCACCGGCGGAGTCCCGGGTGAAGACGTAGGCCGAGCCAGATAGATCGCCGTTGTCGTCGTCCTGGTGCGCCCCCACCACGATGGTGTCGCCGTTCACGGCCACGGAGATTCCGAACTCGTCGTTCGCCGCGCCATCATCGGCAGTGAGCTTGGCTACATGCTTCCACACGCCGGAGACCTCGGTGAATAGGTAAGCCGCACCGCTGCTGGTGTCGTTCTGACGCGCCCCAACCACCACAGTGTCGCCGTTTACCGCGACGGAGATTCCGAACTCGTCGTTCGCCGCGCCGTCCACGGCGATGAGCTTGGCCTTCTGGCTCCACACGCCGGAGACCTTGGTAAAGACGTAGGCCGAACCGGCATTGCCGATGGTGTTACCGTCGTCGGTGTGGTCGTCGTGGTACGCCCCGATCACGGCGGTGTCGCCGTCTAACGCGACGGAGATTCCGAACTCGTCGTTCGCCGCGGCGTCCGAGGCGATGAACTTGGCCGTCTCGTTGCTGTCGGCCCAGCCGGTGTACGGCTTGGTGAAGACGTAGGCTGCGCCTTTGCCGCTTTCGTATTGGTGAGCTCCTACCAGGACGGTGTTGCCGTCGACAGCGACGGAGATTCCGAACTCGTCGCTCGCCGCCGCGCCGAAGGCAGTGAGCTTGGCCGTCTGAGTCATGTCGGCCCAGCCGGTGAAAGGCTTGGTGAAGACATAGGCCGCCCCTTCGTCGTCATCGGTGTCGCCGTCGCCGTCAGTGTGGTCGTCAAGGTGTGCTCCTACGACCACTGTTTCGCCGCTCACAGCCACGGAATACCCGAACTCGTCGGATGTGTCCCCGTCGGAAGCGGTGAGCTTGGCTACCTGGCTCCACACGCCGGAGACCTTGGTAAAGACGTAGGCCGAACCGGCATTGCCGCCGGCGTCAGTGTGGTCGTCTTGATACGCCCCGATCACCGCGGTATCGCCGTCCACCGCCACCGAATATCCGAATTCGTCGCCCCGGAGGCCGTCGGAGGCGTTCAGCTTGCTCGTGTCGATCTGTATGAGCTGGTACTTGGCTATGGTCGAATCACCAGGATCGTCCCAACTCAGCTTCACTTGCTCGTCGCCCACGTCCGCGGTTAATTCGCTGGGTGCCGCGGCCTGGGCTTCTAGAGTTACGGACTCGACCTCCGAGGCGTTTTGACCGCCACCGTTGACGGCGCCGACGGTGAAGGAGTATTCGATCCTGGCGATCAGCCCGGTGACCGTGTGGGAGGCGGTGCTGGAATCGCTTCCTTCGATGTTGATCCAATTACCGAAGCCGCTACCATCGTTCTGTTTGTACTGATAACGCCTGACGGTCAACGGTTCAGTGCTCGCGGTCCACGCCAAGAGCACCTGGCCGACGCCGGTCTGGGTGACGTTGAGGTCTGCGGGTTGGGAGGGGCCGAACGTCGCCGCCTCCGGCTTCGCGTCCGCTTCAGACGCGTCGCCTGCTCCCGCCGCGTTCACCGCGCGGACCCGGAAGGTGTGCTTGACGTTGTTGCGCAGAGCCCTGGCGATGTGAGAGATGGTCCCCGCTCCGCTGCCGGGAATGTCGGCCCACTCCGCACCGGTGCCGAACACGTAGGCCGAACCCTTATCGCTGTCGTCCCCGACCGCCCCAACCAACACGGTGTCGCCGTCGACCGCCACAGAGTTGCCGAAGCGATCGTCCCCACGGCGATCGTAGGCCGTGAGCGTGGCCGTACCTTCCGTATCGGTCCAGCGGCCTTGAGGCTCGGTGAAGACGTACGCGGAACCGCGGTTGCTGTCGTCTCGGTCCGCACCAACCACGACGGTGTTGCCGTCCACCGCGACGGAATACCCGAACTGGTCGTTCTCCGCGCGTTCGGAGGCGGTTAGCTTGGCGGTCTCGGTGTCGGTGGCCCAACCGCCGGTGGCGGGCTTGATGAAGACGTACGCTGCACCGGAGTTGCTGACATCGTTGGTGTTGTTATCGGGGTCGTCGTAGTCGTGGTAGGGCGCACCAATTACGATCGTGTCGCCGTCCATGGCTACGGCCCGGCCGAACCGGTCGCCACTGGCGCGGTCGGAGGCGGTCAGCTTGGGAGTTGCATTGCTGGCACTGGTGTCATCCCAATCGTCCCAGACTCCGGTGGCGGCGCGCTTCGTGAATAGGTAAGCCGCACCTCTTGTGCCGTTTACTTCGAACGCCCCGACCACGACTGTGTCGCCGTACACCGCTACGGAACGGCCGAACCGGTCTCCACCCGACTCGCCCCTCAGTGCGGCCGTCTCAGTCATGTCGGCCCAATCGTTGGCCGGCTTGGTGAAGATGTAGGCCGAGCCCCTCGCTCCGGTGTCTTCCTCGGGCGCCCCGACCACGATCGTGTCGCCGTGCACTGCCACCGAAGTTCCGAACTTGTCTTCGGCCGCAGCGTCGGAGGCAGTGAGCCTGGCCGTCTGAGTCATGTCGGCCCAGCCGTTGGCGGGCTTGGTGAAGACGTATGCAGCGCCAACATCGTCGATGGGGTTGTTGTTGTTGTCGGTGTGGTCCTCCTCGTACGCTCCAACGACGATGGTGTCACCATGCACGGCGACCGCATGCCCGAAGCCGGCATCCTCCTTGGGATCGCTGGCGGTGAGCTTGCCCGCCTGGGTCCAGCCGCCGGCAACCCTGGTGAATACGTAGGCCGAACCGGATAGTTTGATGGGGTCGTCGTCCCCGAGGGCCCCAATCACCAGGGTGTCATCGTCCACGGCGACCGACCACCCTAACTCGTCTTCGTCATCGCGGTCGCTGGAGATCAGCTTGATGCTCTCAGGAAACTGCAACACCTGGTACTTGGTTATGGACGTATTGCCGGGGTCGTTCCATTTCAGCCTGACCTGGGTGTCTCCGATATCGCTCTCGATGCCGCTCCCAGGCTCGGGATCGTTGATGGTAAGCCCAGTCAGCGCCACCAGTTTAGCGACCACAGTCAGGGACTGGGCGCCGGAGGAGTCGCCTACGTATGGGCCGTTGACAGCGCGGATGGCGAAGGTGTAGTTCCCAGTGTTCAGATTGTTGAGGGTGTGGGAGACAGTGCTGTGATCGCTCTCGGAGATGGTGGTCCAAGTGGACCCGTTGTTCTGGGTGAACTCATAACCGGTCACGGTCAGGTGGTTGGAACTCGGGTCCCAAGTCAACTCTACTTGGCCGACGCCGGTCTGGCTGGCGGAAAAGCCTTCGGGTTCGACCGGAGCCGAAGACGCCGTCGCCGGAGTTGCGGACTGCTCGCCGGACGAACCGCTCTCCCCGGCGGCGTTAAAGGCGCGGACCCGGAAGGTGTAGGACGTGCCGTTGGTCAGGCCGGTCACGATATGGAAGGCGGTCCCGGACCTGCTCCCGGGGATGGAGGTCCAATCGTTGCCGAAGTCGCCCCCGGTCTTTTGCTGGTACTCGTACCCGGATATGGTGAAATCTGCGGGGCTTCTCCAGCCAAGCCACACCTGTTCGTCGCCCGCGACGGCGGTGAATGAGTCGGGCGCCGCCGGCTTGTCGACTATGATTACAGGCTGGGAGTCGGAGGCCGTTGCGCCCGCATTGTTGACAGCTTGGACAGCGAAGATGTAAGGGGTCGCCCGGACGGACAGGCCGGTGGTGACGGTGTAGGAGTCGGTATCGTAATCGCTCCCGGGGATATCGGTCCAACTGACGCCGTCGTCTTTAGTGAACTGATAGCTGGCGACGGACAGGGGGTAGAGACTCTCGTCCCACTCCAGGCTTACCTGCCCAACTCCAGTCTGCACGGCAGAAAAGTTTGTGGGTCGGGCCGGGCGTGCCACCGGCGGCGTCGCCGCCACGTGGTCGGACGGATCGCTTGCTCCGATCGCGTTCACCGCACGGATCCGGAAAGTGTACCTGATGCTGTTGGTTAAACCGGTCACAAGGTGGGAGGTGGTGTCCGCTCCGCTGTCGGCGATGTCGTTCCAGTCCAGGCTGCCGAACACGTACACGGCGCCGGAATCGGCGGTGGTGCTATCTCCATTGTCATGAGAATATGCCCCAACCATGACGGTGTCGCCGTCGACCGCCACGGACGACCCGAACTTGTCGTTTGCTGCACGGTCGGAGGCGGTAACCTTGGCGGCAGTACTGGTGGAGGCCCAAGCGCTGCCGGGCTTGGTGAACACGTATGCTGCACCGGTATTGGCGACAGCGGTGCCTCCTCTTGAGGGAGTGACGTCGTGCTTGTGCGCCCCGACGACGACGGTGTCACCGTCGACCGCCACGGAAATCCCGAACTCGTCGCTGGCCGCGCCATCGGAGGCGATGAGCTTGGCCGTCTCAGCGCTGCTGTCGGCCCAGGCGCTGCCGGAGGGCTTGGTGTAAACGTAGACCGAACCCTTGCCGTCGTCCCCGCTGGCCCCCACGACGACGGTGTCGTCGTCGACCGCCACGGAAATCCCGAACTCGTCGCTGGCTGCGCCGTCGGAGGCTGTAAGCTTGGCCGTCTCAGCGCTGCTGTCGGCCCAACCGGTGCCGGGTTTGGTGTAGACGTAGGCCGCGCCCGAATCAGTGATGGAGTTGCCGCCGGCGTCCGCGCTGTCACCCTGGGACGCCCCCACGACGACGGTGTCACCGTCGGTCTCACCGTCGACCGCAACGGACGACCCGAACTGGTCGCTGGCCGCGCTATCGGAGGCGGTGAGCTTGGCGGCAGTACTGGTGGAAACCCAGGCGGTGCCGGACTTGGTGAATACGTAGGCCGCACCGGCGTTGCCGTCGTGCTGGTGTGCCCCGACCACAACGGTGTCTCCTCGCACCGCCACGGAAACCCCGAACCGGTCGCCTGCCGCGCCAGCCGTACCGGGGGTGAGCTTGGCTGTTTCGTTGTATTCGGGCGTAATTCCGCTAGTGTCAGCCCAGCCGTTGTCGGGCCTAGTGAAGACGTAGGCGGCGCCGGACCTGCTGGCAACTATATTGTTCAACTCGTAGTCAAGCTGGTGCGCCCCGACCACGACGGTGCCACCGTCGATCGCCACGGAAATTCCGAAATGGTCGTTCTCCGTGGGGACGGAGGCCGTAAGCATGGCCGCTTTGCTCCACACGCCGGTACCCGTATTCCGGGTGAACACGTAGGCCGAACCGGCATTCGCGACGAGGGTGCCCACGCTGTCGGGAACGCCGTCCCCGTACACCCCGATTACCGCGGTGTCACCGTCCACCGCCACAGAGTATCCAAATTGGTTGCCCAGGGTGATATCGGCGGTCAGCTTGCTGTTCTGGGCAAGCTGCCATAGCTGGTAGCTGGTTATTGCCGGCGAGCCGTCGCCGGGAGGCTCCCAAGTCAGCTTCACCTTGGTGTCGCCCGCCAGGGTGGACAGCCCGGTCGGCTTGGCCGGAGGGTCTGTCTGGGCAGACGTGTTCAACGGGATGGCGGACCCGGAGAGCAGGACCAAAACAGCGACCATCGCTGCCATGCCCAATCTTTGGGACCGGGAGCTAGGTCGCATCACGGTTGTGCCTTATAACTCGTACGTAAGCGGTGCATATCGCCGAACTGGCGTCAAACCAAAAACACAATACGACTCACGCCACACAATTATCTGCTGAAAGTACAACCCTTTGAGTTCTATGGGAAGTCAATCTATGATACCTCCGAATCTCCCACCTGACAAGTGGGAGATTCTCTCGGCAGCAAGCGGCGCACCCTTCTCTTTGGGATAGAGCATCTCCTCGGATAAGGGCGGCACTTGGACGTTATCTCCTGGGTCCTGGGGTCGAACACCGTCTCGCCCCAAAGCCAGCCGTCGGGATAGGCCAACAGCGTTTGCAGGTAGGTGGCCAGAAGTCTTTTGGAGCCGCTGGTGAACGCCTTCGACTCTGAGGTGGACCCGGAAAATCGGACAAGCAGCTAAGTGAGAGTCCTGCTCCTAAACTAAGGGCAGCGGTAGCTGTCGGGAAGGAGTGGGAGATGTCGAAAGGACGCAGAAAGTCAAGTGGACCCCATCATCAGGACAGCGGTGAGGCTAAAATAAGAGAGTCTACCGCGGGGGTGTCTCGTAAACCTTCATCCGATGGTAAGGCTCGTGGATGTTCCAGTAAACACCTTTGTGGGCTCACTGCTTGGAACACCTGACCCGGTGACCGATAGCCCAGGGCTTGATGGGGCCGCTCTTGGTTGTAGAAGGCCAGATAAGCCCCAATCCCCTTTCTGGCCTCAGTCCCATTTTGGTATGCCTTCAGGTACATCTCCTCGTACTTGATGCTGCGCCACAGCCGTTCCACGAAGACGTTGTCCATGCACCGGCCCCTGCCGTCCATGCTCACTTGAACGCCTTGCGTCAGCAGCATAGACCAGATGCAACCGACACAAAAACCTGCGGTACTCCTGGGCGGTTGATTTGGATGCAGCGAACGGAGACGGTCGCATATCCTAGCTGGTTTGGCGTCGCCAGCTCGTTGATCTGACGCCGAACGGCCTGATGACGGGTCCGAGTCTCAATACGTGGGCCCGGATAGACTCGAACTATCGACCTCTGCCCTTCCAAACATAGTTCACGCACAGCTTATTCCCCATCATCAGTAATGTGCTCCGTTAGTCGCGCCATCGGTACCGTCAATAACGTCAGCCTCTCTGTAGGTACAGAACCCACTAGTTTTCACTAACCGCAACATTTGGCGACCCTCGGGAGCTATTGCTATCCTCCAAACGGCTTGAACGCCTCCATCGCGGCCATGTAGCTGTCTAAAAGGCATGGCACAAGCGGGTGAAGTTCGCCGGGTCGCTGCCCCTGCCCTGGTCCCTGACCCTGATAAGCGGCGGAAGCGGCGGTGTGGGCTGGCTATTGGGTCGGGTGTTTGGGGCGTGGTAGGTCACGCAAACTTGTAAATCTATTTGTAAATCTACTTCGTTACACCCCGTTTTACTGCACCCACTTTTAGCTTTAGATAGGACGGGGCGGGGTATGCAGTTTGTAGCTAATTGCGCTCAATTGTTCTACGGATAACA
Source organism: Dehalococcoidia bacterium (assembly GCA_965247635.1). Lineage (GTDB taxonomy): Bacteria > Chloroflexota > Dehalococcoidia > Lucifugimonadales > Australimonadaceae > CBDFHJ01. Next base: position 26,195 of record CBDFHJ010000002.1, read on the forward strand.
GTTTTTGAGAGCGGCGCCTTCAACCACTCGGCCACCTCTCCTATGTAACCAGCATATAGCACACCGCTGATGCTTTTCAAGACGCACGGTTCAATGGGAAGCATCGCGACGATAGCGGTTGGACAATGGGAGGGACAACCTCAGCTTATGGCAACGTCAATACCACTGACCGGATGCCTGTATTTCAAAATACGACCGCATCACTTTTGTCGCTGCAAGAGCTGCAGCACGTTCCCGTCAGGGTCCAGGAATGTGGCTACCCAACCACCCCAATGCTCCTGCTCCGGAGGGCGAACGAACTCTACACCTTGCTCGCTAAGTCGGTGGTGCTCATGGTGGATGTCCGTAACGCCGAAGCTTATCATGATACGATAAGGGTCCTGAGCGTGGCCTTTCACTCTGTCATGGAGCCCAAGGTTCAGGCGCAGGTTGCCCCACTCGAAGTTGGCCCATCCTGCTTTGTAACCTCGCAGCTTCAATCCCAGGGTATCTCTGTAGAATGCCACCAGCCGCTCTGTGTCCTCAGTCCATACAGTGACGCCAATCACTCCTTCGTTCATACCAATTCCCTTACCTTGGCACCCACGTCAGGGGCCGTGACCAGGGCCTCCCCCACCAGAGCAGCATTGGCACCCAGCCGCCTGAGCAGGAGCATATCCTCCCTGGTGCTGATACCGCTCTCGCTGACCAGCACCTTGCCCTTGGGGATAAAACTTACCATCTCCTGGGTTACCGAGAGGTCGGTGTGGAAGGTGCGCAGGTCCCGGTTGTTGATACCGATGATCTCAGCCTTGGATTCTAGGGCTGTCTCAAGCTCCTCCCTGGTATGTACTTCCACCACGCATTGCATCCAGAAATGGCGACTGAGAGCCAGTAGTTCGGTGATCTTCTCGGGCGTCAGGATAGCGACTATCAGCAGGATGGCGTCGGCGCCGTGTGCCCTGGCTTCATATACCTGGTACGGGTCGAATACGAAGTCCTTGCGCAACACGGGAATCCCCCTGGGCAGGGCTGCCTGCTTTACCGCCTCCAGGTGTTCCAGCGTTCCCTGGAACCGGGGGTCTGTGAGCACGGATATTGCAGCAGCGCCGTTCTCTGCATAGGTGATGGCCAGCTGGACCGGGTCGAAGTTTGGTAAAAGGAGACCACGAGATGGGGACGCCTTCTTGACCTCGGCTATGAGTCGTACCCGGTCACCTAGCAGAGCACCAGATAGATTCAATGGCCTGGGCTGGACAGCAATCCGCTCCTCCAGGGCATCCAGGGGCACTTCGGATTTCTGGCGCTCCAGCTCCTCACGCTTCATGGCAACGATGTCGTCAAGTATGGTAGCCATCTAAGGTGGCTTGACCTCCTCTCCTTTAATCGGACTCGTTACAGAGCCAAGGAGGGAATCCCCTCCGGTGCATTTAATCTTCACACTTGTCTAAGAGGGTGATTCTTCTGACACCCCTCAACCTAGCCTTCTCCCGCAAGGGGAGAAGGGGCTTTGAAAACACCCTCTAAAGCATGGGAGGTAAAATGTATGGCCTTCAAAGCTATTCCGGTTCAAGCTGCTGGCTCAGTTCCACCAGCGCCCCCATCTTCCTCAGCGCCTCACTGCTGTCAATGGCCTCGCTCGCAAGTCCTATTCCATCCTTCAAGTTCTGCACTTTGCCCCCCACCATCAGGATGGCAGCGCTATTGAGAAGCACAACGTCCCTGATGGGGCCCTTCTCTCCTTGGAACAGGCGACGCAGAATCAGGGCATTTTCCGCCCGGTCACCCCCCTTTATCTCCTCTACAGGCACCCAGGGCAGGTCAAGCTCATCTGGAGAGACGGTGTAAGAGTGAACCACGCCGTTGCAGACTTCCCAGACCCGGGTCTGGGCTCCCAAGGTAAGCTCGTCCAAGCCGTCCTCGCCATGCACTACCAGTGAGTGCTGAGAGCCTAGGAGTTTCAGCACCTCAGCCATCTTGTCTCCCAGGCTGACATCGGGCACACCTGCCAGTTGGCGCTGGGCACCCGCCGGATTGGTTAGAGGGCCCATCAGGTTGAACACGGTGCGAATGCCTATTTCTCTACGCACAGGAGCGGCGTGACGCATGGCCGGATGGAAGGTGGGCGCGAACATAAACCCTATGCCCACCTCCTCGATGCACCGCCTGACCCCTTCCGGCCCCAGGTCTATTTTCACCCCCAATGCCTCCAGGACATCGGCGCTGCCGCAGGAGCCTGAGGCAGCCCGGTTGCCATGCTTGGCCACCTTGAGACCGGATGCCGCAGCTACGAATGACGCGGCTGTGGAGACGTTGAAGCTTCCCTTACCATCACCTCCAGTGCCACAGGTATCAACCAGAGTGCCATCTACGTGTACTTTCAGGGCCTTCTCCCGCATGATGGTAGCCATACCTGCGATTTCCTCGGGAGTCTCCCCCTTTACCCGTAGGGCCGTGAGGAAGGCGCCAAGCTGGGCAGGGGTAACCTCCCCCTCCATAATCTCTCGCATGGTGCTGGAGGCCTCTTCCATGCTCAGGGAACTGCCGGATACCAGCACATCAATGGCTTCTCTAATCATGGGGTACTCTCGCTCGGATTAGCCCGTCCACAGGAATTTTTCAGGGATGATTCGTATGACGGCCATCTCCTCATCTGCCATGGAGTTGGCCCAGTCCGTACCCTCCTCCGAGCCAAGGTAACGGATGGACAAATTGCGGTGCAACTCCTGGGCCATATGATTGTCTATTACTACCTCGGCCCCGCCCAAGACCGTAAGTGACTTCACTTGACGGGATGTATCGGTAATGCATAAGGCAATCTGTGGATTGTGATGGATATTCCGCACCTTGGCGGCGTTAGCCTCGGTGGTGAGGGTGAAGTGCTGACCGTCGTACTCGTACCAAACGGGGAAGGCCTGGGGCCCCCCGCTGGGATAGACCGTGGCCAGGATGGCCATGTAGGTATGTTGGGTGAACTCAAGGACCCGCCTGGACGCTGCGGTCATGGTCATTTTAACCACCTCTCCTCGAATCTTCATGTTGCCCCTATTCTAGCACAAGTCTAGCACAAGCTGGGCAAGGTTGTTCTAAAAGGTTGTTCTAATCTGAGATGGCGTCCAGGCCTTTCGATATTAGGCGACTGCTCCTACCAGTCAGCCCCGCTCCAAACCATCCATTGTCCCTTGCTCTCCCTCCGTATGGCGTACTCGTTCCGCGGCTTGGTACATGGGCTGGCGAGACGGCAGGTCGAACCCCTGGCCGACCATCATTTCCGATACCGTCCGCAACTGAATCTTGGGGAACTCCCGCTGCCACAAGTCCGAGTGAAAGAATCCCCCACTGGCCGCTTCGGAACGCATGGGCCCCGTCGGCGCTTCCAGGCTGATGAACAGTCCCAACGCCGCCTTTTCCCGCTCCACGACTCCTTTCAGGTCGCGGACTTGCGGGGCGGAGACGTGGCCGCCCTTGACCTGGATAACGATCTTCTGCGGCGTCCGGCGCGGGCCGTCCACGAAGTAGATAACCCCGTCAATGCCCCGGTCAGCGCCCTTCTTCTGCTCCGATTGGGGTTGGGCCTCCAGCAGCGACACCGCCCAAAACTGGAACTGGTAATGGTCCTGCTCCCAGAGGGCCCGGGCGCTACCCTCGTCCTGCGGCTCGCCCACCACGTCGTAGTCCCGGCCCGGCTCCAGGTCGAAGGCCGTCTTGAGGCGGCTTTTCATCAGGGCCACCGCCAGGTGGGTGACGTCGATGCCCAGCCACCGCCGCTTGAGCTTCTCGGCGGCGGCCACCGCCGTCCCGCAGCCGCAGAAGGGGTCTAAAACCACGTCGCCCTCATTGCTGCTGGCAGAGATGATGCGTTCTAATATGGCTTGGGGTTTCTGCGTGGGGTAGCCGAGCCGTTCTTTGGCGTGAGAGGAAATAGGCGGAATGTCAGACCAAATGGCTTGGGCGGGCATTCCCGAATTGTTCTCGGACAGATATCGCTTCACTCTGGGGACTCGACCCTTTAGAGGCCAATATATCCAACCGGCCTTATCCAATAGGTCTAGTTTTTCCTGACTTGTTAAATTGGCAGAGTTTTGTCCACAAACTATATCCACGATTTGACTTGGTACTGCCCAGTGCCTACCATTCTCCGTTGGGTTTATCCCTTGCCAAGATTGTCCAGAATCTCCGTTACGCACTCCGGAGGCCGTTAAATCTACTAATTGGTACCGTCCATTGTTATCGTGATGGCGATAGAAATTATCAATATACTCTTGGTCGAGTCGTTGACGTGCTCCGTTCCAAGTATAGTTTTCGGACTTGCTGCAGAAGAGAATCGTGTCTGAGTTTGGCCCGAATCTTTTGGCACTGTTATGTGCTGAAGTCCTTTTCCAAGTTATTTCATTCCTAAAGTTCCCTTTGCCAAATATCGCATCCAACAGGATTTTCAAGTAGTGGCTCGCGGTGGGGTCGCAATGCAAATAGAGGCTGCCGGTGGGTTTCAGGACGCGGCGCAGTTCCACCAGGCGGGGAGTCATCATTACCAGGTAGGCCATCATCGCGTTCTGACCCACGAACTGGCGGAAGGCGGCAATCATGTCCTTGACCGCCGTCGGCGTTCCCGGGTGCATGATTATGTCCTGCTCAAAGGTGCGCTCCGTCTCCAGCGTCCACTCCCAGGTATCGGTAAAGGCCTTAATCTGGGCCGGGGAATCCTCGCCGGACTTCTCCCGGAACAGCACGTTGTAGCTGGCGTTGGAGTTGAAGGGCGGGTCCAGGTACACCAGGTCCACCGACTCGTCGGGGACGTGCTGGCGGAGTATGTCCAAGTTGTCGCCGTAGTAGAGGGTATTAGGCATGGTATTTAGCACCTGTTCACACTAGAATGTAAGTCTTCCAGCCTCTCGAGTGTCATTCACAGCAATGACATCTTGGCCGGCTTGTTCAGGCTTCTGTGGCGTCCACGCTGTTCAGGAAGTTCCGCAGCACATCCTTGCCCACGACGGTCACGATGGACTCGGGATGGAACTGGACACCTTCCACAGGGTACTCCTTGTGCCGCAAGCCCATGATTATGCCCTTGTCCGTCCAGGCGCTCACCTCAAGGCAGTCGGGCAGGTCCTGTGGATGGACGGCCAGGGAGTGATAGCGGATGGCCTCGAAGGGATTGGGGATGCCCTGGAAGACGCCCTTCCCGTCGTGGTGGATCATGGACGTCTTGCCGTGCATTATCTCTCCCGCACGGTCCACGGTGCCCCCATAGGCGTTGCCGACGCACTGGTGACCCAGACATACCCCAAGGGTTGGTATGCTTGGCCCAAAACGACGGATAACATCGTTGGAGATTCCGGCATTACTGGGGATGCCAGGCCCAGGCGAAATGACGATGCCCCGCGGAGACATGGCCTCCACATCTTCCAGGGTCAGCTTGTCATTGCGGACCACCGTAACCTCTGCGCCAAGCTCGCAAAGGTACTGGTACAGGTTGTATGTGAAGCTATCGTAGTTGTCTATCAGCAGTATCATTCTGGCACTTCCACGAACTCCAGCCAGTTACCATCGGGGTCCTGGGCATAGACGCCCTTGCGCACCACCTTGCCGTCCTGAACGAGGGAACCCGGGGGGCCGATAAAGTTCAGGCCCTTTTGGGACATGGTAGCGTAGTACTCCTCGATATTCTCCACGAAGAAGGCCAGGTGGGTCGCTCCCAGGTCGTTGCGGTTGACGTGGCCCTCGGCGCTGGGTGGTACAAAATACTGGAGGAGCTCCAGGTTGTGGCCGTTGCCCATGCTCAGGAATGCCCCCTTGAGGTGAGCGCCTTTGAACCCCACCACCTTCTCGATGAACTCGCCGGTGCGCTCCGTCCGGAATAGCAGCTTCAGTCCCATGACCTCAGTGTAAAAGGCCACAGATTCCTCTATGTCCCGCACCACGAACCCAGTATGGTAAAAGTCCTTTAGCATTGTACTTCCTTTCCGTTCAGTATTACTCCAGTCCCTCTGCTTTATCTATGGCCCGCAGGAGCGCTCCGGCCTTGTGCAGGGTCTCATGGTACTCGTCCTCAGGAGTGCTGTCTGCTACCACACCACCGCCGGCCTGCACATACGCTACACCATCTTTGATTAGGCTGGTACGAAGGGTTATGGCAGTGTCCACGTTGCCCGAGAAGCTGAAGTAGCCCACAGCCCCCCCATATGGGCCGCGTTTCTCCCCCTCCAACTCAGATATTATCTCCATAGCCCTGATCTTGGGAGCGCCGGATAGGGTCCCGGCAGGGAAGCAAGCTCTCAGGGCATTGTAGGCGTCCAGGTCAGGCTTCAGCTCTCCCGCTACGTGGGACACCAGATGCATCACTCGGGAGTAACGTTCCACATCCATAAGCTGGGTCACCTGCACGGTACCCGGCAGACTCACCCGGCCCACGTCGTTACGTGCCAGGTCCACCAGCATAATATGCTCGGCCCGCTGCTTCTCGCTACTCCTGAGCTCCTCCTCCAGAGATGCGTCCTCTTCAGCAGTCCCACCTCTGGGGCGTGTCCCAGCTATGGGGTGGGTGACCACACTGCCATCTTCCACTCTCACCAAGGTCTCGATGGAGGCTCCCACGATGTAGAAGTCGTCAAGGTGCAAGTAGTACATATAGGGGGAGGGATTGATGGACCGCAGGGCACGGTAAATCTGGAATGGATGGGCATTTGTCTTTCTGGCAAGGCGCTGGGAGGGCACCACTTGAATTATGTCCCCGGCAGCAATGTACTCCTTGGCCCTCTCCACTGCCGCCTCGTAGTCCTCCTGGGTGAAGTTGGAAGATACCGGAGCGCTCAATCCGGCGGGATTCGTGGCCTGAGGAGGCTCCAACGGCGAGGAGAGGCGGCCCACCATCCGGTCAATCTTCTCTACAGCCTCCCGATAAGACATCTCCGGATCGCCGTTCAGGTGTATGTGGCTAACCACTTTTATGGTGTGCCTCAGGTGGTCGAAGACCAGCAGGGTGTCGTTGAACATAAACCTCGCTTCGGGCAACCCAAGAGTGTCCAGGGGAGGCTCTGGTACTCTGGGCTCGAAGTATCGGATGATGTCGTAGGCAAGGTAGCCTACACCGCCACCGTGGAATCTGGGTAGGTCGGGTATGGGGATGAGTTGGTACTTGTCCATCTCTGCCTTTATAGGGATGAGGGGGTCTATCCGGTCGTGTGGCCCGGTGCCTGTGCTAAGGACAGTGTAGGGCTCGGTGCCGATGAAGCTGTAGCGGGCCAGGCGTTCACCTCCCTCGACACTCTCCAGCAGGAAGGAATAGGGTGGCCTGGCCACCTTCAAATAGGCTGACACCGGCGTTTCCAGGTCGGCGTCTATCTCACGATATATGGGCACCAGGTTGCCCTGACCCACCAGCTCCTTTACTTGTTCAAGAGTGGGATGATACATTTTGTAACCTCTCTTTATCTGAGCACCCTATCAAGCCCAAAAACAAAAGGCCCCATCCACAAGGGACGGGGCTTCCATGGTGCCACCCTTATCGACCCGGTAGCCTCTTCGAAGGGCACAGCTACTGAGTCATCTCGCTCGGCGGGGAAGGACTTGCCCCATCCTTCCGTGCCGTAGACCGGTAACGCGGTCCGGGCGGCTCGGCCTACTTGCCCTACTAATCTTGGGGTTTCGGCCTGCGGCTCCAAGGCCCATTCGGCTCCTGCGCTGGCACCGGCTCTCACCTCACCCGGCTCTCTGAGCCTCGCTTGGGAGCGTACTAGCCCTCTTCACAGCCATTATTCATTGTGCTTGACTGGAGTATAGCCTCAGCCGACACCGGTGTCAAGCAGGTCACAATGTTGGAGCAGGGCCGTTTCATCACTTATAGCTCTGGTTTTAGCCACCACAATGGGCGACCAACTTGCAACAGCAATGTTTTGGCACCTCGGTCTCCGAGAACGGGGAGAGCGTATTGATAGGCTAGTAGCTAGAATCTGATGAAAAGACCCTGAGCACCTCTCTATAGTCGGGGTCCCAGCCACCCAGCCGTCCTTCCTGGATCTGCTTACCAATGGGCGTAGGGAATACTGGCTCGCCGGTGATGGGGGTCTTCCCTATGATGGACTGTTGCTCCAGTGCCATGTACTCCTCCTTGCTGACCCCCAGAAGTTCCATCAGGACGGGCTCGTTGTGCTGACCAAGGGTTGGGGCCGGGCCTTGTATCTTCAGGGGACTCTTTGAGAACTTGTACGGCCTCCCTATGAAGGGCCTCGTGCCAATGCCTCGCTCCTTCGAGAAGCTGACATATTCCAGAAACCCCCTGGCCTTGAGATGGGGGTCCAGATGGGTTTCCTTGTTGTTAAGTACCGGCCCCGCAGGTATACCTGCCGACTGTAGCATCTCCATAAGCTTGTATTTGTCGTATACCGAGGTCCATTGATTGAGAATGGAGTCCAACTCGTCGTGGTTCTGAACACGGGCCAGAACACCATCGAACCGGGGGTCTTGGCCCAGTTCAGGTTGACCCATGAGTTCGGATAGAGCCTGCCATTGGTCATCGGAGCCCACGGAGAGGGTGACCCACTCGTCTGCACCGGCGGCCCTGTAGCAGCCCTGAGGTGCGCGGAAGGGATGCCGGTTGCCGGTCCTCTGTCCCAAGCGGCCATTGACTGTGTAGTCCAGTATGTACTCGGAGATAGCCATAGCACCGGTCTGGTACATGGCCAGGTCTATCCACTGGCCCTGGCCGGTCCGGTTGCGGTAGCGCAGGGCGGCCCCGATGGCGAATAGGGCAGTCCAGGTGGAGAGAAAGTCCACGTAGGAGGCGCCCGCTCTCGCGGGTGGTCCGCCTGGGTAGCCGGTTATCCAGCAGAGGCCGTGAGTGCCTTCCAGTGTGGTTGCCTGGGCGGGATAGCCGGAGTAGGGGCCTTCTCCGTGCCCATAGCCCGTATTTGACACCATTATGATGTCGGGCCTGACCTTCCGGAGGCTCTGGTAGTCCAGAGCCCAGCCGCGCATTACCCTGGGGGTATAGTTTTCCATAACCACATCGCTGATGCTCACCATCTCCCGGAACAGGTCCCTGGCCCTGGCATCGGTGAGATCCAGGGTTATGGAGAGCTTCCCCCTCTGCAACAGGTTGTAGGTGGAGCATCGGTCCCACCAGTCTCCTGATACTTCGTTTTCTGGAAAGGAGCCGAACAGGCCGCCAGCGCGGGTGGGGTCTGTCCTTCCAGTACCCTCAACCTTGATGACCTCTGCCCCCATATCGGCTAGAAGGCCACCTGTATAGGGAAGCGCGAATATATAAGATGCGTCCAGTACCCGGATGCCCTCTAGTGGAAGCTTTTTCATGTCCGATACTCCTGGGTAGGTCTCCTAAATAATGTCAAGCTGGCGCTGCTGCACTAGGTCTGCAGCCGCATAGCCCATGTGGTCACAGTAGACGGCGACGTTGTGCTGCCCCAGGAGGGGAGCGGGCCGCCGTAGCTGGTAAGGGGTTAGGCTCAGATCGAAGAGCACCGCTGGCACCATCAACTTACCCATTACCGGATGGTCTACTTCCCGGAAAAATTCCCGGGCCTTGAGCTGGGGGCAGCGTGCCAGGTCCTCTGGAGTCTGGACCAGGCCAAAGAGCATTCGCATCTCCGAGGCCGTGCGGAAAAGCTCCCACTTTCCCCTGTCCTTGATGGCATCCAACAGGATAGCATCCAGCTCCTGGTCGTACTCCGTGCTCCGGGCCTGTCCGACGAACCGGGGTTCTAGCAATTGGGGCCTGTCGAAGAACTGGGCCACATCATTCCAGTCGGCGCCTCCCCCTGTCTGGGTTATAACCCAGCCGTCGGCGCAGGGCATGGGATGCCCGAACATACTGCCCGCCGGATTGCGTCTGGTCTGTATAGCTCCAGTGAACGGGTAGAGGGTCTGGTTCGCAATCATAGTGGAGCTGACACACTCGGTGGTGGATATATCCAGGTGCTGGCCCTCGCCCGTCATCCCCTGAAAGAGTAGGGCCATGGAGGTTGCGGCGGCAGCATTCAGCCCCGCCTCATACTGGGCCTGGAACCCCCCATGTTTCAGGGGGCCGCGGTCCATTGTGCCACTGATGCTCATAATAGCCCCCATTGCGTAGCTGACGATCTCCTCCCCAGCGTACTGGCTATATGGGCCATACTGCCCGAAGGGGGTGATGGAGGTTAGCACGAGGCTTGGGTTCAATCCCTCCAGTTCGTCATAAGCCAGACCCAGGGAGGCCATATAGCCGGGCCTGGCGGTTTCCACTATCACGTCGGCATCCTGAGCCAGCTCCTTGAGAATCTTCTTACCACCTTCGCTCTCGATGTTCAGGGTCACGCCCAGCTTATTGAGGTTGAGGATGAAGAAGAGCAGGCTTTTTTCAGGGTGCGGGTCATCTTTATAGAAGGGGCCCATACGACGTAGCGCAGCGCCACCGAGGGGCTCTACCTTTAGCACCTCAGCACCGTAGTCAGCCAGCAGCCTGGCACAGAATGAGCCCGCTATGTCCTGGCTTAGGTCAAGGACCCGCACCCCTTCGAGTAGACCTTCTACCATACTCCCTCCTTGAGGCCCCTATTTACTGAATGCCATATCACGGGCGGAGGGGATTTTATACCAGCAGGAACGAGAAGGCAATCCTCAGCAGTTTTCGGGAAGCAGCTCAGGTCTCCCACGCCCACGCCAGCCCTTTCGGGGCCCCTTGGTTGCCCCTCATAATATTTCATTCGTCTGAAATAGTTAAGAGTCGGTGGGTTAGACAGTTCTTCACGGGTCGGCAGGTATGTTCAGGTAGACATGATATAATGACCACTATGAAAATAATACGATGCTCAGAGAGAGATTGACAGGTTCTGCGATAAATTACACCCTAGCTGAATAAAAGCCAAGGAGAAGCAGCGTTGATACACTTTCTTGAGCGTACCAACATGGATACGATTCTCTCCCTTTCCAAGCGGAGGGGGTTTCTTTTCCAGAGCAGCGAAATATATGGCGGCCTTAACGCCACCTGGGACTATGGTCCCCTGGGCGTGGAGCTAAAGCGCAACGTCAAAGACGCCTGGTGGCGCTCGGTGGTACAGGGTCGGGACGATATGGTGGGGCTGGACGCCGCCATCCTCATGCACCCCCAGGTGTGGATAACCAGCGGCCACGTGGAGAGCTTCTCCGACCTATTGGTGGAGTGCAGGCACTGTCACCAGCGCTTCCGCACCGACGACCTCCCCGACCCTTCCCGTTGTCCCGGATGTAGCAATGAGGGGACATTCACCGAGCCACGCAGCTTCAACCTGATGTTCAGGACTTTCATGGGGGCGGCGGAAGACACCGCCAGCCAGGTCTATCTCCGTCCTGAAACAGCCCAGGGTATCTTCGTCAACTTCGCCAACGTGCTGGTAGCATCCCGCCGAAAGCTCCCATTTGGCATCGCCCAGATCGGCAAGTCATTCCGCAATGAGATAACGCCTGGAAACTCCACCTTCCGGACCAGGGAGTTCGAGCAGATGGAGATAGAGTATTTTGTCAGGCCCGGCACCGACGAGCACTGGCTCAACTCCTGGGTTGAGGAGCGTTTCTCCTGGTACGTGAAGCATGGCATCCGGCGGGAGAATCTCCGGCTGCGCAGACATGGCGAGGATGAGTTGGCCCACTACGCCAAGGACTGCTACGACATCGAGTACCGCTTCCCCTGGGGCTGGGCCGAGCTGGAGGGCATAGCAAACCGCACCGACTACGACCTCAAACATCACGGAGAGGCCAGCGGCCAGGACCTCAAATACTTCGATGAGGAGCTCAAGGACCATTACTATCCCTACGTCATCGAACCATCGGGTGGAGTGGACCGTGCGGCCCTTGCCTTCTTCCTCGACGCTTACGATGAGGAGACAGATTCTTCATCGGGCAAGGAGGAGACACGGGTGGTGCTGCGGTTCCACCGGCACATAGTTCCCGTAAAGGTGGCAGTGCTGCCTCTAAGTCGCAACGAGAGGCTGACACCCACGGCCAGACAGGTACACGCCCTGGTGCGACAGCATCTCTCCACCCAGTACGACGACGCTCAGAGCATCGGACGCCGCTACAGGAGACAGGACGAGATTGGCACCCCCCACTGCGTCACGGTAGATTTCCAGACCCTGGAGGACAAGCGGGTCACCATCCGGGACCGGGATACCATGCAACAGATAAGAGTCCCTATAGGCAGCCTGGTGCGCATCCTCAGGGACAAGCTGGAGCACGGGTGGTAGACTACCGAAGGGGTTTGTCAAGATCATTCTTCAAGACCTAAATCAGTTTCCCATTGATGATCTTTTCAGGAGGTTATACTCATGGCTACCCAGCAGAAAGTCAGGACCGAACGCGACTCGATGGGTACTATGGAGGTGCCCGTAGACGCCTATTACGGCGCATCCACCCGGAGGGCGGAGCTTAATTTCCCCATCAGTGGCCTCCGCTTCCCACGCAGCTTCATCCGTGCCCTGGCTCTCATCAAGCTGGCGGCGGCCAGGGCTAACATGGGCCTGGGACTGCTGGAGGGCCACATCGGCAGCGCCATTGTGGAGGCTGCCCAGGAGGTGGCTGACGGCAAATTCGATGACCAATTCGTGGTGGACATCTTCCAGACAGGCTCCGGCACCTCCACCAACACCAATGCCAACGAGGTAATCGCCAACCGGGCAACGGAGATCATGGGCGGTCAGCGGGGCTCTCGATTGGTGCATCCCAACGACCACGTCAACATGGGTCAGTCGTCAAACGACGTTATCCCCACCGCCATACACCTCTCCGCACTCGCCGAGATAAATGAGAAATTGAACCCTGCTCTCGAGAAGCTGCATGCCGCTCTGGAGGAGAAAAGTGACCAGTTCTGGCCCATCATCAAGACGGGCCGTACCCATATACAGGATGCCACACCCGTTCGCCTGGGGCAGGAGTTCAAGGGCTTTGCTGGACAGGTGGAATACGGATTCGGACGCCTGCGCCATGCCCAGGAAGAGCTATCCCAGGTGGCCCTGGGAGGCACCGCTGTCGGCACAGGCGTCAACACCCATTCGGAATTCTCCGGGCGGGTTTGCCAGGTACTCTCAGAGATAACGGGAGTCCATGTCCGGGAGACAGATAACCATTTCCAGGCACAGAGCACCCTGGACGCGGCGGTGGAGGCCAGTGGTGCACTGCGTACAGTGGCCATAAGCCTCCACAAAATTGCCAACGACATCCGATGGATGGGCTGTGGCCCCAGGGCAGGGCTTGGAGAGCTGGTCCTGCCGGAGGTGCAGCCCGGAAGCTCCATTATGCCCGGGAAGATAAACCCGGTTATAGCTGAGTCGGTGGTCCAGGTAGTAGCCCAGGTGGTGGGGAACGACACCACGGTGGCTCTGGCTGGCCAGGGAGGGTACTTCGAGCTTAACACCATGATGCCCGTGGCTGCCTACAACCTTCTCCAGTCCATATCCCTGCTGGCCTCCTCCGCCGATAACTTCGCCGAGCAATGTGTGAAGGGCCTCAAGTCCACTGAAACGGGCCCAGCTATGGTGGAGAAGGGTCTCATGCTGGGAACCGCCCTGTCCCCGGCCATCGGCTACGACAGGGCCGCCGAGATAGCCAAAGATGCCGCCGCTACCGGTGGCACAATAAGGGAAGTGGCCAAGAAGATGACCGACCTGACCGATGCGCAGCTTGACGAGTTGCTGGACCCGGTGAAGATGACTGAGCCAGGCCTGGGAGGCGGACCTGCGGGAGGATAGCCCAAGGTTCAGGGTATTTTCATCAGGTTTTAGCTACGAGCATCAATACACTCTCCCCATATCGGAGACCGAGGTGCCAAAACGTTACTGTTTCAAGTTGGTCGCCCATTGTGATGGCTAAAACCAAATCTATAAGTGGTGAAGGGGGCTGGAGGGCTGCTGAACATTTCTTGACACCCCCATGCCGCTACTGTAACCTAGAAGTGTACAGATAGCCCATGCTGCCCTCGTTTCATCGCCACCAGTATCCTCCATAAAGAGGGCCCGTAGCTCAGCGGCAGAGCAGCCGGCTCATAACCGGCGGGTCCCAGGTTCGATTCCTGGCGGGCCCACCATTTTGTACGGTAGACAGTACCAAGCCGTTCAGGGCCACCTTTTCGGCGACCCTTCCGGGTATCAAGCTATCGTCGGGCATGGGAACAGTGTAACGCATCAGGGCGTTGCCGGGCATGACCACGATCTCCTTGACGAAGGACTCTATGAAGGCCCTGCGCTCGGTCAACTCGCTCTCGTTCAGGAACTCGCTCATGTCCTGGGCGTAGGCCGTAATGGTCTTCACGTCGTCCAGGACCTCCCTGCGCTGGGAGAGAATCGCCCTCGCCTCCTCAGCCGAAATCTCAAGGCGCTGCTGCCGCTCCCGGTGGTCGCGGATGCGTGGAGTGACGTCGGCCATATCGAGGTCGGTGGTCTCCACGAGGTTGTAGAGCCGGTCCAACCTGCGCCTTACGTCGGTAAGCTCCGAGTCGATGGTCTCAAGCCTCTTGCGCTGCTCGCGGGCCACGCCGTCCATCTCCTCGCCCACCACCTTCACGAGGGCGCGGATGCTGCCGTCGGTGAGGATGTTGGAGCGAATCTTATCGACGACAAGCTCCTCGAAGCGCCGGGCGTTGAGCCTGGGGGTATCGCAGGCGCCGCTGCCGCGCTTCATGAGCGACTGGCAGACGTAGTAGGAGAACTGGCCGCTCTTGGAGTCCTGGCCTGAGAGCGCCCTGTTGCAGGTCTTGCACTTGACCAGTCCGCTGAGCAGGTAGGAGCTACCGACCCTTCGGGGATGGTTGATCTTGGGTGCGCGGGAGCGCATCAGCTTGTTGACGCGGCGGAACTGGGCCTTGGAGATGATGCCTGGGAACGCCTTGTCCACGCGCACCGGCTCGGCATTGTCCTTTGCCTTCGCGCCCCAGACCAGAGCGCCGGTGTAGACCTCGTTTCTGAGGATGGCGTGGACGCTGGTCTTGCCCCAGAGCTTTCCCGCGGGGCTGGCGATGCCCTCGTCGTTGAGGGTGCGAGTGATGTCCAGCATTCCCCTTCCGGCTTCGGCCATGTCGAAGATGCGCTTGAGGATAGGTGAGGTTGCCGGGTCGGGTTTCAGGGTCGGGCGCTTCTTGGGACCGTCCAGCACCATGACCCGGTTGTAGCCGTAGGGCGTCCTGCTGGCGATCCAGAAGCCGCGAGAGGCGGCCTCTCTCATACCCCGGACGACTTCCTGGGCAAGATTTTCGCTGTAGAATTCGTCAACGGACTCGATGATGCCTTCCAGTAGTCTGCCGGTGGAGGTGTCCTCAGCCTGCTCGGTGATGGAGACGACGCGGATTCCCTTGCGCCGGAGCATCGACTTGAAAGCGACGGCGTGCTCGCGCTTTCTGGTGAACCTGGAGAATTTCCAGACCAGAATCTCCCTGAAGGGGGCGTTGGGTTTGGCGGCCTCGTCGATCATCTTGCGGAACTCGGGCCTGTCGGCGATGCGTCCGCTCTCGGCCTCATCCACGTATGTGCGGGCGACGATGTAGCCGTTCTTGTCGGCGTAGTCCCTGAGCGCCCGAAGCTGTGCGGCAATGGACAGGTCCACGTCCTGGCGGTCGCTGGAGACCCTGGCGTAGAGGGCGGCCGGTGTGGGGTCGTGTCGTTCACTCATCTGTGCGTCCTCCTCGTGCTTTCTGCCTGGCCCGGAGCTCGTCCACCAGCCGCTCCACGTCCTCGGGGGCGATGCCCTGCTCACGGGCGCGGCGCTGTCCGTAACGCACGAGGCTTCTCCACTCGCGGTCGTCCATGTAGAGGCGCAGGGCCTCCCGGATGAGCTGGCTCATGGTGCGGTCCTCCTCGGCCATCACCTGTCTGACCCGCTCGGCCATCTCCGGGGGCAGGGAGAAGGTGATGACCTTTGTCGTCCTGGGCATGTTTTTACCTCTTGTAGTCATACTGGGTCTTACCCTTATCATGGACGACCCGGCCTTCCGTTGTCAAGGGGGCGTGCCCCTGTAGCCCCTGTTACCCCCTGTAACGAGCGCTCGAAATGGTATAAAATGGGATGGTAGACCATGTGACGGAGGGGTTCTCCCTATGGGGACTTTCAAGTGGCCGCTGCGCATTTCCAGCATGGACGGCCAGCAGTCCCAGGACATAGAGGCGACGGTGGACACCGGCGCGTCGTTCACCACGTTGCCCTCTAGCCTTCTGCGGGAGTTGGGCATCGAGCCGACAGGTAAGCGCGGATTTCTGGTGGCGGACGGGCGGCGCGTCGAGATGGAGTACGGACAGGCGTGGGCTACGATAGACGGCGAGAGCGTAGTCACCATCGTGGTCTTCGGAGTAGAGGAGGCCCCTCCCCTGCTGGGGGCCTACACCCTGGAGGGCTTGGCCCTGGCGGTGGACCCGGAAGCTCAACGGCTGGTTCCCACCCACATGATCCTCTACCAGCACGTTGTGGCGCTCGCCGCGCACCTTCTCCCCGTAGATAGCCGCCATATCTCTGCCTCCTGAGTCCTACAGGAGCGTCGGCCCCCGATTCTCACACCCCACAGTGTCCCTCGCACTCGTTTCCGAAGCCGTCTCTCTCCCCATCGTGTCCCAGCTGTGCCTCATCGCGGTTGACGGCCTGGTCAAGGGGCATCCTTCGAGGATGGAGGTATGGCTCCTTGGCGAAGGCGAGCCTGCGGCGCATGTTCTCGTCTATCTCCACGTCCTCGGCGAACAGCTCCGGCCACCTGCGCTTGGTCTCCACCCATCTGCGGCGGGACTGCAAGGGGCAGGCGACGCAGGCCGAGCGTTCCAGCGGCCTGTCGTAGCGGGCCGTCCACCAGTCGATGCAATCCCTGCGGGACATGCCCGCATCGATGAGCGGGAAGCGGTTGGTAATCCACCTGTCTCGTGAGTCCTTCATGCGAATGGCCTCGTCGGTGGAGATGCCAAGCCATAGCTCGACGGAGGTGTGTGAGAGAACCCGCTGTCCCTTCCTCAGCCCCAGAAGCTCGCGTATCTTGCGGCGCACAGGTGCGATCTTGTAGTGCTCGGTGCATTGCCGCCGTCCAATGCCGTCGCCCTGGCCGCTACGTCCCTTCAAGTAGATGGGGAGGTCAATGAAGTTGGGGTTGCCCGAATGGTTGGTGAGGGCCTTGGCGTCCTCGCGCAGGCTGCGCCCGTTGTCCACTATGTACAGGGGGAACGAGAGGCATTCGGCGAGCCAGTCCAGATGAGAGTAGATGCTGGGCGGTTCCCAGTGGGTGTCGGCGAAGATGGCGCAGTCCGGTGGGCGGTCGAAGGCTCCCTCTCCCGCCATGAGAGCCATGACGGAGGACTGGACGCCTCCGCCCAGGCTGATGACTGTGAGATCTGGAGGGGAGGCCATCAGACCTCCTCCTCGCCGTCGCCGTCCGGCTGAGTTTCCGGCTCGGAGGAAGCAGCCGCCAGCCGCCGCATGTGGGCGCGGACGGCGACCTTTGCCAGGATGCGCAGCCCCTTGCTGATCGCCCTGCGCTGCTCGGGAGTGTAGGAAGACATCAGCTCGGCGAGGGATTCGTCCTCGGCGGGCCTCTCCCGGTTCTTGCTTTGGTTCTCTCTTCTGGAATCTTTCATGTCGCGTAGTCGCAGCGGCATCTCACAGGACCGCTGGCCTCTCGTTACAGGTGTGTGGTCGGGCCGCCTGCGCCGACGGAATGGGCGAGCCCCTGCTGCCGCAGGAGTCCCCAGGACAGGCTCCGCTTGTATTCGGCGCTCCCGTGGAGACGGGACGAGTCGTTATGGTTGGTCATCTGTAACCTCTCTGTTCGTATCTTTCATATCGCTGTTCCAGTGGTTCTCGTCGCCCCGGCAATGGATTCCGGGCGCACGGAGTCCCTGCGCTCACCCATTCGGCGTTTTCGGGAGCCTGCCTGCCGCAGGCCGCCGGACCCTCATTCGTTTCTTGCTGTTGGGCCTCCGGTCAGACTCCCGATTTCACACCTCGGTGTGAGTGTTTTTAGAATTGCGAGTAATCCCTACAGGAGGTCGTGAACGACCCCCGCCCCTCATCAACCTGGGTAGGGTCCTCCGATTCGGATAGGCTTTCGCCGAGCTCTGCCCGTGGGCAGCAGGTGGCCGAGTCCCATATGGTCGGCAAGCTCCAGTAGCGCCATGAGGTTCTGGGAGGTGGGCCTGACCCCGGTTCCCCACCGCCTTACGGTGAAGGGGCTGGTCCCGATAAGGTGGGCCAGCTCGCTGGACGACAGGCCGGATGCCTCCTTGAACCGCTCCAGGCACAGGGCGAAGTCCTCCGGGAAGACGTAGGTGACCCTCCTGTAGCGCGTGCGTTGGCGGGGCATGGGTCCTAGCCCTCCCACAAGCTCATCTGGAAGTCCTGCGGGACCTGAAGGCCCCCTCCCAGCAGGATGTCCAGGCCGCCGTCGATCATGAGGGCGAGGCGGAAGAGGGAGAGCATGGCTCCCCCGCAGGGCTCGGTACCCCGCCGCCACCTGTTCACCTGCCTCCTGTCGACCCCCAGGGCCTGGGCGAAGCCGTTCCAGGTGAGTCCGCTGGCCTTTTTCAGCCGGTCAACCCGCTTGAGGAAGTCCTTGGGCAGCACGCCGCTCTGGTAGGGCACGGGGCGGCCGCCGATGGCGAGGTGGTCCGACTGTCCGGAGAAACGGGGAGAGGAGCTATGGGTTGTCATCGTGGTCCTCCAATGCGAAGATCTCATGGAAATCCTCCATGCCGAGGGCCTTGAGCATCCGCCTTCGGATGCGTCCCGAGGGGGCGCGGTTCTCGTTGACCAGCATGGACAGGTATCCGGGGCTGATCCCGATCTCGCGGGCCAGCCAGTTCTGGGAGCGGTTAAGCAGGTCCAGCCGCTTCCAGAGGGCCTGAGTGTCCAGCCGGACGACGTTGCGTCCGCGACGCCTGCGGGGGCCTTCGGATTCGTTGTTGTGTTTCATACGCATGATTCGCGATCCTTCTATGGGTATTCAGCGACCCGGGAGGACGCGGACGTGTTCCGAGCCCTCCGGCGTGCGCCAGGCGCGTCCCAGGGGTCCGGCCTTTGCCAGTGCGGTCCTGTGGGAGACCCACAGGGGGACTCTGACCCCCGTCCTGTCCATCTCCTCCCGCGCCACGCGCAGGAAGTGGGTCGCCGCCAGGTCGTCGTCAAAGACGACCAGGACGGCGGGCCTCGCGCCGTGGTCGTCGGTGGGACGGTGGGAGGAGTAGTAGCGCAGATAGGGCGCAAGGCGGGCGGCCATAGTGATGGGCCGCACGGCGCGGCGCTCCCACTCCAGGAAGAAGGGCCAGGTGGTCCGGGCGTTGCTGAGGACGCCGAAGGCGTCTGGGTGGATGGAGCGCATCTTGTCGCCATAACGGAAGTATCTTGATGCTTTTCTCGGAGGGTCGAGCTGGACTATCTCCCAGCCGAGGGAGCGCGACTGCCTTGCCAGCGCCGCGACGAAGCCATGCACGGCGTCGGTGTGCTCGGCGTTCCTGAGCAGCTGCCTGCTCCTTGCGCCGGAGACGTTGCGCCAGGCGATGGGGGCCTCCGTGTCCAGTGGGGCGACGCTCCAGCGCCTCTTTGCAATACCCAGGGAGGCGCGGTCCCTACGGGCCAGCAGCGCCAGCCCCAGGTCTGTGAGGGCCAGACGACCTGTCTGCCGGCCAGGCAGGCGGGTAACGAGGCCGAATCCTTCGAGGGAGGTCATCAGCTGTGATGCCCGTTGCTCCGAGACGGCCAGCAGGCTCGCCAGGTCCCTCCGTGAGATCAGGGGCCAGTCGGAGAGCAGGTCGAGGGTGCGCTTTTCGGGGGACTTGAGCAGGGATGGCAGCATGTAATCGGGGAGGTCCTGACCCGGACGCTCCGCAGATATGTCCCAGGGGAGGGAGGCCCGCGACAGCTTGGGCTCCGTTGGAAGGGAGCCGCCCGGACGCGCCCGGTCCAGGGCGGTCCGCAGGTCGATTGCCGCACTCACGGTGGGCAGACGCCACACGGGGTCGTCGCCACCGGCCCGGGCAGCGTCGCTCTCCAGCGCCAGGAGCGCCGGGACAGGCGCTCCGGCGAGCAGCCTGCGGGCATGTCTCAGCCGCACCTCGTCGGAGACGAGCAGGAGGACGGCTCCTGGAAGCGGTCCCTCCCACAGCCTCCATAGGCGCTTGGAGAAGGCCGTCCTGTCGGAGGCGGGTCCCTGCCTGACGACGGCGACGGTCCGTCGGCCTGGGAGGAGGAGGGCCGCGTCCATGGGCGCGGCCCTGTACCACCGCAGGCGCATGGGATAGGCGATGTTGGCGACGGCGGCGGCGAGCCGGTAGATGACGGCGAGAGCGTCCAGCCTCTCGATGAGGGTGCGCCGCCAGCGGGCGGAGACGGGGTAGAGCTCCAGCAGCTCATCCAGGGTCATGCCGTCGGATTGGGCCAGACGGCGCAGCCCGGCGGCGGTCAGGTGGAACCTCGCCGTGAGCGGGGTGAGGTCCGTGGCGTGGGGGACGGGAGCGGCGAGCCCTCCGTCCTCCAGGCTCCGGACGGCCCTATATACCGCGCCCCTGGACCAGCCGGAGACGGCGCCCAGCTCCAGGCGGTCGAGGAAGGGCATGGACGCCAGGCGGCGGAGCAGGTCTTCTTCGCATCCGGTGAGTCTCATTCGTCACGCTCCTCGTCCGCCGTATGCTCCAGGGCGGCTCCGTCGTCTTGCTCCTCGTCCGTCCCATCCTCATCGCTGGCTTCATCGGCCTTGTGGTGCTTGGTCCGCTGCTTGCGCCGCTCGGCGTCCGGGGGGCCTGCGCTCGGCTCCTCCGTCTCCGACGGGACCTCTCCGTCCTTGAGGGCGGCCAGGCCCTCGTGGAACCGGTCCACCAGCTTCCGCGCCCCGGCGTCGGTCTCCGCGATGTCCCGGACCGCCGTGGTGTAGGCGGCGGTGGTTGCTCGGATGAGGGCGGCGGTGTAGGGATTGCCGGGCTCGGGCCTCCTCACCGCCATCGAGAAGGCGGGGAGCCGCTCGGTGCCCACGGTGGCGCGGACGTAGCAGTGATGCACCGGCAGCGAGGTGATGTCCTCCTCGGACACCCGGTCCTTGCCAAGCTCCCACACCAGGGTCCTTGCATCGGCCCCGGCCACCTGGAAGACACAGAGGCACCCGATATTGGCGAGGAGGGTGTCCTGCATGGTGCGGGAGAGGTCGGCGAGCTTGGCGAGGCTCTGGGTTGCCAAGATGAATGACGCCCCGAACTTCCCAAGCTCGCTGAGCATCGACTCGTAGTCCACGCCGGGCATGGACTGCATCTCGTCCACCACCACAAGCACTCCACGCCGTTTCTCAATGGGCATGCCGCCCTGCTCCCGTATCACGGCGTCCACCAGGTTCAATATGGATGCGCCCACCAGGGCGGCCACGTCCCTGCCCGCCGTTCCCTGGGAGGTGGAGACCAGCAGCACGCCTCCTTGCAGGATCACCTGGCGCATATCGATGGTGGAGCGGGACTGACCGAGGATGGCCCTGGCCCGCTTGGAGGATGCGTAGTAGGAGAGCCGGGTCTGGACGGGGGCGAGGGCCTCAGCCTTGTACTGGCGGTGCCAGCCGCTGAAGTCCCTGGCCCACCACTCCAGCAGATAGGGGTCGCTGACCCTTGGCCAGCACCCTGTCCTTGAATGTTTCGTCGGAGAGCAGCTTGAGCCCGTCCAGGATGGTGTACTGCTCCTCTGCGTCGGTGGAGGGGTGCTCGTTGGCCTCGTGGAGGGTCTTGACCGTCTGCTCCAGGATGGACTGCATCCTCGGCCCCCACTGGTCCCACAGGCCCTTGGCGACCCTGACCACCGAGTCGGCGGTCCTGTCTCTATCGGAAAATATCCGGGTGTCCAGCAGGTTGATGCCGGGGGCCTGGGAGTCGTCGGCCAGGTCGATGAGGCGCACATCGTCGGCGAGGGACAGGGGGACCTGCTCCAAGAGCCCGCTCACCAGGTCGGTGTGGGGTATCTATACGACGACGATTGCGTCCGAGTC
This sequence comes from Dehalococcoidia bacterium, assembly GCA_965247635.1. GTDB lineage: Bacteria > Chloroflexota > Dehalococcoidia > Lucifugimonadales > Australimonadaceae > CBDFHJ01. Next base: position 48,111 of record CBDFHJ010000002.1, read on the forward strand.
CCTTCCCGCCGCCTTCTCCCTCAGCTTGTGGGCGACGACGTGGTGCATGAGGGTGGACTTGCCCATGCGGGTGCGGGCCACGTAGAGGTGATGGCGGCGCAGCAGGTCCTCTGGGAAGCGGATCTCCCTGGTGGGCGTCCCGGCGGTGGCGTCTCCCACCAGGGCTCCTGGGCCCATCATACCCCCAAGCACTCGCCAACCGTGTTTCTCGGACGGGCTGCTAGCCGAGGGGAGGAGCACCCTGGCTCCCGATCGCTCCACCAGGGGCGTCTCGTCCCCGGCTCCCGGCGGGTGCCACAGGGCGGCGACCTCCCTTACGCCCAGGACGCTTCGCTTCCCGAATAGCCCTGGGCCTTTGGGAAGGAGGGACGGGTTGGGCAAGACGGGCCGCGCCCTGCTCACGTTGAAGCGGGCTCCGGCGGGGTTGTCGTAGTGGCGATAGGCTGCGGCCACCGGGTCCAGCAGCTCCATGCCGCGCTGGGGCCGCGCGTCCGGGGGCAGGATGGCGGTGACCTGAAGCTCGGCGTCGAAGGCGATGCGGGAGACCTTCTCCTTCACCAATATGGGATCGTGGACGCGGGAGCGGCTACGCTTCCAGCGCCACCAGGCCCAGCCCGCCACGGCTATCCCCAGGACCGAGCCCGCGCCCAACAGCACCGCCTTCCACGTCTCTCCGTCCTGCACCCACAGATAGCCTTTGAGGGCGGCCAGGGCTGCGACACCCAGCAGGGCCATCGTCACCCCGTCGGTCTGAAGGGGCTTGGTCTGGTAGGTATAGGAGGGGTCCCGGGGCTCCATGCCCGGACGCGCGTGGGCCTTCTCCAGATGGGCCTGGGACCAGTCGGGACCCAGGGAGCGCAGCAGCAGCCGCGCGACGATGCGCTCTCCCTCCTTGAGGTTCGACAGGGCGCCCAAGAGGGCGATGAGGGGGTCTGAGCCTGGGTCCAGCAGGTCGTCGTCCCGGAAGGTGCGCAGGGGCATGTAGTCGGGGCCGCCGGACCTGAGGGTCATGGACCACGCCCGCTCCCCCGGTTCGAGGCGCAGGGGGTCCTCCTCCGGGGGCACCTCGTGGATGCGTGCCTGGGGGTAGTGGGAGGAGAGCTGGCCCTTGACCACGGCCTCGTCCTGGCAGCGGGCCAGAAGCGTCACGCCGTCCGGGTCTCCCGCAAGCTCCAGGGAGAAGGGCTCCAGCACGGCGATGGAGCCGAGCAGGTTCTCCACGCCAAGGAGCGTGCGCTCTCCGGTGCGGGGCGGCGTCACCGCCAGCAGCGCCGGAGGTTTCTTGTTCTGGTCGCTTCCTATGAGCAGCTTCTTGGGGTTCAGTTTCATTGCCGCGTATTCCTTTCTCTATATGGATTACCTGCGAGTTCCAGGCCGCCACTCGATGATCTCTTTCTCCTCCGGGGTGGCCTCGATGCGGACGGGGAAGTGGCCTCCCCTTGCGATGAGGAGGCCGTCTCCCCGTGGGCAGGACAGGAGCCACCGCTGCTCCTCCTGTGGGAGGTCGAAGGCGTCGCCGACTGTGCTTATCGCGGCGGCGTCCTGCTGGAGCAGGAGCTTGAAGGCGGCGTTCTGGAGGAGCGCCCTCCCCGAATGACCCGATGTGGGCTGGGAGGGGTCTTCTGAGAGGAGGTCCTGCACGTCCTGGGTGATGAACTGGAGCCCGAGGCGGTGCTTGCGGGCGCGTTTGGCCATGGAGACCATGAAGGCGGCCCCCTCGGCGTGCTGCATGATGCTCCACACCTCGTCCACCACCAGGAGGCGGGGCTTGGGGTCCTGGGCCGCCGCCGCCCACACCGTCTCGGTGCAGACCATTGCGGCGGCGGGACGGAGCTCCGGCTCCAGGAGGCGCAGGTCGAAGACCGTGACCGACGCCTCGGTGGAGAGGAGGTCGTCTCCCTCGTCGGAGAGGAGGTGCTTCAGGCTGCCGGTGGCGAAGGGCCGCAGCAACTTGGCCATGTCGTTCCCGTCGTTGCCTTCGAGGAACGCATAGAAGTCCTTGAAGCCGGTGCGCTCCCTTGGCTCTGCGTAGTAGGAGGCCAGGGCGTGGTCGAGGGAGGCCCGGCGCTCGGCGCTGAGTCTTTCGCCCACCATCACCTCGATGAGCCGTCTCAGGCTGCCGATGCGCTGGAGGAGCTCCTCCGGGTCCCCGCGCTGGATCACGAAGGGGTTCATGCCCTGCCCCGGAACACCCGGCGAGAGCACCCGTCCCCCGGCGGCGCGGGCCATGTCCGCGTACTCGCCCTCGGGGTCGATGATGTAGGCGGTGACGCCACGGGTCAGGCCCCTGAGCACTCCCAGCTTGGTGGCGAAGGATTTTCCAGAACCCGACCGTGCCAGCACCGCCGTATTCGCGTTCAGATGGGTGCCGTCGAAGGCGTCGTAGACCACCGGCGAGCAGGCCCGAAGGTCGATGCCCATGAGGGTGCCGCTCCTCGTGTCCAGGTCGGGGGGCGAGAAGGGGTACAGGCGGGCCACCGACGAGGTGTCCAACGTCCGCCAGATCGCCACGGCGTTGAGGGCCAGGGGCAGCGTGGACAGAAAGCCCTCTCTCTGTCGGAACGCGAGCAGGTCCAGCTTGCCCAAGGTGGCGGCGAAGTGCGCCCGCGCCCGCTGGGTCATCTCCTTGAGGGATGTTTCGTCCTTGGCGTGAAGGGTGATGGACAAAGACGCGTGGAAGAGCCGCTCCCGGCCCCGCTGCACCTCGTCGCGCAGGCGGCTCACGTCCTCCAGGGCGATCTCCGCCTCTGAGGAGAGGGTGCGGCCCCGGTGCATGGAGAGGCTCTGGGCGGACTCGAACTTGACCTTCTGCCACTCCAAAGACCTCGCCGCCTGCTCCGCTGGTATCGGCCCCAGGTGGATGGACAGGTCCATCGGCACCCCGGCGGCCATGAGGCTTTGGAGGAATCCCGGGGCCAGCGACCGGGGCCACCTTCCCAGGTGTAGGGAGCGGGTGAGGTGTCCGCCGATGCGGAGGTCGCGCCGGTTCACCTCGACCTCCGCCGCCACGTCCTCGTCTCTCTCCGAGGGGGAGCCGCCGAGGGCGGCGGAGAGAAGAAACATCCGCAGGGCATGGCCACGCAGGGGATGCACCGACAGCCCGGCCTTTGCCAGCAGCGACCGGAGCTCGTCCGCCCGCTCGAAGTCGCATATGGAGTAGAAGCGGCGGTCCAGGATGCCGTCGCGGGTCTCAAGCTGGTTCAACAATCCCTGTAGGGACTCCGCCGCTTCACGCGCCTGCTGGGGCAGGCCCTCCGGCTGCGCCGCAAGCAGCCCTCTTCGCAACCGCTCCAGGTCTGGCGGGTGCTGGCGCACCAGGAGCTGCGCCTGGAAGTCGCAGGCGTTGAGGGCACCGGCGAAGGCCCCCAGCTTCGGCTCGTCAAGCTCCAGCCCCAGCACCTCGCAGACGCCCAGCTTCACCCGGTCCAGGCGCACCGGCCCGTCCTCCTCCAGGTGCGAGAGCATGAAGAAATGGGGCAGCGGGGGCGGGGGCTTTGGCACGGCCACGGCAGCCATGCCGACAGTCTGGGGGCGCGGTTTGCGAAGGACTCCGCTCATGGCCCGCCGTCCCTCTCGCAGCGCCCTCCATCCCCGCATGGCGAGACGGGGACCGAGCCCGGGCCTCACCCTGGAAGCTCCTTCCGTGACCCTCCGCACCATGCGTGTGGACGTGAGTCTTATTCGTTCAAATATCGTTCTCAAGTCTCGTGGTCTCCTTCTCTATGGGATGGGGACGATGCCGCCCAGCAGGGCCAAGGCCACGCCCTTTGCCGAGAGCACCAGCACCAGCCCGACAATGGCTCCCAGGACGGCGTTTCGTGCTCGGCCCGCGCTGCGCTCCTCGGAGCCCTCGGCCATGAGGACGAACCCCGCCCAGACGATGGAGAAGAGGCAGAGGCCCGAGGCGGCGTAGACCATCGCCGTCAGCGCCTCGTTGAATGTTTGGAGCATCTGCCACTCCTCCAGCGGCGCAGCGCCCATTGACGCGAGCGCCGCGCCGCCGAGGAGCAACGTGGTTGTGATGCGCCCTACCACGGCCACCACCATCCGAGGCGGTCAAAGAGGTCCCGCGCCTCGTCGTCAGTGGCTGAGGTCTGTTCTGCTGTCTCCTCCTCCTCGGGTTCCGGCAGGGTGAGCGCCTCGTAGGGGTCGTCGGCATGGATGGTCGATGCCAGTGCCGCCGCCTCGCCCCTGGTGGGGGTTACCGGCTCCCGGTCCACCACCTCGGCCTTGACGTGCTCCGGGTGGAGGATGGAGACGGTCACGTTGCTGTGAAAGACCTCGCTGGGGATGGAGAGGACGGCGGAGATTTCATGCTCCGTAATTGTTCCGTCGTTGTTGGTCACCTCCACCATCTCGGTGACCGTCTCGGTGATGCCGGGACGCTCCACGCTCACTGTTCGGATGACCTGCTCCGTCCGCTCCGGGTGATGGGTGAGCTGGACCAGGGGGGGCAGGGCGACCTCCAGGTCGGCCCGAAGGTCGGCCCCGATAGCCACGCCGTGAACCCTCTCTCCCATGCCGACGGTGAGTTGGAAGGCGGTGTTGCCGTTGGGAACGAAGGTGGCGCTGGTGCGGGAACTGCCCGCTGTGATGCTGACGGTTCCCGTGACGGCGGTGACGGCGGCGTCCATGACGGCCATCTCCGTGACGCTGTCATGTCCGGGCACCGTCTGGAGGCTGATGGTCTCCTGGGTCGTGGACACGCAGTCGGAGGACAGGACCCCCTCGATTTCCCCCTGACTCCAGCCCAGGCTGGTGACGTGGAGATCGCAGATCTCCCCCTCCACCGAGGGCAGCGGGTACGGGAGCTGCTCGTCCTTGAGGGTGAGGGCTCCCGCCTGACCCAGGGCGTCCTCCCAGGAGAAGGTGAAGGAGGGGGATTCGCCGGAGAGGGGCAGGTCGTAGGTGACAACCTCCCCCTTGTTAAGGCTTGCCGACCCGTAGAAACGGAGCTGGCTCCCCTGCCAGCCACCGTAGGCCCGCACCCGAAGGTTCCCCCGCACACGCGGGGATAGACCTCTTATCCGCCATCTCCGTTGTCCACGAATCCGGGTTCCCCCGCACACGCGGGGATAGACCTGACAGATTACGGTAAGCTCCAAGGGCGAAAATGGTTCCCCCGCACACGCGGGGATAGACCTCGGTTCTCGTAGTAGGGCCGGAACGGCGCACTGGTTCCCCCGCACACGCGGGGATAGACCGAGAATCATGGCTGGGGTGGGATGTACCTACCTGGTTCCCCCGCACACGCGGGGATAGACCGGTTGCCACCACCTGCACCCAACCCTCACAGCCGGTTCCCCCGCACACGCGGGGATAGACCGATTTATCCCAATCTCTGTCCCTTCTGTAAGGCGGTTCCCCCGCACACGCGGGGATAGACCGTGTCCGACCGCTCATCGCCGATATGAAGTTGGGGTTCCCCCGCACACGCGGGGATAGACCCCGTAGTGACTAGGGTACAGTGGGCGGCCGATTGGTTCCCCCGCACACGCGGGGATAGACCTTGGTAGTCCTTACACCGGATGCAGTACAAGCTGGTTCCCCCGCACACGCGGGGATAGACCGGGTTGGGTAGTCTGTCATCATCAGTGGTAAGAGGTTCCCCCGCACACGCGGGGATAGACCCTCAATCGGTACCCCGACCTCCAGGCATGCCTGGGTTCCTGGGTTCCC
>CBDFHJ010000003.1:0-50508 GCA_965247635.1 Dehalococcoidia bacterium
TCTAATGGTGCCCTCAATGGCGAGCGGAACCGTCCATCAATCACCCTTGGCATTTTGGCGGGGTTTTCGGACCTGCGTCCCAAGAACGGTAAGCCGGTATCTCTGCGTTCTGCTCCTGGGGCTGCCGGGGAGTGTCACCTAGACAGGCCCGCGAAGCTCAAAGCATCCATCGGTCTGGATTGGTGATGATGTGGACCCACACTGTCAGCCTGTCAAGTAGTTAGCTCCGCTGACATCAGGGAACCGGGTTGGCGACTCCCTCAGTTGCAGCAGCGGAGGCTAGGGACGTGTCGAGGGTAGCCAGCTTAGCCTGGTGGCGTAGCGCTGTCTCAAGGTAGGCAGCATCGTACACGGTTAGGTGGTGATTCCGCGCCAGGATGAGGGTTTGCGCCTCATTGTATGCACCGTCTATCTCGAACTGGAGCTCGCCAATGCGCTCCAGGAACCGCTCAGTTCCTTGCCGTTCGATCCTCCCGCTCCGCTCGGCACTGATCAACACATTCCGAATCTCGTACCAGAAGATCCTGGGGACGATGCCGGGCTCGCCGATGAGCTGCATTGCTATAGCATCGGCGGCCACGCTTCCTTCTTCTCGGGGAAAACACCAAGCTGCCGCGACGGACGCATCAATGACGATGGCCACTAGTGGCGGCCCTCGCTGCGCATCCTCCTTATCTCCTCATGGGACACTCGCTGGCGCTGCTCTCGCTCCGCAAGCATCTTGGTCACAACAGCTTTGCGCTTTGCTTGTTCCTGTGTGAGCGTATCCTTCAGATTCGTGTCTCTTTTGGCAGTCATTCCCTGAGTCCTTTCGAGCGGCTTGGCAGGTAGCGACTCTTAGATGCTGTCCAGTACATTTTACACCACGGGGCCTCCCCAAGATAGCTGATACAGGGAACTCGAAGGGGCTTAGCGATCAGTGGTCCCTCAAGTAAAGACAGATGCCTCTTGGAGGGCGGTCTCGACACCACCGCCGAACGTAGGGGAATTAGTAACCTTGGTGTCGTGGTCGGACACGGGCTGACTACCTCGTCACTACGCACTCCTCTTCATCTCCTTACAACCCCCTGGGGGTCCCGCCTCGACGCCTGCCTATTGAGGGCCACGTCGAGGATGGAGAAGGCTCCGTTAATTCCGTGGTCCTCCACCCTGGGGACGGGGGCCTCCTCCTGTTTCAGCAGGGCGTGGGCAACGAAGTCCGCCATCTGAAGCAGGTAGTCGTCCTTGGAGCTGCGGAAGGCCGGGCCTCCGATGACCTGCTCTATGGGGATGTTGCGGGTCTTCTCGCCGTCCTCCCAGAGGTCGTAGCGGCTGGGGACGTGGTTTCTGACCTTGAGCCGACCGTAGAGCCGGGCGATCATCTCCTCCTTACCTTCGTCGAAGATGAGGAAGGCGTGCCTATTGGCTGAGGTGACCGAGGTGTTGATACGGTTGAGGAGGCGGTTGAGGCTGGCCTGCTCGTACCTCCTGCTCTCCGGCTTGTGAAGGCAGACGTTGATGACCTCGATGCCTCCTATGCGACCGGCAGCATCCTCCAGGCGGCGCAGACCCTCCAGAAAGACCTTGGCTCCCTGAGCGACAGAGACCCGCTCGCTGTTCGTTCCGTTCTTGGCCAGCAGTCCCCTTCCGGCGAGCAGGTCGCAGGCGTGAAGCTCCCTGGACAGGGGGATGCCGTACCGCTCCCGCAGCTCCACACGCCATGCGTGGATGTCTTCAAAGAGTTGGTTCCAGCTTTCGCCATCCACTCCCAGGGCGGAGCGGACGTAGTAGCGGGGTCCTTCGGACTCGTCGATGTAGTACAGACGCATGTTTTTCTCTCCAGTCTGGTATTCGGTACTCAGCGGTTTTGGAAGGCGCAGACCGGCTCCCAGCCCTCGGGCGTGCGCCATGCCGCTCCCAGCGGCCCCACCTGCTCCAGCAGGCTCCTGTTGGAGACCTGCAGGGGCACCCGGAGCCTGGTTCGCGCCATCTCCTCCTGGGCCACGCGCAGGAAGTGGGTCTGAGTCAGGTCGTCATCGAAGACGACCAGGACGGCGGGCTGAGCGCCGTGGTCGTCGGTGGGACGGTGGGTGGAGTAGTAGCGCAGGTAGGGGGCGATCCTGGCCGCCATGGTCACGGGGCGTACCGCCCGGCGCTCCCATTCCAGGAAGAAGGGCCACGTCACATTGGACCGGCGAATTGTGCCGTAAGCGTCGGGGTGGACCGAGTGAAGCCGCTCTCCGTAGCGAAAATACCTGGAGGCCCGCCGGGGCGGGTCGATCTGCGACAGCTCCCAGCCCAGAGCGCGTGCCTGATGAGCCAGCGCTGTGACGAAGCTATGCACCGCTTCGGTGTGCTCGATGTTCCTGAGCAGCTGGCGGCTCCTGGCGCCGGAGACGTTGCGCCACTCGGCGGGCAATCCTGGGTTGAGGAGGTCTGCGCTCCATCGCCTCTTGGCTATGCCTACAGAGGTCCTATCCCTGCGGGCCAGTAGGGAGAGCCCCTGGCCGGTGAGGGCCAGGCGTCGGCCCGAGGCAGGGACACGGGTTGCCAGGCCCAAGGCTTCCAGACGGATGAGGAGCTGGGATACCCGTGGGGCGGAGACGCCCAGCAGTCCGGCCAAGTATTTCAGGGTGATCCAGGGCCAGTCGGAGAGGGCGTCCAGCGCCCGCTTTTCCGAAGGCTTCAGCATGGCGGGGAGCAGATGGCCGGTGAGGTCCTGGACTGGCTCCTCCGGGGCGATGTCGCCGGGCAGGAACACCCGCGAGGGATCGGCCTCTGTTGGCGGAGGGCCGCCCTGCTCCAGGCGGGACAGCACGTACTCCAGGTCGAGGGTCGCATTGATGGAAGGCTGATGCCATATGGGGTCGCCCGTGCCACAGAGAGCCGCGTCCCTCTCCAGCGCCAGGAGCGTTGGCGTTCCGGTCGACAACCTGCGGGCGTGCCTCAGCCGCACCTCGTCGGGCGCGAGGATGAGGACGGCGCTGGGGTGGGACACATCCTCCCTGAGCCTCCAGAGCCTCTTGGAGAAGCTCGTCCTGTCGGAGGTGAGCCCCTGCCTGACGACGGCGACGGTTCGCCCGTCGGTCAGGACGATAGCGGCGTCCATAGGCATGGCGCGATACCAGCGGAACCTGATTGGGTGGGCTATGTTGGCGATGGCGGAGGCAAGGCGGTAGATGACGGCGATGGCATCCAGGCGCTCCAGCAGGATGCGCTGCCACCGGGCCGAGACGGGATAAAGTCTTAGGAGCTCGTCCACGGTCATGCCCTCGACCCGTGCCAGCCGGTGCAGCCCGGCTGCTTTGAGATAGAAACGCCTGGTAGAGGGGATGAGGTCAGTGGCGTGGGGGACGGAGGCGGCCAGGCCCTCGACCTCAAATTTCTCGACGCTCTCGTAGATCGAGCCCCGAGACCAGCCGGAGACAGCGACCATCTCCAGCCGGTCGAGAAAAGGCATGGCTGCCAGATGTCCCAGTAGCTCTTCCTGGCACTCGGTGAGCCTCATGTGCCCTGCTCCTCTTCAGGTGCGTCTTGCTCCTTCTTCGTCTCGGTTGCGCCAGCCGCCTTGTCCCGCTTGGTTCGCTGATTGCGCCGCTTGGAGGTCTTGTCCCGTTTCTTGGGAGCCGCGCCATTGCTGGGCGGGGTCTTATTGCCCCTCTCCAGGGCCGCAATCGCCGCCCGGTACTGCTCCGCCAGCCGCTCCGACTCGGCCTGGCCGGCGGCTATCTCCTTTACCGGGGTGGCGTAGCCGGCAGTCGCGGCTCGGATGCGGGCGGCGACTTCGGGGTCTCCCGCCTCGGGCTTCCTGACGGCCATGGAGAAGACGGGGAGCCGCTCCTTCTCCACGGTGGCCCGCACGTAGCAGTGGTGCACCGGCAGCGAGGTGATGTCATCCTCGGAGATCCGGTCCTTTCCCAGCTCCCACACCAGGGTCCTTGCGTCGTTACCCGCCACCTGGAAGACGGCCAGACAGCCCACGTTGGACATGATGGAGTCCTGCATGGTGCGGGAGAGGTCGCCCAGCTTGGCCAGGCCCTGGGTGGCGAGGATGAACGATGCCCCAAACTTCCCCAGCTCGGAGAGCATGGTCTCGTAGTCCACGCCGGGCATGGACTGCATCTCGTCCACCACCAGGACACCCCTGCGCTGCTCCAGGGGCAGGGCTCCCTGCTCCCGTATCACCGCGTCCACCAGGTTCAGGATGGGTGCACCCACCAGGGCGGCCACGTCCCTGCCTGCCGTGCCCTGGGAGGTGGAAACCAGCAGTACGCCGCCGTCCAGGATCAGCTGACGCATGTCGATGGTGGAGCGGGACTGGCCCAGGATGGCCCGTGCCTTTTTGGATGAGGCGTAGTAGGAGAGGCGGGTCTGGACGGGGGCCAGAGCCTCTGCCTTGTACTGGCGGTGCCAGCTACTGAAGTCCCTGCTCCACCACTCAAGCAGGTAGGGGTCGCTCACCTTGGCCAGCACCTTGGCCTGGAACTTGTCGTCGGAGAGGAGCCTGAGCCCGTCCAGGAGGTGTACTGCTGATCGGCGTCCACCCTCTCATTGGCCTCGTGGAGGGTCTTGACGGTCTGTTCCAGGATGGACTGCATCCTCGGTCCCCACTGGTCCCAGAGGCCCTTGGCGACCCGTACCACCGAGTCGGCGGTGCGATCTCTATCGGCAAATATTCTGGTGTCGAGCAGGTTGATGCCGGGAGCCCCCGCATCGTCGGCCAGGTCGATGAGGCGCACCCGGTCGATGAGGGACTCGGGCACCTGTCCCAGCAGCCCGCTCACCAGGTCGGCGTGGGGATCGACAACGACGATGGCGTCAGGGTCCTTGCCCTCGGCCTTCTGTTTCAGCTTGTGGGAGACGATGTGGTGCATGAGGGTGCTTTTCCCCATGCGGGTGCGGGCCACGTAGAGATGGTGGCGGTGCAGCAGATCGTCGGGGAAGCTGATCTCCCGGGGCTTGCCTGCCGTCGTGTCTCCCACCACAGCGCCGCCCCTGGTGCCCCTGGCCGAGGGGAGGAGCACCCTGGCTCCCGACCGCTCCACCAGGGGGGTCTCGTCTCTTGCGCCCGGCGGGTGCCACAGGGATGCCACCTCCCGCACCCCCAGGACGCTTCGCTTGCCGAAGAGTCCCGTGGAAGCGGGCTGCATTGATGGGGTGGGGATCACCCGCCGCACCTTGCCCACGCGAAAGCGGGCTCCTGCGGGGTTGTCGTAGTGGCGATAGGCCGCCGCAACAGGACCCAACAGCTCGTGGGGACGCTTCCCGGAATCCCCCTTGGGCAGGATGGCGGTGACCTGCAGCTCCGCGCCAAAGGCGATGCGGGAGACCTTCTCCTTTATCAACAGCGGGTCGTGGACGCGGGAGCGAGCCCTCCTCCAGCATCTCCGCCCCAGCCTCTCCCTGGGACGCCCCGGTGGTGAGCAGGGCAAAGGCGGCCAGGGCCGCCAGGCTCAGGATGCGTTGTATAGTTCTCAGCACTACCGCAACTCCTGTCCGACCAACTCCCGGAAGACTTCCTGGGCGTCGATGGCTTCGCCGGGGATCTCCTCGGCGGTGTAGCTCTTCTCCGAGACCACGGCCCCGGCCTCATCCTCCATGAGCTGTCTTGCCTCGATGGAGATGGAGAGGCTGTCAAGCCAAGCCATGTAGAGCTCGGTGCGGAGCTTTGCCGCCTCGTCGGGAGTCAGGTCGAAGTAGTTGTTGTCCTCCATGTGGTCCAGGGTGTCCTTGTAGGGATTGGTGGAGTCGTCCTCGTCATCATCATCATCATCATCATCATTGTCGTCCTGGTCTTCGATGAGCTGGAGGTACTGCTCCGGCTCCGAGGGGATGTCGGAGTCCTCCGGCGGGTCGGGCAATGCCTCGAATGGAGCGTCCGAGAGGATGGGGAAGGTGGTGGAGAGCACGTCTCGGTAGTGGCGCACCAGGGGATCCTGCTCCGTCACCTCGGCCGAGGTGTAGGCGGGGATGACGACCTCCACGTCCACCTCCTGGGTCACCTCCTTGCCCTCCACCCACACGTCCTCGCTGACGTGCTGGCTCTGGCTCTGCCCCGGCAAGGTGACGGTCTCGCTGACGGTCGTCTGGTCGGTCTGTGCGGGAAGGGTGATCTCGGTGGTGGCGTAGGTGGACGCCTCATCCTCGGCGTAGCCGGTGGCGGTGCCCGAGGCCGTCCCCGATACGTACTCCGACTTCGTAGGAGTAGGCGGTCCCCGACGCATAGCTCGAAGCCTCGGTGGAGGCGTAGCCGTAGGCGGTTCCCGATGCGTAGCCTGACGCGGTCCCGGAGGCGTAGCCCGTCGCGCTGCCGCTGGCGTCCCGCTGGCGTAGCCCGATGCGGTGCCGCTGGCATACCCAGAAGCCGTCTCCTGGGGCACCCATATATTGAACTCAGCCAGCCCAGGATGATGTTTGCCCAGTGACTGACGGCGGTGGTGAAGCCCCCGACGAGGGTGGAAACCCATGAACCGACCGTGGTCCAGACGGTGACGCCGACGATACTGGAGACCCACGAACCCACCGCCGTGGAGAGCCATGAGCCCACCGTGGTCCAGACGGTGGCTCCGACGATGGCCGAGAGCTAGGTTCCCACGGTGGTGGAAAGCACCGCGCCGAGGATGGTCCACACCTCGGCGTTCACGACGGCCGATAGCCACTTGCCCACGGTGCCCGAAAGCACCGCGCCGAGCACGGTCCACACCTCGGCGCTGACCAGGGCTGATAGCCACTTGCCCACGGTGGCGGATATCCACCCGCCCACGGTGTGGGTGACGGCCCCCCAGGCCGCGCTCAGGGTTGCCGAGAGGGTGCGGACCACGGGTGAGAACCAGGCGCTCAGAGTGGCCGAAACCGTATGGACCACCGGGCCGAACCAGGCGCTCAGGGTCGAGCTCACCGTGTGATAGAAGCCCGCAAAGTGGCCTATGACGGGTATCCGTTCGATGAGGGACTGCTCCTCGTTGTGGGTGAGGTCCACCCTGCCCGGCAGGGGGATCACACGGGTCGACGTGATGTCCACTCGAAGGGATACCTGGTGGACGCGGTCCTCCTGGGGAAGGGAGAAGTTGAAGGGCATGTCGCCGTCCCGGGCGAAGGCCAGGCCGGTGGTAGAACCGGCTGCCGAGGCCGCCAGGTAGACCTCGCCGGTCACATCGGCGACGTCGGCATCCAGGAGCAGTTTCCGGTTCACCGCTGCGGCGGGGTCCGCCGGGTCGGTGAGGACAGTGGCTTCGACGACCTCCTCCACCCGGCTGTTGCAGGCGCTGGAGAGGCGGCCCGTGACGTTGCCCAGCCGCCAACCCACCTCGGTCATGGAGAGGCCGCAGTCGGCGGTCTCCAGCCCTGGCAGGGGGTAGGGAATGCTGTTCTGGTCCAGCACTCGGATGCCGCCGTTGCCCAGGGCGTCCCGCCAGGAGATGACGATGGCCTTGTGGTTTGCCGTGAGGGGGATGGTGTATTCGCGGGGATCTCCCCGGTAGAGGACCCCCTGGGTGTAGAAGGGCCGGTAGCGGTCGTGGGTCTCGGTGGTGACCTGCACCTCCAGGGACGTTGCCGCACGAAGGGTCAGCTCGGCCTCGTTGCCCCGCACCCGCCACGCCTCGATGAAGAGCCGTTGGGGGTCGGGGCCGCTCGCCGGTCCAGCGGCAAGGGCCGCAGACGGCGCGATGGAGGTCAGGAGGACCATCACGGCCAGGAGGAGGCTCAGGCACTTGAAGGGGAGTCCCTTCAGCCGGAACCTCCACAGTCTGCGCCGTCCTTTCTTCTTTTGAGATTTGGACTTGGGCGGCGTTGCTACCGGAGGGTTGAGCAGCGCGGTGACCTCTCCCTCGTACCGTTTGGGCGAAAGGGCGAAGCGGAGCAGGTCCAAGATCACTATGGGCAGCCCCCTCCCTCCGGGGCGCACGGCCACCATAGCCAGCCCCAGAAGGCCGACGGCGATGGCGGCGCCCAGACGGAAGGCGCCGTCGGGGAGGAAGGCGGCCTGCTTCCATAGCCCGTAGGCCAACCCGACGACCGCGGCGATGGCCACGATCTGGGGGAAGGTCAGGCCCAGCAGGACCTTGTCCTCCGTTTGCAAGTGAGTGGGTACTTCGTGTTCACGCAAGGGCGTACACCTCCTAAGACGAGTTGCCGGACGGGTTGCTCGGGTTGGGCAATTCGGGGGTCACGGGACTACCGATGGCGGCGTTGATGATGAGGTTCATCACCCCATAGGCCAGCAGCGCCAGCACCACCCCGGCCAGGGCCGTGAACATGGCGCTCTTGCCCCGCTCCATCTGGTGGCGCGCGCCGGAGGCGGAGAGGTACAGGAAGGACCCGTAGATGAAGAACCCTGTGCCCACCACGCCGACCATGGCCAGTAGAATCCCCACGATGTTGGATACGGTCTGAATCAGATCGCTCATGCGAATACCTCCTTCTGATTGCTTGTTATTTGAGTTGTCGAGCTACTCGTTCATGCTGCGGGGTGGCATCCCCGCCGACGTGTTGCCCGTCGATGCTTCCCCGCCGCCGCCGCCCTTGGCCAGGCCCGCCGCAGCAGGGAGCCAGCTTCCAACGCCGCCCCCACTGCCTGCCGCCCCTGCCTTCATCGCTCCGGCAGCCGACATAGCGCCGGTTGCCATGCCCGCCACGTGCATCATCCTGGGGAGGGCCATGAGCATGGATGCCCCGTAGTGGAGGGTGCGCAGCCAGGCGTCGAACACCCCAGTGGTGCCAAGCATCGAGGGGACCCTGGTGGTCATGTAGACGAAGGCGATGCTCATCAATAGCTGCCACAGGAAGTCGTTGACCGGCTGGCCTGCACCGATGGAGGCGAAGTCGTCCAGGAAGGCGATGGCCAGGGCCAGGGCGACCAGCTGGACCGACTGCTGGAACACCGTCACCAGGAAGGTCTTCAGCCAGTAGCGGCCCCACCCGGCGGTCATGGGCAGGACCCACAGCCCCAACGCCACGGGGGCCAGCACCAGCAGCAGGTCGATGAGGGCGAGGCGGATGATGAACTGCCCGATCACGTAGAGGATGAAGAAGCCGTAGACCAAGTAGAGCAAGGCCAGCGCCAACGCCAGTCCCGTGTTGCCCACCTGGATGGCCTGGAGGAACACGTCCAGGGGCGCTCTCAGCAGGTCTCCCGCCGTCACCTCCAACGAGACGGCCACGAACCGGGATATGCTGTCAGCCAGGTCGATGATGAAGGAGCCCCACCACAGAGAGGTGGAGGCCGCTACCACGGCGATCATCAACCGAGGCGCCAACTCCCTCCAGCCGAAGTCGTGACTCCCCAGGTGCTCCCGGAAGATCATGGTGATGCCCGCCCACGCCAGGATGACCCCCAGGCCCGCAGCCACGACGACCCACACCACCATCCAGGCTTGCTGGACGGCTTCGCGCAGGTAGGTCAAATTGGGCGGGGTGCCGGTGAGGATGTCGGTCATGTGTTGCATTCCCCCTAGCAGTTGGCCGGGTCCGAGCCGGTGATCTTGCTCAGGACGCTGCACAGGATTCCGTGGATGCCCTCCACCACCCAACCCGCAAATGCCTTGGCCCAGCGGGACGGGTCCAGAGCGTTCAGCACCCTGTCCCACAACCCCGAACCTTCATGGGCGGGGATGATGACCTCGAAGTCGTAGAGCTCATACTCGTGGAAGACGTACAGGACCAGGGTGTACGCCCTGTCCGGCTCCAGCTCGGGCTGCTCGTCGTACTCGGGGTAGTCGATGTCGTACTCCCAGCCCCGGTCCTTCTCCTTGGGGTCGTCCTGGATGAAGTAGAGGGCGGTAAGCCACTCGCCGGTCACCGGGTCCTTGACCCCGTAGCCTGCCCAGGTGGGGTTCGCGCTGAAGATGGGCTTGGCCTCGAAGTCGCCGTCGTCGTGGCGCTTGATGAACTCCTCGTCCTCGTTGACCAGGGTGATTTCGCCGCTCTGCTGTAGGGGTGCGGCCAACGCCAGGTTGCTTGCGGGGGCGGCCGCCAGCGCCGCCAGGAGCAGCGCCCCGGCGATGAGCGTCAGCCGCATCGCCTTTATGGATTTCAGGGTCGATCTCAGTGCCATCTCGTCACCTCCTTGGGGGTCATGGAACAGTGGTTCCTGCAATCGAGTGTGAGCGCCCCGGAGATTGGGCGTAATCCCCTATAGGGGTGTTCACCCATGAACCCCCTTATAAGACCCTCCCAAGAGGGGGCCGTCTGTGATGTCATAGCCGTGTACAGAGATTTGAGTTTGTGAACAAAGTTGCACCGGGGTCGAAAGGCAAGCTAATTCGGGGAGAAAACACCCCCTACAGGACCATCTCAGCAAGCACTTTGTGTCCAGAGCTGGTTCCAGGGGGTGGCAGCAGAGTCCGCAGTGGGGACCGACACCGCTGCGAGGCGTGGAAACGGGCCTCATTGCACGAAAAGCGGCCAAAACGACATCGTTGCAAGGAAGGAGGGGTTTGTTATGAGTTCGAGAGGAAGGCCGTTGGAAAGAACGAGGAGCATCGAGGACCTGCACGAGCTAAGGCTCATGGCGCTGCTTCACGACCTGGTGAGGAAGCATCAGCGCAAAGGAGCGGGGGAGATGCTGGGCGTCGATCCCCGGACGGTGAAGGCGTGTCTGGAGCAAGGAGCGCTCTCCGAGTGGATGCGGACCGCATTGGAAGCGGAGCTGCTGTCCAGGGAGAAAGCGGCGATGGCGGCCCAGCAGAAGGGCATCGAAGCCCTGGATCAGCGCATGGAGGCGTTGGAGCAACAGATCACCAGCGGCCTCGGAGAGATGCGGACCACTATGGAGGGCGAGATCAAGGCGCTCAAAGACGAACACGCGGGGGCGCTGCGGCAGTGGGAACGGCGTCTGGCCCAGGTGGAGGCGGGATACGGCGGAGCGTCAGCGCCCAACTCAGAGAAGCAGCCCGTGACGACGGGTGTGACCCGGCGGCGGTATCCCGAGCTGGTGACCGTCGAGCCTGCTCTCGATGACGAGGCGGTCTTCGGTGCGGCGTGGCCGCTGATCGACGAGTGGCGCACGCTCAGAGCGAGTCATCCCATCCGGGGCAAGAGTCTGTCGTGGCTGGTGACGCACGAGCGTATCCTGGATATGGAGCTGGCCATGCTGGAGAAGCACGGGCTGACCTTGCCCCCAGAGCCCATGCCGCTCACGGGGCACTGGAGGAGAGGGCAGCTATCCTGGCGCTGGACGGCGCTCTACGACACCCAGAGGGCGCGGGCCAAGCGGGAGTTGCTCAGGTGGGTGCGCCGGATCCTCACCCTGGGCCTGTGGCGGAAGTAGACGCTTTCAGGGTGTGGTTAGGGTTTCGTGGAACTTTTGTCGAACTAGAGTGAACACTTTGGGCGGTGAGGCCTAAAAGGTATTGCCAACGGGGCAATGGGGCGTAATGCTGAGATTATTATCAGGTTTTTCCAGTGTTTCTTTGCCTTAGAAACCTGGGGGTCCTTTCCCTGAGCCCGGGATAGACTAGAGGGATCGAGCTAGGCTCTCCCAACGGTCGCCCAAGAGGGATGTTTCCACAAAGGCCGGAGTGCGTCCTGCGTTTCGACCTTTCGATACGACGGTTGGAGTGCCCCATGCCCTCTGACCGGCTCCCCATGCCTGCGGCATAGCCCTTCAGACAGCTAGGCCGCAGCTTCGACACGCGCCGGTCTACGGTCCCGTCCGTCAGGCTGGCCGCTTCGCGTCACCGCAGCTTCCCCAGAGTCGGTACGCCATATTGGCCCTGGCCGCGCTGCGCCCTTTTACACCCGCGTCTGTTCTGTGGCCACATCCTGGGACAGCCGCGCCACGTCTTCGTAGTTCCCCAGAAGTCGCCTAGATATTGACCCTGGCTGAGCTGCGTCTTCTTCACAACCACACTCCGTTCTCCGCGTTTGGCATCCGACCGTGGGCGGAGTGTGTCCATCGTCAACCAACCCATAAGCCACGACCCGCGCCACGGATGCCGGTGCGGGCAACACAAAAGGAGGTGCGTATTGCACACGAAGGAACGGGTTCCACGGGTCCTGGCCGCCGTCGCCGGGACCGCAAGAGCCATGCGGCGGCACAAGCGGAGGACGCTGGCGGCAGGCGTGGCGTTGCTCCTGGCAACGCCCCTGTTGACCGGTTCAGGTGTTGACGCCTTCACCGTAAACGTCCTGGCCCTTGGATGCGGGGCGCTGATGCTCCGGCGGTTCGTGGGCGCAAGGAACAGGAAACAGGCGATACAAGCACTACGGCAATCGAAAGTAGAAAGGAGAACACGATGACAACGGCAGTGATGAACAACAGAACGATGGTAGTGGGTGAAAGGCCCAGGCGCAGTCTGGAGGAGCTGGTGGACCGGGTGATGGATGCCCTCTTTGCCAGCAACCATGAGCAGCCCCAGGAGACCGTGGCCCGGAGGGTCCACGACGCACGGCGGCTGCGGAAGGCGGGGAACCTCGACGGTGCGTTGACGCTCATAGCCGACCTGGACACCGCCACGGCGGATGCGCGCGAGGCGCGTTGGGCTTTCGCCGAGTGGCAGGACCTGGTGCGACGACGGTTCGGGCAAAGCGAGACCCTGGTGTACAGCCAGGGCACCGGCAGAGCCGCGGCGCTCGCTCCCCACGGCGACGGGACCGTGAAAGTCCTGGCCGTGCTGGGGATGGTGTGGCAGCCGGGCAAGGTGGTCTCCGCGAGGAGCCTGCGGGGCCTGAAGCCCCTGAAAGGAGGTGGGTCATGGTCGTAGCCAACACACAGGTTGACCTGGAGGCCCTCAAGAGCCGCCATTCCCTGGCCGACGTGGTGGAGGCTGCGGGCGTGCAGCTGAGGGGAAGGGGCAGGGTCCGTCAGGGCGTCTGTCCATTCCACCAGGAGTCGGAAGGTAGCTTTACGGTGTACGGCGATTCGGAACGCTGGTATTGCTTCGGGTGCGGTCTAGGAGGAGACGTGCTGGACTTTATCCAGCGGGCCGAGGGCCTGACCCTGCCCGAGGCGATACAGAGGCTGGGTGGTGGGACTGGGCTGGCTCCCAGCCCAGCCGTCCGGTCGAGGACACAGGCCGCGCCACGGCGTACCGCTGCTCCCGTGGTTCCCCAGCGGGATCCGGCGGCGCTGTCGGCGGCAACGAGGTTCTACCTCCGGTCCATGCTCCAGAGCTCCGAGGGGCGGGAGTACCTGGGCTCCAGGGATATCAGCTTCGATACCGCCTGCCGCCTGGGTCTTGGCTATGCCACGGGGGACGGGCTGCGCCGATACCTTGAAGCCGCCGGATTCGGCGGCGAGCGGATACGGGCCTCGGGCTTGTTCACCGAGCGGGGCGAGCGGTTCGCTGGGATGGTGGTGGTTCCCGACCTGGCCTCGGGACGCGTCCGCTGGCTTGTGGGCCGGGCCATTGACCCGGAGCGGGCGCCGAGGTTCCAGGCGCTGCCCGGACCCAAGCCGGTGCTTGGACTTGGGCGGCTTGGGGCTGCGCCGTCTTGGGTGGTCCTTACTGAAGGGGTGTTCGACTGGCTTGCCTTGACCCAGTGGGGGTTGCCAGCCGTCGCAGCCCTGGGGACACAGGGCATGGAGCGGGTGGCGGCTAGCTTGCGTGGCTTCCCCCGCGTGTTCCTCGCCTTCGACGCCGACGATGCCGGCCGCGAGGCCGCCGAGCGGCTTGAGAGCTTGCTTGGACGGCGGCCCGCCGTCGTTACCTTGCTTGACGGCGTGGCGGACGTGGCCGAGCTTGCCACGCATCCCCACGGGCGGGCGATTTTCCTGGGCTTGCTTGCCAGGGCAGCCCGCACCGCTAAGTAGCACAGTCCTCCTTCCATACGGGCTTCCCGCCCGCTCTTGTGCCCACGCCAGCCCACCGTCTTGCAGGCTCTGTGCCCTGCGCCATCGATCCACACAGCATTACCCAAGGAGGCGCTATGCCCAGTGAATGACGGGGCTTGCCCCGCCTACGGGCTTCCCATAGGGGATACCTGCACCGACCAGAGAAAGAGCAGTCAGCACATCACAGACATCACGAAGGAGAAGCACAATGACGAACGCAGCGACAAAGAACGGAAGCAACGGCGTCCACCCGGACGCCGCCATCACTCCGGAGCACGACCTGCTCTGGGACAGCCTGTCCCCAAGGGTGGTGAGCGAGCTGGAGAAGCCCCTCGACCCGAGCCTGGTGTCCCAGCGCAAGGGACGGGCCGGGCGCAATTACAGCTACATCGAGGGACACACCGTCATCGACCAGGCGAACGAGATATTTGGTCGCGGCGGCTGGGGATACGAGGTGGTCGGCGACGTGACCCTGCGGGAGATCGAGCAGGTCGACCCCAAGACGGGCGAGATGAGCCGCATCCGCGCCTACAGCGCTCCCGTGCGGGTCACCGTTCCCGGCGCTCCGCCCCGCACGGACATCGGGTTCCACGCCGTGGCGGAGGAGACGGCGGAGGGTCACGACACAGCCTGCAAAGGGTCGGTTACCGACGGTCTCAAACGCGCCCTGCGCAGCTTCGGAGACCAGTTCGGGAATTGCCTCTATGGGGACCAGGCGGCCACCGGGCAACCGGCGAAGCAGGAAAGCGCAGCCGACTCCCTTGCTCCGTCGCTGCGGGCGACGCTGATCGACCTGGGGGCGATGCAAGGGTTCGACGAGAAGCAGGTGCGGGCTGCGGTCAAGGGCAAGACGGGCAAGAACCTTGAGGCGGTATCGGCATCGGAGCTGACGCCGCTGGTGCAAGGGGCGACCCGGAAGCTCCAGCAGACGCGGGAAGCAGCCGTGCCGGAAGCGGCATGAGCCCAACGCGCCATAGCGAGCCCACGTAACGGGGCTGTCTCCATACCGGGGCAGCCCCGTTTTCATTTGGCCAATTGAGCAACACACAGAAAGGAGACAACCGATGACGACGACGAGCCTTTTCCTCATCGACCGGGTGGAGGAGCGCCTTGCGGAGCTGTGGCTCCAGATGGACCACATCGGCAACGCCTGTTTCCAAGAGGAGATTGAGCAGGTGAGCCACGCCTTCCCAGCCGCGGAGAACAGTCCCTCCGCGCTCCGGGTTATCCAGCAAGCCCACGACCTCTTCGGGCGGGTACACACCGAGTATGTCCCGGAGATTCAGAGTCGGATCGGACACCAGGGCGTCGGGTGCCCCCATTGCAAACCGCCTGGGCCTGACTCAGGGCGAGCGGCCTAGACAACCAAGACATACGCGATGGAGCGGGACTGTCTCTGCGGAGACTTCCCCGCCCTTCCACTACAGGACAGAAAGGAAGAAGCCATGAAAGTGAACACTATGTATACCCCGTGGGGACCTCCCCAGGACGTCGTAGCGCTGGCCGAGGGCGTGGTGCGGGTCGAAACGGCCAGTCACGGCGGGCTGAAGCTGAGCCGGGAGCGGTGGGACTCCCTTCCCCCTGCCGTCCAAGAGACGCTGCTGACCCCGGCCTTCGCCGAAGAGGACTGTGAAGAGGTCATCGTACAGACGCTGCTGGGCATCGGCGACAAGAGGGACCGGGAGTGTGCCCTCAAGGTCGCCAAATTCTTCGACCGCTACGCCCCAGCCCTTCCCTATCTCCTTGAGAAGGGGGAGGGGCCATGACCCCGGCGACACGGCCCAGGCCCCGGACGCTGCCAAGCAGCACCACCAAGCTCTCCACCGAGCATGGCAACTTGTACGTCACGGTGTCCCTGGACGAGGACGGGGCGCCCTTCGAGGTCTTCGGCACTATCGGGAAGGCAGGTAGTTTTACCTCAGGGGTAACGGAGGCGGTCTGCCGCCTCGTCTCGCTGCACTTGCGGCGCGGTACTCCCTTGGACGAGATCATCGACCAGATGCAGGGGGTTAGCGAGATGCAGCCCTTCGCCAATCAAATAGGCGATGGGTCGAGCGTGTGGGTGCTGGGCCTCGCAGATGGCATCTCCCAGGTCCTCAAGCTCCATCTGAAGGAGCGAGAAGAGAGGGCGAAAGAGGGGATAGAGGAATCCGAATCCAAAGCCGCCGCATGAGCGGCGCACACAACCGATGGTTGCTCAACTAGCGAGGCTGTCTCCACGGAGGCGGTCCCGCTTCTCATCTATAGGAACGAAGGAGGACAGACCATGAACCAGAACGAAGACCCCACCGGAGACCGGGCGGACGTTTACTCGCGACCGTCGGCCCATTTCGACGGCGATGGGGCGCTGGTGGTGCGGGCATCCGCCGCCAGCAGCTGCCGCCGCGCCCTCTGGTATGCCGCCACTGAACAGCAGCCCACAAACCCACCGACCGACGAATCCCTGACCGTCATGGAGGTGGGGCAGGCCCTTGAGCAGGTGGTGCTCCGGGCGATGGAGCGGGCGAGCTGGGACGTGATCCCGGTGGACCCCAACAGCCCCAGGGAGGTGACGGTCCTCATCGCCCCCAACCTGCGCGTTACCGGCCATCCCGATGCCACCGCCGTCCTGCCCTTCTTCGGAGGCGACGAGGTGATCGTCGAGGTCAAGACCAGGGGGCCGGACGCCTACAAGCGCTGGCAAACCCTTGGCGCAGAGCGGAGTCACCCCGAGTCGGTGGCCCAGGCCGCTCTCTACTCCTACGGGAGCTACGAGGAAGCCCGCGACGTGGTGATCGCCACGATGGATACCGGGAGCCGAGTTTGGGATACCGAGACGATCCCCGCCGACCGGGTGGAGGACGCGATGGAGACGGTCAGCTTCCGGCTCGGCGAGCTGGCCGACCACTACGCCGCCCACGGTCAGAACCCCGACGCCCTGCCGGAGCGGGACTTCCGTGCCGGTAGTTGGCAGTGCCGGTCGTGCCCCTTCCTGAACACGTGCCAGCCCGGAGCAGACGAGTCACCGGACATAGAAGGAAGGGAGGTGAGCGCGGAGGAGGCCCGGGAGGCGGTGCGGGCATACCTGGAAGCGCAGGAAGCCTTGAGGGAGCCGGAACAGGCCAAGCGCCGGGCGCTGGATACCCTCAAGGCGTGGATGCGACAGAGGGGTATGACCAAAGCAAGCGTCGAGGGAAGGGCGGTGAGCCTGGTCAAGACCCGGCGTTTCTCCGTTGACTACCGCAAGCTGAACGCTCTGCTGGACCCGGATACCCGCGCCGCCATTGTGACGGAGGCCGTGTCCCAGTACGTGCGGGTGAGCTAGACGCTCCGTAACGGGAGCGCATGGACAAGGCCGTTCCCCTCCGAAGGGGACGGCGCTGCATTTCCATTCGAGTGCGGCAACGCCGCACTACTACACACACAAAGGATAACTGAAATGGCTAAGACCATCAACAAAGTAGAACTGCTGGGAAGGGTCGGAGCGGACCCGGAGATGCGCTACACGCAAGGCGGCACCGCCGTCACCCAGCTCAGGCTGGCCACCGACCGCCACCGCCAGGACGGGAGCGTCGAGGCGGATTGGCACTCAGTTACCTGCTGGGCCAAGCTTGGCGAGGCAGTGAACCAGTACGTGGGCAAAGGGGACCGGCTGTACGTCGCTGGCAAGCGGGCCCAGAACTCGTATGAAACCGAGGACGGCCAGCGCAGGCACCGCACCGAGATTCACGCCTCCGAGGTGGTATTCCTCGACTCTCGCAACGGGAATGGCTCTGCGAAGGAGTCTGAGGACGCGGCTGCTGAGGAACCGGTGACCGCCGCCGCATCCTTCTAGGCCAGAAACTCCTACCGCCGCCCACTAACACGGGCGCTCCACGGGGCCGTTCCCACCTTCGGGATCGGCCCCGCTTTTCGTTTCAGACCATTTACACCTACGGGAGGTCCCCATGACCACAGAACGCTACACCGACACACTGCTGGAGACCCTCCGGCGCAACGTCAGCATCCTGGGAGAGCTGGCCGTGCGCTACGGGGTGGAGACCCATCCCCCGCGCCCCGCCGACCCTCCGGAGGTCTGCTCGCCGGAGATCGTGCGGCGATTGCTTGCGCCGGAGATGGGCTACCTCGCCCAGGAGCAGCTCCGCGTCTTGCTGTTGGACGCCAGGACACGGGTCGTTGGCCAAAGGGTGATCTATCAGGGCGATATAGGCTCGATCACTATCAGACCGGCGGAGGTGTTCCGGCCCGCCGTCGTCGAGGCGGTTCCCGGGATCATCGTGGTTCACAACCACCCCTCTAAAGACCCGGAGCCGAGCACGGCGGACGTGGCCCAGACCAAGAAGCTCATGGAGGCGGGCAAGCTTCTGGGGATCGAGCTACTGGACCACCTGGTCATCGGCGGGGACAAGGCGGTCAGCCTCAAGGAGCGCGGCCTCATCACCGCCCTCTAATCCTACAGGAAAACCCAGGCAGCCCAGCAACGACCCTTACCGGCCCCACGGAGTCACCGCGCCTCCGCGCATCAGCATTCCAATTGCCGAAAGGAGACATACCCATGCTTGCAACCGAACACACACTCGACCCCGAAGCCCTGTACACCATCAACGCAGCAGGCTTCAGCGCCACCGCCGACGCCTTCGCTAGCGACCCCCACTCCCAGGGACTCTGGTTCCTCTCGATGGTGGGCTCCCAGACGGCGCTCAAGGCGATCTGGGCCTCCCTGCTCAAGCAACCGCCCGACGTCGCCCATCTCATCCAGGGCGCGGATGGGATGGCGCTCAGCGGTGGCTATGAGCGCTGCGGCATCCCCTACGGAACCGTCGGCACGTGGACGACCAAGATCGCCAAGCTGCCGGTGAGTGGGGGCTGGCACGCCCTGGTGTATACGAAAATGGCCCAGTACGCCTCCGAACACGACACCTTCCTCCTCCTGGCCCAGACGGAAGACGAGGCCCCCAGGCTCCACTACCGCTTCCTGGACAAGAGGAGCCCACTGCCGTTGCACCCCTCCTGGGCAGACTGGCTGTGGCGGCGGGGACTCCAGAAGGAGGAGATCACCCAGCTCCAATCGGCGGGAGTGGTTGCCTACCGCTGCAACCCCAACGCCGAATCCCTCAAGGAGGACCTCTCGGAGGCCGTTGCCTCGGGGCTGCTGACCCTACCCGGAGAGGAAGAATCCATCGTGGCAGCAGTGAACGGAGGAGGGTATGGATAAGACGCTGACAATTGCCAAACGCACAAACAAACGCAGGCAGGAGCGGCATTTCAAAGCCTGGCAGCGCTTCTCGCCGGACGGAACGACCTGCCGTTTCTGCCGGCACGACCACACGCAGCACCTGTGCACCTCGGGGCAACCGCATTTCTATCGGCCAGCGACTGAGGCAGAAAGGCGCGACCCCAGGGTAATGCTCTACCGGCACACCAGCACAGACAACGGCTCGGTGCTGGTCAGACGAGTGACGGTGGCGAAACACACCGAGATCGTCACCGCTTTTTGTACCGCGTGTGCAGAGGCTGCGGGCACGCGCCAGGTGCTCTGCTACCAGCGAAGCCTCGCCACCGGAGAGGTGGTAGGTATCAAGTCAGATAACCGGCTCGCTGCCTGAAGGCGGCGGCCAATGAGAGGAGATAAGCCATGACCACGAACCAGACGCTTTACTTTACCTGCCCCCACTGCGAGGAGCGGTTCGCCCAGATAGAGGAGCCGGACAGGGATGTCCATACGGGAGAGATCTACCACTGCAACTCCTGCGGCGTGCAGGTGATATTCCAGGCCCTGTCCGCCGAGGACTACGTCCCGCCACCCAGGGCGAGAAGGGACTGCTACTTCTGCAGGCCCGAACCCTGCAAGTTCGGCCCATCAACATCGACCGACCATGAGGAAGGGGAGACATCGTGAGACTGGCAGCACAGGCCAAAGGGGGTTTTACCCGACGCCGGAGAAGGTGGTGGACTTCATCGCCACGCTGATACGGGCGCCTGTGGGCTACTACTACCGCAACCGGGAGGTGATCCGCATCCTCGACCCCTGCTGCGGAGCCGGGGAGGCGGTGGCCCAGCTGGGAGAGCGGCTGACCCAGGACAACACCATGCCCATAGAGACCTACGGGGTGGAGCTGCATACCGACCGGGCTGAGGAGGCCGCATCCCGGCTGCACCGCACCCTGGCCGCAGACCTGTTCCAGACCTCCATAGGCAACCAGGCGTTCGGCATCTGCTTTTTGAACCCTCCCTATGACCATGACCCGGAAAGCAAGCGGACGGAGCACGCCTTCCTGACCCACTCGACCCGCTACCTGAACGACGGCGGGCTGCTGGTGTTCATCGTGCCCCGCCAGCGCCTTGCGGTCTCGGCCAAGTACCTCGCCTCCTATTACTATAGATTGAGGTGCTGGGCCTTCCCACACCCGGAACGTGAAGCCTTCGACCAGGTTGTGGTCATGGGCTACCGGATGGCGGAGCCCCGCCTGGACGAGGAGGCGCAGGGGCAGGTGCTGGCCTGGGCCGAGGGAGAGCCGAAGCCTCTGTACTCCCAAGGCTACCCCATCTACACCGCCATCACCTCGGATGCGGGGGACATCCTGTTCGCCACCCGCACCGTCGATCCCGTGGCGGCGGCTCAGGAGGCCCGGCGCTCCGGCCTGTGGGCCAGCACCGAAGTAACGGACTCCCTCTGGCCCAGCAAGGACCAGAGGACCCGCCCCCTGATGCCCCTGCGAAGAGGCCACATGGCCATGCTCATCGCCGCCGGGTTCCTGGACAACCTCCAGCTCGAAGCGGACGGACGGCGCATTCTGGTCAAGGGGAAGACCACCAAGGAGCTGGTGCTGGTCGAGGAGACCCCGGACAAGGAGACCTACCGGGAGAAGCTCCGCACCACCGTCGTCGCCCTGGACCTCGGGGACGGCGTAATCACCGACATCGCCGCATAGACGACTCTACCCCAGAGCCGCGTCACGAGGCCCCGCTGGTTCTTTCCAGGACCACGGGGCCTCGCCCTTTATCAGGACCGAAGCAGCCAGAAGCGATACCTCTATAGAAGGAAGGAGATAGACAAATGAACCTCGCGCAGTTCATCGACACCTACAAAGAAGCCATCGCCCAGCGGGTGGTGGAGTCCTACCCGCCCCTCTACCGGCCCTCCCAGAACGGCCACGGCCTCCCCCAACTGCTCCGCTCCCCCCTGGGAGGGGAGCCCAGGCCGACGCCATACGGGGCGTGACACTCTCCCTGAAAGCCCACCAGGGCACCAACGTCGTGGGGGAGATGGGCACCGGCAAGACCTTCATCGGCGCATCCGCAGCCTACGCTGCGGGTTTCCAGCGGGTGCTCGTACTCACACCCCCGCACCTGACCCGGAAGTGGAAGCGTGAGGTCGAGCAGACGGTGCCCAAGGCCCGCGCCGCAATCGTCGCCTCCATCACCGACCTGGAGAAGCTGCGCCTCTCCACCGGCCCAGGACCCCTCTTCGCCATCATGTCCAGGGAACGGGCGAAGCTCTCCTACCGCTGGCACGCGGCATACACCGAGCGGTGGGCCACATCCAGGGGCGTGCTCATCAGGGTCGAGGAGACGGGGGAGCCCTTCCGGGTCCCCTGCTGCCCTATCTGCGCCAGCCAGATCGTGGACAAGGACGGGGTGCCGCTCACCGCCGAGGAGATGGGGCGCAAGCGGCGGACCTGCGCGGGGTGCGGCTCCGCCCTCTGGCAGGCCGACCCCAAGGGGCCGAAGCGATATCCCCTTGCCGACTACATCAAGAAGCGGATGAAGGGGTTCTTCGAGCTCCTCGTAACAGACGAGGTGCACGAATACAAGGGAAGAGGCTCCGCCCAGGGCATCGCAGCGGGCGTCCTCGCCGACTCCTGCGGCCGCTCCCTCACCCTGACAGGCACCCTAACTGGAGGGTATTCGAGCACTTTGTTCCACCTGCTGTACCGGTTCAGCCCGGCCATCAGGACGGAGTTCGGGCGCTCCGAGGAGGGAAGGTGGATACAACGGTACGGCTTCGAGGAGCACACCATCGGCAAGGACGATGGCGAGTCGGTGGAGGACGGACGGTTCAGCCGGCGCAGGCGCTACCGCAAGGTGGTGCGAGAACGGCCGGGGCTCGCCCCAGCTGCACTCTTCCACCTCATCGGCAACTCGGTGTTCCTCCGGCTCTCCGACGTGGCCTCCGGGCTGCCGTCCTACGAGGAGCAGGTGATGCTCTGCCCGATGGACTCCGAGCCCGACTCCTACGGGTACACCCAACGGGGAGCCTACGGCACCCTCTTCGAGAAGCTGCGGGAGGCCCTCGCCGATGCGCTGGCCAAGGGCTCCAGGAAGCTCCTCTCCACCTACCTGCAAAGCCTGCTGGCTTACCCAGACGGCTGCACGCGGGGCGAGACCGTCCTCGATCCGGACTCCCAGGACGTCATCGTCCAGGTGCCGCCCCTCAGCGAGGAGAAACTGTACCCAAAGGAGAAGGCGCTCTTAGACCTGGTGGCAGCGGAGAGGCTTGAGGGCCGGAGGGTGCTGGTCTACGCCACCCATACCGGAACCAGGGACGTTACGGAGAGGATGAGCGACATCCTGACCAGGCACGGTTTCAGGGTGGCGGTGATGAAGGCCGACGCCGTGGCCCCGGACCGTAGAGAGGCATGGGTGGAGAACAAGGTCAAAGAGGGCATAGACGTCCTCATCTGCCACCCCAGGCTCGTGCAGATGGGCCTCGACCTGATCGCGTTTCCAACCATCGTCTGGGCGGAAACGGATTACAGCGTCTACACCATGCGGCAGGCGTCGCGGCGGTCATGGCGCATCGGACAGACCCGGCCCGTGAAGGTCATCTTCACGGCCTACCGGGGCACCCTCCAGGCGGATGCCCTGAAGCTGGTGGCCCCGGAGCTGCAAAGCTCCCTGGCGGTGGAGGGTGAGCTGCCCGAGGACGGACTGGCGGCCTACGGCGACGACGGCGAAGACATCATGCTGGCGTTGGCAAGGAAGATCGTGAACGGAGAGGAGGAAGAAGAAGGAGAGTCGGTGGAGGATGCCTTCGCCCAGGCGCGAGACGCCGAGGCCGTCTCCGAGGAGCTGCTGGTGGACGAGGAGTGGCACGCGGTGGAGGTGGAACCGGAGACGGTCGAGGTGCATCGGAACGGCACCGGGATCGTCGTCGAGACTGCGGCGGCTAACGGTCATGCTGACGTGGTGGAAGAGACCCAGCAGTCGATGTTCTCCTGGGCCGAGTTCCTGGCCGAGGAGCCGCAGAAGCCGGCCAGAAGGAACGGTAAGCCGAAGCCCGCGACCCTCTCGATGTTCGAATGGGCGCTCAGGCTGGAGGAGGAAAAAGAGGCTCAAACGGTGTCCTGAAGGGGGCGCCGCTAAGGTGGCGACGAAGCTAAGATCAAAGCGACCAAAAGGAGATGAACCGATGACAAGAATTTTCGTATACGACGACCGGGAGTTTCCCGACCCAGACCCCCAGATGAGCGTCGAGCAGGTAAAAAACACGCTGAGCGATTTCTACGGAGAGATCGCCAACGCCTCGGTGAAGGAGACCCAGCGGGGCGAGGACACAATCTACGAGTTCCAGCGGCGGGTGGGCACCAAGGGCTCGTCCATGCCCATCAATAAGGAGAGAGTCTGATGGACACCAAAACCTTTGCCGGTCTGCTGGCGGCATCGCCGCCGGCGGACCTGAGACTCATCGAGCTTACGGCGGAGCTCACACGGCCCGACGGCTGCTCCCTCGACCTGGAGGAGGCGGCCTCCCGGAGCGCCGAGCTGGAGCTGGCCTGCGCCCAGGCACAGGACTACGCGGCGGCAACGGGCCGCCTGGCGGAGGCGCTGCGGTGGCAGTTGCAGCCCCGCCGCGCCTGAGCGAACTGGCCGACCTGCTCCTGCGGCGTCCGCCGTCGCTGCGGGAGCAGATCGTGCTGGTCGGCAATGCCGAAGACCACGCCTGGTTCGTGGGGCTGGTGCGCCGCCTCTTCCCCGATGAGGCCGAGGCGGTGCTCACAGCCCCCGGCATACGACAGAGGGTGGAGGGTTTCGCCCGGCTCTTCGAGGAGCGCCACTACCCCCTCTACGCACCGTTCTTCGAGTTCTACCTAACCGAGGAGGACGAGCCTCCCTTCACCGTGCTCCGCAACGTTCCCGCCGTGGAGCGCGACCTGTATTGGGAGCCGAAGACCATCGGCGACATCAGGAGACAGTCGCGATGAGACGCGAAGCACAGGTAAGGCCCTCACGAACGCGGCCAGAGTAGGAACGAAGAACCAAGGAGAGGAGAAATCATGTCTAACGAGAACGATACGGAAGCGTCCCGCAAGGATGCCTTGAACACTTACGAGAGTCTCTTCGGCGATACGTCAGCCGACCAGACTGTCACCGTTGCCAACGAAGAAGCCGACAAGAACGAGACCGAACAGGCCCAGCAAGATTCGGAGATCGGTGAGGACCAGACCGGCGGAGACGAGACCGCTCCGCCAGAGGACCTGAAGGTTGTCGTGTCGATCAAGGACGGCAGGGCCACCATAGGGGTGCAACGACCCTCGTCGGACCCCCACATCGAGCCGGTGGATGGCCTGGACATATCCGGGCTGACACAGGAGGTCTTGGCGGTAGTTGAAAGGGCGAGAGGCGACCTGTGGGAAGACGAACCCAAGTATCCCGCTCACGAGCGACCCGCTGCCTCGACTCGCCGTCGGCCCCGGCGTGAGCAGGGGTCGGCGCAGGATTCAACAGCGGAGGAAGAGGCAGCCCAAGGCCAGCCCCAGTCGAGGCTGTTCTAAGCGCCTGGGTGGAGCTTTTCGCAGAACGGCCTGCAAAGTGGAAGGGACGGCGAGAGCGACCACGGTCGCGGTGGCTCTCGCCGTTCCAGTAGACGCTGAGCTTGAAGCAGCAGAGAGAGGAGGAGATGGTCGGCACAGGGCGCTGACTTGTACAAAACAGGGGCAGCTACCGTCCTCAAACGGTAGCTGTCCCTGCCTATCCATATGTGAGGTCCACTTTTGTTGCCCATCAGAGTACGTGGTCGGCAGAAACGCTTCGGTCTATGACGAATAGGGAGCACGGGAAGAGACCAAATCGAGGTCCCCCTTCATGTGTCCGATGCCAACCACCGTTTCCTCAGCTGTCTGACGCTGCGGCTGGATAAACCCAAGGAAAACTGTGGAAGGTGCCTCACCATTGCAAAACATACCGTGAATGACTATCATGCTGCCTATGACGAATGACACGCTCCCTCGCCTCGTTGGGCCAAGCCTTCGGACCGTCTCCGGGTCATGCCTGCGGTGGTGGTGACCGGAGCCCGTCAGACGGGGAAGAGCACCCTAGCCCAGGAGCTTATGCCGGGCGGACGGCGCTTCCACGGAGGCGCTCTACATCCAGCCGAGGCCGAGTTGTTACGATCCTACCGCCGACTCGCCATACATAACCAACTACCAGCTATGGAAGCTTGCGAAGTGTGCAAAGTTGACGGCCGACTTCCCAACTCAGCATAATAAATCCGAGTATACCGTAGCGGTGGACGGAGATACCGCAGTGATAGCACCGTACCGGGGCGACGATTCCGGTACAGCTGGCGTGTTTATCAGGGGTTCGGAATTCGGTAGGTGGACCTTGGCGGCCAAGCTAACCGCATCCGATGCCGACGATCAGGACATTATATGAGAGCAATCCATATAAGAACTTTCCCGCGGCTGACAATCATCGGCGTGCTCCTCGCCGTTGGTGTGCTCCTCCTCCTCATCATGGCTCCGGCCAACGCCGCCAACGCGCCGTCCAATTTCAGCGCGACCGCCGGCGATACCCAGGTGACGTTAACGTGGAATGACCCCACCGACACTACGATCACGGGCTACCAGGTTTTGCAGGTGGCAATCGACAAGCTGGTCGTTCCCAGTACTGTTACAAGCGCCATCGAGGAAGGCGACAGGTTCGGAGATTCCGTGGGGATTGCCGGGAACAGGGCGGTGGTTGGAGCCCCCTTCCAAGAATCTCTGAACAACCAGAATACCTCCATTACTAACGGCGGATGGGGGCACACCTTCAGCAGAGGTTCCGGGGGGTGGAGCTACGATGAGTTCCTGGCGGTAAGTAACCCGCAGGTCGAAGGCCGGCTCGGAAGTTCCGTAGCGGTGGCCGGCAGTACGGTCATGGCTGGAGCCCCGTCATACACCCAAAACAACAACACTGATCCCGGTGAGATTACCATAGCCTCCAAGAGTAGCCTGACCGGCTCATTGGCCACCGAGTTCACGAAGACCGGCCAATTTGGAAATGACCTTTTCGGACGTTCCGTGGCGTTGGACACCGGCATCGCCGTCGTGGGGGCCCCGGGAGCCCTGATCGGCAGTGACGCTCTTGCCGGTAAGGCTTACCTGTACACCAAGGATAACTCCGGAGTTTGGGGCCCGGCGGCCACGGCCATATGGAGCGCCGGCACCAACGCCGGGGCCGGCACCGTTTTCGGCAGTTCAGTGGCGGTGGACGGCAACACCGTTGTTATAGGGTCACCGGGGGAAGATTTTTACTCGGGCGCGGCTTACGTGTTTACCAAGGATTCCATGGGCGCATGGAGCGCCGTCAGGCTCACCGCCTCCGACCGCGCGAATGCCGATAGCTTCGGTCGGTGGGTAGCGGTAGACGGCGACTTTGTTGTGGTAGGGGCCTGGCAGGACGACGACGGCGGCACCAATTCCGGCTCGGTGTACGTGTTCACCAAGCCCAACGGCGGTTGGGGCACCTGGGTAACCCTGTCAGCCAGTTCGAAAGCTGCGTTGACCGCCAAGTTGACCGCCTCCGACGCCGCTGCAGAAGATCACTTCGGGTGGTCGGTAGCGGTTGACGGCGGCAATGTCGTAGTTGGGGCCTACGGGAATGACGACAACGGCAGTGACTCCGGTTCGGTTTACCTGTTCACCAAGCCCAGCGGGGGCTGGGTAACCGCCACCGAGACGGTCAAGCTGACTGCTCCCGACGGCACAGCGGACGATAACTTTGGGGATTCCGTAGCGGCTGGCGGCGGTAGGGCCATAGTCGGGGCGCCCGGGGACGAACTCTTGACTGGCGCGGCTTACGTGTTCAGCATCCCCGCATGGACCGGCATTTCCGGAAGTGGAGAGGGGACCACATCCCACACGGTAACCGGCCTGACCAACGATGTGGAGTACACCTTCCTGATTCGACCGGTGGACAGTAGCGGCCCCGGCCCTGCCTCTGGGAGCAAGCAGGCCACCCCCGTGCAATCGCCGGCAGCTACGCCGGCCAATCTGACTGCAGTGGCGGTCGTTGACCAGGTGACGCTGTCCTGGGACGACCCCAACGACTCCACCATCACGGGCTATAAGTACCGGCAAAAGGAGGCCGCCGGCTCATTCGGACAGTGGACCCTGATCCCAGATAGCGGATACGGCGAGGCCAATACCACCGGGTACACCGTTCGCGGCCTTACAGACGGCCAAACCTATACCTTCCGGATACGGGCGGTGGACGAGGACGGCGATACCGCAAACTCGGGCGACGTCACCGTCACGACGATACTAGCCGCTCCGACGACCCTCTCGGCCACGGTAGGCGCCGGCCAGATCGAGCTTAACTGGGACAATCC
Organism: Dehalococcoidia bacterium; assembly: GCA_965247635.1. GTDB lineage: Bacteria > Chloroflexota > Dehalococcoidia > Lucifugimonadales > Australimonadaceae > CBDFHJ01. The sequence goes on from CBDFHJ010000003.1 coordinate 27,327, forward strand.
GAACAACACCCTGATCGCGAAATACCAGTACAGCACTAACGGCGGAACGAGCTTCACGGACATCACCGGCAGCAGCGCGACCACCACCGCGTACACCGTAACCGGCCTGGACAACGGCGACGAGTATACCTTGGCAGTGAGGGCGGTAAACGATTCGGTCAACGGCCAGGCAGCCACCGTGACCGCCACGCCGTTGTTGCCTGCGCCGACCAATCTGGTGGCTACGCCGTATAGCGAACGGGTAGTCCTGGAGTGGGACACGGGCGGCGTAGGGTACGAACAATATCAGATCACCATCGAGACCAGCGGCACCGGCGTGGTTCCCACGCCTTACATAGTATCGGCCTCGTCCGAACCAAAAACTTCGGTCGAGATTACTCCATTGACCGACAACACGGCATACACGTTCGCCGTATTGTCGGTGTATGTCCCCCCGGGATTAAGCGGCACCCCAAAAATAACCGGAATGGCAGCCGTAGTGACTGCCACCCCGATACCGGTACCGGCCGCCCCGGTGAACCTCACGGCCATGCCGCTAGACATGCAGGTCCAGCTTGCCTGGGATGACCCCCTGAATACGACCATAACCAAGTATGAGTTATTGCAGCTCGCCGAGGAGAGTGAGCTAATCGCCTCCGACGCCGCTAAAAACGACCGGTTCGGCGTTTCAGTTGCGGTGGACGGCAACACCGCCGTGGTCGGAGCGTTCCAACCCACCTATACGGATCCCGACACCAGTCTGGACGTTAGCAGGCCCGGCGCGGCCTACGTCTACACCAAGGATTCCAACGGTGCGTGGAGCCAGCAGGCCAAGCTGACCGCCTCCGATAGCGCGGATGGTGACGAGTTCGGAATCTCCGTAGCGGTGGACGGCGATACCGTGGTGGTTGGGGCCCGTGGGAACGTCAGCAAAACGGGCGCAATCTACGTGTTCACCAAGCCTTCCGACGACGACTGGACCTCCACCATTACCGAGACCAAGCTCACCGCTACAGGCGGCGCGGCGGACGACCTGTTCGGAGCCTCCGTGGCATTGTACGGTGAGAGCACCATCGTGGTCGGAGCGCCTGGGGACCAAATTACGGTTGGAGGCGTCGTGGTAAGGTCCGGATCGGCATACGTCTTCACCAAGAACTCCGGTGTGTGGAGCCAGGCGGCCAATCTTACCGCCACCGACGCCGCGACGGGCGACGAGTTCGGGATCTCCGTAGCGGTCGACGACGATACCATCGCAGTCGGGGCGTACGGTAAGGACGGCAACAGCATCGCCGATTCCGGTTTGGTCTACGTGTTCGTCAAGCCCGAAGCCGACGGCGGCTGGGCCAACGCTAGCACTGAAACCGTGCAGCTCAGGGCGTCCGACCGGTCCGCCAACGACAATTTCGGTCGCTCAGTCGCGGTGGACGGCAAAACTATAGTCGTTGGCGCGTCCGGAGACCAGAACACGGTTGGGGGGGCTGAGGTCAGCACCGGTTCGGCCTACGTATTCACGGAACCCAACACCGGTTGGGCCAACAGTGCAGGCACTGAGACGGCCAAGCTCACCGCGTCAGACGGCGCCCACACCGACCAGTTCGGTCGGTCCGTTGCAGTGTACAGCGACACCATCTTGGTCGGGGCCCACCAGAACGACGACGACGGCTCGGATTCCGGTTCGATCTACGTATTCATCAAGCCCACGAACGGCTGGACCGACACTACTGGCACGGTCAAGCTCACCGCCTCCAACGCCGCGACGGGCGACCGGTTCGGAATCGCGCTGGCGCTGGACGGTGACACTGCATTGGTAGCTGCGCCCAGGAACGACGCCAATGATGACGACGACGACACCGGCAACGATGTTCTCGACGCCGGTTCTGCTTACGTGTTCGAAATCAAGGGCTGGACCGACGTCCCCGAAAATGACGCCAACAACAGGTTCCACGCGGTAACTGGCCTGACCAACGACATCACATACACGTTCGCGGTGCGTGCGGTGAACCCTTCCGGCGACGGCCCGGCATCAACTGCGACCGGCGTGCCCGTGCCCGTGCCAGCTGCCCCCGTGAACCTCTCAGCCACGCCGGGCGACGGCCGGGTTACGCTTTCCTGGACCGATCCCGGCGACGCTTCAATCACCAAATACCAGTACAGCACCGACTACACGATCGGCGGCGGGAACGGCAACATCGGTGTCGAGACCTTCAACGACATCGACCTCACCACCCTCGACTCCACCGGCGACCCCGAGATCGTGAAATACACCGTCACCGGACTGGACAACGGAGTCACGTACACATTAGCGCTGCGTGCGGTTAACCCTACCGGTAACGGCGAGGCGTCCACCGTGACCGCCTTGATACTGCCGGCCAAGCCCACCGGACTCACCGGGATCGAGTACAACTCCCAAGTGGAGTTGGGCTGGGACGACCCCGACGATTCCACCATAACCAAGTACCAACTGTTGCAGATTACGCCGAGAAAGCTTACCGCCGGAGGCGCCGGCAGGGATGGCGACTTCTTCGGGATGGCCGTGGCGGCAGACGGTGACACCGCGTTGGTTGGGGCGTTGCAGGCTTATGACGCTGACTTCAACAATCGCCCGGGTGCTGCTTACGTATTCACCTGGAATTCGGTATCCGAGGTGTGGACCAAGAACGCCACGCTGAATGCCTCGGACGGGGACAATGGCGACGGGTTCGGGCGGTCCGTAGCATTGGATGGCGACACCGCCGTGGTCGGGGCCTACCAAGACGACGAGGGCGAACCGGGCGAGGTCCAGGTCACCAATACCGGTTCGGCTTACATATTCACCAAGGATTCCCAGGGGATGTGGAAGCAGACGGCCCAGCTGACCGCCTCCGACGCTGCAGACGGAGACCAGTTCGGTTATTCCGTTGCGGTGGATGGCGACACCATAGTGGTCGGCGCGCACCTGGACGACGACGGCGGCGCTGAGTCCGGTTCCGTCTACGTCTTCACCAAGCCCTCGGGCGACAACGGATGGGACGACTGGAACAGCCTGAGCGCCGATGGCAAGGCCATGTTAACGACCAAGCTGACCGCCCCCGGCGCTGCGGCAGGCGGTTACTTCGGTAATTCCGTGGCGATTGACGGTAACACCATCGTCGTCGGGGCCCGCAAGGCCGATTCGGCCTACGCAATCACCAAGCCATCGTCCGACGCCAACAGCGACGGCTCGATAGACTGGGAAGACTGGGACTCCCTGGATGCCGATGGCAAGGCCACTTTGACGGCCACACTCACCGCCTCCGACGCTGCGGCGGGAGATGAGTTCGGTACTTCCGTGGCGATAGACGGTGACACCGTTGTAGTCGGCGCGAACGAACACGACCAAAGTAACACCGTGACCGATTCCGGTGCGGCATACGTTTTCACCAAGCCTGGCAACGCGTGGGCCACCGGTACTGAGACAGCGAAGCTTACCGCCTCCGACGGGACGAGAGGCGACGAATTCGGAATTTCCGTGGCGGTGTCCGGCAACACCGTCGTGATTGGGGCGCACCTGGACGACGACAACGGGGACAAATCCGGTTCGGCCTACTTCTTCACCAAGCCCATTAACGGTAACTGGGCCACCGGTACTGAGACGGCCAAAATCATCGACCACGATGGCGCGCCGGAAGACCACTTCGGGTGGTCGGTAGCGGTGGACGGTAGTACCGCCGTGGTTGGCGCGTACGGGGACGGCAGTAATAAAGGGGCAGCCCATATTATGGGCATCCCGTCCTGGACTGACATTTCCAACAGCGCGCCCGGCGAAGCCAACGCGACTTCCTACGCGGTGACAGGCCTGACCAATGACGTCGTGTACACCTTCCAGCTCCGCGGGTTGAACGCCAGCGGCCACAGCCTGGCCTCTGACAGGCTCGACGCCACGCCCAAGGCTGTACCATACGCCCCGACCAACCTGTCGGCCGCGGGAGGGAACGGGCAGGTCGCTCTGTCCTGGGACGACCCCGAAGACGACACAATCACGGGATACAAGTACAGCACAGACGGCGGCACGACCTTCGCGGAAATCGGTGGCAGCGGCGCTACCACCACCACCTACACCGTGACCGGCTTGACCAACGGCGTCACGCACACCTTGGCGCTGCGCGCCGTGAACGATCTCGGCAACGGCGCGCCCTCCACCGTAAGCGCCTTGATGGTACCGGTCGCCCCCGCGAATCTGTCGGCCGCGCCGGGTGACGGCAAGGTTGCGCTCTCCTGGGCCGATCCCGGCAACGCCACAATCACGAAGTACCAGTACAACACCGACGGGGGCGCGAATTTCTCGGACTTCGACGGCAGCAACTCGGCCACCACTGCATACACCGTCACCGGCCTGCCCAACTACCAGGAGTATTCGTTCCAAATCCGCGCGGTAAACGCCTCCGGCGAAGGGCCGGCCTCAAACAGCGCCAGCGCCACTCCCAGGGCTCCGAAGCCAGCCAAGCCGACCGGCCTGTCCGCACAGCCGGGCGACGTCCGAGTGACCCTGAACTGGCAAAACCCGAACGACTCGACCATAGACATGTACCAGATATCGGAGGTGATCCCGGAAGACTTTCTCACCGCCTCCGGCGGCGCGGCCGGCGCCCATTTCGGGATTTCCGTAGCAATCGACGGCGACACCGCCGTAGTCGGGGCGGACCGGGCAAACAACAGGAAGGGTTCGGTATACATATTCACCAGGGATTTCAACGGTGACTGGACCCAGCAGGCCAAGCTGGACGGCGAAAATGACGGCGACCAGTTTGGTTGGTCCGTTGCGGTGGAGGGAGACATAGTAGTGGTTGGAGCCCACGCGTACGACGGCGGTGCTACCCTTGTTAATTCCGGTGCGGCCTATGTATTCACCAGGACAAGCGGCGTTTGGAGCCAGGCGGCCAGGCTGACCGCCACTTTCCCCGAGGCGTACGCCTTCTTCGGAGGTTCCGTAGCTTTGGACGGCAACACGCTGGCGATTGGATCGCGCCTCTATGACGCCGGGGGCCGTTTGGGCGCCGGTGCGGCCTATGTGTTCACCAAGGATTCGGGTACCGGTGTGTGGAGCCAAGCGGCCAAGCTCACCGCCTCCACAAGCTTGCAGCTCGCCTATCTCGGGTACTCGTTAGCGGTGGACGGCGACACTGTATTGGTAGGGGCGTACGGGGACGACACTGTCCGTGGTGAGTTAGGAAGCGGTTCAGCCTACGTATTTGACAAGCCTTCCGGAGGCTGGACCGACGGAAATGAGACTGCCAAGCTGACCGCCTCCGACCGCCAGCCGAGCGGCTACTTCGGGTTTTCCGTAGCTCTGGACGGCGACACTGCGGTGATCGGAGCAAGTCAGCACAACCACCCCGTAACCGGCGCCGGTTCCGGTGCGGCCTACGTCTTCACCAGGGAATCGGGTGTGTGGGGCGAGAAAGCCAAGCTTACCGCCTCCGACGCCGCAGCTGGAGACAACTTCGGAGTGTCCGTGGCGGTGGAGGATGATACCGTCGTAGTTGGGTCGTGGCAAGACGACGACAACGGCCGCAATTCCGGTTCGGCGTATGTTTTCACCAAGCCTGCCCTCGGCTGGGCCGGCACCTTTGAGACGCTCAAGCTCACCGCCCCGGACGGCGCGGCCAACGACAGGTTCGGATGGTCAGTGGCAGTGGACCTGGATGCTGATCGCGGTGATCTCGCACTCGTTGGGGCGTACAGTGACGACACCGCAACTGGCATGGATGCTGGTTCGGTCCATGTGTTGGGCATACCCGATTGGATGGACATTGGCCTCAGCGACCATCAGACCACAAATCACACAGTGACCAGCCTGACCAACGGAACAGAGTACGCGTACCAAATCCGGGCGCTGAACCGAAGCGGCGCAGGCCCCGCCTCGGACGGAGCCAGCGCCACTCCGTTGGGGAAGCCGGTCGCGCCCGTCCTGAGCGCACAGGCGGGTGACGGCCAGGTGACGTTGAGCTGGACTGCGGCCACCGCCGACGCCAGAAGAGCTCCCGTCACGAGGTACGAGTACAACACCGACGGCGGCACGACCTTCATGAGTATTCCCGACAGCGGGCCGAGCACCGACAATTACACGGTGCTCGGCCTGACCAACCTCACCACGTACACGTTTGCGGTGCGGGCGGTGAACGTGATCGGAGAGGGTCCTTCGGCCACAAAAGATGCCACGCCCGCAAGTGCGACACCGGCCGCGCCGGTCCTCTCCGCAACCGCGGGCGACACCCAGGTGAAGCTGGAGTGGGCCGACCCCAACGACTCTTCGATCGATAAATACCAGTACAGCACCGACGGCGGCACTGGCTTCATCGACATCGACGCCGACGACATCGACTACAGCGTCGCGAACACCATCGGTTACACCGTTACCAGTCTGACCGACGGCACCCGCCTGACCAACGACACCGAGTACACGTTCCATATCCGCGCGGTGGACAACCAAGCCCTTCAGCCATACGGCGATGCCTCGGACGTCACTGCCACACCGGCGGGTACGCTACCAGACTCGCCGTTGAATCTCGAGGCGGAGCCGGGCCACGAAGAGGTGCGTCTGAGTTGGGACGATCCCGACGACGCTTCGATCGATAAATACCATTACAGCATCGACGGAGTCACGAACTCAACCAACATCAGTGCCGACGCCACCACATACACCATTACCGGCCTCACCAACGGCACCACGTACACGTTCCAAATCTGGGCGGAGAACGCAACCGGCGTTGGCCCTGCCTCGGCGATCGACGCCAAGCCTCTGCCGCCTCAACTATTTCGCCCGGCCTTGGAGCCCCCGGAGGAGGGCAATGGTGAGGTGAAGCTGAAATGGGCTTACACCCACGTTGAGACAAAAGAGACCATACTCAGATACGAGGTATTGCACCTGCTCAAGACCAGCAAGCTGGACGGCTTGGGGGGCGACAAGTTCGGGTATTCCGTAGCGGTGGACGGTGACATCGCGGTTATCGGGGCGTACCAGGATGACGACAATGGCGCTGATTCCGGCGCGGCCTACGTCTTCACCAGGAATGACGGTGTGTGGGACGATGGGGTAAAGCTGACCGCCTCCGACGGCGCGGCTTACGACAACTTCGGGATTTCCGTGGCGGTGGACGGTGATACTGTCGTGGTTGGGGCGCCTGGGAACGACGGCGCCGGCGCTGATTCCGGCTCGGTCTATGTATTCGTGAAGCCCACAGGGGGCTGGGCCACCAGTACTGAGACCGCCAAGCTCACGGCTTCCGACGGCGCGGCCCTCGACTACTTCGGGTATTCCGTGGCGGTGGAAGGTGACACCGTCCTAGTAGGAGCGTACCAGGACGACGACGAGGAAAACGACTCAGAAGATTCTGGTTCGGCCTACATATTCACCAAACCCAACAGCATTGGCGGCTGGGCCGACTGGGACCCCATGGAAGACACTGAGACGGCCAAGTTGACTGCCTCCGATGGCGCCGATGACGACTGGTTCGGGGTTTCCGTAGCATTGGACGGCAACACCGCTGTGATCGGGGCGTCCGGGGACGATGACAAAGGCATTGACTCTGGTTCGGCTTACGTGTTCGTGAAGCTCTCCGGTGCCTGGGCCAACGGGAATCAAACCAACAAGCTGACCGCCGCCGACGGCGAGGCGCAGGATAACTTCGGGTATTCCGTAGCGGTGGACGTTGATACCGTGGAGGTTAGTGGTGCCGAGGTGGAAGTTGCCACCGTCGTGGTGGGAGCGTATCAGCACGACCCCATTGACCCCCATTCACCCTTGTACCTTCTGGATGCCGGTGCGGCCTATGTCTTCACCAGAGATTCGGGAGGCGTGTGGGACGATGGGGAAAAGCTGACTGCAGACGATGGCGATGCTCTCGACTACTTCGGGTATTCGGTGGCGGTGGACGTTGATACCGTGGTGGTTGGTGCGTACGGGGACGACGACAACGGCTCTGCTTCAGGTTCGGCTTACGTCTTCACCAGAGATTCCAACGGTGAATGGATCCAGACGAAAAAGCTGACCGACGAAGACGGCGAGGCGGGCGATTGGTTCGGGTATTCCGTAGCGGTGGACACTGCCGCTCACACCGCCTTGGTGGGGGCCGGCTCGGCCCACGTGCTGGACATCCATGACTGGGAGTCCGTCCCCGGAATCGAAGGCCAACTTCCCACCGAACACACGGTGGAAAACCTATTTAATGGCCGAGTATATGACTTCCAGGTCCGCGCGGTGAACCTCCGCAGCCCAGGGCCCCAGGCAGAAGGGGAAGCCATCCCTCAAGCCAACGGCCCGCCAGTGGCGGTGGATGACGCCTCCACGACTGCCGAGAACACGGCTATCGTCATTAGGGTGTTGGACAACGACTCGGACGTGGACGGTGACAACCTCAGCGTAATCGCAGTGGGCACACCGAGCAACGGCGCCGCCGCGATCACAGGCAACGCGACCACCGTCACCTACACCCCCAACTCCAGCTTCCACGGGTCCGACTCGTTCACCTATGTGGTGTCGGACGGGAACGGGGGTACGGACACCGGTACGGTCAACGTCAACGTCAACGTCACCGTCACCGTCACCGTCACTGCGGTGGATGACGAACCTGCCAACCGCTCGCCTAGGTTCAACGAGGGCCTCAACACTACCCGCACCGTCCCGGAGAACGCCGCCATAGGGACAGCGGTAGGTGCTCCGACGACCGCCAGCGATCCGGATAATGACCGTCTGGAATACTGGTTGGTGGGGTCAGACCGCTTGTCTTTCGATGTGGGCTCTTGGAACGGGCAACTCAGCACCATGACCATGTTGGATTACGAGGAGCAAAGCGAATACTTGTTGAAGGTGTGGGTGAAGGACGGCCAGGGTGGCACCGATGTGATCAACCTGACCATCACCGTTGTGGACGTTGATGAGCCGCCCTCTCAGCCAGCAGCTCCCAAAGTAGTCAGCGCCGGGTCGACTAGTCTGGTGGTTAGCTGGACGGCGCCTGAGAATCAGGGGCCGGAGATCACCGATTACGACGTGCAGTACCGGGAGGCTCAAGGCAAGTTCGAGGACGTTGGATACGATGGTGCCGACACATCCACGACCCTGCAGGACCTTACACCTGGTACCACATACGAGGTTCAAGTGCGGGCCAGCAACGCCGAGGGAGCCAGCCCTTGGTCGGGATCGGGAAAGGGCGAGACCGAAGAGGCACTGCCTACACCAGATCCTGTACCAAGTCCTGACCCTGCCGCTACACCTAAACCTGCGACGACGGGCACTCCTACAACAACTCTCGATCCGACCGCCGCGGCCACGTCCACTACAATGGCAACGGCTGAACCTATAGCAACGTCAGGCCCTACCGGGACTCCTGTACCAACGCTGATGCCGGAGCCTGTTGCTACACCGACAGCGGAATCCGATGCGGCCTCAGCGCCAACGCCGGAGCCTACTCCTACTTCAACATTAGCTGCGCCCTCACCCACACGCCCTGCGGAGCCAGTGCCGTCTGAGGCGGACGGTGGGGACGAAGGATTCCCCTGGTGGGCTATCGTCGTGGTAGTGATTGGGGTAGTCGCTGGAGTCGTTCTCATAATTGTGGTGCGACGTAGCCGGAGATAGGAGAGGAAGCTACTGTCGCATCCGTCTTGAATGACATCTCCAGCTTCGCCACCGCCGTCATTCCTCTGGACCAGGCAGGAGAACTCTTTGACTCTGGCAGGTGGCCCGCCGCCGCTGGGATGTTCGGCGAGGCGCTACGGGCTGACCCTTTGATCCCGCTGAGCGTGCTTCTGGCAGCGCTAACTCAATCCTTCGCCTCTAGTATCTCCTTCTCCTTGGGATATTATGTCGTCGAGAGGATAGTCACGCCCTTGGACGGATGGGATAGGGTTTCTGATCGGAGACTCGAACCATTCAAACCAGGCCGTTCGGCGCTAGCTCGTTGGTCTGACGCACCAAATCAGTTAGGAGATGCGACCGTCCCCGCTCGTTGCATCCAAGTCCACCGCCCACGAGTACCTCAGTTTTTGTCGTCGATTGAGAAATTGGGATGGTGAAGCCGCTTACCGAGGTCAAAGTCCGGGATAGGCAACATCCAAACATGTTTGTGCAAATCCCTTGGCCCAAACTGACCCTTGGACATCAACGGAGTTACTTTCTCCTGCAGCGTGTCACTGTTGATGATGGCTAGTAGGTAGTGGGCTTCCTCTATCCCTTTGCAGGGAATCCAATATAGGCGTGACTCAACGATGGCTTCCCTCTCCTCTATCAAGGCTCCAGTAGTTTCACCGCCTTGGGTGTAGACCACTCGAACCGACCTACCTCTAGGATTGTGTTGCCAATCAATCTGGGTAGATAGCTCCCTATGATAGTCTAGACGCTGTAGTAGATTCAGTTTATTGGCTTGTGTTTTGTATTGTTCTCAGATACTGCTGATGGTTTGCCATCGGTCGCGCATGCGCCGCTCCAAGCCGCTCATGCCTATACCGCTTATGCCATTTGGGTCTATCGGTATGGTGTTATCGCCATGCTTGACAGGGAGGATTGCCTTTAGAGGTGCGAGGGTGGCGTACGGTACAACAGTTTCACCCAAGTGGAGGTTGTAGATGTGCTTAGTCTTTATGGTCTGGCCGGTGATTGCAGAGAGGTCAAGACCGCGCCATGGATTCTTATCTTGAGTGCCTCGTCTGGGATTCACCGTAGCTGTCTGACCAACTTGGACAATGGAAGGGTTTTCGGTCTCATTCACCAAGAACAGGCAGCGAGGCACGACTGTCGCACCTTGCCTTGAAAGTCCGGCATAGGGAGAAAGAGCGCTAGGGGACGTACGGGTAATGTGCGCTCTCACCCGTTGCATGTCATCCGCACCGCTGTTGCCCAGCCAGCGCTCCACCTCGCCCACAAGGGGCGTGGACTCAGCGTTCTCGCCTGTCCGCCTGGCAAATACCACCGACGCCGGGACAGGAAAGAACGTGTTAGATTCTAGGGTCTCCAGATCCCACGCTGCCTTGTGACCAAAGTCTACCGCCAAGACGCGCCTTGGTATCCGGCTACTTCCTCTGCCGCTGGGCTTAGTCTGCCATGCCCCAGTGCGCCACTTGGAATGGTGGACTCTCTGGAGGGCGCTGTGTGGCATAACCATTCCGATCACCCCACCATCATTTAAGTATAGGTCGGTACAACGGGCAAAAAAGAGTCCGGCCACGTCTTGGCGGTTGGCATATCTGCCCCCGACCCAGATGCCGTAAATGTTCTTGCTCTGGCTCTCCAATTCCATGCGCAGGGTGCTTACGGTGTTGCGATAACTCAGCCACGGCGGGTTGCCAACTATCACGTCCACCTTGCTGCGGGACAGGGCAACGGGGCGCACAAGGTTACGGGTGTAGTACGCCCAAATATGATTGCGTCCTTCGGAGTGCAGTCTCTGCATGGTAGTAATAGTCTCCGTGAGCGTCTGTCTCTCTGTGGAGTCGGCAATTTTGTGGTCATCTAGGGCCAGGTATGGGTTGTTGCCCCTCTCTATGGCTTGGGCGACATCGCCCATCAGGGCGTCGAAGGTCTCTGCGCGGTCTACTAGGCTCCTTGGAAAGACCAAGGCAGTGTTCTGTTCATCCTCCACCGGAATCGTGACGTTGTGCTCTGCAAACATATCGCCAGTACGGAACCGGAGCTGAAGAGCGTCACCCAGATAGATTGGAGCTGTTACATGGGCATTGTAGCCATCCTTAGCCGCAGCTTCGATAGCAGTCCTAGCAGCTAGCACCCAAGCGGAGCGGGCGAGGTGGACTGCCACGGGGTGAATGTCTATACCGGCGATCGAGAAGCGCAGCCACTCTAACACATACTTCGGCTCTAGGGACGTTTCGGAAGCAGCCTCAACGAAGTGGGTAACTGCTTCGGCAACGAAGGTCCCTGAGCCGCAGGCAGGGTCCAGAACGGACTGGTTCAGCGGGTCCGTTACCAACTCCCGCACAATGGTCCGAGCCAGCCATTCCGGGGTGTAGTACTCTCCTAGTTGGCGGCGTTCATCGGGCGGGATGACTGTCTCGTACAGGATGGCGGCAACGTCAGTTGGAGCCTTGCTCCAATCGAACCTGGCAACGCTGCGAGCCAGAGTCTTGATGAGCGGTATCCCGTCCTCGAACTCTGTGGGCCACGCAAAGAAATCTGACTCTACGATGCCCTGCAAGCCTGTCTTGCTGCGGAACTCGCGGCCATGCAGCAGGTCTGCGTGGTCGGTCTCAGCCAGCCCATAGATGTCCGTACCAAAGGAAGCTTGTACTATCATAGCCACGACGCGCTCAAGTATGTGTGGCGTACAAACAAGCCATCTAACTCAGCATCGGTGCTTGCGAGTTCGCCTAATGCCGCCATCAGCAGGTTCTGCCACAGATGGCGCTTGACCCTAATGGTGCTGGAATCCGCGGACTGCCGATAGAGCATGTTGAGGTGTTCTATATCTCGCTGATATGACGGGTTTTGGTGACCAAAGCGCTCGGTAATAGCCTCGCGTGTTGGCACAATACTCTCGCTGGCATTGAGTGCGTGGTCCCGGAGCCACTCAAAAAGGGCAATCCAATCTTCCGTATCCTCCAGGGTGAAGGCATATGGCTGGACAGTCCTTACCGGCCCGGCGCCGGGCCAACGCAAGAGCCAGTACTTGCCGTCCGTGAGTATCCCTGTGCGTACCCTACCCTGCTTGTTGGACTGCTACAGGTAGTCGTCGATCTGCTGAACGTATTCTGGGTTGGGATTGAAACCGCTGGTGGTGCCTATCCTGCGCTTGACCTCAACGAATGTATCCAGGGCGGTGAGGTCTACAGCACTGCGCGAGACCTAGGGCAGGCGGGTTCTCCTCCACTATGTCAGCAGGCTTTATAAGACCTGTAAGAATAAGGAAATCCCGGACCGCGCTGGTAATGTTGGCTTCAGCCTCGCCTCTGTTGTGCTGGCTCAGGATTTCCGCGGCTGACTCAGCGTATCTCGGGTCGGTTTCGTCCATGTGAACGGGCATTAAGCCCCCTCTCCCCTCAGCTTGGCACCACTATACGTTTCTCAATTATTATAGGCTAAATCAGCAGCTCGGTGTTACCATATCAGTGCAAGCGCCGTAAGGCGAAGTCGTAGAGAGAGGAACGAGGGCAGTGAACAAGCAACGGGATGTCAGCCAGGACGAGGTGCATGTGGTCTTTGGAGAAGAGACCGCTTTCTGGAAAGCCAACTGCGAAGAGCTATCGGCGCGGTATCCGGGCAAATGGCTGCTCATTCGCGGCAGTGAGGTCTTAGATGTGCTGGACACGTTCTCTGAAGCTGCCCACGCCCTGCGCGAGACGAACGACATTGCCTTGATTCAACCTGTCGAAGCGGGCATGGCAAAGAACGCTATTGGACTCCCTTCGGTTCGCGTGACGGGATAACCGCGTGGGCATCGAAACCTTACCCATAGAGACCACCAGGTACACCTACCAGGTCAACAACGAGGCAAGGGAATCCTTTTCTTATCGTCCTATAATATGGGTAACGATCAGGCCCCTGAAAGGGGGCCTTCCAGTCAACGGGCCGGCGTTGATCGACACCGGCGCCACAATGACGGCAATCGATCTGCGGGTCGCTCAGAGGTTCGGGTTCGCTGCCTCCGGGACAGCCTCAATACTGACGGCAGACGGCGAACAGTCTTCAAACCCGATGTGCGAAGTACAGCTCAGCGGAATTGCCGACTACGTTCATGATCTCGTCATAACCTCGTGCAATGTGCTCGAGCAGGGGATAATAATACTGCTCGGGACCGACGTCCTGGCAAACGGCAAGCTCATCTATGACGGAATCACAGGGGAGTTCACTATGGACTTCCCCTCCACAAGCCAACCAGGTCCTTCTACCTGGGAGCCACTCCTGCCCCGACTTGCGCTCCCTTTCGCCCTCATGACTGGCCTGCTTCCACCGGGGTGGCGCCCTCTACACGAGCAAGTCTGCGGTCGAATGTGAAGAGGGGTCCCGCACCCATGCGTTCAGCTGCTGCGAGAATCATCAGGTCTGAGAAGTCAGCGCCGGTCTGTCGATAGCGAATGGCGGCACGGGCCACGTTCTCAACCTCCTCGATGACTATGCCGTCCGTAGCCGCTAGTTCCACAATCACATCCGAAACCTGTGCACGCGTAAACTTGTAGGCCCTCTCCAGTACCCGGACCACCTCTATTGCAACTTCACGGCAGATGAAGCCCGGCCGCTCAGACGTGATCCCCTCAAGCAGCAACCGGGCCGCTTCAGCCTGTTCCGCGTCGTCACGCACCAGATAGCGAACCAGGACGTTGGTGTCAATGGCTATCACGCCTCAGTAGCTCCGTCCATGATGGCGCGTTCCATGTCCTCCAGCGTGGCAGTCGGACCGTCATATTGGAGTACGCCGTACAGTCGGTTGATGGGGCGCACGGGCAGAATCCGGACCTCGCTGCCCTCTATTACGTACCGTATCCGGTCCCCGGCCTGTATGGACAGCGCTTCCCGGACGGCCTTGGGCAGCGTGGTCTGACCCTTCGCAGTTATACCAGATTCAATCATGGAGTCACCGTCCCCGTATTGCTAAATCGATTGCTGCCTTACATTATGGCACTCAGCAATACTTATGGCAATCCAGGAAGGTGGTAGCCGTTCTTGTAATGCAGGCAATGCGCGTCCCCACCCCTCTACCCTGGCGCCACCTCTGCAATGCCCTGGATGTGTCACTGCACTACTCGCTCTAGATGGAGGCGTTCAAAGCCATCCCTGTCTCAGCCCTTCCCCACCCCCGCCTTCCACGCTTCGAGATTCTCCCGCATGTACCCGATGTGTTCGGGGACGTGACTCTCGCACGTGTCCAGCCAGTCGTCCAGGCTCGTCGGCCGTTTTCGGGATGGAAGGACGTGTGCGCCAAGACGTATTCGGGCAGCGTCTTGATCAGCGTGTAGCTCGTGTGGCGCAGCCACTTGAACAGCGCCAGCGCGTCATCGACGCTCTGCTCGTGATAGCTCAGTGACGAAGCCCACTGGTTCTCGTCGTAGGCCATCAGCGGCTCGCCCTGCTCGGCAATCAGCCTGCGACACCGGATGTAGCTGTTGGCCTCGCTGTCTGTGACGTGTACGATGTGCTCGTGGATGCTCCAGCAACCGTGCTCGTCCCTGAACTGCCACATCTCCTCAGGGAACTCCTTCAGCGCCTCCAGGAGCAGGGCAGACGCGCTGCCGTAGGACTCAATCTTCTGAAGCCTCTCCTCAGGTGTCATCAATTGCAAGCTCGTCTACGACGAAGCCAATTGAGGATTCACTTCAGGTTTTCCCACATAAGTCCTCCTCGTCTCACTGACTGAGCAACCGCCTCCTCTACCCCGTGCTCGGCAGCACCACCTCAGCGATGCCTTGGATGGGTCGCTCGCCCTTCTGGTTCTCGATGAAGGCGTCCAGCGTGACCACGTTCTGCCCGTCAACCTCCTGCATGTCCGTGACCACGGCCTTGCACTCCAGCCTGTCGCCCGGCTCCACCATCCTGCGGAAGTTGACCTCCAGCTTCGCGAGCCTGCCATCCATTCCAGCCCAGTCCGTGAGGAGCTGCGACAGGAAGGACATGCTCATGTTGCCCGGGACAATAATGCCTCGAAGGCCCTCGCCCTGGGCTGCCTCTTCGCTGGTGAACCGGCCCAGCCGTATCTCGGACAGGGAAACGTAGTCACGTATCTGCTCGCGGGTGGGCTCCTTTACCAGCGGGCCCAACTCGTCTCCCAGCTCTACCTCTTCGTAGTGTTTCTGGCTCATTGATTCATGTCCCTTCGCACGTTGGAGCTCTCCACCATCATCACGTCGCGGCCGTGCTGGTTGCTGTAGGTGGTCCGACGCACAGTGAACACCATCGTCCCCGTCCGTCCGGTCTTGGCGTAGACGTTGGAGACCTGGGTCTTGGCGGAGATGGTGTCTCCCACCTTCATCGACTCGTAGAACTCGCAGTGCTGCGAGGCGTTGAACCCGGTTGTGCCGAACTTGACCTCGGCGTCCGGCGCCGACTCCAGCCGTATCGACGTGTAGTAGGCCGGCGGAGCGATGAGCGTCCCGTAGGAACTCTTCGCGGCAAACTCCTTGTCCAGGTACATCGGGTTGGTCTCGCCGATGGCGTTGGCGAAGCCGACGATCTGCTCCTCGGTCACCTCGTGGCTCCCCACGGGGTAGTCGACGCCCACGATGTCGCGGTTGTACTCAATGGTGTCCATGATGTCATCTGCGTCCGGCATTAGGTCTCCTCCTTGATATTTTTATAGCTGCGTTTCGTGAAGGGGCGCGGCGCTTTTTCGCTAAGGCTTGTTGGGCAGCAACACCAGGGCCGTACCCTGGAGCGCCCTCTCCCCCTTCTGGGTCTCAATGTACACGTCCATGATGACCCGGTTCTCGTCGTCCTCCGTCTCCGTGTCCGTTACAAGGCCGATGCAGTTGAGGGTATCACCGGGCTGCACGTACCGCCGGAAGTCGACCTCCAGTCGCTTCAGTTTCCCCTCCGACCCGGCCCACTCCGTGAGGACCTGGGCCAGGAGGGCCATGCTCATGTTGCCCGGCAGGATGACGCCGGAGAAGCCCTCCTTTTGGGCGGCCTCGTCGCTGGTGAACCGGCCCGTCTGCGAACCCCACACCGTGGTGAAGGCGTCCAACTGCTCCCTGGTCGGCATCTTGACCACAGGGCCGACCTCGTATCCCGGCTCCACGTCTTCAAAATAGACCTGGCTCACTGGCTCAGGTCCCTTAGAACGTTGATCCGGTCCATAACTATGTTCTTCTCCCCGTCCTGGTTGGTGAAGGTCGTGCGTCTGACGGTGAACACCATTGTCCCGGTGCGGCCCGTCTTGGCATACACATCCGCGATCTGGGTTTTGGCGGAGATGACGTCGCCGGCCTTTATGGGCTCAAAGAACTCAACGTGCTGGCCGCCGTCGAAACCGGAGGTGCCGAATTTCACCTTGGGGTCCGGGCCCGCCTGAAGGCCGAACATATTGTAGAAGAGAGGCGGCGCGATGATCGCACCGTAGGGGCCTGCCTTGGCGGCCTCCTCGTCAAGATAGAGGGGGTTTGTCTCGCCCAGCGCCTGCGCGTAGGCGACGACCTGCTCCTTGGTGACCTCGTGCGTGCCAACGTCGTAGTCGACGCCCAAGACGCTCCTGTCGAAATCGATGGTGTCCGTAAGGTTCTGTTCCGCCATATATCACCTCCTGATGCAGAGTTGGAGACGCAGCGATATGGCTCAATCGCCGCTAAGTGACCTTTGTTTCCTCAAGCACCACCGCCTCGTAGTCACCGCTGTGTAGCTCCTCCACCAGCTCCTCGATGCAGGTCACCGGCCTCTCGAAGCGGGTGATGCACCTGCCGATGGTGCTCACGTAATGGGAGTCGCTGCCGCCTACGCAGGCGAAGCCGTAGGTTTCCGCAAGCTCCTTAGCAAGGGCGTTTTCCTCCGCACTGCTTCCGCCGTTCAGCAGTTCGATGGTCTTGAAGCCGTCCACCGAGGCGCCCTCGCGGATGTGCTGCCACAGTCCGATGCGAGGACGGCCGGGGTGAGCGGCGATTGCGTACCCTTCCTCTCTGCGAACGGCCCTCAGCACCTCTCTGGCGGACAGCGTGATGTTCTTGAAGTCGAACTCCTCCGTCAGATTCGGGGTTATGCCGTAGGTCAGCACGTGCCCCAGGTTGGTCTCAATCTCAGCCCCCTTCAACACAATGACGCCGTACTGCTCGGCAAGGTCGGAATAGTCCACCTCAAAGTCGAAACCCCTGTGCTCGGTCAGCACTATGCCGTCCACCTGGTACCCCTTCTTGCGAATTACGCTGATCCACTTCAGATAACCCTCTACGGTGCCGCCGGCGTCGTCGGAACGCTTGGAATGGACGTGCATGTCTATGTACACTGCTGCTGGACCTCTACACCTGAAGTTGACGCCGCCCGTTGGTTTCACGACGGCATACGAGGCTTATTATGCCCAGTTCTTGGGGCAAATGGCAAGCGCGGGATTAGTAGCCCTTTGAGTAACCCCCTTCAGGAGGTCTTTGCATAACCTGGGCGGATCTCCATCGACCGTCATTCCTGCGAATCCAGGTGTGATGGGGTGTGGATTCCTGCGAATCCAGGTGTGATGGGGTGTGGACTCCCTCTGCACGGGAGTGACAATTGGGAATGGGCGCGAGAAGAGCGCCGCTGGGCTACGCGAAGGTCTGCTTTCAGGGAGCGTGCCCAAAGCTGAGTCGCTTAAGATCGGCGCATACTGGCGGACAGCAGCTTCACGCAGGCGTAGGCCGTGCGGGTGTGGGGCACGGGGACGCCCAGCTTGTCCCCAAGCTCCACAATCGCGCCCACAATGCTCTCAAGCTCCAGGGGCCTCCCGGTCTCCAGGTCCTGGAGCATGGACGTCTTGTGGTCTCCCACCCTCGCCGCGCCGGCGAACCGCTGCTCAATCGTCACTGGAACGTCGATTCCCAGGGCGTGAGCCACTGCGTCCGCCTCGGCCATCATGGCTTTTGCGATCGCGCCCGCTTCGGGGTGAGCGGTGATCTCGGCCAGCGTGGAGCGGGTGATGGCGCTTATGGGGTTGAAGGCAGCGTTGCCCAGCAGCTTGACCCACATGTCCTGCCTGATACGCGACCTGACGGGGCACTTGAGGCCGGAGGCGATTAGGGCCTGGGACAGCGCCTTGCACCGCTCGCTTGAGGAGCCGTCCAGTTCACCGATGGAGAAGCGGTCCCCCTCGATGTGACGTACAACGCCCGGCTCCTCGATCTCCGCTGCGGGGTAGATCACGCAGCCAATGATGCGCTCTGGGTCTATCGCCTCTGAGATGACACCACCGGGATCGACGCTCTCCAGTCGTGTGCCGTCCCACTCCCCGCCGTGTCGCTGGAAGTACCACCAGGGGATGCCGTTCTGGGCGGACACCACGGCCGTCTCCGGCCCTATGAGCGGCTTTAACAGGGGCGCTATCTCCGTGAGGCTGTGTGCCTTGACCGTTAGAAACAGGAAATCGACTGCGCCAACTGCGTCGGGGTCGTCGGTGGCCGACGGGTGGGCCTGCAATTCACCCTGGGCTGTGCGTACCGTGACGCCGTTGGCTTGCATCGCCTTTAGATGGGCCCCGCGCGCTATTAGAGTTACGTCCTGCCCGGCCAGGGCCAGCTTTGCTCCCAGGAACGCCCCTATAGCGCCCGCGCCGTATATGGCGAATCTCACCGAGAGTCCCCATTTGCTGTCATTGCCGCGCCCTTTTCACCGTCATTCCCGACTCCGATCGGGAATCCAGATGGGGTAGGGGAGTGGACTCCCGCCTGCGCGGGAGTGACGGTGAGGGATCTAGCCGCCTTATCTCCTTTGCCTCAGGCACCGGAGGAGCCACCCGCGATGACCTCAGCCACAATGCGGCGCTGCACCTTGCCGGTAGCCGTCCTGGGAATCTGGTCGACGATGTGGATGACCCTTGGGCACTTGAAGGCCGCCAGCCGCTCGCGGCAGTGCTGGACAAGCTCCGCCTCCGTCGCCGCGCCTGCAAGGACCACCGCGGCCGACGGCTCTTCGCCGTGGAGTTGGTGGGGGATTCCGAAGGACACGGCCTCAGCCACCGCCGGGTGGGACAGCAGCACTTCATCTATCTCCTGGGGGGAAATCTTTTCGCCGCTCCGGTTGATGATCTCCTTAAGGCGGCCCAGGAGGGTCAGGTATCCGTCAGAGTCCAGCATCCCCTCGTCGCCGGTGCGGAACCACCCATTGGTGAAGGATGTGGAGTTGGCGTCCGGGTTGTCTTCGTAGCCTTTAATGACGTTCGCCCCCTGAATGACCACCTCTCCGCGGCTTCCAGTCGACAGGAGCGCGCCCGCCTCATCCATGATGGCGATGGACACACCCGTACCCGGGCCTACGGATCCGGGCAGACGCTTTCCCGGCGGAAGTGGATTGGAGCTCATCTGGTGCGACGCCTCGGTCATGCCGTAGGCCTCCAGCACCGGCACTCCGAAGCGCTCCTCCATCTCCAACATAATTGCGGACGGCAATGCGGCGCTGCATGAGCGAATGAACCGCATCCCGGCGTACTGCTCCCGGTCCTCGCTGCTCCTGGCGCGCGACAGTAGGGCCTGGTGCATCGATGGCACTGCCGTGTACCAGGTGGCCCCGTACTCCCGCGCCACTCTCCAGAAGCCCAGGGCGTTGAAGCGCCCGGGAACCACGATGGTTCCGCCGGAGGCGAGCGTGGCAAGGGTGGAGGCGACTATACCGTGTACATGGAACAGTGGCATGACGCACAGGGAGACGTCGTCAGGCGTGAGGCTGTAGGTCTCGACTATGTTGCGCACCGACGCCACCAGGTTCTCGTGGGCAAGAGGGACGCGCTTGGGTCGGCTGGTGGTGCCACTGGTGTGCAGGATGAGGGCCGTATCCGCCGACCCCGGCGGGCCATCGCCGCCCGCTGATCCGCCGATGCCGTTGGAGAAACTGACCTCTCCCCGGTCGTCGATCTGAACGCCGACGTGCAAGGTCTGCTCCGGCGCAGCGCCCCGGGCCTCGGCAGCCTCCGGGCGGCCATCCCCCACAAGGGCCCGGGCGTTGGTGTCCTCCAGGTAAAATCGAAACTCGTCGGCCTTGTAGGCAGGGTTCAGTGGCGCGGCCGTGGCTGCCGTCGCGACTCCCAGAAAAGAGATGATCGCCTCTGCGCTGTTTGGCAGTACAAGTGCCACGCGATCGTCCTTGCTTATGCCCTGAGCGCGGAGCTGTTCAGCCAGGGAGTCCACCTGACGACGCAGTGAGTCGTAGGTTATGGTGGGGCCGTCGGGCACGCGGATGGCGGCCTGTTGAGGCGCGCCGTTCTCCAGCAGGTCTCTTAGTGTAGCGGGTCCCGTCTGGTTACCTGACGTGTTCTGCATAGTCCATTCCTATATGACCTAGAGCCTTCAAGTTGTCGTACTCCTCCTCCGTGAGCTTCAACACCTCACGGTAGATGTAATCGTTGTCCTCGCCCAGCCGCACGGCGGGCTTCCGTATCTTGAACTCCACGCCGGACATCTTGTAGGTAGCGCCCGGGTACAGGTGCGTCCCGATCTCCGGGTGGGTGACGGGCGTCAGAATGCCGCGCTCTTTGACGTGCGGGTCGTTGAGCGCATGTGGCTCGTGCATAAGGTAGCCGGCGATTATCCCCTCCTTCTGCAGACGATGGAACAGTTCGATAGGCTCCTTGTCCGCCGTCCAATCCCCGATGATTTGGTCCACGTCGTCGTGGTGTGCGCGGAGCGCTGCCATACTCTCGAAACGCGGGGCATCTGTCAACTCCGGCCGTCCCATCAGGCGACAGAGGGCGCTCCACTGCTCATGCTGTCCTATGGATATGGCGATCCACTCGTCGTCCCCGGCGCAGGGGTACACGCCCTGTACAAGCCACCGCGGGTCCCTGTTGCCGGAGGAGCTTGCCACACGCCCGTTCATCGTGTAGTCCATGAACAGCTCTCCCAGATGGGGCAGGAAGTTCTCGCCCAGGGAGATGTCGATGAACATGCCCTTGCCGGTCCTTTCGCGGTGGTGAAGGGCGATAGTGGCCGCCATAGCTGCGGTGACCCCTGTGCTGGCGTCCGCGGGGACAGTCAGGGGTACGCCCTCCGGGCCCATGTCGGGATAGCCCATAACGGAGGCGTGCCCGTAAGCGGCCTCGAAGGAGGTGCCGATGCCCCTATATGTAGACCAGGGGCCCGTCTGCCCGAAGCCGTTGATTGATATCATTATCAGCCTGGGGTTCCACTGGCTGATTACGTCATAGGTGAAACCAAGCCGCGCTATGGAGCCCACCGCGTTGTTCTCGATGAACATGTCGCTGATGTCCACCAGACGGCGGAAGATGTCCTGACCCTCTGGCGTTCGCAGGTCGACCGTGATGCCGTGCTTGTTCCGGCCGTGGGCGTTGAATCCTGCGTACCGGTTCCACGGCCTCTCCCCGGGGTCCTTGTCCGGGTACATGGACATGGGCGCGTTGGCCTCGGCCTCCCTGTTGGGCCGCGCGAACTGGCCCCGGCTGGTGGCGGAGAGCTGCTGCAGGGTCTCGACCCTGATCACCTGCGCTCCCATGTCTCCCAGGAACATGGTTCCGTAAGGCCCCGCCAGCACCACCGTCATGTCTATGATCCGGACGTTCTCCAGTGGGAGCTTGGCGCCGGCAGGACGTTCTGAGCTTGCAGAAGCGCGGGCCGCCGCCGCCTGCCGCCCGCGGTCAAGCTCTTCCAGGACTTCCTTGTTGTGCTGACCCAGAAGGGGCGCGGGTCTCCGTATCCGCCACCACTTGCCCTCTGTGAAGACCGGCGCTCCCGGGTATCGGAACTTCCCGGCCTCCGGATGGTCGATCTCCGTGAAGTAGCCCCGGGAGTCGAGCTGCGGGTTGTTGTCCACCACCTCGTCTATTGTGTTGTAGGAAGTGCACAGCAGCTCGTTGGCCTGGCACTCCTGCACCACCTCTTCTTTGGTACGCTGCATGAGCCAAGGCAGCCAGATGGCGCTCTCGAACTCTTCCTTGAAGTCGGGATTCTGCGCTCCTTTGGCGACGCCGTAACGCGGGTGATCCACCAACTCAGGCTTGCCCACGGAGGCGGCGACGCGCGGGAACCGCTGTCCGCCGCCGGCCACGGAGATATACCCGTCCTTGCAGGGATACACGCCGGTGGGATAGCCCGCAATGCCGGTCCCCAGCCGTCGACCTCTCATGCCGTTGTACTGGTACCCTATCAGGCTCATCATGCGTCCGTTAATGGAGGCCATCTGGGTGTCGAAAATGGATATATCCACGCGCTGACCGCCCATGCCCTTGTATTTCTGCGCGTACCAGGCGAACATGGTGGCCATCGCCGCGTTGTTGCCGGCCTGGTACTGGACGTGGTTGCCTCCCAGCTTCAGGGGATGCCGCCCCGGCAGTCCTACACGGGTCATGCTGTTGCCCATGCCGAACAGCGTAAGCTCCGATGCCTTGTAGTCCCGGTACGGGCCGGTCTGCCCGAAGTTGGACACGGAGGTCATAACCAGGTTGGGGTTGATGTCCTTCAGGGTATCGTAGTCCAGGCCAAGGCTGGCCATGACGCCCGGGCGGAAGCTCTCCACCAGGATGTCGGCATCCTTCATCAGCTTCTTGAGGGCTTCTACGCCTTGGAGTGACTTGAGGTCGAGGGTGATGCCGCGCTTGTTGGTGTTGAGGAAGAGGAAGATGCCGCTCTT
>CBDFHJ010000004.1:0-48141 GCA_965247635.1 Dehalococcoidia bacterium
GGCGTGTTTATCAGGGGTTCGGAATTCGGTAGGTGGACCTTGGCGGCCAAGCTAACCGCATCCGATGCCGACGATCAGGACATTATATGAGAGCAATCCATAAAACAACCTTTCCGCGGCTGACAATCATCGGCGTGCTCCTAGCCGCCGCGCTGCTGCTCGTTATTATGGCACCGGCCAACGCGGCCGTTGCGCCGTCCGGGTTCACCGCGACCGCGGGTGATACCCAGGTGACGTTAACGTGGAATGACCCCGTCGACTCTACGATCACCGGCTACCAGGTTTTGCAGGTGGCAATCGACAAGCTGGACGATCCCAGTAAGGCCGGTAGTGAGCCAGTTTCCATTGAAGCAGGCGACAGGTTCGGAGATTCCGTGGGGATTGCCGGGAACAGGGCGGTGGTGGGAGCCCCCTTACAAGAATCTCTGGATAACCAGAGTGTCTCCATTACTAACGGCGGGTGGGGGCACACCTTCAGCAGAGGTTCCGGGGGGTGGAGCTACGATGAGTTCCTGGCGGTAAGTAACCCGAAGGTCGAAGGCCGGCTCGGAA
This sequence comes from Dehalococcoidia bacterium, assembly GCA_965247635.1. GTDB lineage: Bacteria > Chloroflexota > Dehalococcoidia > Lucifugimonadales > Australimonadaceae > CBDFHJ01. The sequence continues at coordinate 553 of CBDFHJ010000004.1, forward strand.
GTTCCGTAGCGGTGGCCGGCAGTACGGTCATGGCTGGAGCCCCGTCATACAACCAAAACAACAACACTGATCCCGGTGAGGTTACCATAGCCTCCCTGAGTAGCCTGACCGGCTCATGGGCCACCGAGTTCACGAAGATCGGCCAAGTTGGAAATGACCTTTTCGGACGTTCCGTGGCGTTGGACACCGGCATCGCCGTCATAGGGGCTCCGGGAGCCCAGGTCGGCAATGACGCTTTGGCCGGTAAGGCTTACCTATACACCAAGAATAACAACGTGTGGGGCCCGGCGGCCACGGCCATATGGAGCGCCGGCACCAACGCCGGGGCCGGCACCATTTTCGGCAGTTCAGTGGCGGTGGACGGCAACACCGTTGTTATAGGGTCACCGGGGGAAGATTCTTCCTCGGGCGCGGCTTACGTGTTTACCAAGGATGCCCTGGGCATATGGAGCGCCGTCAGGCTCACCGCCTCCGACCGCGCGAATGCCGATAGCTTCGGTCGGTGGGTAGCGGTAGACGGCGACTTTGTTGTGGTAGGGGCCTGGCAGGACGACGACGGCGGCACCGATTCCGGCTCGGTGTACGTGTTCACCAAGCCCAGCGGCGGTTGGGGCACCTGGGTAACCCTGTCAACCAGTTCGAAAGCTGCGTTGACCGCCAAGTTGACCGCCTCCGACGCTGCTGCAGACGATCACTTCGGGTGGTCGGTAGCGGTTGACGGCGACAAGGTGGTAGTTGGGGCCTACGGGAATGACGACAACGGCACTGACTCCGGTTCGGTTTACCTGTTCACCAAGCCCAGCGGAGGCTGGGTAACCGCCACCGAGACGGTCAAGCTGACTGCTCCCGACGGCACAGCGGACGATAACTTCGGGGATTCCGTAGCGGCGGGCGGAGGAAGAGTCATCGTGGGGGCACCCGGGGACGAAAGCGAGACTGGCGCGGCTTACGTGTTCAGCATCCCCACATGGACCGCCATCACCGGAAGTGGACCGGGGACCACATCCCACACGGTAACCGGCCTGGACAACGATGTGGAGTACACCTTCTGGGTCCGGCCGGTGGACAGTGGCGGCCCCGGCCCTGCCTCTGGGAGCAAGCACGCCAAGCCGCAGCAATCTCCAGCGGCCACGCCGGCCAATCTGACCGCCACGGCGGGCGTTGGCGAGGTGACGCTGGCCTGGGACGACCCGAACGACTCCACCATCACGGGCTATGAGTACCGGCAAAAGGAGGCCGGCGGCAGCTTCGGAGAGTGGCCCACGATCCCCAATAGCGGATACGGCGCGGCCAATACCACCGGATACACGGTGACCGGCCTGACCAACGGCAAAACTTACACCTTCCGGATACGGGCGGTGGACGAGGCCGGCGATACCGCAAACTCGAACGACGTCACCGTCACGACGATACTAGCCGCTCCGACGAACCTCACGGCCACTGTGGGCGTGGGCGCCGGCCAGATTGCGCTTAACTGGGGCAATCCGGGCAACAACTTAATCACGAAATACCAGTACAGCACCGACGGCGGCACGAGTTTCACCGACATCACCGGCAGCGGCGCCAACACCACCTCTTACACCGTGACTGGCCTGTCCAACGGCAGGGAGTATACCTTGGCAGTGAGGGCGGTAAACGCTTCGGTCAACGGCCAGGAAGCCACAGTAACCGCCATGCCGCTCCTCCCGCCCGTGCCCCTGTACGTGAGCAACATCGGCCAACCTACCGACACCAGTGTTGGTGTCGATGCCGACTTGTCTAGCGACCAAGCTCAGCAATTCTTGACGGGCACGAATGTGACAGGCTACGTCTTAGGAAGTATCGACGTGCACTTTCAAAGTGCTCCAGGTAGTGGGGTCCTTACGGTGTCGGTGCAGAACACGAACCTATCGGCCCAACCGGGCAGCACGGTGCACACCTTGACCAATCTAAACACCATAGAGCCGGGATTCGTGCGGTTCACCCCCCCTGGCAACGCCCCGTTGGTTGCAAACACCTACTACTTCGTACACCTGAGTTTTAGCGGCGGCGGAACTCCTCCCCAATTAAGAACTACGACATCCGACGCTCTGGATTCCGGCACGGCCACCGGGTGGGAAATGGACGATTTCCGCTACCATCGCGCTTCAGCGAACGCAACTTGGCAGTACAGCGCCAACGCGCTGAAAATCAGTATCAATGAAGTACTCACTCTCCCGGAGGCCCCGGCTAATTTTGAGACCACGGTGGGTGACGGCCATGTCGTGCTTTCCTGGGACGACCCGCTAGACGACTACATCAACAAGTATCAGTACAGCACCGACGACGGCACGAGCTACACCAACATAGCCCTCACCGACATCGACTCCAGTGAAACGGGTAAGTTCAAATATACCGTTGAAAACCTGACCAACGGCACGACCTACAAGGTTAGGGTGCGCGCGGTCAATAGTGCCGGCAATGGTGCGACATCCACCAAGACCGTGGTGATGATGCCGGCCGCCCCGACGGGGCTCACGGCCACGCCGCGCGACCAGCGGGTCGAACTTTCCTGGGACGACCCCAGCAACGACACCATGACGAAATATCAGTACAGCACCGACGGCGGCACGAACTTCGCGGACATTCCCGACAGCGACGCTTCCACCACTAGCTACAACGTGACCGTCCTGAGCGACGGCACCGAAACGGCCCTGGCCAACGCCACCACGTACACGTTGGCGGTGCGCGCGGTGAACCCTTCCGGCGCCGGCCCGGCATCGACCGGGACCGCCACCCCCATGCCAGCGCCAGCCGCGCCGCCAGGTCTGTCGGCCACGCCGGGCGACGGCCGGGTTACGCTTTCCTGGACCGATCCCGGCGACGCTTCAGTTACCAAATACCAGTACAGCACCGACTACATGATCGGCGGCGGGAACGGCAACATCGGTGTCGCGACCTTCAACGACATCGACCTCACCACCCTCGACTCCACCGGCGATCCCGGGATCGTCAAATACACCGTCACCGGACTGGACAACGGAGTCATGTACACATTAGCGCTGCGTGCGGTGAACCCTTCCGGTGAAGGCGCGGTGTCCACCGCGACCGCCGTGATGGTGCCGGCCGCTCCGAAGCTGTCCGCGGCGCCGGGAGACGGCCAGGTTATCCTTTCCTGGGACGATCCGGGCAACCCCACGATCGGCGAGTACCAGCTGTCGCAGTCCGACCCCCCGGAATGGTCCAAAATCACCGGAAGCAACGCCACGACCAGGACCCACACGGTAACCGGCTTGACCAACTACACGGGGTATTCATTCCAGATCCGCGCAGTAAACGAGACCGGCGCCGGCCCAGCCTCCAACAGCGCCAGCGCCACTCCCAGACTTCCGAAGCCAGCCAAGCCGACCGGGTTGGGAGCGATGGCTGGCGACAAGAAAGTGACGCTAAGCTGGCAAGACCCCAACGACTCGACCATAGATGTCTATCAAATTTCTGAGGTGGTCCCGGAGGACTGGCTCACCGTCTCCGGCGGCGCGGCCGGCGCCCATTTCGGGATTTCCGTAGCAATCGACGGCGACACCGCCGTAGTCGGGGCGGACCGGGCAAATAGTAGGAAGGGTTCGGCCTATATATTCACCAGGGATTCCACCGGTGGCTGGACCCAGCAGGTCAAGCTCGACGGCGAAGAGACGGGCGACCAGTTCGGGTGGTCGGTTGCGGTGGACGGAGACACCGTAGTGGTAGGAGCCCACGCATACGACGGCGAAGACGCGAGCAATACTACCCTGGTAAATTCCGGTGCGGCCTACGTAATCACCAAGCCCGACACCGACGCCAACGGCGATGGCTCGACAGACTGGAAGGACTGGAACTCGCTGAGTGACGATGGCAGGGCTGGGTTGACGGACACGCTGACCCTCACCACCCCTGAGGCGTACGCCTTCTTCGGAGGTTCGGTAGCCTTGGACGATAGCACCCTGGTGATTGGGTCCCGCCTCGCTGACGTTGGGGGCTATCTGAGTGCTGGTGCGGCCTATGTGTTCACCAAGGACTCGGTAACCCGTGTGTGGAGCCAAGCGGCCAAGCTGACCGCCTCCGACGGCTCGCCGCTGGCATATTTAGGGTACTCGGTAGCGGTGGACGGCGACACTGTATTGGCAGGGGCGTTCGGGTCGTACACGGCCTTCGGTCGCACAGGAAACGGTTCGGCCTACGTATTCGCGAAGCCCGCCAGCGGCTGGGCCGACGGAAATGAGACTACCAAGCTGACCGCCTCCGACCTCCAGCCGAGCGACTATTTCGGGTTTTCCGTGGCGCTGGACGGCGACACTGCCGTGATCGGAGCAAGGCAGCACAACGACCCCGTAACCGGCGCCGGAACCGGCGCCGGTTACGTCTTCACCAGGGAATCGGGTGTGTGGGGCGAGAAGGCCAAACTTACCGCCTCCGACGCCGCAGCTGGAGACAACTTCGGAGTGTCAGTGGCGGTGGAGGATGATACGGTCGTAGTTGGGTCGTGGCAAGACGACGACAACGGACGCAATTCCGGTTCGGCGTATGTTTTCACCAAGCCTGCCCTCGGCTGGGCCAGCACCTTTGAGACCCTCAAGCTCACCGCCCCTAACGGCGCGGCCAACGACAGGTTCGGATGGTCAGTGGCAGTGGACCTGGATGATCAACGCGGTGATCTCGCACTGGTTGGGGCGTACAGTGACGACATCGCAACTGGCATGGATGCTGGTTCGGTCCACGTGCTCGGAATCCCGGATTGGATGGACATTGACCTCAGCGACTATCAGACCACAAATCACACAGTGACCAGCCTGACCAACGGAACAGAGTACACGTTACAAATCCGGGCGCTGAACCGAAGCGGAGCAGGCCCCGCCTCGGACGGAGCCAGCGCCACGCCGTTGGGGAAGCCGGTCGCGCCGAGCGGGCTGAACGCGGATGCGGGCGACGGCCAGGTGACGTTGAGCTGGACTGCGGCCAACGCCGACGCCACAAGAGCTCCCATCACGAGGTACGAGTACAACACCGACGGCGACACGACCTTCATGAGTATTCCCGACAGCGGGCCGAGCACCAACAATTACACGGTGCTCGGCCTGACCAACCTCACCACGTACACGTTTGCGGTGCGGGCGGTGAACGTAATCGGAGAGGGTCCTTCGGCCACAAAAGATGCCACGCCCGCAAGTGCGACACCGGGCGCGCCGGACCTCTCCGCAACCGCGGGCGACACCCAGGTGAAGCTGGAGTGGGCCGACCCCAACGACTCTTCGATCGATAAATACCAGTACAGCACCGACGGCGGCACTGGCTTCATCGACATCGACCCCGACGACATCGACTACAGCGTCGCGAACATCATCGGTTACACCGTTACCGGTCTGACCGACGGCACCCGCCTGACCAACGACACCGAGTACACGTTCCATATCCGCGCGGTGGACAACCAAGCCCTTCAGCCATACGGCGATGCCTCGGACGTTACTGCCACACCGGCGGGTACGCTACCAGACTCGCCGTTGAATCTTGAGGCGGAGCCGGGCCACGAAGAGGTGCGTCTGAGTTGGGACGACCCCGACGACGCTTCGATCGATAAATACCATTACAGCATCGACGGAGTCACCAACTCAACCAACATCAGTGCCGGCGCCACCACATACACCATTACCGGCCTTACCAACGGCACCACGTACACGTTTCAAATCTGGGCGGAGAACGCAACCGGCGTCGGCCCTGCCCCGGCGATCGACGCCAAGCCTCTGCCGCCTCAACTACTTCGCCCGACCTTGGAGCCCCCGGAGGAGGGCAATGGTGAGGTGAAGCTGAAATGGGCTTACACCCACGTTGAGACAAAAGAGACCATACTCAGATACGAGGTATTGCACCTGCTCCAGACCAGTAAGCTGGACGGCGTGGGGGGCGACAAGTTCGGGTATTCCGTAGCGGTGGACGGTGACACAGCGGTGATCGGGGCCTATCAGGACAATGGCAACGGTGCTGATTCCGGCGCGGCCTACGTCTTCACCAGGAATGACGGTGTATGGGACGATGGGGTAAAGCTGACCGCCTCCGGTGGCGCGGCCTACGACAACTTCGGGATCTCCGTGGCGGTGGACGGTGATACTGTCGTGGTTGGGGCGCCTGGGAACGACGGCGACGGCGCTGATTCCGGCTCGGTCTACGTATTCGTGAAGCCCACAGGGGGCTGGGCCACCAGTACTGAGACCGCCAAGCTCACGGCTTCCGACGGCGCGGCCCTCGACTACTTCGGGTATTCCGTGGCGGTGGACGGTGACACCGTCCTAGTAGGAGCGTATCAGGACGACGACGAGGAAAACGACTCAGAAGATTCTGGTTCGGCCTACATATTCACCAAACCTAACAGCAGTGAAGGCTGGGCCGACTGGGACCCCATGGAAGACACTGAGACGGCCAAGTTGACCGCCTCCGACGGCGCCGATGACGACTGGTTCGGGGTTTCCGTAGCATTGGACGGCAACACCGCTGTGATCGGGGCGTCCGGGGACGATGACAAAGGCATTGACTCTGGTTCGGCTTACGTGTTCGTGAAGCCCTCCGGTGCCTGGGCCAACGGGAATCGAACCAACAAGCTGACCGCCGACGACGGCGAGGCGCAGGATAACTTCGGGTATTCCGTAGCGGTGGACGTTGATACCGTGGAGGTTAGTGGTGCCGAGGTGGAAGTTGCCACCGTCGTGGTGGGAGCGTATCAGCACGACCCTATTGACCCCCATTCAGACCCCGATTCACCCTTGTACCTTCTGGATGCCGGTGCGGCCTATGTCTTCACCAGAGATTCGGGAGGCGTGTGGGACGGTGGGGAAAAGCTGACTGCAGACGATGGCGATGCTCTCGACTACTTCGGGTATTCGGTGGCGGTGGACGTTGATACCGTGGTGGTTGGTGCATACGGGGACGACGACAACGGCTCTGCTTCAGGTTCGGCTTACGTCTTCACCAGAGATTCCAACGGTGAATGGATCCAGACGAAAAAGCTGACCGACGAAGACGGCGAGGCGGGCGATTGGTTCGGGTATTCCGTAGCGGTGGACACTGCCGCTCACACCGCCTTGGTGGGGGCCGGCTCGGCCCACGTGCTGGACATCCATGACTGGGAGTCCGTCCCAGAAATCGAAGGCCAACTTCCCACCGAGCACACGGTGGGAAACCTATTTAATGGCCGAGTATATGACTTCCAGGTCCGCGCGGTGAACCTCCGCAGCCCAGGGCCCCAGGCAGAAGGGGAAGCCATCCCTCAAGCCAACGGCCCGCCAGTGGCGGTGGATGACGCCTCCACGACTGCTGAGGACACGGCTATTGTCATTAGGGTGTTGGACAACGACTCGGACGTGGACGGTGACAGCCTCAGCATAATCGCAGTGGGCACACCGAGCAACGGCGCCGCCGCGATCACAGGCAACGCGACCACCGTCACCTACACGCCCAACTCCAGCTTCCACGGGTCCGACTCGTTCACCTACGTGGTGTCGGACGGGAACGGGGGTACGGACACCGGTACGGCCACCGTCACCGTCACCGTCATTGCGGTGGACGACGAACCTGCCAACCGCTCGCCTAGGTTCAACGAGGGCCTCAACACCACCCGCACCGTCCCGGAGAACGCCGCCATAGGGACAGCGGTAGGGGAACCGGTGAGTGCCACCGACAGGGACCACGACACGTTGCAATACTCGGTGTTAGGTACCGGACAGAGGTCCTTCAACGTGGACGCTGAGACGGGACAGATCACTACGGCTGCCCTGCTGGACTACGAGACTCAAAGCCAGTACTCGGTGCGTCTGCGGGTACTCGACGGTTGGGGCGGCTCCGATGGCATCAACGTGACCATCACCGTAGAGAACGTGGTTGAGCCGCCCTCTCAGCCGGGAGCTCCTGAAGTAAGGAGCACCGGCCCGACTGGCCTAACGGTCAGCTGGACAGCGCCCGATAACCAAGGGCCGGAGATCACGGATTACGACTTGCAATACCGTGAAGCTGAGGGGGAGTTCAAAGACGTCGCGTACGACGGCACCGGCACATCCCTGACCCTGAGCGATCTTAAGCCTGAGACCGGCTACGAGGTACAGGTGCGGGCTATCAACGCCGAGGGAGTCAGCGCTTGGTCGGAATCAGGCAGAGGCGAGACTGAAGAAGCGCCGCCCCCACCTATCCCGACGCCGGAGCCTACGCCTACACCCACGGCGGAGCCTACGTCTACACCGGAGCCTACACTCACGGCGGAGTCTACTCCTACGCCTACACCGGAGCCTACACTCACGGCGGAGCCTACGTCTACACCGGAGCCTACACTCACGGCGGAGCCTACTCCTACGCCTACACCGGAACCTACACTCACGGCGGAGCCTACTCCTACGCCTACTCCGGAACCTACGCCTACACCCACGGCTGAGCCAGCGCCGTCAGAGGCGGACGGCGGAGACCAAGGATTCCCCTGGTGGGCTATCGTCGTGGTAGTGATTGGCGTAGTCGCTGGAGTCGTTCTCATAATTGGGGTGCGACGTAGCCGGAGATAGGAGAGGAAGCTACCGTCGCATCCGTCTTGAATGACATCTCCAGCTTCGCCACCGCCGTCATTCCTCCGGACCAGGCAGGAGAACTCTTCGACTCTGGCAGGTGGCCCGCCGCCGCTGGGATGTTCGGCGAGGCGCTACGGGCTGACCCTTTGATCCCGCTGAGCGTGCTTCTGGCAGCGCTAACTCAATCCTTCGCCTCTAGTATCTCCTTCTCCTTGGGATACTATGTCGTCGAGAGGATATGACCTGCCCCCTGAATTAGGTCCAAGGATTCTTAGAGCCCGACCGGCGTATTCCTAGCCACGTGTTGTGCGAACTCCTCGGGCGTCCGGTTGCCCAGTGCGCTGTGGGGCCGGACAGCATTGTAGTCGTCCCGCCAACTCTCCACGATGGTCCGGGCCGCAGGAAGGCTCATGAACCAGTGCTCGTTGAGGCACTCGTCGCGAAGCCGCCCGTTGAAGCTCTCGATGTACGCATTCTGCACGGGCTTGCCCGGATCGATGAAGTGCAGATGCACCCCATGGGCATACGCCCAAGCATCCAAGACCCTTCCGGCGAATTCGGGACCGTTGTCCACCGTGATGAGACCTGGCAGGCCACGGTCGATGGCCAGCCGGTCCAACACCCTCGTCACGCGGAGGCCGGGCAACGACGTGTCCACCTCCATGGCCAGGCTCTCCCGAGTGAAGTCGTCAATCACCGTCAGCACTCGTATCCGCCGGCCATTGGCGAGCGCATCGGACACGAAGTCCATCGACCACCGCTGGTTCGGGCGCTCGGGCGCCATCGTGGGGACGCGAGCGATGCCCGCCATCCGCTTGCGCTTCCGACGCCGGACGGACAGCCCCTCCTCCCGATAGAGCCGGTAGACCCGCTTGTGGTTCACGCCGAACCCCTCCCGGCGCAACAACACCCACAACCGGCGATACCCGAACCGCCGCCGCTCCGCGGCGAGCGTGCGCAGTCGCTTGCGCAGCTCAGGTGTCTCGCTGCCCACCCGCCTATAGCGGGCCACCGATCGGTGGATACCCATCAGCCTGCAGGCGCGACGCTCGCTGAAGCCCCACCGCTCCTGGACACGGTGAATGGTCTCCCGTCGCGCTGCAGGCGTCAGGCGTTTTTTCGGAGCAGCTCCCGCAAGACGTGATTGTCGAGCGCCGCCTCCGCCAGCAGCTGCTTCAGCTTCCGGTTCTCCTCATCCAGCTGGCGCAGCCGCCGTGCCTCGCTCACACCCATCCCGCCGAACCGCGCCTTCCAGTTGTAGAAGGTCCCCGGTGAGACACCATGGCGGCGGCATACCTCGGCCGTCGGCACTCCCGCGTCCGCCTCGCGCAGTACTCCGATGATCTGCTCGTCCGTAAACCTGCTTCGACGCATGCTGTCCTCCTCTGTTTGACCGGAGGACTCCAATTATCCGTGGACCGGTTTTCGGGGAGCAGGTCAATAGTCACGCCCTTGGACGGATGGGATAGGGTTTCTGATCGTAACGACAAACTCGAACTTGGTACTGTCTATCGTCAAGTTAGGCCCACCAAACTGGACAAAATCAAGAACCTTTACACTGAGGTTCCATTTGGACCTGTAAGCGCGGCGCCTGCCCATGCTGTTCCCAAGGCAGCCAGTATAGTGCAGATGGGAAGAAAGACGATGGGGTGAAAGATGAACGGTTTCGGCCAATTGGCCAAGAGGAGCTTGCTCCAGATACTGGATGTCACCCTCATCCTCGTCATATCCCTTGGTGCAAAGACTCGGCGAATCCAACCAACGAAGCGCAGTAACCTAACTAGTAAGCCGGATGTCCGGGATAAGCTCCTGTCCCAACAGAAGGGAAGATGTGCCTACTGCTCAACTCCGATATCCGTACGGAGGGGCAACTACGAGATCGACCACAAGACACCGCTGGCACGGCAAGGTGACGACACCATAGGGAATCTACAAGCGTTGTGCCGGGCCTGCAACAAGGAGAAGAGCGCCCGCACCCACGCTGAATATCAGCACTTACCGCAGGTACGGCAGTGAGCGCCCCTCATATGTTGAATTCAGGCGCAAGCCGAAGTACCTGAAGCCGAGGGAATCGTTCGTGCGCCTATCGCTCCCCATGATTGTAGAGGCAGTGATAGGCGGCCTATTCTTCGGCGCACTGACGATAGAGCAGCCGCTGTGGGGCGGCGCTACGCTGGGGATACTGGCGGTCGCCTGGGCAATCAGCGCGTACCTGCGGGGCATGAATACAGGCGCGTTGAAAGACTAGTGGTCCAACATCATTGAAATGAATACCATGATAGTCATTGTTCCTCTTGGGGGTTCAATCGTAACGTTGAACCGAGGAGGAACCATGATGTCTACCAAGAAGTACCGTATCAGACTGACTACCGACGAACAACAGGAACTCAACGCCTTGGTCTCACGCGGTCGGGCTGCGGCGTACAAACAGACCCATGCGCGCATTCTGCTGATGAGCGATGAGTCACGCTCGGACGGGGGAATGAAGGACGCGGACATCACCAGCGCGCTCGGTGTGGGACAGTCAACGGTCGAGCGAATACGCAAGCGCTGTGTGGAGGAGGGGGTCGAGTCTGCGCTGAATCGCAAAAAGCAACTGCGTCGGCGTCAAAAGAGACTGGACGGCGAAGGTGAAGCACGGTTGATAGCGATGGCCTGCGGGGAACCGCCGGAGGGGCGTGCCAGTTGGACCCTGAAGCTGTTGGCTGACCAGTTGGTCGAGTGTGAGATAGTCGGGACCATTAGCACCGAGACGGTTCGCCAGGCGCTTAAAAAAAACGAACTGAAGCCGTGGCTGAAGCAGAGTTGGTGCATCCCGCCCGGTCAGAGCGCGGAGTTTGTGTGCGCGATGGAAGACGTACTGGAGGTCTACCAACGGCCGTACGATGGGAATGAGGTTCTGGTGTGCATGGATGAGACGAGCAAACAGCAAGTCAAGGAGACGCGAGTGCCGCGTCCCGCAGCGCCCGGCTTATCGGCGGCATACGACTACGAATACGAGCGCAATGGAGTGAGCAGCCTGTTCATGCTGTTTGCACCGTTGGACGGATGGCGCCGAGTCGAGGTCAGAGAGCGTCGCACGAAGGTGGACTGGGCGCATGTGATAAAGAAACTGGTCGACGAGGACTACCCTGACAGAGACCGGATCGTGCTGGTAATGGACAATCTCAACACTCACAAGCTGTCCTCGCTATACGAGGCATTCGAGCCTGCTGAGGCGAGGCGTATAGCTGAGCGACTGGAGATACACTACACTCCCAAACACGGGAGTTGGTTGAATATGGCGGAGATAGAGATCGGTGTGCTGGCTCGACAGTGCCTGGACCGACGGATTGCCAATCAAGACATCCTGCGCGGTGAGGTCAATGCTTGGCAGAATCAACGCAACCGGGATGTGATACGAGTGGATTGGCGCTTCACTACCGAGGATGCGCGCATCAAGCTAAAGTCACTCTACCCATCAATACAAAAACGTTGAACCACTAGGTGCAACGCGAAGCCGATGCATTGGTCGGAGAACGTTGTGGGGGCTGAATGCGTGGAGTGCTCGGCGAAGGCTGTCACCGATAGCCCGCTACCGATTAACGGCATCTTTGAGGGCGTCTGTGCTTCAGCGAGAGTCGCTCTGAATTGACTTTGGGGCCGAGGTGACGGATAATAGGCTCCGTACGCATATCACCGGACAGAGGGGCGATATGACTGAGCCGGAGAACAATACGAACCTCATTGGCATAGGTCTGGTCCTGGGCGCAGGCATCGGGGCCATTGGAACACTTATTGGCGCTGCGATGGGCAACTTCGGGTTGGCATTTTTGTTGCCCGTTGGGGCAGGGGCGGGGCTTGCAATCGGCGCCGGTCTGTCGGCTCGTAAGAAGCAGTGATTCAGAAGCCGGAGCGCCGTCACAGCGACAGTGAGGGATCTCCTTTCACATCTCAACGTCCGGGCTAGCCTCGACATCAGCTAGTTTGGCATACTTAGCCCAACGAAAACACCCGCCAACCGCCTGCCTCACGGAAACGCAAGCTGGCTTGCACGCGATTATCCGAGCCCGGGACGCAACAAGCCGGTGAAGAGAGGCCATTGAGCGAATCAGACCTGTATCTTCCTGTGAAGCGGTTCCTGGAGTCCCAGGGCTACGAGGTCAAGGGCGAGGTGGGGGACTGCGACGTCGCCGCCGTGCGCGGTGATGAAGAGCTGGTTGTCGTCGAGTTGAAACTGTCGTTGAATCTAGAGCTCGTACTGCAGGCGGTCGACAGGCTTGCCGTCACGTCGAAGGTGTATGTCGGGGTACCGGTTGAGAACCACAACCTGAGGAGGCGAAGGCGGCAGACTGTGAAGCTGCTCAGGATGCTCGGTCTGGGCCTGCTGGTGATCGATCCAGACGTAGAGCGACACGGCGTCGATGCCGTCCTCGATCCCGGAGAGTACCGGCCCCGGCGGTCCAAGAGACGGCGAGAATTATTACTCGGCGAATTCGTGAGGCGGGTTGGCGACCCAAACCTCGGCGGGGCATCCGTCCGGAACGGCATCATGACGGCGTATCGTCAGCGGGCGCTAGAGATCGCGTTGTTCCTCCGGACCAACGGTCCGACTAAGGCCTCTCAGGTCGCTGCCGAGATTGGAGACCCGAAGGCCAGGGACATCCTGTACCGAGACGTCTACGGCTGGTTCGATAGGCCCTCAAACGGTATCTACACGCTCTCGCCTAGAGGAGTGCAGGAGGTCCCGCTCTGGGCTGTCGGTGAGCAGCCGTAGGGTGACCAGCTGCGACGGAACGGGCACGCGGCTGACCCCACCGCGACCGCGGGTAGCGAGCGCATGGCTGCGTGCCAAGTGATCTACCTATTCATCCATAACCCTCTTTATCAATTCTCGATCCCTTGCCTTCAGGTACGATTCTTGCGATATCTCTCCTCTTTCAGCCATTTGCTCAAGCTCTGCTAGTTTCATTGGTACACAAGTCCCAGATTCAGCAGCAGCATTAAAGTTAGCAACAAATACCGTAGCTTGTTCCGATGTCGAATAATCCCTTCTTTCTCTCCTTCAATGTTCTCCTGGCTCAGCCGCCAACCTATCCGATCCACATCTTCTGCTACGTATCGAAATAGTTGAATGAGTCCAATCAGGAAAAGAGAAAGTAAGGCCGGTCGCCAGCCGTAATAGACTAAGAGGAGTCCCAGGAAAAGCGCGTAAACCGCAAATATGCCTATATAGAGGGTCCCCATCCAAAGACGGAGAAGTCTAAGAGCTAATCTGTCAGCACTAAGCTCTTTTGCTTTCTTGTTCATACAAACTTTAAGGGGCCTCTAGCGAGCCGCTCGCTGTCGACAACGAAGGCGCTACTCCGCAGATGATGCTGTGGACATCGGCTGGCCCAGCAGCCATATCAGCACCGTCCCGGTGATAGACCCGTACACGGCCCCTATCATCGCCAGGCCCACGATCCCGCCGGAGATCCCGCTCACTAGGCCGCCGACGAGCCACCCGGCGGTGCTGGCGAGCACCCACCAGCCCGCCCGAGCGACCTGGCGCGGCACGGCACGGAACCAGTGAGAGATGCCAGCAGCTAACCATTGATGGGATTCCATAGCATCCTCGATCTGGCGAATAGTCACGGTCGCTTCCTAATCAAGGCCAGGCTTCCAATTGCTCCAATCCAAAACAGCAAAGTTAGCCAATAGAGGAGCGCTTCTATAGAAGCTTCCCGATCATGATGACCCGTAAGCCTAGACCATTCATAACCGATGCCAAATATGAGCAACAGTGTTGTGGAGATTCCTGTCAGAAACAAGAATCCTCTTGTCGTTCCTCTCTGTATTGATTTGACGGTCTCTCTCACCAAACCGATCCCAGCTGCGAATAGAAGAGAGAAGAAGATGTAATTGAAAAAGTTATATGGTGTGTCCTGCAGAAACCCAGCCGCGAAAGTCAGTAAGTAAATCAATGTCAAGGCGGAAACAACTATTCTCAACTTCGTTGAATTATCTTCACTCATCTTCTGGTGAGTTTCTTCAGCCACGAGATTCTCCTTGTTTCTAAAGAGCGTTTGTTTTCGTTCATTTCATGTCGCCGCCTGGGAATAGGGGCCATCGCGATCAGGATCGTAGCGGTGTTCTGTCACGATACCCAACCGACATTCCCGAAGGCCATGAATGCCAAGGCGAGGAAGAGGCCTCCCAGGCCAAGCCATCCAGCACCGAGGACCTTGGATTTGCGATTCTTGGTCTCAGACAACATCGGTTTCCTCCCAGTTGAGTTGACCGTCAGGCTACGAGGTCTGGGGGATACGGACTAGGTATGAATGTACTAATCCTGTGATGACGAATGTACTATCTTGATCTACAATGGCAAGGCTACCAACAAGGTCCTGCGTATTCTCCCCTGAGCTTGACCTAGGAAGACTCGACCACTCACTTACGCCTTAGCTCTCCAGCCACGAGCTCTTCGATCCGGCGTGCCTGTTCCTCCGCTGGAAGCTTCGTTAAAGACCGCAAAGTGTGCACTCCTACGATCCTCCGCTCAGTCGGGTCGCCAAGAGGTAGAATCGCTTCCCGGGCCCGTGGGTCTAACTCCAGTAACCGCAGAACCTGGGTGCCGTGAGCTCTCGAGACACCAAGCTGGGAGGCAAGGTCAGCCTTGGACCTGGCTACACCGGTGTCAAGTTGACGTTGCCACGCACCTGCAAGCGGCGGTGGCAGGTGGAAGAGCTGCCGTACCGTTCGGGAAGGTCTTTCCAGCGAGCTCCCGAGCGGAGCACCCAGAGAATCCCATTGAGGGTGGTCCTGTCGTCTGCCCTTGGTCTCCCGAGACGCTTGGGTGGTGGCAGAAGAGGGAGCTATGACTTCCCATTGCTCGTCTCGCAGGTCCTCGTCCATCGCCCAAGCCTCCACTCCTCAGACTTGGGCCATAGACTAAACCATAGACTTGGGCCATAGACTAAACCATGTCTAATACTCTTGGGACTGGTTCATGCTTGACTTCATAAAGGGCCGCGAGTTGAGTCGCCACTTCTACGAGGAGGTGGTCGGCCCCATTCTGAGTACCCACTTCGGGGACATCAGGCACACCGCGTGCCTGATTGGACATGGGTCAGAGGTGCTCGGTTACGACACTGAAGAGTCCATGGACCATGAATGGGGTCCGAGGCTCCAAGTTTTCCTCTCCGACAACGATTGGACACACCGAAGGGATGAGATCGAAGAGCGGCTGCAGCTTGAGTTGCCAAGGACATTTCGTGGATTCTCAACCAGCTTCTCGGAGCCGGATGAAGAAGGGGTGTTCTCGTCATAGGCCATCAACGGTAGGCCGGGTTCGGCTATCAGCCTTCGGCACCTTATATAACTGTTGACCTCGCTGTCCTTGATGTGGACCACATGTTGATGGACGCTCCAGCAACCATGCTCGTCACGATACTCCCACATTGCTCTGGGGAACTCATCGAGCGCCGCGATCAGATCAGCGTACCCCCTGCCGTAGGACTCAATCTTGATTCGCCGGTCAGACTGGTTCAACCGTTGGCCCTCCTAGTCTTACCTGGGTCCTGATGCTTCCCGCCGAGTCGCGAAGGCAACTTAGAAGCCCAGTCAATTCTGGTCGACGAAGGCCAAGCTCGCCTTGGATGCAGGCTACAGCATCGATGCAATCGTACATGCAACCCTAGCATCACCGCAATCTCTTGGAGGGAATGCTAGCGACTTGTGGGCGGAATGGCGCCGGAGCTTTGAAGCCCTACGGAATCCGAACGAGCCCGAGTCGCAACTTTCAGCAGTATTGCGCCGAGGTGCGGAGATAATGGGGAGTTTGGAAGGGCAGGCCTCCGAGTGGGAGCGTTACGAGGCTATACATGGGAATTGATGGCTGTTCTTCGGAGATTGCCGTATCGGTGGGAATACGCTCCCTGAGGCGAACCCGCTCTAGGTGCAATGACGACAGCCGCTGAGAGCGCCAGCCAAACCCAGAAGCGGTTGATGCGATTCCAGATGGTTTTCCGCGACACAACAGCCTCCTCTTGGCTACTGCCACACTCTTGAGCGAGTATCCATGACGAGCACAGGGGAGATAGTGTGCCAAGGGGCGGTCGAATCCATCCGCCTCCTACCACAGAACCGGCGTCAAAACAATGGCTTGCAGGGCATTACCTTCAACCCTCTCGGCACTCACAATGGACTACTGGGCCATTGCCCCCGGGGAACGGAATGAACACACCGAAGCAGAGGACGCGAAGCCAAACAAAGACAACATCGGCAGGCGGGCGGCGGTTACTTGAAGCCCTCAGCCAGATGCCGTTCGTCGACTTGGCAGAGCTGGCGGGCATCCTGGGTGATCCCCACGCGACCGTCCACCGTGGGCTGACCGGTCTGCTGGCCGACGGCATCGTCTGGCGCGTGAACCACGGCACGGCCCACCTGCCTTCGAGTAAGCGATACTACCTGACGGCCAATGGCATCCGCGAAACTGCCCAGTTGCTCGACTTCGACACACCTTCGGACTTCGTACGGGCCTACCCAGTGTCCAGAGGGTGGCTAAGGCTATTCATCCACCGGATGGACGCGGTGGCCTCCGTCTATCGCCTCGCAGCGTCACTGTCCTCCGGGGTCGACGGGCTCCGTTCTTACGTGGAGTTCCACCGCAAAGGTCGCTTCGACGCTACCATCACTCTTCACAACTCGCACAGCTTCGGTGTGGTCCGCCAGGGGCTGGCCTTGCGGCACCGTTCCCTCTACGACCGGCTGAGGGCCATAGCGGAATACCACTACACGCGCCGCCCCGGCACCGTCCTGATCCTGACGCCCAGCGTCTGGGAGCAGAGGCTGACGACGAGGTTCTGCATGGAACTGAACATTGAAGACTCCTACGTCGGTGTGGAGTCTCAGGACACACTCGAAAGACGGAACTACCACGTCTGGCAGAAGACCTCGGGTCTGTTCAGTGGCTCGTACTACACTCTCGATTTTGTGAGCTCACAGCGCGACGCCAGCGGAGCGCTTCATACGGAGTCGCCGGAGCGGAAGCGGGCGTCGCTGCCCCGTCCCGAGCGGATGGCGCAAGCTGCGCCGGCCTTCGGCGTCAGCTCTTCGGAGAAGAGGACGCTCGACCTCATCACCGACCACCCGATGATCCCCCGTGAGCACCTTGCCCTTTGGCTCGGCGTCTCCGAGGGCCGGATCAGCCAGATGATGCACAGCCTCGTCGACACGTGGGGACTGGTCGAGCGACGAGGAAAACGCAGAGACACTCCCTACACCCTGTCCGCTGAAGGCATTCGCTACATCACCCACCGGGACCGTGCTCAGCTCCCGACGACACGGGGCATCTGGAACACAGCCCTCACGACAGACCATCAGGGCCGGACACGCATGTGGGCCACCGCATCGACACGTGGGCGCGGCAGACGAGGCACGCAGACGGCATCACATGGTTCCTCTCGAAGCTGGAAGCCGAGGCCAGGGCCGACCCTGACAGCGAGCTGCTGTGGTCGGTGCCCACCGCGAGATCCGGCCGGGCCTACAACTGGGGTCAGTCGGCCATCGCCCCAGACGCCGTGGGGAAGATGGTCACGGAAGGCCTTGAGATACCGTTCTACCTCGAGTACGAGCTGCGCGCCCGTCACCCCGAAGGAGTCCTGGCCCGCCTGAGTCCCTACATGAGCTACTACTGGTCCACCGAGCCCGGCGAAGACCAGCCGCCATTCCCCGTCACGCTCTTCGTAGTTGACACAGAGGAGGTCGAGGCCACCTACGTGCGCACGGCAGCCCGCATGACCCGGATGTCGCTGCCGATCCTCGTGTCGTGCATGCCCGTTCTGTCCGTTACAGGGATACTGGGGCGGTCATGGCATCCACTCTGGGAACCGGAATCCCCACGATTGGCGCTGTCCGAGCTGCGCGCCTACCAGTGGGACTCACTCTACCACCGGATGCGTCAGAGTCCTGTAGGGGGGGAATAGATAAGGTCGCTGCGTCCCTATCTGCCCGTTCTGCTGGCTGGGGGCTGCAAAGTTGCTTCGACGGGGTGCTTTTCGAGGTCCGCCGGTGCCGCAAACCGCCCTATCTGCCTCTGTTTTAGCTATGTAACGGGCCGAAAGACCCGTTGACCGGTCAGCGCTGGAAAATGCAAATGATTGGGAAGCTGTGCTAAACTACGATGCCTCTCCTACGACGACTTGTTTGCACTCTTGCAACCGTTGACGTGTCAGCATGTAGCGAGCAAACAGCTACGGATGGGCCTGTCCGGGGGAGCCGGAGGGTTGATGCGGACAGGATTTGGCGTGTTGGCGACGAATGCGGCCCAGTTTGACCCATCGATTTTGGCGCGAAACGATGTCGGGGTGCATGACATGATTTTGGGGCATGGGTAGGAGCGGACATCCTGGGCCAGTCAGCTAACGCTTTTTGCCACATTCGGAGTGTATTGACCGAAATCTGTTAGCAGTACCTGTAAAGGGCTGGTTCCACCGAAAAATGGATAAAATTGCAGAAGCGGTCACCCCCTGTAGAAAACGGAAATGACTCCTGGGAAGCCAAAGAGCAACGGCGGGCCAGCATCGCGGGCCGACGACAGTCAGCCCGACCTCAAGTGGGTTGTGGAGTGGCTCGTTGAGCGGGAGGGACAGCGCCGGACGGCGGCCCTTCTGGGAGTGAACCGGAAGACAGTGGCGCTGGCCCTGCGCCGGGAGCGACTGACGGGCAGGATGACCCTGGCCGTGCAGCGACTCATGGCCAACCTGGACGACCCCGGATGGGAGAGAACGACGCCACTGGACCGTAGCTGCCGATGCCCCATCGCGCAATCCAAAGCCCATGTTCCAATCACACCCGCGAACGCCACTGCCATTTTGTCCACTTTCGTAGCTGCGACTATCCAGTAGGGGTGGCACGAGTACCGGAATCAAATTGCTCGCTCCGATTTAGCAGGATGCCCCATTCACCCCGATTTCAGCTACGGAATCGCCCGAACTGCGACTTGGTGTCCCGTGCGATCTCCTGTACACGGGTATGACACCGCCAGCGACCCCTGGAATTTCGCGCCTTCTGAGGGGGGCCTGTGCGCGCGAGTCCTACCCGGTCCGTTGCCGTTGTCCAGGCGCTTGCGCTGGAGTCACTAACTCACTACAATGTATCTGGACATCTACCCTCCGGCTAGGGCAAGCTGAGACGAAGGAGGCACGACATGGCCGTAGACCAGAAGGACAAGTACCAACAGATGGTGCTCCGGGGCAAGTACCAGAGACTGTACACGTACCTGAGCAGTCTTCAGGTGCAGGAGTGGAGGACCTCCTTCAACGAGGTCGAGGCAGTCATCGGATTCGAGCTGCCTCCGTCCGCACGGCTGCACCGGCCCTGGTGGGGAAATCAGAGAGGCGGCAATGGCCACAGCCACGCCCTTGCCTGGAGCGTCGCCGGCTGGGAGACGGCGGAGGTCGATATGGATGGCGAGATGCTGCTGTTCCGGCGAACGCACCCGAAGCCCATACCCAGGCTCTCTCTCGACGAGGCGTGGCCCGTCCACCCCACCGCGGTGTGGCCGGAAGGTCTGAGCCTCAGACGTGAGGACCTCTACGAGGAGAGGGTTTAGTCCCGCCATGTTCATAGACACCAACGTGCTGGTGAAGTCCCGTATCCCCAGCGCGCCTGACCACGACGCGGCTCGGGCGAGCCTGGAACGCGCTTTTCGAGACCCCGAACCGCTGAGGATCAGCCGTCAGGTGATACGAGAGTACCTGGCCGTCGTCACTCGACCGCAGACCTGGCCAGTGGCCATCACCCGTGAGGATGCCCTGGATGACGTGAGCAGGCTGATAGGCAGCTTCGAGATACTCGAGGACGGTCCCGTGGTGACCGAATCGCTCGTGGGGCTGTGTCGAGAGATTCCCGCGGGGGGACGGCAGATTCACGACGCCAACATCGTCGCAACCATGCTGGCGCATGGGGAGCGCAGGCTATTGACGTTCAACGTCTCAGACTTTCGACGTTACGGTGACCGCATAGAGCTGGTGGACGGGTAGCAGGTTGGATCGGCTATTTGAACATGTAGGAGGAATTCTATGATGAAGACCAACAATCTAACGGCATCGCTTATTGGTTCGGTAGTCGTTGCCGTTTTCATGGCTGCCGCCTGTGGGGGAAGCGACTCAATAGCTCCTTCAAAGTCCGATCCCCCAGCGTTTACAAAGGCTTTTGTGCAGCAGGCCATTGACCGCTACGACGAAGAGGGTAGAGACGCTACCATTGCTTACTACAACACCAAGGAGAGTGTGGACGGCGAGTGGTACATCTTCATCACCGACGAGAGCGATGTCACCATCGCCCGCGCCACCGTTCCGGACAACATAGGTCAGAGCATTCGTGGCCCTCTCGGGGTGGATTCTACTGGCTACGCCTTCGGTGCCGTCATGGCGGACGCCACGGAAGAAGGCATGTGGGTGAGCTATGTCTACTTGAATCCGGTCACGGGTGAAGAAGGGACAAAGCACTCTTGGGTAGTGGAGCGTGACGGGCTTGTCTTCGGATCGGGTTGGTATGAGCCTACCAACTGATACAGTTGCTCTGAGTCAGTAGGGGGTGATAGTGGAGGATAGGCCAATGGTGACCGATACGTTGATGGGGTTCTGCAGGAATGTCGCCGCGGGAGGACGACAGATCCACGACACCAACGATGGTAGACGGTAGCTAATGTTCGGCGTGAAACGCCCTGGAACAGGCGGAACCAAGAAGGAGGACGACAGCATGAAACGACAATATCAACCATGCACCCCGGCGGCGCTCTACGCCAGGGTGTCCAGCAACCGCCAGGACGTTGACCTGTCCGTGTCGGCCCAGCTCAGGGCGCTCAAGGACTACGCCAAAGCCAACGGATACTCCGTGGCCCGCGAATACGTGGACGAGGCCGAGAGCGGCCGCGTGGCGGATAGGCCCCAGTTCAGGGATATGATCGAGGAGGGCAGCCAGCCCAAGGCTCCCTTTGAGGTCATCCTCGTCTGGAAATTCAGCCGCTTTACCAGAAAGCGTGAACACGCCGTGGCATTCAAGTCCATGCTACGGCGCAAGGGTGTGAGGGTTGTCTCCATCACTGAGCACGCCGACGACTCACCCACAGGGAAGCTCATGGAGGCCATCATCGAGTCGGTGGACGAGTTTTACTCAGAGAATCTCGCGCAGGAAGTCGTTCGGGGGATGCGGGAGGCGGCATCGAGAGGCTTCTTCCTCGGCTCCAAGGCTCCCTTCGGCTACAAGAGGGTCAAAATCAGCGACGGGGCGAAGGAGCGTCCCACTTTGAAGGTTGACCCTGCCACTGCTCCGATAGTGAAGGAGATATTCGAGAGCTCCCTCAGAGGCAACGGCCTCAAGGAGATATGCAAAGAGCTGAACGATAGGGGCATCACCAACCGTGGCAAACGCTGGTACAAAGGTGGACTCCACTACCTGCTCACCAACGAAGCCTACACCGGAACTGCCGTCTGGGGCAGGACGGCGAAGGGAGAGCAGGCCCCGGAGCCAGTGCGGGTTGCCAAGGCCTGGAAACCCCTGGTGTCCAGAAGACTGTTCGAGAGTGTGCAGCAGGCCCTCCATGAGCGGGCGCCGGTGGCACAGAGGCCCGCACGGGTTGGCAGCAAGTTCCTTCTCAGTGGACTATTGAGGTGTGGCGTATGCGGCAGGCCATACATAGGCCAGGGAGCCAAGAGCGGACAGTACGGCTACTACATCTGCGGCACGCTGTACCGAGAGGGCGCGGGAACCTGCGAGGCCCCCTACCTGAACGCCCCAAGGGTGGAGGGGTTCATCATAGACAAAATCAAAGAACGGATCCTCACCGACGGGACCATCACGGAGCTGGTCACCTTAGTCGCCGAGGAGATAGACGCTATGGCCGGTGAGATGAACGGGAGGCTGAAGGTCATATGGGCAGAGCTTGCGGACGTGGAGAGCAGGCTAGAGAACCTCTACGAAGCATTGGAGACGAAGCAGTTGACCATGGATGCCCTGTCGCCCCGCATCCTGTCCCTTCGGCATCGCCAGGACCAGCTCACTGCAGCACGGGAGGAGGCTGCCAGCCTATTGGAGCAGCGAAGGGTCGATCTACCCGGCACGGAGGAGATCAAGGGGTACGTGGCGGACTTCCGGGAGTTCTTGCAGGAGGGAACGTTCCCTGAGCGCAAGGCCCTCATCCGCAACTTCGTGAAGGGTATCGAGGTGACGGGAGACGAGGCCGTGCTGACGTACACCATACCCATGCCGTCGGATGGAGTGACTAAGGAATCGGCCTCGGTTCTCGATTTCGTCCAGTCCGGCCCACCAGACTGTACTGTACTGCGAACTCGCCCGTTCAGGGCGACCTCCGCGGCGTCCGCTCCCCCTATGGGGCTGTCTTCTGGCGTAGGTATGGAGTAGACGATGGCGGCGCTGCCGGGCTTGACCTCTATCTCCTTAACGAAGGAATGGACGAAGGCCCTGGTCTCGGTCAGTTCGCTGGTCTTGAGGAACTCGCTCATCTCCTGGGCGAAGGTGGCGATGGTGTCGGCGCTGTCCAGGAACTGACGCCGCTCGGAGAGCAGCCCTCGCGCCTCCTGTGCGGCGACCTCCAGCTTCTCCTTGCGCTCCCGGTGCTCCCTGATGCGGTCGGAGGCGTCGGCCATCTCGATGTCGGTGGTCTCGATGACCTGCCAGATGCGGCCCAGCCGCTTCTTCACGTCCTCAAGCTCCTCCTCGATGGTCTCCAGCCGCTGACGCTGCTCGGCGGCCACCCCGTCCATCTCCTCGTCCAGCAGCTTCACCAGGTCTCTGATGTTGGACTCGGTGAGGACGTTGGCCCGAATCTCATCGACGATGAGCTTCTCGAAGCTCTTGGCGTTGAGCCTGGGGGTCTTGCAGGTGCCGCTGCCCCGCTTGAGGAGGGAGTGGCAGACGTAGTAGGTGTACTTGCCGCTCTTGGCCTCGGCTGCGGTCATGGCCTTGCCGCAGGTCTCGCACCTGAGCAGTCCGCTGAGCAGGTAGGGGCTGGCGGAGCGCCTGGGATGGACTCTCTTGGGAGCGCGGGACCCCAGCAGCCTCTTGACGCTCCGGAACTCCCGCTTGGAGACGATGGCGGGGTGTGCGTCCTCGACGCGCACGGGCGGCGCGCCGTCCTTGGCGGTGGCGCCCCAGACCAGGGTGCCCGTGTAGGCTTCGTTGAGCAGCACGTTGTGGACGGTGGTCTTGAGCCACTTCTTTCCCCTGGGGCTGGCCACGCCCTCGGCGTTGAGGGCCTTGGTCACGTCGAGGATGCTGCTGCCCTGGAGGGCCATGTCGAAGATGCGGCGGGCCACGGCGTCGGCGGGCGGGTTCAGCTCCAGCTTGGGGCGCTTCTTCACCCCGTCCTGGACGTAGACCTTCTTGTATGTCAAGGGCGGCGAGAAGGTGGACCACTGCGGCGGAGGAATCGTGTACCACCGGCACGATGAGAAAGGACTGAATTGGGAACCGGGCGGGGTCAGGTCAGGAGCAGGGGTCTGCAAGTCCGGAGTGAGTCAGGAGTCGTCCGGATCATCCGAGACCTGGGAGGCGGCGTTCTGCCGGCTGCGCTTAAGACGGTAGCTATCGCCGTTCATCTCCAGGATGTGGACGTGATGGGTGAGTCGGTCCAGCAGGGCTCCGGTCAGGCGTTCCGAGCCGAAGACCTCGGTCCACTCATCGAAGGGCAGGTTGGTGGTGACCAGGATGGAGCCCCGCTCGTAGCGCTGGCTGAAGACCTCAAAGAGGAGTTCCGCGCCGGTGGGGGACAGGGGCACGAAGCCCTGTTCGTCGATGATCAGCAGGCTGAGGCGGGACAGCTGCCGCTGCAGGTTGAGCAGCCGTTTCTCGTCCCGGGCCTCCATCAGCTCGTGGACCAGGGCGGCTGCGGTGGTGAAGCCCACGGACATTCCCCGCTGGCAGGCGGCCAGGCCCAGCCCCAGGGCCACGTGGGTCTTGCCGGTGCCGCTGTTGCCGACGGCGATGACGTTCTCCCGGCGCTGGATGTATTCGCAGCGGGCCAACTCCATCACCAGTTGTTTGTTCACCGAGGGGATGGCCGGAAAGTCGAAGGTGTCCAGGCTCTTGACGGCGGGGAAGTGGGCGGCGCGGATCCGGCGCTGCACCATGCGCTGGTGGCGGTCGATGAGTTCCAGCTCGGCCAGGCGCAGCAGGTACTGGGGGTGGTCCACGCCCTCGGCGGCGCACTGGGCGGCCATCTTCCCGTACTCCCTCAGGAAGCTGGGCAGCTTCAGCTCCTTCAGGTGGTGTTCCAGGAGCAGGGTGGACCGCTGGTTCATGCCGCCCTCCCTGACAGCAGGGCCATGTAGTCCCCGGCGGAGGTGGTGTTCACGCTCACCCTGGGCAGGTAGGGGTATAGCTCCAGGTCAAGGCGGGGCGGCCGTCCCTCCAGCCGGCAGAGCACCAGGTGCTTCACGGCGTCGAAGCTCAACGCCCCCAGACGGAGGGCGTCCTGCACTGCGGCGTGCACCTCTTCCAGCCTGAAGCTTTCCAGCAACCGGAGCACCTGGACGAACTCCCGCTTGCCCCTTGGTCCCATCCTGGACTCCAGGAGGCGGCGCAGCGTGGCAAACTCCCCGGGCAGGTCCCACCCCCGCAGGGGTGCGGCCTGGTCCAGGGCGCCCGTCTTCCGCTCCAAGAGCGGCAGGTAGTGGATGGGGTCGAAGACGAAGTCGTCCCGCTGGTAGGAGCGGGGGTGTCGGGCGATGACCTCCGACCCGCAGCTGATGACCACCCGGTCCACGTAGCCTCTTACCAGAACGTCGCGGTGCCCGTAGGCCACCGGCACCGAGTAGTCGGTGGTCCGGTACCGCACCAGGGACAGGGAACTGACCCGGCTCGCCCGCTGGTCGCAGGCGTCGTAAGGCGCGGCCGGCAGGGGCAGCAGGGCCTCCAGGTCCCGCTCCATCCGCTGTCCGATAGTTTCAGACTTTCCCCTCAGTTGGGCGTCCATGCGCGTCAGGCAGCGCCGCTCCAGGTGGGCATTCAGCGCCTCGAAGCTCTCGAAGGACGGTATGGGCACCAGAAAGTTGCGGCGCACGTAGCCCACCATGCCCTCCACCTTCCCCTTGTCGTTGCCCTTCCCGGGCCTGCCGAACCGGTCCTCGAACAGGTAGTGGGACTGGAGCTCGGTGAAGGCTCGGGTACGCTTTCGCCGGCCGTCCCCCAGGATCCTGGCCACCGCCAGCCTCGTGTTGTCGTAGAGGATGCTCTGGGGCACTCCCCCCAGGAAAGACAACGCCGAGACATGGCCGTCCAGGAAGGCCTCGGTGGTCTCCGCAGGATAGGCCTTGACGAAGCAGCCGTCGCTGTGGGGCAGGTCTAGGACGAAGTAGTGAGCCTTCTGCTCCACCCCACCGATGATCACCCGGGCCTCGCCAAAGTCGCACTGGGCGTGCCCCGGGGAGTGGGACAGGGGAACGAACATCTCCTGGGACCGGCGGCGGTGCTCCCTCACGTAGTCCTTGACGCTGGTGTACTGGCCCCCAAACCCGTGCTCGTCCCGCAGCCGCTCGAAGATCCGCTTGGCCGTGTGGCGCTGCTTCCGGGGAACGCTCAGGTCCGACTCCAGTATCCGGTCGATGACGCCGGTGAAACGCTCCAGCTTGGGGCGGTGGGGCGGTGACTGACGACGATACCCGGGTGGCACCGAATACTCCAGCATCTTGCGCACCGTATCCCGGTGCAGCCCGAACACCCGGGCAGCCTCCCGCGTGCTCATCCCCTCCACCATGCAGGCCCGCCGCACCCGCGCGTACAACTCCACCTTGTACATCCTCTACACCTTCCATGGGCTCAGTTTGAACCCTATGAAAGGTCGTAGACGGTCCAGTTTTCAACCGCCCTTCACCCGCGGTCGATCCGCCCTAGTGGTCCACTTTACCTCCGCCTTTTAACCTCGTTCCAGACAAGGCCCTCCAGCCGCTCCGCCCGGATCATCGGCAGCTCCCGGCACCTTAGGCGGAGCTGCTGATAGCCGTAGCACCTGTAGTACCGGCGGGGAGGGTCGAGCTCGTACTTGTAGAGCTTCCCGTTGTGTTTGACGGCCTTCTTCGTATTCGCCGAGCCACCCATGAGCAACCCGCACTCAGTGCACCTGACCAGGTGCTGCAACAGGTAGAACACCTTGGTGTTGCGCTTGGCCCGGGTAAATCGCTGCCTACACTGTCAATAGAGAATGAGCACCCGAGTTGCACACAGAGAGGTTCAGCAAGGGGCGGTCAAGTGGTCTGCGCTGAGGGGGAGACACCAGTCCTCCTCCACGCGCCGTCGTCTTGATGGACCGGGCGAGGAGCTCCTTCCGGAGCGGAGGTGGCAGGAACAACATCAGTGTCGACATACCGCCCGATCTCTTCACAATGATGGTGGATCGGCGGCGCATCGTGCAGGTGCTGCTAAACATGCTGTCCAACACCGCCAGCTTCTCCCGACAGAAGCCCGTCGCTTCTCGCCACCCCCGTACCCGGGCGGCCGCGTCTCCCCACAGCACCCGCTTCGGTCGTTTGGGAGCGGTGGACCGGCGCTGCACCCCCCGCCAGCGCACGTAGCCCCCAGGGTTGTCTCCCTCGATCCACCCAACGCTGGACGCTACGGCGGTCTATCCCCAACTGCCGGGCTGCTTCCGAGCTGTTCTGCCCACATGCCTTCCATGTTTCTATGATCGTCCGCATCGGTGCTCTTGCCATGGCCCATTCTACAGACCCTGTACCTTATGTTGTGAGAGAACAAGTCAAAGTTGACTTTGTCGTGAGCGAATGGTATTCTCCATTCAGGACATGTGGCTGGCCCTTTCCCGTTGGCTTAGGCCCGTTTCAGCGACCAATTTCGGGGCCACCTAACAGGACTTCCATCGCGCGGTTTTGGGTGGGAGCCGACATACCCGGGACCGCGGTACCGCAACGCATTACCGGAGGTTCATCTATTGGACCCATCGAAAGCATGGTCCCAGAGCAGCGCCATTGACTTCTATGACAAGAATCGCAACCAGGTCTCCGATCTCTACCCATCGGAGCGTGTATTCCTACCTAGGGTGCTGTTTCCTGGCGCCAAGGTGCTGGACGTAGGGTGTGCCTCAGGTGGCTTCTTTAGCATAATGCGCTCGTTAGAGCCGCATATAGAGTACACCGGAATCGACATATCAGAGGCGGCTATCGAGCTTGCGAAGCAGAAGTATCCCGAGGCCCGATTCCTAGCAACCGGTGGGATTGAGATTCCTTTCGAAGACCACCGCTTCGACCTGGTACATTGCACCAGCGTCTTGGTGATTGAGCCGAGATACAAAGAGCTGCTGAAAGAGATGTACCGGGTTTCGAATCGGTTTGTTCTTGCTGATATCAGGCTCCTGAAAGATATTGCGAACGACCCGAGTTTGGGGGATTCCCGATACCGGATTCAGTTCGAAGGCAATTTCGAAGGGGCTACCGTCCCATACGTGGTTTGCGACGCAGACGAGGTCGCGAACTACATCCTTGAATTGGATCCCAAGCCGAAGGCCCTGAGAGGCACAGGCTACTTGCACAAGGTCACTGAGATGGCGAAGACTCCCTTCTCGGAGGTATGTATGGCGATACTACTTATCCAGAAAGGCGACTCCGAGACCGTCACGAGCGAGGTGGACCTGCGGGACTTGCCGTTGGAATTCCGGAGATCCTAGTTGAGATATGACAGAGTCGAGATTGGTACGAGTGTACGTCGATATGGTCGCGGACCTTTTCCACTATGGGCATGTGGCCTTCCTGAAAAAAGCGCGAGCTTTAGGAGACTATCTCTTAGTGGGTATTCATGCCGATGCTGTCTTGGTTTCATATAAGAAGGGCTGGCCCATACTTACAATGGAAGAACGCGTGGCTTCGGCGGCTGGATGCCGGTATGTCGACGAAGTGCTTCCTAACGCCCCGCTTGTCATCGACGAGGGCTGGATCGAAAAGCATGACATTCACCTGGTCGTACACGGGGACGATTTCTCTCAGGACCAGATAAAGGATTTCTACAAGGTCCCAATTGAAATGGGGATCTTCCGTACTGTGCCCTACACGAAAGGCGTTTCCACCACTGAAATCATCCGAAGGGTCATCGAGACACAAGCCTAGGCTAGAAGCTGTAGAAGGAGGCAGTTTAATGGACGAGTCCCATTCGGTTGATTACTCGGAAGAGTTTTACAAACACTACGCGCAACGATACTCAGAGGTGTCCCACCAGCTACTCCAGTCGGTCTACATGTCGTCCTCCCACCCGGCACTGAAGACCGATATGGACTTATTAGAGTGCCTGACCGGGCTGGTGAGCGGCGGGCGGGGACTCGATGCCGGCTGTGGAGCCGGCGCTCGGGACGTCCACCACCTGTGGGGTAAGGGCTACGACGTCTACGGGATTGACGCCGTCGAAGAGAACATCCAGGTGGCCAAAGCGCTTCACCCCGAAATAGCCGACCGTGTCCACGTGGCAGACCTGCGTGACCCTCTGGATTTCCCCGATGAGTCATTCGACTTCGTCATCTGCAATGCCGTGATACAGCACATAGAGCCGGACAATCTAGCTACGCTGCTTTCGGAGCTTGCCAGAGTCCTCAGACCGGAAGGGGTTCTCCAGTTGATGTTTAAGAATGGCAAGGGTGTGATAACTGTCTTTGACAGAGACTATGGCACCGAACGATCATTTCATCTCTACGACGAAGGTGAGCTGCTCGAGCGGGTGAAGTCCCACCACCTCCTGCTTGTGGAGCCGGGTGAGCCTGGAGGCCTTGGCGGAATAATGTACTTCACCGACCCCAAACCAGTTGACCATTGCGTGTTCTATGTCAGGAAGTCCGAATAGGCTGGCTGCGGCACTTGGCATGGTCCGCGGTGGAGTGATAGGTGCAGTTGAGGAGCCGTTCAGTAATTTCGGATATAGCCTAGCCAGTACCGATAGGTGGGGGGGATTGTTCGCGGACCCCTACGCGTTGCTGTCGTTCGACGCCGAGCCGAGCGTCGACGTCGTTTTGCCGCTACAGATCACTTTTGCGCCGCAGTCCGACGAGACCGCGGGCCTCGTGGTGGTCGCCAGCAGTTCTCTGACAGTAACAGCTGACCAAGCCTATGTGGTCGTGGTCCCACAACGCTAGGTCTTCGTATTGGCATTTAGGTAACGCATGATCCGCTGGAAACGATCTCGCCCAAGCGCGTGAGACCGAGTCGAGCACCGAGGAGTTGCTGGTTGAACCAAAGAAGGCTCGGGACCTGGCTCACATGGGACGTGGAACCTCTCGACTGGCGGGCAAGCTCAGCTTGGGAGACGACTTCACCACTCTCAAAATGCCGACCCCATCCCTGAGCCAATGCTATTGGGTCCCGCCGCCAGCATCCACTTGATTTGGGTGGCGCTCGGTGCGAAGCTTGTCTGGCAATCGAAATTTCGCCGTCATGTAAGTACCCCATGCTGGGCGTATCGGAGGGGTGCAGACAGCTAGCTGGAAGCTCCGTCCTGTGGCCTATCCACCACTGTTCAGCCCCACTGCCCACGAGTACCGCAGTTTTTTGTTTTGATTGAATAACTGGTATCTTGGCCCAGGAGGTCACCAGGCGGATGCTGGAGGGCAGCGTCCAGAGGCTTCTGGGTCTGCACGTCATGCAGAAGGCGCTGCTGGGGCATATGACGCACCGCGACACAGATAGACGAGTGAGGCGCACGCTTACCTATTTGGTGTGCTGCGCGCCCCGCTCTTCATGGCTTGATGTCGCTACAGCTTGAAGAACAGCGTTGTTGGTGGGCACAAGTGTACCGTACTGAGCCTGTCTCACAAGTCTGGGTTGGCGTTAAGTAAGGGTCAGGTGTACGTTTGAAGCGACATCAAGGTGGGAGATATTGAGATGCCGCTTCGACCGATGGGCCGAGAGCAGATGTGGATGTTGCCGCCGACGCTTGACGAGTTGTTGCCGCTGGATCATCCGGCGCGGTTCGTCGCCGAGTTCGTCGATGCTCTAGATCGAGATGCATGGGCGGAGCTTGGCGTGGACATAGAAGGTGACTCGATGGGAGCGCCAGCCTACCATCCACGTGCGCTGTTGAGCGTGTGGCTGTACGGCTTCATGACCGGTGTGCGCTCGTGCCGGAAGCTGGAGGCGGCCTGCCGGGACCAGATACCGTACCTGTGGCTGACCGGGTGGCAGCATCCTGACCACAACACCCTGTGGAGGTTCTACAAAGGGCATCGGCAGGCCATGAGGAAGCTGTTCGAGCGGACGGTGCGTACGGCAGTGACGATGAAGTTGGTGGACCTGGCGGTTCAGGCGGTGGATGGTACTAAGGTGGTCGCCAACGCGTCGCTGAACAGGAGCTACGACGCCGAGGGACTGCGTGGTCTGTTGGAGCGGCTGGAGAGTGCGATAGCCGACCTTGAGGCTCAGAACGAAGCGGGAGAAGACACTGCTGTTGCCCATCTGCCTGAGGAGTTGGCTGACAAGGAGGTCTTGAGAGAGCAGGTGAGGCAGGCGATGGACGATCGCACGAATCAGAAGTGCCACAAGCGCATCAACCTGACCGACCCAGACGCCAGGCTGATGAAGGGTAGGCAAGGCATCGTGGCTGGCTACAACGCTCAGGCTATGGTCTCACCCACAGAGACGGATGGGGGAGCGACCGGCATGTTGGTCACCGCCGTGGACGTGGTGGATGCAGCCAATGACAATGCCCTGCTGGTTCCGATGGTCGAGCAGGCCGAAGAGACGACCGGAACGAGAGCACAGATGACGTTGGCCGACGCCGGATATTTCACAGCAAGTCACCTGGCAGAGTGCACCCGTCGAGGTCAGCAGGTGGTGGTGTCCGAGTCACGGCAACGGTTCCTCAAAGACCCATATCACAAGGACCAATTCACCTACAACGAGCCGAGCGACAGCTTTACGTGTCCGCAGGGACAGACGCTCAAGTTTGTTCGTATACAGCACGCGAACGGAGTCCCGTTGCGACTGTACCGGGCTTCCGGCGCCGTCTGTCAGGCATACCCAGCCTTCAGAGCCTGTACCAGGGCCAAGGAGATTGGGCGGAGCTTAGCGATAGGACCGCATGACGCAGTGCTGCGCCGTCATCGTGCCTGGATGTCCACCTCAGCAGCTAGAGAGGCGTACAAGCTGAGAAAGCAACTGGTCGAGCCTGTCTTCGGGATCATCAAGGAGCAACAGGGGGCACGGAGGTTCCTGCTGCGAGGCCTCGTTAACGTGGCGGCCGAGTGGACTATGCTGGCCACAGCCTTCAACCTGCGCACTCTCTGTCGGGTGTGGAGCTCCAGCCCCTTCATCGGTCTATTCAATGGCCCGGAGCCTCATCCCGTCTCCTGACCTGCAGTGATGACAGCAGCTGACCCATCGCTCCGTCGCCTGTCCTAACCGCTCAGGCCAAGGCCTTTCAGCGAACCCTCTGACCTCTATCCGCTCCCCCTATCCGCAATTTCCACTTCTGGGACAGGCTCAGCATGGTATAAGGTAGCCCTGACGGCGAATGTCACTCAGTTGGGCCTCACAACCGCAGCCCGAGGCACGGGAACAGGATGGGTGGTAGAACAAGCTGGTACGGGTCACACCCTCCCGCCTGCACCTGTTGGCGGTGCAACCTAGCGAGACGGGACCGCCTCGCTCGTGAGGAGCAGAGCGACCTCGAGAGACGGGAGCGCCTCGCCCGTGGGACAGAGACCGTCCGCCGCTCCCCACCGCGGCGGCGGCGCTGGCGCAAGAGATTGCTGGTCGTCATTACCGTCCTGGTGGGGTTGGGTGTGTGTCTGCACCAAATTGCTTCCCTAGCACCGTCAACCCAGCCACATGAGGAACCACCCCCGCAGCAGCCCAGCGCCCTTCTTCCAGCTATTCCACCTTCCCCGCCCACTGCGGCTGTGTCCAGTGGCGTTCAGGACGTCGCCCCTGACGAGCTCCGGCAACTCGCCCTGGACCTCGTCAACCAGCGCCGGCATGAGTTGGGTCTGCCAGCTCTGAAGGGCGGGGACAGCGCGGCGGCCCAGCTCCTCGCCGAGCAGTCCCTATCCGAGCTCGGAGACGTTCTCTATACGGCGGACGGGCTCCCCGCAGGAGCGCTGTATACGACGATGGGTGGACGCGGGTACGCGCGGCAGGCGGGGCAGGTCAGCGGGTACTCCGACAGGGTGTCCCTCGAGCGGTGTCGCTCTATGCCGGAGATCTGTCAGGAGGTCGTTCCAGAAGCCAAGGTGCGGGCCTACATCGAAAGGCGGCTTGCCGAGGACGCAACCTCCGATGCCGAAGGGCTGCTCTCGCCCAAATGGGAGGCGCTCCACCTCGGCATTGCGTACTCAGACCTCACCGTCTCGATGGTCGAGTTCCTGGAGCGCCAAGGGATCGACTACCTACGAGAGCCCACCATAGCGGGCGGGTTCCTGAGCCTCGAGGTCGCCCACAGAGCGGGACGGCCAATCAACTCCTTCGAACTGTTGCACTACCCCTTCACTGGGGGCGACCCTGAGTGGGCCCGAGAGAGGGTGCTGACCATCTTCGCGCCTCTCGAGCCGGGCTTCTCACTAACGCTCTCTGAAGGCAGCTCCACCGTGGCGGACTACTGGGCCGCGAACGGCACATCGGTCGAGATGGCAGTCTCGCTTGCCGGCCGGCTTCCGGGGCCGGGTGTCTACGCATTGACCACGTGGGACGGGTCAGGCCTTCCCGCG
Organism: Dehalococcoidia bacterium; assembly: GCA_965247635.1. Taxonomy (GTDB): domain Bacteria; phylum Chloroflexota; class Dehalococcoidia; order Lucifugimonadales; family Australimonadaceae; genus CBDFHJ01. The sequence continues at coordinate 33,757 of CBDFHJ010000004.1, forward strand.
AGCCGGTACTACTTCCAGGTGACCGACGCCAGGGACCTGGAGCTTGACCTGGCGCTCCGGCCCTTCGATGTGCCGGAGCCGGAGCCGCCGTCCCTCGAAAGCCTCCGCGCCTATGCGCTGGACCTCATCAATGCCGACCGGGTCAAGCACGATGTTGCTCCAGTTGCCCTTGGGTCCAACCAGGCGGCCCAAGTGCACGCGGAAGACGCCCTCGCCAGCGGGTACCTGGTCGGGCACTGGACCTCTGACGGCAGGAAGCCCTACATGCTCTACCGCCAGGCAGGAGGGGTGGGGTACATGGGAGAGAACGGTTCAAGAGGTGGGTTCCATTTCCCTGGACCGCTGCACTCAACCGCGAGTCGTATGCGGTCCCATTGACCATAGGGCGAGTATTGCACGGCAACAGTGGAGCATGGTGTACGACGACGCCGACTCGCACTGGGGCCATCGGGACGCCATCCTCGACCCCAAATACGACACAGTCAACCTGGGGATTGCCTTCAATGACTATCAGCTCACCTTCTACCAGCACTTCGAAGTGACCGGCCTGAGCTACATCAGTGGCACCCATCCTGGAGGACGGGGTGCTTCGGCTGCGCGTCCGGCCGGGCGATGGCTATGGGGTTCGTCGTCTCTCTGTGTTCTACGACCCGCCCCCCACACCGAAGACGAACGTGGAGATCTACGGGAAGGATAGCTACTGCATCGGCGGTGGCTTTACGAACGACTGCGGCAACGTCACCGCAATAGCTCGAGTGCTGAAGCCCCCAAGAGAAGGATACCCCTACCCCAGCCTCCCAGCCCACTTCGTTGTCGCCAGCCGCTGGATTGAACACGGCGACGGCAGCGTGGAGATTGCGGCGGATCTGGGAGCATTCACCACTCAGCCGGGCGTGTACACAATACTGTTGCGATCGGCGGGCGGGGGCCCGCCGTGGCTGGGGATGTACTCCATCCTTCGGTGATCCGCCCGACCAGGCCCCGGTTAGGCGCTACTGCCCATCCGCCCCGATCTGGTCCGGCCCCAGTATGCTGGTTCCTCGCTGCACCCCCCTCCTCGTCCTGCAAGGCCACCCTCCTCCTGCGCGGCGCCCGGCTGCTGACCTCGTCGAGCACGGGTGCGCGGTCGGTGTCATCGCCGGGCCGGCTGATGAGGCGCCACTGGCCCCCGGCCGAGGCTGGCGCCCCGGGGGACCATGCCGAGGGTCCCACTCCCGGGACACTCAGTTAGGCGCTAGCCGCCGCCCTGGCTCGGGTCCTTCTCGGAAGCGTCAGACTCCTCATCAGCCTCTCGCATCTTCTCCACCAGCTCCTCGAGCTCCTCGTTGCTCAGCTCGGAGTAGTCGAAGTCGTCCCCCAGGAGGGAGGCCAGCGCCGCCCGGTGCGGGTCGATGTACCAGGTGGTCGTGCCGTCAGGGTTCTTCTTACTCATGGTCATAGGCTCGCTTTGACAACCTCCATCTTGTGGTTCTTGACCCCCTTGAAGAGCACCTCTTGCTCCCCGGCGAGGGCGCCGGTTGTGTTGTTCATCTTGTCCGTCAGCACGATCTTGTCAATGGGGACGTCACTCTTGGTTCGGATGGCCCCATGGGAAACTGAAGAGAAGACGCCGGGGTCCAGGGTCCAGGAATACGCCGGGGGGTCTTCGAGATCGAGGACGTCTCCCACGGTGGCCTTGTGGAGCTTCAGGAACTTCACCTGGTCTGCCGGCCACGTCCGGTACACCGTGATGTGCTCCTTGCCAGGCTCCTGCAGTCTGACCATCGCCTCGTTTGCCTGACGGGTGACCCGGAGCCCCTCCACGAGCAGGTGGCCGTCCTTCGAGGCTGCCTTGGCCACCACCTGGTCCAGCTCTCCCTGGAGCGCCTTTGCCGCCTGCGCCGACTTGCCGGCCTTATGGGCGTTGAACTTCTGCATCCGCCGGATCTCCCGGTCCCCCTGCCCTTCCAACTCACCCGTTCCCCACCGCAACAGGCGGCCGCCCGGGGTATTGGTCGAAGACTTCCACTCCGAGTAGGACTTGGACACGACGTGTGCGGAAGCCTGGCCCTTGGCCTTCCCGAGCTCCGACTCCAGGAGTCCCACCTGCAGCGCCCGCTTGGTGTTGGCGTGCGTGTGGTGGGTGATGCTCTGCGCCTTCTTCGCGAGTAGGTCAATGGCGGCACTCTTCAGGCTAAGGTCCTTCTTCAGGGCAGCCAGCGCCTCCTGCTTCTTTGCCTTTGCATGCAGCACAGCGGAGACGATGAAGTCGCGGCGCTGCTTCAGGCGGTCCTTGAGCAGCTGGGGCAGGTCCTTGGCCTCGGACCCAAACTGGGCGGCCGGGTACTGGGGAGACGTCTTTGGTATCTCCATGAGCTCCACGGCATGGTCGATCTGATGGTCCGAGACCTCCGCCAGCTTCTTGGCCCCGGCCTTGCGCTCTGCGGACTTCAGACCCCCGAAGACCTTTGCCGTGGCTGGGTTGACATCCGAGTTGGTCATGCTCTCCAGCTCACCCACCTCCTTGGGCAGGGGCTTGCCCTTCCCCTGGGCTCGGAAGATCAGGCTCCCGCCCAGGTCGATCCGGTAGGCCTTGTCCCCGTCTCCCGTCACGATGTTGTCCGCGGACATCCCGACGACGTCCCAGTTGGCCAGCCATGCGTCGATGACGAAGTTCTCCCGCACGTCCTTGTGTTTGGCCATCTGCGCCGCGGTTATGGGGCTCGCGCCCTCGATCCAGTCGGACATGACCGCCGTCTGCCCCTGAAACTGGACCGGGCGGATCATGGGTACCGGCACGCCGGCATAGCTGTACAGCAGGCCGACCAGGGCCTCGACCCGGGCCCGGGCCTCGCTCCCCGGCCATTTGATGTAGTGGAAGCTCTGCAGCTTCTTGTCCTTGAAGAGCCCTCCCTCGTTGCTGCCCTTCTTCCCCGAGACCTTCTCCAGGTCGGCATCCCACTCCTTCGTGCCCGCGAGGATCTGGTCTTCCTGCTCCTGGGCCACCTTGGCGGTCGGCACCGACTGCTCTGGAAGCTTCTGCTCTCCGGACTTGACCGCCTCGATGGTCGCGGGCAGGTCCGACTCCCCTTCACCCTCCATCGCGGGAGTCCCCAGCTCCTGGGCCTTGAGGGCCGCCACCTGGTTGGCGACCGCGGCCTTCTTGGCCTGGCCCTTCGCCTTCGCCTCAAGCGCCTTCCCCACCCCCTCCAGGGTCTTCACCCCCTCGGCGGCGGCCTCCTCCAGGGCCTGGAGGTTCCCGTCAGCTATCAGCGGCTTGCCCTTCGCGTCCTTGGGCGCCTCTGCGGCCGCCCCCGCCGCCGCCGCCGGTGCGCCCTTGGAGTCCTTGGCCGTCTGAGCGGACTTGGCCTTCTTCACGGCTTTGCCGACGCCCGGCTTCTCGTCCACCTTCGCCTTCGCGCTCGGACTGGCCTCCTTCGCCGCCTTCTCCGACTCGGGAGGGCCCCCGGGGTCGCAGGGGAGGTCGGCCTTCAGCTCCGTGACCAGTTCGGCTATGGCAGCCTTCTTCGCCTTGGACTGCAGCTTGTCCTGGATCTGGTCCCCCGCCCACTCAAGGACCTCCGCGTCCCCACATGCGGCAGCCTTCATCAGCTTCTTGACGTTGGCCACCGAGACGAGGGACTTGGTCGATGGGGTGGGTGTCGGCTTCTTCCCCGGAAGCGTAGCGCCTAATGGGGCCTTCGGCTTGGAGGGGTGCTTGGCGGGAGCGGGAGCCTTTGGCACCGCATGTGGGCCCTTCTTCGCCGCCAATCCGATCTTCGGCTGCTTCTTGAGCTGTTCCGGGGTGAAGGTCTCTGAGGGCTTCAGGTTGTGCTGCACCTCCTGAGGTAAGAGCGCAACCAGCGTCATGCTCCCCGCCTTCCCGGAAGCCTTGGAGGGCCAGAGGGCGTACTGCTGGTTCGGAAACAGCCCGTCGGGCCCGGGCTTTCCCAGATAGGCAAGGTGGTTGGAGACGACGGTCCCATCCGCTTTCTTCACCGTCTCCTGCAGGTACGCATAGGGGCCGTACCCGTTGATCGTCTTCCAGGCTATCTTGGTCATAGATACCGCCTCACCGCCGTTCGTAGGGCATCCGCTTCCGCCGCTCCAGAAACGGCATATGATCGTCGTACTGCTGGCTCTGCTGCTCCTGGTAGGTGGGCTGCCGCTCCCTCCCCGGCTTCTCTTCCCGGTCCACGGACGCCGAGGCCCCCCCTCCTCTCGTGGGGGGGGTGGAAGATGATCCCGCTGCTGCTCACCTCCACGTCCACGCGCCCCAGACGCCGCCTGTGCGCCCTGGGGGGGATCTGGGCAGTCCGGAGCACCCGGAACCCCGCCTGCGGCGTCACGGTGCTCGGGGCGCTCCGCGGGAGGACCGTGTGCTGGCCGCTGTGCAGGTCATAGCGGATGTCCACGTTGCCCTGGGGCCACTGGACCACGTGCGGGTACCTGCCTGCAGGCAGGGCGGCTCCGGACGGGATCTGGAAGGTCCCGTAGGAGGGGCTCGGCCGTTGCCGGGCCTTGCGCGTCTTCGGCGCGGGCTTCACCGGCGCAGGGACCTTGGGCCGCTCGTAGTCGGCCGGCTGAATGGGGGGCAACAGGTCGACAACCTCCGCTCGCGTGGCCGCTTGCGTGGGCTCCAGGAGCCCCGTGGAGACCGGCGTGCGCTCTTGCGCACGCTGCAGGGCCGGCATGGGCGCTTGCGCAGGCTGCGGGGCTGGCATGGGCGCTCGCGCTGGCTGCGGGGCTGGAGTGCGCTTCCGCGCAGGCTCCGGGCGTCCCAGGGGATCTAGGGGATCTATCGCAGGGTCCGGCCCTCCCAGGGGCTCTTCCTCCGGCGGGCCTGGCGGGGGCACATACGGCGTGCCAGGCGGGTCTCCTGCAGGCTTGCCTGGCAGGGGATCGTCCGTTGGATCCTGGCCTGGCGGCCGCCAGGGCTCCGTCTCTGGCGAGCCCTGCGTCCACGGCTCCTCGCCAGGCATCGGTCCGACGCCCGGCTCGCCAGCAGGAGACGCGCCTGGCGTCGTTCCCGGTGCTGGGCCAGGCCCGACGCCGGGAGCCTCGCCTGGGATGCCTGGGACCGGGATAATCGAGGGCAGGGATCGCAACGGCGCCTGCGTGCCCGGCGAAAACTCCGGCGCAAAGCCCGGCGGCGTATGCGGCGGCCGCACCGGCGGCGCCTGCCAGCCCGGTTGCACCACTGGAGGCCGCAACGGCGCGGCAACGGTAGCCAGACCGCTGCCCTGCGGGACGACGAGTCTAGCCTCAGTTCCGATGTAGTTGACGGCGGGCACACCAGCAGGGCTCGGCTTCGGCAGGGGGATGTTCCATCCGTCCTTGCTGACCCAGTACCGCACTTCCCCCGTGTTGGGGTTGCGGGTCACCTTCACGGACCCGCCGCCGAATGGTCTCGGCCCTTCCGGGGTCTTCCACGGAAACTTGGGGTCCACCCGGTAGGGGGTCTTGGCGTCACGGATGTCCACCACTTTGCTGAGATCGTCCAGCACCTCCTCCCGCCGCAGCTGCTCCGGCGTCTTGCCGATGCGCCGCAGGAGGCCGGTGAGCGACTTGGCGCCGCCCCGTATGCCCGTGGCCCCGAGTCCCACGGCCCTCCCGTACGGCAGGGGCACGACCTCCAGGGGCGTTGTGGCTACGGTCACCCACTCGGAGCCGGTGATGCGGCCGTCGACAGACGCCTTGGCCAGGTCCTGGGCGGGCACCCAGCTCAGCCCGGACATGCCGCTGATGCTGTCCGGGAGTGTGCGGGCCAAGGCCTGCCCCGCCGGCAGCCCACTGTACGCTACGAGCTCCCCTGTGGTGGGGAAGGCGGCAAAGCTCCGCTCCACAGCGGGAAGGTCGGAGCGCTCGCCCGTGATCCTGTCGCTGGCCCACCAGTAGAGCTCGTGCGGCTTGGCCAGCACATTGCCAGCCTCAACAGCCCGTTCCTCCAGGCCAGCCAGGACCCTCCCGCCAGCACTGGCCGCCGCCGTTTGCGCCGTATCCCCCCATCCACGGAACAGCTCTCCCCACTGCGGGGCGGTCTCCATCCGCTCCTGCAGCAGCCGTCGGCGGCGCTCTGAGAACGTTTCCTGGGGGTCGGAGACCGCCCCGGGCCGTCGCGGGCCTGGCGGCGGCCCCAGGCCGTAGTCAATCGCCGCCTGCGCCGTCTTCTGTGCTTTCTTCCAGCCCGCGGCGACCGTCTCCGACGCCGCCTTTCCCTTCGCCTGTGCCGTCTCCTGCACCGCCTCCCAACCCGCGGCGGCCACCTCCTGCACCTCAGCTGCTATCTCCTGTGCCGCATCCCAACCCTCGGCCACCACCTCCGGCACCCCGGTTACCGTCTCCCAATCCTCGGCGGCCTTCGCCTGCACTGCATCCCAGCCCCCGGCTGCCACCTCGGGCGCCGCAGCTACGATCTCCTCTGCCTTCTTCCAGCCCGCGGTGGCCGACGCCTGCACCGCATCCCAAGCCCCGGCCGCCACATCCGGCACCGCAGCTACGATCTCCTCTGCCCTCGCCCAACCCGCGGCGGCCGCCGCCTTTGCCGCATCCCAGCCCTCGGTTACCACCTGCGGCGCCCCTTCTGCTACCGCCCGCGCCGCTTCCACTTCCCATCCCACGGTCGGCCGACGTCTGCACCGCATCCCAAGCCCCGGCCGCCACCTCCGGCGCCGCAGCTACGATCTCCTCTGCCTTCTTCCAGCCCACGTCGGCCGACGTCTGCACCGCACCCCAAGCCCCGGCCGCCACCTCCGGCGCCGCAGCTACGATCTCCTCTGCCTTCTTCCAGCCCCCGGTGGCCGACGTCTGCACCGCATCCCAAGCCCCGGCCGCCATCTCCGGCGCCGCAGCTACGATCTCCTCTGCCTTCTTCCAGCCCCCGGTGGCCTTCGTCTGCGCCGCATCCAAACCCTCGGCGGCCTTCGTCTGCACCGCATCCCAAGCCTCGCCGACCAGCTGCGGCAGCCCCATGACCCCGGGCGCGGTCTCCATCCGCTCCTGCAGCAGCCGCAGGCGCCGCTCGGTGAAGGTCTCCTGGACGTCGAGGTCAACACCGGGCTGCAGCGGGCCCGCCCGCCCCGGAAAGGAGTCAATCTGGCCTGGTGCTACCCCGAGCTGTCGCGGACCCCCCATGCCGCCGCGGGGGTCGGTGACCACGGGCCCGGGCTCTACCACGTAGCTCTGGTCCGTCGAGGAGGCCGTCTCGTAGTCTTGGTCCCACGCCGGATCATCGATGGGGTCGACCGGTGTGTCATCGCCGTGGTACTGGCCGCCGCCCTCCTCGCCGATGTCCTCAAAGAACTCCACGCTCGCTGACAGGTCGGCGCCCGGTTCCGGCGTCCGGCTCTGCTCCAGGGCCTGCTGCCGGTCCGCAAAGGCGGTGTGGTACTCGTCCTCGCTGAGTTGGCCCGCCAAGAAGGCTGCCTCAGCCGCGAACCGGGCGGGCTTGGTGTCCAGGACCATCTTCTCGTCGCCACGGCCCCCCGCGCCCTGGTCGTCCAGGTCCCAGTCCGTCAGCCCACCAGCATCAATCCGCCTCTTCTCCGCATCCGCCTCCGCCCACTCGGCAAAGGCCGCGTCGTACTCGGCTTGGCTGAGGTCCCCCGCCAGGTACGCCGTCTCCGCATCGAAGCGCGGCGGGCCCGTGTACACGTTGTCGGGCGTCGGCGGCGTCTGACTCTTCACCCATGCGGCAAAGGCCACGTCGTACTCGGCTTGGCTCAGGTCCCCGGCCCTGTACGCCGTCTCCGCATCGAAGCGCGGCGGCCCCGTGTACACGTTGCCGGCCGCCTGCTGATCCGTCAGCCACTGGGCCTCCTGCTCCTCGGCCCACTCCTGGTAGGCGGCGCCGTACTCCTCAAACGACAGGTTCCCATCATAGAAGGCCTCCTCCGCATCGAACCGCGCCGCGCCCGTGTGGAAGTTGGCGGCCTCGCCGCGCTCAAGCGCCTGGATCTTCTGCGTGATCCGGTCACGCTCCGCAATCGTCGCCGCCGCGTTCATGGCCTCGCGCTGCAGCTCCAGGAGGAGCCCGGTGTCCGGCGGCTTCCCACCGTTCTCCCCCCCGTCCGACCCGCTGTCTGATGCGCTGTCTGATCCGCCGTTCTCTCCCCCGTTCTCCAAGGTCGTCGACCCCGAAGAGGTCGAGTGCTCCACGTCAACTGACACCGCCCCCCGTTCCTGGGCAGCCGACCAGGAGTTCGGCGTGATGCGCTCCTGGGTGCCATCGGGGTAGCGGACCGTGATGAAGGCGGGCGTGGTATCGCCCGCCCCGTCGCCGTCCGGCCCACCGTCCGGCCCGCCGTCCGACCCACCGTCCGACCCGTTGTCCGACCCGCCGTCCGACCCGCTGTCCGACCCGTTGTCCGGCCCGCTGTCTGACCCGCCGTCCGACCCGTTGTCCGGCCCGCTGTCTGACCCGCCGTCCGACCCACTGTCCGACGTGCTGTCTGACCCGCTGTCGTCGTCGATGGGGTCGCTCCAGTGGTCGTCATCCCATTCGGGGAAGCTAGGCGTGGAGCTTGGCGACTGCTTTGGTCCGCTGGAGGAAGCCCCGCTACCGTCCTCCGACGAACCCGCAGGGGGAGACGACGGGGCAGTATCGGAGCCCGTGTCTTGCTGCCGGTCCTCCTGCTTCGGATCCTGATCCGGCGCCGGCGGCAGCTCACCATGGGCGCCGGCCGGATCATGGTGCCCGTCGTCGTCGCCGGCGGGGTCGCTCCAGTGGTCGTCATCCCACGCGGGGGCGCCTTTCGTGCCGTTGTTCTTGGCTGTGTTCTTGGTGGTCATGGAAGAACTCCTCCACTACGGGGTTATGGGCCGCTCAGAGCGCCCGTGTCCGGGCCCGGGATGGCCCCTCCGTCATCCAGCGCCCCTCAGGGGCCGCTTTGCGTCGCCTTAGCCGCTGTTGGCCCGCCAGAAGGCCACTGAATCGGAGGAGCCCACACTGCGGGCTCCATGCGGACGAACTTCTTGTACGCCCGCTTGACCACCTTGAATCGCAACTGCCGGAAGGCGTGTACTACGGTCTCCTCGGCCACGCCGACGCGGGGTGCAAGGTCGCGGGCATAGCATGGCCCCGACCATTCGCCGGATGCGTACAAGGCCCTCACTGCCTTAGCGGTGGGGGTCTCTTTGGGAAGATGGGGCCAACTGCGGGGGGAGGACCACCGGGCGGGGATGCTGTCGAGTCCGGCCTACGCTCTTGCGGCTGGCGCCGCTGGCCCTGGCGATGTCGTCAACGCTGGTGGGGCCGCTGAGGGTCCCGGCGTCGAACAGGTCGCCGGCGGGGTCGCTCCAGTGGTCGTCATCCCACGCGGGGGCGCCTTTCGTGCCGTTGTTGTTGGTGGTTGTGTTCTTGGTTGCCATGGAAGAGCTCCTCCACAGTGGGGTTGGGGCCGCTCAGAGCGCCCGTTTCCGGGCCACGGGCGGCCCCTCCTTCATCCAGCGCCCCTTCAGGGACTGCCTTGAGACGCCTAGCCCGTGTTGGCCCGCCAGAAGGCCATGCCGAAGGCCAGCACCAGCACCCCCAACGCCGGGACGGGGAGCCGGCGCGACCCGCGCAGGAACCCCACGATGAGCTGGAAGAGAAAGTAGATGAAGAGCCCGAAGGCCACCAGGTGCAGCGGCGACGCCGTCTCCCGCAGCTCCACCCCCAGCCAGAGACAGGCGATCCCCGCCAGCAGGTTCAGCACGTTGTGCATCGCTACTCCTCACCCTCCTCGCTCCCCAGCGCCCCCCGCAGCCGCGCCACCTCCCGCGCGAACCGCGCCCGCTGCCCCTTGGGCAGCGACAGCCCCTCGCGTTCGAGGATCTCCAGGGCCTGGCCCAGGTTCTCCGGGCTCTCCCCTGCGGGTGCGAGGGAGGGAAGCTCCTCCGCCGGCCCGCCCCACTCCTGGGGCTCTCCGTGCGCACCACCCTCGGCGTAGGGATCGATGACGATGCGCTGCTTCTTGACCTCCACCTTGGAGAAGCCCTCCCAGACGTCCGTCTCTTGATAGGTGTCGTAGATGTCGTGGGTCCACTGTCAAGGGCGGCGAGAAGGTGGACCACTGCGGCGGAGGAATCGTGTACCACCGGCACGATGAGAAAGGACTGAATTGGGAACCGGGCGGGGTCAGGTCAGGAGCAGGGGTCTGCAAGTCCGGAGTGAGTCAGGAGTCGTCCGGATCATCCGAGACCTGGGAGGCGGCGTTCTGCCGGCTGCGCTTAAGACGGTAGCTATCGCCGTTCATCTCCAGGATGTGGACGTGATGGGTGAGTCGGTCCAGCAGGGCTCCGGTCAGGCGTTCCGAGCCGAAGACCTCGGTCCACTCATCGAAGGGCAGGTTGGTGGTGACCAGGATGGAGCCCCGCTCGTAGCGCTGGCTGAAGACCTCAAAGAGGAGTTCCGCGCCGGTGGGGGACAGGGGCACGAAGCCCTGTTCGTCGATGATCAGCAGGCTGAGGCGGGACAGCTGCCGCTGCAGGTTGAGCAGCCGTTTCTCGTCCCGGGCCTCCATCAGCTCGTGGACCAGGGCGGCTGCGGTGGTGAAGCCCACGGACATTCCCCGCTGGCAGGCGGCCAGGCCCAGCCCCAGGGCCACGTGGGTCTTGCCGGTGCCGCTGTTGCCGACGGCGATGACGTTCTCCCGGCGCTGGATGTATTCGCAGCGGGCCAACTCCATCACCAGTTGTTTGTTCACCGAGGGGATGGCCGGAAAGTCGAAGGTGTCCAGGCTCTTGACGGCGGGGAAGTGGGCGGCGCGGATCCGGCGCTGCACCATGCGCTGGTGGCGGTCGATGAGTTCCAGCTCGGCCAGGCGCAGCAGGTACTGGGGGTGGTCCACGCCCTCGGCGGCGCACTGGGCGGCCATCTTCCCGTACTCCCTCAGGAAGCTGGGCAGCTTCAGCTCCTTCAGGTGGTGTTCCAGGAGCAGGGTGGACCGCTGGTTCATGCCGCCCTCCCTGACAGCAGGGCCATGTAGTCCCCGGCGGAGGTGGTGTTCACGCTCACCCTGGGCAGGTAGGGGTATAGCTCCAGGTCAAGGCGGGGCGGCCGTCCCTCCAGCCGGCAGAGCACCAGGTGCTTCACGGCGTCGAAGCTCAACGCCCCCAGACGGAGGGCGTCCTGCACTGCGGCGTGCACCTCTTCCAGCCTGAAGCTTTCCAGCAACCGGAGCACCTGGACGAACTCCCGCTTGCCCCTTGGTCCCATCCTGGACTCCAGGAGGCGGCGCAGCGTGGCAAACTCCCCGGGCAGGTCCCACCCCCGCAGGGGTGCGGCCTGGTCCAGGGCGCCCGTCTTCCGCTCCAAGAGCGGCAGGTAGTGGATGGGGTCGAAGACGAAGTCGTCCCGCTGGTAGGAGCGGGGGTGTCGGGCGATGACCTCCGACCCGCAGCTGATGACCACCCGGTCCACGTAGCCTCTTACCAGAACGTCGCGGTGCCCGTAGGCCACCGGCACCGAGTAGTCGGTGGTCCGGTACCGCACCAGGGACAGGGAACTGACCCGGCTCGCCCGCTGGTCGCAGGCGTCGTAAGGCGCGGCCGGCAGGGGCAGCAGGGCCTCCAGGTCCCGCTCCATCCGCTGTCCGATAGTTTCAGACTTTCCCCTCAGTTGGGCGTCCATGCGCGTCAGGCAGCGCCGCTCCAGGTGGGCATTCAGCGCCTCGAAGCTCTCGAAGGACGGTATGGGCACCAGAAAGTTGCGGCGCACGTAGCCCACCATGCCCTCCACCTTCCCCTTGTCGTTGCCCTTCCCGGGCCTGCCGAACCGGTCCTCGAACAGGTAGTGGGACTGGAGCTCGGTGAAGGCTCGGGTACGCTTTCGCCGGCCGTCCCCCAGGATCCTGGCCACCGCCAGCCTCGTGTTGTCGTAGAGGATGCTCTGGGGCACTCCCCCCAGGAAAGACAACGCCGAGACATGGCCGTCCAGGAAGGCCTCGGTGGTCTCCGCAGGATAGGCCTTGACGAAGCAGCCGTCGCTGTGGGGCAGGTCTAGGACGAAGTAGTGAGCCTTCTGCTCCACCCCACCGATGATCACCCGGGCCTCGCCAAAGTCGCACTGGGCGTGCCCCGGGGAGTGGGACAGGGGAACGAACATCTCCTGGGACCGGCGGCGGTGCTCCCTCACGTAGTCCTTGACGCTGGTGTACTGGCCCCCAAACCCGTGCTCGTCCCGCAGCCGCTCGAAGATCCGCTTGGCCGTGTGGCGCTGCTTCCGGGGAACGCTCAGGTCCGACTCCAGTATCCGGTCGATGACGCCGGTGAAACGCTCCAGCTTGGGGCGGTGGGGCGGTGACTGACGACGATACCCGGGTGGCACCGAATACTCCAGCATCTTGCGCACCGTATCCCGGTGCAGCCCGAACACCCGGGCAGCCTCCCGCGTGCTCATCCCCTCCACCATGCAGGCCCGCCGCACCCGCGCGTACAACTCCACCTTGTACATCCTCTACACCTTCCATGGGCTCAGTTTGAACCCTATGAAAGGTCGTAGACGGTCCAGTTTTCAACCGCCCTTCACCCGCGGTCGATCCGCCCTAGTGGTCCACTTTACCTCCGCCTTTTACACTGGTTGCCAACAAATGCAAAACATTCCGTGAATGACTATCATTGTACTCATGATGGACACTACGCTCCCTCGCCTCGTTGGGCCAAGCCTTCAGGACCGTCTCCGGGTCATGCCTGCGGCGGTGGTGACCGGAGCCCGTCAGACGGGGAAGAGCACCCTAGCCCAGGAGCTTATGCCGGGCGGACGGCGCTTCCTCTCCCTGGACGACCTCGACGTGGTAGATGCAGCCCGCCGCGATCCCGAGGCGCTCCTGGGGGGCAGCCAACCGGTGACCCTCGATGAGGTGCAGCGGGAGCCGGACCTTCTGCATGCGGTGAAGCGGGCCATAGACCAGCAGCGCCAGCCGGGGAAGTTCCTCATCACCGGTTCGGCCAACCTGTTATTGATGCGACAGGTCTCCGAGTCCCTTGCTGGCCGGGCCAGCTATCTGACCCTCTGGCCGATGACCCGGCGAGAGCAGCTGGGTCTCGGACGTGGGGGCATCTGGGAGGAGCTGCTGAAGGCCCGCGATGAGGAATGGCTCGACCTGGTGGCTGCCCAACCTGACCAGCCGGAGGACTGGCGGGCGCTGGCGCTTCGCGGTGGCTTCCCACTACCGGCCATCCACCTCAAGGCCGCTCAGGGCAGGGCCGTCTGGTTTGACGGCTACGTGCGCACCTATCTGGAACGGGACCTCCAGGACCTCTCTTCCATCTCGGCATTGCCAGACTTTCGCAGGCTGATGCGGGCCGTCTGTCTCCGTATGGGCAACCTTGTCAACCAGGCGGAGCTTGGCCGTGGCGTGGCGCTGCCTCAGCCAACGGTGGGCCGCTACCTCAACCTGCTGGAAACGTCGTATCTCCTCGTCCGGCTCCCCGCCTACGCGGTGAACCGCACCAAGCGGCTGATCAAATCCCCCAAGCTCTACTGGGGCGACACCGGGGTGGCGCTGCATCTCACCCAGGAGGAGCCCCGAGGGGCACATCTGGAGAACTTGGTGCTTCACGATCTGCTGACCTGGCGGGACGCACGGCTCGACCGGGCTGAGGTCCTCTACTGGCGCACGGCCATCGGCGAGGAAGTGGACTTCGTGATTGAGGCTGGGGACCGGCTGCTGCCTATCGAAGTCAAGGCGACGGAGCGGCCGCGTCTCCGAGATATAGCCCATCTGCGCACCTTCCGGGCCGAGTATGGCGATAGGGCCAGGGCAGGTCTGTTGCTCCACGCTGGCAATACCCTGGAATGGCTGGCACCGGATGTGCTTGCTGCGCCCTGGTGGAGGGTGCTATGAGGCGTCGTCTGGCGGGGATGGTTCAAAAGTCATCAGAGTTTTGGATATCGGCTCCCACAGAGGACCGCCAGGGTGGAGGCAGGTCTACTAGGGCCGGACCGGGTGGCAGCGATAGAGGCCCGCGCCATGGTTGGGTGGCCTGCTGCTCATGCTGAACGTGACGTTGATCTTAACCGGCACAACTGGCATGGACCTGTGCGGCTTCTACACACTGGAGCCAGTGGCAGCTCAACCCCTGCCGCTAGTGCTGTCCACTCTGCTGAATCTGGGCATGGTCTTCCGGCCTACTGTGCCAATGATCACATTCGCGAGAGTTAAAACCCCAGATAAGGTTCCGGACCAGCCGACCGGTCTGTCCACGGAGGCGCTCTACACCCAGCCGAGGCCGAGTTGTTACGATCCTACCGCCGACTCGCCATACATAACCAACTACCAGCTATGGAAGCTCGCGAAGTGTGCAAAGCTGACGGCCTATTTCCCAACCCAACATAATGAATCCGAGTATACCGTAGCAGTGGACGGAGATACTGGGCTGATGGGAACGTACAGGAACGTCGACAGCGGTGACGATTCCGGTACA
>CBDFHJ010000005.1:0-89237 GCA_965247635.1 Dehalococcoidia bacterium
GGCCAGCGGCGACACCTTCGACCTGTTCGCCGGAGACACCCGGCGCTTTCCTGTCCAGGTCGTGGACGGCCAGGTATGGGTGGACCCGTCACCATCGGCTGAAGACCGGATGGAGTACTGGAAGCAGCGGCTCGTCGATGGCCTGGAGCACAACATTCGCCTGGTCATCGCCAGGTCGGTCATCGGCATGATGCAGGCCGGAGCCGACTACCGTGAGCCCTTGGAGACCGGTGCGCTGTTTGGCGCACGGTACAGCGCCGACGGCTGGAGCGCGGCCATGAGCATCCTGACCGCCTGCGCCAACATGCTTCCTCAGCTGCGGCCCGAAGACCGCCCTCTGGCCCTCTACCACGGCCTCTTTCATATCGCCGAGGAGTGCGCGGGACGCCCGCCACGGTTCCTCATCGGCCCTCTGTCCGTCCAAAACCCGGAGCCGGCGCGGCTGAAGGAGTGGTTCCGGCGCTTCGTGGAGGTGCGTGACCAGGAGGCCGCGGAGCGGACCCTCCGCACGGCTGTCGACGCGGGCCTGCCGCCCGAGGCCGTGGCCGATATGGTCTTCGCCGCCATCACCGACCACCTATTCGTGGACGGCGGCCACACCATCGACTTCGCCAACAAGGCCTTCGAACTCCTGGACCATATCGGCTGGCAGCACGCCGGTATCGTGCTCACGAGTTTGGTCCCTCAGATGATGAACGCCAGCCGCTCCGAGGAATCGTCCGCGTGGCGTCATCCCACCGACGTGTCCGACCTGTTGTTCGCGGCGTATGAAGAGCTTCCTACGCTCTGGGCCCAGGGACAGCGGGCAGAGGTGCCCTGGCAACGCGAGGAGGAGCTGGTGGAGACGGTGCTCCAGGACGATCCGGCCGCAACCGTCGAGGCGCTGGAGGCGGCGGTGGCCTCTGGCGCGACCCCCGACGAGCTGGGCGCCGCCGTGACCCATGCCGCCTTCTTACGGCTGGCCCGGTACCACCTCTCCAACGAGTTCGCCGACTGGAACACCGTCCATCACTGCGTGACCACGGCCAACGCGGTGCACCAGGCCCTGCGCCGGGCGCCGTCGGTGGAGCTGCTCCGCGGCGTCTTCGATTCCGCCATCAGCATCTACCACGCCCGCTTCCTCAACGTTCCCGCTGCCCGGCTGCCAGCGCCCAACGGCCACACCGCCGATGGTCATGCCTACGAAGCGATACTGGAGGAGCTGCTCGGCCGGATGGACCAGCAGCAGCAGGTAGGCGCGTCGGCCCAGGTGGTCGCTCAGTACCTCGACGCCACCGCGCCCGCGGGACCCTTGCTGGCTACCTTGGGCCGCGCCATGCTCAGAGAAGACGCCGGATTTCATCAGTTCCAGATGGCCGAGGCGGCCCTACGCCAGTACCAGCACGGGCCGGGGAGTCCCCAGGGCCGGACCGCGCTCATCGGCGCGGTGCGCTTCTTGGCGGCCCATTCGCCCACTTCCCGGTCCGCTGGTCAGACGTACCATACCGCCTTCCGGTTGGAGCGCGGCGACCAGATATTCCAGGACGACTAGGGGCGTGGTTCCAGGATTGCCTGGTCATTCCCACCCGCCCGCCCGGAGGTTGCTTCTGGGGGGCACCCCAGTCCCCCGGCACGGGGGCTCTGCCCCCTTGCAACCCTGAGGGGAGGCCCTCGTGCTAGCCAGAGCAGCGCGGAGTTTATCCTGTGCCTGGCGAAGGGGGGAGGGCTGGGTGGGATAACTACCTGGCGTTGGCTGGCCCACAGCGTCTGTTCAGACGCACAGCGATTTGTGCGACTAAACACTAGCGGCGTGCCGCGCGCGCCGCTGGCCTATCGGTCCCCCGTCGGCTTATCGGTCCCCCGTCGGCTTATCGGTCCAGAGTTATGAGGCGTAGCTCTATGATGCCCTGCGCGCTGAGGGGAAAGCGGCTCACGTCAG
Source organism: Dehalococcoidia bacterium (assembly GCA_965247635.1). Classification (GTDB taxonomy): domain Bacteria; phylum Chloroflexota; class Dehalococcoidia; order Lucifugimonadales; family Australimonadaceae; genus CBDFHJ01. Next base: position 1,919 of record CBDFHJ010000005.1, read on the forward strand.
ACTGGACCAGGAAGTGTGTGCGGCTGAAGTACAGGGGAATGGCGGCTACGTCGTCTACCAATAGCTGGTTTATCTGCCGGTAGAGGTCAAACCCCACCGCCTCGTCCTGTTCGACACGAGCTTGTTCCAGAAATCCGTCAACCTCCGCGTTGTTGTAGCCGCCCCGGTTATCAATGGAGCTGGAATGGAAGAGCACGTCCAAGAAGTTATGCGGGTGGGGGTAGTCCGCGATCCAGCCGTACTCGTACAGGTTCCCTTTCAGCTCGCTCAGTAAGTCGTAGTACTGGCCCTGGGGGATAAACCCCACGCGGATGTCGGCGCCCAGGTTCGCCTGCCATATCTCCAGCAGGAGTATCGCCGTCGCGTCCCCCAGGGGTCCGGGCGTATAGATGATAGTGTCGAGGCCTTCCACCGACCCATACTCCGTCTCTGCGAGCAGGTCATGGGCCGCTTGCGGGTCGTACGGGAGCGGCGAAGTTTCCGGGTCGTAGCCGGGGACTCCGGGTGGTAGAAAGCCGTGGGCCAGCTCACCGGAGTCGCCGATCAGCTCATCCATGAGCCGTTGCCTATCCGTGGCCAAGAGGAAGGCCCGCCTTACTTTCGGGTCGTCGAAGGGTGGCTGAGTCGCGTCGAACCCGAGGTAGAAGACGCTGAGGTCCGCCACGCTTTGCAGGTTGGCCGAGAGCGGGTTGTCTTCCGCGGATAGCTCTTCCAACGACTCCTGGCCGCCGACAAAAGCGACGTCGATCTCGCCTGCCTCGAACATGGAGACAGCGGTCCCGCCGTAGAAACGGAAGAGCACCTCCTCCACCTGCGCGGGGCCTCGGTGGTAGGTCTCATGCCGGGCTGCCAGCATGGCATTGTTCCGAAGCCACTCCATCACCTCGAAGGGTCCGGTACCGACCGGGCTCCGCCACCACTCCTCTCCTAGGGCACTCGACCCGCCCTCTACGTTTGCCTGGTCCACCACGGATGCCACCGGGTGGGTGAGCTTCGAGAGGAAGTACGTCTTCGGAGCGTCGATGGTAACTTCCAGCGTCGAGGCATCAATGACCCGCACGCCGGAGATCTCGCTGGCGGTGCCCTCCAGCTTCTCGTTCGCCCCCACGATGTCGTTCAGGTAGACCTCGGCGGAAGGCGAATTCAAGGCTGGGTCCGTTGCCCGCTCCCAGGAGTATTTCACGTCCTGGGCTGTGACAACGCTTCCATCGTGAAAGCTGGCTTCTGGGTCCAGGCGGAACGTGTACACGGTCCGGTCTTCCGAGATGTCCCATGCCGTCGCCAGGTTCGGCACGAGATCCAGGTCCGTACCCAAGGCGACCAGGCCGTCGAAAATCTGCGTTACGTAGCGGGCGTCCAGGCTTGTGTGAACGAGCCCTGGATCCAGGTGGGCTGGCTCCGACATGTAGAGAACGAGGAGATCTTCCAGGGAGGAGCCGAAGGGGCGGGGCTCCACCATCCTCAGGCTCTCCAGCACCTCCTGGAACAGGTCCAGGTTGCCCTCGTACTCGTCCCGGCGGGACTCGAGTAACAGGACAAACGCCTGGGGGCCCCGCACGGCTGTGAGCAACGAGCCGCGCGAGTCGTTGGGCGGAATGCCGTGTTCGTACATCACCTGAAATCCGGTCCCGCCAGCGGCGAGCGGAAGGTCAGTCTCGGAGATAGTCCGAAAACCGGGGCGCCCGGCTAGAACGGTGATCAGCTCGTCCGCGGCGTCGCTCGCCGTACGGTCTTCCCCTGCATAGCTAAGAATGAGCCGGAGGAAGGGAGGAGGACCGTCGTCCGAGCTATCTTCGGGCCCAAAGTCAGCGAGGATCCCAGGCCCTACCTCTGAGTCAATCGTCCAATCCGCCGGGTAGTCCAGCTCTACCCCGTAGAGGTCGTTTGAATACTGTTCCAGGTCTGCCGACAAGGGTGGCTGGGTCGTCCGTGTTGGGGTTGGCGTTGGCCGGGTAGTCGGCGTGGCGGTGGGGTCGGTTGGAGTGGGTGTGGACGTGGGTTGAACCGAGGGCGGGGGAGTGGCGGTAGGCGTGTCCGTCGGGCTAAGCGTGGGCGTGGCGGTAGACGCGGCCTGAGTGCACGCCGCGAGTACAAGCGATAGCACCGCCGCCCCTGTAACCCAATAGCTTACGGACCTCACTGAATCCTCCCTTTTCGTTCCTGCGGCCTGCGGAGCCCACCGCTTTTCCTGCAAGGGCTAGACCTTTCAGGGTGCACGGTAGCGGTTAATCTCCTTTCGCATCCATTCTGGCGCTGGGCTTCGTAGTGTTATAGTAACTCAACGGTACGAGGTAGGTTAGCGAAAGGACATGCATCCATGCGATACCTCCGCCCACGCGCCGTGCTCATCACCGGCCTGAGCATTCTCCTTCTGCTGGTGGGCACCGCCTCATTAGCCGCTCAGGAAGAGGGTCAAGCCGAGATCGGCATCTGGCGCACGGTCCTTGGCGAGTGGACGGAAGCCCAGCTTGAGTTGCTGGCGCCTATTCAAGACGTCCTTTCAGGCTCGGTATCGCTGTATGCCAATGGGGTCATATCATTACCTACGCCTGGGAACTTCAGCAAGGATTTATTCGGTGGTGGAGGCTCTATAGGTGGGAACTCGCCCATCCTTCAAGCCGGAGGTGGGGCAGCGCTCGTGCCTTATCGGGACCCTTCGCCCAAGTTTAGTCGAAACGTGTTGCTAACGCGGGACTTTAGCCACGCACCCCTCCAGACGGAGCCGTCCATCGCTGCCAACCCCAAGGACCCTGACCACCTGGTGGTGGGGGTCATTGACTACAACTTCCCAGGCGTCACCTCCTACGTCAGCTTCGATGGCGGGACCAGCTGGGAAGGCCCCGGCCACGTACCGTTCCCGCGAGACCAGCTCGCCTCCGCCGGAGACCCCGTGGTCGCCTTCAACTCCGATGGCGCGGTCCGGTACGCCTCCATCTCGCTGGACCTGGAGGAGTTCAGATTTGGCCCCTTCTTTGGCGAGGTCGTCGTCTCGAGTATCGCGGTTGCCCGGTCTGAGAAGGGCAAAACGTGGAGCCTTCCGGTCGTGACCGATGCGCGGCCGCGCGTCAACACGCAGATCCTGCCCGGCGGGAGCGTCGACCAGCCCAGGGGCTTCGTCTTCATCGACTTTCTAGACAAGCCGTGGTTCAGGATAGGCCCTCACCCGGACGCCGACATCGATGTGCTGTACGTGACGTATACCGTGTTCCGGAACCATTACAACGTAGAGTACCTTGGCGACCTCGCAATCCTGGTGCTGATACAGGTGGAGTCGGTTATCGAGATGGTGCACTCCGAGGATGGCGGTTCTACGTGGAGCGATCCTTTGGAGGTGAGCCCGAGGGTGTTGCAGACCTTCGGGTCTGAGTCCTCTCCAGAGGGAGAGGAAGACGGGCCAAGGACAGCGCCCGAGGGTCAGGAGGCGGAGGGCCTCCGCCGCGTAGTCCAAGGCTCCAGCATCGGCGTAGCCCCCGATGGGACGCTGTACATCGCGTGGATGGATACCACTGACGACCGACCCTTTGAGGGGACCGGCGAGATATACGTCGTCCGCTCGGATGACGGCGGCGAAACCATCAGCGAGCCGAAGCGCGTCGCCATTACCCTGGAGCCTCCGTTCCGTCCTCGGGCCAACTTTTTCCGGTTCTGGGCCAGCGCGTTTCCGCAGGTTGGCGCGGGTCCGGACGGCAACGTGTATATCGCCTTCATGGCCATCCCGTCTCGGGACCCGGAGGATGACGGCGACCTATTCCTGGTCCGCTCCGATGACAGGGGTGAAACGTGGACCCGTCCCAAGGTCCTCAACGATGACAACACGGGCCGCCTCCAATTTTTCCCCTCCCTCGACGTAGACCCCAAGGGGGACGTCCACGTCATGTGGGGCGACATGCGGCTGGACCCGAAGCAGACGGAGTACCACATCTACTACACCAGCTCCGAGGACAACGGGGAAACGTGGGCCACCAACACGCGGGTCAGCGACGCTCCCTCTAACCCCAACTTCGCGTTCCCGGGTGGACGGTTCATCGGAGACTACTTCTCGCTGGAAGCCACCGATAAAGACGTCTACATGGTGTGGGCCGACAGCCGCCTGGGTAATCTTGGCACCGTGAACCAGAAGATCGGCTTCGCCAGACAGCGGCTCATGCCCCGGCCGGAGGTGTTCATTTCGCCTCCTCAGGGACCTGGCGGTCAGGACGTCATTATCCAGGGGTTCAACTTCCAGCCCGACCAGAACGTCTTCGTTTCGATTGCGGGGTCGATCGTAGCCACCGAGCGGACCAATGAGGAGGGCCGCCTTACCGTCGGACTCTTCCTGCCGGTCGCAGGGCAGGGTGGTCACGAGGTGCGGGTGTTCGACGCCTCGGGCAACGTCGCCTCGGGCTCCTTCTTCATGGAGTTCGGTTTCGGCGATATCGAGAAGCTCACTGAGCCCATCCAAGAGCTGCCGGACCGTATTACCAGCCTGGAAACCGAACTCGCCGCGGCGGTTGAACTGCTCACCCTGCCGGGGGCGCCTGAAGATGATGTGAGTAGCAACAACAACGGCTTGTTAATCGGGCTCATCGCCTTAGCAGGCGTGCAGCTCGTGGTCCTGGCCGCGCTCGCCATGCTGCTTATCTCGCGACGGTCAGCCCCGCTGGCACCGGCGCGGGCAGACGGAGGCGACGGTGCTCCGTAGCCAGAAGGACAATGACGGGTTGCGGCGAGTATTGAAACGACGCGGCGCGTTGGTGTTCCCGGCCCTGGGCCTGCTGCTCTTGGGCCTGGTGGCGGCGTGCAGCGGCGGTGGCGACGACGCCACTCCGGGACCGCAGGAAACGCAAACACCACTCGCCCCTACCGCCACGCCTACAGAGCCCCCCGACGTGTACGAGCCACCCCATAGTATGCCGGGCCCCAGCAGTGACATCCTTCGCTTTCGTGCCTTCCATACCGACGTCGCGTCCGCGGCGGTCACCGGCGGTGACGTGGACATTTACGAGTTCAGCCTGAAGACGGAAGCGGCCAGGGCGCTTGAGGACGAGCCGGGTGTGCAGCTCTTCCGGGCGCCCGCCTCCACCGTGGGGTTGGTGCTAAACCCCGCTCCCGCTCCTGAGGGCGAGCTCAACCCGTTCTCGATACCAGAGGTGCGCTTCGCGCTTCAATACGCCATGAACCGGGACCTCATCACCCAGGAGATCTACAAGGGCCTTGCGAAGCCGATGTTCTCTCACCTGGGCCCATTTGACTATGACTACCGGACGGTGTTTGAAGGCATCAAAGATCTCAATATTACCTATGACCCCGATCTCGCCAAGCAGCTCGTGACCGCTGCGATGGAGGAGGCCGGCGCCGTGATGCAGGACGGCGTCTGGCACTATCAGGACAGGGCCATCCGGCTGAAGTTCATCCTCCGAACCGAGGACGAACGCCGTGAGATAGGAAACCTGGTCCTGGCAGACCTGCAGAAACTGGGCTTCCAGGTAACCCCCTTCTTCCACGAGTTCGGTGTTGCGATCTTCAAGGTCTACGCCACGGACCCGCAGCTTTTCGATTGGCACCTCTACACCGAGGGATGGGGTCGAGGTTCTGCGCAGCGCTACGACGCGGGCACGATCAACCAGATGTGTAGTCCCTGGCTGGGCAACATGCCCGGCTGGCAGGAAGTTGGCTTTTGGCAGTACGAGCATCCGCGCCTGGACGCGCTGGGGCAGCGGCTCTTCCGGGGAGACTTCGCCAACGAGGAGGAGCGCAACCAGTTGTACCGGGAGGCCACGCGCCTGTGCCAAGAGGACGCGGTGCGTATCTGGCTCGCGACCGTCGTGAACACCTTCCCCGCCACTGCAGAGCTGAGGGGTATAACCGAGGACCTCGTGTCCGGGCCGAAGTCCCTGTGGGCCCTCCGTGAGGCGTATGTCCCCGGGCAAGACATCCTGACGGTTGGCAGTCTCTGGGTGTGGACGGAGCGCACCACGTGGAATCCCGTGGGAGGCTTTGGCGACATCTACAGCGTGGACATCTTTCGTAACATCCATGACCCGCCACTCGCCCGCCATCCCTTCACCGGGGACCCCATTCCCTTCCGCGCTGATTACGAAGTGGAAACGGAAGGCCCCGACGGAAAGCTGAACGTCCCCTCCGACGCGTTCCTCTGGGACCACAACGCAGGGGAGTTCAAGCTGGTGGGGTCTGGGGTAAAGGCTACCAGCAAGGTGGTCTTCGACTACTCAGGGTACTTTCAGTCCACGTGGCACCACGGAGCGCCTATCAGCATGGCCGATGTGGTCTACTCCATCTTTCAGAACTTCGACATCGCTTACGATGAGGAGAAGTCCAAGATAGAGCCGGCCATAGCCATCACCAGCAGGCCCTACCTGGAGACGTTCCGAGGCTTTCGAGTGGTAGACGATAACCGGCTGGAGGTATATATCGACTTCTGGCACTTCGTCTCGGATTACATCGCGGAATACTCCAGCGTGAGCGGTCTAACGATGCCGTGGGAGGTCATGGCGGCGATGGACAGCCTCGTTTTTGACAAGCGCGAGGCCGCCTACTCCGACACCGCGGCCTTCCGGTATGGCGTCCCCTGGCTCAGTCTGGTCATGCCCAAAGACGCGAGAATGGTGCGTAATACCATCCGGGATTTCGCCGAGACGTCCTTCGTACCCGAGACGGTCTTCCAGGTGGGAGATGCCTCTCTGGTGACCGTTGAGGAAGCACAGGGGCGGTACGCCGCGGCCATGCAATGGTTTGAAGAGAGCGGCATGATGGTGGTCAGCAACGGCCCCTTTAAGCTCGTGAGGTTCGATCCCCCTGCGCAATTCGCCGAGCTGGAGGCCGTCCGCGACCCCTCGTACGTGTTCAAACCGGGCGACTGGTACAAGGGGAGGTCCAGCGGAGTCGTGATATCGCGGGTGGACCTTGAGGACTTCACCTTAGGGGAAGCGGCGATGGTCACGGTGGAGCTGGACGGCCCTGGCGTGCTGGGCGTGCGATACGTGCTGTTTGACCCAGCGGTGGGTGAGATTGTCAAACGGGGTGACGCCACCGATGAGGCCGACGGGACGTTCCGCATTGACGTGACCGCCAGCGAGACGTCCACCTTTAGCCCGGGCCTGTACCGGCTCTTTCTGCTGGCCTTCAGTGACGAGCTGGCCCTTCCGACGGAACGAGGGTTGGACGTACAGGTACGGACGCCATAAGTAACCGATACCGCCTGGCCTTTGCGATGGGGTTGGGTCTTGCCAGCGGTACCGAGCCTTTGAGCCAAGCCAGCGGCTACCGGGTAACCCCCTTCTTTGAGTAGGAGGGACGATGTCCTTGTGGGTTGTCCTAGGGGTTCGGGCCCTCACCATGCTGGGCGTTGTGCTGGTGGTCCTGACGCTGGTCGTGGTGAGCCTCGGGGCCACCGGCTTCTCCGACCGGCTGGGCACGTCCATTATCCGGGAGGAGCTTCGAGGACAGCGAGAGGCCCTCGCCCAGACGATCCGCGACCCGGATGAGTTGGAGCGGGTCCTGCTGGCCCGCCGCGCGGACCTGGAATCGTTCTACGGTCTGGACCGGCCCTGGTACTATCGGCTGCCCGATACGGCCAAGCGTATCATCACCTTCGACCTGGGTGAGGCACGGTCCCTCCGTGCCTTTGACGGCAGCCGCAAGGTATCGGACATCGTTCTGGAGCGGGTCCCACGGAGCATGCTCCTTCTGACCACCGCTCTGGTCATCACTGCCGCCATCGGCGTTCCCCTAGGGACGCTCCTGGCCACACGGGTGGGTGGCAAGCTGGACCGGCTCGCCTCCTACGCCTCGGCTGCTTCCTACGCGCTTCCCGCTTGGTGGACGGGCATTCTCTTCATTCTGGTCTTCGCCTTTCACTTCCGCATCTTCCCCTCCGGTGGCCTGTACGGCATCCCACCCCCTGAGGGTGAGTTCAGCCGGTTCCTCGACATGCTGTGGCACGCGGCGCTGCCCATCCTCACCTTGGTGCTGGTCTCTTTGGGTGGCTGGATCTACGTCACCCGGACGATGGTGCTCAATACCGCGCAGGAGTTCTTCGTCACCGTGGCCAGGGCCAAGGGGCTTCGAGAGAGGACCGTCATACGACGGCACGTCCTACGAGTGGCCGCGCCCCCCATAGTCACCAACTTGGCCCTGGCGTTCACCGGCTCCTTCGGCGGGGCCATCCTCATCGAGACGGTCTTCAACTGGCCGGGCATGGGGCGGCTCTACTACGACGCCATCACGTCGGCCGAGGAGACGGTGATCATGGCGCTCACGTTCGTGTTCACGCTCATCTACGTGGGTGCCCGTTTCTTTTTGGAGGTCCTGTACTTGGTCCTTGACCCTCGCATTAGGTACACCAGGGCATGAGGTACCGAGAGGCGCTTCGAGTATTGCTTTCCAGTGGGTCCGGCCGTGTGGGCGTGTTCCTGCTGATGGTCATGGTGTTCACTTCCATCTACGTGCTTGTGACCTACCCCTTGGACTTCGGGCCTCGGCTGTGGAACAACCCGGCCGTGTGGGCAGACAACCCCTCCAACGTCCCTCCCGCGTGGCTCAACCTCATCCCAGGCGTTGACCGTCCCACCCACCGCGTCCTCAAGGCCGACGAAGCCGTGGACAGAACATCCACGGCGGGAGTGGTCCGCCAGGTCTACCGCCTCGCGAGCGAGGTCGGGACCTCGAAACCCCCCACATTTACGTCCTTCAGCCTTAGTGATGTGCTGTACTACGATCGGCCTCCCCTGGTCACCGTTGCGCTAGTCCGGCCCGACGGTACTGAGGTCCTCTTGGTCCAGCACGTGGCGCGGGCCAGACGCTCCGGGGAGACCGGCCCGGTCTCCCGCTACGCGGAGACGCCGTTCCGAATATTCATCAGCGGTGACGAGGACGCCCGCCATCGAGTCGCCGACTTCCTGGGCCAGGAGTACGGCCTGACGGTGCCCGCGACAGCGCTGGAGGGACGGCTAGAGCTAGCCCTGTTTGGGCAACCAGGGGACGATGGAGCAGGGCTGGATGGCTTCCGAACGCTGCGAGGCGAATACGTCGTAAAAGTGGAAACCCTGCTGTATGACCCACGAGACGAGGTCGGAGAGGTCCAGTTCGTGATAGGAGGCGCTGTCTTCGGTGGCATGGGGACCGACTCACAGGGTCGTGACCTGGCCCGGGGGCTGCTCTTCGGCCTACCCGTGGCCCTGGCTATCGGCCTTGCGACGGCGTTTATTGTCACCGTCGTAGGCACCTTCTTGGGCATCTTGAGCGGTTTCAGCGGCGGCCTCACCGACTCCGTCATCCAACGCTTCACCGACATCCTGACCAACATTCCGCTGCTTCCGATCCTCATCTTTCTTATCTTTATCTTTGGGCAAAAGCTGTGGCTAGTGGTCGTTATCCTGGGGGTCTTCGGCTGGCCGGGGCTGACAATCACCACTCGGACCATGGTGCTCCAGCTCCGCAGCGGACAGCTCGTGGAGGCCACGCAGGCGCTGGGGGCCTCTCGATGGCGGATTATGTTCCGTCATCTATTCTTTCAGGTGGCCCCCTTCGTACTGGCGCAGATGATCTTCCTCATCCCAGCGGCCATCCTGGCGGAGGCTGGCCTCAGCTTCCTGGGACTCGGGGACCCCTCTATCCCTACTTGGGGGCAGATTCTGGAGAGCGGTTTTCGCACCGGTGGGGTGTACGTAGGATACTGGTGGTGGATCCTGCCACCCGGGCTCTTGGTGGTCTTGACCGCCATGACCTTCGTCTTGATCACCTTAGGGTTGGAGCCCGTGGTCAACCCCCGTCTTAGGACACGGTCCTGAACCATTGCGATAGGCCCCCTAGAAGCGGAAGCTGTAGCGCATGAGTAGTGTCGACAGAGACCCCACGACCGAGGTATTGCGAGTCGAAGACCTTCGCGTGCACTACAGCGGCGGCGAAAGCCCGGTCAAAGCGGTGGATGGCGTCTCCTTCTCTCTGAACGAGGGACAGGCACTGGGGATCGTCGGCGAGTCGGGGGCCGGCAAGAGCACCCTGAACCTAGCACTGCTCCGTCTGCTACCCCGAAACGTCGTCCACTTCTCGGGCCGGATGCTGTTGCGGGGCGTCGATTGCTTCGGCATGGACGACAATACCTTCCGGCAGAAGGTCCGCTGGCGCGAGGCCTCCATGGTCTTTCAGGGCGCAATGGACTCCCTGAACCCGGTCCTTAAGGTAGGGGGCCAGGTGGACGAACCGTTGCGCGCGGCAGGCGCGGGAAAGGCCGAAGCGCGGGCGCGCGCCGAGGAACTCTTCGAGCTGGTACACCTGCCGCGGTCCGTCTATGGCCGTTACCCCCACGAGCTGAGCGGTGGGATGAAGCAGCGGGTCGTCATCGCCATGGCCCTGGTACTGAAGCCGCGCCTGGTCATCCTCGACGAGCCGACCTCAGCCCTGGACGTCAGTGTCCAAGCGCAGGTCATGAACCTGTTGAAGCAGCTGAAACGCGAGCTCGGCCTGACCATCATCTTCGTTACCCACGATATCGCCCTGGCGTGCGACCTGTGCGACCGCCTGGCGGTGATGTACGCGGGCGAGTTCGTTGAGGAAGGGGGCATTGACGAGGTCATCGGCGCTCCGGCGCACCCCTACACGCAAAAGCTGCTGAATAGCATCTCCAGGCTGGATACCGACGCCATGCCGGAGTTCATCCCGGGCGCGCCGCCGGACCTCTCGGCACCGCCCTCGGGGTGCCGTTTTCATCCGCGCTGTCCCCACGCCTTCGAGCCGTGCGGCCAGCACTCACCACCGGCCTTCCCAGTCGGCGACGGCCACGACGCGCGGTGCTGGCTCCTCGAGGAGCGGAGATGAGCGACCTACTCCAGCTGGAAGGGGTCAAGATGTACTTCCAGGCGCGGGCGGGCCTGCTGCGCTCTCGGGATGTGCGGGCGGTAGACGGAGTGGACCTCTCGTTACAAGCGGGTGAAACCCTGGCCTTGGTGGGAGAGTCGGGGAGCGGTAAGACCACGTTGGGCCGTGTCGCCCTGCGGTTGGCGCATTCGACCGCGGGCAAAGTGATATTCGATGGTGTGGATTACACCCACCAGCCGGAGGGGAAGCTGAAAGCGTTCCGCCGTCGAGTCCAGGCCATCTTCCAGGACCCGTTCTCCAGCCTGGACCCGTACATGTCGGTGCACGCCATCCTGGAGGAACCGTTGCTCATCCACCGCATCGGCTCCAAAGCCGAGCAGCGCGAGCGGATAGAACGCGCGCTTCAAGAGGTGCGGCTCACGCCGATTAGCGAGTTCGTCGGCAAGTACCCGCACATGCTCTCCGGCGGCCAGCGTCAGCGGGTGGCCATCGCCCGGGCGCTGCTGCTCGACCCGGTCCTGTTGGTGGCCGATGAGCCGGTCTCCATGATCGACGCCTCAAGCCGAATGGAGGTGCTCCGGCTGCTTCAGGAGCTCCAGGCCAACCGGGGCATGACGGTCCTCTACGTCACCCACGACCTGGCGACGGTCCGCCACTTCGCCGACCGGGTGGCGGTCATGTACCTGGGCCGGATCGTCGAGGTGGGACCTACCCAGGAGGTCCTGAGCAACCCGCTGCATCCCTACACCGTGGGGCTCCTTCGCTCCGTCCCGACCCCCGACCCAGCAAACCGCCTGCGGGAACGGTCCGTCATCGCCGGCGAGCCGCCAAGCCCCATCGACATCCCCACGGGCTGCCGATTTCATCCTCGATGTCCCGAGTTCATGGCGGGCCGCTGCGACGTTGACGACCCAGCGCTCGAAGCGCAGGAGGCGGAACACTCGGTCGCCTGCCACCTCTACCAAGCGGAAGGCCCTCGCCAGGCAGACGCCGCTAAGGGATAATGGCTGCTGTGGGGCCGTAGCTCAGTTGGGAGAGCGCCTGCTTTGCAAGCAAGAGGTCAGGGGTTCGAATCCCCTCGGCTCCACCAACGTGTACTGAACTGCGAACTACTGGGCCGTGGAGAGCCACCTCTGCGGCGTCTCCGCCCCCTATCGGGCTATCCGGCGGCGTGGGTAGGGTGTAGTAGACCGTTGCTTTTCCTGGCTTGACCTTGATCTCCTTGACGAAGGACTTGATGAAGGCCCTCGATTCGGTGATCTCGCTGGTCATCAGGAAGTCGCTCATGTCCTGTGCATAGGATGCGATGGTGTCCACGTTGTCCAGCACGGCCCGGCGCTCTGAGAGCAATGCCCTGGCCTCCTCTGCGGCGATCTCCAGCTTCTCCTGACGCTCCCGGTGCTCTCTGATGCGGGAGGTGGCGTCGGATATGTCGAGTTCCGAGTTCTCGATGACGTGCCACACCCGGTCCAAGCGCCGCCGCACCTCGATAAGCTCCGCTTCGATGTTTTCCAGCCTCTCCCGCTGCTCAGCAGCCACTCCGTCCATCTCCTCGTCCATCAGCCTAACTAGGTCCCGGATGTTGCTTTCCGTGAGGATGTTTGCGCGAATCTGCTCGATCATCAGCTTCTCAAAGCGCTTGGAGTTGAGGCGAGGCGTCTTGCAGGTTCCCTTGCCCTTTTTCAGCAGTGAGTGGCAGACGTAGTAGCTGTACTTGCCGCTTTTGGCCTCAGCCGCAGTGAGCGCCTTTCCGCACTTCTCACATTTCACCAAGCCGCTGAGGAGGTAGGGGCTGGAAGCCCGCCGGGGGTTGACCCTGGCAGGGGCCTTGGAGCGAAGGGAGCGGGTGATCCGTCGAAACTCCTGCTGAGAGACGATGGCGGGAAAGGCGTTTTCCACCCGCACCGGTGGCGCACCGTCCTTGGCATCGACGCCCCAAACCAGCGTTCCTGTGTACGCTTCGTTGGAGAGGATGCGGTGCACAGTGGACTTCAGCCAGTGCTTGCCCGTTGAAGTGGGGATGCCCTCACCATTCAGGGCCTTGGTGATGTCCAGAGTGCTCTTGCCCTGAAGGGCCATCTGGAAGATGCGTCTGACCACGGCATCCGCCGGTGAATCTATCTCCAGCTTGGGCCGCTTCTTTGCTCCGTCCTGGACCGACACCTTCCTGTACCCGAAGGGAGCGTAGGTGGAGACCCAGAAGCCCCGTATGGCGGCTTCCCGCATCCCTCGGGTCACCTCCTGGGCCAAGTTTTCAGAGTAGAACTCGTCCACGCTCTCGATGATGGCCTCCATGAGCTTGCCTGTGGGGGAGTCGTCGGCGTGCTCGGTGATAGAGACGACTTTGATACCCCGCTTCCTTAGCATGGACTTGAAAGCCACGGCGTGCTCCCGTTTGCGGGTGAAGCGTGAGAACTTCCAAACAAGAATCTCATGGAAGGGGGAGTTGAGCTTGCTGGCCTCGTCCAGCATCTTTCTGAATTGGGGCCGGTCGGCGATGCGTCCGCTCTCGGCCTCGTCCACATACTCCCGCGCTACGGCGTAGCCGTTCTTCTCCGCGTAGTCTCGAAGCGCCCTGAGCTGGGCGGACACGGACAGGTCCACGTCCTGCCGGTTGCTGGACACCCGTGCGTAGAGGGCTGCTGGTGTTGGGTCATTTTGTTGTTTCATGTATATCCTCACTCCCTTGAAAGTTGGTTTGCAATGAGATCGATATCGTCTTCATGTCCTGGCGTTTGCTATCAGCCCTCAAGGGTAGACAGTAACCGGGGTGCGTTGAGTATCCTGATCCCGCCGTGCTCTCCAAGTGGCAGAAGATGCCGCCGGTCTCCCGTGACCAGGTAGTCGGCAGAAGCCTCTACCGCACACCCCAGGATCCGGTTGTCCGCTTCGTTTCCCTCGATCACCTGTGGCACCTGCTGGGGGTCGATGATGTTTGCCGCGTCCCGCAGCATCTCGATGGCCCTGTGTGTGTTCTCCTCCTCCCAGCCAAACTTGCGAGTCAATACCCCTGCACCCTCTTCCAGGACAAAAGATGAGAGACAGAGCTCGAAGCGCCCCCTGCGGGCCAGCTCCAGCACTAGGCGCTCGTTCCCAGGGAAGTTGAGACCTGAGACGATGACGTTGGTGTCCAGGACGACCCTCATGCCCGGGTAGGACCGACTTCAGAGCGGTATTCCTCCACCAGCGGTCCTACATCCTCGGGTCCGAGACCCTGCTCCCTGGCCCGCTGCTCTCCGTACTGGAGCAGCGCTCTCCACTCACATTCTTCGATGTAGCGGATCAGCGCTTCCCGCAGGAACTCACTTCTGGTGCGTCCCTCTTGCTTCATCACCTCGTCCACCCGCTCCGCCATCTCTGGAGGCAGGGAGAAGGTGATGGTCTTCGTTGTTCTTGGCATGTCGGCCTCCACACTATGTTACCGAGTCTTACTCTAATATTGCACCGACGATGGACCCGCTGTCAACGGCCCGGAGACACCTTCACAGGTATGGAGATGCTGGGAAGAACTCCTTCGATTCCTTTAGGGTTCTGCTGAGTCCTCCCCTGTAGGACCTAAATGTAGAGCAGAGCTAAAGAACCAGCGCTCCGGGGCCCCTATTGCTAAATGATTGCTGCATGTGAGCGAGCAATTTCGAGCGAGATGCCAAAAATACGCTCCCTACAGCATGGGCCCGGCAGCGCACCCAGAAACGGTCTCGGTTGACCTTGCTGGACACCTGAAGCAAGGGGCGCCTAGATCATAAGCATTGACCCAGCTTCATTCATGAGGTGTGGGAGAGGGCGCGCTCACCCTCCCTTTCAAGCCCTGACGTTTCCAGGGGCCTTCGTGATGTCATAGCCGTGTACAGAGATTTGAGTTTGTTCCAAAAAGGGAAGTCGGGGTCCTGAGCAAGCTAATTCGGGGAGAAAACACCCCCTATAGGACCATCTCAGCAAGCACTTTGTGTCCAGAGCGGGTTCCAGGGGGTGGTGCCAGGACGGGCTAGGGAAACTTCCCGAAAAGGAAGTGCCGATTTGTGAGCCGACTTCCCTTTCGTCGTGGAGAAGTTTCCTTTTCGGAAGTGGGAGTGAGGGACCGATGAAAGAGAGGGCTGTAGCGATGGAAAAGACGAGGAGCCTGGAGAACCTGCACGAGTTGCGGCTCATGGCGCTGCTGCTCGACGTGATACGCGAGAAAGGGCGCATGGAAGCGGCGGACCTGCTGGGCGTCAACTACAAGACCCTGGCTAGAGCCGTGGAGACCGGCAGCCTTTCGCCGCGCATGAGCCATGCGTTGGATCGTTTGCTCCTGTCCAGGGAGTCCAAAGCTATGGCCGCGCAGCAGGAACGCATCGCAGCTCTGGAGGAGCGGGTGGAGGGCCTGGAACAGAAGATCAAGAGCAGTCTCGGCAAGGTGCGAGCCTTCGTCGAGGGCCAGGTGAAGGCCCTGGGAGAGGAGCGCACCAGGGCTCTGCGCCAGTTGGAGCGACGGGTGGCTGAGGTCGGGGCCGGGCAGGGGTCGGGGAGCGGGGCTAATGCGGTTCGCAAGCCGGTTGGTAATACCACGTTTCGGCGGAAGTATCCCGAGCTGGTGACCCGTGAACCTGCGCCAGACGACGAGGAGGTCTATGGCGCGGCGTGGCCGCTGGTCGAGGAGTGGCGAAGGCTCAGGAAAGGCCATCCCAACGACGGCAGGAGCCTGTCGTGGCTGGTGACGGAGGAGCGCATCCTGAATCTGGAGCTGGCTATGGCCGAGGAACACGGGCTGACCCTGCCGCCCGAGACCCAGCCGCTCGCGGGGGTGTGGAGGAACGGGCAGCGACGCTCGATAGAAGCGGCCCTGAGCGACACCCGGTGGGCGCGGACCAGGAGGGAGCGGCTCAGGTGGGTGCGGCGGTTCTTCACCGTGGGACTGTGGTGGAAGTGGGTGCGGCGGTTCTTCACCGTGGGACTGTGGTGGAAGTAGGCGCTGCGTCATCTCCGCACCATGTTTGCTGCATGAGTGCAAGTGATGTGGGTGGTAAGGCCCCGAAAGTATTGCCAAAGGGGAGATGGGGCGTAATACTGAGATTGTTATCAGGTTTTTCCAGTGTTTCTTTGCCTTAGAAACCTGGGGGTCCTTTCCCTGAGCCCGGGATGTACCAGAGGGATCGAGCCAGGCTCTCCCAACGGTCGCCCAAGAGGGATGTTCCACAAAGGTCGGAGTGCGTCCTGCGTTTCAACCTTTCGATACGACGGTTGGAGTGCCCCATGCCCTCTGACCGTCTCCCTTTGCCTGCGGCGTAGCTCTTCAGACAGCTAGGCCGCAGCTTCGACACGCGCCGGTCTGCCATTTGCATCGCAGGCTGGCCGCTTCGCGTCTTCGCAGCTTCCCCAGAGTCGGTACGCCATATTGACCCTGGTCGAGCTGTGCCCTTTTACACCCGCGTCTGTTCTGTGGCCACATCCTGGGACAGCCGCGCCGCGTCTTCGTAGCTCCCCAGAAGTCGCCTCGATATTGACCCTGGCCGAGCTGCGTCTTCTTCCCAACCGCACTTCATTGTCCGCGTTTGGCATCCGACCGTGGGCGGAGTGTGTCCATCGACAGTCAACCCAGTAGCGAAGACCCGCGCCACGGATGCCGGTGCGGGCAACACGCATAAGGAGGTGCGCATGCACATCAAGGAACGGGTTCCACGGGTCCTGGCCGCCGTCGCCGGGACCGGAAGAGCCATACGGCGGCACAAACGGAGGACGCCGGCGGCAGGCGTGGCGTTGCTCCTGGTAATGCCCCTGTTGACCGGTTCAGGCGTTGACGCCTTCACCGTCAACGCTCTGGCCCTAGGCGTGGGGGCGCTGATGCTCCAGCGGTTCATGGGCGCAAGGAACAGGAAACAGGCGATACAAGCACTACGGCAATCGAAAGTAGAAAGGAGAACACGATGACAACGGCAGTGATGAACAACAGAACGATGGTAGTGGGTGAAAGGCCCAGGCGCAGTCTGGAGGAGCTGGTGGACCGGGTGATGGATGCCCTCTTTGCCAGCAACCGCGAGCAGTCAACGGCGCAGAGCGTGGCCAAGAGCGTCCACGACGCACGGCGGCTGCGCAAGGCGGGCGACCTGGACGGTGCGTTGACGCTCATAGCCGACCTGGACACCGCCACGGCGGATGTGCGCGAGGCGCGTTGGGCTTTCGCCGAGTGGCAGGACCTGGTGCGACGACGGTTCGGGCAAAGCGAGACCCTGGTGTACAGCCAGGGCGCCGGCAGAGCTGCGGCGCTGGCTCCCCACGGCGACGGGACCGTGGATGTCCTGGCTGTGCTGGGGATGGGGTGGCAGCCGGGCAAGGTGGTCTCCGCGAGGAGCCTGCGGGGCCTGAAACCCCTGAAAGGAGGTGGGTCATGGTCGTAGCCAACACACAGGTTGACCTGGCGGCCCTCAAGAGCCGCCATTCCCTGGCCGACGTGGTGGAGGCTGCGGGCGTGCAGCTGAGGGGAAGGGGCAGGGCCCGACAGGGCGTCTGCCCCTTCCACCAGGAGTCGGAAGGCAGCTTTACGGTGTACGCCGACACGTCCAGGTTTTACTGCTTCGGCTGTGGAGTTGGTGGGGACGTGCTGGACTTTATCCAGCGGGCCGAGGGCCTCACCCTGCCCGAGGCGATACAGAGGCTGGGTGGTGGGACTGGGCTGGGAGCCAGCCCAGTCGTCCGGTCGAGGACGCAGGCCGCGCCACGGCGTACCGCTGCTCCCGTGGTTCCCCAGCGGGATCCCGCGGCGCTGTCGGCGGCAACGAGGTTCTACCTCCGGTCCATGCTGCGCAGCAGTGAGGCGCGTGAGTATCTGGCGTCCAGGGGCATCAGCTTCGATACCGCCTGCCGCCTGGGTCTTGGCTACGCACCGGGGGACGGGCTGCGCCGATACCTTGAAGCCTACGGATTCGGCGGCGAGCGGATACGGGCCTCGGGCCTGTTCACCGAGCGGGGCGAGCGGTTCGCAGGGATGGTGGTGGTTCCCGACCTGGCCTCGGGCCGCGTCCGCTGGCTTGTGGGCCGGGCCATTGACCAGGAGCGGTCGCCGAGGTTCCAGGCGCTGCCCGGACCCAAGCCGGTGCTTGGACTTGGGCGGCTTGGGGCTGCGCCGTCCTGGGTGGTCCTTACTGAAGGGGTGTTCGACTGGCTTGCCTTGACCCAGTGGGGTTTGCCCGCCGTGCAGCCCTGGGCACCCAGGGCATGGAGCGGGTGGCAGGTAGCTTGCTTGCCTTCCCCCGCGTGTTCCTCGCCTTCGACGCCGACGATGCGGGCCGCGAGGCCGCCGAGCGGCTTGAGAGCTTGCTTGGACGGCGGGCCGCCACGGTGCGCTTGCTTGAAGGGGTCACCGACGTGGCGGAGCTTGCCACGCATCCCCACGGGCGGGCGATCTTCCTGGGCTTGCTTGCCAGGGCGGCCCGCACCGCTAGGTAGCACAGGCCCCCTTCCACACGGGCTTCCCGCCCGCTCTTGTGCCCACGCAGCCCACCGTCTTGCAGGCTCTGTGCCCTGCGCCATCGGTCCACACAGCATTACCCAAGGAGGCACTATGCCCGATGAATGACGGGGCTTGCCCCGCCCACGGGTTTCCTATCGGGGAACCCTGCACCGACTAGAGAAACAGCAGTCAGCACATCACAGACATCACAAAGGAGAAGCACAATGACGAACGCAGCGACCAAGAACGGAAGCAACGGCGTCCACCCGGACGCTGCCATCACTCCGGAGCACGACCTGCTCTGGGACAGCCTGCCCCCCAAGGTGGTGACAGAGCTAGAGAAGCCCCTCGACCCGAGCCTGGTGTCCCAGCGCAAGGGACGGGCCGGGCGCACCTACCAGTACATCGAGGGACACACGGTCATCGACCAGGCGAACCGTATCTTCGGTTTAGCGGGTTGGGGATATGAAGTGGTGGGCGACGTGACCCTGCGGGAGATCGAGCAGGTCGACCCCAAGACGGGCGAGATGAGCCGCATCCGCGCCTACAGCGCTCCCGTGCGGGTCACCGTCCCCGGCGTTCCGCCCCGCACGGACATCGGGTTCCACGCCGTGGCGGAGGAGACGGCGGAGGGTCACGACACGGCCTGCAAAGGGTCGGTTACCGACGGTCTCAAACGCGCCCTGCGCAGCTTCGGAGACCAGTTCGGGAATTGCCTCTACGGAGACCAGGCGGCCACCGGGCAACCGGCGAAGCAGGAAAGCGCAGCCGACTCCTGCGGCCGCTCCCTCACCCTGACAGGCACTTTGACAGGAGGGTATTCGAGCACTTTGTTCCACCTGCTGTACCGGTTCAGCCCGGCCATCAGGACGGAGTTCGGGCGCTCCGAGGAGGGGAGGTGGATACAACGGTACGGCTTCGAGGAGCATACCATCGGCAAGGACGACGACGACTCGGTGGAGGATGGACGGTTCAGCCGGCGCAGGCGCTACCGCAAGGTGGTGCGGGAACGGCCGGGGCTCGCACCAGCTGCGTTGTTCCACCTCATCGGCAACTCGGTGTTCCTCCGGCTCTCCGACGTGGCGTCGGGGCTGCCCTCCTACGAGGAGCAGATTCTCCTCTCGTCGATGGACTCCGAGCCCGACAGCTACGGCTACACCCAGCGGGGAGCCTACGGCACGCTGTACGACAAGCTGCGGGCCGCCCTCGCCGATGCGCTGGCCAAGGGGTCACGGAAGCTCCTCTCCACCTACCTTCAATCGCTGCTGGCCTATCCCGACGGCTGCACTAGGGGCGAGACGGTCTTCGACCCGGAGTCCCGGGACGTGCTCGTCCAGGTGCCGCCGCTCTCCGAGGAGAAGCTGTACCCAAAGGAGACGGCGCTCTTAGACCTGGTGGCAGCGGAAAGAATGGACGGGAGGAGAGTCCTGGTCTACGCTACCCATACCGGAACCAGGGACATTACGGAGCGGATGAGCGGCATCCTGACCAGGCACGGGTTCCGGGCGGCGGTGATGAAGGCCGATGCCGTGGCCCCGGACCGTAGGGAGGTGTGGGTGGCACAACAGGTGGAGAAGGGCATCGACGTGCTCATCTGCCATCCCCGGTTGGTGCAGACCGGCCTCGACCTGATCGACTTCCCAACGATTGTGTGGGCGGAAACGGACTACAGCGTCTACACCATGCGGCAGGCGTCGCGCCGCTCCTGGCGCATCGGACAGACCCGGCCCGTCAAGGTCGTGTTCATGGCCTACCGGGGCACCCTCCAGGCCGATGCGCTCAAATTGGTAGCCCAGAAGCTGCAAAGCTCTCTGGCGGTGGAGGGTGAACTCCCCGAGGACGGACTGGCGGCCTACGGCGACGACGGGGACGACATCATGCTGGCGTTGGCAAGGAAGATCGTGAACGGAGAGGAGGAAGAAGAAGGAGAGTCGGTGGAGGATGCCTTCGCCCAGGCGCGAGACGCCGAGGCCGTCTCCGAGGAGCTGCTGGTGGACGAGGAGTGGCACGCGGTGGAGGTGGAACCGGAGACGGTCGAGGTGCATCGGAACGGCACCGGGATCGTCGTCGAGACTGCGGCGGCTAACGGTCATGCTGACGTGGTGGAAGAGACCCAGCAGTCGATGTTCTCCTGGGCCGAGTTCATGGCCGAGGAGCCGCAGAAGCCGGCCAGAAGGCACGGGAAGCCGAAGCCCGAGACCCTCTCGATGTTCGAGTGGGCGCTGAGCCTGGAGGAGGAAAAAGAGGCTCAAACGGTGTCCTGAAGGGGGCGCCGCTAAGGTGGCGACGAAGCTAAGACAGCAACGAGAGAGGAGGAGATGGTCGGCACAGGGCGCTGACTTGTACAAAACAGGGGCAGCTATCGTCCTCAAACGGTAGCTGCCCCTGCCTATCCATATGTGAGGTCTTTTTTTGTTGTCCATCAGAGTACGTGGTCGGCAGAAACGCTTCGGTCCATGACGAATACGGAGCACGGGAAGAGACCAAATCGAGGTCCCCCTTCATGTGTCCGATGCCAACCACCGTTTCCTCAGCTGTCTGACGCTGCGGCTGGAAAAACCCAAGGAAGACTGTGGAAGGTGCCTCACCATTGCAAAACATATCGTGAATGACTATCATTGTACTCATGATGGACGCTACACTCCCCCGCCTCGTTGGGCCAAGCCTTCAGGACCGTCTCCGGGTCATGCCTGCGGTGGTGGTGACCGGAGCCCGTCAGACGGGGAAGAGCACCCTAGCCCAGGAGCTTATGCCGGGCGGACGGCGCTTCCTCTCCCTGGACGACCTCGACGTGGTAGATGCAGCCCGCCGCGATCCCGAGGTGCTCCTGGGGGGCAGCCAGCAGGTGACTCTCGATGAGGTGCAGCGAGAGCCGGACCTTCTGCATGCGGTGAAGCGGGCCATAGACCAGCAGCGCCAGCCGGGGAAGTTCCTCATCACCGGTTCGGCCAATCTGCTATTGATGCGACAGGTCTCCGAGTCCCTTGCTGGCCGGGCCAGCTATCTGACCCTCTGGCCGATGACCCGGCGAGAGCAGCTGGGTCTCGGACGTGGGGGCATCTGGGAGGAGCTGCTGAAGGCCCGCGACGAGGAATGGCTCGACCTGGTGGCTGCGCAACCTGACCAGCAGGAGGACTGGCGGGCGCTGGCGCTTCGCGGTGGCTTCCCGCTACCGGCCATCCACCTCAAGGCCGCTCAGGACAGGGCCATCTGGTTTGACGGCTACGTGCGCACCTATCTGGAACGGGACCTCCAGGACCTCTCTTCCATCTCGGCATTGCCAGACTTTCGCAGGCTGATGCGGGCCGCCTGTCTCCGCATGGGCAACCTTGTCAACCAGGCGGAGCTTGGCCGTGACGTGGCGCTGCCTCAGCCGACGGTGAGCCGCTACCTCAACCTGCTGGAAACGTCGTATCTCCTCGTCCGGCTCCCCGCCTACGCGGTGAACCGCACCAAACGGCTGATCAAATCTCCCAAACTCTACTGGGGCGACACCGGGGTGGCGCTGCATCTCACCCAGGAGGAGGAGCCCCGAGGGGCACATCTGGAGAACTTGGTGCTTCACGATCTGCTGACCTGGCGGGACGCACGGCTCGACCGGGCTGAGGTCCTCTACTGGCGCACGGCCATTGGTGAGGAGGTGGACTTCGTGATTGAGGCTGGGGATCGGCTGCTGCCTATCGAAGTCAAGGCGACGGAGCGGCCGCGTCTCCGAGATATAGCCCATCTGCGCACCTTCCGGGCCGAGTATGGCGATAGGGCCAGGGCAGGCCTGTTGCTCCACGCTGGCAATACCCTGGAATGGCTGGCACCGGATGTGCTTGCTGCGCCCTGGTGGAGGGTGCTATGAGGCGTCGTCTGGCGGGGATGGTTCAAAAGTCATCAGAGTTTTGGATATCGGCTCCCACAGAGGACCGCCAGGGTGGAGGCAGGTCTACTAGGGCCGGACCGGGTGGTAGCGATAAGCCCGCGCCATGGTTGGGTGGCCTGCTGCTCATGCTGAACGTGACGTTGATCTTTACCGGCACAACTGGCATGGACCTGTACGGCTTCTACACACTGGAGCCAGTGGCAGATCAACCCCTGCCGCTGGTGCTGTCCACTCTGTTGAATCTGGGCATGGTCTTCCGGCCTACTGTGCCAATGATCACATTCGCGAGAGTTAAAACCCCAGATAAGGTTCCCGGCCCGCGGATCGGTCTGTCCACGGAGGCGCTCTACATCCAGCCGAGGCCGAGTTGTTACGATCCTACCGCCGACTCGCCATACATAACCAACTACCAGCTATGGAAGCTTGCGAAGGCTGCAAAGCTGACGGCCGACTTCCCAACTCAGCATAATGAATCCGAGTATACCGTAGCGGTGGACGGAGATACCGCGGTGATAGCACCGTACCGGGGCGACGATTCCGGTACGGCTGGCGTGTTTATCAGGGGTTCGGAATTCGGTAGGTGGACCTTGGCGGCCAAGCTAACCGCATCCGATGCCGACGATCAGGACATTATATGAGAGCAATCCATATAAGAACTTTCCCGCGGCTGATAATCATCGGCGTGCTTCTCGCCGCCGCGCTGCTGCTCGGCTCTCCTGCGCCGTCCGATGCCGCAGAGATCGTGCTGGTGAGCAACACCAGCCAAAGTGGATTCGGTGGGACACCCGTAGGCGCCTACGACCATGCTCAGGGGTTCACCACCGGCAAGAATACGCTGGGTTACGTCTTGACCAGTATCGAATTGCAGGTACACACGGCTCCAGCTAATGGAACCCTGACGGTTTCGGTGAGGGAGGCCGACGGGCAAGACCCTAGCGACACGGTCCTATATACCTTGACCAACCCGATCAATCTAGGGACAGGACTCCGGAAGTTCACCGCCCCTGCCAACTCCAGTCTCAGCGCAGAAACCACCTACTTCGTGCACATGACTTTCGCTGTCGGGCTCAATCCAACTCAACCTCAATGGAACCTTACGGATCGCACCCAGGAAGATTCTGGCGCCTACGCAGGGTGGAGCATCGCCAATGAACGCCACTCGAGGGTCACGGGCTCGACCGGCAATTGGGGTACGCCTAATAACGCTAGGATAAAAATCAAAGTCAAAGGGGAAAACCGCGCCCCGGCCGCCCCGGTAAACCTCTCGGCCACGGTGGGCAACGGCCAGGTTACGCTTTCCTGGGACGACCCCGGCAACGACACCATCACCAAATACCAGTACAGCACCAATGGCGGCACGAACTTCACCGACATCGGCAGCAGCGACAATGAAACGACCGCATATACCGTTACCGGGCTGACCAACGGCACACAGTACACCTTGGCGGTGCGAGCGGTGAACGATGGCGGTGACGGCACGGCATCGACCGTGACCGCCACGCCGGAGACTGTACCGGACGCCCCAACGAGTTTGACGGCGACCGGCGCCGATACCTCGGTCACACTTGCCTGGACCGCTTCGGTTTCCGACGGCGGCAGCGCGATTACCATGCACCAGTATCGCCAAAAAGCGGGCACGGACAACTACGGCAACTGGACCGACATCCCCGAAAGTGCCCACGGAGGAAACAACGCCATAGGCCACACCGTGACCGGCCTGGACCGTGGCAAGACCTACACGTTCTTGGTTCGGGCTGTGAACTCAGTGGGCAACAGCATTGCCTCCGGCGAGGCCTCCGCCCCGACAGCGCCGGCAGCCCCGGCGAACCTCTCGGCAGCGCCGGGTGACGGCCAGGCTGCGCTTACCTGGGATGACCCCGCGAATACGACCATAACCAAGTATGAGTTATTGCAGCTCGCCGAGGAGAGCGGGCTGATCGCCTCCGACGGCGCGTTAAATGACAGGTTCGGGGTTTCGGTAGCGGTAGACAACGATACCGCCGTGGTCGGAGCGTTCCAACCCACGTATACGGATCCCGACACCAGTCTGGACGTTAGCAGGCCCGGCGCGGCCTACGTCTACACCAAGGATTCCAACGGTGCGTGGAGCCAGCAGGCGAAGCTGACCGCTTCCGATGGCGCGGGTGGTGACGAGTTCGGAATCTCCGTGGCGGTGGGCGGCGATACCGTGGTGGTTGGGGCCCGTGGGAACGTCAGCAAAACGGGCGCAATCTACGTGTTCACCAAGCCTTCCGATGGCGACTGGACATCCACCATTACCGAGACCAAGCTCACCGCTACAGGCGGCGCGGCGGACGATCTGTTCGGAGCCTCCGTGGCATTGTACGGTGCGAGCACCATCGTGGTCGGAGCGCCAGGAGACCAAAACTCTGTTGCTGGCACAAACGTCAGCACCGGCTCGGCATACGTTTTCGCCAGGGATTCCAATGGTGAGTGGAGCCAGAATGCCAAGCTCACCGCCTCCAACGCCGGTGCGGACGATCTGTTCGGGAATTCAGTAGCGGTGGACGACGATACCATCGCAGTCGGGGCGTACGGTAAGGACGACAACAGCCTCACCGATTCCGGTTTGGTCTACGTGTTCGTCAAGTCTGGGGGCGCCGCCTGGGCCACGACGACTGAAACCGTGCAGCTCAGGGCGTCCGACCGGGCCGCCAACGACAATTTCGGTCGTTCCGTCGCGGTGGACGGCAACACTATAGTCGTTGGCGCGTCCGGAGACCGGAACACGGTCGACGGGGCTGAGGCCAGCACCGGTTCGGCCTACGTATTCACAAAACCCAACACCGGTTGGACCAACAGTGCAGGCACCGAGACGGCCAAGCTCACCGCGTCAGACGGCGCCGATAGCGACCAGTTCGGTCGGTCCGTTGCAGTGGACGGCGACACCATCTTGGTCGGGGCCCACCAGAACGACGACGACGGCACGGACTCCGGTTCGATCTACGTATTCATCAAACCCACGAACGGCTGGACCGACACTACTGGCACGGTCAAGCTCACCGCCTCCAACGCCGCGACGGGCGACCGGTTCGGAATCGCGCTGGCGCTGGACGGTGACACTGCATTGGTGGCTGCGCCCAGGAACGACGCCAATGACGACGACGACGACACCGGCAACGATGTCTCCGATGCCGGCTCTGCCTACGTCATCGGGACATCGGGCTGGGCCAAAATCCCCGATACCGCCGCCGCGATCAGGAGCCAGACGGTAACCGGCCTGACCAACGACATCACATACATGTTCGCAGTGCGTGCGGTGAACCCTTCCGGCGACGGCCCTGCATCAACTGCGACCGGCGTGCCCGTGCCCGTGCCAGCTGCCCCCGTGAACCTCTCAGCCACGCCGGGCGATGGCGAGGTCGCCCTTTCCTGGGACGATCCGGGCAACGCCACAATCACGAAGTACCAGTACAGCACCGACGGGGGCGCGAATTTCTCGGACTTCGACGGTGGCAGCAGCGCGTCCACCACTGCATACACCGTCACCGGCCTGACCAACAGCACCGAGTACACGTTGGCGTTGCGTGCGGTGAACCCTACCGGTAACGGCGAGGCATCCACCGTGACCGCCTTGATACTGCCGGCCAAGCCCACCGGACTCACCGGGATCGAGTACAACTCCCAAGTGGAGTTGGGCTGGGACAACCCCGACGATTCCACCATAACCAAGTACCAACTGTTGCGGATTACGCCGAGAAAGCTTACCGCCGGAGGCGCCGGCAGGGATGACGACTTCTTCGGGATGGCCGTGGCGGCAGACGGTGACACCGCGTTGGTTGGGGCGTTGCAGGCTTATGACGCTGACTTCAACAATCGCCCGGGTGCTGCTTACGTATTCACCTGGAATTCGGTATCCGAGGTGTGGACCAAGAACGCCACGCTGAATGCCTCGGACGGGGACAATGGCGACGGGTTCGGGCGGTCCGTAGCATTGGATGGCGACACCGCCGTGGTCGGGGCCTACCAAAACGACGAGGGCGAACCGGGCGAGGTCCAGGTCACCAATACCGGTTCGGCTTACATATTCACCAAGGATTCCCAGGGGATGTGGAAGCAGACGGCCCAGCTGACCGCCTCCGACGCTGCAGACGGAGACCAGTTCGGTTATTCCGTTGCGGTGAATGGCGACACCGTCGTGATTGGGGCGCACCAGGACGACGACGACGGCGCTGAATCCGGTTCCGCCTACGTCTTCACCAAGCCCTCGGGCGACAACGGATGGGACGACTGGAACAGCCTGAGCGCCGATGGCAAGGCCATGTTAACGACCAAGCTGACCGCCCCCGGCGCTGCGGCAGGCGGTTACTTCGGTAATTCCGTGGCGATAGACGGTAACACCATCGTCGTCGGGGCCCGCAAGGCCGATTCGGCCTACGCAATCACCAAGCCATCGTCCGACGCCAACAGCGACGGCTCAATAGACTGGGAAGACTGGGACTCCCTGGATGCCGATGGCAAGGCCACTCTGACGGCCACACTCACCGCCTCCGACGCTGCGGCGGGAGATGAGTTCGGTACTTCCGTGGCGATAGACGGTGACACCGTTGTAGTCGGCGCGAACGAACACGACCAAAGTGACACCGTGAACAATTCCGGTGCGGCATACGTTTTCACCAAGCCTGGCAACGCGTGGGCCACCGGTACTGAGACAGCGAAGCTTACCGCCTCCGACGGGACGAGAGGCGACGAATTCGGAATTTCCGTGGCGGTGTCCGGCAACACCGTCGTGATTGGGGCGCACCTGGACGACGACAACGGGGATAAATCCGGTTCGGCCTACTTCTTCACCAAGCCCATTAACGGCAACTGGGCCACCGGTACTGAGACGGCCAAAATCATCGACCGCGATGGCGCGGCGGAAGACCACTTCGGGTGGTCGGTAGCGGTGGACGGTAGTACCGCCGTGGTTGGCGCGTACGGGGACGGCAGTAATAAAGGGGCAGCCCATATTATGGGCATCCCGTCCTGGACTGACATTTCCAACAGCGCGCCCGGCGAAGCCAACGCGACTTCCTACGCGGTGACAGGCCTGACCAATGACGTCGTGTACACCTTCCAGCTCCGCGGGGTGAACGCCAGCGGCCACAGCCCGGCCTCTGACAGGCTCGACGCCACGCCCAAGGCGGTACCATACGCCCCGACCAACCTGTCGGCCGCGGGAGGGAACGGGCAGGTCGCTCTGTCCTGGGACGACCCCGAAGACGACACAATCACGGGATACAAGTACAGCACAGACGGCGGCACGACCTTCGCGGAAATCGGTGGCAGCGGCGCTACCACCACCACCTACACCGTGACCGGCTTGACCAACGGCGTCACGCACACCTTGGCGCTGCGCGCCGTGAACGATCTCGGCAACGGCGCGCCCTCCACCGTAAGCGCCTTGATGGCACCGGTCGCCCCCGCGAATCTGTCGGCCGCGCCGGGTGACGGCAAGGTTGCGCTCTCCTGGGCCGATCCCGGCAACGCCACAATCACGAAGTACCAGTACAGCACCGCCGGGGGGGCGAATTTCTCGGACTTCGACGGCGGCAGCAACTCGGCCACCACTGCATACACCGTCACCGGCCTGACCAACTACCAGGAGTATTCGTTCCAAATCCGCGCGGTAAACGCCTCCGGCGAAGGGCCGGCCTCAAACAGCGCCAGCGCCACTCCCAGGGCTCCGAAGCCAGCCAAGCCGACCGGGTTGGGAGCGGTGGCTAGCGACACCCGAGTGACGCTGAGCTGGGATAACCCCGGCAACTCGACGATAACCGGGTACGAGCTAGCGGAGGTGATCCCGGAGGACTGGCTCACCGCCTCCGGCGGCGCGGCCGGTGCCCATTTCGGGATTTCCGTAGCAATCGACGGCGACACGGCCGTAGTAGGGGCGGACCGGGCAAATGATAGGAGGGGTTCGGCCTATATATTCACCAGGGATTCCACCGGTGACTGGACCCAGCAGGTCAAGCTCGACGGCGAAGAGACGGGCGACCAGTTCGGGTGGTCCGTCGCGGTGGACGGGGACACCGTAGTGGTTGGAGCCCACGCATACGACGGCGAAGACGCTAGCAATACTACCCTGGTAAATTCCGGTGCGGCCTACGTAATCACCAAGCCCGACACCGACGCCAACGGCGACGGCTCGACAGACTGGACAGACTGGAACTCTCTGGATGACGATGGCAGGGCTGGGCTGACGGCCAAGCTGGCCCCCACTGTCCCCGAGGAGTACGCCTTCTTCGGAGGTTCCGTAGCTCTGGCCGGCAACACCCTGGCGATTGGGTCTCGCCTCTATGACGCCGGGGGCCGTTTGAGCGCTGGTGCGGCCTATGTGTTCACCAAGGATTCGGGTACCGGTGTGTGGAGCCAAGCGGCCAAGCTCACCGCCTCCACAAGCTTGCAACTCGCCTATCTCGGGTACTCGTTAGCGGTGGACGGCGACACTGTATTGGCAGGGGCGTACGGGGACGACACGGTCTTCGGTGAGTTAGGAAGCGGTTCGGCCTACGTCTTTGACAAGCCTCCCGGAGGCTGGACCGACGGAAATGAGACTGCCAAGCTGACCGCCTCCGACCGCCAGCCGAGCGGCTACTTCGGGTTTTCCGTAGCTCTGGACGGCGACACTGCGGTGATCGGAGCAAGTCAGCACAGCGACCCCGGAACCGGCGCCGGTTCCGGTGCTGCCTATGTCTTCGCCAGGGAATCGGGTGTGTGGGGCGAGAAAGCCAGGCTCACCCCCTCCGACGCCGCAGCTGGAGATAACTTCGGAGTGTCCGTGGCGGTGGAGGATGGCACCGTCGTAGTTGGGTCGTGGCAAGACGACGACAACGGACGCAATTCCGGTTCGGCGTATGTTTTCGAGAAGCCTGACCTCGGCTGGGCCAGCACCTTTGAGACCCTCAAGCTCACCGCCCCTAACGGCGCGGCCAACGACAGGTTCGGATGGTCAGTGGCAGTGGACCTGGATGATCAACGCGGTGATCTCGCACTGGTTGGGGCGTACAGTGACGACATCGCAACTGGCATGGATGCTGGTTCGGTCCATGTGTTGGGCATACCCGATTGGATGGACATTGGCCTCAGCGACCATCAGACCACAAATCACACAGTGACCAGCCTGACCAACGGAACAGAGTACGCGTACCAAATCCGGGCGCTGAACCGAAGTGGCGCTGGTCCTGCCTCGGACGGAGCCAGCGCCACTCCGTTGGGGAAGCCGGTCGCGCCCGTCCTGAGCGCACAGGCGGGCGACGGCCAGGTGACGTTGAGCTGGACTACGGCCACCGCCGACGCCACTATCGCCCCTATCACGAAGTACGAGTACAACACCGACGGCGGCACGACCTTCACGAGTATTCCCGACAGCGGGCCGGGCACCGACAATTACACGGTGCTCGGCCTGACCAACCTCACCACGTACACGTTTGCGGTGCGGGCGGTGAACGTGATCGGAGAGGGTCCTGCGGCCACAAAAGATGCCAAGCCCGCAAGTGCGACACCGGGCGCGCCGGACCTCTCCGCAACCGCGGGCGACACCCAGGTGAAGCTGGAGTGGGCCGACCCCAACGACTCTTCGATCGATAAATACCAGTACAGCACCGACGACGGCACTGGCTTCATCGACATCGACGTCGAAGACATCGACTACAGCGTCGCAAACACCATCGGTTACACCGTTACCAGTCTGACCGACGGCACCCGCCTGACCAACAACACCGAGTACACGTTCCATATCCGCGCGGTGGACAACCATGCTCTTCAGCCATACGGCGATGCCTCGGACGTCACTGCCACACCGGCGGGTACGCTACCAGACTCGCCGTTGAATCTCGCGGCGGAGCCGGGCCACGAAGAGGTGCGTCTGAGTTGGGGCGACCCCGACGACGCTTCGATCGATAAATACCATTACAGCATCGACGGAGTCGCGAACTCAACCAACATCAGTGCCGACGCCACCACATACACCATTACCGGCCTCACCAACGGCACCACGTACACGTTCCAAATCTCGGCGGAGAACGCAACCGGCGTTGGCCCTGCCTCGGCGGCGATCGACGCCAAGCCTCTGCCGCCTCAACTAGTTCGCCCGGCCTTGGAGCCCCCAGAGGAGGGCAATGGTGAGGTGAAGCTGAAATGGGCTTACACACACGTTGAGACAAAAGAGACCATACTCAGATACGAGGTATTGCACCTGCTGAAGACCAGCAAGCTGGACGGCGTGGGGGGCGACAAGTTCGGGTATGCGGTGTCGGTGGACGGCGACACAGCGGTGATCGGGGCCTATCAGGACAATGGCGAAGGCGCTGATTCCGGCGCGGCCTACGTCTTCACCAGGAATGAGGGTGTGTGGGACGATGGGGTAAAGCTGACCGCCTCCGGTGGCGCGGCCTACGACAACTTCGGGATTTCCGTGGCGGTGGACGGTGATACTGTCGTGGTTGGGGCGCCTGGAAACGACGGCGACGGCGCTGATTCCGGCTCGGTCTACGTATTCGTGAAGCCCACAGGGGGCTGGGCTACCAGTACTGAGACCGCCAAGCTCACGGCTTCCGACGGCGCGGCCCTCGACTACTTCGGGTATTCCGTGGCGGTGGACGGTGACACCGTCCTAGTAGGGGCGTATCAGGACGACGACGAGGAAAACGACTCAGAAGATTCTGGTTCGGCCTACATATTCACCAAACCCAACAGCAGTGGAGGCTGGGCCGACTGGGACCCCATGGAAGACACTGAGACGGCCAAGTTGACCGCCTCCGACGGCGCCGATGACGACTGGTTCGGGGTTTCCGTAGCATTGGACGGCAACACCGCTGTGATCGGGGCGTCCGGGGACGATGACAAAGGCATTGACTCGGGTTCGGCTTACGTATTCGTGAAGCCCTCCGGTGCCTGGGCCGACGGGAATGAGACCGACAAGCTGACCGCCTCCGACGGCGAGGCGCAGGATAACTTCGGGTATTCCGTAGCGGTGGGCGTTGATACCGTGGAGGTTAGTGGTGCCGATGTGGAAGTTGCCACCGTCGTGGTGGGAGCGTATCAGCACGACCCCATTGACCCCCATTCAGACCCCGATTCACCCTTGTACCTTCTGGATGCCGGTGCGGCCTATGTCTTCACCAGAGATTCGGGAGGCGTGTGGGACGGTGGGGGAAAGCTGACTGCAGACGATGGCGATGCTCTCGACTACTTCGGGTATTCGGTGGCGGTGGACGTTGATACCGTGGTGGTTGGTGCGTACGGGGACGACGACAACGGCTCTGCTTCAGGTTCGGCTTACGTCTTCACCAGGGATTCCAACGGTGAATGGAGCCAGAAGAAAAAGCTGACCGACGAAGACGGCGAGGCGGGCGATTGGTTCGGGTATTCCGTAGCGGTGGACACTGCCGCTCACACCGCCTTGGTGGGGGCCGGCTCGGCCCACGTGCTGGACATCCATGACTGGGAGTCCGTCCCCGGAATCGGAGGCCAACTTCCCACCGAGCACACGGTGGAAAACCTATTTAATGGCCGAGTATATGACTTCCAGGTCCGCGCGGTGAACCTCCGCAGCCCAGGGCCCCAGGCAGAAGGGGAAGCCATCCCTCAAGCCAATGACCCGCCTGTGGCGATGGGTGACTCCACCACGACTGCCGAGGACACGGCCATCGTCATTAGGGTGTTGGACAACGACTCGGACGTGGACGGTGACAGCCTCAGCGTCATCGAGGTGAGCACACCAAGCAACGGGAGCGTCGCGATCACAGGCGCCGGGACCACCGTCACCTATACTCCTAATGCTAACTTCCACGGTTCCGACTTGTTCACCTACGTGGCGTCGGACGGGAACGGGGGTACGGACACCGGTACGGTCAACGTCACCGTCACTGCGGTGGACGACGAACCTGCCAACCGCTCGCCTAGGTTCAACGAGGGCCTCAACACCACCCGCACCGTCCCGGAGGACGCAGAAGTGGGCATGGCTGTGGGGGACCCAGTGAACGCCAGGGACTCGGATAATGACCGGCTGGAGTACTGGCTGTGGGGGATGGATCGAGCCTCCTTCGACGTGGACCCTAGCACAGGGCAGCTCACCACCAAGACAGCGTTGGACTACGAGGTCAAGAACGAATACTCGGTGCGGGTGAGCGCCCGGGACCGCCGAGGGGGTGTCGATGGGATCATAGTTACCATCAGCGTTGAGAACGTTGATGAGCCACCGGCACGTCCAGCACCACCCGACCTCAAGGCCACCAGCCACTCTACCCTGGCAGTAAACTGGACGGCGCCCGATAACCAGGGACCGGAGATCACGGATTACGACTTGCAATACCGTGAAGCTGACGGGGAGTTCAAAGACGTCGGGTACGGCGGCACCGGCATATCCATGACCCTGAGCGATCTTAAGCCTGAGACCGGCTACGAGGTGCAGGTGCGGGCTGTCAACGCCGAGGGAGTCAGCCCTTGGTCGGAATCAGGCAGTGGCGAGACTGAAGAAGCGCCGCCCCCACCTACTCCTACGCCTACACCCACGGCGGAGCCTACGCCTGCACCCACGGCGGAGTCCACGCCTGCACCCACGGCGGAGCCTACGCCTGCACCCACGACGGAGCCTACGCCTAAACCCACGGCGGAGCCTACGCCTAAACCCACGGCGGAGCCTACGCCTACACCCACGGCGGAGCCAGCGCCGTCCGAGGCGGACGGCGGGGATGAAGGATTCCCCTGGTGGACTATCGTCGTGGTAGTGATTGGGGTAGTCGCTGGAGTGGTTCTCATAATTGTGGTGCGACGTAGCCGGAGATAGGAGAGGAAGCTACTGTCGCATCCGTCGGAGTGAAACTACGGAACAGGAAGACCTTGGTGACAAGTTGTAACACACCTACCCTCCCCGAGTTTGGCCTCGGCAAACCCAACCCCAGCCGGGGACGGGTCTTGCTCATCGCTGTTTTCTTCCTGACATTGGCGCTTGCCATTGCATCACCTAGTACGGCACAGGCGCAGTCGCGGTGCGACGACAGCGTTGCCGTACCCGACCCTTCCACCAATTCCAGCCTAATCGCCGATTGCGAAGCGTTGCTTGACGCCAAAGCAACTCTTGACCCCGGCAATGTGTTGGACTGGAACGTCAACACGCCTATCACTGACTGGGAAGGCATCTCCGTCTCGCATGGCCGGGTCACTGGACTCACCGCCAATGGGAAAGGGCTTGCAGGTTCGATCCCGTCGGAGCTGGGCAACCTCACGGACCTGACAATTCTCAACCTCTCCGGCAATAAACTCGGCGGCGCCATACCTGCAGAGTTTGGCAACCTCACCAACCTGACGATCTTCTACCTTCACAACAACAAACTCACCGGCCCCGTCCCCCCAGAGTTGGGCAACCTGACCGCGTTGACCCGCCTCTATCTTCAGAGCAACAAGCTCAGCGGCCCCATCCCCGCCGAGTTGGGCAACCTCACCGACCTGGCGCAGCTCTACCTCTCCGGCAACGAGCTGAGCGGCCCAACCCCAACTGAGTTGGGCAACCTGACCGCGTTGACCCGCCTCTATCTTCATAGCAACAAGCTCAGCGGCCCCATCCCTGCAGAGCTGGGCGACCTCACCAACCTGACCCACCTCTATCTTCAGAGCAACAAGCTCAGCGGCCCCATCCCTGCAGAGCTGGGCGACCTCACCAACCTGACCCACCTCTATCTTCAGAGCAACAAGCTCAGCGGCCCCATCCCAGCTGAGTTGGGCAACCTGACCGCATTGACGCTTCTCTATCTCAACGGCAACGAGCTCACCGGCCCCGTCCCCCCAGAGCTGGGCAACCTCACCGACCTGGCGCAGCTCTACCTCTCCGGCAACGAGCTGAGCGGCCCAACCCCAACTGAGCTGGGCGACCTCACCAACCTGACGATCCTCTACCTTCACAACAACAAGCTCACCGGTCTCATCCCGCCAGAGCTGGGCGATCTGACCGCGTTGACCCGCCTCTATTTCTATGGCAACGAGCTCACCGGCCCCGTCCCCCCAGAGCTGGGCAACCTCACCGACCTGGCGCAGCTCTACCTCTCCGGCAACGATCTCAGCGGCCCCATCCCATCTGAGTTGGGCAACCTGACCGCATTGACACTTCTCTATCTCAACGGCAACAAGCTCACCGGTCCCATCCCCCCAGAGCTGGGCGACCTCACCGACCTGACGATCCTCTATCTTTCCAACAACAAGCTCACCGGCCCCGTCCCCGCTGAGTTGGGCAACCTGACCGCGTTGACCCGCCTCTATCTTCAGAGCAACAAGCTCAGCGGCCCCATCCCTGCAGAGCTGGGCGACCTCACCAACCTGACCCACCTCTATCTTCAGAGCAACGAGTTGAGCGGCCCAATCCCAACTGAGTTGGGCAACCTCACCGACCTGACGATCTTCTACCTTCACGACAACCAACTCACCGGTCTCATCCCCCCAGAGCTGGGCGACCTCACCGACCTGACGATCCTCTACCTCTCCGGCAACGATCTCAGCGGCCCCATCCCATCTGAGTTGGGCAACCTCACCGACCTGGCAATCCTCTACCTTCACGACAACCAACTCACCGGCCCCGTCCCCCCAGAGCTGGGCACCCTCACCGACCTGGCAATCCTCTACCTTCACGACAACCAACTCACCGGTCTCATCCCCCCAGAGCTGGGCAACCTCACCGACCTGGCGCAGCTCTACCTCTCCGGCAACGAGCTGAGCGGCCCAATCCCAACTGAGCTGGGCAACCTCACCGACCTGGCAATCCTCTACCTTCACGACAACCAACTCACCGGTCTCATCCCCCCGGAGCTGGGCAACCTCACCGACCTGGCAATCCTCTACTTTCACGACAACCAACTCACCGGTCTCATCCCCCCAGAGCTGGGCAACCTCACCGACCTGGCGCAGCTCTACCTCTCCGGCAACGAGCTGAGCGGTCCAATCCCAACTGAGCTGGGCAACCTCATCAAACTGGCGGTTCTCAATCTAGGCGGCAATAAACTCAGCGGCTCTATCCCCTCAGAGCTGGGTGACTTGAACGTCCTGACGGAGGTCTACCTCAACGGCAACGAACTCACCGGTCCCATCCCACCAGAGTTGAGCAACCTCATCAAACTGTCGGTTCTCAATCTAGGCGGCAACAAACTCAGCGGCTCCATCCCCTCAGAGCTGGGTGACTTGAACGTCCTGACGGAGGTCTA
This sequence comes from Dehalococcoidia bacterium, assembly GCA_965247635.1. Classification (GTDB taxonomy): domain Bacteria; phylum Chloroflexota; class Dehalococcoidia; order Lucifugimonadales; family Australimonadaceae; genus CBDFHJ01. Next base: position 37,224 of record CBDFHJ010000005.1, read on the forward strand.
CCTCAACGGCAACGAACTCACCGGCTCCATCCCACCAGAGTTGAGCAACCTCATCAAACTGTCGGTTCTCAATCTCCATTGCAACACGTTGACGGGCGCTGTCCCACCTGAATTGGGTAACGCTGCCTTCCTCACTACACTGACCATCGGTGGAAACCACTTCACCGAACCCCTGCCGGCTCTTGGCGGAGTCACGGTTACCTCGACCGATGAAATGTGCGGCAGCGCATTCAACGCCAGTCCCACCTTCAGTGAAAGTGGCCCTGCTACCCGGATCGTTGTCGAGAACTGGAACACCAACCACGACATCGGAAACCCCGTCGAAGCGACCGATGCCGACAACGACTCACTCATCTATTCTCTCTTGGGGAATGACGCGGCATCCTTCGGAATCGACTCGTCGACCGGGCAGCTGAAGAAAAAGGCTGCACTGGACAGGGCGACGAAGGACTCCTATTCGGTGACCGTGAGGGCCGATGACTCCTACGGTGGTTCCGCCATCATTTCGGTCACCATCAGCGTTATCGCCTTACCCTCCGAGCCCATCATCGGCACGATCACAATAGGGAATGAAGAATTGACGGTGCCGTGGAGCGCGCCCACCAGAGACAGCGGCTCTGCGATCATCGCCTACGACCTGCGATACCGGCCCAGCGGAGGCGCGGAGTGGGAGTTAGTGGACGACGCCTGGACTCGAGGGACCGGAACGCCGCCTTTCAGATACAAGATACGGTCGCTCACTAACGGTACTGTGTACGAGGTGCAGGTACGGGCGGTGAACGGTGTCGCGGAAGGCCCATGGTCCTCTACGGAGGCAGGGACGCCTGTTGCTGTGGCGGAACCAGCCGTGAACCCCAGGCCCCCGGAGACGGACAAAGGAGGGGCACAGCTTTCGGCCCTAGCAGTGGCGCTGATGGTTATTGGAGGGTTGGCGATCGGAGCAATCGCTGGAGGCATCGTAGTAGCTGGGGTATACCGTCGATGGGGCTGGACGAGCTTCTTATGGGGGGCCGACAGTCCCCCAGCAGTGATCGCCCGGGGCGTAGCCACGGCAGTGCGTTGGCTGAATAGTTCGCTCACATCCATAGCTCACGACGTGGCAACCGTAGTCCGAGGTGTGGTGCGAATGGTGAGGCGAAACCACTAGAGGCACGATTGGCGTTAGGAGCCTTGAGCTGAATTGACGTGGCTCCCACGCCCCGCCGGTGTCCAGGACAGCCCCGTGCTGGCATGTAAGTCGGATAGTCAGTTCCCTTGGGTCTGCTGCAATCCGTGGGGATTGCCTTGGAGCGGCACGGGGCACTCCCAGAGCAATGTGCCTCCCGGGATGCGGACGGCAACACATACGGTGGGATTACATCGAATAGCCGGAAGGTAAGTAAATGTCCGTAAACGGGCTTTTGAAAGCTACTGCCCGTGTGCTCGGCTTGGTATCTGTAGGGCAAAGGCAGCCGCAGGGCAAGAACCATCAACCCGACGGTGTCGAGTTGATGAACGCTCCCTACCCGGCCAATTGGATCGAGGACCGGCTTGGAGACTGGGCTTCAGAGAAGGGAAGGTTCGTAGGATCTGTAGTCCCCGAGGGATTTGAAGCCTACGCACGAGTCTTTCACCCGGCCGAACTCTGGAAAGCTGACCGAAGTTGGGAACAGGTGAGGTGGTCCACTGTGGCGTCGTGGAACGGGAAAGTCGTTCATCCACAGATGCAGTTCTGTCGAATCGCAAACCTTGACGCACACTTACACGAAAAACCTTCGCGGGGCCGCCGCCCGTTCTATGGGATGCTACCCGAGGGCGAGTGCCAGGTTCTGATCAGTGTCCTCAAAGGGTTCACTTCCACACCCGAACGCTGCTATTTCTCCCTTTGGCACGGCTATGGATTCCTTGATGACCGCTACTTCAAGAGGGTAGCTAAGTTGAAAGTTCCACGCAGGGAGGAGTACTTGGTCTTTTGTGGCCCTCTGGACAGCATCTTGTCATTTTACAAGCATGTTGAGGGAAGATGGGGTCAATCGCCGAACATTTGGTGGCCAGAAGACCGGGCCTGGTGCGTTGCAACCGAAATAGATTCTTTGGATACCTACATTGGCGGCAGCAAAGGATGTATAGAGCGAGTTCTTGGGCAACAGAGAGCTAGAGGCTCTACCTATAGGTCTCTGTGCACGTGTAGACGCCTCTGCCGATACCATCAACGTCTAAGAAAACCCATGGTTGGTTTGACTGTTTCCTAATCTCTCACGAAGATAATTGACGATATTGGGGCAGTAAATGGCTATCTCTACGGCAGCCGCTCTCCTACGCGGAGTTCGGCGCGGCTGGGGATGATAGCGGATCGCCCGTGTGCTGCGCCACCCCCCCCTAGGAGACGCACATGTAATGCAGAACTCTCGGCGGTTAGTCATAAGGCGACGGCCAATCGAAAAGTTCGCAATTCAGTACACGTAGGCCCACCACCAGGGCGCGCCCTGGACCCACTTGCGGCCCCGGCCGTTAGATTTGAGCAGATGTGTTCAAGTCCTCGCCGTGGTGCTGTAGTTCGAATTCCCGCGGCTCCACCAGTTTGGCGTAGTGGCAAGAAATTTACCAATATGCCATCACCACGGACGGTCCGGAGAAGACTGGTACTGGGTCAGCTCGGCTCCTGAAGTGCGCGGCGGTGGCAACGCTAGTCTCTCGTCGTTGCGAGCCCCGATGAAGTCGGGGCTCAGTAATCGGTGGTGTGGGGATGGCACTACGATCCTCATTGAAGTGACCCCACAAGGGCGTAGGTTGTGATGCGAAGCTCTCTTTTCATTGGCGTATTGCTCACGGTCGTGCTTTTGCTCGCCGCCTGTGGGGGAGGTGAGGCCGAGTCCACACCTACAGCGACGGCCACCTCCGTGGGACCAACCCAAACTGCTACACCTACCGCTACTCCCGTATCCACCACGACCGCGACCCCTACGCAGCCGGAGGACACCTCCACACCTACCGCGACGGAACCGAAGGCTACCCCCACGCCTACTGCGACGCAGCCCGAGGCAACTCCGACGCCTACCGCGACTCGGCTGCCGGCCACCCCCACGCCCGTAGATGGGCCCTTCGAAATCACATTCGTGACCAAGTGGGGCTCCCAAGGCAGCGCCGACGGCCAGTTCAACTTCCCTCGGGGGATAGCGGTGGACAGCTCGGAAAGGGTGTACGTGGGAGACCTTAGGAATAACCGGGTGCAGGTGTTCAGTGGCACTGGAGAATTTCTGCGAGCGTGGGGCGCCGGCTTCGGCTTCCGTCCGGAGAAGATAGCGGTGGATGGCTCGGGGAAGGTCTACGTGGGAGACATTGCTAACAGCGTGCTGGTGTTCAGCGCCGATGGGGAACTGCTGACGGAGTGGGGCTCAGAGGGCAGCGTCGATCCCCAGTTAGCCGCGATGACAGGAATAGCGGTGGATGGCTCGGGAAACGTCTATGTAGCGGACGGCAATAATGACCGGGTGTCGGTGTTCAGCGCCGACGGAGAGCTACTGAGGGAGTGGAGTTCGCGCAATCCTTTCGCGATCACCATCGATGACTCGGGGAACGTCTACGTCGCTGATGTGGGTAACAACGAAGTGTTGGTGTATAGCGCCGACGGGGAATTGCTGCGAACGTGGAACACCGCCAGTCCGGTGGCGATAGCGGTGGATACCTCGCCTATCAGCCAGAAGATGTCAGCCGAAAGGTCGCCGAGAACCTAAGTCATGATTCAGCGGTAACACAGCGAATATTGTTGGGCGACTTCTTTGGCATAGATGTTGACACTGATCCCGAGCTCGGTTGTTGGAGGATTTGGGGGCCAAATCCAGAGGATGTGCCGGAGTGGAGCGAGGTTACGTCAATAGGTGTGTAAACGACATCAGGCGGCGACCTTCTCAGCCGTTGATTCAATGGCGATTCCATCCGCATACTGTGCACCGAGATAGACGTCTTCGATCAACTCAGGGGCCTTCAGACGCCTGAAGCGCTGTTCGGCGACCATCAACATTTTCCAGATCACCGCTATCGCCCGATCGACCCTCTTGTAGCGCTTGGCGGCATCGGTCCGAAGCCTGAGGGCCGCGAAGGGTGATTCTACCGGGTTCGTCGTGCGAAGGTGCCCCCAGTGCTCCTTTGGGAAGTCATAGAAGGTGACCATGCGGTCCCAGTCCCGCTCCAAGGCCTCTGAGGCCGCCTCGTAGGAATGGTCGCCGCACCACCTGGTGAACACCGTCCTGAGCCGCTCAGCCTCTGTCCGAGTCGGCGCGTAGGGGATAGTACGCAGCATGAGCTTGGCCTGGTCCTGTTGTCGCTTTGGAAGCTTGGCGAGCACGTTTACGATCTTGTGGTTCCAGCAGCGTTGCTCTGCCGCCTGCGGATAGACGTTGCGCAGAGCTCCCCAGATGCCCAGGTGTCCGTCCCCAACCACCAGCCTCGGGCACTCCAGCCCGCGGCGCCTCATGTCCCTGAGCACATCGGACCAGTTCTCTGTGGACTCCCTGTATCCGGGAACAGCGCTCACCACCACCTTGCTCCCGTCGCTCAGGGCCGCCACCACCACCAGTACTGCCGCCTTCTCCTTCTCAAGACCAGCCTTGACGTAGACTCCATCCACCCACATGTAGACCACTTCCAGGTCATCTAGGGGCCGGCTGCGCCATTGGGCAAGCTCATCGTTCCACTTGGACTTCAACCGGGCCACCGTGCTCGCCGATACCGGTGCGTCCTCTCCCAGCAGCCCCCGCAAAGCCAGATCGAAGTCGCCTTCGGATAGACCGTGCAGGTACAGCTCGGGGATCAACTCAGCAACCTTCCTGGTCCTGTTGACGAACAGCGGCAGCAGCCGGCTCTCGAACTGCTCCTCGGTATCGCGGACTCGCGGCCGCCTCAGCTGTATCGTTCCCGAACTCAGCGTAAGCCTCCGGGCTCTGCCGTATCCGTTCCGATAGCCGGTATCGTTGTCCGAGTCGGATCTGAGCGCCGACTTCGCCCTTCCCAGAAACGCCGTCACCTCCTCCTCCAGCAACTCCTGGATCAGCCTCTGGACCTGGCTTCGCACCCAATCCTCCAACTGCTCCCACTCCGGCCTTGACTCCGACCTACTCTCAGTGCTTTCCTTCCTCATGGGCGGTCTATCTCCTCTCTTGGGCCTCGAGCCCGTGTTGTTCAGAGAGAGGGTACACCGCCTGACTGTTTACACACTTTTTGAAGATACCTCGTGGAGCGGGAGGTGGGACTGTTACCAGGCAATAGCCGAGGCTCTGCTGGCGATGCCGATGCCATCTACTGAATAGGTAAACCTAGCAGGCCTTTGCTCATTTGGAAAGCCCAAGCGAACGAGGACGTTGACCGTGACAAAAGTTCGTAAAATCCCCCTGCGCGGGGAGCTAAGTGAGCCCTGTCTCCCAGCTGAGCGCCGGGGGTTGCGCTGTCCGGGCTTATCTCGCTAACCTGGCCGTATGCTGCGCATCACACCCACCATCGCCGTCGCCGAGTCCGAGCTGGAATACCATTTCATCCTGGCGTCCGGCCCCGGCGGACAGAACGTCAACCGGGTGGCCACGGCGGTGCAGCTGCGGTTCGACGCCGCCCGCTCGCCGTCGCTCCCAGCGGACGTGCAGCGGCGGCTGAAGGGCGTTGCCGGCCGGCGCATGTCCGCCGGTGGGGTGCTGATCATCAAGGCGCAGCGCTACCGCAGCCAGGACCGGAACCGGCAGGACGCCACCGACCGGCTGGTAGCGCTGCTGCGCAAAGCCGCCGTCAGACCTCAGCGGCGCGTCCTGTCCGCACCCACCGTCGAGTCCAGGGAGCAGCGGCTGGAAGACAAACGGCTACGGGGCCGGGCCAAGCGCCTACGCGGGCCGGTAGAACTGGCTGAGGAGTAACGTTCCACCGCTGGCGTTTGCTTGTCACCCCACTGTCACCCTGAGCCCTTCGCCCGCCTTAGGCGGACTCAGGACAGGCTCCGCGAAGGGTCTCGCCTTCTCCCCTTAGAGGGAACGAGATTCTTCGTCCCGATTGCACAGGGACTCAGAATCATCTATGCCCTGGACAGGGCACCAGGGAGGATGAAGGGGAGGCTGCCCGAAAATCCCTCCCCCCATCGAAGGGGAAGGCTCAGGATGTCCCGACACGTCGGGACATCCTCAGTCCTCCCCCGCCAAGGGGGGAGGAGGCCCTCTGACACGCCCATTTTCGTGGCAATGACAGCACTCAGCAAGTCAAAGATCAGAACCAACGCTTAGGTGATTGTCCCACCCGGCCCGCCCCAGTGCGCTGCTTTCGCTGTGCGAAACGTCTCGGCGTGGGCTTAGACGCGTTGCGTCGTAATGGGCGATGAGGGCACCGCATGTAGGTGCCCCGACACGTCGGGGCCTGTCACTCCACCGTTTGGCCGTAGACCTCGGTGTCTGAGTGGAAGGAGAACCAACCGAACCAGAATGCCATGTGCGTGGGAATGCGCGCGAGCTTCAGGGAAGGGTCGCGCTCGCTCACCAGGGCCTCCTCGGTTACCGTCCACAGCGCGCCCGCAGAGCTGGCCAGCACAGTGGGCACCGTAGCCTTGCCGGCATCGCTGGCGGTCAACTCAAACTCGTGTCCCTGCCGTTCGTAGGCCCTGGCTGCCTGGGTTGAGGCCGAGCTGATGACCACGATATCGGTGCCACCGAGCACGTCGTTGACCACCCTTGCTTGCTGGAGGGCCGACACCGGGTAGGCTTTGAATTCCGATCCGACGCCGACGCCGAGCACCACATCCTTGGCCTCCAGCACCGCACTCCGAGGCGGCACGGGGAACATCGTGTTGGGCGAGTTGAAGTAACTGTAGTAGATAGAGGAAGGGCGGGACTCGGGCACGTAGAAGTCTGGCTCGTAGATCCCGGTCTCCCGGGAGATAACGGTCGTGTCGGGGTGTTCGGCCAGCCAGGCGCTCCACGTGGTCAGCTCCACGGGATAGAGCTGGAGCATGATGCCGCTGTCAGCCAAGGGACCGATCACCGGCTCGCCCGTGAACTGGTTCCAGAGGGAGTTGGTGGTGCGGTCGTACATCACCTTGTTGCTTCGGTACAACAGGCCGGATGTCCCAAAGGTGGTCGGTTCTCCGTTGATTTTGGCGGAATACACGATTCCGGCGCCGCACAGCGTTCAGTAGGCAAGGGCGATGGGCTCACCCCCAAGCGTGTCATTCGCCATCTCGTGGGCGTTCACGATCCGTAGAGGGTAGGCCCTGTGCTCGCCGTTGATGGACACACCGAACACCCGGTCGTCAGCCAGGATGTAGTCGGCTTCCTCGGGTGCCAGCGGGATCGGGTCTTGAATGTCGGGGATGCCGTCCGGGGCCACGCCACCCCATACCAGCTCGGTCACGTCTACGCGGGACTCCCCGGTTATGGCCGGCGCCAGGAACAGTGCGAAGCGGGGGTCGATGAGTACCAGCAAGTTGATCTTCCACCGCACGTAGCCCTCTGGAGGCTGGTAGTCCGCCAGGTTGTTGCCCAGCCACTCCATCCACTGGTCCCAGGCCAGCAGCCCGCCCCGGATCTGCTGGCCGGTGAGCTGGGTAAGGGTGACCTCTATCTCTGCTACGACTTCTTCCGACGGAGCGAAACGCAGGTACTCCATGATGACCGGGACCAAGGAGGTGACGTTATGGTCCCGCGCCTCCTCCAGCGCTTGTAGCGTTAGCTGGGGGGGATGGTTGATGCCGGAGAAGATGCGGAACATGGCTGATTCCGCGTCGAAGTCTGGCGTGGGCGACGGGGTGGGTGTGGGGGTCGCGGAGGTCCCGCAGGCAGCAATCAGCAGCGCTATGACGAGCAGTGCGCTGGTGCCGACGACGGCGAAGGATACTCGGCGGAATGGCATTGGCACCTGTGTCCCTTGTACGTGTATACCTTGTACGTGCAGCGGGGGGTGGCCGGTTCCACCCCTGACGGGCGCTCCCTGGGCATTTGGGCCGCAGCCATGCTTGAGAAGAGCACTAGGCGGCGGCCTCGCTTAACGCGGCGTACTGCTCCGGCGTCAGGCGCCAGCCGGAGGCGGCGCAGTTCTCCTCCACCCTGTGGACACGGTTGGTCTGCGGGATGGTGATGACCTGAGGGTGGTTGACGCACCAGGCCAGCAGGACCTGGGCTCTGGTCTTACCCGTGGCGGCGCACACTTCGTCCAACACCTGGGCCAGACGCGGCCGGGCACGCAGCTCTCCATCCATCCTCCCCATGGCCAGGGGGCTGTAGGCGACGACCGTCACCTGGTGTTCCTCGCAGTAGGGCAGGAGCTCCCTTTCGATAGCGCGGTCGAAGAGGCTGTAGCTCACTTGGTTGGAGACGACCGGATGCGCCCCTAGCGCCTGCTGGGCCTCCTGGAGCTGCTGGACCGAGAAGTTGCTTACGCCGATGTAGCGTACCCTGCCGAGGTGCAATAGCTCCTCCATCGCCCGCATCGTGTCCTCGATGGGTATGCGGGGGTTCGGCCAGTGCACCTGGTACAAGTCTATATGGTCGGTGCCAAGCCGTTTCATGCTGCCCTCCGCCGCCTTGAGCACGTCTTTGTACGCCAGGTTGCCCGGTGAGACCTTGGTGGCGATGAAGTAGTCGGCGCGCCCGCCACGGATGGCGCGGCCCACGCGCTCCTCCGTGTGGTAGTTCTCCGCCGTGTCGATGTGCGATCCGCCCAGCTCGAGGCTCCGGCGGATGACCTCGGGGTCGCCGCTGTACTTCCAGGTGCCCAGGCCGATCTCCGGCACCATTTCGCCGGTGCTCCCCAACCGCTTGAACTCCATATTCACCTCTTCGTCCAGGGCCTGAGAACTATGCTTCCGAGGCCAGGCTCGGCTTACTAGCGGGCAGTCCGGAAAGCAGTTTCACATCTTGTCACCCTGAGTCCGCCTGCGGCGGACGAAGGGTCTCTCGGGTGAGAGATTCTTCGTCCCGATTGCATCGGGACTCAGAATGACAGGAACTTTGTGGACTAAGCGCGAGCTACCCAGGCCAGGGCCGCGGGAACCGTATCACCTCAGCGCGTTGGAGTGCCACCCCCGCCGGACGCAGCCGTATCGTCCAGCCTCCGGGCGTCCCGATTGATTGCGTGGCCCGCATTAGGTAGACTGCCCGTCAAGCTTCCCCTGGAGTGATGGCCAATGCCTGACGACGACGCCCTCCGCGACCGCATCGAGGACGCCCTGCGCGGCCAGGACGCGGAGTACATAGAGGTCCGCGTGGAGCAAGCCGAATCGAGCCAGGTCCGGTATCGAGGCCGCGAGCTTGAGGAGGTCAGCCGCAGCAGTAACCGGGGTGGGAGCGTCCGCGCGCTGGCCGGTGGGGGCTGGGGCTTCGTGTGCTTCAACGACGTGAGCGACCTTGCCGGCAAGGTGGGCCTGGCCGTTCGGCATGCCAGGCTCGTGGGCGGTGAGCGCATCGTCTTGGCGGATGTCCCGCCGGTGGTCGAGTCGGTGCCCACCACCGTGCGTAAGGATCCCCTAGCGCTCTCGCTTCAGGAGAAGAAGGACGTTCTTGACCAGTACGTGGAGACTATGATGGGCGTGCCGCAGGTGCAAAGCTGTACCGTGGCCTATGGCGACGGTCGCAGGCGCGTCGTCTTCGCAAGCTCCGTGGGGTCGTACATCGAGCAGGAGCGGATCGATATCTCGCTCCGCTTGAGCGCCATGGCCCGGGATGGCGCCGAGGTTCAGCAAGACGGCGTGAGCCTGGGGAGCCTGGGGGACTTTGGCGCCATTGAAGGCTTGCATCAGCAGGCCCAGGAGGTGGCGGAAAAGGCCGTGGCCCTTCTGAAGGCGCCGCAGGCCCCCGGCGGCGAAACGACGGTGGTCCTGGACCCCATCCTTGCCGGGGTCTTTATCCACGAAGCCTTTGGCCATCTTTCTGAAGCGGACCACGTCTACGCGAACCCCCGCATGCAGGAAATCATGGTCCTGGGCAGAAAGTTCGGCGGCGAACACCTGAACGTGGTGGACGGCGCCTCCGTTCCCGGCCTGCGCGGCTCCTACAAGTACGACGACGAGGGCGTCGAAGCCGGGCGCTCCCAGCTGATTCACGAGGGCGTGCTCGTGGGCCGCCTGCACTCACGGGAGACGGCGGCGAAGCTGGGCGAGGCCCTCACGGGCAACGCCCGGGCCATCACCTACCGCTTTCCACCCATCGTCCGGATGACGAACACCTTTATCGAGCCCGGCACGGCCACACCGGAGGACATCTTCGCCGATGTGAAGGAGGGCGTGTACGCCCGCAACTGGTACGGGGGCATGACCAGCATGGAGATGTTCACCTTCTCCGCCGGCGAGGCGTACATGGTCCGTAATGGACGGATAGAGGAGTTGGTCCGGCCGGTGATGCTCTCCGGCAACTTGTTTACCACGTTGCGAAACCTTGACGCTATCGCCAACGACCTGGACATGAACCAGGGCGGGGGTTGCGGTAAGGCCGGCCAGAGCCCCTTGCCGGTCTCCAACGGCAGTCCTCACATCCGCATCCGCAACTGTCTGGTGGGAGGGAACGGCCATTCCTGACCGTATTCTGGAGAAGGCTAGACGGGTGGCCGAGCAGGCGGAGGTCTTTCACGTCAGCCGCGTGGAGACACCCGTCCACTTCGAGGCCAACCGCCTCAAGTCCATCGAGACGCGTGAGGCGACAGGCGCCGCCCTCCGTCTGGTTGAAAACGGGCGCGTCGGCTTTAGCTCCTCCACCGACCTTGACCGGCCGGACGACCTAGTCCAATCGGCGCTGGAGACAGTCTCCTTCGGTGCAGAAGCCCGGTTTGAGCTCCCCGGCCCCGCCGAGTACCCGGAAGTGCCGGTCTACGACGATGCTGTCGAGCAAGCGTCGCTGGAGGAGATGGTCCACCTCGGACAACAGGTTGTAGACGCCGTCCGGGCCTACTCCGACGAGGTCCAGGTGGAGGGGTCGGTCACCCGAGATCTCTCTACCATCACGCTTCTCAACAGCTCGGGCGGGCACGTCCAGTACACCAAGACGACCTACAGCCTGGGGTTCGAGGGAACGCTCATCCGGGGCGAGGACATGCTCTTTGTCTTCGACTCCCAGAGCTCGTGCCACCCGATAGTCGATGCCGCGCCAGTGACCGACTCCATACTCCGTCAGCTAGAGCAGGCCAAAGAAACGGCCAACCCCGACAGCGGGTCTATGCCGGTCATCTTTATGCCCACCGCCGTGGCGAGCGTGTTTCTTTCGCCCCTGCTGTCGGGGTTCAACGGCAAGACGGTGCTGCAAGGCACCTCACCCCTGGGGGGCAGGTTGGGCGAGCGGGTCGTGGACGAACGCTTCACGCTCACCGACGACCCAACTCAGCCGTACGTCCCCCGCAGCCGCGTGAGCGACGACGAAGGCATTCCGAGCCGTCGGCTGCCCCTCATCGAGCAAGGCGTCGCCGCGAACTTCCTCTACGACCTGCAAACGGCGGGACAGGCGGGCACCGTAAGCACCGGTAGCGGCGAACGCGGGTTGGGGTCGTTGCCTGGTCCGTCGAGCAGCGTCCTGATGGTGGAGGAAGGAAACGCCACCTGGGAGGACCTGCTGGCCGAGGTGGATAACGGTCTTGTCGTGGAGCGGTTGCTTGGCGCGGGCCAGAGTAATATTCTTGGAGGCGACTTCAACGCGAACGTGCTGCTCGGTTACCTGGTAGAGCAGGGCCGACTGGTAGGTCGGGTGAAAAACACGATGGTTTCGGGAAACGCGTACCAGGCGTTGAATCACCTTATCGGCATCGAGCGTCAGGGCAAGTGGGTCGGCGGCGGGCTGTATGCTCCAAGCATCGCCTGCGCCGGGATTGGCGTGGCCAGCAAGCGGTAAGGGACGACACCGTATGGAGCCAGAGAACCTCTCAGCAGCGTTGGACCTTGGGCCACAGTCCCTAAAGGCTTCAGACCTGCTCTTTCTGAGCGGCCTGGTCTCGACGGAGATGGATGAGGTTCGGGCCTGGTGGGAAGGGCTCCCGGCCCTGCGCCGAGTACAGATCACCTCTCGGCTGGTAGAAATAGCCGAAGAGAACGCCGACTTGGACTTTCACACCTTCTTCTGCTACTGCGTCAACGACCCGGATCCAATGACCCGTCAACAGGCCATTGGTGGCCTCTGGGAATCGGAAGACCGGTCTATCATTCCCCTTCTAGTGGACCGTTTGGCCAACGATGATCATGTGAACGTCCGCGCGGCCGCCGCCTTGGGGCTGGGGCAGTTTGCCCTGCTGGCCCAGCAAGGCAAACTGCTACCGAGGGATGGAGCGCGGGTGTGGCAGGTGCTCCGCGAAGTGCTCTGCAAGGGTGATGAGCAACTCACCGTGCGCCGCAGGGCGCTGGAGTCGGCCAGCGCGTTCTCCTTTGAGGAAGTAAGCGAGTGGGTGATGTGGGGCTATCGGAGCGAGGACTCCGGCCTGCGACAGAGCGCGCTGTGCGCCATGGGCCGTAGCTGCGATAGCTTGTGGTTGCCGCTCATCCTCCGAGAGATGCGCAACGGCGACCCAGCCATGCGCTACGAAGCGGCCAACGCGTGCCGCGAAATGGGGGACGACGAGGCGGTGCCCCATTTGGCGACCCTCGTAGACGACGACGACGACCCCCAGGTGCAGCTATCGGCCATCCAGGCCCTGGGGAGCATTGGCGGTGCGCACGCCAAGAAGCTACTTAGACTTTACGCTCGCTCCTTCGCGAGCGACGATAACGTTCGAGAGGCCGCTGAAATCGCGCTGGAGATGACCGAGCTGGAGGAGATGCCCGTCCGTTTTCGGATGGCCCATTGACCGCCGGTGCTAGGCGGAGAACCCAGCCTCGGCAGACCGTCCAGGATGCCCGATCTACGGTCACCCGGTGGCGCCTACTTGTTTCACCGGATAGGTATGCATGAGTCGAATACGCATTGAACAGGCCGTATCAGCCGGCGGCGTGGTGTACCGGGAAACGGAAACTGGGGTTGAGATAGCCCTGTGCGGCCGCCGCCGTCCACGCACTTGGAACCTCCCCAAAGGCACCCCTGATGCTGGAGAGACTTTGGAGCAGACGGCGTTGCGCGAGGTCCAAGAGGAGACGGGGCTTCAGGTGGAGGTGCGGGAGTCCCTTGGCGACATTACCTACTGGTTCAACTGGCCCCAGGAAAACGTGCGCTACCACAAGACCGTCTACTTCTACTTGATGGAGGAGCGGGGTGGCTCCATCGAGCTCCACGACCCGGAGTTCGACGAGGTGCAGTGGTTCCAAGCGCAAGACGCCCTCAAAGCATTGACCTACACCAACGAAATCAACGTGGTGGAGCGGGCGCTGCACGCGCTGGCGCAACGAGGCGTCCATGACCGACACTGACGTTGCCATTCGGGGCCGCAAGGTACTGCTGCGCGGCAAACGCCTTGAGGACGCCGAAGACGATTACCGTTGGCGCGCTGACGAAGAGCTGGCCGCGCTGGACGCCACCTCACCCCTGCGCATCTCCTTGCAGGAGTTCAGCAGGATGTACCAAGGGGAGATACGGTACCCCACCCCTTGGGTTCGTCGTTACGCCATCGACACCCACGACGGTAGCCACATCGGTAACTGCATGGTCTACGACATAGATACGGCTTCAGGAGCGGCTGAGCTTGGCATCATGGTGGGTGAGCGGGCGTACTGGGACCAGGGCTACGGGGTCGACGCCATGGCCTGCATGATGGAGGAGGCGTTCAAGCTCCCCCCTTTGAAAAGGCTCTACCTCCACACCCTGGTGCGGAACCACCGGGCCCGGCGTGCCTTTGCCAAGTGTGGGTTCCGTGAAGTCCGCGAGGTGCGTCGGGGCAACCGAGACTTCGTCCGCATGGAAACCACGCGCGAGGAGTGGGAGGCCCTTCGGGCCACGCTGGTGGACCTATCGGAAGGAATTGAAGGGCGCTAGCGAAGCCCTCACCCATGGCCACCCTCCCTCAACCCGCTTCCCCCTGGATGGGAGGGGGTTTTGCAGTGGTTGCTAGTGCCGGGAAGGGAGGCTTACCAAGGCCTCTCCTGTGGTCGTCCGGACCCCGCTGCCGTTCTCTATCCACAGCTCACAGCGTGCCAAGTGCTGGCCACGCTCGCTCCACCGCTCCGTCACCACCCCGCGGCAGGTAAGAACGTCGTTTGGCGTGTCCATCTCCCGGTACCTCGCCGACAGCTCGAGCAGCCGCCCATCCAAGCCGATCCAGTCCGTAACCAACTGGCCCAGGAAAGCGCTTTTCAGCGCGCCGTGGACCACAACGCCTGGCAGTCCTTGCGCCTGCGCGAACTCATGGTCGTAATGGATCTGGTAGTAGTCCCCCGACGCTCCGGCGTACATCACCAGCTGCTGCGTCGTGGGACGCCGCTCAAGGGAGGGAAGATGGTCCCCAACCTGGACGTCGTCGAAGCTGACCTGGGGTCGCATGGTCATCACCGAGTGCGGATGATGGTGTTCTGCTGGACGGCCACGAGCTCCCCTTGCTGGTCGGTGTACTCCGTCACGTACTGCGCCAGGAGCATGGGGCCCAGCCGGCCAGTCCGCTCCGTGAGCGACTCCAGCCGCGTGACCGCGGTAAGCTCGGCGCCGGGACGGACTGGCGAATGGTATTTCCACGCGCTGCCCCCGTCGAGGACGCGTGGCAGCGTGTCGCCATCGGGGAGCGGTGGGATAGCTGGCGTTAGGGAGCGCAGGAAGGTGGGAGGCGCAATCAGCCCGCCATAAGGGGTCTCGCGGGCTGCCGTCTCGTCGTTGAACAGCGGGTTTGGGTCCCCGACGGCCCGCGCAAATCGCACGATGGCCCCGCGCTCAACCGTGCAGGGGCCCACGGACGTGGTGCTTGCCACGGCCGCGCGCATGGAGGGTGTGATGAGGCTGTCGGTGCTCACGGTGACTGATTTCGTCTCGCGTCACGGGAGGGTAGGGGACGAATCGGGCAGTGTCAAGGCGAACTCCCGTCGTAGCATGGCGCAATGCTCGCGAAAAGTATTGACAAGCGACCGGCTACTTGGTACTGTCGCTGGGCTTGATCGTACGGCTCGCCCGAATGGTGGTAGGAATCTAGCATCGCGATCCACTTAGGTACTGCGGTTTTGCTGGACCTCTCCAGTCCTTGAGAACCGAGTGCCCGCCTTATAAGCCCTTCCACAAGGAAGGGCTTATTTATTGAGCTTTCCAACCGTCCGCTTTGCTAGACTCGTAAGCGCACCGTAGAATTAAGCAGTTGGATGTAAGCGATCGGACAGAGGCGCCCTATGGCACGTCTCCCGTACCAGGTTCTGGTATTTCCGTTTCGGCGCGACGAGGACGGCGCGATTAAATACGCTGTCTTCGAGCGGGCTTACGGCGGTGGTTGGGGGGCCATTACCGGCGGCGGTGAAGAGGACGAGTCTCCGCTGGAAGCGGCCGAACGCCAGGCGATTGAGAAGGCGGCAATTCCGCTGGAATCCGAGTTCTTGGCCTTGGCGTCGTTTGCCACCGTCCCCGTCGAGGCGGTGGCTGGCTTCCTACCCTGGGGCCCCGAGATCTTAGTAATGCCGGAGTACGCCTTTGCGGTGGAGGTGGACCAAACGCGCGAGTTCGTGCTTTCCGGGGAGCATTGGGGGTATCAGTGGCTCGACTACGATCCGGCGCAGAGGCGACTGGTCTATGACCCCCACAAGAACGCCCTGTGGGAGCTTAACTACCGGCTAAAGCGAAAGGGCCAGGCAACCTAGACGGCTTGCGGGCCCTTCGGGCAGTTCCTAAAATAGAATGAGCTAGGTCACTGGGCGTCACGTTACGACGTCCAGCACGGCGGATTAGCTTGAGGTAGGAGTGTAGCTCAGCTGGTAGAGCAGCGGTCTCCAAAACCGCAGGCCGGGGGTTCGAGTCCTCCCACTCCTGCCAAAATTTGTTCCATCGTTATCCCCGAATAGCCCCACGTTAACGCTACTATCATTGGCTAGCCAGCCACTAACCAGCAGCTTCCGGCCCGCGATTGCCTTGGAATCGTTTCTCTACTGGCGTAAGGTTCACGGTAACCCGAAACGAGCTGCAACCCGGCGGGGACACTCTCTAGAAGGAGGTCTCCAAGGGCAGGAGGCGCCGATATGGCACTGGAAGCGGGACTGGAAAGCGGCAGTTGGAAGAACGTCGGCTTGGTGGACCGGCCCAAGGGCTTAGTCAGCCGCGATATCTTCGTGGACGAAGAGCTGTACGAGATCGAGAAGGAGCGCGTCTTCGCCCGCTGCTGGCTCTTTGTGGGCTTTGCGGACCAGGTAAGGAAGCCGGGCGACTACTTCATCTCGCGCATGGGGGAGGAGTCGGTGATCCTGAGCCGGGACCGGGACAACACGATTCACGTGTTCCTGAACTCGTGCCGTCACCGTGGGATGAAGGTGTGCCGGTACGACGAGGGGAACACGCCGGTGTTCACGTGTCCGTACCACGGGTGGAGCTACGCGGGTGATGGGTCGCTGGTGGGAGTACCGCGGTACAAGGACGCGTACCGGGAGGAGCTGGACAAGAGCCAGTGGGGGCTGGTCGAAGTCGCGCAGATGGAGAACTACAAGGGCACCATCTGGGCGACGTGGGACCCGAAGGCACCCTCTTTCCTCGACTACATCGGTGACAACGAGTACGGCATCGGGCTATGGATGGGCAAGCCGGACGGCTCCGAGCCAGACTTTGAGGTGCTAGGGGTCCTCAAGTGGCTGTTCTCGTCGAACTGGAAGTTCGGCGCCGAGAACTTCCTGGGCGATGGCTACCACGGTATTCCGACCCACCATTCAGTCCAGATTGTGGGCATCAACCCCGGCGGAGGGCAGGGCCGTCAGACCGGCGCGCTATTGCGGATGGCAACTGAGTCCACCAACTTCAACGTGACGCACCATGGCTCCGGGCGCCTCAACGTGTGGGTGATGCCGGAGGACTTTCCCTATGTACCCAGCTACCCGAACCAACCTCCAGCGGTAGAGGAGTACTACCGCTCCTCATACGAGCGCCGCAAGCAGGTGATGGGCAAGCACTGGCGGACCAATGCGATGAACGGCAACGTCTTCCCCAACACCACCCAGGGCACCCACATGAGCATGTGCGTGTGGCACCCCCACGGGCCCGATGTCACCGAGTGCTGGCGCTGGTACTACGTGCACCACGACATGCCGCAGGAAGTGAAGGACATGCTGCGCCACTACTACATGCGCTATGGCGGTCCGGTGGGCCTGACGGAGATGGACGACATGGAGAACTGGAACTACGCCCACAAGGCGAGCAAGGGTACCATAGCGCGGCGTTACCCGTACGAGTACTCCTTGGGACTGAGCCGGGAGCAAAGGGGCCACCCGCTGCTGGAGGAGTTCGGGTTCCCCCTGAACGCTACGGTCACCGTATCGGCAGGGTCAGGCGCATTTGGCGCCCCGACGGAGCAGAACCAGCGAGGTGCCTACGACTTCTGGGTGCAGCTGATGCAGGCGGAGAGCTGGGACGACCTGCGCCGGAAGGGTTTCTAGCCCGCTTCCCTTACCGAGGCGTCGATCCGTGCCATCAGCTCGGGCTCAAGAGGACCCATGGCCTCGGCGGCCAGGCACTCGCTGAGCTCCGCTCTGTTTTTGACTCCGAGCACGACGGTCGAGACGCCGCTCATGGATAGCGCGTATCGATGGGCCAACGAGGCCGGTGATTCGCCAAGCTCCGCCGCCAGCGCACGAAAGGGCGCCGCTCGCCGGTAGTCCGCCTGGTCTGGGTGGTCGTCGGGCAACGGACGGTCGAAGGCGTCCGTCAGAGCGCCGGCCTGCACCGCGCGGATACCCATGACGCCGACCCCACGCTGCTGAGCAGCCGCGATGATGTCGCGGGGCCTGGCCGGCCCATCGAAGCGTTGCAGGCCGCCGGGTGAGTCCAGCAGGTTTGTTATCACCTGCATCACCGTGGGTGCGACCCCGGAGTTGAGCAGGTCGATGAGCATGCTTGGCACGCCGATACCCGTCAGACCCCAGGCGCCGATCCGGCCGTCCGCGATCAGGCGCTCGAAGGCCGGGACGGCTGCCTCCAGCAGTATTGACTGGGATGTGGCGCGTTCGTCTGACTCATCCGCCACCGATACGATAGTGTTGTGGACGAAGAACACGTCTACGCGCTCAAGCCGCATGCGCTCGAAGCTTTCGGTGAGGCTCTGCTCCAATCGGGGGAAGACGTCCTGGGCGGGCGGATTGCCCAGCCTGCACTTGGTTGTGATGCGCACGCCGGCCGGGAGCTTGCCCTCAAACGCCTTACCGACAACCCTTTCCGCCTCTCCGTCGCCGTACGTCGGCGCTAGGTCAAGAAGCGTCACCCCAGCGTCGGCCGCGGCGCGGGTCGTGGCGATGGCTTCTTCCTGGTTCGTCGGGCCCCACACCTGCCCGATGCCACCACCGCCAAGGGAGAGGGCGCTGACGTGTCCGATCCGTCCAAAGGGCCGGTACTGCATGGGCCCAATGGTATCGGCGAGACCGATGGCCGGTCAAACACCGCAGGGGACCGCGAGGGCAACGCGTTCAGGGTTCTCAGGGACCAGTGCAAGGTTCAGCGGCCTTAGGGAGGTTACGTCAATAGGTGTGTAAACGACATCAGGCAGCGACCTTCTCAGCCGTTGATTCAATGGTGATTCCATCCGCATACTGTGCACCAAGATAGACGTCTTCGATCAACTCAGGGGCCTTCAGACGCCTGAAGCGCTGTTCGGCGACCATCAACACTTTCCAGATCACCGCTATCGCCCGATCGACCCTCTTGTAGCGCTTGGCGGCATCGGTCCGAAGCCTGAGGGCCGCGAAGGGTGATTCTACCGGGTTCGTCGTGCGAAGGTGCCCCCAGTGCTCCTTTGGGAAGTCATAGAAGGTGACCATGCGGTCCCAGTCCCGCTCCAAGGCCTCTGAGGCCGCCTCGTAGGAATGGTCGCCGCACCACCTGGTGAACACCGTCCTGAGCCGCTCAGCCTCTGTCCGAGTCGGCGCGTAGGGGATAGTACGCAGCATGAGCTTGGCCTGGTCCTGTTGTCGCTTTGGAAGCTTGGCGAGCACGTTTACGATCTTGTGGTTCCAGCAGCGTTGCTCTGCCGCCTGCGGATAGACGTTGCGCAGAGCTCCCCAGATGCCCAGGTGTCCGTCCCCAACCACCAGCCTCGGGCACTCCAGCCCGCGGCGCCTCATGTCCCTGAGCACATCGGACCAGTTCTCTGTGGACTCCCTGTATCCGGGAACAGCGCTCACCACCACCTTGCTCCCGTCGCTCAGGGCCGCCACCACCACCAGTACTGCCGCCTTCTCCTTCTCAAGACCAGCCTTGACGTAGACTCCATCCACCCACATGTAGACCACTTCCAGGTCATCTAGGGGCCGGCTGCGCCATTGGGCAAGCTCATCGTTCCACTTGGACTTCAACCGGGCCACCGTGCTCGCCGATACCGGTGCGTCCTCTCCCAGCAGCCCCCGCAAAGCCAGATCGAAGTCGCCTTCGGATAGACCGTGCAGGTACAGCTCGGGGATCAACTCAGCAACCTTCCTGGTCCTGTTGACGAACAGCGGCAGCAGCCGGCTCTCGAACTGCTCCTCGGTATCGCGGACTCGCGGCCGCCTCAGCTGTATCGTTCCCGAACTCAGCGTAAGCCTCCGGGCTCTGCCGTATCCGTTCCGATAGCCGGTATCGTTGTCCGAGTCGGATCTGAGCGCCGACTTCGCCCTTCCCAGAAACGCCGTCACCTCCTCCTCCAGCAACTCCTGGATCAGCCTCTGGACCTGGCTTCGCACCCAATCCTCCAACTGCTCCCACTCCGGCCTTGACTCCGACCTACTCTCAGTGCTTTCCTTCCTCATGGGCGGTCTATCTCCTCTCTTGGGCCTCGAGCCCGTGTTGTTCAGAGAGAGGGTACACCGCCTGACTGTTTACACACTTTTTGAAGATACCTCCAAAATACTGAAGTAGCCCTACACGACCTAGGGTCATCATCATTTTGACGACTGGCCCATTGGATGCCACGCACATTGGGATACCGGCAGCGGCAACTTTCTTCACGACTTCAGAGACTCCGCGAACAGCTCGAAGCTCCTTATCAAGCTTAATTTGAGCCTGAGCATGACACGCATTGGTGAAATCGACAGGCAACGCCCTGCCTAATCTCCTTTCGATTTCAGTTCGTAGGTAGTGGTCAGAGGTACCAGAGAATTCTCGCGCTATGTCTGCGAGAGACAAAATGAGCCCTAGTGATGCAAGCAGGTCACGGATGACCACGTATTCGATTTTCTCGCTGTCAACCAGGACACCATCGCAATCGAATACGATCAGTCTCGGCTTGATCATCAAGCTCGCCGCCCAGCAGGAGTTCGTCTGCTTTTCTTGTTTACCCAGAAGTTTGTCCGACTACCTCCCCACGAGACGGCCTCAGCGCGTGGCCATCAGCGAGAACGTGAGGGGCAGCCTATCGAAGGGAGGCGACAGCATCCACCAGCCACGGTCATCGCGGGTCATGGACGGGAACTGGCGCCACGCCATCCCCTCGTGCTCGTGCAGCCAGAGGACCCGTAGTCCGGCGTTGGACAGCGCGCTGACGACGTCTCCAAGCGTGTGCGACCACTCGTAGGTGCTTGTCGTTAGTGTAGTGCTGGGGTCGGCGTAGTCCGCATCAGGCTCGTCGAACAGTACCGGTTCTTTGCTCGGAAGGAATTCGGCTGCGAGGTACAGATTCCCCTCGCTATCCTGCGCAAGTAGCCCTGGGGTCGGGTGACCCTCTACCATGTAGAAGGTCCCGCCGGGCCTCAGGGACCGGGCGATGACCTTCGCCCACGCGTCGAGGTCGGGGAGCCAGACCAGGACGCCGTAGGAGGTGAAGACGACGTCGAACTGCTCATCGAGAACGTAAGGAAGCTCGTACACGTTGGTCTCTATGAAGCGCGCGGGGATGCCAAGCTCTTCGGCTAGGCCGCGGGCAACGGCAAGGGCCCCCGTCGAGAAGTCCACGCCCGTCACAACGGCTCCCGCCCGCGCCCATGAGAGCGTGTCGAGGCCGAAGTGGCACATCAGGTGCAGGAGCGTCTTGCCCTTTACGTCGCCTAGCTCCTCGACCTCGATACGCTGTAGCGAGCTCCTGCCCGCTTTGAACGCGGGCACATCGTAGAATGCCGACTGGACGTGGATAGGCGTCACCTCGGCCCAATGCGCTCGATTTGCTTCGAAGAAGCGCTCCATGGCGTCAACCTACCCCACGAGTACCGATTAATCAACCGGAGAGGCCGCCAGGGGCTAGAGGCCTGAGTAGGATTAATCCCACGCAGTTCGTTGCCAAAATGTTGCCAAGACGGTTGCGTGCAGGCTGGGGCTCTCGTGTGGCTTGCGGTCGCGCGGGATTAGGATGGGGACAGCCAACTGTAGACCGTCAGCGATAATGGGACACATATAAGGGTAGGAAAACCCGAGAGTCGGAGGGTGGTGTGAGCTCCTGAAATGAGGGTAGAGCTACCCACAGAAAGGAGCAGATGTGTCCCAATTAGAAGTAAGCAAAGCAGAGGCCGCCGAGGAACGAAGCGAGCAGACCAGGTCTTTCGTCCGCACAGTGAAGGCGGCTGCCCGACGTAAGTACACCCCCGAAGAGAAGATCCGAATTGTTCTGGAGGGCTTCCGCCGCGAGGTCACAGTCAACGACCTGTGCCGGCGGGAGGGGATCAAGCCCCACTCCTACTACTCGTGGACCAAAGAGTTCATGGAGGCGGGCAAGGAGAGGTTGACCCGTGACTCGGTTCGGGAC
Organism: Dehalococcoidia bacterium; assembly: GCA_965247635.1. Classification (GTDB taxonomy): domain Bacteria; phylum Chloroflexota; class Dehalococcoidia; order Lucifugimonadales; family Australimonadaceae; genus CBDFHJ01. Next base: position 58,935 of record CBDFHJ010000005.1, read on the forward strand.
GCCACTCAGCATGAGGTAGGGCAACTCAAGCGAGAGAACGGGGAACTCAAGGAGCTAGTGGCCGATCTGTCGCTGGAGGCGTACCGTCTCAAAAAAACGGTCATCCCCATGCCCCAGGACGCCACCGGTACCAGCGGATGAGCGCCCCGGAGAAGGCAGAGGTAGTTACCAAAGTATCCTCGTCTCCCCTCCCCAAGCGAAAGGTCCTCAGAGAGCTGGGCATCCCTAAGAGCACCTACTACCGGTGGCTCAGACGCCAAGACCAACAAGGACTTGAGGACCGACCAGGAGGCGATCAGCCACCATGGAACCGTCTTACTATTCAGGAAGAACGCTCAGTCCTGTTATCAGCCAGGGAGATGCCAGAGCTGAGCTGCCGTCAGCTGGCCGCGGGGATCACCGACAACCAGGGCTTCTCAGTCTCAGAGTCCAGCGTCTACCGTATCCTGGGCAGGGAGGGCCTAGTGAAGAGGCCTGAGATGCGGTTGGCCGCGGGGAAGGAGTACCACCTCAAGACCACAGGACCTCACCAGATGTGGGCCACCGATGCCTCATACTTCAGGGTGGTTGGGTGGGGCTACTACTACCTGGTCACCGTTATGGACGACTACTCCCGCTTCATCCTGGCTCACAGGCTTCAGCAAGATATGACGGCCGACTCCTTCATCGAGGTGGTCCAGGATGCTGTGGACACGACCAGCATGGACCAAGTTCCAGTCACAGACCGCACCAGGCTGCTGAGTGACAACGGTCCAGGCTATGTCTCAAGAGCATTCAGGGACTACCTGGGGATGGTTGGCATCAAGCACATCCTAGCAACTCCTTTCCACCCTCAGACCAACGGGAAGCTGGAGCGCTACCACCAGACCATCAAACGGGACGTCAACCAGGTGCCTTATGAGTTGCCCGCCGACCTTGAGGCTGCTATCGCGGCCTTCGTCAGCTACTACAACTACCGGCGCTATCACAAGGCTCTGGGCAACGTGACACCATCAGACGTGCTCAAGGGAAGACGGCAAGAGATCCTACAACGCAGGAAGGAGGTGAAGGCTCAAACCACCGAACGGCGATGACGCTACAACAGGGCCCTCAGGGAGCTCGCCAGACCTCCATCCAGCCCCTGATCTCTCGGCTCCCAATGTGTCCCACTTTTGCTGGTTGCTAACACAGCCAACCCATCGATGCATGTTGGGTAGCCAATCGTCCACGAACATGCTAGCGTAATCAACCACATGTACTGCTGCTGTATAGCGGCTACCGATGCGATACCAGCCCGTTCATTTGGGTATGCGGAGTGCGAAGCCGAAAGAACGCTTTCCCCTGCTTGATCTAGCAGCGGTCGAACTCAGGAAAATGGAGGTCTCATTATGCCCATCATACTAGGACTGGCGTCTTCGCATGCACCCTCGATAGACCTGTTCAAGGCGGATGAGTGGGAGGCGAGATACCAGATGCGAGCACGGTCTACGCCCCAGCCGCCCGAGGCGGCCAAGGAGACCCCCGCCGTTATCAACGACTACATCAAACGGGTGGACCGTTCCTTTGGGGTCCTGCGAGACAAGCTGGCCGAGTCGGACGCGGAGCTCCTCATCATCGTCGGCGGCGACCAGAACGAGATGTTCGACTCCAGCAACAAGGCCTGCTTCATGATCTACCTGGGCGATACGACGTGGGGTCACAACGCCAGCCCGGGTCAGCAGGCGTCGGAGGAGGATATCGTTCGGCTAAAGGTGGACGTGGAGACCTCCCAACGGCTGCTGAACAAGCTGGTAACCGAAGAGGGGTTTGACGTCTCCTTTAGCACCGAGCAGGTGAACCTGGGCAGCCCCGACCGCGGCTTGCCGCACGCCTTCATCCGCCCGTCGCCGTGGCTCATGCCCAACCTGGACATCCCGACCGTGATCCTGTACGAGAACACGTACGACGCACCGTCGCCATCGGCGGCACGCTGCTACGAGCTGGGCCGGACGCTTGCACGGCTGCTGAAGGACGACCCGCGCCGGATCGCCATCTACGGCTCCGGCGGACTCTCTCACGACCCCGGCGGGCCACGCTCCGGCTGGGTGGACGCACCGCTGGACCGCTGGTTCCTGGACCAGATTGCCGCTGGCAAGGGGGAGGCCACCAAGGCCATGTACGCCTTCGACTCGTTGACCATGCGCGGCGGAACCGGGGAGGACCGGGCCTGGATTACCGTGGCCGGCGCGCTGGAGGAGATGGGCAGCCGTGCCGAGGTGATCGACTACCTGCCCGCCAACCACGCGGTCACGGGGTTGGGCTGGGCCTACTGGCCCACCGAAGCAGCGGCGTCGAAGTAGTCACACTTTCCACGATGAATGGCCCCGTCCCGGCTTGTCCGGACGGGGCCATTGCTTTCCTTTCGTCGCGGCTCGGCATGCAAGAAGCGGCAGCCAAGCGTGTCTTCAAGGTCATCGGGGCTCTGTGATACGATAGCGCGAACGGCACCCCTGCAAGGGAGGCTGTCAATACGTTGCCAAATTCCTCAATACCTTGTAGGCAGCACTACTCTGTGTGGCGTCGTTATGACCAAAGCCGAAGTGGCGGAATGGTAGACGCGGCGGTCTCAAAAACCGTTGGGGGCGACCTCATGTCGGTTCGACTCCGACCTTCGGCACCACGCTAAGGGTTGCGGTCCATCATGGTCCGCCACGACAATACGGAACGGAGGGTACGAACGTGGGTTTCTATTTTGCCATCGGTATCTGGGCGGCGATCGCCGTCACGCTGACGGTGCTTGTCGTGGTCCTGTCGTGGCGGGAGAAGCGGTCGTCCTCCCTTAACGGGGAGTGAGGACGGCGCAGGACACCCGCTACGGTCCTTGGCCCAGGCAGGCCACGAACGGTCTGGCGAGCGATGGCGCCCTGACAGCGAGCGCCAAGCGCGCTGTCAGGAGGGGCCCTCTCGCCAACGCCCCGTGCATGGCTTCAGCAGGTTGTGTAGCGCCTGCTACGGTGTGATAATCCCCCCAACTACACCCCCTAGGAGGAATAAATGGCTGACAGTAGCCCCCTGAAACAGGTTATCGAACCGGAAGGTGGATTTCGCGGCCCGCCGGGCTTGGTGGCAGGCCTCAAAGCGGGTGGATTCCTCTTCTTCACGGCCATACGCGGCAGAGGTGATGGCACGAAAGAGCAGGCCAAGGCTGCGTTTCAGCAGCTCGAAGGACTGCTCAAGACGGAAGGGGCAACCCTCGACCACGTGGTGAAGGTGACCGTCTACTTCCAAGACATCGCCGACCGGGATGACTTCAACGAAGTGTGGCGGGAGACATTCACAGGGGTGCCACCCGTTCGTATGGTAATCCAGGTGGCGAACGCGAGCCAGACGCCGGACGGCGACTCGCGCTTTGCCCTCGACATCATGGCCGTAGCCCCATAACGGGCGGTGACGTAGCGCGCATGCGCGTCCACTTTGGCTTTTGCCTCACTCAGCGACGTTAGGAGGAAGGCATGGTACTGCAAATCGGCAACCAGCTTGCCACCGATTTGGTGGACTTCAAGAAGGGCATCGTCAGCCGGGACATCTTCGTGGACGAGGAGCTGTACGAGGTCGAGAAGGAGCGGGTGTTCGCCCGCTGCTGGCTGTTCGTGGGGTACGAGGACCAGGTGCGCAAGCCCGGCGACTACTTCGTCTCGCGGATGGGGGAGGAGTCGGTGATCCTGAGCCGGGACCGGGACAACACGATTCACGTGTTCCTGAACTCGTGCCGACACCGGGGGATGAAGGTGTGCCGGTACGACGAGGGGAACACGCCGGTGTTCACGTGCCCGTACCACGGGTGGAGCTACGCGGGCGACGGGTCGCTGGTAGGCGTGCCGCGCTACAAGGACGCATACCGGGAGGAGCTGGACAAGTCGCAACGGGGGTTGGTTGAAGTCGCGCAGATGGCCAACTACAAGGGCAGCATCTGGGCCACGTGGGACCCCAAGGCGCCGTCGTTCCTCGACTACATCGGCGATAACAAGTATGGCATTGACATCTGGCTGGACAACCACGACGGCACGGAGTCGGACATGGAGGTTCTGGGCGGAGTCGTTAAGTGGATCCTGCCGTCGAACTGGAAGTTCGACGCCGAGAACTTCCTCAGCGACGGCTACCACGGCGTGACTACCCACCGCTCGGTGGACCTGCTGCGGTTGAGCCCCAGCGGACAGCAGGGCCGTCACACCCAAGACAACGTCCGTGTCCCGGAATCACGGTTCGGTGTCTCGCACCACGGCTCGGGCCGCCTGGGTGTGCGTATAGCGAAGGAGGACTACCCGTACCGGTCCATGTACCCCAACAACCCGGTGGCTGAGCAGTACTACAAAGAGGCCTACGAGAAGCGCCAGAAGCTGTTGGGTAAGCACGCCCGAGTGATGGCGGGAAACGGCAACGTCTTCCCCAACGCCACCCAGGGCACCGGTCAGACCACGGCCGTCTGGAATCCCAACGGCCCTGACCAGACCGAAGCGTGGCGCTGGTACTTCATCGAGCGGGACGCACCACAGGAGGTGAAGGACCTCCAACGGCACTACATCATGCGCTACGGAGGTCCCGCCGGCCTGATGGAAATGGACGACATGGAGAACTGGAATTACGCGCATCCGGCAAGCAAAGGCACCATCGCGAAACGGTACCGCTACAACTACGACCAGGCCCTCGGTCACCAACAGCGAGGACACCCCCTGTTGGCCGAGTATGGACTCCCGCAAAACGCCCTGACCACCGAAGGGATTTCCGAACAGAACGCGCGGGGAGCCTATAAGTTCTGGGCTGACCTGATGTCGTCCGAGATCTGGAACGACCTTCGAGAGAAAGGGTTGTGGGACTAGTGCTTAGTCCACGAAGTTCCTGTCATTCTGAGTCCCGATGAATCGGGGTCAGGGTGACAAAGAGATGAAGCGTATTCTCCGGACTGGCCACTAGCTGAGGTCTCACGGGGGACCTGAGAGGAGGGACGAAGATGACACTGGACATCGACCGTAAGGTTTCAAGCAACCTTGTGGACTTCCAGAAGGGTATCGTCAGCCGGGACATCTTTGTGGACACGGAGTTGTACGAGATCGAGAAGGAGCGGGTGTTCGCCCGCTGCTGGCTGTTCGTAGGGTTCGAGGACCAGGTGCGCAAGCCCGGCGACTACTTCGTCTCGCGGATGGGGGAGGAATCGGTGATCCTGAGCCGGGACCGGGACAATACGGTCCACGTGTTCCTGAACTCGTGCCGTCACCGAGGGATGAAGGTGTGCCGGTATGACGAGGGGAACACGCCGGTGTTCACGTGCCCGTACCACGGATGGAGCTACGCGGGCGACGGAAGCCTGGTGGGCGTACCACGGTACAAGGACGCGTACCGGGAGGAGCTGGACAAGTTGCAATGGGGGCTGGTGGAAGTGGCGCAGATGCAGGTATTCAAGGGCGCTGTATGGGCGACGTGGGACCCTAACGCGCCTGACTTCTTTGAGTACGTTGGCGATATGAAGGAGCAGCTGGACCTGTTCTTCAACGCGCCAGACGGTACGGAGCAGGAACTGGAGGTGTTTAGGGGGATATACAAGTGGACGTTGCCGTCGAATTGGAAGTTCGGCGCTGAGAACTTCCTGGGCGATGGCTATCACGGTCCTACTACGCACCGCTCGATAGACCTGCTTCGGCTGAGCCCCAGCGGACAGCAGGGGCGGCACACCACCGACAACGTCGTGGCCCCCTATGCGTGGTTCGACCTCTCGCATCACGGCTCGGGCAGGCTGGGCCTGCGGATCGCCTTGGGCGACGTCCCGTACCATCCCACCTATCCCAACAACCCGGTTGTGGAGGAGTACTACCGGGCGGCCCACGAGCGGCGCAAGCAGGTGATGGGCGAGCAACGGGCGCGTCTCAGCGGAGGCAATGGGAACATCTTCCCGAACGCCACCCAGGGGACCTATCAGACCATCGCCGTCTGGCAGCCCAACGGTGCCGACTCCACGGAGGTGTGGCGTTGGTACTTCATGCACCGGGACGCACCCCAGGAGGTGAAGGACCTGCTACGCCACTACTACATGAGCTACGGCGGCCCCGCTGGACTCACCGAGAAGGACGACATGGAGAACTGGAACTACGCCCACCCGGCCAGCAAGGGGACCATCGCCAAACGGTACCGCTACAACTACGACCAGGGTCTGGGACGTCAGCAGCGGGGCCACCCCGTGCTGAAGGAGTACGGCCTGCCCCAGAACGCCTGGGTCACCCCAAAACCGGTCATGCGGGCGGCGTCAGAGCAGAACGCGCGGGGCGCGTACAAGTTCTGGCTCGACATGATGTCGTCGGAGAGCTGGGACGACCTCCGCGAGAGGGGTCTGTGGGACTAGGCTCGAAGTCGGCGGGAGCGCTCGACAGGAGACAGGAGATGGCACTGGATATAAGCCGCAAGTTTGCCAGCGAGTTGGTGGACTTCGGGAAAGGGAGCGTCAGTCGGGATATCTTCGTAAACCCGGACCTGTACGAGATCGAACAGGAGCGCATCTTCTCCCGCGCGTGGCTCCTGGTCGGTCTTGAGGACCAGGTGCGCAAGCCCGGCGACTACTTCGTCTCCCGCATGGGGGAGGAGTCGGTCATCCTGAGCCGTGGACGTGACAACACCCTTCACGTATTCCTGAACTCGTGCCGTCACCGGGGGATGAAGGTATGCCGGTACGACGAGGGGAACACGCCGGTGTTCACGTGTCCGTACCACGGGTGGAGCTACGCGAGCGACGGCTCGCTGGTGGGGGTGCCACGATACAAGGACGCGTACCGGGAGGAGCTGGACAAGAGCCAATGGGGGCTGGTGGAAGTCGCGCAGCTCCATAACTTCAAAGGGACCATCTGGGCCACGTGGGACCCCAAGGCGCCATCCTTCGACGAGTACGTCGGTGATATGAAGCAGTTCATGGGCATCTTCTTGAGCAAACCGGACGGAACGGAGGGTGAGCTAGAGTCCGTGGGCGTACTCAAGTGGCCAATGCCGTGTAACTGGAAGTGGGGGGCGGACAACTTTGTCGGTGACAACTACCACGGCACCACCAGTCACCACTCGGTGGACCTGCTGCGTCTCAGCCCTAGCGGTCAACAGGGCCGGCATACCCAAGACAACGTGCGCGTTCCGCGCGTTGGCATGCAGCTGGCCCATCACGGCCACGATTGGAGGTTTAGCGCGCAGCTGGAGGAGCGCCCGTACACGCCGACCTACCCGAACGATCCGGTTGTTGAGGAGTACTACCAGAAAGCCTGCTACCAGCGAAGGGAGCTATTGGGCGAGAAGGCCCGGGTCATTGGCAATGGTGGGAACATCTTCCCCAACAGCACGTTTGGCACAGGCCAGTCTCTCGCGGTGTGGAACCCGCAGGGGATAGACCACACCGAGGTGTGGCGCTTTATTTACATGCAAAAGGACGCACCCCAAGAGGCCAAGGATGTCATGCGACATTACATCATGCGCTATGGTGGTCCCGCTGGTCTCACCGAAGAGGACGACATGGAGAACTGGAACTATGCCCACAAGGCGAGCAAGGGCGTCATCGCCCGCCGTCACCCCTACAATTACACTATGGGCGTCGGCTACGAGCGACGGACCACCGACATCGCTCCGTGGGTGGTCCGGAATGGGCATATCACCGAGAACAGCTTCACCGAACAGGGCCACAGGGCGATGTACAAGTTCTGGGCCGACATGATGTCGTCGGAGAGCTGGGACGACCTGCGCGCGAGAGGCCTGTGGGACTAGGGTCCCGCCTCTGAAATACGCTTACGCAATGACATTAGCCTAGCTAGGATTCGGTAATCTTCCGTCCCTTAACCTGTTACTCAGCTCCCACAATGCAGTCTTATCATGGTCCCAGTGAAGCAGCTGACCTCCTTCAGCCTGGGTTACCCATCGATATTCTGTATGCTCCGGTGACAACACAATTGAAAGACCTTCTCCAACTACACCAAAGTAATGCCCAGGGATAACATAGAGGTCCTCCGGCCACTCCCCTGAGATTCCGGCTTTGAACGCGTCCTTTGGGATGGACGCAATGGCAGATAGCCGGTAGTAGGCCGCAGTCCCTGGGATCCCTGCTTCTTCAAATGATTCGCGTTTGGCGGCTGCCAGCGGCAGCTCGTCGTCTTCGCCACCTCCCGCGATGCCCTGCCAGAAATGTTGATCTGAGCGGAAGAAGACCGCGAGCTCATATTGCCCCATGGAGGCTCTGCGGAACGGGGAAATCGTTACCTCGTATTGAGCTCTAACCATTTTCGCCGACCTACAATTTGCTTAACCCCACGAGTGGAGTCAGGTCAAGCAGTGACTCAACCTTCGCCCCCGACCAATTGGGTGGCGTGTCTGAGCTTAACCGAGGGGTGGCTTTTTGGAATGCCTTGGAGGTATCTTCAAAAAGTGTGTAAACAGTCAGGCGGTGTACCCTCTCTCTGAACAACACGGGCTCGAGGCCCAAGAGAGGAGATAGACCGCCCATGAGGAAGGAAAGCACTGAGAGTAGGTCGGAGTCAAGGCCGGAGTGGGAGCAGTTGGAGGATTGGGTGCGAAGCCAGGTCCAGAGGCTGATCCAGGAGTTGCTGGAGGAGGAGGTGACGGCGTTTCTGGGAAGGGCGAAGTCGGCGCTCAGATCCGACTCGGACAACGATACCGGCTATCGGAACGGATACGGCAGAGCCCGGAGGCTTACGCTGAGTTCGGGAACGATACAGCTGAGGCGGCCGCGAGTCCGCGATACCGAGGAGCAGTTCGAGAGCCGGCTGCTGCCGCTGTTCGTCAACAGGACCAGGAAGGTTGCTGAGTTGATCCCCGAGCTGTACCTGCACGGTCTATCCGAAGGCGACTTCGATCTGGCTTTGCGGGGGCTGCTGGGAGAGGACGCACCGGTATCGGCGAGCACGGTGGCCCGGTTGAAGTTCAAGTGGAACGATGAGCTTGCCCAATGGCGCAGCCGGCCCCTAGATGACCTGGAAGTGGTCTACATGTGGGTGGATGGAGTCTACGTCAAGGCTGGTCTTGAGAAGGAGAAGGCGGCAGTACTGGTGGTGGTGGCGGCCCTGAGCGACGGGAGCAAGGTGGTGGTGAGCGCTGTTCCCGGATACAGGGAGTCCACAGAGAACTGGTCCGATGTGCTCAGGGACATGAGGCGCCGCGGGCTGGAGTGCCCGAGGCTGGTGGTTGGGGACGGACACCTGGGCATCTGGGGAGCTCTGCGCAACGTCTATCCGCAGGCGGCAGAGCAACGCTGCTGGAACCACAAGATCGTAAACGTGCTCGCCAAGCTTCCAAAGCGACAACAGGACCAGGCCAAGCTCATGCTGCGTACTATCCCCTACGCGCCGACTCGGACAGAGGCTGAGCGGCTCAGGACGGTGTTCACCAGGTGGTGCGGCGACCATTCCTACGAGGCGGCCTCAGAGGCCTTGGAGCGGGACTGGGACCGCATGGTCACCTTCTATGACTTCCCAAAGGAGCACTGGGGGCACCTTCGCACGACGAACCCGGTAGAATCACCCTTCGCGGCCCTCAGGCTTCGGACCGATGCCGCCAAGCGCTACAAGAGGGTCGATCGGGCGATAGCGGTGATCTGGAAAATGTTGATGGTCGCCGAACAGCGCTTCAGGCGTCTGAAGGCCCCTGAGTTGATCGAAGACGTCTATCTCGGTGCACAGTATGCGGATGGAATCGCCATTGAATCAACGGCTGAGAAGGTCGCCGCCTGATGTCGTTTACACACCTATTGACGTAACCTCCATGGGTGGCATGGCGGTATTGTACGACCGTCAAGCTGGCTCAGGAGAACCGGCGCAACACGGGCTGCGTCAGGGTCACCACCAGCAGGATGACTACGTAGCTAAGCGCGCTGTACGCGAGCGCGCTCGGTGCGCCTATCCATTCGGCCAAGAGCCCCATGTAGAGCATCCCCAACGGCAACAGCCCAATGCCAAAGGCCACCGCGCCCATGGCCCTCCCTCGCATCGCCGGTTCGGGGATGGTGACGGCGATGGTCATCTGCATGGTGGCAAACCCGGACATGCCCAGGCCGACGACGACCAACCAAGGGATGGCTATCGCGAAGCTCCCCGATAGGCCGAACAAAAACGCCCCGATACCCATGAAGAGTGAACCCGTGATGAAGATGGCGCCCCGTCGTCTGGTCACCGCCAAGGAGGCGAGGACCAGGGTGCCCACCAGCGCTCCGAAACCGTCCATCCCGCTCATCAGCCCGAGGAGTGCGGGGCCTACACCAAAGACGTCCTTGGCAAAGACCGGGGTCAACTGGATGTAAGGAAAGACGAGCACGTTCACGAACACCGTGACAATCACGACCCCTCGGAGCACTTTGTTCCGCCATGCGTAGACCATCCCCTCCCATATGCCTTGGAGAACGCCACCCGGATCGCCTGCAACATCCGTGTGGACGGGCCTTCCCGGGACGGACAGGAGGAGCAGGAGGCCTATCACGTAGATTGGTATGAGCAGACCGTACGTTACCGTGACGCCGACCAGGGCCAGCAGACCTCCGGCCAGCCAGCGGGCGACCATGGCCGTGCCCGTGAGCGAGGCCACGTCGATGGCGATGGCGTTCGCCATGAACTGCTCCGGCAGGATGTCCCGGATGAAGGCGCGGCGGACGGGGAGGTCGATGGCCCACGCCGTGCCCGTTAAGACCGCGGCCAGGAAGATGTGCCAGTCCTGCACCAGGCCCAGCGCAAGGACCAGGACGAACCCACTGGTCACGCTCAGGTTTATCCCCTGGGCTACAAGTAATAGCCCCTTCTTGGAGACCCGGTCGGCCTGGGAGCCGGCGATAAACCCGAGGATACCCAGGGGCAGGAGCCGGAAGGCACCCACCAAGGAGACCTTGAGCGGGGAGTCGGTCAGCTCCAGTACGAGCCAGCTAAGGATGAAAAGGTCTGCCCAGAAGGCCACGTGCCACAGGTGCCCCGCCATCCACAGTACGCGCCAATCGCGTACTTGCAGCGAACGAGTCGTCCGGGAGCGGGCGTACCAGGGGACGCGCGCGTCGGGAGTGGAGGAGGAAGGCCTAGCCTCGGCCATGTTTCAAGGGTGAGGTGTTAGTCATGGGGAGCAGGTGCGGTGGGCGTAATGATAATGCAACGAGTATCTCCGTTACCGGGGCTATTCTCGTGGGTCCTTCGCTAGCCCACGTTCCAACGAAGCCGGCGGTCCGACGGCCGGTCGGCCCCTAGCGCCCTTGCCAGCCGAACCCGCTGATCATGCCGCGGATGTAGGCGATCTGCCCAGAGTGGACCACGCCATCGTTGATGAACGGATTGAGCACCGTCCAGCCCACGCGCATGCCTCTGCCGGCGTCCAGGTCATACTCCTGGTCCATCATCTGCAGCGTGAGGCGGGAGACCCGGTCTACGGCCGCTGCATAGACGGCGTCCACGTAGCCGAAGAGAAGATCGCGCGGTGGTCTGAAAGCCGCCACCTGTTCAGGAGTGAACCCCATGCCGGTCCCGAAGTCCACGCCTGACGGGTCCATACCAAACCGCTCCGCCCAACCGCCAGTGACCCAGACATGGGGCTCTCCGTGAAACACCGCCGAGTAGAACTCCCGCCGGCGGCTCAGGTGCCAGGCCAGCCAGGCGATGGAGTTGGTGTCCTTGGTAGGCTGGTAGTAGAGCTGGTCGTCGCTCAGCCCGTCCGTGGCTTCACGGACCATCTGATCGGCCCGTTGCAACAAACGCAGAAGATACTGTCTGAACTGGTCGAACACCTGCGCTTCCATACTTTCTGCCATGACGCTATCCTCTCCTCATAGTCCTGGGCATACCCCGTCAGCGCGGCTCCAGACCCCTTCGCTGGATCACCCCTCAGGCTTGTACTCCCCGAACACGTCGCGCAGGGTGTCGCATATCTCGCCCACGGTGGCGTACGACTCGACGCACTCCAGGATAACCGGCATGGTGTTCGCCCTGGGCGTCCTGGCGGCCTCCTCCAGCCGGCGTAGCGACGCCTGGGCCTGCGCTGCGTCCCGCTCCGCCCGGACCCGGCGCAGCCGCTCCAGCTGGTGCTTGGAGGGATCCTCGTCCGCGTTGCGCGCCCTCACGGCCTGGGGTTCGTCGGCCTGGTAGGCGTTGACGCCCACCACGGTACGCTCTTTGGACTCGACCGCCTGAAGGTGCTGGTAGGCGGACCCTTCGATCTCGCGGCGCTGGTAGCCCTGCCGGACCGCCTGTACCGCGCCACCCATCTCCTCGATGCGCTTCATGTAGTCGCCCGCCAACGACTCCAGCGCCGCGGTTAGGTGCTCTACGTAGTAGGAGCCGGCCAGGGGGTCTACCGTGTCCGCCACGCCGGACTCGTGGGCCAGTACCTGCTGAGTGCGCAGCGCCAGCGTGGCCGACGCTTCCGACGGGAGGGCCAGGGCCTCGTCTCTGGCGTTGACGTGCAGCGATTGCGTCCCACCCAGCACCGCGGCCAGGGCCTGCACGGTGGTGCGGACAGTGTTGTTGTCCGGTTGCTGGGCGGTGAGGGTAACGCCGGCGGTCTGGGTGTGGAAGCGCAGCATCCAGGAGCGCGGCTCCTGGGCCCCGAACCGCTCGCGCATGATGCGCGCCCACATGCCGCGGGCCGCCCTGAATTTGGCCACCTCCTCGAAGAGGTTGTTATGCGCCGCGAAGAAGAAGGAGAGCCGGCCGGCAAAGGTGTCTATATCCAGGCCTGCCGCCAACGCCGCCTCCACATAGGCCACCGCGTTGGCGAAGGTGAAGGCCAGCTCCTGCACCGCCGTCGCCCCAGCCTCGCGCATGTGGTATCCGCTGATGCTGATGATGTTCCACTGGGGCGCCTGCTCGGCGCAGAAGAGGAACAGGTCGGTGGTCAGCCGCAGCGACTCCGCGGGAGGGAAGATGTAGGTCCCCCTGGCGATGTACTCCTTCAGGATATCGTTTTGGACCGTGCCGTCCACCTGGTCGAAGGAAACGCCCTGCCCGCGGGCCACCGCCAGGTACATGGCCAAAAGCACCGGCGCGGTGGCGTTGATGGTCATGGACGTGCTCACCTGGTCGAGCCGAATGCCCCGGAACAGCTCTTCCATATCGGCCAGGCTGCAGATGGGCACTCCCACCTTTCCCACCTCCCCCTGGGCCATGGGGTGATCGGAGTCGTAACCCGTTTGGGTGGGCAGGTCAAAGGCCACCGATAGGCCCGTCTGCCCCTGGGAAAGGAGGTAACGGAAACGGGCGTTGGACTCTTCCGGCGTGGAGTAGCCGGCGTATTGGCGCATGGTCCATAGGCGGCCGCGGTACATGGAGGCCTGGATGCCCCGGATGAACGGGTACTCGCCTGGAAAGCCCACCCGGTGCGGGTAATCGTCTGTTGCCGTTTCCGGGCCGTAGAGAGGCGCTATCGGCACACCCGACTCGGTAGTGAAGGCCTCTTTGCGCTCGGGCGTCCGCTTCACCGCCGGGCGGTACGTCTCAAGGTGCCAGCGTTCGGTGCCTTCCGTGGTCATGCTCTTCTCCTAGGCGTGGTCTTGGCCCAAGCGCCGAGGGCCGTCTAGCGGGGAGTCTACTCCGTGGGATAGGCGTGTCAACGGCGCCTGCGCGACCGCGTGCTATAATTCGTCTTGGCCCACTTCCTGGAGGTCGTTGCCGCCTTGCTCATCATCCTGCGCCGCCTCTTTGCCCTTCCTGTTGTCGTTGTCTTTCTGCTGCTCTTCGTCATAACGCTCGTCGTATTCCGTGTCAACGGCACGCTGCTGGAGGCGAGTTTCTACACCGATACGCTTCGCAAGCTCGACGCCTACAACTTCACCTACGATGCTGCGCTTCCGGCGGCCCTCGAGGACCACGAAGTGGATACGGAGGACGTGGGCCTTGGCATCAGTCTGACCCACGTTGAAATCGTCGCGTACGTCAAACGCGTCCTCCCGCCTGAGTGGGTCCAGGAAAACGTCGAGCAGGTCGTGGAGCAGGTGGTGCCCTACGCCACCGGCCAGACCGACGAGTTCAGCATCACCATCCCGCTGGCTGACCGGGTGGAAGACGCCGTCGAGGTTGCGGAGGAGCTGGTCCGCGACGCTGATATCTATAACTACCTGCTGGAGGAGCTGGCCAGGCCGGAGATGGAGAAGAACGACGTCTTGTCAGACCTCCCCTACGGCATGACCCTGACTCCGGACCAGGTTATTGCCGGCATTGAGGAGGTGTTGCCGGAGGCGTGGCTCCGGCAACGGATCGAGGAGGTGCTGGACGAGATCACACCCTACGCCACCGGTAAGGAGGACGACTTCGCCATTCTCATCCCGTTGCAGGACCGGGCGGACGCCGCGCTCCCAGTACTGGAGGGGTGGCTCCTGACGGGCCTGGATGGAGGCACGTATGACTACCTGCTGGAGGAGCAGATTGCCCCTACGGTCAGCGACAGCCTAGGCCCGCAGGTGGGGCTGCCCTTTGGCATCACCATTACCGACGATGAAGTTGTGGACGCCATTGGCCAGGTGCTGCCCCTGTCGTGGGTCAGCGATCGTATAAGCGATGCCTTTGGCGCCATGGGCCCGTACCTCACGGGCCAAACTGACAGCTTTACCATCGAGATACCGCTGCGCGACCGTGTAGAGATAGCCGTGGAAACGCTACAGGTGACCACGGACGCGAAGGTCCGAGCCTTCATTGACTCCCTCCCCACGTGTACGCTCCAGCAGCTTCAGGGCCTGGAGCTGTCGTTGGAGGCGACTCCGGAGTGCGTGCCGCCGGGTGTCACCTACGAGCTGCTGCAGGGGTTGGTGGGCCTCGATATAGAGGAACAACTGGAAAGCCTGGTCGTGCAGCAGCTCCCCGAGGTCATCGAATTTACTGACGAGGATCTGCTTGCGCTGCTCGGGCCGGACGTGCCCCTGGAGCAGACGAGGGAACAGCTCCGCAATGGGATCGCGTTCACCGACCAGGACCTGCGGCGATTGATCCTGGAGCAAGGCGGGCAGGAGAACGTGGACCTGCTGGACGATGTACGCCGCTACCTCAAAGAGGGGTTTAACTTCACCGAGCAGGACATAAGAGACGAAATCGGCGCCAGCGATTTTGACACGTCGGACGACGTTCGCGGCTACGTCGACACAGTGAGGAGCCTGCTGTTCTTGCTTATCATCGTCCTCCTCATCGTGGCGGCCATCATCGGCTTCTTGGGAGGCCGCAGCTGGTGGAGCCGCTTAGGGTGGGCAGGCGTGCCGTTAGTCATTTCCGGCGCGGCCGTGGCCGCCGCGCTGAGCGTTGGCAAGGGCCGCGTCAAAGATCGTGTCGAAGAGGAGATCCGGGATGCGGATATCCTGGAAGTCCTAATTGACAAGAGCGTGGAGGTCCAATCGGAGCTCATCAACGTCTTCTTCGATCCCCTGGCGGTCCAAGGGGGCGTCGTATTGGTCGCGGGCGCCGTGATGGTCGGCCTCGGCTTCTACGGCTCCTTCTTCCGGCGCCGCCAGGCCGCTGAAGCCATGGCTGGCCCCGAGGCGGCTGCCGGCTCCGAAGCGATTGCTGACTCCGAGACAATTGCCGACCCCGAGGCGACTGATGACTCACAGGCGACTGACGACTCCGCTACCGATACTCGAGGGTAGGGGCAACGCCCACGTTCGTCGGCCGGGCATCGGTTTGGACTTTTCTTAGGCACCAGCACGTTGCGGCATCGGCCACGGCATGACTACAATCCGTGGAGGCCGCTCAACGACTGAGAGGACACGGGTGCTGCGCTTATGACCGACCGGCTAGTGTCAGGCACGCTCAAGGTCGAGGACAGCCCGCTGGAACGGGGGCTGCGCCCACGCCGATTGTCGGAGTACATCGGCCAGGAAAAGGTCAAGGAAAACCTCGGCATCGCCATGGCGGCGGCTCTACAACGCGGTGAGCCGCTGGACCATGTGCTGCTGTACGGTCCGCCTGGGCTGGGGAAGACCACGCTGGCCTACATCATCGCCGCCGAGATGGAAACCAGCGTGCGTGTCACCGCGGGTCCGGCCATTGAGCGCACCGGCGACATGGCCGCGCTCTTGACCCAGATCAAGGCCGGAGAGGCCCTCTTTATCGACGAGGTCCACCGTTTGCCTCGGCCCGTGGAGGAGATCCTCTACCCGGCCATGGAGGAGTTCTCCCTCTCCTGGGTCATGGGTAAAGGACTCTCGGCCCAAAGCATGAACCTGAAGGTTGAGCCGTTCACTTTGGTGGGTGCGACAACTCGTTACGCGATGCTGAGCGCGCCACTTCGCGACCGGTTCGGTATTGTCTACCGGCTCGACTTCTACGATCTCCCCGCCATGGAGGCCATCGTGCGCCGCTCCGCCGGGATCATGGGGGTGGAGACGGACGAGGACGGCGTCCAGGAGCTGGCCCGTCGTGCCAGGGGCACGCCCCGCGTGGCCAACCGGCTCCTGCGTCGGGTGCGGGACTTTGCTCAGGTGCGTGCGAATGGCGTGGTCACGGGTGTGGTCGCCCGTGAGGCCATGGAGCTGATGGAGGTGGACCACCTTGGGCTGGACGAGCTCGACCACCGGCTGCTGCGGACCATCGCCGTGACCTTTGGCGGAGGCCCCGTGGGGCTCGAGACCCTGGCTGCCTCCGTTAGCGAGGAGGCCGACACCATCATGGACGTGTATGAGCCGTATCTAATGCAGCTGGGATTCTTGAGCCGGACCCCCCGCGGCCGGACCACCACCCGCTTGGCCGCTCAGCACCTGGGCCTGCCGGACCCGGGCAAACCGGAATCCGACCAGGGCACTTTGTGGTCCCAGGCGCCGTAACCATCGTTGCGCGGTGGTGTGCATCCAACCCCGCGCTCCGTATCCTCGTCGTCGTGTTTGCTGGAGGGTTGGCCCTCTCCTGCACACCCACCGCCACGCCTACGTCTACACCCACCGCCACGCCTACGGTGACGCTTACGCCGACTCCTACGGCCACGCCAACGCCTACGGTCACCGCCACCGCGACACCCACACGCGCACCTACTCCCACGCCGACGGCTACCGCCACAGCTACACCAACGCCGACTCCTACGCCAACGCCGACGGCTACCGCCACAGCCACGTCCACGCCGACGCCCACCGCCACACCAACGCCGACTCCCACGCCAACGCCGACCCCCACGTTGGAACCGTCGTTTCTCGGGCAGGAGACCGTTGTCGTCCAGCTAGGGGAAGCACGCTTCAGCGCGCTGGTCGTTGACACGCCTGAGCTGCAGGCCCAAGGCCTTTCTGGCCGCGACTATCTGCCCAGAGAGTGGGGCATGTGGTTCGACTTCGGCTCACCGCGGCGTCCCTCCTTTTGGATGCGCGGCATGCTGTTCCCCATCGACATTGTTTGGATCGACGAGGAGATGCGCGTGGTCCACGTGACCCACGAGGTGCCGGAACCTCCTCCAGACGCCACCGATAGCTCGCTGCCCCGGTACAACGCCGGCGACGCGCAGGTGCGCTACGTCCTGGAGATCGGTGCGGGCCTGGCCCAGGAGCTGGACATTGGGCCGGGCGTCGCGGTAACGATAGAGTAGGCGTCACCCCGAGCCAATTCTTGATACACTGCTGGCATTCGTGCGCTGGAGGAGGTTTCATGCTGTACGAGTTGCGCGTCTACGAGGCCGTGCCGGGGAAGATGGGCGCCCTGAACCGTCGGTTTGCCGACCATACCCATGAGCTGTTCGTGAAACACGGCTTTCACGTGGTGGGCTACTGGAACGCGTTGGTCGGCGATAGCAGCAAGCTGTACTACATCCTGGGCTGGGAGAATATGAACGAGCGCGGCGAGAAGTTCGCGGCGTTCGGGGCCGACCCTGAGTGGCAGCAGGCGCGGGAGGAGTCCGAACGGGAGGGCCCCCTGGTGGCCAATATTCATAACGAGGTCTGGCGCCCCACGGCCTACTCGCCCATGCAGTAGCCAGGCCAGGGCGCGGCCCTGGACCCATGTGCGGTGTCCCCATCGTTGTATCTCAAGGTAGCGCGGCTAAGCCCACGCCGGTACGCTGGAGTGCACTCGGACACGCTCCCGGGAGGGCGGGTGGGCAAATCAACCTTCGCGATAGCCGTCCTCCGGAGGTGATTGCCGAATTCCTCGTCCACCTCCAGGCGGACTCTGACTGGCAGGCTGATCCCAGGGCGTTGCCCTGTCCCTCAATAATTTGGGAGAGGATCTTCCGTTCGTCCTGAGCCTGTCGAAGGATGAACGGGCGTGCCTAGTACAATGGTGATGCACTGCCCGGTGGTGCAGAGGTAGCACAGCGGACTTTGGATCCGCTGACCCTGGTTCGAATCCAGGCCGGGCAGCCAGCAGCTACTGACATGTGACTGTAGGCTATGACTAAGGTGAGTAGGGAATGAACCGCAGGCGCCTCCTTAGACGTTTGGTCGGAGGAGCACTGCACAATGTAGCGTTCAGTGAGTTTGTGGACCTGGCAGAGGGTTTCGGATTCTATTTGGTACGTGTCTCAGGTGGTCATCATATTTTCACCCATTCAGACATCCTAGAGTTGCTCAACTTGCAGTCAGTCAAGGGCGAAGCAAAGCCTTATCAAGTTCGACAGCTCCTCCGCCTGGTTGAGAGGTATAATCTAGGATTGGAGGACGAGGAATGAGCGACTACCACATAAATATTTTTCATAGTGAGGAGGACGGCGGTTACATTGCCGACATTCCAGACCTGGAGTCTTGTTCTGCTTTTGGCGCCACCCCTGAAGAAGCATTAGCAGAGGTAGAACGAGCCAAGATTGCCTGGCTAGAAGCCGCTCGCCAAGCTAGCAAGCCCATCCCTCCACCAAGATATCGGCCAGTTATATACCAGGCTACATCTTAGGGGAGTCCGAATTCAGGCCGGGCAGCACCCAGTCACCTTAACGGCTCAAACCTGAAAAACTCAAACCAGGAGTGAGTCACATGGGGTTGGTTTTTCAGTACGGCTCCAACTGCGACGAGAGGCGCCTGAACTCGCCCAAGCGCCTAAACGACGCAGCTCGACCAATTGGCAAAGCACAGACTGCCGAAAACTTTGAGGTCGCGTTCAACGTGTGGAGCGACGGGAACAAGTGTGCAACTGCAGACCTTGTGCGCTGTGGAGAGGGGAAGGCTTGGGGCGCTCTTTACAAAGTTCCCAATAACAGGATTACTGGTCCCAAGCGCATAAACGGCCTGAGGACCCTAGCCGAAATCGAAGGGCCTCGTTACGAGCTTCAGCATATTAGAGTCACAATCGGCGGGAAGGTCAAATCAGCGGTCACGTTCCTCGTGAGGGAGACAGACAGGACCGGTGGACGTGCGACGTCAGCTAAATATGTGTCCTACATCATCAGAGGCATGCGTAATTTTGGGGTCCCGGAGGACTACGTTCAGCGTGTGATCGACGCTGCTGTTGCGAATGTTGAATCGGCGGCCAAGTCAGCCGTAGCTGGAATACCAGCCCTCGAAAGATTGCGAAACCGTCTTGAGAATGACTTTTGGCCACCTCCACTCCCAAGTTCAGCCCAGCGTCATCATCAGGGGATGGGCAACGGCAGTTAGGCCGCCCTCTCTTAGGTAGAGAATAGATACGGTAGCGCGCTGTATAGCAAGCGGGAGGCGCACCTAACAATGGTGCGCCTCCCGTTAACTCACGATGTGGGTTGTCGTGAGGTTACGTCAATAGGTGTGTAAACGACATCAGGCGGCGACCTTCTCAGCCGTTGATTCAATGGCGATTCCATCCGCATACTGTGCACCGAGATAGACGTCTTCGATCAACTCAGGGGCCTTCAGACGCCTGAAGCGCTGTTCGGCGACCATCAACATTTTCCAGATCACCGCTATCGCCCGATCGACCCTCTTGTAGCGCTTGGCGGCATCGGTCCGAAGCCTGAGGGCCGCGAAGGGTGATTCTACCGGGTTCGTCGTGCGAAGGTGCCCCCAGTGCTCCTTTGGGAAGTCATAGAAGGTGACCATGCGGTCCCAGTCCCGCTCCAAGGCCTCTGAGGCCGCCTCGTAGGAATGGTCGCCGCACCACCTGGTGAACACCGTCCTGAGCCGCTCAGCCTCTGTCCGAGTCGGCGCGTAGGGGATAGTACGCAGCATGAGCTTGGCCTGGTCCTGTTGTCGCTTTGGAAGCTTGGCGAGCACGTTTACGATCTTGTGGTTCCAGTAGCGTTGCTCTGCCGCCTGCGGATAGACGTTGCGCAGAGCTCCCCAGATGCCCAGGTGTCCGTCCCCAACCACCAGCCTCGGGCACTCCAGCCCGCGGCGCCTCATGTCCCTGAGCACATCGGACCAGTTCTCTGTGGACTCCCTGTATCCGGGAACAGCGCTCACCACCACCTTGCTCCCGTCGCTCAGGGCCGCCACCACCACCAGTACTGCCGCCTTCTCCTTCTCAAGACCAGCCTTGACGTAGACTCCATCCACCCACATGTAGACCACTTCCAGGTCATCTAGGGGCCGGCTGCGCCATTGGGCAAGCTCATCGTTCCACTTGGACTTCAACCGGGCCACCGTGCTCGCCGATACCGGTGCGTCCTCTCCCAGCAGCCCCCGCAAAGCCAGATCGAAGTCGCCTTCGGATAGACCGTGCAGGTACAGCTCGGGGATCAACTCAGCAACCTTCCTGGTCCTGTTGACGAACAGCGGCAGCAGCCGGCTCTCGAACTGCTCCTCGGTATCGCGGACTCGCGGCCGCCTCAGCTGTATCGTTCCCGAACTCAGCGTAAGCCTCCGGGCTCTGCCGTATCCGTTCCGATAGCCGGTATCGTTGTCCGAGTCGGATCTGAGCGCCGACTTCGCCCTTCCCAGAAACGCCGTCACCTCCTCCTCCAGCAACTCCTGGATCAGCCTCTGGACCTGGCTTCGCACCCAATCCTCCAACTGCTCCCACTCCGGCCTTGACTCCGACCTACTCTCAGTGCTTTCCTTCCTCATGGGCGGTCTATCTCCTCTCTTGGGCCTCGAGCCCGTGTTGTTCAGAGAGAGGGTACACCGCCTGACTGTTTACACACTTTTTGAAGATACCTCACACCCCACTCACTGATTGACACCTTCTTCTCGCAGGAGTACCGTCACCATAGGCTGATTTGCGGCATCCATAGAATCCCACGGGAGGTGCTGAGATGGCACTGGAGACTGGGCTAGGGACAGGCGTTTGGAAAGACGTGGACCTGGTGGACCGGCCCAAAGGGCTGGTAAGCCGCGACATCTTCGTGGACGAGGAACTCTACGAGATCGAGAAGGAGCGGGTGTTCGCCCGCTGCTGGCTCTTCGTGGGGTTCGAGGACCAGGTGCGCAAACCGGGCGACTACTTCATCTCCCGCATGGGGGAGGAGTCGGTCATCCTGAGCCGAGACCGGGACAACACCATTCACGTGTTCCTGAACTCGTGCCGTCACCGGGGGATGAAGGTGTGCCGGTATGACGAGGGGAACACGCCGGTGTTCACGTGTCCGTACCACGGGTGGAGCTACGCGGGCGACGGGAGCCTGGTGGGCGTGCCGCGGTACAAGGACGCGTACCGGGAAGAGCTAGACAAGTCGCAGTGGGGCCTCGTTGAAGTCGCGCAGATGGAGAACTACAAAGGGACCATCTGGGCCACGTGGGACCCCAAGGCGCCGTCGTTCCTGGACTACATCGGCGATAACGAGTATGGGGTGGGGCTGTGGCTATCTAAGGATGACGGCTCGGACCCAGACATCGAGGTGTTGGGGGTCCTCAAGTGGCTCTTTCCGTCCAACTGGAAATTTGGGGCCGAGAACTTCCTGGGCGACGGCTACCACGGCACGCCAACGCACCACTCGGTGGAGATAGTCGGTATCAACCCTGGCGGCGGCCAGAGTAGGATGACCGCAGCCCGTCGGGCGATGTTAGCGGCTTCCACTAACTTCAACGTGTCTCAACACGGTTCAGGAAGGCTTAGCGTGCGGGTGCTGCCAGAGGACTTTGAGTATGTGCCCACCTACCCGAACCAAGCGCCCGAGGTAGAGGAGTACTATCGCTTGTCCTACGAGCGCCGCAAGGAGGTGTTGGGCAAGCGCTGGCGGGTAAGCGCTGGCAATGGCAACATCTTCCCTAACGCAACCCAGGGCACGAACCAGAGCATGTGTGTTTGGCACCCCGCTGGGCCCGACTACACTGAGTGCTGGCGCTGGTACTTCGTTCATCATGACACGCCCCAGGAAGTGAAGGACATGCTGCGACACTTCTACATGCGCTACGGCGGGCCAGTTGGGCTCACCGAAATGGATGACATGGAGAATTGGAGCTACGCCCACAAGGCCAGCAAGGGGACCATTGCTCGCCGCTACCCGTACGAGTACTCTCTGGGCTTAAGCAGAGAACAGATAGGGCACCCTCAACTAAAGGGGTTTGGGTTCCCGCAGAATGCAACGGTCACCGAGGGAGGGGGCGGCTCTCGCGCTCCATCGGAGCAAAACCAGCGGGGCGCGTACCACTTTTGGCTGCAGCTGATGCAGGCGGAGAGCTGGGACGACCTGCAAGATAAGACGCTGTGGCGGTAGCAGCCTAGAAAGCATCCAGACTCAGTAGCAGAAACCTCCCTTCATCATCAAGGGAGGTTTCTGCTGTCCGTGGCCAAGGGTCAGTACCTGACTGCATCACCGTAGTGGGCGACCGGGTGCGCCTCCCGTTTGCGCTTTGGGTGCGACCTAGAATTCTCTCGGGGCCTAGCGCGCTGGCGCCGCCACTGCCAATGCAGCCTGGAGAGCCTCTGGAGACTCGTATCGCCCCGGGTCTGGCGCGGGGAATCCGCTAGCCGGCTCCTCGACTAGGTCCGGGTTGATCTGCCGGCGCCTGGAAACGCCCGCCCATTCCGCGGTCTTCCAGCTTACCTTGCCGTCCCGGAAGAGCTCCAGGAACGCTTGATTGAACATGGCCGGCTGGTCTGTCTGGCCCTGGTGACCACACTGATCGGGGTAGAACATCTGGATGTTGGCCGGCAGCACGTCTTCCTGATTGAAGGCGTTCTCCACCGGGCCCAGCACGTCTTGCAGACCGTACAAGTAGACTGCGGGGATGCCGAGCTTATCGAGATGGTCCTTGGTGTGGGCCCACTGGTGGTACGCGGGGATGTCGGGACCGCCCCCTATTGCGGGCGGGGGTCCGCTTCCTTGTGGGCGGCCCGCGCCCAGCCCGCCCGGCACGAACGACCCGCGCTGGCGCTCCGCCGCCTTGTTCCGCATGGTGATCAGCTCCGGCCAGATCTCCGGCGTGTTGAAGATGATCCCCTCCATGAGGGTGCGCATGCTCGCTTCCGTGCCGTCCCATACCGGCGCCGCGAAGTCAGGGTTCGGGCTCCACTTCGACTCCTTGCCGGTGACCCTGGGCTTCTGGACAATGTCGCCAACGTTGGTGCCGATCAGGGCAAAGCTGATGATCTGGTCCGGATGATGGATGACGTATTGGACCGTTATCTGCCCTCCCATGGAGTTGCCTGCAAGGTGGAATTTGTCCAAGCAGAGGGCATTCGCGAACATGTGCACGAAGTCCACCATGCTCTTGTAGCCCCACATGGGGCGGTACTCCGGCCGAGTATCGGCCCAGCCGAAGCCAGGGCGGTCAGGACAGTACACCCGGAAGCCGTTTGCCCCGAGGAACGGGGCCATGAACCGCCAGCCGGCCGTTCCCGAAGAGCCCACGATTCCACCATGGAGCAAGATGATGGCGGGTCCAGTGGCGCCCGAGGCTACGTAGTGCGCCTTCGCGCCATTGGCGAGACGGACCCAGCGACTCGCCATCCCGGGGATGTGAACGATATCCTCTTCTGTGAGTCCCCGGCTGGCCGGGTCTCGCGTCAGCTCCATGCCCATGAGTAGCTACACCTCCGTTTTGGACTAAAGATACGGTTGACCAGTTCCGAGACTCCTATCGCTTTCCATGACCGTTCATGCGAAAGCCATGCGAGGATAGTTGCCCTGTGAAACCGTGTCAATCGCCGGGGAGTCGTCGAAGCCAGGCTCAACACTGCGCACCCAGTGGGCCTTTTACGTAACGCCTCATACTTGGTCGCAAAACTCAGCGTGCGCTAGGTCCGATTTATCGGACCGCTCGTCCTGTCCGATGATGCTTCGCTCATCGGACTCTCGGCAAAGTCGGAGCGCTTGTCGAAGGGCCGGTGGCCCATGGTTCGACAAGCGCTCCATGAGCGGCCATGATAGTGCTCTTTTACGAAACCAGTGCTTAGTCCCCCAATTTCTTGTCATTCTGAGGCTGCCGCAGGCGGGCGAAGAATCTCTCACTCGAGAGACCCTTCGCTGCACTCAGGGTGACAACGAGATGGAACGTATTTCCCGGACAGACCACTAAGTACTAGGACTTGGCGCTTCGAGGCTTGGGGAGCCGGAGGCCCATGAGCAGGAAGATGCCCATCGTACCGAGCACGGCGATACTGAGGAACGCGTATCGGTAGCTTCCCAGAGTGTCGAAGGTGAGGCCGGCAAAGATAGGGCTTATGACCACGCCTCCCATGGTCAAGGGGTCCATGAACCCGGAGAGCCGAGAGAAATTGGTGCGTCCGAAGACCTCGCCTCTCAGGACGGTCATCACGGTGCCCCGGGCGCCCCAGGAGAGGCCGAACGTGACCGCGAACAACGAGACGTGGAACAGGTTCGTGGCAAAGGCCAGAATGACCATGGAGACCCCCTGGAGCAGGTAGGAAATCACCAGCACTCGGCGCGCGCCCCAGAGGTCCCCCAGGAATCCACCGAGAAGCCTGCCTGCGCCAGCTATCGTCAGGCTGATGGCGAACATGTTTGCCGCAGTCTGCTCAGCGATCCTTATGTCTACCAAGGAGGGGATCAGATGGACACGCAGCGCTCCCCATGCCCAGAGCGAGAGCATATGGGCGCCGCCCAGCAACCAGAAGTTCCGGCTCCGCAGCGCCTGCCTCACCGTCGAGTCAGGCTCGCTGGAGACCGGTCGGCCCTCGGCCCCCCCTACCTGCTGGTCTATCGAGACCTCTTGAGGCGGCTCAGGCTGGGCGCCATCGGGGAGGTAGCCGTAGTCTTCCGGGCGCGCTCGCATCATCGTGGATAGTGGGACACCGATCGCGATAGCTATGATGCCAGCAGCGACCATGGTCTCGCGCCAACCGATGTTGAGGACGGACCAGGCAAACAGGGGCAGCATCATTGCTCCGAAGCTGGTCCCCAACTGGTACACCGCGATGGCCCGCCCACGGTATCGGAGGAACCAGTTGACCAGCACGGTGACGATGGGGAGGAATCCGGCCACGCTCTGGCCGAGGGTGGCGACAAGAAACGCGGCGTAGAACTGGAGGAGCGACTGGCTCAGCCCGATGCCGACCAGCCCGAGCCCAAAGATGATCCACCCCACCATTATGTACCGGCGGGGCCCGACCCAGTGGACCAGGTACCCCTCGATTGGCCCGGTAAGCCCACCCTCCAGCCGTGAGAAGGCGAAAGCCCCCGAGACGACGGTGCGGGTCGTCTGAAACTCCCTGGCGATAGGCAGGAATAGGGCGGCGGAGCCAACGGTGAAGAACAAGGACTGAATGGTGCCGGACAGGGTGGAGGCGCCGACGATCCACCACCCGTAGAAGGTCCCAGGCCGTCTTTCGGCGGTCGCACTCCCTGGCGTGGAGAGCGTACGCCCCGGTTGCGACTCTCGGTTATCGGCGGGTCCGTTCTCCAACTTGCTCGTCTCTTTGAGGAGGGCTCTGCCGACTGTGCTCAGGGCTAGCCCTGACGTGGTGGGAAGATAACAAATTGTAACGGAACATGGCGCGTAGTGGCAGGCCACTTGTAGCCAGGCACTGGCGTCCGCAGCCCTGGTCAGCGGGCGATGCTGCCAGCTATGAGCCGCAGCCGGTCGTCGCCCGTGCTGGCCACTTGGTCAGCCACGCCTTTAACCAGCATCCCTAACCCCGTCTTGCCCCAGAACCACGTGTGGAGCGTTTCCTCATCGTCGCCGGGCCGCTGTGCCATCCGCGCCTCGTAGGCGAAGGCCTTCAGGTCCTCCACCACGTACCGGATGAACTGAGGCTGTGGCATCTCGGCGGGCCGTTGGGGGTGGTCGGCCTCCGCTCCCCGCGCGTACGCTTCCAGAAACCGGATGGCGCCACGGAAGCTGCGCTGGGGCACCCCGCTCAGGCCAACCGCCGTCCGCCCGCCATGGTCCGCGACCCAGCGCTCGTAGAAGGCCCGCAGCGCGGTCACGTCGTTAGCCGCCTGGGATGGGTCTGGCGGCGTCATGCTGGCCTGGACCGTGGACGCCTGGAGGATCTGCACCGGCCGGTCCAACTTCTCGGGAAACTCGGCGGCCACCGGTGTGTCGTTGTGCGCCAGCAGGCCGAGGACAGCCTTCAGCACCTTGTGCTGGTAGGCGTGGTCGTTGGGCTTGCCCAAAGCGTAACCGTACGGGAATGGCACCACCAGTGCCCGAGGCGGCTTTACGTGCTCCACCGGCGGCATGAGCAGCGCGATTGCGGCGGTCGTGAGGCCGGCCTCCTCGAACACCCGCGCCAGCACACACACGGTGTGCGAGCACAGCGGTCAGCTCGGTGTCAGGAGCACCACGTCCACACCGTCCTTCTTCAACCGTTGGGCCACCTCAGGCCCTGTTTCTTCAATGATGCGCCGTGGGTCTCGTTGCGCGCCCATAAAGGAGTAATAAGGGTCCGCAAGGCTTCCGACCTCTCCTTGCTCCACCAGCTCCTTCAGCCGGTCCGCCGGGAAGGAGACGTTCAGGTCTCGGTAGGTAGGCGTCCGGTCGAAGCCGATGCTGACGTGACTCTGCAAGATGTCCTTAGCGAGCGCGTCCCTGGGAATGACACGGTACGTCTGGTCGCCGTGGAAGAAGGGCGTATCGGAGCGCAGGTGCAGGCCTGCCGTGGTCACCAGCGCCAGCCTGCTCTCGGACAGCGGCTTGCGTAATGGGGTGCATGGCGAGTCGTCGTGGTCCATGAAGGGGAAATTCAGCACCCCTTGGCGCTCGATCTCGCTGAGATCCTCTAAGCGGGGCATGTCACCCTTCCTTCCTGCGCTCACTACCGCAACGTTCCGGTATACAAGACTGGTCACGCTATTCGATCAGCGTCTTTTTCCCGTTGTAGGTCATCGTGACAAGTTTGGGCTGGAACCGCCGAGATGTCTATAGCAGCTGGAAAGAAAAACTTCCTTCGTCCACGTGCCGGGAGTTGACAACGCCCCGCATTGCTATCTATATGCGGGGCGTTGAGCTGAGGTATCTTCAAAAAGTGTGTAAACAGTCAGGCGGTGTACCCTCTCTCTGAACAACACGGGCTCGAGGCCCAAGAGAGGAGATAGACCGCCCATGAGTGTAGACCGTCAGCGATAATGGGACACATATAAGGGTAGGAAAACCCGAGAGTCGGAGGGTGGTGTGAGCTCCTGAAATGAGGGTAGAGCTACCCACAGAAAGGAGCAGATGTGTCCCAATTAGAAGTAAGCAAAGCAGAGGCCGCCGAGGAACGAAGCGAGCAGACCAGGTCTTTCGTCCGCACAGTGAAGGCGGCTGCCCGACGTAAGTACACCCCCGAAGAGAAGATCCGAATTGTTCTGGAGGGCTTCCGCCGCGAGGTCACAGTCAACGACCTGTGCCGGCGGGAGGGGATCAAGCCCCACTCCTACTACTCGTGGACCAAAGAGTTCATGGAGGCGGGCAAGGAGAGGTTGACCCGTGACTCGGTTCGGGACGCCACTCAGCATGAGGTAGGGCAACTCAAGCGAGAGAACGGGGAACTCAAGGAGCTAGTGGCCGATCTGTCGCTGGAGGCGTACCGTCTCAAAAAAACGGCCATCCCCATGCCCCAGGACGCCACCGGTACCAGCGGATGAGCGCCCCGGAGAAGGCAGAGGTAGTTACCAAAGTATCCTCGTCTCCCCTCCCCAAGCGAAAGGTCCTCAGAGAGCTGGGCATCCCTAAGAGCACCTACTACCGGTGGCTCAGACGCCAAGACCAACAAGGACTTGAGGACCGACCAGGAGGCGATCAGCCACCATGGAACCGTCTTACTATTCAGGAAGAACGCTCAGTCCTGTTATCAGCCAGGGAGATGCCAGAGCTGAGCTGCCGTCAGCTGGCCGCGGGGATCACCGACAACCAGGGCTTCTCAGTCTCAGAGTCCAGCGTCTACCGTATCCTGGGCAGGGAGGGCCTAGTGAAGAGGCCTGAGATGCGGTTGGCCACGGGGAAGGAGTACCACCGCAAGACCACAGGACCTCACCAGATGTGGGCCACCGATGCCTCATACTTCAGGGTGGTTGGGTGGGGCTACTACTACCTGGTCACCGTTATGGACGACTACTCCCGCTTCATCCTGGCTCACAGGCTTCAGCAAGATATGACGGCCGACTCCTTCATCGAGGTGGTCCAGGATGCTGTGGACACGACCAGCATGGACCAAGTTCCAGTCACAGACCGCACCAGGCTGCTGAGTGACAACGGTCCAGGCTATGTCTCAAGAGCATTCAGGGACTACCTGGGGATGGTTGGCATCAAGCACATCCTAGCAACTCCTTTCCACCCTCAGACCAACGGGAAGCTGGAGCGCTACCACCAGACCATCAAACGGGACGTCAACCAGGTGCCTTATGAGTTGCCCGCCGACCTTGAGGCTGCTATCGCGGCCTTCGTCAGCTACTACAACTACCGGCGCTATCACAAGGCTCTGGGCAACGTGACACCATCAGACGTGCTCAAGGGAAGACGGCAAGAGATCCTACAACGCAGGAAGGAGGTGAAGGCTCAAACCACCGAACGGCGATGACGCTACAACAGGGCCCTCAGGGAGCTCGCCAGACCTCCATCCAGCCCCTGATCTCTCGGCTCCCAATGTGTCCCACTTTTGCTGGTTGCTAACACGCCCATGAGGAAGGAAAGCACTGAGAGTAGGTCGGAGTCAAGGCCGGAGTGGGAGCAGTTGGAGGATTGGGTGCGAAGCCAGGTCCAGAGGCTGATCCAGGAGTTGCCGGAGGAGGAGGTGACGGCGTTTCTGGGAAGGGCGAAGTCGGCGCTCAGATCCGACTCGGACAACGATACCGGCTATCGGAACGGATACGGCAGAGCCCGGAGGCTTACGCTGAGTTCGGGAACGATACAGCTGAGGCGGCCGCGAGTCCGCGATACCGAGGAGCAGTTCGAGAGCCGGCTGCTGCCGCTGTTCGTCAACAGGACCAGGAAGGTTGCTGAGTTGATCCCCGAGCTGTACCTGCACGGTCTATCCGAAGGCGACTTCGATCTGGCTTTGCGGGGGCTGCTGGGAGAGGACGCACCGGTATCGGCGAGCACGGTGGCCCGGTTGAAGTCCAAGTGGAACGATGAGCTTGCCCAATGGCGCAGCCGGCCCCTAGATGACCTGGAAGTGGTCTACATGTGGGTGGATGGAGTCTACGTCAAGGCTGGTCTTGAGAAGGAGAAGGCGGCAGTACTGGTGGTGGTGAGCGCTGTTCCCGGATACAGGGAGTCCACAGAGAACTGGTCCGATGTGCTCAGGGACATGAGGCGCCGCGGGCTGGAGTGCCCGAGGCTGGTGGTTGGGGACGGACACCTGGGCATCTGGGGAGCTCTGCGCAACGTCTATCCGCAGGCGGCAGAGCAACGCTGCTGGAACCACAAGATCGTAAACGTGCTCGCCAAGCTTCCAAAGCGACAACAGGACCAGGCCAAGCTCATGCTGCGTACTATCCCCTACGCGCCGACTCGGACAGAGGCTGAGCGGCTCAGGACGGTGTTCACCAGGTGGTGCGGCGACCATTCCTACGAGGCGGCCTCAGAGGCCTTGGAGCGGGACTGGGACCGCATGGTCACCTTCTATGACTTCCCAAAGGAGCACTGGGGGCGCCTTCGCACGACGAACCCGGTAGAATCACCCTTCGCGGCCCTCAGGCTTCGGACCGATGCCGCCAAGCGCTACAAGAGGGTCGATCGGGCGATAGCGGTGATCTGGAAAATGTTGATGGTCGCCGAACAGCGCTTCAGGCGTCTGAAGGCCCCTGAGTTGATCGAAGACGTCTATCTCGGTGCACAGTACGCGGATGGAATCGCCATTGAATCAACGGCTGAGAAGGTCGCCGCCTGATGCCGTTTACACACCTATTGACGTAACCTCGTTGAGCGCCGGACAAAGAGGCAACCAGGAGCCATCCAAGCCCGGTAGGCAGTTACTGTTTCGACTGGTCGTAGCGTCGGATTTCTGGCCACCACTCCCTTGAAGCTAACCTAGGCGTCTGCCCTAGCCTGCATTCACATTCATGGGGACAGGAGCGGGACGACAACTCGCCGTCCCGCTCCCTCTACTTTCTACTATGGCGCAGGGTTGCGACAATCTTCCGTCAGCCAGGAGGTCCGGT
>CBDFHJ010000006.1:0-9444 GCA_965247635.1 Dehalococcoidia bacterium
GCAACGACACGCGGTTGCGGAGTACATGAGCAAAAGCGTCACCAAAAAGGAGGGTCCAGACCATGAACGAGCACTTTAGTCCGTTGGTCCCGATGGATGGCCTAGCCCAAGTCAAGGTCATCGGCATAGGAGGTGGCGGATGTAACGCCGTCTCTCGCATGTACCTCGACCGGGTCCCGGGCATCGAGTACATAGCGGTCAACACCGATGCGCAACACCTGCTGCGAAGCGAGCTGCCGGTAAAGATTCGTATTGGCGATAAGCTGACCCGCGGCCTGGGTGTGGGCGGTGACCCGGAGCTTGGCCGGTCCGCTGCTGAGGAGTCGCGTGAAGAGCTCTACGAAGCGCTGCGCTCGGCTGACATGGTGTTCATCGCCGCCGGCATGGGTGGCGGCACCGGCACCGGCGCTTCGGCAGTGGTCGCGGAGGTCGCGCGTGAGATCGGAGCGCTGACCATTGCCGTGGTAACCAAACCCTTTAACTTCGAAGGGCGGAAGCGGACCAAGACCGCGGATGATGGCGCCAATCGGCTCAAGGACAGCGTCGACACCCTCATCGTTATCCCCAACGACCGGCTCACCAGCATAGTAGACGACACCATGACGGCAGAGAACGCCTTCAAGATGGCGGATGAAGTGCTCCGCCAGGGGGTCCAGTCCATCGCCGAGCTGGTCACCGTGCCGGGAGAGATCAACCTGGACTTCGCGGACGTGAAGACCATCATGAGCGGCGCCGGCCCCGCCTGGATGGCTATCGGGCATGGGCACGGAGAGAACCGCGCCGCTGACGCCGCCAAGGCGGCCCTCAACAGCCCGATGCTGGAAGTCAGTATCGAGGGTGCCCGCGGCGTGCTGTTCAACATCACGGGCGGCTCTGACATGACGCTGCTGGAAGTGCAGCAGGCCGCCGACCTGATCAGCCGTTCCGTGGATCCCGAGGGCACCATCATCTTCGGGATGGTGACCGACCTCAAGATGGAGGACGAAGTGCGCGTGACCATCATCGCCACCGGGCTTCCCACCGTTGAGGCCGGCACCTTGCGTGACGATGGCATCTCCGACTTTCTGCGAGAAGCGCTAGGGGAGAACGGGAGCGATCTCGACTTGCCTCCGTTCCTGCTTCCTGCGGACCGGCGTGCGCCGCGCAGAGGAGCTGCCGGAGCTTAGTTGAACGATTCCTCCCCCCTGGGCCGCGTCGGGTTACACCTCCCCCGGCGCGGTCCTCCGCTAGCAACGCCTCTCCAAGGGCGTGGCTTGGGCAGCTAGGAGGGGTTTAACAATCACAGAGCAGCCCCGGTGCGCCGGGGCTCCCTTGGACACCCGCGATCCCCTCGCGAGTGTCCTCAGTCCCTCCTCCTGGGCCCACACCGATGCGCCACGGGAGTGGGCACCAATGGGCCCCCGGCCTTCGGGCGGGGCCCATCACTGTGAACTCCCTCGGCACCGTATCGCTCAACCGAGCGCGGAGCAGGCCTCCAGCTCTTCCACTGTCAAGGGCTGTTCCGCCGCCTTGAGGTTCTCCGCCAGCTGGTCAAGAGCGGAGATGCCCACGATGGCCGAGGTGACCGTCGGGTTGGCCAGGGTCCAGCCTACGGCCAGGTGGACCATACTCTTGTCTCCCTGCTCGGCAATTGAGCGAAAGCCTTCAACGACCTCGAAGTTCGAATCGCTCCAGTACCGGTCCATGTAGAAGCGCCGCAGGCTGAACCTGGTGTTCGGTGCGGGCTCCTGGCCTTGCACGTGCTTACCGGTGAGGAGACCGCCCGCCAACGGGTTGTAGACGAGAACACCAACGCCTTCGGACTCACACAGGGGCAGCAGCTCCGTCTCAATGTCTCGCGAAAGCATGTTGTAGCGCGGCTGGATAGAGTCGAACCGAGCCAGGCCCTGCACGTCGCTGACCCAGAGGGCCTTGCACAGCTGCCACGCGGCGAAGTTGGAGCAGCCGACGTAGCGGACCTTGCCGGCGCGGACCAAGTCATCCAAGGCCCGCACGGTCTCCTCGATGGGCGTCTCCGGGTCCCAGCGGTGGACCTGGTACAGGTCGATGTAATCGGTCTGCAGGCGGCGAAGGCTGTTGTCCACCGCATCCATGATGTGCTTACGGGAGAGGCCCTGGTCGTTCTGGTCGGGCCCTACCCTACCGAACACCTTGGTGGCGACGATGGCCGAGTGTCGCCTGCCCTTCAGGATATTGCCCAAGATGGTCTCGGAACGTGTTTCCGTGTAGGCGTCCGCCGTATCGAAGAAGTTGACTCCGGCCTCCCACGCCTGATCAACGATGAGCTGGGACTCCTCTTCGTCGGCCTGCTCGCCGAAGGTCATGCACCCGAGGCACACCTCCGACACCTTCAGTCCCGTTCGGCCAAGGCGCTTGTACTGCATGGGTCCTCCACGTTCCTTACTTCCGGATGGTCACCCATCCTACCCGCTTTGGACGCCGGGGAAAACCGTAAGGGCCAGCAGCATATCGAAAGACCGTTCATCCTGAGCCTGTCGGAGGACGAACGGGCCCAAGCGCGGGCCTAATGGTATGGTGAGTTAGCCATGCAACCATTCTCGCGACCGGTGATGGTGAGCTGCCCTCGATGCTCGAGCCCCGCCGTGCGCGTGCCCTGGGACCTGCAGGCGACACGACATCGGCGGGGGTTGACTCGCCTTGCGCTGGCGCTGTGGGTCACGTACGCGCCGTGGCTGGCGGCGGGGCTAGTGTTGGATGCGGCACCGCTATGGCTGGCGCCCATGGCGGTCTACGGCGCGGTGACGCTATGGCTGGCTGCGCGACTCTGGCTCAGCTTGCGAACGTACCGGTGCACGGAGTGCGGCCTCACGTGGCGAGGCGGTAGGGGCCTGAGCTAGTAGCGCGATGCCCCTACCCTGGCCCGGGGTGATATGCCATGCGCGGAAGATGGTGCCCGCTCTGCGGTACACTATTCCCATGAAGCGGGCACCTTACTGTCCACCCTACTACTCGTCGCACTGTTCCTAGCGGCCTGCAGCCAAACGATACCCACACCGACGCCAACCCCCTCACCCACCTTGCCACCGATTCGGCCACCTGAGTCCTTCACCGCCTACTTCCTCGGTCTCGGTCACGGTGATGCCACATTACTAGCAGGCTGCTGAAAAACCCGGCGTGGCCTTTCAGTGCAGAGAGAACGGGTTAAAATAGGACCATCCTGGAGGCAACCCTGGACGGAGGATGAGCCAATGCGCGGGAGACATGACCCACAGGTGACTCTGCTGGCCTTCATTGACCTGGAAACACGAGTGCCGTCGGATCATCCCCTGCGGGTTATCAAGAGGCTGGCTGACCAGGCCCTGAAGGTGCTATCCCCGACCTGGACCGGATGTACGCCAATGTGGGCCGGCCGTCGATCCCGCCCGAGCGGCTGCTGAAGTCTTCATTACTGATTGCCCTGTACTCGGTGCGCAGTGAACGGGCATTCTGCGAACAGGTGGACTACAACCTCCTGTTCCGGTGGTTTCTGGAGATGAATCTCATCGAGCCCAGCTTCGATGCCACCACCTTCACCAAGAACCGGGAGCGGCTGCTCAAGCATGAGTGGGCCAGGCTTTGTTCGGCGAAGTGGTGCTGGAAGCGGAGCGGCAGGGCCTGCTGTCGGACGAGCGCTTCACGGTGGACGGAACCCTGATTGAGGCGGCAGCCAGCCTGAAGAGCTTCAAACCCAGGGACGTCGACCCGCCCCGGACAACCGACGCTGACCCGGGCAACCCCTCGGTGGATTTCCATGGGGAACGGCGTAGCAATGCCACCCATCAGAGCACTACGGACCCGGAGGCCCGGTTGCTGCGTAAGGGTAAAGGCAAGGAAGCCAGGCTGGTCTTCATGGCCCACGCCCTGATGGAAAACCGGCATGGAATGCTGGTGGACTTTCAGACCACCCAAGCGACGGGTACGGCGGAGCGGGATATTGTGCCGGAGCTGTTGGACCAAGCCCGGGAGCGAGGCTTTCATCCCCGAACGCTGGGCGGAGACAAAGGCTACGACACTCGGGACTGTGTGGCAGACCTGCGCCGGTGTGGGGTGACGCCGCACGTCGCGCAGAACACCAGGGGCCGGTCCAGCGCCATTGATGGCCGGACCACCCGGCATCCGGGGTACGCGGTCAGTCAGCGGATTCGGAAACGGGTTGAGGAGGTCTTTGGGTGGATGAAGACGGTGGGCGGGTTCCGGCGGACCCGGTATCGGGGGTTGGACCGGACTGGTCTGGCGGGGCACTTGGTGGCCACGGCCTACAACCTGGTTCGGATGGCCAAGCTGCTGGGGCAGGCGGCGGCAACTGCGGAAGCCCGGATGGCATGACCTGGCACTGGGCCACCTATGCCCGTGCCCCAAGAGGGACGGTCCGCGAAGCCAAATGGGCTGAAGGCCCCGTGTGAACAGGCAGAATTTCCTCCAACAGGACCCAGGCTCCAACGACTTGAACCGTCGATTCCGGACGTGAACCCCTTTTTTCAGCAGCCTGCTAGTGGCCACTCGGGCGACTCCAGTACTGATTCTTTCGTTCTAGAGATGGCCTGCGGCGACGTCGCCGTCCTGTTCGCTGCTGGTGGCACAGCTCAAGGTCACGTCCCGTCAAGTGGTGTAAGAGGTGCGTCATCCTGTTGATGTTGTTTAGGCGGCTGTCGCCTCCGCGAGATCGGCCTCAGGAAGAGCTTCGTTGAAGGTCAGCACGACAGGTGTGATGTATCGACGGCCAACGGCCCATTCGTCGTGCTGCTCAGCCAGGACGGCGCCAACGAGGCGGCGCACGGCCGGCCGGTTAGGGAAGATGCCCACCACATCGGTGCGTCGCCGGATCTCCTTGTTGAGACGCTCCTGTGGGTTGTTGGACCAGATCTTCTTCCAGTGGGCGAGTGGGAAGTTGGAGAAGGCCAGGACGTCGGGTCCGGCCTCGTCCAGTAGAGAGGCGACCTGAGGGAACCGGTTCTGGAGTTGATCGGTCACCCTGTCGAGCTGGGCGTGTACCTCATCGGGGGAGGGTTGCTGGTAGCTGGTGCGCACCATGGTGGCTACCCATGGCTGGGTGCGCCTGGGGACCCGAGTGAGCAGGTTGGTCATGAAGTGGGTGCGGCACCGTTGCCAGCTGGCTCCGCCGAAGACTGCGGCGATGGCGCCTCGGAGTCCCTGATGAGCGTCCGATACCACCAGCTCCACCCCGCCGAGGCCCCTGGCGGACAGCGAGCGTAGGGAAGGCCAGCCAGAAGGCGCCGTCTTCACTCGTACCCACGTCCATCCCGATGATCTCCCGCTTGCCCTCGCCATTGACGGCCGTCGCCACCACCACGCTGACGTTGACGATCCTGCCGGCCTCCCTGACCTTCTGGGTCAGTGCGTCCAGCCACAGGTAGGGGTAGGGTCCAGCGTCCAGCGGACGGCCCATGAAGCCATCCATCACCACGTCCAGTTCCTGACAGATGCGCGACACCTGGCTCTTGGAAATACCCTCACACCCCAGGGCCTTGACCAGATCGTCCACCCGCCTTGTGGACACACCTTCCACGGAGGCCTGCTGGATCACCGCCAGCAGAGCTCGCTCGCTGCGACGCCGTGGCTCCAGCAGGCTCGGGAAGTAGCTCCCTTCTCTGAGCTTCGGGATGTGCAGATCCATCGTCCCTACACGGGTATCCCACGCCCGGGACCGATACCCGTTGCGCTGGGTCACCCGCTCAGGGCTGCGTTCTCCATACTCCGCACCGATCCTCGATGACACCTCCGCATCCATGATCCCCTCTACCAGCACTCTCAGTGCCTCCCGTAGGAAGTCCACGTCACCGTCCATTCCCCCCTTGCGCAATAGCTCCAGCAGGTCCATCCTTTCCTTGACCACCATTGTCCTCCTTTCTCGAGCTTTCTTCTTTGCCCGCTAAGGATGACGCGGTGGTCTCTCTTTCTCCAGACCCTCTCCCTCTTACACCACTTCCTGGGACTCTACTATTGCTAGTCGGCATGGGGCTGGGACTGGTGGGCTATTTGACCCTTACCACCATCGTGGCCAATTGGTTTGAGCGAAGACGGAACACGGCTATAGCTCTAACTCAATCTGGAGGGGGGATTGGTGGGCTCCTTCTTCCGGTGGTCGCGCTGGCACTGGCGGCGTTCGGCTGGAGAAGCGTCGCCTTCTCCTCCGGTATCTTCGTCCTGGTCCTGGGGCTTCCCATAGCCCAGCTCATGCGTCACAAGCCTGAGGCGCATGGGCTCCTCCCGGACGGAGACGCTCCCCCCGATGCTTCGGGTGAAGAGGCGAACACGGAAGGGCCCGAACAAGGGGACGGGCGTGGAGTGGCTCCCTCGCCCCGTATCGCCTTCACCGCCCGGCAAGCTTTGAGGACCCCCACCTTCTGGCTTCTAGCAATGGGGCACGGGATGGCCGTCTTTGTAGGCAATGGGCTATCGCTGCACCTGATCGCTCACATCGTGGCCCGGTTGGGTATCTCCCTAGGAGCGGCAGCGGGAGTGATAACGCTCATTCCTGTGGCCACGATCGGGGCGCAGGTCATCGGAGGCTATGTCGGAGACCGGGTCAACAAACGAATACTGGCCGCACTCTGTATGGTAGGGATTGCCGTCTCATTGGTGCTCTTCGCCTTCGGGGAAGGCTTGGGAAATGCTACTCGCTGCGGCGGTGGTGAACGGGATTGCGCAGGGTGTTCGCGGACCCCTTATGCCATCCATTCGCGCGGACTATTTCGGACGAGGCTCCTTCGGTACCATCATGGGTTTTACAACGCTGCTCGTGATGTTCGGAACGCTGACCGGGCCTGTGCTTGTGGGTGTTATCGCGGACTGGCAAGGTGATTACCGTGGGGCCTTTTGGGTCTTAGCTGCTGTGGCACTCGCAGGCTCTCTCTTCTTCGTGGCCGCCCGGAGGCCAAAACTCCCGCAACCTTCGGGTGCTTAGTCCGCGGAAGCGACGCACCGCTTCACAGAAGGGCACCAAAAGAAACGGGCCGCGTCCTGGGTGGGCGCGGCCCGTTGCGCTATCTCACACACTCAACTGATAGATGGCTTACTGACAGTCCAGCTCAAGCCACGACGCGCGGTGGTCCATGTTGTGGTACATGCCCGGACCGGGGGACCAGTTCCGCAGGCAGCCCCACGACGGAACGTTGGTCACCGTGGAGCCGGTGGGCCACTGCGTGAGCTCCAAGTCGGTCGCGGCATAGACCTCCAATTCCCTCAGGATCCGGGCCCGCTCCACTGGGTCAACCGCCCCTTTCTGGCGAGTGTAGAATTCGTCCATGGCAGCCCTGCCGTTCCAGTCCCAGGCCTGCCGGCCCACGGGACCCTGTCCGAAGGACGTCCCCAGCGCGAGAAGCCCGTCGGCCGGGTCCACGTAAGAGAGGCCCGTGCTGGAGAACGAGACGGAGAACCGGCCAGCCACCAGCTCCTCGTTGGTGATGATGCCCTCACGGCACTCCTGTTGAACGCGCATGCCCGCCTTGGTCCAGCTATCGACGTGGACGATGTAGAAAAGAGGACCCCAAGAGCAGCTGCCGTAGGCGGGGAAGGGGAAGTCAACGCCGTCGGTGAAGCCCGCCTCCGCCAGCAGGTCCCTGGCCGTCTGGGCCCACTCGTCGTAGTTGGCCGGGTCGGTCCACGGCATGAACGAGAACTGCTCCTCCAGGGTTAAGGTGGAGTCGGCGTATAGCGCCCGGTCCACCCATGTGTCAGCGCCGGTTGCCGTGCCCTTGCCGAAGCCCTGCTCAAACGCTTGGAAAGCGCGGGTGGTGTACCGGAGCGCCTTCACGATACGTGGGTCGTCCATAGGTTCTATAAGGTGGTTCGTAATAACGCCAAAGAAGCCATGGCCGTGGCTGTAGACCCGGCAGTCCTCTGGGGCGGAGGTCTTGTCGCACAGGGCCTTGGCATTGTCGAAATTGAAGCCGCTGGACGGGCCTGGGTAGCCCACCACATCACCCGTGATGAACTTGGCAAAGGCGCGGGACTCGTCCAGCGGGTCGTAGCTGACAAGCCCATCCAGGTACGGCAGCGAGTTGCCGAACTCGTCCTTGTCCCAGTAGCCATCGAACCGCGCCCATTCCGTGCGGGCCTCTGGGTCGTGGGAGGTCATGACAAAGGGCCCCGTGCCGATAGCCAGCGTCCCGGTGGTGTCCGGGTGTATGAATACCCACCGCTCGTTAGCATCGTCCGAAGTGGGATCGCCCGTAATGAGGTGCTCCGGCATGATGGGAAAGTGGCTGTTGGCAAAGCTAGCAACGGCGAAGGCGTTGGGCACGCCCGTGTCGATGACCACGGTGTAGTCGTCGATCTTCGTTGCCGACAGAGCAACCCCTCGAATGGGCAGCGACCGCCGGTTGATGACCAGATCCTCATCCAGCGCACGCGCGTAGGTGGCTACCACGTCGTCGGCGTTAAAGTCCTCGCCGTCGTGCCACTTGACGCCCTGGCGCAGCGTGAAGGTCCACAGGGTACCGGTCTCGGCGTCCACCGACCAGTCCGTGGCCAGGGCCCCCTCGATCACCGGTCCCGTCGCTGGGTCGTAGGGCCCCTGGTAGCGGAGCAGGTTCTCTTGGTTATTCGGGTCAAGGTAGCCCGTGCCGCCGATCCTGTGCCATTGGTCCGGGTGCTCGATAGGCCCCCGGCCGATGGTCAAGACGCCGCCGGTCACCGGCCGCTCGCCGAGGGGCGTGGGTGTGGCGGTGGGAATCGGCGTTGACGTAGCCCTCGGTGTCGCCGTGGGCGTGGTCCCCGGAATCGGGGTTTCCGTGGGCGTCGGCGTCGGGCCCTCCGTGGGCGTCGACGTGGGCGCCGACGTGGGCGTCGGCGTGGCGTCGTCGCCACACGCCGCCAGGAGCGCTAGCAGCGCTATCACGGAGAGAACGATTGCAAACACTCTGCTTCCTCGCATTACGAGACCTCCTCGATCGGTTAACTAGCCGACTAGCGTGACGGAAAGTATACCCGTTCAGGTTATATCAGGCATCTATTCCGCTTTACTACTGTCGGAGCTGCCTCCCTACCTCACTGCTCCAGAGAGCTGCTCCTGCACGCTCGCTTCGTCAGACGTCGCCAGGTCATCCGGCGACGCCGGCCAGTAGGCAAACCCCAACCCCGTCTTCGCGTGGTGTGCGCGTATGTAATCGAGCACCTTGGCCGGGCGGTCCATGGCGGCCGCGACCGTGATCCACGCCCGTATCTCACCAGTTCCACCACGCATCGTATCCGAGTCGAAAGTGAACAGGTGCTTCAACGCCTCTAGGTCGTTTCGCTCCAGTCGTTCCAGGAACCATCGGTCCAGGGGCTCATCCACCCAGCCAGCGCGCGGGCCGCCTGGGTCGTGCGACAGGCCTCCGGATGCGTAGATAGCGATCCGCTCTGGCCTTTCGGCGAAGATCTCTGCCAGGGCAACTCCTAGGTCGTGACATCGAGCCGCCGTCGGCAAGGGAGGGAAGTACT
>CBDFHJ010000007.1:0-420033 GCA_965247635.1 Dehalococcoidia bacterium
CTCGAGCTCCGCCACCGTTCCAGCGTTGATAAGGCCTTGTACGTCGGTAGCCATCAGGTCACCTCCGTCTGCGCGATTATGTCTTTCGCTCTTTCCCTGAGGCCTGGGATATCCACTCCGGCCAGGACTTCTCCCACCACCTGATACCGCTCGAAGGGCGGAACGAAATAGACTCCCGCCAATCGCGGGTGTGCCGCCTGGAGCAGCTCGCGGCTGATGGCCAGGCCCTCCTGGGCGGCGCGGTCCCCGGCGCGCTCCATTCGCTGGATGGTCTCCGGCGCTACGGTAATGCCCGGCAGCTCATTGTCCAGAAATTGCGCGTGCCGGACGCTGCGCAGGGGCAGCACGCCAAGGAGGAGGGGAAGCGGAAATCCACCAAGGCGCTGCCATACGCGCTCGACCAGCTCTGGGTCGTAGACCGGCTGGGTCAGCAGGAAGTGGGCCCCCGCCCGCACCTTGCGTTCCAGCACCCGCAGCTCGCGATCCATGTCCGGCGCCGTGAGATTGAAGGCGCTGCCGACCAGGAAGGAGGTCGGTTGGTCCATGCTCCGGCCGTTAGCGTCCACGCCCTGGTTGAAGCCGTTGATCAGGCGCACGAGTCCAGACGTCGTGATATCCCCCACCGCCGTCGCCTGGGGATAGTCGCCTGTGTAGGGTACGTCGCCCATCACGACGAAGACGTTTCGCACACCCAATGCGTGGGCGCCGAGGAGGTCGGAGTGGAGCGCCAGCAGGTTGCGGTGGCGAATGGTCATGTGCAGGATGGTCTCGACGCCCAGACGGCCCTGGAGCAGGCTGGCGGCGGCCAAGGCGCCCATACGGCTCTGGGCCCGGGGGCTATCGGCCACGTTGATGGCGTCGACGATGCCGGTGATGCCGCGCAGCCGGTCCAAGGTTGCGCTGATGTCGAACCCGCGGGGCGGGTCAACCTCCATGGTCACTACGAACTCACCCTTATGCAGGCGCTCCGCCAGGCCGGTGGGTTCGGGTTTGGGTGCCGGCTGCGGCGCCCTATCCCGCACCCGGGCGCCGGTCCGAGCAGTACCGCTTCGCCGGGGCGTTACCCCCTGCACGGCGTTGCGGATGGCGGCGGTGTGCTCTGGGGTAGTCCCGCAGCACCCTCCCAGCATGACCGCGCCCGCCTGCGCCATGGCAACGGCCCGCTCCGCCATGTACGCCGGGCTTGCCGTGTAGGTAAGCCGCCCGTCTTGGTAGGTGGCGAACCCGGCGTTCGGCTGCGCCGTCAGCGGGACGTGGGCGACGCTGGCCATACGCTCCATTACCTGGAGGAACAGCTCCGGGCCCACGCTGCAGTTGCCGCCGACAGCGGCCACCTCCATACCTTCCAGGGCAACCACTACCTCCTCAGGAGCGTCGCCCGCGGGCGTCCTTCCCTCCTCGGTAAAGGTCATCTGGGCCACGATAGGCAAGTCGGTCACCGACCTGACCGCCCGTACGGCCAGCTCCGCTTCCGACAGGGAAGAAAAGGTCTCTAGCACCAGCAGGTCCACCCCGGCATCGGCAAGGATGGCTGCCTGCTCGGCGAAGGCGTTGTGCCCTACGGCGCTATCCAGCACGTTGAACGATATCCCACTCCGACCCGAGGGGCCGATGGACCCCGCAATCCACACCTCCTGGCCCATGAGACGTCGGGCCTGCTGGGCGATAGCCACCGCCGCCCGGTTGATCTCCTCAACCCTAGCCGCCAGGCCAAAGGCGCCTAGCCGGACCGCGTTGGCGCCGAAGGTGTTTGTCTGAATGAGCTCCGCGCCAGCCTGTAGGTAGTCGAGATGAACGCCCTTGACCTGGTCGGGGTGCGAGACGATCAGGGCGTCTACGGACTGGTCCAACGGATGGCCTCCCCGCGCGTGCAGCAACGTACCTATGGCGCCGTCGCACAGGAGGACACCACGGGCGAGACGATCGGCAAAGGAGGGAGGCATGGTAAGGCTTCGACTCCACGCTGGTATGGTCTCACCCATTGTAGCAGCAGGCCGCCCCCCCCACCTATCCCGCCCTCACCGCGACGACGCGCCTGCTAGAATACAGCGCCGCTATGGACAACGGACCACAGCTTTCCATCTTCAATTGGCTCCTGGCGTCGGTACCTATCGTCCTGCTGGTGGTGACCATCCTCTGGCTGCGATGGAGCGCCCCGCGGGCAGGCGCGGTTGCCTGGCTGGTGGCCCTAGCGATCGCGCTCCTCATCTTCGGTGGCGACGCGGTGATCATGGCCGTGGCCAGCGCCAAGGGGTTGAGCCTTAGCCTCTTTGTGCTCACTATCGTCTGGACGTCCGTGTACCTGTACAACATCGCGGACCGGCTGAGGGGCATCGAGGCCATAGGACGGAGCATAGCCCGGTTGGCGAAGGACCCTCTGGTGCAAGCGCTACTGGTCGGCTGGGGGTTCGCGGGGTTCATCCAAGGCGTCACCGGTTTCGGTGTTCCCGTCGCCGTGGCGACACCCCTGCTCGTGATGATGGGCTTTCCCGTGGTCCGGGCCGCCGCCATCGTGCTGATAGGCCACGGCTGGGCCGTTACCTTCGGCTCCCTCGGCTCCTCCTACTACACCATCCAACTGGTGACGGGGATCCCACCGGAGGTCATCGGCCCTCATATGGCGTTGTTGTTCGCCCTGCCGGTGACGGCGACGGGGTTGGCGGTGGCCCACCTGCAGTCGGGGATGGCGGGTGTGCGCCGGAGCGCGCCGCTGGTCCTGGTCGTTGGGGCGGCCATGTCGGCGGCCATGTGGCTGGCAGCCCTGGCGGGCGCCCCTCAGGTCGCGTCGGCGGTGGCTGGGCTCCTGGGTGCCGGAGGTATCACGTTAGCCGCCCACACTCCGTTGCTGCGGCGCCAGCCTGAGTCGGCGACGCCGACCGGCGCAGGCTCCGATGCTCCG
Source organism: Dehalococcoidia bacterium (assembly GCA_965247635.1). GTDB lineage: Bacteria > Chloroflexota > Dehalococcoidia > Lucifugimonadales > Australimonadaceae > CBDFHJ01. The sequence continues at coordinate 2,900 of CBDFHJ010000007.1, forward strand.
GAGGCTCCCACCGCATCCCGGCCCATGGGCTTTCACATGGCGTTTCTGCCCTACTACTGTCTGATTTTCCTGAGCGTGGTATCGCAGATTGGGCCGGTCCAGCGGGCGGCCCAGGACCTGGCGTGGGGGCTGGGCTATCCTGGGTTCACCACCGGCGAGGGGTTCACGGTGCCCCCAGCAGTGGAGTACGCCAAAATCCGGCTGCTCAACCACCCGGCTCCGCTTATCGTAGCGTCGCTCCTGTTCACGGCGGCGGTCTACTCGGCCACGCACCATTGGAGAAGGGGCGTGGGCTGGCAGGCTTTGCGGGACACGTACCGTCAGACCACGGCGACCACCGTGGGCGTGGCCACCATGGTTATGATGGCCTTGGTCATGGCCGATACGGGCATGACCACGCTGCTGGCCAAAGGGATTGCCGACGCGTCCACGGGGTTTTTTCCGCTGGTTTCCCCGTACATCGGTGTGTTGGGTGCTTTCATGACGGGCAGCAATACCAACTCCAACGTCATGTTTGGCCTCTTGCAGGTGGAAACGGCGCGGGAGCTTGGGATCGGTGCGGTCACCATCGCCAGCGTCCAGTCTATCGGTGGCTCCATCGGCAGCTCATTGGCCCCCGCAAAGGTGATGGTCGGCGCGGCGCTGGTGGGCTTGTCCGGCCGGGAGAGCGGGATCCTGCGCTTGGTAGTCCCTTACGTGCTGGCGCTGGTGCTGTTGGTGGGGTTGGAAGCGCTGCTCCTCGCCACGGTGCTCACCGTGTGGGAGCGGTAGGAGCCGCGATGCTGTCTCAACGAGTCAAACGCGTGCTACGCACATTGGTGCTCATAGGCCTGGGGAGTGCCTTTCCGCTCCTCTACGTGGCGGGGGTGACGCTCGAAAGCTCCGCGCTCTCCATCGTTGCGCTGGCCACGGTTGGGGTGGTGGCGCTCATGGCCACCCTCTCTCACTAGGCCAGTGCCCTGGCCACGGCTTCCAGGGTGGTGTTCCAGGAAACCATCCCAAAATCCGCTCATCCTTCGACAGGCTCTCCGACTTCGTCGAGAGTCTCCCCGACCTGTCGGGGGACAGGACGAGCGGATTTCCTCCGTTCGTGGTGAGCCTGTCGAACCATGAACGGTCCGAAGGCCTCTCCGAGGGAGTCCGGAGTCCTTCGGACCGGACTCCTTCGGAGGGCTCTGCAACTTCCCCTACATTTATTGAACGGAGTTGCGGCTCAGGACACTAACGTCCTGTTTCAGGATAACGCCGCGAAAGTCAGCGTCGTTATCCACCCATGGCAATGAGCCCGCTCCTGGGTCGTTTCTCACCCAGCCCGTCTCGAGGCGCCTACTCAGCAATAAGCACGTAGCGGACAACGCGAGTGCCGGTCTCGACCTCCAGCACCACGTCGCTGCCAACACGCAGGTCTTGAGCCCTCCCCGGGACCCCACCCTTCCGCAAGTGCGTCTCGCCACGCGAGAGGTGAACGACCTGTCTTTCACCGTTGGCCAGCTCTATGGTGAGGTCCAGCCGTGGGTAGCCACGACCAACTACTACGTCCACGGCCAGGATCGTAGCGTGCACGCGGCGCATGGGTTCCCGAGGGGTGTCAGACGGCCGCTCAGTACCGTCGTCCCGCTCTCTGTCGGGCGCGTCGCGGCGTAGCTGGTCCTCGGCAAGGTGAGCCGCGTCCATCCTGTCCAGGACGCTGGCCGTTTGCCGCTGATGGGTCTTTACCATCTGCACCACCTCATCCAATTCCCTCCTGGTCGGCGCATCGAGGGAGCGCCCAAAGAGATGGTTCAACTGTTCCTCCACGCTCGCCAGCTGATGGTGCAGCCGTAAAAGCTGATTGGCGCGCACCCGTGACGCCACTTCGGCAAGGGTGGGCGCCGGCTCAGGTGCTCGGTGAGCCTCTCGGCCAATTCTGGACTCCATCTCCGCGACCGCCCTCCGCACCGGAAGTTCTGTCAGGACTCGCGCCCGCTGGGAGTGGCGTGCGATCTCGTCCACCAGGCGCGGTACGAACCGGACGGCGCCTTTGTCCGTGACAGCTTGCAGCTCCTCCATCCGCCGGTCTAGCAGCTGCGCGTGGATGTCGGCCTCGCGATGGTCTGTGAAGCTAAGCATGAGACGGGCGCGCTCGCCAACCCGTTTCACGGGGTATAACGGGTCACCGGGAACGCTGCTTTCGGCGGCCACCACGGTGCCCGTGCTGCCCATGACTATCGCTATCACCAGCGCCGAGATAGCCATGGCCCACCGCGGCCTAGCCCCGGTCAGCCTGCCGCTCAGCCAGCGCCGAAGCCAGCCTTGCCGGGACCGCCGCTCCACCGCTTCGAGGAAACGAAGACGGCTGGCACGTTTGCGCGCTTGGTCCGGCTGAAAGCTTGCGGCCTGATGAACGGTCAGGGCGGCCTCCAGGGCCTCGCGCAGCTCCGTAGCGTGCTCGGGATAGTCGGCCACGCAGGCGTCTACCGCCTCACCGCGGAGCAGGACGCGGTCCAAGCACTCGTCCAGGACATCGGCAAACGACCTAGCCATCGTGTTCCCCTAGAGCCTGCACTCCTTCCCCTTGCGGTTGCGTGCCCATGAGCTGCCGCAGCGCCCGCAGCGCCGTTCGCTGCAGCTCACGGACCGCCCCGCTGGTCCGCTCCATGATGGCGCCCGTCTCCTCGGAGGAAAGTTCACCCATGAACCGCAGAGAGACCACCTCCCGCTGGGCCGGATTCAGCTGCTCCATAGCCTGGTAGACCGTCTGCATGGTCAGCTTCTGTTGCACTTCGCCGTGAGGGTCTGAGGAGTCCACGGAAGCGACGGCCTCGTCCAGGGGGACGCTCTGTCTGTGCGCGCTTCGACGGTAGTGGTCCACAACCAAGTTATGGGCCACGCGGAAAAGCCACGCCTGCGGGGGGACTCCACGGCGCTCGATGTCGCCCAGGGATTCCACCGCGCGCAGGAAGACCTCGCCGGCCAAATCTTGGGCGAGGTCGAGGTTGCCAATGCGAGTGGCGATGTACCGGGCCACGCGGTCGTAATACTCCTCGTACAAGTCCGAGAGGACACGCGTGTCGCGTTGGGCCCGGTCCGAGCCCGAGGCGGCCATCGTCGAGGCCTCCTGACGTAGGGCGTTGGGAGCCGATGGCTTAAGCGAGTATACCATCCAGTTTCTCTCCGCCTTGGACCGGCCGGTACCACGTCGTTATCCCCTCCTACACTCCTTTGAAGAGAACGCCTCGGGGGCTGTTTTGTCAGGGGGCCACTCGCCGCCAGCCCTCCGAAGGAGTCCGGTCCGAAGGACTCCGGACTCCCTCGGAGAGTCCTTCGGACCGACATGCCGGTGGTGCCCTCTCGCCTCTCGGGTTTGCCGCAGGGCCCTCCAGGCGTAAGATAGGCGCATCCCCAAAATAGGAAGGGCCAACGCCCATGGAAGACCAAGGTCAGCGACGCAGCTCCCGGCAGCAGTTTGGCCAGCGTGCCGCCGCCTACGCGGTCAGCTGGTCGCACAGCGCGGGACAGAGCCTGGAGCTGGTCGAAGCGCTGGTGGCCGGCGACGGCCGGCCCTTCCACCGCGCCGTAGACGTTGCCACGGGGGCCGGGTTCACCGCGTTTGCAGTCGCGCCTCACGCCGACCGGGTCTTGGCCACCGACCTGACTCCTCAGATGCTGGAGCAGGCGAAACGCCTCCGCGACGAGCGAGGCTTGGCCAACGTCGAGTTGGCGCTGGCAGCCGCCGAGGGGCTGCCCTTCGCTTCAGACTCCCTGGACCTGGTCACCTGTCGCATCGCACCGCACCACTTCCTGGGTTTTCACGCGTGGTTGGCCGAGGTCCGGCGGGTGCTGCGGCCAGGCGGCGTTCTGGTGGCGTGCGACACCGCCGCGCCGGAGGACGAAGGGCTGGCCGAATGGATGAACGACGTCGAGGCCCACCGGGACCCCAGCCACGTGCGGAACCTCGCTCCCTCTGAATGGCATCAGGCGGTGGAGGACGCCGGCTTACGGGTCACCCATACCGAGCTGTGCCACACCTGGCACGAGTTTGAGGACTGGACCAAGCGAGCGGGCATGGCCAGCGACGAGCGTGAGCGCCTGCGGGCCGACTTTCTCGGAGCCGACACAGGTCAAGCAGACGCCTTCAACCTAACGGTCGATGGCACGGGCACCATCCGATGGTCTTGGGACGCCGTCGTACTCCGGGCGGAGAAGGGCCCATAAGGCCGCTTAGGCGTCATACCGGACGCAATACGCATAATCGTCATTCTGAGGACAGTGGGGAATCTCTCGGGTGAGAGACCCTTCGTTACGCTCAGGGTGACATGCAAGGTCGAAGGAATAGCTGGATATCGGGGCCAGGCCTGTTGCAGGTGAGCGGGCCCTAGCTCGGCACGCTGCCGTCGCGGAAGGCCCACTGGGCAGCCTCCAGGCTCGCGCCGGCGGGCACCTCGAAGCCCTGGGCCATTAACGCTTCCTCTAAGGCGGAGAGGAGGTGGAACACGTTGCTGTCGGTAGAGTTATAGCCCATGAGGCCGATGCGCCAGATGTGTCCGGTCAGCTCGCCGAGCCCGCCGCCGATCTCCGTACCGTGCCGCTCCAACAGGTGCTGGCGTACCGCCGCCGCGTCAACCCCATCTGGGACCAGGACCGCCGTAAGGCTGGGCAGGCGGAACGGCTCGTCAACCAACAGCTTTAGGCCCATAGCTTCCAACCCCGACTGCATCCCCGCAGCGTTCCGGCTGTGACGAAGGTAGCTGTTTTCCAGCCCTTCCTCCAGCAGCAGCCGCAGTCCCTCGTGGAGGGCGTAGATCATACTGACGGGCGCCGTGTGGTGGTAGGCCCGCTCGTTCCAGTAGCGCCGCAGCATGGAGAGGTCCAGGTAGAAGCTTTGGACCTTGCTCTTTCGCGCCTCCATGGCCGCCACCGCCCGGTCGCTCATGGTAAGCGGCGACAGGCCAGGCGGGCACGCCAGGCACTTCTGCGTGCACCCGAAGCTAACGTCTATCCCCCACTCGTCTACCCTGAGCTCGACGCCACCCAAAGAGGTAACGGCGTCCACCACCAGCAAGGCGCCGGCATCGTGGGCCACCTCCGCAATCTCCGATAGCGGCGTCAGCACACCGGTAGACGTCTCGGCGTGGACCACCGCCACGGCCTTGACGTTCTCATGCCTGCTGAGCTCGTCGCGGATGGCCTCGGGCGGCACAGCCGCGCCATAAGGAAACGGCACCTCGTGCACCACGGCACCACACCGGCGCGCTACCTCCGCCATGCGCTCGGCGAAGTAGCCGTTGCGTCCCACCACCACCACGTCCCCCTGCTCCAGGATGTTCACCATGGCCGCTTCCATACCCGCGGTACCGGTGCCGGAGATGGGCAGGGTCATCACGTTTGTGGTCTGGAATACCAGACGCAACATCTCCCGCACCTCGTCCATCACCGCTAGAAAGTCGGGGTCCAGGTGACCCAGCATGGACGCGGTCATGGCCCGCAGCACCCGGGGGTCGACGTTGCACGGACCAGCACCCATCAGGAGCCGGAGTGGCGGTTGAATTTCGTTGAACGAGCGTGTCATTTCAGTGTTGCACGGGCCTCCGAAGGCGTTGTACGACCGACGGCCGCGAAGGATTCGCAGCATTATAGGGTATCGCATCGTCGTTTCCTAGCGAACGGCGCTCTGCACGCTACCTGAACGCAGTGGGCATCCGCTTGCAAAGTACGGCCATCTGAGGGCAGCGGTCAGTCCGCTGAGCTTTGTGGTCCATCGAGCAATTTCCCTGCCAGTCCGGGCCTTACTCCCTGTTGACTCCGTCTCAGGGCACGGCTACGCTACCGCTCACGAAAGCAGCAATGGCCTCGTCGTGAGGCCGGCGCTGACACTTTTGTGAGCCTGGAGGTTGCAATGGTTACCGTGAAGGCAGTGGCGGGCGACATCACCAACGTTGAGGCCGATGCCCTGGTCGTGAACCTCTTTGAGGGCGTTACCACGCCTGGCGGCGGTACGGGCGCGGTGGACAAGGCCATGGGTGGCGCCATCTCCGACCTCATCGCCGACGGCGAAACCCGGGGCAAGCACGGTGAGACCACGGTCATCCACACCTTGGGTAAGCTGAAGGCCAAGCGGGTGGTGGTACTGGGCCTCGGTAAGCAGGAGGAGTTCGGCACCGACGTAGTCCGCCAGGTGTCTGCCGTCGCGGCCCGACTGATGCGACGGATGGGAGTCGCCAAGGCCACCACGCTAGCCCACGGCGCGGGTGTCGGAGGCCTTGACCCCGCCGACGCTGCCCAAGCCATTGTCGAAGGGACGGTCCTTGGCATCTACGAGTTCGACCGCTACCGGTCCCGGCGTGACGACGGCCAGCGAAAGGCCCTGGAAGCGCTGGCCATCGTGGAGCACGATGCCGGCAAGCTTCCCGAGTTAGAGCGAGGCATCGCCACCGGCACGTTGCTCTCGGAGTGCGTCCTGCTGGTGCGTGACCTGGTGAACGAGCCTGCCAACGTCATGTACCCAACCCGTATGGCCGAGGTCGCCGAGCAGGTGGCCCAGGAGACGGGGCTCAAGTACACCGCGCTGGGCATCGAAGACATGAAGCTGTACGGCATGGGTGCCATCCTCGCCGTCACGGCTGGCAGCGTCCAAGAGCCGCGGCTGATCATCATGGAGCACCACGGCGACCCAGAGCACCCCGAGAACAACGTGGCGCTAGCCGGCAAGGGCATCACCTTCGACACGGGCGGTATCTCCTTGAAGTCGGCGGCCGATATGTGGCGCATGAAAAGCGACATGGGCGGCGGTGCATCGGTTATCGGTGCCATGCGCGCCATCGGTTTGCTGAAGCCCAAGATCAACGTCTTTGGCGTGGTCCCCGCGGTGGAGAATATGCCCGGGGGCAGCGCCCAGCGTCCGGGCGACATTATCCGGGCCATGAACGGCAAGACCATCGAGGTGGACAATACCGACGCCGAGGGCCGGCTGGTGCTGGCCGACGGTATCTCCTACGCCATCCAGGAGCTCAAGGCCAAGCGCGTCGTAGACGTGGCCACGCTTACCGGCGCCATGGTCACGGCGCTGGGCCACGTGGCCAGCGGCGTTATGGGCACGTCACAGCCCCTGGTGGACGCGGTGCTGGCGGCTGGCGCGGCGACGGGTGAGAAGATGTGGCAGATGCCCATGTTTCGCGAGTACAAGGACCAGAATAAGAGCGACTGGGCCGACGTGAAAAATACGGGAGGCCGGGCCGCGGGCAGCATCGCCGCCGCCTTCTTCATCTCCGAGTTCACCGAGGGCACGGAGTGGGCGCACCTGGACATCGCGGGCACGGCCTTGGCGGACAGGGAGCGCGGCCACATCGTCAAGGGCGCCACGGGCGTGCCCATGCGCACCTTGGTCCGGCTGGTGCGGGACCTGGCGGACGACGCCGTCCGGGGCGGGCCGGGTGGGTAAAGTGCGTCGGGGTGGGGTAAGGCGGTCTGATACGGCACATCCGAAATTTGAAAGGCATCCTCAGCGCCCATGAGCGAGCGAACAGGTAGCAGCGCGCAGGCGGAGGCCTTCTTCGCCGAGTTAGAGCCCGCCATCCAGGAGGTCGCCATCGCTGTCCGAGAGCTGGTCTGGTCTGTGGCCCCGGAAGTGCAGGAGACCTTCAAGTGGAGTCACCCCTGCTACGTACAGAAGGGGAACGTGTGCAGCATCATGCCCACCGAAAAGTACGTCCGGCTTCAGTTCTTCCAGGGCTCGAGGCTGAGCGACCCGCAAGGGCTCCTGGAGGGGACGGGCCGAGGCATGCGGCACATCAAGCTCAGTAGCGCCGAGGCCATGCCGTCCGACGGCATCCGCGCGCTGATACGCGAGGCGGTCCAGCTGGATGCGGGGCGCTAGCAGGGTGGCGCGTCCTCAGAGACCATCCGGGGCGGGCCGGGTGGGATAAATCAACCTCGGGGTGGGGCGGACCCGACGAAGCAAAGGGACTCCGAGGCAGGCCAGTCGCGTTGGCCTTCGTAAGGCCCTCCCCTTTTACAAACACGCCGCCACCGCCTACAATCTAAAGGCTACATGGTGGGCGTGGCCTAGTGGTTAAGGCGCCAGGTTGTGGCCCTGGAGACCGAGGGTTCAAATCCCTCCGCTCACCCCAGCCCCCTCCCTTCCGTTCCTACCTCACTCCCCGTACGAAGTCCAGCAACCCCCGCATGGGCAGCAGCCTTTTGGGCGGCGTAACCTCACGACATGGAGAGAAGAAAGCCATGGCGATAAACGAGCGGCAACGCAAGGCCGAGCGGATGGAGCGGTGCCTCAGGGCCTACTACGAGGGGTGCAACGAGGCGAGTGCCGAGAAGACGATGGCTTGCTTCGTGCCCGACGCCGTCCACTACTTCCCTCCAGGGATGTACGGTGGGCCGTTTCAAGGCGCGGCGGAGATCGCACGGCGCTGGCAGGAGGCAGTAGACAGCCTAGGCTCCTACTGGACTATCGACCGCTTGGTCATTGACCCAACCACAAGCTGCGCGGTGTTCGAATGGACCCACTTCAAGACAAAGCAAGGTGTCGTGCTGCGGGGAACCGAGTGGGCGGAGTTCGACGAGCAGACCGGACTGATGAAGGAGATCCGGGCTTACTACGCCGCTCCGCAAGACCCAAGCCTGCAGGTCCTTGCCCTGGGCGGCTTCGACTATCGAGGGCGCGGTTACGCCATGGCGCCGCCACCCGGAGCGCGAGGCTAACCACCCAGCTCGATGGTGTAGCCGTCGGGGTCCTTGATGTAAGCGTAGAGCACACCGTCGCCGTGCTGGCCCACGCCCACCACCTCGGCCCCGTAGTCGCGGGCCTCCTCCACCGCCGCCGCGTGGTCCTCCCGTTTCACCGCGAAGCCGAAGTGCTGCAGCCCTCCCGCCTCGACGTCCACGGCGCCGTCCATGCGGTGCAGCGTAAAGATGTCATCTCCTTCGCCGCTCTGGAGAAAGACGAGGTCCGAGCCCTCGTGAAAGAGTACGCGCATACCGAGCAAGCCGGTATAGAAGGCAATGGACCTGTCCATGTCCGATACGCCGATCTGAATGTGATTTAAGCCCTGCGTCTTCATACCCCTCCTTCCAGGGAAGCAGTCTCCGGAGTGCGGACCGCTTTCCTGCGTCCTGTACTCGCGTCCCTCAGTATACAGCTCGGCTTAAGTACCTATGGGACCGCTGATTGGATGGTTGGTAGGGCTTGGAGGGAACGTTGGGCTACCCGGTCGCGGCAGCAGGTAGTGGCCTGGCGAACCAGGATTCGTGTTCGCTGAAACACAATTTCCGTTATTTGTCCCCCCTGGAAATGCGTATGGCGAACTACTTCACACTTTGGCGGGTCTGCCCTCCTTCAAGCTCCAGATCAGTAGGTCCGAAAGAAAAAGTCACCATCTTGGGGTGATCCGAAGAAAACCCTTGAGTCGGACGGATAGGTATCGCCCCCGTACTTCCAGCCGAACCCCCCCTTGCCGGTATCCTCAAGCCGAATTACGAGGGTTATGCCCGGGTCAACCGTTACTCCTCGCTGAGACATAAAAAATCGAATCCAGCCTTGGAAGCTCAAGCAAACATGTATCGAGCTTGAAGCAAGGATCGCCTCGTCCTCGCCGATAATCTTCATGGTTATGGTGTCCCCGCCTAGATGGCCGTTACTGCTAGTTATCTCAACGTCCACGGATATGAGCGGAGATTTCACCGGCACGAAGGACTGTCCCACACCGTTCTCCGGGGCAATGTTGGTCGACGCTCCATCCCAGGGAGCCTCATTACTCTGATCAACGCCGACATCTGAAAGCGCCCCTTGACCGATCAAGCACGGCGGCTCGACCGTCGGCATTGGCGTGGCCGCGGTTATGTCCTCTGGAGCGGTTGTCGGCGTGGGTGTGGCCGCGGTTTTGGCCTCTGGAGCGGTTGTCGGGGTGGCCGTTGGCGTAGGAGTAGGCGTCGTTGTAGACCCTGGTCGGCCGTCTTCCGTGCATGGGCCCACACTGGCGATGGCCTCGAGGTCTGGCACCTCGGGGACCGCTTGGTCGAAGCGCGACACCGTTACGTCCCAAGTGTACTGGGCGAGTCCTGTCAATGTGGAGACTTGCTCCCAAAGGAAACGGTGGACGCGGAGGGTTTCCTTGTCGATCCAGACCTCGCCTTTGTAAGCGGTCCCTTGGGTTCCGCCGCTCAACATGGCCTCGCGGCTCTCCGGAGGATACATCGCGTTCGCTGTCTCCTCGCCGGTTGCCTCATCGAGCCCCTGCATCCAGAGGGTGAACCACAAGGGCCAGTCTATGTCGAAGCGAAAGTGGTAGAAGGCTTCTGCCGTTTCGTCAGGGACGTGCTCTACGTTTAGGATGGAGTCCGTCAGGTCAAGCTGGGCCTGGAGGATCGGCGAAAGAGGTTACGTCAATAGGTGTGTAAACGACATCAGGCGGCGACCTTCTCAGCCGTTGATTCAATGGCGATTCCATCCGCATACTGTGCACCGAGATAGACGTCTTCGATCAACTCAGGGGCCTTCAGACGCCTGAAGCGCTGTTCGGCGACCATCAACATTTTCCAGATCACCGCTATCGCCCGATCGACCCTCTTGTAGCGCTTGGCGGCATCGGTCCGAAGCCTGAGGGCCGCGAAGGGTGATTCTACCGGGTTCGTCGTGCGAAGGTGCCCCCAGTGCTCCTTTGGGAAGTCATAGAAGGTGACCATGCGGTCCCAGTCCCGCTCCAAGGCCTCTGAGGCCGCCTCGTAGGAATGGTCGCCGCACCACCTGGTGAACACCGTCCTGAGCCGCTCAGCCTCTGTCCGAGTCGGCGCGTAGGGGATAGTACGCAGCATGAGCTTGGCCTGGTCCTGTTGTCGCTTTGGAAGCTTGGCGAGCACGTTTACGATCTTGTGGTTCCAGTAGCGTTGCTCTGCCGCCTGCGGATAGACGTTGCGCAGAGCTCCCCAGATGCCCAGGTGTCCGTCCCCAACCACCAGCCTCGGGCACTCCAGCCCGCGGCGCCTCATGTCCCTGAGCACATCGGACCAGTTCTCTGTGGACTCCCTGTATCCGGGAACAGCGCTCACCACCACCTTGCTCCCGTCGCTCAGGGCCGCCACCACCACCAGTACTGCCGCCTTCTCCTTCTCAAGACCAGCCTTGACGTAGACTCCATCCACCCACATGTAGACCACTTCCAGGTCATCTAGGGGCCGGCTGCGCCATTGGGCAAGCTCATCGTTCCACTTGGACTTCAACCGGGCCACCGTGCTCGCCGATACCGGTGCGTCCTCTCCCAGCAGCCCCCGCAAAGCCAGATCGAAGTCGCCTTCGGATAGACCGTGCAGGTACAGCTCGGGGATCAACTCAGCAACCTTCCTGGTCCTGTTGACGAACAGCGGCAGCAGCCGGCTCTCGAACTGCTCCTCGGTATCGCGGACTCGCGGCCGCCTCAGCTGTATCGTTCCCGAACTCAGCGTAAGCCTCCGGGCTCTGCCGTATCCGTTCCGATAGCCGGTATCATTGTCCGAGTCGGATCTGAGCGCCGACTTCGCCCTTCCCAGAAACGCCGTCACCTCCTCCTCCGGCAACTCCTGGATCAGCCTCTGGACCTGGCTTCGCACCCAATCCTCCAACTGCTCCCACTCCGGCCTTGACTCCGACCTACTCTCAGTGCTTTCCTTCCTCATGGGCGGTCTATCTCCTCTCTTGGGCCTCGAGCCCGTGTTGTTCAGAGAGAGGGTACACCGCCTGACTGTTTACACACTTTTTGAAGATACCTCCGGCGAAATGACGTCGAGACCGAAAATAACGACAATGGCAAACGGGGTAGACCTTTCCGACCAACATGAACCGTTCGGATTGCCCGTAAATGCCTTGCCCTTGGTCATGAGGAGCCCAACTTCCTCCGGATCGCCAGACCCCGTTATCACCCCCCGTACCTCATACGGGAGTCGCACATCAAACTCCAGCTTGGATCCCTGACCCTCGGCATCGATGGAGTAATGCGCGGTCCTCAGTGCAGCCATCCTGGTCCTGGCTATGTCGATGACGCTGTTGATGTCGTCGTCGATGGCGGCGGCTTCCTGGGGCGTTAGCGTTGGGAAGGGCGTCGCTGTCGGAGTGGAAGTAGGATTGCCGTAGGCGTTGCGGTGGGAGTGGGAGTCTGGGTAGGCTCGGGCGAGCCGCAGGCCGCCAGTAAGAACGCAACGAGTAGCAGGGCGGACAGGTAGGGTGCCTTGTTCATGGGGCGTAGTCTAACGCGAAGCCACAGGCTTGTCCTTCCCCACCTCGTCCCAGCGAACGGTCACTGACGCTCCACCGCCGAGCTTGACGAGGAGCCAGTCTCCGGCCTTTCGGGCAGTGAGATGGGATCGTGCAACCAAATTAGCTAATGCTTGTTAGGTGTGGCTCACACTCGTCCAACTAATGGGGTTCACCGCAGACTGTGTGCTATGCTCCGGCCGTCGGAATAGCTCTATTCGGTAATACCCTATAAGGAGGAAACATGCCTGTTTACTTCATAGCTCACCTCTCAGTTCGGGACCCAGAGACCTTCGCAAAGTATGCGGAAGCCTCTCAAGCCATAAGTGCTGAATTTGGCGCGAAGCCCATCGCATTTGCCGGAATACCAGGAATGCCGGATCACCAAGTGATCGAAGGCCAACCGCAGTATGACGGGATCGCAGTTGTCGAGTTTGAATCGGAAGAAACAGTCAAGAGATACTATGAATCGCCTGAATACCAGGCCGTCAAGTCTCTTAGGACGTCTTCGTCAGAAGGCTGGCTTGTACTTGCACCCGGCGTCCAAATGCCTGGATAGCATATAGAGTGGTCGGCCGAGGAATGACCACTCGGTTCACCTCTATCGGTGCTGACCAGCCTTCGGACTGGAGGCCACGCCTAGATCTCTGCTGCTGAGCAAGTGGTTTGAGGTTGTCGCGACGGGGTCGTGCAACCGAACAAGCTCATGCTTGTTGCTGGTGTAGATGGGGGAGTGGCCTTCTCCGCGCCGTTTACCCTGTCCGATGATGTCCCGACAGTTGGGACTCATCGGACTCTCGATAGCTCCGACTTGTCGGAGCGTATCGGAGAGCGGAGCCGAAGGGAAGGGCGAGCGTGGACGCTTTCAGCACCGCCTTGGGCAGCAAGCCGCAAGTCGCCCACGACTACCGTCTCGCGCCTATCTCGGAGGGGGTCAGCGGTGTATGATTGGCACGTGGTCGACCTGAATTCCTACTACCGCTACTCCCACTGGGACGGCACCCAGAACCCGTTCGACATTGACGAGGCCACCCTCATGGAGGAGATGGCCGACGACCTCATCGCCCACGGCGACATCAATCGCGCCCTGCGCGAGCTCATGCAGCGCGGCTCCCGAAACCCCAACGGTGACCGCTCCCCCGGCCTTCGCGATCTGATGGAGCGTCTCAAGCAGCAGCGCCAGCGTCAGCTGGAGCGGTACAACATGGACTCGGTGGTGGACGATCTGAAGAAGCGGCTGGACGAGGTCGTCAAGACGGAGCGCCAGGGTATTGACCGCCGTCTTAAGGATGCCCAGGAGCAGCTCGGCCAAGCCCCCGAGGAGGATCGAGAACACCTCCAGCAGATGATGGACCTGCTGCAACAGCGCGCCGACCGGAACCGGGAGAAGCTGGACGAGCTGCCGCCGGGCTTGGGCGGGGCCATCCGAGAGCTTCAGGAGTACGACTTCATCGACCCAGAGGCCCAGCGCCAGTTTCAGGAGCTGATGGACCTGCTGCGCCAACAGATGATGCAGAACGTGGCCAGCGATATGAAGGAGCGCATCCAGCAGATCGGCCCCGGAGAGATGGCGGCCCTGCGCGAGATGCTGCGGGACATGAACGACATGATGCGGGACAAGCTCTCGGGCCTGGAGCCTGAATTCGAGGGGTTCATGGACCGCTGGGGGCAGATGTTCGGCTCCAACCCACCCCGGAGCTTCGACGAGCTGATGGAGATGATGGCCCAGCAGATGGGCCAGATGCAGTCGCTGCTGGACAGCATGTCGCCGGAGCAGCGCCGCGAGCTGTTCGAGGCGATGGACGCCGCCATAGACGACGAGACCGCCGACGAGCTGGCGGAGATGGCCATGAACCTGGGCCAGCTCATGCCGTGGGACCAGTGGCGCGAGGAGTACCCGTTCCTCGGCCAGGAGGACCTGACCCTAGACCAGGCCATGGACGTAATGGGCGAGCTCCAGTCCATGGACGAGCTGGAGCGCCAGCTCCAGGAGGTCATGCGACGGGGCGACATCGATGGCATCAACGCGGAGGAGCTGGAGCGGCTGCTGGGCAAGGACGCCCGCCAGGACTTGGAGCGGCTGCGGCAGATTGCCAAGCAGCTCGAAGAGGCGGGCTACCTCCGTCGCAAGGGCAGCGAGCTGGAGCTAACCCCCCAAGGCATCCGCAAGATCGCCATGAAGGCGCTGCGGGACCTGTTCTCCGACCTCAAGAAGGGACGCTACGGCGACCATGAGCTGCACGCTCGCGGCGCCGGCGGCGAGCACACCGACGATACTAAGCCCTACGAGTTCGGCGACCCCTTCGAGATAGACCTGCAGAAGACGGTGATGAACGCGGTGGTCCGCAACGGGGCCGGCACGCCGGTGCGGCTCAAGGTGGAAGACTTCGAGGTCAGGCGCACCGAACACGTGACCGAGGCGGCCACGGTGCTGCTGCTGGACCAGAGCCGGTCCATGGGCCTGTTCGGGAGCTTCTTCGCTGCCAAGAAAGTAGCGCTGGCGCTGCACGCGTTGGTCCAGAGCAAGTTCCCCCGCGACCGCTTCTTTATCCTTGGTTTTTCGGACCTGGCCGTGCCCATCAAGGGCGACGAGCTGCCGGAAGTATCGTGGAACGCCTGGGTCTCGGGCACCAACATGCAGCACGCCTTCCTGGAGTCGCGGCGGCTGCTGTCGCGCTACAAGGACGTGACCAAGCAGATCATCATGATCACCGACGGCGAACCCACGGCCCACATCGAGAACGGCCACCCCTTCTTCAGCTATCCGCCCAGCGCCCGGACCATCCAGGAGACGCTGAAGGAGGTCAAGCGGTGCACCCAGGAGGGGATCGTCATCAACACCTTCATGCTGGAGACGAGCCACTACCTGCTGGACTTCGTGGACCAGCTCACGCGCATCAGCAAGGGCCGCGCGCTCTACACCACCCCCGGCCAGCTCGGCGAGTACGTCATCGTCGACTACCTCACGCACCGCCGGCGGCGGGTCAGGTCGTAGGGAGATGGGGACCCCTTCTTGCAAGAAGGGGTCCCCAGACCCTCCCCAAGAACCCTGAGTTTCTGGAAAGGGTCTAAAGGGAGCCCCTTTGCAAAGGGGTTTCCCTTCTGCTCTCTCTTGCCATCCTCCCCTCTTGCTCCTCTGCCCCACCCTCCCCTATAATTGCCCCTCAACAACCGCATAGGATCGGCCCGGACCTTTAATCCAGTCCCGTGAGGCTGGCAAGGAACGGAGCGCGTAGCACCGGCGTCCGCTAGCCGCGGGCGGTCGACCAGAGCCAACGCAGCGCCTCTTGCCAGCCCCGGCAAGAGGTTTTTGATGCCTAGCGAGACCGTTCTGCTTACCGCCGACGACATGCGCCGCGCGCTGACCCGCATCGCCCACGAGGTGGTGGAGCGCAACCACGGCGCCGCCGACATCGTCCTGGCTGGCCTCCAGACCCGCGGCGTGCCGCTGGCCCGCCGTCTGGCGACGGCCATCGCCGGTATTGAGGGCGTGGACGTGCCCGTGGGATCGCTGGACATCAACCTGTACCGCGACGACCTGACCAGCCGTCCGCAGCCTCTGGTACGGCCCACGACCTTCCCCGTGGGCATCAACGGCAAGGACGTGGTCCTGGTGGACGACGTGCTGTTCACCGGCCGCAGCGTCCGGGCGGCCATGGATGCCCTTACCGACCTGGGCCGTCCCAACCAGGTCCAACTGGCGGTGCTGGTGGACCGCGGCCATCGGGAGCTGCCCATCCGCCCCGATTACGTGGGTAAAAACGTGCCTACCTCGCTCAACGAAGAGGTCCAGGTGCGGGTAACGGAGGTGGATTTCGAAGACCAGGTCGTCCTCGTCGTCCACGAAAGGAGGGTGATGGTATGAGCCTTCAGACGCCGCAGCGGACAGCCGCCGAATCCGTTCAGACCGCGTGGGGCCACCGCCGCCACGTGCTGGACCTGGACGACTTTGCTCCCGCGGAGCTCGACGCCATCCTGAACGCAGCGGAGGGCATGCACGAAGTGCTGGGACGCGACATCAAGAAGGTGCCATCGCTGCGCGGCAAGGTGATATTCACCCTCTTCTACGAGGCCAGCACCCGCACCCGCGTCTCCTTCGAGCAGGCGGGCAAAATGCTCAGCGCCGACGTCATCAGCATCTCGGCCTCCGGCAGCAGCGCCGAGAAGGGCGAGTCGCTCCTGAACACGACCCTGACGCTCCAGGCCATGCACGCCGACCTCCTCATCGTCCGTCATCCCCACGCCGGTGCGCCGTACTTCATGGCCAGACACCTGGACAAAACGGGCGTTATCAACGCCGGCGACGGCCGGCACGCCCATCCCACGCAGGCGCTGCTCGACCTGTTCACCATGCGGCGGCATCTCGGGTCGCTGAGCGGGACCAAGGTAGTCATCGTGGGCGACGTCCTGCACAGCCGGGTGGCCCGCTCCGACATCTGGGGCCTCGCCACCTCGGGCGCCAACGTGACCCTCTCAGGCCCCCCTACCCTGATGCCGTCCGACGTGCTGCGGGGCAGTGGTAGCGCGCCTCCCGAAGCGTATCCCCTCGCCCAGGTGGCGGTCGAGACCAACCTGGACGCCGCCATTGAGGATGCCGACGTGGTCATGGCCCTGCGGTTGCAGAAAGAGCGCCAGGAGGGCGGCATGCTGCCCAGCCTGCGCGAGTACACCCGCCGCTGGACCGTGACCGAAGACCGGTTCCGTCGCGCCAAGCCCGGTGCGCTGCTCATGCACCCCGGCCCAATGAACGAGGGCGTCGAGATCAGCAGTGCGCTGGCCCACGGCGCCTCGTCGCAGGTGGAAGAGCAGGTCACCAACGGTGTGGCCGTACGGATGGCGCTGCTCTATCTGCTACTCACCGGACCGAACCAGAAGGAGCAGGTCCCATGACCAACGCCATCCTCATCCGCGGCGCGCGTGCTATCGACCCGGTCGCGGCAACCGACCAGGTAACCGACGTCCTGATCCGCGACGGCGTCGTCGAGGCGGTTGGCCCATCCCTGTCGGCAGACGGCGCTCAGGTGATCGACGCCCGTGGCCTGGTGGCGGCGCCGGGATTCATTGACCTGCACACGCACCTGCGTGAGCCCGGCCACGAGGACAAGGAGACCATCGCCACCGGCACCTCGGCGGCCGCCCGCGGAGGCTTCACCACGCTGTGCTGCATGCCCAACACGGACCCGGCCATCGACAACGCCACCGTGGTGAAGTTCATTCTGGACCAGGCCAAAGAGGCCGGCCCCATCAGGGTGCTGCCCATCGGCGCCATCACCCGCGGCCGCGAGGGCAAGGCGCTGGCGGACATGGAGGAACTGGCCCGGGCGGGCGCCGTCGCCTTCAGCGACGATGGCAACCCCGTGGCGGATGGCCATCTGCTTCAGATGGCGCTCACCTACGCCCGCGACCTGGGGTTGCCGGTCATCGACCACTGCGAGGACCGGGGCATCAGCCACGCCGCCGGCATGCACGACGGCTGGGTCAGCGCTCGGCTGGGACTGCCTGGCTACCCCTCGGCTGCCGAGGAGTCCATGATCGCTCGGGACATCGCGCTGGCGGAGCTGACGGGGGGCCATTTCCACGCCGCCCACGTAAGCACCGCCGGCGGGGCCGAGCTGGTACGCCATGCCAAGGCCCGTGGCACGCGCGTCACGGCGGAGGTCACGCCGCACCACCTGGTCTTGAGCGAGGAGTGGGTCGTTGGGGCCCACGACAAGGGAGGGGCCCACGGTGCGCTGACCGTCCGCGCCTACGACACCCGGGCCAAGGTCAGCCCGCCCCTTCGCACGGTGGCAGATAGCGAGGCGCTGGCAACGGCCCTCCGTGAGGGCATTATCGACGCCGTGGCCACCGATCATGCGCCCCACACGTTCTCCGACAAAGCGGTGCCCTTCGAGGAGGCGACGGTAGGCATCTCGGTCCTGGAGACGGCCTTCGGCTCGCTGATGCGCTTGGTGCACGCCGGCGCGCTCGACCTCCCCACGCTGGTCCACCGGCTGACGGCGGGTGCGGTGGCGGTGCTGGGCCCTCGGTTCTCCGAGCTAGCGACCCTCAAGCCAGGCACGCCCGCCGACCTGGTGCTGCTGGACCCCGAAATGGAGTGGACCGTGGATACCGGCAAGTTCGCCTCCAAGGGCGTCAACACGCCCCTGGACGGGGTAACGCTCAAAGGCCGCGTGGTGCTGACCATCGCTGGGGGGCAGGTGGCGTACGACGGCATGAACGCGGAGACAGCCAGGACGGGGAGGAGCTAAGCCTACGTGCCCGACGCCCATCTAGTCCTCCAGGACGGCTCGGTGTTCCACGGCCAGGCCATCGGCGCCGAGACCGTGGCCTCTGGAGAAGTGGTCTTCAACACCAGCATGACCGGTTACCAGGAGATCCTGACCGACCCCTCCTACGCCGGGCAGATCGTGATGCCCACCTACCCGATCATCGGCAACTACGGCACGAACGCCGAGGACGTGGAGTCGGCAAAGGTGCAGGTCGCTGGCTTCGTGGTGCGCGAGGAGTGCGATGCGCCCAGCCACTACGACGCCACCGGCCGTCTGCACGACTTCTTGGCGCGTCACGGCGTGGCCGGCATCAGCGGCGTGGACACCCGGGCCATCACCCGCCGCATACGCTCCCACGGCGTCATGATGGGCACCATTGCCACCGCGGAGACGCCGGAGCAGGCGCTGGCACGGCTGCGGGCGTTGCCGGCCTACGACACCGTGGACTTCGTCCAGCGCGTGACCACGCAGCAGGCGTACCGCTGGGAGCAAGGGGCCGAGGCGAAGAGATCCGACGCTCCTCGCATCGCCGTGGTGGACTGCGGAGTCAAATACAACATCCTGCGCATGCTGGCCGCGCGCGGCTGCCTGGTGGAGGTGGTTCCCGCCACCGCTAGCGTGGACGAGGTGCTGGCGCTACGGCCCAAGGGCGTCGTCTTCTCACCGGGCCCCGGCGACCCCGTGCACAACACGGCCACCGTCGAGACGGCCAAGGCATTAATCGGGCGCGTGCCACTCCTCGGTATCTGCTTGGGGCACCAGGTCATCGCCAGGGCGGTAGGCGCCGAGACCTACAAGCTGAAGTTCGGGCACCGCGGCGGCAACCATCCGGTGCAAGACCTGGAGACGGGCCGCGTCTACATCACCGCCCAGAACCACGGGTTCGCGGTGGACGAGGAGAGCCTGCCATCGGCGCTGGTGGTGACGCACCGCAACCTGAATGACGGCACCGTGGAGGGCCTGCGGCACCGGGAGGCGCCGGTCATCACCATTCAGTACCACTCGGAGGCATCGCCCGGCCCCTTGGACAACGTGTACGTCTTCGACCAGTTCCTAGAGATGGTGGGGTAGGTGGGATGAACATGGCTAATCTTGACAGATCGTTCCTCATCGCGAGGCTTGAGAACTTTTACGAGCAATTGCGTCAGTACCGCATATGCCTCTTCGAAGATAGGGATCTCGAAGAAGCCGAGGAGGTGAGACAGGAGGTCGTTAGAGAAGCTGGTGCTTTACGGCCAATAGTTGAGACACTGGTTGGGCACCGGACCATAGCTCAGTTTGGGCAGCAAATAGGAATCTGGGAAGAGGGCTTGCGGAGGTATCAGAGAGACTCTCCATACGCTAGGACGTGTCTTGATGCGCTTATCGATATGGTAAACGAGGCCATAGGAAGGCTCCAATCAGATTTTTCCACGGAAATTGTCAAACTTCACAAACTGGCCCATTCTAGACCGAAAGTGTTTATTGCCCATGGTGGCGAAACTACAACAAGAAAAGCGTTAGAGCTATTTCTATGGAAAAAGGCGGACTGCGAGCCAGTGGTAGTTGAAGACATTCCAGATACAGGTACCGGGCCTGATACAAAAATAAATCTAGCTCTTGGGGAAGTCGACTTTGCGATTGTTCTAGTGGAGACCTCCGGAGCCAGTACCCAGGACGGCAAGCTCCTGCCTCGAGCTAATGTAATCGACGAAATAGAACGAATTCGTCTAAAGCTCAACGATAAGTTCCTAATCCTGCTCGAACAGGGCGTCGATTTGCCGAGCAACATAAGCGGTGCAGTCACTTGGGAATCGTTCTCATCATCAAATGTTGATGCGATGTTGCTTAAAGTCATCCATCACCTACGGCAAAAAGAGATCACCTGAGTATGTCTCGATACCCCAAACCTCAAAAAGTCCTCGTTATCGGTAGCGGGCCCATCGTCATCGGCCAGGCGGCGGAGTTCGACTACGCCGGCACGCAGGCGTGCAAGGCGCTGCGCGAAGAGGGCGTGGCCACGGTGCTGGTCAACTCCAACCCCGCCACCATCATGACCGACAAGGAGATCGCCGACGCGGTCTACATCGAGCCGCTGACGGTGGACGTGCTGGAGCGCGTCATCGCGGCGGAGCGGCCGGACGGCCTGCTCCCCACGCTGGGCGGTCAGACGGGGCTGAACCTGGCCGTGGAGCTGGCCGACGCAGGCATCCTGGACAAATACGACGTGCGTCTTCTGGGCACCCCCCTGGAGACCATCAAGAAGGCGGAGGACCGGGGTCTGTTCCGGTCGCTGCTGGAGGAGATCGGCGAGCCGTCGCCACCCAGCGAGGCCGTCGAGTCGGTGGAGGGGGCGCTGGACGTGGCCCAACGGCTGGGCCTGCCCCTGGTGGTCCGTCCCGCATACACGCTGGGCGGCACGGGCGGAGGCGTTGCCGCTACCGAGGAGGAGCTAACGTCTATCGTGGGAAACGGCTTGGCGGCCAGCCCCATTCACCAGGTACTGCTGGAGAAGTCGGTCGTGGGCTGGAAGGAGATCGAGTACGAGGTGATGCGCGACGGCGCCGACACCTGCATCACCGTCTGCAACATGGAGAACCTGGACGCCATGGGGGTGCACACGGGCGATAGCATCGTCGTCGCGCCCAGCCAGACGCTGTCGGACAAGGAGTACCAGATGCTCCGGTCCGCCAGCCTCCGCATCATCCGTGCCCTGGGGATCGAAGGCGGCTGCAATATTCAGTTCGCCCTGGCGCCGCACCCGGTCGTAGGCGAAACGCTGCCCGGCGGCGTGCCGGAGCCGATGCGGTACTACGTTATCGAGGTGAACCCCCGGGTGAGCCGGTCGTCGGCGCTGGCCTCCAAGGCCACGGGTTACCCCATCGCCCGGGTGGCCGCCAAGATCGCCGTGGGCAAACGGCTGGACGAGATCCCGAACGCGGTGACGCAGAAGACCATGGCCGCCTTCGAGCCAGCCCTGGACTACTGCGTGGTCAAGATACCTCGCTGGCCCTTCGATAAGTTCGCCACCGGAAACCGGCAGATCGGCACGCAAATGAAGGCCACGGGCGAGGTCATGGCCATCGACCGCAGCTTCGAGGCGGCGCTACAAAAGGCGGTGCGCTCCCTGGAACTTAGCGGCCGCTCCCTGCTGTGGGAGGACGCGCAGTGGAGCGAGGGGTGGGCAGGCAAAGGCGTTGAGGGGCTGCCGCTGGACCCCACCGACCTCCGGCTGTGGGCCATGATGGCCGCGGTGCGCCGAAACGTCGGCATGGAAGCGTTGGCCCGCATTACCTTGGTGGACCCGTGGTTCATCGCCGCCATGCACCGCATCGCCCACATGGAAAAGCGGCTGCTATCGGAGGAGCTCACCCCCGTGCTCCTCTGGCGCGCCAAGCGGTTGGGTTTCTCTGACGACGCGGTCGGCACCTTGGCCGACCGGCTGCCGGACCAGGTCCGCCAGCTACGTCGGGAGTGGGACCTGCGGCCCGTTTACAAGATGGTGGACACGTGCGCCGCCGAGTTCGAGGCCGTCACCCCGTACTTCTACAGCACCTACGACCAGGAGAACGAGGCGCCGCCGCTCCCATCGCCCAAGGCGCTGGTCATCGGCAGCGGGCCGATCCGCATCGGGCAGGGCATCGAGTTCGACTACTGCTCCGTCCACGCGGCGTGGGCGCTACGCGGCGCTGGCGTCAAGGCCATCATGGTCAACTCGAACCCGGAGACGGTCTCCACGGACTTCGATACCAGCGACCGCCTCTACTTCGAGCCGCTGGACGAGGAGAGCGTGCTGGACGTACTGGAAAACGAAGCCATCGTCAGCCCCGACGGCACGCCGGAGTATCCGCCGTCGGTGGTGCAGTTCGGCGGGCAGACGGCTATCAACCTGAGCCAGAGCCTGGACCGGGTGGGCATGCCCCTCCTGGGCTCCACGGCGAATGCCATCGATACCGCCTCGGACCGGGAGCGGTTCAACAACCTGATGGAGCGAATTGCCATTCCGCAGCCACCCGGCGCTACCGTCACGACGCTGGAGGAGGGCCTCAGCGTTGCCAAGGTGCTGGAGTTCCCGCTTCTCGTTCGCCCCAGCTACGTGCTGGGTGGCCGGGCCATGGAGATCGTGGACAACGCCACGCAGCTGGTGAGCTACCTTGCTCAGGCCGCGGAGGTAGGCCAGGGCCACCCCATCCTCGTGGACAAGTACATGAAGGGGCGCGAGGTGGAGGTAGACGCCGTCTGTGACGGCGAGGACGTGCTCATACCCGGCATCATGGAGCACGTGGAGCGGGCGGGTGTCCATTCGGGCGACTCCATGGCCATCTACCCAGCCCTGACCCTGAGCGAGGTCGAGGTGGAGACGCTGGTCCAGTACACCACTCGTATCGGGCAAGCCCTGGGCATCAGAGGGCTCATGAACATCCAGTTCGTCATCATGGGGGGTGAGCTATACCGGGACCCCGCCACCTTCGACCGCACCAAGGCCACGGGCTCCAGCATTTACGTGATCGAGGTGAACCCCCGCTCCAGCCGGACCATCCCCTTCATTTCAAAGGTCACGGGTGTGCCCATGGTAAAGCTGGCCACCAACGTCATGCTGGGGGAAAGCATCCGGGCGCAAGGGCGCAACCCGGGCCTGCAACCAAGGCGCCCGTTGGTGGGCGTTAAAGCGCCCGTCTTCTCCATGTCCAAGCTTGCCGGAGTGGACAACTACCTGGGGCCGGAGATGAAGTCCACGGGCGAGGTGATGGGCATCGACACGGAGTTCAGGCCTGCCATGGCCAAGGCGCTACTGGCGGCCAGCCTGATGCTGCCACGCCAAGGCGCGCTGCTGGTGACCATCGCCGACCGCGACAAGCCCGAAGCGGCACCCTGGCTGAAGCTGCTGCACCAGGCAGGCTACCGGCTCTGGGCCACGGAGGGCACCGCGTCGCTCATCCGCGGCCTGGGCATTCCGGCCACCACCGTCAACAAGGCGGGTGAGCCACCGCCCAACGCCATCACAGTGGTGCTGGATGGTACGGTTGATGGCGTGGTAAACACGGTGGCCGAGACCGCTACCGCCTTGCGCGACGGGTTCGAGATACGCCAGGCCGCCACGGAGCGCCTGATGCCCTGCTATACATCAATGGATACCGCGCGCGTGGCCGTGGAGACGTTGGTGTCCGGCGGCGTGGAATATACGGTACAAAGCTGCGAGGCGTACGTGGACGGCACGGCGTAAGCGCGGTACACTGAGAGCATGGGGCAACAGCCCAGTTTTAGACCAGCACCATGCGGAAGAAGAAGAATTAGTTGACAAATCCTCCCCTTGACGAGCCGACGACCCCAAGGCCGACACAACCCCAAGAGCCGCTATCCGAGCCGTCCACCAACGGTGCATCGGGCAGCACCGGAGCTCCTCCTTCGAGGACCCGGCGACGAAGGCGGCGACCGGCCCAAGCCGCTCAGCCCGATACCCAGTCCACGAACGTCACCGCTGAGGCCTCACCACTCAAGGCCGATGCGCCTCCAGCAGCCCCCGCGACGGCCGAAGGGGAGCCTCTATCCTCGACCGAGAGGTCACCCACCACCCGCCGCCGCCGGCGCAGGCCGGCCGCGAAACGCTCCGAGGCTGAAGCCGAGGCCGTCACCAAGGCTAGCGCCGACATCGTGCCGCCTGCTCAGGAGGATGTAACCCCCACGCTTGCAGCGCTCCAACCCGAAGGGGAAGCTGCTCAACCCACCATCCGCCGCCGACGCCGGCGCAGGCCGGCCGCGAAACGCTCCGAGGCTGAAACCGAGGCCGTCACCGAGGCTAGCGCCGACATCGTGCCGCCTGTAGCCGATGCCGTGCCGCCTGCGCAGGAGGACGTAGCCCCCACGCTTGCGGCGCCCCAACCCGAAGGGGAAGCTGCTCAACCCACCACCCCCGCCGCCGCCGCCGCAGGCCGGCCGCGAAACGCTCCGAGGCTGAAGCCGAGGCCGTTACCGAGGCTAGCGCCGACATCGTGCCGCCTGTAGCCGATGCCGTGCCGCCTGCGCAGGAGGACGCAGCCCCCACGCTTGCGGCACCCCAACCCGAAGGGGAAGTTGCTCCACCCCCCACCCATCGTCGCCGACGCCGGCGTGGCCGCAGAGGTGCGGCGCCAAGCGAGGCTTCCAGCGAATCCCCAAGCGAGGTCGATAGCACCAGCGTCGATAGCACCAGCGCACCAGCGTCGATAGCACCAGCGTCGATAGCACCAGCGTCGATAGCACCAGCGTCGATAGCACCAGCGTCGATAGCACCAGCGTCGATAGCACCAGCGTCGATAGCACCAGCGCTGAGCCAGAGACGCCCGCGCCAGCCACCGTGCCAACCGCCGACCAACGCGAGGGTCCGGCCGAGGAGCCACCGCCGGAGCCAGATGAGCAGCGCCCCGTTGTCAGGCGCCGTTCTCGGACGAGCAAGGCCGACGAGACGAAGGACGTCTCCTTCATGCACCCCAGCGAACGAGAGTTCGCCAAGCTGCTGGACTTCTACAACATCAAGTACCTCTACGAGCCGCGCTCCTTCCCCCTCCGGTGGGACGGCCATCGTGTGGTGGAGATGTTCTCTCCCGACTTCTACCTTCCGGCGCAGGACCAGTACTTTGAGCTAACGACCATGAAGCAAACTCTGGTCACGCAGAAGAACCGGAAGCTCCGCCACCTGCGGGAGCTTTACCCGGAGGTCAATATCCAGCTGCTCTACCGGCGCGACATCATGCGGTTGCTGGCCAAGTACGGCTATGGCCCCTTGGCCGACGCCGAGGTTAAGGGCATCGAGCGCGCCATGTTCACCGTCGAGCAGGTCCAGCAGCGCGTCCAGGAGCTAGGCGAGCAGATTACTAAGGAGTACCAGGGCCAAGAGATCGTGCTCGTCGGCGTGTTGCGCGGTGTGGTCTGCTTCATGGCCGACCTCATGCGTCGCATCGACCTGCCCCTGGCCATCGACTTCATGGGGATATCGCACTACGGTGCCGACGGCGGCGAAGAGGTCTCGGTCACCAAGGATGTGGAGATCAGCGTGGAGGGACGGCCCGTCATCCTGGTGGAGGACATCGTGGACACGGGCATGACGCTTCAGTTTCTGCTGCGCCATCTGTGGGCCAAGCGGCCCTCCAGCGTGGCCATCTGCACGCTGCTGGACAAGCGGGTCCGGCGCATGAACGAGGTCCCGCTTCAGTACGTGGGCTTCGAGATCCCGGACGAGTTCGTGGTCGGCTACGGGCTGGACTACCAGGGCCTGTACCGCAACCTGCCGTACATCGGCGTCCTCAAGCCGGTGGAGCCGAAGTTCGAGCCCCAGCGGTAGGGGGGGACGGCTGCCACACTCCGTCTCGCCCGGTGGAACAAGGGCCGGCGCTCAGAGCGATAGATGCGTTGGCCCATCATGGGCCCTCAGCGTGACAAGGGGCTCCCTTCTGTCACTCTGACCCCGATTTATCGGGGGAAGAGTCTGGTACCAGATTCCTCGCCCGCCTGACGCGGACTCGGAATGACAGGCGCTGCGGGTTTCGCTGAGGCTGAGTTCGTGCTTCGACAAGCTCAGCACGAACGGCGGTTTTCAGGCCTCGCTTACTTCCCTAGCGCTTCCTTCCCCGTTGGGCAAAGCTCCAGCAGGCAGCACCCCGTACAGCGGGGCGACGTTTTCAGGCACGTCTCCGTGGCGTGGCGGTCCAGCAGGGCATGATACTCGTTGAAGAGCGCCGCGTCGGCGGGCAGGTGCCCCTCGAACAGCGCTTGGAACGCCTCGTAGGTGTCGCGGTCCGGCGCCAGCCCCAGCCTGGCGACCACGCGCCGGGTGTAGGTGTCGATAACGAAGGACGGCAGGCCTACCGCGTACAGCACGATATCGTCCGCCGTCTCCGGGCCGACCCCATGGACACCCAGCAGCTCGGCCCGCAGCTCCTTGGGGTCGCGGCGCCGCCACCGCGCGGGGTCGTCGCCGTGGCCCGCCAGGTAAGTGGCCATGGCCTTCAGCTTCCTGGCCTTGGTATTGAAGTAGCCGCTGGGCCGGATGAGCCGCGCCAGCTCCGGCTCCGGCATGGCCCGCATGGCCTGGGGCGACAGAGCATCGGCCGCTTTGAGGTTGGCCAGCGCCAGGTCCGCGTTGGTCCACGCCGTGTTCTGGGTCAGGATGGCGCCAACGATGGTCTCGAAAGGGCCATCGCCCGGCCACCAGTCCTGGGGGCCGTAGCACTCGTACAGCCGCCGGTAGACGTCCAGCAGGAGGTCCGTACGCCGTGGGTTGTCGCTCATACGCGCCCTTGGGTGGCCAGGGCTGGCTGGTCCAGGTGCACCGGCACCAGCCGGCGAGGCGTGATGGCCTCGCTACCGACCTCGCAGGCGATGGCGCAGAGCTCCACACCGCCGTCGGCCGCTTGGTGCAGCGCCTGAGCGAAGATGGGGTCCGCCTCCTCATGGGGCGCCAGCGACCGCGCATCGCCGCGCTGGACGACGAAGACCACGGCGGCCCGGTACCCGTCCGCCACGACTCGCTCCAGCTCGCGTAGGTGCCGAACGCCGCGCGTCGTAGGAGCGTCGGGGAACAACGCCACGCCGTCCACCACCAGGTTCACCGACTTGGCCTCCACGTAGCAGATTCCTTTAACTCCTGGGGGCCGTTCACCACGCCCCCAGACCCCAGGCCCCTCAAAACGTAGGTCCAAGCGGCTGTCGCCCGACCGCACTTCCCGGCGGACCCCACTGTAAGCGTCCAGCGCGGGCAGCAGGCCCTGTCGCCACGCCTCCACCACCAGCGCCGGCGGCAGCCGCGAGTCGACGCCGACCCAATGACCCTCGTACCGCACCAGCGCCAGGTCGAACCGGGTACGACGGTCCGAGTCCGGCGGCGCCGGATTCAAGCGCAGCGGAGCGCCCGGCACCAGCAGCTCGGCCATACGGCCGGAGTTGGGCACGTGAGCCACCGCCTCGCGTCCGCCCACCAACACGTCGGCCGCGAACCGATTGCGCCGCACCACGAACGTGCCGGCCACCAGGTCTTTCGGCAATCGCACTCCAGGTCACCTCCCCATAGCTTGTAGACCCCAGGCAGGCCGAATACACTTTGCAGCACGGGAACCCCTCCTTGCAACCAGGGCTCGCCCTGGACCCACTTGAGGTATCCCCATGGCTCGACAAACCCTGGTTTTCTGGAAGGGGCCTGGGGGAACCTCTTTCGCGAAAGAGGTTCCCCCGCGTGGATAACGCCATGAACCGATTCCTTGCAAAGCTGGACGCCACGGCGCGGCGTAACCGCAGCCTGCTGTGCGTGGGGCTCGACCCGTGGCCGCCGCAGATGCCGGTCAGCGACATCGCGGAGTTCAACCGCGCCATTATCGAGGCCACCCAGGACCTGGTATGCGCCTTCAAGCCTCAGATGGCCTTTTACGAGGCTCAAGGCCTGCCTGGGCTCAAGGCCTTGGAGCAGACGCTGGCGGCCATGCCCAGCGACATCCCGGTGATCCTGGACGCCAAGCGGGGCGACATCGCTAGCTCGGCCCAGGCCTACGCGAAGGCCGTATTCGAAGTGTGGGGTGTCGACGCCGTCACCGTGAACCCGTACATGGGCGGCGACTCGTTGGAGCCGTTCTTGGCCTACGAGGACAGAGGCGTGCTCGTCCTGACCCGGACCTCCAACCCAGGGGGAGCCGACTTCCAGGACCTCCAGGTCCCGGCCGACGGCGGTGCAATGCCCTTGTACCAGTACGTGGCCCACCAGGCTCTGCGATGGAACACGAAGGGCAACGTGGGGCTGATAGCCGGCGCAACCTACCCCCAGGAGCTGGGCGAGCTGCGGGCCATCTGTCCGGAGATGGCAATCCTGGTGCCAGGTATCGGCTCGCAGGAAGGTGCGCTGGAGGCGTCGGTGCGCAGCGGAGTGGACGGCAATGGCAGGCGCGTCATCATCAGCTCCTCGCGCCAGGTCATCTACGCATCGCAAGGAACGGACTACCCCGAGGCGGCGCGGCGGACCGCTGAAGCGCTCCGCGGCCAGATCAACGCCACGCTGGAGGCCATGGGCTATCCATGGTAGTCCCCTTCGCTCTGGGCGACACCCTGACGCTGCGCAAGCAACACCCGTGCGGCGGCTACCAGTGGCGCGTGGAGCGCATTGGCGCCGACATCGGCATCCGGTGCCTCACCTGCGGCCACTACGTGCTCCTCACCCGCCGGCGGCTGGAGCGCAACCTGAAGGAGCGCCAGCCCTCCAGCAAAGCAAGCTGAGCAGGGTTTCCCCTGCACCCATACGCGGTGTCCCGGTCCCGGAACCTCACGTAACGTGGCTAAGCCCACGCCGGGACGCTTCGCCTAGCGGAGTGGCGCTCCGGGGCGGGCCGGGTGGGATAAATCAACCCGGCCTATCGTCCGCCGGGGCCAAGCGCTACGAGATCCCTCGTCCTTCCCAGGAAGGACTCGGAATGACAGAGGGCCAGGCTGTACACCCCTTTGGCGGTGCCTTACCATAGACGGAACGCCTCGTGCCCAGCACCAGAGGCCATCCACCGAAGGGGGCAGTCTGACGTGGAGGAGCAGGTCCAGTTGCAGGAGCAGTACCAGCCGATGCGAGCGCTGCCACGGCTCTTTAACCTGCCGTGGGGAAGCGGTTAGATCGTCGAGGAGGTGAGCGTGGTCCGTCCCCACTGGGAGCCGACCATCCAGCTGCTCCAATACGACGACGGCTCCCAAGGGCTGCGGTTCTGCTACTATCACGGCCCGCGCTTCGGCCGCGGGCCCATGATTCTAGACGGCGAAGCGCTGGAGGAGTTCGGCGAGGCCCTGGAGGTAACACCCCAGATCAAGGCCATGCTGCGGCGGATGGTGACGGAGTCGAAGTGACAAGCACGTTGGCACCGGAACAAAGCCTCCCCTTCAAGGTCGTCTCGGACTACCAACCGCGTGGCGACCAGCCCACGGCCATCGAAGCGCTGGCCCAAGGCGTGAAGGACGGCCTGCGATACCAGACGCTGCTGGGCGTTACCGGCAGCGGCAAGACATACACCATGGCCAAGCTCGTGGAGATTGTGCAGCGGCCCACGCTGGTCATCGCCCACAACAAGACCCTGGCGGCCCAGCTCGCCACCGAGTTCAGGGATTTCTTTCCCAACAACGCGGTGGAGTACTTCGTCTCCTACTACGACTACTACCAGCCCGAGGCGTACGTGCCCAGCACGGACACCTACATCGAGAAAGACTCCGACGTCAACGAAGAGATAGACAAGCTACGGCACGCGGCAACACGGGCCCTGATGACCCGCCGCGACGTCCTCATCGTGGCGTCGGTCTCGTGCATCTACGGCCTAGGCTCGCCCGAAGAGTACTACGGCTTCGTGGAAACGGTGCGCCGCGGCGAGCGCAAGAACCGCAACCGCCTGGTGCGCCGGCTCATCGAGATGCAGTACGAGCGGAACGACTTCGACCTGGCCCGCGCGCGGTTCCGCATCCGGGGCGACACGCTGGAGATTCTGCCCGCCTACGAGGACGTGGCCATTCGCATCGAGTTCTTTAGCGACGAGGTGGAGCGCATCGTGGAGCTGGACCCCCTCACCGGCGAGCTCCTGGCCAACCGGGACCGGGTCGACATCTACCCCGCCAAGCACTTCGTTACGTCGCGGGAGAAGCTGGAAGCAGCGGTGGTGGACGTGGAGCAGGAACTCCAGGAGCGGCTGGCGTGGTTCCGCTCCCAGGGCAAGCTGCTGGAGGCCCAGCGCCTGGAGCACCGCACAAAGTACGACATGGAGATGCTGCAGGAGACGGGCTACTGCGCCGGGGTGGAGAACTACTCCCAACCCTTGGGCCGCCGCCCTCGGGGCAGCGCCCCCTGGACCCTGCTGGACTACTTCCCGGACGATTTCCTGTTCCTGGTGGACGAGTCGCACATGACCCTCCCGCAGGTCCGCGGTATGTACCACGGCGACCGCTCCCGCAAGCAGACGTTGGTGGACTTCGGCTTCCGTTTGCCCTCGGCCATGGACAACCGGCCGTTGAGCTTCGACGAGGTGGAGCAGCGCATCAATCAGACCGTCTTCGTGTCGGCGACCCCTGGCCCTTACGAGCTGGAGCACGGCTCGAAGGTGGTGGAGCAGGTTATCCGTCCCACCGGCCTGCTGGACCCCACCATCGAGCTAAAGCCCACCAAAGGCCAGATCGACGACCTTCTCGAGCAGGTCCGCCGCCGGGTGGAAGCGGGCGAGCGGTGCCTGGTGACGACGCTGACCAAGCGCATGGCCGAAGAGCTGGCCGACTACATGCAGGAGATGAACGTGCGGGTGCACTACCTGCACTCGGAGATCGACACCCTGGAGCGCATAGAGATCCTGCGCGACCTTCGACTGGGCGTCTACGACGTGGTGGTGGGCATCAACCTGCTGCGCGAGGGGCTGGACCTGCCTGAGGTGAGCCTGGTGACCATCCTGGACGCCGACAAGGAAGGCTATCTGCGCTCCTCATCCTCCCTCATCCAGACGATCGGCCGGGCGGCGCGGCACGTGAACGGCCATGTCATCATGTACGCCGACTGGACTACCGACTCCATGCGTAAGGCCATCGACGAGACCTATCGCAGGCGCGACATCCAGGATGCGTTCAACCGCGAGCACAACATCACTCCCGAAGGCATCCATAAGGCGGTACGGGACATCACGGAGCGCATCCGCCAAGTCGCGGAGTCTCGTCCCACGTATGAGACGCGGCGCGACCTGTCTAAGGACGACCTGGCCCGCGCCGTGAAGGGGCTGGAGTCGGAGATGAAGGACGCAGCCAAACGGCTGGAGTTCGAGAAGGCGGCCATGCTCCGCGACGAGATGGTCGACCTTAGAAAGCTCCTGGTATCCCAAGAGGTCGTAGAGCGGGGCTCTCACGGAGAGAAGGCCCGTGCGCCAGGCCCCTAGCCCGCCATCCCGCCCCCGTTTGCTACGGCGCATGCCATCCATCCCACTCCGGGCCTGGCTTGTCCTTCTCCTGCTTTTCTTTGGGGTAGCCGCGATCGCGGTGGCCGGATGCACCGCCAGCGCCAAGTCAGGCGACCCCGACCTGTCAGGCGCCTTCCCCGACGCGGATATCCCAGCGGTAGCCATCAACGCCTATCTCTACGTGGACCCCGAAACGGTGGTCGGCCTGCCCTATCGCGCCCTCGGTGATGAGGGGAACGGCGACGCAGCGGCGGACCTCCAGTGGCTGGAGGCCGTCGTCAATCAGCCGGGTGAAGCGTACGGGGTAACGCTGCGTTTCACAGGCGAGCACGAGGCCGGTCAGGCCGGGGATTTGCTCCGAGGTGGCGAGGGTGGCGAGTCCGTGCGTGCGGTGGACGTAGCCGGACCCCGGACCACCCTGACCGTAGGGCCCAGCGAATGGTCCGGACAGCTCCGCCAGGCCTGGACCGCAAACGACCGGGTGTCGCTCCAGGAACGCTACCCGGACATCTACGAGGCCATGCGATTCCTTCCCAGGGAGGCGCCAGCCACACCCGTGGCGGTGGGGTTCGTGCGGAACGCCGCGGCCATGATGGAGGCGCTGCTGGCGCAACGGGACGCTAGCATTCCGGGTCTCGGCAGCGCGTTAGGCCTGGTCCGGGTAAGGTCCATGGCGTTCGCGGCGTACGCGGATGGTATGGACGCGCTGCCCCCCGGGCTGACCGCCGAAGAGGTCGAAGCGGCCGGCTTGGGAATTATCGCGGTGGCCCGCGCCGGCTATCCGGGATTCATCATCAACCTGATGCTGGGCAACTTCGCCGGCCGCCTTGGGCTCGAAGACATGGACCTCGGCGATACGGGGGTCCGCTACCGGGAGGTGGGGGACCGCTTCCACCTCATGGTGAAGAACTACGGCAAGACGCTGTTCTTCACCATAGCGCCTACGCAACAGGGGGCCCAGCGGCTCATGGAGTCCGTCATCGCCAACCAGACTTAATGTAGTGATGGAAACTGTTTGGCGTGCTTCGACAAGCATCTCCCTGACCAGGCAAGACTCTGTCACCCTGAGCGGAGCGAAGGGTCTCTCGGAAAGGGCTGGTGAGAGATGCTTCGTCCTTCCCCGGAAGGATTCAGCATGACAGGGGGTAGAGCTTGGCCGCTCACCCTGAGTCCACGCAGACGGACGAAGGGCCTCGTCTTTCTGTCACCCTGAGGGTAGCGAAGGGTCTCTCACCCGAGAGATTCTTCGCCGCCGACTCCATCGGGGGCTCAGAATGACAAACGCAGGCCAATGGCCGGCCTGGCGCTGAATAGTTGACCCATTTGATTGACAATGGTGGTGGCCTTCCATACAATCCTCTTAGCCCCGCCGAACGGCAGATACGGCGAATGGAGTGTGAAAAATGACCCAGGCGATAGTGGCCCAAGAGAAGGTCCGAGAAGCGCTGAAGGACGTCTACGACCCGGAGATTCCGGTGAACGTTGTCGACCTCGGCCTGATCTACGAAGTTCAGGTGAGCGAGGAGAACCAGGTCCACGTTCTCATGACCCTGACGGCCGCCGGGTGCGGCATGGGGCCGTACATCGCCCAGCAAGCGGAGTGGGCCATCGCCGAGATCGAGGGGGTCCAGGACGTGAACGTGGAGATCGTCTTCGACCCGCCCTGGACGCCTGATTTCATCACCGAGGACGGCAAGAAGACCCTCGGAATCGACTAGCGGCGCGAAGCATCGCGCTTATGAGACCTCAGTAGATGGCCCCGGACACTCGACGGGGCCGTCTTGCTGCCAGAGACCAAAGGTCTAGGGAGCTTGTAGGCAGGGCACTCAAGCCCACGACCCCTTCGACTCTGCTCAGAGCCTGCCCTGAGCCTGCCGAAGGGACAGGCGTCTAACACAAGGGTGATTGACATGCAGATGAACAAGGAGCAGCAGCAAGCGCGGCTCGACGGGATAAAACGCCAGTGGGAGCAGCGGCGCCAGATCAGTCAGCGGCTTAACCGCATCAAGACGAAGCTGGGTGTGTACAGCGGCAAGGGCGGTGTCGGCAAGACCACCGTGGCGGTGAACTTCGCCGCGTACTTGGCCAAGCAGGGATATGCCGTCGGGCTCCTGGACGCGGACATCGACTGCCCCAACGCCTCCAAGGCCATGGGCATCACGGAGCGCGCCCAGGTCCACGACGGTCAGATTCAGCCCGTCGAAGCCCACGGCGTGAAAGTGGTCTCCATGGCCTTCTTCCAGGAGCGGGACGACGAGGCGATCATCTTCCGTGGGCCCATGATCCACAACGCAATCAACCAGTTCTTGCAGATGACCGAGTGGGGCGACCTGGACTTCCTCGTGGTGGACCTGCCGCCAGGAACGTCGGACGCGCCGCTGACGGTCATGCAGGTGCTGAGCATGGACGGCTTCATCGTGGTCACCACACCCCAGAGCCTGGCCGCCATGGACGCCAAGCGCTCCATCAACATGATCAAAAAGCTGAACGTGGACGTCCTCGGCGTGGTGGAGAACTTCACCGGCGACGTGTTCGGCTCCGGCGCGGGCGAGCAGCTAGCCGAGGAGACGGACCTTCAGTTCCTAGGCCAGCTGGCCCTGCGCGCCGACTACCGGGACGACTCCCAGCCCACTGTACTGGCGGTGCCGGAGGTGACGGCGGAGTACGACGTCATCTGGGCGGGGGCGCGGGCCCGGCTTCAGGCCCTGGAGCGCATGCCGGAGCAGGTGTCGGCGGGAGCATCCGCCGAGGCCTCGAACGAATAGGGACCTGGACTAGCCATTGGTCCGGAGCGCTTTAGACACCCAGGGCCCGGGCGGATCTTGGTCTGGTCGGCAAACCCGGCACGGCCTGAAGCCGGTGGCAGTGGCTTCCGGGAGGGTCGCAAACGTGATCCGATGATGTAGCAACGTCCGGCGGCCCGGCGGGCAGCCAGGACGGCAGACAATCCGGGTCGTGGTACACGCATTAAACATAGGCTCTCCAGGGATTATACCGCCCCCAATCCCCGCCGGCCACGAACCTCAGGACCACCGTCAGCCCGATCGCCTTCCCGCTCATGGTTCGACCAACTCACCATGAGCGGGAAGAGCC
The DNA here is from genome assembly GCA_965247635.1 of Dehalococcoidia bacterium. GTDB lineage: Bacteria > Chloroflexota > Dehalococcoidia > Lucifugimonadales > Australimonadaceae > CBDFHJ01. Next base: position 37,372 of record CBDFHJ010000007.1, read on the forward strand.
TGCTCGTCGTAGGCTCTCTCCCTGGCCTAAGCAAATGGGAGGGTCATCTACCCAAAGCTACCTACTAGCAGCACCTAGCGCTCTAGGTAGGTGGCGATTGATTTCCAATTGTTCCAAAATTCCGTGAAATCACCGTACGGTTTCTTGCGAGTATCAACGACCCGTTCACCGAGGAATTCAAAATTGAACGAATGCACCCCGTTCCCAGGGTGCTCCCCTTTGAGGCGGCCTCTTAGGTCCGCCGTTGGCACTATCAAATAGCGTTCTTCGAAGCGGGGGGTCCCTTTCTTTTCATCTCTACGGTCGTAGAAGGTCAGAAATATATAGAAATCAGGGCTCAGTTTTTGCGAAGAAGGCTCTGGAATCAAGTTGTTCTGCCGAACTTGGTGCCAACTGTTACCCCACGCTTTTCCACTCCGGGATACTCCTCGGTAGTATCTGGAGGCTTTGACTTGTAGGCCACAATGTCGTTCACCACGCACCACCAGCAAATCGATCCCTACATCACGTAAGGGGAAATAAACTTGGCAATTTGGAACCATTTGGGGAAGCTGCTCCGCAGCTAAGACCTCACCTGGGTTCAAGGACCACATATTTTTAATAGGCATTTAGCATCATCTCCTTCGTTACAAGTTCATGCTCATTTGGCCCGTGGCTTCGCAAACTTTAGACCGCTCGTCCTGAGCTTGTCGAAGGGCGGCACTTTATGTCAACCTGAATGAAGCGAAGGGTCGCTTGCTGCCCGATAGCTGAGGGATTCTTTGCGCCGTGCAGGATGACGCATCCCTCCTCACCATGAGCAGGGATGCAAGGAAGGAGATGCCCCTTAGGGCAGGTCGGGGAGCGTTAGCGTCGCGGGGTGCTCCAGCAGCCGCTTGATCTCGACGATGAACTCGGCTGCGTTGGCGCCGTTGGTCACGCGGTGGTCGGCGGAGACGGTGGCCCCCATCATCTGGCGTACCGCGACTTCGCCGTCGCGCACCACCGGCTGCGAGCGGACGGTGCCCACGGCCAGCACGGCGCTCTGCGGCGCCACGATGATGGCCGCGAAGCTGTCCACGTCGTACATGCCCAGGTTGCTCACGCTGAAGGTGCCCCCCGTGTATTCATCCTGCCGCAAGCGCCCGGCCCGGACACGCTCGCCCAAGCTCTTCGTCTCCTTGGCGATCTCGACCAGCGACTTGCGCTCGCACTCCATCACCGCCGGCACGATGAGCCCCTCGGACAAGGCGATGGCGATGCCCACGTTCACGTGCGGCGGCACCTCCAGGTGGTCCTCCTTGAACACGGAGTTGAACGCCGGGAACTTGCCCAGGGCGAGGGCGCACGCCTTGATGATGATGTCGTTGACGCTGATATGCGCCCCGTCGCCCAGCGATTCGTTCAGCTCGCGGCGGAAGTCCATGGCGCGGGTCATGTCCACGCTCACCGAGACGTAGTAGTGGGGGATGTCGCGCTTCGCCTGCTGAGTGCGGCGGGCGATGGCCTGGCCCATACGGCTCAATTCGATGCGTTGTCCGCCCTCCAACTGGGGTGTTGGCTGGGACGCTGGCGCCTGCGCGGCCGGGGCAGGCTCACCGGCAGGTGCGGGGGCCTTAGCCTGCTGTTTGGCGAAGTCCAGCACGTCGTCCTTCGTGATGCGGCCGCCAGGGCCCGTGCCCGTGACCAGACGGATGTCGATGCCCTGTTCGTCGGCGGTACGCCGGGCGACGGGCGAAGCACGGGTGCCCGACGCCGGTGGTCCCGCCGGCGGCTCGGCCTGAGCGGGCGGAGCGGCTAGCGCAGCGGGCTCGGCCGCCGGGGCCGCCGCGGCGGGGGGCGCTGAAGCCGCTGTTGGCTCAGGGATGGCCTCATCAGCGGCGCCGATGTAGGCGATAGCTTGGCCTACGGGCACCGTTACACCCTCGTCCACCACGATCTTCCGGAGCAGGCCAGTAGCCTCCGCCTCCATCTCGATGGTGGCCTTGTCCGTCTCGATCTCAGCGATAATGTCACCACGCTTGACCTCATCCCCCTCACGCCGGACCCACTTCACGACGGTGCCTTCCGTCATGTCGTAGCCCATCTGGGGCATTACCACCTCGGTAGCCATGTTGGAGACCTCCATGGGAATGTGTGCCGTGACGGCGCTTACAGGCCAATTACCTTGGACAGCGTGGCCACGATCTTCTGCGCGTTGGGGATAGCGAGGCGTTCCAAGTTTATCGCGTACGGCTGGGGCACGTCTTCACCCGCGATCCTAGCCACCGGGCCGTCCAGAAAGTCGAAGCACGCCTCCTGCACCTGGGCGGCTATCTCCGCGGCGAACCCACCGGTGCGCCACGCCTCTTCGACGACGGCCACTCGGTTGGTCTTGCGGACCGACTGGACGACCGTCTCCAGGTCAAACGGACGCAGGGTCCGCAGGTCGATGACCTCGGCCTCCACTCCGCGTTCCGCCAGGGCTTGGGCGGCGTCCAGGGCCGTGTGGACCATGCGGGAGTAGGCCACCAGCGTAACGTCAGAACCACGGCGTTTGATCTCGGCCTGGCCGAAGGGAACGGTGTAGTACTCGTCGGGCACCTCCCCCTTGAGCCGGTAGAGCAGCGCGTGCTCACAAAAGAGGACCGGGTCCTCCTTGGTGAACGCCTCCCGCAGCAGGCCCAGGGCGTCGTACGGCGTGGCGGGAAGGACCACATGGATGCCGGGCAGATGGGCAAACATCGGCTCTAGGTTCTGGGAGTGGGTAGCCGCAAGCCCGGCGCCGCCGCCGGTAACCGCCCTGATGATAACCGGCGCCGTGAGCTGGCCTCCGGACATGTAGCGGACCTTGGTGGCGTGGTTAACGATCTGGTCCATGGCCAGCAGGCCAAAGTTGATGGTCATCAGCTCCACCACTGGCCTGAGGCCCACCATGGCGGCCCCGGCCCCACAACCCACGAAGACCGACTCGGAGATCGGCGTCTCCCAAATCCGCCCGGGACCGTACTCCTCCAAGAAGCCCTTGGTAACGGCGTAAGCGCCGCCATACGCGCCGATGTCTTCGCCCATGATGAACACCCGCTCGTCGTTGTCCAAGGCCTCACGCAGGGCCCGGGTCAGCGCTTCTCGATAGTCAATCTCCGGCATGCTTGGACTTCCTTTCCGGCCCATATGATGGGCCGCTAGGCGGTGATGTCCTTATAGAGCTCACTCTCGTCGGGGAAGGGGCTCTCGTCGGCGAACTGGACCGCCTCTTCAACCACCGCTTCCACCTCCGCGTCGACCTTATCCAGCTCTTTCTCGGCGACATCGAAGTCGGCCACCAGCCGCTGCCGAAGGCTGGGAATGGGGTCTCGGGACCGCCAGTAGGCCTCCTCATCCTTGTCCCTGTACTCCGAGGGGTCGGCGATCGAGTGGCCGCGGAACCGATAGGCCAAGGCCTCCACAAAGTAGGGGCCGCTTCCCCCGCGCACGTGGTCCAAGACCTCTTGCATGGAGTCCCTGACGGCCAGCACGTCCATGCCGTCGACCTGCTTGGAGGGAATGCCGTAGGGCTCCGCGATGCGGTAGATCTCCTTGACGGCGAACACCTCGGACACCGGCGAACCCATGCCGTAGAAGTTGTTCTCGCAGTAGAAGACAATGGGCAGCTTCCAGATGGCGGCCAGGTTCAGCGCCTCGTGAAACTCCCCTTCGTTCAGCGCGCCGTCACCCAGGAAGCAAACGACGATGTTATCGGTGCCCTTGTACTTCTCTCCGAAGGCCGCGCCGACGGCCAGCGGGATTTGCCCGGCCACGATGGCGTAGCCACCCATCAGACCGATGCTCGCGTCAAATAGGTGCATGGAGCCACCCTTGCCTTTGCTGGACCCGGTGGCCTTGCCGAAGAGCTCGGCCATGGCCACCTTCGGGTCTATACCCTTGGCTAGCGCGTGCCCGTGGTCGCGGTAGTGGGTAAAGACGTAGTCGTGGGGCGCCAAAGCGGAGATGACACCCGCGGCGATGGCCTCTTCGCCGATATACAGGTGCAGGAAGCCGCGGATCTTGCCGTGCATGTACTGTCGACTGGCCTCCTCTTCGAAGGCGCGGATCAGCCGCATCTGCCGGTACAGGTCCACCAGCGCCGCCTTGGTCAGTCCCGGGGCTACCTTCATGCTCTCGCCCTCCGTATTCAGGCTCTCCGGCGACGACGGCCGGCGGCCAAGCGTACGTGCCTAGATATGGATCGCTTTATCGTCCGCGGCCAGGGCCGCCTCCTTGACCACCTCGGAGATAGTCGGGTGCGCGTTGACCACCGCACCCACCTCCAGGTTGCTCCCCTCCATCACGCGGGCCAGGCTTAGCTCGCCCAGCATTTCCGTGACTTCATGACCGATAAGGTGACCGCCTAGGAGCTCGCCGGTGTCGGCGGCGACAATAACCTTGGCCAGGCCGTCCTGCTCGTTCAGGGCCAGCGCCTTGCCGTTGGCTGCCATCGGAAAGCGTCCCACCTTGTACCGGAGTCCCTGGGCCTTGGCCTCCTGCTCCGTAACGCCAAAGCTGGCCACTTGGGGTACGCAGTACACGGCCCTGGGCATGCTCGAGTAGTCCAGCGGATACGCCTCCTCGCCTGCCAGCCGCTCGACCACGTACACGGCCTGGGCCTGCGCCACGTGCGCCAGCGGCATCACTCCCATCACGTCACCGATGGCGTAAACGCCGTCGGCACCGGTACGCAGCGCGTCGTCTACCTTGACGTAGCCGCGCTCCAGCGTTACCCCCGCTTGCTCCAGGCCAAGGTCTTCCGTGTTCGCCTGAATGCCCACGGCCACCAGGACGCGGTCGGCGTGCAGCGCCTTCTGGCCGTCGGGGGTATCCACCTCGACGGTGGCGCCGTTGGTGCCGGCGCGCTGCAGGCCACCGACCTTGGAGCCTACGTGGATGGTGATCCCCTGCCGTTCCAGGGCGCGGGCCAACAGGCCGCTGATCTCCTCGTCCTCGTTGGGCAGGATGCGCTCCTCCGCCTCGACGATGGTCACGTTGGCCCCGTAGGCGTTGTAGACGTACGCAAATTCGACCCCGATAGCGCCACCGCCGACGATGACCACGTCGGGAGGGATATCGGTCTGGAGGATGGCCTCGCGATAGGTCACCACCAACTCACCGTCCACCTCGAGGCCGGGCAGCACCCGCGGCCGGGCCCCGGTGGCAATGATCACGCTTCCCACCTCCAGTCGCTGACCGTCTACCGCCACCGTATGCGAGTCGGCCAGTGTTGCGCTGCCCTGCACCACGTCCACCTGATGTTTCTTGAGGAGGCTACCAACACCGCGGGTGAGGCGGTCCACCACCTTCCGGCTCCGGGCGACGGCCTGGCTATAGTCGGCGTTGACTCCCTTCACCTCGATGCCGAACTTGTCGGCGTGGTTGATGAGCGAGAGCACCTCGGCGTTACGCAGCAACGCCTTGCTCGGAATGCAGCCCAGGTTCAGGCAGATGCCGCCCAAGACATCGCGCTCAACGATGGCGACGCGCATGCCCAGTTGCGCGGCGCGGATGGCGGCCACATAGCCACCGGGCCCCGCACCAATGACAGCGAGGTCATAGGCTGCCATAGACAAAACCTTTCACAGAGCGGATCCGATCAGAATGCGCCGGGATTACACGCTATCCGCCATAGGGCCAGCGCAGTTGCACCTTATACTCTTATTTAAGGCTAGCAATCGCGTATTGTAAAGGCCTTGGCACCTGGAATTTCGTTCCGAATTCCCAGCTACGACGTGTGTCATCCATAGAAGTTTTCTATAGGTCGTCTTGGATCGCTTCTCGTGGGCCGAGACGCGGAGGGCCCCGGTCCATCGGGACGCTATAATGAAGTTGCCATGGACGAAGCAGACCACCGCATATTCCGGGCAGCGCGCGATACCGAGGTCATCCGGCCGCCCCAACAGGCTTTGGCCACCTTTGGCTCCACCGTTATCCGCTACTATCTGGTGACCGAACCGGCGTACTCCGAGCTGAACGCCGGCGGCGCCAAAGATGAGGCTGTCGTGCGCGAAGGCACCGTGAGGGCGGAGCGTCCACGGGTGGTCACACCCTACTATCTGATGCGTCACGAGGGCTTCGGCGATCGTGCAAAGCAGTACCTGCAGGAGCTAGTGCAGGAGCAAGGCCCCCATTCGCCGGGGCTGCTCTACACCTACCGAAACGAGCCGTCAGAGACTTCCATCGTCACCGGCGCCGTCATGGAGGTGGCCCGAAACATCAGCGCGCGGTTGGACCGGGAAAAGCGTGGCTTGGAGACCGTCATCCGGGGCGTGGACGAGCTGTGGGACGTGTCGTTGATGAAGTTTATCTACGAGCTGACCAATGCCTCCGTGCGCTCCAATGCGTCGGAGCTGCAGGCCCGCGGGCTCCTCGACGTGGAAGGCGGCGTTCCTCAGGACGCGCGGCAGCACATCGAGCAGCTTCTAGAGGGGGCCAGCCGCGGCCACGTGGACCCGTCGGAGGTGCACCGGGAGCTGCTCCGATGGGACCTTTTTGACGAGTATCAGGACCGCTTTCTGGCGCTGTTCAAGAAACGCTAGGAGATGTGGGCCGCACCGTTGACCTCAAGCAGTGCGCCTGATACGTAGTTGGCGTGGTCGGAGGCAAGAAAAAGAAGCGGTCCCACCGCCTCTTCCACGGTGCCCACACGGCCCAGCGGAATCCTCTCCAGGAACCGTTCTCGCGCTTCCGCGGGAATCCCCAGCACGGAATCGCCCAGGCGTTCGTCCTGCGATTCTCTAGGCTTGGTGAGGCGCGTGTCGATGGGGCCCAACGCGACGGAGTTGGCCAGGATGTTGAAGCGGGCGCCCTCCAGCGCCACGGTCCGGGTGAGGCCAACGGCCCCCGCCTTGGCGGCCGAGTAGTTTGCCTGCCCCAGGTTGCCGAAGCTGGAGATGGAGGAGACGGTGATGATCTTGCGGGCCGTGGGCACGCGCCCTTGCTCCTGCTCGGCCTGGGCGTTTGACCGCATGACCTTGAACGCCTCGCGTACCACCCGCATGCTCCCTGTAAGGTGGACGTCCACCATGGCCTGCCACTGCTCGTCGGTCATGCGATGGAACATGACGTCCCACGTATAGCCGGCGCATGCGATGACGATGTGAAGGTCGCCGAACCGCTCCGTGGCCTCCCGCGCCAGCCGCTCCGAGACCGCCGCATCGGTCACGGAGCCCACTACTGGCACCGTCTGGACGCCGTGCTCCCGCACCCGGTCCACGGTGTCAGCAAGGGGGCCTTCCTCCAGGTCGTTCAGCATGAGACCCACGCCCTCAGCAGCCAGGGCCAAGGCACACCCCTGCCCGATGCCACGCCCGGCGCCGGTAACGATCGCTACTCTCCCTTGCAGTCCCTTCACGATATCCCCTCCCGTCTCGCAGGCGCCGCCATTCTAGCACCAGGGCGCAGCCCTGGACCCACTTGCGGTGTCCCGATAGTTAATGTACGGCAAGGGTAGTCAAGCCCTCGCCGAAACGCTTGGTGCACGCGAGCCGGGCACAGGGGCGGGTCAGGTGGGTAAAACAACCTTGGGTTGGGCAGCCTTCGCCCGCCAGGGCACAGCCCTGTCCGATGATGCTTCGCTCATCGAGACTCTCGATAGCCCGCCAAAGGCGGGCGTATCGGAGGACCCACTTGCGGGGTCCCAATAGTCGACGGACAGCAAAGGTAATCAAGCCCTCGCCGAAACGCTTGGTGCACGCAAGCCGGGCACAGGGGCGGGCTGGGTGGGTAAAACAACCTTGGGTTGGGCAGCCTTCGCCCGCCAGGGCGCGAGCCTAGGCCTACTTACCGGGTCCCCATCCTTCGACGGGCTCAGATGAGCGGCCATAGCTTTGCCCACTGTCATGCTGAGTACCGATTTATCGGGGCGAAGCATCTCTCACCAGCCCTTCCCGAGAGACCCTTCGTCCGCCTAGTGCGGGCTCAGGGTGACAGAGTCTTGTCTGGTCAGGGCGAGCCCTTCGGCTCAGCAAAGGCTTGTCGTACCACCAACTCCGCGCCGGAAAGCCGAGTGTGCCTACGAGCCATGCACGGCTGGCCGCTCCTTTGCGCGGGAGCCGCGGCCTTGGTATGATGCTTGTGTATGACTACCGAAACGACCCGCACGCTGTATACGCATCCGGCCTGCTCTTATTCCGACGCGCTTAGACACGACCTGGTCTCTGACGGCGTGGTCTTTACGGAAATCGACATCGCCAAGCAGCCGGAGATGGTATCCGAGGTCCTGAAGCTGACCGGTGGCGAGCGCATCACGCCGGTGATGGTGGAGGGGGAGGTGGTGACCGTCGGATACCGAGGCGTTGGCTGAGCGTTCTAGTCTCGATGGGCCGGAGGCCCATCACCGCCAAATGCGCGGCCCCGTGGTGTAGCCTGGCTTAACACACCTCCCTGTCAAGGAGGAGATCACGGGTTCGAATCCCGTCGGGGTCGCCAGCCTCCCTCCCTCACACCCGCCCAACGACTGCGCTCCTCGGCGCGATCGTCCGCTTTCTAGCTACATAAAAACCGCCCCGATGTATCGGGGCGCTCCTCGTAGTATGGAGCCTACCACGCCCGCTGCCTATTCCTCAGGGGATGTGGGCCATCGGAAATCGGAGGACGGCAGCGGGTTGGTTGCTCCCTAACTGAAGCGTTGGGAAGCTAGCTCAAGAACGTGGTAGCCTCAATATACCCCGGCGACCATGCCAGCGGCCGAGGGGCCGAAAACTTTTTCATCCTTCACCTCCTTCCTTTAATCCATGCGAGACACCGTGATTCGCCATCTGGACCAAGTAATCCCGGATAGTTATGACGAAGAGTGAGTGCTCAGGCAATAGTTCTAACGAATATAGTAGAGTTTTCTACGAAGCATCATAACAGATTATTGAAATCGTCGCAAGTATGCTTCTATTAGAAATCCTAGCGTTTCTCATATCGCTATACCGTAACTCTTAGATGCAGGTTCGTAACATTTTGGTGCACAGGCATATGAATACGGCAGCCGCTGGTTGACCATGAAGAGTCCCCTGCCCATCAGCACGGAGCGCCTGGTGCTGCGCGACTTCCGCCCGGAAGACGTGGCGGCGGTACACGCGTACGGCTCAGACCCTGAGGTGGTCCGCTACATGCCCTTTGGTCCGAACACGGAGGCGGAGTCCCAGGCCTTCCTCGCCCGGAAGCTCCAGGACCAGCTCGCCAATCCAAGGACCGGGTTCGGCCTGGCCATCACGCTGGCGGCCAGTGGGGAGCTCATCGGCTCATGCGCCCTGCGGGTCACGGCACCCGAGCGGCAGGAGGCGGAGATAGGCTACGTGCTGCGCCGCGACGTTTGGGGGCAGGGGTACGCCACCGAGGCGGCGCGGGCGCTGGTGGCCCTCGGGTTCGCCCACCTGGGGATGCACCGTATCCAGGCGTACTGCAGGGTGGAGAACGCCGCCTCGGCCCGTGTGCTGGAGAAGGCGGGCATGCGCCGAGAGGGCTTGTTGCGGGAACACGTCATGATGCACGGGCGTTGGGACGATTCGTACCTCTACGCCGTCGTGGAAGGCGACTGGCGCAGCCTAGCGGAGGCGTGAGCAAGCGATAGCCGCCTCCTGCGCCTGGGAGTGCGCGCGGCCAAGCGCTCTCCAATACAGGGCCACGGCTTGCGGCGGCCTCCACGCCGCCCTATCATTGCGGCCACGCCAAGCAGGAAGGGAACCACCTATGGACCTAGGCATCGAAGGGCGAGTAGCCATCGTCGGCGGCTCTAGCAAGGGCATGGGAAAGGCCGCGGCCCTCGCGTTCGTGCGGGAGGGCGCCAAGGTCACCGTCTGTGCGCGCCACACCGATGACCTGGAAGCGGCCGCCGACGAGCTACGCGCCGCCGCCCCCAATGACGACTCCGTGCTGCCGGTGGTCGCCGACCTCTCCCGCGCCGAGGACATCGAGCGATTGGTGGCGGAGACCAACAGCCGCTGGGGACGGGTCGACATCGTCATTAACAACGTAGGCGGCCCGCCGCCGGGGCTGGCATCGGAGCTCAACGACGCCCAGTGGCAGGGCGGTCTGGAGCTGAACTTCTACAGCGCCGTGCGTCTCTCCCACCTGGTGGTCCCCCTCATGCGCGAGCGCCGCTGGGGGCGCATCATCAACAACCTCTCGATGTCCATCAGGGAGCCCGAGGACAACCTGGCCATCTCCACCATCGCCCGTAGCGCCGTTGCTTCGTACACCAAGATCCTCTCCGGGGAAGTGGCCAAGGACGGCATCACCGTGAACAACGTGCTGCCCGGCTCCATCGAGACCGGCCGCTTGCAGGTCGTGGCGGAGATGCAGGCGCGTTTCCACGGCCGGGACCCAGCCCACGGCTTAGACGACCGCCGGGCTGGGATCCCCGCGGGCCGCTTTGGCAGGCCGGAGGAGGTGGCGGACCTCATCTGCTTCCTTGCCTCCGAGCGTGCCGGGTTCATCACCGGCATCAACGTGCTCATCGACGGCGGTCAGATCAGGGCCATGCCCTAGGGGGGCATCCTCTCGTGTCCACTTTCAACCCTGAGCAGGCCATCGACTCCTTCTGGCGCCATCGCCAGCAGGGTGTGCACTACCCGCCCGAGTGGTACGACGCCCTCACTTTGGACCAGGCGTATCTCGTGCAGCTGGGCATGCTCGACCGGCTGCTGGTTGAGGGAGCCCAGCAGGCGGGATGGAAGGTGGGGCTGACCAGCCAGGCCATCCGCGACCAGTACCGGGTCCACGAGCCGGTCTTCGGCTACGTGCTGAGCAGCGGTGTGCACGCCGACGGCGTGACGCTCGCCTTTGACCAGCTCATCCGGCCCGCTTTCGAGAACGAGGTCTGCATGACGCTGGGGAGCGGCCTGGCAGGCCCGGAAGCTGGTGAGGCGCAGGCCCTAGCGGCGGTGGCGAGCCTGCGTCCCGCGCTGGAGATTGTGGAGAACCGCGGCCCCTTCACCGAGCAGCTGGCGGTGGCCCTGGCCGACGACGTTCAGCAGAAAGGCGTGGTCCTCGGTCCGGAAACGCGTCCCGTGCCGCCGGACCTCGACCTAACGGCCATAGGCGTCGAGGTCAGCATCAACGGCGTCCGGGCCGCGGAAGGGGTGAGCGCCGCGGTCATGGGCAGCCCGCTCCACTCGCTGATTTGGCTGGCCAACAAGCTGGCCCAGTACGGACGGCGGCTCGAGTCTGGACAGCTCGTGATGACGGGGTCACTGACCCAGCAGTTCCCCGCAAGCCAGGGCGACGTGGTCTCGGCCAGCTTCAGCCTCCTGGGTAGCGTCACCGCCTCCTTCCCCTAGCCCTGTGCCGAAAAACTCAGTGTCGTACTTCGACTCGCCTGTCATTCCGAGCGGAGCGAGGAATCTGGCTTTCCTTTCATAGAACGAGATTCCTCGTTCCGCCTACGGCGGACTCGGAATGACAAAGTAAGACTGTTAGCAACCAGCAAAAGTGGGACACATTGGGAGCCGAGAGATCAGGGGCTGGATGGAGGTCTGGCGAGCTCCCTGAGGGCCCTGTTGTAGCGTCATCGCCGTTCGGTGGTTTGAGCCTTCACCTCCTTCCTGCGTTGTAGGATCTCTTGCCGTCTTCCCTTGAGCACGTCTGATGGTGTCACGTTGCCCAGAGCCTTGTGATAGCGCCGGTAGTTGTAGTAGCTGACGAAGGCCGCGATAGCAGCCTCAAGGTCGGCGGGCAACTCATAAGGCACCTGGTTGACGTCCCGTTTGATGGTCTGGTGGTAGCGCTCCAGCTTCCCGTTGGTCTGAGGGTGGAAAGGAGTTGCTAGGATGTGCTTGATGCCAACCATCCCCAGGTAGTCCCTGAATGCTCTTGAGACATAGCCTGGACCGTTGTCACTCAGCAGCCTGGTGCGGTCTGTGACTGGAACTTGGTCCATGCTGGTCGTGTCCACAGCATCCTGGACCACCTCGATGAAGGAGTCGGCCGTCATATCTTGCTGAAGCCTGTGAGCCAGGATGAAGCGGGAGTAGTCGTCCATAACGGTGACCAGGTAGTAGTAGCCCCACCCAACCACCCTGAAGTATGAGGCATCGGTGGCCCACATCTGGTGAGGTCCTGTGGTCTTGCGGTGGTACTCCTTCCCCGCGGCCAACCGCATCTCAGGCCTCTTCACTAGGCCCTCCCTGCCCAGGATACGGTAGACGCTGGACTCTGAGACTGAGAAGCCCTGGTTGTCGGTGATCCCCGCGGCCAGCTGACGGCAGCTCAGCTCTGGCATCTCCCTGGCTGATAACAGGACTGAGCGTTCTTCCTGAATAGTAAGACGGTTCCATGGTGGCTGATCGCCTCCTGGTCGGTCCTCAAGTCCTTGTTGGTCTTGGCGTCTGAGCCACCGGTAGTAGGTGCTCTTAGGGATGCCCAGCTCTCTGAGGACCTTTCGCTTGGGGAGGGGAGACGAGGATACTTTGGTAACTACCTCTGCCTTCTCCGGGGCGCTCATCCGCTGGTACCGGTGGCGTCCTGGGGCATGGGGATGGCCGTTTCTTTGAGACGGTACGCCTCCAGCGACAGATCGGCCACTAGCTCCTTGAGTTCCCCGTTCTCTCGCTTGAGTTGCCCTACCTCATGCTGAGTGGCGTCCCGAACCGAGTCACGGGTCAACCTCTCCTTGCCCGCCTCCATGAACTCTTTGGTCCACGAGTAGTAGGAGTGGGGCTTGATCCCCTCCCGCCGGCACAGGTCGTTGACTGTGACCTCGCGGCGGAAGCCCTCCAGAACAATTCGGATCTTCTCTTCGGGGGTGTACTTACGTCGGGCAGCCGCCTTCACTGTGCGGACGAAAGACCTGGTCTGCTCGCTTCGTTCCTCGGCGGCCTCTGCTTTGCTTACTTCTAGTTGGGACACATCTGCTCCTTTCTGTGGGTAGCTCTACCCTCATTTCAGGAGCTCACACCACCCTCCGACTCTCGGGTTTTCCTACCCTTATATGTGTCCCATTATCGCTGACGGTCTACAAAAGTAAGACCTCGATAGACAACGAACCGAATCTATGTGGCCATGTTGGTTGACCCACGCGCCCTCCCCGGACTGCGTCCGGCGACGTGCCCCCCACCGTCTGTTCGTCTGCCCGCACTGCCCGAGAGCGCGTCTCGGCGAGGGCTTGACTACGCTTGCTACATATCAACCATCGGGACCAGCAAGTGGGTCCAGGGCTGCGCCCTGGTGCTAGAATGGCGCCGTCTTCCCTCAGGAGTCCGGCCATGGCAACCGTCGTCGAGCAAGCGCAGGAGTATATGGCGGCCCGCCCCGTGGACGCGTGGCTCGTCTACGAGTACCAGGGCATGAACCCCACCTTCGAGGCGCTGACAGCCGAAGCGCTGACGAAGCCGGCCCACAACGTAACGCGGCCGGTGTTCGCCTTCGTCCCGCCATCGGGCCCGCCGATGCTGCTAGCCCACGCGGTGGACGTGGGCCGGTTCCTGCTGCACAGAGGGTCCGGGTGGGAGGTACGCCGGTATACCGGCCATCGCGAGCTACACCAGCAACTCACGGCGCTCCTGGGGCCGCTGAAGCGAGTGGCCATGGAGTACGCCCCCGGCGCCACGCTGCCGAGAGCATCTCGCGTGGACGCGGGGACCGTGGAGTTGGTGCGCTCCACGGGGCCGGAGGTGGTGTCGTCCGCCGACCTGGTCCAGTACGCCACCCAGCGCTGGAGCCCGGATGGCCTGGCGTCGCACCTTCGGGCGGCCGATGCCCTGGGTCGCATCGTGCTGGACGCGTTCGAGGAGATAGGCCGGCGGCTCGCTTCCGGCGTCACCGAGTACGATATCGCCGAGTTCATTCGCGGCCGCTTCACCGCCGAGGGGCTGTGGACCGACGAAGGGCCCGTGGTGGCAGCCAACGAGCACGCGTCGGACCCCCACTTCGAGCCGACTCCGGAGCTGGCCCGGCGGTTTCAAGCGGGCGATTGGGTGCTGATTGACCTGTGGGCCCGCGAGCCGGGGCCCCAGGGTATCTTCGCCGACATAACGTGGACGGCCTACGTGGGCCATACCGTACCCGCCAAGCACCAGGAGGTGTTCCAGGTCGTGACAGGCGCCCGCGACGCGGCCACGGAGTTCGCCGTCCAGTTGCTGGCCGCCGGAGGGGAAGTGCAGGGATGGGAGGTGGACCAGGCTGCCAGGGAGTACATCTCCCAGCGGGGCTACGGCGACTACTTCACCCATCGCCTGGGCCATAGCCTGGGCCGGACCGTTCATGCCGGCGGCGTGAACATGGACGGCCTGGAGACCCACGACACGCGCACCCTCATCCCCGGCCTGGGGTTCACCATCGAGCCGGGGGTCTACCTCCCTGAGTTCGGCGTCCGCTCGGAGATCGATCTACACGTCGGCCTACAGGGCCTGGAGGTCACTACACCTGTCCAGCACGAGGTGGCCCTGATAGAATAGATAGCTCTCACCCTCATCAGTCCACGGTGCCGTTGCGGGGCCAGACCCGCGGGGCTCGTGGTAGCTAACGTGGCTTCGGGGCGGGTAGCCGCCCTCGTCCGCCGAGCAAGAGCCCGCTCAGAAAGCGTGTATGGAGCCCCAGCCTCCTGTGCTCCGGCCAGGCGCTTCCCGTGCCGTACTCGCCCGAGGCCCGTTCCGGGCCTTCGGGAACCCGCAGTTCAGGCTGCTTTGGGCGGGTTCCCTTTTCTCCGTAGCCTCCTTCTTCATGGTGCTTATCGCCCGCGGATGGCTCGTCCTGGACCTCACGGACTCGCCCTTCCTGGTCACCGCCGTCAGCGCGGTGCCCATGCTCCCCATGGCCCTCCTCTCTCCGTTGGGAGGCGTGCTCGCCGACCGTGTAAGCCGGCGGTTCGTCCTTATCCTTGGCGACTCCATCAGCTTAGTGGTGCTGGTCGCCATGGCGGTACTCATCCTCGCCGATGTCATTCAGGTATGGCACATATTCCTGCTGTCGCTTGTCCACGGCCTGACGTTTTCTCTAGCGATGCCCGCCCGCATGGCGGCGGTAGCGGACGTCGTAGGGGAGCGAAACTTGGCCAGCGGTGTAGCCCTGTCCACGACGATCTTCAGCGCTTCTCAGCTGGCAGGCCCGGCCCCCGCCGGCTACCTCATCGACCTTGTTGGCGCGGGGTGGACCTTCATGGTGGCCGCGCTAATGATGGTGCCTGCTTTAGGAATGTTCTACCTCCTGCGCCTGCCAGCAAGCGAGCCATGGGAAGATGAGTACAGCCCCAAGTCGGTGTTCGCGAGCATAAGAGAAGGGGTAGCCTACGTAAGAGGCCAGCCGCTGATAGTAGGGCTATTGCTGCTGGGCGTGGTATTCGGCGTCTTCGGTATGCCGTACCAGGCCCTCTTGCCCGTGTTCGCACGGGATATCTTGCGCAGCGGGGCTACAGGCCTGGGCCTCCTGGGCCTGGCGATAGGCGTCGGGGCCATTAGCGGCTCCATCGCCGTGGCCTCCTTCAGCGACCCACGGCAGATCCGATTCCTGCTGATCGGGGGCGGAACGGCGTTCGGGCTGCTGATCGTTCTGTTCGCCCTTTCCAGCGTATTCTGGCTCTCCTTCGGCCTCACTTTGGTGTTGGGGTTCACGATGCAGGTCTCCTTGACCAGCAACATGGCCTTGGTCCAACTCGCGGTGCCCAGTTACATTCGCGGGCGGGTGCTAAGCCTTCGAATGGCCGCCATGGGGATAGGGCCTGTGGGCATGCTTCTGCTCGGGGTTGGAGCGGAGCAGTTCGGCGCGCCTTCAGCCCTGGCGGTCATGGGAGCGATCAGCTCGGTCCTCGCCGTGGTGGTGGTCCTGGCCTTCCCCGCGCTGCGCCACGCTCAGGTCAGGCCTGAGCGCGAGCGCACCATCCTCAAGCCAGCCGACGGATAAATGGCGTCGCGGGCCACCGCGCGCCTCGCTATCCGGGCCTCGCGTCCCGCATCACGCGGTAGATAGTCACTTCTTCACTCTGGAAGAAGACCTCGAGCCCCGCCATCCCTTCGAACTTCCGCAGCCCAGACGCGGGGTAGTAGAGCTGCTCAACCGAGCCGACGTAGATGTACTCAACCTCGTACTTGTCCAGGAGTCGCGCCGTTTCCACGCGGTCCTGAGTGGTGTACATGGCCTCGACGTCGCGTATGCGTCGGAGGATGCGCGATCTGTCGAAGTTCCGTTGCTGCGTCTGATGCCACTCCCAGCCCACCACTACCGGCAGGCCGGTGTACGTGGCCACCCTGGGCGTCCAGAGGTACCGGTCGGTCACTGCTTCGAGCACCACTGGAGAGCCGCTGATGTGCTGCCGCATGTACTCGAGCGCCTCCGCGCCGGCCGCCAGCGCGTATCGCGCATTGGGCTCTCTGCCTGTGCGGGACGGGCCTGGGTCGGTAAAAACCGCGGTCTGCTGGTACGCGGCGCCATCCAGCGTGAGGGGCAACGGCTGGAACCGGTCGGCCAGCCTGGCCCGCGTCCCCAGTACGGGGAACACGGCGCTGCTCAAGATGAGCAGCCCCAACAGGACCAGCCATCCACGGACGAGCGGGTGCTTGGGCCGGCGCCAGCGGATGGCGCCAGAGGCCCAGAGGAGCCAGAGCGCCACCGCCGACGCTATGCCCAGAAGCACCCACGCGACGAGATAGAGCTTGAACACCGTGTTCAGCCGATCGATGTCGGGTTCCACGGTGACCACGTCAACCCCAACACCAATCCCCAACGCCACACCCACCATGGCCAGTAAGAAGAGCTGGCCTGGCGCCTCCGCCCGATGCGGGTGGACCATCCACCAGACGACCAGGCCCGCCCCAATCGCTAGGAAGAACAACAATGGTCCCACGGTCTCCCAGCCGGTGAGCGCCATGGCAGCCGCCCCCAGGGCCGCCAGCACCACTATGATGCCTCGGCCGGTCAGCGGCAGCCGCGAAGTCGGACGAAGAAGCTCCACGGATGCCGCCCCGGGGCCTGGAGACATGCGCCCCCTCCACCAGGGGCCCATCCGGCGATAGCCCTCCACGACCAGCCAGGAGCCCACCACAAAGAACATCGCGCCGTGGACTCGCAGGTACTGCCAGAAGGCGGTGCGCCACTCGCTGAGCCGTACGCCGCCAAAGGGAGATTCAAAGTTGATGTGGAAGGGTAGAAAGAGCGCGTAGCTCGTGCTCCCTAGCAGGGCCGCCCATGCCAGCCACTGGACCAGTTGACTCCGTCTCAGGGTCCTGGCCCTGGTTACGAGCAGTACGGCGCCTACGGCCAGGCCGATGGCGGCGATGGCCGGCACGGCCCAGGCGTTAATGGGGAACAGCGCGCCCAAGGCCAGCGCCAGAAGCAGCACCGCGGGCGCCCGGGCGGCCCAGCGGACACTCCGCGCGCCAGAGAGGGCCAGGTTCAAGGCCAGGCCCAACGCCAGGATGATGAATGGAATCGCGATAAGGTGGGCGTGCAGGTCTGCGAACAGGAAGCTCCAGAAGGGGAACTCCGTGACCTCCAAGCCGGAGGACGGGCCTAAGAGGTCTCTACTTGCCCAGTAGGCGTTCGTGCCGAAGGTGGGAAATCCATCGCCTGCGACCCAGCTCCAGGCGCCCTGGAGGAGCTGGCCGGCGAATTCAAGATTGCCCAGCACCGTCACCATGAGCACCGCCCCAAGACCCGCGGCCACCGTGCTCCGGGCCGACAACCGGGGGTAGCGCGCGCGGCGGAGCGCTTCAGCCAGGTTGTAGCCCACCGCGTACGCGCCCGTGACCGTGAGGGCGAACATCAGCGGCACGGCCAGGTTGAACGCCACCGTGGGCACGATGCTCGTGGTCTTGATCAGCGTGGCCACGATGAACAGGCCGAAGTAGTAGTAGTTGAGGTAGCCGCCTGCGTACCACGGGTCGAAGGGCGGCATGGTGGTGGATTTCACTATTGCGGTGAGGTAGCTCAGCTCCATGAACTTCTCACCGCCACGCCACGGGTGCCCCAGGTCCGGGTTGGCGGCGCGGATGGCCAGAAAGGCGAAGAACGCCACCAAGAACAGCACCTCGGTCCACGCCAGGTACCGCCAGTGGCGTTTGGCCATGGAGAGCATGGTCTCCCGCCGGCGGTAGAGGAGTACGCCCGAGACGAGCGCCAGCACGAGGAGCGAGCCCAGGACGCTGGTGCGGCTGAAGCTCCACCAGCCGGCGCTGGCGCCCATCCAGGTCAGCCACGCCACCAGGAGCAGTCCCAGCGGCCTGGCCAGCACGACGCCTCGGTCGGGCAGCCAACGAAAGACCGTGACGGCCAGCGGCAGCGTCGCCAGGGCAATGGCCTCGACCAGAATCAGCCACAGCAGCCACGGCGCTCGGCCCGCGAGCCCACCCTCGCTGAACAGCTCGGTCCACGTCCCGCCTGCCCGTTGCACCGCCCACGCCTCCTCTGAGAGCAATAGCCCTTCGGGTGCCTTATCGGACCGGTAAGAGACGATCCGGTCCAATACGTCGGACTCGGAGAGGCGTCCCTGGTTGCGGAACACCAGGACCAGCGGATGGTCGTAGTTGGTCACGTTCTCGTCGGCGTAGCCCAGCCGCAGCGTGAGGCCTCCGCCGTCGACGCCCGGCAGCTCCGCTGGCTTCGCCACCCCCGCGCGGGTAAATGGGTCGTGAGCGAAAGTAACGCCCAGCAGCGAGGGATGGCTGGCGAAGGCACGCTCCAGCTCGTATCCGAGTCCCCCGTCGAACAGCAGCTGGTAGTAGCTGCTGCTGAGGGGGTACCGCTTCGGCAGCCGGGCGATGCTGCCGAAGGGCCGGTTGCTGTACACCATCAGGTAATCGGCCTCGGCCAGGTCCGCCGACAACGACTCGAACTTCTCAAACCTGTCGCCCTCGTACATGGGAAGCTGGTGGACGCGGTAGCGCCCCAGGTCTGGAAAGCCTTCGTCCCAGTGGTTGTCGGTCAAGATGGTGGCGCCGGTCTGAACGTTGGCGTTGACCCATTCAGAGGCCTGGACCGCCGGGTGCGGGCTGCTATAGATTCGGGCGAAGGCGAGGCCGTAGAAGGCGGTGGCGAGGAACACCAGCAGTCCACCCGCCATGGCCAGCCTGCTCAGGCCCACGGAGCGTGGCGCGGCCCAATGGTAGGCGGCGACGAGCCACCGGCTCCCCAACAGCACCATGACCGGCAGGACCGGCGCGATGTATCGGAGGAACTTGACCTCGAAAAGGACGAGCGTCAGGAGAGTCGGGACCATCCACGCCAGGAGCAGGAGGTCGCCGGTCCTCGGGCGCGACCAGGAGCGGGCCAAGGTGAGCGCCAGCCCGCCCCAGGCCACCAGGCCCAGGGGTAGGCCCAGCGCCCAAACGGTGGTCTGCCGCAGCTCGTACCATCCGGCGGGCGCACCCACGTATTGGATGGTGTAGGGCACGAGCCCGGCGGTGCGGGCGATTTCCGCCTCCCGGCCGAGGTCTCCGGCAAACTTGACGAAATCGAGGAACGCGTACGGCTGGAGGACGGCAAAGACGGCCAGCGCCGCAGCGCCCGCGACCACGCCGCGTGCCAAGACCTCCACCACCGCCACGACGGGTATCATGAGCCGATAGAAGCTCCACGCGCGCCACGCCAGGATGCCGTAGGTAAGGGCCAAGGGCACTAGAAGCGGCACGCTGGTGGGCTTGAAGGCAAAGCTGAGGCCTATCACTACACCCAGCCAGACGTGGTCCCGTAATCGGCCCCGCTCTAGTACGTTCAGCATGAACCAGAAGCTGGCCAACGCCGTCAGCACGATGAACGGCTCAGGGCGGTAGAAGTGGGCAAGCTGAATGCTGACCACGGTAAAGGCGCTCAGGCCCGCGGCCAGCAGCCCCACGGGCCGACCGTACAGCCGCTGCCCCAGGGCGAACAGCATGAGCACGCTGCCGGTATCGGCCAGGGCGCCCAGGGTACGGCCCGCCATGGATAGGTCGTTCAGTCCAACCCCGTCCATGAATAGTCCGAGAACGGCGCGGATTAGAACCAGCGTGTAGATAAGCACGGTGCCCAGCGGGAACCAGTGGGGGTTCAGGGGGCTACGGTCCGCGTCGAAGAAGGCACCGGGCGAGGGGATGCCGGGCTCGTCCAAGGGGAAGTCACGGTTGGCGCACCCTTCCCACCCAGGGTTGTCGGCCAGAGTCTCGTACATGCAGTCCGCCCGCATGTAGATAGAGCGCTCGTCCGGGTGGAAGAAGTTGCCCTGGTCCCACGCTACTCCGTACAGCCGCAGCGCCAGCGCCACGGCGGCTATGAGAAAGGGCAGCAGCCACATGAGGCGCGTCCTGCTCAGCAGGCCAGCGGGCAGTAGCGGTGTCGTCATGGTGGGTTGCATGCCGCCGTCTATTGTAGCCGCCTTCTCTACCAAGCACTTCGGAACGATACGAGATTCCTCGCTTCGCTCGGAATGACACAGTAATGAGAGGGGCCACCCGTCGGGGTGGCCCCTCTCATTACTTACGACCGGAATAAAGGGCTAGATTCTCTGGGCCACGGCCTCCCACAGTCTCTTGTCAACCAGGAAGGCCCCTGTCGACCAGGAAGGCGGCGAGGTCGGCAGTGCGGCAGGAGTAGCCCCACTCGTTGTCGTACCAGCCCAGCACCTTCACCATGTCGCTGTCCATCACCATGGTGGAAAGGGCGTCGAGGATGCAGCTATGCGGATTCATCTTGATATCGCTGGAGACGATGGGGTCCTCGGTGTACTCCAGGATGCCCGCCAGGCTACCCTCCGCCGCTTCCCTGAGCGCGGCGTTCACCAAGTCCACCGTCACCGCCTTGTCAAGCTCGGCCACGAGGTCGGTGATGGAGCCGGTGGACACGGGCACCCGCAGGGACATGCCGTGCAGTTTACCGTTCAGCTTCGGGATTACCTGGCCCACGGCGTGGGCGGCGCCGGTGCTGGTGGGGATGATGTTCTGAGCCGCGGCGCGGGCTCGGCGCAGGTCCTTGTGCACCTGGTCCAGCAACTGCATGTCGTTGGTGTAGGCGTGGACCGTGGTCATGAGTCCGCGTTTGATGCCGAAGCTATCGTCGAGCACCTTGATGAGGACGGCCACGCAGTTGGTGGTGCAGGAGGCGTTGGAGAGCACGCGATGCTTGACCGGGTCATAGGTATCGTCGTTCACGCCCAGGACCAAGGTCGCGTCCTCGTTGGTGGCGGGCGCGGTGATGATCACCTTCTTGGCGCCCGCCTCGATGTGCCCTGCCGCCTTTTCGCCGTCGGTGAAGATGCCGGTGGACTCGATGACGACGTCGACGCCCAACTCGCCCCACGGCAGCTTGCTGGGGTCGCGCTCGGAGAGGGACTTGACGTCGTGGCCGTCCACCTGAATGGCGCCATCGGCGGCGCGGACCGACCCAGGGTAGATGCCGTAGTTCGTGTCGTACTTGAACAGGTATGCGTTGGTCTTGGGGTCGGCCAGGTCGTTAACGGCCACCACTTCCAGCTTGTCGGGGTGACGCTCCATGGTGGCGCGTAGCACCTGCCGGCCGATACGCCCGAAGCCGTTGATACCCACGCGTGTGGTCATGGCGCTCCCTCCTCAGATGGCCAGCCGAATCGTGGCAAGTCCGACGCTCACGTTAGACAGCCCAATCCCACGCTATGCTACAAAGCTCCACCGCTCCCAGCAAGTAGGGCAACCCCCGTATGGCCCCGGTCCATGGCTGCCTCCGGAGCCGTACGTGGCGTAGAATGCAGCCCGCCGGCGTACCTTCCGGTGTTCTAAAGAGCAGTTGTTTCCGGAGACACGCAGATGCCGTACCGCTGGCGGGCCGCCGTTCTAGTAGCACTATGGCTGTTCAGCACGCTGAGCTCGATGATCGGCGTGCCCATTCTGCTGCCCGCAATCTCCAAGGAGTTCAACGCCTCCATCGCCGCCGTCGCCTGGGTCAGCCTGGCCTACTACCTAGGCATGGCCAGCGCCTTCGTCCCGGCGTCCCACTTCGGCGACGTGCTGGGCCATAAGCGCGTGGCGCTCTGGGGCAGCTACCTTGAGGTGGCGACCATGGTGGTCATCGTCGCCGTGCCCAGCCTGGCCGCCATCGTGGTGCTCCGCTTCGTGCAGGGGGTGGTCCACAGCCTCTCGGTCCCCAATTTCAACGCCTTCGCCATCGGCAGTTTCTCACCCCAAGACCGTGGCAAAGCGTTAGGCTTCATCTCCGCCATGACGGGCTCAGGCTGGCTGGTGGTGCCGCTTGCCATGGGCGCGGTCACGGACTTCGCCGGCTGGCGCTGGGCCTTCCTCGGCGGAGGGGCCATCGAGCTGATCGTGACGGTGGTGGCCCATCGTGTCCTGGCTCAGCCCGAAGTAACGCAGACGCGGCAGCGGCCGGGGCTCAAGGTGTTCGACCTTCCTGGCGCCGCGCTGCTCATGCTGGCCGTCGTGCCCTTTGTCGTCGGCATCCAGATGACCCGGGGCGCCGACGCCGTCTGGGCGTGGCCGCTGATCGGCGTGGCGGTGGCGCTGGGCGTCCTCTTCGTGCTCTACGAGCGGAACCTGGAGCACGCGACGCTTCCCGTGCGGATGTTCAGGCATGCCTCCTTTGCCGTGCCGAGCGTGTACAACCTGACCTTCAACTTTGCCAACGGCGTCTCGGTGTACCTCGTTCCTGTCTTCTTGATTCAAGGGCTTGGGTGGAGCGCCACCTACGCCGCGACCATCATGATGGCCCAGAGCGCGGGACGTCCCGTGGCGTCCGTGATCGGGGGCTATCTCTCCGACCGCATCGGCACGCAACCGGTGATCCAGGGCGGCCTGGTGTTGCTGCTGGTGGCCATCCTGGGCCTGGGACTGGCGGGGTCGTCGGGCTCGCTGCCCGGCCTCATACCGTTCATGCTGCTCTTCGGCTTTGCGCACAACGTGGTATCCATCAGCAATCAGAAGCAGATGTACGGGGTGGTGCCCAAGGACCAATTGGCCATGGCGCCGGGGATCATGGGGCTCGGGCGGCACGTCGGCCAAGGTGTGGGCATCGGGATAGCGGCAGCGGTCTTCTCGTCGATGCTGGGCAGCACGGTGGCCGGGGCGGACGCCGCCGGGGCCTCGGCGGCATTCCAGGCCGTCATGCTCATCACGGCGGTGGCCTTCGTCACCGGGTCGCTGGGAGCCTGGTTTGGACCATCGGTCTGGGGGACCTTCCAAGCACGGCGAAAAGGGGCCGAGGCACGGGAGCCAGTGGAGCCGCCGGCGGGCTAGCCATTAGGGTGATGGGGAAACTGTTTTTCGTGCTTCGACAAGCTCTCCCTGACCAGATAAGACTCTGTCACCCTGAGCGGAGCGAAGGGTCTCTCGGGAAGGGCCGGTGAGAGATGCTGAGTCCTTCCCTGGAAGGACTCAGCATGACAGGGGACCTAGCCCGCGCCGTTCACCTTGGTTACGGGTCCAGGGGACGCCCTGGCTGTACTGACCTTACGGGTCCAGGGGACACCCTGGCCGTACTGACCTTACGGGTCCAGGGGACACCCTGGTTAGGCCGTCCTAGTCACCTCCGGGTTGCTGGGCTGCCACGCATCGTTGTGAATGCTATCGCCGCCCTGCCACTCCCGCAGCTCGATGGACATGCCGTTGGGGTCCTTAATCTCCCCCCGAAGGCCGGTGAAGGCGTTGCCAGGCCTGGGCGGACGGGAGACCTCCACGCCCTTGCTCTGAAAGTACTCGACCGCCTTGGCCATGTCCTTCACTCGCAGGGCGATCATTCGCGCCCCAACCCGGTACTGGTCCACCGGCTCGTCGAGCGACTCAGGCCGCGCCGGCAGGATCTCGATCATGAAGTCGCCCAAGGTCACGCACGCCAGGCCCTGGGAGGCGCCGGCGTCTCCGGTCCGGATCCGCCGAAGGAGCTTGAAGCCGAGGACGTTCACATAGAAATCCGTGGTCTCATCGACGTCCCGAACGCTTACCTCGGCGTGGTCAACCCTCTCAACGATTCCACTCATGGCTTGCCCCCTATTCGCGATGGCAGGACGCCTTCGGCGCGCCCCGCCTTCCAACGCGGCCCATGCTAGCACCCCAGCTTTGGACGCTCAAGGCGTAACGCGTCCTGGCCTTTTGCCGGTTGCGGCGATACACTCTGCCCCAACATTTCCCTAAAGATAAAGCAATGCCGTTACGGTGGAGGGCTGTCGCCCTCTCGTCCAGTTGGCTGTTCGTGACGCTGATGCCCTTACAGGGCGTCCACGTGCTTTTGCCCGCCATCGCCGATAAGTTCCACGTCTCGGCGGGCGCCGCCGCCTGGGTCGCGGCCGTCTACACCTTGGCCAACGCCGGCGGCTTTGTCGCCGCCTCCCACGCAGGCGACCTGATAGGCCACAAACGGGTCGCCATAACGGGCAGTTACCTAGAGGTGATCACGCTGGTGCTCATCGTCTTCGCGCCCACCCTTGCGCTCATCATCGTCTTCCGGTTCGTCCAGGGCCTCGCCCACGCCATGGCGGTGCCCAACCTCAGCGCCTACGTCGTCAGCAACTTCCCGCAGGAGCGGCGTGGCAGGGTCCTGGGGATCAACTCCTTCCCGGTGGGCATAGGAATGATCTTCATAGCCGCGATCGTAGGCACCATCTCCGACACCTGGGGCTGGCGCGCGGCGTTCCTGGTCCCCGCCATCGCGGTGCTCCTGATCACCATCATGATGAACCTGAGCCTTCGAGAACCCTATGCCAAGCCCAGGCGACGCCCTAAGTTTGAGGAATTCGACCTGCCCGGCGCAGTGCTGCTTATGGGGGCCTTGGTGCCCTTGTTGGTTGGGGTACAGATGGCCGTACAGCGGCAATGGGGGATCTGGCCCTATGCCTTCATGGTCTTTGCTATAGCCCTTGCTGCGTATCTTGTGCGATTTGAGTACCGCCGAGAGCACGCCGCGCTGCCTGTACGGCTCTTCAAGAGTGCTCGCTTCGCGGTGCCGAACGTCTACAACGTGCTGTTCAATTTCGCCAACAGCGTCGGCCTCTACATACTGCCGGTCTTCTTTATCCAGGGGCTCGGCTGGACGGCCGCCTACGCGGGATTCGTCATCATCGCTTTCAATGTGGGCCGGCCTGTGGCCTCGTTGCTATCGGGGTTCCTCGCCGACAAGATTGGGCCTCAACCGATCATGATGACGGGAGCGGCCATCTTGGTCTTATCCTTGGTGGGGGTAGCCTTCACCGTTCCCACGGGGTCGTTGACGGCCATGGTGCCCTTCATGGTGTTCTACGGGTTCGGTCAGAACCTCTTCGGCACGGCGAACATGAAGGCGATGTACGCCGTGGTGCCGCAGGACCAGCTGGCCATGGCGCCGGGCACCTTGGGCCTCGGACGGCACATGAGCAACACGGCGGGCGTGGGTGTGGCCGCGGGGATATTCGCCGGCTTCATGGCGGGGGTAGGCGTAGGCGGCGCGGCAGACGCGGCCGCCACGGGGTTCCGGATAGCCATGTTCTCGACTGCCGCGTTCGTGATCGCCGGCATGACGCTCGCGTTGGTCATACCCGCCCTCTGGCGCATCCGCCGGGCCGAGAAGGCAGTGGTGTAGGGCGAAGTCTCACCGCCCACCGCGAGCTGAAGACACGTTAAAGCCGGCCAGGGCCGGCTACGGGCGACGGACTACTCATGGATTAAAAGATTGTCTCTTTGGACGAACAGTGCCGGCCTGGCGCGGCTCATATCCCCGTAGAGCCTGGCCAGCAGGACCCGGCCTTCGGCGCGAATCTCCATGCTGTCGACCCTACCTCTCCAAGGTCTACTGTCGTACAGGCTCGACGTTTCCATGATCCGCTGGCGTAGGAGGTCCACATTCGCTTCCGCAGATTCATCATCACCATGGACCAGGGCTAGGGCCATGTACACTCCGATCCCGTTCTTTCCTCCACCCATGGCCAGGGCCTGGTATGGACGCAGCAGCGGTGACTGCTCCAGCGCTTGCCGAAGCTCCTCCATCACCTCTGAAGTGGAGTAGTCCTCTCCCAATGTCTCTAAGGTTTCCTCTACGCCTAGGGTCTGGTCGCTGAATAGCACGCTGTGGACGCTTAGGTCGGACATTGCCCCCGCCAGAAGCTGGAAGTCCGGCGCCTCCGCCAAGGAGGAGCGGTGCCCCAGGCTAGCCGAGATGAGTCCTTGCATCCCAGGGGTCTCCACCGTACGGAAGACGTACTCTTCCTGGACGGCGATACGCCCGCCTCTCCCAAACTGGTCGAAGGCCGGGGGGCTGAGAATGTTAGTGACGTCTATCGCCAGGTCATCACCCCAGCTATAAAAAGAAATGCCTAGATGCTCCGCGATCACGGGCTGGGGACATTCGGCGCAGGCATCCAGCGCTTGGCCGGTGGCCTCAGGGTCAAAACGGCCCCGGACGACTTCCAACATCCCGGGATGTACCCCCGCCAAGACGCTCTGGTCCACGTTGCGGAGGTCGAACGCCAGGTTTTCGTGGAACTGCTCAACGGTAACTTCAAGGTATGCGTCAAACCCGCTAATGAACGGCCCTGCTACCATCCGGCACTCCTCAAGGGGACATAGCGCAAGCGCGTACTCCTGCAGCGCATTCGAGTCGGCGGCTGGCCCTGGCAGCGGGACCCCATACAGCTCCCGCAACAAAGCGTAGTCGTCAATGAGGACCGCAGAGCGTGTCGAGGTATCTTCAAAAAGTGTGTAAACAGTCAGGCGGTGTACCCTCTCTCTGAACAACACGGGCTCGAGGCCCAAGAGAGGAGATAGACCGCCCATGAGGAAGGAAAGCACTGAGAGTAGGTCGGAGTCAAGGCCGGAGTGGGAGCAGTTGGAGGATTGGGTGCGAAGCCAGGTCCAGAGGCTGATCCAGGAGTTGCCGGAGGAGGAGGTGACGGCGTTTCTGGGAAGGGCGAAGTCGGCGCTCAGATCCGACTCGGACAACGATACCGGCTATCGGAACGGATACGGCAGAGCCCGGAGGCTTACGCTGAGTTCGGGAACGATACAGCTGAGGCGGCCGCGAGTCCGCGATACCGAGGAGCAGTTCGAGAGCCGGCTGCTGCCGCTGTTCGTCAACAGGACCAGGAAGGTTGCTGAGTTGATCCCCGAGCTGTACCTGCACGGTCTATCCGAAGGCGACTTCGATCTGGCTTTGCGGGGGCTGCTGGGAGAGGACGCACCGGTATCGGCGAGCACGGTGGCCCGGTTGAAGTCCAAGTGGAACGATGAGCTTGCCCAATGGCGCAGCCGGCCCCTAGATGACCTGGAAGTGGTCTACATGTGGGTGGATGGAGTCTACGTCAAGGCTGGTCTTGAGAAGGAGAAGGCGGCAGTACTGGTGGTGGTGGCGGCCCTGAGCGACGGGAGCAAGGTGGTGGTGAGCGCTGTTCCCGGATACAGGGAGTCCACAGAGAACTGGTCCGATGTGCTCAGGGACATGAGGCGCCGCGGGCTGGAGTGCCCGAGGCTGGTGGTTGGGGACGGACACCTGGGCATCTGGGGAGCTCTGCGCAACGTCTATCCGCAGGCGGCAGAGCAACGCTGCTGGAACCACAAGATCGTAAACGTGCTCGCCAAGCTTCCAAAGCGACAACAGGGCCAGGCCAAGCTCATGCTGCGTACTATCCCCTACGCGCCGACTCGGACAGAGGCTGAGCGGCTCAGGACGGTGTTCACCAGGTGGTGCGGCGACCACTCCTACGAGGCGGCCTCAGAGGCCTTGGAGCGGGACTGGGACCGCATGGTCACCTTCTATGACTTCCCAAAGGAGCACTGGGGGCACCTTCGCACGACGAACCCGGTAGAATCACCCTTCGCGGCCCTCAGGCTTCGGACCGATGCCGCCAAGCGCTACAAGAGGGTCGATCGGGCGATAGCGGTGATCTGGAAAATGTTGATGGTCGCCGAACAGCGCTTCAGGCGTCTGAAGGCCCCTGAGTTGATCGAAGACGTCTATCTCGGTGCACAGTATGCGGATGGAATCGCCATTGAATCAACGGCTGAGAAGGTCGCCGCCTGATGTCGTTTACACACCTATTGACGTAACCTCCCATGAACCCTTTTGATAGTCGCTGCCCGTCGTTATATTGCCTCTTGAGTTATCGAAGTGGTAAGCACCTGGTTAGGTACTCCTAAGGGCCTGCTAAGGAACCGCGGTTAAAGTAACTTCAGCAACCAGTGCGGTCGCTACCGCTAACCCTATTCAGCTGGGGTTCGAATAAGTTGAGGTGTCCCATGATGAAGGTTCGTTCAGCCTTACTCCTCGCGCTTCTCTCGATACTGGGTGTCGCGTTCTCGGTTGGTTGCGGTGGCGGTGCGGCCACGCCGGAGTCACCCATCGATCTGCTCGAACGCTCGGCCAAAGCCATGGCCGAGGTTGACAAGTTTCGCTCGGAGACCGTGATGGAGCTTGAGGACTCGGGCCAAAGTGCGACCGTGTTCTTCGACATGGAGGTCGCGGCCAGTGGGAGCTGGAAGGCTGAGATGCGAGTGGAAGAGGACGGAAGCACGGTGGAAACGGAAGCACGGTGGAACAGGTAGAGCTGGTAGTTGTAGCGTCGGATATCTACTCGAAGCCACAGGGAGGCATCTGGTCCAGGATGAGCATCGAGGAGTACTCGCAGCCAACTGGCCAGCCGCCGGAATCGTTGCAGCTAGACTTTGGGTCTCAGCTCTTTTCACCAGAGAACACTCCGTGGCACCTCTGGACGGTTGAGTCGCTTGGCCGCGAGGTTATCGGCGGCGTTGACCTGGAGCACCTCCAACTGAGTGGAGACTTTCAGGAGATCTATGAGGCGTATGACTCAGCAGTTCGAGATGAGCTATTGGGGTCCATGGTCGGCGACAACTCGTTCAATCCACAAGATGTGGAGTACGAGGGCATCGATATTTGGATCGACGAAAAGGGCTATCAACACAAGCTGGTCGTAGACCTGAAATTAGGCGCTTCGGCTTTCGCGGATATCACCGTAATCGCGAGCGATTTCGGCGATATCCGCGCCATTGAGCGACCCATAGACCCGTAGGCGATGAGGAGTCCTATGAAGAAAATCCGCTCAGATTCATTCCTGGCTCTTTTCTCGATACTGGTCCTAACGTTCTCGGTTAGCTGTGGTGGCGGTGAAGCCAACGGCGGGAGCCTGGAGGAGCTGCTGGACCTTATCCCCGACACCCCCGAGACACGCTGAGGTTACGTCAATAGGTGTGTAAACGACATCAGGCGGCGACCTTCTCAGCCGTTGATTCAATGGCGATTCCATCCGCATACTGTGCACCGAGATAGACGTCTTCGATCAACTCAGGGGCCTTCAGACGCCTGAAGCGCTGTTCGGCGACCATCAACATTTTCCAGATCACCGCTATCGCCCGATCGACCCTCTTGTAGCGCTTGGCGGCATCGGTCCGAAGCCTGAGGGCCGCGAAGGGTGATTCTACCGGGTTCGTCGTGCGAAGGTGCCCCCAGTGCTCCTTTGGGAAGTCATAGAAGGTGACCATGCGGTCCCAGTCCCGCTCCAAGGCCTCTGAGGCCGCCTCGTAGGAATGGTCGCCGCACCACCTGGTGAACACCGTCCTGAGCCGCTCAGCCTCTGTCCGAGTCGGCGCGTAGGGGATAGTACGCAGCATGAGCTTGGCCTGGTCCTGTTGTCGCTTTGGAAGCTTGGCGAGCACGTTTACGATCTTGTGGTTCCAGCAGCGTTGCTCTGCCGCCTGCGGATAGACGTTGCGCAGAGCTCCCCAGATGCCCAGGTGTCCGTCCCCAACCACCAGCCTCGGGCACTCCAGCCCGCGGCGCCTCATGTCCCTGAGCACATCGGACCAGTTCTCTGTGGACTCCCTGTATCCGGGAACAGCGCTCACCACCACCTTGCTCCCGTCGCTCAGGGCCGCCACCACCACCAGTACTGCCGCCTTCTCCTTCTCAAGACCAGCCTTGACGTAGACTCCATCCACCCACATGTAGACCACTTCCAGGTCATCTAGGGGCCGGCTGCGCCATTGGGCAAGCTCATCGTTCCACTTGGACTTCAACCGGGCCACCGTGCTCGCCGATACCGGTGCGTCCTCTCCCAGCAGCCCCCGCAAAGCCAGATCGAAGTCGCCTTCGGATAGACCGTGCAGGTACAGCTCGGGGATCAACTCAGCAACCTTCCTGGTCCTGTTGACGAACAGCGGCAGCAGCCGGCTCTCGAACTGCTCCTCGGTATCGCGGACTCGCGGCCGCCTCAGCTGTATCGTTCCCGAACTCAGCGTAAGCCTCCGGGCTCTGCCGTATCCGTTCCGATAGCCGGTATCGTTGTCCGAGTCGGATCTGAGCGCCGACTTCGCCCTTCCCAGAAACGCCGTCACCTCCTCCTCCGGCAACTCCTGGATCAGCCTCTGGACCTGGCTTCGCACCCAATCCTCCAACTGCTCCCACTCCGGCCTTGACTCCGACCTACTCTCAGTGCTTTCCTTCCTCATGGGCGGTCTATCTCCTCTCTTGGGCCTCGAGCCCGTGTTGTTCAGAGAGAGGGTACACCGCCTGACTGTTTACACACTTTTTGAAGATACCTCGTTCATGGTTCTCAATAGCCACAATTGGTTCCCAACCCTGCGGACCAAGAGTGTCGAGCGACTGACTGGTTTTCTACTTCTTCGGGGGCTACACTCTGAGTCGGTAACCCTGAGGCGGGGCGATTGCCGCCAACGGTGGCCACGTGCCTAACCAGCCCCAGCCCGAGGCAAGTCCATGACGTACCGGTGGCGGGCGGTTGCGCTCTCCTCCATGTGGATGATGGTCACGCTGATACCCCTGCAGGGCGTCCACATACTCCTGCCCGCAATCTCCGATGACTTCGACGTCTCGGCCGGTACCGCCGCCTGGGTGGCGGTGGTCTACACGTTAGCCAACGCCGGCGGCTTCCTGGCGGCCTCCCACGCGGGCGACCTGCTGGGCCACAAGCGAGTGGCGCTGACGGGAAGCTACATCGAAGTCGTCATCCTGCTACTCATCGTCACCGCGCCGAACCTCTCGCTGATCATCGGCCTCCGGTTTGTCCAGGGCGTTGCCCATGCCATGGCGGTGCCCAACTTCAACGCCTTCGTGGTCGGCAACTTCGAGCAAGAAGAGCGCGGAAAGGTCCTGGGGATCAACGCCTTCGTCCTGGGCACCGCAACCATCTTCGTCGCATTGGTGGTCGGGGCCATCAACGACGCTTGGGGATGGCGTTCGGCGTTTCTCGTGACGACGGTGGCTGTACTGATCATCAGCCTGCTGATGAACCTGTTGCTGCGGACCCCAGATACGACCAAACGGCGCCCGACGAGCTTGAAGCAGCTTGACCTCCCCGGAGGGGTGCTGCTGATGGCGTGCGTGGCCCCCTTCTTAGTGGGCATCCAGATGGCGGTACAGGGCCAGTGGGGTGTCTGGCCTTACCTGATGATCGTCTTCGCGGTAGGCCTGACGGTGGCCTTTGTCCGGTACGAGAGCCGGCAGGAATACGCCTCCTTGCCGGTGCAGCTGCTGAGGAAGGCCAGCTTCGCGGTCCCCAACGTATACAACCTCCTCTTCATGTTCGCCAACGGGGCGGGGACCTACCTGCTGCCGGTCTACTTCATCATAGGACTGGGGTGGACCTCGGCTTATGCGGGGTTCGTCATCATCTTCTTCCATTTGGCGCGTCCGGTGGCATCGCTGATATCGGGGTTCCTCTCCGACCGGATAGGTCCGCAGCCGCTCCTTATTGTGGGAGCGTCTACGCTCACCGTGGCCACCGTGGGGCTGGGGTTTGGCGGACCCACGGGACTATTCTGGGCCATGGTCCCCTTCATGCTGCTCTCCGGTTTCGGCCAAAATCTTTTTGGGATCGCAAATTCCAAGAGAATGTACGCCGTGGTGCCTCGCGAGCAGCTTGCCATGGCGCCAGGCACCATGGGCTTGGGACGGCACTTGGCCAGGACTGCCGGGATCGGCATCGCCGCGGGAATCTTCTCGGGATTCATAGGTGGCGCCGGGGCGGGCGGGGAGGCTGAGGCCGCGGCCAACGCGTTCCGCGTCATTATGTTTGGGACCGCAGGGTTCATCGTGGTGGGACTCCTACTCTCCTGGGCCGTGCCTGCCCTCTGGCGTGCCCGCCAGGCACCGGAGGCGGCGGTGGAGAGCGGGGTGTCACCGCCCTCCGGCAGCTAGGCAGTCTCCGTCTGCAACGCCTCCAGAGCCCAACAGAGATGTAACGTGTCCTATCGATGGCGAGCAGTCTCTTTGGTATCGGCGTACCTCCTGGTCACGCTGATCCCGTTGATCGGCGTGCCGGTGGTCTTGCCCGCGATCTCAAAGGAGTTCGGCACCTCCGTCGCCACGACGTCTTGGGTCACCTTGGCGTACTCCCTGGCCATGGCGGGAGCGTTCATGCCCGCGGCGCACATCGGCGACGTGTTGGGGCACAAGCGGGTGGCGCTGCTGGGCGCCTACGCAGAGCTCGCCATCATGGTTGTCATCGTGGCCATGCCGAGCCTGGCGCTGATCATCGCCCTGCGCTTTGTGCAGGGGATCGCCCACAGCATGTCGGTGCCCAACTACTTCGCCTTCGCCGTCAGCGGGTTCCCTGCGGAGGAGCGTGGAAAGGTCATAGGCGTCATCGTCGGAGTGACCAGCGGCGGCATGCTAGCGGTGCCACTCGGCGTGGGTATGGTGACGGATGCGCTGAGCTGGCAATGGGTCTTTGTAATCGGCGCGGCCCTGCTGCTGGTGGTGACCCTCCTGACGCAATGGATGTTGGCCCTTCCCCAGGCTGCGGAGGGACGACGGCACAGCCTGAAGGAGTTCGATATCCCTGGCGCCGTCCTGCTCATGCTGGCGGTGGCCCCCTTCGTCATCGGCATCCAGATGGTGCGCGGCACGGGCGGTCTCTTGCCGTGGGCGCTCATCGGCGTTGCGGCAGTGCTGATCGGGGTGTTCGTCCGTTTCGAGTGGAGTCAGGAGTACGCTGCGCTCCCGGTAAAGATGTTCAAGCGGGCGGCGTTCGCGGTGCCCAACGTGCTGAACGTCCTGTTCGAATTCTCGCACGGGGTGGCCGTCTACCTGGTGCCGGTCTTCTTCATCCAAGGCCTGGGGTGGAGCGCTACCTACGCCGGAGTCGTGGTCGTCACCATGCACCTGGCCCGGCCCATCGCGGCAGTGGTTGGAGGGTTTCTCACCAGCCGTCTCGGTCCTCAGCCGGTGATGTACATGGGGCAAGGGCTGATGCTCACGGCGTTGCTGGGTTTGGGAGTAGCCGGGCCTTCCGGTACGTTGCCGGGGTTGGTGCCCTACTTGCTCCTGTTTGGCTTCGCCCACAACCTGTTTACGATCGGCAACCAGCAGCACATGTTTGACGTGGTGCCCTCAGAACAGCTCGGCCTCGCGCCGGGGGTCCTGGGCCTCGGCCGGCACCTCAGTCAGGGACTGGGAGTGGGCATCGCGGCGGGGATCTTTTCGTCCATGCTGCTCGACGCGCCCGTGGATGCAAACAACGCTGCGGCGGCCTTCCGGGCAGTCCTGCTCACCACCGCGTCGTTCTTTGCCGTGGGTGCGCTGGCGGCAACTCTGCTGCCGGCTGGTTGGGGAGTGCTCCGAGCAAAAGGAACGCAGACCAAGGAACGTATAGGCCCGCCTCCTACCGTCTAAGCGGGTCCTGAAAAACTCTTTCGACCATCCCCCTGACCCCCTTCCTGGCCAGGAAGGGGGTCAGGAATTTATATCTGAGGGTGTCCCTCAGACTCCCAGCAAAGGGGCTCCGCCCCTCTGCACTCCCCTTTTTTCATCAGCCTGCTAAGCGGCGGACCGCTAGGACTCGCCAGACTTCTTTAGCCCCACAAAAGGCCACTCGCCGGCGTACCGGGCCTTCCTGCCCAGCTCCTCCTCGATACGAAGCAGCCGGTTGTACTTGGCCACGCGATCGCTGCGAGCAGGAGCCCCTGTCTTGATCTGTCCGGCGCCCGTGCCCACCGCCAGGTCGGCGATGGTGGTGTCCTCCGTCTCGCCCGAGCGGTGGCTGATGACGGCGCTCCAGCCCGCCCGCTGGGTCATCTCCACGGCCGCCAGGGTCTCGGTCAACGAGCCGATCTGGTTCGGTTTGATGAGCACGGCGTTGGCGGCTCGCCGATCAATACCCTGTTGAATGCGCACGATAGCTGTGGTGAACAGGTCGTCGCCCACCAGCTGAACACGTCCGCCGAGCTTCGCGGTCAGCTCCCGCCAGCCCTCCCAATCGTCCTCAGCCAGGCCGTCCTCGATGCTGGCGATAGGGTAGCGTTCGACCCAGCGCTGGTAGAGGGCGATCATTTCCGCGCTGCTCAGCGTGGTGCCTTCCCGTTCAAGCACATAGTGTCCATCGTGGTACAGCTCAGTCGCCGCCGGGTCCAGGGCCAAGTAGCAGTGGACCCCCGCCTGGTAGCCTGCGACCTCAATGGCCTCCAAAATCACTTTTATGGCTGCCTCGTTGGACGGCAGCGACGGCGCGAAGCCTCCCTCATCCCCCATATTGGTAGAGAGGCCCTTACCTTCCAGCACTTGCTTCAGGGCGTGGTACACCTCGGCGCCACACCGGAGCGCCTCGTGGAAGGTGTCGAACCCCGCGGGCATAACCATGAATTCCTGGAAGTCGATGGAACCCATGGCGTGGGCCCCGCCGTTCAGGATGTTGAGCATGGGTGTGGG
Source organism: Dehalococcoidia bacterium (assembly GCA_965247635.1). Taxonomy (GTDB): domain Bacteria; phylum Chloroflexota; class Dehalococcoidia; order Lucifugimonadales; family Australimonadaceae; genus CBDFHJ01. The sequence goes on from CBDFHJ010000007.1 coordinate 71,875, forward strand.
GAGCAACACCGCCTCCTCACCTCCCAGAGACCGGTACAGCGGCAACCCGGCGCTCTGGGCCGCGGCCTTGGCCACCGCCAAGGAAACCCCCAGGATGGCGTTGGCCCCCAGGTTGGACTTATTGGACGTGCCGTCCAGCTCACACATGCGCTCGTCCACGGCGCGCTGGTCCGCGGCTTCCATGCCCGCCAGGGCCGGTGCAAGCACCTTTTCCACGTTGGCGACCGCTTTGAGCACCCCCTTCCCGTGGTGCCTACGCGCATCGCCGTCGCGGAGCGCCAGGGCCTCGTGGCTCCCCGTGCTAGCGCCCGAGGGCACCGCCGCCTGTCCGATCGCGCCGTCTTCCAGCGCGACCACCACCTCGACGGTAGGCTCGCCACGGGAGTCGTAGACCTCCCGGGCGTGCACGTTGCGGATGCGGGACATCGCTTCTCCTCACGGGGGCCTCGGACTGAGAGGCAGGACGACTATCAAGCCCAGAGTAGTCCAGCCACCGCTTAGGCCACCCTACGCTGGGCGGCGGCTATTGCCAGCTCTACCGCCTCAGCGGGCGAGGTGGCAATTGCGACATGGGCAGCCAGGTCATCTCGCTGGGGCAGCTCCCACGTCCCTAGCCCAACCACCGGGATACCATCGGCCAGGGCGTGGCCGATCTCCGAGAGGGTGCCGTAGGCGCCGTGGAGGGCAATCACGGCTCTGCCGCTCTTGACCACGGCGGCGTTCCGAGCGTACCCCATGCCGGTGCATACAGGGATGTCCACGTAGGGATTGGCCTCGCTCGGATCACTGCCTGGCAGGATTCCGACGGTGGTCTCCCCCGCCGACTTCGCCCCCTTACAGGCCGCTTCCATCACTCCACCCAGGCCGCCGCAGACCACCACCGCGTCGTGCTCGGCAAGCTCCCGGCCGACCTGTTCCGCCGCTTGAAGCACCTCGGGAGGTGGCGCGCTGCCGCCGATAACCGAGATAAGCAGACGGGCCTGCCTCTGCTTTGAGGACGGCGCTGGCATGGGGCCTGGAGTGGTCGCCACCGGAGGTTCAGCCTCACTCGGTCACCTGGGACGGTGAGCAGTTTAGCACCGGCACTCGGCACTCGCTAGAGCACCGCGAGGCATAGGTGTTTGCCAAAGGGGCGGAGCGGCTTGTGGCGGAAAGCGCGGCCAGCGCATAATAGGCCGAACGCTCCGGGAGAGACTCCTCAGTTGTCCGCCAAAGGGGGACTCCTTAGGAATGACAAAGTGAAGAGCCCTCCGATACGCCCCGGTGAATCGGGGCTATCGAGAGTCTCGATGAGTGGAACATCATCGGACAAAATGACGGGGTATGAGGGTTAGGCGAGAGGAGGAGAGACCATGCGCCTAGGCGCTCACGTTTCGGCAGCCGGCAGCCTGGACCTGGCGGTCGACCGCGCGGTGGAGATCGGGGCCGAGACGGCGCAGATCTTCGCATCGTCGAACCAGCGCTGGGAGTTCAAGCCGCTGGACGAGAAGCTGACCGCTGCCTTCAAGACGAAGGCGCTGGAGAATGGCGTCGGCCCCAACGTGCTCCACGGCATCTACTTGATAAGCCTGGGCACCGAGAACCCGGAGAACCTCCGAAAGGGGGTGCAGTCGCTGGTGAACTACGTGAACGCCGCCCACGATCTGGGCATGCTAGGCGTCATCTTCCATTTGGGGAGTCACAAGGGGCTGGGATTCGAGGCGGTGTTCCGGCAGGTCGTCGAGTCCATGAACCGCGTCCTGGACAACTCCCCCGACGATACGCTCCTCATCATGGAGAACAGCGCCGGCATGGGCAACCACATCGGCTCGAAGTTCAGCGAGCTGGGCGCGGTCCTGCGGGAGCTGGCCTCTCCCCGCGTGCAAATCTGCCTGGACACCCAGCACTCCTTCGCCGCCGGGTACGACCTCGGCACCCCTGAAGGCGTCGCCAAGGCCATGGAGGAGTTCGACCAGCAGATCGGCCTGGAGCACCTGGTGGCCGTCCACTGCAACGACTCCAAGCGCGAGTTGGGCGTCGGCGTGGACCGGCACGAGAACATCGGCGAAGGGTACATGGGCCTGGGGGCCTTCGACGCCATCTTCGCTCACCCTGCCTTCCGAGACGTGCCGTTCTACCTAGAGGTGCCAGGGTTCGAGGGGAAGGGCCCTGACAAGCGGAACATGGACATCGTTAAAGGCATCCGCGAGAAGCTGGCCATCCCCGGCTAGGGCAGGCAGCCGAAACTAAAGCCCGCGCCAGGGTGGCGCCCTGTCCCCCGACAGGTCGGGGAGACTCTCGACAAAGTCGGAGATCTTATCGAAGGGACAGCGCGGGCTAGGCCGAGACCATATCCTTTCCGTTCGCGCTGTCCGCCACCTTAAAACGGACTGGTGCGGACTCCGCCTCTACGGAGAGCTTGTCGAAGCACGAAGCCCTATTTTTCAGAGCCTTTAGGGTTGGCAGAGGGGATGGAAGCCTATGCGCCGCAGCGAGTTCGAGGAGCTGGTGCGCCGCGCTCTGGCGGAGCTGCCCGACGCCTTCTTAGACCAGCTCGACAACGTGGACGTGCTGGTGCGGCGCTGGCCGACCTCACGGCAGCGCGCCACCAACGACCTCGGGCCGGACGAGACGCTGCTCGGCCTCTACGAGGGCGTGCCGCAAACGGACCGCGCCGGCTACAACCTGGTGCTGCCCGATACCATCACCCTCTTTCAGGGGCCAATCGAGGAGGCCTGCGAGACCCCTCAAGAGATCATGGACCAGGTCCGCGCCACGGTGGTCCACGAGGTCGCGCACCACTTCGGCATCAGTGACGAGGAGCTTGAGGAGTGGGACGTGGCGTAAGGGGGTCTCGCCTTTGTTACTGGCCCGACGGCACCAAAGGCAGGCGGCGCAGCGCCCGGCCCAGCTCGCCCGTCTCCCAGGCCACCAGCATGAGGCTGGCGACGAAGATGGAGCTGTAGGTGCCCACGATAACTCCGGTGAGCAGGACCAGCAGCAGCGGTTGAATGGTCGGCCCGCCGAACAACAGCAGCGCCACTATCACCATCAGCAGCGTGAGCGACGTGTTGAGGGAGCGGCCCACCGTTTCCCGCACGCTGAGGTTCACCAGCTCCACCAAGGTGGCGCCGGGGTGCCGCATGACGTTCTCCCGGATCCGGTCGAACACCACGATGGTGTCGTTGACGCTATAGCCGATGACCGCGAGCACGCCGATGATGAACATGGAGTTTACCTCCATCTCCACGGCCCTGCCCAGGAACGAGAAGACCCCCAGCACCACGATCACGTCGTGGACCAAGGCCACGATGGCCACCGTGCCATAGCGGAAGGGACTGGGAACACGGCGAAAGGCCCAGCTGACATAGAACAGGATTGCCACGGAGGCCAGGATGATGGCGATGATGGAGGCGCGGACCGTTTCCGCGCCCACCACGGCCGATATGGCGTCGAAGCCTTGTATATCCACGGGACTCAGGGTGCCCAGGGCATCCTCCAGCTGCCGCCGGCCACCCGAGTCTATGACGTTGCCCTCGCTGTCCAGCACCTCTACTCGCAATTCGCCGAGGCGGATGAAGAAGCTGTTGCCGCCCATCGACTGTACGATGCTGCCCTCGTGGCCTACGGACTGCACCTGCAGCCTCACCCGCTCCGTGGAGACCGCATCGTCGAACTGCACCGTCATGGCGGTACCGCCCGTGAAGTCGATGCCGGGACGAAGGCTCGACCCCAACGACGACCCCAGCCCGGGGACCAGCGGGCCTATCAATGCCACAAGCGAAGGGATCACCATCAACGCCGAGATAAGAAAGAACCAGCGGCGGTATCGGACGATGTTCATGGCGGCCCCCGCTCCGACAGGGGCTGGGTTTGGTGTTCCGCCGACCGTCCTTGCCGTGGCAGCGACTCAGGGGTGAAGAGGCGAGGACGCCGCTGCAGTGGGGTACCGGCCAGTAGCGCCAGTAAGTTTCTGCTGATGACGACCGCGGTAAACATGCTGGTGACCACGCCCACGAACAGCACCACGGCGAAGCTGGTGACCGTCGAAGCGGCGAACTGGGTGCCAAACCAGTAGATGACGACGGCAATGATGAGCGTGGAGATGTTGCCGTCGCGGATGGACGGCCAAGCGCGCTGGAAGCCCACCTGAATGGCGAAGCTCAAGGTCCGGCCGATGCGGATCTCCTCCTTCATCCGTTCAAAGATGAGGATATTGGCGTCTACCGCCATACCCAAGGAAAGGATCAAGCCAGCGACGCCCGCCAGGGTCATGGTGACTGGCACCAGCTTGAACACCGCTAGGACGATGGCGGTGTAGCAGGCCAGTGCCGCCGCCGCCACGACTCCCGCGCCCCGATAGTAGGCGGCCATGAAAAAGATGACCAGCGCCAGACCGACGAGCCCGGCGACCAAGCTGTCTTCCAGGGAGCCGCTGCCTAAGGAGGCGTCCACGACCCGCTCGGTGAGCACGGTCATACCGATGGGCAAGCGGCCGGACTCAATCTGGATGGCCAGGTCGCGGACCTGTTCCGAGGTGAATCGGCCGCTGATCTGACCGTTGCCCGCCAGGATGGGCGATCGAATACTCGCGGAGACCAGCGTTATATTGTCAAGAACATACGCCATCTCGTCTGGGCTATCGGTAGCGTTGGTGTTGAAGATGCGCGTCGTGAGCTCCGCGAAGGTGCGCGCGGCCCCACGACGCAGCTCAAACAGCAGGACAGGCTCGCCCAGCGTGCCTTGACCCGCGGACGCGTTCGCGATGTCCTCACCGGTGAGGCCGGTTTCGCGGTCCTCGAACTGGCTGCAGACGACGTCGGCGCACACCCGTTCCACTACTTTGAGGCTGGCCGTCTGACCGATGAGGCGTTTGGCCCGTTCCACGTCCTCCAGGCCGGGAAGCTGGATCAGCACGCGGTCGGTGCCGAGCTGTTGGACCTCCGGCTCGCTGGCGCCCAGGTTGTCCACCCGGCGGCGGATGTTTTTAACCAGCCCCTCCATCTGGTCCGCGGTAGGCTTGGTCTCTTCGTCGCCGGCCTGATAGATAAGCAGGGTGCCGCCCGCCAGGTCCAGCCCCAACTGAAGGCCCAGGATCTCGCCGGACCCGCGCTCGAAGCTTCCGCCCAGGAAGTTGATGTCGATCCGCTGCACCGACAGCGCAGCCACCGACGTCCCCACGATGATGGTGACCAGCAGGAGCGCACGCCAGTTGATGCGTCTAATTCGTCGCAGCACAGTCGGCACCTAGGCCATGATGGGAGTAGCCGCGTATCCGGGGAGCCGTCTCACGCTAAGGATACGGCTATTGGGCCGTTTCTGCGAGCGTCCCCGACCAGCACCCTGGGCACACGAAAGGCGATTCTATCACGCTGACGTCTGCGCGGGAACCGAACGCCGAAGCACTTTGCCCCAGGTGCTGACTCTGAGGAGTCCCGACGTGCGTTACCCGGTTGTCATTCCGAGTCCCGCCATAGTCGAGACGAGGAATCTGGTCCCGAGGAGCGAAGACGAGATTCCTCCCCCGATGAGTCGGGGTCGGAATGACAAGGATACCCCGCTTATCACTCCAAGTCCGCCGCAGACAGACTCCTTCAGAATGACAGAAAGTGAAGGGCGCAGGGTGGCAGAAAGTAATGTCACATAAGAAACATGGATGAAGCTACGACCCGCTCCCGGCGCTTGCCTCAGATCCCGGTTCTTTGTCTCCTTCGTCCCGTTTAAGCTCGTACAGGTCCTCCGGCTTGCGTAGGTGGTCAATGTAGGCCACGCCGTCCAGATGGTCCGTCTCGTGCTCCAGAACCTGGGCCAGCAGGTCGGTAGCGCCCTTCAGCGTTACCCTGTTCCCCTCTCGGTCCAGCGCCGTGGCCCATACCCGCTCTGACCGTAGGATGTCACCCTGGTAGCCGGGCAGGCTCAGACACCCCTCAGAGACCTCTCGCTGTCCCTCTCGGCGGGTGATCCTGGGGTTCACCAGCACCCACGGCAGTGCGTCTTCGTCGGGCCGATTGATGATGCAGACGCGGTAGCGAGAACCCACCTGGTTGGCCGCGATTCCCACGCCGTTGTAGTGGCGCATGGACTCGACCATTTCGTCGATGAGTTGTTGGATCGTGGGGTCGCTTACATCCCGCGCCTTCACCGACACCGCCTTGGTGCGGAGGATCTGATCTGGCAGATAACGCATGGGCCGGATCGCCATTGTTCTCGTCACCAGCTACCGAGGTCGGCGCGAAGTATAGCAGGACGTGTCCTGCACCTACTTGCGGGGTCCCGACCGTTCATTACGACGTAGCGCCGTGAAGCCCTCGCCGGATCGCTTCCAGATAGCGAGGGGAGACCAAAAGGCGGAGAGGGGAAACGCCATCGGACGCAGTCCGGAGAGGGTGGGTCGGTGGGTAAAACCACTCGGGGGTGGGGTCCGCCCAAATCACGCTGTGGTCACGGGGTCCACGTCCACCACCCAGTTGGGAGGCAATGTGACCTTGTCCAGCAGCAGGCGCGGGTTGCTGCCGCGCAGGAGCAGGTGCCAGCGCCAGACACCCCTCAAACGGGCCGGGTAGGCCGGCGCCGGGCCGATGACGTCCACTCGGTTGATGCCCCACTCCCGGCCCAGGCGCTTGAGCGTCGCCGCCATGCGGAGGGCTTCCCGGCGGCTCGCAACCTCATCGGTATGCCCGAAGAACAGCCGTATAAGCCGGCCCAACGGCGGGTAGCGGTGCGCCCTTCGGAACGCCAGCTCCCGTTGGTAGAAGGCGTCGTACTCCTGGCCCGCCGCCGTCTGGATTGCGTAGTGGTCCGGCAGAAATGTCTGGACGATGACGCGGCCAGGCTCGGTGCCCCTCCCCGCCCGGCCCGCCACCTGGCACAGGACCTGGAAGGTCCGCTCGGCGGCCCGGTAGTCGGGCACGTGGAGGCCGATATCGGCCAGGACTGCGCCCACCAAGGTGACGGTGGGCACGTGGAGTCCTTTGGCGATCATCTGCGTGCCCACCAGCACGTCGGCATGGCCGCCCGCAAAGTGGTCCAGCAGCTCCTGATGCGCCCGGGCGGTGCTGGCGGTATCGCGGTCCCACCGGAGCACGCGAGCGTCGGGCAGCAAGCGCTCCACCTCCTCCACCACGCGCTGGGTGCCCAATCCCAGGTAGCGGATGTACGGCCCACGGCACTGTGGACACGTGGTGGGCGCCGCCCGGCGACGGTTGCAGTGATGGCAGACCAAGCCCTCGTCGCCGTGGTAGGTGTAGGGGCTGTTGCACCGCCAGCAGCGGACCACGAAGCCGCAGCGCCGGCATTGGACCACGCCCGCTGAGCCCCGGCGATTCAGGAAAAGGATGGCCTGATGTCCGCTGCCCACGCACTCCCCCAGCGCCGACTGCAGCGTGGCGCTGAACACGCCACGGTTACCGGCGCGCAGCTCTTCGCGCATATCCACTACTTCTACCTGGGCCATCCGCGACAGGGCCACGGTGGCAGGGATGCCCGGCGGCTCGATCCGTTCCGGCAGCGTCAGCAACCGGTAGCGCCCGTCGCCGGCCCGGTACGCCGACACCACATCCGGTGTGGCGCTTCCCAGGAGCACCACGGCGCCCGTCAGCTCGGCCAGGTGGGCGGCTACCTCCCGGGAGTGGTACCGAGGCGAGGCGTCTTGCTGCTTGTACGTCCACTCGTGTTCTTCGTCCATGACGATCAGCCCCAACGCTTGCTGCGGGGCGAAGACCGCGCCGCGCGAGCCGACCACTATCGGGTAGTGGCCGTCACGCACCTGCCACCACTGGTCCGCCTGCTGCGCGGGAGTCAAGCCGCTGTGAAGTACCCCCACCTGACCGGGGAACCGGGCCTCAAACCGGGCGATCATCTGGGGCGTCATCGATAGCTCCGGCACCAGGACGATCCCACGTTTTCCCTCGGCCAGGCAGTGGGCCAGGGCCTGAAGGTAGACCTCCGTCTTGCCGCTGCCGGTCACGCCTTGGAGCAGGAAGACCCGCGGGCTAATGGCCGGACCATCGAGGGCGGCCCGGACCTCCTTCAAGGCCGCCGACTGGGCCGGCGTTGGGAGCAGTGGCGCCTCGGCCTGCGTGGGAGCGCTGACCCCGAACGCCCCTCGTGTACGACGCTCGGCCTCGATCCGAGCCAACCCATTAGCCACCATAGCGGCGACCGCCGACGCTCCGTGATCGTGGCGGGCGGTGGCCGCCAGGTACGGTCCCGCCGAAGGGTCGGCAAGCCTGCGGGCCAACGCCGCCTGGCGGGGAGCCCTGCGCTCGTGCGCCTCCGCCCAGCGCAGCGCGATCACCGGCTCGGCAGTCAGTCGTAGGCTTTGCTGACGCCGGCCCTCTCCTCGCGGCTCGGGCTCCGACCAACCTAGCTGTACCAGGCCGGCGGTGGCGAGGACGTGAGCCGCGTTGGCAGCCCACGTCCCAAGCCGGCGGGTCAGGGCTGGCAGGCGAACCGGGCCAGGCCGTCCTTTCAGGTACGCCAGCAGCCGTCGCGCCGATGGAGAAAGCTCTTCGCTGGGCGTGACGCCGTCCACCAACCGGATGGTTGCCTGACTAGGCGTCCGGAAGCCGGGCGGTAGCATGGGCGCCACCGCCTGGAATAGCGGGGCCATGTAGTAGTCGCTTACCCAGCGGGCCAGCTCGAGCTGCGAGGGAGTGAGCAGTGGCTGGGGGTACACGATGCCGTGAATGGCTTTGGTGTAGTCCACCCGAAGCTGGTCGGTCAGGCGGACCACCACACCGTGGACACGCCGCTGGCCGAACGGCACCTGCACTAGGTGTCCGGGCCGCACCTCCATGCCGGCTGGGATGGAGTAGGTGAACGCATCGTCTCGGTTCGTGGTGGGCACGTTCACCACTACGTCGGCATAGGGGAGGGAGGCGGTGTCGGAAGGACCGCCGTTGCGCAACGATTGCGTCAGGCCGTGGAGCCGTTCAACCAAAAGAAGGCCTCCACTGCGAGTATACCAACAGCGGAGGCCTTCTTTCTGCTAGCTAGTGTCAGCGGCCGCGCTCAGCTCGAAGAGCGCTGGCGCTCCTTGATGCGCGCCGCCTTCCCAGAGAGGCCTCGGAGGTGGTAGAGCTTTGCCCGGCGTACCTTGCCCCGGCGCTGTACCTCCACGCTTTCCAGGTTCGGCGAGTACAGCAGGAAGGAACGCTCAACGCCGATGCCCGAGGCGGTGCGCCGGACGGTGAAGGAACTGGACGGCCCGCCCGCCCGCTTGCGGATGACCACGCCCTGAAAGGCCTGAAGCCGTTGTCGGCTACCCTCCCGGATCCACACGTTCACCTTGACGGTATCGCCGGGCTGAAAGGCAGCCACCTTGGGGTTGGGCTCCAGGGTCACGAGCTTGTGAGCTTCCACGGAACACTTCCTTACGAGAGTCGTTACGAGAGTGCAAGTATAGTCGACTCCCATGCGTATCGCCAGGGCGTGGCCCTGGACAGCCCACGCCAGGCCGTGCCCCGCACCTACTTGCGGCAGGGTTTCCCCTGCCCCACTTGCGGTGTCCCAATGGCCGATGTACAGCAAGGGTGGTTAAGCCCTCGCCGGAACGCTATCGGGCAGTGAGGGCAGACCAAATAACGGTGGGGGCACGCCGCCGGACGCAGTCCGGGGAGGGCGGGTGGGTAAAATCACCCTGAGGTGGGGTCTCTCTACGCAGGGTTGACCCTGCATTCTGTCCTACGTGGTGGTGACCTCGTGCACCCGGTCGAGCTGCTCGCTCCACGGGTCGGTCCGAGGGGGCAGCTGGTCCGCCGGCAGGACGACGATGTGACTCTGCTGCCAGGCCACCAGCACGCCTGACTTTCCCTCCCATAGCGCGTCCACCGCGGCGACCCCCATACGCGTGGCCAGGATACGGTCCAAGGCCGCGGGCGACCCACCCCGCTGGATGTACCCCAGGGTTGTGTAGCGGGCCTCGTACGGATTGTCCGCCTCGTTGATGAGCTGGGCCAGCTCGGAGCCGCTCCACGGAGCACCTTCGGATAGCACGATAATGAAGTGGCGCTTCCCCCGGAGCTGCATGGCCGCCATCTCCTGGAATACCCCTTGCAGGCCAACGGGGCGCTCTGGGGTGAGGATCATCTCCGCGCCGGAGGCCAGCCCCGACATGACGGCGATGTACCCCGAGTGACGCCCCATCACCTCCACTATCATGGCCCGGTGGTGGGCACTGGCGGTGTCCCTTAGCCGGTCAATGGCCTCCATGGCGATGTCCACCGCCGTGTATGCCCCGATGGACCGGTCCGTTCCGGGTAAATCGTTATCAATGGTGCCGGGGATTGTAACCACGGGAAACCCCAGCTTGTGGACCTCTTGCGCTCCCCTCAGCGACCCATCGCCACCCATAACCACCAGCCCGTCCACCCCCCGCTCACGAAGGAAGGCCACGCTTTGCTCCCGGGCCTCGGCTTCGAAGAACGCCTCGCACCGGCCCGCGCCGAGAATGCACCCCCCGTGCTGGAGAATTCCCGCCACGCCCCGGGAGGTTAGCTGTTCCATGCGTTGGTTCACGAGTCCATTGAATCCGTCTTCGACTCCCCACACCACGGCGTCCCGCTCCAGCGCGGCCCGCGTCACCGCGCGAACGCACGCATTCATGCCTGGCGCATCGCCGCCACTGGCAAGCACCGCAATGGTCCGCATCGGTCGTCTCCTTGCCGCTAGAGTAGAGTGAACATTACCACCATACCCATAGCAGAAGGGAAAGGCCATACAAGGCCATACTCAGTTGCATCTTGTCGTTCTCCAGGCCATGCGACCCGCTGGGTTGGGTAAGACTACGCACGGTTGACGGCCCCTACCTGCACGCCATAAACTCTTCCATGGCTTCTGGTGGTTAGAGCGGAGTGGGACCACCCGTTCCCATCCCGAACACGGAAGTGAAACGCTCCAGCGCTGACGATACTGGTTGGGCAACCTGCTGGGAAAATAAGCCACCGCCAGAAGCCACTGCTCAACTTGAATGCCCGGAGTGCCTTTCGGGCATTTTTTATTGGCTCTATCATTGGCCTTGGGGGGCCGGCTGAATAAGGGCCCGCGCCTGGTGGCGAACACATAAACTGCGGCCAATGAGGGTTTACACTGTTTCCGGGCCACCCTATAATGGAACGTGTAGGTATTAGCGCCGTCCCAGGGGGATTTGGTCCACTTGCGAGCAGGTGTTTCCCAGGAACAGCCCAGCATGGCTGAGCTATTGGAAGAAGCCTCACCACCCCGCTCGCTGCGGCGTGGTGACCTGGTGGAAGGTCAGGTCATGCGGTCTGACCAAGACGGTATTCTGGTCAGCATCGGCCACAAGTCGGAGGGAATCGTTCCCCAACGGGAGATGCGGACCCTGACGCCGCACCTCCTGGAACGATGTGAAATTGGGGCCCGCGTGTTGGTATGCGTGCTGGAGCCCATGGGCTCGGAGGGCCAGGTCATCCTCTCCCTCGATAAGGCCCAAGGCGAAGAGTCGTGGCGGCTACTTCAGGAATATGTGGAGTCGGGCAAAGGGGTGCAGGCGCGGATCGTCGGCTATAATCGCGGTGGTGCCGTGGTGGACGTGGACGGGTTGCAAGCCTTCGTCCCCCTCTCCCAATTGGTGCTCCCGCCGGAAGCGGGGACCGACCCGGAAGAGGCGCTGGCCCAACGGGTCGGAGAGGAGCTCACGCTCAAGGTGCTGGAGGTGAACCGGCGACGCAACCGGGCGGTCCTCTCGGAGCGGGCCATCGTCCGGGAGCATCGGGAGGAGCAGAAGAAACGCCTGCTCCTTGAGCTGCAGGAAGGGACGGTCTGTAAGGGTACGGTTACCGGCGTCTGTAGCTTTGGGGCCTTCGTTGACCTGGGCGGGGCCGACGGCCTGGTCCACGTTTCGGAGCTCTCATGGACGCCGGTGTCGTCGGTGGAGGAGGTGGTGAAACCGGGCCAGGAGGTAGAAGTCTACGTCTTGCGGGTGGACCAAGAGCACCAGCGTATCGCCCTGAGCCTGCGGCGGCTCTCCCCTACACCCTGGGACGATGCTGCCGAACGGTTCTCGCTGGGACAGTTGGTGACTGGGACGGTAACGAAGCTCATGGACTTCGGCGCCTTCACCCGGATTGAGGACAGTATCGAAGGGCTCATCCATGTCTCGGAGCTGAGCGACCGGCACATCCGGCACCCGAGGGAGGTCGTACAGGTGGGCGAAACGCTCACCTTACGGATCGTGAGTATGGACCTCGAACGGCACCGGGTCGGTCTCAGCCTGAAGCAGGTAGAGGAGTACCACGAAGCGCAGCCAGTGGAGACGTTTAGCTCCCCGGCGGTGTAAGATTCCACTACTGGAGTAACGTTATGGCCAGCAGATTCGAAAAGTTCTCGGAACGTGCCCGCCGTGTGTTGTCTCTCGCACAGGAAGAGGCGAAGCGGTTCAACCACAACTACATCGGCACGGAGCATATCCTGCTTGGCCTCGCCCGAGAGACCGACGGCGTCGCCGCCAGAGTCCTCAATAGCCTGGGCGTGGAACTGTCCAAAATCCGTTCGGCAGTGGAGTTCATCATCGGACGGGGCGAGCGTCCCTCTCCCGGTGACATCGGTCTGACGCCGCGCGCCAAAAAGGTGATCGAGCTGGCGGTGGACGAAGCGCGCCGCCTGAACCATCACTACATCGGCACCGAGCACCTGCTGACGGGAATCATGCGGGAAGGTGAAGGCGTAGCCGCCGGTGTCCTGGAGAGCCTCGGGATCTCCCTGGACAAGGTGCGCGCGGAGACGACGCGCATCCTCAACCAGAGCGTTTCCCAAGGTCAGGGCTCCGGCCGCTCCAGCACTCGCACGCCCACGTTGGACCAGCTGGGCATCGACCTGACCACCGCGGCGCGGGAGGGCAAGCTCGACCCGGTCATTGGCCGCAACACGGAGATCCAGCGGGTGATCCAGATCCTGAGCCGGCGCACCAAGAACAACCCGGTGCTCATCGGCCCGCCAGGCGTTGGCAAAACGGCTATCGTAGAGGCGCTGGCCCACCGCGTGGTGGCCGGCGACGTGCCCGACACGCTGACCAACAGGCGCGTGGTGACGCTGGACATGGGCGCCCTAGTGGCCGGTACCAAGTATCGGGGCGAGTTTGAGGAGCGGCTCAAGAAGGTTATCGAAGAGATAAAGTCCGCCGGTAACTGCGTGCTCTTCATTGACGAGATGCACACCATGGTGGGCGCTGGGGCTGCCGAAGGGGCAGTCGACGCCGCCAACATCCTGAAGCCGTCCTTGGCTCGGGGTGAGCTGCAGTGCATCGGCGCCACGACGTCAGACGACTACCGCAAGTACGTGGAACGGGACCCCGCGCTGGAGCGGCGCTTCCAGCCGGTCCACGTGGAGGAACCTTCCACTGAAGAGACCGTGGAGGTCCTGCGGGGTATCAAGGAGAAGTACGAGGAGCACCACCACCTGACCATTGACGACGAGTCCCTTGAGACCGCCGCCCATTTGGCCGCGCGGTTTATCGCCGACCGGTACCTGCCCGACAAAGCCATCGACTTGATGGACGAGGCGGCCTCCCGGGTGCGGATCCGCAACAGCGGCACACCCATCTCGGTGAAGGAGGCCCAGAAGGGGCTGGAGACCGTACGGCAGGAAAAGGACGAAGCCATCGCGTCGCAGCAGTACGAGTACGCCGCCGAGTTGCGCGACCGAGAGATGAAGCTTTCGGACAAGCTGGAGGCGCTCCAGTCCGAATGGCAGGCGACCACCACCGAAGAGCACCCTACGGTGACGTCGGAGGACGTGGCCGAGGTGGTGAGTATGTGGACGGGGCTCCCGGTGACCCGCCTGGCCTTGGAGGAAACGGAACGCTTGCTCCACATGGAGGAGGAGCTTCACAAACGGATCATCGGCCAGGAAGAGGCTATCGTAGCCATCTCCAAGGCGGTACGGCGCGCCAGGGCCGGACTGAAGGACATGCGCCGGCCCATTGGCAGCTTCCTGTTCCTGGGGCCCACCGGCGTTGGCAAGACGGAGCTGGTCCGCGCCCTTTCCCAGTTCATGTTCGGGTCGGAAGACGCCATGATCCGCCTGGACATGTCGGAGTTCATGGAACGGCACACCGTGTCCCGGCTGGTGGGGGCGCCTCCCGGCTACGTGGGCTACGATGACGCAGGCCAGTTGACCGACGGTGTGCGCCGCCGCAGCTACTCATGTATTCTGCTGGACGAGATCGAGAAGGCCCACCCGGATGTGTTCAACATCTTGTTGCAGATCTTCGACGACGGCCACCTGACCGACGCCAAAGGCCGCAAGGTGGACTTCCGCAACACCATCGTGATAATGACCAGCAACATCGGGTCTGACCTGATCCGGCAGGACTCCACCATGGGGTTCGCTGTAAAGTCCGACGACGCGAAGGCGGCGGAGCAGTCGTACCAGCGCATGAAAGACAAGGTGATGGACGAGGTCAAGCGGTTCTTCCGTCCCGAGTTCCTGAACCGGCTTGACAGCCAGATTGTGTTCCACGCGCTGCACATGGACCACATCATTCAGATCGTGGACCTCATGCTTAACGAGGTGCGCAAGCCGATGCTGGAGAAGGGTCTGAGCTTGGAGGTAACCCAGCCGGCCAAGGAGTGGCTGGCGAAAAAGGGCTACGACGAGGAGTTCGGCGCCCGGCCGCTGCGCCGCGTCATCCAAAACTACATCGAAGACCCGCTGGCGGAGGAGTATCTGGCAGGCAAGTACCAGCTTGGCGACACCATCACGGTGGACGTGCAGGACGACGAGCTTCGCCTCACGGGAGAAGCGGCGGTCCCCACGTCCAGCTAGCGAAAGCGCACGCTGAAGCGCCAGAAAAGAGGGAGGCCCTACGAACGGCCTCCCTCTTTTTGTCGGGCTGAGATTATCGGTTGCTTGCCTCGCCGTGGGCCAAGGGCAGGCTGGGAGGACCCAACCGGGAGTGAAACCAATGGACCACGCCCGCCATGCCGGCTTTTGAGCTACTCCTTGAGCTCAAAAATGATGGCGTGGATGTCCGTGGTACCGATGTTCTCCACTCGGTGGGTCCACGCCTCGTGGGCCATTGAACCGCCGTCGGGGAGGTCTGCTTCCATCGAGTTACCGTCGGGCAGGTGAATCCGCGCCTTCCCTCCGCTGATGAAGTAGACCAGCTCACTAGGATGAGAGTGCTCGTTATCGGACTCCCCCGCCTTCACGCGCATCTCCACGAGGCGGGCCTTGTCCGTCTCCAAAATCAGCTTGCAGTGATCCGGTGATGATTCCAATGGGTCTATGTAGGTCATGACGCCTCCTCTATGCGTATTGGAGCCTGGGGCCACCCCGCTTTCCCAGTCTCACAGGTTGAGGATATTGAGCGGGGCGGCGGTATTATCGGCCAACCCTCGGCCCAATACAACCGCTGCGTCGGTCTGCCTCACACGGCTGCATCCCTACCTGCCGCCTGGTAAGATAATACCCACCCCTATTCCTCACGAGGTGCCATGGTCGTGGAGCGGCAGTTCCCCGAGTGGCTACGGGTCAAGATGCCCGGCGGGCCCAACTACCTGGAGCTACGGCAGCAGTTGCGCTCCAGCGAGTTGCACACCGTGTGCGAAGAGGCCCACTGCCCCAACATCGGCGAGTGCTGGGAGCGACGCAGCGCCACCTTCATGGTGCTGGGCGACGTGTGCACTCGCGCCTGTCGCTACTGCGCGGTCACCAGCGGCAGGCCTGCGGGCCTCGACCTGGAGGAGCCGGCGCGGCTGGCCCGCACGGTGGCCCGGCTGGGCCTGCGCTACTGCGTCATCACCTCCGTGGACCGCGACGACCTGCCCGACGGCGGCGCCTTCATCTTCAGCCGGTGCATCGAGGAGGTCCGCCAGCAGCTTCCCAACTGTCAGGTAGAGGTGTTGATCCCCGACTTTCAGGGCAACTGGCCCGCCTTACGCGGCGTGCTGACGGCAGGGCCCACCGTGCTGAACCACAACATCGAAACGGTGCGGCGCGTCTTTCATGGCGTGCGCCCCAAGGGCGACTACGACCTCTCCTTGGAGCTGCTGCGGCGGTCCAAGGAGTACGCTCCGAATATCCCCACCAAGAGTGGCATGATGGTCGGGCTGGGCGAGACCGTGGACGAGGTGAAGCAGACGATGGCCGACCTGCGCGCCGTGGGGTGTGAGCTGCTGACCATCGGGCAGTACCTGCGGCCGTCCGCCAAGCACGTGGCCATGGACCGGTTCTACCACCCTGACGAGTTCGCTGAGCTGGGGCGGAGCGGGTACGACATGGGGTTCCGCCACGTGGCGGCGGGACCCCTGGTCCGCTCCTCCTACCACGCCGACGAGCAGGCAGCTTTGGCCCTCGCAACCCCTTAAGGGCAGGGTTTCCCCTGCACCCACTTGCGGTGTCCCAATAGTCGATGGAGAGCAAGGGTAGTCAAGCCCTCGCCGGGTTGCTTCCCCCGACTCGTCGGGGCACCCACTTGCGGTGTCTCGTCCTTCGACAAGCTCAGGACGAGCGGATTAAAGAGCCGTTCATGGTGAGCCTGTCGAACCATGAAGCCCTCGCCGGTCCGTCGTTAGTGTAAAGTTCTTTGGGAGGGCGTGGGAGACCTTTCTTGCAAGGGTGCTTATATACTTGACACGGTATTCTAGTCGTGATATACTAGTGCCGTGATGGTTCCTTCTTCTCTTTATCGCCTTCTTGCTCCGCAATCCGGTGGATTTCTTCGACCACCTTCTTGGGGAACAATTTCTTTTCGGCTTCTTCGGTCGTCCACTCGGTCGGCTTCTTCTTACGTCGCGGCATAGGAGTACCCCCATGCAGAACGGTCAAAAGCAAGATGTGAACCTGCTAAGGCTGATGGAGCGGTTCCACAGCGAGGAGAAGTGCCGAGACTACCTAGCGGCCATCCGGTGGCCCAACGGCGTTGCATGCCCGCGCTGTGGCACCCTAGAGAGCCACGCCTACGACTCCGAGCGGTATGTGTGGGACTGCTACTCATGCGGCTACCAATTCTCGGCACTCTCCGGCACCATGTTCCATGATACCAAGTTGCCAATCCGTAAGTGGCTGATGGCGGTACTCCTGATGGTAGAAGCCAAGAAGGGCATCAGCGCCATGCAACTCAAGCGTACTCTCGGCGTCTCCTACAAGACCGCATGGTACCTCTGCCACCGCATCCGTGTCGCCATGGGAGATGGTACTCAATCGCTCCTGTCCGGCATCGTAGAGGCTGACGAAATTTGGCTCGGAGGCCACACCTATGGTAAGAAGGGCGACCGCTCGAAAAAGACCATCGTTGTAGGCGTTGTGGAGCGCGAAGGCGAAGTCCGATTGCAGGTTGCAAAGCGGGTGGACCGAGAGACGTTGCATGGGTTCATCCGCATCCACGTTGATCCCGCTACTCAACGGATTATGACCGACTCCTGGCCCGCCTATCGGGGCATCGGCGACTACGATACCAAGCACGAGTCGGTTGACCACAACATCAAAGAGTGGGTGCGTTACGACCCCATGGGCGACGTTCACACCCAGACCATCGAGGGGGTGTGGAGCCTCTTGAAGCGCTCCATCATGGGGTCGTATCACAAACTCAGTACCAAGCATCTTCCAGCCTATCTCAGAAGTGGCTCCGGAAATCTGAACAGGGGGATAAGTGGAATCGCTGCCTGATTGAGGGCATGATAGTGCTCTCGGAGACAGGAGCGAGAGATGAGGAGACGACCCCGCCGTAACCACTCGGCAGAGTTCAAGGCGAAGGTGGCTCTTGCCGCAGTACGCGGCGACCGGACACTTTCGGAGCTGGCAAGCCAGTTCGATGTGCACCCGAACCAGATCACGCAATGGAAGACCCAGTTGCTGGATCGGGCGGCGCAGTTATTTGGCGCCGGGACAGGGCAGGCTGAAAAGCCGGTAGATATGAAGGTCCTTCACGCTAAGATCGGTGAGCTTGCGTTGGAGAACGATTTTTTAGAGGCCGCGCTCACGAAGGCGGGATTGCCGGGCGCAAGGCGATGATCGACCGTGATCACAAGCTGCCTCTCGCCCGCCAGGCAAAGGCAGTGGGCATCAGCCGCGGGAGCATCTACTACCGGCCACGGCCGGTGGGCGAAGCCGGTCTCGGACTGATGCGCCGCATCGATGAGCTGCACCTTGAGTATCCGTTTGCAGGCAGTAGGATGATGCGAGGCCTGCTCCGCCAGGAGGGACTCTCCTCCGGGCGTAGGCACATCGCCACACTGATGCGGCGGATGGGCATCGAGGCGCTGTACCGCAAGCCCAACACCAGCCGGCGACGGCCCGGCCATACGGTGTATCCGTACCTGCTGCGCGGGCTTGAGGTGAGCAGGCCCAACCAGGTGTGGGCAATGGATATCACGTACATTCCGATGGCCAGGGGGTTCGTGTACCTAGCCGCAGTGATGGACTGGCATAGCCGCAAGGTGCTGGCCTGGCGGGTATCGGTCACAATGGACGCAGACTTCTGCGTGGAGGCGCTCGAAGAATCCCTGGGACGCCACGGCGCGCCGGAGATATTCAACACAGATCAGGGAAGCCAGTTCACAAGTGACGCCTTCACCGGCCTGCTGAAAGCCAATGGGATCCAGATCAGCATGGACGGGAAGGGAAGCTGGAAGGATAATGTGTTCGTCGAACGGCTGTGGAAGAGCGTCAAGTACGAGGAGGTGTACCTGAGAGCCTACGAATCGGTCCCGGAAGCCAGAACTGGACTCGGGCGGTACTTCGAGTTTTACAATGCCGGACGGCCCCATTCGAGCCTTGGGGGAATGACGCCGGACCAGTTCTTTGACAGAGCGCCTGCCGAGTCCGCGGCGGCCTAACGCACGGCAGCGCGATTCCACTTATCAAACCGGGCAGCGCTGTTCAGACAAACGAGACCACCTCTATGGTAGTGAGACGATTGAACAGCTAAGACAACGCGTCGAAAGCTATTTCTTCGGTACCTAGGAATGGCTCACCTTGGTGCTGAATATCGGGCGCCCCACACTGGGTACTCCCTCTATTAGAAGTTATATAGAGGACCCACCTAGTGTGGAAACGCTTTGGTACTGCGATCCAAAGGCCCGGGGAAGAGCACTGTCCAACGAAAGGAATATGTGGAAGACTCAACTGACGTAGAGAGTTGGGAGCCCGGTAGGCAGATTCTCCAACAAGACCTGTGGGGGCGCAGGCTCATAACCTCTCGACCGGTGACGGTCGTCAACGACGCGTCGAACTATCTGGCGCTGTATTCACACCCGAACGCGCCATACCGTTCAAATACAATTAGAGATCGCTATTCGAAACCGGTCATTGAGCGCATCGACATATTCAACAAGGCGAGCAAAGAACCACTCGAAGAACGAGTGTCGCGCGATTATCACGTGTTGACCCTGAATCCCCCGAACTCGTGGCACTCCGTCTGGCTATTCTGGACAGCCGAATGGCAAGTCAAGATTTGGTACGTGAACCTACAGTTTCCGATACGCCGTACGTCGCGAGGGATTCTGGTGCAGGATTGTGCCTTGGACATCGCTGTGGAACCGGACATGTCGTGGTCGTGGAAAGACGAGGATGAATTCGTAGAGTTAACCAACCGGGGATTTTTCACAGACCAACAAATTTCGTCAGTGAGGGACGAGGCCGATCGAATGATCGAAGCAATATCAAACAATGCATCTCCTTTTTCGGACGGGTGGGAGAAGTGGAGACCCAACCCAAGATGGCCTGTTCCTCAGTTACCGGAAGACTGGGACGTGCTTGCCGCCCAGCCCCAGGAACAGCCCGGGCCTTTTCTCGGCTGAGATGTTCCGATTCAGAGTTGAAGAGTGGACCGGCACTCTGAACAGGGACCCCGATGAGACCGTTGACGCTAAGTTGTTCTTCGAGGATGAACAGGACGAACCGCACCCGTCGCATGAACGCCTCAAGGAGGCTTTTGAGGACTTGCGCCGGTTCACCGGGCAGGTGATCCTGAAATAGAGAACCGTGACCACTTGGGGGAAACCGTTCGGGAATCGAATGTCGAATCTAAACGCTGACCTCGTTCGTCGGAATCTGGTGCACAACTTCCCCACCTTGCCTGTAGATACAGTCGAGTTCCTGGACAAGGGCATGGACAGTCTGGCGTTTCAGGTCAACGGCGAGTACGTTTTCAGGTTCCCTATGTTCGAGCAATTTTAGGGGACACCGCGAATGAAGTTCGAGCGCGTCAGTGGGTGGACTGGTAGACCACGAAGTGACAACAAAGGTGTCTGATGCGACTGACTCTCTCTTGATCGTAGTTTCCGGGGCACCTGCCACCGGTAAGACGACCATGGCAAAGCGGCTTTCGGAGGCTCTCAGGGTGCCCGTGGTCAGCAAAGACCTGATCAAAGAGTCGCTGTTCGACACACTGGGCGCAGGAGACCGTGAATGGTCGAAGAAGGTTGGACTCGCCAGCATTGCCCTCCTCTTCCGGTTGATCGAGGTCCAGTTGGAGGTCGGGCAATCGATAATTGCCGAATGCAATTTCTACAGGGAGTTCGACATTCCAAAGTTCAGGCTGCTTAAGGAAAAATATACTCTACGCACGGTCGAGGTGCATTGTGCGGCGGAAAGGCAAGTTCTTGTCTCACGAATGAAGCATCGCCTTTCTTCAGGTGAGCGCCACGCTGGACACGCAGAGAGCCCGGGTGTCCATGCTGAAGTGTACGCAGCACTTGATAGAGGTTCCTTTGAACCGTTGAACATCGGCGACACTCTGGTGAGGTACCCTCAAAAAGTGTGTAAACAGTCAGGCGGTGTACCCTCTCTCTGAACAACACGGGCTCGAGGCCCAAGAGAGGAGATAGACCGCCCATGAGGAAGGAAAGCACTGAGAGTAGGTCGGAGTCAAGGCCGGAGTGGGAGCAGTTGGAGGATTGGGTGCGAAGCCAGGTCCAGAGGCTGATCCAGGAGTTGCTGGAGGAGGAGGTGACGGCGTTTCTGGGAAGGGCGAAGTCGGCGCTCAGATCCGACTCGGACAACGATACCGGCTATCGGAACGGATACGGCAGAGCCCGGAGGCTTACGCTGAGTTCGGGAACGATACAGCTGAGGCGGCCGCGAGTCCGCGATACCGAGGAGCGGTTCGAGAGCCGGCTGCTGCCGCTGTTCGTCAACAGGACCAGGAAGGTTGCTGAGTTGATCCCCGAGCTGTACCTGCACGGTCTATCCGAAGGCGACTTCGATCTGGCTTTGCGGGGGCTGCTGGGAGAGGACGCACCGGTATCGGCGAGCACGGTGGCCCGGTTGAAGGATAAGTGGAACGATGAGCTTGCCCAATGGCGCAGCCGGCCCCTCGATGACCTGGAAGTGGCCTACATGTGGGTGGATGGAGTCTACGTCAAGGCTGGTCTTGAGAAGGAGAAGGCGGCGGTACTGGTGGTGATGGCGGCCCTGAGCGACGGGAGCAAGGTGGTGGTGAGCGCTGTTCCCGGATACAGGGAGTCCACAGAGAACTGGTCCGATGTGCTCAGGGACATGAGGCGCCGCGGGCTGGAGTGCCCGAGGCTGGTGGTTGGGGACGGACACCTGGGCATCTGGGGAGCTCTGCGCAACGTCTATCCGCAGGCGGCAGAGCAACGCTGCTGGAACCACAAGATCGTAAACGTGCTCGCCAAGCTTCCAAAGCGACAACAGGACCAGGCCAAGCTCATGCTGCGTACTATCCCCTACGCGCCGACTCGGACAGAGGCTGAGCGGCTCAGGACAGTGTTCACCAGGTGGTGCGGCGACCATTCCTACGAGGCGGCCTCAGAGGCCTTGGAGCGGGACTGGGACCGCATGGTCACCTTCTATGACTTCCCAAAGGAGCACTGGGGGCACCTTCGCACGACGAACCCGGTAGAATCACCCTTCGCGGCCCTCAGGCTTCGGACCGATGCCGCCAAGCGCTACAAGAGGGTCGATCGGGCGATAGCGGTGATCTGGAAAATGTTGATGGTCGCCGAACAGCGCTTCAGGCGTCTGAAGGCCCCTGAGTTGATCGAAGACGTCTACCTCGGTGCACAGTATGCGGATGGAATCGCCATTGAATCAACGGCTGAGAAGGTCGCTGCCTGATGTCGTTTACACACCTATTGACGTAACCTCACTCTGGTTTCAGTGGACACAACGCGATTCGAATCGATGGATTACGAAGAAGTCGTGACGGAAGTCAGAAGTGCAGCCATGATGCGCAACGTCTAAGATGGCGAAGACAGACACGGACGATCACGAAGGCACGGTCAGACTCGCGGCGTTCGACCTCGACGGGACTCTTGTGCGAGGCGAGACCGTTTGCGAGGCTATCGCCCGAAGGATCGGGCGTCTCAAGCGGATGCGAGAATTTGAGGGGCAGCGGTGGAGCGGGACCGAAGGAACTAGGCAAGCCCGCGGGGAGATGGCGACATGGTATGCGCCATACACGTTCGAGGAGCTTGTTACCCACCTCACGTCGCTTCGCCTGGCCCCACGAGTCGAAGAAGGCCTTTCCTTACTCCGGCATCACAACTTCAAACTTGCAATCGTTTCGATAACGTGGGGGTTCGCTGTTGAGTGGTTCGCTGAGCGTCTGGGTTTCGATTACTTCGTGGGGACCGGCCTGAGACCAGACGGCGAGATCACTCATTTCTTCCCCGAAGACAAGCCGAAGTGGCTGGGGCGATTGGCGGACAGCTTGGATATCGACATGGGCGATGTAGTCGCAGTTGGCGACTCGCGGGGGGACATCGCCATGTTACGCGCCGTGGGACAGCCCTACTGGGTAGGGGAGTCGGTTCCGGAAAAGTTAGTGGGGAGGGTCTCTCACCACCCCGATGGTGATATACAGGTGATAACAGAGCACATAGTTAAGACTGTGCAAGGGCAGTGAAGATCAAAGCGGTCATTTTTGACCTTTTCGGCACCCTGGTCCCCACCATCTCTCAGAGAAGCCACAAGCAGTTCTTGGAGCAGATGGCTTCCATCTTGGGTGCCTCTCCTGAAGAGTTTATACGCCTCTGGATGCAGACAAACGATCTCCGCGCAACTGGGTATTTCTCAGACACCAGGGCTAACATCGAATACGCATTGGCCGAAACGGGGGTCCCTGGGCCGATGGCGCCGCCCATAGGCGTGGTGGCGGCGGGTGGTATGTTGTACCGCTGGGAACTGGGTTTCAGGCAATCCAGCCTTCACCATATCGCACGGGCCTTGAGGAGCCATGCCTTACACGCTTTCCAACATCCTCCGCTTCGCCGACATGCTCTTGTCACCCTGGGCTTTCGCTTTGAGGTGAGTAGGTTGACCCTGGGCTCTATCCCCAAGCTCTTCCTTGCTAAGCAGGGGATTCAGCGCCGGATATCACGGCACACTGGAAGTCTCGGCGTCGCCGCCTTCGGCTGCACCCAGTCCCACGGCCCACGAGTACCGCAGTTTTTTGTTTCGATTGGATGACCGATAACCTGGCGCAGGAAGTTGTCCGGGGGATGCGAGAGGCCGCTGTAGACCGTCAGCGATAATGGGACACATATAAGGGTAGGAAAACCCGAGAGTCGGAGGGTGGTGTGAGCTCCTGAAATGAGGGTAGAGCTACCCACAGAAAGGAGCAGATGTGTCCCAACTAGAAGTAAGCAAAGCAGAGGCCGCCGAGGAACGAAGCGAGCAGACCAGGTCTTTCGTCCGCACAGTGAAGGCGGCTGCCCGACGTAAGTACACCCCCGAAGAGAAGATCCGAATTGTTCTGGAGGGCTTCCGCCGCGAGGTCACAGCCAACGACCTGTGCCGGCGGGAGGGGATCAAGCCCCACTCCTACTACTCGTGGACCAAAGAGTTCATGGAGGCGGGCAAGGAGAGGTTGACCCGTGACTCGGTTCGGGACGCCACTCAGCATGAGGTAGGGCAACTCAAGCGAGAGAACGGGGAACTCAAGGAGCTAGTGGCCGATCTGTCGCTGGAGGCGTACCGTCTCAAAAAAACGGCCATCCCCATGCCCCAGGACGCCACCGGTACCAGCGGATGAGCGCCCCGGAGAAGGCAGAGGTAGTTACCAAAGTATCCTCGTCTCCCCTCCCCAAACGAAAGGTCCTCAGAGAGCTGGGCATCCCTAAGAGCACCTACTACCGGTGGCTCAGACGCCAAGACCAACAAGGACTTGAGGACCGACCAGGAGGCGATCAGCCACCATGGAACCGTCTCACTATTCAGGAAGAACGCTCAGTCCTGTTATCAGCCAGGGAGATGCCAGAGCTGAGCTGCCGTCAGCTGGCCGCGGGGATCACCGACAACCAGGGCTTCTCAGTCTCAGAGTCCAGCGTCTACCGTATCCTGGGCAGGGAGGGCCTAGTGAAGAGGCCTGAGATGCGGTTGGCCGCGGGGAAGGAGTACCACCGCAAGACCACAGGACCTCACCAGATGTGGGCCACCGATGCCTCATACTTCAGGGTGGTTGGGTGGGGCTACTACTACCTGGTCACCGTTATGGACGACTACTCCCGCTTCATCCTGGCTCACAGGCTTCAGCAAGATATGACGGCCGACTCCTTCATCGAGGTGGTCCAGGATGCTGTGGACACGACCAGCATGGACCAAGTTCCAGTCACAGACCGCACCAGGCTGCTGAGTGACAACGGTCCAGGCTATGTCTCAAGAGCATTCAGGGACTACCTGGGGATGGTTGGCATCAAGCACATCCTAGCAACTCCTTTCCACCCTCAGACCAACGGGAAGCTGGAGCGCTACCACCAGACCATCAAACGGGACGTCAACCAGGTGCCTTATGAGTTGCCCGCCGACCTTGAGGCCGCTATCGCGGCCTTCGTCAGCTACTACAACTACCGGCGCTATCACAAGGCTCTGGGCAACGTGACACCATCAGACGTGCTCAAGGGAAGACGGCAAGAGATCCTACAACGCAGGAAGGAGGTGAAGGCTCAAACCACCGAACGGCGACGACGCTACAACAGGGCCCTCAGGGAGCTCGCCAGACCTCCATCCAGCCCCTGATCTCTCGGCTCCCAATGTGTCCCACTTTTGCTGGTTGCTAACAATTGTCGCGTGGAAAGGTGTCCTATGTAATGCCCTGCAAGCCATTGTGTCGCAGCCAATCTTGTGGTAGTGGCGAAACGGTTTCTGGTCGGAGCGACTGCAAGTGACGAACGGAAAGGTGGCAATCCGCCTGAGCAAGGCGGTCTTGACACAGAAGCGCCTAGAGACGTATCCTTGGATAGCATCCAAGGCCACCCCGCAGTCTCGTTTCGGGAGATATGAGAATGGCTTCAAAGAAACGCCTGCTACCGACTGGCGAGTGCTGGTGTGGTTGCGGCGCGGAGACGGCGATCGGCTCGTTCTTCCTGCCCGGCCACGACAAGACCGCTGAGTCCGCGGTTATCTCCGTCGAATACGGCGGCGTCCCCGGCTTCCTGGTCCGTCACGGATACGGACCAGGGGGCAAGAACGCCTTACGCGAGGTGGACAGGTGGCGGGCCGAGAGCAAGCGTAAGAGTGATACCAAATGACAACATCTCGACAGAGACCGCCCAACACCCAGTCCAACACAAACAGCGCCACGACGGGCTACGAAGCCGAGCTGTGGCGGATGGCGGACGCCCTGCGCGGCAGCATGGACGCCGCCGAGTACAAGCATGTCGTTCTTGGCCTGATCTTCCTCAAGTACATCTCCGACGCCTTCGAAGAGGTCTACGCTGAGCTGGAGGCCGCGCACGACCAGGGCGCAGACCCCGAGGACCCCGACGAATACCGCGCCCAGAACATCTTCTGGGCCCCTCTTGAAGCTCGCTGGCCTCAACTGCAAGCGCAGGCACGCCAGTCCACCATCGGCCAGGCCGTCGACGACGCCATGATCGGCATCGAGCGGGACAACCCCGTGCTCAAGGACGTGCTGCCCAAGGACTACGCTCGGCCGTCGCTGGACAAGCAGCGTCTGGGCCAGATCATCGACCTCATCAGCAACATCCAGGTCGGGGACCAGGAGGCCCGTTCCAAGGACGTTTTGGGCCGCGTCTACGAGTACTTCCTCTCCCAGTTCGCCAGCGCCGAGGGCAAGAAGGGCGGCGAGTTTTACACCCCCCGCAGCGTGGTGAAGCTCCTGGTCGAGATGCTGGAGCCCTACCAGGGCCGCGTTTATGACCCCTGCTGCGGCTCCTCCGGTATGTTCGTGCAGTCGGTGGAGTTCATCCGCGCCCACGCCAGCGGGAACGGCAACGGCGGCAGGGCGCGAGGCGACATCTCCATCTACGGCCAAGAGTCCAACTACACCACCTGGCGGCTGGCCAAGATGAACCTGGCGATACGGGGCATCGAGGGCCAGATCGCCCACGGCGACAGCTTCCACAACGACCGCCACCCCGACCTGAAGGCCGACTTTATTCTGGCCAATCCACCCTTCAACATCTCCGACTGGGGTGGCGAACGCCTTCAGGAGGACAAACGCTGGCAGTACGGCGCTCCGCCCAAGGGCAACGCCAACTTCGCCTGGGTCCAGCACATGGCGCACCACCTGTCGCCCACCGGCATCGCGGGCTTCGTGCTGGCCAACGGCTCCATGTCGTCGAACCAGTCCGGCGAGGGCGACATACGTAAGAGCCTCATTGAAGCCGACCTTGTGGACTGCATGGTAGCGATGCCGGGCCAGCTCTTCTACTCCACCCAGATACCCGCCTGCCTCTGGTTCCTCTCAAGGGAACGCAAGAGTGGGAGATACCGTGACCGGCAGGGTGAGGTTCTCTTCATCGACGCACGCAAGATGGGGCGCATGACCGACCGCACCCACCGGGAGCTGACCGACGACGACATCGCCCGCATTGCCGGCACGTACCACGCCTGGCGGGGCGAGGATGGCGCGGGCGAATACACCGACGTTCCCGGCTTCTGCAAGAGTGCGTCGCTGGATGAGGTGCGTAAGCACGGCCACGTCCTCACCCCCGGCCGCTACGTCGGCGCTGCGCCCCAGGAAGACGACGGTGAGCCCTTTGAGGAGAAGATGGCGCGTCTCACCGCCCAGTGGCGACAGCAGCAAGCCGAGGCCGCGAAGCTGGACGCTGCGATAGAGGCGAACCTGAGGGGGCTTGGGTATGGCGAGTGAATGGGGTGAGGTGAAGCTTGGTAACCTCATCGAGATAGAGCATGGATTCGCCTTTAAGGGTGAATTCATCCATGATGAGCCAACCGGCGATGTACTCCTAACCCCCGGAAATTTCTCTTTGGGTGGGGGGTTCAAAGGCGACAAGTTCAAGTACTACCACGGTCCAGTGTCACAAGAGTACCTGCTTCGGGAACGTGACTTACTCGTAACCATGACCGATCTCAGCAAGCAATCGGACACGCTGGGTTATCCAGCACTTGTACCCCCGTGTCCAGATAGCCGTCGCTTCTTACACAATCAGCGTCTTGGCAAGATCTCTCTAAAGGACCCGGCGAAAACAGACGCCAAGTACGTCTATTACGTCATGTGCAGTGCAGAGTACCGAAATGAGGTGCTTGCGAGTGCCACGGGCACCACTGTGAAGCACACATCGCCCGATCGGATTAAGCAGTTCCGCTTCCCCCTTCCACCCCTCCCCGAACAACGCGCCATAGCCCACATCCTGGGCACGCTGGATGACAAGATCGAACTGAACCGGAGGATGAACGAGACACTGGAGGAGATGGCGCGGGCGCTGTTCAAGTCGTGGTTCGTGGACTTCGACCCGGTGCGGGCCAAGATGGAGGGCCGTTGGCGCCCCGGCGAGTCGCTACCCGGCCTCCCCGCCGAATACTACGACCTCTTCCCCGACCGCCTCGCCCCCTCAGAGCTGGGGGAGATCCCGGAGGGGTGGGAGGTGAAGGCGCTGGGGGATGTTGCCATGATTTCAAGCGGCAAAAGGCCACCAGTCAAATTCACGACATCTTCGGCGAGCGCAGAAGTGCCCGTGTATGGTGGCAATGGCCCTATGGCTTTCACCACAGAGGCACTCAGCTTTGAGCCAGTTCTTATTACCGGCCGAGTTGGCACACTGGGCACGGTGTTTAGAGTCACGTCACCTTGCTGGCCATCAGACAACACGCTAGTCATTAGGCCATTACGGCGACAATTGTTCGAATTTCTCTTCTTTCGTATGCAGGGGATAGACTCAATGGCTCTAAATCGCGGGTCAACGCAACCTCTTCTGACTCAAAGCGATCTTAAGGCAGAGCCCCTGGTATCCCCAGGCTTTCATATTCTCGAGGATTTTGCACAATCTGTAGGGACACTATTCACTCGAATCGACGACGGGCAATGCACAGCCGACGGGTTGGCGGCGATACGCGACACACTGCTGCCGAAGCTGGTATCAGGGGAGATAAGGGTTGACAACCTTGATGATGCTGTTTTCCATTCAACCGATGTTTGGGGATGACTGTGGAGACCTTCGAGGGCATAAACGCCAAGATTGAACGAGCCAGGGTTGAGCTGCTGAGCCTCGAATCCGACATCACAGCCGTCTGCGCACATCGGCGTCGTCAAATTATTTTCGAACATTCCCAACCAGGACCATTCGTCCTTGATGATCATCCGCGTTTGCCTATTGATTACTCGATCAGAGTTGGGCAAATCGTATACAGTCTACGATCGGCGCTAGACCATCTGGTCTGGCAGCTTGTTCTCATCAACGGAAAGAAACCTGGTAATCGGAACGAGTTTCCTATATTCGATTCGGAGGAAAAGTACCAAAAGGAAAGCAAAAACAAGTTGAAGGGGGTAAGCGCCAACAGGTGCGAATTGATTCGCTCAATCCAACCGTTCAGCCATTGCGGTAAAACGGGGGACCACCTATGGATGCTTCACTCCATGTGCAACATCGACAAGCACCGCCACCTTAATGTAGTAGCCACACATTCAGTCACCAACGTGTCCCGCCCGGAAATCGAATGTATTGTCGACGTCTGTTTCTTGGACTTTGCATTGGAATCCGCGAGTCCCGGATATTCTTCGCCAATTGAGCTACGAGGAGTCAAGAGGCCCCCTGTTCTATCAGTTTTGTTCTGCTGCTTGGCGACGGTCATTCATGTAGTGAACGTCCTCAAGTAAAGAATGCAAGGTCGAGGGAGTTTCGGCTGTGCCTGATCCATGGGATACCATGTGCGAATCGAGTACTCTCTCCATCGTTCGCGATGCGCTGCTGCCAAACCTGGTGGGGGGGGAGACGAGGGTGGCGGAGGCGGAGTCCGCGTACTGCAATCAGCCTGAAGAGGGCTCCCAAGTGTTAGAAACTCCTGACATTACCTGAGAGGACCTGCTGTTTGACAAACGATATGCCTAATCAGGAAAGCCGCAACCAGTGGCGTGAGAGAATCATTCGGGATCAGGACGACCTTCAGGAGCGTCTGAAGGTAACGCGTGCCCTTGGGGAGCAAGCGCGCCAGGAGTGGAAGCGCGTACATCAGCAGCAACGAGAAATATGGGAGGCAATGCCGAAAAGACATATCCGTGGTGAACCCTTCTTGGCGATGTTAGAAGGTGTAGAAGCCAAAATCAGGCGGTCACAGGAACAGTTGAAGTCCCTTGAGGCCGACCTCTTAGCATTCTGTAAGGCTCAACATACATTCATCAAACAGGAGGTCGACAGCCAAGGCGAAGAAGAATTCTGGGTATACCACGGGGATAAGCCTAGGGTACCGATGGAGTATTCGGTCAGAGTTGGGGAGATCGCATACAACTGGCGCTCCGCCTTGGACCACCTTGTGTGGCAGCTAGTGCTGGCCAATCAAGAGGAACCTGGGCCTCACAACCAATTTCCAATCGCCCGAAACTGCCAAGCATTTAACGACATGACAAGTGAGAAGACAAAGAGGGGAAAGAAAAAGAAAGCCTACCTGACGGGTATAAGTTTGTTTGATTTCCATCTGGTCGAGAATTGTCAGCCATACAACGGGTTACTTCCTCTTCAGAAGCTCAATGATATCTGTAATATTGATAAACATAGGCACCTAAATATAGTGGCAGTAGGCCTGGTTGATGCCGAAGTAGAATCCGCAGAATATGATGGAAATGTCAGTCCTCTCTCCGCCCTGGGAACTGTCAACTTTCGTCTATTAGAGCCAGGCGTCGAACTTGCCCGATTTCGGCCCCCAGGGAAGTTTAAATTCAATCCTAGAATCGATGTGTGCTTCACGAGCCTTGATTTGGCCTACCACGCGAGCACTGAGTCTACAACCACGCCTACACAGTCCGATTCCGTCAAGAACACCCTTCAATACTGCCTCAGTGCTGTTGATAGTGCGGTTCAAGTCTTGAAGAATCAAGAATCTTGATAGCCTGATAAGACAATGACCACCATCAACGAGTCCGTGGTTGAAGAGGCGGCCCTCGAGTGGCTCGCTAGCCTTGGCTGGCAGGTGGCCTACGGGCCAGACATTGCGCCGGGCACGGCCAATGCTGAGCGCAACACCTACGACGAGGTGATACTGGAGCGTCGTCTGCGGGACGCTCTCACTGAGCTGAACCCTGGCCTGCCCACCACGGCGGTGGACGACGCTTTCCGCAAGCTGACCCGCCCGGAGGGGCCGACCCTGGAGGCCCGCAACCGCGCCTTCCATCGGATGCTGGTCGACGGCGTGACGGTGGAGTATCGCACTGCCGACGGCGATATACGCGGCGCCCAGGCCCGCGTCGTCGACTTCGATGACCCATCGAACAACGACTGGCTGGCCGTCAACCAGTTCACCGTCACCGAGAACAAGCACAACCGCAGGCCTGACGTGGTTCTATTCGTCAACGGCCTGCCCCTCTGCATCATTGAGCTCAAGAACCCGGCTGACGAGGACGCCACCATCTGGACGGCCTGGCATCAGCTCCAGACCTACAAGGCCGAGCTATCTAACCTCTTCGCAATGAACGAGATGCTCATGGTCTCGGACGGCATCCAGTCGCGCATCGGCGCCCTTACAGCGGGCACAGAGTGGTTCAAGCCCTGGCGCACCATCGCCGGTGAGACCCTGGCCGACCCCAACATGACCGAGCTTCAGGTGATGCTGGAGGGCGTCTGCGCACCCTCACGATTCCTCCAGATCGTCCGAGACTTCATCGTGTTCGAGGACGACGGCAGCGGCGCGCTCATTAAGAAGATGGCGGGCTATCACCAGTTTCACGCCGTGCAGGTGGCTGTCGACGAGACGCTAAGGGCCGCCGAGCTGCAGCGGGCTGCCACGGAGGTTGCCGATGAACGGGGGCAGTACGAGGCTGGCCGTAAACCGGGTGGAGCGCCGGGTGACCATCGCATCGGCGTTGTCTGGCACACCCAGGGGTCGGGCAAAAGCCTGACCATGGCCTTCTACGCAGGAGTCATCATCCACGAGCTTGCCATGGAGAACCCCACCGTCGTCGTCCTCACCGACCGCAACGACCTGGACGACCAACTCTTTGGCACCTTCTCCCGTTGCCAGGACCTGCTGAGGCAGCCGCCGGTGCAGGCGGAGAATAGGGCCGACCTCCGCAGCAAGCTCTCCGTGCAATCGGGCGGCGTGGTGTTCACCACCATCCAGAAGTTCTTCCCTGAAGAGATGGGTGACACCCATCCCACCCTATCGGACCGGCGCAACGTTGTGGTCATTGCCGACGAGGCGCACCGGAGCCAGTACGACTTCGTGGACGGCTTCGCTCGTCACATGCGGGACGCTTTGCCCAACGCATCGTTCGTCGGCTTCACCGGCACGCCCATCGAGCTTCAGGACGCCAACACAAGGGCAGTGTTCGGGGACTACATCAGCATCTACGACATACAGAAGGCCGTTGAGGACGGGGCCACCGTGCCTATCTACTACGAGAGCCGTTTGGCCAAGCTGGCCCTCGTCGAAGACGAGAAACCGACCATCGACCCTGAGTTCGATGAGGCCACAGAGGGTGAGGAGGTAGAGCGCAGGGAGAAGCTCAAGACCAAGTGGGCGCAACTAGAGGCCGTGGTCGGGGCCGAGAGTCGTCTCAAGCAGGTGGCCCGGGACATTGTCAACCACTACGAGCAGCGCACGGAGGCCCTGGAAGGCAAGGCGATGGTGGTGTGCATGAGCCGCCGCATCTGCATCGATCTCTACCGGGAGCTGGTGAGGCTTCGACCTGACTGGCACAGCGACGATGACGATCAGGGAGCCGTGAAGGTGGTGATGACCGGTTCGGCCACAGATCCGCTGGACTGGCAGCCCCACATCAGGAACAAGCCTCGAAGGGAGGCGTTGGCCAACCGCTTCCGGCGCCACGGCGACCCCTTCCGCATCGTATTGGTGCGGGACATGTGGCTGACCGGCTTCGATGCTCCCAGCTTGCACACCATGTACGTGGACAAGCCGATGCGCGGTCACGGATTGATGCAGGCCATCGCCAGGGTCAATCGGGTGTTCAAGGACAAGCCCGGCGGCCTGGTGGTCGACTACCTCGGCCTTGCCCAGAACCTCAAGCTGGCCCTCGCCACCTACACCGAGAGCGGGGGCACAGGACAGACGGCCATCGACCAGGAAGAGGCGGTAGCGGTGATGCTGGAAAAGTACGAGGTGTGCTGCGCCCTCTTCCACGGCTTCGCCTGGTCCAAGTGGACGACGGGCACTGCTACGGAACGGGTGGGACTGCTGCCTGCCGCTCAGGAGCATATCCTGGCCCAGGAGAACGGCAAGGACCGCTGCGTGAGCACTGTCAGGGAGCTGTCTCAAGCCTTCGCCTTGGCTGTACCCCATGAGGAGACCATGCGCATCAGGGACGATGTGGGGTTCTTCCAGGCGGTGCAGTCGGTGTTGTCCAAGAGCGCCATCGGAGAGTCGCGGACGGAAGAGGACATGGACCATGCCGTTCGCCAGATCATCTCCCGCGCCGTGGCCTCCGAGGGGGTCATGGACATCTTCGCAGCAGCAGGACTGGACAAGCCGGACATATCGGTGTTGTCGGACGAGTTCCTGGCCGAGGTGCAGGGTATGCCCCATCGCAACCTGGCTGTGGAGTTACTCCAGAAGCTATTGAAGGGGGAGATCTCCTCCAGGCGACGGAAGAACGTGGTGCAGGCTCGCTCCTTCGCTGAGCTGCTGGAGCAAACACTGCGGAGATACCAGAACAGGGCTATCGAGGCCGCGCAGGTGATCGAGGAGCTGATAGAGCTGGCCAAGGACATGCGGGAGGCCAGCGCTCGCGGCGAGAAGCTGGGCCTGTCGGAGGACGAGCTGGCCTTCTATGATGCCCTAGAGACCAACGACAGCGCGGTGCAGGTGCTTGGTGACGAGACCCTCCGCACCATTGCCCGTGAGCTGGTCGACACCGTTCGGCGAAACGTCACCATCGACTGGACGCTGCGGGAGAACGTGCGCGCTCAACTCCGCGTGCTCGTCAGGCGTATCCTACGCAAGCATGGCTACCCGCCCGACAAGCAGGAGAAAGCCACCCAGACAGTCCTGGAGCAGGCAGAAGTGCTGTCACACGGGTGGGCCGCTGCTTGAGGAGTCAGCAGTAGCACTGATTCTACAGCGCCAACCGGAACCGCAAGATGAAAGTTCTTGATTTTGTCAAGTCTGGTGGGCCTACGTGTACTGTACTGCGAACTTTTCGATTGGCCGTTGCCTTGTGACCCACCCACGAGAGCTCTGCCCGCGGAAGCGCATCTCCAGGAGATCAGGCGGGACGTAACCATAATCATTCGCCTCTCGCCCCGGCGATGTCCTTGCTCTGAAACATCCAGAAGTAGATGACACAGGCGACAAGGGGTTAGGCCGTAAGGACACCTTTACAATGCGATATATCATTTCTTAGACCACCTTTCTACGGTCGTTAGAAGATGAAGCGCAGCGGCGGCAACTCTTGTGTCTTGTTCTAGCCGTAGGGAAGCCGCTCTGCCTTCAGGAGAGTCGGGCGTTCTTTCCGAATATAGGGCGATGCTAGCCTCGCCATTACCGTCTATTGCAAGTTCATAGTTCTTGACTGTCTTGGTTGGCAGGTATAGAGCTACAGCGACCAAATCTCCTTCACTGCCGTGAGGATGGCGATTAAGCAAGTACACAATGGTATCCTGGTCTATCCACGTCTTCATCCTTTCAGGAAACTCTTCCATCACCTCTCTTAGACGCTGTGCGTCCCGAGCCTCATGGTCCAGGACGGGTTGAGACTGTCCAACTAGCGGAGCACCGGCTGGAGTTGGAGTTGTCCCTGCTGTACCCGAAGGTGTCTCTGCCTGTGTCGGCGACACAGTGTCCGACCCTACTTCACCTGTAGCTGTTGGTGTGTTTGATGGCGTCTCTGTCTGGAGCGGCGTCCCAGCGCCAGAACCGGCTTCAATCATAGCTGTTGGTGTGCTTGATGGCGTCTCTACCTGAGTCCCTGCCCCACCGGCCCACTCCACATCCATGGTTGGCGTTGGTGGGGAGCTGCCGCAGGCAGCTCCCTTCAAGGCCACCATTCCAACCACGATGGCTGCTAGAAATCGCATAATGCCACCCCCATCAAGTCAAGAATCGAATACTTTCTCCAAATAAGACGCTCTTGCCGGAGGAATAGTTCCCGGTGAGTATAATTCTGCCCCTTCTTCGTCAAGCAATCCTGTATCACCGGCGACGCTGCCCACGGCGCGAACCCCGAACTTTTGTCAATGACCTGCCTCTAGCCGGACGTTATCGGCCAACGACGGCCGGGAACGAAGCCATTAGCGGGATGAGCTTCCTCGGAAGCCGCCGAATCAGCGGATCGGTCGTGTTTCAGTTACTCTGCACTCTCATCAGCTGGATTCTTGTTCCAATTAAGTATACGCCTCAACTGTCAATTCCGTTCCATGACGAGCGGCTCCTCAGCGAACTAGTGCCCATCTACTCCCAGATGTTGTCAGGGCTCACCTAATATAGGCAACGATCCCCCGTAAAAACAAAAGGCCCTACACATATGGTGCAGGGCGGGAGTATAGTCTTCAAACGGTGGCTGACCCGGCCCATACGGGATCGTTCACTATGTCGTCGCTGAATCCCGACGAGCCAGAACTTCTACCTGTAAGCAAACCTCCATTCCAATCGGAGAAGCACCTCCATTACTCAACTTCAGGCTCGTCTAATCACCGCACACGTAGACATATGTAGTAAAGCCGCCGAACTGAGACGCCTCCAAATCATCCGGATATTCATTCTCTGCCCAAACACCATAGAGGAAATTGCCGCAGCCTTCATCGCTGACATCCTCGCTATACGACACAGTACCGTTGGTGTTATCATCGCCATCCTGATCAGCATCATTGGAATGCAGAAAGTCCCATTCCTCCGTGGACGTATTCCACTTCCAGAGTTCAAAGCGATAGGTGTCCTCGTACCATAGAGGAAATTGCCGCAGCCTTCATCGCTGACATCCTCGCTATACGACACAGTACCGTTGGTGTTATCATCGCCATCCTGATCAGCATCATTGGAATGCTCCAGAAAGCTACCCACATGTCCCAATTAGAAGTAAGCAAAGCAGAGGCCGCCGAGGAACGAAGCGAGCAGACCAGGTCTTTCGTCCGCACAGTGAAGGCGGCTGCCCGACGTAAGTACACCCCCGAAGAGAAGATCCGAATTGTTCTGGAGGGCTTCCGCCGCGAGGTCACAGTCCACTTCCAGAGTTCAAAGCGATAGGTGTCCTCGTACTCGGAATAGTCGAGGGCTGATCCCTTAATGGTAGTTCCTGTCTCCCCTCCCCAAGACAATGGGCTCTATATCGACGTCGTGGGGAAGCCCGTAAATCTTGTCCATGCTGTCTTCATCTTCGGAGCCAGGCTCGTTCATAATCCCCCAACAACCGTTCATGATGGTGTCACAGCCGGAATTATCTGTTACCTGGTCCAGGATGCTGTGGACACGACCAGCATGGACCTCCAGTCACGACAACGGTCCAGCCCGAAAGCGTGGCCCATTTCATGGACGATTGCCCCTCGGAAGGCGACCTCATTGGACGGAGTGAAAGAATCATGGTCAAGATGTGAAACGGCGCTCCCAAACTTTTGCTGGTTGCTAACAATTGGGCCATGGTCATGGTCGTGGCCCGCATGGCCAACGAAGCCCCAATCATGGTCACAGTCTTCGGGTTGTCTCCCGGGTCCGGTACTGCGATGCCGTTCTGACATCTCTGCCTGGTAGTGGGTGCTTGGGTGCTCGCTGGTGCAGGGGACGAAAAGGCCGGGAACGCCAGGAGCCCCTCTTCGGTCTCTGCGTAGACGACGCCGTCCGCCAAGGCCCGCGAGCCAATCAACTCTTGCTTCGGCTTGTAGCGCCAGAACAGGTTCCCGGTCGCCGGATCCAGGGCGTGTATCATGCCTGCCGTGTCCAAAAGGAGGAACCCGTCTACTTCCTTGAGCCTCGATCTGGCTGTATCACCCTCCTCTGTTGCGTCAATCTCGTACCGCCACAGCAGACCTCGCGTTCGTGCGCTAAGAGCCGATATGCCGTTGGTTGACCGCAGGTACACCATCTCACCTATGTGGATTTCACCGAAGCCAGGGTGGTCGGAATCGTTGTTCTCAATGCACCAAAGAGATTGTCCAGTCGTCGCATCCAGAGCGCACAACCTGTCGATCTCAGTGAGTACCGGATGGAACGAACGGGGAGGGATCTGCTGTGAGGTGACGGTCACGACACCGTTGATTGCGCTCCTAAAGAACGCATAGCGACCGACAGGCGCATGTCTCCATAGCAACTTTCCCGTTAAGGCGTCTATTGCTTCGATGTCATCGCCATCCTCAAGGTACAGAATGCCGTCGGATGCGGCGCTGAAGAACTGTCCCGAACCTAGTTCACGACGCCACAGCAGCTCCCCTGTTGAGACCTGGAGGGCTTCCACAGCATCTATCCGGCCCCCTGTCCCGTATGCCGACAAGTACACGACCCCGTCTTCTACAAGTTCTGCCGGGCCGCGAGACTCATAGCTCCACAATGTGTCTCCTGTACCGGCGTCCATAGTGTGTATCCAACCATTGAGACCAAAGAGCACGACCCCATCGTGGTCGTATAGCAACTCCTGCCAACGAGACTGAACCACCTCTTGACTCCATCGCCATCGAACTTCACCACTAGCCGCGTCCAAAGCGAGTACGGCGACCTCATAGGACGGTGTGGGGGTGAGTGTTGACACCCGCCTGTCTGCGACGGCAAGGGGAGCTGCTACATCGCGAATCTGGAGAGTGCTAATGAAACACCGAGCCATCGGCTATCACCAGTTCTGATATCCCGGCATCATCTGGCTTGTAGCGCCAACGAGTCTCTCCTATCTCAGCATCTAAGCCACGTAATTCTCCAGGAGGCCAGTAAGAATCTCTATCCATACCCAGAATCACGACATCGCTCTCTAGAAATACACTGCGGAGGTTCGGGACATCGTACTCCCAGAGGAAGTCGCCCATTCGTTGGTCACGGTCCACGGGTGCCGGCTGCGCCCCTTGTGATGGGGGTGTATACTCGGCCTGGAACAGTAGGAACACATCGTCGTCCGTCTGCATGAACAGGCCATCGCTATAGGTGTCGTATCGCGTCAGGCGCGGCAACAGATCAAGGTATCGCTCCTCCTGTGCCATCAGACCGGCCAGGAAAGCGCATAGAGTTTCTGTATGGATCAATGAGTCGACCGTGATAGACCCGTCTTCGAGCCTCACCGGACCCGCGTAGGAGTTGCACCCCGAGGATCCCCCCATGCCGTCCTCGTTGAAGGATATGGTCACCTTGGTACCTGGAAGTACCTCAGCCACGTCTCGTAGGTCCCAGACATCCGAACCCTCCGGGTGCTGATACACAAAGTAAAGCGGTATGAAGGCCCTCAAGGACCATTCCGTGTCGACGATCTCCTCGGCGGCTGGCGGCAGAGGCTCGAAGACCAGTAGCTTGCCCACAGAGGTCCGAATGCTGAGCCGTCTTGTCTCTTCCGACTCGACAACCGAGTATTCTTCGGTCGACGACAGAGTGTGTATGAACGCGGCCTCCGGCCCGCGTGAATCCTCTGAGCATAACTGCCGGGACCCAATCCTGGACGAGGAGGCAAAGTCCAGTTTCCCTTGCAATCTCCTGTACGCCGCAACGTAATCGCGGCAAGCGGTCGCACCGGCCACCAGGCGATCGTTGAGGAAGGCCAGG
The DNA here is from genome assembly GCA_965247635.1 of Dehalococcoidia bacterium. Classification (GTDB taxonomy): domain Bacteria; phylum Chloroflexota; class Dehalococcoidia; order Lucifugimonadales; family Australimonadaceae; genus CBDFHJ01. Next base: position 109,873 of record CBDFHJ010000007.1, read on the forward strand.
GTGACCGCCCCCATGTCTCCTCCGTCGCCCTCAGGCAGAAGACGCCACTCAGTACCCACCAACTCGACTGGATGTCCTGGTAGCGGCTGCTGCCTTAAGAAGACCAGCCTGGTTGCGCCGGCGCTGTCGAAGACCTACAGCCGGTCATCCACAACGCGGAACTTCTCGGCCTCCCTCAAGGCTGACATATATGCGTCCGCCTGATCCGACAAGAGGTCCTCAGGCTCTACACACCCTTGGAGCGTGCCCACGATTTCCTTTGGAGTTGAGAAGGAACCGTCGGCCTGGGCGATTATGGTTCCGTCACCAGGCTGGCTCGCGAACGAGTTGCAGCCGTCCAAACCCCAGAGCCTGTCCCCGTGGAGCTCCAGTGAGATGAAGGTCTCCTCTATCAAAGGGGCGGCCGTCCAGTAAATCGAGGACCCATGTGGCGTCAGCGGGTAGCACAGTGATGGCACTCCCGCCAGCCGACGCAGCGACATTGACCGATTCGATTGTGATCCCCCAAACGACTTCCGTGCCCTCCAAGACCTGCATAGTGAAGTTGGCCAGGCCGGACGGGGCCGTCTCCGGGATCTCCCCGTCCCAACGAAAGGCGCCATGGTTTAGTGGCACCTCGCCGAGAAGCAGAACACTCTCGTCCGAGAACTTGATGCTCAGCTCGACTCTATCCCCTTCGTGATAGCCTGCCCCCGAGATGGCGAAGGGCTCACCCATAGTTATTGGGTCGGGAACCTCGTAGTCTTCGACCCTGGGCATGTATTCTTCGACGCGGTCGAACCACTCGGTCAGCGCGGTCGACACGACCGCCTCGTTACGGTGGAGCAACTGCCAATGGTCCGGCACGGGCAGACAGTTCGTCATCGTCCCTTCCGACGTGAGTTCGCACCTCCTCACCTGCCGGACCGACCAGGTTGTGCCGTTACGGAACCTGACATTCACGGCGAGTCCGCGATCCGAAAATGCGATGCCCTCCTCCTCCCTGACCCGATCAACCGTCCCCATAGCTATCGCTTTGAGCAATTGTTCAATGACGGAGACGTGAGTATCTAGGTCCCCCCATAGGGGGTTGTAGTCCCCCGGCCTCAGGGATCGAGGTTGGCGCTCGCGGGATGCGTAGACTACATCGACGTCCCCAATCACTGTGACCGAATGGCGTATGATCGACGTCCCCCGTGCACGTTCCGTGCCCTCGAAGCCCCGCATGGTGACGCTGACCAGGCCGGGGTGGGCCGTCTCCGGGATCTCCCCCTCCCAATGAAAGGCGCCATGGTCCAGCGGCACATCGCCGAGTGACATTACACTCTCGTCTATGAACTCAATGCTCAGCTCGACTCTATCCCCCTCGTGATAACCTGCCCCGGAGATGGCGAACGGCTCACCCAGTGTTATCGGGTCGGGGACCTCGTAGTATTCGACAGTGGGCATGTATTCTTGGACACGCTCGAACCACTCCGTAAGCGCCGTCGACACGACCACCTCGTTGCGGGGGAGCACCTCCCAATGGTCCGCCAAGATCAGGCAGTTCGTCTTCTTCCCTTCCGATGTGAGGTCGCACCTTATCGCGTGCCGGACCGACCAGGTCGTGCCGTCGCGGAACCTGAGATTCATGACTAGGTTAGAATGCGGAGCCCTAGTGAGTTCCTCCGCCATCTTCACCACCCCAACCATCTCCACAGGCGTGCCACCCTCTATAGCACGGAGCAACCGGTCGATTATCGGTGCGTCAGCGTCCAGGTCTCCCCACAGCGGATCGTATTCCCCCGGGCCCCAGGGCTGGGGGTATGCCGGGGATGCGTAGACGACCTCAACATCCGTAGCGTCGAGAGGCACTGGCGACGGGGCTGTAGTAACGGAAGGCTTAGGAGTGGCGACTTGTGCTGATGAGGGAACGGTGGGTTCCACCGTAGCATTAGGCTCGGCGTCGTTGCATGCTGCTACGGCCACCATTAGGAGAACTACTAGTCCTCCTACGATGGTACGGGTGTGACTCCAAGCCGCCGTCTGAATCCAACCCCCCCCTGTTGTGAATCCTCATCGTATTAGCCGTGCTTCTCTATCTGTAATCCATTGCCGCAGGAAAGCCCCCGTGCCGAAGCGCTACTGCCGTCCTGCTTCCGAGTGAGCCCATAAGGAGTAAGACGTATCGGCTCAAGAAAAGGTTCCCCGACAGCAACGAAGCCCACCGCGATGTTCCTCCACCCTCGCTGCGGCGATCTCCTGCTGTGTTCAGATGAGCTCTACTTAATAATACGTCTCAAACCGAGAAAGCGTTCCCTCACGGAAGTGATCGGGTGGTGTCGGCCCAGGAACTGATTGGACTTAGCTGGCAACCTCCCAATCGCACCAGAGCATACACATCGGTCCTTCCGGATTGACGGGATTCGTCCGGCATGCGACATGGCCAATGCTACTGCTATCGCTAGGGCAATCCTTACTTCAGCTAGGGAGCACGCAGCGGATAGCGGTTGAGGGCGCTTCGGAACCCCTGCCTGGGGTTCCGGTGTCATCGAGCCCGACAGCGACCTGGAAGTGCCAAGGTGTACAAAGAGCGAACAGTAATCGGAGAGTATCCTCCGCGGCGAGGGGTTTGGTGACCTGAGGAGGACGAATCGGAGTCGGCTGAGTGGAGGCGTGCGTGGGAGTAGGTGTCGGACGTGGCGTAACTCCGGTAGTTTCGGGTGTACCTACACTTTGACGAAGGGAATGGGGGTCAACGAACTCCACGGCGCAAGCCTTGCCATGAAAGCCGAACGCCACACTGCCGCTACTGACACACAGATCTGAGTCGATGACGAGCGGTTCCAGCATGTCCCTCGGGGCTTCAAGGCCAGGGAGCTTTGGCAACCGCCATGCTCCCCTTACACGACCGCCGCCGGCTTGAACGCTGTTCACCGTGACTTTGAAGCTCCCCGGAGCAGCATCTGACACAGGAAACGTCAGCCATCCCAGGGTAAGCGGAGGCCAATCGAGCACGACGCCATGCCCGTCAGCTAACCACAAGCGCCCGTCCGAGCTCGTTATCTCTGCACTGTCGGCCATGATGGCCCCATCGAGCTCTTCAGCCGTGTCCCTTGCTATATAGAACAGGGTGACCCGTTCGTTGGGATACAGAACAGCTCGGCCCAATGTGATGCCAACGCCGCCGACTATGACTTCATGCTCCAGAGATGAGGAGTTAGAATTGGTTGCCGTCGTTTCAAACGTTGTGGTAATTCCAGGCAGCGCAATCAGGGTAATCGCAACTAGCGCCATCCCCACGACAATCGCTGCCACGCCGAGTACGTGACGCACACCGCCGTACTTCTTCCTGACCACCCAGATCCCTGCAATCAGGAATAACGCGGAAGGCGGGACCATTGAGAGAAGCCACAGTAATGCTGTCATCGTTTACGAATCACCCAACGCGGCTCTTTCGCCGCCTTGCCTCCATCTGGACATCATTCTCTTCAGCCCCGACGACCGGCGGCCCGAGCCCCGCGCGAGCGACCCAAGTCGGTCACCCATATAACGTGCAGGCCGTTTGTCTCGATGAAGGTAGCACTGACCCGTGTGGTCCCCTCGGTCGTTACCGCCACTCCCTGGTACGCCGGACCGAGCACCAACCAGACACTGGCTGCCCAGGCCAATAGATGGGCCGTCCACGCCGATATGACGGTAATCAGCAGTACCCTCCTACGGCCTCGTAGTCTGGTCGCTAGCCGCAACCTCCGGACACGTCCGTGGCATTGATGGTGTCTCCACCTAGGTCGAGTCGAGCGTCTAGAGTTGTAGGCAGCGCCTCCAGGTCCGGGTTGTTCAGGACCGCCTCGATGCACTCCCGGCTCGCACCAATATAGGTGTCGTACAGGTCAATGTCGGTTGCCACACACCAAGCCCTGTCCTCCGGCCACCAGACATTCGGTGATTTCCCCCAGAAATGCCCATCCCTTGTAATGAATGCCATGATGGCGTCGATAGGCCCGCGGAATAGCAGGTAGTCCCGCCCCGGAGCTCTCACCCGAGAACTAGCCTTGTAGAAGCGAGTGTCGATGTTTCCGTAGCCTTCCCAAAGGCAAAAGTAGCAACTGTCAGGGGTCGAGGTAAAGCCCCTGAGCACCTCGACCAGGGTACGGCACTCCCTTTCGGGGATGGAGCCATGCTGTGGTAGGGAACCCCACGGAGGGTCTTTGTACATGTCATGGGGGTCTTCGCTCAGACCTGCGATACGCTCGAACTGCATCAGCGGATGGACGGGACGAACCGTCCACGAGGCCACTGTAGACCACCGGACCGGCCTCTCCTCATCTTTATTCAGGTAGGCAGGGTGAAACACCCGGGCATACGCCGCAAACCCGTCGGGCAGCAAGGAACGCAGCGTCCCGAAGGCTGAGAGGCTCTCCTCCACCCAACGGGCCTCGGACACGTCCTTGGAGAACTCCAGACCATCGGGTGCCAGCTTCGTCTGGCGGATGGGAATGCCGCCTCTTGTGGAGAGGATAGTCATGCTGGCCATACGGCCCCGATACCTTCGCAACGTCCAGCGCGAGATTAATCTGCGAATCCATGATTGTCGGATGTGCTTCATCCTCTATTGCCAATCGAGTCTTGGTGCTGACGGCGACTGTCTCTAGTTAGGGCCTACAGAGCCAAGCTGAACCTCAATGTGAAGGTTCTTGATTTTGTCCAGTTTGGTGGGCCTACGTGTACTGAATTGCGAAATTTTAGGTTGGCCGTTACCTTGTGACCCACCCACGAGAGCTTTGTGGCGGCCCAAGTCTTCTGGCGGCGCGGCTTCCATTCGACATCAGATGTCCAGAGCATGAACTCGACCTCACCGTCACAATGCGATACATCATTGTTTGGACCATCGTTCTACGGTCGTTAGAAGCTTAAGTGCTGCTTCCGTAACTCTTGGGTCTTGTTCTAGCCGCAGGGAAGCCGCTCTGCCTTCAGGAGAGTCGGGCGTTCTTTCCGAATATAGAGCAATGCCAGCCTGACCATTATCGTCTATTGCAAGTTCATAGTTCTTGACTGCCCCGGTTGGCAGGTCTAGGCCTACAGCGACCAATTCCCCCTCACGGTCGTGAGGATCGCGAACAAGCAAGTACACAATGGTATCCTGGTCTACCCACGTCTTCATCCCTTGAGGAAACTCTTCCATAACCTCTCTTAGACGCTGTTCGTCCCGAGCCTGACGGTCCAGGACGGGTTGAGATTGTCCAACTATTGGAGCACGGGCTGGAGTTGGAGTTGTCGTCTCTCCGTGTGTCGGTGTCCCAGTGTCCGACCCCGCTTCAATCATAGCTGTTGGTGTGCTTGATGGCGTCTCTACCTGAGTCCCTGTCCCACCGCCCCACACCACGTCGCTGGTAGGCGTTGGTGTGGACCTAGCGCAGGACGCCACCAATAGGGCAGCCTGAGGTGGACCCCAAAATTCGGACAGGTGGCTAAGAGAGAGTCCCGCTCCTAAAATAGGACGGAAAGAAGGAGCAGGACATGAATCAAACGTGTAAGAAGCACAGCCCAGTCTTCAAGGCCAAAGTGGCTTTGGCCGCGCTCCAGGGGGAGCACACGATTGCAGAGCTGGCCAGCCGGTTTGAAGTCCACCCGAGCCAGATCCATGCCTGGAAGAAGGCCTTGACTCAGGGGGCGCCGCACCTCTTTGGAAATGGTGCTGGACGCCAGGAGAAGGACCAAGAGGTCCTCACTGCCCAGCTCTACCAACAGATTGGGCAGCTCAAGGTGGAACGGGATTTTTTGTCACGGAGCTTCGGGTTGTGAGCCGGTCCCAACGCCGGGCCATGATTGACCGAGAAGAACCGAAGCTGTCTCTGGTGCGCCAGTGCGCCTTGCTGGGTATCAGCCGCTCCTCGTTGTACTACCTGCCAACCGAGGCCGGCGCCGAGGACTTGGAGTTGATGGCCCTCATAGACCAACAGTACCTGAAGACACCTTTCTACGGCTCCAGAAGGATGACTGCCTGGCTCAGAAATCACGGACACCAGGTCAACCGCAAGCGGGTCCGCCGGCTGATGCAGCTGATAGGCCTGGAGGCCATCTACCGGCGTCCCAACACCAGCAAGCCAAACCCAGGGCATAAGGTCTATCCGTACCTGCTCAGGGGGCTGGAGATCAACCGGGTCAACCAGGTGTGGGCCACCGACATCACCTACATACCCATGGCTCGGGGTTTCCTCTACTTGGTGGCCATCATGGACTGGCACAGCCGCTACGTGCTGGCCTGGCGGCTGTCCAACACCCTGGAGGTAGACTTCTGTGTTGCGGCTCTGGAAGAGGCCTTGAGCAAGGGTCGGCCACAGATCTTCAACACCGACCAGGGCAGCCAGTTCACCAGCGAGGCCTTCACCAGCATGCTGCTGGCGCAAGGCGTTCAAGTGAGCATGGACGGCAGGGGCCGGTGCGTGGACAACGTCTTCGTGGAACGGCTGTGGCGCAGCATCAAGTACGAGGAGGTGTACCTGAAGGCATACCAAAATGGGACTGAGGCCAGAAAGGGGATTGGGGCTTATCTGGCCTTCTACAACCAAGAGCGGCCCCATCAAGCCCTGGGCTATCGGTCACCGGGTCAGGTGTTCCAAGCAGTGAGCCCACAAAGGTGTTTACTGGAACATCCACAAGCCTTACCATCGGATGAAGGTTACGAGACACCCCAGCGGTAGACTCTCTTATTTTAGCCTCACCGCTGTCCTCATGATGGGGTCCACTTGAGCCAGTCCGAAGACGACTATCATGAGACTCGACCTAGTCACATCGCCACCAATCTCTCTTTCTTCTTCAATATGGTAGTAACTCTCAAGTTTCACTTCTTCCTGTTACGTCATCCCTAGTAACGGTCCCATGCCCGCATCAACTAGGCGCACGGCCTCCATCCCACATTTGACGGCCAGGGTATGAACTCGATCCTTCGGCCGCTTTTTGCCGTGTAGATGGCAAGGTCATCTCTGACCAGCATTATGAAGCCTGCACCATCCTCGGAAGTCCAAACCGGTGGTGGATTACCGCTACCGTCGCTCAGCATCGGATTCGCCATCCAGAGCCGCCCATCGAAACGTGCGTCGCGAACTCCGCAGTGGACATACAAGGTGAATGGGTAGTCCTTGCCAATATCTACACCAGGTCCTTGTGGCGGCTCTTCAAGGACACCTCTACCTACTGTGGGCATAGGCGCTGGTGTGGGCGTTGCCGTGGGGGGTGGGCTATCCGCACTTGTGGGCATCTGCACTTTCAGCTCGTGGGCCTCGGTCACAAGCTTCTTATTGGGCGGCCCCAAATTCAATCCACCACGCACCAAGTAGACCCCAGGTGGGACGGGTTGTCCCCGGTTGTCCACCTGCTCCCACTCGCCAACGAACTCCAGCTCCTCACCGGGTTCCAGAGTTTTGCCATCCAGCGGTTGGTTGATAATCTTGCCGCACTTCCAATTCCATACCTGCTCTCCGTCAGCCGTGGAGACCACGAAGTCATAGGGAGGTCTGCCACCGAGGACAAAGCTCACCGTCCCATCACTGACGTTCCGCAATATCAGTTTCATCTGCACCGTCTCTCCGTAAGGGGCCTGGGACACCACGTCCAGCGAATAGTCGACGGCTCTGAGGAACGCCTCGTCCGGAGGCTCCCCAGGATCAATAGGCCATGGGTGAATGCCGTCACATCCAACCTCGATGACAATGGCTTCTCGTGGGACATCCAGTGTCGCCAGGGCAGCCTCCCATTCCTCACGAGCCCCGCGCAGTGGGTATATGCCTATTTCAATGCGGTTGCTCGCTTCGTTTAGGTCGGTCCACGCAATGCCTGGGACCCTCCCGGTGACATCTACTAAGCGCTCATACCATCTAGCCAGATCGGCCGCGCTGTATTCCGCCTCTGCCGGCGTGGGTGATGGAGTCGTGGCACCTGCGGCAGTCGATCTTGTGACGGTGGTTGACACGGTCAAGCCCCCCACCTCTTCCGCGCCCTCGAAGACCCGCATGGAAACGATGGCGTAGCCAGTGGGGGCCGTCTTCGGGAACTCCCCGTTCCAACGGAAGGCGCCATGGTCCAGCGGCACCTCGCCGAGAGGCAGCTTACTCTGATCTATGAACTCAATGCTCAGTTCGACTCTATCGCCTTCGTGATAGCCCGCCCCGGAGATGGCGAACGGCTCACCCAGGCGTATCTGGTCGGGCACGCCGTAGTGTTCGACACTGGGCATGTATTCTTCGACGCGCTCGAACCACTCCGTCAGCGCCGTCGACACGACCACCCCGTTGCGGTGGAGCAGCTCCCAATGGTCCGGCACAGGCAGGCATTTCGTCTTCCTTCCTTCCGACGTGATGTCGCACCTTATCGCCGTCCGGACCGACCAGGTTGTGCCGTTGCGGAACCTGAGGTTCATGATCAGGCTAGAGTACGGGGTCCAGGTGCGTTCCTCATCTATCTCCATAATCTCCACAGGTGTTCCACCCGCTATCGCACGGAGCAACCGGTCAATTATCGGCGCGTCTGTGTCTAGGTCTCCCCATAGGGGGTCGTAGTCCCCCTGGTCCCAACGTAGAGGATCCGCAGGGGACGCGTAGACGACCTCAACGTCCGTAGCGTCGGCGACGGAGGTGCAGTAAGTGAAGGCGAAGGAGTCGCGACTTGTGCGGATGTGGGAACGCGGGGCACTCCCGTAGATTTGGGCTCAGCGTCGGCACGTCCTGCCACGGCCACCATTAGGAGTGTTAGCAACCAGCAAAAGTGGGACACATTGGGAGCCGAGAGATCAGGGGCTGGATGGAGGTCTGGCGAGCTCCCTGAGGGCCCTGTTGTAGCGTCATCGCCGTTCGGTGGTTTGAGCCTTCACCTCCTTCCTGCGTTGTAGGATCTCTTGCCGTCTTCCCTTGAGCACGTCTGATGGTGTCACGTTGCCCAGAGCCTTGTGATAGCGCCGGTAGTTGTAGTAGCTGACGAAGGCCGCGATAGCAGCCTCAAGGTCGGCGGGCAACTCATAAGGCACCTGGTTGACGTCCCGTTTGATGGTCTGGTGGTAGCGCTCCAGCTTCCCGTTGGTCTGAGGGTGGAAAGGAGTTGCTAGGATGTGCTTGATGCCAACCATCCCCAGGTAGTCCCTGAATGCTCTTGAGACATAGCCTGGACCGTTGTCACTCAGCAGCCTGGTGCGGTCTGTGACTGGAACTTGGTCCATGCTGGTCGTGTCCACAGCATCCTGGACCACCTCGATGAAGGAGTCGGCCGTCATATCTTGCTGAAGCCTGTGAGCCAGGATGAAGCGGGAGTAGTCGTCCATAACGGTGACCAGGTAGTAGTAGCCCCACCCAACCACCCTGAAGTATGAGGCATCGGTGGCCCACATCTGGTGAGGTCCTGTGGTCTTGAGGTGGTACTCCTTCCCCGCGGCCAACCGCATCTCAGGCCTCTTCACTAGGCCCTCCCTGCCCAGGATACGGTAGACGCTGGACTCTGAGACTGAGAAGCCCTGGTTGTCGGTGATCCCCGCGGCCAGCTGACGGCAGCTCAGCTCTGGCATCTCCCTGGCTGATAACAGGACTGAGCGTTCTTCCTGAATAGTGAGACGGTTCCATGGTGGCTGATCGCCTCCTGGTCGGTCCTCAAGTCCTTGTTGGTCTTGGCGTCTGAGCCACCGGTAGTAGGTGCTCTTAGGGATGCCCAGCTCTCTGAGGACCTTTCGCTTGGGGAGGGGAGACGAGGATACTTTGGTAACTACCTCTGCCTTCTCCGGGGCGCTCATCCGCTGGTACCGGTGGCGTCCTGGGGCATGGGGATGACCGTTTTTTTGAGACGGTACGCCTCCAGCGACAGATCGGCCACTAGCTCCTTGAGTTCCCCGTTCTCTCGCTTGAGTTGCCCTACCTCATGCTGAGTGGCGTCCCGAACCGAGTCACGGGTCAACCTCTCCTTGCCCGCCTCCATGAACTCTTTGGTCCACGAGTAGTAGGAGTGGGGCTTGATCCCCTCCCGCCGGCACAGGTCGTTGGCTGTGACCTCGCGGCGGAAGCCCTCCAGAACAATTCGGATCTTCTCTTCGGGGGTGTACTTACGTCGGGCAGCCGCCTTCACTGTGCGGACGAAAGACCTGGTCTGCTCGCTTCGTTCCTCGGCGGCCTCTGCTTTGCTTACTTCTAGTTGGGACACATCTGCTCCTTTCTGTGGGTAGCTCTACCCTCATTTCAGGAGCTCACACCACCCTCCGACTCTCGGGTTTTCCTACCCTTATATGTGTCCCATTATCGCTGACGGTCTACAGTTTGCCAGGAGCCGCAGGGTCCAGTGGTCATGGCCTGGAGGGGCCTCGCTGCACGCCAGGGCAATCAGGTGCGCTTCCCCCCGCTCATCCAGTTTGGTCGGATGTCCTGGCCGAGGATCTTCCTCCAAGGCCCGCTTCAGTCCTCCCTCCAGGTACCGCCGCTTGGTACGGCACACCGTACCCGCAGATGTGTCCAGCGCCTCCACGATGCGCATCACCCCCCAGCCCGTATCTGCCTTTAGCAGAATACGGGCCCGGGCAACCTTTCGCGCTGGGCTCTTTCCCCCGCGAATCAGTCGTTCCAACTGGTCTCGTTCTTCCCTTTCCAACCGGACCACATACCGTTCTCGTCCCATGGCTGCCACCCTCCTACGTCAACACTCCTAAAAAAGGGTAGCAACCTTAGACGTTTTCTTAAACAATTACCAAAACCGAGTTGACTGAGTACTAGTGCTGGAGCTGGCCCGCAGGGGGCGCTTCGAGCTCTGTCTCTCATCTTTTGTCCTGGAGGAGGGTGCAGGGGTATTGACTCGCAAGTTTGGCTGGGAGGAGGAGAACACACACAGGGCCATCGAGATGCTGCGGGACGCGGCAAACATCATCGACCCCCAGCAGGTGCCACAGGTGATCGAGGGAAACGAAGCGGACAACCGGATCCTGGGGTGTGCGGTAGAGGCTTCTGCCGACTACCTGGTCACGGGAGACCGGCGGCATCTTCTGCCACTTGGAGAGCACGGCGGGATCAGGATACTCAACGCACCCCGGTTACTGTCTACCCTTGAGGGCTGATAGCAAACGCCAGGACATGAAGACGATATCGATCTCATTGCAAACCAACTTTCAAGGGAGTGAGGATATACATGAAACAACAAAATGACCCAACACCAGCAGCCCTCTACGCACGGGTGTCCAGCAACCGGCAGGACGTGGACCTGTCCGTGTCCGCCCAGCTCAGGGCGCTTCGAGACTACGCGGAGAAGAACGGCTACGCCGTAGCGCGGGAGTATGTGGACGAGGCCGAGAGCGGACGTATCGCCGACCGGCCCCAATTCAGAAAGATGCTGGACGAGGCCAGCAAGCTCAACTCTCCCTTCCATGAGATTCTTGTTTGGAAGTTCTCACGCTTCACCCGCAAACGGGAGCACGCCGTGGCCTTTAAGTCCATGCTGAGGAAGCGGGGCATCAAAGTCGTCTCCATCACCGAGCACGCCGACGACTCTCCCACGGGCAAGCTCATGGAGGCCATCATCGAGAGCGTTGACGAGTTCTACTCTGAAAACTTGGCCCAAGAAGTCGTCCGAGGGATGCGGGAAGCCGCCATACGGGGCTTCTGGGTCTCCACCTACGCTCCCTTCGGCTACAGGAAGGTGTCGGTCCAGGACGGAGCAAAGAAGCGGCCCAAGCTGGAGCTGGACCCGCCGGCGGATGCCGTGGTCAGACGCATCTTCCAGATGGCCCTTCAGGGCAAGAGCACTCTGGACATCACCAAGGCCCTGAATGGTGAGGGCATCCCCACTTCAACGGGCAAGCACTGGCTGAAGTCCACTGTGCACCGCATCCTCTCCAACGAAGCGTACACAGGAACGCTGGTTTGGGGCGTCGATGCCAAGGACGGTGCGCCACCGGTGCGGGTGGAGGACGCATTCCCCGCAATAGTCACCAAGCAGGAGTTCCGACGCATCACCCGCTCCCTTCGCTCCAAGGCCCCGGCCAGGGTCAACCCCAGGCGGGCATCCAGCCCCTACCTCCTCAGCGGCTTGGTGAAATGTGAGAAGTGCGGAAAGGCGCTCACTGCGGCTGAGGCCAAAAGCGGCAAGTACAGCTACTACGTCTGCCACTCACTGCTGAAAAAGGGCAAGGGAACCTGCAAGACGCCTCGCCTCAACTCCAAGCGCTTTGAGAAGCTGATGATTGACCAGATTCGCGCAAACATCTTCACGGAAAGCAACATCCGGGACCTGGTTAGACTGATGGACGAGGAGATGGACGTGGTGGCTGCTGAGCAGCGGGAGAGGCTGGAAAACATCGAAGCGGAGCTTATCGAGGTGCGGCGGCGCTTGGACCGGGTGTGGCACGTCATCGAGAACTCGGAACTCGACATATCCGACGCCACCTCCCGCATCAGAGAGCACCGGGAGCGTCAGGAGAAGCTGGAGATCGCCGCAGAGGAGGCCAGGGCATTGCTCTCAGAGCGCCGGGCCGTGCTGGACAACGTGGACACCATCGCCGCCTTCGCCGAGGACATGAGCGGATTCTTGATGACCAGCGAAATCACCGAATCGAGGGCCTTCATCAAGTCCTTCGTCAAGGAGATCAAGGTCAAGCCGGGAAAAGCAACGGTCTACTACACCCTACCCACGCCGCCGGATAGCCCGATAGGGGGCGGAGACGCCGCAGAGGTGGCTCTCCACGGCCCAGTTCGCAGTTCAGCACACGTTGGTGGGCCGGACCGTCTTTATGAGCGCAGGTGTGCCAAGGGACGATGAGGCCTGCAAGGGGCAAGTGTGTTTAGGAGGCGATTATAAGGTGGATGCTGGTACCCCTGCCGGGACTCGAACCCGGGCACGCGGTTTAGGAAACCGCTGCTCTTTCCTCCTGAGCTACAGGGGCTACCGGATGACGGCCTAGCGCGTGGTCTAACTTTCAGTATAGGTAAAAGGCTTATCTGCGTCTATTTTCGTAATAGGCCCCAGATCATGCCTACGGGGTCTCTAATCTCCGAAGATACAGGCTGTCGGGGATGGGCGGGTTTGGGGGATAACCGAGGCCAGCCAGTAGCGGGCGCCCTCCCCCAGGTCCAGACGTTTAAGCCGAGCTGCCACATGGAGCTGGATGGCGTGATGACCATCGCAAACCGCGGTACGGGCTAGCGGGCCTGGATGGCCCGCTCCAGCTCGCCCAGGCCCGCGTAGGCAAACCCTCGATTACTATAGAGCGAGGCGAGCGCTGGGTTAAGGCGGATGGCCTGATCGTAGTCCTGGATCGCCCGCTGGTAGAGCCCCAAATAGTGGTAGTCGAGGCCCCGATTGAAGTAGGCGTCGGCGTCGTCCGGATTGAGGCGGATGGCCTGGTCGTAGTCCTGGATCGCCCGCTGGTACAATCCTAGGCAGTGGTAGCCGAGCCCTCGGTTGAAGTAGGCGTCGACGTTCGCCGGATTGAGGCGGATGGCCTCATCGTATTCAGCGATTGCATCCGTTTAGCCGACCCCGACCCTGTAGCTCGACGCCGGCGTTGTAGCGGTCTCGCGCGCTCGAATCGCCCCCTCCTCCACATCCGATTAACGCCGATGCAGCCGCCACGAGCAGTATCGCGAGGAGGACGGGGATTCTTATCGAGGCTCCAGACACGGGCAATTCCCTCGTGCGCGACATGTCTACAAAGGCAGCAGGCCTCACCGCAGGAGTCTGGGAGCGATCTCTACCCGTCCATTTATCTTGACGTGCCCTACGGCCACAGCCCTTTCTCGCGGAGATCGTCCCAGCTGTCCGCCTGCATCAGCTGCACCCAGAAGTCGTAGGCGCCGCGCTGGTTCTGCTCCGATGGGCTGCGCTGCACACCCGACTTCTCGGTAAGCACCCCGCCCTGGGGCAACCCGTACTGCTCGAACATCGGGTGGCCATGCTGTTCTCGGCTTAGACCCAAGGAGTAGTCGTACGGATAGCGCCGCGCGATAGTCCCCTTGCTGGCCTTGTGGGCGTAGTTCCAGTTCTCCATGTCGTCAGACTCGGTGAGGCCCGCCGGCCCGCCGTAACGCATGAAGTAGTGCCGCAATACGTCCTTCATCTCCTGCGGCATGTCGTGGTGTACGTAGTAGAAGCGCCAGCACTCCGTCCAGTCAGCCCCAGCGGGGTGCCACAAGCAGATGCTCATGTTGGTGCCCTGGGTGGTGTTGGGGAAGATGTTCCCGTTGGCTGACCGAAGCCTAGATTTCGGACCCAATACCTCCCGGCGCCGCATGTGGGCTTGCCGGGAGTACTCCTCGGCCACCGGGTCCTGGAAGGTGTATCCGTACTCAATGTCCTCGGGGGCGATTTGGAAGCTGAGCTGGCCGGAGCCGTGGTGCGAAATGTCGAAATTGATCGACTGGTCAAGCGTCTTCATTCGGTTGCCCTGGGTCCGGCCTTGTCCTCCGCCAGGGTTGATGCCCACGATCTGGACCGACTGGTGGGTCGGGATGCCGTGGTAACCGTCGCCCAGGAAGTTCTCGGCCCCAAACTTCCAGTTCGAGGAGAACAGCCACTTGATGACACCCAGCACCTCGATATCTCCATCGGTGCCGTCCGGCTTGTCCAAGTGCATGTCCATGCCGGGCTTGTTATCACCCAGGTACTCGGCCAAGGGCGGCGCCGTGGGGTCCCACGTGGCCCAGATGGTGCCCTTGTAGTTCTCCATCTGCGCGACCTCCACCAGCCCCCATTGGCTCTTGTCCAGCTCCTCCCGGTACGCGTCCTTGTACCGCGGTACCCCCACCAGCGACCCGTCTCCCGCGTAGCTCCACCCGTGGTACGGACACGTGAACACCGGCGTGTTCCCCTCGTCGTACCGGCACACCTTCATCCCCCGGTGACGGCACGAGTTCAGGAACACGTGAATCGTGTTGTCCCGGTCCCGGCTCAGGATGACCGACTCCTCCCCCATGCGGGAGACGAAGTAGTCGCCCGGCTTTTTGACCTGGTCCTCGAACCCCACGAATAGCCAGCAGCGGGCGAACACCCGCTCCTTCTCGATCTCGTAGAGCTCTGCGTCCACGAAGATGTCCCGGCTGACCAGTCCCTTCGACCGGTCTACCAGTGCCGTGCCGTTCCAAAGCCCAGTTTCCAGCGCCATTGCCTACCTCCTGTGGTGACACGGCCTTTGAATCTGTAAGGCCGTGTCAGAGACCTCCGTTGCTGTGGTGAACGTACTCTTGGGGCCGCGGCGTGTCAAGGAGCCTGGGCCTCGGCCGAGGGCTATTTGCCGCGATGAGACGACGCTCTTCGACTGGGCTGGCCGCGTAATAATAATAAGGAGAGGCGTGCGCGCAACAGGCTAGGCGTGACGGGAAGAAATGCCCAGCGCTTCGAGGGCTCGAAAGGGGAGCCTGGAGGGAGAAAGTGAATGCGCTTGGTGGAGATAGGGGGGCTCGAACCCCCAACCTCGGCGATGCGAACGCCGCGCTCTCCCATTTGAGCTATATCCCCGCCTAGATAAGGCGACGCTACCGGGCCGATAGCGTCGCAGTCACTATAGCAACGCGCTCGCGTGGGTGTCAACGCGCTCGGCGGCGGCGGTTGCGCCGAAATGGCGGCGTTGATACAATTCGTTTTCCAGGCCGTTACGGCCTTCGCGCCGCGTCGTTCCCCGGTAGCTCAGTGGTAGAGCAGTCGGCTGTTAACCGACTGGCCGCAGGTTCGAGTCCTGCCCGGGGAGCCAAGTGTTTGTTCGCAAGAAGATAGGATGTATTTCGTCTACGTCTTACAGAACCGCGAGGGGAAGCTTTACATCGGTTTCACCACCGACCTTGATAGACGTGTACTCCAGCATCAAGAAGGTGAGGCTGGCTGGACTCGCAGCCGAGGTCCGTGGACCCTTGTGCATCATGAGATTTATGCTGATCGCTTAGAGGCTTTGAGACGGGAACGCAATCTAAAGCGTGGCAGAACAAATCAAGAACTACGCCACCGTTTGGTTAGGTTAGCGAACGGCTGTTAATCCTTCCCTGGAAGGACCGCAGGTTCGAGTCCTGCCCGGGGAGCCAAGTGTCCTTCCAACACAGCCCTCACCGATCACATGGCTCAGTGGTAGAGTCCCGACAGAGTCGAGATTAACCGACTGGCCGTCCCGATGCATCGGGACCCGGGGAGCCATTCTTGTATAGAAGACAGAACTGATAGTCCCTCGGTTAGAGGTTGACGGGCGTATCGAGGGGACTGCATACCGCTGCTACCTTGGTCAGAGGTCAGAATGGGCCCAAAGGCCGAAGAGAGCACAAACCTGAAATCCCGGTAAGACGATGAGGACTCCTACAGAGACAGCCGTCGACGATGTATCCAACCGGTCCGTGGGCGGCCTCCGCTACGACTGGGCGATGCTGGCACTCTGCGCGTGGCTGATTGGCGGACTGTATCTCGACGGCTGGGCCCACGCCCATAGGTCTGAGCTTGAGACGTTCTTCACCCCCTGGCACGCGGTGCTCTACTCCGGCTTCGCCGCGTCGGCCGGTCTGGTCTTCGCCACTCTCGGAGTGAACTTAAGGCGAGGGTTTGCATGGCGAAAGGCCCTGCCGCCGGGATACATGCCGTCGCTGGCCGGCGCTGTTATCTTCCTTGTCGGCGGGCTCAGCGACATGGTATGGCACACCATTTTCGGTGTTGAAGAAGATGTCGACGCGCTGCTGAGCCCGACCCACCTCGCACTGGCTCTAGGCGGAGCACTGATCCTCAGCGGCCCATTGCGGTCGGCCTGGCTCCGGAAAGATGATACAGCCGGTCGCCTGAGCCTCTTGCCGGGCATACTGTCGCTAGCGTTCATCCTCTGCATCCTTACCTTCTTCACACAGTTCGCCCACCCGTTCAGCGAGATACTGGCTACCGCTCCGACCGCAGACTCGTCGGCCAATGAGAGAAGCGCCACCTGGAATACATTCACCATGGACCCAGACGGGCTGCAGCAGACCAGGGTTACGTACAACGTGGAAACAGCCTACAGGACCCCGTCGTGGTCTGCTGACGGCGAGCATATCCTGGCGAGCGTCGTGCGGGAAGACGATTCTGAGCTGGGCTTTGTACGGGAGATACAGAGAGTAGCCCTCGATGGTGGGGTGACCGTTCTGACCTCGAAGGAAGCGGACTACCAGTTCCCTGTCTACTCGCCCGACGGAACCCGAATAGCATTCATCGCCGATTTCGAGGGCAAGTCCGGCCTTCACCTGATGAACAACGACGGCACGGGCAGCAGGTTGCTGACCGACGATGAGGTGCGGAGCCACCGTGTCTCGTGGTCACCCGACGGCACGAAGGTCGGGTTCATGTCCGAGCGCGACGGCAACGCAGAGATCTACGCATACGACGTGAACGACGGCACGATGACCCGGCTGACCGACAGTCCCGACGCAGACCTCGAGCCATCATGGTCGCCCGACGGTCGCAGGCTCGCGTACAGCTCCCGCAGGAACGGCAACTTCGACGTGTTTGTCATGGACCTTGAAGACGGCGGCGGAACCTGGCTGACGTCGCATGAGCAAACTGATGCGCTGCCAATCTGGTCGCCTGATGGGCGGAAGATTGCCTTCGTGTCATACCGCGATGGGGACTTCGAAATATACGCGATGAATGACGACGGTACAGCACAGGTGAACCTCACCAACAGTCCACTGACGAACGACTTCTGGCCTGCGTGGTCGAACGACGGGACTCGAATCGCCTACACGACGGTCCAAGAGCGTCAACCGGGCTCGCTCGACTTCTTTGATCAAGCCCTCGGCATATCGAGCGTGCTGCTCCAATCCGTGATTCTGATGGGCGTCGTAATGCTGGCGGTCCGGCGCTGGTCGTTACCCATGGGGGCGTTCACGATTATTTTCGCCATTAATGGGGTGGCGATGGCATCCCAAGAGGATACATACCAACTCGTGTTTGGAGCTATCGTCGCCGGGTTGGTGGCAGACCTGTTGATATGGCGTCTTCGGCCATCCACTGAAAGGGTGTGGGCGTTCAGAAGCTTCGCTATCGTGTCAGCCGCCGCCTTCTACGCGCTGTATTTCGCTACGCTTGCCGTCACGGACGGTCTCGGCTGGCCCGTCGAACTTTGGATGGGGTCTATTGTGCTCTCAGGTGTGATCGGCTGGTTGATGAGCTACCTCGCTCTGCCGCCCGCCCTGCCTCACGGGTGACCCGTGAAGTAGACCTCGACGGGACCCGCGCCGTTCGATCAAATAGCTGATCTGCGGATGTCTCCGCTTATCGGAAGATCTGAACCACACAACTATGGTGGCGACCACGAAAGTTCGTAAAATCCCCCTGCCCGGGGAGCCACCAATTCCCGAGCCATTCACTCCCAGCGCCGCGTCCCGCGTGTATACTGCGGATGGCCATCAAGGCGTGGCCCGGGAAGCGATGCTGAAGGTCCGCGGACTCTCCAAGACCTACAAAACGAACACCGGCGACGTCCACGCGGTCAAGGACGTGGACCTCGACGTCGGCGTTGGTGAAGTCGTCACGCTCCTCGGCCCCAGCGGGTGCGGCAAGAGCACCACGCTCCGATGCGTGGCGGGGCTTGAGCAGCCTGAGTCGGGCGAAATCGAGATCGACGGCCAATGCGTCTTCTCTCGACCCCTCCGCACGAACGTGCCCACCCACCGCCGGCCCATCGCCATGGTGTTCCAGTCCTACGCCATCTGGCCCCACATGAACGTCTTCGAGAACGTCGCGTACCCGTTAAGGGTAAGCAGAACGCGGTTCACCAAGGGAGAGGTCCAGGACCGCGTCATGGACGCGCTGGACACGGTCCGCATCCCAGACCTGGCGGGACGAAGCGCCACGACGCTGAGCGGAGGCCAGCAGCAGCGTGTCGCCCTGGCCCGGGCGCTGGTGCGCGAGCCCAAGCTGCTGCTGCTGGACGAGCCGCTGAGCAACCTGGACGCCAGGCTTCGAGAGGAGATGCGGCTGGAGCTGAAGGAGCTGTTCGACCGGACGGGAATCTCGGCGCTGTACGTGACGCACGACCACCTAGAGGCGTTGGTGCTTTCCGACCGCATCGTGGTCATGAACGCCGGCGCCGTGGCCCAGCAGGGCGCGCCCCGCGAGCTCTTCGCCCACCCGAAAGACGAGTTCGTCGCCGATTTCCTGGGAGCCGGCAACCTCCTACCCGCGGTCGTCCAAGAGGTCGCGGCGGGCAGCGTACACCTGGACGTGGGGTTCACGACGCTCCGCTGTCCTGCCGTGGCCGGCGTCGCCGCTGGGGCGGAGGTGCTGGTGGCGCTCCGGCCCGAGGGGCTGGCGCTGAGCCGGACCAATTCGACAGCAGGGGTCATCTCGCTGGCGTGCCGGGTGGAGGCCGAAGCGTTCCTGGGCACTGCGATGGAGTACCGCGTCGGCGTGGGGGACCACCACCTGCGGGTGCGCATGGCCCTGGAGCCCGACAGCTTTTCCCCAGGCGAGCAGGCGTATCTGCTCATATCGCCCGAGAGCTGCGTCGTTGTCCCCGCGACCGCTGCGTAGGGCCAGCGCGCTTGGCACGTCGGACTGTCGCCTGGACACGAGCCCCTGGTTCCGTAAAGCAGCCCGATCATGACCGCTCATGGTGAGCCTGTCGAACCATGAGCCGCTCGCCCTTCGACAGGCTCAGGACGAACGGAAGAAATCGACTTTCCCAGGGTGTGCTGAGTTTTGGAACTAAGTACTAGCCGTTAGGAGGTATCTTCAAAAAGTGTGTAAACAGTCAGGCGGTGTACCCTCTCTCTGAACAACACGGGCTCGAGGCCCAAGAGAGGAGATAGACCGCCCATGAGGAAGGAAAGCACTGAGAGTAGGTCGGAGTCAAGGCCGGAGTGGGAGCAGTTGGAGGATTGGGTGCGAAGCCAGGTCCAGAGGCTGATCCAGGAGTTGCTGGAGGAGGAGGTGACGGCGTTTCTGGGAAGGGCGAAGTCGGCGCTCAGATCCGACTCGGACAACGATACCGGCTATCGGAACGGATACGGCAGAGCCCGGAGGCTTACGCTGAGTTCGGGAACGATACAGCTGAGGCGGCCGCGAGTCCGCGATACCGAGGAGCAGTTCGAGAGCCGGCTGCTGCCGCTGTTCGTCAACAGGACCAGGAAGGTTGCTGAGTTGATCCCCGAGCTGTACCTGCACGGTCTATCCGAAGGCGACTTCGATCTGGCTTTGCGGGGGCTGCTGGGAGAGGACGCACCGGTATCGGCGAGCACGGTGGCCCGGTTGAAGTCCAAGTGGAACGATGAGCTTGCCCAATGGCGCAGCCGGCCCCTAGATGACCTGGAAGTGGTCTACATGTGGGTGGATGGAGTCTACGTCAAGGCTGGTCTTGAGAAGGAGAAGGCGGCAGTACTGGTGGTGGTGGCGGCCCTGAGCGACGGGAGCAAGGTGGTGGTGAGCGCTGTTCCCGGATACAGGGAGTCCACAGAGAACTGGTCCGATGTGCTCAGGGACATGAGGCGCCGCGGGCTGGAGTGCCCGAGGCTGGTGGTTGGGGACGGACACCTGGGCATCTGGGGAGCTCTGCGCAACGTCTATCCGCAGGCGGCAGAGCAACGCTGCTGGAACCACAAGATCGTAAACGTGCTCGCCAAGCTTCCAAAGCGACAACAGGACCAGGCCAAGCTCATGCTGCGTACTATCCCCTACGCGCCGACTCGGACAGAGGCTGAGCGGCTCAGGACGGTGTTCACCAGGTGGTGCGGCGACCATTCCTACGAGGCGGCCTCAGAGGCCTTGGAGCGGGACTGGGACCGCATGGTCACCTTCTATGACTTCCCAAAGGAGCACTGGGGGCACCTTCGCACGACGAACCCGGTAGAATCACCCTTCGCGGCCCTCAGGCTTCGGACCGATGCCGCCAAGCGCTACAAGAGGGTCGATCGGGCGATAGCGGTGATCTGGAAAATGTTGATGGTCGCCGAACAGCGCTTCAGGCGTCTGAAGGCCCCTGAGTTGATCGAAGACGTCTATCTCGGTGCACAGTATGCGGATGAAATCGCCATTGAATCAACGGCTGAGAAGGTCGCCGCCTGATGTCGTTTACACACCTATTGACGTAACCTCCCGTGCGGCCGAGGAACGCGTAGCCGACGATGGTGCCCCGCACCCTGTCTTCATCCATCGGTTGGCCCTCGTTCCACGGGTCGATGCCGATGTCCTCGGGCCGGATCATGACGTGGAACTGTGTCCCGTTGATGAGCTTGCCTCCACGGCCGCCCAGGTCGGTCTGGAAGACGTTCACCCGGCCGATGAACTGCGCCACAAACTCATCCGCCGGCTGGTCGTACACGTTCGAGGGGGTGTCAATTTGCGCGAACCGGCCACGGTCCATCACCGCCACCCGGTCGCCCAGCTCCAGGGCCTCGCGTTGGTCATGGGTGACCAGGATCGTGGGGATCTGTAGCTCTCGCTGCCACTTCTTGGTATCGGCGCGGAGGCGTTGGCGGACCTTGGCGTCGACGGCGCCAAAGGGCTCGTCCAGCAGAAGGAGCTTGGGCCGGGGCGCCAAGGCCCTGGCCAAGGCGACCCGTTGCTGTTGTCCCCCCGAAAGCTGACTCGGCCTTCGGTCTTCCAAGCCCTCGAGTCCCATAAGGGACACCAGCTCCCTTATGCGCTGGCGGCGGTCCCTCTTCGAGACCTGCTGGACCTTGAGGCCGAAGGCGATGTTGTCCGCCACGCTCATGTGTTTGAAGAGTGCGTAGCCTTGAAACATGAAGCCGATGTTGCGTGTTTGGGGCGGCATGCCGTCCACCCGGCGTCCATGAACGTGGACCTCTCCGGCGCTGGGCTCTTCCAACCCCGCTATCAGCCGTAGCAGCGTGGACTTGCCACAGCCGCTGGGTCCAACCATGGCGAGAAACTCGCTCTCGCCCACGTCTAGGCTTACTCCGTCCACCGCCACAAAGCGGCCTCCCTGGCCGCCGGCGCTGGGGAACCACTTGGTGACATCCTTAATTTGTAGTGCGCTTTGCACTCTTTGCCCCCCCTTTCTCGGTTATGCGTGTGAGCAGCTTGAACCCGAAAAACAGGGCAAAGGAGATGATGACGAGCACCACGGACATGGCCGAGGCCGCCTCGATATTGCCCTTGTTGAACTCCGAGAAGATGAAAAGCGGTGCGGTCTGGGTCCGTAGCGCCAGGTTGCCAGACACCATGATGGTAGCGCCGAACTCCCCCAGCGAGCGGGCGAAGGTGAACACAGAGCCCGATATGAGGCCGCCCGTGATGGAGGGCAGGATCACGCTGGTGAATATCCGGACATCACCGGCCCCCAACATCTTGGCGGCCTCTTCCTGGCTCTTGTCGACCTCCTTCAGCAGGGGGCCCACTCCCCGTACCACGTAAGGCAAGGTCATGAACACGTGGGCGATGAGGATCCCGGGGAAGGCGAACATGACGGTTATCCCGGTCCCATCGAACAGCCTGCCGAGGATACCCAAGGGACCGTACAGCAGGAGCAGCGTAAATCCCGTGACCGACGCCGGGATGGCTATCGGCAGGTCGACGAGCGCGTCGAGGAAACCCTTCAAGGGAAAGTTGTAGCGTACGAGCATGAAGGCGACGACGGTGCCCAGGACAACGTTAATCACGGTGGTGACCAGGGCGAGGAGAAGGGTGAACCGCAGGGAAAAGAGGGCCTCGGGTGAGGAGATGCTTTCCCAAAACACGCCCAGACCGTTGGCGGAGGCGTACTGGAACATGGCCACCAAGGGCAGCAGGACCAGCACCGCCAGGAAGCCTGCCCCCAGTCCCACGACGATGTATGGATTGGGGCGAAAACGCCGCGACAGGCGCCGTGGGTGTGCTTCCGGGACGGTCTGATTTGCCGAAGCCATAGCTAGTGAATCTCCCTTTGGACCTCTCTCCAAACCTGATCGATGATGACGTCGGTGGCCGTGTCCCACCCTCCCAGGTATGCAACCGTGAAGGGCAGCTCCACGGCCTGGTATTTATTGGCGTACCGCTCCGCGACTCCTTCGTTCCGCACCCGGAAATGGTTCCTGGCCAGCGCTTCCTGGGCCTCCTCCGTCCAGAGGAAGTCCACGAAGGCCTTCATCAGCGCCTCGTCGTTCTCCTGGACGTTCTTGTCCACGATCACGACCTTGGGCTCGATGTAAATGGTGCTTTCGGGAATGACGAGCTCGTACTCCTTCCCCTTGGCGATGTCGAGCAGAGCCTCGTTCTCGTAGGTGAGCAAGGCGTCGCCGTAACCCAGCCCAAACTGGGTCAATGCCCTGCGGGCGGACTCCGGCAAGCTATCGGTGTTCAGGCTGACCGCCTTCAGTAGCGCTCTGGCGTCGGCTTCATCGGCGGGCCCGGACGCGCTGCCGCTCCGTTGTAGGGCGGAGCCGTAGAGGGCGAGGATCGCCCACTGCGCCCCGCCGGAGGTCGTGGGGTCGGGGTACACGACCTCCACTCCCTCTTTGCCCAGCTCCTCGAAGGAGTGAAGACCCTTCGGGTTGCCCTGGCGGGTCACGATGCTCGCGATGGTGTAGGCGTAGGTGCCTTCGTTCTTAAACTCACGCCAGTCGGTAGTTAGTAGGCCATCCTCCCGCAGGTTCAGGGCGTCCATCTCGGTTGCGACCATGGCCACTTGAGCGGGTGCCCCGAAGCGGACCTGGTTGGTGATGGTGCCCGAGCCGGCGAACGAAGTAACGATCTGGACCTCCTCGCCGGTCTGCTCCTTCCAATGCTTTTGGAAGGCGGGGATCACCTCTTCCTTCATCACGTCTTCCATGGCGCTGAAGGCGTACAGGACTATGGTCCGGTTCTTGCCCCCGTCCGCGCCGCAACCGCTCCAAGCGGCCGCCAACAGCACGACTCCCGCAAGGGCCAGCGCCTTCAGCGGTGTTGGTGTCACGGTATGCTCTCCCCTGCACAAAGGCGTGTCGGAAGCTTCGTGAACTACTATTCAACCCACACCCTCTGGGCTAAACGTCTGCCGTGGAAAGCGATTGCGAGGGCTGGGCGTATAATTCCGGCGAGACACGACCACGAAGCGCTGAGGCAGAGGAGAGAACAGCTTGGCTGATGTGATCGAGATACGGTTGCCGCTGAGGCCCGGATATCTCCAGGTCTTACGCGCCGCGGCGGGCGTGATCGCCGGGACGCTGTCTTTCACGTACGACGAGGTGATGCAGCTTCGGGCGGCGGTCTCGGAGGCTTTTAACGTGGCACTCGGTCAAGCAGAGGCAGCAGGAGAAGCGGGGGAGGAGCTGACCGTCCGTTTTCGAGTGGACTTGGCCGCCTTGGAGATACAACTCGAGGGACCAGAAGGGCTCGTCAGCAGCCTTCAGCGTCCTGAAAGGGAGGAGAGCAAGGTGCTGCTGGAGAGCTTGATGGACGAAGTGGATATAGACCATGATGCGGCCGGGAAGCAGGTGCTTCGCATGACCAAGCGCAAGTCTATCGAAGCAACCTAGCAGCCCTCGGTTTGCTCGAAATCAGCATCCCGGCTGTCTTGACACTCCGACGACTGTAGCTGGTAGAGTCCTACCGTCTTAATGGGCACCATCCGTGCCCGTAGAACGCGACGGAGAGGAGCGCCGCCAGGCGCTCTCCCGCGCAAATGTTAAGACCGGGCTTAGCCCGATCTCGACGTAAGGACATCGGCTATGGGTGACCTGTTAGCAACCAGCAAAAGTGGGACACATTGGGAGCCGAGAGATCAGGGGCTGGATGGAGGTCTGGCGAGCTCCCTGAGGGCCCTGTTGTAGCGTCGTCGCCGTTCGGTGGTTTGAGCCTTCACCTCCTTCCTGCGTTGTAGGATCTCTTGCCGTCTTCCCTTGAGCACGTCTGATGGTGTCACGTTGCCCAGAGCCTTGTGATAGCGCCGGTAGTTGTAGTAGCTGACGAAGGCCGCGATAGCAGCCTCAAGGTCGGCGGGCAACTCATAAGGCACCTGGTTGACGTCCCGTTTGATGGTCTGGTGGTAGCGCTCCAGCTTCCCGTTGGTCTGAGGGTGGAAAGGAGTTGCTAGGATGTGCTTGATGCCAACCATCCCCAGGTAGTCCCTGAATGCTCTTGAGACATAGCCTGGACCGTTGTCACTCAGCAGCCTGGTGCGGTCTGTGACTGGAACTTGGTCCAATGCTGGTCGTGTCCACAGCATCCTGGACCACCTCGATGAAGGAGTCGGCCGTCATATCTTGCTGAAGCCTGTGAGCCAGGATGAAGCGGGAGTAGTCGTCCATAACGGTGACCAGGTAGTAGTAGCCCCACCCAACCACCCTGAAGTATGAGGCATCGGTGGCCCACATCTGGTGAGGTCCTGTGGTCTTGCGGTGGTACTCCTTCCCCGCGGCCAACCGCATCTCAGGCCTCTTCACTAGGCCCTCCCTGCCCAGGATACGGTAGACGCTGGACTCTGAGACTGAGAAGCCCTGGTTGTCGGTGATCCCCGCGGCCAGCTGACGGCAGCTCAGCTCTGGCATCTCCCTGGCTGATAACAGGACTGAGCGTTCTTCCTGAATAGTAAGACGGTTCCATGGTGGCTGATCGCCTCCTGGTCGGTCCTCAAGTCCTTGTTGGTCTTGGCGTCTGAGCCACCGGTAGTAGGTGCTCTTAGGGATGCCCAGCTCTCTGAGGACCTTTCGCTTGGGGAGGGGAGACGAGGATACTTTGGTAACTACCTCTGCCTTCTCCGGGGCGCTCATCCGCTGGTACCGGTGGCGTCCTGGGGCATGGGGATGACCGTTTTTTTGAGACGGTACGCCTCCAGCGACAGATCGGCCACTAGCTCCTTGAGTTCCCCGTTCTCTCGCTTGAGTTGCCCTACCTCATGCTGAGTGGCGTCCCGAACCGAGTCACGGGTCAACCTCTCCTTGCCCGCCTCCATGAACTCTTTGGTCCACGAGTAGTAGGAGTGGGGCTTGATCCCCTCCCGCCGGCACAGGTCGTTGACTGTGACCTCGCGGCGGAAGCCCTCCAGAACAATTCGGATCTTCTCTTCGGGGGTGTACTTACGTCGGGCAGCCGCCTTCACTGTGCGGACGAAAGACCTGGTCTGCTCGCTTCGTTCCTCGGCGGCCTCTGCTTTGCTTACTTCTAGTTGGGACACATCTGCTCCTTTCTGTGGGTAGCTCTACCCTCATTTCAGGAGCTCACACCACCCTCCGACTCTCGGGTTTTCCTACCCTTATATGTGTCCCATTATCGCTGACGGTCTACAGTTCAGGTCCTGTAGCGTCGTTTCCATCGCAACTCTCTTTGGTCTAGGGTGGTGAGTCAGTCCCGACCTGTCCCGACCCCTCGGGACCTGTCGGGACATAATCCGTTCGTGGTGAGCCCTTCGGTTTCGCTCGGGACAGGCTCAGGAATACCTGTAGCGCCTGTCATTCCGAGTCCCGATCCAATCGGGACGAGGAATCTGGTACCAGACCCTTCACTTCGTTCAGGGTGACAGAAGGGGGCTCGTGGCAAGCCCTTCGGCTTCACTCGGGACAGGCTTGTCGCACCACGAGCTTCAGTTTTCAGCTCCCGTTCCCGCTACGGATGCTCGCCAACCGTGACCGTGACCTCCAGGGCATTGCCGCCTCGAACGATTCGCATGGGTAGCGCCGAGCCTACCGTTGCGCCGCTAAGCAACGTGAGGAGCTGACCGACGGACGGGACAAGCTGGCCGTCCACGGCTGTCAGAACATCCCCCAGCAGCAGGCCGGCGCCCTCGGCGGGGCTGTCCGGCGCCACGTGGACGAGCAGCAGCCCAGTGTCCTGCTTGAGCTGTTCCGCGAGGCCCGCTGGCAGGCGTACGGGCTGGGTGCCTACCCCCAGATACCCACGGCGTATCCGTCCGTGGGTCAGGAGGGCCTCGACGGTTTGGCGGACGGTTGCCGACGGTAGCGTGATGGTGATGCCACGCCGCACCGAGGAGGTGTTGATCCCCAGAACGTGGCTGGACGCGTCGACGAGGGGTCCGCCCGAAAACCCCGGATACATCACGACGTCGGTCTGTAGGTACCGGTCCACGCGGCCGCCGGCGGGGGTGACCCAGTCACCACCCACGGAGCTGATGATGCCCAACGCCGTCCGTACGCTCTGGCCGGGCCGGCCCAAGGCCAGCACCAAGTGCCCCACGCGCACGCCTTCGGTCTCGCCCCACGGAGGCGGCGTCAGGCCGCTGGCATCAGCCCGAAGCACCGAAAGGTCGGTGGCCGGGTCGCGTCCCGCCAGCCTTGCCGAAGCGGTCTGGCCGTCGGGCAGGCCAACGCGGATGTCGTCCTCCTGCTCTACCACGTGGTGCGCGGTCACGATCGTGCCGTCGGCTGACCAGACCACGCCGCTCGCGGGCCGCCGCCGTCTGGCTTCGACGCGGACCACGCCGGTGCCGGCCTCGGATACTATCGGCGCCAGGTCGTCGGAGAGATTCGAAAGTACGCTCGCCATAGCTTTTTACCTCACTTCCAGGGTTACGGTAGGTCGTTCACAAGGGCGTTGGAGTCCAACCCCTCAGGTCTACGTTACTGGTGGGTAGCAGGTTACGCACTGCCCATTTGGCTAGGGTCTGTCCTGGAAAAAGGGACGGCTTACAGAAGGACCAGCCCCTGACGGGTGGCGAGGACCACGGCCTCCGTCCGGCTCTGGGCTCCCAGCTTGCCCATGATGGCGTTCACGTGAAACTTGACGGTGTGCTCGGTCACGCCCAGGCGGTCGGCCATGGACTTATTGGGGAGGCCCTCCGCCAGCAGGCGCAGCACGTCCATCTCCCGGGGGGTCAACGCGTGGGGTGGTGTGCCCGTCTCGCGATCCGCGGCGGGCGTCAAAACAACGGCGAGCTCTGGGGGCAGGACCACCAGCCCCTGCTCCACGGCCCTTATCGCGGAGACGAGCTCGGAGGCCGTGGCGTCCCGAAGCAAAAGGCCGTGTGCTCCAGCGGCCCAGGCCAAGGGGGCCTGGGTCTCGTCGGGCACCAGGGCCAACACGGGCAACCCCATGTCCCGAACGTCCGCTACCCGCTCCAGCGCCAAGGCTGGGTTCCACCCGACGTCGTCTTGGTCGACGTCGGGGCGGTAGACCTCCATATCGGTCCGCAGGTCTCCGTCGCCCGGGACCTGCCCAACCACCGTGCATCCCGGCTGGCCGGCCAGCAACGCCGCCAGGCCGGCCCGCGCCAGCGGGTCGTCGGCCATCACCAGCACTCGCGAGTCGTCTGTGATTGATGGCGTGCGCATGAGGTTTGAGGGTCGCTCCTGGTGTAACCACTATAGCAAAGGGCCATCCATCGTCAGAACGACCATCGGTTCTCCGCTGCTTACGCCGCTTTCTGGCCCTGCGTACGCCGGTGCATTAAACTCAGACGCATGATCAAGGCCGTGCTCTTCGACCTGGACGGCGTGCTGGTCGACAGCTTCGAGGCGTGGTGGCGGCTGCTTGACGCCGCGGCCCGTCACTTCGGCTGCCCCCCGGTCAGCCGTGACCAGTTCCGCGCGGCCTACGGCCAACCCACCGAGGACGACGTACGGACCTTTTTCCAGGGCCAAACTGTGGAGGAGCTGGAGTCCTTTTTCGCCGGACACTTCAAGGAGTTCACTCCCTACGTTCGAGTGGAACCGGAAGCGTCGCGCGTCGTCGCCGCCTTACGCCAGCAGGGAATCGGGACCGCGGTCATCACCAACACAGCGACGCCCATCGCCCGCTTCATTCTGGATGAGGCGGGTATTGAGCTGGATGCGCTCGTAGGCAGTACCGACGTCCCGCGGGCCAAGCCGGCCCCCGATATGGTGCAGCGGGCGTGCGAGTTGTTGAACGTGCTCCCGACGGAAGCCCTGATCGTGGGGGATTCGCGGTACGACCACCAAGCCGCCGAGGCGGCGGGTACGAGGTTCGCCAGCCTTGGCGTGCCTGGGGGCCAGGAGCTAACGCGACTCACCGACGTGTTGGACGTGGTCAAGCAGTAGCGCAGGCGCGGCTACCCCGCCAGGTGCGTCTCCAGGGCGGCAAAGCAACCGTTCCAGCCATCGTTGTGCTGGTCGCGCTCGGCGTCGTCGGCAAACTGCTCGTGGGTCACCACCACCTCCGTCTGGCCATCGAGGGGGTTGAACTCAACCGTGACCAGCGTCTCGTGGCCCGGCGACCCGTCCTCCTCCCGCGCCCAGGTATAGACAAGCCGGTTCGGACGGTCTATCTCCACGTAGGTCCCGGCGACCCACAGCGTAGGGCCCTGCGGCATCTGCATGGCTATCCGGTACCTGCCACCGACCCGTAGGTCCACCTCCGCTTCGGGCGTGGTCAGGCCAGGCGGCGCGAACCAGTGTTTCAGCTCCTCCGGGATCGTCCATGCCTGGAACACACGCTCCGGCAAGGCGGCAAAGACGCGCCGGAGTGTAAGCGATAGGGCCTGGCCAGGTTGGGTGCTCGTCATGACGGACCTCCTCGTCTACGGTGAAGTTTCTTGGGGCGGGTCGGGAGCGCCAGGTTGAGCGGTACCAGGCGCGTTCAGGTAGCCGGACAGCGCGTCGAGCTGCCGCTCCCAAAACTCCCGGTACCGCTCCATCCAGCTAGCCGCACTCTCCATGGGTGCGGCCATCAGCTGACAGTGGTGGACTCGGCCATCGATCTCCCGCGCCAGCAGGCCGGCGCGCTCTAGCACCTTCAGGTGTTTGGAGACCGCCGGGAGCGATATCTCGAACGGCTCCGCCAGCTCCATGACCGTGGAGGGGCCGAGCGCCAGGCGGGCCAGGATGGCGCGGCGCGTCGAGTCCGAAAGCGCGGAGAAGACCCTGTCCAGGCCGAGGTGTAAGTTAACCATATGGTTAACTATTACCACGACTCTTATTTCCTGTCAAGGGACGCCGGGACATGTCACCCTTCGTCCCGATTGCATCGGGACTCAGAATGACAGGGCAGTGAGCCGGGAACGGCGGTGTATTTCGGGGGCCGCGGCGCTTCCCCTCTTGCCAACTAGGCCTGAGACCATTATCATGCGCCCGCCGGATGTCTCCCGTCTCGCTGTCCTGAATCGGGTAGCACACATGGGGTACACTTTGGCGCGATACTTTAGCTGCCTGATCAGAGTGCAGGAGCATATGGAGGCTTCAGACCGTGATGGAAGAGACCAACACTAGGTTGTTCGTAGGTAACCTCCCGTTTCGAGCGTCGCGAGAAGAGCTCGAGGAGCTGTTCGCTCAGGCGGGGACCGTAGTCTCCGTCCATATCCCCACCGACCGTGAGACCGGACGGCCCCGTGGATTTGGCTTCGTTGAGATGGGTGAGCTCTCAGAGCTGGAGCGGGCCGTCGAGCTGTTCAATGGCTACTCGATGGATGGTCGGGCGCTGGTAGTCAACCAGGCCAGGCCCCGCCAAGAGCGCCGCTAACACCCCCTCACGCCAAGGACCTCGTTCCAGCCACTTACAACGCTGGCCAGGATAGCTCTGGCCGGTGGCTGTTGCATTGGAAGGCGCTTGTCGGCCGCAAAACACGCCGTGGCTAGCGAACACTCGAAGGCGGGAGTCTGGCACGTGGCAGGGTGGGTCGGGTAGCCGCTCAGGTGAGGGAGTCGGGGATACGGCGCAGGGACGGCTGGGCCGCCGACAGGCTAGTCGCGGTTAACCCAGCGCCAGAGCCGTTCCAGGGGGTTCCTGCGTCCGGAAGGTGGACCATCCTCTATGCTGCGCCCGCGCCACCGACGCTCGATGGACCGGCGGGGCCTGGTGAAGAAGATGACGTACGCGGCGATAAACAGGCCAACGCCCGTCCAGGTAAGCGGGCCAGCGATGCCAGGAATCGCGCTGCGTAGCACCATGGCGGCAAGCAGCAAGACGATTCCGGTAAGCAGTAACCGGCCCGGAGAGATCCCGATTGGGATCAAAGAGAGGAGTCCTCTGCGGCCCCCTCTCGAGCGTCGCGGTGGGGATGCTTGGTCGGCCGGGCTGCGAACCGGGCGGCCGCCCTTCTCCGCTGGCGCTTCAGCGTTTACTTGGTCGAGGATCTCTTCGATTTCCCGCTGATACCGCTGTGACACGACGGCCCTCTGCGAACTACCCTCTTCCTACCTTGCCGGCCATCACTGGGTCTCAGAGCCGAGATCTGTGCGCCTGCCCAAAGCGCGGACACCGTCCTTGTTATCGTACCACCACAATGGGCTTTACAACAGGAGCTTTGCCCGTATTATCCCTTTTTGCTAGTTATCGTCGGCGCTGCCCATGCGTTGCCTAGCCGTGCGCTGGGTGAGCTCTGCCGGCGACGCCACCGATACCAGAAAAGCATATAACGAAACGAACGCCGCTGCCAAGAGGGTTTTAGGCCCAAGTGCCTTCGTGCCACGGGTGCGGCGCCGCTTGCCGGCCGCGTGTATGGTGACCGGCGCTTATCGCGTTCCCAGGACGCCTTTTTCGCTCGTGGTCCGATGGGCCGCCAGGGTGGCTTAGCCGACTACCCCAGCCCGGCGGAGCAGGTCCGGAAACTCGCTGAAGTCGGCCACCGGAGAGATGTCCGGATAGTCCTTCATGACGACCCAGGTAGCGTGGAGCGCCTCGAAGAAGGCGTCCTCGTTGGGCACGTCCAATATGATGGTTATCATGCGGCGGTCCAGCGAGAAGTACATTCCGAGGGGGTTGAGGGCCTGCCACTTGCCCATCAATTCTTGGATCTGGTCCGGGTGTTGCTCTACCTCAATCCCCGTCTCCGGGTCTACGTTGGCCTGAATCAGGTACTTCATGGGTCCCTCCTCCGATCGCCGATGGTAATGCGCCTGGGACGGCGGCATGGTACGACAGGTCGGGGGGCTCGGCAAACAGGAGTTACGAGAATGCGGGAGGTGGCCGAAAGGTTAGTTAGTTGGGACGCGACCTAGGCCTTACCCTATCTTCACGGGAACGTGCGCCTCCTCACACTCCGCGCCGTCCTCCTCCAGCTGCACGGTCATGTGGCTGATGTTGAAACGCTTGGCCATGAGGTGACGCACCTCGTCCAGCAACTGTTGGCGGCTGGCCTGGGCACATTCCGAAGTGATCACTACATGGGCGCTCATGGCGTCGTAACCCGGCGTGATGCTCCAAATATGGATATCGTGAGCCTCCATCACCATCGCAGAGGCTTCTATAGTCCGCTGGGCCTTAGCTACGTCGGTGTGCCGAGGCGCGGCCTCCAGCAGCACGTTGATGGCGTCGCGCACCAGGCGGTAAGAGGCAGTGAGGATGATGAATCCGATGGCCACACTGATGATGGGGTCAGCCAAAGACCAGCCCATGGTGAGCACAAGCACGCCGGCGATAATGACCCCCACTGAGCCAAGGGCATCGCCGGTCACGTGCAGCAGCGCCCCGCGTACGTTGATGCTCTCCCGGGAGCCCCGCATGAGGAGCAGCCCAGCTATGGTATTGGCGGCCAGACCGAAGGAGGCGACCAGGATAACGATGCCCCCGCGGACCTCGGGGGGCGATGCGATGCGATGGCCTGCTTCCCAGAAGATGTAGCCAGCGATCGCCCAGAGCATTAGGCCATTGAGCAGCGCCGCCATCACCTCTACTCGCAAGTAGCCGTAGGTGCGTCTGGCGGTATTCGGCCGGTTGGTGAGCCAGGCGGCCACCAACGCCAGCCCCAGTGCCGCCACATCCGTCGCGCTGTGACCCGCGTCAGCAATCAGCGCCAGGCTCCCTGATAACAAGGCGCCGGCCACCTCCACCACCATGAAGACCAGGATAACGGCCAGCGCCCAGGCCAGCGGCCTCATACGCCGTGCCGTACCAGCCGACGCAGGGCCACGGTGGTGAGCGCTATGGGATTGCGAATGGCTCACGCAGCTCCCTCCCGCGTTACCAAGGTCTCTCTCGGGAGTGTGCTCAAGGTGCTCCACGGTCAGGGCTAGTAGGCTGCGCACGTGCTCGTCGTCCAGGGAGTAGAACACCCGGTTGCCATGCCGGTGGCCGCGGACCACCCGGAGCATGCGCAGCAACCGAAGGTGTTGGGAGACAGCGGGCTCGGAGATCCCAATAATGGCAGCTAAGTCGCTGGTGCATAGCTCCTGGTGGACAAGTGCGTCGACAATCTTCACCCTGCTGGGCTCCGCCAGCACGTAAAAGGTCTCAGCGATGCGGTCGTATGAGTCGGTAGCGCGAAGCGCGCGCAGGCCTTGGGCCACCCGCTGTACGTTGGTGTCCTGGAGCTCGTGCGCCGGCTTACTTTCCGGTACCGACCCTGCGTCTTGATCGGCTAGAGCTGCATCAGTCATTAAGCAAGAACTTAATTACTATTGCTGACGTTTGTCAAGTCTACCAATGGGCTGCCTCCTACAGCCCCAGCAGGCGGACCGACGTACGCGTCTTATACCGGCGGTTGAGGTCCAGCAGCAGGGCCGTCAGGGACTCCGAGTGGCGGGAGTTGTCCAGGCCGCCGCCGTCCACGGCCCGCAGGGTTCGTACCTGCTCGACCAACGCCATCACCTGCCCCTTCGCCTCCTCGGCATCGCCACAGACGATGACGTCACCCTCCACCTCCGTATCGGGGACCAGCAGGTCGTGGGCGCTCACGTGGTGAAAGGCGGAGACTACCTGGCTGGTTGGCAACAGGCCGGCTACTTGCTGTGCCGCGGAGCCCTCCGGCACCTCGACTGGCCGTGGGCGTCCGCCTTGAAAGGTGACGGCCGACACCACGGAGATAACCAGCTTCCCTACCAGCGACGGCGCCAGGGCCTGGGCCGTGGACGCCAGGCCGTCGTAGGGCGTGGAAAGCACGACCCATTCGGCGTCGCTGGCAGCGTCGGCGTTGGGGGCTCCGGTGACGGACGACCCGGGCCGAAGCGCCAGTAGCTCTTTAGCCGCCGCCTTGGCCCGGTCGGCGTCCCGGGAGCCGAGGACCACCGCATGGCCCGCCATGGCGAATCGCAGGCCGAGGCCTCGGCCCTCGGGTCCCGTACCGCCGATGATGGCGATGGTGGCCATGGGTATCTCCTCCTGGGATGAGAAGCCCATTCTAGCCGCGACAGCGGTGGTTGACCACGTCAACCCCGTTCGCGCTTCGACAAGCTCAGCGCAAGCGGGGAAACCTAGTAGTAGGGTCGATCTCTACCATGAACGCAGGATGCCCATGCCGCTGGTTGCCCAGAGTTACTACACGAGCCCCAAACTAGCTAGGTGAGCCAACCTCTAGATTATGCCCCGATGAACGATCAGCTAGGCTCTTACCAAACTAGCTGTACCTAGTTGGGGCCTCAGTTCGAATCCCCCACTGTGGGCCGGACTTGACGAAATCGAGAACCGAGGCCGATTCCCGCTTCACACCGTCCTTTGGCATGGGAACGGTGTACGTCAGCGTCGCCTCGTCTCCCACCACCTCGATGCCCTCCACGAAGTTGCGGATGAGGACCTTGCGCTCGGGGAACGTCCCCTCTTGCAAGAACTCCCGGAAGTCCGCCACGTACCCCTTGATCTCCTCGGTGGTCGGAAGCTCAACCCTCCGCTGCTCAAGCTGGGTCTCGGCGTCCTCTCTCGCAGCCTCCAGTTGCTCCTCACGGTGCCTCAGCGAGAAGATTCGGGGCGACAGGACCTCCAACGTCAACTCGCTCGTTTCAAGGGCCTCGTAGAGCCGCTCAAGACGCTTCCTCACGTCCCTTAGCTCGGCCTCGATGACCTCCAGCCTGCCGGACAGCTCACCGGCCATTGCGTCGATCTCTTCCGCCACCAGCGTCACCAGCTCCACGATGGTCTCCTCGGTGAGGATTCGCTCCCGTATCTTCTCAACAATGAAGTCCTCCACCCTGGGGGCGTTCAGGTAGCGGGCGCTGCACGTCCCCGCTCCCTCCCGGAACAATGTCCCGCAGACGTAGTAGGCGAACTGGCCGCTCTTGGCCCCCTGGCCACTGTAGGGCCTGCCGCACACCCCGCACTTGAGCAAGCCGCTCAGCAGGAACTTGCTACCCACTCTACCGGGCCTCTGCACCTTCGGGGCACGGTCCCGCATCGCCTGCTGCACGGCGTCGAACAGCTCCCTCGACACCAGCGCGGGCCATGCTCCCTCCACTCGCACCGGGTCCTGGGCCTTCTCTACCTTGGTGGTTCTGCCCCAGACGGCGGTTCCGGTGTAGGCTTCGTTGGTCAGCAGGTAGTGGAGTCCTCCCTTGTACCAGCGCTTTCCCCGGTTGGTGATGCCCCGGTCGTTCAGGGTCCTGCATATCTCCTTGAGGCCGTAGCCGCTGAGCGAACTCTCGAATATCTCCTTCACCACCGGAGCGGTGGCGGGGTCAACTTCCAGCGTGGGACGCTCCTTCATCCCGTCGCTGACCTTCACCCGCCTGTAGCCGAAGGGGGCCTTGGAGCCGAGGAAGAAGCCTCTCGAAGCGGCCTCCCTCATTCCCCGGACAACGTCCTGCGCAAGATTTTCGCTGTAAAACTCATCGATGCTCCCGATGATGGCCTCCATCAGCTTGCCCGTGGGGGAGTCGTCGGCGTGTTCGGTGATGGAGACCACCTTGACACCCTTTCTCCTCAGCATGGACTTGAAAGCCACGGCGTGCTCCCGCTTGCGGGTGAACCGGCTGAACTTCCAGACGAGGATGACCTCAAAGGGAGCCTTCGGCTGGCTGCCCTCCTCGATCATCTCTCTGAACTGGGGTCTGTCCGCCACGCGTCCGCTCCCGGCCTCGTCCACGTACTCGCGGGCGACGGAGTAGCCGTTGGCTCTGGCGTAGTCCTTGAGCGCTCGCAACTGGGCGGACACGGACAGGTCCACGTCCTGCCGGTCGCTGGATACCCTGGCGTAGAGCGCCGCAGGTGTGAGCGGCTGTAGGTGCTTCTTCTTCATGCTGTCCTCCTTGAGTGGATTGGTTAATCGTCAAGAGATTCGAAATGTGCCCCAGACAATGGCATACTTGTCCAAGATGCTTGGCTTACTCCCTCCCCGGGGGCAACGGGTCCTGCTCACTGGCCAACGCCTGAGACTCCCGAATAGACAGTCCTCGACTGGTCTTGTCTCCCCAAAGGCTCTTGACGTAGTTGAGCACCTCGACAATCTCTTCGTGGCTGAGCTGGTCCCCAAATGCAGGCATACCGCTCTTGAAGCTCGGATAGCTCGGGTCTTCCAGTAGCTTCCCGCCCTTGCTGACGATTCGATACAGGAGACCGTCTGAATGGTGCCACGTGTGGCCGTCGCCGTTGAGCGGTGGCGCTGGAAGCGTGCCGTCAGCCTTTTTGATATGCCAGTCGGGCTGACCTTCGGCAGCGACTCCATGACACACAGCGCAGTTCGCGACGAACAGCTCTCGCCCTGTTGAAGAGGCCAGAGGAGGAGAGTAGACTCTGCTGTCTGTTGGACTGTTGTCTCCGTTTGGTGAGGGAGAGCAGGCGGTCAACAAGACGAAGACCAGCATCAATGTGGCGAAAGCGGCGGCGTAGCTGCCTAACCCCACAACGATGGCGTGCAGGCAACAAACTACCGGCACGGTTCCCCGCTTGTGTATCACCGCACCAAACCTGCTGGGGACACTGTAGCTTCTGGCTGATTGTGGATGTTTCTTCACACTCAACTATCTGTCCACCAGTTCGATGCGATCGCCGTAACGTCGAAAGTCTGAGACGTTGAACGTCAATAGCCTGCGCTCCCCATGCGCCAGCATGGTTGCGACGATGTTGGCG
The DNA here is from genome assembly GCA_965247635.1 of Dehalococcoidia bacterium. Lineage (GTDB taxonomy): Bacteria > Chloroflexota > Dehalococcoidia > Lucifugimonadales > Australimonadaceae > CBDFHJ01. Next base: position 146,380 of record CBDFHJ010000007.1, read on the forward strand.
TCGTGAATCTGCCGTCCCCCCGCGGGAATCTCTCGACACAGCCCCACGAGCGATTCGGTCACCACGGGACCGTCCTCGAGTATCTCGAAGCTGCCTATCAGCCTGCTCACGTCATCCAGGGCATCCTCACGGGTGATGGCCACCGTCCAGGTCTGCGGTCGAGTGACGACGGCCAGGTACTCTCGTATCACCTGACGGCTGATCCTTAGCGGTTCGGGGTCTCGAAAAGCGCGTTCCAAGCTGGCCCTGGCCGCGTCGTGGTCCGGCGCGCTGGGGACACGGGACTTCACCAGCACGTTCGTGTCTATGAACATGGCGGGACTAAACCCTCTCCTCGTAGAGATCCTCACGTCTGAGGCTCAGACCTTCCGGCCACACCGCGGTGGGGTGGACGGGCCACGCCTCGTCGAGAGAGAGCCTGGGTATGGGCTTCGTGTGCGTTCGCCGGAACAGCAGCATCTCGCCATCCATATCGACCTCCGCCGTCTCCCAGCCGGCGACGCTCCAGGCAAGGGCGTGGCTGTGGCCATTGCCGCCTCTCTGATTTCCCCACCAGGGCCGGTGCAGCCGTGCGGACGGAGGCAGCTCGAATCCGATGACTGCCTCGACCTCGTTGAAGGAGGTCCTCCACTCCTGCACCTGAAGACTGGTCAGGTACGTGTACAGTCTCTGGTACTTGCCCCGAATCACCATCTCCAGGTACTTGTCCTTCTGGTCTACGGCCATGTCGTGCCTCCTTCGTTTTAGCTTGCCCTAACCGGAGGGTAGACGTCGACATATATTGTAGTGAGTTAGTGACTCTAACACAAGCGCCTAGACAACGGCAACGGACCGGGTAGGGCTCACACGCACAGCCCCCCCTCAGAAGGCGTGAGATGCCAGGGGTCGCTGGCGGTGTCACACCCGTGTACAGGAGATCGCACGGGGCGGCAAGTTGCAGTTCGGGCGATTCCGTAGCTGAAATCGGGGTGAATGGGGCATCCTGCTAAATCGGAGCGAGCAATTTGATTCCGGTACTCGTTCCACCCCTACTGGACAGTCGCAGCTACGAAAGTGGACAAAATGGCAGTGGCGTTCGCGGACGTGATTGGAACATGGACTTTGGACTGCGTGATGGGGCATCGGCAGCTACGGATTGGGGAAAGTGGAACATCGACGCGTAAGAGAGGCGGATGGGGTTGGAAGAACCGGAGGTCCGGGTGTTAGCAACCAGCAAAAGTGGGACACATTGGGAGCCGAGAGATCAGGGGCTGGATGGAGGTCTGGCGAGCTCCCTGAGGGCCCTGTTGTAGCGTCGTCGCCGTTCGGTGGTTTGAGCCTTCACCTCCTTCCTGCGTTGTAGGATCTCTTGCCGTCTTCCCTTGAGCACGTCTGATGGTGTCACGTTGCCCAGAGCCTTGTGATAGCGCCGGTAGTTGTAGTAGCTGACGAAGGCCGCGATAGCGGCCTCAAGGTCGGCGGGCAACTCATAAGGCACCTGGTTGACGTCCCGTTTGATGGTCTGGTGGTAGCGCTCCAGCTTCCCGTTGGTCTGAGGGTGGAAAGGAGTTGCTAGGATGTGCTTGATGCCAACCATCCCCAGGTAGTCCCTGAATGCTCTTGAGACATAGCCTGGACCGTTGTCACTCAGCAGCCTGGTGCGGTCTGTGACTGGAACTTGGTCCATGCTGGTCGTGTCCACAGCATCCTGGACCACCTCGATGAAGGAGTCGGCCGTCATATCTTGCTGAAGCCTGTGAGCCAGGATGAAGCGGGAGTAGTCGTCCATAACGGTGACCAGGTAGTAGTAGCCCCACCCAACCACCCTGAAGTATGAGGCATCGGTGGCCCACATCTGGTGAGGTCCTGTGGTCTTGAGGTGGTACTCCTTCCCCGCGGCCAACCGCATCTCAGGCCTCTTCACTAGGCCCTCCCTGCCCAGGATACGGTAGACGCTGGACTCTGAGACTGAGAAGCCCTGGTTGTCGGTGATCCCCGCGGCCAGCTGACGGCAGCTCAGCTCTGGCATCTCCCTGGCTGATAACAGGACTGAGCGTTCTTCCTGAATAGTGAGACGGTTCCATGGTGGCTGATCGCCTCCTGGTCGGTCCTCAAGTCCTTGTTGGTCTTGGCGTCTGAGCCACCGGTAGTAGGTGCTCTTAGGGATGCCCAGCTCTCTGAGGACCTTTCGCTTGGGGAGGGGAGACGAGGATACTTTGGTAACTACCTCTGCCTTCTCCGGGGCGCTCATCCGCTGGTACCGGTGGCGTCCTGGGGCATGGGGATGGCCGTTTTTTTGAGACGGTACGCCTCCAGCGACAGATCGGCCACTAGCTCCTTGAGTTCCCCGTTCTCTCGCTTGAGTTGCCCTACCTCATGCTGAGTGGCGTCCCGAACCGAGTCACGGGTCAACCTCTCCTTGCCCGCCTCCATGAACTCTTTGGTCCACGAGTAGTAGGAGTGGGGCTTGATCCCCTCCCGCCGGCACAGGTCGTTGGCTGTGACCTCGCGGCGGAAGCCCTCCAGAACAATTCGGATCTTCTCTTCGGGGGTGTACTTACGTCGGGCAGCCGCCTTCACTGTGCGGACGAAAGACCTGGTCTGCTCGCTTCGTTCCTCGGCGGCCTCTGCTTTGCTTACTTCTAATTGGGACACATCTGCTCCTTTCTGTGGGTAGCTCTACCCTCATTTCAGGAGCTCACACCACCCTCCGACTCTCGGGTTTTCCTACCCTTATATGTGTCCCATTATCGCTGACGGTCTACACTTGTCCACGTACATGGTGTGCAGCAGCGGCTCGTCGTAGCCGGTCTGGAACTTGTCCGCGCAGACCAGGAAGCGGTACGGCTCTTCTTGTATCTTGTCGGCTATCAGGTTCGATGAGAAGCCGTTGAGGGACGCCTCGGTTACCTTCGTCCCTGCGTATTCGTGCTCACCGGAAAAGGCGACGATTGCCTGGTATGGACTCTTGCGCTCTGCCAAGTAGTCTTGGATAGCGTGGTAGTAGCGGATGGCGCGCTCGATACTCCCTGTCACCACCATGGCCCTGGCCTGCCCGCCGACCTTCTGAAGGCCGATGACCTGCTCGTGGAAGTGGTCCACCATGATCTCGGACTTGAGGCGGATGGCATGATCGTTGTTCTCAACATAGCGCCTCAGCTTCTTCGCCGCACGCTTCATATCGAACTCCGGGTCCGCCTCCACCGTCTTGACCAGCCGGTAGTAGCTTTCCACCGGTGTGTAGTGCTTCAGCACGTCTACTATGAACCCTTCCTCGGTTGCCTGCTTCATGGTGTAGGAGTGGTACGGGACGTGCCTGACCTTGTCTCCCTCCGGGATAGGCCGGCCGAAGATCTCCAGCGTCCGATTCTTTGGCGTGGCCGTGAATGCGAAGTAGCTGGCGTTGGGCAGCAGCTTCTTGCTCTCGATGATTCTGTTGATCTTGTCCTCGGCGGTCTCTTCTTCCTCTTCTGCACCGGCCTGTCCCAGGGCCATGGACACCGATGCGGAGGTGCGGCCTCCTTGGCTGGAGTGGGCCTCGTCGATGATGATTCCGAAGCTGTGATTACGGTGTTCGTCCCCGATGGCGTCCAGAATGAAGGGAAACTTCTGCACGGTGGTGATGACAACCTTCTTCCCATCCTGAAGGAAGGTGCGCAAGTCCTTGGAGTTCTGGGCATGGCCCACCACGGAGCCTACCTGGGCAAACTGCCGAATAGTATCCCTGATCTGCCTATCGAGAATCCTCCGGTCCGTGACTACTATGATCGAATCGAAGAGGGGCTTGCCGCTAACCTCGAACCTAATTAGCTGGTGGGCAAGCCAAGCGATGGAGTTGGACTTGCCGCTTCCCGGAGAGTGTTGGACGAGGTACCGCTTGCCAACTCCTTCGGCCGGCACATCCGTTAGGAGCCGCCGCACTACTTCCAACTGGTGGTAGCGTGGCCAAATTTGCACCCGCTTCTTACGCCCGGTTTTGTCATCCTTGGTTTCGACAACTTGGGCGTAGTTCTCAATGATGTCGGTGAGGCCTTCTCGGGTAAGGACCTGCTTCCACAGGTAATCGGTCTTGATTCCGTTGGGATTGGGAGGATTGCCCGCGCCGTCGTTCCACCCCTTGTTGAAAGGCAGGAACCAGGAACTCTTTCCCTGTAGGTGAGTACAGAACTGCACCTCGTGATCGTCGACGGCAAAGTGGACAAGGCAGCGCCCCAGCTCGAAGAGCTTTTCGCGAGGGTTGCGGTCTTCCCTGTACTGCTTAACGGCGTCCGCTACCGTCTGCTTGGTCAGACTGTTCTTCAGCTCGAAGGTGGCCACAGGCAGCCCGTTGATGAAGAGGCACAGGTCCAAGGCAAGCTGGGTGTTGTCCTGGCTGTAGTGGAGCTGCCTAGTCACGCTGAATCGGTTCTGCCCGTACTGGACCCCGGCCTTCTCGTTCCCCGGCGACGGTGTGCCGTACATCAGGTCAATCTGGTGCGGACCGTGCTTGACGCCCTTACGTAGCACGTCAATGGTCCCTCGCTTTGCGACCTCCCCTTGCAGCCGGGCCAGGAACTTGCGCCGCGTTGGGCTGCCCTGGCCCAGGTCCAGTGGCTCGGCGGCAACGGGCTGGGTGTCGTGGAGGAAGGCGGAGAGTTGGGCCAGGTCTATGCAGTACTCCCGGTCGTAATCTTGTGGGTCTCCGCCGATCCAGCCTACGCCGTAATTGGCCGGACGTTCTGCCACAGCGCCTCCCTGGGCAGGCTCACACGCATGGCCGGCCATGGCGATACAAATGAGCCGCTCAAGTCCCTTCTCAGTGGTATCTGTGGTCACGCTATCCCTCTTCCATCTCTTGGATCGGGACTTCTCTCAGTTCACCGGGGCGTATTTCGTTAATGACAGTGCGAATCTCCTCTATACGCGGCTGGACATAGGGCCATGCCGTGGACAGTAGGACGACAATCGCCAGTCGCCTATCTGTGAGGTTCTGTTGGTATCGCATATTCTGGTCAGTGGTGATGAGGATTTCGTATCCCTCCTGCTCGGCCTCCTCGACTAGGTCCCCATTACCGAGTCCTGACCATCCTCGCTCCGCTGCCGTATCCACCGAGTGTCCGTGCAGATGTTCTCGAAGCGGCCGAGGCGTTCCCTGGTCCAATAGAATCCTCACGGTTCTACGGAAACCTTGACGGACTTCGCCGCGTATTCGAGAACAGCTCTGACCTTCCATTCCTCCACGCCCTCGAACCAATCGAGAAACTGTTCTATGGTAGCGCCGCTCTCAAGGTTCTCGAAAAGGGCGGATACCGGCACTCTGGTTCCGGTGAACACCCAGGCCCCACTCAGCCTGCCGGGCACGCTCTCGACTGCCGTGCACTTTCCCCAGTCCGTCATACGGTCACCTCGCTTTCCATTGCCAACTCTTCTGGCCATTCGTCGGGGTGGTGCAGGTCTTCGGCCACACTGTCGGCCAATGGGCCGCCCTCGTCCATAGGCTCTTCATCGTCGGCTTCGTCCGGCAGCAGCGCCGCCGCCTCGCTCACGTCCAGCTTGCCCGTCACCACGTCGGAGATGAGCCGTGTGCGGTACTCCTGAAGCAGTTCGATTTGGCGGCGGGCGCGGGCGATGGCGGCGTAGATGATCGCAGTGGCCTCATCAAGATGCTGGACGATAGCGGCCTGTTCGGAGAGGGGTGGGATAGGTAGGTGCAAGCTAGTTAGCGTTTCGCGGTTAATCTTTGGCATCGCAACTCTGTCGGATTCAAGGACCGACCAAGCTGTGAAACCTTCCGAGAGCATCAGCCAGAACAGGTAAACATTTAGGAGTGAATTGCGCGGACGTAGCGGGTACATGTCAGCGCTACATAGGCAGTCGGCCGGGGCCACTAACACTTTTGCCAGTGCCGGGCGAATCTTGCTGTAGATCACATCACCGGCTAGGCAAAAGTACTTACCGCTAATTGCTGCCTGTTCGGAAGCTGTCTCTCTATACAGGAGGCGGCCTGTCTTTGACTCGAGGTGATTTGGAGCGATGAGCAGCATTGATGAATACGGTTCAATTTCTGGATCAACCTGCCCTTCGGCTATGTCTACTTGGCGGGAAAACCGGGTAGTCTCCCAATGCTCCGGCACGTCGCCGAGCCACTCGACGCCGGAGGGCTTGAGGCGGACGTTGGGGTCAAGGCCGCGTGTGACGGCCTGGTTGACGATGGCCTGCTTCTCCTCTTCCAGCACCGCGATGAGCTTCCGCTTCGCGCTGACGTACCGCCGGATGCGCCGGTCTACGTGGTCCAGGTAGCGCACGATTGAGGCCTGTTCGGAGAGATGGGGAAGGGACACCCGAAAATACTTGAGCTGGGCACTGTGGACGTGCATGATGGTGATGCCGCGCCCCATCAGGGACTTCTGGGTTTGAGCCGAATGACAGTCCAACGAGTAGCCCGCAAACTTCGGCTCCATGGGAACTGTTGGCCGGAAGATGATCAAGTCTCCACCACAGAAAACTTGGGTGTGCATCAAGTTGACTGCGGATTTGCCAATGTCCTCTATGGTCTCACCTGACGTAGGGAAGAGAACGTCGCCTCTATTGATTGGCGTATATGCACTAGCCCTCGCTAGCGAAACATAACTCCGTGTCCGCCTAATGAAGTGGGTGTGAGTCGTGTAAAGGTCCCCATACCGAACACAGGGTATCCCATCGGGGACCTCGTCATCCTTCGTTCCTCCAGAGCCTTTGGAGAAGACGCCAATCCTTCCAAGTTGGACAACTTCCCAGTGCGCCGGCACGTCGCCGAGCCAGGGGACAGCAGAGGGCTTGTAGGCGGAGTAGCGGTAGATAGCGTTCGCGTACACGTTAGTTTGCCCCCGAGGTTAGATCAAACCCGATAGGGTTCCTTTGAATCAGGTCAAGTGCATGATCAATCGCGGCAGCCACCACGATGCCAGTGTTATCGTAGTACGTGAAAGGTGTCTCGCTTTCGCCAACGTAGATTGGTTTGGGCTCATCGTGATAGCCAGAAACGATACCTATAGCAGTAAGTTCATTGCTCCGGTCGTTCACTATCTGGCAAACTACGGGTCCGCCGGAAAACCCAGGGTTATTGTGGCCGTCCAGTAATAGTGTTTTCACTTCACCTACTTGAAATGCGGAAAGTATCCCCTTCTTTACCAATGGTATGGGAAAGTTCCTGTTTAAGTTCCCTCCGTCATTGGTAAGGTCGTAAGGAAATCCCAAGAAGTAAACGTCCTGACTGAGCACTATACCAGCGGTTCCTGTGGGCAATGGGTGCGTGGGTGAAATTTGCACAGGAGGAGCTAACACTGTCACGTCGATGTCTCCTTGTCCATGCCCCACCAACTCAACGGCAAGGCTCTTCCAAGTGTTTTCATGCTGTATTTGCAGCAAATTGGGCCCGGCAATGGAGGACACAAAATGGCGGGCGGTAATTATGTATTGTCTGCAATCGACGTCTACCGTAAAGCAAGTGCCCGTGGACCCACCGTACTGGATGCGAAAGGTACGTTGCAGTATGTTCGTAGTCATTAGCATGTTGCTTTACCTAGCCTTTGACAATCTCCGCCAGCAACCCCTCCGTCTCCCGCTCCAATGCCAGGATGTCGGCCCGTATCTCCTCCAATGGACGCAGGGGCTGCGGCTTGTAGAAGTGGCGGGTGAAGCTGATTTCGTAGCCAACCTTGACGCTGCTCGCCACATACCAGGCGTCGGTTGCGTAGGGCAGCACCTCGCGACGGATGAAGGCTTCGACGCCTCCCTCCTCCAGCAACGGCACCTGCTCCGTGTCCCGGAGTTCCGGGTCGGGCTCGTACTCCACCACTGTGCTCTGACCGTCCAGGGCCGCTTCGATCAGTCCGCGGATCGGATCAGGTTCTACCGCGCCTGGCTTGTTGGTCTTCTTGATGACTGGCGCGGCGGCCTCTTGGCGGGATGCCAACGCCGTCTGTAATAGGTTCTTCCGCTTGGCCGTCAACTTGACGCCATGCGCGGAGGCATCTGCCACAACGGCCTCCATGAATCGGTTGAAATCGGGGTGAGGTCCGGCGCCCAGTACTGCCGCCACCCGATCAATGACGTAGGAGAGTGGCTCTTCCTTTGCGTCACCACAGACGGCCCGGAAGCGCTGGCGATGGTCCGGTGATAGATCGATGGTGAGCCGCAGCGGGCGCTCCACGGTGACCTTCAAGTAGCCGAAGGCCTCATTAAGGAAGATCTTGGACTGCTCCGTTTCCTCGAAAGCGAGGAACGCATCGCAGATGCGGCCGATGTCCTCGTCGGATACCTCGCAGTTCTTACTGCCAAGGTTCTTGCGAAGGGGCCTGTACCCCTGTGTGGCATCAATGAGCTGCAACTTGCCATGGCGATGCTCAGGCTTTCGGTTGCTGAGCACCCAGATGTAGGTGGCAATGCCGGTGTTGTAGAACATGTTCAGCGGGAGGGCGACGATGGCTTCCAGCCAGTCGTTCTCGATGATCCAACGACGGATGTTGCTCTCGCCCTGGCCGGCGTCGCCGGTGAAGAGGGAGCTGCCGTTGTGCACCTCCGCGATGCGGCTGCCCATCGGTGTGTCCCGCTTCATCTTGCTCAGCATGTTGGCCAGGAACATCATCTGGCCGTCGCTGGAGCGGGTGATGAGGGAGTAGTCCGGGTCGCCGCCGTGCTCCACGACGAAGCGCGGGTCCGTGATGTCGGACTTTCCGCCCATGCGTTCCAGGTCGCTCTTCCAGCTCTTGCCGTAAGGCGGATTGGAGAGCATGAAGTCGAACTCACGGGCTGGGAAGGCGTCGGCAGAGAGGGTGGAGCCGTATTGCATGTTGTCTGCCTCGCCGCCTTCTCCCTTCAAGATGAGGTCGGCCTTGCTGATGGCGTAGGTCTCAGGATTCACCTCCTGGCCGTACAGATGGACTGACGCCTCCTTGCCTTGTTCCCTGGACAGCTGCGTCAGCGTCTCTTCCGCTACCGTCAGCATCTCGCCTGTGCCGCACGCGCCGTCATAGACCAGGTAGGTGCCGGACCTGACCTCTTCGGCAACCGGCAGGAAGATGAGCCGTGCCATGAGTTGCACCACGTCCCTTGGAGTAAAGTGCTCCCCGGCTTCCTCGTTGTTCTCCTCGTTGAAGCGGCGTATGAGCTCTTCGAAGACCGTACCCATGCCGTGGTTGTCTAGGCCCTCCAGTCTGACGGAGCCGTCCCCGTTCAGCACGGGTACAGGGCTCAGGTTGATCGACTTGTCGAGGAACTTCTCCAGCAGGAACCCCAGCGCATGCGTCTCGACCAGCCTGGGAATCTGGTTGCGGAACTCGAACTTCTCCAGGACCTCCTGGATGTTGGGCGAAAAGCCGTCGAGGTACGCCTCGAAGTCAGATCGCAACTGCTGTTGCCGCCCGCGTGAAGCAAGGTCGCGGAGCCGGAAGTCAGATGTGTTGTAGAAGGCCTGGTCGGAGGCCTGGCGCAGGGCGGCATCCTGATTCGTAATGCCTGCGTCGTCTAGCTGGTCCTTCATGCGGAGAACAGCGTCCTTGGTCGGTTCCAGAACTGCGTCCAGGCGACGTATGACGGTCATGGGCAGGATGACGTCGCGGTACTTGCCCCGGACGTAGACGTCCCGCAGCACGTCGTCGGCGATGCCCCATATAAAGCTGCTGATGTTCAGGTCGCTCATTGGTTCGCCATGCTCCGATAGGCTGCCTTGACTATCTGGTCAAGGGCAACGGCGGCTTCCTCGTTGAGGCGGGGGTCGGAGTGGAGACAGGACGAGATCACCGCGAGGGGCTCCGGCTCATTCTTGGCGGCGGCGCTCCTGACGAATCGGTCTACGTCCAGTCCCGACCACGCCGCCAAGGCTGCGAGACCGTTGACGTCAGGGTGTTTGCCTTGGGACATACGGCTCAAAGTGGAGGCGCTGATGCCGCACTCCTCCGCCACTTGCTTCCAAGTGCAATGGCGGGCCTGCCTCTCAGCGTCCAAAGCGGCGAAGAAGGCGCCGCCGTCGAACCTCGCTGTCTTGGCCATTAGCCGCTCCTTCGTGGTTCACATCCGAGATAGTCATCACCGACAATGGAATGAATCGCCTATTCGATTATCGCAACCACATGATATGATTGCAATAGCCGCCAGGGACTGAGGAGGTCCAACCCTCTACATTTCCGTGGTGAAGGGAGGCAGGAGGATCGACAGGTGTCGAGCAGTACAGCTACTACGGCCGTGAGGCGTTGAATCTCAGCCTTCTACCCTGCCATGTAGGTAATCGAGCGATTAGGGTGGGTTCACAGCACAAGCCGCATCTCAAAGATGGTTCTGCCTACCGTCAACTTAGGCCCACCAAACTGGACAAAATCAAGAACCTTCACATTGAGATTCAGGCTAGCAGCTTGACATGGACCTTGGGCTAGGAATGCCCTGATGATCCCAAGAGAGGAAGCCGCGACGTATGACGGGATGCCCCGCCAACAACTCTCCCGTAGCCCGCGCATTGGGGGACGACTTTATCAATCTACACACGGCGGTGCGTAAGCACTACTCTGAGCCAACGGTGGTTTTGAGTGGGGTCATGAACAGTATCAATGTTAAGACGGCAATCAGGCCAGTAGCATTGCTCTCATACATGCTGTTCCGTGCCCCGGTCCCGCACAACGGAGAGAATGTTGAATTCACCGTGCACAGCCGAGTCGATGGTTCGGGCGTGATGCATTGGTTTAGGACCTTCTTCGGCAACGACGGCTTTCGTAGGGACGTGACGTTCTCTTCTCACATGGTATTTTCAGACGACCATAGAATCATCGAAACTACGAGATGGGGTCTGGGGGTAGAGTCGGACTTGCGAGTTGACGACGTAGGAAGCTTGGTCTATGACATCCGGAAGTACGTGTTAAGGGTACCTTTTCTTGGGCTGATTATTGGGTTCCCCACCTGGGTCTCGCCTTTTGGAGGTGGCTGCACCACCGAAACCGGAGAGAGTGAAGCCAGTTTCAGTGTCAACTTTGAGATGACCCATCCGGTATTCGGACGAACTATCGGCTACTCGGGTAGGTGTCGGATGTCGTCCTCTTGAGCTAGCCAAGACTGGGCAGGCGGCAAAAGACATGGCCAAGGGCCAGCCACTGCCGCCGGGGTCGCCGTTGCAGCTGCGGGGGTTGCAAAGGGTGGGGGGCATAACTAGAATTGGGCTATCGCTCGGTCCCTTCGGGCGACATCGCCAGGACGAGGCCAAATAGGAACCCCGCTAACGATTCTGAGAAACTAATGGTTCCGGCGCTGGGGCAACTGTAAATTCGAGAGGGAAGTCGCTCTCGATGACCTGACGCGCCCGGTCGATCTGTTGCGCCGAGTCAAGCCGCTCAGTGGGTTCAATCCCGACTCCTATTCCTGAGAAGTCAGGAAGAGGTCCTGTCTCAGTGACATTGACGCCTGCCTCAGAGAGATCAAGTCCGACAAGCCGCCTTGCCTCCAACTGAAGCTCTATGAGTGAGTAGGGTCTTTCAACTACTCGAACTGGGACGCTGGTCCGCAACGTCCGCACAAGCGCGACCATCCTGTGAGGGACTTGTCCCTTCCAGTAGAGGATTACCTCCCCCTTGTCATTGTCAAGCCGCATCCCTGTGAAGCCTTGCAAGCCTTCTCTCTGTCAAAGCTCGTAGATTTGACTCGACGCATCTACTAGAGGCATCTGCCTAAACGATCCTGGGGTCTATTGTTGGAGGAGCGGCCTCATGGGATATCTTCGATTTGTGACCAGTTGCCGATTCGTAACCACCGGTGCCTCGGGCGTACAAGAACCCCGCAGCGGCAATCAACGGCAGCGCTACTACCAGAATTGCAGAGTATGTGAATCTCCGGCTCATACCAACGCTTCTTCGTCTTCACGAATGCAATTACGACAGCAATGTCGTCAAAGCCGACGAACCCTACTAGAATAGAGAGGCATCTAAGTTTCGATTTTACCACGCCGGGGTTTAGCCATCAGAGGTGGTCTCGTTTGTCTGAACAGCGCTGCCCGGTTTGATAAGTGGAATCACGCTGCCGTGCGTTAGGCCGCCGCGGACTCGGCAGGCGCTCTGTCAAAGAACTGGTCCGGCGTCATTCCCCCAAGGCTCGAATGGGGCCGTCCGGCATTGTAAAACTCGAAGTACCGCCCGAGTCCAGTTCTGGCTTCCGGGACCGATTCGTAGGCTCTCAGGTACACCTCCTCGTACTTGACGCTCTTCCACAGCCGTTCGACGAACACATTATCCTTCCAGCTTCCCTTCCCGTCCATGCTGATCTGGATCCCATTGGCTTTCAGCAGGCCGGTGAAGGCGTCACTTGTGAACTGGCTTCCCTGATCTGTGTTGAATATCTCCGGCGCGCCGTGGCGTCCCAGGGATTCTTCGAGCGCCTCCACGCAGAAGTCTGCGTCCATTGTGACCGATACCCGCCAGGCCAGCACCTTGCGGCTATGCCAGTCCATCACTGCGGCTAGGTACACGAACCCCCTGGCCATCGGAATGTACGTGATATCCATTGCCCACACCTGGTTGGGCCTGCTCACCTCAAGCCCGCGCAGCAGGTACGGATACACCGTATGGCCGGGCCGTCGCCGGCTGGTGTTGGGCTTGCGGTACAGCGCCTCGATGCCCATCCGCCGCATCAGTGTGGCGATGTGCCTACGCCCGGAGGAGAGTCCCTCCTGGCGGAGCAGGCCTCGCATCATCCTACTGCCTGCAAACGGATACTCAAGGTGCAGCTCATCGATGCGGCGCATCAGTCCGAGACCGGCTTCGCCCACCGGCCGTGGCCGGTAGTAGATGCTCCCGCGGCTGATGCCCACTGCCTTTGCCTGGCGGGCGAGAGGCAGCTTGTGATCACGGTCGATCATCGCCTTGCGCCCGGCAATCCCGCCTTCGTGAGCGCGGCCTCTAAAAAATCGTTCTCCAACGCAAGCTCACCGATCTTAGCGTGAAGGACCTTCATATCTACCGGCTTTTCAGCCTGCCCTGTCCCGGCGCCAAATAACTGCGCCGCCCGATCCAGCAACTGGGTCTTCCATTGCGTGATCTGGTTCGGGTGCACATCGAACTGGCTTGCCAGCTCCGAAAGTGTCCGGTCGCCGCGTACTGCGGCAAGAGCCACCTTCGCCTTGAACTCTGCCGAGTGGTTACGGCGGGGTCGTCTCCTCATCTCTCGCTCCTGTCTCCGAGAGCACTATCATGCCCTCAATCAGGCAGCGATTCCACTTATCCCCCTGTTCAGATTTCCGGAGCCACTTCTATCTCAACTCAGGCGCTTCGTGATACCCGGGAGCCCGGTGCACGAAACGTAGTAGCGCTTGGTACGGAGGGACATCTGAGGTCTATCGGCGTAGCCACAGTATCTGCATGGGTCGCCCATGCCTTTGCCTGGGCCGCTGGGGTCTGGTTGGCGTTCTGGCCCACATTATGCGAGACGGTGACTCGATCCTGGCTACGTCGATCGGCATCACGCATGTACGACTGCTCAGCCTACTCAAGACGATGGTAGTGCTCCAAAGGGACCCTGAAACCCTAGCGGGACACCAGCAGGAATACGAGCAGTTCTACAAATACAGGACAAGCCCCCAGCGCGGCACACCACCCTAGAACAATGCGAAGCATATTGAGGTTCAGCTTTGCTCAATAGGCCCCACTGGAGACAGTCTCCGTCAGTACCAGGACTCGATTAGCAATATGAGGATGAAGTACATCCGACAATCATGGATTCGCAGATTAATCTCGCGCTGGACGTTGCGGAGGTACGCTGTACTAGGCATTGGTGAGCCAGTAAGAAACGCATGATCGACACGCTGATACTGGACTTCGATGGTGTCATCATCGATTCGGAAATGCCCGAGTTTGAAGCGGTGCACGCAATTAACTGAAGCGGCTGACCTCATGACTCCGGACAGTAACGACCGAACCTGGCACGTGTTGCTGATTGGAGGCAACTCCGCGTCAGGGAAGACGACCCTTGCTAGGCAACTTGGACTCCTGCATGGGATTTCCTGGATGATGGTCGATGATTTACGACTAGCGTTTCAGCGTGCTCGTGCCCATCTGCCCGAAGGTGCGGACGCCCTGTACTTCGACAAGCAGCCTAACTACTGGACGCGTCCGCCGCGGGAGCAGTGCGACGCTCTTATAGGCGTCGGCGAAGCCCTATCGGCCCCGCTGGAAGTAGTAATCGAGAATCATGTGGACCAGGCTAATCCGATCGTAATTGAGGGGGATGGCATTCTACCGTCGCTCTTGTCCCGACCGCCAGTGGTCGAGCGGGCGCCTTCGACTAGGGCAGTTTTCCTCGTGGAACAGGATGAGTCCGCTATCCTGGCAAATATAGTCGAGCGCGGCCGCCATGTTGCAGGCTGGGCGGAAAGGGATTTGAGGAACGACGCTCGCTCGAAGTGGTTGTTCGGGCAGTGGCTGGTTGGGCAGGCGGCGAGCCACGACTTCCAGGTCATCGAGCCGCGTCCGTGGGAAACACTTCAAGAACGCGTGCTGGGGATAGTCCAGCCTTGAGCGTTATTCATTATCGATGAAATACTATTATCGCGAACACTTATCTGGATATCAGATGGTCGAGCGGGAAGGCAAGAGTTCGTGGGGTGAAATTCACGGGCACCCAGATGGATTCGAGCGATTCGCATCCAGGTCTTTCCTAGAGCAGGTGCTACCGCAACTCGAATTCGATTCCAAACGACCGAGGGCCCTTGAGTTGGGTTGCGGCACGGGTCCTGGAGCCTGCTTCCTGGCGGAACGAGGCTTCCGGGTAGATGCTGTCGATTTGATACCGACCGCCATCGACATCGCCCGCAGGATTGCCATGGAGCGCAACCTGGACATCCGCTACGAGGTCACGGACGTCACGAAAATCCCGCTGTTCGGCATTCGGTACGACCTGATCGTCGACAGCTATTGTCTCCAGTGTATTGTTCTGGACGCAGACCGGAGGAGCGTGTTTGCCGCGGTCCGTGCCAGGCTGAAGCCATCTGGCTACTACTTGATCAGTACAGCTATCTACGATGACGCGAGGCACTATCCCGACGACCCAGTCGTCGACTCCGTCTCAGGAACCGTCTATCACAGATACGACAAGCATTGTCTCTTCGACTCGGCCACCGACGTCTACTATGAACCGTTCTCAGGTACCGGATACGACTACGGCCTCAACGCCCCGCCCGAGGACTACGAAGGAAGTACCCAGATCGCCGGGAGATGGTATTTGCCGACAAGGAGATACCGAACTGCGAACGGTTTGAAAGCCGAACTGGAGGCTAAAGGCTTCAGGACGGTTCTCCAGACTGGTAAGCTTGGCGAGAACGTGCTATGCACCGTGGCTGGGGACTCCTAGGTCCTAGAGACGTCGGCTCGCGGATGGCTAGGCGGCTATCGTTGGCTTCATGGTGAGGACGCGGTTCAGCCCGATGTCCAGTGAAACAACCAAGAACTAAGGGAATGGGAGCGAATGCGTTACGGGATTAGCGCGGCCGGTATAGTCGTGGAGAATGCCAAGGTTCTGATGGCCCACCACGTCGAGCCTGGCTACGACTTCTGGACGCTCCCTGGGGGCAGCCTTAAAGGCGACGAGTCTGTTTTCGAATGCGTCAGGCGAGAGATGGCCGAGGAGACGGGCCTGTCCGTTGAGCCAGACAAGATCGTCTATATCCAGGAGTTCGTCGAGCCAGACTATCACTTCTGCAAGTTCTTCATTCTATGTGGCGCTCAAACGGGGAACCTCACGATCGACCACAAACCCGAAGGCGAAGACGAGCTGGTCGGCGTACGCTTCTTGTCGAGGGCGGAGATCAGGGAGCTAGAGGTCTACCCCGAGGTACTGTACGACGAGTTCTGGGACGACCAGAAGGAAGGGTTCCCCGAGACCAAGTATCTAGGGTTGCAGCACGTAGACCCTTGAGTTCCTTACCCGTCGAGGGGCTCGGAGGCTTCCATTCCCAGTTTCCAGGAGTTGCCATGAAAGAGGAACCTATAGCGCTGGACGTGTGGGAAGAGATGGCTGAGTTATATGCAGCACGCGTTGAAACGAAGGCCCACAACGCCTTCTATAACTGGCCGGCAATACGCACTCTGTTGCCCCCCGTCGAAGGAAACCGGGTGCTCGACGCTGCCTGCGGACCGGGAGTTTTCGCCGAATGGCTAGTAGACGGAGGCGCGGAGGTTGTTGGTTTCGACGTCAGCCCTAAGATGGTAGAGATAGCCGAAAGACGTCTTCAAGGCAAAGCGCGAATCGTCAAAGCCGACTTCGACCAGCCGCTTGACTTTCTTGAGACGGGTTCGTTTGACTTGGTGGTTAGCTCATTGGCTCTAGATTACGTGAAGGACTGGGACCCTATATTCAGGGAGTTCTCCAGGGTGTTGCGACCATCTGGTCGGTTCGTATTCTCAGTCGGACACCCATCTGACGAGTTCTACGAACACCATTCCGAAGGCAACTACTTCGACGTAGAACAAGTCGATATGGTATGGACCGGATTCGGCACGCCTTTTACGGTGCCGTACTACAGACGCTCACTTGGCGCAATGCTAGACCCGGTGCTCGGCGCAGGCTTTACACTCGAGCGCTTGCTTGAACCCAGACCGGTCGAGGAATTCAAAGACCTAGACCCTGGAGATTATCAAAAGTTGATGAAACAACCCGGATTCATATGTCTTAGTGCGGCGAAACCGTGAAAGGGAGTGGAGGCACGGATCGAGGAGATCAGGGTCGCTCAAGTATGAAGAAGTCAAGAGCATCTGTTCGTGCCAAGGCGGACAAGATCCGAGATTTTCGGTGTAAGAATTTGATCGCCGTCATGGAGAATCCCGATGACATAAGAAACATCGGAACCATTATCCGCAACGTCAATGCGTTGGGCGTTGAAAAGGCCTACATTGTCACCTCTCATGAGTCTTTGCCTGACGACTGGCAGGAGATGCGCGGTCGTTCGAAGCTGAACGCCGTATCGGCATCCGGTATCAAATGGAGCTTCGTTAAGAAGTTTGAGGACACAGAAAGTTGCTTAGCGCACTTGGAGAAGAATGGCTTCGTGTCTGCCGTAACCTCACCACATACGAAGGGTCGTAAGAACGTCGAATTACACAAGGGTGACTACACTAAGTACAAGAAGCTGGCAGTCTGGTTCGGGAATGAGGTAACTGGCATCAGCAAGCTCGCGCTCGAGAAAAGCGCGCTGTGTATCAACATACCCATGTTCGGAATGATCGAAAGCCTGAATCTCGGTACTTCTTCAGGCATTGTCTTCTACGAGATCACGAAACAACGGAGAGAATTTCAGTTCAGACTCAAGGAGAAACGAGTTGTAAAGAGGCAATCGCAAAGCGCGCCCCAACAGTTTATTGAAGCCGACCCTGCTACGCGTCGCCGCTTGATTCAGGCAGCCGAGAGTGAACGGGGTTCTAGTCGTGCCAGGAATGCCTGACATCGCTGTGACCAATGAGCAGATCGTCGAGTTCGAGCTAGAAGATGAAGGGTCAGAGGTAGAGTTGGAAGAAGGAGTTCTCGAGACCGAAGCAAGAAACAGCACTGGCAACCGCCGAACGCGGCGGCACTAACATCGAAAGGATGACCCAGTGAAACTCTGTCCTCGACCTGGATGGGACCTTGTGACTCTCGAATAGCCCGCGACGTATCGATACCGTAACCAGTAAGTTTCATGGCAGTCGCGCAATAGCGACAAAGCGTTTCGCTACTCTTGGGCCGTTGGGCTGGGTACGGTGAGCGGCGAGACCGAGCCGTCCGGCTAGTCACTGCTACCCGTGCTCCTCGTGCTCGCGCTGCGGAGCTAGGGATCCACTTGCTCTCTCCGCTTTCCAGGACTTTCCAATCTCCAAACGGCCCAAGCGGCGTCCCCTCCGTCTCCCTCAACGCATCGACTAATCGCCGAAGGTTCGCTTTGGATGTGTCGGGTACGATGTCGAGATCCGCTGCCTGAAGATCTACTCCGTAGGCCTCCATAGCGATTGATCCGATCACAATATACTGAACACCCCGATTTTCGAGGATCCTGAGTAACTGGGCCACGTCGGGACTCCTGCTGTCGTATCGAACGCGAGAGAAGTTGTTCATATACCAGTATCTCCATCAATGGGCTGAGCGGCTCTTTGATTCCACAGCATTGGCAGCAACGGTGACGGCGACAGGCACCCCTAATTGGCATTAGCAAGGTCACAGTTTCCGAAGAGCGGCGTCCTTGTTTGCCCTGTGCAGTGAGGTGGACCCCAAAATTCGGACAGGTGGCTAAGAGAGAGTCCCGCTCCTAAAATAGGACGGAAAGAAGGAGCAGGACATGAATCAAACGTGTAAGAAGCACAGCCCAGTCTTCAAGGCCAAAGTGGCTTTGGCCGCGCTCCAGGGGGAGCACACGATTGCAGAGCTGGCCAGCCGGTTTGAAGTCCACCCGAGCCAGATCCATGCCTGGAAGAAGGCCTTGACTCAGGGGGCGCCGCACCTCTTTGGAAATGGTGCTGGACGCCAGGAGAAGGACCAAGAGGTCCTCACTGCCCAGCTCTACCAACAGATTGGGCAGCTCAAGGTGGAACGGGATTTTTTGTCACGGAGCTTCGGGTTGTGAGCCGGTCCCAACGCCGGGCCATGATTGACCGAGAAGAACCGAAGCTGTCTCTGGTGCGCCAGTGCGCCTTGCTGGGTATCAGCCGCTCCTCGTTGTACTACCTGCCAACCGAGGCCGGCGCCGAGGTGTAGACCGTCAGCGATAATGGGACACATATAAGGGTAGGAAAACCCGAGAGTCGGAGGGTGGTGTGAGCTCCTGAAATGAGGGTAGAGCTACCCACAGAAAGGAGCAGATGTGTCCCAACTAGAAGTAAGCAAAGCAGAGGCCGCCGAGGAACGAAGCGAGCAGACCAGGTCTTTCGTCCGCACAGTGAAGGCGGCTGCCCGACGTAAGTACACCCCCGAAGAGAAGATCCGAATTGTTCTGGAGGGCTTCCGCCGCGAGGTCACAGCCAACGACCTGTGCCGGCGGGAGGGGATCAAGCCCCACTCCTACTACTCGTGGACCAAAGAGTTCATGGAGGCGGGCAAGGAGAGGTTGACCCGTGACTCGGTTCGGGACGCCACTCAGCATGAGGTAGGGCAACTCAAGCGAGAGAACGGGGAACTCAAGGAGCTAGTGGCCGATCTGTCGCTGGAGGCGTACCGTCTCAAAAAAACGGCCATCCCCATGCCCCAGGACGCCACCGGTACCAGCGGATGAGCGCCCCGGAGAAGGCAGAGGTAGTTACCAAAGTATCCTCGTCTCCCCTCCCCAAGCGAAAGGTCCTCAGAGAGCTGGGCATCCCTAAGAGCACCTACTACCGGTGGCTCAGACGCCAAGACCAACAAGGACTTGAGGACCGACCAGGAGGCGATCAGCCACCATGGAACCGTCTTACTATTCAGGAAGAACGCTCAGTCCTGTTATCAGCCAGGGAGATGCCAGAGCTGAGCTGCCGTCAGCTGGCCGCGGGGATCACCGACAACCAGGGCTTCTCAGTCTCAGAGTCCAGCGTCTACCGTATCCTGGGCAGGGAGGGCCTAGTGAAGAGGCCTGAGATGCGGTTGGCCGCGGGGAAGGAGTACCACCTCAAGACCACAGGACCTCACCAGATGTGGGCCACCGATGCCTCATACTTCAGGGTGGTTGGGTGGGGCTACTACTACCTGGTCACCGTTATGGACGACTACTCCCGCTTCATCCTGGCTCACAGGCTTCAGCAAGATATGACGGCCGACTCCTTCATCGAGGTGGTCCAGGATGCTGTGGACACGACCAGCATGGACCAAGTTCCAGTCACAGACCGCACCAGGCTGCTGAGTGACAACGGTCCAGGCTATGTCTCAAGAGCATTCAGGGACTACCTGGGGATGGTTGGCATCAAGCACATCCTAGCAACTCCTTTCCACCCTCAGACCAACGGGAAGCTGGAGCGCTACCACCAGACCATCAAACGGGACGTCAACCAGGTGCCTTATGAGTTGCCCGCCGACCTTGAGGCTGCTATCGCGGCCTTCGTCAGCTACTACAACTACCGGCGCTATCACAAGGCTCTGGGCAACGTGACACCATCAGACGTGCTCAAGGGAAGACGGCAAGAGATCCTACAACGCAGGAAGGAGGTGAAGGCTCAAACCACCGAACGGCGATGACGCTACAACAGGGCCCTCAGGGAGCTCGCCAGACCTCCATCCAGCCCCTGATCTCTCGGCTCCCAATGTGTCCCACTTTTGCTGGTTGCTAACACAGCAGAGACCCTGAACGGCAGAGGGCAGGGCGGTCCCGAGTTCAAGCGGGCCGTCCGGGACTACGTGCGCGCCTACGTGTGGCGACATGGACGGCCGAAGACAGCTGAGGACCTCGGAGTGTCCCGCCACACACTCTGGCGATTCCTTGAACGGGGCCACATGGGGCTAGCCGTGCCCTCCGCCGTCCTGAACTCTGCCGGCGGGAGCGTCCGAGCGATTGAGAGTGCCAGGCAGCAGCTGATCATCGACCTGATGGGCCTCAGACCGGACCCTGCCCTGCGTCCCCTGCGCGAGGGTCTTGAGGAGGCGCTCCTGCTGCTCTGCGCTACACCTCTGTCTACCGTGGACGAGCTGTCGCGGTTGGGCCGCGTTCCCGCCTCCACGCTGCGAGAGCGGCTGGAGAAGCTCGCCAAGCGGGGGTTGGTGAACTCCGCGCCGCACCATCTGAGCGTGTTGGGGCCTCGCCCGCTGCGCCGGTACTTCCCAACGGAGAAGGGCGTCATCGCCGGGGGAGTAGCCACCAAGGGCGAGGCGCACATGCTGCGGGCCTACCCGGTGTCGAAACAGTGGGTTCGGCTGTTGGCCGAGCGGCTGGACGCCGTGGCTGTGCTCTACCGCATCGCCGCCACGGTCGCCGACTCTGATCCGCACAACGATCCTATGCGCGTAGACCACTACCGCAAGGGTCCCTACGACATGCTGCTCACCCTGTCCGGGGGCCGCTCCATCGGTCTACTGCGCCAGGGGCCGACACTATCCACCTCCAACCTCCGCTACCGCATCAGGAGCATCGAGCGGTTGCACAATGCCGAGAGACCCTTTGTCACCCTCGTACTGACCCACGCAGACCAGGCCACCCGCCGGGCCATCCGCTCACAGGGCGACCCTTCAGAGCACGGCAGGACATTCGCGGCGACGGAGGGGGAGCTTCTGGCCGGAGACCACAATGGAGTCGTCTGGCAGCAGTGCGGGAGCGGCCTCGGCGACGAGCCTCCCGTGCGGGTCTCCCCCGACGCCAGCCTGCCCGGCATCCTGGTGTGGGCGGAGCGCCTGTTGGACTCGTCCTACTCCTTCCTCCGCGACATCCCGAAGCCGAGTCCCGGCGCCCTGTACTCCTCCGGCGTTCAAGCCTCCATGCCGGAACCGTCGCAGCAGCTAGTGCCGGCCCTCTCAGTGCAGCTGACGCGGGCCGACAAAGAAGCCCTCGACCTGCTGGCCGCCTGGCCCCTGTGCACCCGTGAGCAGCTTGCAGGGCTGATGGGAGGCGTCACCCTGCGTCGGGTCAACCAGGTGCTCCGTTCCCTGAGCCAACACGGTCTCGTGCGAGCGGACAGCCCCTTGCACATGCTCACCGACGAGGGGCTTACCTACCTGGCCCGCAGGGACCGGGCCGCTGTCGGGCTCACCCTCGACCGGTGGAGCGCTGAGCCCTCGTACTCGAACCCTGACGTTTACGCAGGGACCGCGCTGCGCACCCTTGCCTCCCAGCTCCGTCATCACGCCGGCGTCACCGGTTTCGCCACCGCCCTGTCCACCGAAGTCGCCCGCTCTCCACACCACGACCTGTTTGACCTGCTGCCCACCTCCCGCTCCAGCATCGGCTACCGCTACGACTGGACCACCTACGTGATACTCCCTGACGCCTCCTTCACCCTGGAGTACCGGGGCCGGTGGCGTCCCTACCTGCTGGAGTTCGAGCGTCGTGCCACGACACCCAAGCGCATTCTCGACCGCCTGGAGTCCTACCGCCGGTACTTCCTGAGCGGCTGGGCGGAGCGGGACCACGGCGGATTCCTGCCCCGGGTGCTCTTCGTCTTCGAGACTCCCGGCAACGAGGATGCCTTCCTCAATGTCGCTGACAGACTGAACGGGCCGGCCATCATCACCTCTAACGCCGAGGCCCTTGCCGAGCGGGGCATCCTGGGCGATTCCTGGCGTCTCCCGTCACCGCATCCCTCTGATCGGAGGCCGCTATCCTCCCTGGACCCAGTTGCAGAATGACAACTGCCGCCGTTCCAGTCACTTCCTGTAGGGGACGTCCCAGCATGGCTGCTGGGACCCCTTTGGAGGAGTTCTCCAACCTTCATGCCCCTTCCGCCCTCACGATTGCAATTTGGTGCAGAACTGATGCGTCAGGATCTCATCGTTGATACGCCGCACACCGCCCATCCCGACCAGCTGTCAGGTACGGCTCCTAGCGAGAACCACCCCGACTAGGGCCTCGACGGACCAGTGCTCTGGGGCCTCGGAAGCATGTTGCACCCATGCACTAAAGCAGTTCCCAGGGTTTCCTATAGGGGACACAAGGGCATTCTCTGCACCTACCGTGTCAGCCCCCAACAGGCCGAAACGGGACATTTGTTGCAGCGCTCGGAACCCGCAGATCCTGGCGGCGGCTCCTCCCTGTGTCGGTTGAAGATCGGTTGGCCGGTGGTATATAGTAAGACAGCGTACTATACCGGCAGACGAAAAGAGCAACCATGCCCCCAAAGTCGAGAAGCACCGACACCATCACCTTCTCCCTGCCACCGGAGATGGCCCAAAATCTGCGGCAGGTGGTCAAGGAGGAGGACCGCACCGTGAGCGAGCTGCTCCGGGAGGCGGTCCGCCTCTACATGGAGGAGAGGGAGTGGCGAAGACGAGAACGACTCGAAAGACTGCAAACTAGACAGACGGGACATGCCCGAACAGAAGGAGGAAAGGCTGATGAATGACCGACTTGATCTGATACCGGCGGCCCTCTACGCCAGGGTCTCCAGTGACCGCCAGGACGTGGACCTGTCGGTGGCGGCCCAGCTCCGCGCGCTCAGGGACTATGCCGAGAGGAACGGCTACCTGGTCGCCCGTGAATACGTGGACGAGGCCGAGAGCGGACGCACCGCCAACCGGCCCCAGTTCCGAAGGATGCTGGATGAGGCCGCCAAGCCGGAGGCTCCCTTCAAGGAGATTCTCGTCTGGAAGTTCTCTCGCTTCACCCGAAAGCGCGAGCACGCCGTCGCCTTCAAGGCCATGCTCCGGCGCAAGGGCGTGAGGGTGGTCTCCATCACCGAGCACGCCGACGACTCCCCCACCGGCAAGCTCATGGAGGCCATCATAGAGTCTGTGGACGAGTTCTACTCGGAGAACCTTGCGCAGGAAGTTGTCAGGGGTATGCGAGAGGCCGCTTCTCGCGGCTTCTGGGTGGCCAGCCGGGTGCCCTACGGCTACCGGAAGCTCATGGTGCAGGACGGGGCCAAGAAGCGTCCCACCCTCGAACCCGACGCGGCCACCGCTCCCGTGGTGGAGCGCATCTTCAACATGGCCGAGGCGGGCAGGGGCATCCTGGACATCACCCGCACCCTCAACGACGAGGCATCGCCAACCCCACCGGCAGGCTCTGGTGCAAGAACGGCGTCCACATCATCCTCAGGAATCCTGTCTACACGGGAACCTTGGTCTGGGGCACTGATTCCAAGGACAAGGCCGAGCCGGTGCGGGTGGAGAAGGCCTTCCCCGCCATCGTCTCCAAGGCCCAAGTTCAAGCGGGTGAACCGGAAGCTGCGCTCCCGCGCTCCCAGGAGGACTCATCCCCGCCGGGTCGGGAGTTCCTACCTCCTCAGTGGCCTGGTCAGGTGCAGGGCGTGCAACCGGGCGCTCAGCGGCCAGGACGCCAAGAGCGGCCGGTTCGCCTACTACGTCTGCCAGTCGATCATGAAGCGCGGCAAGGACGCCTGCGAGACTCCCAGGCTCAACGCACGCCGTTTCGAGGAAATGGTGGTGGGGAAGATCCGGGAGAACGTGCTCACCGAGTCCAACATCCGCGAACTGGTGAAGCTGGTGGACGAGGAGATGGACGGCATCGCCCACGAGCAGCGCCAGCGGCTGGAGACCGTCGAGGCGGAGCTTGTGGACGTGAAGCGCAGGCTGGACCGGCTCTACAACCTGGTGGAGACCACAGACCTGGACGTTGACGACTTCAAGCCCCGCATACGCGAGCACAGGGAGCGGCAGGAGAGGCTTGAAGCCACGGCGGAGGAGGCGAGGGCGATGCTCTCCCAGCGCAAGGAGGTCCTGGACGATGTGGAGACCATCACGGCCTACGCCCAGGACCTGAGTGTGTTCCTGAACGAGAGCGAGCTGACGGAGCGCAGGGCATTCATCGAGAGTTTCGTGAAGGAGATCATCGTCATGCCCGACAACGCCGTGGTGCGCTACACGATTCCGATGTCCGACGACAGCCCCATCCCGGGGAGAGATGCCGAGGAGATGGCCCTGCACGCCCCGGTTCTGTCTACCGTCAAGTTTGGTGGAGCAGGGGATACTGGCAAAAAACTTGCCGATTTCCCAACCTCGTCATCCGGAGAGGGTTGATTCAGGGATCCCGGTGAGACGTCGCATTACGAAGCCGTTGCTATACGTAGGGTGCAGGTCGGCTCCGACTGCTGAGTGCCAATTCTAGACGTTCATTAGGTCATTCATCGCGATGGCCTGTGGTCCCTGCGGCATAATCGCTTGGACAGCAGAGGGGAGCGCCGCTAAACGGACCACTGTGGGATCGGAACGCCCTTGCGTAGACCTCATGCGAACGCCAAAACAGAGCCAACTCTCTTTCCTAGGAAAACCCTTTTGACTCAAGCAAACATGGTATCTGACCTCCAGAACCAGCCGATCCGCATGGCGGAGATTCTGAGTGCGTTCTCCTTCGCCACTGACCTGGGCGCCGGCCAACCGATGGGGGATGTTCTCCGGACGTGTTACGTGGCCATGGCTATCGCGCAGAAACTGAAGCTATCTTCTCAGGAACAGGCCGATGTGTATCACACAGCTTTGCTGGCCCACGCTGGGTGCACGGCCGGAGCGAGTCTGTGAGCACAAAAGGAGTGTTGTTCTATTATCCTAACGATCACATCAAAAACGCGGACTTTCGGGAGCGCTTCAAAGAGGCGATCGCGGATTGCATCACTAATCCCAGTAACACAGATAGTCAGGTGCTGGAGACGATCTCGGGGCGGGGGTCACTTTTTGAAATCATCCAGAAGGACGAGTTAATGCGACGGTTGGCAGCTCTGACTTCGGAGTGCGATTATAACGACACCTCGCTCAAGGACATCGTGGGCACGATTAGTGATAATGAAAAAAGAGCACGGGGCAACTGGCTGACCCCAACCGTTCGATTACGCATGACCGCCGCTGAGTTGTTAGTCACCTGGCGCTACCTCGACAAACCTCAGTCCTTTTATGTTGTGGGAGAGAATTGTCTCAGGGACCTTATTGAGATGAACTCACAATTGAACGCCTGGGATGCCTCCCCTGATAATACTCAGGAGTGGATCAGGGATCACCTCGGCGAATTGCGTAACAACCTCCGGGGGTTCAAAAAGAGGATCCTAAACTCCAGCAAAGAGCTTGCTTCCCGTCCGTGAAGCGGGCTTACCCACCTCTACCACCCAACGTCCGCCTGCCAGCGGTAACCCGCCTCTGCAGCCCGGTGAACAGCGCTGGCACGCTAGCAATCATACCGCCTACCGTTCATGGTCCGACAGGCTCACCACGAACGGTCCTTAGCGCGGTCTTGACCCGCTCGTCCTGTCCGATGATGCTTCGCTCATCGAGACTCCTGACGAAGTCGGAGAGCCCGTCGAAGGACGAGCTTGCAAGCGAAGAAGCGGCTACGACCCCATGCCTACTTGGCCTAGACGTCGCGGGAGAGCTCGATGCGGTTGCCGCCGGGGTCCAGCACGTAGAGGGAGTACCCTCCGCTGTCGCCGTGGGCTCGCACCTGCTCCACGCTGATCCCGGCGGCCTCCAGCTCCTTGGTGGCGGTTTCCGGATCGTCGGGCCCCTCGAAGGTGAAGGTGTGGTGCGGCACGCCCGGCCGCGGCCCGTCGGACGCATCAAAGAGGCCCAGCCCGGTATCGCCGACCCGCAGGCGCACCACCGCGGCACCACCGATGGTCTGCTCGGAGCGCTCGGCCAGACCGAGCTGGTCGCAGTAAAACCGCACCGTCTCGTCAAAGGGCGCGGCGTTGAGGTTCCAGGAACGCAGGCCCGTTATACGGAACATAGCTTCACCTCCCGTTACGCAACACAGTGGCCGGTATTCTACTACACGGGATGGTCTACACCTTGGCCGCCACCAACAGCCCGTACCCCAGTGTTCCGTCGGATATCAACGCTTGAACATCGCTCAGCACGCCCTTGGCCCGGTCGATGAGCGCGGGGGCAACGGGCAGCTTGCCGAGCTTGGCCGCCACCTCCGCCAGCAGCAGCCGTCCCTTGACGTCTCGAACGGTCTGAGCAGCGGCCTCCGGAAGGTCCTCGGCGTGGACTATGGTCAGTCCGGTTTGCTCCAGCAGCGCCCGATACTCCGCCAGGGGCCGGGCGTCACCCACGCATCCTGCAATGGCCAGCACACCCTGGAGGCCACTGGGTATGGGTCCGTTCACGGTGACGTCGGTCAGGGCCAAGCGCCCTCCCCGCCTGAGCGCTCCGCTGAGCCGCCGGAGGGCCGCTTCCTTCGTCGGCAGGATCGACAGCACGCACTCCATGAGGACCAGGTCGAAAGTTTCAGGCTCCAGCGCGATTTCCAGCACGTCACCGACCGTGAAGGAGACCCGCCCTTCCACGCCTCGTTCCCGGGCGTGCTCACGGCCGGCCGCCGCACCGGCGTCCTCCAGGGTCAGGCCATCCACCCGGCAGCCCGTTTCGGCAGCCAGGTGCACGGCGCTGGCGCCGCGTCCCGATCCGACGTCCAGCACCCGAGAGGATTCGCTCACCCCCGCCAGGCGCGCCACATAAGACGTCAAAGCCAGGCCGCCAGGGTGGAAGGAGTCGCCCAGGAGCCAGCGGGCGGCCGGATGGCTGTACACACCGGCACAGCACGCCGCGACCTGGTCGCTCCATGCCGAGGCCGGAGAAGCAGCACCGGCGATGCCAGGCCTACTAGCTTGGGAGCGCATCGCGCTTCCTCCGTACCCGGGCCATCGCGCGGTCCCGCCGCATCTCTTCACGCACTTGCTCGCGATAGCCCACGTTGTTGTACGCGCAGAAGGGGACCAGGCGGCCGTCTAGAGTGATGATCTCCACGCAGCACTTCATTACCTTCTTCACGTCAAAGGTGTAGGCGTCCATGAAATCCTTGACCGTGATGGCGAAGATGCGCTTGGCCAGGTCATGGTTGGAGATGGTCAGGTCGACGTTGCAGCTGGCGCACGTGAACTGGGCGGCGAGGCTCTCCGTGCCTGGGACGGCCGACGACGACCAGAGCGCCTCCAAGGCGTGACGGACCTCCTCCGAGGGGTCCGGCCAGGCGCGGTTGGTGATGTAGTCCAGGTGCTCGTCCACGTTCAGCACCCGGGGCAGCGGCGTCACCTGGCCATCCTCCACGTAGGCGTAGGTGATGGACTGGCAGCCGGGGTTGCAGCAGGGCACCGGCACGAAGTCGCTCTTCACGAATAGGCCCTCCGTTTGGTCCTGGATGCGGCCGACGACCTCCGGAATGGTCACGCGGTCCAGGGGGTCGAACCCGCCATGACGTCCCGTGTGGGTGACGGGCTGGAAGCTGATTCCTCGGACGGCCGGGTGCTCCAAGGCGAACCGCACCAGGGCGCCGACTTCGTGCTCGTTCACCCCTCGCTCCACGGCGGCCACCAAGATGGTGTTCAGGTCCAGCTCCGCAAGCCGGTCCAAGGCGGCCAGCTTCTCTTGCAGCAACGGCTCGCCCCGGAGCGTCACGTAGGTCACGTCCTCCAACCCATCGAACTGAAGGTAGACCATGGGCCGTAACGCGCCGAACTGCGCGGCCCACTCGGGGTCCTGGGCGATACGCAGTCCGTTGGTGTTGACCATGACGTGGCGGATGCCCTTCTCCTGGGCCATGCGCACCATGTCGAAAAGCTGGGGGTGCAACGTGGGCTCGCCGCCGCTGAACTGGACCACCTCCGGGTCACCCTCGGTACGGATGAACTGGTCCAGCATGAACGCCACTTCACTCAGCGTCAGGTTGTAGCCCGCGCCGGCGTTGGCGAAGCAGGTCGGGCAGGCCAGGTTACAGCCGGTGTTCACCTCGACCAGGGCCAGGCAGGCATGCTGCTGGTGCTCGGGACAGAGACCGCAGTCGTAGGGACAGCCGTCCTTCACCTCGGTGAGGTACTCCAGCGGTGCCTGGCCCGGCTTGTCGTACTTCTGAGAGGCCAGGTAGCCCTCGGCGTCCGGCGAGATGAGGACCCCGAACCAGCCATGCTCGGGGCATTGCTTGCGCATGATGACGCGGCCGCTTTCGAGGCGTACCTCCGCGTCAATCAGCCGCTTGCACTCAGGGCACAGGCTCCGGGTTTGCTCGTGGACCACCGAGTCGGGGGTGCGCGGCTGGGCCGTGGGTTGGCGTAGTTGCATCGTCTCTCCTTCGTGCGAGATTGTGCCTGGATGACCTCGGGTACCCCAGCGAGGCATGTGGTGAACGTGGCTCCTTAGACCCACGCTTGGTACAGGATACCGAACAGCGCGCTCCCGCGCCCCTTCGGCCCTCGGTGCGCTCCTTAACTCTTGCTGGGGGCCGCCCGCCGCCTGCCCTCCGAAGGAGTCCGGAGTCCTTCGGACCGACCTGTCGGTGGCGCCCCCAGTACACCCCTTTTTGAGATGCGGCTGCCGAGCAATCAGGTGCAGCTCTGGGCTGCCCCGCCAAAGCTCTCTGCGCATAATTCGCCGCGCGTTCAGGGGGCGTTTCGCCGAGTCCTGGTGGCCATCCTCAGCACCCACCCTCCCCTTCGGCCTACCTAACGGGTAGACTGAGGCTATCTCCTGAGTCACTAATTCGTTCAATAAATGCTGGGAGAGTTGCAGAGCTCCGTTCATGGTTCGACAGGCTCACCACGAACTGGGAAAATCCGCTCGTCCTTCGACAAGCTCAGGACGAGCGGAGTCAGTCCCGACCTGTCGGGACTGACTCACCACACTAGCTCCTCGCACCGGCTTTAGCGAGGAGTCGAAGGCGGGAGGAAAAACGCCATGGTTACGCAGACCACCGGTCAAGCGTTGGATGACCTGTGCATCAACACCGTGAGATTTCTGGCCGTGGACGCCGTCGAGCAGGCGGGGTCTGGCCATCCGGGCACGCCCATGGGCGCCGCGGCCATGGCCTACGTGCTGTGGGACCGCTTCTTGAAGCACGACCCCACCGACCCGGCGTGGCCCGACCGAGACCGGTTCATCCTCTCCCCTGGGCATGCGTCGGCGCTGCTCTACTCCCTGCTCCACCTCACCGGCTACGACCTGCCCCTGGACGAGCTAAAGCGGCTCCGGCAGTGGGGCAGCAAGACGCCGGGCCATCCGGAGCACGGCCTGACCCCTGGCGTGGAGATGACCACCGGACCGCTGGGTCAAGGTTTCGCCCACGGCGTCGGCATGGCCATCGCCGAGCGGTGGCTGGCGGGCCACTACAACCAGCCTGGACACCCGGTGGTAGATCACTACACCTACGCCATCGTATCCGACGGCGACCTGCAAGAAGGAGTCGCCTCCGAGGCGGCGTCGCTGGCCGGCACCCTGCAACTGGGCAAGCTCATCTACCTGTACGACGACAACGACATCTCCATCGAAGGCAATACCGGCATCGCCTTCGCCGAGAACGTGCCCCAACGGTTTCAGGCCTACGGGTGGCACGTGCTGGGACCTATCGATGGCATGGACCCGGCGGCGGTGGACGCGGCCATCCGCGCGGCCAAAGCGGAGACCAGCCGTCCCAGCCTTATCGTCTGCCTCACCACCATCGGCTACGGCAGTCCCAACAAGGCGGGGACCGCGGGAGTGCACGGCGAGCCTCTGGGCGAAGACGAGGTGCGCCTGACCAAAGCACACCTAGGCTGGCCCTCCCAGGAGCCGTTCGTCATCCCACCCGACGCCTTGGGCCATTTCCGCCAGGCCGTGGACCGGGGACGCCGGTGGCGGGCCGATTGGACTGATGGGCTGGGGGCTTACCGCGCCGCCTACCCCGACGGCGCCCGTCAACTCGAAGCGGACCTCCGGGGTGACCTGCCTCCGGAGTGGGACAGCGACCTCAGCGGGATGTTCAGCAGCGATGAAAAGCCCCTCGCTACCCGGGAGGCGTCAGGCAGGGTGATGAACCGTATCGCCGACCGTGTTCACGCCTTCACCGGTGGTTCCGCGGACCTGGCGCCCTCCACCAAGACCCTGCTGAAAGACCACGGCCACTACGGCTTCGAAGACTACTGCGGCCACAACATGCACTTCGGCGTCCGGGAGCACGCCATGGGCGCCATCGCCAACGGCATGGCGCTTCACGGCGGGACCATCCCCTACACGGGCACCTTCCTCATCTTCTCCGACTACATGCGCCCGCCCATGCGGCTAGCGGCCCTGATGGGGCAGCGAGTGGTCTACGTCTTCACTCATGACTCCATCGGGCTGGGTGAGGACGGACCTACCCACCAGCCCATCGAGCAGCTCGTGGGCCTGCGGGCAGTGCCGAACCTGAACGTGGTCCGGCCCGCGGACGCCACCGGGACCGCCGAAGCGTGGAAGGCGGCGCTGGGCCGCCGCGACGGTCCGACGGCGCTGGTCCTCAGCCGTCAGAACCTGCCTATCCTGGACAGGAACGCGCTCGCTCCAGCCGACGGCCTGCACCACGGTGCCTACGTTTTGTGGGAGTCCAGCAGCGAGCCTCAAGTGCTCATCCTCGGCACTGGCTCCGAGGTGCATATCGCCTTGGAGGCGGGCCGAGAGCTCGCCGAACGGGGGGTGCGAGCGCGGGTGGTCTCGATGCCCTCCTGGGAGCTCTTCGACGCTCAGCCGCAAGGGTACCGCGACTCGGTCCTCCCGCCCTCGGTACGGGCGCGGGTAGCCGTCGAGGCGGCGTCGCCCCTTGGCTGGGAGCGGTACGTGGGGTTGGACGGCGCGACGGTGGGCATCGCGCGCTTTGGAGCGTCTGCCCCCGCGGGCGTTCTCTACCAGCGGTTTGGAGTCACGGCCCAACACGTAGTAGAGGATGCGCTTAGGCTGGTTGGTGGCGGGGGTGGATAAAACGGGCGTACGCCTGAATGCCCAGCTTCAGCCTCGGGCCTGTAGCGCTCTGAAGGTTTCACTCAAAATGCGCCACACGACCTCGGGCCGAGCGCACCGGATGGCCGACATATGAGCGCAGCCACGGTATCCCCAGGCAGCCACGTCCCTGGCCCCCGCTTGGTAGGCGGTCTCGGCGGTCCTGGCCAGCTCCTCCTCCTGCCCCTCCTCGATGAGGAACGCCTGGAGCCAGACCATCGGCGCCTTGCCATAGGCGTCGCATAGCTCCACCATCTTTCTCGTCCAATAGCCGACGAAACTGTCGCGGTCCTGGCCGAAGAGCTGCCAGAAGGGTGACACACCCAGGGCCTCCACGTCGGCGATGGCGGCGATCTTCTCCCAGTGCACGACTCCGTGCTCCGGGTCCTCGAAGGGCAAGAGGCCGACCGCGCTCCTCACACCACTCGCTTTCGCTCGCGCGCATCCCACACGGATGAACTCCACGAGCGTCTCTTCGCGGAACTCCACTACCTCCGGGCTCATCTGGGCCGGCATGGGATGGCCGTACCTCTGGTGGAACAGGTCCCGGCAGACGGCGCAGTGGCACGTCCAATCCATCCCGTCGCCTACCGGGCCGGGCGGAAAGTACAGGTGTGGGTCGTCCCAAAAAATAACATCAGGGCCAAGGGCACCGGTCGCCTCCAACCATCCGTCCATGAACGTTCGGAACTCAGGGTTGTTGGGGCAGGCGGCGGGCACCGGAGCGCCGTCCGCCTTTACCTGCCAGGTCTCCGGGTGTTGGACCAGGAACTGGCTGAACGCCTCTCCGGCGAACACGCCACCCACGCCCCACGGGTCCATGTACGCCTCCAGGCCTGCCTGCCGCGTGGCCGCCACCATCTCTTCCATCGCGCCACGATAGAACTGGAGGTCGTTTTCGCTGAAGGCATGCACGACGTAGGAGCAACCCGCGCTCACGATGTCTGGAAGGTCTCGCTCACGGAAGTGTTCCGGGATGCGGTTGCCGAAGTAGCTAACGCCCGTTTTCATATCGCCCTTGGGTTATCACGGCGCCGCCCCACTTGCAAGGAGGGCGCTCGCTCATTGGCCGTGAGTGTCATGTTAAGCCCTTCACTTTGTCACCTTTCCTCCCGAGGGAAGGGTCTCGTCTCCTTCCAGACGGGAAAACTAGTGCTTAGTCCACAAAGTTCCTATCATTCTGAGTCCCGATTCATCGGGACGAAGAATCTCTCACCCGAGAGACCCTTCGCTGCGCTCAGGGTGACAAGGAGATGAAACGTATTTCCCGGGCAGAGCACGAGATTCCTCGTTCCGCCTCCGGTGGATGAGGAATCTCGTCCAGAGTGAGCTCCGCGAAGCGCCTCTCGAATCCAAGGCGGCATGGTATGCTCCGTCCGTGGACCCCGGCGACTTTTGCGCCTTAGACGTCGAGACCGCTGGCGGCGTATGGGCGGAATTCCCCCGCGGCTTCGACCTGCTCCTGACCGGGGTTCGGTACGGAGACGCCTACCACGCGTACTCGGCGGACCCCGTCAGCCTGGCCCTCTTGGCCGACTTCTTGGAGCGTTTTACCGGCGTGGTGGTCACGTTCAACGGGACGGGGTTCGACCTGCCTTTACTGGACACGTACTTCAGCCAGCTCTTGGGCCGCCGGTTGCAAGTGGCGCACCACTACGACGTCATGCAGGAGATCGAGCGGCAGACGCAGCTACGGATAAGCCTGGACAGACTGTCGCAATACACCTTCGGCGAGCAGAAGATGCCTTGGGACCATCGACAGAACCGCCGGGTGTGGGGGGAAGCGCCCCAACAGCTCATTGAGTACAACCGGGTGGACTTGGACCTTACCCATCAGATGTATCAGCGGGTACTGAACGGTCAGCACCTATTCCTCGGCAACGCCACGGTGCTCCTGACGCCTCCCGGGCCTGGAGCGTCTGCACCCTAACCAAGCCCATACAGTACAATGTGCCGCAATGGCTGCCTCACGTGTCCTGGAACGCTATCGCCTGGAGCAGAGCCTCTTGCGGGCCCGCTGGCTGGGCGTTGCGGCCCTGGTCCTCTTGGCCGCCCTCAGCAGCGTGAGCACGTGGGCGCTGTGGGGTCCCGCGGCCCTGTTGGCGGGCGGTAACTTTGCGGTCTGGCGCTTGGGCCGCCGGGTAAGGACGCTTGAAGGGCAGCGGCGGCTGGGCGTGGCGGCCACCGCGCTAGACGCCACGGTGGTGTGGGCGGTGGCCACGTTGGTGACTTCAGGACTCACGCCGTCCATCTACGCGGTCTTCATGCTCATCGTGGCGGAGGTGTCCGTGCGGTACGCCCCGCTGAAGGGCATTGCCGTCTCGGCGGCGCTGGTGGCCACTTTGGCCGGGGCGATGGCCCTCCAAAGCATACGGGGCAACGACCCCTTCGACGTCTGGCTTTTCGCGTTTTGGTCGGCCCTTATCCTGCTGGTCGGGACGTTGGTGGGCACCGCCGTACGCGAGATATACCGGCCCCGCCCGGCGCTGGCGGTTACCCTGGCCGGGCTGGACCCCGTGGTGGAGGAGCTCTTGACGCGGCGAGAGCGCCAGGTGCTGGCGATGATCACCGAAGGCCAGAGCAACGCGCGTATCGCCGAAGCCCTGGTCATCGAACGAAAGACCGTGAAGAACCACATCAACAGCATCTACAGCAAGCTCCACCTGAACAGCCGTTACGAGGCAATCACCCGCGTCCTCGCCCAGCGGCAGCGCGAGGACCGCCAGCCGACCCCCGAGGAGGCCTTCCATGCTTAAGACCGAATGCACCCACTACCACGACCAGCTAGTCCCTGCTGCCGCACCCCGCGCCGAGGTGTGCGAAGTGTGCGGGCTTGAAGGGCCGCTGCGTATGTGCGCGACCTGCGGCTTCGTGGGGTGCTGTGAGTCGCGAAGCAGCCACGATACCGACCACTGGAAGCAGAGCGGACACGCCATCATCATCCAGCTGCCCATCTCGGACCGGTCGTTCACCTACTGCTACGAGCACGCCGCGTACCTCTCGGACGAAGCGTAAAGCGACGCAGGGCATACCGGGAGCACCCTTGTACCACCTACACACCCCTTTTCAGGCTCGTACCAGGTGGTTGGGGTGGCTTGCCGTACCCGTGGTGGTGTTGGTGGCGGCGGGGTGCGGCTCGGCCGCCACACCTACACCGGAGGGTTGTAGCCCGGCCAACCAAAGAGGCACCCTGCCGGAGAGCTACGATAGCCCGCCGGCATTGACCATTGACCCCGCTAACCAATACGTCGCCACCTTGGAAACGGAGCGAGGCAACATCGTCGTCGAGCTTTTCGCCGCGGACGCGCCCAACACCGTGAACAATTTCGTCTTCCTGGCGCGCGAAGGCTTCTACGACAACTCCACGTTCCACCGGGTCATCCCGGGATTCATGGCCCAGGGGGGCGACCCCACCGGCACGGGCAGCGGCGGTCCGGGGTATCGGTTCGACGACGAGTTTAGCCCCAACCTCCGTCACGATGGACCGGGTGTCCTCTCCATGGCCAAATCTCCCGCACCCAGCACAAATGGCAGCCAGTTCTTCATCACGTACGTGGCCACACCCCACCTGGACGACCTCCACTCCGTGTTCGGCAGGGTGACCGAGGGAAGGGACGTGCTGGAAAAGCTCACCCCTCGTGACCCGCTGCAGAGCCCAAGCTACCAAGGCGATACGCTCCGCTGCATCACCATCGTGGAGAGCACCGCGTAACGCCCGCTGGACGGCCGGCGTGCTGGTTAGCGTGTTGGCGGTGGCGGGAGCAGCTTGGCCAGACAGGGAAGTTACAGCCTAACCAACGAAGGAGGCACCGTGCAGAAGCGCTACAATAGCCCGCCAGCATTGACCATTGACTCCTCTACCCGATACGTCGCCACCTTGGAAACGGAGCGAGGTAACATCGTCGTCGAGCTTTTCGCCGCGGACGCACCCAACACCGTGAACAACTTCGTCTTCCTGGCGCGCGAAGGCTTCTACGACAACTCCACGTTCCACCGAGTCCTTCCAGGATTCATGGCCCAGGGGGGCGACCCCACCGGCACGGGCAGCGGCGGTCCGGGGTATCAGTTCGGCGACGAGTTTAGCCCCAACCTCCGTCACGACGGACCGGGTGTCCTCTCCATGGCCAACGCCGGCCCCAACACTAATGGCAGCCAGTTCTTCATCACCTACGCGCCCACACC
Organism: Dehalococcoidia bacterium; assembly: GCA_965247635.1. Lineage (GTDB taxonomy): Bacteria > Chloroflexota > Dehalococcoidia > Lucifugimonadales > Australimonadaceae > CBDFHJ01. The sequence continues at coordinate 181,822 of CBDFHJ010000007.1, forward strand.
CCACCTGGACGACCGCCACGCCGTGTTCGGCAAGGTGACCGAGGGGATGGACGTGCTGAACAGCCTCACTTCTCGTGACCCACAGCAGAACCCGAGCTCCCAGGGCGATACGCTCCGCCGCGTCACCATCGCGGAGGGCACCGCGTAACGCCGCGCTGGCCATGCCGATGGGCGGCGCGACACCTGTCATTCTGAGGCGCGCAGCGACGAAGAATCTCTCCGGCAACGGGACAGTGAGAGACCCTTCGCTCCGCTCAGGGTGACAGACGACGCACAGGCATTGCCAGTATTGCGTCTCCCGTTCGCGATCAGCGTGTCGAAGCGCGAGGACACGCTTTCCAGCAAACTCAAGCGCCCGCTAGACGGCTGGTTCGCTAGCGGACTATGATGGTCTTCTGGTACGCTGGGGCACCCTCTCCATGAAAAACGCAGGGTGCCACTAACGGCGGGAGAGGTGCTGGAGTGGCCGATCAGGCACGCCTGGAAAGCGTGTAGGGGCTCTGTCCCTCGCGGGTTCGAATCCCGCCCTCTCCGCCAGGCACACCCTTAACCTTAGCTTTGCAAGTGCTGTCTTTTGTCGATTTTATGCGTGAGTCAGCTACAGCCAAGGTTCTCATGGTTGCTCATAGATTATCTTACCGTCTCATACAATCCCAACTATAATGTGGGGTAAAATGTGGGGGGTGACATGGCCGAGAATCGCAAGGCTCGTCCGTTGACTGCGGCGCGAGTGAGAACGGAGAAGCGGCCTGGCCGATACCACGACGGTCAGGGGCTTTACCTTCAGGTGGACCCGTCCGGCGCTCGCAGGTGGCTTCAGCGTGTTGTGATACGCGGCAAGCGGACTGATCTCGGACTTGGCGGGTGGCCTCTTGTGTCCCTGAACGCTGCGCGTGAGAAGGCGATGGAGAACCGCAGAATCGCTCGTGTGGGCGGGGACCCTCGGACAGTGAAGCGAGACGTACCGACCTTTGCTGAGGCTGCCGCTGAGGTTATCAAGCTCAACCTCCCCACATGGAAGAACGCCAAGCATGCGGCCCAGTGGGGTTCTACTCTCAGGACATACGTCTTTCCACACTTCGGCTCCAGATTGGCAACCGAGGTGTCGGGTTCGGATGTTATGAAGGCTCTAACGCTGATATGGACTGCCAAGCCAGAGACAGCGCGGCGAGTGCGCCAGCGCATAAGCGCGGTGATGAAGTGGGCTATAGCCAACAACTACAGGCTGGATAATCCGGCTGGCGACGCCATCGAGGCCGTGCTTCCCAAGACTTCGCGGACCCAGGCGCACCATGCAGCTCTACACTATGCGGATGTCCCGGTAGCCCTGGACGCCATTCGAGCGTCCACCGCCAGGCCCGCCACCCGGCTGGCCCTGGACTTCGCCGTGCTGACCGCCGCCCGCTCCGGTGAGGTTCGCGCCGCCAGGCGGGATGAAGTCTCTCTGGACTCCCGGGTCTGGACCGTTCCGGCGGCGCGGATGAAGGCGGGCAGGGAGCACCGCGTACCGTTGTCGAGGCGCGCCCTGGACGTCCTGGAAGAGGCGCGCAGCCTGGATGACGGTCCCGGGCTGATTTTCCCCGGACGTTCGGGCAGACCGTTGTCGGATATGACTTTCACGGCGTTGCTCCGGCGGCTGAACATCCCCTGCGTTCCGCACGGATTCCGGTCGAGCTTCCGAGACTGGGCGGCTGAGAAGACAGACGCACCGCACGCGGTCATGGAGGCGGCGCTAGCACACGTAGTTGGGGACTCTACCGAAGCCGCGTACTTCCGCTCTGACCTGTTCGAGAGGCGGAGGACGCTCATGGATCAGTGGGCGGAGTACCTGGCTGAGAGCGAGTAGTGCATTCATCTTGACACTTCAGCCGCCTTCTCGACTGGCCGATCAGAGATAGGCGCAGCCTATCCCACGTGCGTCCCATCGGCGTCGTAGACGTACACCTTATCGTCGGCGGTGTCCACCACGTAGAAGTATGCTCCATCCCAGGCTATACCCAAGGCGACGGTGTTGCCGGGGGCGAGGTCGAAGTCTCGGTCTGACTGGTAGTTCCCATCGGCGTCGTAGACGTACACCTTATCGTCGGTGGTGTCCACCACGTAGAAGTATGCTCCATCCCAGGCGATATGCCCCAGGGGCTGGCCGTTGCCGGTGGCGAGGTCGAAGTCGCGGTCTGACTGGTAGTTCCCATCGGCGTCGTAGACGTACACCTTAACGTCGGTGATGTCCGGCACGTAGAAGTATGCTCCATCCCAGGCTATACCCGAGACGTTGGTGTTGCTGATGGCGAGGTCGAAGTCGCGGTCTGACTGGTAGTTCCCATCGGCATCGTAGACGTACACCTTAAAGTCGGTGATGTCCAATACGTAGAGGTATGCTCCATCCCAGGCGATGCTCCTGGGGTAGGTGTTGCCGGTGGCGAGGTCGAAGTCTCGGCCTGACTGGTAGTTCCCATCGGCGTCGTAGACGTACACCTTAGCGTCGGACCAGTCCACCACGTAGAAGTATGCTCCATCCCATGTTATGCCCAAGGGGACGGTGTTGCCGGGGGCGAGGTCGAAGTCGCGGGCGTCCCTTCGCCACGTCCCATTGACCTTGGTCCAAGAATGGGCTGCCTTCCATGTCCCCGCCACCTTCACCTTGGCGGCCGCCGTCTGCCATGCCCCCGCTGCCTTGACCTTGATCGGCATCGCTAGTACTCCATCCACACGTCGCCGTCGTTACCGTCCGAGCTGGTGGGCGCGGAGTCGCTCACCGTGACCTTGCGGTACCCCAGAGAGGCCAGGCCAGCAGGTGTGATCGCGCTGGTCGCATCGGTCCCGTCCCCTGCATCCGTGGCTAGCCTGACAACCCCGCGCTCCGTGGCGGAGGCATTGGGGGGCGACGTATTCAGTGGCTTCCAACGGGACTCGCCGCTGTCGGTAACCGGATCGACGTTGGTGGAGTCCTGGACGCTTACGTACAGCAGGGCGTCGCTGCCCGTTACCAGCGCCGGATGCTCGTATGAGATCGAAGAGTCCCACTCAAGCCCTGCGCCGTGGACGTTCACCTCGACTCCCAGGGCGGTCACTTCCCGGTGAAGCTCGTTTAAGTGCTCCCGCTTGGGCAGCGACCCGCCGGGCTGGGAGTACCTGATGTCCCAGCCAATAGAGCGGTCTATCCCACCGTCCTCCGGGTCCTCAACGTCCCCTGTGGCTGCCCACTTACCGATTTTTAGTGCGTCCGGGTCTCTTGCCATGACTACTCACTCCTCAAGCTAATGTCGTCCCAATAAAGCACGTGCGGGGCCGAACGGTCGGTGACTCTCAAAGCCAGCCGAATGTTCTGACAAGCGGCGGAGATAGTCGTCGTGGCTTCGAGATATTCCCAGGAGTCATAGGAGGTCGGGTTCTCCGATCTCGTATTCTCCCATGTGGTGGCGCCCTCTGAATCCACCTCGCCGCACATTAGCTCTAGCCCCACATCGGAGAGGAGCAGGTCGCTCGCGGGGACGTAGACCCACGCCGAGAAGGTGATTTGGGTCATAGGCAGTAGGTCGGCGTATGCGACGTTGAAGCCAATGAAGACGCTTGCCGAATCTGAAGCGCCCTGTGCAACCGTGATCTTCCAACTGTGGTTGCCGGAGTGGGCCTGCTCGTCGCTCCGTTCGTACTCGCTAACGTTGGTATGGCTAGAAGTATGGCCCGCCACGACCGGCGGCTCGTCTCCCTCACAGTCTCCACCGACCACGTACTCCCACACGACCCTGGACAGCTCGACACCCGCCGGAGAAGGCAACCCCCCAGTGATATCGAGCGCCTCCAGGAGGCTCCGGGAATCGAGGCCCTGGTACGTTCCCTGGACCTCCGCCGTCATGTCGCCACCGTCCCTATAGCTCACCCCAGGGAACACATGCCCCACCGCATCGCTAAGACGCTCCACCGTACCGTCCGCAAGCAGCGCCTCCGCCCGCATCATAAGCAGCTTCCGGTAGAACTCGTCTCCCACCGGCACCCTGGGCGACAACGCCTCAACCACCGTAGCGAACGGACCCTGGTCGAAGCCGACACCACCTGAGCCGTGGAAACCAAAAGACGCAAAGTCGGCGATGTCCGTCGCCGGACGCGGAAGCATCAGCCGTTCTCCAATACAGTCCAGCCAGAAACCTTCAGCGGTGGCAATGCGGAGGCGTTCCTCCATGTCCGCCAACGGCCTGATCAGGTGATCGTCCATCACTCCTTGGAGCGCATCCACCAGGGCGCGCATACGCGGAGCCTGTTGCCACTGCTGGATCAGCAGGCCAGCATTGGCGTGAACGTCGATCCGTTTGGCCAGGTCGCTCATGATGCCAACACCGTGATGGTGATGTCTTCGGGGATAACCGTCAGCCGCTCGGTCAGCTCGATGTCGTCCTGGCTGGTGACGGAGCCCTGGACCGTATCGACGGTATCCAGCCCCAGCTCGTCAGCCGTATCGCCAGTCACCGCGCCGGACACCACAATGGGGTTGCCGTCGGCATCCAGGGGAATAGTGATGACGAACTCTCCATCCACATAGGCCACCTCTACCTGGTCCAGGTCTGTCTCGGAGGCTCCCCGCAGCGCGCCCTTGACTACCGTGGCCACGTCGTCGTAGTCGGTGACGTCGCCGAAGTCCAGACCGGATGCAGTCGCACCGTGCAGCGTGATCGTGCCGCTCCTGATGGCATCCACTCCGTCTACGATGGTTGCGGTGTCCAAGCCCAACTCGTCGGCGTTGTCCCCGGTGAAAGCGGTACTTGCCGTGGTGGCCGCCCCATCGGAGTCCAGGGGCAACGTCACCACGAACGCCGCGCCGTCGTGGGTGACCTCCACATTGTCCAGGTCCGTGGAGCTGGTAGCCCGGAGCGCGGTCTGAAGCGTGGAAGCCACGTCGTCGAGGTCATTGTCGGAGGAGAAATCGAGCCCGGTCACAGTCTGACTCAGGAAGGCAACAGTCCCGCTGGTGATGCCCTGAAGCGTCGTCAGAGTACTGTGATTCCCCCCGGTCAGCACGGTGGCCCGACCGTGGAACGTATCCAGCGACGCCACAGTACCGCTGCCCCTGAGCAACGTGCCAGCCTTGCGCCCGACACCGAGGTTCACGGTGTGTCCCGGCACCAACAGCACGTCGGCAAGGAGCCGCTGTGCGGTCAGGCGCTCCCCAAGGGCCAGCCCTATCACATGGTCTACCACCCGCATGACGATCCGGCTCGTGCCGTCCGAAGGAAAGCCTGCCATCAGCGTCAGGGCCAGCTTGACTTTGATTGGGACTGGAGTCACACGGGACAGTCGGATGGGCACGCTCCAGCCTCCGGCATGGGGCACGTCAACGCTGGTTTCTCCGCTGGTGCCCGTTCCTACTGGCTTTGACCGGGCTATCGCCGCTGCGACAGCTTCGTCCGTGCCACCGTCTACAACCAGGCAGATCGAGTAAGCGCCAATGGTCTTGCCCTGCTCGGTCACCTCGGCGGCGGTGGCGTTCTCACGGATTAGTGCATCGGTTACACCCTCGACGCTAAGCACTGCGGCCAGTATCGCCTCAGCCGAGCCCCTGGCGTTCCTCGCCACTAGCCTTCCGTACCTGGCCCGGTACTCGTCGTCCGTCTCTCCTTCCAGGCGCGAGATACCCAAGAGAGACCCCAGATCGTCGAGTTGGACTCCCAGCGCCCTGCTGCGCGACATGCCGTTGCCCACCGCAACCAGCGCCTCGTCCGTCTCCGTCAGCGTCACGGCCAGGGTTCCAACCAACTGGCCCGCTGGCGTCTCCGGGGCCAGATCAATGTCCTGGCCCAACGCAGACCGGAACGCCGCCTCCAACGCGTCGATGTAGCCCTGGAGCGTCGTGGGCTCTATTCCCTGCGCCGTCACCCGTGCCATTACAACACCTCCGCGACCGTCACCTGGCCGTGGACCGTACTGACGCGGAACTCCAGCGACAGTCTCCGGGTGAGGGGATCAAGGACGGCTCGAACGACAGCTACATCCGTAACGTCCTCTACGCCGAGCACTTCGGCGGCAATGAGCTGTGCGGCGAATTCAGGACTACTGCCGCCGGCGAACAGGCCATCGAAGTATGGGATGCCCTGGTCCGAGTCAAGAAACCACTCGCCCGAGGTAAAGCGTAGATGCTGAATTACCCGCTGCCTGGTGGCCTCAAGGCCATCCACTACAGCGAATCCGTCAAGGAGATCGTCCACGGCTGAGATGGTGCGCATCACACGATACTCTCTGGCTCTTCGTCCGTACCAACGGTCTTGAACGTCACGTCCTGCGCCTCTATAGCGAGCTTGCCGGTAGTCTTGATGTGAATCCCGTCCGCCTCAATGGCGATATGGTTCTCTGGCTCATGGTGGCTTACAAACCCTGGTATCGCTATGGCGTCCTTCTCGCTGAGGAACCCGAACATGTCCGGGGTGGCTACGTCAAGACTCTTCTTCCAATTCGTCAATCCGCGCTGGGAGTAAACCAGCAGCACGGGGTCTCCCTGCTCCAAGGGGAAGGTCATAGCGAATCCACCACCGGATGGAAACACCACCGGGACGTTGTGGATGGCCTCTCGCTCGATCTCCTCTTTCTTAGTGGTCACCACCCTGAGCGTTCCCTTCACCACCGCCCGCCGGGTCTCCGCGTCGTAGGACTCCACTATCCCAGGCATACAGGTGTACAGGTCCTTGAGCGATTGGCGGATGGCGAATCGAATGGACTGTGCCATGTTCGCGTAGTCGGTATCTCGGTTCATGCTGCTCATGGCGCTACCCCCACCAGTGCAGGGGAATCGGTCTTCGCTCCCTCGATCTCCGTCACAAACTCACCGTCCCAGTTGTCTCCCCTGTGGACAATGGTCTTGACCCCGAACCAGCCGTCCACGGCCTCGCTCCTGACCTCGACCAACTGGCCCAACTCGATGGAGCCGTTCAGCGCCATCTTCGCCCTCAACCCTTCGTCCTCGGTGAGGGACGGCGTGCCAATAAGCCCCGTTGCATGGCTGAGAAAGAATGTGCCACGCTCCGGCTCGTCGTCCCTGTGGGTGAAGTGCATCACGTCGCCTACCTCATAAGCGGTAACCTTGTGAGGCTCCAGAAGGTCCTTGAGCGCCGACTTCGCCGAGCCGTTGTAGAAGAACCCGTCCTCAATCTCCTCGTCGGGAACGGCGTGGTCAGACTCGATGCGTAGGCCCATAGCGTCCACGATGCGGCGCACGAGGGCACGCAGCCTGACAGGTCCCACGAGGCTGATGGAGACCAGTGCGCCGGTCGTCGCCGAGTCGGAACGGCCAAGCACGATGGTCGTCACGCGGTCTACCCCAGTGCGCTCATGGAGGACGCGCCGTATCTTGCCATCGAAGATAGGTTCAGCGTTTCTTATATCCCCGTAGCCAGCCTTGACCCGCACGATCTGCTCTGGCTCGGCAATGTGCGAGGCCGACGCCTTGGCCAGGTTCCATATCTTGACCGTGGACGGCGACGATGAGGACTGATCGTCTATGTGCAGGTCGAAGGTGATGCGAAGCTCCTCGATGATGAGCACGGAGCGGTCTGCGCCCTCGATCTCGACGCTTATCTGGCGTAGGTACTGCCTCATGCTCATAGCGCCCAGCTCACCTGCTCGATTTCGGACGGCTCAAGGTAGGCCAGCCCGTGGGTCTGCCCCCACGCCTCCCGGCCTATCGGCACCCCGTAGCGCTCCAAGGGGACGGTCACCAAGTCGCCGACGAAGCCAGGAGCCTCAATCAGCCTCCGGGCCGTCGTTACCTGACGCCCCAGCGCTATCGGCTCCTCTCCCCTGGTGTAGAGCGACAGGTACCACGCTTCGGAGAGCGGCTGCCACCAGGCGCGGAGGATGACCGGCTGGTTGCCCAGCGTCACCCGCATTCGCTGCCTTGCGTCTGTTGTCAACGGTATCGCCTGCATCATCCGATCCTGAACAACCTACCTACGGCCTTGAAAGCGCCGACTCTCCAACCACCGATCGATTGAGGGTATGGACGGCGCGTTGACCCTGTCATCCTCCTCCGAACGGCCTTGAAAGCGTCGACTCTCCAGCCACCGATCGATTGAGGATATGGACGGCGCGTTGACCCTGTCCCTGTCAACCTCCTCCGACCTATCCTCGGCGGGGCCTATCCGCACTGGGGGAGGCCGCTGGCCTCGCTCCAGGGCGCGGAACTGCACCTCCTCAAGCTCCATCTCGAAGCGGAGCGCCCGTCCCGTGGTCCTATCAACCGGAGCCTTGAGCGACGTAATCAGCATCGAGGGGTAGGCGCCCAGCATTGTGACCGCCAGGAACGGTTCCCTCGATTCGACCAGCCGGTTAAGCTGAAGCCACGCATCACTGCCGCGAGACGGGTTGCCCCGCCTCCCTTCAGGAGCCAGCAGGTCCGAGACCCAGCCCACAAGCTTGAGCGTGCGCGGCTGTACAACCGCGTGGTCCACGAGCGACCCGCCCGTCTCGACGGGATACGAGGTCTTGCTGAGCCTGACGGCGTGTTCTTCAGAGATGAACCCGTCGGCAATGGCAGCAAGAGGCTGTACCAACCTGAACAGGGCGCTCGACAGCCCAGGACTCCCGTGCAGGAGCAAGAAATCTCGGCTCTGTATGACGCCAGCCGCCATCAGCGCTCCACCGGCCCGTCGTGGTCGTAGGCGATGTTCCGAATCTGGTCCTGGATCGCCTCGCCTAGCTCCTGGGCTATCCCCTTCGCGTCCGTCGCCTGGGTCTGGATCACAATGGGCTCATGTTATGTTGACGGTGACCGATCTATTGACCACCGAAGACCTGTACATCTGGCCGTAGTGGTACGGCGCTTGCGGCAAAGCGGCGGGGCCGAGCTGGAACCCTTCAAGCATCTGAGCGATGACCCTGGACGCCCCTACTGGCAGCACCATCTCGCCGCCGTGGACAATGGCGGGCACCGGCCTACCCAGCGGTCCGGGAACGACCCCTCCTGCGGCCCCGGTAAACACTTTGCCAATACCACCGAGAAAGCCCTTGGCCTTGTCCACCACACCACCGGCGGCGTCCAACACCTGTCCCACGACAGGAATGTCCTTCACGGCGTCCTTCACCATGTTGGGAATGTCCTTCACGGCGTCCCTGACCCTGCTGGGAAGCTCCTTGATCAAGGCGATGATCGCGTCTATCCAGCCCTTAACGGTGTCGTAGACGCGGTTCCAGATGTCCCCAACGATCCCGACGATCTGGTCCCATTCCTGGGCTATCAACAGCGGGCAGGCCGACCGCTGGGAAGATGACCGCCAGAACTTAGCCCAGGGTCTCGGAAGATGCCCAATGGTTCCCCATAGCCCATGAAGAGTCCCTGACCTTGGTGAACCATCTATGAGCTTGTCCCGCAGTCCGAAGGGTTGGCGATCAGGCCAAGGGACCAAGGATGGGCAGCAGGAGCAGGGCCGCAATGGCGCCAGTGCCATTGATGAAGTTCCGCACGCCCATCAGAGCGTCCACGATCTGCCTGCGGAACCTGAAGTGGCCGCTATGAGTGCTACAGCCCCGATAGGGCTATGATCGATGCCCACTGACGCTGCTGTTGCGCCAGCATCCCAATCCTGGTTGAAGGCTGAGCACGAATTTCGACTGCCAGATGGTTCCCGCCACGCTCAGGCCGCCACTATGCGCCCGAAGGAAACCATGAGTGTTGCGTGATGGGCCACCTAGGACCAAGGAGGCAGCGGACACCCGATAGAACGATAAGCCGGTCTGGATAAGAGACGGGAGTTTCCCGAACGCCGTAGCAAGGGGACCACGGCGGCATTGAGAAGCTATCCAATAACCAGTTTCAATGCTGGTTGCTATCTGTGCTTGAAATGCCCCTGTGGTTTCGTATATCTCCAGACCAGCGTTGACACTGCCCAATGCGTTTCGGTTCGCCCAAGGCGGAGTGTACGTTCGCATATTGTTACCGGTGGCGTCGATCACGTTGCTGACTGCTTCTGTTGCTGCCTAAGAGCTTTCTGAATGAGACATCTCGTCCTCACTATGTTGCACTTCGCAGAAACGCCAATGTCTTGAGTAGCCCATCCCGACGTAGGCGTTCATGTAGCAGTGCAACCGCGTTCTCGGCTCCACCGCAGTGGACATTTTTAAGTATGGGCAAGCTCTCGGTCGTAGGCGCGAAAAGCTGAATCAGTGTCGCCCGGATGGCCATTAATGACCTCTGATATTGGCCCGGTTGGTGAATAGCCAGCAACGACTGCGCAAAGCTCCTCGAAAGTGAGGTTTAATTCTTTGCCTGGCGTGAGCAATCTACCAAAGCCAGACGCGAGCGCTTCTGGACGTCGGGGATAGTCCCCGACCTTATAGTGGCATGGAGAATATCAAGCCCGAGCCTTCTCGCTAATGACGTCTTCTCCAAACGTTCGTATCCCTGAGCCCTGCCAGCACCCTACCGAGATCATCAACATTGCCAAGCTCGATTGTTGCGGCCTTAGCTTCCCTGCCGTTATAACCTCAATGAGCTCTTTCGTCGCTGATACCCTGCGCTGATGATTCTGAGATCCAAAGGCAGCGGCGGCCAGTTGGTCATACGCCTGGCCATCGTTTCTCGGGAGAGCGCCAGCGCAGGGGAGGTTTGATCGCCTCAACTGGCTCCTTTCCACGGTGTCGGCCGAGCTGTGTTTGAAAACAATGCTCCCGTTCAGCCTTTGAGCCGGTGAAGAGGCTGCCGTGCCAATGCCTATCAAGCTGGGGTCCGACAGCCAACTTTGGCACCGCGGACGACAGCCTGAATCCGCCTATCATATCGCCAGTCTTCCGGTTGACATTGGCTAGGCCCTTTGTGTCTCCTCGAAAGATCCAACAAAGAGCGGTCTATACGGCGCGTTGCCAGCCACCCCCCCAACTTGCATTCAACCCTCTAGTCACCTGCGGTTGACCGCGTTTTGTATTTGTTGAGCCATTCCCCCGCTCGAACAGTTGTGCCCAATCGCCATCGGATCGCCAGAAAGACACCATCAGCAATCTTCGAAATGTCAGTCCCAGGGAAGTGAACCAGAAAAGCAGCCTTGACTTGGACCTTATTGCTTCCTGTTGTGACGAGTCTCTGTAGAAAACGGTTCCCATGCGTGCCTCTTCCTCCGTATCCATTCCAGGAAGATAGAACCTATAAACATCCTTCGAGCTAATACTACCACGTTCGCGTCTTGGACTCTTCAGTTGGTGTCACTCAGGGGCTTCAGAAGCACCATTTCCCCGCACCCTGCGACTGCTACTAGACCTACGACGTTTACAACGGTAGAACCGCCAATCTTGGAATCTTCGCAATGCTCTACAACCTTCACTCCATGTCGTCTATCTGCAACCCAGCCACACGCTTCGCTATCAGAATCTTGGCCAAGGCTTCGCTAACCCCAGCATGGCTACCTGGATGTGTCTCTTCATGGTGTACCTCCTATTCTTTGTCCTCGCCACTTCTGTGTCCTTCGCCTCCCAAAGCCTCGGAAAGTCTTCGAGCCTCTGCTTAAACCTATCAACGCCCCGGCATCGGCCTTGAAGCCGAGCTTGGCGACTACCTCGTCAATGATGGTTGCTTCCTGTCCGTTGAGGTCGAGCTTGGCGGTCTTCTGCTTCTTCAACGTTCGTCCCCCATACTAGACGTGGATATTCACACCACCACGGTCTGTGAACACGGCATCCACCGCTTCTGCCGCTTCTTTCATCACCTTCTGGGCCTTGGCGATGTAGTCCGCCTCGGTCCAAGCCCCTGACGGTTGCGGCTTTTCAGGGATGATTCGGGAGGCCAGCTCCCAGGCGATATCCATCTTTCGCATCCTATAGTCCCACATAGTCATGGCTCTCTCCTTCATCTCGACTACTCTTAGTAGCTCTCGAGCTTGGCGGTCTTCTGCTTCTTCATGGTGTCCCTCCTAAGATTAGTTGGGGGCCTTCTCCCTTGACATACTGTAAACCACAGTATACAATAAGGTCATGCTCACGATAGTCCAGACCGCCACTTTAGGGCCTGGCTCAATGGCCTCAGAGACAGGCAGGTCGCTGGTCGCATCCGCGCCCGGATGCGCCGAATGGCCGGTGGCAATTTGGGCGACGTTAAGCCGGTCGGAAGCGGCGTGTTCGAGGCCAGGCTTTTCCACAGGCCGGGGTATCGCCTCTACTTTATCCGCGAAGGCAACGCGGTGATCGTCCTTCTGTGTGGTGGCGACAAGGGCAATCAAGACCGGGACATTGAGCGTGCTATTGAGATGGCGAAAGAGAGGGAATAGACGATGGCAAAGGGAGATAGGATTTGGGACCCTGCGGAGGACATCCAGAATGAAGAAGACGCGCGCTACTATCTGGAAGGCTGCATTGAGGAAGACCCTGGGGATGGCAGTCTCATTCGGGCAGCATTGAGCGATATTGCTCGTGCTCAGAACATGACCCATCTGGCCAAGGCAGCGGGCATTACTCGGGTGGGCCTGTATAAGGCGTTGTCCCCAGACGGAAACCCCTCCTTCGCCACGGTGATTCGCATCGCGCGGGCGTTGGGCGTTGACTGGAGAATCGCCATGGAGGACCTCCCAACTAGCGAGCACGCTCGTACCTCCTCCTAACAACGCTCTCTGCGTCGCTATGAGTCGTTCGTTCTCTTCGTACTCGACGACGAGGGAGCCTATCGCCGCGTTTCGCTCTTCGTCAGTCATTCCAAACACTCCCCATTCCTGTTAGCCCTCCGCTTCCACAGCAGCGCCGTCCAGCTCGAACCGGAGCTTGATCTTTGGGTCGGAGACTTTCGACAGCCGCCGGATCAGTAGCACTAGCTCGTCCATTCCGTCCCGGTCCACCATTTCTTTATCCAATGAGACCTGGCACATGGGACAAAATCCAGGCAGGTACCAGTGGAATCCGCGGAGGTGTTGCACCAGCTCTCCCTGGCACTTGGAACACTGGAATCGGACACTCACCAAGTCATTCAGACCGAACACGATCCGGGTTTCCTTGGTCATGGCGCCTCCTAACTTAGACCCTAGAACCAAGCTCTCACGGTGTCTAGATGACCTCGTAGTACAGTCTCTCAAACTCAAAGGTGAACGTCTTTTCAGCCGTCTCGTCCATGAGCGTTCCCATTGGCGCGCTGGTCATAACGCCGTGCATGAGCCTCAGAACCGATCCATGCTTGGCATCCTTGACGCTCCCTTCCCAGTTCACGATGCCGCCACCAACTATCACCTTCATCTGCTGCTGGAAGAGCGCCAGCGATGGGGCGCCAGGTTGCAGCGCAACAGCAACGGCCCCACCGTGGTCGCCGGTGGCAGTAGCCATCATGTCCCCGGTGGCTCCCCTGCGGACAGTGGCAAGCTCAACAGTATCGGGAATATCGAGTGCCCTAAGTCCCAGTACTAAGTGTCCGTTTAGGGTAACGCTCAGGGTGTCTGCCGGGATTGTCATATTGTTCCCCCAATATTTTCTTGCTACCGCTTCTCCTTGGCCTTCTGCTCGGCCGCGTCATGGGCCCTATGTTCGTTCTCGACCTTGGCGGTCAAATGCTCGTGCAAGTCCATCGCTTCATCCAGGCTCAAAGTGGCTTTCAAGTCCAGGTATTCAGCCAGCTCAGCGTCTATGAGAGCGCCGAAGAAGGGCTTTATTCCGAGGGGGCGGACGGGCTCGAACCCAGGGGGGCGTCTCTCAACCTGGAGACGAGGGCGTCTAAGGACGGCGTAAAATTTACGGCTGCACTCCGCAGCAACACCTCGTAGACAGCGATGGGCTCCAGCCCGTCGAAGGCCATCTCCTCGGCCCCAGCTAGCTGCTGTGGCGCAGGGACCCGGCTGTTGGAGAAGCTCACCTTCTCGAACAGTGCCGACCGTACCTTCCGCACAAACGCAGGGTCCAGCGACAGCACTATCTTGAGGAAGGATGCTATCGACCTGTCGCCTTCGTTCAAGACCTCTGTGGGCAGGGACAGAGCCTGGGACTTGCCCAGCTCGTGCCTGATCGCCTCCAGGAGATCGAAGCCCGCCATCGCCGGCAGCTTCGCAATGAAGAATCGCGTGTCGCCGATCTCAAACTCGGTCTTGGTGAGGTCTCCCCCTATGCCGTTGAGCGATACCATTTCCCTAGCCTCCTAACCGGTTGCATTCACCTTCTCGTAGCTCGGTATGATGTCCTGGAAATGGAAGGTGAAGGTCTGGTTCGCCACATCGTTTCTGCCCATACTGTGGCCCAGCGGACCGGAGAGCATAACGCCGCGCTCTAGCTTGAAGGACCACCCGGCCCTGGTGTTCTTGACTTCGCCGTCCCAGATCACCACTCCACCATTCCGCAGAACTCCCAACTGCTGCACGAAGAATGGGAGGGACCTGGAGTGGGGGAGCAGCTTGATAGCGACTTCGCCACCCCTGTCCCCGGTGCTGAACGCCACCATGTCACCTGTTGCGCCTATGCGCACGGTGGCCAACTCAAAGCTGTTCGGCATGGTGAGGGCGTCCGCGTCCTCACTCAGGTCCTTAACCTCATGGCCGTTGAGAGTGATGGTGGTGTCTTTCATGTTGATTAGCTGCATGGTCTGCCTCCTTACCCAGCAAATGTAAGAATTATGGTCGCCGAGTGCATGGCGCCCGAACCCGTGATCCACACCCTTGCGGGCGGGGCCTTACGAGCGTTGCGATCTTGCTCTAGCTGGTCGGCGATGCTCCCCACTACGACAAGGTATCCACGGGTCAGGAACCCGTCGAAGTCGGGATTGTTGATGGCCAGCCGTATGTCGTTGGCGACCGCCTCGGACACTCGGCCCGGAGCGAGGCCGCCGTTCCTGCGGCCCGCCTCACACACCCGCTCGATGGCTGCCTCTATGCTGGCCAGTCCCTCGGCTGTCTGCGGCACCCTAGTTGGATGTTGCCTGAGCAGGTTGTACACCTCGTCCTGAATCGCCGAGATGATCCAGTCCAGCCAATACCGCACGTCGATCCAGTCCCCGGATTGCGTCCATCCCTCGGCGAAGATGGCATCCGGGCCGAAGCGGGTGTAGTACCCGACCCACTTCCGGTCCAGCTCCTTCTTCTGAGCAGTCGTTACGATGTCCGAGGCGGTCCTAGGCAGGCTCTTGAACTTGGGCGTGATGAGTGTGTCCTCTCCATCGAAGTTCACGCTGGAGAGCCTCCCGGCCAGCGACAGAGCCTTGTTGTCCCTGGCTCTAGACCAGACCAGGAAGGTCCTCTGCTGCTCCAGGGCGGATAGCTGCGCCGCCAGGCTGGTGGACTCGTTAGGCGTCAGGACACCCTCGTCCACGACATCCAACGCCAGCATGTGGACCTTGGCCTGAACCCACCGGGACAGGGAGAGCAAGTCTGCACCCGTGGTGATGCTCGAGTCCACCGTAACGAAGTACCAGCCATCGTCCAGCCCGCTAATGACGTCCATGGCCTCCCCGATGGTTTCGGACGCGTGGCCCGGGTCGATGCTGCCGCCAGAGGCGTTATCCAGCCCCAGAGCGGAAGCCGCTCCTTGGGCTACATCCACCTTGAAGCCGTTGATGGGGTAGGGATCGCCATTAGTGCGAAATCCCAGGCTCGCTCGAAAGAAGTCGGCGGGATCGTATTCAACCGACGCGCTGCGCAGATCTGCCCGGCCTGATGCTGTCACGGCACGCAAGGCAGTCTGGACGATGTTGGCCACGTCGTCGTAAGACGCGGCGCCGGTGAAGTCCAAGCCGGAGATGGTGTAACCCTGCCAAGTGAGAGAGCCGGATCCTATGCCGTCCACCCCAGTGGTGATTTCCACTGTACCCAGGCCCAGTTCGTCGGCACGCTCTCCGGTGAAGGGGCCGCTCACCTCAGTGGCGGACCCGTCTAAGCCAAGAGGAAGGGTGAGGACGAACTGCGAGCCGTCGTGCTCCACCTCTACTGCATCAAGGGTGGCGACGGAGCTTCCCCGCAGAGCGTTCTGGACCACAGCAGCCACATCGTCGTATCCCGCCACGGAGCTCAAGTCCAGACCAGTAAGGCTTGCACCGTGGAACGTCACGCTGCCGGCGGTGATAGTGTCTATGCCGTCTTCAATCGTGACCGTATCCAGGCCCACCTCGTCGGCGGTTGCCCCGGTGAAGGCCGCGATGACCGCCGTGGCCGAGCCATCGGCTGCCAGCGGGATTGTGACGACGAACGCCGAGGCGGCGCTGTCGTAGGCGACCTCGACGGCATCAAGCGCCGTGCCCGTGCCCCCACGCAGCGCCGTCTGGAGCACAACAGCCACATCGTCGTAGTCGGTGACTGCGGAGAAATCGAGCCCGGTCAATGTCTGACTCAGGAACGTCACGGTCCCGGACTGTATGGCGCTTACGCCGTCCACTATGGTTGCAGTGTCCAAGCCCAGCTCGTCGGCGTCATCGCCGGTGAACGCCGCGCTGACGCTGGTTGCAGCTCCCTGGCTGTCCAAGGGGATTATCACGACGAACACCCCGCCTTGATAGGCCACCTCCACGGAAGCCAGGGCCGTCACAGATGCAGCGCGGAGAGCATCCTGGAGCACGGAGGCCACGTCGTCGTAGTCCGTGACGGCGGAGAAGTCCAGACCGGAGAAGGTCTCACCCAGGAGCGTTACGCTCCCGGACTGTATGGCGCTTACGCCGTCCACTATGGTTGCAGTGTCGAGACCCAGCTCGTCGGACTCGCTCCCAGTAAACGCCGCGCTGACGCTGGTTGCCGCCCCGTTGCTGGCTAGAGGTATCGTCACGACGAACACCGAGGCGTCGCTGTCGTAGACAACCTCAACGTTGTCCAGGTCCGTGGAGCTGATGGCTCTAAGCGCGGTCTGAAGCACGGAAGCCACATCGTCGTAGTCGGTGACTGCGGAGAAATCCAGGCCAGTCAACGTTTCCGAAAGGAAGGTGACGGTACCGGACACGATGGCATCCACTCCGTTGACGATGGTTGCAGTGTCCAGGCCCAGCTCGTCGGACTCGCTCCCAGTAAACGCCGCGCTTGCAGTGGGCACAACCCCGCTGCTGTCTAGAGGCAGAGTCACGACGAACGCAGACCCGTCGTAGACAACCTCCACCTCATCGAGGCTGGTGGCGGACGTTGCTCTGAGCGCGGTCTGAAGAACAGATGCCACATCGTCGAGGTCGGTGACGGCGGAGAAATCAAGGCCCGTCACGGTCTGACTCAGGAAGGTAACGGTCCCGGACACGATGGCGTCCACACCGTTGACAATCGTGGCAGTGTCCAAGCCCAGCTCGTCGGCGTCATCGCCGGTGAAGGTGGCGCTTGCGGTGGGTACAACCCCGGTACTGGAGTCCAAGGGAAGAGTGACGACGAACGCCGAGGCGGCGCTATCGTAGGTGACTTCCGCGTTGTCCAGGTCCGTGGAGCTGGTAGCCCGGAGCGCCGTCTGGAGCACGGAGGCCACGTCGTCGTAGTCGGTGACGCCGGAGAAGTCCAGGCCCGTCAACGTCTGGCTCAGGAAGGTGACAGTCCCGCTCTTGATGGCATCCACACCGTTGACGATGGTTGCGGTGTCTAGGCCCAGCTCGTCGGACTCGGCTCCGGTGAAGGCGGCGCTTGCAGTGGGCACAACCCCGCTGCTGTCTAGAGGCAGAGTCACGACGAACGCCGAGGCGGCGCTATCGTAGTCGACCTCTACGTTGTCCAGGTCCGTGGAGCTGGTTGCCCTGAGCGCGGTCTGGAGCGTGGAAGCCACGCCGTCGAGGTCGGTGTCCGAGGAGAAATCGAGCCCGGTGACCGTCTGGCTCAGGAAAGTGACGGTCCCACTGGTGATGCCCTGAAGCGTCGTCAGGGACGCCACCGTGCCAGTGCCGGTGACTACGGTGGCGCGTCCATGGAAGTTGACCAGATCAGCAACCGTGCCTGTGCCGGTGACTACGGTGGCGCGTCCATGGAAGTTGACCAGATCAGCAACCGTGCCTGTGCCGGTAAGCACGGTGGCGCGTCCATGGAAGTTGACCAAATCAGCCACCGTCCCCCCGCCGGTCAGCACGGTGGCGCGTCCATGGAAGTTGACCAGATCAGCCACCGTCCCCCCGCCGGTCAGCACGGTGGCGCGACCGTGGAAGTTGACCAAATCAGCAACCATGCCCGTGCCGGTTAGCACGGTGGCGCGTCCGTAGAACGTATCCAGCGGCGCCACAGTACCGCTGCCCCTGACCACGGTGGGGCGTCCGTGGAATGTCTCTAAAGACGCCGGGCTGCCCCCGGTCAGCCTAGCCGACTCCCTCGTGTTGATCCAGCGGCCTATCACCAGGTTCCGAGGATAGGGTACCTGGGAGAAGTAGACCTGGGCGGCCTGATAGGGTACGGAGTCCGCAGTAAATACCCTGGCCACCTCGTCCATGCTGGCAAAGACCCCTACCCTGTCCGCACCAGCGTCCAGGGTGGGGTCGGTGGTGAGCAGCAGCGTTCTCCCGAACTCTCTGCCCCCAGCGTCACGGGGCATTATCTCCGCCCTTACCTCTACGATGTCCTGTATACCAAGAGTCATTGTCTAAACCTCCACTGTACTAGTCTCGGTGCTACCACCTGCCCCGATCTCGATGGGTACGGCCTTCAGGTAATCCACCGTCTGGTCGATCCTCTGCGTGTAGCCAACGTCAATGTCCAGCCCGGCTCGCTCCTCCCAGGCCCCAGACACCACGTCGTCGAGCTGCCGAACGTCCGATACACGCAGCACCGTCAGATCGGCCTGTTGCGCCTGGGCCACCCCTTCCGGTGACCAGACCCACACCGACAGCCTCTTGGCGGCGTCGTGTGCTCCGGTGCGGAACCACTGAACCGAGTACCTCCCCCGAACCGTCGCCACTGTCGGAGCGTTCAGGTCTGCCCCGTCTGAGGCAAGGCTCATCACGGTCGCTGGTATTCCCTCGATGTCCTGATGAATCAGCACCACCGTGGCGAACAGGTCGTTCGGTACCGCACCGCCTTGATTCCCCGGTCTAACCCGGCGAGACTCAAGCTCGGACCCCGCCGCCACCAGTCCTCGGATGGCGCGCTCGAGGCTCTGGGTCGTCGGGGCTATCACTGCACTTCCTCTCGGACACCCAGGACTTCCACGAAGCCCGGCCATTCCTCGACATGTTGGACCCGGTAGCGCGTGCTCTTGTGCTCGATCACGTCGCCCTCGGTGGCGTTGAGGCCGACCTTTACAGGCTTGACGTCTAGGCCCTCGATCCAGAACGTTCGAGACTCAGAGAGCCTGGCGCCCTCCGGCAGCACGTCTCGCATCTTTGCTGCGTCTGGCGGGGCGCTGACTATGGTGATATCGGTCCGGGTCTCTTGTCCCGGCACCCACTCGCCATACTCGTTGTCCGTTCCAGGCTCCTGCCGGATTACCGTCGCTGCCTCAAGGAACCTGCGGTTGGCAAAGGGCTTTCTCACCGTTCCACTTCCCAATTGACACGCTGTCCCTTATGTGAGACAATACGGGTATGGAGCTCGTCTACACGGAGGTCTTCGAGGAGTGGCTCATTGGACTGCGTGACCTCCGTGCTAGAGCGTCGATCCTTACCCGTCTGGAGCGCATTGAGGACGGCAATTTTGGCGACCACAGATCGGTTGGCGGCGGCATCAGCGAGCTTCGAGTCAATGTCGGCCAGGGCTACCGCGTCTACTACACCATTCGCCAGCAGACGGTCGTCATCCTGCTCTGTGGCGGAGACAAGGCCAGCCAAAGGCGAGATATACGGCAAGCCCAGCAGATGGCGAAGGAGGTTTAGGTGAGCACGATCAAACTCAAGAAATTCGATGTGGTGGATTTCCTCGACTCCGACGAGGCGTTGGTCGAGTACCTCAACGCCGCCCTGGAGGAACATGACCCCAGGTACTTCGCCAAGGCCCTCGGCAACGTGGCGCGGGCCAAAGGCATGACCTCCGTCGCCGAGTCCAGCGGATTGGGAAGGCAAGCGCTCTATCGCGCCCTTTCCAGCGATGGCAATCCTCGCATCGAGACCCTGTTCAAGGTCTTGGAGGCCCTGAACGTCCGGCTGGCCATCAGCCAGCAGCCTGGTTAGGACCGTCGGACTCACCGCTCCACCTCCCAACTCACTGAGTTGCGAAGGGTACCTGTGTCCAAAAGCGGGTCGCTGCTACCCTTACGCCTCACGGTTTCAGGTGCATTCGGCGGCTCCTTGAGAGCGGTGATACTATCTCGAATCTTTCCTTGAACATGCGCACCCACTCGGCCCGCAAGCTGCTCACCGACCACCATCTTCTTGGTGTCGAGGCCACCCTGGAGAATCCTGCCTACGCTGCGCTCAGACTCTGCCAAGGCATTGCGGAAGAAGGGCCGTTCCGGGATGGTCTCCGTCCCGAACTCATTCCAAGCTGCGACCGCAGCCACAGGGGTGCCATCCTCGTACTTGGCCGTCGAGAAGAACCCGACCTTGACGCCTGAGACGCCGCCCTTGCCGGCCTCCCGCAGCAGTCTTTGGAGCTTCTTGCCCCCGCGCCGCTGGACTTTCACGCTTATCCTTGCCATCGTTGTGCCCCTCTCGGCTTACCGCTCCAAAAGCCCGTTAGCCTGGCCCAGAACCCCGTGGGCGTCATCAGCCGATAGGCCAGCTCCAAGGCCGACAGGGCTTCATCCTCGGTGTCGTAGCTGGTAACTGACATGGCCACAGTCAGGCCGTGCCTGTCTCTGACGAACCAGCGATACCGTTCCCGTTGTGACTTGCGTATTACGATCATCTGGCTATCTCCACCACGATGCTGCACCTTGACCTTGCTCGCTCACAGCACCCCCAGCAGCTCCAGCAAATTGGAGCCGACTACTTCGCCCAAAAGGACGAAGAGCACGATGTCGCGCACCTTCAGACCCAGGGGCAGCTTCACGGCTCGCTCCTCAACCGCCTCTCCGTTCCCGGTCAGGCGGTGCGTGTGCAACGATGTACGCAGCTCATCCATCTTGTCGTCAATCGACTCGACCTTGCCCCGCAACTCCCGAAGGTCCTGGGCTAACTGCTTGGTGAGCTCTAGGGAAGCGTTCATGGACATTAGATTGGCACTCCCGTAGAGAGCTGCTTAAGGATGGCCTCCCGCTCCTTCACGTAGTCGAGGTTCTGGGCGCTGTACGGACCCACGCTCTCTGACTGTAGCCCTGAGTAGGGAAGGCCCAACTGGACCAGGCGGATGATGGCCATCCGGCGCTGCGCATCGTCGTCCACCGGAGTGAACTCCAACTCAACTCGCTCACCCCAACGCGAGCGAGGATGGCTGCCGTCCGCCAGCCGTTGTAGCATCCTTCCGCCATACCAACTCCGATAGTCGTCGTCTGAGAGCACAACAGGGACGTTCCCGTCCGTCTCGGTCACCTTGGCTATCTCCTTGACCACCCTATGCGGAAACAGCCTGAAGGTGCCTCCTCCGTGAACCTCGGTCACTGGCCCGTCGATGCTGTGGGGACCGTAGCGGCTGACCACCTCGGCGTCAGCCTCCTCGATGAGCCGCGTTAGTAGCTCGTCTGTCTCGGTCGAGTTGGACCCGATGTGCTCCCGCACCTGATCGGCGGTAACCAAGCGCGGACGCGCTGGTCCAACAGTCATGGTCACCGTCGGGCTAGGCTCTGACACCATAGAAATCGACTCCTTCACCATCTACATCGGCATCGACGTAGATGTCTTTCAAGTCCATCCACCCCTCTGCTTCAAGGCTGATCGAGCCAGAGGCGGTAAGACCGCCGGTGGTCGTAGAGGCCACATCAGACCCGCCCAGGTACACCGGCTTGGTGTTGGTGGACAGGGCAATGACCTGCACCCGCTTAACCCTCCTGCTACTGGATGCCAGGGGCTCAGCCGTCCCTGCTGTGGCGACGAGCTTCTGTCCCGACAGGAGAACCGTCCCCTCGCTGTTGGCCATCTAGGATCTCCTGGTAGACCGCCGCCGTCCGCCCTGCTGGGCGCGGTCCACGGCCTTCTCCGTAATGTCCTCGGCCATATCCGAAGCCTCATCTGTAGTGTCCTCAGACACCTCCACAGGCTCTTCAGTGGGCTCCTCGAACACCTCAGCGGTAGTCTCGACGGGCTCAGGCTCCGGTGTCGGCAGGACAAGCTCCATCTTGCTAGGATGGGCCTGGCAGACCTGCTGGGCTACGGCGTGGGGCACGTCCTTGACTTCACCGGGAGCCCAGACCAGGTACGCCTTTCTCCCGTAGTCGTAGTAGCGGTGGGGAACCTCAGACCTGTTTCTGACCAGTGGCATCGCTCACCTCCTAATAGACGCCGGTGATGTTGTACTGGAGGGCTACAGCGGTGTCCGAGGCGTTGTCCATCCGGCCCTCGAAGGCAACCCTCATGCTGGCCACAAGAACGGTCTGCCTCTTCTGGATGTCCCGCTCGCTCTCGATCATCAGCTCCCGCTTGAACCCCAGTCGGTACATGTTCCGGTTCACCGCAAGCACCCGCCCCGTGTCCGTCACATTGCCGCCTGAGCTGACCTTCCCGTCGATGTCTGCAAGCAACATCTGCTCCGAAATGATCACGGGTATCCCCTCGACGTCACCTAGCTGGCCGGTCAGCAGCGTAGCGTTGGGTCCCAGCTTCTCTACCGTGCGGAAGTTCTCGATGGACAAAGCCCGGATATAGGTGTTGATGTCCATGACGAAGGCGCACTCGGAGGGACGGACGCCATACTTGCCCAGCTTGGCCCGTGCCTCATTGAACATGTCGTCGGACACGGCAGCGCCATGGTCATTTCCCTGGTTGGTGTTGTCCACCAGGGGTATATGGATCAGCCCGTCGAAGACCAGGTAGTGGTCCAGGCCCGCGCTACCGGCCAGCGAATCCGCCGTGGCTCCGTCCGCGTTGATGTTGGTGGCGTCGTCGGAGGTGTCTCCGTTGAGCACCACATCGTCCAGGACCTCGGCTGCATTCCGTACCAAGGTCGCCCGTAGCTCCGGCAGTACCGCGATCACCGCGTCCTCGTCCAGGTCGTAGGACCACCCGATCATCGCCGCAAGCTCGGCGGACGTGAGGGTCTGCCTTCCCGTGCCCGGAGTGGACGAGCTGACCGCAAGATTGGACGTGCCCCTGTACCAGCTCACATCCCCAAAGTCATAGGGAATCCGGAACGGGTCCGTGGGCATCATGATGCTCCCAAAGAGGCTGACAACCGAGGTGGCCAGATGCACGTCCCGCCACATCTCGCTAGTCTCTCCGGTGAAGGTGAGCTCGTCGCCTGCGCCCGCTGTGCTCGCGTCCAGGGCGCGTCCTATAGATTCGTACAGGTCCGCCCTCGCTCCCTCCAGGTTGCTCCGCCACTCGGCAGCCGTTCGGGGGTCTACGGGTCTCCTTCCGTCAACCCCGCCGCGCTCGGCAATCCGCAGCACGGCGCGGGAGAGCATCAGGTCAAACTCGTCGAATCCCCGGTACTTGCCGGACAAGACTCTGGCCCCCTGGGTCGTGGACTCTACCTGCTGAAGCAGGGCAGCCCGCTTGGAGGCCCGCATGGACTCCGTGAGCTGCGCCGAAAGGCGCTCCACCTCCTCCTTCAGGGGGCTGTAGTCCTTCTCCAAGAAGGAGTGTACGGCGGCTACGTTCTCCATTAGCTTATCGGTCTCTGTGGTCATGGTTACTTCTCCTCTACGATCTGCCGCATGGCGGCGAATTCTGCCTCAACGGCTGCCAGAACAGGGTCCGGTCCGGGGGAATCTCCTGTGGTTCCTCCTCAGTCGTGGAGTCTCTGGCAGCCAACTCCGTAAGCTCCTGCTCCAGGGCGTCTACGCGCTCTCTCAGCGCTTCTATGGGGTCACCCTGGTTGGGTTCAGGCTCCGGCTCCTCATTCACCGGATCGGTCGACGGTTCGGCCTCCTCGGGCCCAGGCTCAGGTTCTGGCTCAATCCCACGGAATATCTCTGCGGGCAGCTTCATGGCACGGGCCGCTGCCCTCACCGAGTCCGGGTCGGCGGGGATCGGCACCAGGCTCCACTCCAGCAGGTCCGACTCCTCGACCCGCAGCCGCTCCAGGCTCCCGTCTTCGTACCGTACTTCGGTCACCTTGGTGGGCAGGTAGCGAATCGAGGCAGCCCGGATGAACCCGCCGTTCCAGGCGTTCTCCACACGGGCCGCAAACTCGTCTTCCGAGTTGAACTCGAAGTCGGCAACTATCCTTCCGTCGTCGTCGTGGCTTATCTTGAGGGTCTTGGCTATGGGAATGCCTCCCCACGAATCATGAGCCCAAAGCACGACAGGATTCTTGAGGTAGCTCTTGAAGTTGATGCCCCGCAGATTCACCTCGTCCCCGTTGCGGCTTGTCTCGTTGGCAGCGATGACCATCCGGTGGGCGCTCCCGTCTTCTGCCTGCCTCGCCTCGGTCATCACCATCAGCTGGCGTTGCTCTCTATAGGTTGTGCTTACCATCAACACCTCCTTGCGCTGAACGCAAAAAGCCCCGTGCGTCTGTCTATGCACGGGGTCACAAAGGTCCACGGTGTGCGTCAGATGTGCGGGGTCACTGACGCCCTCAAGGCGCACAGGTCCACGGTGCACATCCCTATTGGCTATTCAGTTGTATTAGAGCGCCGTAAGACTACAGGACACATATATACCATGGGCTGTGAAGCTTGTCAAGCTCTCCACAACATGTTGAACTCGTCTCTATCAGTGATTCCTCCTACGCGCTCAAGAAATGCAGCGATGTCTCTCACCGTTTCTCTGTTAGTTTCAGGTCGGGGATGAGGCCGGTGGACTACGATTGACTCGTTGCCCTTGACAAGATGGACCCTGGTGGCTGTGTTGTAACCATCAACACCTCAGTTGCTATCAAGTTAGCCGCGAGCTGAGAAGCCGGTTGAGGCTGACACCTTCCTCGGCAGCCTGGATCGTCAAGTCACGGTGAACCCCTGGCGGCACGCGGAGCAGAATACGCCCGGAATACGCCCGCGTTATCAAGGGTTCTGGGATAGGGTCTCCAGTGGCCTTCATGTCTTCGACCACCTCAGCAACCACCTGACGGATGCCTGCGAAGGCATCCTCTGGCACAGGTGCTAGCCAACTGAGCAACGGGAATTCTACACACAAACCAACGTACTCCTCGTCTTCTTGTGACCAGACCACCCTGTATGTATAACGATCATCCATCCTGAGCCTCCAATTTGTCGATTGCCTTTAGTGCCTCCCTGACCTGGTATGCTTTGGCCTTTCCTTGATCGTCCTGAATGTTCACACGAGGTCCACCGGGCCACGGAACACGAAACACCCAATGACTACCACCTGTCCGTCGGGGCTCACCAAAGTAGTGGCGGCAAACCTGGGCAAACTCGACGAAACGAACTCCACTAGGGTTGTTTCGCATTCGCTGAACGATCTTGCCTATCCTCACCACACATTAATGATATCACTATTGATAGCATATGTCAAGGGTTAGCTTGACGTAGTTTCGGACGGTGCAGGCCAAGGTTCTAGGTTGACAATTGGCCAAACCCAGAGGGCATCCGTTACGGAGAGGCGTTGGTAGCTTTGCAGCGAGAGCACTTCAGACACCAAGGCCGCGCCAACGATTCGGCTAGTACCCGTCCGCACCGCCAACAGCGGGGCTTGAGGTCGATCTTAAACGCTACGGCACGTTCACTCATCGGCTTCCTCGATGAACGGTATGGCAACACAGCGGCAGAGTATGTCCGAGCCAGGGTGACCCACTCCGGGCGCGGAGTCCCAGCTTTGACGGGTGCCTTCCAGTGCCTGGTGCGTCACGCGGACCCTTTCGTCTTGGGCGGTCCGCCAGGTGTACTCCTGTATCCCTAGCTGCCGGTGTCTCGCATGGGTAAACTGACCAACGGCCTTGCTGGTCTGGTCCCTGGTCAGGCGGCGCAGGTTGCTGCCCGATACCTTGAACTCTCGGCTCAGCACCTTCGATAGCGCCTGCTGGTCAAAGGGCTGCTGCGCAAACGTCTCGCTCACCCGCTGGTACAGCGCTCCGTGGAACCGCTCAGGAATCGTCCGAATGAGGGAGATGTTCTCCTGACGCCACGCCGACATCAGCGGCTCGATAGCCGAGTCCAAGAGCCTGGGCCGTATGTCTATACCCAACGCCGTCCTGAAGGTCTGAATGAGCCTTCGTTTATGGTAGCCCGACACCCTGGCAGAGTGGGCCGCCACCTCCTCCTGGACCAACCCCGCCATGCGCCAGCGACGAAACACCCCGTCAATAATTTCTAGTGCCAACGACGCGGCTGAAGCCTCGGACAGGCCAGAGCGAAGCTGGGCCATGAGCGGAGCAAGGACAAGTCTTCGCAGAGTCCTGTCATACACCCGCTCGTCCAGCCGTCTGGGTCCTACGCCGTTGACCTTCCGTGCCATCGACTATTCCATCTCCTCAAGCTCGCCAAAGATCGGGTCACCGCTCAGAATGATGCGTCCCTCGTTCTCGTCGATGATGCCCCCCTGAACCGCAACATTCACCGCCTCGGCCCGCAGCTTGGCCGCCGTCGCCTGAGCGACCTCCCGATTCGAGCGGTCGGTGAGCGACTCCTGCATCTCCGCTATCTCAGCGGTGTCGAACCTCAGCACCACATCCTGATAACCCCTGGGCAACGTGGGGACGAACTGCTCCTGCATCTCTGAGGCCAGCAGGTCCCACTCCTGCGTTACCGTGTTGGCGTAGAAGTCCTTGATGGCCGCCTCACGATTGCTGAACGTGGGGTGCTGTGCGCCGGCCATCAGCTCCTCCGGCACCCCTAAGCTATCGGCAACCTGCTCCTTGGCAAGCTGGATGCCCTGGATGAACTCCATGTCCCGGTTGCTAAGGCCGAGGTTCTGGACGCTGCCCTGACCTGGAGCGATGATGGGGCGCTGTGCGTTCTCCATCCCGCTGTAACGGTCTGCCAACCGTTCCTGGAACAGCTCAATGTCGCCTTGCTCCGGACTTTCGAGGAAGAAGGCCAGATTGCTGACTAGGAGGCCGTGCTTGAATAGCTGGTGGTTGAACTCCACCATGTCAAGCTGCATCTGCACCCAGCCGCGCACCGCCTCCAGTGGAGACTGCCCCTTGAAGTGGTCCTGCGGGTTGAAGTAGCGGTCCCAGATCACCTCGTCGGGCAGCATGGCAAACCGCGAGCCGTGCGGGTCGTTTATGTATCCTTCTATCGTCCCGTCCTTGGCCACTACGACCTTCACCTTGTCGGGTCTGAGAGGCCAT
This sequence comes from Dehalococcoidia bacterium, assembly GCA_965247635.1. Classification (GTDB taxonomy): domain Bacteria; phylum Chloroflexota; class Dehalococcoidia; order Lucifugimonadales; family Australimonadaceae; genus CBDFHJ01. The sequence continues at coordinate 208,908 of CBDFHJ010000007.1, forward strand.
ATCTCCCATGCCGCAGGGTCGGGGGAGCCGCCCTTGTTAATCCACCTGAACGATTGCCCCCAGAGGCACAGATACGTCTCTACCGCACGCCACATGCGGCTACGGGTCCAGTCCTGATTCACCCGGTCAAGGAGTCCCTGCACAGGGTCGGCCTCACCCACCCACTCCAACTCATCGTCAGAGTCCTGGCGGTAGACCTTGAGCCGGGCGCGGGCAACGGCGTCAGACCTGAGCTTTATCGCCCTGTAGACCGGGACAGAGGTGCGGTAGTAGCCCTCCACACCACCCGACTGTCTCTTACCGAGGTTGTTCAGCCACTCCTCGATCTGCTTCGTGGCAAGCCCCACTCCACTGCTCACCTGGGACATGGCGGCGTAGGGTTCGTTCGCGCGCTGGACGCCGCCTCTGGGCCGTCTCACCAAGCCCAACATGCCCCGCATCGCTAGCATCTGTCGTTCAAGTATCATCTCTCTGTTCCTTCCATACGCAGAAGCGCTGTGGCAACTTCGGGTTCCTGAGCGGAACCCGAAGTTGAATATCCACCTATACATAGAACCCCCCAATGCCTCCGGCCCTGCCCATGAACTGCGTGAGACAGCCGACGAAGGCGTCCACCTGGTCGTCGTGTACGCCGTTGGGGAAGGCCGCGAGCTCCTCGCGGAAAGCCTGAAGCCACGGGGCCGTCTTCGGCAGCATGACCTTCTTGGCCTCCACTGTGCCCGTCACCTTGTTCGCCCTCAGAACCTTATCTCCCACGGGCTTGACTGGCAGCACCGGCAGCCTGGTCTCGCGCCGTAGACTCTGCACCACCGACTGCCCGCTGGCCGCGTCCTCGACGAAGATAGCCGAGGGGTTGTGCTCCTTGGCCTGAGCCTGCATAGCCTTCAGCAGGTCTGGATACTCAACCCGATCTCTCCACACATCCAGCACCGCGTAGCCGTTGGGAGTCGTCGTCATGGTGCAGCACGCAGAGTAGTCGTTCTGCTGTCCGGTCTTGAAGGCCGTGTCCCAGAACTGGAACACCCGCTCTCCCGGCTCCACCTTTTCCTCGAAGGCCCACCACTGGTCCCGGAACACGCTGCCCCCCTGTCGGGACGGGCGCTGCTGGTAGAGCCCCGGCCATTCCTGGGGACCGATGTCCACCCTGGCCGCGGCCAGGGAAGCCGTGTCGTACCGCTCAGGCCACAGTGGCGCGTCCTCCTCTCGCCCCAGGGGGTCACCTGGCTCGGCCAGTGCTGGAAGCCGTAAGTGCTGCCATCGGTCACTCGCTTCCTCTCCCTCCAGGAAGTCGTCGCTCAGCAGTCGGCCTATGAGGTCGTCTTCATGCCAACGCGTCGCGACGATGATGACGGAGCCCCCCGGCTCCAGCCTCGTGCGAGCCGTCGAACGCCACCACTCCCACAGATGGTTGCGCATCGTGATGCTGTCCGCCTCCTGCCGGTTCTTGATCGGGTCATCCAGAATCAGCAGGTCGAAGCCGTACCCCGTGAAGGGGCCGCCGACGCCGGCGGTCATCATTCCGCCTCCCGCTGATAGCTGCCACTGCGAGGCCCTGTTCAGGTCGTCCCGGACACGAAGGCCCATTTGCAACTGGTTCTCTATCACCGAGTCCCTAGCCTTACGGCCCCAGGTCCCAGCGAAGTCGGCGGCGTAGCTGGCCAGGCCCACGCTCTTCCACGGCCAGTTTGCCAGAAACCATACCGGCGTCCAGTGAGAGAGCAGTTCACTCTTTCCGTGTCTCGGAGGCATGGAGACGATGAGGCGCAACGGCCTCTCAACCAGGGATGCCACCCTTCGGGAGATCAGGTCCAGGTGAGGTTGGCGCACCCAGCGCCCCCCTGACCACCTAGCCGCCGTCGCCGCTGGGCTGGCTCTCCAGGCGTTGGCTAAGAGCATCAAGCGTGTCTCTTGCCTCTGGGTCGTTGAGAGCATCCAGTATCACCTTCATGTCCGTCTGTATAGGCCCGCCGCCGGGCGCACTGATCTCCTGCTTCGCCGGAGCGTCCAGGCCGAGGAGCTTATGCTTACGCTCCTTTATCATGCGGCGCTCGGCTATCCAGGCGCGGTCAGGAAGCCTAGAAAACTGACGAATGCAGTCTCGCTCCATATCGTTCAACTCCGCGAGTTCCTGGGCCTTGAGTTGGACAGGGTTCTCGACTAACTCCTTGCGCCACAACTCCCGCAGAGCCTTTACGTCCGCGCTGATGGTCTGACGGGAGACCTCAAGCCGCCGGGCGATCTCCTCCTGGGTCGCGTGGCCAGTCAGCATCGTGGCGACACGCCGTCGTCGTTCTTCAGTCTCTTGTCGCTGCTGCTTACTCTGTGTCATTTTGTAAAGTCATCAGGTTCAAAATGTAAAGTCATCAGATACGGAGGCTGAATAGGTTTGCGCTCTTGCCGGCGCGTGACTTAACGGTGCCTGGACCGTACTTCTGGTTGATGCGGTCGTAGCACTGTTGACGTCGTTCTTCGGTGCGAGTATGAGCAATTCCTGCCTTGGCCCAGTTGGAACCGAGAACCGGAGCCCATCGCATATCTTGCCAGATGATACGACTCTTGGTCTGCGAGGAGAGACAGATATCAACGTCCTCCATAACGTACATCCGATCGTCAAACGCTAAGGAAGGGTCACTGATACCGAAGCCAGCACGGAGCCATCCGCGCAAAATAATAGGGTTATGTGCAGTTCGATGCTGGAAACTTGGCTTGTGGGCGTAGCCAAACATACCTGCACCAGCGTCATTGCTTGAGATATAGGATTCCCAGAAGATAGCCGTAATATCCTTAGGATCCACGATGCGCTCTGTTCGCCAGTGCATGAGGGGCAACATTGATCGCAGGTCGTCATCCATTTGAAACAAGAACGGCTCAGACCTGGTATCCCACAGCTCCGACAGGATGAAGTTCCGCACAGCAGCGATAGACGGGAGATCGCCGCAGACATGGAAGGGCCCAGGGACTATTCCGGCCTCTCTAGCGACGGATCGGTACTCGTCCACCTGCTTGCCGTCGTTCACCACGACGTGAGCGAACGGGTAGAGGGGATTCCGCAGTATCTCCTTTGACCTGTGGTGACTGGGTATGACTATCTTGAATGGAAGGTCAAGCATCTTTCAGGATCTTACGCAGATACTCAGAGCCGTCCACGACTCGCGTCCGCCCCACGACCTTAGAGTTGTGAAACAGGTCTTTGGCTGGCTCGTCGATGCCGAAGTGGTCAATCGCTGAGAGCCAGTCCAGGTCATTGCGGAACAGCAGCATCACGTAGTTGTATTGCTCACCAGGAACCAGGTGAACGGCATTCACGTCAGACCTGTCAGGACTGGGGTCTTCGGAGACATCATCGAACGACTCATCCTTTAGCGAGAGAGCATCCAGAAGGTCGTCATCGAAATCAAAGAGGCTGCGGAGCAGGCTGGCATACTCGGCCTCATTGACCTCGGCCATTCCGGTGATCCGGTCAATAGCAGCCAGTGCTGCCAACTCGGCCTCCTCGTCAATATCCACAACCAGCACAGGGACCATGCCCTCTCCTGTCTCGATGGCATCCTCTCTCCGCAAATGCCCGTCTATGAGGCGCTGGGTGCGCTGGTTGTAGAGGAGAGGTTGCAGCCAGCCCAGACGCTGCCGAGAAGCATATAGGGCGCGCCGTTGGGCCTGCGGATGACGCCGTGGATTGCGCGGGTTCTCCGCTAACTCATACGGGTCCATCCATTCCAGAGTCAGGCCATTAGAGGAGGGGCTGGGGCTGTCCTGTCCTACTTTTGCCATTACCTGTCCTTCTGCTGTCATCTATGGCGTACCGCCATGGGCGACCTTCAAGTAGATACTGACGGGCCTCCGCCTTCAACGAACTAGCCAGAGGCTCTAAGTCGGTGTTCACAGGCGTCACGGCTATGCCGTGCTGCAACCAATGTTCTATACCCCGTCCCATCCGCCTACCTCGAGCGGTGTGCTTGTCAAGAGCGTTATCAGGGATGTCATAGCGGTCTGGATTCCTGCCGACGCAGCTCTCAAGGTCCTGGCATATTGAGTAGTCCTGGTCACCAGAGACTTGGGCATAGCTATCAGCCAGTTCTTCGATTCCCCCAATATCAAGCGGTTCGGACTGCTGATACACGCAGATGGCCATGTCATCGCAGATGCGTGTCTTTGAAGCTGAGGCCATGGCAATAATCGCGTGCATGAGAAACAGTCTGTAGGAGTCGTTCTTTCGTCGCCAAGCGTCGAAGTAGTTATGGGCAAGGACACCAACCAGCACTGCAACAGCATTGCCCTCGTTAGTGGGGCCTATATCCTCAGATACGATCACCTTAAGTCTGTTCCAGAGGTGCTTGCGGGCGTTGGACCCACATGCTTCAATTTCCATGGCCCAATGTGCAGCCTGTCGGGCGTCTCCTGCACGTATGGCCTTTTGAAGGGCCGATACCGCTTCTCCGAAGGCGTAGTCTCCAGGGGTGCGTTGTCCATACATCGACATATTGTGCTCTCCTTTCATCGTACCACAAGATGTAGCGGTTACAGATTAGTAGCCAGTTGATATACCCTCGTCGCCTCTAAGGCCATGCGAACCCGGTTAAGGCCCCTCATCGCCTCACTCACTTGGGCCTCCATGAGAGCGCCTTCTGCCTGTAACGCCTCGGATAGCTTCTCTGGCTGCTCTTCCTGCATACGGTGAATTACGTTTAGCACCGAGCATATCCGTTGGAATGCTTCAGTAAAGGTATGCACGGCGCGTACCTGGTCCTCTGATAGCTTAGTCTCAGGAAACATGTCTAACTGTCTCTCCTCGGACAGTACGCGCTGACATAGTGCCTCCGCTTCCTTGGTGCCAAGGCCATTGGTCTGAATCGCACGCAGGACTCGGCCCTGATTGTTGTAGGACAGCCTGCTTAGCCCGTGAGCTAGAGGGGCCTTGATGGCGCCATTGGCCACGAGGTGCAAAACGTCCTCCCGTGCATTCAGCATCTCGACCCGCCACTCCACCTGCCTCACCGTCATACCAACCGCTGACCCAAGCTCCTTAATAGCATGGCCCTCGTCCAGAATCTTTTGGAAGGCACGGGCCTCCTCTACCGGATTCAGGTCCCGGCGGACGATGTTCTCCAGGAGTTGGAGCTTTGCAGCCTCTCCGAGGGTCACCTCCGAGCGAACGATGGCCGAGATCGTCTCCCACCCCAGGAGGCAGGCAGCCCGCCAGCGCCGCTCGCCAGCGATGAGGATGAAGTCATCTTCATCAGGACGGACCGTGATGGGTTGGAGCAGGCCGTTACTGTCCATGCTCCTTGCAAGCTCCTGGAGTGCTTCTTCGTCGAACGTCTTCCGGGGCTGTTCGAGGTCCGGCCTCACTCGCCGGACCTCAATTGTTTGATAGGCCGGAGCCTCTAGAGTATCCGTGACCATTGGCTGGTCTCCTTTGCAACAGGATGGCCCCACTGGGCATCTTCGTAGCCCGCAACCCTTGTCCAGGCTAGCTTTCTGAGAACATCAATGAACGCCTTGGCACTGCTGCTCCACCAGCCGGGATGCTCGCAACTCTGGTACTCGTAACAGTCCGTCGCCTTGAGTATCTGGGCCGGTTTCCATATGTAGCCTACCGTGGTGTCCTCGTGGAAGTAGATATAGCCGCTCTCGTTGGCCGGACCAGGCAGGCCCTCATGCCTAGAGTCACTGTACCTGTACGCCACGGATGCGATGTTCTCGTCCCAGAGCATTTGCCCCACGTCGCTGGCGTTCCTGTCATCCAGCCAGTGACTCTCGCCCTCGTAGTACCAGCGCATTTTGTGGCCTTGGTGGTGCTGGAACGCGGCCTCAAGTCCCGACTGGACTAGATACTGGATCGTCTCCCGGTCTACGATGTAGGCGCTCATGGCTTCCCTCCCACCAGGTTCAGCTCTTTCACGGCGTCCTCAACAGCTCCGTACAGCACGTCGCAGGTATATTCGGTGTAGTCAAGCGCCTTGCGACCGGCCTGGATAAGAACGGACCGCTCCGCTTCCGAGAGTTCCGTCCAAGGCGGCGGTGGAGGCGGATCGGTGTCGCCACTCGTCGCAAAGTCATCCTCACGGTCTGTTCGCACGTTCTCGTACATCAGCTCCACGTCGTCTGCCGTCCAGACTTGGAGAATGTCGCCGCCAGGCGGGGTTGCCACAAACCTCTCAATGATGTCCAGCACCGGCTGAGAGGCGTTGGGCTGGCTGCCCCGCCAGTCCGTCAGCCGCTCTAGGTCCCCATCGCTAACCATTACCAGCTTCATTTCGTTACCTCCTTTACTTCTGCGTAATAGGCCCGCCTAGCCGCCCAGATGTGCTCGCAGAAGCCCACCCCACGCGACCAGGTGACCATCCGCATTGCTGCCCCGCATGTGCAGGTCGCCCCATCGTCCGGGTCAGCCATCTCCACAATCTCGGTGTAGTTGTCGCCGCGAACCAGGTAGTCGGTGTCGCTGAGCCGCTCAACGATCATCGCGTTGGCTTCTGCGCTCATCTTGACGCCTCCCGTGGGCCGAACAGGGCCTCGATGTCCTCTTCCAACGATCTGTCGAATGACTGCGGAGGTTCGCTCTGGGGCTGAGATTCCTTGTAGAGCTCCACCGCCAGCATGTGCTTGCACCAGCCCTTATGAATGTCCCTCCGGTATCGAGCGTCCTCGCAGGTGCAATGGCCGTTGACCATGTATAGGCCCCCGCCGTCGGACCTGGCCACGTAGTGGTTGCTGTCTCCAACGATGGCCTCAACCTTGCCTTCTGCGACCAGTTGCAGGGCTTTATCTAGCCGCTTGCTAAGCTCTTCGATCTGCTTGGCTGGCGCGATGGTTGTCATGGCTGCTACCTCCTTTGCAGGATCAGATTTCATGCTCTAATTATATAGTACAACACTGTGATTGTCAATTGATTAGCCTAGTATTTGGCAGTGAGTTTCAGGCTCAGTTTTACACTGCAAACGCCTACGGTGAAGGAGACCGCGGTGAGGTCTACGAGTGGCGTCGCCGACCACTACCCTAAGCGGGCGTGGCGCGGCCCGACGGTCACGGGGGCATTAGCGGAGGACAGGTTTGGTTTGAGGAGGAGCGAACGGTGACCTTGTGGGTCGCCGAGAGGGGGTAAGCGGGCGACGCTAGTCTGCGCGGCCCGCTAGGGCTAAGTGGAGAGGGCGGGGAGTAGGATCAGTCGGCTCTTAGGGGAGTAGGGGTCGCAGCCTTTTCTGTCATCTTCTCGATGGGTTCCAGGCGCAGCCGTAGACCCAGGGCATGGGCTATCTTCATCACCGTGGCGAGAGATGGGTTGCCGTCCTCGGACAGCGCTTCGTAGAGATGGCCCCGATTGAGCCCTGTATCGCGGGCCAGGGCGCTCATCCCTTTGCTCTTGGCAATCGCGCTGAGAACCGAGCAGATGACAGTGCCATCCCCAGGGTCCTCTTCAGCCGCGGCCTCTAGGACTCCACGAGCTCGTTCCTCAGAGTCGATATAGTCTTCCAGTTTCCAGACTGTATAAGTCTCAGTCATGCCCTATTCCTCCACCGCAACAGAAACTGGCGTCGGGGCAGCAGGTGGAATGCCATGCTCTGCGCACGATTCAAGATATACGTCGATAGACAGAGCAAACTCACGCTTCAGGCCGTCAACGTCTCTCGCGTAGGCGTTGGCCACAGAGTAGGAACCGCTGTTGATAACCGATGCACACAACTCGTCTACTGAGTCGTCATACTCTATGCCCGCCACATAGCCTTTATATTCCAGCATGTCTAGCCCTCCCTAATACTTTCGATGAATTCGGCGATCCTGCGAACAGAGCCTCTCGGCGCTTCCGGTTGCGGGTGTGGCCGATGCACTACGATAGACGCATTGCCTTTGCGGAACAGTACACGCGATCCTCTACGCTCCACAATCTCAACCCCTAACGCTGCCACGAGAGCCGCGATCTCGTCCCACCGAATATCCGCTGGCGTAGGCATTGCCTGTACCCGCTCTAACGTCCTCTGATGCCGCCTCCTTAACATGCTCTAATTGTACGCTATAGCGGGCAGTATGTCAAGGGGTATAGCATAGTTGAAAGCTGTTGACAACCACAGTTGAACACTGTATTCTAGGACTATGAACGACATTCAAGAGCTTCTGGCACAGCTACGAGAGAGGAAGTGGACCGACGCGGCCATCGCGGATGAGCTGGGGGTACACCTGGTTACGGTGCAGACCTGGCGTAGTGGGAAGTTCTATCCGAGCAACGCAAAACCTGTCGCTTTAGCGCTCAGAGAGCTACTGAGGCGAAAGAGGATTCCCAAGCAGAAGCGGGGTAGCCGCTACTCAGGCCGAATGCGGACAGTCAAAGACCAGCCGGGGAATGACGGGCAAACGTAGGTCACTGCCCCAGGGATGTCAGCCACTCGCCAGGCGGCGGGAGCTGCGAGTGCCTGCTGCTCCTGGGTGGTGAGCGAGCCCAGGAAGCGCTTGGGGCCTATGGCGGCGACGGCGCGCTCAATCGCGGAGGTCATACTAAGTCGTCACCATCCCTACAAAGCCGGAGTATTCTGACCCACGGCATCATTGGGCTGTATTCTGAATCATCTCTTTGGTATGTTATCCGGACAAATCCACACCGGCCCTCATTGCCTTTATGAATCGACTTGCACCGCTGCAACTCAAGGTAGCTAAGGTCCTCACCCGGATCGGGCCAACCGTAACCCTCGCGGAGCGTGATATGTCGCTGCCTGCCCCATCGGTGCGATAGTTTGGATTCAGCCCCGACGGCGCGCTCGATGGCGGAGGTCATTGTCTTCTCCTCACCTCAGCACCTCCATATGCCAAGGGAGTACGAGGGAAATAGCTTCCCTCGTACAACACGAATCCGGCGAACAGCAGACCCGTCCCGACCCACGACCCTGCCACAACTGCCATGTCAGGGCAAACACCGTTACCCCCATCTCTGATTAGAATCTCCTCATCTCGACATCAGGCTCATCAGGTGGCCTGCGCAGCTCCGGCTCGGCATCCGGCAGGACGTGGAACGGGCCTCGCACACCAGCGTTGAAACGCTCAGCCGCCCTTAGCGCCGTCAGAACACGCTCGCGGGGGTCGTCCTGCCCCTGGGTTGCGAACAGTGCTCCCAGAGCCACATCTTCACCAGAGCCGACGGCGGCGAAGCCGTCCTCCGGCTGGCCAGCCTGGTAATCACCTTCGACGGTGAACAGGTGCCCTGAGTAGCCGACCAGAAACGTACCACCATGCTCTGTCTCTTTCTCCTTAGATGCCCAGCCTCCAGCCTTCAGACACTCCCGAACGGCATCAATGAAGTCCACCACCATGTACTTGGCCACGCGGTCGTCGGGATGCCTGCGGGGAGGATCGAGCTTGTACCTAAGCAGTTGCCCCATGCGGAACGAGGTGGTAAAGCCCATCAAGAAGTCACCGTTGCGAAACACCTTCTCGTCGGCCCGGACAACCAAACTGAGTCCGGCCACACCTGCGCTATCTCCGCCGATGAAAACAGTTCCTTCGTGAACCAGTCCCACGATGCAAGTCATTGAATCGCCTCCATGATCTCGTCCAAATGTCTTGGCCGATACAGGTAATACTCGACGCCCGGACACGCTTCAAAGGCGTCTTTCCAGTCTTTCTGGTTCGGTAGCGCCCGTCCGGTCCTGGGGCTGTATCGCCGCCTCGTATCCAACCGGCCCTTTTCGCTCTTGAGCTCCATGAAGATGACCCGCGGCGGCCTGACCAGCACCAGGTCCGGGAATCCGGCAGCCGACCTACGGGAGTTGAACGTATGGTAAAGACGCCAGCCGAGGGTCTGTGCCACAGCCTTGACCTGCTCCAGCAGCTCGGCCTCCGTCATCTGGCTGGCCACGATGTCCGCTGCGTCTCTCACAGCGCATCCAACCATTGCCTGCCTATGTACTCCGTGAAGGCTGGCGGGATGGCCTGGGTTAGTTCCTCGCGCTTCATCCAGTCGATGTCCATCGCCTCGGCTGCCAGCCGCCAGCCCTTCGCGTGGCCGATGCCGATACCATCGGCGCCGTTCTGCCAATTCGCGAGCGTTGGCATAGCAAACTCAACGTGCTCATAGCCCTCACGCAGCTTCAGGCCACCACCGCTGGGCGGTTGCTCAACCAGGGTGGGCAACCCGATATGACGGGCATTCTCTTTCCGATAGTTTGGGTTGAAGTTGCCGGACCGGGTTGGGATGGTGACGATCTTGCTTGCACGGTCCTTCAGTTCCCGCCCAGCCCTGATACGCTGAATGTGCCTCGGATGCCCTGGTGCCAGCCAGAACCAGTTTGTCGCAAACAGACGGTGCCGGTAGAACGGCAGCCCGAACATGGTCCCGCAGAGCCAACCTGCCTTGAGCCCGTGGGCCTCTAGACCCCGCTTCTTGAGCGTCTTGGACCCGTACCGCGCCCCCATGACGTTTTCAACGACGTAGGGCTTGCCGAGGGCTTCCAGCATTTCGATAGTAGGCAAGATCAGCGGCGGGTAGTCCCGCCCCCTGAGCCAGGGAAGGCTGTGCATGATGCTGTAGCCCTGGCATGGCGGCGAGGCGTGGATGGCGTCGAACTCGTGCCCGTGCTCGGCTAGGAACTCCAAAGCGTCGGCCTGGACGAACTCGAACGGGTAGCGCGGCTGCGGCGCTATATCCACGCCGACGATCTCGTCAAAGCCCGCGCGGTGGTAGCCCATCGCCGCCCCGCCAGCCCCGCAGTACAGGTCCAAGAGTCTCACAGCGCCTTGCCTCCGTGCCGGTAGGGGCCAGCTGTGCACGCGCGATACCCGGAATAAAGGCAGCACGGGCAGTTCTCACAGTATCCATCGCCGGGGATAACGCAAGCCCGACAGGCGCACCCCATGTCGCAAGGACATGCGCAGCACAGACGCGGGCAATTACATGTTCCTGGCCCGCCCGTACACTTGCACAGAAGGCGCTGAGCGTACCCTTCAATCATCACCTTAACTTGCCATACGAGTTTCCTGATATTCACGCTCACAGCGCCTCCCCTCCGTGCTGACACCATTCCCACAATCTCTGACGACCTCGCGCTGGCACTGGAGGCTCGATCCGCTGAATATCCGTTAGCATCCAGAGCCAACGCCCCAACGAGAAGTCGCCAAACGAGTCGATCTGTATCTCTCGATGATCGGGAGTGCTGAGGCGGTTGGTGGCAAGGACGTAATCGTAATCTGGCTCCCAGCCACGCAGCCGTGGGTTCTGCGTGACTTTGCGCACCTCAGCCAGCCGTGCTGTGCAAACAACGGCCCCTTGAGGAAAATGCCCCATGCCACATAATGACTCAGTCTCTCTGGGCCCCAGCGGAACTCGCACGAAAGTCTTACCAGCATGTATGGCAATGCGGTCACCGACAATTTCCCTCGGAGGTGGCCAGTCACGGGTTTCGATGGTCTTTAGCCCGCAGGCGATCAGTGACGCCCAGGGCTGGTGTAGGGTAATGGCCTTCATGGTTTCTCCTTACAGGCTTCCGCGAGGCTCATGCTCAGACTGAGAGCCTGCTGAACAGGCCGGTCGATGCCCACACATCAGGCAGTACGGTTCGTCGGGGCCTGCCCAGACCACGAACCCGCCGCATCTGGGGCATGGGCCTTTAGACACTTCGAGCTTCCCGGTCTCTGGGCTGGAATGCATCTGGCCCATGTGTAGCAAGCAGGTCTTACGGGTGACCTCCGTAGGCCGGGCCGTCTTGCGTTTGGCACGCTGCCCACACAGCCCTCGTCTGTCAGGCCCGTATCTCGGCGTCCCCTGCCTGTAGAGGTGGGTCCGTTTTCCTCTCACTGGCATCGCAATTCTCCCTTCGCGGGAATTGAGTCGTTTTGTATCAAGGTTGGGTATCCCTCCATAGGACATCCCCCCCACCCCTCCATCCAGACGACCACCCGTCTTAAATCGCTACTCGCTAAGCGCGAGCCCCCTCGTTTGCTGTACATCTGAAGGGCTATCAACTATCCCTCCTAACGGCGTCACTCACCGCCCTCATCCAGCCCCGCGGGTTGTCCGCAGCACCTTTGTTAACCTCGCTCTGTGCGTGCGATGGAGGGGCAGTTCTCACCCTCCCCCTAGACGGCGGCTCCCCGTCGTGAGGGAGCATGTAGGCGGTCTCGCCGGCTGGACAGAGTATCGGGAGGGCCGCCATTGATGTGCTTGGCCTTGCGGTAACAGAAGCTAGCTACCCTCCTTCAACGCCTGGTAATAGAACGTCGCTATGAAGTCCTCTAGGGATACAGGCATCAGGCAACCACCTTCCTTCGAGGTATCGCTGTCATATGGACATCCCTGATCGCGTCCGCCAGGGCCTCGACGCCGTGGCTGAGCATGTAGTCGTTGGCGTCAGTGCCAGGCTCATCGGGCATCCAGTAGGGCAGCCCCGTCTGCTTCGCATGTTTCTCCCCTGCCGGTTCGGTTACCCCCGAAGACCCACAAGAGGGACAGCGCTTAGACTCGTAGTCCCACTTGGCCCGGCATTCCTTCTTGGGACATCGCCACCAGTCGTGGTCGGCGATCACCATCGGCCTGCGCCTAGACTTGGCGACGTTCGGAATGTTCCCGGCGCTGAAACAGACCCACACCTCGCAGTGCTGGTCCCGGTACAGCCGTTTGAGGGCAGCCCTTACCGACAGGGCCGTGGCGTACCCCTCGCAGTAATAGTGCTCACCTCCTTGCCCCAACTTGTAGACCGCCTCCGACGCCTTGCCTCCGGGAAGGTACTTCTTGCTGCCATCGGGGCCGATCATCTGAACGGACTGAACTCGCTCATAGGCTTGGTAGTGGCGCATCGGCACCAGTAGGTTGCCGTCCAACACAAGGCCGCCCTGTTGAGCGAAGCCCTTGGCTACCAGGTAAGGATGCGCGCTCGGCACTTCGTCGCTCTGGCGGCCATTCCGCGCTCGCGGGTCAACGTACTCGGCCTCCATGAGCATCCTTTCAGCCTTCGCCGCCGCGTCCGCCTCACGGCGATTGCGCTCCTCCGCCTCGCGTCTCCTGGCCTCTGCCCGCTGGCGCTTCTCCTCGGCGCTCGGCGCGGTCTTGACCGGGGCCTCTCCAGCCCAGCCGTACTCCTTGGCCAGGTGGTAGAGGCTGCCGACGGTGATCGCACGCCCATCGCGGCCAGTCGGCCTCAGCGCCCTCCACGTCGCTCGTGCAGACGCCTCGCGGTAGCGGTCCGACTGGCGAGACCAAGCGTCCCACAACGAGAATCCTGCCTCACCCAGCTCTGACTTGATGGCAGCGCCCATCCGCCACCAGACCTCTCGGTCGTCGGCGGGGATCGAGTAGAGGGCGGCCTGAAGGGCGTTGGTCACAGCGCCATCCTTGCCTGCTCCTTGGGCGGCTGATGCCCCGTGCAGTGGTCTCGGCCAAAGCCAATGGCCAGCGCGTGGCTCTCGCACATCCAGGCATTGCAGGTGCGACCCCAGTGGTCGATTCGGTAGTCGCACTGGAGCGTAGGCGGCGTAGAACAGCCCTCGCAGTAATACTGAGGGTTGCTTGGGCCACACATGAACACGTAATCCGTCACGCGGCCCCTCCTGAGATGAGGAGCCCTACGAACACGGCTAGTAATACCTGGGCTACTGCCCCTACACCCAGCCCGATGGCGAACCCTTCGAGGTCCCTGAACGCCCAATCGTTGATGCGCCAGTCCTCGGACAGCTCGTAGAGAATGAAGCCAAGGAAGAGCATCACCGCTGTCAGCCTAGCGCCCCATAGGACGCTGGCAGCTACATCTAAGGGCCAAAGGAACATCAGCCAGCTAGTGACTAGGCCAACCGGAATATGGGCGACCTGCCGATCCAACATCCAGGGCGGCACACGGTGCCGTAGCTGGCCTGCCCGCCCGACGTATCCCTTATCTTTCGTAGCCATGAGCTGATCCCTCCACCTTCAAAGAACCTTTCCTACCTGCCTTCTATTCGCTCCAAGAACTCGTCGAAAGCCTTCTCACTCCATCCCTTACCCCCATGCAAAAGGCCCATCTCTCTATCAGTGAAATCTGACCGATGCGAGTACGGGCCGCGTATTCGGCCCGCCCACTTCCGAATCCACCGAACAGTTGCGAAGGCCCTCGGATGCCGTGGTACTCCTGGCAAGCCTTCGGGATAGTCCATCGTGTTCCACCACCACCACTTCCAGTCTCCCCCGACCCAGCGCCCTTCCAGGTGCCAGCAAACAATCCACCCCCAGTAGCGGACATACGCCTTCGGACGCCTGAAGAATCGAAGAATAGTGCTCACAGCGCCTTCCCTCCGTGCCGGCAGGGGCCTAGATATTGGCCGTCATAAACTGCACACACGGCACATATCCTCACGGTTATCGCTGAATAAGGAGATTTGCCCAGCACCACGGGGGATGTTGTCTCGCTCGAAAGAACGCCTGAGGTCTGCCAGCCCAACAGGGTGCCGATCTTTATGGCCGCCCGGCTTACGAAACGTGTATCCTGTGCGTTCTTCGTCGGCAACTGCTTCTTCATAAAGATCAGGATGCTTGCGCCACAGTTCGTACCATTCCCCCGCCCTCTGGAAAAAGCATCGGGCACAGTCCGTCCGTTGTGGGGTAGTGATGCCCAGGTCAGTCAGGTAACCACGCACCTCGTCAATGCCCCAGCCCCACTCGCGCAAGGGGTAACGCTGCGTGATGCCATCTACGTCCCCATAGATAGCGCCACGCCTTTCTTCTTCGTCGGCTCTGAGACCCACGTAGGTTATCGCCGGTAGTTGGGAGAGAAGATAGGCATTGAATGGCTCTATTTTGAGCACCCGCGTACACCATCGCTGGCGCCAGTTGGGTAAGGCGTTCCACTTGCGAATTAGCCCCTGCAAGCTATGGCCCGACGTGATCGGCTTGAGGGGTTTGCCGAGTAGAGCACCAAGACGCTTCCAGTGCTCATACATCTCCGGCAGTTCGTCTCCAGTGGGAGTAATCACGTATTCATAGTCGCGCGGTTCCAACTCAGACAGGCGCAGGGCCATCGCTGTAGAATCCTTCCCTCCCGACAGTGCGACGATGTGCTTCATTGTCACAGCGCCTTCCCTCCGTGCCGGTACTCGCGCGTCCGGTTGTACTCCATCTTGGCCTTGATGGCCGCGTCCAGGTCGATGCCGTAGTGGGCGGCCATTTGGTATACGTTGTGGATAAGACTTCCCAACCATTCGACCCACACAACTCGGCTTAACTGTTGATGTTTCCACCAGTAAGCTTCCCCTAGTAATTCGTGGCATTCGGCAATCCAGTCGCCGAATGACCCTTCATCGGGCCCCCACGTATGAACATCAAGGTGGTCATCCTTTTTCCGAGCCCTTGCCATCACCACCACATCCAAGTCCAACTCGTACCACTCCGCCATGTCCGCCACCCGGATCACCACGTTGGCGAGCTCGGCGGGGACGCCTTTGGGCATGGCCGGTGCATCCCGATCCTCTTCGTTACGCCCCCAACCATGTTGAAAGTGGCCGAGTCGCCGATACGCCTCCAGCGCCTTGCTCAACGCTTGATGCACATCAGCGATGCAGTCGCCGAAGGTGCGCTCGGTGTCCCACCAGCCGTGGCTCTTGGCGATGGCGTGGGCCTCGCGCTGTAGGTCAGCTAGGTTCATTTGCAGCCCTCAATGCCCGCTTACCTTCCTCAGTAATCACGTAAATCACGTATCTATCCCCCACTCCCATGAGCAAGCCTTTCTTCGTTGCTCTCCGGGCCGCAACATAGTAAGAGGGCGCGACGCCCACCGGATCATCGATTGACGCGATGACACCGTCGTGAAAGAGATACTCTTGATGGTCATGGACCATCCGAAGGATCATCAAATTCTCTTTGGTGATGGCGTGGGCTTCTTTCTGTAGCTCAGCTAGGTTCATCAAGCAACCCCTCCTTGTCGATGTAGTCCCGGTCGGGCCAGACATGGAAGCGGTGAACAGCCAATGCGGATATGAAAGCGTCCAACGTCCCAGGCCCCTTGAAACGCATGACTAGCGGAACGTCCAGGCCCTCGATCATCATGGAGACATGCACCTGAGTCGGCTTGCCCTGCCCGTCGGGTAGCGGATGCCACTCAGATACGTCGATGGAATCTAGCTTGATGCCCAGGAACTCCATGCCGGCGGTATTATGGGGTTGGTCGTGAAACCGAATGTCGGGCTTTTGATAGCTACGGTCGTCGTTACTCACCTTCCGTTCCTCCGTTTCTGGGAGTGCTGGTACCGGATCAGGTTGTACGTAACGCGGTTGATAACCCGCTCGTCCACGGGGCTTTCACAAGGGACGAGAGGCCGCCCCCACGATGGCCAGCCGCCGTACATGCCCTTGTAGTAACCCCTGACCGACTGCTGCGCCGCTTCCACATCGCCTTCCCTGCGCTCCAGGGCCAGCCTTGACAACTGCGACCAGACCCACGACTCGTCCCTCATCCACTCGGTGGGCTTGGCCTGACGAAACTCCCTCAGCGTGCCCTCCACCGTCACGGTCTCTGTGGTCCGCCTGGAGCGGATGCGTCCACACGCGGGGCACATATCCATCCCAGGGAGCAACACAAGGCCGCAGCCGAAGCACGTCACGTCCGGGCGCTCTTCACGTGAGGTCTGCTTGGGGCGAGGCTTCTTGTCCTTGCCTGTGTGAAGGACGTTGACGCCGTTCTCCCAAACGTCCAGAATCCGGTAGTACCAGTCCTCCATGTTCCTCACGTGGTCGAGGTACAGTGCGTACTCCTTCCCTGGCGCAGACCTCATGGCGCGTCCCATCTTCTGGATGACCTCGGTCAGAGAAGTCCTGTTCTTGCGCACGTCCACGACGCACATGACCGTCGGGTCATCGAAGCCCTTGATGAACTTGCAAACGCTCACGAGAACGTCGAACTTGTTCGCTGCGAAATCCTCAACGAGCTGAGTGGTCTCCTCCTCGGAATCGCGGTAGGTGGACTGGCGCGCATCCGCTCCGATGGCCTGAAACGCGGTGCAAAGCTCCTCGCCGTGGGCCACATCAGCGCTGAACACGAGGGTCTTAACCCAGCGACCGAAGTGCTCACGGCACATCCGGTCCCACTCTTTCACCACGTCGCCGATGACGACTCGCCCTCGTTCCCGCACCGCACGGTCTGTGTACTCGCCGTCGCTACCGATCTCCGCCCCCTCCATGTCTATCTCCGTCGTTGCCACGCCTGAGTAGATACGGAGAGGCGCAAGGTAGGGCTGCTCGGTCTGCGGGTTGACGTTGTTCAGCAGCCAGTCGGTGGTAACCACGTTGGTGACGTGGGAGTAGTAGTCCCCAAGTCGCTTCGTGAGTGGGGTCGCCGTGAGGCCCAGGACGTGAATGTCGTCCTCTGCCGCCTGCTTCATCAGCTTTTCCCGACGGACGTGACACTCATCGAAGATGGCCAGGTCAAGGCCGCGCTTGATAAGGTTGCGGGCCTCGGCGGTCTGGGCAGACCAAACCTGAACCTTCTCATCACCGCCCCTGGTGTTCTTGCGTCCCTGAGCGATCCCGTGAGGGATGCCATACAGACTGAGGCGGTTGTGGGTCTGCCGAACCAGAGGGATGCTGTCCACGATGAACGCTACCCGCTTGCCCTTCTTCCGCGCTTCGTTCAGCAGGTAGATGGCACACTCCGTTTTGCCGCTGCCTGTTGGCGCGCAGAGAATCTGCCGTTTGTGGCCGGCACGGGCAGCTTGGCGCGTGGCTTCAATGCCCGCTGCCTGGTGCGGATAGAGTTGCAGCCGCCCCCTGACCTGGGGTTCTGGTATGAGCGGGATGGTCTGGGATAGCGTCACTCTGGCTCCTCCACAAACTCGTCACGGTAGTAGTCGTCATTCGAGAACTCCTCGGCGGGAATGTCGAGGGCCGGGGCCGGCTGAGCGGAGTTCGCCTTCCAGCCGAGCCTTTCGGCTTGACTTCTCCACCACCTTGCCAAGCGGCGGGCGTCTTCCCTCTCTGTGATCAACTGGTCCACCCGCCCTTCGAGGGTGCGTATCCGCGCCTGCTGAGCGTTGACGCGCTGGTAGTGGTCTATCTCGTACGCAGACCCCTGATCCTCGAACCACTGGACCTGGACCTTGAGGTCCTCAACCTCACGGTCTCTGTCCACCAGCTCGCGGTCTTTGAGCTGCAACTTCATCGCCAACTCGTCTACCTGTGCCTGTAACCTCTCGACCTGGGTAGGGGGCTTCGGCTCGTCCGAATCGTCCTGTTCCGGCGGGTTCAGCTTCCTCGACTCACGTTTGAGGGCGGTTCGGGTAAGGGGTTCTCCCTGCTCACGGGCCTTGTCAGAAGCCGCCGTAAACTGCTCGTCCGTGAGCTTGTCGTGGGCTTGCCGAATCTGACGGAGATTTCCCTTGGAAATGTCGTCAGGAATATCGTTATTGGCAGTAACGGTATTCCCTCCGCGCCCTGACGAGCGTTGCTCAGGTGGTATGGGCGGGTTGGCCTTAGCGATTTCCCGTTCAGCAGAGGCAACGAGGATCGAAGCCTCGGTCTGAATATCACGACGCTTCAGCACCTCCGCCGCCGCCACTACCGCTTGCGCCTTGTCGCGAACAATCAAGCGCTCGAAGTCGTTGCGTGCGTCTCGCAGGGCTACGTATGCCCGCTCGACGCCGATAACGAGTGCCTTGGACTCAGGGGAAGCCCGTTGCAATGCTGTAGAAGTCTCAGGTCCGCCAGTCATGTCATCCACACCTTCTTGGAGTCGCGGGTAGCCAGCCAGAGGGCGAGCGCCGCCCGACAGGTCTCGCTCGCAACCTTGGGGTCTGCGACCATGCGGGCCTCGTACTCTGCATCCTCATCAGCCGCGCGCGGCAGCCGCACCGCATACGCTGCTACCACAGGCTCGCCGGTAATCGCCTCTATAGCGTCGGCGTACCCAGCCACCTGGTAGGCGTGCTCCGCATAGAGGCCCTTGGAGCGCTTCCAGTCGGCCACCACGAGCTCGCCAGCCTTGTTCCTGGCAACCAGGTCAACGGTGCCTGCGTAGTGGTGCTGTGGATGCCAGATGGAGACCTCGGACGCCACCATCTCAAGCTGATAGTCCCTGACGAAGGCCAGCCCTCCTC
Source organism: Dehalococcoidia bacterium (assembly GCA_965247635.1). Classification (GTDB taxonomy): domain Bacteria; phylum Chloroflexota; class Dehalococcoidia; order Lucifugimonadales; family Australimonadaceae; genus CBDFHJ01. The sequence continues at coordinate 227,940 of CBDFHJ010000007.1, forward strand.
GAACCGCTGGCACCAGTTGGTCCGGGATGTTCGGCTCCCTTCCGTGCAGCAGCTCGGCTATGAGTTCATGGGCTGAAGTTCCAGCCTCTGCCGCTTCGTCACGCTCCTTCTCAGGAGACTGTTTGGCCGCTTCAATGATGCCGGCCACCCAGAGGTCGTAGTCCTCCTTCTTGACGAAGGGGCCAGCAGCGTATTCGTGCAACGCACTCCTCACGCTTTCTAGCGCCGTCTTCTTGGCCCATCCGACGAGCGGTCCCGACTTGTCAATGATCTTGAGCACCGTCGTCACGCTGGGCAGCAGGTCGTCATAGCCCGTAACCCTGTACCAGTGCTGCCCATACCTGGGAGTCAACTCCACCGTCACGTCTCTGTACGCGGGCAGCAGGGGGAGGCCCTGGTTGGTTGTCGTAGTCGTCATGCTCGCGCTCCTTGTACCGCCGCGATGAGCTGGGGGTCGTCCTTGTGCTGCGCCACGTCGGTGATCCCGCCGATCTCCTCATTCGGGTACATCTGGCGGGCAAGGTTAACCACGTCCTGGCTGGTCTTCCCGTGCTTCCCGTTCGCCCATAACATGAAATCGCCCATCGTGTTGAACCGTGTGGGGCTGCCGTTCGGCGCTCCACTCGCGGCTTGGGAGACCGCAGGACTTCCATTGGACGCTGAGCTTGCGGTTTGTGGTGGTGGAGTCTGGGCAGGAGAGCTAGCTGCCCCAGCCTGCGGAGCCTGTGTCGGCTGCGGCGGGCTGGGCATATCCTCTAGGTCTTGCGTGAACAGGTTGCTCAGGCTGCCTACGCTCAGTGCCGCATCTGTCAGGCTGCGCTTCTTGGCCATCTTAAGGATGGTGTTGACCTGATCAGCAGGGTCCTCGTTCAACACGCGGCCAATCGTCTGCGACTCGATGACGGAAGCCCCGTCGCCCCACTTCGCCCCACACCCACCGATCTTCCCGAAGCAGACCCAGCCGCCGCCGTACTCGACCTTGCCCTTGATGATGGCCTCGGCCCCGCACTCAGGGCACTTGCGCTTCGCGTCCCTGTAGCGGTACTTGCTCTCGTAGCTGTTGCACTCGCCTACGCCTTGGGCGATGATCTGGCCGGTCCTGATCGAGACGAGGGAGCACCTCACCTCGTACTGGAATAGACCCTTCTCCCAATCCGCCGTCTTGTCGGTGATCTCGTATGTGTCTGCCAGGCCCAGCAGCTTGGCGATCTTCTCCGCCCCAGGCTTGAGCAGGGTCGGCTTGCTGATGCCGGGGATGGTGCCGTAGTCCGGCCCCTCCCTGAGTTCGCTATGGATCAAGGCGCGAAACTCCTCGACCTGCTGGAGCGTTGCCTGCACGTGGCTTCGGCTCGGCAGCGTGAAGTCGTGATTCGATAGGGCTAGGTCTGTCGTTGGTTCTACTGTCATATCTCTCTCCTCTTCAGTTGACCGATATAGGGACGTGGATTTCGTAGAGCTCCTCGCTCATACTCCCTAGCCCCCAAATCCGCTTGATAACCGGGATGCAGTTGATGATTCGACCTACCGTTACCACTGGCTCCGCCCTCCGGTGGGTCAGCTTGACCATGACGAAGGAACTCTTGGCCAGACGGGTATCCCTATCCATGCGTTTTCCCCTTGGTCCCCTTTTGGTGTTCTGCCCGCTCGTCACGTGATTCCTGGTACAGAATTACCGCCAACATGTGCTTGCAGTACCCTTTGTGCAGCTCTCGCCTGAAGCGGGCGTCGGGACAGTTGCACTGACCGTTCACGAGGTAGTGCCTGTCGTCCCCGGAGGCCACCTTGTAGACCTCTTTGCCCGTTGGGGACACCTGGCCTACCAGGGCACGGGCCTTCGCTAAGCGCGTGGCCAAGGCATCTATCTGGGTGATCGGGGTGACAGCCATGACCTAGACCTGTTCCCCTGGACTTCTTGTGGCCGCACAGTGGGTGCAGCAATACGCGAGTATTGGGCTGTCTTCGTAATCGGTATCCAGCAGGAGCCGCCGGACCGGGTACCAGCCGGGATGCGGGCAGTGGGGATCGGCCCAGACTATCCGCTCGGTGGCTCCGTCCTGGACTAGCTCCTCGTACACCCGGTCCAGATCGCGAGCCAGCACCTCGGCTACGGCGCTCCCGTTGGTCCGTCGGGTATGTGACCGAACCTGGTGGCCGTTCCGCGTGTGCGATCTGACAGCCGTGTAGCCCATCGCTATGCCTCCTCCGCTCGCCCTGGGCTTTCTGGAGCGGTGTACGGACGGGAGGCCAGCCACTCCTCCACCTCGTCAGAGCGCCAGCCGGTTGCCCGCACGCCGACCCGTACAGAACGAGGAAACTCGCCGCTCGAGATCATTCGGTAGATCGTCGCGGGCGACAGCCCTACGCGGGCCAGCAACGCGGGGAGGCGCAGTATCTTCATCGTTCCTCCGTGGATGTGGCAGACGGACGCCGGTACTCGTTGATGTCGATGCCGAACTCCCGGCACCACTGATATAGCGTCGCGTCGGTCACTCCAAGGTCCATAGCGGCAATGGTGACCATGTGCTTCTGGCCGCGGCGGCCTTCCAGGGCTTCTCGGAGTATGTCCGCCATGCCCTTGTTTCTTTGGGCCTCTAGCTCTGTCCGTCGAGTGTGCGGCTGCACAAGGTAGCCGCGCCGCTTGTGCGTCCTAACAGTCGTGTAGCCCATCGCTACGCACCTCCTTGCACCTACTTCGCTCGCCCTGGGCTTGCTTTTCAACAACGCTCATGCTTCCTCCTCTCGAACCGCAGGCCGCCGGTACTCGTCGATGTCGATGCCCAGGTCTCGGCACCAGTTGTAGACGGTCGCGTCTGTGACACCGAGGTCCACGGCGGCGAGACCTACCATGTTGCGCCGCCCCCTGTATAGCTTGAGAGCATCAGATACGATCTCTCGGATGCCCTTCTGATGCTGGGCTTCGAGTATCTCTTGGACCGTCGTTCTCATTTACCGCTGCCTCTCTAAGATCAGTGGCTAAGGCTTTTATATAAATGAATGATCAGTCACTGAGTGTTGTTTGTCAAGTAATGTACTAAAATTGGTAAGTGACTATGCGAGAGAACAGAAGGCAAGCGATTCCTGAAAGAATTCGCCAAGCGCGACACGAAGCCGGGCTTACTCAGGAACAAGCCTCGGAGCGCGCGCGCCTAAGTCGGAATACGATCGCAGGGTATGAGAACAAAAGATTCCGTCCTTCTGAGTCGAGTCTCACTCTACTTGGGGTCTTATATGACAAGCCTTATGAGTGGTTCTACGGTGAGGAAGACGAAACACAAGGGGACAGTGGCCGTGTCAATGCGCCAGAGTCGGCAGCCCAATCCGAGCCAGATGCGTTGGGCGTCATCGGCTCCCTGGCTCAAGTCCGACAGGAGTTCGGCGCGCGCTTCGACCGGCTTGAGACCTACATCCGCGCCCAGGCCCCAGTCCGGGCCATCGCCGAGTCCAGGACAGACTATGACCCCAGCAACTACGGTACGTCGGACAGAAGCCCGGTACGGCTGTTGGAATTCGCTTCGGCAGCGGGCGTAGGCGCGGAGGTCTACGACGAGACACCAGTCGGGCTTCTGTGGTTCCGCAACGACTGGCTGCTAAGCCACTCCATCGACCCGGAGCAAAGCAACATCATCAGCGTCCGGGGAGCATCGATGGAGCCGACACTGCCGGACGGCTGCTCGATCCTGGTGGATCGTAAGCGCAGGGAGCCGCACCAAGGCCGAATCTACGTGATGCGAACCGAGGAGGGCCTGGTCGTGAAGCGTCTGGGGTTGGACGAAGTGGGCCGGTGGGAGATACGGAGCGACAGTCCTGACTGGCGGGCTACGCCCATGTCCCCAGGCACGGAGATCATCGGCGAGGTGCGGTGGTACGCGGTGACGGTGTGAGAGGAGCCAACTCCCAGGTGAATCTATGCACGACTGTTGGCGCGGTCGAAGGCGAAATCAGAGCGTAAGGAGAGACATATTCCTATGAATTCACTCGAAGGTATGGACCTTGAAGACCGCGTTCGCGAAATCTCCACACGCATCTCCAAACGGCTTGGCAACGTGGAGACAGAAGAGGCCACCAAGACAGCACTTGTCCTGCCGTTCATCCAAAATGTCCTCGGTTACAACGTCTTCGAGCCGACTGAGGTTATACCAGAGTTCACCGCAGACGTGGGTGCAAAGAAGGGCGAGAAGGTTGACTACGCCATCATGAAGGATGGCAAGCCCATAATCCTGATCGAGTGCAAGGCTTATGGCGTCGATTTGGAGAAGGAGCCGCCCGCACAACTGGCCCGATACTTCCACACGACCGATGCTCGTCTCGGTGTCGTGACTGACGGAGCCGCCTATCGCTTCTACTCAGACCTTGAGAAGAGCAACGTCATGGACGGTCGGCCCTTCCTTGACGTTGACATGCTCAACCCCGACGCTATTCCGGTAGACGAACTTCGGAAATTCGCGAAGGCTACCTTCGACCTGGATGAAGTGCTGGCCACCGCCCAAGACCTGAAGTACCTCAGAGAGGTCAAGAAGCTTCTGGCCAATGAGTGGACAAACCCGTCCGAAGGGTTCGTGCGATACCTCATGTCGCAGGTGTACTCCGGGACCAAAACCAAGCAGCGGCTAGAGCAGTTCCAGCGCCTGTTCAAGAGGGCTAGTCATGAATTCATAGCGGACAGTGTGCGCGGGCGACTCGAATCTGCACTCCAGGATGTCCCTGCCCAAGAGCAGGCCCTCGGATCTGACGTGGGAGAAGCGGAAGCGGGTCCGCAGGATGAGGTTGTGACCACTGTGGAGGAGTGGCAGGGGCTATACGCAGTCAAGGCTAGCTTGCGAGGTCGCATTGATACCCATCGGATAGGAATGCAGGACCGGAAGAGCTACTGTGCCATCGTACTTGATGACAGTATGTGGAAGCCCATATGCCGCCTGCACTTTAATCGACCACAGAAGTACGTAGGGATCTTTGATAGCGACGGCAAGGAGGAACGGGTGCCCATCGACGACGTGGATGCCCTCTTCCAGTACACGGACCGAATCGGGGCGGCAATCGAGCGCTATGAACCTCGCGAAAGCTAACAGACAAATGCAACTGGGTCCATGACGGTTGCCGCTGCGTCTATATTCCGGTGATACCGGAGGCTGAGGGATGAACGAGGAGAATTCAAGCCCGGACCCCGACCAAAGGCTTACCACAAGTGTAGGCGAAATTATCCTTACTGCGGATAGAAACGCTGTGATTCTCCGCTTAGGGGAACGCGAATCGTTAATTTGGTATCAGACAGGTCAAGAAGGGTGGCCTTTCCAAGCTGTGATGTCTCCTCAAGATGCAATAGACATCGGGACACAACTCGTACGTCATGGAGAAAAAGTATTGAATCGGACAGAGTGACGTTTGTTGACCGGCCTTGCCTCGCATCCATCGCTTTGTTTGACCTCAGATTAGTTCATATGGACGTTAGGGAACACCTTTAGGCAATGATACCACATGGCTAGAGGCTCCATTCGCAGAGGATCCTGGCATCGTGGGAGAGGTGCGGTGGGTGGCGAGGACGTTTCAATGATGCAGGAGTCCGGCATGATGCATCCAGGCTTTACTGCTGGGGCACTGGCAGCCTTATATACAGCACTGGGACGCGCCCTATCAGAACTTAATCGGCTTCCGCCGCAAGATCGGACTTCTCAGTGGATATTGAATCGAACGATTGACGAGTTGGGCCCCCTGCAAAGAAGCGGACATTTATCTCCATCAGATATCGCCTCCTTTCGTTCTCTTCACGCTCACCTTGCTCTAAGCGTAGATGCTTGGAACAGCCATCCTGATTTTGATCTTTAGTTGAAGACATCACTCAGTTCCTCCAGGTGGACATCGTATGCAATTCCCCTTAAGGAGCCGATCCGACAAGCCCATTTCACTGGCCTCGCTTTCTATCATACCACCGCTCGCTACCAGTGCAGGGAGGTTATGGTGAGGGGGTGGAGACATGCCGCCCGTGCCTTGGTCCAGGGACACCGAGGTTATAGGCGAGGTACGGTGGTCGGCGAGGACGTTTTATGGGATCGGTGAAAGCGGAATAATTTAGCTGGCAGCCCAAGGGTGCAGCACGAGACACCATAGCTGAGGTATAGGAGGACGAATCTGCAAGATGCGAAACGAATTCACGGCAGTCATTGAGCAAGATGGCAGTTGGTACGTTGCCTACTGCCCGGAAATCCCCGTGAGAGGAGCGTAGACAATGAATACATATATAGGAGTCTTACAGAAGTACGCCGTCTTCAGTGGGCGGGCGACACGATCGGAGTTCTGGCTGTTCACTCTGATCAATTCAATAGTCGTGAGTCTACTAGGCGTTCTAGGTACTGTGGTCGGCTGGATCGTCTTTGTGGAATTACCATTCTTCCTCGCTATTCTGATTCCTTCAATAGCGGTAGCTGTTCGGCGGTTGCATGACACCGGCCGCAGTGGTTGGTGGTACTTCGTCACCTTTATCCCGTTGATTGGATTCATCATCCTGATCATCTTCCTTGTCGGGGGCAGCGATCAAGACAACGAATACGGTCTAGTCCCCGGTAGTCAGCCGAGTGCGTAGAACAGATCGGTCCTAGAGTGCAAGGGACAAGAACGATGGTTCAGATGGATCATTGAGCGAGATTGGTAGTGTGGGCAATCCATGCGAGATATGAGGATGGAGACTATTCTATGCCCTATAAGCCAGGGTAAATGATGCCTACTCTCCCCAACTTCGCTGACAAGACGATCTGGACTGGGAGACCGTGCCGTGGGCCGACGACACCGAGATCATCGGCGAGATGCGGTGGACGGCGGTGACGTACTAGGTTGGTGGGATGCAGACCGCTAGGCGAAAGAACATGAAGACAGACTCTGGGCTTCAGGTACTTAGGCGCCAGGAGCATCATTAGTCCCATGCATATTGTTTACATGGACGATTCCCGAGATGAGGACGGTGGCGCCTTCTCCGCCTTACTCATTCCAGAAGAAACGTGGCAGGAATGTTTCAATCGCTTCCAGAAATACCGTCGTAGTCTCAGGGAGTCGGATGGAATTTTCGTCCACAAGGAATTTCACGCGTGGAAATTTGTCTCCGGTCGCGGCAGGATCTCGGATAAAGTAGTCGCTAAGGGTCGAAGAGTAGAGATATTTGAGACGACGCTGAAGCAGGTAGCGGACATGCCGGGACTTAAGATCATCAGTGCCTTGTTTCCGCACAAGCGTGACGAGACCGCGTTTGCATGGCTCCTGAATCGGATCCAGAGGACTATGGAGGAGAGCAATAGCCGCGCATTGATAGTCTCGGATAGAGGGAAAGAAGCCGCCTACACAAGACTGGCCAGGAAGATGCATGTCTACAACCCGATTCCCAGCAAGCAGGGGAGCAGTTGGGCTGGGACGGATTCGCAGACCAGGAACATCCCGATAGATAGGGTTATCGAGGATCCCTTCTTCAAGGACTCCGACCGTTCCTACTTCATTCAGCTTGCGGACTTCTGTGCCTATGCCCTGCTGAGGAAAGAACGGCCCACACAATACGCGCAGAGATATGGGCTTCACAAGGCATTCGATCTGTTAGATGCAGTGCTCGTGAAGAAGGCCTTCGCAAGAGACCCCTGGGGCATGGGAGTGCTCAGAATACCCTAGCCACACAGAAAGCAGGGCCTACACCCGCCGCCATAAGGACGGGTTCGGTCCTGCAAGTTGATTGTCTTATCTCGTCGCAGCATTTGTCAAGTCGCTTTGACAACATGGCGAGACGGCACCGTGGGCCAATGATACCAAGATTAAGCGGCGAGATGCGATGGGCGGCGAGGACGTTCTAGGATAGATGGCGAGGGAAGTATCAAGATTGCGAATCAGGCGCTCGCTGCCTATCAAGCAGCTCTTGCGTATGCCATTGCAGCCATCGATCCAAGTACGTTCCTTCACCATCTTGAATATGCTCGGGAGGATCCTGAGCACAACATGCCGCTTCTCCTGTTAGATGAGCAAGAGCAACTTGAAAGGCTTCATGGAACGCTTCAGGTGATGGTCGCTTTGTGGAGAACGAGACTGGAGGAGTTGCCATCTTGATAATCTCCGTCACCCCTGATGTTGGTGACTACAGGATACCACGGGACCGAGATCATCGGCGAAGTGCGCTGGTTAGGACGGCCGTTCTAAGAGAAGCGGGCCTGGAAAGGAGTTGAGACATTGCCTAGAACAGGGGAGACTTGCCAGCAGTCGGGGCTTTACCAGGGTGACTGCGGCCATACGCATCGATTCGGCAAGGGCGATACGTTTTACTCCGTGCTCCTACTGCAAGCGGGCTGTTGAGTGGACCTGGGTCGCTCCTTAGGCCGACCCGCGAACTCACGGGAGTCGTGCTCGGCTATGGCGCTGACGGAGTAGCCCAACAACAGTCCGATAATGCGGTGGTGCTGTCGAAGGGGGGCATGGTCGTAGGACCACTGGAGAAGCTCAATCACCCATGGAGCAGCGGCGAATCCTGTCATGGCGCGATCCATATCCCTGCGAGGCAGCACGAAGGGGATGGCAGGGTCCACTGCGACTTGGTTGAGTCGCACAAACGTGTTAACCATCTCCGCAGGTTCAAGACTGACGGATTCCAGTAGAGCCAGCGGACGTACCCCGCGCGACACTAAATAGGCTTGTTCCTGGATGAGATCATCCGAGAGCATATCGATAGTGTATCACTGAGAATGGGAGATCGGACCAGTTTGGGACACACGGTGCCGATGGCTGGTGGTCAGCGACAACCCTGACTGGCCGCCTGCACCTATGCTGTATGGCACAGACATCATCGGCGAGGTGCGGTGGACAGCGAGGACGTTTTAGTTTGATGGGTGAAATGTGGGGTATTAGAGTCATAGCTCTCCATGTTCAGCTATAAGTATAGCCTGAGTGCGAATCCCGCCCTCTCCGCCACTATCATCTGCTGATTGACACTCGCGTCATACTTATCTATGCCAGCCTCTTCCTAAAAGTAGCGTCGGGACTTTTCCAGGTACACCGCGATGTCAGACCTCCCCTACTGGGTCGCTTTCACCCGAGTCTCCTCGGTGGGCCGGGTACGCGTTGGCCTGCTGGAGCAGCACTTTGGGTCGTTGGAGGCGGCGTGGCACGCGTCGGCTGGTGAGCTGCGAACGGCAGGCCTAGGCCCTTCGGTGGTCAACGCCATCGCCGCTGTCCGCGGCCGGATTGATCCCGCCCAGGAGCTGGAACGGCTGGAACGGGCCGGCGTTAGGCCCATCACTTGGCACGATATGGCGTACCCGCGGCTCCTCAGAGAAATCCCGGACCTGCCGCCGGTGCTCTTCGTCAAAGGTGAGCTCGGTCCGGACGACGAGCGGTTGGTTACGGTGGTCGGTACCAGAAGGCCCACCGCCTACGGCCGCGAAGCAGCCCGTCACCTGGCGGGAGACCTGGCCAGGGTCGGCGTGACCGTGGTCAGCGGGCTGGCGCGTGGGATCGACGCCGTGGCGCACCGGGCCGCGCTGGAATACGGCGGACGCACCGTGGCGGTGCTCGGCTCCGGGATCGACGTGGTATACCCACCAGAACACACCCAGCTGGCCGACGAAATCAGTCAGAACGGGGCCATCATCAGCGAGTACCCGCTGGGAGTGCGGCCAAACAGCGGGAACTTTCCGCGCAGGAACCGCTTGCTCAGTGGGCTCAGTCTGGGTACCCTGGTAGTAGAGGCAGGTGAAGGCAGCGGTGCTTTGTGGACCGTCCGCCACGCCCTCGAGCAGGACAGGGAGGTCTTCTGCGTGCCAGGGAGTATCTACTCTTCCGCCAGCAAGCTGACGAACCAGCTGATATAGCAGGGCGCCAAGCTGGTGGTCCAGGTCGAAGACGTGCTGGAAGAGTTGAACCTGAGCGCGCTCACCGGGGAACAGCCCGCGCTTCCGGGGCTCTTGTCGGTGGACACGGAGGAGGAAGCGCAGGTCCTAAGGTCGCTGGAGCTAGAGCCCCAGCACGTGGACGAGTTGAGCCGGCGTACCGTGCTCCCTATCACCACGGTGATGAGCACGCTGACGGTGTTGGAGATGAAAGGACTGGCACGTTTGGTAGGCCGCATGCACTACATTCGCGTACGGGAGGCGCCCGCCGAGTATTCTGTATCGACCTAGGGCACGCCGAGCTTCGGTTTCCCCAATCGAGCGTTAAATGACTACTAAAGCAAAAAGGAAATCAAACGGAAAGCACCTGGTCGTGGTCGAGTCGCCCGCCAAGGCGGTAACCGTCGGACGCTTCCTGGGCGGTAACTACACGGTCAAGGCATCGGGCGGCCACGTGCGAGACCTGCCCGAAGACCGGCTTGGTGTGCAAATCGATACCGAGTTCGCGCCCGAGTACGTGCTTACTAAAGGGAAACGGACGGTCATCAGCGACCTGAAGAAAGCTGCGCAAGGGGTGGACTCGATCTACCTTGCCACCGACCCGGACCGCGAGGGCGAGGCCATCTCCTGGCACCTGAAGGAAGCCGCCGGCTGGCGGAACATCCCGGTGCGCCGGGTGGTGTTCCATGAGATCACCCGCGAGGCCATCCAGGAAGCGTTCCGGCACGATCGAGAGATCGACATGCAGCTGGTCAACGCCCAGCAGGCCCGGCGCATCCTCGACCGGCTGGTCGGCTATCAGCTGAGTCCGCTTCTCTGGCGCAAGGTGCAGCGCGGCCTCTCCGCCGGCCGGGTGCAGTCGGTGGCACTCCGCATGGTGGTGGAGCGCGACCGGGAGATCGAAGCGTTTAAGCCCGTGGAGTACTGGACCTTGGAGGCCACGCTTCAGCCTACCCCGGCGTCGGGAGCGCGCGCGTTAACCTTCACCGCCAGGCTCCATCGATTGGCGGAGGAACGCAAGCCCCTGGGGCTGCCGGACCAAGACGCGGCCGCCCGAGTCCAACGTGACCTGGAAGGCGCCGGTTATGCCGTCAGCCAAGTGACGCGGCGAGAGGCGAAGCGTCGTCCGTCGGCACCCTTCATCACCAGCACCCTCCAGCAGGAGGCGTGGCGTCAGCTCCGGCTTTCCGCCAGCAGGACAATGTCTCTGGCCCAGCAGCTCTACGAGGGCATGCCGGTAGGAAATGAAGGCAACGTGGGCCTCATCACGTACATGCGCACCGACTCGCCCCAGGTTGCCGCCAGTGCAGTGGAGGAAACGCGTTCCTACATAAGGGCGCGGTTCGGCCCGGAGTACGTACCCTCCTCGCCCCGGCGGTACACGACCAAGTCCAAGGTCGCACAGGAGGCCCATGAGGCCATCCGCCCTACCAGCACGCAGCGCGACCCAGCGTCGGTCCGCGCTCACCTATCCCGCGACCACTTCCGTCTCTACGACCTCATTTGGAAGCGGATGGTGTCGAGCCAGATGGCCGACACGGTGCTGGACTCCACCCAGGTTGAGGTCGAGGCAAAGGGGCGCTCGGGACAGGCCTACGTCTTCCGGGCCACCGGCTCCGTCGTGAAGTTCTTGGGCTTCCGAGCGCTATACGTGGAGGCGCGTGACCAGGAAACGGAGGAGTCGGATGACCAGGAGCGCGTGCTCCCGGCGGTCGAAAAGGACCAGCCGCTGGAGTGTCTGGGCCTCCAGGCGGATCAGCACTTTACCGAGCCGCCTCCGCACTACACCGAGGCGAGCCTCATCCGAGGGCTGGAGGAGCGCGGCATCGGCCGGCCCAGCACCTACGCGCCCATCGTCAGCACGCTGGTGGACCGTCAGTACGCGACCAGGGAGCGCGGCATCCTGTACGCGACCCGGCTTGGCCAGGTGGTGAACGACCAGCTCCTCGAACACTTCCCCAACATCATGGACCTCGACTTCACCGCGCAGCTGGAGGAGCGGCTGGACGACGTGGCCAACGGAAAACAGGAGTGGGTGCCCCTGCTTCGCGACTTCTACGAGCCCTTTACCCAGGCCCTAGAGAAAGCCCATCAGGAAATGCCACGGGTCCGGGTGGAGGAGCCCACCGACGAAGTGTGCGAGAAGTGCGAACGGCCCATGGTGATCAAGCGTGGCCGCTTCGGGCCGTTCCTCTCCTGCTCGGGCTTCCCCGAGTGCCGAAACAGCCGCCCCCTACTCCAGGAAACGGGGGCCAAGTGTCCGCAGTGTGGCGGCGATTTGGTCCAGCGGCGAGGCAAGGGCCGCACCTTCTACGGTTGCTCCAACTACCCGGAGTGCAGCTTCACCGTTAGCCGCCGGCCGCTGGAGGTTCCCTGCCCTGAGTGCGATGGGCTCCTGGTGGCTGCCGGCCGCGACAGGGCCCAGTGCACCAAATGCGCCTATAGGGGCCCCATCCCCGAACTGGAGGTCGCCGAGCCGGTTTGACGGGCAGTACCAAGCATCCATTGCTCTCCGCGTACCAACAGCACCTAGCCGCAAGCCGCGGTCTAGCACCGACCACCGTGCGCAACTACGTGGCGGACCTTGCGCTCTTTCTGGAGTATTTGGGGGAGCAGCAGTTGGAGCTAGGGGCGAACGCCGCCGTTCTCCGTGGCTTCGTGGAGCGTAACGGGCCAGCGCAGGCCAGCCACGAATACAGGAGCCTCGTCCGCGACTACGTCACCTGGTTGCTAGGGCGACGCAAAGTGCGGGCCGGACGCCGCACCGGACAGGTCGGCCATCAGCGCGGCAGCGTTGTACGATGCCTGGCGGCGCTGCGGTCGTTCTTCCGCTATCTGGTGGCGGAAGGGATGCTGCCGGAGGCACCCCTCTGGGCGGCCCGGTCTACCCTCATGCAGCGCTTTACTCCGAAAGTTGCGCGCCTCCTGCCAGACGTTATGACCGCTTCCGAGGCAGCCCAGCTTATGGCGGAACCGGCCCGGCTCTCCTCCCGTGGAGGCCGAACGGCGTCCCAGCAGTCCGCCAAGGAGGCAGTCCTTGCGTTGCGGGACATTGCGCTGCTGGAAACACTCTACGGTGCGGGACTACGGGTCAGTGAGATAACCGCCATGGACCTTGACGACGTTGCCGTTTCCACGCGCACCGTCCGGGTGTTAGGCAAGGGCCAGAAGGTGCGCATGGTACCCATCGGCAGGCTTGCGGCTAGCGCCATCGGACGCTACGTGCGGGTGGGGCGGACGGCCCTGGCGGGAAGCGCCTCGGGCGAAGCGCTGTTCCTCAGCCGCAGGGGCGGACGCCTCTCGGTGCGGGCGCTCCAGGAGCTGGTGCGGCGCTATGCCACGTCCGCCGGCCTGCGCGACGGCGTGCACCCGCACACCCTCCGTCACAGCTTCGCCACCCACCTGCTCGACGGCGGCGCCGACCTGCGCATCGTCCAGGAGCTGCTGGGGCACTCCACACCCAGCGCCACCCAGGTGTACACTCACGTCAGCCAGGCCGAGACCCAGCGGGCGTACCTTTCCGCGCATCCCCTGGCAAAACGGAAGCGAGAGGCGCGGACAACATCGTGAGCATCCTGGTCATCAACGGGCCCAATCTAAACGTCCTGGGCCAGCGCCAGCCGGAGATTTACGGCGTTACGACCTTGGAGCAGATCGAGGAGGCGGTCAGGGAGTACGCCGAGCGCATGGGCATGACGGTCGAGTTCTTTCAGTCCAACGGCGAGGGCGCTATCATCGACTACATTCAGCAGAAGCACGATGGCGCCACGGGCATTATCATCAATCCGGGCGGGCTCACCCACACCAGCGTCTCGTTGCGCGATAGCCTGGCCGCGTTGGAGCTGCCCGTGATCGAGGTCCACCTGTCCAACATCTACGCACGGGAGGAGTTTCGACACCAGTCGCTCCTCGCCCCGGTGGTCCGTGGCCAGATCACCGGCCTGGGCTGGTACGGTTATCTGCTGGCCATGGACTATCTCGTCACTCAAGCCAACAGGGGTTCATCATAACCATGGGCACCACACAACGTATCCAACGGTTGCGCCAACGCATGGAGGAGGAAGGCCTCGACGCGTTCTTCATCTCCTCGCCGGAGAACAGGGTTTACCTGTCCGGGTTTACCGGGTCGGCGGGCTACCTGTACATCACCCCCTCCAGCGCCACGCTGGCTACCGACTTCCGCTACACGGAGCAGGCAGGCATTCAGGCGCCGGAGCACGAGGTGGTACGCATCGCCGGCTCGCTGGACTGGTTCAAGTCCATGGTCTCTGACTCGGCCGCCCGCCGCGTCGGGTTCGAGGGGTCCAACGTCACCGTGAACACCTACCAATCGCTCACGGAAGCGCTCAAGGAGCTGGACCCGGCACCCCAGCTTGTGGCTACCAACTCCTTGGTCGACCAGCTGCGGGCGGTGAAGGAGCCGGAGGAGCTGGTGATCATGGAGCACGCCGTGTACATCGCCGACACCGCCATGGAGCAGGTCTCGGCGCGGATCCGTCCCGGCATAACGGAGCGCGAGGTGGCCTGGCAGATGGAGGTGGCCATGCGCGAGCTGGGCGCCGACAGCATCTCCTTCGATACCATCATCGCGGCGGGGCCCAACGGTGCGCGGCCTCACCACCGGGCGTCGGACTACGCCATCCAAAAGGGCGACGCCATCGTCATCGACATGGGGGCCAAGTACAACGGCTACTGTAGCGATATGACCCGGACCTTCATCCTGGGCGAGGCCGACGAGACGTTCCGCAAGGTCTACGACATCGTGCTGGACGCCCAGGAGACCGCCGAGGCCGCCGTCCGCGCCGGCATGACGGGCAGCGAGACGGATGGCCTGGCCCGGAAGGTGATTGACGACGCGGGCTACGGCGAGACCTTCGGGCACAGCCTGGGCCACGGTATCGGCGTGCTGGTCCACGAGTTCCCTCGCGTTGGGCCCAACTCCACCGGCGTCATCGAAGATGGCATGGTGTTCAGCGTGGAGCCGGGCATCTACATCACGGGCTGGGGTGGCGTCCGCATCGAGGACCTGGTGGTCATGGAGAACGGCGAGGCGCGTATCCTGAACAAGGCCCACAAGCGCGACGTCATCGAGCTGTAGGCCCTGGAGCCTTAGGGTTTGCCTCGGCGTTTCGAGGGCGGAGCCGACGAGAAAGCCGGCCCGTCCTTACCTACAAGGAGCGATAGCCATGGTCATCGGGTTTGGAGACCTCCACCGGGGAGTTGCCGTCGAGCTCGACGGGGCGCCCCACAAGGTGGAAGAGTACTCCCAGCAGAAGATGCAGCAACGCGCGCCCACCTACCACCTGAAGCTGCGCAACCTCATCACCGGTCAGCTGGTGGAGCGCTCCTTCTCCGGCTACGGCATGCGGCTGACCCGGGCGCCCGTGACGAACCGAACATCCCAGTACCTGTATGAAGACGACGGCCTGTACTACTTCATGGACACTTCCGCCTACGACCAGTACCCCGTGGACGGCACGGTGGTAGGCGACGCGGTGAACTACCTGGTCGATCAGGCGGAAGTGTCGCTGGTGTTTTGGAAGGACGCCGTGGTGGCCATCGAGCTGCCCACCACCGTAACGCTGGAGGTCACGGAGGCGCCGCCAGGCTACCGGGGCGACACGGCCACCGCCGGCACCAAGCCCGCCACCGTGGAGACGGGCCTCAGCGTCAACGTGCCGATGTTCATCAGCGCCGGCGACAAAGTGAAGGTCGATACCCGCAACGGCGCCTACGTCGAGCGCGTGTAGAGCTGCACAGGTGCAAAGCCTCTGTCCTGCCGAGGGGTTTAAAAGGGGTGAGGGATTCTTCGCCCCGATTACATCGAGACTCAGAATGACCTCGCGAGCTCGTACGTCACCCTGACCCCGGCTTGTCGGGGAAGGGTCTCTCACCTATTTGAGGGTATTTGATGCAGCTCTACACCGTCTCGGAGATAGCCCAGTACGTGAAGCAGACCCTGGACCGGGACGCGGTGCTGAGCGACCTGTGGGTCAACGGCGAGGTGTCCAACCTGTTCCGCTCGGCCACCGGCCACGCGTACTTTACGCTCAAGGAGGGGAACGCGGCGGCCATCCGGTGCGCCCTGTTCAGGGGCAACCACGGCGCGGAGCTGCTCGAGGACGGCGGCGAGGTCAACGTCCACGGCCGGGTCTCCTTCTACGAGACACGGGGCGATTTGCAGCTGTACGTGGATATGGTCCAACCTACCGGGATGGGTGTGCTGGCGCTGGAGCTGGAGCGGCTGAAGGCCGCGCTGGAGGAGGAAGGGCTCTTCGAGCCGTCCCGGAAGCGTCCGTTGCCGGAGTTTCCGCACCGGATCGGCGTGGCAACGTCGGAGCAGGGTGCCGTCTTCCACGACATATGTACGGTGGTAGGCCGGCGCTACCCCCTGGCGGAGATCGTGCTGTGCCCCACCGGCGTCCAAGGCGAGCGGGCCACACCTGAGGTGGTCGACGCCATCCGCACCTTGGACGGCGAAGGCGACATTGACGTTCTCATCGTCGCCCGGGGCGGCGGCTCCTTGGAGGACCTGTGGGCCTTCAACACGGAGGCGGTAGCCCGCGCTATCTTCTCTTGCCGCGCACCCGTGGTCAGCGCCGTGGGCCACGAGACGGACGTGACCATCGCCGACCTGGTGGCCGACTACCGCGCACCCACGCCGTCGGCTGCCGCGGAGGCGGTAACGCCGGATGCGGTGGCGCTGGCCATGGAGGTCGCGGCGTGCGCCCAGCGGGCACGCTCCGCGGTATCCTACCGGCTCGCCGATGACTCCGGGGCCGTGCTGTCGCTAGTCCAACGGATGAGCGGCCGTTTACCCGACGTTGCAGCCTTGCGCCAGAACGTGGACACCCTTGTGGACGGCGGATGGCAGGCGCTTCTCGCCATGCTCGGCGATCGACGGGAGCAGACCCGTGTGCTGGAGACGTACCTCAACGCGCTCAGCCCAGCAGCGGTGCTGGACCGAGGTTACGCCGTGCTGGTGCAACGGGCCACCGGCGCCACGGTCACGTCGGCGGGCCAGGTGCGGCCGGGCGACCTCCTTCGGGCCACGGTGAAGGACGGCGGGTTCGACGCAAAGGTGGAACCCCCCGAGGAGTCCAAGTAGCGTTTGCGGTTGGCCCGGCCTGCTAGAAAAGTCCTGGGCAGGCTATGTCACCCTCACCCAGTTTGTCATTCTTCGCCCCCGATAAATCGGGGGCGAAGAATCTCGTTCCCTTCGGAATGCAAAGGCGAGATTCCTCGTCCTTCCCAAGAAGGACTCGGAATGACAACGCTTCGCTAACCCTCCCTCCTACGCTGGAAAGCCAGGATGGGGAACGAGCAGCTTGTCAAAGCATCGATGCGAGCCTCGCAGACCCTGCTAGAATGAGGCCATCAGTACGCCCTGGGTAAATCATCCTCCGGGACCAGGCCGGAGGCACGGCCTACGAGCGCTACGTTGGTGACGAGAAGCGGCTATGACCACCAGGAAGCAGCAGCCGGACGAAAAGACACCTCTCTTTGAGGAGGCGTTCGCCCAGCTACGTGAGACGGTGGAGAAGCTGGAGGGCGGCGGCCTGACGCTGGAGGAGGCCACTCAGCTTTTCGACCAGGGCATGCGGCTGGCCAAGACGTGCAACGAGCTGCTCAGCGCCGCGGAGCTGAAGATCAGCCGGCTCCAGCGGAGCTTCGGCGCGCAGATGACCATGATCCACGAGCCGTCGGAGGCCGACGAGGAGGAGCCGATCGAGGAGCCGGACGATGAGGAAGACGCATGATGCTCAAGGGCGACTTCCACATGCACACGCACTACTCCTACGACTGCGTCGTGCATCCGGCCGACCTGGTCCTGCGGTGCGAGGAGGTGGGCCTCAACTGCATCGCCGTCACGGACCATAACAGCCTCAAAGGCGCCCAGACGGTCAAGGCCCTCGCTCCCTTCCCGGTGATCCTGGCGGAGGAGATAAAGAGCACCCATGGCGAGATCACCGGCCTCTTTCTGTCGGAGGAGGTCCCGCCGGGGCTGACGCCGTTGGAGACGGTCCGGCGCATCAAGGACCAGGAGGGCCTCGTTTCCCTCCCACACCCCTTCGACCGCCTGGGCCGCTCGCCGCTGAGCAGCCGCCATATCTACGAGCTGCTTCCCTACATCGATATGGTCGAAGCCTTCAACGCCAGGACCACGCTAGGGTGGGACAACGCCAAGGCCCACCGGCTGGCCGTCGACCATAACCTGCTGGTCACCTCGGTCAGCGACGCCCACACGCTGGGCGAGCTCGGCCAGTCGTACACCGAGTTACCGGACTTCGACGGCACCGCGGCCGGCTTCAAAGCGGCGCTCGCCGAAGCGCACCTGGTGGAGCATCGCTCCAGCCCGTTGGTGCACCTACACTCCACCATCAACAAGCTCCGCGGCCTCAAGCTATTTCGGCGATGACCCTTCAGCTCGGGTGGTTTTCCACTGGACGGGGCCAGGGCTCCCGCAGCATGCTGGAGCGAGCCCTCCAAGCCATCGACTCCGGGGAGTTGGACGCCCGCCTGCAGTTCGTGTTCAGCAACTGGGAGCGCGGCGAAGGTGAGGGCAGCGACCGGTTCTTCGACCTGGTGGAGTCGCGGGATATCCCCCTGCTAACGTACTCATCCCGTAAGTTTCGCCGCGCGCATGAGGGCGACTTCGGCGCGCATCGTGCCGAGTACGACGCCCACGTGGTGAGCCTCCTCGCGCCCTACTCGCCCGACCTTTGCGTCCTCGCCGGGTACCTCCTGATCCTCAGCCCCGTCCTCTGCCAGGCTGGCACCTTCATCAACATGCACCCTGCCCTGCCCGACGGTCCGAAGGGCCTATGGCAATCGGTAAACTGGGAGCTCATCGACCAGCGCGCCCATGAGACCGGCGTCATGGTCTTCCTGGTGATAGAAGCGGTGGATGAGGGGCCGCCCATCGCCTACACCCGATTTCCCCTTCGCGGACCACGCTTCGACCCGTTGTGGGCCCAGGTGGGCGAGGAATCATCGGCGGCGCTGCGGGAACGGCATGGCGAGGAAGACCCCCTCTTTCAAGCCATCCGCCAAGAGGGCCTTCGGCGCGAGCCCGTGCTGCTCTTGGAGAGCCTGAAGGCCTTCGCCAAGAACGAGCTGCGTATCGACGCAGGCCGGCTGGTGGACGCTCAGGGACAACCCGCGTCGTCCCGTGACCTGACGACGCGGGTTGAGGCCATGGTCGGAGCGCACTAAGATAGCTCACGGCAGGTTGGCTCTCGCGGCAGTGGGTCACGCCAGCCTGGCAGCGAGCTAGAGGTCATGCGCACCATCCGCCGATGGCTGGGTCGGGTCTGCATCCTGCTTCTCGTTCTGTTCGTGGCGGGAGTGGGATTCCTGACGCTGGCGCCCCAGGGCCGGGCCATGGTCAAGACGGCGTTCTTCATCAGCCAGGTAGTGCCCGCCGTCCCATCGCTGGCCTGGTTCCAGCCAGAGCCCATCCGAGAGCGTATCCAGGTGCCCACGCCCGAGGGCCTGCGCGAGGCGGACCTGTACCGGCCGCCGGGCGACGGTCCCTACACGGCCACGCTCTTCTTTCTCGGCGTGGCGCCTGCCGGTCCCGACGACTCAAGGGTGGTGAACCTGGGCAATGCCCTGGCGCGGGCCGGGATGGTGACCCTGATGTACTGGTCGCCGGAGATGCTCGATCGGAGGCTCCACTCGCCGGACATCCAAAACCTGGTAGCGGCCTTTCAGTTCCTCCAGGCGCAGCCCATGGTTGACGAAGCGCGCGTGGGGATGGCCGGACTGTGCGTGGGCGCCTCCTTCGTGCTCATGGCCGCCGCCCAGGAGGAAGTGCGCGGCGAGATCGCCTTCGTGAACGCCTTCGGTCCGTACTTCCGCCTCGAGGACCTGGCCAGGGCCATCGGCACCGGGACGCGGTTCTCGGGCGACGAGCGCAACGAGTGGGCCCCGGGCAATCTCACACGGGAGGTCACCACCAAGCTCCTGCTGGAATCCCTGGCGTCCGAGCCGGAGGCGGCCCAGGTCGAACTGGCCTTGGCCCAGGGGGAGGGTTTGAGTCCCGCGGACCTATCGGCCGAGGGCTACGCCGTTTACCGGATCCTCGCGGGAGGGACGGTCGAGGAGGTGGAGTCGGCGGTCGCGGCGTTTCCAGCGGAGCTGCTGGCGAAGATGGCGGAGGTGTCTCCGGAGCGGTACCTGGACGAGATCGTGGCGCCGGTGCTGATTATGCACGACCGTGGAGACGACGCGGTGCCGCCGGAGGAGTCGCGGAGGCTGGCCGCGGCCTTGGGCGACCAGCGAGTGGAGCGGTACACCGAGTTCTCGCTGTTTCAGCACGTGACCCCAACGCGTCCGGTCGGCGTCATCGAGCTGGGTCGGGAGCTCAACAAGCTCGTCTGGCACCTCTACGGCATCATGCGCCAGACGACGTAGCCACGGGATTGAAACGGCCTGCCATTGCAAGGCGCCGTCTGGGGTGGGCGGGTGGGTAAAATCAACCTTGGGGTGGGGTGGAACCCCCAGGGCCGTGGCGAATCTTTTGAATCTTAAATAATGAGAGGGCGCTATGCGCTTTTGGCCTGACGGACGGGCGCTTCTATCATGTCGCCCGAAGCGCTAAGCAGTCGCGGCTGGGCCAGTTGACCCTTCCCGTCGCCGTCGATGATGCACCGTTCAACTGCCGGAAGCGAAGGCAGCTCGAACATTACGTCCAGCAGCGTCTCCTCGATAATGGACCTCAACCCCCTGGCCCCGGCCATGCGTTTCATGGCGTGGTCCGCGGCCGCCTCCAGTGCCGGCGCGGTAAAGGTCAGCTCCACGCCGTCCAGCGAAAAGAGGTGCTGGTACTGTTTGACGACCGCGTTCTTGGGCTCGGTGAGCACCCGGAGCATGTCCTGCTTATCGAGCCCATTCAGGCTCGTGACCACCGGCAGCCGGCCGATGAACTCGGGGATGAAGCCGTACATCAGAAGGTCTTCCGGGGCGACGTTGCCACGCACTTCGTCGTCGGTCATGGCGGCGCCTCCGGAGCGAAAGCCGATGCGCTGACGGCTCGAAGCCACGCGGGAGGCGATGATCTCTTCGATCCCCTCAAAGGTGCCGCCGCAAACGAAAAGGATGTTGTCCGTTTTGATCTGCAGAAATTCTTGCTGCGGGTGCTTGCGCCCACCCTGCGGAGGAACGTTGGCCACGCACCCTTCGATAATCTTTAAGAGCGCCTGCTGGACGCCCTCGCCAGACACGTCACGGGTGATGGACGGGTTGGCCCCCTTCCGGGAGAGCTTGTCGATCTCGTCGATATAGATGATGCCGGATTCGGCGCGGGCGATGTCGTAGTCGGCCGCTTGGATGAGGCGCAACAGGATGTTTTCAACGTCCTCGCCCACGTAGCCAGCCTCGGTGAGGGCTGTGGCGTCGGCGATGGCGAACGGGACGTCCAAAATACGCGCCAGGGTCTGCGCTAAAAGGGTCTTGCCGGAGCCCGTGGGCCCCACCAGCAAGATGTTGGTCTTCTGTATCTCCACGTCTTTGGAGACCGCGTTGGACCACGTGCGTTTGTAGTGGTTGTACACCGCCACGCTCAGCACGCGCTTGGCGTGCTGCTGGCCTACGACGTACTCGTCAAGGCGGTTGGCGATCTCTTTGGGTGCGAGGTTCTTGCTAGTGGCCGGGGGAGGTGCCGATGACGGTGTATCCTCTTCGGCGATGATCTGTAGGCACAGCCGAACGCACTCGTCGCAGATGAACACGCGCCCGGGTCCGGCGATCAACCGTTTGACCTGGGGCTGGGGCTTTCCACAAAAGGAGCAGGCGTGTTCGCTTCCTCCCGTGGGACCGCTACCGTTTGGCATTGGGTGCGCCCGCCTCTAGTCGCTTGATTCCGAGGTGCCGGCCGGTATCGCCACCGGTGCGCCCAACACCTCGTCCACCACACCGTACTCTTTGGCCTGCTCCGCGCTCATGTAAAAGTCACGGTCGGTGTCCCGAGCAATCTTATCGTACGGCTGATCGGTGTGTTTCGCCAGTACCGTACGGATCTTGTCCTGCATCCGCAGGATCTCTCGGGCAGCGATCTCGATATCAGCCGCCTGGCCCTGAGCGCCTCCCATGGCCTGGTGCATATGAATGGTGGCGTTGGGCAGGCTGTACCGTTTGCCCTTGGCGCCGCCACACAGCAGTACCGTACCCATGCTGGCGGCCATACCCACGCAGATAGTCGAGATGTCGGGCCGAACAAGCTGGATGGTATCGTAGATGGCCAGGCCAGAGCTAATGATACCGCCTGGGCTATTGATATACAGGCTAACGTCCTTGTCTGGGTCCTCCCGGTCCAGGTACAGGAGCTGGGCGATTATCAGATTAGCTACCTGGTCGTTGATGGGCGTCCCCAAGAAAACGATCCGCTCCTTCAACAGGAGGGAGTAAATATCGAAAGCTCGCTCACCCCGAGCACCGCTTTCGATGACCATGGGGATGATGTTCATTGCTCGGTCCACGGGGTCCATCATGCTACGCTCCTTCTTCGTTGCTTTGCTGGTTGGCCTTGGCAGCGCTAGCGGCCGGCCGCGTCTTACTGCTTCGCCTCCGCGCTGCGGCAGGCGCCTTCTTCTTGGGTTCGCTATCCGCTGACGCATTGCTCGATAGGAAGTCTATCGCCTTCCGGTTCAGCAGCATTCGGCGCAGCGATTCCAGCTGGCTTTCCTTCTCTAGCTGTTGACGAACGGTCTCCGCATCGGTGTTGGCCCCACTGGCAAGCGCTTCGATCTCGGCAGTCAACTCCTCGTCCGACATCTCCAAGCCCTGATCATCGGTCACCTTCTCCAAGATGAGCGAACGCTTGATGCGTACTTCCGCTTCCGCACGCGACTCTTCGCGGACCTCCTCGGCGCTCTTGCCCGCCCACATGAGGTACTGACGATACTGTTCCGCGCTCATGCGGCCCGTTCGAAGCGCCTCTTCGTAATCGTGGAGCACGTGCTCGGTCTCATGGTCGACGATGAGGGGTGACAGGTCTATGGTGGTCCCATCCAGCACTTTTTGGAGGGTATCGTTCTGGTGTTTGGTGGTGGCCATCATCTCCTGCTGCTGGCTTAGCTCCTCTTTCGTCTTCTCGGTCAGCTCGGCCAGCGAGTCGTAGCCGGGTCCGACGCCTTTGGCGAACTCATCGTCCAGCCGAGCGGGCCTGCGGCGCTTGACGTTGTGAAGCGTGACGACGAACCGGCACTGCTTGCCCGCGACCTCCGGGTATTCGGCGTCTTCGGGTACGTCGAGAGTGAACTCGCGGGTGTCGAACTCCTTCATCCCGACGAGGGCCTCCGAGAATCCAGGTGCGGGCACTCTTTGCTCCCGGCGCGCGACGAAGTCCGCCTGTTCCTGGTTGATGATTTCCGCATCATCGGCCCAGCCTTGGACCGTAACGTTGATTAAGTCGTCTAGCTCGACCGGCAGTTCCACGGGCACCCATGGCGCGGTCTCCATCCGAAGCCGTTCCAACTCCTCGTCGACCCGCTCCTTGGTAATCCGCACCTGCTCCTTGGGCACGCGCACATCAAGGTAGCTGCCCAGGTCCACCGCGGGAGTCAAGGGCACGGTGGCGGTCACCGTGACGGGGTCAAGCTGCTCCAAGCTGATCGACGGCATCCCACCCAGGTCCAGCCCAGCTTCGTCCACTGCCTTTCCGGTCACCTCCGGGAGCATAAAGTCCATTGCTTCGTTGAGGAGGTACTCTCGCCCGTACAACTGTTCGACGATACGCCGAGGCGCCTTGCCTTTGCGAAAGCCTGGAATGTTGGCCCGCTGCACTACCCCGCGGTAGGCCCGGTCCAGGTAGGGCTCTACCTCTTCCGGCGCAAGCTCAATGGTGAGCACGACCTCTCGGTGGGGTTGTTCTTTAGATGAAACGTTCAACCGATGCTCTCGAATATGAGCGGGTACTGTTTCTTGTATACCACGCCAGTGCCTCGGAGGAAAGGGCTTGACAAGCACAAGTCCACCATGGATTAGGTCAGCGGGGCCATCGCGCTCTCGTCAGGGTACAGTTCGTGAAGCAGGTCAAGAAAGGCGGTCACGATGGTCCCATGGGTGCTGGCCCGCCTGACCATGACCGCCGTTGGCAGCGTGACCTGGTGTCCTTCCCGCAGCTCGACGTGAGCCAGCGTGCCCATCGCCACCTCGCGATGGAGCGAGTTGCGAGGCAGAAAGCTGATGCCCAAGCCGCGCTCGATCATCCGCTTGGTGGCTTCGATGCTGCCCAGGTCCATCTGGACGTTCGGGACGATACCCGCCTCACGGCATACCCGGTCGATGAGCACGAAGTAGGTCGACTCCTTGTCGTACAGGATCAGCGGCTCCGAGGCCACCTCATAGATGCTAGCCTCGCCGGTCCGGGCAAAGGCGTGCTCCGGGTGCGTCACCAGCACCACCTGCTCGTCGTACAGGTGCGTGGTCACCACCTGGGGATGGACCAGGGCCCGGGCCACGCCGACCTGGATCTCCTCTGACAGCAGCATCTCCAGCACCTGCGATGAGCGTCCCGTTTTGGTGGCCAGGTCGATACCGGGATAGCGCGCGTGGAACGTCTCCAGTATGCCAGGCAGCACGTAGGCGGAGATAGCCCGCGCCGCGCCGATGTACAGCTTGCCCAAGGAGGCGGAGCGGGTCGCTTCCAGGGCCTCGCGGGCGTTACGGAGCGTGTCCAAGGAGCGCTGAATATAGGGCATGAAGGCCCGTCCAGCGTCGGTCAGCCGAACACCTCGGCCCAGACGGTGGAACAGCGGCTCACCCAGCTCTCGCTCCAAGACCAGGATCCGCGCGCTCAGCGATGGCTGCGTCACGCCTAGCTCCTGCGCCGCGCGGCTGAACCTGTGGTGCCTGACAACCTCTAGAAACGCCTCTAGCTGGCCTAGCTCCACGGCTCGGGCCTCCCGTTCTGATAGTTTTTATCAATCGCGCTTAGACAAGCTATCAACTCCATTATAGAGCCCGCTTCGTGGGCGCTCTATGGGTGCAAGTCCAAGGTTCGGCGACGGCAGGTCATTGTCCCGTCTCTGAAATACGCTTACGAAATGTCATTGCGAGGACCCCGATTTATCGGGGGACGAAGCAATCTGGAGGACGGGTGGTCCCACAGCCAGATTGCCACGGCCCTCCTTCGGGGGCGCCACGCTAGCCGCCAATTGGAAATGTCACCAAGTTACGGTAGAGTAAGAGTTGCCGTCCTGTCTCCTATTCGCCGCGAGGGACGGCGCCGGGGTGAGCTCCGTCTAAGGGAACCCGGCAGGGTAAAGTCACTGCGCGAATTGCGGCGATAGAGGAGGTGCAAGCGTGTTCGGCCTACTCAGCATGGCGCTTCGGTTCGCCTGGCTGGCAATCATGGTGTTGGGCATACGCCAGGCGGTGCAGATGGCCCGGCGGGGGATTGACGAACTGGCCCGCGATATCGAGCAGGGACAGCAGTCGGGGGCGGCTGGGGCCATCATCCGGCTCCACGAGGCCCTGCTCCGGCGGCCCACCGATGGCAAGGCCGCCGGACAGACCAGCGACGTGTACGGCGAGCTGTAGTCCCACCATCGTGGCCGCCCGCGAATTCCAGCGTGCGAACAGCCACGATGGCTTCCACATCCACCCTTGGAAGCGGGCGTAGCCCAGGCTTTTAGCTTGCTGGCCGGCTCCCCACTAGGACGCGATTCCGTCGCGGCAATCACACGAAGGGCACATCCAATCGGTGCTGCGCAGCGGCCAGCAATCCGTCGCCTCGCATCCTTTCAGGAGGTACCGTGCTAACGACCATCCCATGCGGCGACCTGCGGGCTGAGCACGTCGGCCAATCGGTAACCCTGGCGGGCTGGGTCCACCGGCGCCGCGACCACGGCAGCCTTATCTTCATCGACCTGCGCGATTCCCGCGGCCTGGTCCAGGTGGTGTTCAACCCCGGCGAAGCACCCGGTCCCCACGCGGTGGCGGAGCAGTTCCGTGCCGAGTGGGTGGTCCGGGTTACCGGACGGGTGCAGCACCGTCCCGCGGGCACGGAGAACCCAGAGTTGCTTACGGGCGAGGTGGAGGTCTTGGTGACCGACGCCGAGGTGCTGAACCCCTCGAAGACGCCACCCTTTGACGTGAGCCAAGACGCGCCGGTGGACGAGCTACTTCGCTTGCGGTACCGCTACCTGGACCTGCGCAGGCCCGCCATGAACGAGAACATCCGCCTGCGGCACCGGGTGGTGAAGTACATCCGCGACTCCCTGGACGCGCGCGGTTTCACGGAGATCGAAACGCCCATCCTTATTAAGAGCACGCCGGAGGGGGCCCGGGACTTCCTGGTACCCAGCCGCCTCCAAGCAGGCAGCTTCTACGCGCTTCCCCAGTCGCCTCAGCAGCTGAAGCAACTGCTGATGGTGGCGGGCTTCGAGAGGTACTTCCAGATAGCCCGGTGCTTTCGCGACGAAGACCTGCGGGGCGACCGTCAGTTCGAGCACACACAGCTCGACCTGGAGATGAGCTTCGTGGACGAGGAGGATGTTTTGGGGCTCATCGAGGAGCTGTACAGCGGTATCGTCGCGGATGTGGTCCCGGGCCGTCGCTCGCTCCACCCCTTTCCTCGCCTTCGGTACGACGACGTCATGGAGCGCTACGGCACGGACAAGCCCGACCTCAGGTTTGGGCTGGAGCTGGCCGACCTCACCGACATCGCCGAGGCTTCGGAGGCCCAGGTGCTCCGTCAGTCGGTGGCGAGCGGAGGTATCGCAAAGGGGTTTGCCGCCCCAGGGTGCGCCGGTTACTCCCGCCGTCAGGTGGAGGAGCTGCTCTCCTTCGTTCAGTCCCGGGGGGCCCAAGGGCTGGTCACCATCGGCCTGGCGGAGGAGGCCTCCTCGCTGGACCAGTTGGCCATGGAGCACGTCGTTTCCAGCATCGCCAGGTTCCTGACGCTGGAGGAGGTCAAGGCGATCGCCGAGCGCGCCGGCGCCAAGACCGGCGACCTGATATGCATAGTCGCCGGCCCCGCCAACGTAGTGAACGTGGCCCTTTCCCAGCTCCGGAACGAAATGGGCCAGCGCCTGGGCCTGGCCGATCCATCCCTGCTGGCGTTCGCGTTTGTCACCGAGTTCCCGCTGTTCGAGTGGGATGAAGAGCGAGCAACGTGGCAGCCCGCCCATCACCTGTTCACCTCCCCGGCGGACGGCCACTGGGACCTCCTTGATAGCGAGCCCGGCCGGATGCGGGCCCGGCACTACGACCTGGTCTGCAACGGGATGGAGCTTGCCAGCGGTAGCATCCGCATCCACAAGCGGGAGCGGCAGGAGCGCATCATGCGCTTCCTCGGATACACCGACGAGCAGTTGGAGGAGCGGTTCGGCCAGCTGCTGGAGGCGCTGGAGTATGGTGCGCCTCCTCACGGCGGCATTGCCCCCGGCATCGACCGGCTCATGTCGCTACTAACCGACCACGCGGAGTCCATTCGCGACGTCATCGCCTTTCCGAAGACGCAAAGCGGTACAGACCCGCTCTTCGGCACACCCGCCCCCGTACCAGCGGAACAGCTCCAGGAGCTGCACCTGCGCATCGAGCCGTAGTAGCAGGGCGCGTCCTGCACCCACCAGGGCACTGCCCTGGACCCACTTGCGGTGTCCCCGTCGCCCGAAGCCCACGGGGCGCCGGCAAGCCCCCGCCGGGCCGCTTCTCGGCAGCGAGGACAGGCCAAAAGACAGTGGAGGGCAGGCCCGCGGACGCCCGCCGGGGCGGGCGGGTGGGTAAGACTAACCTGGGGTGGGGTAAACTCGACGCGCTGACAGGCCACTGGAGCAACCGTTAGGAGCATGTCCATTATGCCCACCGCCGAAGAGCGCCTCGCCTCCTTGGGCCTCACCTTGCCCGCCGTGGCCTCGCCCGTGGCCAACTACGTGCCCTCCGTGCGGAGCGGAAACCTCCTTTTTTTAGCAGGCCAGATATCCCGCGCATCAGACGGAGCGCCGTTGGTGGGCAAGCTGGGCGATACGCTGACCGTCGAGCAAGGCTACGAGGCCGCGCGTTCGGCTGCACTCTCCGCCATCGCGGTGATGAAGGAGGCGCTGGGCGGCCTGGAGCGGGTGGCACGGGTGGTCCGCGTCACGGTGCTGGTCAACGCGACGCCGGAGTTCGAGTCCCATCCGCAGGTGGCGAACGGCGCGTCGGACCTCTTCGTCGCCGTGTTCGACGAGCGCGGCCGTCACGCCAGGACCGCCGTCGGCGTGTCGTCGCTGCCGCTGGGCGTCGCCGTGGAGATTGAGGTCACGGTGGAGGTGGCGGAGTGATCTACGACTTCGCATGCCGATAGTGCCGCGCTTGCCGCTTAAGAGTAAGCCTTATACCCTAAAGCGGGCGAGGGTAACCTGGCCTTTTGGACGCCACCCAATGAAGGAGGCCTGATGCACCGGCTGGTCCTGTTGCGGCACGGCGAGAGCACCTGGAACAAAGAGAACCGGTTCACGGGTTGGGTCGACGTGGACCTCTCTCCAGCGGGCGTTGCCGAAGCAGTCGAGGCCGGCAAGCAGCTAAAGCGAGACGGGTTCGTCTTCGACGTTGCCTTTACCTCGGTGCTGAAACGGGCCATCAGAACGCTATGGCTGGTCTTGGACGAGACGGACCTGATGTGGGTCCCGGTGCAGCGGTCGTGGCGGTTGAACGAGCGTCACTACGGAGCGCTCCAGGGGTTGAACAAGGCGGAGACCGCCCGGCTCCACGGCGAGGAGCAGGTCCGTCTGTGGCGAAGGAGCTACGATACTCCTCCTCCTCCGCTGGACCCCGCCGACCAGCGCTACTCCGGCGGTGACCCACGCTACGCAGACCTCGCGGCGGATGAGCTGCCTTTGGCCGAGGCGCTGAAGGACACCGTGGACCGACTTTTGCCCTACTGGGAAGGCGCCATCGCCCCGGCCATCAAGTCGGATAAGCGAGTGCTCATCGCCGCCCACGGCAACAGCCTTAGGGCGGTAGTCAAGCATCTGGACCAGGTCTCCGACCAAGACATCGCCGGCGTCAACATCCCGACGGGGCTTCCGTTGGTATACGAGCTGGACGATGACCTCACTCCGCTAAAGCACTACTACCTCGGCGACCCGAAAGCGGTCCAGAGGGCGGTGGCGCAAGTATCGGCGGAAGGAAGAGCGGCGTCATGAGCACCGTCCGAGCGCTGTCGTGGAACGTCAACGGCATCCGGGCCGTCCATAAGAAGGGCTTCCTCGATTGGTTCCACGAGGTGCGTCCCGACATCCTATGCCTGCAGGAGACGAAGGCCGCCGAGGAGCAGCTGCCTCCTGAGCTGCGGGAGATGGAGGAGTACCGCGCGTACTTCTCCTCGGCGGTCCGCAAGGGGTACAGCGGCGTCGCACTCTACACCAAGACGGAGCCTGCGAGCGTGGCCCCCGGCTTCGGTATCGAGGCCTTCGACAGCGAGGGACGCACCCTCATTGCCGACTACGGGCACTTCGTGCTGCTCAACGTCTACTTCCCCAACGGCAAGGCCTCGCCCGAGCGGCTGCGGTACAAGATGGACTTTTACGACGCGTTCCTGAAGTTCCTGGATACGCTGAAGGCGGAGGGAAAGAACGTCGTGATCTGCGGCGATGTAAATACCGCCCACAAAGAGATAGACATCGCCCGTCCCAAGGAGAATTCGAAGGTCTCCGGCTTCTTGCCGGAGGAGCGCGCCTGGATGGATGAGCTCGTTGCCCACGGCTACGTGGACACCTTTCGGATGTTCAGCAACGAGCCTGGGCAGTACACGTGGTGGGACCAAATGACCAGGGCGCGGGACCGCAACGTGGGTTGGCGAATCGACTACTTCTTCGTCAGCGAGGGGTTCGCCGACCAGGTAAAGGCGGGCTACATCCTGCCCGACGTGATGGGTTCGGACCACTGTCCCATCGGGATCGAGATCGCGCTGCCGGAGTAACGGCCCGCCCTGCCAGTGTCCTTACGACGGAGGGAGCTGCGGGTCCGTGGCGTCCGGGTCGCCAAGCCCTATGCGCTCGGGCGGCCCCGTATAGAGGCACTGGTTGCCTTCTTTACTGACGTGAGAGCCGATGGGGTGCGTCTTCACCCACGTTCCGCAGGCGGGGCACAGGTACGATGGCGTGGGACGTTCAGAGCTTTCCATGGTGGCCTCCTCTTAGCCCAACTGCCGGCAGACACGTGAGCACAACGCCTAAAGGGATTCTATCACTATGCTCGCTGGAGCATACCAGCCGTGTACTGGGCCGCCCGGAGCGTGTTGACCAGGAGCATGGCGATGGTCATCGGTCCCACGCCGCCTGGGACCGGCGTGATCGCCGCGGCTTTCTCGGCCGCGGCGTCGAAGTCCACGTCGCCCACCAGCCGGTAGCCCGACTTCCTGGTGGGGTCATCCACCCGGTTGATGCCCACGTCGATGACCACAGCCCCCTCGCGGACCATATCGGCGGTGATGGCGCGCGGCCGGCCCATGGCCGCCACCAGAATGTCGGCCTGACGGGTCATGGCGCCCAGGTCGGCGGTACCCGTGTGGCACACGGTGACCGTGGCGTTGGCGTTGGCCGCCTTCTGCATCAGGAGCGTGGCCAAGGGCTTGCCCACGATGTCGCTGCGTCCGCACACCACCACGTGCTTGCCGGCCGGGTCGTAGCCGTTCCGCACCAGGAGCTGCTGCACTCCCGCGGGTGTGGCCGGCACAAAGCGGGGTCTTCCCTCCAGCAGCCTGCCTCCGTTCAGGGGGTGCAGGCCATCCACGTCCTTATCGGGGTCAAGGGTTATAAGAACTTCACGCGCATCCACGTCCGCTGGAAGGGGAAGCTGGACCAGGATCCCGTGAAAGCGCGAATCGCCGTTCAAGTGCTGGACCATGCCAATGATCTGCTCCTGAGGCGAGGCAGCCGCAAGATGAAAGGTCTCATTGACCATCCCTACTTCCTGGCACGCCCGGGCCTTGTTGCGCACGTACACGGCAGACGACGGATCGTCACCCACCAAAAGCGCGGCCAGCCCCGGCGTTACGCCGCTGGTAGCAACCAGCTCGCGGACGCCTTCGGCGACCTCTGAGCGCACCTCTTCGGCCAACAGCCTGCCATCGATGAGCTTCGCGGACACGAGCACCCCTTACCGAGGAAATCGTCGCGTATCATAACACCGGCGCCCGCGCCTGACGCATCTATGCGACGTGTGTTTGAGCAGCTCCTTTGGCATATCAGTTTACGAGCGACGGTGATAGGCAATTTCAAAGTGCAGTGGCCACGGCCTACCCGAGTGAAGCTTGTCTTACGAAAGATCAAACCGTTGCATGGACGCTTTCGCGCCTTCTCGCCGTCACGGCGATTCGCCCATATCCCTTCGGCTGGCTATAATCCAGGGCGAGACTACCGCCGGAGGTTGGTTGCCACCAGGGGCATAGGCGCCATGGAAATCGCCGTAGGTGTTGACGTTATCGAGATTGACCGGGTCGCTCTGGCCGTAGAGCGCTGGGGAAAGCGGTTCCTGGAGCGCGTCTACACCCAGGACGAGCTGGCCTAC
The DNA here is from genome assembly GCA_965247635.1 of Dehalococcoidia bacterium. Lineage (GTDB taxonomy): Bacteria > Chloroflexota > Dehalococcoidia > Lucifugimonadales > Australimonadaceae > CBDFHJ01. Next base: position 259,283 of record CBDFHJ010000007.1, read on the forward strand.
TGTCGGGGCCGCCCGGACCGGCTGGCGGCGCGGTTTGCCGCCAAGGAAGCGGTCATGAAGGCGCTGGGCACGGGCACGCGCGGGGTGGGCTGGCGCGAGGTGGAAGTGGTCCGCAAACCAGGTGGTCAGCCCACGATCGTGCTTCACGACCGTGCCTCGCGCCGCGCCGCGTCGCTAGGCATTGAATCGCTGTCGGTAAGCCTCTCCCACTCGCGGGTCTTCGCCGTGGCGTCGGTGGTTGGGAGCCATCCATGAAAGTCGTAACCGTCGAGCAGATGCGACGGATAGAGCAGCGCAGCGACGATGCTGGCGTCTCCTTGGACTCGCTTATGGAGAATGCGGGACTTTCGGTCGCCCGGCGGACCACCCAGCTGCTGGATGGGGTGCGAGGCAAACGGGTCATCGTGCTGGTAGGCCGGGGGAACAACGGGGGCGACGGCATGGTTGCCGCCCGCTACCTCTCCGACTGGGGCGCGCTTGTCACCCTCTACATGACCTCTCCACGGCGCCGCGAAGACAAGTTCGAGGAGTGCCGCACCAGGCGAGTGCGCGTGGTAGAGGGTCAAGACGACCAGGACCAGTGGGCGTTGAGCAACTACCTGCCCCTGACCGACCTGGTGATGGACGCGGTCCTGGGGACCGGCCAAGACGGGCCGCTCGACCAGTCCCTGCGGGCTCTGTTCACCAAGATCTGCGAGACGCAAAGGGCAGGCCAGGGCTTCAAGCTCGTGGCGGTAGACGTGCCCACCGGAGTCAACGCCGACACCGGCGTGGTGGACGATGCGTGCCCCAGGATGGACCTGACCATCACCTTGGGCGCCCCCAAGGTAGGCCTCTTCCAGTTTCCAGCGGCCGACTACGTGGGCCAGCTGGAGACCGTGAGCATCGGCCTGCCGGACGGCGTGGACACCGACGTCTCGCTGGAGTTGGCGGACGGTCCGCTGGTGGCCTCGCTCCTCCCCGCCCGGCCGTTGGACAGCCACAAGGGCACTTTTGGACACCTTCTGGTCGCGGCAGGCTCCCGCGAGTACGTAGGGGCGTCGGTCCTCACCTGCCTGGGCGCCTACCGGGCGGGCGCAGGACTCGTTACGCTGGCGTCGCCCAGTGGCGTATACCAGTTGGCCGCATCCCAGATGGCGGAGGCCACCTACCTGCCCCTGGACGAAACGCCCGAAGGGCATATCGCCCCCGCGGGGGCAAGGGCGGTCCGGCAGGCGCTTGCCGGCGCTACGGCGGGCGTGATGGGCCCGGGTCTAGGGCACTCCGAGGCTGTCCGAGCGTTCATCCAAGCTACTTTGCTGGCGGACCCGCCGACGGAAACCCCGGTGGTCCTCGACGCCGACGCCCTGAACGCGCTGGCCGAGACTCCGCGTTGGTGGGAGCGGCTCCACGGGCCGGCGGTACTCACGCCGCACCCGGGTGAGCTGTCACGTCTGCTTCGCAGCACGGTGCCAGCGGTGCAGGCGGACCGTCTGAACGCGGCCCGTCAGGCCGCGGAGGCGTGGGGCCAGGTGGTGGTCCTCAAGGGCGCGCACACGGTGGTGGCTGGGCCGGAGGGCCAGGCTACCCTGAGCCCGTTTGCCAACCCCGCGCTAGCGTCCGGCGGCACCGGCGACGTCCTCTCCGGCGTTATCGGCGCCTTGCTGGCGCAAGGGTTGTCGCCCTACAACGCGGCGGTGGCGGGCGTGCATCTGCACGGGTCCGCCGGCGAGCAGGTGCGTTCGGAGCTAGGCGACGCCGGGCTGATCGCCACCGACCTGCTGCTGGAGCTGCCCCGTGTCATGCGGGCGCTGCGCGCAGGCGGCTAGCGTGTCTCCTTTTGCAGAGGGACGTCAGCGAACATCGAGTAACGGTACGCCGTAACAGAGCGACATGGAGTAACCGGCATGCAATTTCGCGTAGGTCACGAGGTCCGTTTTCAGATGATCGTGGAGGCCGCCAACGAGACGGAGGCTGCAAAGCTGGCGGAAGCGAAGCCGTACGACCAGTGGGACCACAGCTACCTGGTAATGGAAGACGTGGTCCCCCTGGAGGAGTCGCCGGTGAACCCCCAGACCGAGTAGCTGTCCCCGCTAAACCCCGCCAACACACGGTGCCTTGTTCGGCACAGTGCAGCCGTCTATAATAGCTGCGGCCATCAGGCCGTGGCGCGGCAACTGGATGGAGGGCCCTCGTTCCTATATCCCTCAACGGCGAGGGCGCCGCTATCACTCCAATTGACCAGTACTACCGACGTTTGCGCCGTTGTCCGATTTAGGGGGCACCGGCAGAAAGGGGTCCCACGTGGCGGACTACACAGCGAACATTGAGGCAGCCCAGCAGCAGTTCGCAGCCGTCCTGGAGCAACAGCTGGCCCGAGTGGAGCGCCTAAACGCCGGCCAGGAGCCGACCGACTTCACCAAGCTCACCCCCATCATCGTCGGCGTGATCGGCGGCGACGGCATCGGACCCGCCATCACGGCCCAGGCCCAGCGGGTCTTGGAGTACGTGCTGAAGGAGCAGGTAGACGCCGGCAAGATAGAGTTCAAGCCTATCGAGGGCCTGACCATCGAGAACCGGGCCGAAAAGCTCCAGCCGATCCCCGACGACGTCATGGAGCAGATCAAGCAGTGTCACGTCATCTTGAAGGGCCCTACCCACACGCCCGAGCAGGGCGACGGATGGCCAAACATCGAGAGTGCCAACGTGGCCATGCGCAAGGCGTTGGACCTGTTTGCGAACGTCCGGCCGGTCCGCATCCCCGCGGAGGGTATCGACTGGACGTTCTTCCGGGAGAACACGGAGGACCTCTACGCCGTCGGTAGCCAGGGCGTGAACGTCACGGCTGACCTGGCCATCGACTTCCGCGTCATCACCACGCCGGGGTCGCGGCGCATCATCGAGGCTGCCTTCGCCCACGCCAAGCGCACCGGAAAGGACAAGGTCACCGTGGTCACCAAGGCCAACGTGGTGAAGACGACCGACGGCAAGTTCCTCGACGTGGCCCGCGAGGTAGCCCAGCAGTATCCCGATATCGAGTGGGACGGCTGGTACATCGACATCATGACCGCGAAGCTCATCGATACCAAGCGCCGCAACGAATTCCAAGTCCTCGTGCTGCCGAACCTCTACGGCGACATCCTCACGGACGAAGCGGCGGAGATCCAGGGCGGCGTGGGCACCGCCGGCTCCGCCAACATCGGCGCTCAGTATGCGATGTTCGAGGCCATCCACGGCAGCGCGCCACGCATGGTGAGGGAGGGGCGCGCCCAGTACGCCGACCCCAGCTCGGTAATCCGGGCCGGCGGCATGCTCATGGAGCACATCGGCTTCCCCGATCAGGCCGCCAAGCTGTACAAGGCGCTGGACATCTGCGGCCAGTACAAGCGCAGCGTCGTCCTCACCGGGCGGGACACCGGGGCCACCGGCGAAGCGTACTCCGACTACCTCATGGAAACGATTCAGGCGCCCGACCTGGATGAACGGTGGGAGCGCTACGTCAACGCCAAGTAACACACGAAGGGGTCTGGGGGCGCTACCGACAGGTCTTGGCAGATGGCGAGCGACCCCCAGTAAATTCCATACGAAGGGGTCTGGGGGCGCGGCGAGCGGCCCCCCAGTGAATTCCAGAAGAAGGGGACGGCCGATGCGGAAGAAAGTAACGGTGATAGGCGCGGGCAACGTGGGGGCCACCACGGCCCAGCGGCTCTTTGAGCGCGGCTATATGGACGTGGTGCTCGTGGACGTCGTCGAAGGGTTGCCCCAGGGCAAAGCGTTGGACCTACAGGAGTCTGGCCCTATCCTGGGGGTGGACGCCACCATCACCGGGTCCAACGATTACGAGGCGACGGCGGGTTCCGACGTGGTCGTCGTCACCGCGGGTGTGGCCCGCAAGCCCGGCATGAGCCGCGACGACCTCCTCTTTACGAACATGAAGATCGTCGGCGAGGTGGTTGAAGCCGCCATCGCTCACTCGCCCGACTCAATCCTGCTAGTCGTCTCCAACCCCCTCGACGCCATGGTCCAGCACGCCTACCACGTCAGCAGGTTCCCCAAGAACCGTGTGATCGGCATGGCCGGCGTCCTCGACACGGCACGGTTCCGCACGTTCCTGGCCGCCGAGCTCGGCGTGTCCGTCCGGGACGTGCAGGCCTACGTCTTAGGCGGCCACGGCGACCAGATGGTCCCTCTGACCCACTACACCACCGTGGGGGGCGTGCCCATCTCCCAGCTTTTGGACGATGCCACGCTGGACCGCATCATCAAACGGACGCAAGGCGGCGGTGGTGAGATCGTCGCCCTGCTGAAGTCGGGAAGCGCCTACTACGCGCCCGCCGCGGCCGTCGCCGAGATGGTCGACGCTATCCTGCTGGACCAGAAACGCCAGCTCCCCTGCGCCTCGCTGCTGGAGGGGGAGTACAGCATCAACGGCATCTTCATGGGCGTTCCCGTCATCCTGGGCGCGGCCGGAGTGGAGAAGGTCGTCGAGTTGGAGCTAACCAGCCACGAGCGGGAGCTGCTGGACGCGTCGGCTGACGGCGTTCGGGAGCTCGTCAACATCATGGCCGCGGTCTAGCCGCTGGCCCCGCGGTAACGCACCTGGCACCCAAGCGCCTCATACCGCTGGAGCCTACCGGGGAGTCCGGTAGGCCGGTGGCGCTCACCGACGTAGTCCTCGCTCTCTACCTGGAGGGCCTGCCCCGCGACGACGCGCACGGCAGTCACTCCTACTCCACCGGGCCGCTGACGGAAGCCGCGGAAGGCGCCTTCGCCCTTGGCTGCGCCCTCGGCGTGGAGTTCCCCGACCGGGTTTCTCTCATCCTGGCGCAGACGCATCCAGGCGAAGTGCAGGCCATCATCGACGACTGCACTGGGCCTCTGCAGGACCAAGTCGTGGAGGCCAGGGAAGCGAGCGCCGAGCTGGAACCAGCGCTGTTCATGGGCTCGCTCTTCGAGGCGCTGGACGAGGACGAGCCGGTGGAGGCCGACGCCGCCTGCAACATCCTGAGCATCGCCTTCGAGTACGGGTGCGTGCTGGCCCATGTGGAACGCCGGGGCGCGCAGCTCGTGCGGAACAGCTTCAACAGGCGTCAGGCGCTGGCGGCGCAGGGCCGGGCAACGACGGAAGCCACTAGCGAACCACCCCCACCAGCGATGGGGCCGCGACCGAGCCTAGACCGGCCGGTCCAAGAGCTGGCCCAGGAGCTCCTCACCGCCTACGAGGCGGACATCGGGTTCGGTCAGACCGAGCAGTAGCGCTCTCCCATGCAGAGGAGGGGACTGGGGGAGGCTCACGCCGACTGCAGAGCACACAGGGTGGGCTGGGCAGGAAAATCACGTAAGCGATCGCCCGCTATGGCGGGCCGCTCTGAGAGATACTTCTATCGCCCAGCGGACTTGGCACGACAAGCCGACGTATCGCCCATGGCCTCTCGATGGCGGGACCCGAGGTAGTGCCCTCCGACCGTTCGTCCTGAGCTTGTCGAAGGGCGAGCATGCCAACATCGGGTTCGTGGTTCGACAATCTCACCACGAACGGTTGCGACACGCAGGACGGGTCGGGCAGGAAAATCACGTAAGCGACCGCCCACTACAGCGTACCGCCCCCGAGAGATGCTTCGTCCCATCAATGGGGGCTCAGCATGACAAGCGCCGCATCGCCCGTGGCTTCTCGATGGCGGGAGCCGAGGTAGTGGCCTCCAGCCGTTCGTCCTGAGCTTGTCGAAGGGCGAGCATGCCAACATCGGGTTCGTGGTTCGACAGGCTCACCACGAACGGTTGCGGCACGCAGGACGGGCCGGCGGGAAAATCACGTAAGCGACCGCCCACTACAGCGTACCGTCCCCGAAAGATACCGAGCCCCGATAAATCGGGGCTCGGTATGACGAGTGTGTCATGACCACGGTGATCGCCGCGTGGTCCGGCGCTTTGCGCCACCCCCACCCTGACCCTCCCCCATCGAGGGGGAGGGTATCCGCCTAGTGGGTCAGGAAGTCGATGACCAGGCGGTTGAACTCGTCGGCCTTCTCGTACTCCACGAAGTGGCCGGTCCCGCCACCCCAGATATGCACGCGGACGTCGGGGATACGCGCCAGCGCCGTCAGGGCCCCCTCCACCGGCACCATCCAGTCCTGATGGCCCCATACCACGAGCACCGGCGCCTTGAGCCGGGAGATGTCCCGAAGGATGTCTCCGCCTCCAGCGCGGGCGCTGCGTCGTGCCTCCAGGTGCCCCGGGATCATGGCCGCCTGGAACCGGGCCTCGATCATCTCCTCGGTGCACAGCTCGTCATTGGGTATGAACAGGTGCATCATGCGCTCCATTCGCTCGCGGGTAGGCTCGCGGTCGAACTCACCGAGCGCCTTGATCCCCTCGGCCGGCGACGGGCCGAACATGAGCGGTCCACCGCCGACGCCGCTGGACTGCATGATGATCTTGTCGACGCGGTCGGGATAATCGATACCGAAGCGTAGCGAAGGAGGTCCGCTGGCCGAGGAGGAGTAGAGGTGGGTCTTCTCGATGCCCTTGGAGTCCAGGAGGTCGCGAAGCAGCCGTGCCAAGTACACATCCGAGGACTCATTTTCGGGTGGCCTCGCGTTCTTCTCCGACTCGCCGAAGCCCGGCAGGTCCACCAGCATCATGTGGAAGTGCTGGGAGAGCACGTCGATGTTGTGTCTGGTGTTGCCCCACCCGCTGGCGCCTGGGCCGCCACCGTGAAAGCACATGAGGGTGGGTCCCTCCCCTGCCTCGTTGTAGTGGATGATGGTCCCGTTCAGGTCCGCATACCGGTCGGTCTCTTCCTTGGTGAGCTTATGGGTAGTCATATGGGTGCCTCCTGGAGTACTTCGTTCAGCAGAGCGCTCGACGCCGAACATATCACCGGCGCGCGTCGTGTCAAGGCGACAACGGGGCCTGAGGCCGGGTTGCGCACCGCGACCAGGACGGGAGAGGTCGGCCAAGCTCAGTCGCCGTTGAGCAAGAAGTCCAGCAGAATGCTGTTGAACTCGTCGGCCTTCTCCCACTGGGGCCAGTGCCCGCACTCCTTGATCACCGCGAATTTGGAGTTCGGCGTCAGCTCGTGGGCGCGCTGGGCGGTGGAGAGGTGCGTGCCGGGGTTGTTCTCGGTCCACAGGAACAGGATGGGCATCCTCTCGCCCATGGCGGGTAGTTCCGCCCAGAGCGAGGCGATACCGCCGCCACCACCGGCGCGAGGCCGATTGGAATACGCCTGGTACTCCGGTGCGCCCCATATCGCGGCGCGCACCTCCACCACCTCGTCCGTCACCTGGCTCTTGTCGTGGAACAGCCACTCCAGGCGGGGACGCAGCCCCTCGACGGTCGGGTTCTCCAGGGCAGCCCGCGTCTTTACCATCATGTCGGCCAATTCCGCCCGTTCCTGCTCGCTCTTCCCTTCGGGCGGGAGGAGTCCCGCGCCGCAGATAGAGACGTACTTCAGCACGCGCTCGGGGTACATTTGGGCGAACCATCCTAGGATGGCGCCACCCATGGACTCGCCCGCCACGTGTGCTTTGTCTATCCCCGCCGCGTCCATGAACAGTTTCACGTGTTCCGCCTGGACCTTGACGTCCACGTCCATGTCCATCGGCTTGGCGCTTAGGCCGTGGCCCAAGGCGTCGATGGCGTAGACGTGGAAGTGCTCCGACAGCGGAATCACGTTCTTCGCGTAGCACTCCGCGTGGCCGCCGCCGCCATGAATCAGGACCAAGGCCGGCCCGCTGCCAGCCTCGATGGCCCTCGTCTTCCAGGGGCCTGCCATGTAGTGCTTGACCTCGGCCCCCATAAAGTCGGTCCAAATGCTCATCGCCGTCCTCCTCTCTGAAAGCTGTGCTAGTAGAGTGCTGAAATCCCTTCCGTCCGCGCTTCGACAGGCTCAGCACGAACGGACAAGTGATAGCCATGGCGCCGCCCGTGCCGTTCACCCCGTCCACAGAGTCGAAGAGTGGCGCAGATCTTCTCACCGCCCCTAGTGCGATAGGAAGTCGATGACCAGCCGGTTGAACTCCTCGGCGTGCTCGTACTGGGCCCAGTAGCCGCACTCGGGGAAGATGTGCACTTGGGCGTTGGGGATGTGCCACATGAATTTCAGCGCGTGGTCCAGCGGCACGAACCGGTCGTCCCGGCCCCAGATGACCAGCGTCTTGGCCGTAATCTTGTGGAGGTCGGCCGTCAGGTCCATCCCCGCGCCCGCGGCGGTTGAGTTCCTGGCCGCCGCGATGTGCTCCGGATGCGACAGGTAGCCCTGGACGCGCTGCTCCAATAGCTCGTCGGTCACGAAGGACGAGTCGTAGACGAACAGCCTGATCATCTCCCGGAACGTCTCGACGGTGGGGTTGTCACGGACCGTCCCCAGCATCTTGATCCCCTCCACGGGCATGGGGTTGAAAAGGCTGGTGCCGCCGCCCGCCGCGCCCATGAGGATGAGCTTGTCCACTCGCTCCGGATACTCGATAGCAAACTTGGCGCTGGTACCGCCGCCCATGGAGTTTCCGATGAAGCTGGCCTTCTCCAGGCCCAAAGAGTCCAACAGATGATTGAGCGCTTTGGCGTTGTAGGAGAGCCTGCCCTCCGTAAGCGTTACCGGGTCCGACTTGCCATAGCCCGGCATGTCCATGAGGATCGTCCGAAAGTGCTCAGATAGCGGTCCGACGTTCGCCACGTAGTTGCTCCACCCAGTGGCGCCTGGGCCCCCGCCGTGGATGCAGATCACGGGGTCCCCCGTGCCCGCCTCGTTGAAGTGGATGCGGATATCCCCTGCCTGGGCGTACTTGCTGGTCGCCTCTTCGGTCAAAGTCTGCGTCGCCATGGTCTCCCCTCCCTTACGGTCTATGGTGCCTCTCGTCGTCTCGGGACTTGGCGGTACTATAGTCCACCCCTCGTTGCTCAACAACCTACGAAACACAGACCGAGCGTTTGGCAGGCGTCCCTGCACTCCCAGAAGAGAACACCCCCTCAGCGTGAGGGGGTGTTCTGCGAAGCCAGCTGGTCGTTTGACCGTCTCAAGTGTCCTGAGTCACTAATCCGTTCAATAAATGTGGGAAGAGTTGCAGAGCCCTCCGAAGGAGTCCGGAGTCCTTCGGACCGTTCATGGTTCGACAGGCCTGTCCTGAGCGAAGTCGAAGGGCTCACCACGAACGGGGCAAATCCGTTCGTCCTGTCCGATGATGTCCCGACGAGTCGGGACTCATCGAGACTCTCGACAAAGTCGGAGAGCTTGTCGAAGGGCGGGCGGCTCAGGTTCGACAGGTCCGGCTTACCGGACTCCATATGGAATCGGAGCTCACCACAAGCCCCGTTCTGTCACCTTGAACGAAGTGAAGGGTCTAGTACCAGATTCCTCGTCCTTCCCAAGAAGGACTCGGAATGACATTTGTAACGTTTTTCTGATTCACCACACTAGCTACGCGCGGACGCTGGCCTTCTCCAGTACCGGCTTGGTGCTGACGATGTGGCGCTGCAGCCCCAGCTCCTTCTCGCCCATGCCCATGGCCAGCCCCAAGAGCTGCGGCAGGTGGAGGATAGGCATCTCGATCTTGATCCCCTTCTGCGCTTGGGCCTTGGGCTGGTAGCCGTCGAGGTTCAGGTGACACAAGGGACAGGGCGTGACCATGGCATCGGCGCCGTGCTCCTTGGCGCTGTGGGTGTGATTGCCGACCATAGCCATCGAGTTACGCTCGTTGATCAACAGGATGGGGAAGCCGCAACACTTGTTCCGTCCCGGAAAGTTGACCGGCTCCGCGCCGCATAGCTCGATGAGCTGCTCCAAGCACTCCTCCCGGGCCGGGTTTTCGTCGATGCCTAAAGCCCAGGAAGGCCGCAGGATGTAGCAGCCGTAGAAGGGCGCTACCTTCAGGTCGGCCAACGGATTGGTTATCAGCGGCTTCAACGTGTCCAGGCCTATCTCCTCCACCAGCACCCAGGCCAGGTGCTTGATCACCACCCTGCCCTGATACTCGAGTCCCTCCTCCTGGAGCACCTCGTTGACTTCCTCCATATAGGCCGGGTCGTTGAGCAGGCGGTAGTTGGCCTGGGCCATGACGCCCTGGCACGTGGAGCAGATGTTGAGGATGGTGGTCAGGCCCATGCGCTCGGCCATGGCGAAGGTCCTGGCGTTGAGGGTGTCGCCCAGCTTGCGGCCCTTCTCTTGCAAGATGCCGGCGCCGGTGCAGGCCGCACCGACGATCTCTTCGAGCTCCAAGCCGATCTTGCCGGCGATGGCCATGGTGGAGGTGTAGAGCTCGGGGGTGCCCCCTCGGGAGACGCACCCAGGATAGAAGGCATACTTCATTACTTTTCTCCCTCCAACCGCTCGAAGATACGGTGCACGTTCTCGGTGCCGGGCCGCTTCTTGTGAAAGGGGGCGGGCCACGGGAACTTACCCCGTATGAGCACGCGAAGGCCTAACGGCGCGGCGGCCAACAGCTTCGGCAGGTTGAACATACCCCAGGAGTCGATGGCCAGCTTCGATTCGTCCAGCCAGCCCGAGTGCGACACCGACTTGGCAAAGGAGGCCACGTGCCGGGCGCCAGGTGTATTCGTGATGCCGGCGCGCATCACCTCTTCTCGCAGCGCCATGATCCGGCCCATGGGGTCCACGCCCTTCGGGCAGACCTCAACGCACATGTAGCAGCGGGTGCAGTCCCAGACCCCGGCGTACTCGTTCAGGCTGCTGAGGCGGTCGTGGTCGGCGTTGTCGCGGGGGTCGCCCACGAAGCGGTACGCCTTGGCCAGCGCCGCTGGGCCCAGAAAGTTGGCGTCCACCTCCAGGGCCGTGCAGTCGGAAACACAGGCGCCGCACATGATGCAGCCCATCACGTCGGTCAGTTCTTCCATCGCCTCGTTGGGGGCGATGTACTCCTCCTCCGGCTCTGGGCCTTCGGGGCGCAGGTAAGGCTGCACCGCCCGGACCTTGTTCCAAAAGGTGCTCGAGTCCACCACCAGGTCCTTTACGATCCGATGGTTACCCATGGGCTCTACCGTCACCGGCTCTCCGTGGGGCGCCAACGAGACCATCTTGGTCTTGCAGGCCAGCCGCGCCTGGCCGTTGACCCGCATGGCACACGAGCCGCAGATGGCAGCCCGGCAGGAGCATCGGAGCGACAGGCTGGGGTCCACCTCCTCGCGCACCTTGATCAGCGAGTCGAGGACGGTGAAATGCTCCGGGACCTCCAGCTCGTACTCCTGCTGGTACGGGGCGGGGCGTTCCGCTTCCGGGTCGTAGCGTCGCACGCGCAGGGTTGCTTGCATCCGCGTCTCCTCCATCGGCGTCCGGCCAAGGTGGCGTATCGTGGCTCGATACGCTCACCACGAACGGTTGAATAGTACCTCTACTCTGCCTGGACCGTTCGTCTTGAGCCTATCGAAGGATGAACGGTCTTTCAGTGCCGCTAGTACACGCGGGCTTGCGGCTCCCACCGGGTGACGGTAACCGGCAGGTAGTCCACAACCGGCTCGCCCTCGGACTCACTCACCATGGTATGCCTGAGCCACTCGGCGTCGTTGCGATCGGGCATGTCGCGCCGGAAGTGGGCGCCGCGGCTCTCCTTGCGGGCGAGGCTGCTGATGGCGATGGTATCCGCCACCTCCAGCATGTATCCCAGCTCCAGATGGAAGAGGAGGTCGGTGTTGTACACCTGGCCCTTGTGGCGCACCGGTAGTCTCTGGTACCGCTCCTTCAGCTCGTTGATTTTCTTCAAGGCGGCCTGCATCCCCTCTTCGGTGCGGAACACCGCCAGGTGCTCATTCATGACGTCGCCCATCTCTAGGCGGACCTTCGCGGTCAGGTCGCCGTTGTCCGGGCGGTCTAGAAGGGCCTTCAGCCGGCGCTCCGCGTCGCTGAGGTGGGCAGACGATACCTCACCGTCTGGCTGTTCCTGGGCGTAGGCGGTGGCCACTTCGCCAGCAAACTTGCCGAAGATCACCGTTTCCAGCAAGGAGTTGGCACCCAGGCGGTTGCCGCCGTGCACGCTAACACACGCCACCTCGCCGGCCGCGAAAAGGCCTGGCACGCCCTTCCACCGTTGCGCTCCCGACACGTCCCATGTCCGGCCGTCCAGGTCCGTCTTGATACCACCCATCACGTAGTGCTGGCCAGGCCGGATTGGCACCGGCTCCTTCATCAGGTCCACGTTGGCAAAGTCCAAAGCCACCTCTTGGATGTACTTGAGGCGGGTCTGGATCAGCTCCCGGCCCAGGTGGCGCAGGTCCAGCAGCACGCACCCGTCGGCTCCCCTGCCCTCCTCGATCTCCATCATCTCGGCCCGGGAGACCACGTCCCGGGAGGCCAATTCCCTCATCTTGGGCGCGTAGCCATCCATGAAGCGTTCGCCCTTGGAGTTCAGGAGGTAGGCCCCCTCACCGCGCGCGGCCTCGGTAAGCAGCACCCCGTTCCCCTTGAGCGTGGTGGGGTGGTACTGGACCATCTCCATGTCCATGAGGGTGACGCCGGCCCTATAGGCCTGCGCCATGCCATCGCCGGTGCAGATGAGGGCATTGGTCGTGGGCTCGTAGACACGCCCCATGCCGCCGGAAGCCAGCACGGTGGCCTTGGCGGTGATGGCCCGCATCTGTCCGGTCAGCATCTCGATGGCGATCACGCCTCTGCAGACGCCGTCCTCCACGATGAGGTCGGTGACGAACCACTCCTCGTAGGAGCGGACGCCCGACTTCATGATCTGCTCGTACATGACGTGGAGGATCGCCTGGCCGGTGATGTCGGCGACGAAGAAGGTGCGTGCGTAGCTGGCGCCGCCAAAGGCCCGAGTGCCCAGCCGGCCCTCCTGATCGCGGTTGAAGATGACGCCCATATGCTCCAAGGCGATGATCTCCGCCGGGGCCTCCTTGCACATGAGCTCGATGGCGTCCTGGTCGCCAAGGTAGTCGCTGCCCTTGACCGTGTCGAAGATGTGGGAGTCCACGGAGTCTTCGACGCCGCGCAGCGCCGCGTTGATGCCGCCCTGGGCGGCGTTGGAGTGGCTTCTAACAGGGTGGACCTTGCTGAGCATCGCCACGTCGGCGCCGGCACGGTGTGCGGCGATGGCGGCGCGCATCCCGGCGAGCCCAGCGCCAACAATCAGCACGTCGTGGTCAACCATGCCAACCTTCTACTTCATTGCGGGACACAGGATTGCGAGCGCACAGGCGTCGAGCGCCCACTATAGCAAAGGCCCTCTCCCTGCACAACGATTACAGCGATGTCCGGCGGCGGAACGAGCGACATGCCCGGCAGTCCGTGGCCCCCGCTCCTCCCATTCTGGAGAGTGTTGCGACGGCGCGCATAGTAGGCTAGCCTGACTCAAGCGCTATCGGGAGCCACTAGTACCTGGTTCCAAAACTCAGCGTACGCTAGGAGCGCCGATTTCCCCCCGCTCGTCCTGAGCTTGTCGAAGGGCGGGCGGCTCATGGTTCGACAGGCTCACCATGACCGATCATACTAGCGCACTTTTACGAAACCAACCGCCAATCGCCGCTGTACCCGAGAAGGAACGCATGTTTTTTCGTCAGTACTACCTAAGTTGTCTGGCCCACGCTTCCTACCTCATCGGTGACTCGCAGGCCGGTACGGCCGTGGTGGTCGACCCCCAGCGCGACGTTGACCAGTACCTAGAGGACGCTCGCCAGGAGGGCCTGCTGGTCCGTCACGTCTTCCTGACCCACTTCCACGCGGACTTCATCGCGGGGCACCTGGAGCTGCGTGACCGGGTTGGGGCGGACATATACCTCGGCGCGGTGGCTGAGGCGGAGTATCCGTTCACGCCTATGAAGGACGGCGACGCGCTGGAGCTTGGAGGTGTCAGGCTACGGGTGTTGGAGACGCCTGGGCACACGCCCGAGGCCATCTCCATCCTGGTCTACGACCTCAGCCACAGCAATAGCAGGCCCCACGCCGTGCTCACGGGGGATACGCTCTTTATCGGAGACGTGGGCCGGCCCGATCTCGCGGCGTCCTTCGGCGCCTCAGCCTATGATCTGGCCTCTCAGCTCTACGACTCCCTTCACCAGGAGCTGCTCACGTTGCCCGATGAGACCTTGGTCTACCCCGCCCACGGCGCCGGCTCGCTGTGCGGCAAGCACCTGAGCACGGATACGGTCTCCACCATCGGCGTCCAGCGGCAGTACAACTCAGCGCTCCAGCCCATGAGCAGAGCGCGATTCATCCAGACCGTCACCACCGACCAGCTAGAGGCGCCGGACTATTTCAGCTACGACGCGATGCTCAACCGAAAGGAACGGCAGACCCTGGAGCAGTCGCTCACTCACGGCGCGACGCCCCTATCGCCTGCGGAGGTCTCGCGTTTGCAGGACGAAGGGGCCGAAGTGGTGGACGTTCGGGAGGCGGCTGACTTCGAGGGGGCTCATCTACGCGGCGCCGTGAACATTGGACTGGGTGGTAGCTTCGCCCCATGGGCCGGAGCCGTGCTGGACAGTGAAAGGCCCATCGTTATCGTCGCCGAGCCTGGCCGGGAGGCCGAAGCAGCCCTGCGCCTGGGCCGCATCGGCTTCGACCACGTGGCCGGCTACCTGGACGGGGGTTTAGGGGCACTGGCGTCTGCCGACCCTGAGCTGCTCTCGTGTACCGAGCGCATTACCGCCGCGACCCTGGCGGAACAGCTAGCCTCGCCAACACCACCCGCGTTGCTCGACGTCCGCGCGGAGCAAGAGTGGGTTGAGGGGCACGTCCCGGGAAGCGTGAACATTCCTTTGACGCATCTGCACCGTCGCCTTGACGAGTTACCCCGGCAGCAGCGGGTAGTCGCCTACTGCGCTGGCGGTTACCGTTCCTCCATCGCCGCCAGCCTCCTGGAACGGTCCGGCTTCACCGACGTCGTAGACCTGGTAGGCGGCATCAGCGCGTGGGAGGCCTCCGGTCTCCAGACCACTGGCACCGCGTCGGAAGGGTAAAGTAGCCCCGGCCCCTCGCGGTGGCCTTCTCCGTAAATTGACACGCGCCAGGGGGGTGCTATCGTACCTGCCTTGGAGGGGGGCAACCTGGAATATGCTGTGGTCTGCTGACCATGGCGCGGCCAACAAATAGGTCACGAGAGGAGGTGTGCTATGCAGCTTGGCTTTATTGGCACCGGTAACATCGGCAACAGGTTTGCGTTGAAGCTCATCAACGCTGGACACGACCTGCACGTCTTCGACATCCGGGAGGAGGCCACCACGAACCTGCGCGAAAAGGGAGCGAAGTGGGCCAAGGGGCCGGCGGCCGTGGCGAAGGCCAGCGAGGTCATTTTCTCATCCCTGCCCAGCCCAACAGTGGTGGAACACGTGGTGTTCGACGAGAAGGATGGACTGCTCCGCGAGATGAAGCAGGGGAAGGTCTACGTGGACATGAGCACCAGCAGCCGGAAGCTGGCACGGCGCATAGCCGAGGCGTGTGAGGCGGTTGGAGCCCACGCCTTGGACTCGCCGGTCACCCAGGCTGGTGTCTACGCCACGGTTGGGGGTGACAAAGAGGCCTTTGAGCGGTGCCGCCCCCTGTTCGAGACCATCTCAGACCACGTTTACTACGTCGGTGAAGCAGGCCAGGGGCAAGTGGCGAAGCTGGTGCGCCAGTACGTGGGTTTCACGAGCTTCATCACGACGGCCGAGGCGTTGACCATCGCCGCGAACGCGGGCGCCGACACCGCCTTCATCGCCAGCTTCATCAACGCGACCACGCGAGGGGATGTGTTCAACGAACGGTCCTGGGCCAGCGTGTTCGACCGGGACTTCGGGGAGCCTGGGACGGCCGTCAACACGCTGGACATCGTTTCCAAGGACGTGGAGCTTGCCGTGGAGCTGGCGCGTGAAGTGGGCGGCATCGCGGGGACCGGGGCAGCCGCCTCCGACGTGCTCAAGCGTGGCCAGGCCCAAGGCTGGGGCGGGCTGCAATACTACTCAGCCGTTCAAATTCTCGAGAAGATGGCGCACGTGGAGTTTCGGGGGTCGGTTACGCCCCTAGAGACGGAGCGCGCGCGCTAGCGGGCTGAGTCACTAATTCGTTCAATAAATGCGGGGAGAGTTGCACAGCCCTCCGAAGGAGTCCGGAGTCCTTCGGACCGTTCATGGTTCGACAGGCCTGTCCCTTCGGCAGGCTCAGGGCAGGCTCTGAGCGAAGTCGAAGGGCTCACCACGAACGGGGAAAATCCGCTCGTCCTGTCCCCCGACAGGTCGGGGAGACTCCTGACGAAGTCGGAGAGCTTGTCGAAAGATGAGCGGATTATGTCCCGACAGGCCGGCCTGACTCACCGCGCTAGCAGACTCTGGCAGGGGGGTTGCCGTCGCGACGATTATAGGCGCCGCGAAGCGGAGGGGTGATCCTCTGGCGGACCAAGTGCGAGGCTAGCAAACGAAGGGGCGGAGGAAGTTTCCTCCGCCCCTCTTGAGCTGTTTACTCGTCTACGGTATCCATCACGTCGTCGACAAAGACGAGGTCGTCCGTCCCCACCAACGACTCGTCATCGGGCACCTCCAGAAACTTCACATTGATCCAAATGCCGCTTTGATTATTCGCGGTGACTTCAGCCTTGCGCTCTGGACGGACCCAGATCTTCTGTCCGATGGGAAACTCCCGTAGGTTCACGAGTCGGCGGGGTCGCGCCGTCGCGGGTGACGGCTCTTGCCCTTGCGGTGGCTGTTGTTGTGTCATGTCCTGCCTCTCCTCCTGTGGTATGCGTCTCCCTCGGGACTCGCTACTTCTAGAACAACAGCGTCAGGTTCTTCGCCAGGAGCACGTTCTGCTCCAGAATCACCTTGCGCCGAGAGACCTTCCACTCCCCGTCCACCTTCCGGAGCGTGTCCTTACGCCGCCCCGCAAAGTAGTCCGTCTCCGTCTCCACCCGGTTCCGGTACGTTAGGAAGTGGCTCCTCACCGTCAGCTCCGTGTTGTTCTCTCGCTTGTCGATGATCAGGACGTTCGTCACGTAGTGGTTGATCCGCGATAGCGGCTCCTCCGCCCAGTGAATCCCCGTCATGATCTGCTGGATACGCTGCGTCAGCGTCGTCTTCCCCTCGTCCATCCAGCTGATGTCCTGCTGCTCCCGCGTCTCCTCCCGCTCCGCCTGCTCCCCAAACCGCACGTTCCGCCGGATGGGCATGTAGTAGCGCACGTCGTCGGTGAACAGGTCCAACCACTCGTAGTAGTGCCGCTCGTCGTACAGCAGCGCCTCCCGGTAGTAGAACTCCTCGATCTCCCGGGACAGGAGCAGGTGCTCCAGGTTCATCTCTGGCCCCTTGAGCACTGGCTGCTCCAGGGTCAACCCCCGGGCTACTCCTTCGTGCCTCACTTCTGTCATGCTATCCCTCCAACCTGCAGATTTGCCGCCTGCCAAACTTGTGGGTCCGCGCCGAGGCCGCAGTATACACTAAGTCTCGCGTTTCATCATCTGCGCCCATTTTCGATAGAGGGTCCGGGCGTTCTCCTCGCTGACGGTATAGTCGCTGACCACCGCGCCCGCCAGGTCCGCCGCGGGTGCTGCGTGGCCTAGTCCCTGGGTGTAGTTGTACGGGTAGCGCCGCGCGATGGTGCCACGGCTGGACGCGTGAGCGTAGTTCCAGTTCTCCATGTCGTCCTGCTCGGTTAGGCCGGCGGGGCCGGAGTAGCGGATGAAGTGATGCCTGGCCAGGTCCACCACCTCTTTCGGCGCGTCCGCGTCTACGAATAGCCACCGCCACCCCTCGCACCGGTCGGCGCTCCCGCCCGGGTGCCACACCGCGAAGGTGCGCGGGAACATGGCGTGGAACGAGGTGTTGGGGAACACGTTTCCTCCCACCCACGTGACCCGCTTTCCTTTAACGTTCTCCTTCCGCTCTTCGTAGAGGTGCTCGAAGTACTCCTGGACGATCTTCGGCTTGTCCAGCGGGCCTGAAGGGTTCACAAAGGCCGGGAACGGGTAGCCTTCCTCGATTGCCGGAGGCGTGCCGCGCCCGCCGTGACCAAGGTCAGGGAACGACGTGATCCCGCTCGTCAAGCCCCGTCTCCCTCGGTTGCCGCCTCCCTGGCGAGACTGGCCAGGGCCGCCGGGGCCGATCCCCACAAGCTCTACGGATAGGTGGCTCGTGTTGTGGTACATGTCGCCCTGGAAGTTCTCGGCCGCGAACTTCCAGTTGCACGGGAGGGTCCACTTCTGAATGCCGGGCACGGCGATTGACCCGCCCTCGCGGCCGGAGCGGTGGTCCAGCAGCCCGTCGAGAAAGTACGTGTAATCGCCCATGTACTCTAGGAAAGTGGGCGCCTTGGAGTCCCACGTGGCCCAGATGCTGCCCTTGTAGTTCTCCATCTGCGCGACTTCAACGAGGCCCCATTGCGACTTGTCCAGCTCCTCCCGGTACGCGTCCTTGTAGCGCGGCACGCCCACCAGACTCCCGTCGCCCGCGTAGCTCCACCCGTGGTACGGGCACGTGAACACCGGCGTGTTCCCCTCGTCGTACCGGCACACCTTCATCCCCCGGTGTCGGCACGAGTTCAGGAACACGTGGATTGAGTTGTCCCGGTCCCGGCTCAGGATGACCGACTCTTCCCCCATGCGCGAGACGAAGTAGTCGCCGGGTTTCGCGACCTGGCTCTCGTGGCCGATGAACAGCCACGCCCGGGCGAAGACCCGCTCCTGCTCCTCTTGATAGATCTCTGAGCTGACGTAGATTTCGCGGCTAACAAAACCGTGCTCTACGTCCACGAGCTCGTTTATTGAACGGTACCCTAGTCCAGTGGTCATACCTACACCTCAGTTCACGTTGCTGCCGCCCGCGGGATTTTACCACGCATCGCTGCTGCGGATATCATCCCAGCTCGCTGCGTCCATCATCGTCGCCCACATCTTATACTGGCCGCGTTGGTTTTGCTCAGCCACGCGCTCTGACACCAGGCCACTACGCATGAGTCCGTGGGTTTCCAGCAGCGGGTGGCCCTCCATTTCATGGCCGAGCCCCATGGCGTAGTTGTAGGGGTAGCGGCGGGCGATCACGCCCTTGCTGGCCTTGTGGGCGTAGTTCCAGTTCTCCATGTCATCCTCTTCGGTCATACCCGCGGGACCGCCGTAGCGCATCAGGTAGTGCCGCAACAGGTCTTTCACCTCCTGGGGCGCGTCTTGCTGGACAAAGTACCAGCGCCACTGCTCAGTGTGGTCCGGTCCGTTGGGCTGCCAAACACACATCGTGTTAGAGGAAGTACCCGTTGTCCCGTTGGGAAAGATGGTACCGACGCCGCCCGCGTTCACCCGCGCCTTGGTCCCGAGTAACCGTTGGCGCCGGTAGTGGACTTCCCGGAAGTACGCCTCGGCCACGGCATTATCAGGGTATGTTGGCGTGTACTCGTGGTCGCCCAAGGCTACGCTGGCGAAACGCCCGCTGCCGCGGTGGCCAATCTGCATAGGGAGCGACGGCTTGCGCACGACGTCCTGGGTATGCCGCCCCTGGCCTCCACTGGGGCTGATGCGAAGCAGGTCAACCGAGCGGTGGCTGGGGCTGTGGTAGGCATCGCCGATGAAGTTCTCCGCTCCGAACTTCCAGTTGCACGGCAACGTCCACTTGTAGGCGCCGCCGATGACCTCGATATCGGCTTCCGAGCCGTCCGGTTTATCGAAGAACATCTCCAAGTACGGCTTCATGTCGCCGACGTACTCGTCGAAGGAGGGTGCGTCCGGGTCCCACGTGGCCCAGGTGCTGCCCTTGAATTTGGTGAGCTGTGCGACCTCCACGAGTCCCTACCGGCGCTTGTCCAGCTCCTCCCGGTACGCATCCTTGTACCGTGGCACACCCACCAGCGACCCGTCGCCCGCGTAGCTCCACCCGTGGTACGGGCACGTGAACACCGGCGTGTTCCCCTCGTCGTACCGGCATACCTTCATCCCCCGGTGCCGACACGAGTTCAGGAACACGTGAATCGTGTTGTCCCGGTCCCGGCTCAGAATGACCGACTCCTCCCCCATGCGCGAGACGAAGTAGTCGCCGGGCTTGCGCACCTGGTCCTCGAACCCCACGAACAGCCAGCAGCGGGCGAACACCCGCTCCTTCTCTAACTCGTACAGGTCTGGGTCCACGAAGATGTCCCGGCTGACAAAGCCGGTCTCCATGTCTACCAGGCCCTTAGCAGACCGATACCCTACGTGTAGCGCCATCTCCACGCCTTTAAGCGTAGGCCCATTAAATGCTGGCGAGGATCTCGTCCCAGCTCTTGTCATCCATCAGCTCGGCCCACATCTTGTACTGGCCGCGCTGGTTGAGCTCCGAGACGTTCACTTCGTCAATGGTCCCGCCCTTCATGATCCCGGGCATTCTGGCTGAGCGCGTCTCATGCCCCACCCCAATGGAGTAGTTGTAGGGATAGCGGCGCGCGATGACGCCCTTGCTGGCCTTGTGGGCGTAGTTCCAGTTCTCCATGTCGTCCTCTTCGGTCAACCCGGCAGGGCCGCCGTAGCGGATGATGTAGTGGCGCAGCAGGTCTTTCACTTCTTGGGGTGCGTCCCGCTGGAGGAAGTAAAAGCGCCACACCTCGGTCGAGTCCGCGCCGTTGGGGTGCCACACGGCCATGGTCTGCTGTCCGGTGCCCGTAGTCCCGTTGGGGAAGATTGTCCCTCCGCCGCCGCGCAAACGCGCTCGCTCGCCCAACAGCTTCTCACGCTGTTCGTGCGACTTGCGGAAGTACTCCTCCGCCACCGGGTCGTTGGGATACGTGGCGTGATACGGTATGTCGCCGAGCGCCAGGCTCGACCTCCGGCCGCTGCCGTGGTGCGTCAGGTTGAAGCCCAGGTTCGGTGTGCGCGGGACGTTGTCCTGGGTGTGCCGGCCCTGCTGGCCACTGGGGCTCAGACGCAGCAGGTCCACCGAGCGGTGAGAGGGCTGACCGTGATAGTTGTCGCCGATGAAGTTCTCTGAGCCGAACTTCCAATTATGGGGAGTGATCCACTTCAGGACGCCGGGAATCACCTCCAGGTCCGCCTCGCTCCCGTCCGGCTTGTCGTAGAACATCTCCAGGTACGGCTCCATGTCGCCAATGTACTCGTCGAAGGAGGGTGCCTTGGGGTCCCACGTGGCCCAGATGGTGCCTCGGAAGCTGGCCATCTGCGCGACTTCCACCAGCCCCCATTGCGACTTGTCTAGCTCCTCTCGATACGCGTCCTTGTACCGCGGCACGCCCACCAGCGACCCGTCACCCGCGTAGCTCCACCCGTGGTACGGGCATGTGAACACCGGCGTGTTCCCCTCGTCGTACCGGCACACTTTCATCCCTCGGTGACGGCACGAGTTCAGGAACACGTGAATCGTGTTGTCCCGGTCCCGGCTCAGGATCACCGACTCCTCACCCATGCGCGAGATGAAGAAGTCGCCGGGCTTCTTGATCTGGTCCTCCAGGCCGATGAAGAGCCAGCAGCGGGCGAACACTCGCTCCTGCTCCTGCTGGTACAGCTCCTCGTCCACAAAAATCTCCCGGCCGATAAGGCCAGTCTTCATGTCGACCAGGTCGTTGGCGGACCGGTAGCCTGCTCCTAGTGCCATTGCCGTAACCTCCTTGTCGTTTGTACCCAGCGCGCCGAAGGCGCCCCGACTCGTCGGGGCTACCAGTCGGGGCTGGCGCGCAGCTCGTCCCAACTCTTGCCGTCCATCAGGTCAGCCCAGAACTTGTACGCGTTTCGAGCGTTCTGCTCCGACGTCCGCTCCTTTTGGCTGACCAGCGCGTTCTGAGGAAGTCCGATCTCCTTCAGCATGGGGTGACCCTTCGTCTCATAGCCCAGGCCTTGCGCGTAGGCATAGGGGTGGCGCGTGGCGATGGTGCCCTTGCTGGCCTTGTGGGCGTAGTTCCAGTTCTCCATGTCGTCCTGCTCGGTCATGCCGGCAGGGCCCCCATAGCGCATGTAGTAGTGCCGCAACAGGTCCTTCACCTCCTGCGGTGCGTCCCGCTCGATGAAGAACCAGCGCCATACCTCCGTGGAGTCCGGCCCGTTGGGCTGCCACACCGCCATGCTCTGATTGGTCCCGGTGGTCCCGGTGGGGAAGACATTCCCGTTCCCAGGCGTCGCCCGCGAAAGCTTCTTCAGACGCTTTTGCCGTTTGTCGTGGGCCTGCTGATAGTACTCCTCCACGACGGGATCGTTCGGGTACGTGGGGGTGTAGGGAAGGTCATCCGTGGCCACACGGAAGTGGACCCGCCCAGAACCGTGGTGGGAGATATCGAACCAGACCGTGGCGCTGCGGACGTTGTCGGAGGTGTGCCGGCCCTGTTGGCCGCTGGGGCTGAGGCGAAGGAGATCCACCGACCGGTGGGTCGTCACGCCGTGGTAACCATCGCCCAAGAAGTTCTCGGCGCCGAACTTCCAGTTGCACGGCAGCGTCCACTTGTATATCCCAGCGAATACTTCCAGGTCCGCCTCGGAGCCGTCCGGGCTTTCCAGGAAGAGGTCCAGCGCGGGCTTGTTATCGCCTATGTACTCCTGAAAGTTGGGTGCCTTGGGGTCCCACGTGGCCCAGATAGTTCCCTTGTAGTTGGTGAGCTGCGCGACCTCCACCAGCCCCCACTGGCTCTTGTCCAGCTCCTCTCGGTACGCGTCCTTGTACCGGGGTACGCCTACGAGGCTCCCGTCGCCCGCGTAGCTCCATCCGTGGTACAGGCACGTGAACACCGGCGTGTTCCCCTCGTCGTACCGGCATACCTTCATCCCCCGGTGACGACACGAGTTCAGGAACACGTGAATCGTGTTGTCCCGGTCCCGGCTCAGGATGACCGACTCCTCCCCCATGCGGGAGACGAAGTAGTCGCCGGGCTTGCGCACCTGGTCCTCGAACCCCACGAACAGCCAGCAGCGGGCGAACACCCGCTCCTGCTCAATGGCGTACAGATCCTCGTCCACGAAGATGTCTCGGCCCACGAGGCCGGTCTTCATGTTGACCAGCTGGCTTGCCGACTCGTAACCCAGGCCCAGTGCCATAGGGGTCCTCCCTCCATGAGTCCGAGGCCGTGACGCGTGAACGCTTAACGCTACCAGCTAGGGCTGCTAGCGCGCACCTCGTCCCAGCTCTTGACGTCCATCAGGTCAGCCCACATTTTGTACATCAAGCGCTGGTTGACCTCTGAGTTGCCGGTGTCGACGAGCGACTTCGTAACCAGGCTCGGGTCGCCGAACTCGGCGTCACCGATGCGTTCGTGCCCCAAGCCCATGGAGTAGTTGTATGGATAGCGGCGGGCGATGGTGCCCTTGCTGGCCCTGTGGGCATAGTTCCAGTTCTCCATGTCGTCTTCTTCGGTCAGCCCAGCCGGGCCGCCGTAACGGATGAAGTAGTGCCGCATCAGGTCCTTGACCTCTTGCGGTGCGTCCCGATGCATGAAGTACCAGCGCCATACCTCCGTGGAGTCAGGCCCATTCGGATGCCAAACTCCGACGCCGTCCCCAGTCCCGAAGGTCGAATTGGGGAAGATGTTGCCACCTCCACCTCCAGCCAGCGCCTTCGCGCCCAGCAACTCCTTCCTCCGTTCAAAGGACTCCCGGTAGTACTCCTCCGCCACCGGGTTGTCTGGAAACGCGGGCCGGTACGTCGCGGTGCCGAGGCGACGGTACTCCCGCCAGCCGTGGCCGTGGTGCGTGATGTTCAGCGGTAGCATCTGGACCCGGACTCCGTCCTCGATATGTCTGCCCTGCTGGCCGCTGGGGCTGATTCGCAGCAGGTCCACCGACCGGTGGCTTGTCGTGCCGTGATAGTTATCGCCGTTGAAGTTCTCCGAGCCGAACTTCCAGTTGCACGGGATGGTCCACTTGTAGACGCCGCTGACGACCTCCAGGTCCGCCTCTGACCCATCTGGCTTGTTCAGAAACAGCCCCATGTGGGGCTCCATCTCCCCGATGTACTCCTCGAAGGAGGGCGCGTCCGGGTCCCACGTGGCCCAGATGGTGCCCTTGTAGTTGGCCAGTTGCGCAACCTCGACGAGACCCCATTGCGACTTGTCCAGCTCCTCCCGATACGCGTCCTTGTAGCGGGGTACGCCTACGAGGCTCCCGTCGCCCGCGTAGCTCCACCCGTGGTACGGACACGTGAACACCGGCGTGTTCCCCTCGTCGTACCGGCACACCTTCATCCCCCGGTGACGGCACGAGTTCAGGAACACGTGGACGGTGTTGTCCCGGTCCCGGCTCAGGATGACCGACTCCTCCCCCATGCGCGAGACGAAGTAGTCGCCCGGCTTCTTCACCTGGTCCTCGAACCCTATGAAGAGCCAGGCTCGGGCGAACACCAGCTCCTGCTCCAGCTTGTAAAGCTCGGGGTCCACGAAGATCTCGCGGCCGACCAGGCCACGCTTCGAGTCCACCAGCTCATTCGCCAGCCCAGGCCTCATTTCGAGAACCATCGTCACGCTCCTTCTCAAACGCGGTCTACTTCGTTGCCGGTCCCTGCCCCACGCTGCCGTACGGCTTTGACCATGGCGCGGACCAGATAGCGCCTGGAACGCGAAAGAGACGCCTCACCCACGATGGGGTCCCCGGCGCCTCTTTGGCCTTCGGCACACGATACGGGGCCGCCCCCTCCCCGTCCTGCTCACGGATTACGCTGGGGCTTAGCAGCAGCAAGTACTCCTCAACACACACGTTTCTTACTTACTTCTCTCCTTACCTCATTCTTCGTAAGCCGACCACCCTGGAGCACACCCTCACAGTGCCTAACGCACACTGCCCATTACCCGGCCAGGCCAAAGGGCTATGCGTCCGCCTTCGCCCAGCGACACCACGCCCAGTGTCCGTGCGAACCGCTATCGGGACAGACGCAAGGGTTCTCCCTGGAAAATTCATACCCCAGGAGCATCAGGTGTGTATTGAACCCGCTGATAAAGGTATCCCCTTCATCAATCGCCTCGTATCCCACCAGAAAAGCGTTGTCAACCTCTTCTATCTTTGGACTCACCATGGCTCACCTCTCACAAAAGGTCCGGCCCTTCCCTCAGGCCGTCCTACCCAACAAAAGGTATAGGCGCCTTCGCTTGATTGCAAGCGCGAGGCTCCTCGTCCACAGATATTACTCAGGGAGCGGTCTCGTGTCTAGTTCCGCCCTGCAAATCTGCCATATCACCCTGGACCGTTACCTTCACCGGCACCGGCGGCCTTTTGGCCAGCCATATCAGGAGCGCCGCGACGGCGTACACACCGGCAACGATGGTGAAGGCACTGACGTAGGTGCCGGAGATGTCGAAGGCAAGGGAGGCCATCAGCGGCCCAAATCCAAGGCCCAGCCATTGGAAGGGCGTCGTGAACCCTGAAATGGCCCCAAAGTGCGACCGTCCGTAATACTTGGCCAGGATCATCATCACGATAGACCCCTCGCCGCGGGCGGCCAGGCCGAAGAACACCGCGAAGACCATGGCGCTGGCCGGCGTCGAAACAAACAACAGGTAGACGCTCAGCAGGCCAGACATCGCCATGGTGCCGGTGGCGAGGTACCGCTCCGAGAAGCGTTCCACGAGAAAGCCCCACAGGCCATTGGCGACGGCCCCCGAGAGCTGGTACGCGCTGAGGGCCACGACGGCAAAGGAGGCAGCGATCTGAAGGTCGGTGAAGTAGGCGACCATGTGGAAGCCCACCGCGCCGTTGGCCATGGTGGATGCGGACAGGGCCGCGATGATAAGCCAGAGGGCCACGGTGCGCTGGGCCTGGCCGAGGGTCCAGCTATGTTCCTCCACGGGTGCCGGGGACGGCGCGTCTTCCCCAACGACGATCTCCCGACGCTCGTCTCCATCCGGGAGCAGGCCCATGTCCTCCGGCCGCCGGCGCAACACGAGGACCATGGGCACGAACAACGTCATGCTCAGGAACCCAAAGATGACAAAGACGGTACGCCAATCAACGCCAGAGCCCATCAGGCTCTGGGCCACCAGCACCAGGACAGCGCCACCCAACGGCACGGCCATCTGGGTCATGCCCAACGCGCGGCCCCGCATCCTTCGAAACCAATTCACGGCCGCGGTCCTGGGCACGACCCCCGATAGGGTGCTCTGGGCAATGGCCCGGCCCGCTAGGTAGGCGGCGTAAAACTGCCATAGCGTCCCGACACTGGCAAGGACGAAAAAGAGGGTGGCGACCACCAAGATGCCGCCGCTGGAGAGGACTCGCGGCCCAAACCGGTCCGCCAATCGCCCGACAAAGGGCGCCAGGAGGCCGCTGGTCCAAGTGCCCGCGGTGGCCGCCCCCGCGATGGCCGTCCGGCTCCAGCCGAAGACTTCGGCGATGGGCTTGAGCATCACACCCAGAAACACCTGGCTGAAGCCCGCGGACATGAAACCGCCGGTCATGCTGACCCCCAGCACGTACCAGCCGTAATAAAACCTTGGCCGCGCCTTGACCCAGTTCGGAAGGGTCACTCGTCCACCTACCTGTGAGTTGCTCGGGGAAAAGCCGACCTTGAAGCCGTTGCGCTATACACTCAGCGCTCCCGGATAATAGCATCTACAGACGCTCGTTCGAAGAAAGGGTGCTTCCTAGCACCGGCCACGTCGGGGGACCAGCGCCCGGTCCGTGTCGCGGTCCAGGCCCCATTAACCATGGGAGGACGTATTCTTGCGGCTGGCACTTCTCGCTGCGCTTGCTGCCGTTGGGGGCTTATTGCTTTCCTGTACCGGCGGGCCGAGCACCCCCACCCCAGGAGGGACCCCTGGGCCGACGGCTACCCAGAGCGTGGGCCCCACCGACACTCCCACGGACCCGCGTGGGGCAAGGTTTGGCGGTACCCTTGTGCTGGCCAACCGCGGCGACCCGCCCGCGGGCTTTGACACGCTCAGGACCAGCAGCATTGCGCTGCATCACGCCGGTGGCGCGCTGTTTGGTCCTGGGAACCTGATCATGCGGTGTCGCGAGAACATGTACCTGGTATGTCCCTACCTCGCCAGAAACTGGGTAGCAAACCCCGGCTTCACCGAGTGGACCTTCGATATCCGGAGCGGCGTCCTCTGGCACGACGGCACGCCCTTTACCGCGGAGGACGCCAAGTTTTGGTTCGATCTCGTCTACTTCGGCGCTCAGGTGGGGAACAAGGTCCGCGCTCCAGCGTACTTCAAAGGGGAGCTGGGGGAAGTTGACAAGGTGGAGGTGCTGGAGCATGACAGGCTCCGCATCACTTTCCGCGAACGGAACCCTTACTTTCTCGAAGTCCTCGCCAATCCACGGTTCCGAATAGCCCACCCCCGCCACCTGATGCAGCCGAGGATCGCGCAGGGAGAGGTAAGCATCAGCCCCTCCGATGTTGGGTTCATCGGCCTGGGACCGTTCAAACTAGAGGCGTACAAAAGAGGAAGCGTAGTCCGGTTACGGCGGTTCGACCAGTACTGGGAGGAGGACGCGGAGGGCAATAGGCTTCCGTACTTGGACGGCATCGATTACGTGGTCATGCCCGACCCGTTCGCCATGGACGTGGCCTTTCGCACCGGCCGGCTGGACGGCGGCGCCCGTGGCCAGGGGCACTACCTCACGGCGGAGCGCAAAGAAGGCTACGTTCGGGACCTTGGAGAGGAGGTCTTCTTCGCCGAGATGGAGGGGGGCAACTTCCGCTTAGCATTCAACGTCCTGAAGCCAGGCCCCTGGCAGGACCCACGGGTGCGAAGGGCGATCGCGTTATGGATCGATAAGCCGGCCGCCATCTCCTCTGCGTTAGGCGGGTTTGGCTGGACCTCCCCTGACCTGGGACCCCCTAACATTCCCGTTCCGAGGCATTTCATCAACTGGTCGAAGTTTAACGTGGGTCCGCTGGAAGAGAAACGGGCCGAAGCGGTGCGCCTGATGGAGGAAGCGGGCTATACCGACGGCTTCACCATGGGGCATCTGTGCCGCAGTCTGAACACCACGCCCTGCGAGTTTCTCAAGGCCCAGCTCGCCGGCCTCGGCATCGACTTGCAAATCCAGCTGGTGGACGAGGGGGAGTGGAATAGGGCACGGGTGAGCCTGGACTACGATAGCCAGCAGGGGCGTCTCACGCCGTCGCCGATCCCGGAGGGCACAGAATCGGTGTACGGGCGCTATAGTAACAATCCCGACGCCTACGCCAAGTACGAGGACCCAGAGGTGGATGACTTGTACCGGCGGCTGAGGGAGGCGCTGACGTTTGAGGGACGGGTTGAGCTCTGGCGGGACATCGAAAGGTACCTGTTTGTCGAGCAGACCTATATTGTACCCATTGCTGAGTCCATCAACGTGGTTCCCTACCGCTCTTACGTGAAGGGTCTGGTTATACCGACGGAAGACGGCCATACCAACACCGACTTCGCCACGGTGTGGCTGGACGAGGACTAACGCCCCGGTAGCAGGGTCCGTGACGCTTCTTGTAAGCGGTCACGGCTGCCGGGTCACAACCTGAGTGAAATGCGTAGCTACATAGCACTGAGGCTCGCCCTCATCGCTCCTACAGTGCTGGCTGCCTCCGTCGCGGTCTTTATCATCATGCGCGTGTTGCCCGGTGACATTGTCCTGGTCATCTCCGGCGATGTCGCCGTCAGCCCTGAGGTGCGGGAGGAGCTGCGAGAGGAGCTTGGCCTGAACGATCCCCTCCCTGTCCAGTACGGCCGGTGGCTGTGGAGCATGGTCGACGGCGAGTTCGGGGGCCGTTCCCTTGAGAGCAGGGAGCCCATCCGCTCCATGATCGGCCACCAGCTACCGGTAACGCTGCTACTCACCGGCTACACCGTTCTGCTGTCCATCCTTGTGTCGGTGCCACTCGGTGTTCTCGCCGCCGTATGGAGCAATCGGTGGCCCGACTACATCGTCCGCGTGACGACCCTGGGTGGGTTAGCGCTCCCGAGCCTCCTGGTCGCCCTCCTGGTCATGCTGGGCCTTCTGCTCGTCTTTCGCTGGTCTCCGCCGATCATCTACACCTCGCTCTGGTCCAACCCGTGGAACCACGCCCAGATGGTGGCGCTGCCTACCCTGATCCTCGCCTGGGAGTACAGCTCCCACCTTGTCCGGGTGACCCGCGCCAGCATGCTGGAGGCCCTCAGCCAGACCTACATCACCACGGCGCGGAGCAAGGGGCTCTCCGAGTACGTCGTCGTCCTGCGGCACGGACTGCCTAACGCGCTGGTCCCGATCGTCACCATGGTGGGCCTGCAGTTTGGCACCTTGCTGAGCGGCGCGCTCATCTTAGAGACCCTCTTCGGACTGCCCGGTATTGGCAGGGGCCTTGTGCAGGCGGCCCTGGCCCGGGACTACCCGGTCATTCAGAGCCTCGCCACGCTGCTCGTGTTACTGTCCTTGGTCGTCAATCTGGTGGTGGACACGGTCTACACGCGCATTGACCCGCGCATCTCCCACGCCGCCTGAGGCAGATTCGCCTGTAAGCGCCATCGAGTGAAGAGCACGAATGCAACACCAAGCATATAGAAGCCCTGGAGCCCGATCGTCTTCTAAGGGATTGCTTATAGCGGTCGTGAGTCGTATCTGGTCATTTACCCGGAACAGGCCAATAGCGACGCTCGCCATATCGGCGCTGCTATTGATAGTCGTAGCGGCGCTCTTGGCAGATGTGATCGCGACGCACGACCCGCTCGCGCAGGACGACGCCCAACGCCTGAAGCCGCCAGGAGCAGACCACTACTTCGGAACGGACGGCTTCGGGCGTGACATCTTCAGCCGCGTGGTCCACGGAGCACGGGCGTCGCTATCCGTGGCGTTTCTTGCCGTTAGCGTGGCGGCCGTCGCGGGGACAAGCATCGGCATGTTTTCGGCCTATTGGGGGGGGAAGCTCGACCTGCTGGTCCAGCGGCTAGTAGACGTCTTGCTCGGTTTCCCTTTCCTCGTACTCGCCCTCATCATGGTCGTTGCCTTGGGTCCTTCCCGTATTTCGGTCGCCGCCGCCATCGCGCTTTCGCTGACCCCTCAGGTTGCCCGTCTGGCACGTGCGAGCGCGCTTTCAATAAAGGGAGAGGCCTACGTGGAGGCGGCAAGGGTAGCCGGAGCAGGCCCCTACCGGATCATCTGGAGACATCTGCTCCCCAATAGCTTCCCGCCGATTCTGGCGCAGCTCACGGGCTATTTCGGCATTGCCGTCGTGGCGGAGACCGCGTTGAGCTTCCTGGACTTGGGAGTGCCTCCACCCTTCCCTTCGTGGGGCAGGATGCTTCAAGAAGGGGTGCGTCAGTACTTCGAGGTCGCCCCGTGGGCTACGATCTTTCCTGGACTGGCCTTGAGCATCACTGTCCTAAGCTCCGCGCTGCTCGGTGATGCCTTGCGGGACCTGTTGGACCCCAGGCGCGCGTTGCTTGCACGGCGTCGTCCTAACGACTCCAGCCTAGGCTAGGCCTAGCCTAGGAACGTAAGGCGAAGGACGTGTTCTGATAAAAGGGGGAATGCAAGGCTCGAATGGGGCCGTCCGGCATTGTAAAACTCGAAGTACCGCCCGAGTCCAGTGCCCCTGATGTAACAATAGCCAGAACTCGCCCGGCGTTTCAACTAACAATCCAACTAGGGTGACAGAAGGTTCGAGCCCCCGCTGGTGGGTCCGCCTGTATATCCTTACGTCCCGTCGTGTCTATTTGCTCACCAGGGACCGCATAGTCTCTTCCACCTGCAAGACCGCCATCTGTAGATTCTCTAGGCTATTGATTGCGGATGTCACTTCTTCGGCATCAGTCTGGCCGATAGCGGCATCGATTCCTTTGACCTTGCTATCGACATCCTGAAGAACGAGAAAGACTTCATGGCAATGAGCACCCAGTCGGGACTGTTTGTGCAGGTGGAAATCCCTAAAGAGGGAATTGAGGGCGTCCAGCTTTTCACCGATTAGAGCGCGCGTCTCCTCAAGCTTTTTCCTAATTTCCCCGGCTTTGGACAGGGTCACGTTCGGCGTCAACGATCGGACTGTGGCCAACGCCTTAGCGCTGGGTTCATTGATCTGTATCTCGGCGAATCGTTGTCCAAACTGTTGCAGAAGAGGCTTGACCACATCCAAGGGCATGCCCGTCGTTCGGCTCAGAAGAAACAGCCGATCAGCGTCTAAAGCGCCCTTCACGTGAAACTCCACAGACGCAAGTTCCTTGGAAAGCATGGTGAACTGCTTTTCTATCGCGTGACCCGGTTGCAGCCGTCCAAGCTGGATGGACTGACGGGGTCCCGCCTGCTGGACTTCGAGAGTTACGTCGCTGAAATGAACGTCGGGCTGGCCGTCACCTATCGGGGTGGTGTTTGACACTCTGGCCGTGACCTGCATATTGCGATCGCCGTGGGCTTCGCCGATGTCTTCAACCAGTAAGTCGAGGGCCAGGTAGGAGCGCAGTTGATGCCACATGTCCAACCCCATGGGTTCCCCAGCGTCGTCAGAGTGAGCCGTAAGTGAGGACGAGGGATCTCCGCCCTGTGCGGTCGATGTGTTTCGTCTCATGGCTTTTACCTCCAGGGCCTCATTGCGCTGTAGTGCAACCAGAATCCCCACCATACCATCTAGCGGGGCCTCGATTTCGGCGAAGATCCACGGGCGACTCTGAGGGTGTGCCCAGTTCTGGCGCCACTCGTCTAGCAAACGGAATTTCCACATCGCTTGGGTGATGTCCGGGAACGATTTAGCGAACGCCGCCGCATGGTTCCTTCTGACGATGCGGTCAAAGTGGGAGGTGTCGAGGTAAGTCTCTGGGTTTGGTCGTCCTTCGCGTTCCATCACGAGGTTACGTCAATAGGTGTGTAAACGACATCAGGCGGCGATCTTCTCAGCCGTTGATTCAATGGCGATTCCATCCGCATACTGTGCACCGAGATAGACGTCTTCGATCAACTCAGGGGCCTTCAGACGCCTGAAGCGCTGTTCGGCGACCATCAACATTTTCCAGATCACCGCTATCGCCCGATCGACCCTCTTGTAGCGCTTGGCGGCATCGGTCCGAAGCCTGAGGGCCGCGAAGGGTGATTCTACCGGGTTCGTCGTGCGAAGGTGCCCCCAGTGCTCCTTTGGGAAGTCATAGAAGGTGACCATGCGGTCCCAGTCCCGCTCCAAGGCCTCTGAGGCCGCCTCGTAGGAATGGTCGCCGCACCACCTGGTGAACACCGTCCTGAGCCGCTCAGCCTCTGTCCGAGTCGGCGCGTAGGGGATAGTACGCAGCATGAGCTTGGCCTGGTCCTGTTGTCGCTTTGGAAGCTTGGCGAGCACGTTTACGATCTTGTGGTTCCAGCAGCGTTGCTCTGCCGCCTGCGGATAGACGTTGCGCAGAGCTCCCCAGATGCCCAGGTGTCCGTCCCCAACCACCAGCCTCGGGCACTCCAGCCCGCGGCGCCTCATGTCCCTGAGCACATCGGACCAGTTCTCTGTGGGCTCCCTGTATCCGGGAACAGCGCTCACCACCACCTTGCTCCCGTCGCTCAGGGCCGCCACCACCACCAGTACTGCCGCCTTCTCCTTCTCAAGACCAGCCTTGACGTAGACTCCATCCACCCACATGTAGACCACTTCCAGGTCATCTAGGGGCCGGCTGCGCCATTGGGCAAGCTCATCGAGGTATCTTCAAAAAGTGTGTAAACAGTCAGGCGGTGTACCCTCTCTCTGAACAACACGGGCTCGAGGCCCAAGAGAGGAGATAGACCGCCCATGAGGAAGGAAAGCACTGAGAGTAGGTCGGAGTCAAGGCCGGAGTGGGAGCAGTTGGAGGATTGGGTGCGAAGCCAGGTCCAGAGGCTGATCCAGGAGTTGCTGGAGGAGGAGGTGACGGCGTTTCTGGGAAGGGCGAAGTCGGCGCTCAGATCCGACTCGGACAACGATACCGGCTATCGGAACGGATACGGCAGAGCCCGGAGGCTTACGCTGAGTTCGGGAACGATACAGCTGAGGCGGCCGCGAGTCCGCGATACCGAGGAGCAGTTCGAGAGCCGGCTGCTGCCGCTGTTCGTCAACAGGACCAGGAAGGTTGCTGAGTTGATCCCCGAGCTGTACCTGCACGGTCTATCCGAAGGCGACTTCGATCTGGCTTTGCGGGGGCTGCTGGGAGAGGACGCACCGGTATCGGCGAGCACGGTGGCCCGGTTGAAGTCCAAGTGGAACGATGAGCTTGCCCAATGGCGCAGCCGGCCCCTAGATGACCTGGAAGTGGTCTACATGTGGGTGGATGGAGTCTACGTCAAGGCTGGTCTTGAGAAGGAGAAGGCGGCAGTACTGGTGGTGGTGGCGGCCCTGAGCGACGGGAGCAAGGTGGTGGTGAGCGCTGTTCCCGGATACAGGGAGTCCACAGAGAACTGGTCCGATGTGCTCAGGGACATGAGGCGCCGCGGGCTGGAGTGCCCGAGGCTGGTGGTTGGGGACGGACACCTGGGCATCTGGGGAGCTCTGCGCAACGTCTATCCGCAGGCGGCAGAGCAACGCTACTGGAACCACAAGATCGTAAACGTGCTCGCCAAGCTTCCAAAGCGACAACAGGACCAGGCCAAGCTCATGCTGCGTACTATCCCCTACGCGCCGACTCGGACAGAGGCTGAGCGGCTCAGGACGGTGTTCACCAGGTGGTGCGGCGACCATTCCTACGAGGCGGCCTCAGAGGCCTTGGAGCGGGACTGGGACCGCATGGTCACCTTCTATGACTTCCCAAAGGAGCACTGGGGGCACCTTCGCACGACGAACCCGGTAGAATCACCCTTCGCGGCCCTCAGGCTTCGGACCGATGCCGCCAAGCGCTACAAGAGGGTCGATCGGGCGATAGCGGTGATCTGGAAAATGTTGATGGTCGCCGAACAGCGCTTCAGGCGTCTGAAGGCCCCTGAGTTGATCGAAGACGTCTATCTCGGTGCACAGTATGCGGATGGAATCACCATTGAATCAACGGCTGAGAAGGTCGCCGCCTGATGTCGTTTACACACCTATTGACGTAACCTCAATCTGAGTGTAGGTCATGTCAATGACCTTGATCCCAAGGCTGAAAAGACCCAAACAGAGCCAATGTGGTCGTGGCCACGTGGATCGGAAATTAGTGTCGTCGCGCAACGGAAAAGCGAACTAGCGGAACGGCCCATGGTTCGGGCAGAGATCCAAGGGTTAGAACGGTACCCCTGGGGAGGCTCGAACTCCCGCAAGTTCGCTAGCCGACGGCGCCGTCGTGGGTAACGGCTGTTGCTGTTGCGGCGGCTATCAAGGGCTACTCGTGCCTATCCCATCTCGCCCGACCGCCGTTAGGTGCAGTCCGCTAAAACTTGAGCCCGGCATGCGCCCGGCGCTCGCGGTTCTCATGCAGCTCGTCCCAGCTCTCGGTATCCATCAACTCCGCCCAGAAGCGGTAGAGCCCCAACTGGTTCTCCTCCATGGGCGTGTTGACGGGAACGATCTCGTCCTTGGGAATGTTGAGGCCCTGGGCGTAGCTGTACGGGTAGCGTTTGGCAATGGTGCCCTTGCTGGCATTGGACGCATAGTTCCAGTTCTCCATGTCGTCCTGCTCCGTCAGGCCCGCGGGACCGGAGTAGCGCATCGCGTAGTGGCGCAGCAGGTCCTTCACCTTCTGGGGTGCGTCCTTGTCCACCAGCGCCCAGCTCCAATACTCCGACTGGAGCGGGCCACCGGCGGGGCTCCACAGCGCCATGCGCCGCGGCTGACGCGACCAGAATGACTCGTTCGGAAATACGTTGCCCACCCCACCCAGGAGCCGGGCCATCTCGCCCTGACGCTTCTGCCGCTCGTAGTACACGTGCTCGTAGTACTGCGCTACCTCCGGGTCGTTCTGGTACGAGGGCTGCCAAGGTAAGTCGCTGTTCTGTGCCGAGTTCAGCGCGCCGTGGCCATTGGGGAACGTCGCACGCACCTTATGGCTCTGCTCGCGGTACTCGGTATCACGCCGGCCCTGGCCGGGGCTGACGCCGATGCCTACCAGGTCCACCGACCGGTGACTGGTATTGTGATAACCGTCGCCGCAGGCGTTCTCCGACGCCGACTTCCAGTTCGCTCCCACGCTCCACTTCTGGACGCCGGCTATCGCCTCCGACCCTCCCTCGCTGCCATCCCGGTGGTCCAGCAGAATGTCCAGATGGGGCTTCATGCCGCCCAGGTAGTCCAGCCACGAGGGGGCTTTCGGGTCCCAGGTGGCCCAGATGGTCCCCTTGTAGTTGGTCATTTGGGCGACTTCCACCAGCCCCCACTGGCTCTTGACCAGCTCCTCCTGGTACGCGTCCTTGTAGCGCGGCACGCCCACCAATGACCCGTCGCCCGCGTAGCTCCACCCGTGATACGGACACGTGAGTACCGGCGTGTTCCCCTCGTCGTACCGGCACACCTTCATCCCCCGGTGGCGACACGAGTTCAGGAACACGTGGATTGAATTGTCCCGGTCCCGGCTCAGGATCACCGATTCCTCCCCCATACGGGAGACGAAGTAGTCGCCGGGCTTCGCGACCTGGCTCTCGTGGCCGATGAATAGCCACACGCGGGTGAAAACCCGCTCCTGCTCCAACCGGTAGAACTCCTCGCTGACGTAGACCTCTCGGCTGACCAACCCGTTCTGTACGTCTACGTAGTGCTGTAAGAACGTTCCCATACCAGTACTGATTGCCATAAGGATTTCTCCCTTACCTAAGGTCTGTCCAACTACACTACCACGACCGCCAGCGCGGATGGTACCCCTGGGGAGACTCGAACTCCCGCATCCGGCTCCGGAGGCCGGCGCTCTATCCGCTGAGCTACAGGGGCGACGCAAGCCAGTATAGCAACTGCCGTTCAAGCCGTTCAAGTCCAGGCACCCGGCCGTTTACGCGTCCAGCGCGCATCGGGCGCAAAAGCAACGATGGTGAAGGGCTAAAGCCCTTGACATCCCCTTGGAGCGCTGAATATGATTGGGCGTGCTTACGGCCTGGTGGCTGTGCGCCGCGTAGGCATTCACTCTACTCTGGCCATTCCCGCTTAGGAAAGAAGGGGGTCCGATGAACCGCATCCTCAGTGCCAAGACCATGGCCCTGGCCCTGCTCATGGTTGTCGCTTTAATCGCCGCGGCCTGTGCAGGAGACGACGGAGCCCGGGGTTCGAAGGGTGATCGTGGCGCCGCGGGCGCCGATGGTGCAGCAGGCGACCAAGGCCCAGCGGGCGCCGACGGCGCACGAGGCGTCGCCGGTATCGAAGGCATCCTTGGACTGCCAGGACCCCAAGGAGCCCCAGGGCCAGCAGGCCCGTCGCTCAACGCCTCCATCATAGTTCCTCAAGCTTTCCGAGCGCCGGGCGTAAGCGGGGTCGCCGTCTACGGCGCGGGCTTCGAGCCCGGTGAGTCAATCGCGGTGCTCATTGCCTACCCTGACGACTCCCTGGCGCTCCTGGGCGGCGGGGACGTGATCGTCGCGGACGCTATCGGGACCTTCAGCGTCTCGGAGTCGGGGCTCACGCTGGATGATGAGGGTCTGTACGCGGTTACCGCCAATGGGTCTGAGGGCAGCGCCGCCAGCGCGGTCGTAGTCGTTGCGGAGAAGTAAAGAAGCTTTTCCGCTTCCTCCTGACACGGACCGATAAATTAGAAGGACTCCCCTGTCGAACACAGGGGAGTCCTTGCTTTACAGGGCCGGGGGTTAGGGTTCGAGGGGCTGTCCTCCATCTTCGGGAGGTAGCTCGCCACGAGCACCCAAGGGGAGCACGCGGACCTTTTTAATCCGGCGTCCAACGGTGGTGACCACTTCCATCTGCAAACCGTTGGCAGTCACCAGGTCGCCGGGGCTGGGTATTTTGCCCAGGTGGCTGTACAGGAACCCGCCCAGGGTCTCGAAGCCCTCTCCGCCAATGGTGGCGTGGAAAGCCTCGTTGAAGGCATCCACCTCGATGCGGGCGTCCACCAGGGCCTGACCGCGTTCGTCCCTTTCAATGGTTGGCTCGGTGGTGTCAAACTCGTCCTCAATCTCACCCACGATCTCCTCGACTAGGTCCTCGATGCTGATAATCCCTGCCACGCCACCGAACTCGTCAACCACGACGGCAATTTGGAGGTGCCTCTCCTGGAACTCCCGCAGTAGCTCGTCTACTCGTTTCGCTTCCGGTATGAAGAACGCCGGACGAACGAGGTCGCGGAGGGCCGCCTGCGCGCCAATGTGGCGTGCGGTAGCCTCCAAAAGGTCCCGGCTGTACAGTATGCCAACCACGTTATCGAGTGACTCCTGATAGACCGGCACGCGACTGTGGCCGCTGTCCAGGACGCGGTCGATGACCTGGTCCAACGAAGTGTCCACCTCCAGCGCAACCACGTCCACCCGTGGGACCATGATCTCTCGGACCGCGGTATCCTCCAGGTGGAGAATGGCGTAGATCATCCGCCGCTCCTCAGGCTCCAGCTCCTCATTGGAGAGGTCCTCCGCTACCTCCTCTTCCTCCTCCGTCCGCGATTCCGCGAGCGTGGACCCGTTCCCGGAGGCTGCTTCGCCCGCCCGTCTGCCTGCTCGCAGGGCGCGGTAGCTGAGCCAAGATAGCGGCAGTGCCGGCCACAGGAGTATCTGAATCGGCACGCCCAGCTTGATGAGGAGTGCGTCGGATAGCCCGGCCACCTGCTTGACGATGAGGGGTCTGAGCAGCAACAAGAACACCGAGAGTCCCACCATGGAAATCAAAGTGGCTGGCCACAGCCACTCTAGCTGGACCCAGAACAGCGCTAGGGATAGGGAGAAGATGGCCGCGATGCTGGTAAGCCGCAGGGTGCGGACCACATCCTCATACTGGTAGCGGGAAGCACGGAGGTTCCGTACGACAGCCTCACGCAGGCTGTGGCCGGTGGTCATATCCCGCATGGAACCTCGACGCAGCAGCGGCAGCGCCGTTTCGGCGGCGTGCAACGCAAGGTACGCAAGCACGGTTATGACGATGAATACGACGGTTATCGTACTATCACTATCCAAGGGCTATTACCCCTCCTTGTAACCGACGGTCTCGTGCGCCGAGCGGCCGCGCGACCTCAGTGGCCTGGCTGGAACACCTGCCACGGTAGCGCCCGCTGGCACATCGTGCGTCACCACCGCGCCCGCACCCGTCACGGCCCGGGCCCCCACGGTCACGGGGGCCACCAGCAGCGTATCGCTGCCGATAAAGGCCCCTTCCTCTATCCGCGTCACGTGCTTATCAACGCCGTCGTAGTTACAGGTGACCGCTCCGGCGCCCACGTTCACCCGCGGCCCCAGAACAGCGTCACCGATATAGCAGAAGTGGCCCACGCTGGTGCCGGCCCCTATCCGGCTGTTCTTGATCTCCACGTGGCTGCCGACCCAGACTCCACGTTCCAGGTAGGTGCCGGGCCTCAGATTACAGTAAGGGCCCACCCCCGCGTCAGGCTCCAACACGACCCCGTCCAAAGTGGATCCGCCCAC
Source organism: Dehalococcoidia bacterium (assembly GCA_965247635.1). Lineage (GTDB taxonomy): Bacteria > Chloroflexota > Dehalococcoidia > Lucifugimonadales > Australimonadaceae > CBDFHJ01. The sequence continues at coordinate 297,502 of CBDFHJ010000007.1, forward strand.
CCTGCAACCCTCGGCGACCACAACGTCCGTGAGCTGCGCGTTGGGCCCGACCTGAGCGCCACGTCCCACCCGAGTCCAGCCTTGGAGCCGTGTGTTCGGTAGGATGACGGCCTCCGCTTCCAGCTCTACGTCCATGTGAATGTAGGTGGTGGCTGGGTCTTCCAAGGTGACGCCACAGGCCATCCAGTGCGTTCGGAGGCGGTCCTGCATGGCTGCCTCCGCTTGGGCCAGCTCCACGCGCGAATTCACGCCCAGGCCTTCAACCGCCGACTCCAACGCTGCCGTGCTCACCACGCACCCATCGCCCACGGCCAGGGCCACGAGTCCAGTCACGTAGGTCTCCCCAGAGGCGTGCGGCGTGAGGCGGCCGATGGCATCCCGCACCCACTTCACGTCAATGCAGTAGGCCCCCACGTTGGCCTCAAGGGTCCCATTCCCGGTGCTTTGGAGCTCTTCAAGTCTCGTGTCCTCCGCCGCCTCTACAACGGCGGCAGGCCGCCCTGCGGCATCCCGCAGCAGTCGTCCCAGGTCATGGGCCTGGGACGGTGCAACGTGGGCGGTGAGCAAGGAGAGGGCAGCTTGAGTCTGGATATGCTGCTCAGCAAGCGCTTGGAGCGTATCCGGGCGCAAGAGTGGCGTATCGCCATTCAGCAGCAACACCTGGGTTGTGTCGGCAGCGAGGTGAGGGAGCGCCGTGGCCAGGGCGTCGGCCGTACCCAGCGGGTCGGGTTGCTCGACCGGCTCCGCCTCGCCGCCTGCCGCCGCGGCGATCTCCTGGCGGTCCTTTGGCGGGACGACCAGAAGGACCCGGGAAAGCCCGGCCTGACGGGCGGCGCTGACTACATGACGGACGAGTGGCATACCGGCCACTGTATGGAGCGCCTTGGGCGCCCTGGAATGCATCCGGGTGCCCCTACCTGCCGCCATCACGATGGCTGTCCAGTTGTTCATTCTAAATAAAAAAACGGCGTCCAGTTTACTAGCGCTCCCAGTGGCGCTAACAGCCTTCCACCGTCAATTGGACTCGTGCGTGTCGCACACCAGCACGTATCGTAGGGAACTGCTGGAGATGCTGTCAAGTTGGTAACCCCTCGCGGCAGGCTGTGGCCAAGGGAAGACGGCTCACAGGGAGCTGCGGCCTCGTGATCGTTCAACTTGGGGTGGCGAGGTGGTATGGGCAGGTCATTCGGTGTCTGCCCTGACAAACCTAGCGACCACCGTCTTGTCTGCATCCATGGTGACCTTACAAGGTCCGGTGCCTTCACACGCCCCGGACCACCCCCTGAAAGCGGAGTTGGAATCAGCCGTCGCTTCGAGGGTCACGGTTGCGCCCTCGCCCACAGGGTAGGCCTTCCAGTAGTTGAGTCCAAAATTCCGGAACGACCAACCTCCGCCATCGCTGCTCTTCACGGATCCTGTCCCCGTCACATCAACGTCTTCGGAAATCGTTAGGGTAAACGTGGCGGTTGGACAGAAGGGAACGTCGAAAGCACCCAGAGCTTGGCTACCCTCTCCCCGGAGAGACTTGAAGGAGAACCACCCCCGCACTCGATTCGCTAGGTCGGTGTCTACGAACATCAGCGCTCCTCCATCCGCCAGGCCGAGTACGTACATGTCATTTCCGTAGGGGCGGTGCCGTATGACGACGTCGACTTCGTTTGCCCCGAAAGTCCCGACGACGGCATCCGGATACTCCGCTTTGACCGATGCGAATAGGTCTTTTGTCCCGAACCCCTCGGTCCCGATGGGCGAGTCCGTGCAAGAGATGTTCTCGTCGGTCAGGTGGACCGCTATACCAGGGATGGCTCTCCCGGTCTCCAATCGCCGGGGTTCGGCGATGCCGGAGACGTACTCGTGGGCTACTCCATCAACAGTCCACCTGTGAAACGGGTCCGTGGGTAAGCCCGGAGCGAAGTCAACAGTAGGTGTTGAAGTGGCAGTCGAGGCGGCCGTAGGAGAGGGCTCAGGCCCACCGCACGCAGCTCCAATAGCGCCAATGAAGCAGAGTAAGGTGAAAATGGAAGCCCGGTGTGGGAACACTTGCTACCTCTAGCCAACGCCCCGCCCCGCGAGCCGCTGCACCGCGAGATGCCGTCACTCCAACCGAGCCGAGGGGATGTACGTTCAGGCACTCAGTCTCACACGCCACGGTGGACTGGAGCAAGAACGGCGGCCCCAGGTCCCGCGAAAGTAGCAGACGTCACCTGGAATTCAGCACGAGCTTCACCGCCAGAGATTCCTCAGGCACCACCCACGTCCAGGCTGGGACTTTCTCGCTCGAGACGTGCCAGCTACGCGTTTCGGACATCCATTTGCCTGAAAATTTATACACCACAAGGTCTGGAAGCTGGCCGGTAGTCCGCACGTACCATCCCTCAACGAGAGCTATAACGTCGGCCTCGGATACGGACGGAGTAGGGGTTGGCGTAGCGTCAGCTGAGCACGCGCTTACCAGCAGAACCATGGACATCGCAAGGGCGGCGACGAAAAGGGCGAAGCGCCGATACACCATTACCCGGCCACCTGGATACCTCCGGCTGCCGAGGAGCGCTGCACTACGTCGATGAGTCTGTGCCTCGCCAGCGCCAGCTCGAAGTCCGGCTCGGCGCTGACGCTGTTGACGATAGCCTCGCCGAAGTGGCGCCACATCTGGGCAACGTTCACGGCGGCCCCGGTCAGCCCAGCCTCTCCCACCCAGGAGGGCGCGCCGGCAGGGACCTCCGCAAGCTCGGAATCCTGACTTCTTCCTCCGAAGAGCCGCAAGCCTCCAATGTTAGAGAAGCCCTGGCCGTTCAGGACCAGCGTGCCATCACGGCCATACACCTCAAGCCGGTACCCCGACCCGTGCCAGGGGACGCTGGCGACGTGGGCCGACACCACCACTCCGCTCTCCAAGCGGCCACTGAGCAGCACATTATCAGGTGCCGTCACGTCGACCATCCTGCCGGTATCGGACTCACGCCACTGCTTGACCTGGGTGCTCACGGTGGCGGAGACCTCACCGAACTCGCCGAGCACGGTGCAGAGGCTGTCGATTGCGTGTCCGAACTGAATGGTAAGCGTCGTGACGCCTTGGGTTTCGTCTCCCGCCCATATGCGGTCGGAGGTCCGGCTGAGCACGCCGGGGGTGTGCACCGAGAGGTGACACGAGAGGACATCGCCCACGTACCCCTCGTCAATCAGCTCCCTCATCTTGAGGACCTCTGGAGAGCATCGCCCCTGCAGGCCGACCATGGTCTTGACCCCTTCCCGGCGCGCAAGGTCCGCCATCTCCTCTGCTTCCTTCAGGTTCGCGCCCAGAGGCCACTCCGTGAAGACGTGCTTGCCGGCCCGCAGGGCATCCATCGTAAGCCGGTGATGAAGCGGGGCCCGCACCACCACGGCCACGACGTCCACGTCGGCGTCACGGAGCATCTCTTCGTGGTCGGCGTAGCCCAGCGGGGCCCCGAAGTGCTGCGCGGACTCCGCCGCAGTTTCAGGATGAGCCGTGCAGACCGCCGCTAGCTCGAACTCGGGCAGCGCCAGCAGGGCCGGCAGATGGGCGCGTGGCGCCCAGCCGTAGCCGACGTTGGCGCCGATGATCCCCACTCTGAGTTTCCTCGATTCCATTCCCACCTCCGAGTGCTGGTGCAACAGGCTACCAACTCACTCAGACAAAAGCCAGCGGCAGGGGGCGTCACGCGCTTTGCCCAGCACGCAACGAGCACGTAGAATGGGAAGGGCCGTGGAGAGATGGCCGAGCGGTTGAAGGCGACGGTCTCGAAAACCGTTGTACCGGTCTCCGGTACCGTGGGTTCGAATCCCACTCTCTCCGCCAGGCACACCCTTAACCTTAGCTTTGCAAGTGCTGTCTTTTGTCGATTTTATGCGTGAGTCAGCTACAGCCAAGGTTCTCATGGTTGCTCATAGATTATCTTACCGTCTCATACAATCCCAACTATAATGTGGGGTAAAATGTGGGGGGTGACATGGCCGAGAATCGCAAGGCTCGTCCGTTGACTGCGGCGCGAGTGAGAACGGAGAAGCGGCCTGGCCGATACCACGACGGTCAGGGGCTTTACCTTCAGGTGGACCCGTCCGGCGCTCGCAGGTGTCTTCAGCGTGTTGTGATACGCGGCAAGCGGACTGATCTCGGACTTGGCGGGTGGCCTCTTGTGTCCCTGAACGCTGCGCGTGAGAAGGCGATGGAGAACCGCAGAATCGCTCGTGTGGGCGGGGACCCTCGGACAGTGAAGCGAGACGTACCGACCTTTGCTGAGGCTGCCGCTGAGGTTATCAAGCTCAACCTCCCCACATGGAAGAACGCCAAGCATGCGGCCCAGTGGGGTTCTACTCTCAGGACATACGTCTTTCCACACTTCGGCTCCAGATTGGCAACCGAGGTGTCGGGTTCGGATGTTATGAAGGTGTTAGCAACCAGCAAAAGTGGGACACATTGGGAGCCGAGAGATCAGGGGCTGGATGGAGGTCTGGCGAGCTCCCTGAGGGCCCTGTTGTAGCGTCGTCGCCGTTCGGTGGTTTGAGCCTTCACCTCCTTCCTGCGTTGTAGGATCTCTTGCCGTCTTCCCTTGAGCACGTCTGATGGTGTCACGTTGCCCAGAGCCTTGTGATAGCGCCGGTAGTTGTAGTAGCTGACGAAGGCCGCGATAGCAGCCTCAAGGTCGGCGGGCAACTCATAAGGCACCTGGTTGACGTCCCGTTTGATGGTCTGGTGGTAGCGCTCCACTTCCCGTTGGTCTGAGGGTGGAAAGGAGTTGCTAGGATGTGCTTGATGCCAACCATCCCCAGGTAGTCCCTGAATGCTCTTGAGACATAGCCTGGACCGTTGTCACTCAGCAGCCTGGTGCGGTCTGTGACTGGAACTTGGTCCATGCTGGTCGTGTCCACAGCATCCTGGACCACCTCGATGAAGGAGTCGGCCGTCATATCTTGCTGAAGCCTGTGAGCCAGGATGAAGCGGGAGTAGTCGTCCATAACGGTGACCAGGTAGTAGTAGCCCCACCCAACCACCCTGAAGTATGAGGCATCGGTGGCCCACATCTGGTGAGGTCCTGTGGTCTTGAGGTGGTACTCCTTCCCCGCGGCCAACCGCATCTCAGGCCTCTTCACTAGGCCCTCCCTGCCCAGGATACGGTAGACGCTGGACTCTGAGACTGAGAAGCCCTGGTTGTCGGTGATCCCCGCGGCCAGCTGACGGCAGCTCAGCTCTGGCATCTCCCTGGCTGATAACAGGACTGAGCGTTCTTCCTGAATAGTAAGACGGTTCCATGGTGGCTGATCGCCTCCTGGTCGGTCCTCAAGTCCTTGTTGGTCTTGGCGTCTGAGCCACCGGTAGTAGGTGCTCTTAGGGATGCCCAGCTCTCTGAGGACCTTTCGCTTGGGGAGGGGAGACGAGGATACTTTGGTAACTACCTCTGCCTTCTCCGGGGCGCTCATCCGCTGGTACCGGTGGCGTCCTGGGGCATGGGGATGGCCGTTTTTTTGAGACGGTACGCCTCCAGCGACAGATCGGCCACTAGCTCCTTGAGTTCCCCGTTCTCTCGCTTGAGTTGCCCTACCTCATGCTGAGTGGCGTCCCGAACCGAGTCACGGGTCAACCTCTCCTTGCCCGCCTCCATGAACTCTTTGGTCCACGAGTAGTAGGAGTGGGGCTTGATCCCCTCCCGCCGGCACAGGTCGTTGACTGTGACCTCGCGGCGGAAGCCCTCCAGAACAATTCGGATCTTCTCTTCGGGGGTGTACTTACGTCGGGCAGCCGCCTTCACTGTGCGGACGAAAGACCTGGTCTGCTCGCTTCGTTCCTCGGCGGCCTCTGCTTTGCTTACTTCTAATTGGGACACATCTGCTCCTTTCTGTGGGTAGCTCTACCCTCATTTCAGGAGCTCACACCACCCTCCGACTCTCGGGTTTTCCTACCCTTATATGTGTCCCATTATCGCTGCCGGTCTACAAATCTTTTGGAAGGCACGGGCCTCCTCTACCCGATTCAGGTCCCGGCGGACGATGTTCTCCAGGAGTTGGAGCTTTGCAGCCTCTCCGAGGGTCACGTCCGAGCGAACGATGGCCGGGATCGTCTCCCACCCCAGGAGGCAGGCAGCCCGCCAGCGCCGCTCGCCAGCGATGAGGATGAAGTCATCTTCATCAGGACGGACCGTGATGGGTTGGAGCAGGCCGTTACTGTCCATGCTCCTTGCAAGCTCCTGGAGTGCTTCTTCGTCGAACGTCTTCCGGGGCTGTTCGAGGTCCGGCCTCACTCGCCGGACCTCAATTGTTTGATAGGCCGGAGCCTCTAGCAGGCTGCTGAAAAACTCCCGCAGAAATTGCCCGGAGAAGGGTGTAACGGAGATAAAGTAAAGGAAACGGGTGGGAGGTTGAGGGAGTGCGCGGACGACGAGAGCCCCAGGTTAGCATGCTGGCCTTCATTGATCTGGAGACGCGGGTGCCAGCCGGTCATCCCCTGCGGACCATCAAGGGGCTAGCCGACCGGGCCTTGGCCCAGCTTTCGCCAGAGTTCGACCGAATGTACGCTCAGATAGGGCGTCCTTCCATTCCTCCCGAACGACTGCTGAAGGCTTCATTACTGATTTCCCTGTACTCGGTGCGCAGTGAACGGGGATTCTGCGAGCGACTGGATTACAATCTCCTCTTCCGCTGGTTTCTGGGCATGAACCTCATGGAGCCCAGTTTCGATCCCACCGTCTTCACTAAGAACCGGGAGCGGCTGCTGAAGCATCGGGTGGGCCAGGCTTTGTTCGACGAAGTGGTGCTGGAAGCGGACCGGCGGGGCCTGCTGTCGGACGAGCACTTCACCGTGGACGGCACGCTGATTGAGGCGGCAGCCAGCCTGAAGAGCTTCAAACCCAAGGACGGTGACCCGCCCAAGACGACAGATGATGACCCGGGCAATCCTTCGGTGGACTTCCATGGAGAACGACGTAGCAATGCCACCCATCAGAGCACCACGGACCCGGAGGCCCGGCTACTGCGCAAGGGGAAAGGCAAGGAAGCCAAGCTGGTATTCATGGCCCATGCCTTGATGGAAAACCGCCACGGTCTGCTGGTGGACTTCCAGACTACCCAGGCGACGGGGACAGCGGAGCGGGATACAGTACCGGTGCTGGTGGACCAAGCCAAGGAGCGGGGCTTTCATCCCAAAACGTTGGGCGGAGACAAAGGCTACGACACTGGGGATTGCGTGGCGGCCCTGCGCCAGCGTGGGTTGACGCCTCACGTAGCACAGAACACCAATGGCCGGTCCAGCGCCATTGATGGCCGGACCACTCGCCACCCAGGGTACGCAATCAGTCAGCGGATTCGGAAACGGGTTGAGGAGATCTTCGGGTGGATGAAAACAGTGGGTGGATTCCGAAGGACGCGGTATAAGGGGCTGGACCGGACCGGTCTGGCGGGGTACCTGGTAGCTACGGCCTACAATCTGGTCCGCATGGCGAAGCTATTGGAGTTGGCCAAGGAAGCGCCGGAAGCCCAGGCGGCATGACCCGACAATGGGCTACCCATGCCCGGTGCCCCAGGAGGGCCGGGTCAGGGAGCGTCAAGGGCCAAAAGTCTCGTTCAAACGGCCCAATTCCCCCCAACAGGACCAATGATTCACAGACCTGAACCCTAGGTTCTGGACTTATACCTCTTTCTTCAGCAGCCTGCTAGAGTATCCGTGACCATTGGCTGGTCTCCTTTGCAACAGGATGGCCCCACTGGGCATCTTCGTAGCCCGCAACCCTTGTCCAGGCTAGCTTTCTGAGAACATCAATGAACGCCTTGGCACTGCTGCTCCACCAGCCGGGATGCTCGCAACTCTGGTACTCGTAACAGTCCGTCGCCTTGAGTATCTGGGCCGGTTTCCATATGTAGCCTACCGTGGTGTCCTCGTGGAAGTAGATATAGCCGCTCTCGTTGGCCGGACCAGGCAGGCCCTCATGCCTAGAGTCACTGTACCTGTACGCCACGGATGCGATGTTCTCGTCCCAGAGCATTTGCCCCACGTCGCTGGCGTTCCTGTCATCCAGCCAGTGACTCTCGCCCTCGTAGTACCAGCGCATTTTGTGGCCTTGGTGGTGCTGGAACGCGGCCTCAAGTCCCGACTGGACTAGATACTGGATCGTCTCCCGGTCTACGATGTAGGCGCTCATGGCTTCCCTCCCACCAGGTTCAGCTCTTTCACGGCGTCCTCAACAGCTCCGTACAGCACGTCGCAGGTATATTCGGTGTAGTCAAGCGCCTTGCGACCGGCCTGGATAAGAACGGACCGCTCCGCTTCCGAGAGTTCCGTCCAAGGCGGCGGTGGAGGCGGATCGGTGTCGCCACTCGTCGCAAAGTCATCCTCACGGTCTGTTCGCACGTTCTCGTACATCAGCTCCACGTCGTCTGCCGTCCAGACTTGGAGAGTGTCGCCGCCAGGCGGGGTTGCCACAAACCTCTCAATGATGTCCAGCACCGGCTGAGAGACGTTGGGCTGGCTGCCCCACCAGTCCGTCAGCCGTTCTAGGTCCCCATCGCTAACCATTACCAGCTTCATTTCGTTACCTCCTTTACTTCTGCGTAATAGGCCCGCCTAGCCGCCCAGATGTGCTCGCAGAAGCCCACCCCACGCGACCAGGTGACCATCCGCATTGCTGCCCCGCATGTGCAGGTCGCCCCATCGTCCGGGTCAGCCATCTCCACAATCTCGGTGTAGTTGTCGCCGCGAACCAGGTAGTCGGTGTCGCTGAGCCGCTCAACGATCATCGCGTTGGCTTCTGCGCTCATCTTGACGCCTCCCGTGGGCCGAACAGGGCCTCGATGTCCTCTTCCAACGATCTGTCGAATGACTGCGGAGGTTCGCTCTGGGGCTGAGATTCCTTGTAGAGCTCCACCGCCAGCATGTGCTTGCACCAGCCCTTGTGAGTGTCCCACCGGTACCGAGCGTCCTTGCAGGTGCATTTGCCGTTCACCATGTATAGGCCCCCGCCGTCGGACCTGGCCACGTAGTGGTTGCTGTCTCCAACGATGGCCTCGACCTTGCCTTCTGCGACCAGTTGCCGGGCTCTATCTAGCCGCTTGCTAAGCTCTTCGATCTGCTTGACTGGCGCGATGGTTGTCATGGCTGCTACCTCCTTTGTAGGATCGGGTTTCATGCTCTAATTATATAGTGTTACACTGGTATTGTCAAGCTATTTGCCTAGTATATTCAGTGAGCTTCAGGCGCAGTTTTACACTGCAAACGCCTACGGTGAAGGAGGTCGCGGTGAGGTCTACGAGTGGCGTCGCCGACCACTACCCTAAGCGGGCGTGGTCAGGTCCGACGGTCACGGGGGCGATAGCGAAGGACTGGGTTGGTTCTAGGGGGTAGAACGGCGACCTTGTGGGTCGCCGAGAGAGGTAAGCGGGCGACGCTAGTCTGCGCGGCCCTCGTGCCAACTCTAAGGCCATCGCACTGGCCTTGCGTCACCTACTGGGGCGGAAGCGAATCCCGAAAAAGAAGCGGTACTCAGCGGAAGCCGTGGACACATGGCAGCGGGAGGGACGCTACAGCGAGTCCAGGGCCAGGGGGGGCTAGTGGCGACGGGGAAGAGGGCCGCTTCTGATCTGCCCCCAGCCTGCAGCAACCCTCATTTGGTTTCTCCACCCACCGCCATTTCCTGCCTTGCCAGAGCAAGCCGATAGTCAGCCTCCAGCCTCGCCCACACGTGTGCTGGGACTCCCAGCACTTCCTCCAGCTCCAGAGCTGTCTGCGGGGTGATTGCTTTGCGGCCCGTGACAATTCCATTGATGGTTCCGGCAGGCCGGCCCATTGACTTGGCCAGCTTGCGTTGACTAATACCCCTGGCCACGAGCTCGGCCTTCAACGTCTCTCCTGGGGGGATTGCAACATCTGTGCCGGCACGACGTGCCCTGCCAATGGACCGACGCATTCGAGCATAGTCTTCCTTCCACCACGTCGGGTCCTCCGGGTCTCGGGCTATCCCAACATTGATGGCGGTCTCCTCGCCATACTGCGCCTCGATCTGCAACTCAGTCAACGGGCTGAACACAAGAGCGTCAAAGGTCGCGGTTGAGCCCGTCTGGGCTAGCATCAACCTGGCGTATTCCAGAAATGGCAGTTGATCGATGTCAGCGTTGGTGCTCATAATCTCTCCTCTCCCGTGTGTTGGCCTTGCGTAGGCTGATAATGCGGCGTCTGTTGCCGCGCTCGGTGTAGACGACCCTGTGAAGGCGGCCTTCTATATAGCCGGTCGCGGCCCAACGTGCCTCACCCTGCCGGTCGCTGCGCTCCACTGTCGCAGTATCCCAATCGAAGCCAGCCATCGCCGCGAAGTCTATTCCCCGCTCTGCCAGGGTTTCCCTTCGCTTGGCTTCGTCCCACTCCAATTCCATATCCATGGTATATATCCTTAGCCTATACATGTCAATGTCTAGACTATGCGCCTAGGGAGGACTTGAGCTACCTCAAGAAAGCTGCCAACAAGACCTGAGCCAATAGGGTTAGCAGTATCTGAAACCGATTCACAGGTATAGTGTTACGCTGTATGATAGAAGCCATGAACGACATCCAAGAGCTTCTGGCACAGCTACGAGGGAAGAAGTGGACCGACGCCGCCATATCGGATGAGTTGGGCGTCCACCTGGTTACGGTGCAGACCTGGCGGAGCGGCAAGTTCTATCCGAACAATGCCAAGCCTGTCGCTCTGGCGCTTAGAGAGCTACTGCGGCGGAAGAGGATTCCCAAGCAGAGGCGGGGTAGCCGTTACTCAGGCCGAATGCGGACAGTCAAAGACCAGCCGGGGAATGACGGGCAAACGCAGGTCACTGCCCCAGGGAAGTCGTTCGCGTGTTTGCCACTTAACGTCGAGGTGACGCCAGTCGTCCAGGCAGTGGCCTTGCTCAGGCATGTTCATCCTCCTCCTCCACCATCAGCGCGTCGATAGTCGTCCCTACCTCACGGGCAATCCGGGCCAGCACTGCCGCAGACCCCGCCTTGGTACCGCCTTCGATCTCGGACAGATAGCCTGCACTGATCCCGGCTCGCCTGGCAAGCTCACGCAATGACAAACCATTGTAGTTCCTGAACACTGTGATCGGATTCCCGCCGCGTGCGATGGCTACCGCGATGTCATGAGGTATGAGTTCATCTGAGCGGTCCGCCTCCATGACCGCCACCAGGTCTTCAAGGTCTTCCTTCTCCTGTAAGAGGGCCTCGTATTCCGCCTTAGATAGGGTGATGGTCTCCGTATTAGTCATATGCCTCTCTCCTGTGCCGGACTCGCTCTACTACCATGATGGCGATGTCACCATGCTGAACAGTGAACAGCACTCGATAGCTGCCAACCCGCAACCGGAGATACTCGCTGTTGGCGAGCCTTCTAACCTGATTGCGGAGGGAATCGGGATCGGCGGCATACTGCTCCACCTTAGCAATAACTTGCTCACGCTGTTGGGGTACCAGGCGGCGGAGGCTCTTGATCGCCCTGCTTTTCCACCGAACTTCGAGAACTGTCTCCATGTACTAATGTTAGCATATAGCAAACACTATGTCAAGGGAGTTCGAGGTCGCCTGGGCCTCGGAGGAATCGGCACGTTGTCAGGCCAAGCGGGAGGACCCGCGCTGGCCGATTGCCGTTTCCGCTTGAACCACTCAAAGAGTCTCACATCAACACCTCCAGGATTTCGTCCCAATGTCTGGGCCGCCACAGGTAATACTCGACGCCAGGGCAGGATTCCAGCGAGTCCTTCCAGTCCTTCTGGTTCGGTAACGCCCGGCCTGTTCGGGGACTGAAGCGCTGCCTGGTGTCCAGCCGGCCTTTCTCGCTTTTGAGATCCATGAAGATGACTCGCGGCGCTCGCACCAGGAGCAGGTCTGGCACACCTGGCTCAGACCGCTGGGGTAGCGTCATGTGACTGACCATCCACCGGAACATCCGGGCGGCCCGGACAACCTGGGCCTGGAACTCCGTCTCGGTTATGGCAGCGTCGATGACCCAGCGGCCTAGCATCGGCTAGCTCCTCCTCTCCGGCGGCATCCAGGGCCAGCCCAAGAGCCGGAAGACCGTCTCCTCATCAGGGCAGTCCAGTTCGTTGCCCTCCTGGTCCGTCACGCCTCCGTAGGCGTGGCCCTTCATCCCCAGCTCGCGGAATCGGGACATCATGCGAACGTTGAATTCTTTCGGCCCGGTCCTCACCACGAGGCTCATACCCCAGTTCTCAGTGGACGCACTGAACACGTCCACCGGAACGCCGCTGGGCACATGGACCAGGAGTTTGTTCTGCTCCCCATAGCTGTACCGCCCCGACTTGTCCGCCCTTTTCTTGAGAACTGTGCCGTCCGCGACCAGGCCGTCGAGCTTTCTGTTGAGCGAGTACCAGTTCGCGACCGCTCTGCCGAACAGGTCAGCGGTGCTCGTGACCTTCGAGGCACAAAGCAACTCAATGTCTTTGACCTGGGGCTTCTTGCGGCGGATGGATCCTGCTACCGCGATCCGCTCACAGTGGGGAGCGAGCAGGCGCACGAGCTGATCCGCCACCTCTTTAGCTGACGCCAGGCCATATCGGTCGTTCATCTCACTCTTTTCCCTCGCCGTTTTTCGGTTTCCGTTCGTTAGGGGATATAGGTCACCCCCCCCTCCCCTCCACCCAGACGACCACCCGTCTTAAATCGCTACTCGCTAAGCGCGAGCCCCCTCGTTTGCTGTACATCTGAAGAGCTATCAGCTATCCCTCCTAACGGCGTCACTCACCGCCCTCATCCAGCCCCGCGGGTTGTCCGCAGCACCTTTGTTAACCTCGCTCTGTGCGTGCGATGGAGGGGCAGTTCTCACCCTCCCCCTAGACGGCGGCCCTCTAAAACAGGGAGCATGTAGGCGGTCTCGCCGGCTGGACAGAGTATCGGGAGGGCCGCCATTGATGTGCTTGGCCTTGCGGTAACAGAAGCTAGCTACCCTCCTTCAACGCCTGGTAATAGAACGTCGCTATGAAGTCCTCTAGAGATACAGGCATCAGGCAACTACCTTCCATCGGGGAATCGCGGTCATATGAACTTCCCTGATAGCATCCGCCAGCGCCTCGACGCCGTGGCTGAGCATCACGTCGTTGACGTCCGTCCCTGGCTCATTGGGCATCCAGTAGGGAAGCCCAGTCTGCTTCGCATGTTTCTCCCCTGCCGGTTCGGTTACGCCCGAAGACCCACAAGAGGGACAGCGCTTAGACTCGTAGTCCCACTTGGCCCGGCATTCTTTCTTGGGACATCGCCACCAGTCGTGGTCGGCGATCACCATCGACCTGCGCCTAGACTTGGCGACGTTTGGAATGTTCCCAGCGCTGAAACAGACCCACACCTCGCAGTGCTGGTCCCGGTACAGCCGTTTGAGGGCCGCCATGACCGACAGCGCCGTGGCGTACCCCTCGCAGTAGTAGTGCTCACCTCCTTGCCCCAATTTGTAGACCGCCTCCGACGCCTTGCCGCCGGGAAGGTACTTCTTACTGCCATCGGGGCCGATCATCTGAACCGACTGGAGGCGGTGATAGTCGCGGTAGTGACGCATCGGTATAAGCAAGTTGCCGCCCAGCACAAGGCCCCCCTGTTCAGGGAAACCCTTTTCTACCAGGTAGGGGTGCGCACACGGCACGTCGGCATTCCTGTGGCCGTTACGGGGGCGAGGATCGACGTACTCGGCCTGCATGAGCATCCTTTCAGCCTTCGCCGCCGCGTCCGCCTCACGGCGATTGCGCTCCTCCGCCTCACATCTCTTGGTCTCCGCCCGCCGGCGCTTCTCTTCGTCGCTTGGCACGGTCTTGACTGGGGCCTCACCAGCCCAGCCATACTCCTTGGCTAGGTGATAGAGGCTGCCGATGCTAACGCCGTTGCGCCGGCCCTTGATGGACCGCCAGACCGCCTGAGCGTCCCGCACTTTGTACGAATCCGACTGACGCGACCAGCCGTCCCAGAGGGCGAATCCGGCATCCCCCAGCTCGGACTTGATAACCATGCCCATCTGAACCCACGTGTCCCGGTCGTCGGCTGGGATTGAATAGAGGGCAGTGGTCAGCGTGTCGGTCATAGCGCCATCCTTGCCTGCTCCTTGGGCGGCTGATGACCCATGCAGTGGTCTCGGCCAAAGCCAATGGCCAGCGCGTGGCTCTCGCAAATCCAGGCGTTGCAGGTGCGGCCCCAATGGTCGATCACGTAGTCGCACTGGAGCGTAGGCGGCGTGGAACAGCCCTTGCGGTAACACTGAGGGTTGCTTGGGCCACACATGAACACGTAATCCGTCACGCGGCCCCTCCTGAGATGAGGAGCCCTACGAACACGGCTAGTAATACCTGGGCTACTGCCCCTACACCCAGCCCGATGGCGAACCCTTCGAGGTCCCTGAACGCCCAATCGTTGATGCGCCAGCCCTCGGACAGCTCGTAGAGAATGAAGCCAAGGAAGAGCATCACCGCTGTCAACCGAGCTCCCCATAGGACGCTGGCAGCTACATCTAAGGGCCAAAGGAACATCAGCCAGCTAGTGACTAGGCCAACCGGAATATGGGCGACCTGCCGATCCAACATCCAGGGCGGCACACGGTGCCGTAGCTGGCCTGCCCGCCCGACGTATCCCTTATCTTTCGTAGTCATGAGCTGATCCCTCCACCTTCAAAGAACCTTTCCTACCTGCCTTCTATTCGCTCCAAGAACTCGTCGAAAGCCTTCTCACTCCATCCCTTACCCCCATGCAAAAGGCCCATCTCTCTATCAGTGAAATCTGACCGATGCGAGTACGGGCCGCGTATTCGGCTCGCCCACTTCCGAAGCCACCGAACAGTTGCGAAGGCCCTCGGATGCCATGGTACTCCTGGCAAGCCTTCGGGATAGTCCATCGTGTTCCACCACCACCACTTCCAGTCTCCCCCGACCCAGTGCCATTCCAGGTGCCAGCAAACAAGCCACCCCCAGTAGCGGACATACGCCTTCGGACGCCTGAAGAATCGAAGAATAGTGCTCACAGCGCCTTCCCTCCGTCGGGATGAACCGTGTATCCGTGTCCCGTCTCCACCTTGGTTTCGTGGCCCGTTCGGTTAGTGTGTTGAGCCGCCAACCCCATGCCGTTCTTGGTCCCAGCGTTCCACTCGCATACCGAGCAGTACGCCAACACATGAACCAGCCCGCCCTCTACCCTGGCCATTAGAGCGCCTTCCCTCGTGCGTGCTGGTACTCCTCCATGTCGGGACACCAATCCCAGAGTCCCTGCCGTCCCCGTGCCGGTACTAGTGGCTCCACTTTCTGAATGTCCGTCAGTATCCAGAGCCAGCGCCCCACCGAGAAGTCGCCGTAGGGGTCGGGCTCTATCCACCCTGTATAAGACGGCGACGAAGCCAGGACTCTCCCCACGTAGCGTTGAAACCCCACCTGCCGGGCATCTTTCAGCAGAGCTGTAGCGACAACCGCCCCTAGCGGAATCCGATCACTCCAGCCGTGTCCAAACAGGTCGAGCACAGCAAGAAGGGTTTCAGGATGGAGTTTCCCGGAAACTTCCCTCTTTCGACTGGCGTGGATCGCTATCCGTTGACCGATAAGACGGCGTGGTGGAGCCCAGGAACGGGTCTCGATGGTCTTTATCCCTGCTGCGATCAGGGATGCCCAGGGCTGGTGTAGGGTGATAGCCTTCACAGCGCCTCCCCTCCGCGCCGGTACGGGCGGGTGCGGTTCAAGAGTCTTCACAACTGGCTCCTGAAGGAAGCGGGCGCTACTCATGCCCATTCCTCCGTTCCCGCGAATGCTGGTACCGGATCAGGTTGTACGTAACGCGGTTGATAACCCGCTCGTCCACGGGGCCTTCACAAGGGACGAGAGACCGCCCCCACGATGGCCAGCCGCCGTACATGCCCTTGTAGTAGCCCCTGACCGACTGCTGCGCCGCTTCCACATCGCCTTCCCTGCGCTCCAGGGCCAGCCTTGACAACTGCGACCAGACCCACGACTCGTCCCTCATCCACTCGGTGGGCTTGGCCTGACGAAACTCCCTCAGCGTGCCCTCCACCGTCACGGTCTCTGTGGTCCGCCTGGAGCGGATGCGTCCACACGCGGGGCACATATCCATCCCAGGGAGCAACACAAGGCCGCAGCCGAAGCACGTCACGTCCGGGCGCTCTTCACGTGAGGTCTGTTTGGGGCGAGGCTTCTTGTCCTTGCCTGTGTGAAGGACGTTGACGCCGTTCTCCCAAACGTCCAGAATCCGGTAGTACCAGTCCTCCATGTTCCTCACGTGGTCGAGGTACAGTGCGTACTCCTTCCCTGGCGCAGACCTCATGGCGCGTCCCATCTTCTGGATGACCTCGGTCAGAGAAGTCCTGTTCTTGCGCACGTCCACGACACACATGACCGTCGGGTCATCGAAGCCCTTGATGAACTTGCAAACGCTCACGAGAACGTCGAACTTGTTCGCTGCGAAATCCTCAACGAGCTGAGTGGTCTCCTCCTCGGAATCGCGGTAGGTAGACTGGCGCGCATCCGCTCCGATGGCCTGAAACGCGGTGCAAAGCTCCTCGCCGTGGGCTACATCAGCGCTGAACACGAGGGTCTTTACCCAGCGACCGAAGTGCTCGGAGCACATTCGGTCCCACTCTTTCACCACGTCGCCTATGACGACTCGCCCTCGTTCCCGCACCGCACGGTCTGTGTACTCGCCGTCGCTACCGATCTCCGCCCCCTCCATGTCTATCTCCGTCGTTGCCACGCCTGAGTAGATACGGAGAGGCGCAAGGTAGGGCTGCTCGGTCTGCGGGTTGACGTTGTTCAGCAGCCAGTCGGTCGTAACCACGTTGGTGACGTGGGAGTAGTAGTCCCCAAGTCGCTTCGTGAGTGGGGTCGCCGTGAGGCCCAGGACGTGAATGTCGTCCTCTGCCGCCTGCTTCATCAGCTTTTCCCGACGGACGTGACACTCATCGAAGATGGCCAGGTCAAGGCCGCGCTTGATAAGGTTGCGGGCCTCGGCGGTCTGGGCAGACCAAACCTGAACCTTCTCATCACCGCCCCTGGTGTTCTTGCGTCCCTGAGCGATCCCGTGAGGGATGCCATACAGACTGAGGCGGTTGTGGGTCTGCCGAACCAGAGGGATGCTGTCCACGATGAACGCTACCCGCTTGCCCTTCTTCCGCGCCTCGTCGATCAGGTAGATGGCACACTCCGTGTTGTGCGTGACCGTGAAGTCGCTCAGTAGATAGCGCCCATCGCCTGAGAGCGTGAGCCCGTAGTAGTCGTCCTCTCCGACGTAGCGAATGCTGAACCCCGTTCGGAGCACGTCCTTCTTCTGGCGGCGCGGTGCGGCTTGCTTGCGTGGGACACGAGTCGGGATGCGGTCCACGTCTCCTGAAGTCGAGACTCGCCAGTAGCACCGCTTCTCGCCCTGGTAGACCACCCACTTCGGCTTGACGTAGGCTTCCTAAGCCAAGGCTTCTGGCAACAAACGCCGTTTCGCGGGCCAAATCGTGTGAGGCCGATAGGAAGTCGAAATGGCCACGGCTGAGGTGCCCATCGGTGTCCAACAGACCGGCCAGTAGCTCCAGTCGATCCTGCTGGGACGCTATCTGGTACCGCTCAGGGATGTGCTTCAGGCGTGCTCCGTAGCCGTGGACATCGAGGTCCCGGAGGGCTTGAGTCAGCGGGTTTGTTTTGCCACCTACCTGGCCCTGACTGAATGTGTAGGAAGGGGCTCGATCGGGCGATGAATCCTTCATTAACCTCAGCCCCCAGGCGTTCGCCGCTTCTCGACAGTAATCGACTATCTCCGGGTCGGGATTGCAGATTGAGGTGACACCTCGTGTCAGAGAACCGTCTCCCAGCAGCAGACCCAACAAGTACGGCTCGACTGGCAGCGACTCCTGATACGACGCTGGGAACTCGACCCCCACACGAAACAGCTTGTGAAGGTGTTTGCGGTACTTCGACCAACCTATCCACTCCTTGACGCTGACATCAACGATCTCGCCGTCGCGGTTGCGTTTCCGTGTAACCGGGTCGTCCGGCTCTCCGGTCCTCATCAGAGCCAGGATATGCTCGTCATTGCATCGCCAAGGTTCGCCCTTGGTTGGGACGACTTCGACAATTGGACCGCGACCTCGTGAGACGGACTCGACCCAGCGCGGCAGACTGTCAGGCCCCATGAGCGCAGTTCCGGGCCTCACATCCTCGACGCGCATGGCGTAGCCACCCCACGTTAGGATTCGTGTGCCTGCCGGATGGCACTTGCCAGGCCCTGTTGGCGCGCAGAGAATCTGCCGCTTGTGGCCGGCGCGGGCAGCTTGGCGCGTGGCTTCAATGCCCGCTGCCTGGTGCGGATAGAGTTGCAGACGCCCCCTGATCTGGGGTTCTGGTATGAGGGGGATGGTCTGGTATAGCGTCACTCTGGCTCCTCCACAAACTCGTCACGGTAGTAGTCGTCATTCGAGAACTCCTCGGCGGGAATGTCGAGGGCCGGGGCCGGCTGAGCGGAGTTCGCCTTCCAGCCGAGCCTCTCGGCTTGACTTCTCCACCACCTTGCCAAGCGGCGGGCGTCTTCCCTCTCTGTGATCAACTGGTCCACCCGCCCTTCGAGGGTGCGTATCCGCGCCTGCTGAGCGTTGACGCGCTGGTAGTGGTCTATCTCGTACGCAGACCCCTGATCCTCGAACCACTGGACCTTGACCTTGAGGTCCTCAACCTCACGGTCTTTCCCTACCAACTCGCGGTCCTTGAGCTGCAACTTCATCGCCAACTCGTCTACCTGTGCCTGTAACCTCTCGACCTGGGTAGGGGGCTTCGGCTCGTCCGAATCGTCCTGTTCCGGCGGGTTCAGCTTCCTCGACTCACGTTTGAGGGCGGTTCGGGTAAGGGGTTCTCCCTGCTCACGGGCCTTCTCGGATGCCGCCGTAAACTGCTCGTCGGTGAGCTTGTCATGGGCCTGGCGAATCTGCCGAATCGAGTCGCGGGATAATCCGTGATCCCGGATCACGGATTCTTCTCCTGCCTTCGGACGCCCCGCCTGCTGAGGTGGATTCGCCGCTGCGATAGCCCGTTCAGCAGAGGCAACGAGGATCGAAGCCTCGGTCTGAATACCACGACGCTTCAGCACCTCCGCCGCCGCCACTACCGCTTGCGCCTTGTCGCGAACAATCAAGCGCTCGAAGTCGTTGCGTGCGTCTCGCAGGGCTACGTATGCCCGCTCGACGCCGATAACGAGTGCCTTGGACTCAGGGGAAGCCCGTTGCAATGCTGTAGAAGTCTCAGGTCCGCCAGTCATGTCATCCACACCTTCTTGGAGTCGCGGGTAGCCAGCCAGAGGACGAGCGCCGCCCGACAGGTCTCGCTCGCAACCTTGGGGTCTGCGACCATGCGGGCCTCGTACTCTGCATCCTCATCAGCCGCGCGCGGCAGCCGCACCGCATACGCTGCCACCACAGGCTCGCCGGTAATCGCCTCTATAGCGTCGGCGTACCCAGCCACCTGGTAGGCGTGCTCCGCATAGAGGCCCTTGGAGCGCTTCCAGTCGGCCACCACGAGCTCGCCAGCCTTGTTCCTGGCAACCAGGTCAACGGTGCCTGCGTAGTGGTGCTGTGGATGCCAGATGGAGACCTCGGACGCCACCATCTCAAGCTGATAGTCCCTGACGAAGGCCAGCCCTCCTCGAACCGCTGGCACCAGTTGGTCCGGGATGTTCGGCTCCCTTCCGTGCAGCAGCTCGGCTATGAGTTCATGGGCTGAAGTTCCAGCCTCTGCCGCTTCGTCACGCTCCTTCTCAGGAGACTGTTTGGCCGCTTCAATGATGCCGGCCACCCAGAGGTCGTAGTCCTCCTTCTTGACGAAGGGGCCAGCAGCGTATTCGTGCAACGCACTCCTCACGCTTTCTAGCGCCGTCTTCTTGGCCCATCCGACGAGCGGTCCCGACTTGTCAATGATCTTGAGCACCGTCGTCACGCTGGGCAGCAGGTCGTCGTAGCCCGTAACCCTGTACCAGTGCTGCCCATACCTGGGAGTCAACTCCACCGTCACGTCTCTGTACGCGGGCAGCAGAGGGAGGCCCTGGTTGGTTGTCGTAGTCGTCATGCTCGCGCTCCTTGTACCGCCGCGATGAGCTGGGGGTCGTCCTTGTGCTGCGCCACGTCGGTGATCCCGCCGATCTCCTCATTCGGATACATCTGGCGGGCAAGGTTAACCACGTCCTGGCTGGTCTTCCCGTGCTTCCCGTTCGCCCATAACATGAAATCGCCCATCGTGTTGAACCGTGTGGGGCTGCCGTTCGGCGCTCCACTCGCAGCTTGGGAGACCGCAGGACTTCCATTGGACGCTGAGCTTGCAGTTTGTGGTGGTGGAGTCTGGGCAGGAGAGCTAGCTGCCCCAGCCTGCGGAGCCTGTGTCGGCTGCGGCGGGCTGGGCATATCCTCTAGGTCTTGCGTGAACAGGTTGCTCAGGCTGCCTACGCTCAGTGCCGCATCTGTCAGGCTGCGCTTCTTGGCCATCTTAAGGATGGTGTTGACCTGATCAGCGGGGTCCTCGTTCAACACGCGGCCAATCGTCTGCGACTCGATGACGGAAGCCCCGTCGCCCCACTTCGCCCCACACCCACCGATCTTCCCGAAGCAGACCTGACCTGACCCCCGAAAACTGGTCCAGGCGATAAGTTAGCGTCTGGGCAAGGAAAGGGGGATCTATGGCGAGGAAGCGATTCACGCCGGAAGAGATCATTGGGAAGCTCCGGGCGGCGGAGGTGAGTCTCGCTCAAGGCGAGCGAGTGGCGTTGGTCTGCAAGGGCCTGGGCATCACCGAGCAGACGTTCTACCGGTGGCGGCAGGAATATGGTGGGCTACGCATCGACCAGGTGAAGCGGCTGAAGCAGGTGGAAGTAGAGAACAACCGCCTGCGCAGGGCGGTGGCGGACCTCACGGTAGACAACCAGATACTGAAAGAGGCTGCTCAGGGAAATTGGTGAGCCCTTCCCGCCGTCGCGCCGCGGTGACCAGGGTCCGTCGGCGGCCGGGCGTCTCCGAACGCCGGGCCTGCCGGGTCGTGGGCCACCCCCGCACCACTCAGCGCTATCGGCCTCTGGAGCGCAGCCAGGAATCACTGCTGACCGCGGCGGTGGTCCGCTTGGCCAGCCAGTTCGGCCGCTATGGCTACCGACGGATCACTGCGCTGCTCCGGCAAGAGGGGTGGCGGGTGAACCACAAGCGGGTGGAGCGAATCTGGCGACGGGAAGGGCTGAAGGTGCCGGCGAAGCAGCCGAAGCGGGGTCGGCTCTGGCTCAACGATGGTTCCATCGTCCGGTTGCGGCCCGAACGGCCCAACCATGTGTGGGCCTACGACTTTGTGGCAGCCCGGACCCATGACGGCCGTGTGGTCCGGCTCCTGAATGTCATCGACGAATACACCAGGGAATGCCTGGTCATCAAAGCTGAACGGCACATCCTGGCCCACAACGTCGTGGAATGCCTCGGAGAGTTGTTCCTGGAGCGGGGTGTCCCTGAACATGTGCGCTCTGATAACGGGCCTGAGTTCACCGCCAAGGCTGTCCGGAGCTGGATAGGTCAAGTGGGGGCCAAGACGCTGTTTATCCAGCCGGGCAGTCCCTGGGAGAACGGGTATGTTGAGAGCTTCAATGGGAAGCTGCGGGATGAGCTCCTCAACGGCGAGGTCTTCTACACCCTCCAAGAGGTCCGGGTGGTCACGGAGCTATGGCGACGGCACTACAACCACTACCGGCCTCACAGCGCCTTGCGTTATAGACCCCCAGCTCCCGAGGCCGTTTTGACCAGAACCGGGTTCGCTCTATCAGGGACAGACTAACTTTGCATGTGGTACTAATGCCGGGGGCAGGTCAGGACCAGTTTGGGACACACGGTGCCGATGGCTGGTGGTCAGCGACAACCCTGACTGGCCGCCTGCACCTATGCTGTATGGCACAGACATCATCGGCGAAGTGCGGTGGACAGCGAGGTACCCCGATCGGACCCAGGTAGTCTTTATGCTACACGTTCGGTCTTGTGGAAAGCCGTGGATTACCTGACCGATGAGCAACGCGAGTTACTCTACGACATCTTTAAGGGTACGCTCGCGGACTTGCGCGCCAGTTGGGGCAGTGAGTCGGGCAGTGTTTTCAGAAATGACTTCCTGGACGAGCTTGAGAAAATCACGTTCCGATTGGCTCAGAGCCCGAAGCTCCGCGAGGGTGATGGGAATAGGAGCCTTGTTAGGGAATTCGTCTGTATTCGTTGCGATGTCATGGCAATCGGACATGGATCCTCTCTTTCCTGCCCATCCTGTGGGACAGCCACATGGCTTGAGGCTTGGTACATATAGTCGGTTGCAACCTCCCTACCAGTTTACACCACCGAGAGCACCATCGGCGAGGTGCGGTGGGGGGCGCGGACGTTTTAGTTTGATGGGTGAGGTGTGGGGTATTAGAGCCATAGTTCTCCATATTCAGCTATAAATATAGCCTGGGTTCGAATCCCACTCTCTCCGCCAGGGAAGCTCTCCATACATATCCTTAACCCGTCTCTAAAGCCGTTCGGGCGTCGTAACCGCTTGACAGGCCTCCCGCTCGATGCCATATTCCGGCTACCCGACATTCCTTCGAACCTCATACTCAGGAGGGACCCGTATGTCCTCCGCTACCTCAGGTTCAGGCCAGGCCAAAGACGCGCCCGTGTCCGCCGATTCCTTTAAGGGCACCCTTGGGACTTTCGCCAGCGGCGTCACCATCGTCACCAGCGCCGACGTCCAGGGGGCGCCTAACGGGGTTACCGTTAGCGCCTTCGCCTCGCTGTCTTTGGACCCGCCGCTCATATCGGTATACCTGACCCAAGTGTCGCGCACCCTGGCCGCCATCCGGCAACGCCGGGCGTTCGTGGTACACATTCTCTCCGAGGAACACGCGAAGCTGGGCGCCAGGTTCGCCAGCGGTCAAGACGACAAGTTCCAAGGCGTGCCGTACGCCTGGAGCGCCCAGGGCATGCCGCTGCTAGACGACTGTTCTACTCACCTGGAGTGCTCCCTGGAGCAAGAGCACACCGGCGGTGACCACGTCATCGTGGTGGGGTTGGTCACCGCCGCACGATACTCAGCAGACGCAAAGCCGCTGCTGTACTTTCGCCGGGCGTTTAGGGCCATGGGTGGCGACGTCGCTTCCACCTAATATCCCAAGTCACTATCCGTTCAATAAATGGGGAGAGTTGCAGAGCCTCGTTCATGGTTCGACAGGCCTGTCCTGAGCAAGGTCGAAGGGCTCACCACGAACGGGGGAAATCCGCTCGTCCTCAGCCTGTCCTGAGAGCCTATGGCTTTTTGTTCCTTCCCCCCTTGTGGGGGAAGGGTAGGATGGGGGGAGCCAAGCCACGGCCGGGCGCTTCGCCCCCACCTAAGTCCTCCCCCATCAAGGGGGAGGATGCCTCACAAGCTCAGGGCTTGTCGAAGGATGAGCGGATTATGTCCCGACAGGTCGGGACTGACTCACCACCTAAAGCTAGGCCTTCCTCTCCGCCTGTATTCGCCCCGCCAGCGCTTCCGAAGGGGTCCAGTCCAGCAGCGGCATGGCCGATGGTACCGGCCTGTGCTACATTCTGCCTGCGCGCTTCCCTCAGCGGTGCCCCATGCAGCAGGTGTGAGGCGACTGCTGTCGGCGCGGAACGGACTTTTGGGCAAAGGATGTCCCGATAATGGCAACCCTGGTAACCGGAGGAACGGGCTTTGTGGCGTCCAACATCGTTCGGGCCCTGGCCGAACGGGGGCACGACGTCGTTTCTCTGGACGTGACGCCGCCCGACGACCTGGTGCGCAGGTACTGGGAACCGTGGAAGGCCAACATCGCTTGGGTCCAGGGGGATATCCTTGATCCCGCCGACCTCCAGCGCGTCGGGCGCGCCCATCAGATCGACAAGATCGTCCACGCCGCCGTCTACACTGGGATTCGAGAGGATATCGAGCGGTCCGATAGCCGGAGGATCGTCGACATCAACCTGGCGGGGACGGCGAACCTGCTGGACCTAGCGCGACAGATTGGGTTAGCGCGATTTCTTTACGTGAGCTCAGGCTCGGTCTACGAAGGGATGGATGCGGATGGGCCGCTTATCGAAGACTCTTTGGTCCGGCCCAGGTCGCTCTACGCCGTAACCAAGTACGTGAGCGAGCTGTTGACGGAGCGGTACGGGGAGCTCCACGGCTTCGAGGCGGTCAGCGTTCGCCTGGGCAGTCCCTTTGGCCCCATGGAGCGCGTGACAGGCCACCGTGCCGTCATGTCGCTCATGTACCAGTGGACGAGGATGGCGCTGCGAGGAGAACCCATCGAGGTGGAGCCCCGAGGAATCGGCGACTGCATCTACGTCGGTGACGTGGCCAGGGGCATATCCGCCGTGCTGGACGCCCCAGCGCTCTCCCATCGCGTGTACAACCTCGCCCGGGGAGTTAGGGTCTCCTTGGACGAGCTGATCGCCGCTTTTCGGGAGGCGTACCCCAATGTGCGGTTCGTCGAGCCGATTCCCCAGGGCGTCCAGGACGCGTTCTCACCACCCGCCGGCAGAGTGATGGATGTAGGCCGTATCGCAGCCGACGTGGGTTTCAGGGACCAGCTTGACCTGGCCGCCGGCTTGAAGGCGTATTTCAAGTGGGGTGAGGAGTTTGGCCTCGCCGCGCTTGCATGAATGACCCTACAGTCCGCGGCCACAAGGCCTAGCGACCTCTTATGCGTAGACCAGAAGTGACGGCAACCTTGCTCCTCTCGTGCCAGGACCAAAAGGGCCTGGTGGCGGCTGTTGCCGACTTCATCTATCGGAACGGGGGGAACATCATCCACGCGGACCAGCACACCGATAGCGAAGAGGGTGTTTTCGTCCAGCGCGTGGAGTGGGAGCTCAACGGGTTCACGGTGCCTCGCGACCAGCTACAAGCGGCCTTCCAGCCCATTGCCGACGCTTTCGGCATGACCTGGAGCCTCCGCTTCTCGGACTACGTGCCCAGAATCGCGGTCCT
Source organism: Dehalococcoidia bacterium (assembly GCA_965247635.1). Taxonomy (GTDB): domain Bacteria; phylum Chloroflexota; class Dehalococcoidia; order Lucifugimonadales; family Australimonadaceae; genus CBDFHJ01. Next base: position 322,471 of record CBDFHJ010000007.1, read on the forward strand.
CGTCTCGACGCAGGCGCACTGCTTGTACGACCTGCTAGCCAGGCAGCGCATGGGAGAGCTCAGCGGCGAGGTCCCTGTCGTCATCAGCAACCACCCTGACCTGGAGCACGTGGCGGAGGGCTTTGGGGTCCAGTTCCGTTGCTTCCCGGTGGAGCCTCAGACCAAGGCGGTCCAAGAACGCCAGGTCCTGGAGGTGCTGGAGGAGCACCGGATAGACCTGGTAGTCCTGGCTCGGTACATGCAGGTCCTCAGCCCTGGGTTCGTGGAGCGGTACGTCGGCCGGATGATCAACATCCACCACTCCTTCCTGCCCGCGTTCGCCGGGGCACGCCCGTATCGGCAGGCGTACCAGCGCGGCGTGAAGATCATCGGCGCCACGGCCCACTACGTGACCGCGGAGCTGGACGAGGGGCCAATCATCGCGCAGGACGTGATACGGGTCAGCCACAGGGACTCAGAGGTCAACCTGGTGCACAAGGGCCGTGACCTGGAAATGGTGGTGCTCGCCAGGGCGGTTGGACTGCACCTCGGCAACCGAATAGTGGTCTACGGCAACAAGACGGCTGTTTTCGACTGACCGCCTCCGCGCTCGTTGCGCCCGTGCTCGTTGTGAAGGAATAGGCGCTTATGTAACTGGTGAGCGCGGTTTACGTGGACCGTGGTCAAACCGGACCTGGTGCCCCCGGCAGGAATCGAACCCGCAACGCCCTGGTTAAAAGCCAGGCGCTCTGCCGTTGAGCTACGGGGGCGTGTATGCCGTCTTACCATCCCCAGCGGACCTGTAGCAGTCCGAACCGGTTAAGCGGCCAATAGCCGAGCCACACTTTCCCGACGATCTTGTCTCGCGGCACCGTGCCAAACACGCGGGAGTCTTCGCTCTGCAGCCGGTTGTCACCCATGACGAAGTACTCGTTTGGCCCAACTACCACGGGCCTGCGGGTATCTTGGGACGGCCGTCTTATGTACGGCTCGGCCAGGACTTCACCGTTGATGAGCACCTGGCCGCCATCGATTTCCACGGTGTCGCCCGGCTCACCAATGACCCGCTTGACGAAGTCTGGGGCCGTCGGGTCCTGGGGGTTTTCGAACACAACAACGTCACCTCGCCCCGGTGCGTGGAAGGGGAACCACTTCTCGCCCTCCTCGGCCTCCACCCAAGGTAGGTAGCGAGCGACCCGCCCTACGTCAATACTCAGGTACACCGCCTTGTTGACGAGCACCAGCTCGTCATTGGTGAGCTGGGGGTCCATGCTCGGACCTTTCACCTGATAGTTTTGGAGGGTCGCGTGAAGCAGCAGAAAGACCAGTGCCGTCAGGGCAATGGTCTCTATGGCCTCTCGGATGGTCGCATTCATACGCAGCGGCAACAATAAGGCGGTGGCGCCGCACACATTATAGCAGCCGCCCGCGCAGCGACGGCGGGTTGACCAGCCATGGAGTCTGGGGGCGCCACCGACAGGTCGGTCCGAAGGACTCCGGACTCCTTTCGGAGGGCAGGCGGCGAGCGGCCCCCAGTGAATCCGGAGGGCGCAGAAGGTGGCAAACTCCACTCGAAGCACGGATGCATGACCGGACGCGGCTGCTACAATGCGTCGCACTCTTAGTCGGTCGGGACGTATGGCCGTCGAACCCTCAGCAGACCCCATGGAACGCCTCTGGGTCGAGCAGGCCCAGCGAGGCGACCTAGCCGCGTTCAACGCGATCGTTGAGCGGTGCCAGAAGCACGCCTACAACCTGGCGTTCCGGATGCTCCGCGACTCCGCCGCCGCCGAGGACGCCACCCAAGAGGCGTTCTTCTCCGCTTTCCGCTCCATCACCCGTTTTCGAGGTGGCAATCTGCGCTCGTGGTTGCTTACCATCTTGGCAAACGGGTGCCGCGACTACCTGCGTTCGCCCCAGCGCCGGCGGACCACTTCCCTGGACGCCATAGTGGCCGAAGGTGACCCGGGCGGCCGTTGGGCGTCGCCCGACCCCTCTCCCGAGGAGCAGGTGCTGCAGGACGAGCTCAGCGGCCAGGTTCACGCTGCGCTGCAACGGCTGCCGGACGACCATCGCCTGGTGGTGACGTTGGTGGACCTCCAGGGCCTCGACTACGAGGAGGCGTCGCGGATTATCGGAGTCTCGCTGGGCACGGTGAAGTCCCGGCTCAGCCGAGGACGGGACCGACTGCGGCAAATTCTTAGGCCGGTGTTGGAACTTTCGACAGGGCCATCTCGTCAGGAAGGTTAAAGGAGTAGATGTGTTTGGCTGGGTGAAAAACCTGGGGCACCGCCGGTACCGAGAGCTGCTCAACGCGCGTTTAGATGGCCGCCTCGATGCCAATGGCGGAGCGCGGCTGCAGTCCCACCTCGCGTCGTGCGCCGAGTGCCGGGCCGAGCTGTCGGAGCTCGAAGCCACCGTGGTGTTGCTTCGCGGCGCGCCACAGGTAGAGCCGCCCCGTTCCTTCGCCCTTCCCTACGCACCGCGCCAGGACGAGGCCACGGCCGGATGGCGGGCGCCTGGGCGGCTGCGGACCATGCAGGTGGCCACGGCCACGGCAGCCCTGGTACTGGTAGCCGTGGTATCCGTGGACCTCAGCGGCCTCACCGACGACTCGACGATGGTGTTCCTTGACGAGTTTTCTGCCGCCCAAACGGAGGCTGTAGGAACGCCGGCGGGTACAGAGATGCTGACCGCCTCTCCACCAGATTCCGACGAGGAGGCCAAGAGCTCTGCTTTCGCCGCCGCTGAGGACGTGACAGCCCCTCCGTCAGCCGAAGCTGCGCCCGCTGACCGTTTGGCCGGCGAAGGCCGAACGGCCCCCACTGGCCGAACGGCCATCGAGTGGCTGCTGATCGCCGTCGCGCTGGCCACCGCCGTGTTGGCCCTGGGCATGACCGCATGGACGTGGCGTGTCACCCAACGCCCTCCCGGCTAGGTCACACGCCCTTGTCACCCTGAGCAGCGCGAAGGGTCTCGTCCTCTTCCAGACGGGAAGGCGGGATTCCTCGTCCCGATGCAATCGGGACGAGGAATGACGAGGCAATGCTTCTTTTGTCACCCTGGCCCCGACAGGTCGGGGGAAGGGTCTCTCGGGAAGAGCTGGTGAGAGATGCTTCGTCCTTCCCCGGAAGGACTCAGCATGACGAGTGTGAGGGGTGCGTGGATGCGGGTCGGATCCATGGTTGGAACTTTTGAAGACCCTGCTTCGTCATACCTAATAGATGCGCACTGATACGCGCCAGTCCAGTCAGACTTATCCCGGAGAAGAAGGGCGTAGGAGGCAAAGGATGAAAGCGTTCGTTAGCGGCAGAACAGCACTGATCGTCATGCTCATGCTAGCGCTTGCCCTGATAGCGGCCGCGTGCTCCAATGGCGACGGCGACACGTCGGACAATACGGTACCCCTCGGAACAGGGGTTAATCTGTCGCCCGCGCGGCTAGCGGAGCTGGCCGTCAGCACAGGCGGCGTCTACGTCGGGACATCCCAGAGTAGCAGCGGCATCCACGTCACCGGCCTGGGGACCGTGACCGCGGAGCCCGACCTGGCGGTGCTGTCATTGGGGGTGGAGGCGTTCGCCGAGACCGTCTCGGAAGCTCGCGAGATCGCCGCCACTGCCACCAACGACATCATCACCGCGTTGAGAGACCAGGGCGTGCAGGACAACGACATGCAGACCGCACGCTTCTCCATTCAGCCGGAGTACGACTGGCAGAACAACCGGAACGGTAGGCCCCGGATCATAGGCTACCGGGTCACCAACACGCTCAGCGTCAAGGTCCGGGACCTGGACAGCGTTGGTTCCGTCATCGACGGGGCCGCGGCCGCAGGCGGCGACGTTACCCGTATCAACCACATCAGTTTCTCCATCGAGGACGGCGCGGCGCTGGCGGAGCAGGCGCGGCGGCTGGCCGTGCAGGACGCCCTCAGCAAGGCAGGTCTGTTAGCGGAGGAGGCGGGCGTAACGCTGGGTGACCTGCAATTCATCACCGAGGTGAGCTCCCCTCAGTACGGCAGAAACGAGGACCTTTTCTTCGCGGAACGGGCCGTAGCAGCCGCCGCGCCTGCGCCTACGTCTATCCTGACCGGTGAGCAGGACGTGGTGGTGCGGGTCCAGACGGTGTTCGGGATCGGGTAACTGCTACTGGCCCAGGCGGGCGATGGCCTCGATCTCGATCTTCAGCTCCGGGCGCACCAGGGCCGAGACCTTGACGAGGGTACTGGCGGGGAGGGCATCACCGAAGACGCAGTGGCGTATCTGATGGACCTCCATAAGCTTGTCCATCTCTGTGACGTACACCGTCACCCGGACCACGTCGCGCAAGCTTCCGCCCTCCGCCTCCAGTACTCCTTTCAGCCCTTCCAACACCGATTCCGTCTGGGCCAGAATATCGCCCTGGCTGGCGACGGACTCCTGGGCGGTAAGGCCGGAAACGAACAGCCATTCGCCGGTCCGGACCGCGTGACAGAAGGCACCGAAGGGCGGGGCCATGTGCGGGTACACGTTGCGCTGAAGGGTCATGGCGTCTCTCGTCCTCCTCAAGCAAGCGTTAAGGGTGTGTCGTCGCGGGTGGCCCACTCGGCCATGGAGCCGTCGTACATGCACACTCGCGGATAGCCCAGGAGGGTCAACACCAGCGCACCGTGCGCCGCACGGATGCCCCCCTGTCAGTAGGTGTAGACCGATTTGTCGGACGTGACGCCGATCTCCTCCAGCATCGCCCGCATCGTTCCAGCGTCTTTAAAGGTGTGGTCCGAAGCGTTCATCAAGTTGGCCCACTCCAGGTGCCGAGCGCCGGGGACGTGGCCCCGGCGGGCGTTCCCACGGTCGTTGGTCCCCGTGTACTCCTCCACGCTCCGGGTGTCCCATACCGCCGCGTCGGGCCGGTCGTATGCTGCTAGCAGGTCGTCTACCGTGGATAGCCATGGCCGCTGGACTCGGGGGGTGAACGCGGAGGCGTTCGCTGGAGGCGTAGGCGCGCTCGCCTCGATGGGCCGTCCCTCGGCGCACCACTTACGCCAGCCGCCGTTGAGCACCTTCACGTTGTGGTGCCCGTAATAGCCCAGCACCCACCAGAGGCGCGCCGCGTTCAGCGAGCGGTTGCTGTCGTAGGCCACCACGAGGGAATCGTCACCCACGCCCAACGGTCCCATGAGCGTCGCGAGCGCCGCGGGCTCCAGGACGTGCACGGGTGACGTCGCGCTCTTGAGGCGCTGGTCCGGGACACCCACCGCGCCGGGAATGTGGCCCTTCCGGTAGGCCGGCGGCTCGTCGGCGTCGATGACCCGCACCGATGGATCGTCCAGGTGCGCCGCCAGCCACTCCGTCTCCGCCAGCAGGTCCGGCGCCGCGTAGCCGTGCTGCGTCATGGGGGTGTCTCCTTCTTAAGCGATGGCCGAGGGTATTGTTGCCCCCCTTTGCTGGGGTGTCAACGCGCTTCGACAAGCTCAGGGGGTGCGACAGGTACGCGAGCACCGTGAGTCACGATTGTTCCAGCTGCTTGCGCTGGACGGTCTTCCACGGCCCCTTCGGCAAAGAATGTGACCGTGATGGTATCGGCGATGCCGACGCTGCTGTACTGTCCATAGTCGAAGTTGCTCGCCAGCTGGTTCAGTGCCTTTGCGTCGAGGTCCCACCGTATCACGCCTTCGCTGACTCCCACATCTTTGTCGACAAGCACGATCCCTGGCATCGTCACGGTAACCCGGGCCGTGTCCCCGTCCCAGCCACGAGGTAGGGCAGCTCTAAATGTCGCCCGGCGCACCCTGTCGTAATACCACTCGACCGGGCTCAATGCCACCAGATCGGTCTCGACCTGCAGGGTGTGGGTCTCTGGACTCGCCACTACGAAATGGAATACGGCGCCATCCGGCGTGAGGGGACCACCTGTAGGGTACGGAGGCTCCACCAGACCGGCACTGGTCATTCCGTCGTGGGTCATGTTCAGGGTGACGGTCCAGAGCCCAGGCTGGTCAAGGACAAAATCGTCGGCCGGGTCATAGAAGTAGCCGACGGTATTGGCGCGGCCGCCGAGTGTACGGGCCGTCCCATCCGGCGCGGTTACGGTGTACTCAACCAGGCTTGGTAGAGTGGGCATTATCGGTCCTGCAAGGCAGAAGACATCTCCCGTCCCCAAGACCGCTCCGGGGCGCACTCCCAGGGGCAAGAAGAACATATCGATCTCCCGGCTGGGCACGGTGAAGAGCGGTCCACCGCTGGGTCCGCCGGCCGCACCCTGAAATGGCGGGAAGCCTCGCGGGCCCACGGAGTCGTCGTCTGGCAGGAGGACCCAACCGGACCCATGAATAGCGTATGCAGCTTGTCCTGAGCTAGCCTCACGAAGGACCCCTCCTAAGTATTGGAACTTGAAATCGCCCGGCTGATCGCCTTCGATGGGATCGTTGCCCTATTGATGGTGGTAGGCATTATTGAAACGCCAGTAGACTGCTGGAGGATGCACGCTACTCACGACTTCGACTACACGAACGCCGGGGCGCTGTGCCGACCCATACGTATAGGCCCACAAGTTGATCTCATCGGGATGTCTACTCGGGCGCCGGTGGATCGGATCAGGTGCGGTGATAAGTGGCATCTGGCCGACGCGAAGAAACTCGGCAAGCATGGCGGTGCCCCAGCTCGTCTCAGCCTGCTCCATGGCTAGTCGAACGAGAGGGTGGTCTTCATCCGTGGGCTGGATGCTCGCGGTTACGGCTACCGCGCCGCCAAAACCGTCACCGCGTTCAGCGCCCCATATGACGTCTCCATTGAAGAAAGGGAATGGCGTGTGGTCAGGCGACAGGTCGGTGAGATCCCTGGCAAGCCCCCATGCCGTCCTGGGTTCGAGAATGCTTTCGTTCCCGCGCAGGCCGTGGAGGCTAAAGGGAGCGTCCGGGGTAGCGATGACGCTGGTGAAGCGCAGACGTCCGGCCCAAAGGTTTCCATCGGGGTCGGTGTATCGCGCCTCTATATCGATCCTGTATTCACCGTCTCGCTCAAAGGTGTGCGTTTCGCCGTCCCCGTCCCACCATCCATGTGGGCCAGCGCGACCGGTGAAGGTCCTCGGGGTAGCTTTGCCGTCGGCTGAGAAGTGTGTGATCGTATAAGTCACATCCGCGGGCACGGCCGGCATGATGGTCAACGTAGGGGCGATGCTGTTCCCGACTTCGAAGGGTGTTCCGGGCAGCAACGAGCTCTCGATATCCAGCACATTGGCTACGGTCACGTCGTAGGTGCCGTCAATCAGATAGGTGTGCCCGAAGATGTCCCTTACGTGGCCTTTGAGGGTGACCACATAGCCACCATCGGAGGGAAACTGGTAGGCGAAGGTGTCTCCATCGCCCTGCAACTGGGCGATCTCACCGGGGGAGCTCGCTATTCCTCCCGACCGGGGCATCTTTCCGGCGTAGCGCGTCAGCTTCGCTGGGCCGAGCGTATCGGTGTCCCCGTTGGGATGCTCGATGGTGATCGTCAGATCGCTGTCCGGGAAATCGAAGATGATGGCCGGAGGTCCGGGCGGCTGACCTGAGTCCTCCTGGCCGACCATAGGCACAAACGGTTCTAGATGGTAGCTCCACGGGTCGCCATAGCCGTCCAGCCGGGGCACGATTGGGTCGTGGCGCGTGATTACACGAAGTCCGATACCAAAGGTCAGTGCGTCTTCGCGCGCCCGAACACCACCGCGGGAGCCCTCGCTGATCTCGTCGGCCAGGATAGTGGCGGCCAGGCGCATCGGTGGAGGGTCGCCGACGGCGAACACGCCAAGCGAGGGCAGGCAGCATCGGTTAGTGCCGAGCAACTGCACGCTGCTGTCCAACCTTAGAGGGCCCTCCCAGGGGCCTGCTGGGCCGAAGCGAGAGAGTTGCGTGGTGATCTGGTACAGCCCAGTGCGAGCGTCATCAGGGACCTGAAGGTTGGTCTCGAACTCGGCGACCCAGCGCTCACCGTCGTACTGCCACGCTAATTCATCGGTACCGCCCAGATCACCTGCGCTTACCCCAATGCCTTCTATGGGGAGCCCTGTCAGAGTCACGTATGGAGAGAAGTTTCCAGCTAGCAGGTCAAACCTCCCTGTCCCTGTCCGACCCACCTGTCGCCCTTCAGCATCGCCAAGCGGCTCTGCGGCTAAATGCACGGCGGCCGGTGGTGGTGCAACACTTTCGTCCACCAATAGATACACCCAGCCTGACATAGGCAGTTGCTCGCCAGGGCTCAAGCTTAGCGTCGAAGCTCCGAAGGTACCCTCTATGGCCCAGCCCACCTGGCCGGCGCGCCCTCCCGTGCCAAAGGCAATCTCCCCAGCCACCGGAGGAACAGGGATGCGCATCAGGAGACCCCAGGCGCGACTTCAAACGTGTCCCCGACACCTCGCTCGGCCACCAAGATAGCTTTCCCTGTAGTGTCCTGTTTAATCAATACGTGCGTGCCCGGATGACCAGCCACTTCGGCCTCGAATGCTCCTTGCGGGTCGGCGTTCAATATGACGAAATCGCCCAGCTCTGTATTCCCTACGAGCACCTCCGCATTAGGTGGAACGGCACCAGCCTCTGCCGTAATCTGCGCTCGTCGAGCGATGTTGTCGTAGGCCACGGCAATCAGCCGGGTATCCGGCGCGGACAGGATGCGGGTTGAGTCGATGGCCGAGAGATAGTTCCAGCTCTCTCCAAGTCCCTCGGGCTCTTCGGCGAAAGCGGTCAATGAGGGAGGCGTACTCGTAAGGGGCTCGGTGAGCCGGAAAACCTCGATATCGTCGATGCGGATCTCGGAGTCGCCATGTGACCAGAAACCGATCGTTCCTTGGAGGAAGGGGTCTTCATCGGTCACGTCCAACTCCATCTCTCCGTCCACAAACACCTGGAGGTGTCCTCCAAAGCCTTTGATCTCCACCGTGTGCCAGGCGTTCGGACGACGGAACATCCCTCTCCACGAGATGCTACTGAAGGAACCATTAACCTCTGTGTCAAGGATAAGTCCGCCTTCATAGAAGGCGATGGAGTAACGCCCTGGGGGGGGCTTGCGATTGCCGATAGGTGGTATCCACGGCGCCTGAACGCACCTTGAGACGGAACTTGAACGCATAATTGGTCCAGTCACTTCCCTCCCAGAAGGTTGCCGAGTTAAGGTCTCGACCAAGCAGAACGGTGTTGCCATCCTCCTCGGAAACCTGCCAGCCGGCCCCCAGCCCCCAATCCTGGGCGAGGCCGTCTTCGAAGTCCTCGCTGTAGAGGAGTTCGCTTGGAATTGGTGTGCGGCCCGGCGAGGAGGTGGGTGTGCTCGTTGGCGTCGGTGTTGGTCCCAGGGTTGAAAGGAGCAGCGAAGTAGCGGTGGGTGTAGGGGTGGTTGGTGAGGGTGTCGAAGTAGGCGTAGACGAGGGGGTCAGGGTCGAAACGTCTGTGGGTGTCGGCCCAGCGCCTTGACACGCCGCGAGCAGCAGGCTGAGGAACACAAGGGGCGCCAGGATGTACCAAGAGCGTACGTTTGTTAGAAAAGGTGATTGCTGACCAGCATCTCTCTCAAGTAGGACCATGACCCGCGAATCGTACTCCCTAAGCTAAGCCAACGCCACTTGCGCCAGCTTCGAAACCTAGATGTAGATGGGGTTGGTCGATGGCCATTCGAGAGGGGCATTTCCAAAGTTAGGGTAGCGGCAAAATTGCGCGTCGTTTATCACCATGAACGGGGAACATGTGGACCGTTCGTCCGAGGCCAGTAGAGGTCTGATGGCTTCGCGTGGAGGTTACGTCAATAGGTGTGTAAACGACATCAGGCGGCGATCTTCTCAGCCGTTGATTCAATGGCGATTCCATCCGCATACTGTGCACCGAGATAGACGTCTTCGATCAACTCAGGGGCCTTCAGACGCCTGAAGCGCTGTTCGGCGACCATCAACACTTTCCAGATCACCGCTATCGCCCGATCGACCCTCTTGTAGCGCTTGGCGGCATCGGTCCGAAGCCTGAGGGCCGCGAAGGGTGATTCTACAGGGTTCGTCGTGCGAAGGTGCCCCCAGTGCTCCTTTGGGAAGTCATAGAAGGTGACCGTGCGGTCCCAGTCCCGCTCCAAGGCCTCTGAGGCCGCCTCGTAGGAATGGTCGCCGCACCACCTGGTGAACACCGTCCTGAGCCGCTCAGCCTCTGTCCGAGTCGGCGCGTAGGGGATAGTACGCAGCATGAGCTTGGCCTGGTCCTGTTGTCGCTTTGGAAGCTTGGCGAGCACGTTTACGATCTTGTGGTTCCAGCAGCGTTGCTCTGCCGCCTGCGGATAGACGTTGCGCAGAGCTCCCCAGATGCCCAGGTGTCCGTCCCCAACCACCAGCCTCGGGCACTCCAGCCCGCGGCGCCTCATGTCCCTGAGCACATCGGACCAGTTCTCTGTGGACTCCCTGTATCCGGGAACAGCGCTCACCACCACCTTGCTCCCGTCGCTCAGGGCCGCCACCACCACCAGTACTGCCGCCTTCTCCTTCTCAAGACCAGCCTTGACGTAGACTCCATCCACCCACATGTAGACCACTTCCAGGTCATCTAGGGGCCGGCTGCGCCATTGGGCAAGCTCATCGTTCCACTTGGACTTCAACCGGGCCACCGTGCTCGCCGATACCGGTGCGTCCTCTCCCAGCAGCCCCCGCAAAGCCAGATCGAAGTCGCCTTCGGATAGACCGTGCAGGTACAGCTCGGGGATCAACTCAGCAACCTTCCTGGTCCTGTTGACGAACAGCGGCAGCAGCCGGCTCTCGAACTGCTCCTCGGTATCGCGGACTCGCGGCCGCCTCAGCTGTATCGTTCCCGAACTCAGCGTAAGCCTCCGGGCTCTGCCGTATCCGTTCCGATAGCCGGTATCGTTGTCCGAGTCGGATCTGAGCGCCGACTTCGCCCTTCCCAGAAACGCCGTCACCTCCTCCTCCAGCAACTCCTGGATCAGCCTCTGGACCTGGCTTCGCACCCAATCCTCCAACTGCTCCCACTCCGGCCTTGACTCCGACCTACTCTCAGTGCTTTCCTTCCTCATGGGCGGTCTATCTCCTCTCTTGGGCCTCGAGCCCGTGTTGTTCAGAGAGAGGGTACACCGCCTGACTGTTTACACACTTTTTGAAGATACCTCTTCGCGTGGGTTAACCGCCTGCGGTATACTCGTCGGCACGGCCATCACCACGCGGAGGCGTCCATGACCCAGCAGCGATACCTGGCCCAGGTAGAGATGCCCAAGCTCGTTTCCCTGGCCAAGCGCCGGGGGTTCGTTTATCCAGCCAGCGAGATATACGGCGGCATCGGCTCCACGTGGGACTACGGACCGTTGGGCGTGCAACTCCAGCGCAATATTAAGGATGCCTGGTGGAAGGCCATGGTCCAGGACCGGGACGATATCGTGGGCTTGGATAGTGCGATCATACAAAACCCCCAGGTCTGGCGGTCCAGCGGCCATGCCGAGGGGTTTACCGATCCACTGGTGGAGTGCACCCAGTGCCACCTGCGGTTTCGGGCGGGCCAGATCGAGGAGCCGGGTAAGTGCCCAGAGTGCGGTGGTGCACTCACTGAGGCACGCCAGTTCAATCTAATGTTCAAGACGCTCATGGGCCCGGTGGAGGACACGGCCAATGAGGTGTGGCTGCGGCCGGAGACGGCCCAAGGCATCTTCATCAACTTCGCCAACGTAGTTACCTCCACGCGTATGAAGCTGCCCTTCGGCATCGCCCAGATTGGTAAGTCGTTTCGCAACGAGATCACCCCTGGCAACTTCATCTTCCGCACCCGCGAGTTCGAGCAGATGGAGATGGAGTTCTTTGTAAAGCCCGGTGAGGACGAGGAGTGGCACGCTTACTGGATCAAGGAGCGCTTTCAGTGGTTCATTGACCTGGGGGTGCGTCCTGAGAACCTACGTATCCGGCCCCACGAGGCCGACGAGCTCTCGCACTACTCCAAGGCTACTTCGGACATCGAGTACAAGTTCCCCTGGGGCTGGGGCGAGCTGGAGGGCATCGCCAACCGGACCGATTTTGACCTGCGCCGTCACGCCGAGTTCAGTGGCCAGGACCTCACGTACTTCGACCAGGAGACCAGCAGCCGCTACTACCCCTACGTCGTCGAGCCCGCCCTCGGCGTGGCCCGGACCATGCTGATGCTCATGGTCGACGCTTACGACGAGGAGCCGCCTAGCACCGCCACCGAGGAGCCCCGCGTGGTGCTGCGGTTTCACCCGGATGTGGCGCCGGTGAAGGTGGCCGTCCTTCCCCTGAGCCGCAACGCGAAGCTGGTGCCCACGGCCCAGGAGGTGTACGCCCAGGTCCGTCGTCACCTGCCCGCCATGTACGACGACGCCCAGTCCATCGGCCGGCGCTACCGCCGGCAGGACGAGGTCGGCACGCCCCTCTGCGTTACCGTCGACTTCCAGACGGTGGAGGAGGACCAGGCAGTGACCATCCGCCACCGCGACACCATGGCGCAGGTGCGCGTACCCATCGCCGACCTAGTGCCCGCGCTCACCGAGCAACTGCGCGGCATGGGGTCGACGCGAGTGTAGCGTGCATACCGTCATTCGAGTCCCGATTCAGCGGCGTGACAAAGTAACCCGCGCCACCTAGCGTGGACGGAAATCCACCTGCTACCCTACCCCCATGCGCGTCCTGCACCTGTCCGATGTCCACATAGGGGTCGAGAACTATGGCCGGCCCGCCACCCAGGCCGACCTGGACGCGCTGACCTCCTCCTTCGCTCCTGGCGTGGACCGCGGTCAATACCTGGGTGTCTCCACCCGGCTGCTCGACTTCCTGGCCACGCTGGACGAGGCCGTGGAGCACGCGCTGAACAACGGCGTCGACCTAGTCCTCTTCGCCGGCGACGCCTACAAGGCTCGCGACCCCAGCCAGACCCACCAGCGCGAGTTCGCCCGCCGTATCGCTCGCATGGCCCAGTCGGGTATCGCGGTGTTCATCACGGTCGGCAACCACGACCTGCCCCACGTGGCCAACCGGGCCACGGCGGTGGAGATCTTCCCTACCCTTCAGGTGGCGAACGTCACCGTGGGCGACACGCTGAAGACGCACCGAGTGCCGACGCGGGCCGGCGACGTTCAGGTGGTGGCGCTGCCGTGGGTCCGCATCGGCAGCTTCATGGCCCGGGACGAGACGCGCAACCTGACCATGGAGCAGGTCACGCGCGAGGTGGAGGGACGGCTCACGAGCCTGCTTCAGGCGGAGGTCGAGGGCCTCGACCCGTCGCTTCCTGCGCTGCTGTGCGGCCACGTCACCGTCTCGGGCGCCGTGACTTCGTCGGAGCGCAGCATGATGCTGGGCACCGACCACGTGCTGGGCCTGGGCACGCTAGCCGACCCCGCTTTCGACTACGTGGCGCTGGGCCACGTTCACAAACACCAGGTCCTATCGCAGCACCCGCTGGTGGTGTACTCCGGCAGCCTCCAGCGCATCGACTTCTCCGAAGAGAAGGACACCAAGGGGTTCTGTGTCTTCGAGCTGGACCCGGCTAAGCCTCGGGGCGAGCGAGTGCACGGCTTCCGGTTCCAGCCGGTAGCCGCCCGTCCCATGCTGACGGTGGACGTGCGCGCCCGGCAGGCCGAGGACCCCACGGAGGCCACGCTGGCGGCTATCGGCCGGCATGATGCCGATGGACTGGAGGGCGCCATCGTGCGCGTGCGCGTGGAGATGTCCGCCGAGATGGAGCCCGCCTTCCGCGAGGCGGCGGTGCGCCAGGCATTGGCTCCAGCCCACTACGTCGCCGGCATCGAGCGGCAGGTCCGGCGCGAGGCGCGTACCCGCTTGGGCGCGGAGGCCGCGGAGTCGTTGACACCCATGCAAGCGGTACGGCACTACCTGGAGTCGCGCAATGTGCCCGAAGACCGCGAGCGCCTGCTCATGGAGTACGCCGAACGCTTGCTGCACGAGGAGATGGAGGGGGAGGAGTAACCCCTCTTTACCCTGGGAGGGTTGCGATTACCGATTCAGGACGGTGTCTTGAACCGGCCGCTAGCGTCCTGAGTCGTAAGTTCATTCAATTACTAAGGGTGAGTGGTTAGGATGATAAGTTCCCGTTCATGGTTCGACAAGCTCACCACGAACGGGGATAATCCGCTCGTCCTGTCCGATGATGCTTCGCTCATCGAGACTCCTGACGAAGTCGGAGAGCTTGTCAAAGGATGAACGGATTAGTGACTCGGGATACTAGCGCAGTGCGGGGATGACCTCGGCGGCGAACAGCTCCATGGACTGGGGTGTGGCGAAGCCGAACGTGAACGTATCGGCGCCGATGGAAACTACCTCCTGAAGCTGCCCGACCACCTGCTCCGGCGTGCCCGCCACGCCCGACCCTCGAGCGGCCTCGGGCCCACCCCTTGCCTGGGTCGCCTCCTCCAGCTCCGACTCGCCGCGGACGACCACGGCGCCGCCGTTCAACACCCGTCGAATGGCGGCGGGGTCGCGGCCAGCCACCCGCGCGGCCTCGTCGAGCGTCTGGTTCATGGCGCGGTACTCGTCCAGCGAGTCGGGCCAGCCCCGGTTCCTGAGCCAGCCGTCGGCCAGCTCCCCCACCAGGCGCATGATCCGAGGAAGCAGCGCGCCCACCCAAATGGGCACCACACCGTTGACCGGCTTGGGAAGACACACCGCGTCCTTCACCTGAAGCCGCGTCCCCTCGTAGCTGAACTGCTCCTGGGTCCACATGCCCTGGGCGATATGGATGAAGTCGCGCACGCTAGCGAGCCGCTCGCCGGGGGTGCCTAAGGTGATGCCGTAGCGCGCGTACTCCTCAACGATGGTGGGGAGCCTGCCGCCGGCCCCCACGCACAGGTCCAGCCTACCGCCGCTGATAACGTCCAGCGAGGCGGCCATCTTGGCGAGGAACGGCGGGTAGCGCCACGGTAGGTTGAGGGTCCCGTGGGAGAGGCGGACCCGTTCCGTCTTCATAGCGATAGCCGTGGCCAGCGTCCACGCCTCCAGGGCCGGGCCGGCGCCTGTGTCCCCAAAGACCACCATGTCGAAGCCCAGCGCCTCGGCCCGCTGCGCCAGCTCGACGCTTTCGTCGAAGTCCACACCCCGTATCCGAACGCCAAACCGTACTGCATTGCCCGTCGCCATGACCATCCCTCCTATCCAAGGGTGTGAAGACCATTCTCAAGAGGCCGCCAGTCCACCAGCGGCTGCCGGCACGGCCACGCGCATTATAGAGCGAGAGCGCCTCCCGAAACTACGTCAGCAGCCTCACCACCAGGCGTTACGACTGGTCTGCCCAGGCGGTGCGGCGACGGATGGGCCTCTCGGCCCACCCAATGTCATTGCGAGGCCCGACGAAGGAGGGGCGTGGCAATCTGGCAGCGGGGTCCACCCGTCCTCCAGATTGCTTCGTCCCCCGATCCCGTTCCGTGGACAGGTAAATCGGGGTCCTCGCAATGGGGATTCGCAGGCGTATTTCAAAGACGGGACGCTAGGGGTTGGTGTCCTCCGCCATGCGCTGGAGCTCGTAGAGCTTGTTGAGCGCCTCCAGGGGCGACATGGCGTTCAGGTCCATGCCCAAGAGCGTCTCGATAGCCTTGGACCGCGAGGGTGCTACATCGAACAGCGAGGGCTGCGGTGCGCTCTCCCGACGGGTTGTCTGCCGCCCTTGCCGTCCACGGGGCCTGGCAGCCAACGCGCCATTGGCCATGCCTTCCAGGTCCGCGAGTAGCTCCCACGCCCGTTGGACCACTGGCCGGGGCAGTCCGGCGAGCTGCGCCACGTGAACGCCGTAGCTGCGGTCCGCGCCGCCGGGCACGATGCGGTGCAAGAACACTACGTCGCCACCTTCCTCGGCCACGGCGACGTTGTAGTTGCGCACCCGCGGCAGGTGTCGGGCCAGCTCCGTCAGCTCGTGATAGTGGGTGGCGAAGAGCGTCCGGCAGCCTAGGCGCGGCAAGTTATGCAGGTGTTCCAGCACCGCCTGAGCGATGGACATGCCGTCGTAGGTGGACGTGCCGCGGCCGATTTCGTCCAACACCACCAGCGACCGTTGTGTGGCGTGGTGGAGTATGGCGGCGGTCTCCACCATCTCCACCATAAAGGTCGATTGTCCGGCGGCAAGGTCGTCCTGCAGGCCCACGCGGGTGAAGATACGGTCCACCAGGCCGATACGCGCCTCGTCGGCGGGGATGAAGCTGCCGACCTGGGCCATGAGTGCCAGCAACGCCACCTGCCGTAGGTACGTGGACTTGCCCGCCATATTCGGGCCGGTCAGGATCAGCACCTGGCCGTTCATCCGGTCCAGCGCGGTATCGTTGGGCACGAACGCACCGGACGGCAGATGGCGCTCCACCACCGGGTGGCGGCCCGCCTTGATCTCGATGACGTCTCCGTCGTCCAAAGTTGGGCGGACGTACTGATAGCGCACGGCGGCTTCGGCCATGGCTGTAAAGACGTCCACCACGGCCATGGCCTGGGCGTCCCGTGCGATGACCGGCGTCATCTCCGTCACCTGGCGGCAGACCTGGCGGAACAGCGCTCCCTCCAGCTCCTCCACCCGCTCGCGGGAGTTGAGGACCCGGTTCTCGTACTCCTTCAGCTCCGGCGTGAAGTACCGCTCGGCGCCGGTCAACGTTTGGCGTCGCACATAATCGTCGGGCACCAGGGCGACGTTGGCGTTGGACACCTCCAGGTAGTAGCCGAACACCTTGTTGTAGCCCACCTTCAGGGAGCCGATGCCGGTGTGCTCCCGCTCCCGCCGCTCCAGACCGGCGATGTACGACCGGGCGTCCTGAGAGGCCGCGCGCAGCTCGTCCAGCTCCGGTGAGAAGCCCTGGCGGATGACACCTCCTTGCCCCACCTCGCCCTGCGGGTCGTCGGCGATGGCGTTGGCGATGACCTCCACCGCTTCGTCGCAGCGTGGCAGCTCGGCGCTGAGCCAGGCAAGGGCCTCTTCGCCTTCGGCCAGCAGCTCCTTCAGCGCGGGCACCTGCTCCAGGGACCGTCGCAGGGCCACCACGTCGCGCGGCACGGCCACGCCGGCGCCCATGCGGTGCAGCACGCGCTCCGGGTCGGTGATCCTCCCCAACTCCGCTTGAAAGCGCTGACGCCGCACACCGCTTCCGTGGAGCCACGCCACCGCTTCCTGGCGACGCGTCAGCTCCGCCAGGTCCAGCAGCGGCTGGCCGAGCCAGCGCCGGAGCAGCCGGGCGCCCATGGGTGTTTCGGTGAAGTCCAGGACCGCCAGCAGCGAGTGGTCCTTGGCCCCCCAGCGGCCGCCCTCAAACAGCTCCAGGTTGCGCCGCGTCTGGGGGTCCATGGCCATGAAGGCGTCGGCGCTGTAGGTAGCGAGGCCTTGGAGCTGGCCCAGCACCGCCTTGTTCGTCCGGTCCAGGTACTCCGCCACCGCGCCCGCCGCCGCGGTAGCCAGGGGCAGGTGCTCGCAGCCAAAGGCTTCCAGGCTCGTCACGCCAAAGAGGTCCAGCAGCCGCCGTCGCGCAGCGGCAGGCGAGAAGACGGCCGGCTCCACCGCGGTGACGTGGTACCTCCCATTCACAACTCCTAGGAGGGTTGCATCACCCTCCGGCCCTTTGGCCACCACCACCTCGGTAGGTGCGAGGCGGGCCAGCTCCTGCGCCACCTGCGCCAACGGCAGCTGGGCCGTGGCAAACTCGCCGGTGGTCACATCCACGTGGGCAATGCCAGCTTCGCTTTCATGAATGGCGACCGTTGCCAGGTAGTTGTTGGCGCCCCCCTCCAGCAGCGCGGGCTCCAGCACCGTGCCTGGCGTGACCACCCGGACCACGTCGCGCTCCACCAGCGTGCGCCCCTTGCCCGGCTCCGTGGTCTGCTCGCAGATGGCCACCCGATGACCTCTGCGGATGAGCCGGCTCAGATAGCTGTCCAGGGCGTGGTGAGGGACCCCGGCCATGGGCACCACTTCACCCTGGCCCATGTCCCGCTTGGTCAGCACCAGCTCCAGGTCACGGGCGGCGGTCTTAGCGTCCTCGTCGAAGGTCTCGTAGAAGTCGCCCAGGCGAAACAGGAGGATGGCGTCCGGGTAGCGACGCTTCAGCTCCAGGTATTGACGGCGTAGCGGGGATGGCAACGGCGTACCTTGCACTCGGCACCCGCGAGGGGTCAGCTTGGGGTGATTGTAACCGAGCGCGCGGACGTGTGGAACGTCAGATTGACCGGGAATAGAGCATGTGATGGCAAGCCGTGGTGTCCTGCCTGTCACGTGACCTCGACAAATCGGGGTCAGGGCCTCGAACGGAACAGTCTCTCAGTACCAGATTCCTCGTCCGCCCACGACGGACTCGGAATGACAGACGGGCTATCCTTGTCATTCCGAGCGCAGCGAGGAATCTCGTCTTCGCTCCCCGACACCAGATTCCTCGTCCCGATTACATCGAGGCCCGGAATGCCAAAAGGGAAGAGGTGCTACTCCTCCCCCTCCTCCTTCCAGAACCGCTCCTCCTTAACACGCCAGCCTTGGGGGGCAAGCCGGTGCTTGGTGTCCTCGATCATGCCCGGGTGACCGCACGCGTAGACCAAAGTGCCGTCCTTGCTCAGGCCCCACGTCTCCAGGTACTCTTCCACCAAGGTGTTGACCCGGCCGGTGCGGCCCTTCCAGGTGGCGTTGCGCTCCCCTGCGGGGCGGCTGACGGTCGGGATGAACGTGACCCACTCAGGGTGCCGCTCGGCCAAGGCGGTCAGCTCCTTGTCGTAGACGAACTCATCCTGGTGGCTGGCGCCCTCCATGAAGAAGAACCGGTGCCCGGAGCCGCCATTGTGCAGGTACTGCCGGACCATGCTGATATAGGGCGCTATGCCCGTCACGGTCCCCACCATGACGTGGTCGTGGTACTTGGGCTCGAAGGTGAAAACGCCTTTGGCCCTCGGGCGCATGGAGACCATCGCGCCCACGTGCTGGGCCCACAGGATGGGCGTCAGCTGGCCACCGTACTCCGGCAGGACGTACTCGATAAACAGCTCCACCAGCGGCTCGTGGGGGGCGGAGGCGACGGAGTACGGTCGTTCCAGGCCCCGGGCTCCGATGGTGATGTACTGCCCAGGCTTGAACGTGAAAGGGACCTCCGTCTCAAGCCAGATAAGAAACAGGTCATGGGTGAAGTCCTGGCGCTTCACGATCTTCGCCGTGGGTAGATGGTCAAGTGGACGGGTGCGCTGGGGGTGCCAGATGGGAGATGGTGTCGTCATAGCCCTTCCAACCGGACCGGGACAACGTGTAGCCGTGGTACATGGTTCATAGGGTCTGGGTGCTCCGAGTTGTCCAGCTCGACTGCCATCTCCCCAAACAGGGTCGTCAGCGCCAGCACGCCCCGATGCGCGCCGTCCCACAGCCGGACCGTGCCCGAGACAGCCCGCCCACCCGACTGTGTAACGACCCTGGCGGCCTGTCCCTCCTGTAACCCCTGCCGCAGGGCGTCCTCTGGGTGAACGACGAGGTACTCATCGCGGCGGACCTGGTTCAACCGTCCGCCGCGGACCACCTCCACCGGATGGGTCGGCTGGGCCAGCACCCGTCCGTGGGCCAGCAGGAACGGGAATTCCTGGCTTTCGTGCCTCGGCACCGGAACCCACGATAGCGGCCCGAGCCGCGCTTTACCACTGGGAAAACCCTCGGCGTACAGACGTGGCGTCCCCTGATCGTCCTGCGTGAGGCAAGGCCACTGGAGGCCGTGGGACACCCAGTCCGAGTACTGCACCTGGGTAGGTAGCGGGTTATCCGGCGAGGGCCGCTTGGTCTCCTCGGCTTCGTCCAGTAGGCGGGCGTAGGAGACACCGGCGTAGATAGGGGCCAGCTGAGTGACCTCGTCGAGCACCTCTTCCGGGGCATGGTGCTGGAACCCGCTGGCGCCCATGCGCATGGCGATATCGGCGATGACGTGGTAGTCCGGCCGGGCGGTCACGGTCTTGAGCTGGAACACCTGCTTCAAGGGCTGGACCCGGCGCTCCAGGTTGGTGTAAGTGCCCCGCTTCTCCAAAGATGTGCTGGCCGGCAAGACGACGTGAGCGTGCTCCGCCAGGGGCGAGAGGAAGACGTCGCTGACAACCAGCATATCCAGCTGGCCCAGCGCGTCGGCGATGTCGCCGAGCGTGCCGTCGTGGTAGGCGGCGTGGTCGCCGACGATGAACAGGGCCTTTAGCTGGCCGCCGCGCGCCGCATCCAGCATGGCCCGCACGCCCAGCCCTGGCTCGTCCGGGACCTGGACGCCCCACGCTTCGCCGACACGGCCCCGCGCCTCGGCGTCGTCAACCCGCTGGTAGCCGGGCAGGAACCGCGGCTCACAGCCCATATCCCAAGCGCCCTGATCGTTGGCGCCGGACCGGAGCGGGTACACTCCAGCCCCTGCTTTGCCAACGTTGCCCGTTACCAAGGCGAGGTCCGCGATGGCCCGAGCGGCCGGGGCGTGGGCCTCCTCCAACGTGTTGTCCAGTGCGTAGATGATGCTGGCTGGGCCCGCGCCCGCGAATAGCCGCGCCGCCTCCGCAACCTGCTCGGCGGGCACACCCGTCTCAGCGGCCACCGCGTCCAAAGTGAACGGCGCCAGCGAGGCGCGCAGCTCGTCCAGGCCGTCGCACCGCTCATCCACGAAGCTCTGGTCCGCCAACCCTTCGTCCAAGACCACCCGGAGCATCCCACCCAGCAGGGCGAGGTCGGTGCCTGGGTAAGGACGCAGCCACAGGTGGGCGTAGCGGGTGAGCTCCACCTCCCGGGCATCGATGACGATAAGCTTCTGGGTGCCGGCCCTTACGGCCTGCTTGATTGGCACGGCCAGCACGTTCTGTTCCTCGGTGACGTTGGCGCTCACCGCCAGCACGCAGGCGGCGTCTTTCAGGTCCCACACAGGCCCGGTGCCGGCGTGGTAGCCAAGGACCTCGGCCAGGCCGTCCAGCGTGCCGGGGCGGTCGTTGGAGGGCGAGTCCACGTTGTTTGAGCGCATGACGGACCGGGTGAGCTTCTGCGCCAGGTACATCTCCTCGTTCGTCGCTCGCGGCGAGACCAGCATGCCGAACTGGCTTCCCTTGTACTGGTCCAGCTGCCCCGCCAGCAGCGCCATCGCGTCGTCCCAGGAGGAAGGCTCCAGGCCGCGCTCCCCTCGCACCAGCGGCTCCTTGAGACGCTGCTTGTCGTTCACGTACTTGAAGCCAAACTTGCCCTGGTAGCAGGCCTGGCCGTGGTTGGCCGGGGCGTTCAGCTCCGGGATGGCCCGGACGACCCGCTCCCACTGGTTCACTTCATAGGTCATCTGGCAGCCCACGGGACAGTTATTGCAGATGGACTTTTCCACCCGCGAGGGCCGCTCCCATTTAAAGTCCGACTCCACCAGGGCACCCACCGGACAGACGTCGATACACGCCCCGCAGAACTCGCACCCCGCCTCTAAGAGAGAGTCCCCCATGGAGGTGCCGACCAGCACCTGGCCGGCCCGCTCCGTCACCGTCAGCGCCACGTCGCCTCGAAGCTCGTCGCAAGCGCGGACGCACCGCGCGCAGACGATGCACAGGTTGTAGTCCCGGTCGTAGAAGGGGTCCTTGGTCTCTACCTGGAGCTCGCGGTACTGATAGGTCAGAGGTGAGTTCAGCCCCTGGGTGTGCAGGCGGGTGGTGTCCTTGAGCTCGCACCGCTCGTTCTTGGGGCAGGTGACGCACCGGTCGGTCACCGCCACGTGCCGCAGGCAGATGTCCTGCGGCCCGCACAGGTCGATGCGGTGGCAGGTGAGGCAGCCGTGGGGGTGCTCCGAGAGGAGCAGGTCCAGGATGGCGTCGCGCACCCCGATGGGCGCGTTGGCCTTGGTGCTCACCTGCATGCCATCGCGAACGGGCAACGTGCAGGAGGCGGGCGTCCCAGGGGCGCCCTCAACCTCAACCACGCACATGCGGCAGGCGCCGTAGGGCTTCATCCCCGGGTGGTAACACAGATACGGGATGTAGATGCCGGCATCCGATGCGGCCTGGATGACCATCTGGTCCCGGCTGGTCTTCACCTCCTGGCCGTCCACGTAGATGGTGATCTCGTCGGTGGTCATACCTACCTCGTTTCCGTGTTGCTCGCTAGCTCCGAACAGGCCCAGCAACGGTTGCGCCGGTGCCGGGTTGAAGTCGCGCGACAAAGCTTGGATACACCTGCGCGGTGGGCGTGTCGCCTCCGATCTGCGCGCCCCGAAGCGTCGCCTTTGGCCCGATGAAGGGCCCTATGGGCAGAGGCCCTCGGCCCTCCAACTGCGCCCGGAACTCGTCGCCGAAGGCTTCGAGGGCCGAGCTGACCGGGTTGAATCCAAGCTGGCCGTGGCCGCACATCGACCCCGCGCGCATGTTCACGCCAACCCGCTCCATCAGCGCCAGGTCATCCGGCCGCGCCTGGCCGGCGCAGATTCGGTCCAACACCTCCAGCAGGTGGCTCATCCCCAGCCGGCAGGGGAAGCACTTACCGCACGACTCCATCTGGTCGAAGGCGATGAGGACGCGGGTAAGGTCCACCACCGACGTGTCCTCGTCGGCCACGATGATGCCGCCCGAGCCGAACATGGCGCCCGCCTGGGCCATAACGTCGAAGTCCAAGACCATGTCCAGGGCGTCGGCGGACAGTACGCCGCCCAAAGGGCCTCCGGTCTGGAGCAGCTTGATGGCCTTGCCGCCGGAGGCGCCGCCACCCAGCCCCTCCACCACCTGCCGCATGGTGAGCCCGAAGGGCACCTCCACCAGCCCAGGATACGTGACGTGGCCGGAGAGGCAGACGATGGCCGTGCCCTTGCTCTTTTCAGTGCCGATGGAGGCGAACCATTCGGCGCCACGCCTGATGATCTCCGGGACGTAGGCGAGCGTCTTGATGTTGTTGATGTTGCTAGGTTTGCCCCAGACCCCCACCGCCGCGGGGAACGGTGGACGGAACCGGGGCATGCCGCGCTTGCCCTCGATGGCCTCCATGAGCGCCGTCTCTTCGCCTGCCACGTACGATTCGCCCACCAAGGAGACCTTGACGTCGAAGGCGAAGTCGCTGCCCAAGATATTCGGGCCCAGCAGCCCGTGCTCGTAGCACGCCTCGATGGCCTTTTGCGTCCGCTCGATGGGCTCGTCGTGCCCATGCCGGATGAACACGATGCCGTTGGTGGTGCCCGTGGCGTACCCGGCGAGGATGGTGCCCTCGACCAGGACAAAGGGGTCGGCCTCCAGGATGGTCTTATCGTTGTAAGCCCCTGGATCGCCCTCTTCGCAGTTGCACAGGATGAACTTCTGCGGGGCCTGGCTGCTGGCCAGGAAGCCCCACTTGGTGCCGGTGGGGAATGCGGCGCCGCCGCGTCCCCGCAGGCCCGAGTCCTTGACCTCTTGCAACACCTGGTCAGGGGTCATGGCCGAGAGCGCTTTCTCCAAGGCCTCGAACCCGCCCCTGGCGATGTATTGAAGCAGGTCCTCCGGGTCTATCTCACCGGCGTTCCGGAGGGCGATACGCAGCTGCTGGCGCATCATGGGCAGCTCTAGCACCTGGGGCACGCCGGGCAGCTCACCCTCCACGGTGGCCATCGCCCACTCCGCCTTGGGTTGGCCGCGCAGGAGGTGGCTTTCCACCAGATCAGACGCACGCTCAGGGGTGACGTTGCCGTACAGCACCCGGAGGCCGTCGGGGGTGAAGATGTCCACCAGCGGCTCGGCGAAACACATGCCGGAAGTGCCCACCTCGGAGACCGTCGCGGTGATGCCCGCCTGCTCGATGGCATGCCGCAGGGCGTCCAGCGTCTCCTGGGCGCCGGCGGCGTTGCCCAACAGCCCAGTGCTGACCCGCACCCACGGCGTGGCATGGAGCGCTTGCCACCGGTCGATGGCCTGCTGCTGGAGCCGCTCGAACACCACTGTCATTGGGTAGGACTCCTTGAGGGGTCCGAGTTGCCGTTGCCGGAGCGGTCCGTGGCGGCAGGGCGTAGCTGGCCCAGCCGCGCCAGCGTCGATTCCCGGGTCATGTGTCCCGCCAGCCGGTGATCGAAGCTCATGACGGGGCCGTGGGGACACGCGCCCAGGCAGGTGTTGAGCTTGAGGGTCACCTCGCCGTCTTCCGTGTCGCCCTCCTGGGACAGGCCCAGATGCTCCAGCACTCCATGGAGGAGCGGTTGGGCGCCCAGCAGGTGACAGGTAGGCCCCCAGCATACCTCCACCATGTGGCGAGCCGGCGGCGCGAAGCGAAAGTTGGGGTAGAAGGAGGCGACGCCCCAGACATCGTTGCTGGAAGCGCCCGTCCGGGCCGCGACCTCCTCCACCGCCTCGGGAGGCAGGTAGCCCAGGTCATCCTGCACGGCCAGAAGGGAGGAAAGGACCGTTACCGTCGTGGCGGGCTGGTCGGCGATGGCTTGACGGGCGCGCTGCCGGAGAGCGGGTGCATCGGTGGACATCGCCACTCCGTGGATTCGTGATTTTTCTAACGAACTACGACAGATGTTAGCATAGGCCCAAAGGGCCTACAAGGCGGCGGCGCGGTGTTCAGCAAACAAGCTAAGTGCGGGGTAGCTCGTCAGCAGCGTGGTCAAGACCTGGCGTGGCGCCTTCCTCAAACATGCTGTAGCTAGTTATGCCGGCCAAGAGTATCGTGCTTAGACTGCTTGGGCAGACGTGGTTCGCCTCCCATCTGACCAACCTGGTACTGTGTCATCAACACAAAAGAGATGGTGAGGAATGTCAACAGGTAGTACTATCCCTGGATTTCCGTTCGAGTCGCACTACGCCACAATTGACGGAATTAATTTGCACTACGTTGATGAGGGCAAAGGGCCTCCCATTCTTATGTTTCATGGGGAGCCGACGTGGAGTTACCTTTACAGAAAGATGATTCCACCATTGGTTGAGGCGGGCTTTCGCTGCGTGGCTCCCGACCTCATGGGCTTTGGTATGTCAGAAAAGCCGAACTCCGAATCCGAGTACACACTACGCCGCCATGTAGAGCTCATGGCTGGCCTTGTGGAATCGCTCAAGCTAGAGGGAGTCACGATCATCGGTCAGGATTGGGGTGGGCCAATTGGGTTTCGTTATGCTATTGATCACCAGAGCAACGTTAGGGCGCTGGTCATACTCAATACACTCATCGACATCAAGAAGCCGCCCATATTCTTCAGAGTCTTGTTCGCCAGCGGAGGATTCTCAAGTTTTCTGTCGAGGAGGCTCGATCTATTGCGAAAACTAGTATTCCGAGTTGGCTTCAGACGCCCCGTGGCGAAGGAAGCAATGGCCATGTACAAAATGCCTCACCCGAATGCATCTGTTCGTGGAGGCATCGCCGCGTTTCCTAAGATGGTACCCATAAACGAGCGACATGAAAACGCCAGCTTCGTTTCCGAAATATCACAGACTCTGAAGACGTGGGACATTCCCGTGCTTGTGTGTTTCTCAAACAAAGACGCCGCGTTCAAGCCTGACGAAGGGCGGGCAATCGCAGAGCTGGTCCCGAACGGGCGATTCCATCTCATCGACGGCGCCGGTCACTTTTTGCAGGAGGATGCTGGCGAAGAGATTACCCAGCTCATGATACCTTTCCTGAGAGACGAGGCGAAGCTAATTCTAGCGTAGCTTCGACGCGGGTAGGCGGCCTGACCAAGCGCACGGTCACGGCCCCACCATCCTCTAACCTGACATCGTAGCCGGGCTCCTGGCCTGTCGGGCAGTGAGATTGGATCGTGCAACCAAACAAGCTAAAGCTATTCGCCTACGCCATTGAACGCTTGAACCGGCGAAGTGGACCGAATACGTGGTGATCATGGCTTCATCGCGTTGCGGAGAATGCGCGCACTGACAACACCGCCTGCCCGCACCAGGCCCTGGTCGGGAGGACCCTCCGAAGGAGTCCGGAGTCCTTCGGACTGACTGAGTATCTTCAGCAGTGCCACCCACAGCTGGCCCCAGCTCTGTCTCATATGTAGCAAACGAGTGCAAAGTATTGGCATTTGGAGGTCGACATACTATGATGAACTCGCTTGAGAGGCAGATTGCCTGTTGGGTAATAGGCCAAGGGAATTGCGGAGAGGCGGCCCTTCGGGGCCGCTTCTCTTTGCCTCGAAATAAGCAACACGCTCAGTTGACGGTGTGGCGGCGCCTTTCTAGAATCAAGGATGCCGTGTTCATCGGCTTCGTGGCCCGGTAGCTCAACTAGGCAGAGCAGCAGACTCTTAATCTGCGTGTTCTGGGTTCGATTCCCAGCCGGGTCACCACCGTTCCGCGGCGTGAGATGATGACAACAAGCATTCTGCTCTGGCCAATCGCCACGCTGCGCCGGCTCCTAGGCCGGGAGCCCGGCCTGCGAGCCCTCTTTCATCGTTTGCCATCGAACACGCGGTGCAAGCTGTGCTTCATTCCCTTTCAGGGCCTCTTCTCCCTGCCGTTCCAGCTGGTCCAGATACGCCCTTCGCGGAAGAACCCCGACCTCTGTACCATCTGATACGAGCTCGCTCCCCCAGGTGGGGAGCTGGTCGAGCTTTCGGTCCTCTTCGTGGACGCTCGGGGCTTTACGGCGCTCTCGGAACGCCTGCCGCACTACGAGGTGGTGGCACGGCTTCAGCGCTTCTACAAGCTGGACGCCGACGCCGTGTTCGAGCTGGACGGCACGCTGGACAAGATGGTGGGTGACCAGGTGATGGCCTTCTTCGGCGCTCCGTTCCGTCCCGAGGACCATCCCCAGCGGGCGGTGAGCGCGGCGATCAGAATCGTCGCTGGGGTGGAGGCGATGGCGGAGGACGGCGATTCGCTGCACGTGGGAGGCGGCGTGGGCACCGGAGAGGTGTTCATGGGGAACGTGGGCGAACGTGAGGTCCGGGACTTTACTATCATCGGTGACGTGGTGAACACCACCGCCCGGCTACAGGGCGCGGCCGAAGCCGGCGAGGTGCTGCTCCTGGAAGAGACGTACCGGTCAGTGGCCGGCGACTACCCCGACGCACCCCAACGCGTGCTCGAACTGAAGGGGAAGGCAGAGCCGGTGACCGCGAGAGTGGTGCGGACCCCTGCCGCCAGCCAATCCGGATAGCGGTCTGCTGGCAGGCTTCGCTGGGCTACGAGGTGAGGAGTGACGGATAGCCACGGCATCCCGCTTATCGACCGGGCGGAAGGACATCAGGGCCGGACCGCCCTGGTCACCCCCGACGGCACGTTCACCTATGGCGACCTGCTGGACGCCTCCGGCAAAGTGGCCACGCACCTGCTGGACGGAGCAGCGGACCTGCGGGAAGCCCGCGTGGCATTCCTGACGCCCCCCGATTTCAACTACGTCGCCGTCCAGTGGGGGATATGGCGCGCCGGTGGCGTGGCCGTGCCCTTGGCCACCATGTACCCCCGGCCCGAGCTGGAGCACGTGGTCGATGATTCCGCCGCCTCCATCCTCATCGCCCACCCCCAGTACGAGCCGCTGCTACGGCCCATCGCCGAAGCGCGACGGACGCGCTTTACCCTGACCACCGAGCTCCTTACGGGCAGCGGCGGCGCGCTCCCCACCGTCGACCCCAGCCGTCGGGCGATGGTCGTCTACACCAGCGGGACCACGGGAAAGCCGAAGGGGTCGGTGACCACCCACCTCAACATCCGCTCCCAGGTGACGGCGTTGGTCTCAGCGTGGGAGTGGCGCGCCGACGACTACATCCTGAATGTGCTGCCCTTGCATCACGTCCACGGCATCATCAACGTGCTCGCCTGCGCCCTATGGTCAGGCGCGACGTGCGAGATGCTTCCTCGCTTCGACCCGGACGAGGTGTGGGAGCACTTCTGCCAGGGCCGCCCTACCCTCTTCATGGCTGTCCCCACCATCTACGCCCGGCTGGCGGCGGCTTGGGAGGCGGCGCCGCCGGCGCGGCAACGCATCCTGACGGGCGCCTGCGACGGCCTGCGGCTCATGGTCTCCGGGTCGGCGGCGCTGCCCGTGCCTATGCTGGAGCAGTGGAGGAAGATCAGCGGCCACGTGCTGCTGGAGCGGTACGGGATGACGGAGATCGGCATGGCGCTCTCCAACCCGCTCCACGGGGAGCGGCTGCCGGGCTTCGTGGGGACGCCCCTGGGTGACGTGGCGACGCGGGTCGTGGACGAAGCGGGCGCCGACGTGCCGCCGGGTACGCCTGGGGAGCTGCTGGTCCAGGGTCCCGGGGTCTTTCTGGAGTACTGGGGAAACCCGAAGGCCACCCGCGACGCCTTCCAGGACGGATGGTTCCGTACCGGGGACGTCGTGGCGGTGGAGAACGGCGCCTACCGCGTCTTGGGACGTAACAGCGTGGACATCATCAAGAGCGGCGGATTCAAGGTCTCCGCTCTGGAGGTGGAGGACGTGCTCCTGGGGCATCCGTCGGTGTACGAGTGCGCGGTGGTCGGCGTCGCGGACCCGGAGTGGGGCGAGCGGGTGTGCGCCGCCATGGTCCTGAGGTCGGAGGCCAGCGCGGGCTCCGAGTCGCTCCGTGACTGGGCCAAGGAGCGGTTGGCCGTCTATAAGGTGCCGAGCCGTATACTGCTGGTCGATCAGCTGCCGAGGAACGCCATGGGCAAGGTGATCAAGCCGGAGGTGACCACCATGTTCCAAGACGAGGAGCAGTAGACGCGTGCAGGGGCAGCGGCCAGCCGTTTCCATCGTCATCCCCACCTACAACGAACGGGATAATATATCGCCGTTGCACGCCGCCATAACCCAGGCCCTCGGCGACGGCTGGCAGTACGAGCTCGTCTTCGTGGACGACAACAGCCCCGACGGAACGGCTGAGGCCATCCAGAAGCTGGCCGCCGAGGACACGCGGGTAAGGCTGCTCCAGCGCCCCGGTAAGTTGGGCCTGGGGAGCGCGGTCACCGACGGTTTTTCCTCGGCCCAAGGCGACTATTGGGTCATGATGGACGCCGACCTCTCTCACCAGCCACGGTACCTGCCGGCGCTCCTGGACGCGCTGCAAACCGCCGACATCGCGGTGGGCTCGCGGTACGTCGAAGGCGGCGGCGTGGAGGCGTGGCCAGCCTTCCGCCGTCTGGCCAGCAGGGTGGCGAGCCAGATCGGGCGCTGGATGGTCGGTATCCCGACCCGTGACCCGACGTCGGGGTTCGCCGCCTTCCGGCGTCAGGCGCTGGAACCCCTCCTCCCGCACCTCGACCCGAGGGGTTTCAAGCTGTTGCTGGAAATACTGGCCAAAAGCAAAGGGGCACGAGTGACGGAGGTGCCTATCCGTTTCGTGGACCGCACGTACGGGCGGTCGAAGTTCTCGTCCGGCGAAGTGTTGACGTACCTGCGCCTGTGCTGGCGGCTGCGGAGAGAACGGCGGTGAGGGTGGCCGTCGTCCCATTAGTGCTCAGCCACATCGATACCTTGGCATTCCCACCCGCCCACCCGAGAGGTTTCTTCTGGGGGGCACCCCAGTCCCCCGGCACGGGGGCTCTGCCCCCTTGCAACCCCCGGGACCCCCTTTGCACTGGCCGGGGCAGCACGGAGTTTACCCTGAGCCTAGCGAAGGGGGGTGGGCTGGGTGGGAACAACTACCTAGCGCTGGCTGATCCACGGCGTCTGGTCACTGGGGTATGGGGGCGCGGCGAGCGGCCCCCAGCTCGTCCAGGTACACTGAGATTTTCGTGACTAAGCACAAGCAGAGGAAGACCAGCCTCAACGCGCTTGCGGGTGGGTTTAGCCGCAGGGCCCAATCGCGTATGATTACCCTACTTTGAGCGCGCCTTTGCGCGCTCCATCTTCTGCCAGACCGGACCACCCATGAGCACCGAGTCACAGCCAGCGGCAAAGGTGGGCTTCCGCGCCAGCGGGCCCACTCAGATGGCGACCATCGCCATTGGGCACGGCGTCAAGCACTGGTACATCGCCGCCTTCGCCGTCTTCCTGCCCCTTCTGGAAGAGGAGTACGCCCTCAGCGCCCTGAGCGTCTCGGTGTTGGTGACCATCAAGCAGCTCGGCTCGGGGGTCCCCAACTTCTTCGTCGGCTACCTAGCCGACCGCCTGCGCAACCACTGGGACCTGCTGTTACCCGCGTCGCTGCTGGGGGCGGCCGGCGCCTACATGCTGGCGGGGCTATCGCCGTGGTACTGGCCCATCGTCGCCCTGTTCGCCCTGGGCGGCGCGGCGGCCTCGGTCTGGCACCCGCCGGCCATCTCCATGCTGAGCACGCGGTTCCCCACCCGAAAGGGAATGGCCATCGCGATTCACGGCGCCGGCTCCGGGGCCGGCGAAGCGCTTGGCCCTCTGGGGGTCGGCTTCATGCTCGCCATCCTCCTGGCGGACAACTGGCGGCTGTACGTGCTGTTGAGCATGATCCCCGCCGTATTCCTGGCCATACTGCTCTACCAGATGCTGTCCGGGGGCTGGCAGCAGACCCAGCGCAGGGAGGAGGAGGCCCCCGCCAGGATCATCGACCTGCTTATTCTGCTGCGGTACCCGGTCTTCCTCACCTTGGTTGGCGCGAACATGGTCCGCTCCTTCGCCCACATTGGGCTCCTGACCTTCCTCCCTATCTACCTGGCCAGGGACCTAGACATGGACAGCGCTGGAGTCGGAGCGCACGTCGCGCTGCTTACCTTGCTGGGGGTCGGAGCAGGGCCGGTATACGGCTATATCTCCGACCGCACCGGACGCCGGGTGCCCATTGTCGTGGCCATGGTCGCCATCGGGTTTGGAATGTTCTCCATGGGCATCGTCGGCTCGGGGATCCCGCTGGCCGTGGCGCTAGGACTGACGGGGATCTTCCTCTGGTCGGTCCAGGACGTGATCAACGCCACCGCCATGGACGCGGCGCCGCCGGGCATGGAGGGCACCGTCGTCGGGTTGATGTTCGCCAGCAGCTTTGCCGCGGGGGTGCTCGCGCCTATTGTTGCGGGGATAGTAGTGACGGTGACGGATGACCGTAGCTCAGTGTTCTTCCTGTCGGCGGTGGTCATGATTCCGGCGACACTGCTGCTAGCCATTGCCCCGCTGCAGCGGAAGGAGCTCGCCACATAAGCCGACGTCGTCAGACCGGGCACGGACACAACGAGGAATGGGCGTCTCTGCGAGGCGCCCATTCCTCGTCAAGCGTGTCGACGAAAGCGCGTCAGGCGGCTACGGCCACAGCCCCTTCTCGCGCAGGTTGTCCCAACCGTCCGCCTGCATCAGCTGCACCCAGAAGTCGTAGGCGCCGCGCTGGTTCTGCTCCGAGGGGCTTCGTTGTGCCCCGCTTCCCCTCTCGGTGAGAACCCCATCCTGGGGTAGCCCGTACTGCTCAAACAGCGGGTGGCCATGTCGCTCACGGCTCAGGCCCAAAGAGTAGTCATAGGGGTAGCGACGCGCGATCACGCCCTTGCTGGCCTTGTGCGCGTAGTTCCAGTTCTCCATATCGTCCGACTCGGTCAGCCCCGCCGGCCCGCCGTACCGCATGAAGTAGTGCCGCAACACGGCCTTCATCTCCTGTGGCATGTCGTGATGCACCCAGTACCACCGCCAGCACTCCGTCCAATCGGCCCCAGCTGGGTGCCACACGCAAATGCTGGTGTTGGTGCCCTGGGTGGTGTTGGGAAAGATGTTCCCGTTCCCCGGCCGCAGCCTGGAGTTTGCTCCCAACACCTCCTTGCGCCGCGTGTGGGCGTTCCGGGAGTACTCCTCGGCCACCGGGTCCTGGAAGGTGGGAGCGTACTCTAGGTCCTCAGGCGCTATTCGGAAGCTCAGCTGGCCGGAGCCGTGGTGCGAGACGTCAAAGTTATGGGACATCTCGAGAGACCTTAAAACGTTTCCCTGGGCCCGGCCTTGTCCTCCGCCGGGGTTGATGTCCACGATCTGGACCGACTGGTGGGTTGGGATGCCGTGGTAGCCGTCGCCCAGGAAGTTCTCGGCCCCAAACTTCCAGTTGGCCGAGAACAGCCACTTGACCAGCCCAAGCACCTCGATATCGGCCTTATTCCCGTCGGGCTTGTCCAGGTGCAGGTCCATGCCAGGCTTGGTGTCGCCCATGTACTCGGCCAGGGGCGGCGCTTCGGGGTCCCACGTGGCCCAGATGGTCCCCTTGTAGTTCTCCATCTGCGCGACTTCAGCCAGCCCCCATTGGCTCTTGTCCAACTCCTCCCGATACGCGTCCTTGTACCGCGGCACACCCACCAGGCTCCCGTCGCCCGCGTAGCTCCACCCGTGGTACGGACACGTGAACACCGGCGTGTTCCCCTCGTCATACCGGCACACCTTCATACCTCGGTGGCGGCACGAGTTCAGGAACACGTGAATCGTGTTGTCGCGGTCCCGGCTCAGGATCACCGACTCCTCTCCCATGCGCGAGACGAAGTAGTCACCGGGCTTCTTTACTTGGTCCTCGAACCCCACGAAGAGCCAGCAGCGGGCGAACACCCGCTCCTTCTCGATCTCGTACAGCTCCGGGTCCACGAAGATGTCCCGGCTGACCAGGCCCTTCGTCCTATCCACCAGCGCCGTGCCGTTCCAAAGTCCGGTCTCAAGTGCCATTTCGTTCCTCCTGTGCCTGTGCAGCCCATCGGACGAGGTATCTTCAAAAAGTGTGTAAACAGTCAGGCGGTGTACCCTCTCTCTGAACAACACGGGCTCGAGGCCCAAGAGAGGAGATAGACCGCCCATGAGGAAGGAAAGCACTGAGAGTAGGTCGGAGTCAAGGCCGGAGTGGGAGCAGTTGGAGGATTGGGTGCGAAGCCAGGTCCAGAGGCTGATCCAGGAGTTGCTGGAGGAGGAGGTGACGGCGTTTCTGGGAAGGGCGAAGTCGGCGCTCAGATCCGACTCGGACAACGATACCGGCTATCGGAACGGATACGGCAGAGCCCGGAGGCTTACGCTGAGTTCGGGAACGATACAGCTGAGGCGGCCGCGAGTCCGCGATACCGAGGAGCGGTTCGAGAGCCGGCTGCTGCCGCTGTTCGTCAACAGGACCAGGAAGGTTGCTGAGTTGATCCCCGAGCTGTACCTGCACGGTCTATCCGAAGGCGACTTCGACCTGGCTTTGCGGGGGCTGCTGGGAGAGGACGCACCGGTATCGGCGAGCACGGTGGCCCGGTTGAAGTCCAAGTGGAACGATGAGCTTGCCCAATGGCGCAGCCGGCCCCTAGATGACCTGGAAGCGGTCTACATGTGGGTGGATGGAGTCTACGTCAAGGCTGGTCTTGAGAAGGAGAAGGCGGCAGTACTGGTGGTGGTGGCGGCCCTGAGCGACGGGAGCAAGGTGGTGGTGAGCGCTGTTCCCGGATACAGGGAGTCCACAGAGAACTGGTCCGATGTGCTCAGGGACATGAGGCGCCGCGGGCTGGAGTGCCCGAGGCTGGTGGTTGGGGACGGACACCTGGGCATCTGGGGAGCTCTGCGCAACGTCTATCCGCAGGCGGCAGAGCAACGCTGCTGGAACCACAAGATCGTAAACGTGCTCGCCAAGCTTCCAAAGCGACAACAGGACCAGGCCAAGCTCATGCTGCGTACTATCCCCTACGCGCCGACTCGGACAGAGGCTGAGCGGCTCAGGACGGTGTTCACCAGGTGGTGCGGCGACCATTCCTACGAGGCGGCCTCAGAGGCCTTGGAGCGGGACTGGGACCGCATGGTCACCTTCTATGACTTCCCAAAGGAGCACTGGGGGCACCTTCGCACGACGAACCCGGTAGAATCACCCTTCGCGGCCCTCAGGCTTCGGACCGATGCCGCCAAGCGCTACAAGAGGGTCGATCGGGCGATAGCGGTGATCTGGAAAATGTTGATGGTCGCCGAACAGCGCTTCAGGCGTCTGAAGGCCCCTGAGTTGATCGAAGACGTCTATCTCGGTGCACAGTATGCGGATGAAATCGCCATTGAATCAACGGCTGAGAAGGTCGCCGCCTGATGTCGTTTACACACCTATTGACGTAACCTCCATCGGACCCGTGAGGTCGTGCAAGAGACCTCCGTTGCTGCGGTGAACGTACTCCTGGGGCTGAGACGTGTCAAGGGCGTGGCAGTAGCCATGACACCGCTGCCTATAGCGCACCACAAGGATCCAGGCTGCCCAACGAATGAGAAGCCCCCAAGCCCTATCGCTCGGAGGCTTCTAAGATGCTGGGCAGTCGCCCAGGACTACCGCCACAGACCCTTGTCGCGCAGGTCGTCCCAGCTATCGGCCTCCATCATCTCCACCCAGAACTTATAGGCTCCGCGCTGGTTCTGCTCCGACGGAGCGCGGACTCCGGTCCCGTCCTCCGTGATGGTGGCGTTTTGGGGGTACCCGAACTCGTCGAGCAGCGGGTGCCCTTTTCGCTCTCTGACCATCCCCATGGAGTACTCGTACGGATATCGCCGGGCAATAGTCCCCTTGCTCGCCTTGTGGGCGTAGTTCCAGTTCTCCATGTCGTCGGACTCGGTGAGGCCCGCGGGGCCGCCGTAGCGCATGTAGTAGTGCCGTAGCATATCCTTCACTTCCTGAGGCGCGTCCCGGTGCACGAAGTACCAGCGCCAGCACTCGGTCCAGTCCGGCCCGGCAGGGTGCCACACGCACATGCTATTGTGTGTTCCCTGGGTAGCGTTAGGAAAGACGTTCCCGTTCATGGCATGGGCCCGCCAGTGCTTGCCCATCACCTGCTTGCGGCGCTCATAGGACGAGCGGTAGTACTCTTCGACCGCGGGAGGCTGGTTGGGATAACTAGGTATGTAGGGAAAGTCCTCCGGCGCGAACATGACGCCCAGCCGCCCCGAGCCGTGGTGGGTTACCTCGAGGCGCGATGACGCGGAAAAGAGGCGGAACAGGCCCGAAGCCATGCGGCTCTGGCCGCCTCCCGGATTGATGCCCACGATCTCCACCGAGTGGTGGGTGGGCGTGCCGTGGTAGTTGTCTCCCAAGAAGTTCTCGGCACCAAACTTCCAGTTCGAGGAGAAGAGCCACTTCAGCGTCCCTAGGACTTCGATATCCGCCTCCGTGCCGTCCGGCTTGTCCAGCCACAGTCCGATGCCGTACTCGTTGTCGCCGATGTAGTCCAGGAACGCCGGTGCCTCCGAGTCCCACGTGGCCCAGATGGTGCCCTTGTAGTTGGCCAGCTGCGCGACTTCAACGAGGCCCCACTGCGATTTGTCCAGCTCCTCCCGGTACGCGTCCTTGTAGCGCGGCACGCCCACGAGGCTTCCATCTCCCGCGTAGCTCCACCCGTGGTACGGACACGTGAACACCGGCGTGTTCCCCTCGTCGTACCGGCACACCTTCATCCCCCGGTGACGGCACGAGTTCAGGAATACGTGGACGGTATTGTCCCGGTCCCGGCTCAGGATCACCGACTCCTCCCCCATGCGCGAGACGAAGTAGTCGCCGGGCTTGCGGACCTGGTCCTCGAACCCCACGAAGAGCCAGCAGCGGGCGAAGACCCGCTCCTTCTCGATCTCGTACAGCTCCGGGTCCACGAACAGGTCCCGGCTCACCAAGCCCTTCTCGCGGTCTATGAGGGATACGCCCTTCCAAAGGCCGGTCTCTAGTGCCATTTCGCTCCTCCCGCAGCACCTAGGTCATACGTAGCCGAGGCGCTATACCAAAGACGTTTGTCTTTTCGGCGAACCTACTCTCGGCCCCGCGTCATGTCAAGGGTGTGTCAAGCAGGTATGATGGCGCCACCGGCAATCCGCCTCGAAGGCACAGCCCCCTCTGCAATACAAGGCCTGGCTATGGACCGGCGAAATGCCCTTCCGGGAAGGAGGACCCCATGGTGGACCGTCTCCAGCTCACTACGACGCCCCACGCGAAGCCGCTCAGCGACTGGCAGTCCGTTGCGACGGAGCTATTAGGCACCCAGACTCGCATCGTTCAGGGAGCGCGGTACCATCACCGCGTCATCGAGTGCGGCACGGACGGGGAGCCGCTCGTGCTCCTGCACGGCATCGGCGGTCACGCTGAAACGTACGCCCGGAACCTGCACAACCTGGCCAGCCACGGATTCCACGTGTACGCGGCTGACGCACTGTACCACGGATTCTCCAGCAAGGACGATTACGACGACGCGCACCGCACGCAGCGGCAGGCGGACGCCCTGGCCGATCTGATCACGGCGCTGGGCCACCCGTGGGCCCATGTAGAGGGCGAGTCCATGGGCGGCGACATCGCCCTGGAGTTCGGCATGCGCTATCCCCAAATGGCGGGCAAGCTGGTGCTCAACACCGGAGGGGACGAGCCCGTGCGCCTCAAGAAGACAGACTTCCCGTCGAACCCAGGCGGCGGCGGGGAGCTTGCCGAGCTCTCCCGGCAGTCCATCCTCAACCCCAGCTTCGAGACCGTGCGCAAGCGGATGGAGTGGCTGGTGGCCAGCCCAGAGCGGATGACGGACGAGATGGTAAACATCCGCCTACGGCTCTACTCCTTTCCGGAGGTGTACGAGTCCATCAAGCGGGTCTACCGCATCGGCGGGTCGTGGTCGGACCCTATCATTTACGAGGAGGAGGACCTGCGGCGCTTCCAGCCCAAGGCCCTGATCTTCTGGACGGACCGCAACCCCGGCAACGGTCCCGCGGTGGGTGAATACCTAGCGGGACTCATCCCTGGGGCGCAGTTCTACAACATGCTGGACGCGGCACACTGGCCGCAGTGGGAGAAGCCGGAGGAGCACGACCAGGTGATCATCGACTTCATCCGGCAGGGCTAAGCGGCAAGCGGACGATGGGCCTGCCGGCTACGGCCACTGGCCATTGTCGCGCAGCTCGTCCCAGCTCTCGGCGTTCATGAGCGAAAGCCAGAATCCGTAAGCGCCACGAGCGTTCTGCTCGGAGGCCTGTATTTTCTGGGTGACCAGCGCGTTTGGAGCGAGTCCGTACGCCTCCAGCATCGGGTGTCCTGTCGTTTCGAGCCCGAGCCCCTGGGAGTAGGCGTAGGGGTGGCGCCTGGCGATGGCGCCCTTGCTGGCCTTGTGCGCGTAGTTCCAATTCTCCATGTCGTCCTCTTCCGTCAGCCCAGCGGGGCCGCCGTAGCGGATGTAGTAGTGCCGGAGCAGGTCTTTGACCTCCTGGGGTGCGTCCCGCTGCACGAATATCCAACGCCACACCTGGGTCGAGTCTGGCCCGTTGGGTTGCCACACGGCGATGCTCTGATTGGTGCCCGTGGTGCCGTTCGGAAACACGTTCCCGCCGCTGCCCGCGATCCGAGATCCTTTGCCCAGCAGCCGCTGGCGGGTCTCGTAGGCCTCCCGGAAATACGTCTCCACCACGGGGTTGTTCGGGTACGACGGCGAGTAGTCGAAGTCGTCGCTGTTCAGACGGAAGTGCAGGCGGCCTGACCCATGATGCGCGATATCAAACATCGTGGAGGCCCGCCGGACGTTGTCGTTGGTGTGACGACCCTGCTGGCCGCTGGGGCTGAGGCGAAGAAGGTCCACCGACCGGTGGGTCGTAACCCCGTGGTAACCGTCGCCCAGGAAGTTTTCGGCGCCGAACTTCCAGTTGCACGGCAGCGTCCACTTGTACACGCCGCCGATGACCTCAATGTCGGCCTCGGTCCCGTCAGGCTTATCGAAGAACGTCTCCAAATGAGGCCGCATATCCCCAACGTACTCCTCAAAGGATGGCGCCTTGGGGTCCCACGTCGCCCAGATACTCCCACGCAGATTGGCCGTCTTCGCCACTTCCACCAGCCCCCACTGGCTCTTGTCCAACTCCTCGCGGTACGCGTCCTTGTACCGCGGCACGCCTACCAGTGAGCCATCACCCGCGTAGCTCCACCCGTGGTACGGACACGTGAACACCGGCGTGTTCCCCTCGTCGTACCGGCACACCTTCATCCCCCGGTGACGGCACGAGTTCAAAAACACGTGGACCGTGTTGTCGCGGTCCCGGCTCAGGATGACCGACTCCTCCCCCATGCGCGAGACGAAGTAGTCCCCCGGCTTCTTGACCTGGTCCTCGAACCCCACGAACAGCCAGGCGCGGGCGAACACCCGCTCCTGCTCGATGGCGTACAGCTCTTCGTCCACGAAGATGTCCCGGCTGATCAACCCCTTCTCCCGGTCCACCAGGACCTGGCCCTTCCAAAGCCCCGTCTCTATTGCCATCTCGATTCCTCCTGGAGTCTCCCGTTCCGAGCTGAGACGCTACCTGTGTCGAACCTACTCTCGGCCTTGCATCGTGTCAAGGGAGGCTGCGCACGGTCCCTCTCCCTACGCACAGTGCACTTTGGCTGTACACAGCACGCTTTGGCCGCATAGACTTGCGCTACCGCCTTACCCGTCTGAGGGCGAGTCCTTTCCCGCCCAAGGAGGAGCGAAATGCCCGTCACTTTTGAGGAAGCCAGGAAAGCCGCGGAGGCCGCCATCGCAAAGTCGGAGGAGATGGGGCTCGCCGTCACCATCGTCGTGATGGATGACCACGCCGACACGGTGGTGCTGGTGCGGATGGACGGCAACCGGGGCTTCAGGAACAACATCGCCTGGGGCAAGGCCGCGGTATCGGCGCTGTGGGGCCGGCCCAGCGCGGCCATGGCTGAGCGCGCACCCACGCCCATACTCCAGGCGGTGAACCAGTATCGCGATGGATTGGTCTACTGGAAGGGCGCCGTGCCCATCACGCGAGGGGATGAGGTCCTCGGCGCCGTGGGGGTCAGCGGCGCCACTTCCGAGCAGGACGAGGAGATCGCCATGGCAGCCGTGGCGACCATCGGTGGAGCGTAGCCCGCCACGGGGGCCGCGCCTCCATGCAAGGGCTCTAGCAGAACGCTGGAAAACTCCTTCCCTCATCCCTCTGGCGCTCTTTCGAATGAGGAAAATGAAGAAATTGTATCTGCGGGCCACCCCTTCGACGATGCTTAGGAGGGGCTCTCAGACTCCTGGCCCCGACTCGCGGCGACGACTATTTCCACCTGGCCCACTTTGGTCCCCGACCGCCCGTATGCGTGTGTAGGTTGATATCGTTACATGAGGCCAAGGGATGTCGCGAGGATGACAGGTCGGCCGGACCGGCTGCAGTCGATCGGTCCTACGAAAGTACGACTCCCCCTCGGCCAAAGTATTGACCCGGGGGTCGTCCCTCTTCCGGCGATGAGCTCGCTCCTATGGCTGTTGACGGGACGGACGGTCACCGACATACTCGAACGCAGGTGACAAATGAGCAACGAGACCGACAGTCAGCTGGTGAAATCGCCTGCGAGCCCGGCCCTGGAAGTGCGGGAGCTGGTCAAGACGTTCGGCGGCCGCCGAGTCGTGAACGGCGTTTCCTTCGAGCTGCAGCGCGGCGAGATCTTCGGATTCCTGGGACCGAACGGCTCGGGCAAGACGACGACCATGCGGATGGCGCTCGACCTAATACGGCCCGACTCGGGCTCGGTCGCGCTTCTGGGTGGCATGCCGATCCGCAGAGCCCTCCGGCGCGTCGGGTATTTGCCCGAGGAGCGCGGGCTGTTCCAGCGCGCACAGGTGCTGGACGTACTCCGCTACCTGGGCAGGCTCAAGGGTCTCGAGGCCAGAGATGCGGAGGGGCGCGCCAAGGAGATGCTGAAGCGCGTGGACCTGGCACACAGTGCGCGCATGAAGGTCCAGGGCCTCTCGCGTGGAATGACGCAACTGATCCAGTTCTCGGGCGCCCTGCTCCACTATCCCGACCTGATAATTCTGGATGAGCCGTTCTCGGGGTTGGACCCGCTGAACGTCGAGTTGATGAAGGAGATAATCCGCGAGGAGCAGGCCCGGGGCGCGACCATCATCTTCAGTACTCACATCATGTCTGACGTCGAGGAGCTGTGCGAGCGCATGCTGCTCATCGATGCCGGGACGACGCTGCTCTACGGGTCGCTCATGGAGCTGAAGCGGTCCCGCGGCACCCGCACCGTCAAGATCGCAGCCGGGCGCCGGCCCGAATCGGTGGCCGGCGTGATGGAGCCAATAGCGGTCAACGGGCACTTCGAATACAGGCTCGCGTCCGGCTCGGAGCCTCAGGCCATCCTTCAATCGTTCCTCGAAGCCCAGATCCCGGTGGAGCGATACGAGGTGGCGCTGCCGACGCTCAACGAGATCTTCATCGAGGAGGTGCGCGGTGCGCGAAGCCGCGGGTGAAGCGCGAATCGTCTTTTCGGAGGAGCTGCGACGCTACGTAAGGCGCCGGAGCTGGCTGATCATCACCGGGTTCGTGCCGGCGGTCCTTCTGATCCTTCTGATAGTCGTGCCGATCATCCGGTCGATAGCGGACGACGATGAGGAGCCTAAGCCGATCGGCTACGTTGACCTGTCAGGAGAGCTTTCTGAGGCAGGTTTCCCGAACTTCACCCGGTTCGACACCCGCGAGGACGGAATCGACGCCATCGTGGCCGGCGACATCGAGGACCTCTTCATCGTCTCGGCAGACTTCCTCGCGTCCGCCGAGACCGAGTGGCTCTCACAAAGGTCTGGGATATTCGCGGGCGGAGGCAACCGCGACCAGTTTGCCCTTTTCCTCACCGTGTCGCTGATCGCCGAGCGGATCGACCCGGGCCTGCTGGACCGCGTGATCTTGGGAGCCGACTACGTCCGGGTCCACGTCGGCGGAGACGGCTCCGTCTCTCCGGACGACGACGAGTTCAGCCAGTTCGTGGTCCCGTTCATCTTCACGTTCCTGCTCATGATGTCCATCTTCATGGGCTCCGGTAACCTCCTTCAGAGCGTTTCGGAGGAGAAGGAGAACCGGATGGTCGACGTCCTCCTGACCTCGGTCACGCCTCTCGCGCTGATGGCGGGAAAGATCCTGGCGCTGGGGACGACCTCGCTGATTCAGATGATCGTATGGATCACCTCGATCGCCATCATCGGACCGCAGATCGTCGACCAGATCCCGAACGCCGGAGAGCTCGATTTCGCGCCTCTGACCCTGGCGTACGTCTCCCTGTTCTTCATCGCCGGTTACTTCCTGTTCGCAGTGATCCTCGCCGGAGTCGGGTCCGCCACGGCATCGGCGAAGGAGGCCGGTCCTATCTCCGCGATAGTCCTCACTCCCGCGATCATCCCGGTCTATCTGTCGAGCGTGATCCTCAGCGAGCCCGATGGTGGACTTGCCAGGGTCCTCTCCTTCATTCCGATCACGGCGCCCACGACCATGATGCAGCGAATAGGATCGGTAGGCGTGTCGAACGCCGAGATGCTCGCGAGCCTGGCGGTAACGGCGCTAGCCGGGGTCGTGATGCTCTTCGTCTCAGCCCGAATCTTCCGGGCGGGCCTGCTGCTGTACGGTCAGCGGATGACCCTCGGCGCGGTGTGGCGAGCGGTGAGGCAGGCGGGCTAGCGTGGGTTGTGAGACGGACGAGGCGCTGCGGACCCGAGCCCGGGCGCGGCGATCCCATCCCAAGGCCATGGGCGGGGATAAGGGCTACGACACAAAGGACTGCGTGGCGGCGATGCGAGAGCGCTGGGTGACGCCCCACGTGGCGCGGAACACCACCCGACGGTCCAGTGCCATCCTACGGTAGACCCATTCTTCCGCAGCCTGCTAGGCCGAGCCTACCGGCCAGCGATTGCTTCGCGGCCAGGCCTCCCGCCAGTCCTCCACGTCGTATCGCTCCGCTGCGCTCTTAACCTTGGGATGGTCCAGGATGGCCAATCGCCCGTCCTTGACGATGGCTTGGCCGTCCACCGTCAATGTGTAGTCCTTGATGCCGGCAAAGACAAAGTCGCCCAGCTTCCCGGAGGTCCTGCCCATGTGGAAATGAAGATGCCTGGTCCCGCCTGCCCACGAGGATGACCAGGGGTGCGCACCGCTGTGCCAGGAGTCGACCACAAGGGCCTTGTCCCCAAACTGTTGCACCAGGCTTTCAGTGGCGGCCCAGTACTCATCCACCCATTGCCTCTCTTGGAGCCCGCCACCGATGCTGGATATCTTGTTCTGTTTAATCTCGAGGCATGGCGGATCGTGGGCTGGGTGGAGTTCCGCGCGGCCTCCCAGCCACTCGACGTCGACGGTCCCTTGGGCATCCGTAGAAGCTACCGGGAGGTAGGCTGAAGCGTTGGTGAACGACCGCGCCCGGCTTTTGGCGTGGACCTCGTCTTCAAAGAAGATTGACCGCAGGGTTTTCTCTGCCACCACGCCCCTGAGATCGGTGCGGCCGGAGGAGGTTATGCGCCAGCTACTCCCCACCGGGAAAAGCTCGTGGTTCATCAGGTCGTAGATCACCCGGACCACTCCCCAGGGATACCGAGCGGTGGCCGAAGCCATATCCTCCAGCGTGCCGGCGCGATTGGTTACAACCGTGGGTTGTTTATCCGCGTCGGCCAGATAGCGCGCTAGGGTGTCCGGGTCCGCGTGGGCGATGACTTTATCAGCCTTGAGGAGCATCGCTA
The DNA here is from genome assembly GCA_965247635.1 of Dehalococcoidia bacterium. Taxonomy (GTDB): domain Bacteria; phylum Chloroflexota; class Dehalococcoidia; order Lucifugimonadales; family Australimonadaceae; genus CBDFHJ01. The sequence goes on from CBDFHJ010000007.1 coordinate 364,615, forward strand.
CCTCTTCTGCCGCGAGGGAAAAGCGGTCGCCCCTGCCCTGCCCAGACGCGGCATTCGGCCCTTGAGGCTCCACCCAGATAGCTGCGCTGCGCGCACCCCTGGCCTGGATCGCTTCTTCGATGAGCGTGCCTACCTCCTTTTCGATCAGCGTTGGATCATTGACCAGCACGACTAGCTCCCCGGCCTGCACCTCCGCACAATCGTTGACCAGGTTCCGAATGCCCTCTCGCGCCCACGTCACCGACTGATGTGAAGCTGTCTGCGTCATGCGAACTCCTCGCACCCCGTATCTGGTACCGTCTTGGTCGTCGACCGTGGTACATCATATATCATGCTAAGCCTCTAAGGGCACACTGTCGGTCGGGCCTAGGTCCCTCGCCGAAACTTCCCAGGGGGTTATTAATGTCAGCAGAAATGGGTTTGTTCGAAGCCATCTACACCACACGGTCTATTCGAGCCCTCAAGCCGGACCCGGTGTCCGACGAGCTAGTCCGCCGAATCCTCGAAGCCGCTTGTCAAGCACCCAGCGGGAGTAATAGCCAGCCCTGGCGGTTCGTCGTCATCCGAAGCCCGGAAGGGAAGCGACAGTTGGACGAGCTGGTCTTTCAGGCCGAGCAGCGGCGGGCGGGCGAGCAGGGCGTCAGCGCTGGCCGCCAGTCTCTGGCCGATGTGCCCGTCATCATCCTCGTATGCGCCGATAGGGCCAAGTCTTCCTGGCCTCCAAGCGTCGTGGGTATTTTTGGCCAGACCTTCCCGGCGGTGCAGAACCTTTTGCTGGCGGCGCGAGCGTTCGGGCTGGGCGGCAACATGACCACCAGCTATAAGTGGATGGACGCCGAAATCAAGGCGCATCTGGGGGTGCCAGAGGATATGGACACGGTAGTCATGGTCCCCCTGGGCTATCCAGACGAGTCCCGAGGCGCACGTCACGGAAAGAAGCGGCGGCTACCGCTGGAAGAGATCGCCTACGAGGAGCGCTGGGGCGGGCCTCTCCAGTTCTAGCATCCTGAGTCACTAATTCGTTCAATAAATGCGGGGAGAGTGTAGAGCCCTCCGAAGGAATCCGGAGTCCTTTGGACCGTTCATGGTTCGACAGGCCTGTCCTGAGCTTGTCGAAGGATGAGCGGCTTATGTCCCGACAGGTCGGGACTGACTCCCTACACTAGTAGTGGCTTCCGGTACGACGTCGCAGCGTTTTCCGGTAGCGGTGCTCAACGGGACCGAACGTCATGCGATGACGACGACAGCCCTCTGAGGCGCAGCCCGCCACCGCGGCCACTTCGACAACCCCACATCTGCACTCAAGGAGCTCTCAATGGCCGTCGAGTCCCGCGTGGGATGGAGAAGGCTTCTCCCTCTTCCCCGGTTCACGGCGTTTCAGCATCGCGACTACCGTTTCTGGTGGGTCAGCGCGCTCACGGGTGGGTTCAACATGTCCACCAGCCAGGTCGCCATAAGTTGGCTGGCGCTGCAGCTGACCGGCACCGACGCAAGGTGGATAGGCGGGGTGATCGCGGCCTTTGGCCTGCCCGCGTTCCTCTTCACCATCCCAGCGGGCGTGATTGCCGATAAGTGGAACCGCCGCCTTCAAGCGATGGTAAGCCAGGCGGCGGCTTTCATCATAGCCGCCGCCTTCGCCGTCCTGGTGGCCCTGGAGCTGGCGACACCTCAGCTTACGCTCGTCTTCGCGTTCCTCTCGGGAGCGTCCACGGTCTTTGGGCAACCCGCCCGCCTGGCCCTCATTCCGATGCTGGTCCCCAGGGAACAGCTGATGAACGGCGTGGTGCTCGGTTCCATGGCCAACAACACCTCTCGTATGGTAGGCCCCGCAATCGCGGGTGGACTCATCGCCATCAGCGGCGTCGCCGCTGCCTTCTACGTGCTTGCGGCCCTCCTGCTGATAGGTCTCGTCGCCCTGGTCTTGATGCGAGTCCCCGAGCAGCCAGCCGACGAACAAGAAGCGCGGCCGAAGCGTGATGAGGGAGTGTTCCGGAGTCTAGCAGGCGGCGGTATCTTCCTCTGGCATACCAAGCCGCTTCTGGTGCTCATGGTGATGATGATAGCCATAGGCCTGTTCATACAGGGCCCTATTCAGTCGTTATCCCCGGTGATGGTTGAAGAGGTGTGGAATGTGGCGGCGAACGGGCTGGGGCTCGTCTTCATGGTCCAGGGATTTGCGGCCATCGTCGAGTCCCTCTGCCTGACCGGGTGTAGACCGTCAGCGATAATGGGACACATATAAGGGTAGGAAAACCCGAGAGTCGGAGGGTGGTGTGAGCTCCTGAAATGAGGGTAGAGCTACCCACAGAAAGGAGCAGATGTGTCCCAATTAGAAGTAAGCAAAGCAGAGGCCGCCGAGGAACGAAGCGAGCAGACCAGGTCTTTCGTCCGCACAGTGAAGGCGGCTGCCCGACGTAAGTACACCCCCGAAGAGAAGATCCGAATTGTTCTGGAGGGCTTCCGCCGCGAGGTCACAGTCAACGACCTGTGCCGGCGGGAGGGGATCAAGCCCCACTCCTACTACTCGTGGACCAAAGAGTTCATGGAGGCGGGCAAGGAGAGGTTGACCCGTGACTCGGTTCGGGACGCCACTCAGCATGAGGTAGGGCAACTCAAGCGAGAGAACGGGGAACTCAAGGAGCTAGTGGCCGATCTGTCGCTGGAGGCGTACCGTCTCAAAGAAACGGCCATCCCCATGCCCCAGGACGCCACCGGTACCAGCGGATGAGCGCCCCGGAGAAGGCAGAGGTAGTTACCAAAGTATCCTCGTCTCCCCTCCCCAAGCGAAAGGTCCTCAGAGAGCTGGGCATCCCTAAGAGCACCTACTACCGGTGGCTCAGACGCCAAGACCAACAAGGACTTGAGGACCGACCAGGAGGCGATCAGCCACCATGGAACCGTCTTACTATTCAGGAAGAACGCTCAGTCCTGTTATCAGCCAGGGAGATGCCAGAGCTGAGCTGCCGTCAGCTGGCCGCGGGGATCACCGACAACCAGGGCTTCTCAGTCTCAGAGTCCAGCGTCTACCGTATCCTGGGCAGGGAGGGCCTAGTGAAGAGGCCTGAGATGCGGTTGGCCACGGGGAAGGAGTACCACCGCAAGACCACAGGACCTCACCAGATGTGGGCCACCGATGCCTCATACTTCAGGGTGGTTGGGTGGGGCTACTACTACCTGGTCACCGTTATGGACGACTACTCCCGCTTCATCCTGGCTCACAGGCTTCAGCAAGATATGACGGCCGACTCCTTCATCGAGGTGGTCCAGGATGCTGTGGACACGACCAGCATGGACCAAGTTCCAGTCACAGACCGCACCAGGCTGCTGAGTGACAACGGTCCAGGCTATGTCTCAAGAGCATTCAGGGACTACCTGGGGATGGTTGGCATCAAGCACATCCTAGCAACTCCTTTCCACCCTCAGACCAACGGGAAGCTGGAGCGCTACCACCAGACCATCAAACGGGACGTCAACCAGGTGCCTTATGAGTTGCCCGCCGACCTTGAGGCTGCTATCGCGGCCTTCGTCAGCTACTACAACTACCGGCGCTATCACAAGGCTCTGGGCAACGTGACACCATCAGACGTGCTCAAGGGAAGACGGCAAGAGATCCTACAACGCAGGAAGGAGGTGAAGGCTCAAACCACCGAACGGCGACGACGCTACAACAGGGCCCTCAGGGAGCTCGCCAGACCTCCATCCAGCCCCTGATCTCTCGGCTCCCAATGTGTCCCACTTTTGCTGGTTGCTAACACCTGACCGGGCTAAGCGGCATGAAGGACAAGGGGGGCTTCGCGGCGTTTTCGATGGTCTTTTTCAGCGCGTTTCTGGTTGCCTTCGCCCTGATGCCCATCTTCTGGGTCGCGCTGGTCATCTTCTTCGTGCGCGGATATTTCGCGGGCATCTTCGCCAACATGCAGCAGACCTTGCTTCAGACCCACTCTCCCCGCCACGTCCAAGGGCGTGTCCTCTCCCTGAGCGGTCTCACGATCCAGGGCTTCGTTCCGCTGGGCGCGCTCCAGGCCGGATTCGTGGCCAGCCTGCTTAGTGCGCCGTCCGCCATGGCCTTGGGCGCGGCCATCCCACTGGCCATGGGCGTGCTCATCCTGCTCTTCGCACGGAGCTTCAACCGGCTCAGCTAGCCGGGCGCTCTTATACGGCTTCGCTCAGGATCGCTTGTGGAGTGGGTGTCCAATAGCCCTAGCGCGCTGGTCAACGATGGCAACACCTTGCTCTTATTGGCTTAACGTCTCCAGTTGTTCGACTATCGCAAGTGCTTCGGCTGTGCTCTTCTGTTCAGCGCACGTCTGCAAGGAATTAAGGGGTTCGGAAAGAGGTGGGTAAGTGGCATCGTATACCACAGTGACCTCATAGCCGAGGTCTGATGCATCACGGGCCGTATACTCCAACGATGTGCCTACTTCAGCGCCGACTATGAGGCACTTCTTCACGCCTAGGTTTCGCAGTAGCCGATGCAAGTGCGTATGAGCGAACCCACTGTAGCCCTTCTTAACGACTACGTGATCAGCCTCAGTGGGCTGCAGCTCCGATACAATTTCCGCCTCCCACGACCCCATTGCCGGCAGGTTTATGATTCCCTGACCGCTCTGCCATTGGGCGATGAATGGACCGACTGCTGAATCCCTTTGGTCGGGTCGGAGTGCAGTATTGATGAAGATCATTGGCCAGTCCTTGGCCCTCGCTTTGCTCGCCAATTCCTGAACGTTGCTCAGGACGTCCTCTCGGTCGAAAGGCCCCTCAACGTCGCCGGTCACGAAGGCGTTCAACATGTCAATGACGAGAACGGCGCCTCGCTCCGGAACGGGTATCCTCGAAGAGGCGGCTTCCTCGGCAAGCTGCAGGATCTCGTCTGTCGGCAAGATGTGCACCAAGTCCTCGAATTTGTCCAAATAAGGAGACCTGGCTGGATACGTGGCATCGGACGCTACCGTCACCTGATAACCCAACGCCGTACCCTGCTCTACCGTATCTGCCACACAGCCGGGCACGGCGCCACCGCTGACCACGCAGCTTGTGACCCCCAGCTTGAATAGCAGGTGGTCCAGATGGGTGTGGCTGAATCCACCGTGGCCTTTTTTGATTACCTTGAAGTCGTCAGGGGTTGGCTCAAGCTTGTCGAGGATCTGCGCGCCCCACGTTCCTTCGACTAGGAAGCCGGTGTCCGGTGGTAGGCACTTGCGCCAAACGATGGACAGGGCTGAGTCGATATGGTCTGGACGCAGTACGGTGTGGACGTGAACTACGGGGCGGCCCAGCTTGCGTGCTGCATCGATCAGTCGGCGGTTATTTGCTGCCAGCTGCTCGACATCTTTCGGGTCAGGCGCCGACACCCCATGCCGGATGAACGCACCATCAGGGTGAAGGAAGTCACTTTGGATGTCGACGAGTACAAGTGCAAAGTTTGAGAGGTCAGGCTGCTGCCGCATTTTTCCCTCCACTCGTGATTAGCCCATCTCTTCGCGCATTCCTACGCTTTCCTGGAATCAAGTACGATTATACGGCCTATTAATCACAGTGCCATTTCCTCGTCCATCATCCCCTAGGGAAACGCTGGTGCCTCAGGTACCACACGAGTCTCAACCTGATCGAGGTGGACTGTCTCGTCCTTGTATCCTCCGGCGTGCGCCCCAAGCGAGAGGGCCAACAGGTTTGTTAATCGTAAGGTGTTCCGCCAAATAATATGGGTTTCGTTGCTTGGCTCCACTCGCTTGACAAGGTATGGAGCGGCTGTATAGTTGCGTGGGGATGCTCGTATACGCCATAACCAGATGTAAATAACACCTGGCATGGTTAGCCGAGACGATTTTCCTCACGCAGGATGGGCACGGCCAAGTCATCACGGCCCCTCGTCCAGCGGGTAGTGGCCAAGAATCTGCTTGGTCATTAAGCGGGCAATCTAGACAACCTTTTTACTGAGGTGCCACGTGAAGTTCCTATCTCTCGGCTTGATTTTCCTCGTTAGCCTTGCTGTCCTGGCCTTGGTGGGATGTGCAGGGGATGATCCTACTGCTGCTCCTACTGCTACTCCTACGGAGCAGGTGGACCGCCCGGAGTACGGCGGAACCCTCATCATTGGGCGTAGCATTCCTCGAAATATCATCGATCCCTACTTGGCCATATCGAACACATCATATCTATGGCCCGATTACGAATCTCTGCTTGGCTACAAGCAGCCGTACGACGAGACCATAGGCCCAGAGATTGAGCCAAGGCTGGCGACCGAGTACTCCGCGGATGCAGCAGGCACCACGTGGACCTTCACGCTTCGTCAAGGCGTGAAATGGCACGACGGAGAGGACTTCAACGCGGACGACGTGGTAGCCACCTTCAGGCGGATGATCGAGCCCGACTTGCCCATTGCGCGTAGGTCGCTCCCGCTAAAGGGGGTGATCAAGGACGTGCGCAAGGTCGATGACTACACCGTGGTTATAGAAACGGCGGAACCCAACGCGACGCTCATCGACCTACTAGCGAATAATCATGCCAGCATTATGCCAGCGCACCTGATCACCGGCGACCTCACTTCGGCTGTCCCGGAAGAGAAATGGATATTCCTGAAACGCGACACCACAGGCCCCGTCTCAGTCGGCACGGGGCCCTTCAAAATGACCGAGTGGGACCCCGAGGGAGATGTGCGTTTCGTACGGTTCGACGAGTACTGGGATAGAGACGAGTTCGGAAACCAGCTCCCATACTTGGACGGGTTTCTTGCCCGTTTTGAGCAAGATGACACGCGCAACAAAGCTTCCTTTGTGGCGAGAGCCATTCACACCGGCGAATTCAGTGGTATGGCCAAACATGAGGTGGAAGTCCTCTGTGCGCAAGCCGTGGACCCAGAGGTGTGTTTTGGGGCCAGGCACGGACACGGATGGTTCGCCATCACGCTCAACACGGACCTCGAAGTATTTCAGGACCCCCGCATCGTGAAGGCCTCCCGGTACTCCTTGCAGGCAAGGAATGCGACCGAGGTAGTCTTTGGCGAAGGCACGGGTGATACCGCCGATATCTGGATTGACCGCCGACAGTTTCCTGACGCGACCCTTACAGAGGAGGAACAGTTCGAGTTGATGCCTTGGACTGACCCTGACCAGTACGACGACTACCGGCAAAAGGCCAAGGACCTCCTAACAGAAGCTGGTTTTCCTGAGGGCTTTGAGCTCGACTTCCCCTGGTACTCGTTCTGCGGATTCAGAAACTTCTACACCCCCATGGTCGATAGCTTCGTCAAGTCGGGCATTCGGGGGTTCCAGCAGTGCCGCGAGGGTATCATCTTGCGCGAGGAGATTGTGGCAGGTCGGTTTGCAGTCGTCATTGATGCCGCTGGTGTCACGTACTCGTTCCCGGAGGACTCCATGCTCCTCTCCGCCCTTTCCTTTGCTCCGAACATCATCTATGGTCACTACGACTGGGAAGGGCAGGAGGGCGTGGACGAGATCTACTTCGACGCCATTAAGACTCTGGACCGCGACGAGCGGTACGAGGTGTTGAAGGCCATGGACCGCTACATGGCCGACCCGGAGTTCACGGTGTACGCCGTGGGCTATAACTACATGACGCAGCCCATACACGGCTGCCTCCGCAACTACTTCCCGGGCCCTGGCATGTATCACGGCCAGACCCATCGCACCACATGGATGGAGGAGGAGTGCCGGTAACGCATATTAATGTGTGGGGTGATTAATTTCGCCGCGCGGTGAGTTGGAGTTCCGAACTTGCGTAAGGAGGTTATGGTGATGACAGGCATAGAGAATCGAGCAATTCGGTTCCCGGATGGCTCGGCCCTTGCACATTTCCCCGCCGACTTGGTTGAGAGCTTCCACGAGTCTAGCAAGGCTTTGGGGTTCGGAGGGGTCATGGGCTTCGGCTCACGCCCAGCCTTAATACTGGTGGATTTTTACCTTCAGGCCACAGGTCGCCCCGATGACCCGTATGGCAGACAGATTGAGGCGGCGAACGAGCTTATTGCCGCAGCTCGAGCGAAGAGCATCCCCATCGCCTTCATGACTGTTGGGTACACCAACCTCCAGGATGCCGGACTTTGGCTGTACAAATTCCCTATGTTGACCGCTTTTACTGATCCAGAGATGTCCAAGCTTGACCCAAGGCTTGATTTTCGGCCGGAGGAGGACATATACGTTGTCAAGCACTACCAATCGTCGTTCTTCGGCACCACCCTTAGCCCAACGCTCAGCGCGATGAACCGCGACACGCTGATCGTCACGGGGGGTGCAACCGGAGGGTGCGTCCGTGCGACCGCGCAGCAGGGCCTGTGTGAGGGCTTTCGACCCATGGTAGTCGTGGAAACGATCTGGCCACGTGGTAACGACCTGGAAGGCGAGTGGGACAGGGCCAACTCGACGCACATGCTGGACATGGGACGGTCGTGTGCCGACCTTGTGACAGTCAAAGAGGTCATTGAGTACTTCTCGATGCCGGAGGTCGAGGGTGTGAAGAGATCGGTGGCAGCCGGGGCTTAAGCAAAGCTACTACAGCTATTACGACCTGACTTCATGCTGAGAGCTCCATGGTTTTCTGGTTTTACCATGGGGCCCTCATTGGGCTCTTGAGTGACACCAACTGACCGTACCTACGCCCACAGTCCTTTCTCACGCAGGTCGTCCCAGCTCTCGGATTCCATCAGGTCCAGCCAGAAGTTGTAGGCGCCCCGCTGGTTCTGCTCGTTTGGATGGAACGCCTGCCGGCGCACTGTGATGGTAGCGTTCTGCGGTAGGTCCAACTTCTCCAGTTCCGGGTGGCCTCGCTGTTCCTGAGTGCGCCCCATGGCGTAGTGGTACGGATGGCGTCGTGCGATGGTGCCCTTGCTGGCCTTGTGGGCGTAGTTCCAGTTCTCCATGTCGTCCTCTTCGGTCATGCCCACGGGGCCGCCATAGCGCATGTAGTAGTGGCGTAGCAGGTCCTTCACCTCTTGGGGCATGTCGCGGTGCACGAAATACCAGCGCCAGCACTCGGTGGTGTCCGGCCCGTGGGGGTGCCACACGCACATGCTCAGGTACGTGCCCGTGGTGCCGTTGGGAAAGACGTTACCGTTGCTGGCACGGATAGCGGCGTCCTTGCCTAATACCTTCTTCCGCCGCTCGTAGGCGTCGCGGAAATAGTCCTCCACGATTGGCGCGCCCGGATAGCCGGGAATGTAGGGGAGGTCTTCCAGTGCGATGGTGACGCCAAGCCGCCCCGAGCCGTGGTGGGAGAGGCTAAAGCCGAGGAACTGTTGCCCGGAAGCTGCCCGCCTACGCATGGAGTCCCCGGCCGTGTCGGCGGTGTGGCGGCCCTGTCCGCCGGTGGGGCTGATACCTACGAGGTCCACCGACCGGTGGGTCGGCAGGCCGTGGTATCCGTCGCCCAGGAAGTTCTCGGCGCCAAACTTCCAGTTGGCCGGGAAGAGCCACTTGTACAAGCCGAGTACCTCGACGTCCGCTTCGGAGCCGTCCGGCTTGTCCAGCCAGGCGCGTATGCCGTACTCGTTATCCCCGATGTAGTCCAGGAACGACGGTGCCTTGGGGTCCCACGTGGCCCAGATGGTGCCGTGATAGTTGGCTAGTTGCGCGACCTCAACGAGGCCCCATTGCGACTTGTCCAGCTCCTCCCGGTACGCGTCCTTGTACCGTGGTACGCCTACGAGACTTCCATCGCCCGCGTAGCTCCATCCGTGGTACGGACACGTGAACACCGGCGTGTTCCCCTCGTCGTACCGGCATACCTTCATCCCTCGGTGCCGGCACGAGTTCAGGAACACGTGGACCGTGTTGTCCCGGTCCCGGCTCAGGATGACCGACTCCTCCCCCATGCGCGAGATGAAGTAGTCGCCCGGCTTTCTCACCTGGTCCTCGAACCCCACGAAGAGCCAGCAGCGGGCGAACACCCGCTCTTTCTCAATTTCGTAAAGCTCCGGGTCCACGAAGAGGTCCCGGCTGACGATACCCTTCTCTTTGTCCACCAGGGGTACGCCCTTCCAAGTTCCTGTTCCCAGTGCGGCCTCTAGTGCCATTTCGTCTCCTCCACGGGCTTCTCACTTTTGCCCGAGCCCCTAACGCCGTCGAACCTACTCTCGGTCCCAGATGGTGTCAAGGGACGAAGCGTAGGCAACTTGTTCCTTCCTTGTCCCCCAGGGGATAGCCCCTTACTCCATGCAGAGGTACAATTTGCTCGGCCTCAACCAGCGACGTATCAGTGGGAGGTGTGCTGTGCCTATTCGATTCGGCCTCTGTTCGTCTCATGCGCCAAGCCTGTTCCAGGACACGTTGGATGGATGGGATATCTTGACCCGTCCTCGATTCGGCCGCCCTGCGTTTCCAGCTCCGCCCCATGAGGTGGAGCTAGAGAACAAGGAGTTGGTAGAGGGAAACTACGCGCCACGGAGCAAGCGAAACTTCGATTCGCTCCGCCAGCAGATGACTGAGTTCGACCCCGATGTCCTGATCATCGTGGGAGGCGACCAGGGCGAGTGGTTCGATGCCTCCAACATGCCCAGCATCATGGTCTACGCTGGGGATGACCTGTGGGGGACCCACAACATCGGGGCGCAGGACGACGACGTGGACCCGACGAAGGACTATGGCCGCTTCAACGTCAACTTCAAGGTGGACAAGGAGCTGGGACGTAGGCTGCTCGACGGCCTGGTCAAAGAGGGATTCGACGTTGCCATCAGCACCCGGATGGAGCCCCAGGGCCGGCCTGCGCGCGGACTGCCCCACGCCTTCGTGCACCCAGCGCCGTGGATCATGCACCGGCCAGACCTGCCTATCGTGCCCGTGTCCATCATGACCACCGAGCGGACGCCCGCCACCCTGACGGGGGAGCGGTGCGTGGCGCTGGGACGGGCCATCGCCAAGGTCTGTGAGGACAGCCCCAAGCGCATCGCCATCTACGGCTCCGGCGGCCTGTATCACTCCTTCACCCGGCGAGGCTGGGTGGACGAGCCCATGGACAATTGGTTCCTCGACCGGCTGACCTCCGGAGGCGTGGAGAGCTTCAAGTCCATGTTCAGGTACCGGTCAATCAATACCATGGAGGGCACGGGAGAGGACCGGACGTGGATCGTTACGGCGGCGGCCCTGGACTATGTAAAGCCTGGGCACAAGGGAGTTGCAGTAGACTACTTCCCCGCACGGAAAGGCCTGACCGGCGTTGGCTGGCTCTACTACCCGCCAGTGGAGGAGCCCGAGCCCGTCCGGTAGACGCTTGCGCTGCGAAGAAAGAGGCCGCCCCGACATGTCGGGGCGGCCTCTTTTTGGGGTCAACCGGCGCATGAGCTATGGCCGTAGAGCCCATATCCTCCGTTTGCGCAGGCTATGGCGTCCGTGCCAAGAGTACCGTTCGACACCTCCGTCGAGTCTAGCAGAGTGCTGAAAACCCCTTTCGACCATCCCCCTGACCCCCTTCCTGGCCAGGAAGGGGGAGGAACTTATATCTGAGGGACACCCTCAGACTCCCAGCAAAGGGGCTCCGCCCCTCTGCACTCCCCTTTTTCATCAGCCTGCTAGTGCCTGGTCGCCGGATTGGCGTGCCGGTGGGGCCTGTTGGGGTACAATCTGAGTAGCGCCCCCTCCGCCGAGAGTTTTTCAGCTAAGGATGCCGCGAGAAATAGTCGTGCGCGACCACTCCGAAGGCCCCCCCACGGAAGAGCCTGAGCTTCTAACGACCGAGGAAGCCATGGCTGCTGCTGGCGCCGCCGCGAGGGGTGGGCTGCTCGGTAGGCCCGTCGCCGCTGTCCAGCACACATTTCGCTCCTTGAGACATCGAGATTTCCGGTTCCTGTGGTTCAGCACGCTGCTCCAGACCGCGGGGCAGAACATGAACATGATCGCCTTGGGCTACTTCGTGTACGAGCTGACGGGCTCGGCCGCACGCCTTGGCGGCGTGGTCGCGGCCATGGGTGTTCCGGGTCTGCTGGTGTCGCTCTACGGCGGCGCGTTGGGGGACCGGCTGGAAAAGAAGACCATCATCCAGGTCAGCCAGGTGTTCCTGGCGCTGACGGGGCTCTTCATCGCGGTATCCATCAGGACTGACACGATAACCTGGCAGCACCTCTTAGGTGCGTCCTTCGTTTACGGGACCTTCATGTCGTTCCTCTAGCCGGTGCGGCAGGCCATCATTCCGCAGACGGTCAGCCGGGAGCTGCTATTGAATGCGTCGGCGCTGAACTCCATGGCCATGAGCATCATGACCATGATCGGTCCGGCTATCGGTGGCATCGTAATCGCGCTGTTTGGGGTCGAGAGCCTCTTCTACGCCATCACCGCGCTGCACCTGGGCGCGGTGGTCATGATGATGCCCCTCTCGAAGTACCGGACCGCACTTATGAAGAAGCGGCCACCCATCCTGGTGGAGATCGTCAACGGATTGCGCTACGTGCGGACCAACACCGTGATCATGCTGCTGTTGCTCCTAGGTTTTGCTCAGATGACCATGATGGTGCCCATCCGGTTCGTCATGCCCGTCTTCGCCAAGGACGTGTTCGGGGTCGGTCCCGAAGGATTGGGTGTTCTGATGGCCTCCATGGGGATCGGTAGCCTCCTGGGCGCACTCGTCGTGGCGTCTCTGGGCAAGGTGGAGCGGCGAGGGTTCATCCTCGGACTCACCGGGGTCGCCTCGGGCCTGCTGATACTGCTCTTCGCGATAACCTCCGAGCTGGTCGCGCTATTTGGACTTGCCCTTGGGCTGCTGTTCGTGACCGGACTCATCCAGTCCGGGCGGATGGCTATGCAGAGCTCGCTGACCCTGGAGTACGTGGACCCGGAGTATCGTGGGCGCGTCATGAGCCTGAGCTCCATGAGCTGGAGCCTCATGCCCGTGGCGGTGCTGCCATTGACCGTGCTGATGGACCGCCTCGGGGCGGGTTTCGGGCTAGGGCTGATAGCCGTCGTATTCGTCCTGGTCTCGATTGCAATCGTCGCGTCGTCATCTCGGCTGCGGTCGCTGCGGTAGCACCGGGCCGGTCTAACCTGGGCTTACCTTGCCGCGTCGATCCGCTCGGAAATAACCAGGTCCGGCCATGAAGCACGCTCCTGTAGTATAGTTGGGCCATGCGCTCAATTGCGATGACTATGGCTGGCTTGCTGGCGTGCCCGATGGCGCTCCTCGTTGGCTGCACGTCCACTGCCGAACCACTGCCCGACGTGGACGAAGTGCTGGAGCGGGCGCGCAATGCCGCCGAGTCCGTGACCTCATACCAGGCTACAGGTAGTACAGTCTACGTGCTCGTGGATGGACGCCAGCGCCAGCTTGACGTGGACGTCGCATGGGCTAGTCCGGACCGGTATCGATTGGGCAGGGTGTTCAGTAATCCAGGGGAGCCCCCCATCGTCCAAGAGGTCATCTATATAGGAACCCGAGGGTTCTCCCGATACCACGAGGACGGAGAGAGGTGGGAAGAGGATAGTGTTCCCTCTTCCTTGCCAGCGGTGGCAGGTAAGTTTCCCACTCCTGAACTAGAGGACCCAGTGCCAGTGGGGAGGGAAACGCTAGGTGGCGTGGAGGTGTACCACGTCACCGGACGGGTCACCCAACGGCGCACGTTGGTGCCGACTGAAGGGATGGAGGAGGCGGAACTGCCCAGCGTCAAGTACGACTTGTACATCGGCGTAGAGGACTGGCTGTTGCGGCGCATGGCGTTCGCGACCGTCTGGCCTCACCTGCCTGGCAGCGCTTCGCAAGACGACGATTTCGTGCCAGTGAGCGCCCACGGTACCTTGGAGTTCTTCGCCTTCGACGAGCCGGTGACCATCGAGCCGCCGTCGGGGTTTAAGTGAGCATCCCGCCTAGTTCACGCGGAGCTAGTTCTGCTGGTCGATCCGCTCGAAGATAACCAGGTCCGGCCATGCAGCACGCTCCTGAAACAGGTGCCCTGCCCGCTTGAGCTCCGCGAGGTACAAGACGGGGGCGTCAAAGAAGTCCCACGAATAGACCACGACGTAGTCCGTACCCTGCAGGCCCAAGATCTCGTGGAGCCGGTCGGCGTCCACGTCCCGAAGCCACCCCATGTACCGCACCTCTCGGATGAGCCTCCAGTCCTCCGCGCCCTCGTCGTTCCACCCGTCCATGATAGGACGCCCTGATAGGAGCGGCACCCAATAGGCGTCCCAGAAGCGAAACCCAACCGCGAACACCTTCGCCGATTCGTCGGTCTCCTCCGCCAGCCATCGCATCGCCGGACCGAGGCTTGCGGTAGGCGAGGTGGGCGTGAGCACGGAGCGCGCTTCGACCGCGTCCATGGTTGGGACCACCAGCAGGAGCAGGAGGGCCGCCACGACGCCCACGGACCGCAGCCTGGGACGCACGTTCCGCCCCAAGGATGAGTGGCTGACTTGGTCCCACAGCTCGGACAGCACATACGCCCCAAGGGCCGCCATGAACGGGACCATAAATAGGGCAAAGCGGGCGACGTCAAGGCCGGAAAATGGGTAATGCCTCACCAGCGGATCGCCGGCCGCGCCCAAGCTGAACCACGTGAGGGTCAGGAGGAGTATGGCCGCTCCGGTTGCTTTCCCTCGCTTGGTGAGGGCGAGTAACACACCGGCGATGGCCAGTGGCACCTGTACCCAGCCGAGGTACGTGGGGTACGTCTCGACTCCAATGAGACCCCGGGAGAAGAGCTGTTCCCGATACGCTCCAAGGGGAAACTCCCAAATCCCTGGAATCTCGCGCTCAAACTCCACGCCCAGCACGAGCACGACGAAAAATGCGCTCCAAAGTCCAGCCACGGCCATGAACTCGAGCGCCCACCACATCGCAATCCGAGCCAGCCCCTTGAAAGATGTGGTCCTCGCCAGGAGGTGATAGATGCCCCAGGGTATGAGGCCCAGGCCAAGCCCTATCCCCGTCATATGGTGGGCGAGCAGGGAAACGCCGAGCAGCGCGCCACCGACGAAAGCGTGGCGAACGGAGCCGCTCCAGACGGAGCGCTCCACGAGAATGAACCCGGCGACGCCAAACGGGAGCGCCACCAGCGTTGAGAACCAGCCGAATATGCCCAGCCCGACGAACACCGGGTAGGAGAGAATAGCCAGCAGTCCGGCCAGTACGGCGAAGAGGCGAGCGGCCCCCAGCTCCAGCGCCAGCCAGTAGGTGGTGACGGCGAGGGCAACGTACGCACCCAAGGTAACGATTCTGTAGGCGATCTCCAGGGGGATGGGACTAACTACCGCGATGAGGGCAGGCAACAGGTAGGCGAGCGGTGGGTACGCCTGTAGATAGGAGTAGCCTCCGTACCAGTAGGGGTCGGTCGCGAAGCTATCCAGACGCCCTAGGAGTGCCTGCTCCGAGACCCACGCGAGGTGAAGGAACGTGGGTGAGTCCACTCCTGACGGACTGCCGAACCCCCACGTTGGCCATAGGACGACCAGACAAACGGCTAAGAACATCACGGAAACGAGGGCGTGGCCCCTTAGGCCTTTATTGACCGTTAGCCACTCCCGGACGGTTTCCGCTCGTAGGGTCAAACCCGTCACCTCGCGTCTGCGCTCCGTGGACCGCTAACCCAACCGCCACCGTCATATCACTCACGTCTACTTGGGGGCCTGCGGTTCACATTTCCAGGCCCCGACCACCGTATCAGTGCCAATAGTGGGCTACAAGCGCTGAGGGTAAACCCCCCTGGCGCGGATGACGCCACCGCGACTATAAACAGGGAGCGTATGAGGTATCTTCAAAAAGTGTGTAAACAGTCAGGCGGTGTACCCTCTCTCTGAACAACACGGGCTCGAGGCCCAAGAGAGGAGATAGACCGCCCATGAGGAAGGAAAGCACTGAGAGTAGGTCGGAGTCAAGGCCGGAGTGGGAGCAGTTGGAGGATTGGGTGCGAAGCCAGGTCCAGAGGCTGATCCAGGAGTTGCTGGAGGAGGAGGTGACGGCGTTTCTGGGAAGGGCGAAGTCGGCGCTCAGATCCGACTCGGACAACGATACCGGCTATCGGAACGGATACGGCAGAGCCCGGAGGCTTACGCTGAGTTCGGGAACGATACAGCTGAGGCGGCCGCGAGTCCGCGATACCGAGGAGCAGTTCGAGAGCCGGCTGCTGCCGCTGTTCGTCAACAGGACCAGGAAGGTTGCTGAGTTGATCCCCGAGCTGTACCTGCACGGTCTATCCGAAGGCGACTTCGATCTGGCTTTGCGGGGGCTGCTGGGAGAGGACGCACCGGTATCGGCGAGCACGGTGGCCCGGTTGAAGTCCAAGTGGAACGATGAGCTTGCCCAATGGCGCAGCCGGCCCCTAGATGACCTGGAAGTGGTCTACATGTGGGTGGATGGAGTCTACGTCAAGGCTGGTCTTGAGAAGGAGAAGGCGGCAGTACTGGTGGTGGTGGCGGCCCTGAGCGACGGGAGCAAGGTGGTGGTGAGCGCTGTTCCCGGATACAGGGAGTCCACAGAGAACTGGTCCGATGTGCTCAGGGACATGAGGCGCCGCGGGCTGGAGTGCCCGAGGCTGGTGGTTGGGGACGGACACCTGGGCATCTGGGGAGCTCTGCGCAACGTCTATCCGCAGGCGGCAGAGCAACGCTGCTGGAACCACAAGATCGTAAACGTGCTCGCCAAGCTTCCAAAGCGACAACAGGACCAGGCCAAGCTCATGCTGCGTACTATCCCCTACGCGCCGACTCGGACAGAGGCTGAGCGGCTCAGGACGGTGTTCACCAGGTGGTGCGGCGACCATTCCTACGAGGCGGCCTCAGAGGCCTTGGAGCGGGACTGGGACCGCATGGTCACCTTCTATGACTTCCCAAAGGAGCACTGGGGGCACCTTCGCACGACGAACCCGGTAGAATCACCCTTCGCGGCCCTCAGGCTTCGGACCGATGCCGCCAAGCGCTACAAGAGGGTCGATCGGGCGATAGCGGTGATCTGGAAAATGTTGATGGTCGCCGAACAGCGCTTCAGGCGTCTGAAGGCCCCTGAGTTGATCGAAGACGTCTATCTCGGTGCACAGTATGCGGATGGAATCGCCATTGAATCAACGGCTGAGAAGGTCGCCGCCTGATGTCGTTTACACACCTATTGACGTAACCTCGATCAAAGTGCCGATCAGGACAATGGTCCCGAGGGCAGCTATAGAAGTTGCCACTGCCTGAACGCTAGAAGGACTCCAGTCCCAATCCATCGTCGTCTCACCTAATGTTGAGTGCATTCTAACAATTCATGGCGTAGATACAGCGACATTGTCCCTCTTGCTCTACTCTGGTATGCTCGTAGCGTCTACTCTCTTCTGTAGGTAGGAAGGCATCATGCCCTTCGGACTGGGTACACCAGAGCTAATCATCATCCTCGTCATCGTGCTCCTCATCTTCGGCGTCGGCCGATTGCCCGAGGTGGGCAGCGCCATGGGCAAGGGACTTCGGGAGTTCCGCCGGGCGGTAGGCGGAGGCGGTGATTCGAAGCAGGCAAAGGAAGAGGAGAAGGAGAAGGCCGAAGCCGGCGAAAGCTCTGAGAAGTCGTAGCGTCCGCGTGTGGCCTGGTACCAGGCATTCTTAACATCCAAAACTGCCCTTCCGGCGGCTTTTTCATTCGGCTGAAGCGCACATCGCCCTGCAAGCAGTTTTAAAGTTGCACGGTGTCTGTTTTAGCCCGTACCAGAAAATCCCCGAGAATACCTTTCCGCTACATGCCACAGGGGTCAGCGGTGTTAGCTCGTCACAACCGCGTTCCCGATAGTCCCTGACAGCCCGTGACCATTCTCTGACCATTTTGTGACCAGGATTCCGGGTCGGGAGGACGCCGAATCTCCTACCCTTTAGACCACCCACGTAGCCAGCTAGTAATCCCCATTCTCCCCCTAGGGCTATACTGGCCCAAGAGGCACCCCGATACGGGGTGGGATTAGACATAAGGTTGTACTGATATTGGGGTGGGCGGAGGTTACGATAGCTTTCAGTGCGTGTGGCGGCATAGCCCCTCAACCGAGGGATACACACCAAGGAGGTCCCCGATGGAGAAGCGGCAATACTCCTGCATAAAGTGCAATGGAGCAGAATATAGGGCTGGGGAATTAAGGACCACAGGGTCAGGCATATCCCGGTTCCTAAACGTACAGAACCAGAAATATGCCACAGTGTCTTGTGCGGGATGTGGCTACACCGAGCTATTTCGAATGGACGGCAGCGGGATTGGCAACATCGTCGATATCTTCACGAACTAGACTATCCGAGTGACCTCTTCCCCCTGGCTACGCTACCCAGCAACGACATACTGACACGTGGCGCGTCATCAGACGCGGTCCGGGGAAGGCCGGACGGGTCAATCACTCAGGAGTTGGGCAGCCCTAGGGTAATGAAAACCTGTTGGTGTGCTTCGACAAGCTCTCCTGACCAGAAAAGACGCTGTCACCCTGAGCAGAGCGAAGGGTCTCTCGGGAAGGGCCGGTGAGAGATGCTTCGTCTCGCCTCCGGCGGACTCAGCATGACAGGTGGCCAAACCCGCGCCGTTCACCCTGTCCGATGACGCTCTGCTCATCGGACTCTCGATAGCTCCGACTTGTCGGAGCGTATCGGAGAGCGAAACCAAAGTGAAGGGCGGCGCGGGCTTTTTCGGTTCCCTGCTAAAGAGTCGGAGACCGCCAGCACCGGTCCTAAGAAGCAGGGGCCGGCTTTCGACGCCGCAGCCGCTGGCCCAGCCTGGCTAAGAGGATGCCCACCTCGTACAGCACGATGATCGGCAACGCCACCAAGGTCTGGTTTACCGGGTCCATAGTCGGGGTGATGATGGCGCCGGCGACGAAGGCCAGGATGACGGCGTAGCGGCGGAACCTGGCCAGGAACCCGGCGGTGACCACGCCCAGCCGGGCGAGAAAGAACATGACCAGCGGCAGCTCGAAGATGATGCCCATCCAGAACAGCAGTACCGTGACGACGTGCATGTAGCTGCCGATTCGGATGACCGCGTCGGCGTTGTTGGCCCCGAAGGTGAAGAGAAAGCGGAAGGCCGGCGGTAAGAGCACGTAGTAGCAGAAGGCGGCCCCAAGTCCGAAGACCACTACCGTGCCCGGCAAGAAGATGAAGAGGTAGACCCTCTCTCGTCGGGTCAGTCCCGGGGTTACGAACATCACAAGCTGGTACAGGACCACGGGCAGGGCTACTACCACGCCCGCCATCAGCGACACCTTCATAACCACGGCCACCATCTCCGTGACCTCGGTGTAGATGGGCCTGGTGTCAGGAATTCCATCGAACCCAGGCGCCAACAGGAAATCGAGTACCCGATCTCGGAAGACGAACGCTATCGCGGTACCCAACGCCACGGCGGCGGTGGTGTAGAAGAGCCGCTTACGCAGCTCCTCCAGGTGGTCTCGAAGCGTCATCTCCCTGCTAGCCACGCCGAGGGGCCTCCTCTTGGGTTTCAGGAGGGTCTGCCGTTTCCGCCGATGGGTCTAGGCCGTTGCCGGACGCCACCGAGCCCCCCGGTGACGGCAAGCCCGTGGCGGTCTCATCTTCATCTTCAGTTTCATCTTCTGGGGACGGCAGTGCGTCCAGCTTCACCGTGGCCGCGTCGGCCGTCTCCCGCAATAGCCGCTGGGCCTCCCGCCAGTACGTGCCAAGATTCCTGGCGAGGTCCACCATTCTGGCCGGGCCCAGCACCAAGGTGGCCACCAGTAGGACGAAGACCAGCTCTAAAGGTCCAATACCGAAGAGGTCCATGGCTCCTGTCGCTTCCCTCCGTGATGCCCGCGCCCCGGCCTACCTCCTACGCTGGCCCGCGACGGCTCGCGCGGCGCACTCGTGGCACAGGCCCAGCTCAGGCCACGTCTCGCCACGTACGGCAGGCGTGGCGCCGAACTCGTCCAGCAGCTTCAGCAAGGTACACACCGGCAGCCCCACCACGTTCAGGTAGCAGCCATGCACTTCCGCCGCCGGATGGAAGAGCTCGCTCTGCACCGCGTAGGCGCCCGCCTTGTCCAGCGGGTCACCGGAGGCAACGTACGCCTCGATCTCCTCGTCGGTGTAGTCGCGCATGACCACGCGCGAGCTGCGGTGCCCTTGAAGCACCTCGCCCGTCGCGGCATCAGCCAAGGCTATCCCAGTCACCACCCGGTGCTCGCGGCCACGGAGCGCCCGAAGCATCGCGGCCGCGTCCATAGCGTCGCGTGGCTTCCCCAGCACGGCGCCATCCAGCGCCACCACCGTATCGAAGCCCATCACCGTGCCTGACGTCTGGTCCGAGGCCACCGCCTGGACCTTGGCCAAAGCCCTCCCCATGGCGAAGTCGCCAGGACCCTCTTCGTCCCGCAAACCTGCTGGCTCAGAGACGTCCGACGGCGCCAGTTCGAACTCCACTCCAAGCCGCGAGAGGATGTCCCGCCGCCGAGGCGATGCCGACGCCAGGACAAGGCGTCGTCGGGCCGCAAGCCGCGTCTGGCGCGATTGGTCCAGGACCACGGTTGCCACGCACTCCACGTGGTGGGTCTGCGGAAACATGTCCACCGGCTGCACGGCCTCGACTCGATACGGGCCGCGGGCAAGCACCTTCAGGTCGCGGGCCAGCGTCTCCGGGTCACACGAGACGTAGACGATGCGCCGAGGCGCGGCCTCGATCAGGGAGTCCAGGGCGCGGGGTTCGCACCCGGCCCGCGGCGGGTCCAACACCACGGCGTCGACGCTGCCAGGCGCGTCGGGACCGTCGCCTACCAGCTCCCTGAGCACGTCTTCCGTCCGGCCACGCCGCAGCTCCACGTTCGTGAGGTGGGCCACGTTCTGCCTGGCGTCCTCCAGGGCCGAGGCGGACTCTTCGATGGCGATGACCCGGCGCGCCTGGCCTGCCAAGAGTACCGCGAAGGCGCCGACACCGGCATAGGCATCCACCACTACCTCGTCGCCCGCTAGGGCCAAGCCCTGCTCGACGAGGCGGGCCACCTGCTCTGCCTGGGGAGTATTCACCTGGAAAAACGATGGGCTTGAGACCCGGAACTCGTGACCCAGCAGCGACTCCTTGTAGTGCTTTTGACCAGACTCCATCGACACGTCCGGGTGGCGCAGCGTGGGCTGGAGCATCCACTCGCCGGTATTGACGCCGTACCGCAAGGAGAGCTGAGTAGTCTCGCTCACATTCCCTTGAAGGACGCTCAACGTCTGGTTGATCCACGGCGTCATCAGGAGGCACTCCTGTACGTGGACCCACCGACGGGTGGCCCGGTTGACGAACCCAAGCAGCCCGCCCTCCCGGCTCACGGTGAAGCGGGCGTGGTTCCGGTACTCCAGTGGCTGGGCGCTGGCCAAGGTGTCCCCGACAGGCACGTCGTGAAGGCCACCGACCCGCTCCAGGGCGTCACACACGATGCTACGCTTCAATTCGAGCTGGTACGGGTAGGCTATGTGCTGCCACTGACACCCCGTGCAGCGCCCGAAGTAGGAGCACGGTGCGGGCACGCGATGAGGCGAAGGTTGCACCACCTCCACGACCTGGGCCTCCAGGAAGCGGCGGTGCTCCCGCACCACCTCGGCCACCACCGACTCGCCGGGGATGCCGCCGAAGACAAAGACCTGCTTGCCCTCCGCTTCCGCCAAGGCCTCACCCAGCCTGCCCATACCGGTCAGCTCCAGCCGTAGCAGGCGCCGTTTTGGGGTCTCCGAGACCACCACGACCTTACGCACCTCTTTGGGGCCAACTCTTAGCGCATCATGGTACCAGAGTCGTCTGACGAGCGCCCATGACGGCCCATCCCAAGGAGCTCACGGTCGGCGGGGACCTGGAACCTTCGAAGGCTTTGGAATACGCGCGGTCACGGACCGATGGCGATGCTCCTTGCGACGAACGACGGACCCACAAGCTCGTTGAGCTGGTGGAAACAGCCCCAGCAGGCTGATGAAAAAAGGGGAGTGCAGAGGGGCGGAGCCCCTTTGCCGGGAGTCTGAGGGGGCTCCTCAGATATAAATTCTCCCTCCTTCCTGGCCAGGAAGGGGGCCAGGGGGATGGTCGAAAGGTTTTTTTAGCATCAGCCCTAGAGGCAGTCTTAATCGGCGCTGCCTCCGGCTCAATGATGGGCTCACTCACTCAACTTGTGGTACAAATGCGTGGGCAGGTCAGCCAAACACAACAAGGGGGCGCTATGACGTCGGTGTTAGCAACCAGCAAAAGTGGGACACATTGGGAGCCGAGAGATCAGGGGCTGGATGGAGGTCTGGCGAGCTCCCTGAGGGCCCTGTTGTAGCGTCGTCGCCGTTCGGTGGTTTGAGCCTTCACCTCCTTCCTGCGTTGTAGGATCTCTTGCCGTCTTCCCTTGAGCACGTCTGATGGTGTCACGTTGCCCAGAGCCTTGTGATAGCGCCGGTAGTTGTAGTAGCTGACGAAGGCCGCGATAGCAGCCTCAAGGTCGGCGGGCAACTCATAAGGCACCTGGTTGACGTCCCGTTTGATGGTCTGGTGGTAGCGCTCCACTTCCCGTTGGTCTGAGGGTGGAAAGGAGTTGCTAGGATGTGCTTGATGCCAACCATCCCCAGGTAGTCCCTGAATGCTCTTGAGACATAGCCTGGACCGTTGTCACTCAGCAGCCTGGTGCGGTCTGTGACTGGAACTTGGTCCATGCTGGTCGTGTCCACAGCATCCTGGACCACCTCGATGAAGGAGTCGGCCGTCATATCTTGCTGAAGCCTGTGAGCCAGGATGAAGCGGGAGTAGTCGTCCATAACGGTGACCAGGTAGTAGTAGCCCCACCCAACCACCCTGAAGTATGAGGCATCGGTGGCCCACATCTGGTGAGGTCCTGTGGTCTTGAGGTGGTACTCCTTCCCCGCGGCCAACCGCATCTCAGGCCTCTTCACTAGGCCCTCCCTGCCCAGGATACGGTAGACGCTGGACTCTGAGACTGAGAAGCCCTGGTTGTCGGTGATCCCCGCGGCCAGCTGACGGCAGCTCAGCTCTGGCATCTCCCTGGCTGATAACAGGACTGAGCGTTCTTCCTGAATAGTAAGACGGTTCCATGGTGGCTGATCGCCTCCTGGTCGGTCCTCAAGTCCTTGTTGGTCTTGGCGTCTGAGCCACCGGTAGTAGGTGCTCTTAGGGATGCCCAGCTCTCTGAGGACCTTTCGCTTGGGGAGGGAGACGAGGATACTTTGGTAACTACCTCTGCCTTCTCCGGGGCGCTCATCCGCTGGTACCGGTGGCGTCCTGGGGCATGGGGATGGCCGTTTCTTTGAGACGGTACGCCTCCAGCGACAGATCGGCCACTAGCTCCTTGAGTTCCCCGTTCTCTCGCTTGAGTTGCCCTACCTCATGCTGAGTGGCGTCCCGAACCGAGTCACGGGTCAACCTCTCCTTGCCCGCCTCCATGAACTCTTTGGTCCACGAGTAGTAGGGGTGGGGCTTGATCCCCTCCCGCCGGCACAGGTCGTTGACTGTGACCTCGCGGCGGAAGCCCTCCAGAACAATTCGGATCTTCTCTTCGGGGGTGTACTTACGTCGGGCAGCCGCCTTCACTGTGCGGACGAAAGACCTGGTCTGCTCGCTTCGTTCCTCGGCGGCCTCTGCTTTGCTTACTTCTAGTTGGGACACATCTGCTCCTTTCTGTGGGTAGCTCTACCCTCATTTCAGGAGCTCACACCACCCTCCGACTCTCGGGTTTTCCTACCCTTATATGTGTCCCATTATCGCTGACGGTCCACACAGGGCGGCGATTGCGGCCCTGGAGAGGGGCAATAAGACCCCGCCCAGCAACGGCGCGGCTCCCAAGAAACGGGACAAGCCCTCCAAGCGGCGCAATCAGCGAACCAAGCGGGACAAGGCGGCTGGCGCAACCGAGACGAAGAAGGAGCAAGACGCTCCTGAAGAGGAGCAGGGCGCATGACGCTCACCGAGTGCCAGGAAGAGCTACTGGGACATCTGGCAGCCATGCCCTTCCTCGACCGGCTGGAGCTGGTCGCCGTCTCCGGCTGGTCCCGAGGCTCGGTCTACGAGAGCGTCGAGAAATTTGAGGCCGAGGGCCTCGCCGCCTCCGTCCCCCACGCCACGGACGTCACGCCGCCAACGCGCCGCTTCTATCTCACCCCATCTGGGCTGCACCGGCTGGCCGGGGACGAGGGCATGACCGTGGATGAGCTTCTGAACCTCTATCCCGTCTCCGCCCGGTGGCAGCGCGTCCTGCTGGAGCGGCTGGATGCCGCCGCAGCCATCTACCGGCTCGCTGCCACTATCTCCAACATCGCCCACCCCATCCGCTTCCGCTGGTACCGGGCCATGCCCATGGACGCCGCCATCATCCTTCCCGATGAACGCATCATCGGCGTCGTCAGGCAGGGACTCACCTCCGACAGGACGAGCTTCTCCAAGCGGCTGTGGAGGCTCAGGGACGGCCCGTCGCTCAGGGACGGCCCGTCGCCCAGCGCCATCCTTGCCCTGCTTCCCGACGAGGTGCGCCTCCGACAGGCGAGGAGGCTGCTGGCAGGAGCGCCGGCCGCTTCGTTCCTCGCCCTTGAGCGGGACGCTGTGTCGGCAGACCCATCCACGCCCGTATGGCGCATACCCTCGGACTCGGTATCCCTCGACCTCAGTAGGGCCTTGAAGCACACCAGCCCCAACGGAGATCTGCCTACCGAGGAGCCGCCCGAGC
Source organism: Dehalococcoidia bacterium (assembly GCA_965247635.1). GTDB lineage: Bacteria > Chloroflexota > Dehalococcoidia > Lucifugimonadales > Australimonadaceae > CBDFHJ01. Next base: position 389,180 of record CBDFHJ010000007.1, read on the forward strand.
GGGTCTCCCTCCCCGAACACCTCAACGTGTACGGGCAGGACGACTCCGCACCCGACCACCTGCTGCCTGCGCTGCTCAAATCGACGGAGAAGCGCTGCCTCGACCTGCTCTCCGACTGGCCCTGGATGACGCCCGCTCACCTGGGTGGGGTGCTGGAGGTGAAGCGGTCAAGGATCTCCCAGCTTCTGCAACGGCTCACAAGCCTGGGTCTCGTCATCGACGACGTTGTAGAGGGCCGTCGCCGCCTCATCCTTTCCGACCTGGGGCTCTCTGTCCTCGCAAGGCGCGATCGCACCTCCGTGGGCGCGATGAAGAAGCGATGGAGCGCCTCCCTTACAGACCCGGACCGTGCCGCTACCTGGCGAAACGTCTCCGGAACAAGAGCCCGTCAGCTGCTCAGGAACATTCAGCACACCGATGCGGTGCACTGGTTCATAGCCGTCCTGGCGAAGCAGGCCCGCAGCCGGGGACGGGAGCTGGCGCAGCTCGACTCCCCTGGACGGGCCTCCCGGTACTTCCGCTACGCAGAGAGGCTCCACTCGGTCCGTCCCGACGCCTTCGGCCTGCTGCACAACGGACAGGCGATCTGGCCCTTCTTCCTGGAATGGGAGCGCCGGGCGGTACGCCCCATCACCATGGCGGCCAGGATCGCTCCCTACCTGCGCTACTACTCCACCCACCGGCCCACCGACGACCACGGCGCTCAGCCCTCGTTGCTGGTCGTCTTCGACGACGACGTGGCCGAGACCCACTTTCTCCGCATCGCCAAAGAGGAGATGGACACCGCGAAGGTTCAGGTGCCCCTGTTTGTGGCTCCCAGAAACCTGTTGGAGCAGGTGGGGCCGCTGGGTCCGGCCTGGCGCACCCCTGACCGCTGGGAGCCTATCCATCCTTTCAACGACCCCTAAACACCTATAGGAGACGGGAGAAGAATCATGCGTCTGTACTACATCGACGAGTCCGAAGGACCCCGCTACTACGCCCGCTCCGCCCTGGGAGTGGATGGCGAGGTATGGAACCGGCTCTTTGCCGACATCCACGCATGGCGTGTGGAGCTAATGGAGCGGTACGGAATCCCCCTGTCCAGGGAGCTTCACGCCTGCGACCTGCTGGCGGGACGGGGGCTGCTCGCCAAGAACGGAACCACCAGCGAACGGGTCTCTGTCGCTCAGGGAGCCAGTGTCTTTCTGGAGGGTCTGTGCCGCCTGGAGGATGCCGCCAGGCGCATGGGCGGCATCGAGGTCATCAACGTCTGCCTTCACAAGCCGGAGAGCAGGAGGTACGAGCAGGCCAGCCTTGACCGCCTCCTCAACCGCATCAACACCTCCGTGACGGCTGTCGACCGCCACGCTTTCCTCATCTTCGACGAGGGCAAGGAGCAGATGATTACCCGGCTCTACGGTAGGCTCAAGGTGCGCAACCACGCCCCCAGCCGCTACGACCTCTGGGAGGACGGTGAGAAGACCAGGAACATCCCCATAGAGCACGTCATCGGTGGCCCTGCCTTCCGCAGCTCCAAGGACGACTACCTGCTTCAGATGGCGGACTTCATCGCTCATGCCCTGCTGAAGCAGCAGGAGGAACCCGTCCCTAGAGTAGAGAACCACGGCATCGCCGAAGCCTTCTCCATCCTCGACGTGGCCCTCAATAGACAGGCGTCGAGGCGGGACCCCCAGGGGGTTGTAAGAGGGTGAGACTACACTCGGAAGACACATGGAAGATTGATCGTGGAGGCCGATTAGCCAAGAGCCGCGCTGGATGGACTCTGCACGAACTGCTTCCTGCCCCATGACCAGAGTCCTAGTACGATGGCGGCAGCACCGGTAGTGACTAGCAGAACGGCTCCCACAAGCGGGTGGGGCCCATGCGCTGGATGACCAAACCCTGGCGTAATGATTCCGTGGTATAGCTTCGGCGCGTCAATGGACGCCAACTCGATAGCGCCGTGAGCGGGAAGCAAGACGGGAATCCCCATGTTATCGAGTACGGAGCCGATTGAGACCTCTGCGACGACAAGAACTATTCCAGCTATGACCGCGATGCGCGCGGAGCGAACAATGACTCCCAAGCTCACACCGACGGTGGTCCACGCGAAGCCTGCCAACCCAATGCCGACCACTGCAATCGTCAGGTTCCAAGTCGAGTTGTCCGTAATGGGATGTTTCATGGTCAGGAATTGGGGGATGATGGAGCCTGCCAGCAGCGCCAGCCCGACGGACGCGGCTGCCATGAGAGTCCACAAGAAGATAGGCGCCAGGAAGTACGGGGCAAGCGCCCATCGCCGGTTTACTGCGCTATCGACTTCGCTTCTTGCGGCTCTTGACGATAGCGCAGCCCGACCGCTTACGACCCCAAGAACGACGGCGAAAAGCGCTCCTGCTGTAACCATAGTTTGAGCAACCATTTGGATGGAGTTAGGCGCATGAAATATAGAGAAAAACCCGATGCCCCTATCCCATCTCTGAATCTCCCACTCTCTCCACTCCTTGGCATGCTCTGTTGTCAACTGGCCCGCTGCCAACTGCTCCTTTACGCGTGCGTCCACATGGTCAACATACTGCTTAAAAGTATCGTACTTGACGGCAGGATTGTGCCCGGACATCTCATTTACCGAGCGCGGCGTGTTAGCATATGCCAACCCCAAAAGGATTATGGGAATCAGCATGACAACTAGATAGAGCCACCTTCTACGAGGCTCCAGAATCGTCCTGAACATGGTCGTCAGCATTGTCCACACTTCGGCTCCTTCCATACGTTCTCTGAACGATGACCGCACGAGGTCGAAGATCATCTGCACCCAGACCACCAGCGTCCTCAGTCCACCGCCATCGCGCCGCATGCAATCCCGAAAGAGCTGGACCATCAGCTCTCCATATTCGCGCCGGTGCTCCTTTGGGTAGGCCACAAGCAGCGCTCGGTACATCCTCTCGGGGAGCATCTCAGCGGCCCTCCAAGCGGAGCTTCTGCTCTGCGATCTCCCGTCTCATCCAGGCGGTACGGGTGAGCTGCTCCATTCTGGCGACCTCGGCGTCGAGGACCTGCGCCCCTAGGCCGGTGAGCCGGTAGTAGCGGCGACGTTCATCGTCCAACTCGGGGTCGGGCCGCTCGTCGGTCTCTTCGACCAATTCCGCCTTCAACATCCGTTTGATCGTCCCATACAATGTTCCCGGACCCATCTTGACCGCTCCTTCGGTCAAGACCTCCACTTCCCTCATGATCGCGTAACCATGCTTCTCCCCGTCGGCTAAGGCCAACAGGATGTGAAGCTGCGCGACCGGGAGAGGAAGCATACCCGTAGGAACTGGACCCAACATTGTGAAGCGGCCTCCGTTCAGGTGTCCCCAACTATATCACGCGCGGATATATTATTGTCAACCCCCTGGAGGTCCCTATCGGTAGAATCGCGGTGGACCGCCCCTTAATAGTGCCCCTGGGTTAGCCAATGTGTACATCACCAGGACTCTCTGGAGATGTTGACAGCTCATGGCGCTCGTGCTAGCATTTTCTCTACCACCCCTATCGCTTCGCCGGTAGGGTCGAGACCGCCCTCCAAGGCGGTCTCTGTCTTTGTATGAGAGAAACCGTTGATCACCAACCTCTATATCGACGGCTTCAATCTCTACTACCGCGCCCTCAAGGACACCCCCTTCAGGTGGCTGGACCTGCGCAAGCTGGCTGAGACCCTCTTCCCCCAGGACACCATTCACCTGGTCTCCTACTTCACCGCCCTCCTCGACGCCCGACCCGACAACCCCAATCAACCCCGCCGCCAGCTGGTCTACCTGAGAGCCCTGGCGACGCTGCCTGGCACCGAGGTCCACTACGGCAGCTTCCGCTCCGGCACCAGGCGTCGCCCATTGGCAGAGCCGGAGCCAGGGCTGCCGACGCACGTCCTGGTCAGAGACTCGGAGGAGAAGGGATCGGACGTGAACCTGGCCACGCGCCTCCTGGTGGACGGCTTCAACAGGGAGTATGAGCAGGCTGTGGTGGTGTCCAACGATGCGGATTTCGCCGGAGCGATGCGGTACGTGCGGGACGGGTTGGACCTCCGGGTCGTTCTGGTCAACCCCGACCCCAGGAGCGCCAGTCCCAGGACCCTCTCCGGCGCTGCGACCTACGTGAAACGCCTCTGGAAGAGCCACCTCAGACGGAGCCAGTTTCCCGATAGGCTCGCTGACGACATTGGCGCCATCACCAAACCGGCCGGGTGGTGACCTTGCCGCCCTGGCGACCCGCCCAGGGTGATCAGACGCCGCAGTACCCCTGGCACTCGTTGCCGAAGCCGTCGCCTTCAGGCCCTAGCCCTACCTCATCAAGGCCCACCGCCTCGGCCAGGGGTATCCGCCGTGGATGGAGGTAGGGCTCCTTGGCGAAGGCCAGCTTGCCCCGCATGTTGGCATCGATCTCCACCGCCTCGGCGAACAGCTCCACCCACCTCTGGGGGGACTGGTAGGGGCAGCCGATGCAGGCCGAGCGCTCCAGGGGCCGGTCGTAGCGGGTCTGCCACCACTCCAGGCAGTCTTTTCTGGACATCCCAACCTCGATCAGTGGGTAGCGATTGTGTATCTGTTAGCAACCAGCAAAAGTGGGACACATTGGGAGCCGAGAGATCAGGGGCTGGATGGAGGTCTGGCGAGCTCCCTGAGGGCCCTGTTGTAGCGTCGTCGCCGTTCGGTGGTTTGAGCCTTCACCTCCTTCCTGCGTTGTAGGATCTCTTGCCGTCTTCCCTTGAGCACGTCTGATGGTGTCACGTTGCCCAGAGCCTTGTGATAGCGCCGGTAGTTGTAGTAGCTGACGAAGGCCGCGATAGCAGCCTCAAGGTCGGCGGGCAACTCATAAGGCACCTGGTTGACGTCCCGTTTGATGGTCTGGTGGTAGCGCTCCACTTCCCGTTGGTCTGAGGGTGGAAAGGAGTTGCTAGGATGTGCTTGATGCCAACCATCCCCAGGTAGTCCCTGAATGCTCTTGAGACATAGCCTGGACCGTTGTCACTCAGCAGCCTGGTGCGGTCTGTGACTGGAACTTGGTCCATGCTGGTCGTGTCCACAGCATCCTGGACCACCTCGATGAAGGAGTCGGCCGTCATATCTTGCTGAAGCCTGTGAGCCAGGATGAAGCGGGAGTAGTCGTCCATAACGGTGACCAGGTAGTAGTAGCCCCACCCAACCACCCTGAAGTATGAGGCATCGGTGGCCCACATCTGGTGAGGTCCTGTGGTCTTGAGGTGGTACTCCTTCCCCGCGGCCAACCGCATCTCAGGCCTCTTCACTAGGCCCTCCCTGCCCAGGATACGGTAGACGCTGGACTCTGAGACTGAGAAGCCCTGGTTGTCGGTGATCCCCGCGGCCAGCTGACGGCAGCTCAGCTCTGGCATCTCCCTGGCTGATAACAGGACTGAGCGTTCTTCCTGAATAGTAAGACGGTTCCATGGTGGCTGATCGCCTCCTGGTCGGTCCTCAAGTCCTTGTTGGTCTTGGCGTCTGAGCCACCGGTAGTAGGTGCTCTTAGGGATGCCCAGCTCTCTGAGGACCTTTCGCTTGGGGAGGGGAGACGAGGATACTTTGGTAACTACCTCTGCCTTCTCCGGGGCGCTCATCCGCTGGTACCGGTGGCGTCCTGGGGCATGGGGATGGCCGTTTTTTTGAGACGGTACGCCTCCAGCGACAGATCGGCCACTAGCTCCTTGAGTTCCCCGTTCTCTCGCTTGAGTTGCCCTACCTCATGCTGAGTGGCGTCCCGAACCGAGTCACGGGTCAACCTCTCCTTGCCCGCCTCCATGAACTCTTTGGTCCACGAGTAGTAGGAGTGGGGCTTGATCCCCTCCCGCCGGCACAGGTCGTTGACTGTGACCTCGCGGCGGAAGCCCTCCAGAACAATTCGGATCTTCTCTTCGGGGGTGTACTTACGTCGGGCAGCCGCCTTCACTGTGCGGACGAAAGACCTGGTCTGCTCGCTTCGTTCCTCGGCGGCCTCTGCTTTGCTTACTTCTAATTGGGACACATCTGCTCCTTTCTGTGGGTAGCTCTACCCTCATTTCAGGAGCTCACACCACCCTCCGACTCTCGGGTTTTCCTACCCTTATATGTGTCCCATTATCGCTGACGGTCTACAGTCATCCTCGGAGACCCGGTCCTTGCCCAGCTCCCAAACCAGGGTTCGAGCGTCGGCTCCGGCCACCTGGAAGACGGCCAGGCAGCCGATGTTGGCCAGCAGGGTGTCCTGCATGGTGCGGGAGAGGTCGGAGAGCTTGGCCAGGCTCTGGGTTGCCAGGATGAATGTTAGCAACCAGCAAAAGTGGGACACATTGGGAGCCGAGAGATCAGGGGCTGGATGGAGGTCTGGCGAGCTCCCTGAGGGCCCTGTTGTAGCGTCGTCGCCGTTCGGTGGTTTGAGCCTTCACCTCCTTCCTGCGTTGTAGGATCTCTTGCCGTCTTCCCTTGAGCACGTCTGATGGTGTCACGTTGCCCAGAGCCTTGTGATAGCGCCGGTAGTTGTAGTAGCTGACGAAGGCCGCGATAGCAGCCTCAAGGTCGGCGGGCAACTCATAAGGCACCTGGTTGACGTCCCGTTTGATGGTCTGGTGGTAGCGCTCCAGCTTCCCGTTGGTCTGAGGGTGGAAAGGAGTTGCTAGGATGTGCTTGATGCCAACCATCCCCAGGTAGTCCCTGAATGCTCTTGAGACATAGCCTGGACCGTTGTCACTCAGCAGCCTGGTGCGGTCTGTGACTGGAACTTGGTCCATGCTGGTCGTGTCCACAGCATCCTGGACCACCTCGATGAAGGAGTCGGCCGTCATATCTTGCTGAAGCCTGTGAGCCAGGATGAAGCGGGAGTAGTCGTCCATAACGGTGACCAGGTAGTAGTAGCCCCACCCAACCACCCTGAAGTATGAGGCATCGGTGGCCCACATCTGGTGAGGTCCTGTGGTCTTGCGGTGGTACTCCTTCCCCGCGGCCAACCGCATCTCAGGCCTCTTCACTAGGCCCTCCCTGCCCAGGATACGGTAGACGCTGGACTCTGAGACTGAGAAGCCCTGGTTGTCGGTGATCCCCGCGGCCAGCTGACGGCAGCTCAGCTCTGGCATCTCCCTGGCTGATAACAGGACTGAGCGTTCTTCCTGAATAGTAAGACGGTTCCATGGTGGCTGATCGCCTCCTGGTCGGTCCTCAAGTCCTTGTTGGTCTTGGCGTCTGAGCCACCGGTAGTAGGTGCTCTTAGGGATGCCCAGCTCTCTGAGGACCTTTCGCTTGGGGAGGGAGACGAGGATACTTTGGTAACTACCTCTGCCTTCTCCGGGGCGCTCATCCGCTGGTACCGGTGGCGTCCTGGGGCATGGGGATGGCCGTTTCTTTGAGACGGTACGCCTCCAGCGACAGATCGGCCACTAGCTCCTTGAGTTCCCCGTTCTCTCGCTTGAGTTGCCCTACCTCATGCTGAGTGGCGTCCCGAACCGAGTCACGGGTCAACCTCTCCTTGCCCGCCTCCATGAACTCTTTGGTCCACGAGTAGTAGGAGTGGGGCTTGATCCCCTCCCGCCGGCACAGGTCGTTGACTGTGACCTCGCGGCGGAAGCCCTCCAGAACAATTCGGATCTTCTCTTCGGGGGTGTACTTGCGTCGGGCAGCCGCCTTCACTGTGCGGACGAAAGACCTGGTCTGCTCGCTTCGTTCCTCGGCGGCCTCTGCTTTGCTTACTTCTAATTGGGACACATCTGCTCCTTTCTGTGGGTAGCTCTACCCTCATTTCAGGAGCTCACACCACCCTCCGACTCTCGGGTTTTCCTACCCTTATATGTGTCCCATTATCGCTGACGGTCTACAACTGTGCGGACGAAAGACCTGGTCTGCTCGCTTCGTTCCTCGGCGGCCTCTGCTTTGCTTACTTCTAATTGGGACACATCTGCTCCTTTCTGTGGGTAGCTCTACCCTCATTTCAGGAGCTCACACCACCCTCCGACTCTCGGGTTTTCCTACCCTTATATGTGTCCCATTATCGCTGACGGTCTACATTGGACTGGAGGGAGAGGGCGCTGGAGAACATCCAGAGAGAGCGGGCACAGAGAGCCCTGCTCAGATGGGTCCGCCGGGTGTGCACCCTGGGGCTGTGGTGGAAATAGTCGACGACAGCCCTTAGGCCTGAGTCAACTGCCTAGGAAGAGGGCTTTGTTACCCGATGGTCAGGCCACATCAACGCGGGCACACATCTCCACTGACGCTCTTTTCGCGGTCCTTGAAACTCGTGCCGATTCTGTAGCAGTAGTCACTGTATCCGCCTATGGTGGGTGGAATGTTCGCTACCCAGCTGTCGTCGTAGTCAACATCGAGGGTGGGGCGGTACTAGGGCTGCTCCGCGCCACTACCCGTTGAGCTGTCAGATTCCGAACGCCCCGGCCTGGGAGTGTCCGTTTCGGTAGGTCTGGCAACGCAACGAACGTTGCCTGGGTGATTGTCGCTTGCATGGCCCGGCGGTCCCGATGGAGCCGGGGTTGGAACTCCCTTTGGCCAGGGAGGACGCTCTATGTCATCGCACCAGGGGAGCAGGTCATCGGGGTGGGCGGCGATGTCCTCGTGGGTTGGAACACCGGAGATGGTATTCGAGACGGGAGTCGGAGTAGGCGCCAAGCCATCCCCAGTGGACAGGACTGCTGCGGCCTGGTCATGCCCAGCAACCGGTCCTGGTCCGCTCAGCGGGCCGATGACCAACCGATCTGGGGTGCCTTTGCAACCCGGGTCCGCCCAGAAGCCTCCTTGGGGAGGTTCTGTTCCCCTCGCTGCCTCTCTCCTTTCTCGCGTTGCGTCCCGCCACCCAAAGTAGTGCTCCGTGCACTCCGGAAGGAGGTTGGCATCTTTCCTCTCGATGGCGATGTCCCGATGCGCTTGCTCCGATGCGCTCCACGGGTAGTCAAGTGGGAGCTCAGAAGGGTTTGACAGGTCAAGGACCGATTCTTGGGGAGGGTATGCCGGCAGATTCGAACCCCCTAAAGCCCCAGACGTGGCGTTCTCAGCATCACCCTCTCTTCCCCATGTTAAGACTGAAAAAACAACATCGCGGGTGTGGTCATCAATTACAACTGTGTATCGAGGATCGACCGGTTTAGGGCCTGAATACCCCATCGGCAGTCTAGGCCAGTCCGGGTAGTCATGGAAGACAGCGACCCTTACCTTCATGTTGGCCGCATGCTCCCCATTGTCGTGGCGCTGCCCGCTGAACTTGGCGCTTGCAATACGTGTGGGAAGCTCCTCAACATCAGCCAAGTTCATTCCATCCCTTACGAACTCGCGCGCAATCAACAGTGCTTGTTCGTCAGGCAGCTCCGGCGTAAAGGATGCGTTCGATAGGTCTGCAAACTGACCACTGCGCCCCCCGGACTCTTCCAGGGAAACCGCAGATTCGCCTAATGCCACTTCATCACTGGAGTCAGCGGCCAAAATCAACGAGACGGATATGACAATGGCAACGACCAGGGGAAGACCGGCCAGGAATCCAACTACTCGTTTCTTCGCCATATCAGCAACTTCCCTCATAGGTCGTTCCTCGTTGTCCGAATGTGGTCCCACCTCAGCACGGTGGATCGACCGCTTCCTTTGCCTCTATGGGAGGAGGTAGACCAGGCATGAACTCGGGCACGACCCCGCTGACCACGTTTGAGTAGACTGTGCCGCCCACCGGGGTGCAGGCATAGATGCGGTAGTAGTAGCGATCCCCAGGAGGAAGCTTGGCATCTGCCCACCGATCATATCCGCCCGGAGGCTCATCCTGAGGCCGTAGCTCCCCGGGACGCATTGCCGCAATGGCCTCCCAGGGACCGTCCTGGGCCATAGACCGCTCCACCACCCAGTAGTCGACGTCCCATGCCACAGGCACCTCGGTCATGCCGGTCCTGTCCACCGTATCCTGGACCACCTCGATGAAGGAGTCGGAGGTCATGTTCCGCTGAAGCTTGTGGGCCAGGATGAAGCGGGAGTAGTCGTCCATCACCGTGACCAGGTAGTAGAAGCCCCAGCCGATCACCCTGAAGTAAGAGGCGTCGGTTGCCCACATCCGGTGAGGCCTGCTGGTCTTGCGGTGGTACTCCTTGCCGGCCTTGAGCTGCATCTCGGGCGACTTGACCAGACCCTCTCTACGAAGGATGCGATAGACGGTCGACTCGGAGACGGAGAAGCCCTTGCTGTCGGTGAGCCATGCAGCCAGCTGGCGACAGCTCAGCCCTACTGACTGCCTGGCCGCCGTAAGGACAGCCTGCTCCTCCTCGGGGCTCAGCCGGTTCCAGGGTGTAGGCCCGCCTCCCGGCCGGTCATCAAGCCTGTGCCTGTTGAGCCATCGGTAGTAGGTGCTCTTGGGAACACCAAGGTCCCTGAGCGCCTGATGTTTGGGCAGGGTGGAGGAGGCTACTGCGTCCAGGATGGTCGCCTTTTGCTCAGCGCTCATCCGCTGGTACCGACGCCGTCCCGACGATGTACACGGCCCGCGGAGGCTAGCCGCCCCGAGCTAAGGACTCGCTCCCCATGAGCTCCAGCGCGTGCGTCGTGAAATCTCTTCTCCTCTCAAGTGGCGTTAGCCTGCCGGCAATGCAGAAATGGTCGGGGGCCATCCGGTAAGCCACCGGACCAGCCCGCCGGCGTGATGGGATGAGGAAGTCCTCGACATAGTAACGAGGGGAGTTTTTCTGCACGTCGGTAAAGAGTTAGTATTGACATCGTAAATAAGTTAGTGTATACTAATCATATTATTCGTATGTACTAACTACTGAGCTTGCGGAGAGCCGGAATGACCATTGATTCGGTAGACGCCGCCACCTGTACCTGCGGATCCACGACCGCAGTCGTCTTCGAAGTCGCCCCAGAGCCCCGCTTTCAGCGCAGAGGTCGTTGGCGAGGATGCGGCTTCTATCAGAGCGCGGCCTTCCTCGGGGACAGGGTAAACCTGAGCCTCTTCGGGCTGTAGGGCATGTCCATCTCGCTCCATGACGGTCACTTGATCGAGGCGGACGTGGAGTCGCGACGATCAGTCTTTCTTCTCTCTTGTCTTTGTATCCGGCGGTCTCATCTGACGTACTCCGATCTATCCGATCGATACCGTGCTGACCGGCATCCGCCCCGACGTACCTTATACATAGGGGAGTCATCTTGGACTGGACTGGTCGCCCTCCTCCTGAAGGCACCGCAAGCCAGATCCACCTTGTGAGAGCGAAATGCGTATTCCGCCGATACACGAGGCGGCTTCGCGTGCTGAAAAGAATTAAGAAGGAGTGCAAGATGAGGAGAGTATTGCCCATGAAATCTATTGCGGCTACTATCGCGCTTGTTGTCGTGGTCATGCTGGCCGGGTGTGGCGGCGAGTCGGCGACATCAACCCCAGGGCGCACAGCGATGGCGCCAGCCCCAACGGCAACGATGCCGGCCCCAATGGCGCCAGTGTCGACATCAACCCCAAGGCCCACGGCGGCGACGCCCTCCCCAACAGTAACAGCGCCGCCGACGGCAACCCCAACGCCAACCTCGACGCCCACCGCAACCCCAGACCCACTGGCTCCGCAGTTGCCAGCGCAGATCACCGACGTTCTGGGCAACCAGGTCACCGTGACGGACATCAGCCGGATCGTGGTTATGAATGGCGACTTTACGGAGGTGGTCTTCGCTCTCGGGCTCGGGGAGAATGTCGTCGCGGTCGACACCAGCGCGACCTACCCTACAGAGGTTACGAATCTCCCGCAGGTCGGCTACCAGAGGAGGCTTAGCGCCGAAGGCGTCCTCTCAATGGACCCCACCTTGGTCATAGGAAACACCAACGCAGGCCCACCGGAAGTCCTCGAGCAGATCCGCGCTACGGGCGTGCCTGTGGTGGTCCTCGAATCAGTAACCACCGTCGACGGGGGGCCGCGGAAGATCCGCGGGATCGCACAAGCGCTCGGAGTCCCCGTCAGAGGAGAGGCGCTTGCAGCAGAGCTCGAAGCCCAGATTAGCGAGGTTCGGGCGCTTTCGGCTCAGGCCCAGGAACGACCAACCACCGTATTCCTCTACATGCGCGGGCTGGACACACTCTTCCTGGGCGGAGAGGGACACCTTAGCCACGAGCTATTCGAGGCCAGCGGGGCGGTCAGCGGCGGGGCGGCCTTGGGGGTAACGGCGGAAGCCATACCGCTGACCGCCGAGTCCCTCGCCGCAGCGGACCCTGATTGCATCGTCGTGCTCACCAGGGGACTCGAGTCAGTCGGCGGACTTGAGGGAATCGTGGCCATCCCCGGGGTGGGAGAGACCACCGCCGCACAAGAAGGATGTATCCTCGACTTCGATGATCAGTACTTCGGCGGTGGCGGCCCCCGCATGGGGCAGTTGCTCATGGAGCTGTTGCAGGTATTCCATTCGGACCTGGCGCCGGCCAAGTGATGGCGATGATTGGAACAAAAGTGCTAACGCCACTGCGTGTGCTCCGGCGGGCGGCAAGCCGGCGCACGGATAGGCCGCGGCTCACCGCCTCCACGCTGCTGGGGGTCATGCTGGCGCTCTTTGTCGTCGCGCTGTTCGCGAACGTGGGCATGGGAGCGGTAGAGATTCCGCCGGCGCAGGCCCTCTCTATCCTGCTCAGCCACGCAGGAATAGAGAGGGGCGCCTCCTTCGAGCCGCGAACCGATGCGATCCTTTGGAACATACGCCTGCCTCGTGTCGTCCTGGGCATCCTGGTCGGCGGGAGCTTGGGCGTTGCGGGGGCTTCGCTGCAGGGCGTCTTCCGGAACCCCCTCGCCGAGCCTGGCATTATCGGCGTGTCCAGCGGGGCGGCCGTCGGCGCCGTGGCGGCAATCGTCCTGGGGTTCACCTTATTCGGCGCAACCAGCATTGCGGTGTTGGCGTTCATCTGCAGTTTCATTGCCACCGTCATCGTCTACTTGGTTGCGCGGACGTACGGCCAGACTGAGGTGACGACGCTGATCCTTGCAGGAATCGCTGTGAACGCGACGGCGGGCGCCGCCACGGGCATGCTCACGTTCATCGCAGACGACAACCAGTTGCGCAGCATCACGTTCTGGACGCTGGGCAGCGTGGGCGGAGCGACGTGGCCCGTGGTCAGATCAGTCACGCCCCTCTTCCTCGTGGGCCTCGTGCTCCTACCGTTCTGGGCCCGCTCGCTGAACCTCCTGACCCTCGGAGACCGGGAGGCCCGCCACCTGGGTGTGGCGACGGAGCGCGTCCGCTTGAGTGTGATCGGCCTGAGCGCCCTCATCACCGGGGCGGCCGTTTCGGTGGCGGGCATTATTGGGTTCGTGGGGCTGGTCGTGCCCCACGTCATCAGACTCATCGTGGGACCAGACCACCGCTTCCTCCTACCCGCGAGCATCCTCGGCGGGGCGACGGCGTTGCTCATGGCCGACCTCCTCGCTCGGACTGTCGTCGTCCCCGCGGAACTGCCGCTCGGAGTCGTCACTGCAATGGTAGGCGGCCCATTCTTCCTATGGCTCATCCACCGGACGCGCTCGAATTGGGGAGGTACAGAATGACACCTGGTCTGAGGGCGAATCGCGTCAGCTACGCCGTGCAGGACAAAGCGCTGTTGAGCAAGGTCGATGTGGACCTCCACTCCGGCGAGATGCTGGCGATTGTAGGTCCGAACGGCGCCGGCAAGTCGACCCTCTGCGCGGTTCTGGCCGGTGACCTCTCGCCCATGGAAGGCGAGGTTGAGGTGTGCGGCCGCACGGTTCGTACCACCAAGCCCGCCGCTCTTGCCCGTCTGCGGTCGATGCTCAGTCAGCACACCCCCCTGCGCTTTCCGTTCACCACGCGTGAGGTAGTGCTGATGGGGCGGCATCCGCACATTTCGCGGTGGAAGTCCCTCACCGAGACCGACTATGCGTTGGCGGAAGGCGCTATGCAGAGTACCCAGGTGCTGCACTTGGCCGATCGCCTCTACCCAACCCTTTCGGGAGGCGAGCAGCGGCGCGTCTCGCTTGCCCGCGTACTTGCCCAAGACACGCCGGTCGTCCTGTTAGATGAGCCGACAACTGCCTTGGATATCGGCCATCAACAGTTGGTCATGGCGCTCTGCAGGCAGCTCGCAAACGATGGGCGAGCCATTCTCGCGGTGCTCCATGACTTGAATCTGGCTGGCGCCTACGCGGACAGGGTCATGGTCATGTCAGATGGCGAAGTTGTTGCGATCGGCAAGCCGGAGGAGGTGCTGTGCTCTGACCTTCTGTCCGCGGTGTTCAATCAGCAAGTCATGGTGATACCACATCCCCAGACGGACAGGCCCGTCGTGCTGGTGTCGTACGAAGGAGAGGTAGCGAGCGTTCCCGCCGTGGAGAGATCATGGGTATCGATTTTGAAAAACTAGAGGTGCGAGATATGAGTGTCGTAAAGGTCAATGCCATCACTGTGCCGGAAGGCAAGGGTGCGGAGCTGGAGGCGCGGTTCGGCAGCCGCGTTCGCGAGGTGGAGCACATGGAAGGCTTCGAGAGCTTTGAGTTGCTCCGGCCGGTGGAGGGCGAAGACCGCTATTTCGTCTACACCCGATGGCGGTCCGAAGAGGACTTCCAGCGTTGGGTAAACAGCGAGGAGTTCATCAAGGGCCACGCCAGGAGAGAAAAAGAGGGACCTGTCGCCACGCATGCCACGCTGCTCTCGTTCGAGGTGGTAGAGTGGCCCCTGACGCCGTAGCGATGAAGGAAGCGGTCTTATAGCGCGCAGAAGGCCTGTCAACGAGGAGGTGCAGATGGATGTCCAGAGAGTCGTCTTTATGCTGATGGTGCAGGAGATGGACCGAGCCATAGCCTTCTACAGGGATGTCATCGGCCTCAAGCTGCAGCTGCACGAGGGGAATTGGGCCGAGTTGGGCCACGACGACGCAGTGGTGGCTCTGCACGGTGGGCGCAACGGCGAGTACCGCTCCACCGGTCTGGCGTTCACCGTCGCCGACATCGCCGCAGCGTGCGAAGAGGTGAGACTCGGCGGAGGTAGGATCATCCAGGATCCCGTGGAGCGCCCCGTGGAGGGCATCATCCTGGCCCGCCTAGTGGACCCCGAAGGCAACGGCTTCGACCTCGCCCAGAGCGCCCGGTAACAGTCCAGGCCGCTCGATCAGCAGGAACAGAGGAGTTCGGGCATTCTGCAGGGAGGTTTTTCGAGTCACATCCGGCGAACCATGGAAAGAGGTGAAGTGGGCCTCGGACGCCACCCCGGGATAAGACAACCCGGGACCGGTGGCTACGAACGCTACACTGCTCTCGTTCGAGGTGGTAGAAGCGGCCCGATAAGACGCAGAATGGACGCGCAGAACAGGAAGGAGAACAGATTCCATGACACCTTCGATTCCCATGAACGCCCCGTCAGTCCCCTTCAAGCGTCCGCCGCCCCGCGTCGTCGAGGTGCGGCGCGTTACCCGACTCACGCCTCGCATGGTGCGCATAACCTTCGGAGGCGAGCAGATGGCGGGGTTCGAGTCCAACGGTCCTGCCGAGCACCTGCGCGTCTACATGCCGGACAGTGAGACAGGGGAGCTTCTCCTGCCCGTCATGGGGCCGGAAGGCAACGCTTTTCCGGAAAACAGGGAGCACCCGGCAAGCCGCGTGTACACCCCGCGCCGGTGGGACCCGGAGGCGCGCGAGCTGGACATAGACATCGCTCTCCACGACGAGGGCCCCGGCCCGGCGTGGGCCACGGGTGTGAAGGAGGGCGACATCGCCGTCATCAGTGGACGCGCTGGGGGTACTTACTTCCCCGACTTGGACGCCGACTGGTATCTCATCGGCGGAGACGAGGCTGCGCTGCCCGCCATAGGCACGCTCCTCGAAGTCCTGCCGTCCTCTATGCGGGCCTACGTCCTAGCGGAGGTGCTGGACGCGGACGAGGAGTTGGAGTTGGAGTCGGCGGCCGGGCTGCAGATACAGTGGCTACACCGCCCGCCGGGCGAGATGCCGGGCCGGGCGCTTGCCGCCGCGATGCACGCGGCTGAGTTGCCCAAGGGAAGGGGCTACGTTTGGGTCAGCTGCGAGGCAGCCATCATGCGGGAGATACGCAGGCACTTCATCGAGGAGCGCGGCCTTGACCGCTCAATGCTGCGGACGCAAGGCTATTGGAAGGCCGGCGAGTCCAATCACCCGGACCACGACATGGGCGAGGACGTGTAAGCCACCCGTCTCCACCCACCCGATATCAGCGCTCTGCGCTATAGCGTCCTCCGGCGACGTCATCGGCCTCAAGCTACGGCTGCATGAGGGGAATTGGACCAAGCTAGGCTACGACGACGCGGTGGTGGCTCCGCTCTATCTATATGAAGAGCTTGAACCTCATTATGAAGGTTCTTGATTTTGTCCAGTTTGGTGGGCCTAAGTTGACGGTAGGCAGAACCGTCTTTGAACTTCGGATGGAGTTGTGAGTTGCTGCCCCAGCTGATTCATAGGCAAATGGGCGGGCAGGAACGACGCCAGCCACTCCAGATGCTGTCTGCTCCCAGAAGTGCGAATCCCACTGGCCTCCTCAGGGTAGGATACATACAGTGCAGCGCCCTCTACCCTCAAAGTCATGCTTTAGCTTAGCCCGGTCCACGACTGCGTTGTCAGGGTCATAGACAACGAACAGGATGTGTGATTCCTGCGGATACTTCGTCAAGTCGGCAGCCATTCCTTCCGTGACTTTGCTCGGAGGTGTTCCCTTCCTGATGTATTTTCCTTCAATCAACAGGTGCCCGCGCTCTGGCGAGAAGTCGGGCACGACGCCGGCACCTGCAAAGGGCACGGCAGGGTGTTCCCTCTGCAAATCCTCGCGCCACGTGTCCAAGAGTCCCTCTATCTTGTCGTTCAGGTCGGCCTCGCTGGCTGGCCGTACGCTCCGAAATGACTTGGGGAGGGCAGACTCGAGGCTATTTTCAATAGAAGTGACCAAGCGTTCGATAGGCTCCTTCAGGAACTCCCTGTCAGAAACAACTCTCAACAAGGAATCCGGTGCCAGCGGACTAAAGACCCCTTCATGGACATCTCGCATACGTCGAAGCGCAGAGGCCACTTGCTTCCCATGCCTTGAGCAAAGGTCCCAGATCTTGTCCACCAATTCGGTTTCGTCTTCATAGCCCGGTACCCAGCCTAGAAGCATCTGAAGCTCGTCGAGCGTTTCGTTGTAGAAGCGCTGTTGGTTCCAATTCGAGTAGTTGGCTGCCTGTCTCAAATAGTCTACAGCGGTTGTCTTACCTTCTGGCGATGGGATGCTGGAAGTGATGATATTCGTTGCGTACAGACTTTCGTTGTCCAGAATGTCCGCACCAGCCCCATAAACCCCTATCCGCCGGTCCAAACACTGGAAGCACTCTCCACAGTGAGTGGCATTCGGCCCTGAATTGTATGTGTGACTGCATGACACCGAACTAGGGATCAAGCGCCCACGGCCAGAGTCTTTGAGGTACTCCACCACGTCAGATTTGGTGTGCCACAGAAATGGTGTTTCCAGGGTGAAGGGCTTTTCTGTGATGATTGAGAATAGATATGCTAAAAGCCCAATAGTTTGAGGGTGAGTCGTACGGCTGGCTCGCGCATTAATGAGATCATCCCGTCGAGCAAAATTCAGACTGGTAACTCCATTCTCACAAATGTAGAAGCGATCACGTCCAAACGCTGTGGCCAAAGCGAAAGCGATGCTTCCGTATAGGAAGGGTCTGCTGCGCTGCGTTTCCTCTTTAGGCCTGATTCCCTGAAGGTGAGTCTTGAATTGGTAGGGGCTAACGCGACCACGGTAATCCCTCTGCAACGCGGACGCGAGACCTCGTTGTGTGCGAATGGTTCCAACTTGGGATAAGTGGCTAACTAAGCAAACGTGTTCACTGGTTTGCTCAAGTCGTTGGACGGCACCTGCAAGGGAATCAAGTCCACCAGAGAACAGCAAGATGGAGAACTCTCCATCTTGCTCCAGCGAGAATTGTTCCCTGTCGAATAGACTCGTAGGTGGAGTGGTATGACCAGCTTGAAACGTAAACCGATAGTCTTTATCGCCAGTGGCGAATCGGAGTACGGCTCCCAGGGCTTCGCCCACACGCGGCTGACGCCAAAACTCATAGTCTCTGACCTTCACAACGAAATGAAGGCTTCTGGACCACGACTGATACTCGACTGCGGTCTTTGGACCCCTGGGGGTCAGTCGGTCGGCCGCAAACACGTACGCCGCAATCTCCAGCAGGTCTAGGTACCTATCGGGCAGATGGAATACGCTCCGAACGAAGTCAGGCAACCCGAGGCGTACTACAGGGAGTTCGCCACCAGATGACCGATAATCCAAGACTGTGCACTCTGACGGATCTACCCCATCGGTCAGGGTCGTCCCGTTGCACAGGTAGACTGCACATGTCCCGTCGGTCTTCATTGCGGAGACGCCTCACGGTGGAGTTCCTCCCGCAGCTTCCCGACTGAGTGGGAAAGGAATCCTGATATCTCGTCTGCGGTCGGCATTCCCTGGCTCGCGTAGCGATTGAACCAACCTGCCGCGAACGACTGAGTGATCCTGGCTGTTTCGAAGGCGTGGTGTGATACAACGTCAACGTGGTCTTCAAGGCGACGAGCGAGCCTTTCGCGGTCCTCCGTGCTGGTCAGATGAGAAGAAGCCTCTCGACCGATGAAGTAGTTGAGGTAACGTTCCACAAACTTCCCGAAGAACAGACGCGCCACTTCACAGAAGCCCCTGCCATCGCTTGCTCTTCTCCACACTTCAGAGGCTTGTTGGTGCTCACCTGTGAAGGAGAGTTGGCGAGTTTGTTGCTCTGTCCAAATCGAGATAGCATCTACAGCCGCCTTGCGCGCTAATTCGGCATATTCAGCTGACTGCCTGTTCTCAGCGACATACTGCCCGAGTGCATTCGCAAGGTTGAGTGGCGACGGGTTGGCCTCCAGATCGATGGCAAGACCACCAAGTGAAGACCTATCGACTTCTGGAGAAGCTGACAGCGCAAGGCCGACGAGAAACCGGAAGGAAGCAGCAAATCCGGCGTCTCCTTGAATGGATAGCAAACGAGAGCGGACGTTCTCAAGGGTTGCATTGGCCAGCCCAGGAACATCTCCGTCAACCGCAACTGCATCCGCAATGCCGCCTACCACAGCCTGCCATGGCTTCGTTCGTGGTAGTGCCCCTACACGCTCATGCCCCATCTTTGAGAAGCTCCATCAAACCAGAAGCACTGTCTTCGACACTCTGTGTACGTTCCAAACCTATACCGCCTCAACTATCCGAAGAGACGAGAGCCTCCACCTGCGGGCGCAGTCCGTTGATCACCGTCTCGAAGGAGGGCAAGCCAGGCACCAGCGGGCCAAGCCATTGGTCCCAAGACCCTTCGACATAGGCTAGCATGCTGTCGCGGAAGAAGTCCTCCGGGCCGTCAAACGCCACACTGCGCACACCACACTTCTCACGCAATAGAGATTCGAAGCCACTCAGGTACAGGCGGTCCCGGTAGGTGTCAAGCACCCGCCAGACGTCGTAGTAATCGCGGGCGCGTGACCGGCTCCATCCGCGCCGCTCGAACATGTCCGCCTGCTGGAGGATAGCTCGCAGCTTCTCTGCGACCACCTCTTCGAGTGAGTACACCTGGACGTCTACATCGAGCGGCTCACCGTACTCGTGGATGACCTTTCGCTTCTTGACCGGCCAGAGAATCCTCTCGTCCACCGTGACCTCGATCATGACGCGGGTCTGCGGGTGATTCTGCCACGGAAACCGAGCTCGGATCGTGAATGCCTCCTGGCCTCCTGGATGCGGCTCGCGCTCGGTGTAGCGCTCGCTGACTATTTCCACCGGAGCATACTCATCCAGCATACGCACCGAAGCATTGCATGCCTCCCTGACTAGGCGCTCCATCTCCGCCCCTGTAGGAATACCACCCAGCCCGGAGAAGTCCAGGTCCTCAGAGAAGCGGTAGTCGCCGAAGTAGCACTTCTTGAGCGCGGTGCCACCTTTGAAGACCAATGAGTCATGAAGGGCCGGTACTCGGCCGATACCGGCCAGGACCCATGACAGTAGATAATCCCGTTCAAGGACCTCCCACGGCATCCCAAGTCGCTGGCGCGCCTCCTGAAGGCGTGTGCGAAGCGGCCTCATGCATCGACCATCCCTGGAAGGTTCTCCTGGACCATCCACCGGCTGTTACATGGCCCCCTACGCGGTCCGCCAGGGTCAAGCGGCCGGTATCCATTCGTTGGGAGCGAGGCTAGCCGGCGAATCTTGGAGTAGGGATAGCCATGATAAGAAAGGACCCACCCCAGGCGCTTGGCGGTCGTAGCGCCCATTCGCAAGGCGTACTCGGTGATCCGCTCGATGTCCAATCGATCCATTCGAACTCCGAAGGCGTGGAGGACCTCAGCGAAGTCTCCGCAGTACTGCGGCATGGATAGGCCGTCCAACAACGTACGCTCCGGGTCGGTGATCGACACTCTGGCATCACCGACCCAAACCTTCTCGATGCCGAAGTGACGTTCTGGCTTGACCTGGATGAACCGATACGTCGTGTCCCCTACCAAGTAGCCGCCTCCAGTATGCTTGGCGCCAACCCTTCGCATGCGTGGAACCGAGGTCTCCGTTGTCGCGAGGACGAATATATTTCTCGGCGCTTGCTCAGTAAGGCCGTGGTAATGCAGCGCAGACCAGTGAGAGATGGCGGCGGGGTCGACCAGGGCCATGGCGATCTCGAACTCGTGAGCGGACGAGACGCCGGGGACCGTGGAGGACAGCGCATACAGGCCACGGCGCAGTGCGATGATCCAGCCGTTCCGCCTAAGGTGGTAGAGGCACTCCAAGAGGTAGGAATCCTTGAGCCCCACGCGAGGCGCAAGCTCCCT
This sequence comes from Dehalococcoidia bacterium, assembly GCA_965247635.1. Classification (GTDB taxonomy): domain Bacteria; phylum Chloroflexota; class Dehalococcoidia; order Lucifugimonadales; family Australimonadaceae; genus CBDFHJ01. The sequence goes on from CBDFHJ010000007.1 coordinate 409,977, forward strand.
GGCCCGGTCCGTCGTGAAAATGCGGTCTCCCTCATAGGAAAGGAGCCGCACCAGCTCGATTCCAACCAGGGACTGCTTAGGCTTTGTGCTGGCAATCATTGGATATATTCCAATTCTGACGCATCTGGTTATGAGATACCATGCTTGCCAATATACGGTTAACATTGGATAATGTCAAATACTGGATGGACCTACCCACAGGGCGGACAGCCGCTAAAAATGTGAGGCCGCGTGACCGACGATAAGAACATAGCTACAGCCGAGGTTCAGGCCCTTGCGGCGCGAGACGGAGTTGTGGGCTTCTTCGCCGCGCTTGGCTATCGCACAGACAGTCGACAACCCCAGAGCGCGGCTGCCATGGGCATCACCGCCTCCTCGCTGGAGCGCCAGATCAGGCATATCGAACGTGTGGCCGTGCATGATGACGGGGCCGAGCCTTTGGACGTGTACCTAATCGAGCTGACGTCGGTCACGGTCGCAGTGACTCATGCACTGGCTCGCGCCCTCAGGAATCGAGCCGGAAACTACCTGCTGGCCCTCACCGACGATTACGAGCGCATCGACTTTGTCTTGCTACAGCGGTACCTGAGAGCCATCTCCCATTCGCCAATGACGACGCAACAAGTCGCCATACGGCCCCGAGTCCTCACTGTCAATCGTAGGGACCCAACCCAGGTGCAGCTGCGTGTCCTTCGGCGGTTCACCTATACCGAGGCGGACTCCGACGCCCAGTACGATAAGCTCCTCTCTGCCTACACCGTCGCAGACTGGTCGGAGCCGCTTTACAATAATAGGGCACTGTTTTCCGATTACTACTTGAATGAGCGTCTGCCGGAACTAAGCGTTTGGAGCGAGCGTCCGGAGGAAGTGTATCACCGTCTTCGTGAAACCCTCGATACTGCCCGGCAAACTGCCCTGACGGGGGTTGAGGGCAAGACCAGCCCTGGGCTGGTGGATATGGCTCTCGCAGCGCTGGGTTTCAGCGTTAGCCCGGCACCGGGCGGTGAAAATCCAGACTACACACTATACGCTCCAGATGATGCCGAAAAGCCGGTCGCCGCGTGCCTCGCCTACCCCTGGAATCGATACCTTGACGGAAGGGATGAGACTCGCGATACGCAGACTCCAGATGAGAATCCCGGTGCTAGGGTTGTTACCGTATTGGAGTCAGGCGAAGCGCCCTGGGCCATCGTCACCAATGGCAAGCTGTGGCGTCTCTACTCCGCCAGAACCCACTCTCGTTCCACCAACTACTACGAGATCGACCTGGAAGAGACTCTGGCAATGGAGGACCCCAACCGTGCGTTCCGCTACTTCTGGCTAGTCTTCCGGCTTGATGCGTTCGTCAACAGGGAGGTCGTGCGTGATGGCCAGAGTCGCGAGATGTGCTTTCTGGACGAGGTATTAGCCGACAGTGAGGAGTATGCGAAGAGGCTGGGTGAGCGTCTGAAGGAACGCGTCTTCGAGCGAATTTTCTCTCACTTCGCAAAGGGCTTCATCGAGCATCTCAGGGGACAGGCCGGCCTCGCCGCGCCCCTGCAGGCGTCACTCCTGCCGGTAGCCCAGCAGCTATCTCTGAAGAGGGAACCTGACGAGGAGTACCGTCGCCAAGTATTCCAAGGAACGCTTACTCTCCTCTACCGGCTGCTTTTCCTTCTGTACGCAGAATCTCGTGGACTGCTGCCCGTCAGAGAGGTCAGAGGCTACAGAGAGGAGAGCCTGACCAAGCTCAAGGAGGACGTCGCAAAGAAGGCCGGGAACATAGCGGATGATGTTCCGAACCAACTTCGGAAAGCGTACGGGGTCTCAGCAGAGGCTACCGGATTGTACGACAGACTCTTAGCCCTGTTCGAGGTCATTGATCGGGGAAGCCGTGACTTGAACGTACCGCTGTACAACGGTGGGCTGTTTGTGACGAGCCCAGCAAACGATGATCACACTCCGGAAGCCGAGGCCGCCCGTTTTCTTGCAGCGCACAAGATACCCGACCGCTACCTTGCCTTGGGTTTGGACCAGCTAGCCCGCGACCTGGATGACAAGCGTCAGGACCTGGTCTTCATCGACTATAAGTCCTTGGGCGTGCGGCAGCTCGGCTCCATCTACGAGGGATTGCTGGAGTTCAAGGTGCGAATCGCCCAAGAAAAGATGGCGGTGGTCAAGGGCAAGAAGACTGAGGAGGTCATCCCATACGGGGTGGCCGGCAAGTCCAAGCAGAAGGTCTTAACCACCGGGCGAGGACGGAATGCTGAGGAACGCGTTTATAACCTAGGGGATGTATATCTAGAGAACGACCGCCGCGAGCGTAAAGCCTCCGGCTCTTATTACACGCCATACCACATCGTGAAGTATATCGTCGAGAACACTGTGGGTCCGGTATTGGCGGAGAAATTCGAGAAGCTCCGCCCACGGTTCAGAGAGGCGCAGAGGGCCTATAGCCAGGCAGTGGCGAGGGCTCAGAATTTCGTGAGGCAAGGCATGCGGCCGGACGACCCGGCCAAGGTAGCCAACTCCTATGAAGGACTAGTTGATGATCTGTTTGACGTGAAGGTGCTCGACCCCGCTATGGGGTCCGGCCACTTCTTGGTTGAGGCAGTGGACTTCATATGTGACCGGATTCTTGGAGAACGCGAGGGACTCCTAAGGGCATTCCCATGGAACCCAGTGACAAAGTACCTCCAGGACACCCGCGAGGCGATCATCGCCGAGATGGAGAGGCAGGGGGTCACGGTCGACACCAGCCGCCTCACGGACATCAACCTCCTGAAGCGGCACGTCCTTAAGCGGTGCGTGTACGGTGTCGACCTCAACCCCATGGCGGTGGAGCTTGCCAAGGTATCGCTTTGGCTGGACTGCTTCACGATAGGCGCGCCACTGTCGTTCTTGGACCACCACCTCAAATGCGGCAACTCCCTCATAGGCACGACTGTCCAGGAAGTTGAGTCCGAACTGGCGAAGCAGCAGAAGGGTCATGTGGCCAGTCTGTTCGGCGGGCCGTTTCAAGGGTTGCTGGCCGCCACCGCTACGATTGAAGAGTTGCGCCGTATCCCGGATGCGACGGTAGAACAGGCCGAGCGCAGCAGCTCGCTTTTTGCCGAGTTCGAGAAATCCCAAGCTCCATACAAGAAGGCCTTGCACATATGGGTTAGCAGGCATTTCGGCAACAAGCGAGCCCAGGAGTACCTCACGCTGGCAGGCCCCGATCTTGTCCAGCAGATTAACTCGGGAGGAAAGGGTCTGTCTCCACAATACCAAGAGACAATCGGCCGGGGAGCCGAAATCGGCAAGGAGAAGCGGTTCTTCCATTGGGACCTGGAGTTCCCAGAGGCGTTTGTGGATCTCCAGGGTGGGCGATGGAAGCCTAAGGAGGAACGGGGATTCGACGCGGTGGTAGGCAATCCACCATACGATGTATTGGGCGGCGAAGGCCTAGACACAAGACTGGAACAGGAACTCGCTTTCTATCGGGAAGCAAGAATCTACGCGCCTGCCGTTCCCAGAGTCAAGAACCTCTACAAGTTTTTTGTCTGTCGTGCGATTACTTTGCTGGCAAGGGTTGGAAGTTGCTCGTTCATAGTTCCGATGAGCCTGTTGGGAGATATACAGACTACAGAACTTCGTAAGATGCTACTGGAACAGACGCAACTACAGTCTATTGAGGCTTTCCCTCAGAAGGACGACCCCGCTAAAAGGGTCTTCCCTGACGCCAAACTCTCAACGGCCGTCTTCGTAACCAGTGCGCGCCCTGAGGGAAACCGGTTCTTGGTTCGGACCCATCCTGGCCGGTGGATTTCAGAGTGCTCGGAGACTCTTCAAGTATCGTCCAGCGAGACACTCACTATAGACCCGGACAATGCTGCTATACCCGCATGCACCCAAAGAGACTGGGAAATAGCAACTGCCATCTGGACAACAAGGGTTGGCAGACTCGGCGATTTGGCAAAATGCTTCAGAGGTGATATGGAGGAAACAGCGGAGATCAGGGCTGGCACATTAGGACCACACATCAGCGGGCCTATGGTGTTACGTGGTGCCAACATTACCCTCTACACAGTACGGGAAGCGTCGCAGGGAGAAGACCTCTTTCTAGATGTGTCAGAGTTCTTAGAACGCTCCGGGTCTGGATCGAAGGCTGTATTCAATTATGGTAAACAAAAGATCGGATACCAAAGAAGTTCTCCACAGAACAATTTCCGCAGGCTGATAGCTGCGCCAATTTCACCAGAGATGTTTTGCTTCGATACAGTTAGTTACGTTAGCGAGGGCTCGTCAAAGATCAACCTCGACATCTTGCTTGCCCTCCTCAACTCCAAGTTCTTGGATTGGTATTTTCGCCTCTGCAGCACGAATTCCAAGGTGAACGAATATCAATTCAACAATCTGCCTGTTGTCCAAACTCCAGATTATGTGTCCGACACACCTTGGGGGGCATTGATAGACGAACGGAGATGGGATCAATTGGAGGCGTCACTCCTCGACGAATGTTCTGAGCCGGGGTTCTTGCCTGGGCCTGTAGCCGCAGCCCTCGCAAAAATGTGCAGACAGATCCAACGCATAGAAGCCAGTCGAACGCTCAAGAACCGGTCAGAACGTTCACACCTGGCGCCCGAGAGTCAACCTATCCAAGACGTCATAGACAGAGTGCTCTTTCGTTGCTACGGCTTGTCAAACGATGATGCTCGCTACGTTGAGGAGCGGCTTCGGGAGATGTTGTGAGGGGGTTACCTCTTGAAGTTAAGGGATGCCTGACTAAAGCTCGAGAGTCGGCGCTGTTGGCCGTTGAGACCTACAACCGGCCGGGCACAGTATTTCGTTCCGGTGGATTCATAGTGTTTATGGTAATAGCCTGGACAGCCCTATTTCACTCCATATTTCTCCGGGCTGGCACGAAGCCCTTCTACTATGTGACAAAGAAGGGCAGATACGTGCGCTATGAGAAGCTCGATGGGGAAAACAAAGCATGGGAGCTGGCGGAGTGTGTTCGACAATTCTATAAGGACAAGAATCCTGCCGAACGAAAGAATCTGGAATTCTTTATTGGCCTTAGGAACAAGATCGAACATCGCAATATGCCACAACTCGATGACCAAATATTTGGCGAGTGCCAGGCTTTGCTATTGAACTTCGAAGCTCTGCTCGAAAAGGAGTACAGTGACCGGTATTCCTTAAATGAGAGTCTGGCAGTCTCGCTTCAATTCTCAACCATCACACCTCAAGGGAAAGCCCGCGCAATTCGACAGTTGCAAACTAAGACATATCGGTCAGTGCAGGAATATGTGAGGCGATTCCGAAGCAGCTTGTCCGCAGAAATCGAACGAAGCATGGAATACAGCTACAAGGTGTTTCTCGTGCCTAAGACAGGTAATCATGCCAACTCGTCAGACCTTGCGGTCGAATTCATCAATGTGAACAGCCTTGATGAGGCTGCGAGGCAAGCAATTGAGCGAGCAATCTCTCTGCTTAAGACCCGTGAGACCGAGGTGGCTAACCCAGGAAAGATGAAGCCAGGTGATGTGGCTCAGAAAGTCCAGGAACATCTCGGAGTTCACTTCGGCACCAACGACCATACCAGGTGCTGGAAGCATTTCGGCGTCAGGCCTCCAACTACATCCAACGACCCCACGCGCTGTGAAGTTCAGTACTGTCACTACGATGTACCGCATAAGGACTATGTCTACACTGACGAGTGGGTGGAACGGTTGACCAAAACTCTGTCAGACCCGAAGAAATACAAGGAGATCCTTGGAAAGGTGCCACGCTCACCGTTGAAGTCGGCGGTCTAGGTTTCGTTATGCACATCCCGTACGTCATAGACAACGAACGCCACCGCATGGCGGATGTGCTCGGAGAGCTCCTGTCTGGGCATTCTGGGAAATCGCTGGACATCGCCACCGCTTACTTCAACGTGCGTGGCTTCACGCTATTGCAGCAGGGTTTGCAGGGTCTCGGCAGCTTTCGCCTGCTCCTGGGTGACGAGCCGGGCGACGGTGAGGCCGTGGGGCTACGACCCCGCGCCGCTCGACAGTTGACCAGCGAGCTGAACGTTGCGCCCTTCGACGAAGCCACCCTCAGGGCAGTAGAAGACCTGATCGCGTTCCTCCGCCGTGACATAGTGGCAGTGCGTGCATACCAAGAGGGCTTTCTACACGCCAAGAGCTACATCTTCTACGGCGACCTGCCGGTAGGTGGCGCAGACCGATTCCAGCCCATCGCCGCCATCGTTGGTTCCAGCAACTTCACAGGCGCAGGCCTCACCACCAACAAGGAACTCAACCTCTCCCACAAGGCAGTGCTTACTGAAGAGGAAATGGCCAGGATAGGTCCACCGCCTGTGGACGGGCCAGGGGAGATGAAGCTACGTCGTGAGTTGATGAGGGGCGTCGGTGCCCAAGCCATCACCGAGTTGGACCATTGGTTCCGAGAGCACTGGGAAGCATCGCCAGATTTCAAAGACGAGCTCATAGACCTCCTGGACGCCTCCAAGTTCGGCCAGAAGGAGTACACCCCGTACCAGGTCTATATGAAGGCCCTGTTCGAATACTTCAAGGATGACCTTGCGACTGACGCGCCAACGCCAGGCAAGTCAGCGGTCGAGTTAGCCGAGTTTCAGGAGGATGCTGTCAAGAAGGCCCGCTTGGTCCTGGCCCGCTACGACGGCGTGCTGATTGGGGACTCAGTTGGCTTGGGGAAGACATGGATCGGCAAGAAGCTACTTGAGGACTATGCCTACCACCTGCGGCAGAAGGCGCTGGTCATCTGCCCGGCATCCCTTCGTCAGATGTGGACGGCCGAGCTTCGGGACGTGACCATCGCAGCCACCATCCTCTCCCAAGAGGAGTTGGGTCAGGCAGAATTCGACCCGGGTCCCGTAGGTGACACGGACGTCATTCTCATCGACGAGTCGCACAACTTCCGGAATCGCACCACCCAACGCTATGAGAACTTGGAGCGGATCATCAGCGCGAACGGCCGACGCGGAAGGGACGGCAGCCGGAAGAAGCTCATCATGCTGACGGCGACGCCAATCAACAACAACATCTTCGACCTGTACAACCAGATTACCCTGATAACCGGGGGTGACCGGAGCTACTTCTCCGGTGCTGGTATTGGAGACCTGTACCGGTTCTTCCTCAGCGCTCGCCGTAATGCAGCCGATCATGAGACCGGGGTCGCGCTCTTCAACTTACTGGAGGAAGTCGTAATTCGACGCACCAGAGCCTTCGTGCGCAAGACCTACCCTGAGGCCATGATCAATGGCAAAAAGATTACATGGCCTGAGCGCCGTCTCAAGACGATCCACTACGACTTGGAATCCACCTACGGCGGTATCTACGACAAGGTGGTGGCCGCGATAGAGAACCTAGAACTCGCCCCTTATCAGCTTGAGACCTACAAGAAGGCCGGTGTTGAGAGGGACGAGTTCGAGCAGGGCCGAGAAGAGGCCCTGGCGGGAATCTTCAGAAGTCGCTACCTGAAGCGCTTTGAGTCCAGCGTGGATGCTTTTCGCATCAGTATCAGGCGAGCGCTGGAGTTCACCAGGACCTTTGAGAGCTACTTCTTGGAAGGCAAGCTCCTCGACAGCTCCTCTTTCCAAAAGGCCATGCGTCACCTGTCCAGCGAGGATGAAGAGGAAGAGGCGACCCCCGGGGGCAGAGCCGATGAGTTGGACGCCAACGAAGACGCCAGCGAACTGCTCGCTGACCTACCAGAGCTTGATACGTCGCAGTACGACCTGCGAGGCATTCATCAGGCGCTTCAACATGATGCTGACTCGTTGACGGAGCTTTGGCGGCTCGTCAACAGCATCACACCCGATGAAGACTCCAAGCTCCAGACGTTGAAGAGCCTACTGTCGACAGACTTGAAGGGCCAAAAGGTCATTGTGTTCACTTATTACCGCGACACCGCCCGCTACCTCTACAGGGAGCTTGGCGGTGATGAGGGTGCCGATTTCCGCCTGCAGATGGGAGATCCCACGATTCGGCGTATGGACGGCGGTGCGTCTCCAGCCGAGCGAGTCCGCCTAATTCAAGCCTTCGCGCCGCATTCGAATAACAGACCAGACCTCGCTGGCTCCGATAGAGAGATAGACATCCTGCTGTCTACCGACGTTCTGTCCGAGGGACAGAACCTGCAGGACTGTGGCCTCTTGGTTAACTACGACCTGCACTGGAATCCCACTCGTATGGTGCAGAGGGCGGGCAGGATTGATCGCATTGGCTCGAAGCACCCGCTGCTTTGGGTCTACAACATGTTTCCAGAGGCTGGGCTGGAGAAGCTCCTCCGCTTGGTGGAAAGCCTCAACCGTAAAATCACGGACATCGACCGAAGCGGGTTTCTAGACGTGTCAGTCCTTGGGGAGACGGTCCACCCCCGTAACTTCAACACGCTGCGCAGGATATTGGATGAGGATGGCAGCGTAATCGAGGAGCAAGAGCAGTTCGCAGAGCTTGCCAGCAATGAGTTCCTACTCCACCAGTTGCAGAACCTACTCGACACGGGCGCGAGAGAGATGCTAGATGAGCTTCCGGACGGCATTCACTCGGGTCTTGCCAGGGCCGGTGAACGAGGTTTGTTCTTCTACTTCACCGCACCAGCGGGGCGTGGTGAGGGACGGCGCCACTTCTGGCGTTACTACGACATGAATCGTGACCGGGTGCTCGACAACCGTTTCTTGATTGCAAACCTCATCGCATGCGCACCCGACACTCCGCGAGTGCTGGGCGACAGCGATGTCTTCGCCATTCAGGACAAGGTGATTGACGACATCCTCAATTCGGTACAAGAGCAGCAGGCCGTGGAAGCCGCTCCGACGATACTCGACCCGCTTCAGCAGACGGTCATTACGCTATTACGAGGATACCTGCATAGCCCGGCAGTCACACGCAGCGACGTTCGGGGTGCGATGCAGCGTCTACGCGTCCCAATGACTCACGCTGCCATACGAGACTTGCGCCGGGTCTATGACAGGTTCCAGTATAACCAAGACATTGGGTCGATTCTTATCCACGTACGATCAATCGATTCGGTCGATTCCCAGGGCAGCGCCTCTGACCGCCACCCGCAGGATCCACTCTCAAGGGATGACCTCCACCTCGTATGTTTCGATTTCGTTTGGAGTTGATGCAACAGGATAACTACCCATTCAGTGAGTTGTGATGGATATACAGGATACAGAAGACCCCGATCTTCTTCGAGAGATGTTTGACACAGGCGTATTTGCCTCCTCGTACCAAAGATCAGAGACGATTCAAAAGGCCGGGAACCTGTTTATCGAAGCCGGACGAGGGAAAGACGCAGACGAGGCACGGTGGGATGCCGCTCTGTTCAGTCACCATCGGCGGGACTTAGGCCAAGAGGCTGAGGGGCGATTTGGTCCCCTCGCGGAGTTTTCGAACGGATTCGTGTTGCCAGACCCAAGCATCTTCACAGAGGAAGTCCTCGACTATTACGAGCGTCGCGCGGGTGAGGTCAATAACCCTGTCCTGAGGTCCTGGTATGCAGACTTCATTTGGGAACGCCGTCGCACTCACGTCTTCGCGCGGATCGCAATCCAAGCTATGCACGAGACGTACCCACTGTTCCTTGAAGACGGTGAGAGGTGGCATGAAGCGGCAGAACAGGCCAAGAAAACAGCATATGCGGCATTGCAGGATTTTCATGTCAGCTAAGGCTCATCCGGCTGTTCGCTACGCTCTTGAACCCATCGACACCATCCTGGAAGGAAGCGATGTTACAAAGGATGAGACTGCGTTCTCCTTCAGTCAGCCAAACTAGGGAGAGGCGTTCTACAAAGGCGAACACACTTATCACTTAGCGCAATCCTTTGCAAAGCGAGTGGCAACGCTTCAGAGCAGGCTGGGTGCCGAGGGTGAATCCCAAGAGGCCCAGTTGCGAATTGGCAGTACTATGAGGTAGAGGCAGAACAAGCAGATAGCGGCATCGCGTCGGCCATCCACCTCCAAGAGGCGATACGACACTACGTGAGTGTGGGCAGCACGCAGGATGTTGAGCGACTCAAGAAGGGAGGTCAACGTGCAATGGGGATCCGAACCAGTAC
>CBDFHJ010000008.1:0-559268 GCA_965247635.1 Dehalococcoidia bacterium
CGATACCGGCTATCGGAACGGATACGGCAGAGCCCGGAGGCTTACGCTGAGTTCGGGAACGATACAGCTGAGGCGGCCGCGAGTCCGCGATACCGAGGAGCAGTTCGAGAGCCGGCTGCTGCCGCTGTTCGTCAACAGGACCAGGAAGGTTGCTGAGTTGATCCCCGAGCTGTACCTGCACGGTCTATCCGAAGGCGACTTCGATCTGGCTTTGCGGGGGCTGCTGGGAGAGGACGCACCGGTATCGGCGAGCACGGTGGCCCGGTTGAAGTCCAAGTGGAACGATGAGCTTGCCCAATGGCGCAGCCGGCCCCTAGATGACCTGGAAGTGGTCTACATGTGGGTGGATGGAGTCTACGTCAAGGCTGGTCTTGAGAAGGAGAAGGCGGCAGTACTGGTGGTGGTGAGCGCTGTTCCCGGATACAGGGAGTCCACAGAGAACTGGTCCGATGTGCTCAGGGACATGAGGCGCCGCGGGCTGGAGTGCCCGAGGCTGGTGGTTGGGGACGGACACCTGGGCATCTGGGGAGCTCTGCGCAACGTCTATCCGCAGGCGGCAGAGCAACGCTGCTGGAACCACAAGATCGTAAACGTGCTCGCCAAGCTTCCAAAGCGACAACAGGACCAGGCCAAGCTCATGCTGCGTACTATCCCCTACGCGCCGACTCGGACAGAGGCTGAGCGGCTCAGGACGGTGTTCACCAGGTGGTGCGGCGACCATTCCTACGAGGCGGCCTCAGAGGCCTTGGAGCGGGACTGGGACCGCATGGTCACCTTCTATGACTTCCCAAAGGAGCACTGGGGGCGCCTTCGCACGACGAACCCGGTAGAATCACCCTTCGCGGCCCTCAGGCTTCGGACCGATGCCGCCAAGCGCTACAAGAGGGTCGATCGGGCGATAGCGGTGATCTGGAAAATGTTGATGGTCGCCGAACAGCGCTTCAGGCGTCTGAAGGCCCCTGAGTTGATCGAAGACGTCTATCTCGGTGCACAGTACGCGGATGGAATCGCCATTGAATCAACGGCTGAGAAGGTCGCCGCCTGATGCCGTTTACACACCTATTGACGTAACCTCGTTGAGCGCCGGACAAAGAGGCAACCAGGAGCCATCCAAGCCCGGTAGGCAGTTACTGTTTCGACTGGTCGTAGCGTCGGATTTCTGGCCACCACTCCCTTGAAGCTAACCTAGGCGTCTGCCCTAGCCTGCATTCACATTCATGGGGACAGGAGCGGGACGACAACTCGCCGTCCCGCTCCCTCTACTTTCTACTATGGCGCAGGGTTGCGACAATCTTCCGTCAGCCAGGAGGTCCGGTGCTGCATGCCGTGGTACATGCCCGGCCCTGGGTAGTAGTTCTTCAGGCACCCGTTGATGGGCACCGTCATCTTGTTGTGCCCGACAGGGAACTGGCTCAGCTCGTCGTCCGCCAGGAACCGTTCCATGTCCTTGTACACCTCGTTGCGCTCGTCTTCGTCCACCACCGCGATCGCCTTGAAGTAGAGCTCGTCGACCGTCTCGGCGCCCTCCCAGTTCCACGGGCCACGGCCCGCGGTTGGCGCAAAGGAGGTACCCGACAGGTTGAAGGGGTTCAGCGGGTCCATGAAGGTGATGCCATACGCGGTGACCATCAAGGACCACCTACCGGCCAGCTGCTCCTCTGAGGAGATAATCCCCTCACGGCACTCCTGGAAGCCCCGCAGTCCGTTCTTCACGAAGCTGTCCGAGGTTACGTCAATAGGTGTGTAAACGACATCAGGCGGCGACCTTCTCAGCCGTTGATTCAATGGCGATTCCATCCGCATACTGTGCGCCGAGATAGACGTCTTCGATCAACTCAGGGGCCTTCAGACGCCTGAAGCGCTGTTCGGCGACCATCAACATTTTCCAGATCACCGCTATCGCCCGATCGACCCTCTTGTAGCGCTTGGCGGCATCGGTCCGAAGCCTGAGGGCCGCGAAGGGTGATTCTACCGGGTTCGTCGTGCGAAGGTGCCCCCAGTGCTCCTTTGGGAAGTCATAGAAGGTGACCATGCGGTCCCAGTCCCGCTCCAAGGCCTCTGAGGCCGCCTCGTAGGAATGGTCGCCGCACCACCTGGTGAACACCGTCCTGAGCCGCTCAGCCTCTGTCCGAGTCGGCGCGTAGGGGATAGTACGCAGCATGAGCTTGGCCTGGTCCTGTTGTCGCTTTGGAAGCTTGGCGAGCACGTTTACGATCTTGTGGTTCCAGCAGCGTTGCTCTGCCGCCTGCGGATAGACGTTGCGCAGAGCTCCCCAGATGCCCAGGTGTCCGTCCCCAACCACCAGCCTCGGGCACTCCAGCCCGCGGCGCCTCATGTCCCTGAGCACATCGGACCAGTTCTCTGTGGGCTCCCTGTATCCGGGAACAGCGCTCACCACCACCTTGCTCCCGTCGCTCAGGGCCGCCACCACCACCAGTACTGCCGCCTTCTCCTTCTCAAGACCAGCCTTGACGTAGACTCCATCCACCCACATGTAGACCACTTCCAGGTCATCTAGGGGCCGGCTGCGCCATTGGGCAAGCTCATCGTTCCACTTGGACTTCAACCGGGCCACCGTGCTCGCCGATACCGGTGCGTCCTCTCCCAGCAGCCCCCGCAAAGCCAGATCGGAGTCGCCTTCGGATAGACCGTGCAGGTACAGCTCGGGGATCAACTCAGCAACCTTCCTGGTCCTGTTGACGAACAGCGGCAGCAGCCGGCTCTCGAACTGCTCCTCGGTATCGCGGACTCGCGGCCGCCTCAGCTGTATCGTTCCCGAACTCAGCGTAAGCCTCCGGGCTCTGCCGTATCCGTTCCGATAGCCGGTATCGTTGTCCGAGTCGGATCTGAGCGCCGACTTCGCCCTTCCCAGAAACGCCGTCACCTCCTCCTCCGGCAACTCCTGGATCAGCCTCTGGACCTGGCTTCGCACCCAATCCTCCAACTGCTCCCACTCCGGCCTTGACTCCGACCTACTCTCAGTGCTTTCCTTCCTCATGGGCGGTCTATCTCCTCTCTTGGGCCTCGAGCCCGTGTTGTTCAGAGAGAGGGTACACCGCCTGACTGTTTACACACTTTTTGAAGATACCTCAGCTGTCCACCATGGGCGTGTAGAAGTTGCGGAACAGCCGGCTGCACCCCGCAGACCACGGGAACGGTAAGTCCAAGCCGCTGGGGTATCCTGCCTCTGTCAGCTTGTCCTTGGCTAACTGGTCCATCTCCGCCCGCCGCGCATCGTCCGCCCACGGCATCAGGACTTCCACCTCACCCACCGTCAGCGTCGAGCCCGCGAAGGAGTCCCGGTCAATCCACGTGTAGGCGCCCTCACCGGTGCCCTCGCCAAGCTGGAACTCCATGGCGTCCTTGGGGTCCAGCGAGTACCGCGCCGCCTGCACCACGCGCGAGTCCGTGAACGGCTCGAGCGTGTGGTGCAGGATGATCGAGAACCACCCGTGGCCGTGCTGCGCCGTGTAGCAGCTCTCCGGCTCAACACTCTTGCTGCACAGGTTCTGTGCTTCGTCTAGGCCCAGGCCCGTGAAGTCACTGGTCTGGTAGTCCCGCGTGGCGAACTTGGCGAACTCCCGCGAGTCGTCCAACGGCTCGCAGTTGTGCCACCCATCCAGGTACGGCAGCTGGTTGCCAAACTCGTCGACCCCCCAGTAGTCCTCAAACCGCTCGTACGCCACGCACCCCTCCGGGTCCCAGGCGATCATCCGGAAGTGGCCGGTGCCCACGCTGAACGTCCCTGTGGTGTCCGGGTGTAGGACCACCCACTTCTCGTCCGGAACGTCCGAAGTCGGGTCACCCGTGATCAGGTGCTCCGGTATGATGGAGGAGTGGTTGTTGGCCATGACCGAGATAAAGGACGCGTTGGGCGTGCCCGTGTCGATGACCACGGTGTAGTCGTCGACCTTGGTTACGTCTATGATCATCTCCTTCAGCACCAACGACCGGCGGGCAACGGCGAAGTTTGGCTCGAGGGCCCGCTTGTAGGTGGCCACCACGTCGTCGGCGTCAAAGGCCTCACCGTCGTGCCACTTCACCCCTTGCCGCAACGTGAAGGTCCACTTCGTCCCCGTGGAGTCCACCGACCAGTCCGTGGCCAGCTTGGGGATAATCACCGGGCCCACCGCCGGGTCATACGGCTGGTCATAGCCCAGGAGCGCCTCGTAGTCCGCCCACAGGTACGACGTGCCCGTGAGGGTGGAGTACGCGTCTACCGCGGTCCGGTTCGACCGCCCCGTGTACAGCCAGCCGCCGTACTTCGGCCGCTCACCTAGGGGGGTCGGCGTGGCCGTTGCGTCGGCCGCAGTGGTGGCCGTGGGCGTCGGCGTGGCGTCGTCGCCACACGCTGCCAGCACGCCCAGCACGCCGATCATAGCCAAAAGTAGTAGGACAAGCTTACCCTTGCTCATGGTGACGAATGCTCATGGTGACGAATGCTCATGGTGACGAATGCTCATGGTGACGAATGCTCATGGTGACGAATGCTCATGGTGACGAATGCTCATGGTGACGAATGCCATGGTGACATGCTCATGGTGACGAATGCTCATGGTGACGAATGCTCATGGTGACGAATGCTCATGGTGACGAATGCTCATGGTGACGAATGCTCATGGTGACGAATGCTCATGGTGACGAATGCTCATGGTGACGAATGCTCATGGTGACGAATGCTCATGGTGACGAATGCTCATGGTGACGAATGCTCATGGTGACGAATGCTCATGGTGACGAATGCTCATGGTGACGAATGCTCATGGTGACGAATGCTCATGGTGACGAACCTCCTGGTGTTATCAACCCTTAACTACGTCCGACTGGCCGCCACGGATGGATACTCCTGAGGATTGCCGGGTCGGCGGCTGCCGGCACTACGTGGAGCCTGAACAGAACTACAGCAGCTTACTCCTGCTCATCGGATGTTTGTCAACCTTCGAATCCCGTGTGGTTAGCTACTCTTCGGGCCTTGGGTAAGTCACCCTGTTTAGGAAGTCGACGTTGGAACGCCTTGACTTGGCTTAAAACGTCTCGTCTTCTGATTCAGTTCTAACCTACCCGAAACTCGTGCGAGCTTGACGCTGTAGAGCGACGGATGTCGAACGTCCTCTATGACGCTTTCAGCCCCCTTCGATGCCTGCACAGGAAGTCGCGACCAGTGCGCGGGGAATTCGGTTCCTCACGTACTGGCCAGCAAGCGCTGTCATACCGCGATATGAGCTGTCCCACCGCTACTACAAGGTTGCGGAAACGGCATGCTAAACGGCATCGATGGCGCGAGCAGCGGCGGCTTGGTATGCTCACGTCAGACCTCGTCATGACCGAACCCTACGAACTAACCATAGCCGAGGCCTCAGCCCTCGTCCGGTCCCGCCGGCTCTCGCCCGTCGAGCTCGTGGACTCGCTCCTGGCTCAAATCGACCGCTTGGACGGTGCCCTCCGTGCATGGGTAAGGGTGGACCACGACGGCGCTCGGTCGGCGGCCCGACGCCGTGAGGCTGAACTGGGCCGTTCAGGCCCTATCGGACCCCTCCACGGCGTTCCCTTTGGCGCCAAGGACATCTTCTACACCGCGGGTCTAGCAACCGAGGCCGGGTCCAGGACTTGGGCCAGCTTCGTGCCGGCGTTTGATGCCACCGCCGTGGCGAGGCTGAAGGCGGCCGGAGGCATCTTGCTTGGCAAGACCGTGACCACGGAGTTTGCCGACGGCGACCCTGTGGCCACGCTAAACCCGTGGGACCCTGCTTGTACGCCTGGTGGCTCGAGCACCGGGTCGGCGGTGGCGGTGGCGGCTCGGATGTGCCCCGCGGCCCTGGGCTCCCAGACGGTTGGCTCGGTGCTTCGGCCCGCCGCCTACAACGGCGTCGTCGGCCTAAAGCCCACCTTCGGAAGGCTAAGCCGGCACGGCGTGGTGCCCATGGCTGAGTCGCTGGACCACGTGGGCGTTTTCGCCCGCACCGTGGAGGACGTGGCCATCCTGTTTGGCGCGCTGGCAGGTCACGACCCCGACGACCCCGTATCCTCGGACGAGCCCGTGCCGGATGTCGTTGGGGCCCTTCGCAGTCAGAAGCCGCCACGTATCGGACTGCTGCGCGGCTACTTCTTCGATAGGATGGAGGCGAAGGCCTGGCGTTTCGTGGAGGAAGCGTGCCAACGGCTGAGTGAAGCCGGCGCCACTTTGGTGGAGCTGGACCCCGGCGTGGACTTCGCCCTCACCCACGCCGCCAACTTCACCCTCCAGGCGGCGGAGACCGCCGCCTTCCACCGGCCCATGTTCGCCGGCCACGAGCACGAGTACGGCTCCAAGATTCGAGCGCTCATCGAACTAGGGAGTCAGGTAAGCCCCGAGGAGTACGACCAGGCAAAACGCCTTCAGCGCTGGAGCAGGGAGCGGGTGAGTCGTGCGCTGGACCAGGTCGACGTGCTCCTCTCGCCCACCGCTTCGTCGCTTGCGCCTCGGGACCTGACCACGACGGGAGACAACAGCTTCCAAAGCCCGTGGACCTTCACCGGCCTGCCCTCCATCTCCATTCCCACGGGCCTCGCCGATAGGGACGATGGTAACCCCGCCTTGCCTATGGCGGTCCAGCTGGGGGCTTTGCCCTTCGCGGAAGGCACGCTATTGGGGGTGGCTTACTGGTGCGAGCAGGCGCTTGATGTTCGGCTACCGGTACCTCCGCTGGCCGCAACGGAGTAGCGCTTGGCCGCCGAACTGACGGGTCCTCGAGGACTTGGACGGGGACCCTGCTTCCTCAAGCTTAACCGCCGGCAGCCTTGGGAGAGGCGGCCTTGGAACGGGAATCAGCGTATACCTCGGCGATGAGCGCTATGCCCAGGGCCCGCTGCTGAGGAGTAACCGGCGCCAGGTGGACGGAAGGAGAACCGTCGGCCACCCCTACAGGCCGCGTCCAGGTGCCCGAGCGGTCGGCTGGGTGGATGCCACGGAGGTAGGCCTCCCATAGCTGGCGGGCGCCGATAGCCGACTCCGGCAAGTCCGTGTAGTGCTTTCCCACCACGCGTGATGCCTCGATCCCGAAGAGCTGCGCCGCCGCGCCGTGTACCTCCCGAACGTGTCCGGAATCCCCTATAACCAACGTGACGCGGTAGCCGTCGTCGTATAACGCGTGGTACTGGGCCAGATTGTTTTCGAGGCGCTGGTTCGCGCCGATGAGATGGAGTATCGAGAAGCGCATCATCACCATCAGTGTGCCCACCACACCAATGGCTGCTATCTGGACGATAAACCAGGTCCACGGCATACGGTCCGGCGCCACGACAACCATTCCCGTGCCGGCGCCGGCTACCATGATCCACACCAGGATTTGTGCGGTCAAAGCGTCCTTCGTGCTGGAGTAGAAGGGGAGCACCACCGGAATGATGAAGAAGATGAACAGGACCTCTACGACGGCGCTTTCCGCTATGGCGATGCCCGCTACCCCGATGGCGGCCACCGGCAGGACGGTGCTCCACGCGATCCGGTTATTCCAGAGGGCCAGGCCGAGCAGCAGGTGGGAGAGGAGCTCCGGCAAGGACAGCACCACCGAGGCCGACCTGCCCACCGAGAGGACCAGGAAACTCACGAGGCCAAACACGGCGATTTGGATGGCCAATACAAGCCGCAGCCGGTATGTGGCCCTGTCTATAGGGCCCGTAGGCGATGGCCGCAGCCATCGAAGGAGTAAGTTGCCCACAGCCATCCTGCCAAGGGTGAAGTACGCCAGCGCCAATGGGTTAGCCGTAGAAGCTCCAGCCGTGCGCCGTAGCGGCGGCTCAGCACACCCACCTTGGGAGGCGCGGCTCCCGGGAGATCAATTGTAACGCGGCGCTGTGGGAAAGTCTCTGGTGTGCGCGGGATGGCGTCGAAGGCAGACTAGCCAAAGAGGGGAGAGCGGGTCGCCGTCGCTGCTCGGCTGGCGCCATTGGTCCTGACATCGGCCTGCTGATAGCGGGCGTAGTGATCGGCGTACAACCCCTTTTGGATTAGCAGCTCGTCGTGGGTGCCCACCTCGGCAACCTTGCCGTGGTCCATCACCACGATCTTGTCCGCGTTTCGAATCGTGGAAAGCCGATGCGCGATGACGACCGAGGTTCGGCCGGCCAGCAAGCGGGCCAGCGCCTGTTGGATGAGCTGCTCCGTTGCCGTGTCCACGCTGGCGGTGGCCTCGTCCAAGATGAGCACCTTCGGGTTGGCCACCAACGCCCGAGCGAAGCTGAGCAGCTGCCGCTGGCCGATGCTGAGGTTGCTGCCGCGCTCGCCCAGGACCGTGTCGTACCCGTCCGGCAGGCCCGCGATGTGGTCGTGGAGACCCACGGCGCGGGTTGCGTCCTCGATCTCTTGGTCCGTGACGCCCTCGTGGTTGTAGCGGATGTTCTGGCGCACGGTCCCGGAGAAGAGGAACGGCTCTTGGAGGACCATTCCCATTTGCTCCGCCAGGGACGCGCGAGTCACGTCCCGGACGTCGTGGCCGTCTATGGTGATGCGTCCTTCGTTCACGTCGAAGAACCGTGCGAGCAGGCTCACCATGGTGGTCTTGCCAGCGCCGGTAGGGCCGACCAGGGCGACCATCTCTCCCGACTTGATGGAGAGGTTGACGCCCTGAAGGACCGGCTGGCTTGGGTCGTAGGCGAAGTTCACACCCTCGTACTCCACATCGCCGACAATAGGTGGGACGCGCTTGGCATCCGGCTTGTCGGTTAGCTCTATGGGCGTGTCCAGTAGCTCGAAGATGCGTACGCCGGCGGCCATGGCCCGCTGCATCTGGGAGAACTGCATGGTGAGCATTCGGACCGGGTCGAAGAAACGCTGGACGAAAAGGGCGAAGGCCACTATGGCTCCCCACTCCAGCTCGCCTCGGAGCACCTGCTGTCCGCCGAACACCACGACACCCGCCATGGCCAGTCCCGTAAAGGACTCCACCACCGGCATGAGCCCGGCGGTAAGGTTGCTGGCCCGCAGCTGGGCCTGAAGGTGCGAGTTGTTCAGCTCATTGAACTGCTCCAGGTTGGTGTCCTGGCGGTTCATGCTCTGGACCACGCGCACGCCGGAGATGTTCTCTTGGAGCGCTCCGTTGACCCGGGAGATGGCGGCGCGGACTCGGATGAACACGTGGCGAGCGTACCGTTGCCAAATGGCGACGATGAGCACCATGCCGGGGACTAGGGCCAGCAGCACAAAGGTTAACTGGGCATTCATGGCGAACATGGCCGCCACGATAGCCACCAGGCCCAGGATGTCGGCCAGGCTCATGGTCACGATGTTCAGGAACTCGTTGAGTGCGTAGACGTCGTTCTGAGCCCGGGACATGATCTGTCCGACCTTGTACCGGTTGTGGAAGCTCATGGACTGGTTCTGAAGGTGGACAAATAGCTCGGCGCGCAGGTCGCGCAGCACACCCTGGCCCGCCTTGGCCAGCAACACCTGGTGGCTGAACTGCGCCGCGTAGTTGACGATCAAGACTATGACAAAGGCAACGGCCAGCAGGTTGAGGCCTTCCAGGTTTCCCACCCTGATGTAATCGTCTATACCGATTTTGATCAGCCAGGGAATGGCGGCCACGCTGGCCGAGTAGAACACCATGCCAACCACCGCCGCGAACATCAGCATCTTGTATCGCAGCAGATACGCCAGCAGGCGGACCACCACCCGGTGGTTGTACATCTGGCCGGTGAGCTCGTCGTCGAGGTTGCCTCGGCCCCAGCCGCCGCCATGCCAGTGGCCCCCGCCACCTCCACCACCGCCGCCCCACATCATGAGCTAGAACCTCCCGCCGGCTCGCTGACAGGCGCCATGGCCAATGGGGGAGAGGCCACGGCACCCGGGTCCTGCAGCTCGGCGATATGCCGGTAGAACCCCTCTTGCTGCCAGAGCTCCTCGGGGGTGCCCATCTCCACGATGCGCCCGTGGTCCATGACGGCCACCAAGGAGGCGTGCTGGATTGACGTGAGCCGATGCGCGATGATGAGGGTCGTTCTCCCCCGCACGACGTTGGCCATGGCCTGCTGGATCTTGGACTCCGTCTCCGCGTCCACGCTGGAGGTGGAGTCGTCAAGCACCAGAATCGGCGGGTCTATCAGCAGGGTCCGGGCGATGGAGAGGCGTTGTCGCTGGCCACCGGAGAGGGTAACCCCTCGCTCGCCCACCATGGTGTCGTAGCCATCGGACATGGCCATGATTTCTTCGTCGAGCTGCGCCGCCTTGGCGGCGGCTATTACCTCTTCCCGAGTGGCATCCTGCCTGCCGTAGGCAATGTTCTTGTGGACGGTGGCGCTGAAGAGGAACACGTCTTGCTGCACGATGCCCACCGTCTGCCGTAGCGACTCCAGCGTCGTATCCCGGATGTCGATGCCGTCGATGGTGATGCGGCCATCATCTGCGTCGTAGAATCGGGCGAGGAGGTGCGCCAGCGTCGTCTTGCCCGACCCCGGCGCGCCCATCAGGGCGCCTACTTGGCCGGGCGCCAGCACAAGGCTCACCCCGGACACCGCGGGCTGCACCGCGTAGGAGAAGCTCACGCTATCGAAAGCTACGTGTCCTTCGACCTTCTGGAGGGGCACGGCGTTCGGCCGCTCGACGACGGGTGACTCCGCGTCCAGCACCTCGAAGATGCGTTCGCCCGCCGAGTGGGCGCGGGCGTAGGTGCTTACCATCTGGCCGAGCATGCGCACCGGCTGGACCAGCAAGCTAACGTAGAGGATGAACTGGGTTAGCTCGTTGGCCGACAGCCTGCCGTCTACCACGGCACGGCCGCCCAGCCATAGGACGAGTCCAGTCGTGCTCCAGAAGACGACTTGCATCAGCGCGTTGTTGGAAGCGCGCAGACGCTCGGCGGCGTATGTGTTGGCGTAGACGCTGTCGGAGCGCTCCTTGAACTTGGCGTTCTCGAACTTCTCCGCCCCGAAGGCCTTCACCACCCGCATGCCCGTCAGGTTCTCCTGGAGCACCGTGGTCATCCGGCCCATCTCGTCTTGGACGAGACGCCACATGGAGCGCATGCGCATGCTAATCCGCGCGGCCATCACGGCCAGGATCGGCACGAACAGGAGCGTCACCAGCCCCAGCAGCAAGTCCATCCGCAGCACCAGCACCGCGGCGAACAGGATGAGCATGCCCATTTGGAACGACCGGATGAGTCCCATGGTGATGAACATGCGGACCATCTCGATGTCCACCGTCGCCTTGGACATGAGGTTGCCAGTGTGTTCCTGATCGTGGAAGGCGAAGCTTATGCGCTGGAGCTTGTCGTAGACGGAGTTGCGCAGGTTGTAGCAGACGCGGTGGGCGATGGACTCGCCCAGATACTGGTTCAGGTACTGGAAGACGCCCCGGGCTCCCGTGAAGGCGAGGAGCAGCCCGCCCAGCATCCAGAGACGCGAGGTAGCCGTCCCGGTTTTCAGCGTTTCCTCGACCGCGGTACCCACGATCCAGGGCACGGCCACGAACGTAGCCGCAGCCAAGACCATGGTGGTCCAGGCGATGACCATGCGTGTGCGGTAGTGGAAAGCCCGTTGTGCTAAACGGAAGAGTACGCGCATTCGCTCTCAGGTGGCCGAAGTGCTAAGGGCGGGGGCCGCGGCCAGGCAATTGACGCTATTATAGGGCCCTCGACCTGCGTGTTCAAGGTAATACCCTCCTTATGGGGCGTGTCAGGCCGCACGTCCTGAGAGGGCGAGGACGCCCTTCCGCCTACCTGACTTCAGTGCTTGGCCCTCCTCAAACCGCGTGCTAGACTGTGCCTGCTTATCCACTGGGGGCCGCTGACCGCGCCCCCAGGCCCCAAGCACTGGGGGGCCGCTCGCGTCGGCCCAGACCCTTATACAGGTGGGTGCGATGAAGGGCCAGTCGGTCATGCCGTACAGCTTGCGGCCTATGCGTCTGAGCGATGTCAGCCAGGTCGCTGAGATCGAACGCAAGGCGTTTTCCACCTTCTGGACCGGGACCAACTACAAGCGGAGCCTAAGGAGCCTTCACGAAGAGTACCTAGTGTGCGTGCACCGTGGACAAGCGGCACCGCTACTTCCGCTACCTCGACGCAGCCTCTTGGACGTCCTCCGCCGTAGACAGCCCCTTCTAGAGACTACCGAGCCGCCGGAGCTGGTCGTTGGGTTCGTAGGTGTGTGGTTTACCGGAGGCGAGGGCCACATCATCTCCATCGCGGTCCACGAGGCGTATCGTCGCCAAGGACTGGGGGAGCTGCTGCTCATGGGAGCGGTTGAGATGACGGAACGCCGCCAGCAACAGGTAATAACCTTGGAGGTACGGGTCTCCAACATCGCCGCGCAGAGCCTCTACCAAAAGTACGGCTTCTCCGAGGTCGGCGTCCGTCGACACTACTACTCCGATAACCGGGAAGACGCGCTAATAATGAGCACGGACACCGTCACCTCGTCCGAGTACCGGCAGCTCTTCGAGGCGCGGCGGGCCGAGTTCATCGAGCGCTACGGCCAGGCGGAGCGGACCTACCTGTAGCAAGGCGCTGAAAACCCCTCATTGTGCTTCGACAGGTCCGACTTGTCCGACTCGCATGGAGTCGGAGCTCAGCACGAAAGAGATGGGCGTGGCCGTGGCCTGCCCGCACCGTTCCCCTTGAGCCTGTCCTGAGCGAAGCATCATCGGACAGGACGAGCGGATTTTCCCCGTTCGTGGTGAGCCTGTCGAACCATGAACGGTCCGAAGGACTCCGGACTCCTTCGGAGGGCTCTGCAACTCTCCCCACATTTATTGAACGGGGTTAGACGGGTCCACTAGACGTCCAGGTTGCCCCAGCTTACCGCTCGGCGGAGGGTGATGGCGATAATGGGCCGGGCATCCAGCCCCATGGCGCGGTACTGAGCGTATCGCTCCCGGAGCAGCTCCACCGCCTCCACGTGCTCTGGTCCGCCCTCCAGCAGCTCGGCGCGGCCGTGCAGCAGCACGTAGCCCAACCGTGACCACTCATCGTCGTACTGGTCGGCTACGAGAGATACTTCCGGTCGCGCCAAGATGTTACGGACCCGCTTCAGGGCCAGCGCATCGGCCCGCTTCGGCTTCTCGTCGATGGCTATGTAGCAACGGGCGTCGGCCAGGGCAAAGCACACCGGCACCACGTGGGGCACTCCGTTGGCATCCGCGGTCGCTAGGTGCGCCACCCGTTGGGCCGCCAGGAAGCGCCGCTGGGGCGCTGTGAGCACGTCCATGCGCCAGAGGATACCACTCGCTGAGGGGTGAGCACCGAGTGGCCTCGGCCCGACCGCCTGTGCACCCTCCTCGCAAGACGCTAGAATTGGCGGCGATGAACTCGGAATCGACGACCCGTCTCATCCTGGTCCGACACGGCAGGACGGAGTTCAACGCCCAGGGCCGAGTGCAGGGTGGTGGCAAGCTGGACGCGGTGGGACAGGCGCAGGTCCAAGCCCTCGTCGAGCGCCTTCGCGCCGAGGAGCTGGCCGCGGTCTATTCGAGCCCGCTGGCCCGAACCCTGCAGACCGCCCGAGCTATCGCCCGGGACCGCGGCTTGCCCGTGCGACAGCGCCGGCTGCTGCGGGATATCGACTATGGCGTGTTCTCCGGCAAGCTCTTCGCCGATGTCCGCGTCAGCGACCCAGCGCTGTGGCGGCAGTGGCGGGACGCACCGCATACCGTCAGCTTTCCCCAGGGGGAGAGCCTGGCCGTGCTCCGTGGCCGCTTGGAGCGGTTCCTGGGCGAGATGAAGGGGTGGCAGGGAGGCCGTACGGTGTTGGCGGCGACCCACGATTCGCCCATCCGCACCCTGTGCTGCATCTCCCAAGGCCTAGACGACTCACACCATCACGAATACGTGGCCGGCGTGGCCTCAATCACCACGTTCATACTCACTCCAGACGGACTTCGGCTCCTCGACCATAACGATACGACGCACCTGCGAGGCATTGGTGGCGCCTAGTCCCGCCCGCGCCACGAGGTCAGCACCCGCCAGAAAGGCCAAGGTGCTGCGCCCCAGAAGCGTTCGTGGCGTGCGCCCTTACGCTCCCCACGACGTGGACGTGTTGCTGGAGGAGGAGTACGGGCCGGTCACCTGGCAGCCACGCATGGACCCGGTGGCGGAGCTGGTGCTCACTATCCTCTCCCAGCACACCTCGGACCTCAACTCCGATCGGGCCTTTCAGGAGCTGCGCCGGAGGCTTCCTTCATGGGAGATGGTGCTGGCGACCCCGGCGGAGCTGGTGGCCGACGCCATTCGAGCGGGCGGCCTGGGCGAGCAGAAGGCGCCGCGTATACAGGCCGTGCTTCGCGAGGTCCTGGAGCGGTGCGGTGAGTTCGACATCTCGTTCCTCCTAGAGTGGCCCCTCGCGGAGGCTAAGGCGTGGCTGCGGTCGCTGCCGGGAGTGGGGCCCAAAACGGCGGCGGTGGTCCTGTGCTTTGCCCTGGGCATGCCCGCCTTTCCGGTGGACACCCACATCTACCGGGTGACCCGCCGCCTGGCGCTGATCGGTCCTCGCGTGTCCGTCGATGAAGCCCACGACGTGCTGGAGGAGCGGATCGAGCCGGAACGCGTCTTTCCGTTTCACGTGGAGCTCATCACCCACGGACGCCGGGTGTGCAAGGCGCAGCGCCCCCTGTGCAGCGAATGCGTGCTGGCGGCGCGCTGTCCCTCCCGCGATAGGATCCCCAACGCTCGATAGGCGGTAACTGGGGATACCCACGCAAGGTGGAGCGTCCGGTCTTGCGGGTCGAAGGCCAGGGTGTACAATCGCCCCACTTTTGAAGAGGGGATAGCGACGTGCTCTTTGACCTGGTAATCACCGGTGGCCGTGTCCTCGACCCCGGCCGCGACGTTGACGCGCTTCTGGACGTGGCCATCAGCGACGGACGCATCGCCGCTTTGCGCGCCGACATCGACCCTTCGGAGGCCACACGCACCATCGACGCCAAGGGCCGCCTGGTGGTGCCGGGCCTTATCGACGCGCACACCCACCTCTTCGAGCACGGCCTCGACAGCGGCGTGGACCCAGACCTGGCCGGCGTACGCTCCGGCGTGACCACCGTGGTGGACGCGGGAAGCTGTGGCTCCGCCACCTACGACGGGTTCCATCACCTGGTGGCGTCGCGGGCGCAGACGCGCGTGTTCTCCATGCTGCACTTGGCCCGGACGGGCCTGGCCACCTTCCCGGCCATGCCGGAGATCCGCGACGCCTCAGACGTGGACTTCGAGGCCACCGTGGCAACGGTGGAGCGCCATCGGGGTCAGATCTTGGGCATCAAGGTTCGGGCCGTCGGGGATGCCGTCCGCACCATGGGCGTGGACCTGATCAAGCTGGCGCAACGCGCAGCGGCCGAGACTCGCACGGGCATCATGGTCCACATCGGCGACCCGGTGTTTCGCGTGGAGCCGACGCTGACTCAGCAGCTCCTGCCGCTCCTAGAGCCCGGCGACATCGTGTCGCACCTGTACACCGGGGCGCCGGGCAAGGTGCTAGACGGCCACAATCGAGTGTTGCCGGAGCTATTGGAAGCCCGGGACAAGGGTGTGATCTTCGACATCGGCCACGGCAGGTTCAACATGAACTTCGAGGTGGCCCAACGGCTCTTGGACCAGGGCGTTGCTCCGCTCACCATCAGTACCGACATGACCCTCCAGGGACGCGAGGGCATCGTCAAGTGCATGACCCAGACCATGAACGAGTTCCTGGCCCTGGGGTACTCCCTGACCGACGTGGTCCGCATGTCCACCTACAACCCGGCGGGAGTCGTCGGCCAGCAACAGGAGCTGGGCACGCTGGCTGAAGGCACGGCCGCCGACGTCACCATTCTGGAGGAGGTGGCCGGCGACTGGTCGTACCTGGACTCCCAGGGCCAAGCCCTTCGCGGCGACACAGCGCTGAGGCCGGTTCTCTGCTTCAGGGACGGCCGGCAGATCTCCGTTGACTACGGCCCCTTTCCGTGGGGTTGGTTGCCCAACCCGCAAGAACAGGGAAGACTGTTGCTCTGATCGCGGTGCCGTAGGGAAACCCCGTTCATGGTGAGCTCGTCGAACTTCAGGGGAGGTTACGTCAATAGGTGTGTAAACGACATCAGGCAGCGACCTTCTCAGCCGTTGATTCAATGGCGATTCCATCCGCATACTGTGCACCGAGGTAGACGTCTTCGATCAACTCAGGGGCCTTCAGACGCCTGAAGCGCTGTTCGGCGACCATCAACATTTTCCAGATCACCGCTATCGCCCGATCGACCCTCTTGTAGCGCTTGGCGGCATCGGTCCGAAGCCTGAGGGCCGCGAAGGGTGATTCTACCGGGTTCGTCGTGCGAAGGTGCCCCCAGTGCTCCTTTGGGAAGTCATAGAAGGTGACCATGCGGTCCCAGTCCCGCTCCAAGGCCTCTGAGGCAGCCTCGTAGGAATGGTCGCCGCACCACCTGGTGAACACCGTCCTGAGCCGCTCAGCCTCTGTCCGAGCCGGCGCGTAGGGGATAGTACGCAGCATGAGCTTGGCCTGGTCCTGTTGTCGCTTTGGAAGCTTGGCGAGCACGTTTACGATCTTGTGGTTCCAGCAGCGTTGCTCTGCCGCCTGCGGATAGACGTTGCGCAGAGCTCCCCAGATGCCCAGGTGTCCGTCCCCAACCACCAGCCTCGGGCACTCCAGCCCGCGGCGCCTCATGTCCCTGAGCACATCGGACCAGTTCTCTGTGGACTCCCTGTATCCGGGAACAGCGCTCACCACCACCTTGCTCCCGTCGCTCAGGGCCGCCACCACCACCAGTACTGCCGCCTTCTCCTTCTCAAGACCAGCCTTGACGTAGACTCCATCCACCCACATGTAGACCACTTCCAGGTCATCTAGGGGCCGGCTGCGCCATTGGGCAAGCTCATCGTTCCACTTGGACTTCAACCGGGCCACCGTGCTCGCCGATACCGGTGCGTCCTCTCCCAGCAGCCCCCGCAAAGCCAGATCGAAGTCGCCTTCGGATAGACCGTGCAGGTACAGCTCGGGGATCAACTCAGCAACCTTCCTGGTCCTGTTGACGAACAGCGGCAGCAGCCGGCTCTCGAACTGCTCCTCGGTATCGCGGACTCGCGGCCGCCTCAGCTGTATCGTTCCCGAACTCAGCGTAAGCCTCCGGGCTCTGCCGTATCCGTTCCGATAGCCGGTATCGTTGTCCGAGTCGGATCTGAGCGCCGACTTCGCCCTTCCCAGAAACGCCGTCACCTCCTCCTCCAGCAACTCCTGGATCAGCCTCTGGACCTGGCTTCGCACCCAATCCTCCAACTGCTCCCACTCCGGCCTTGACTCCGACCTACTCTCAGTGCATTCCTTCCTCATGGGCGGTCTATCTCCTCTCTTGGGCCTCGAGCCCGTGTTGTTCAGAGAGAGGGTACACCGCCTGACTGTTTACACACTTTTTGAAGATACCTCTTGAGGAATCATAAAAGGAAAAGCTGGACAGAGGCGAATTTCGATACCTACTCGGAGGTCTCTCGTGCCTGACCTAACGCTGCTCGACCTGGTAAGCAACCGCACCATGGACGCGCGCACAGCCGCCACCCTCTGGGCCATCGCGGAGGAGAAGCACTCCTTCATGGTGGTGGCCGTCCGCCGGCTTGCCGGCAAGAGCACGGTGTCGCGGGCAATGCTCCAGTGCGTGCCCGGCGACGTACCGCAGCACTTCCTCAGCGGCGACGAGGCGGAGATGGAAGGGCTCCGCCAGGCCCCCGATGGCGGCTACCTGGTGGTGGGCGAGCTCAGCCAGGCGCCGGTGCCGACCTACATCTGGGGCTCTCCTGTCCGCAAGGTGTTCGAGACGTTGCGCGCCGGATTTTCGTTGTCCGTGTCGTTGCACGCGCCCACGATCGAGGCCGCGTACGATGCCGTATGCCGAGGCAACGTCGTGGCCGACGAGGACGCTTCCCGCATTCGCTACATGGTGTACATCGAGCTGCGCGACACCAACCCGGACGACTTCGTTCGACGCGTCGCGCGGGTGCATGAGGTGGACCGAGTGATGGACGGCGTACCCCAAGCTCGCCTGCTGCATCGCTGGGTCGAGGACGGCGACCGGTTCGAGCCGGTGGAGGCGGCCCAACTGCTCGCCACCGGCGCCGAGGAATTGGAAAGCCGGGCCCGCCGCATCCAGGCGATGGTGGACGCGGGCCGGACCACCGAGGTTGAGCTTCACGCACTCCTTGCGGAGTAGCGGAGGCTACTCATTCATAAATTGCGTGGGTAGGGGCTTGGCACCGCCGCAACTTCCCTTTATGATGCAGCTACGGCGATAGGCCGTAGAAAGGGGGTGATCCAGTAGTGATTACAAGCTTATCGAACGCTGCTGCGTCGCCCGCCGCCATCGTTAGGGACCGGTAGGTCGATACCGGCCATCTGCGATGTGCTCGCTGGGCCTGACGATGGGCCGTATGCGAGTGGCGTGGCAGGCGTCTAATCCGGGCCCGCTTTTCGCGGACGTCCCGGGACCAGGGTGCCTCGTTCCGAGAGATCGGGGCGGGGCACCTTGTTTTTTGCCGTCTCACCTGGTGCTCCGAGGACTGTCGAAGCCGTCGGCCAGCGGCTTTCCATGCATGCCCGCCCGCGGATGCGATACAATTCTTGGCACTGGGCGTTGCCGTGTGCTCCGATTCCAAGTGGAGTCCGCCAGGTCAAACTTGTCGCAGCACGAACCAAAGGTTTCAATAGCCTGTTAGGAGAAAAGGCATGTCGGTCCGAATCGGCCTGAGTGGCGCCTCCGCCGTAGCTCGGCAGGGGCGTGATGCGTTCTTTGGCTACCTGGACACGGTCGAGGCCCAGGGATGGGACTCGGTCTGGTTTTCGGACCGGATCGTCGGCCCCGGCTGGACGCTGGACCCCCTGGTGGGCATGGCCATGGTGGCGGCGCGGACCACCCGGCTCAAGTTCGGCACGGGCATCCTGCTCATGTCCATGCGCAGCCCGGTGGCCGCGGCCCGGAACCTGGCGTCCCTGGACCTGCTCTCCGGCGGCCGCCTAGTGGTGGGCGTCGGCGTGGGCCAGGAGGCGACGGTGGAGTACGACGCCATGGGCGTCAGCAAGCGCGACCGGGGCCAGCGGCTCGACGAGGCGATCCAGGTCATGCGCCGGCTCTGGTCGGAGGAGAAAGTGACGTACGAGAGCCGTTTCCTGAAGCTGAACGAGGCTAGCGTCAACCCCAAGCCGGCCCAGACCAGCGTCCCCATCTGGATCGGCGGACGGACCGAGGCGGCCTTCCGGCGCACCGGGCGCCTGGGCGACGGTTGGCTGCCCACCCAGGTGACGACCGAGGACGTGGCCAAAGGAATCCAGAGCATCAAGGCGCACGCCGCCGAGGCAGGCCGCCACCTCGAAGAGGACCACTTCGGCGTGCAGCTGGGCTGCTACGTAGTGGAGCGCGGACCGCTGCCCATGGACAAGATCCGGCAGCACCTGGTGCTTCGCCGGCAGGACGTGGCCCCGGAGCAGCTGCATCTGCTTGGCACGCCCGACCAGGTTCTGGCTACCCTGCAGGGGTTCATCGACGCCGGCGCCACCAAGTTCGTCCTGGGCCCAGCCTACGGGCCGGAAGAGGTATCCGAGCAGCTGGCGTTGCAGGCGGAGGTACTGGTCAAGGCGTTTCACAAGGTCGCCGTGTAGGGGCAATGGAAAACTGGTTAGCGTGCTTCGACAAGCTCTTCCTGACCAGACAAGACCCTGTCACCCTGAGTGGAGCGAAGGGTCTCTCGGGAAAGACCGGTGAGAGATGCTTCGTCCTTCCAAAGAAGGACTCAGCATGACAGGGGGGTCATGCCTGCGCTGTTCACCCTGAGTTCGTTGAAGCGCGGCGTGGGCATCTAAGGGCGGGCTGGCCGAGCACCGGACCTCGTCCGGGGCGGGTTGGGTGGGTCAAACCACCTCGGGGCGGGGAAGGTCTTGAGGAGTAGCGTATAGGACCCAGCTAGTATCCTGTCCCAGAGACTTCTTGAAAAGGTTTTCGGGGGTTCGGCAAGGGGGCAGAGCACCATTGCCGAGGGTTCTAGGGGTGTCCCCTAGAAGCATTTCGAGGGCGGGTGGTGGGTAAGCAGCGCTTGCCTTTAACAGACTTATATAAGTAATCCGTAAGATATAACACTAGTGAGACAGGAATAATGAAGGTAGGAATTATCAACATCACCGGCTATTCGGGTGCGGAGCTGGCCCGCCTGCTGCAACGCCATCCCGACGCCGAGCTGACGGGCGTGACCGGCCGGAGCGCCGCCGGCCAGAAGCTGGGCCACGTCTTCCCGCACCTGGCGGATATCGACATGACCATCGAGGAGGAGCTGACCGCCAGCGCGGACGTGGTGTTCTCGGCTCTGCCCCAGGTGGCGAGCGCCGAGGCGTGCCTGCCGTTCATCCGGTCCGGCGTCAAGGTCATCGACATCAGCGCCGACTTCCGGCTGCACTCGGCGGCTGAGTACCAGGAGTGGTACGGCGCCGAGCACCCAGCACCCGACCTGCTGGAGACGGCGGTTTACGGTCTCACGGAGCTGGACCGCGAGGGCGTCCGGAACGCCACGCTAGTGGCAAACCCCGGCTGCTACCCAGAGGCGGCCTTACTGGCGCTGGCGCCCCTGGTCAAGGAGGGATTGATTGGCCCGAGCATCGCCATCGACGCCAAATCCGGCATATCCGGCGGTGGCCGCGGCTTCAGCCTGGCCACGCACTTCTCCGAGGTAAACGAGAACGTCTTCGCATACGCCGTCGACGGGCACCGCCACCTGCCTGAGATCACCCAAGAGCTTGCGCGGCTGCGGCCCGGGTTCCATCCCCAAGTGACGTTCGTTCCACACCTCATTCCCATGACCCGCGGCATCCTGGACTCGTGCTACGCCGACCTGGCCGACGGCGCGTTCCCGAACGCGGAGGCAGCCCGCGAGGGCGTCCGCGAGCTGTATCGGGAGTTCTACAAGGACGAGCCGTTCGTAAAGGTCGTGGACGCTCCGCCCCAGACCAAGCAGACCTGGGGCAACAACGACTGCCGTATCTACCCCACGGTGGACCAGCGCACGGGCCGGGTGATGGTCTTTAGCGCGCTGGACAACCTGGTGAAGGGCGCCGCGGGCCAGGCGGTACAGAACATGAACCTCATGTTCAACGTGCCGGAGACCGCGGGGCTGGAACAGATCGCCATCTATCCGTAAGCGCGGGCCCGGCCGGCCCGGTTTCCCTACTACGTGCCCCCATCGTCTAGCGGCCTAGGACACCACCCTTTCAAGGTGGGGATCAGGGGTTCAAATCCCCTTGGGGGCACCAAACCGTTTGTTCGCGAACGGAGACGGTGTAGTAAGTTCGTGACTGTGCGCTGGGACGAGGTGGATGGGGAGGTCAGTCTGCCACGTTGCACCCCAACTGCTCCAGTGCACTTCTCACTTTCTGAGCATCGGCTGATAGATTCGGGGCATCTCCGGTACCAACTAGCTCAACTACGCCAAAGGCATTTGAGGCAACGAACTGCCGTAGGATGAAACGGCATTGCTCGGCCGTGGTTGATGCCATGTGTGCGGGGATCAAGACCAGTAACTTCTTGGGATATCGGTGCATCACGAGGTCGAGTACGCCCCCCCCCCCCCGTACCTGCTTGGCTACTCGCGACTCCACCTCCACAGCGATCTCATCGCCCACTACCCCATCGATCCGTGCTGGCTTCCCAACCCCATAGTCGATTTCGACCACGTGTCCCCCTTCTGAAAAAGCCCAGCCAGCCGCCATCTTCATCAGCTGCTTCCCGTATCGATCATGTGCTTGAGCCATGAGACGAGCACGAGGTTACGTCAATGGGTGTGTAAACGACATCAGGCGGCGACCTTCTCAGCCGTTGATTCAATGGCGATTCCATCCGCATACTGTGCGCCGAGGTAGACGTCTTCGATCAACTCAGGGGCCTTCAGACGCCTGAAGCGCTGTTCGGCGACCATCAACATTTTCCAGATCACCGCTATCGCCCGATCGACCCTCTTGTAGCGCTTGGCGGCATCGGTCCGAAGCCTGAGGGCCGCGAAGGGTGATTCTACCGGGTTCGTCGTGCGAAGGTGCCCCCAGTGCTCCTTTGGGAAGTCATAGAAGGTGACCATGCGGTCCCAGTCCCGCTCCAAGGCCTCTGAGGCCGCCTCGTAGGAATGGTCGCCGCACCACCTGGTGAACACCGTCCTGAGCCGCTCAGCCTCTGTCCGAGTCGGCGCGTAGGGGATAGTACGCAGCATGAGCTTGGCCTGGTCCTGTTGTCGCTTTGGAAGCTTGGCGAGCACGTTTACGATCTTGTGGTTCCAGCAGCGTTGCTCTGCCGCCTGCGGATAGACGTTGCGCAGAGCTCCCCAGATGCCCAGGTGTCCGTCCCCAACCACCAGCCTCGGGCACTCCAGCCCGCGGCGCCTCATGTCCCTGAGCACATCGGACCAGTTCTCTGTGGACTCCCTGTATCCGGGAACAGCGCTCACCACCACCAGTACTGCCGCCTTCTCCTTCTCAAGACCAGCCTTGACGTAGACTCCATCCACCCACATGTAGACCACTTCCAGGTCATCTAGGGGCCGGCTGCGCCATTGGGCAAGCTCATCGTTCCACTTGGACTTCAACCGGGCCACCGTGCTCGCCGATACCGGTGCGTCCTCTCCCAGCAGCCCCCGCAAAGCCAGATCGAAGTCGCCTTCGGATAGACCGTGCAGGTACAGCTCGGGGATCAACTCAGCAACCTTCCTGGTCCTGTTGACGAACAGCGGCAGCAGCCGGCTCTCGAACTGCTCCTCGGTATCGCGGACTCGCGGCCGCCTCAGCTGTATCGTTCCCGAACTCAGCGTAAGCCTCCGGGCTCTGCCATATCCGTTCCGATAGCCGGTATCGTTGTCCGAGTCGGATCTGAGCGCCGACTTCGCCCTTCCCAGAAACGCCGTCACCTCCTCCTCCAGCAACTCCTGGATCAGCCTCTGGACCTGGCTTCGCACCCAATCCTCCAACTGCTCCCACTCCGGCCTTGACTCCGACCTACTCTCAGTGCTTTCCTTCCTCATGGGCGGTCTATCTCCTCTCTTGGGCCTCGAGCCCGTGTTGTTCAGAGAGAGGGTACACCGCCTGACTGTTTACACACTTTTTGAAGATACCTCAGGCACCCTACGAAAGTGGTCAAACGGTCAATAAAAACGGAAGACCATGGGTGAAGGTAGGAGACCCAGTGTTTCTGAGCCAACTCGCCTTGCATAATGGTGAGCGTGACTTGTGCTTCTACGGTCGCGGATTCGTGGACATCTCTCACCGACCCGACATAGATGAGCCTCCCCCATGGCTTCAATCAGAGGTCACAGATGAGGATTGGGCGCGGATTCAGAGATGGCCGTACATTTTCTGGTTACGCGATGTGCAGATAGCAAGAACCCGCGCTGGGTCTTCGGTTTGGCTAAGTGACCTAAATAGCCGCGGTGACGTAATACCTCGGAAATCATTGTCGCAGCATAGTCACATTCGTTTGAGAGATGACCAGGTCAGTTCTTTGAATGCTGCTCTGGAGACACTCTTCCAACGTGCAGGGACAATAGTGATCGAAAGCCCAAATGACATTTGGTGGAACCAGCATACCCAGGATCCAAGAAAGCGAATCACTCGTGTTAGTTTAGAGATTGCCTACCAGGGCGGTCTGAGCCCATAGTTCAACCGTATTGAGACCGCTCCGTTTCGAACACATATCCTTTCGGAGCACCAAACCGTCCTACTTCTCCAAGCCTTATTTTCCTGATGGCCCGGCAACCCCCAAGTTGAAGTGCCCATGAAAACCCCGTAGGGTGTGGCCTACGATCCTATCCTCGGCCAAGGCAGACCAATGGCATCGCAGTTCACGCTGAGCGTGGTTGACCAATCGCCCGTGCGGCGTGGCGGCACGGCGTCGGACGCGCTTCACGAGTCGGTGCGGCTGGCCCAAGCCGCCGAGGGCTGGGGCTACCATCGCTACTGGGTGACGGAGCACCACAACTCTCGAGGGCTCGCGAGCCCCGCGCCGGAGATCCTCATCGGACAGGTCGCCGCCAAGACCACGACCATCCGAGTCGGCAGCGGCGGGGTGATGCTCTCCCACTACTCCGCGCTCAAGGTCGCCGAGCAGTTCAAAATGCTGGAGACCTTCTACCCTGGCCGGATCGACCTGGGCCTGGGCCGCGCGCCAGGCAGCGACCAGCTGACCGCGGCGGCGTTGGCGTATCCCAAGGCGCCGGTGGACATTGGCCACTTTCCGCAGCAGGTGGTTGACGTGCTTGGCTACCTGTCGGACACCATGGCCGAGGACCACCCCTTTGGCAAGATAGCCGCCCAGTCCGGCCCGCCATCGGAAGGCATTCCGGAGGTATGGCTCCTGGGGTCCAGCGACTACAGCGCCCAGCTAGCGGCGGCGTTGGGGCTGCCCTACGCCTACGCCGATTTCTTTGGCCATACGGCGGAGCACGGACCCCTGGTTGCCGGCATCTACCGGGACCAGTTCCAGCCGTCGGGCTACTTGCAAGCGCCAAAGCTGAACGTGGCCTTGCAGGTGGTATGCGCCGACACGGACGAGCGCGCGCAATTCCTCGCATCCAGCCGACGGATGGCGCGGGTCCGGCAGGTCGACCCCAACAACCGGCTTGGCGGGATGATTCCGCCGGAAGAGGCGTCGGCCTACGACCTCAACGACGACGAACGCAAGGTGATGGCGCAGTTCTCCCAGGGGTTCATCGTGGGCGACCCGGCGCAAGTCCGCCAGGGCATCATCGAGGCCAGCGAGCGCTACGGCACCACCGACCTGGACATCGTCACCAACGTCTTCTACTTCGAGGAGCGGCTTCGCTCCTACGAGCTGGTGGCGAAGACGATGGGGGAGTAGCAAGGGGGCCGGAGGGTAGGGCGGGCCCTTCACGCACCAGGCGGTCCGTTCATGGACGGTTAACCGCGGCTCCTACCGCTGGGCTTCCGCTTGACGGCCTCGTACCGATTGATGAACTCGGCGACGGGTGTGCGGGCGATGGTCTCGCCGATGAGCTCAAGCGGCAGGTCTTCCACCCGCTTGAACCGAACGCACGACTTGCCCATGTCCAACTTATTCCCGCTGGCACTGTACTGTTCGGCGAACCACTGCTCGGTTTCGGGGTCGCCGTAGACGTTCATCAAGTAGAGGCTCATGTGCTGCTTTTGGGAAGCAAGCGCCGCGTACTGCAGGGGCTGCTTGTTGTAGGTGACGGGATATCGCTCCAGCGGGATGACATACCCGATCATGCCAAACCCCATGGCCTCCTCGTACCCCTCTGGCAGGTGGGCGAGGATGACGTCCCGTACCTTGGCCATGGCGTCTCGCCGCTCAGGAGAGAGCTCGGCGAGGTAGGCGTCTACCGTGATGGCGCTGCTCTTTGCCATTGGGGTTACGTTCCTTCTTTGTGTCCGGCTTGGGATGTCCTTAGCACATCGTCAGACCGGCGGGCAGGCGTTTGGGCCAGCGGGACCTGCAAGCCTTACCAAGATGAGAAGACCATACCCCATCGAGGCTGCGAGAGCCATCGAGACAGGCGCCAAGGCTGCGCTTGGCTTCACGGCCCGACGGAGCGTGAGCCGGACGGTATGCGCTTCCTCCCAGAATCGCGTAAGGTAGCCCCGCCTTAAGGAGGTGATCTGAATGAACAGGGATGATTTTCCGGCACCGCAGGAAGGCTTCGTCCTCACCCACTTTCTTACCGTCGGCGATTACGAACGGTCCCGCGCCTTCTATTGCGGCGTGCTCGGTGGCCAAGTGGTCATGGAAAGCCCTCCCTTCGGCATGATCAAGCTTGCCAATGGGTGGGTGATTCTCAACGAGGGTGGTGGGCCGACAGAGGACAAGCCGAGCGTAACGTTGGCCCCGCCGGGCGATCCGGACCACGTCAGCAGCTTCATGAACATCCGAGTGGCGGATACCCAGGCCAAATACGAGGAGTGGCGGTCCAAGGGCGCCCAGTTCCTGACACCTCCGATCGACCGTGGGGCGGAGGTCCGGTGTTATATGCGCGACCCGGATGGGTACCTAATCGAGGTGGGTCAAGCAACCGGCACTCTAGAGGCCTGATTCACGGAGGTGGTCGTGACAGCTAGCACGTTTCCCACTCCCGACATGGAGATGACACGGCTCCTGGTGGTCAGCGACGTCGACCGCTCCCGCTCGTTCTATCGCGACGTGCTTGGCGCGGCCACCTACCGGGAGTACGACGGTACGTCCGTCGTCTTGCGGTTCCTGGGTGACTGGCTCTTGCTGGTAACGGCGGGCGGGCCGACGGCGGATAAGCCAACCGTCACCTTCGCGCCGCCTGAAGACGCCGACCGCGTGAGCGCCTCCTTCACCATCCGTGTGCAGGACTGTCAGGCTGCGTACGAGGCGCTGAGCTCGCGCGGCGCGGAGTTCCTCACTCCCCCGGTGAGGAGCCAGTACGAGGCCCGGTGCTTCTTCCGCGACCCGGATGGCCATCTCTT
Source organism: Dehalococcoidia bacterium (assembly GCA_965247635.1). Taxonomy (GTDB): domain Bacteria; phylum Chloroflexota; class Dehalococcoidia; order Lucifugimonadales; family Australimonadaceae; genus CBDFHJ01. The sequence continues at coordinate 26,419 of CBDFHJ010000008.1, forward strand.
CGAGATAAGCGAGCTCCTTTAGCGGAGCTGCTTTAGCACCGGAAAGCGGAGCTCGAGAAGCGGCAGATCGCGCCTGGGGATGCTGTCCGAAGGCCTGGTCCCGATGACCACCACGCCGAAACGGCGATAGAAGCCGGCAGCGTTTGAGTCGGCTTGAATGAGCATCGACCGATACCCCGCCGCCGCTGCCGTGGCGATGGCATGGGCCATGAGCGATGTGCCATATCCTCGCCCAATCGCCGTTGGCTCGATGAACAGGTGCCCAAGCTCGACTACCGCGCTATCCGTTCGCTCCAGCAGATAAAACCCCCGCACCTGGTCACGCTCCACCAAGACGTACGTCGGGCATCGCAGCACCTGCTCGGGCGATACGGTTAGCTCCTGTTCGCATGCGGCCATGAACGCTTGGTCGTACCCCCAAGACGCCTTGGACCGCATGGCCAGCGCCGTAAGCAGCCCAGCTTCTTCGGGCTGTGCCCGCCTAATCCCCGGAGCGCCAGCGGCTGGGCCACGCCGGGGGCCGCCGGTGCCAGGAGAAATGCCTGGGCGCGAGGCCTTGGGACACCTTTCCATGTTGCCACTGTACAAGAGCCGGGCAGACCCGGCTACGCATACGAGCCCATCGGGTGCGAGGTTACGTCAATAGGTGTGTAAACGACATCAGGCGGCGACCTTCTCAGCCGTTGATTCAATGGCGATTCCATCCGCATACTGTGCGCCGAGATAGACGTCTTCGATCAACTCAGGGGCCTTCAGACGCCTGAAGCGCTGTTCGGCGACCATCAACATTTTCCAGATCACCGCTATCGCCCGATCGACCCTCTTGTAGCGCTTGGCGGCATCGGTCCGAAGCCTGAGGGCCGCGAAGGGTGATTCTACCGGGTTCGTCGTGCGAAGGTGCCCCCAGTGCTCCTTTGGGAAGTCATAGAAGGTGACCATGCGGTCCCAGTCCCGCTCCAAGGCCTCTGAGGCCGCCTCGTAGGAATGGTCGCCGCACCACCTGGTGAACACCGTCCTGAGCCGCTCAGCCTCTGTCCGAGTCGGCGCGTAGGGGATAGTACGCAGCATGAGCTTGGCCTGGTCCTGTTGTCGCTTTGGAAGCTTGGCGAGCACGTTTACGATCTTGTGGTTCCAGCAGCGTTGCTCTGCCGCCTGCGGATAGACGTTGCGCAGAGCTCCCCAGATGCCCAGGTGTCCGTCCCCAACCACCAGCCTCGGGCACTCCAGCCCGCGGCGCCTCATGTCCCTGAGCACATCGGACCAGTTCTCTGTGGACTCCCTGTATCCGGGAACAGCGCTCACCACCACCAGTACTGCCGCCTTCTCCTTCTCAAGACCAGCCTTGACGTAGACTCCATCCACCCACATGTAGACCACTTCCAGGTCATCTAGGGGCCGGCTGCGCCATTGGGCAAGCTCATCGTTCCACTTGGACTTCAACCGGGCCACCGTGCTCGCCGATACCGGTGCGTCCTCTCCCAGCAGCCCCCGCAAAGCCAGATCGAAGTCGCCTTCGGATAGACCGTGCAGGTACAGCTCGGGGATCAACTCAGCAACCTTCCTGGTCCTGTTGACGAACAGCGGCAGCAGCCGGCTCTCGAACTGCTCCTCGGTATCGCGGACTCGCGGCCGCCTCAGCTGTATCGTTCCCGAACTCAGCGTAAGCCTCCGGGCTCTGCCGTATCCGTTCCGATAGCCGGTATCGTTGTCCGAGTCGGATCTGAGCGCCGACTTCGCCCTTCCCAGAAACGCCGTCACCTCCTCCTCCAGCAACTCCTGGATCAGCCTCTGGACCTGGCTTCGCACCCAATCCTCCAACTGCTCCCACTCCGGCCTTGACTCCGACCTACTCTCAGTGCTTTCCTTCCTCATGGGCGGTCTATCTCCTCTCTTGGGCCTCGAGCCCGTGTTGTTCAGAGAGAGGGTACACCGCCTGACTGTTTACACACTTTTTGAAGATACCTCCATGGAGGACTTCCCATCCGCGCTTACGTCGCCCGCCCGGCGGGTGACGGCCCGTTCCCCGGTGTGCTTGTCGTGCACCACCTGCCCGGATGGGACGAGTGGAGCTTCGAGGTCACGCGGCGCTTCGCCCACAACGGTTACGCTGCTATCTGCCCCAACGTCCAGGAGCGCGTGTCCGTCGACCTGCCTCGCGACCAGCGGATGCAGTACATCCGGGAGCGCGGAGGGCTGAGCGACGAAGAGATGCTTGGCGACCTCCAGGCTGGGCTCGACTACCTGCGCTCACGCGAGTACGAGGTCGGCAGAATCGGCGTCATCGGCTTCTGCTCCGGCGGCCGCGTCGCCTACATGGTCGGCTGCCGGCTCGACGTCGACGCCGCGGTCGATTGCTGGGGCGGCAACGTCGTCGTCCCACCGGAAGCCCTCACGCCGAACCAGCCACAGGCGGTGATCGACATGACGGCGGACCTGAGGTGTCCGCTTCTCGGAATATTCGGAAACGACGACGGCAATCCAGACGTTGATCAGGTGAACAAGACCGAAGCCGAGCTGAAAAAGCACGGCAAGGAGTACGAATTCCACCGCTACGACGGTGCCGGCCACGCCTTCTTCAGCTGGGAGCGTCCTTCCCACCGGCCGGAGCAGGCGGCGGACGGCTGGCAGAAGGTCTTGGCCTTCTACGAAAAGTACCTGGTGCAGGCGGCGGTGACGTCCCGCACCTGAGCGGCCATGCGGTGGCGGCGGGTAGGAAGGCTGCGCGTCCGCGTAAGCCTGGAAGACCGAGCTCGTCGCGGAACCATCACCGAGCACCAGCCCTGTTCTTGGCGTATCGCCACCACGGTCTCTTCGTCGCGCGCGGCTCTTGTCCCAATGGACTGCCGCGGTGTTGTCCACTATTACTACGTGGCGGGGTCTGATGGGTCTGGTTCGGGCGGTGCTGCGGAAATTGGTCCTCCGGCGTGAAGTCGCCGTAGTTGAATTCGGGTAACCGACGCCGCTCTATGCGGGCGTCTAGCGCTTTTTCAACTTCACGAACCATCGGAGCATCCGCCGTTACCGCCAGTGTGAACGCCTCACCAGTTTGAAGGGCGCGTCCAGTGCGTCCGATTCGGTGGATGTAGGCGTCCGCGGTATTGGGCATGTCGAAGTTGATAACGTGGGAGATTTCCGGTACATCAATACCATGAGCAGCAATATCGGTGGCCACCAGGATGTCGTACCTCCCAGAGCGGAAGCCGTTCATCGCCTCATCCCGCCGGTTCTGCGACAGGTTGCCTTGCAACGCCGCAACGCGGTAGCTGAGCTTTGACAGGTCTAGCGCGAGGTTGCGTGCTCGATGTTTGGTGCGCGTGAAGATCAGCGCGCGTCCTGACGGCGTTTGTCGCAGCATCGCCAACAGCAGCTTTTTCTTAAGGCTATCGGGCACTGGATAGAGGGCATGGGAGACCGTTTTAACTGGCGCGATCGGGTCAACCTGTACCACATCAGGGTTGTTGAGGATACTGATTGCCAGCTTACGGATATCTTCGGGCATGGTGGCGGAGAATAGAAGCGTCTGACGTTGTGCCGGTAGGTGGCTGAGAATGCGGCGAATATCAGGCAGGAAGCCCATATCACACATGGTGTCGGCCTCGTCCAGCACCAGCACATCGACCCCAGACAGGTCGATCCCCCCATCGTTGATATGGTCCAGCAGGCGACCGGGACAAGCAACGACCACCTCCGCGCCTCGCCGCAGTCCCGCAAGCTGAGGGACCTTGCTCACTCCACCATAAATGGATAGGCTGCGGACCCTCGTGTGTTTGCCTAGCGCGATGGTGGCCTGATGGATTTGCTCGGCGAGTTCGCGAGTGGGCACTACGATAAGGGCGCTTACCTTGCGCGATGCGGCCTTGCTGCTCAGTCGGTGCAGAATGGGCAGGATGAAGGCTGCGGTTTTACCGGTGCCTGTTTGCGCCAGGCCCAACAGGTCACGACCCTTGAGGACAATTGGGATGGCCTGCTGCTGGATCGGGGTGGGTGTAGTGTATCCAACGGACTCAATGCCGGAGATGACACGCTGGTCGAGGGAAAATTGTTCAAATTCCACTAGGGCTATTCATTCCTTGACTCCACTGAGCCGAGTTGCTTCCGCGGTTCGATGATAGTTGTCAGTTACGTTAATGAAGATTGTTGATTCGGCGGCGAGCCGATACCTAAGCATAACACGCATACCTCTTGCAGACCTTCGGCTCGCTGTTCGAGGTATCTTCAAAAAGCGTGTAAACAGTCAGGCGGTGTACCCTCTCTCTGAACAACACGGGCTCGAGGCCCAAGAGAGGAGATAGACCGCCCATGAGGAAGGAAAGCACTGAGAGTAGGTCGGAGTCAAGGCCGGAGTGGGAGCAGTTGGAGGATTGGGTGCGAAGCCAGGTCCAGAGGCTGATCCAGGAGTTGCCGGAGGAGGAGGTGACGGCGTTTCTGGGAAGGGCGAAGTCGGCGCTCAGATCCGACTCGGACAACGATACCGGCTATCGGAACGGATACGGCAGAGCCCGGAGGCTTACGCTGAGTTCGGGAACGATACAGCTGAGGCGGCCGCGAGTCCGCGATACCGAGGAGCAGTTCGAGAGCCGGCTGCTGCCGCTGTTCGTCAACAGGACCAGGAAGGTTGCTGAGTTGATCCCCGAGCTGTACCTGCACGGTCTATCCGAAGGCGACTTCGATCTGGCTTTGCGGGGGCTGCTGGGAGAGGACGCACCGGTATCGGCGAGCACGGTGGCCCGGTTGAAGTCCAAGTGGAACGATGAGCTTGCCCAATGGCGCAGCCGGCCCCTAGATGACCTGGAAGTGGTCTACATGTGGGTGGATGGAGTCTACGTCAAGGCTGGTCTTGAGAAGGAGAAGGCGGCAGTACTGGTGGTGGTGGCGGCCCTGAGCGACGGGAGCAAGGTGGTGGTGAGCGCTGTTCCCGGATACAGGGAGTCCACAGAGAACTGGTCCGATGTGCTCAGGGACATGAGGCGCCGCGGGCTGGAGTGCCCGAGGCTGGTGGTTGGGGACGGACACCTGGGCATCTGGGGAGCTCTGCGCAACGTCTATCCGCAGGCGGCAGAGCAACGCTGCTGGAACCACAAGATCGTAAACGTGCTCGCCAAGCTTCCAAAGCGACAACAGGACCAGGCCAAGCTCATGCTGCGTACTATCCCCTACGCGCCGGCTCGGACAGAGGCTGAGCGGCTCAGGACGGTGTTCACCAGGTGGTGCGGCGACCATTCCTACGAGGCTGCCTCAGAGGCCTTGGAGCGGGACTGGGACCGCATGGTCACCTTCTATGACTTCCCAAAGGAGCACTGGGGGCACCTTCGCACGACGAACCCGGTAGAATCACCCTTCGCGGCCCTCAGGCTTCGGACCGATGCCGCCAAGCGCTACAAGAGGGTCGATCGGGCGATAGCGGTGATCTGGAAAATGTTGATGGTCGCCGAACAGCGCTTCAGGCGTCTGAAGGCCCCTGAGTTGATCGAAGACGTCTATCTCGGTGCACAGTATGCGGATGGAATCGCCATTGAATCAACGGCTGAGAAGGTCGCCGCCTGATGTCGTTTACACACCTATTGACGTAACCTTAGATGGGGGAGAGTCGAACTCTACCATGAACACCAAGCCAAACAATTTCTCTCCGCTGAGACCAGGTGGGATCCCGTCTGTCGAGATGAGCTGGGTGTTCGCAGTTGGCAGAATGGAATGGCAACGAGCGCTAAACCAACCACTGCGACTCTCCACGGTGGACACGAGCGGAATCTGGGAGCCTACCAACCAGAACTCTACTTCGTCAAAGTAACACCAGATCGCCACAGATGATAGCCCAAAACCACCCATGTCAGGTCGAGCACCAGGAGACCACCGCTAAGGTGGCCGGTGAGCAGCGTGAAAACTAACGCCCCTGGAACGGAGAATGTGAGCAGCCAGCTTCCTAAAGGCGGTACGACTCTCGCTCGTAGCGCAGCAATGCCAACTAAGGGTAAGCCCGGCATCACCAACAAAAGCCCTGGTATCTCGACAAAGAACGTCCAGTCCCCTTCCCCCAACCACTGATCGGCGAACAAGCTCGTAGTGATGATCACCATCCCAACCAAGGCGACGTAATGTCCCCATTGCTCAAGCCTGCCCGCGCCGCCCACTTGGCGAGAATGAAGGGCCACCAAGCCCGCAATGAAACCAAGCATCACGAAGAGCCCGAATCGGGCATAGACTCTGTGCACGTCTTCGGGAGAATCAAACGTGAGGAGCGGGCCCGCAATGTCCCTGAAGACACCACTCCATGGTATGAGGCCAGTAAATTCAGTATCGTCGCTGGCCGCGAACAAGGAGGATGCGTCGAAGGGAAAGTACAAGAAGCCCAGCAATCCACTCAGCAGGGCTGCTAACCCACCCCATCGCTCAATCTTTGACATGATCTAACCCTCTTACGTTGATCATGCTAATGCCTGTTACGAATTAGCTGTCGCACCTTGGCAATTACAGTGGTTCCCCAGGCAAGGGGAAGTTACGAACTTATGTGACCTACAGCGTCATGGCCAGCGTTAGGTACCATGCGTCCCTCCTAATGACCCGGTCCAGCCCCCGCAGTATTCGGTGACGCTTTTACCCCACCAGCCCTGCGGAGGCCAGCCTCTCCGCCCGGGTCAGGTCTTGTGGGAAGTCGATCTCGGTCCACGGCAACCCATCCGCTAGCACCATGCCAAAGCGCTCCTCATCGACGAGCTGCTGGAGCACGTCCTCATAGCCGGCCGTTTGGAGGCCGTTGTTGACGCGCTGGGCGAGAAGACCGCCGAACCTGGAAGCGGTCTCGGAACCCATGCGGAGGAAGCCTACCCACTCGCCGTAGGTATCGAACGAGCCGGACATCCCTCTTGCAATCGCCGTGACCCTGCCGCGGTTCGCGCCCGCCATGATCTCCTCGCCGGTATTCGAGGACGCGGTATCCACCAGCAAGGCGTTTCTCTGGACTGCGGCCATGAGCCTATCCAGCAGCGGCGGAGTGAAGAAAACGTCACCGTCCATCAGCAGGACATCCTGCTGGAAATAGTCCCGAGCGGCGAATGCCGACAGGACACTGCCTTGCTCATAAGCGGGGTTGTGTACGGTTCGGAGCAGACTGCCAAGGGGGTGTTCCGCGGCGTGCCGCTCGATGGCCTGCGCCTCGTGTCCCACGACAAGAACAAAGTTTTCGATACGCGAGGCGTAAGGCGTCAACGCATCGAGGTATCGGTGTAGCAGTGACCTGCCTCCCACCACCAGAAGGCACTTCGGGAGGCGAGTCACTTCTCGAAGGCGAGTCCCAACTCCGGCGGCCAGAACGATCACATTCACGTGGCTAGAGCACCTCCCGTATTGCCTCGATCAGCCCGCGTATGTCCGTTTCGGTCATCACCCCCACCGTGCCGATCCGGAAAGTAGCAGCGGCCAGCGTTCCCTGGCTTTTATAAATGAGGTAGCCCCGCCGCTTCAGCGGGTCGTGCATCGATTCGTAGGTCTTGCCCCTGGGCAGCACGATGGAGGTCATGGTGTTGGAGTACCACTCACGCGGCAGCAGCAGCTCAAGGCCGAGTTCCGCGACCCCGTCGCGCAATACTTTCGCTTTAGCAGCATAACCTTCTATACGATGAGAAACGCCTTCGTCGAGTGTCTCGCGCAGCGCCTCGCGGAGTGCGAACAGCACCTGCACCGCAGGGGTAAATGGTGGCTCGCCGGCCTCCTCGCGTATCGCGTGTTCCACCAGATCGTTGGTGTAGGCCACGCGAGTTCGCCTCTTGAGCATAGCGAGCATGGCGTCGGACACAACCACGAACGCGACGCCCGGCACGCCTCTGATGCACTTCTGCGGCGACCCGATGATCAGGTCGACGCCCCAGCCCTCCAAGTCCATCTGCTCACCCGCGATGCTGCTGACCGCGTCTACGACCACCCACTTCCCGTGGGCCTTGGCCATCCGTGCTGTCTCGGCCAGGGGGTTGAGCATGCCGGTGGTGGTCTCGTGGTGCACGAGGTAGACGACGTCGGCGGTTGTAGCCCTCATCGCTTGTTCTACCCGATCGAGGTCCAGGTATCCCGTCCAGCCGAAATCGACTACCTCGGCCGCGTAACCGTAGGTCCGAGCGATCTCAACGGCACGTTCACCGTAGTGGCCGTTTGTCAGCACCAGCATGCCTTGGGTGGCCCCCGGCAGTGCCGTAATCGCACTTTCGATGCCCGTTGTGCCGGAGCCGTTAAGGACCACGCTGGTGTAGCCCGACGGCACGCCGGCCACCTGGAGGATACCCAGGCGGCACGCTTGGAGCAGGTCCGCGAACTCGCAGGACCGGTGGCCGATGTCCGGCAAGGTCATGGCCAATCGGACACGCTCGGTGATGTTAGCTGGGCCGGGCGAGAGAATCAGCATGGGCTGTCACTCAACACGACGGTCGTTTCAGCCATGGTCCCCATCACCTCCCGGGAGCAACCAGTGGACAACGTCCAGATTCCGTTCGAACGGGAACTCCGACGCGCCGGGACCACTGGCGATAAGAGGTACCCGCTGCTCATGTAACGAGCCGTGGGAGCGCACGGAGGTCTCCTCAACGGGCCCATACAGCGTACCGAACACGGTGTCCTTCTCGCCCAGGAGCATCAGGTCACCAATCCGGTCGGGATGCAGACCGAATCGCGCTGCGGCTTCGTCGGTTCGCAACACCGCCTCCAAGCCCGGTGTCTCCCGTAACACGGCCATGGCCTCGTCCAATGCATCGGCATTGGGGACGTAAACGTAAGCGGAGCCACCGAGGTTGCTGTGGTGCACCACGTAACGGTCTTTGATGATGGGGATAGCCGTACATTCGATGCCGGCAGTCGCCAGCACCTTCTGAGGGTCAACGGCGCGCGCCTTGGCGTTCATGCCATGGTCCGCTGTGAGGGCAACACACATCTCCCCTCGTCCTGCGTTGGTAACCTGTCCCAGCAGTGCATCTAGCTCATAAAGGTATCGCTGCGCCTCGGCATCTTCCGGTGCGAAGGTGTGCATGGGGTAGTCGCTGGTCGCCAGGTAGGCGAAATCCAACGGCCCCTCGTGCTCGAGCATCTCCAGCAGTGCTCTGAACAGCCAGAGGCTTACATCGACGGAGTACACGTCAGGAGGCGGCCCGATGCGGTCCACGATCCAGGACTCTGGGCGTTCCGCCGACACCGCGACATCCGCATCTCTTCCGATGAGGGTACGCAGCTTATCCTTGACGGTGAGTAGGACGGTGTGCTGTCCTACTGCACGGCATCGCTCAAAGAGGGTTGGCGCGAGGATCAGTTCCGGTGCTTCCATGTAGTGCTCAGTTCCCTGCTGACGGTCCAGGTAGAAGTTGCCGGTGATGCCGTGGTCGCGTGGGAGCTTGCCCGTGACGAGGGAGACGTTGTTGACGTTTGTCACGGTGGGCACAACGGCGTCAACCGTTACCTCCACACCAGCGCGTGCCAGCTGCCTGAGAACCGGCATGTGTGACTGTGCCAGGTACTCCGGTCCAAACCCATCAATGCAAAAGACTAAATTGGTGACCATAGCTCCCTTATTGACAGCAGGGAGACCCAGAAGAAGGCTCCGGCGCTAGGTGGGTTCCCGCACCACGGCGCTGAAACGGTCCCGTATCTCCTCAGGCGTGAGGGGCACGCGTGCCAGGCCCTCGACCGGCGCGATAACGACCTTGACCAGCAACAGTGTCGGCCCACCTTCACGCTCATGGACGGATAGCCCGGTGTGCAACCCCTCCAGGTTGTCGATCCGCGCACTGTTTCGGTAGCCGACCACCTGTGCCACACGCGCAAGATCGATGTCACTGCTGATGGAAGGCTGAGCACCCGTAGACTCGTACGCCTCGTTGTCGAGCACGACGTGCAGGAGGTTTCCCGGGGACTCGCTGGCGATGAGTGCGAGTGTCCCCATGGTCATGAGCGCGCTGCCATCACCTTCGAGCACTACCACGCTCCGCGATGGCTCTAGGAGCGCGAGACCGAGCCCCAGGGCAGAGGCGAGTCCCATGGACCCAAGCATGTAGAAGTTCGCCGGGCGTTCGCAGACTGCGAAAAGCTCTCGCGAGATCATCCCGGTGGTGCTGACCACCACGTCTTCGGGAGCCACCCGTTCCAGCACAGCTGTGATTGCCTGTGGCCGAGTAATCAATCGATGATTCCGTGTCGGACGAGTAGCGCGCCAGGGACCGACTCGGTATCCATGGTGACCAACAGCCGATCGAGTATGAGGTCGAGGTTTTCTGGCTCCAGCACCTCGTAAGGGACCCCCATTAGTTCAAGAAAGTCGCAGGTTTTAGGGCCCATGATCCAGTGTTCCGGCGCATCATTGGGGGGGCCTCCATAGCCACGCCAGCCAATGACCATGAGCAACGGGATCCGGTACATCAGGCTGAACGAGGTGAGGCTGTTAACAATATTGCCCAGGCCCGAGTTCTGGATGAAGATGGCGCCTCGGCGCCCGGTGAGGTACGCGGCACTGGCAACACCGAGCGCCACGTCCTCCCGTACTGCGGGTACGTACCGGATGGCGGGGTCAGACTCCGCCTCGCGAAAAAGGCCAGCAATCGTGGAATCCGGCACGCCGGAGATGAAGGTAATGGCACGCCGCTTGAGTGCTTCACAAAAAACCGACGCCTTCATAGGTATCGTGCCACGTCGCACTCCGCGGCAGTGACGTCCTCCTGCGAATGAATCTCAATCCACCCCTTGTAGACCTCCTGGCCATACACAGGGACGCCGCAGTCCATGAACTCTTGGAGGAGGTCGGTAACGCTTGCGTGCGCGAAGTCCGGTGCCTCGTGGAACGGTGCATCGGCCCGCCTTGCGCAGCGATCGTAGACGGCGCACAACTGCTCGGTCCCTACGGGTGAGAAGTACACCATGCCGATGAACTCATGGGTGGCCGCCTCGGTCGGGACGCCGTGTCCGATCTGCCTGATGGCGAGAACGTTGGCAGGGCGGAGGTTCCGCGAAACTAGAGGGGACATGGCACCTTCCGCCGAGGCGACCAAGTCGAGGCGCTTGTCGCCTGCGTTGCGGTGATAGCGGTAGGAGCTGTCGATGGCGATGGCCACGTCTTTGCCACTGGTGACAAGCCTCTCCATTACCGCTTCGTGGAAGAGAATGTCGCAGTAGACCATTAAGAAACCATCCGCCATAGCCTGCCGCGCTTGGAAGAGGGAGTGTAGCTCTCCCGTGGTGTCGAAGTGTGGGTTTTGGACGAAGGCCAGGTCCGGGTCGTCAGGGAAGGTCGCGAATTGATCGCCCTTGTAGCCCCGCACAACGACGACCCTCCGTGCCCCGGCGCGCCGGAGCGCATGCATCTGGTGGGCAAGGACGGGCTTGCCTGCCACCGGGACCAGCGACTTGGGTGATGGAAAGGTCAAGTCGCGCCCTGCGGCTGGGATGATGACAGTGAGTGAGCGCGCCTTCACGAGCGCCTGTTCGTGAGCGATAAGCCGGTCGTAACCCACCACGGCGAAGAGTTCCTGCAAAGAGGCCAGGTCGGGCTCGACCGCGCTGGTGGAGCCGGTGGACAGGATCTGCTCGGCAGTGTCGGCCATCGCTTTTTGGGCAGCGCGCAGCAAGTGGTTGGCGTAAATGACGATGTTGAAGCCGCGGGAGGCAAACTCCTCGTCGGTGACCTGGTTGTACGTCGTGGGAATACACATCAACAGGGGCCGACGACCCAGGCGCTGACAGAGGGGGCCATAGGCCTCAGCAAAGGCGAAGACCTCATCTGGCTCACCTTTGTTGGAGTGGATCATGATACCGTCCGCCCCTGCCAGGATGTATTGCTCGGCCCGTGCAAGGGCGTCCTCCAGCCCAGCCCCTGCGATCAGGCTCTCCAGCCGGGCGATGATCAGAAAGTCCTCGCTCGCCCGCGCCTGGATGCCCGCCTCGATCTTCTGGGCGAAGAGCTTTGGCTCCTCCAGGTCCTGACTGGCGTTCTTGACCAGGCTGTTGCGTTTTGGGAACCTCTTGTCCTCAATGACGACCGCAGAGACACCGATCCGTTCGAGATGCCGGACAAGGTAGGTAAAGCTGCCTGGGTCACCGCCGGTGTCGCCGTCGACAATCATCGGCTTCTCAGTGACGTGAAGGATCTCATCGATGGTGTGGATACGCGAGTCGAAACCGACAATGGACGCGTCCGGCAGGCCCTTGGAGGCGGAATCCGTGAGACTGCTCTCCCACAAGCCGTCAAAGCTTATCAGCCGACCGTCACGGTCGACCACAGCCGCTTCCCCCACAAGGCCACTCAGGCCATTGTGCGCCTCGATGATGCGCAGGAACCCCCGATCGGCAATGCTTGCGCCTAGCGCCGCCCGACGTTCCCTGGTTGTCAATTTGGGTCCTGTGGTTATGGCACAACTCCGGGTAGCAAGTTTCCTGTCCTATCGACTGGCCAGCTATTCTACCAGCTAGGGCAACCCCGTTTTCAGTGTCGCGCACGGCTTCAGCCGAAAGACTGGTAGCGCGCGATGCCTCTCTCCTCCCCGATGGGCTGGTGTACAGTGGCTTCGATTATGGGCCCGCCCTTAAGACCGTGTGCATCTACACGTTCTCCTACCAGGCCGGCAGCGACGAACTGAGGGCGGGCATCAGTGCGTACGTCCCCCTGGGTCTGACCGACCATTATTACGAGGTAGCGATATCGCGACAGACGCAATACGTCTTCACTTCTTGCGTGCCGGCCCTCGCGCGTGGGCTGAAATCGATACCGAGGAAGACATTGAAGACCCCGAGAGGATACGCTTTTGGCCGGCGTCTCGCCGAAACGTCAGTTCCTGAACACCATCACCGGCCACTACCTGATCGCCGCTTTCAATCCTGATGGAGGCGACTGTCAGGGCAATGAGTACGCTGAGTACGCTGAGTACGTTTCCTGGCTGTGCGATGTCGGCTCTGTCGACGTCACACAGGGCCTTGTGCCACATGGCCTTACCATCACCACCACCGGGTGTAGCCATCAACCGTTAGCAGGGGCTGACGCAGCCTTCGCCGGCCATCAAGCGACCAAACGCACCGCGTGCAAGGCCGCGATCGCGAAGGCGACACCGTTGAGGGCATAGAAGGAGGCTCCGGTGAGCTTTGGAATACGCAGCGAGCTGACCATCAGCACGACGAGGGCCATAGCGCTGCCATAGAGGACGACCTGGAAGAGCTCGCGATCGAGCGGGGCATCCAGCAGCATGACGGCGGCGAAGGCGATGATCGCCTGGTCGGTGGGCAAACCAACGTAGCGGGTCTTGCCCTTGTCCAATCCGCGGACATTGAAGTAGCTAAGCCGCAACGCCGCGGCGCCGACGAGAGCGAAAGCTCCTGGTATGTATGCCACCCCAAACTCGCCGTATGCCAGGAGCACGACCGCGAGGGTAACTCCGGCGCCGACCATGTCCACGAGCGAATCGAGATTGGCCCCAAAGGCGTGATCGTCGTCGGTCCGCCCGGAGAGGCGCTTGGACACCGGGCCATCGATTCCATCGAAGAAGAACGCGAAGACGAGCCCAATCGCCGCCGCCGCGAAATCTCCCCTCATCGCGAAGGTGATAGCGAAGGTGCTGCTGAGGAGGCCGGCAAGCGTGAGTAGGTTCGCGACATCGAGCAGGAGGCCTATAATTGGCCGTCGTGCGGCCGGGGCTTGTTGCTCAGGTACCGGCCTACCTACGCTCTCGTGCGGGGCACTAATCGAGCACCGTCCAGACCCCGGCCGATGGCCGGCTTGCGTATGTACTGCGCGGACTCATCAGGCGGTAAATCATCGGAGGTCAAGTCCAGACGGTGTAATGTGACCATAAGTATAACGTCTAGGAGGAAAGGTGAGCTCAATGGACCAACGCTTGGATTATGAGGAGGTGCGTCGGTATTGGGACCGCGCTGCCGTCACCGCTGCTGCTGCCTCCTACATGGCGCATGAGCAGGGCCTGCCCCAGAGCTGCGTGGACGATCGATTCACCCTAGAACGGGAGGTGGTTGAGCGCTGGTTCGCGGACCTAGACGCAGAGTCTGCGGTGCTGGACATCGGCTGCGGAAGCGGTGCGTGGACGGCGCTCTTCGCTCAACGCTATCGCCGTGTCGTGGGAATCGAACAAAGCGCCAAAATGATCGCTGCCGCTCGTGAACGGCTGCAAGGGATGCCTAACGTTGAGCTCATCGAAGGGGACTGTCTCGAGGTGCCAATCGAGGGCCAATTCCAGGGTGCTTTCTTCGGCGGGCTGCTCATGTACCTCAATCGCGACGATGCCGTTCGGCTGCTCGCGCGAGTAGCGGAGGTTGTCCCCGATGGCCGGATCATCTTGCGGGAGTCCAGTGCGCGACGGCGTGTTGAGGTGAAGACCGGCGAGTACCACGTTGCATATCGCTCAGCCGAGGAGTACGCAGCGATCGCCGCCGAGGCGGGGCTGCGCGTGCGGGCAGTCATACGCAACCGGGGTTACGCGAGAATGGAGGTGACCGTCGAGTTGGTGAATTTCGTGCGCCGCCTGCCCACACTGAAGCGGCGCGACCCAGCCTTAGTTGGGGGCCCCATCTGGAGCGCCCTCCGTCTTACCTCTCCGATCAGCCTTGAGTTGCTCCCTCGCGCGGTCCGGGCCGCGGGCATTGCCTGGCCACATCTGTCAAACAACTTCCTTTTGCTCGAGCATCACTAGCATCTTGAATCGACAGGTGCTCATGACGGTCACCATAGAGCTATACGGGTTCCAGAAGGTCGGTAGTGCTTCGATGCTCTTGCTGTGACATGTATTCCCGCCGCTCGTGGGAGGTCATACCACCCAGCGCAGTCGATCGATCCCAAGCTAGCTAAAGCTAGTTGCAACCCTCAATGGTGTGTTGCTGGACTAGCCCTAGCGAATTATCTGTGACTGCTTCAAGGCCGAGATGACTGCTGATGCCAGTTCGTGCAGACTCAGACCTCCATCGAGTCACATGCGGTGCACGCTACCCAGCCGTCACACGGCCTTCACTGTCCATCGTGACCAACGGAAGCCCCAGGTCTCGAAGCCCGGGCTCGACGACCGATCGGTCTCCCACGACCATCACCGTCAGGCGGCGGTGGTCCACGTGCTCGGCGGCCGCCCGCCTCACGTTGGCCAGCGACACCGCTTCGACATTGGAGGGGTAGGTCGCCGGATAGTCGTCTGGCAGTCCGAACTGGACTATGGGCGCCAGATGGCGCAACACTTGCCAGGGTGTTTCGAAGGTTGAAGGAAACTGCCGGAGGAGGGCTGCTTTGGCTGCCTTGAACTCCTTCTGGGTAATCGGCCGGCTGCCCTGGATGGCCTCGAACTCTCGGAGGGTTTCCTTCACCGCCGGCGCTGTAACCGCCGTCTCGACCGCACCGCCCGCGACCAATAGCGACGAGCCCCTGTACCAATCGATCCCTGAGCGGTAGCCGTAGCTATATCCTTTGTCCTGTCGCAGGTTCATGTTGAGGCGCGCGGTGAACTGGCCTCCAAATACGTGGTCCAGGACGACGAGGGGAAAGTAGTCTGGATGGTCCCGCGGCACCCCCAGCAACCCTGCCCGGATTACCGACTGGGCGGCCCCCGCCTTGTCCAGCAGGTAGATCGTCGTGGTATTTGGCCTCGTGTGGTCCTCGATACCCCGCCCGCCGCTCTGCGGGCGAGATTCAATCCAGCCTCCGAAGGACCTTTCCGCCAGCTCCACTACGCCCTCCAGGGAGACGTCACCCACCACCGCCAAGACGGCTCCCGATGGCCCAAAGCTTCCTTGGAAGTGACTACGTATCTCGTCGCTGGTCATGGCCTCCACGGACGCCTCTGTCCCGGAGATGGGATGACCGTACGCGCTGTCCTTCCCGTAGAGCAGCGCCGTGGACTCGCGTCCTGCCAGAGCGGTGGGGTCGTCTCGCAGGCGCCGCAGCTCCCCGAGGCGACGGGTCCGCACCCTTGCGAACTCATTGTCGGGAAACGTTGGATTCTGCAGCAGGTCGGCCACCAAGTCTAAGGCCCGAGGCCACTCCCGGGTTAACGTAGCCATCTCCAGGGCAGTCTGCTCCCGACCGGTCTCCACCGAGAGCTGACTGCCAATGAACTCGATCTCGCTGGCGATCTGCCGACTGGAGCGGTTTTTAGTCCCTTCCTGGAGCATGGTGCCGGTCATTGATGCGAGCCCCGGCAAGGAGGTGGGGTCCGCAGCCCCGCCCGTCGGGAGGAACATGCCGAAGGCCACCGCAGGAAGGCCCCGCTTCGCTACCACCATGACCTCGACACCGTTCGCCAGCCGCTCCCGTTGAACGATCGGCGGCGTGAAGGAGGGTGCCGTCCCCGGTGACGGTTGGACCGTCCGGTCCAGTGGCTCCGTTACTCGAGCCTGAGCAGGTTTCGGCAGCACCATGAGCCGAACCTGGCGATCGTTGAGGTACTCGTTAGCGACCCGCCAAACTTCTTTAGCCTCAACCGCCAGAAACCGATCGATGTCCGTATTCACCAGGTCCGGGTCCCCTGCGAAGACGTTGAAGCCGTTGAGACGATTGGCCCTGCCGCCGAAGCCCCCCACGTTGGCGATCTGACGGACATGCCTCCACTCGATTCGATTCCTGGCCCGCACCATCTCCTCCTCGGAAGGTGGTTCGTGGCGCAGGCCTTCGATGACGGACTGGGCTTCCTCCGCAACCTTGTCCGGGTTGTGGCCGAGGGCGACGGTCGCTTCAATCTCGAAGTCTCCCGCCAACTCCGCCGTCCCGCTGTACGCATTTACGCTCTGGGCCATGCGGCCCTCGTACACCAGCCGTTCATACAGCCGCGAGCTCTTGCCATCCCCAAGAATGGAGGCGAGGATCGAAAGGGCGGCCTCATCACGATGGAACCGGGGCACGCTGGGCCAGACCAGATAGGAGCGAGCCAGGGTGACCCGATCATAGAGCGTGAGGTTGACCGGGCCCTGGAGCGGCGACTCCCTCGGAGCCTGTTTGGGGAGGGCGTCTCCCCCCGGGAGGTCGGCGAAGTAGCGCTCCACCAGTCCTCGGGCCACCGCGATATCGAAATCACCCGCAATCGCCAGGCTGGCGTTGGAGGGGACATAGTACCGCCGGTGAAAGGCGTGGGCGTCCTCGAGGGTCGCGGCGTCCAGGTCCTCCATGTAACCGATGACCGGCCAGTGGTAGGGATGTGGGTTAGGGTAGGTTGCTCTCCCCAGTTCGAGGCTGGCCAACCCGTAGGGACGGTTCTCATAGCTCTGCCGACGCTCGTTCTTCACCACGTCCCGTTGGATGTCCAGCCTACGTTGGTCGAGGGCGTCCAGCAGGAACCCCATGCGGTCCGCCTCCAGCCACAGGGCCAGTTCCAGGTAGTTGGAAGGAACATTCTCCCAATAGTTGGTGCGGTCCGTGGTGGTGGAACCATTGAGGCTGGCCCCAACCTGTTGGAGCGGCTCAAAGTGGCTGCTGTTATGGTGCTTGGATCCCTCGAACATCAGGTGTTCGAAGAGGTGGGCCAACCCCGTCCGACCCGGCGCTTCATCCTTGGAACCGACGTGGTACCAGACGTTGACCGACACCAGGGGGTGGGACCTGTCCTGATGCAAGATGACCTGAAGTCCGTTGGGCAGAGTCAGCTTCTCAAAGGAGATGCGCTCCATGTCCGCTCCTATGGAAAAGGTTGGGGGGCACGCGATGCGTTGCCGCCTCGGACGACCCCAAGCCGTCCGCCACCTGCGGTGTGCGCGCGGCCATTCTAACCCTTTCTTCTCTCAGCCAACGAGGAAATCGGTCGCGGAAGCCTAGGGCAGTCGTGCGTATCAAGCCCAAGTCTCCGTTTGAGCTCGTCCTTGGTGCCGCCCCGTTCGTCATGGACCAGGTCGAGCTAAGAGCCTAACGATGTCCCTGGACACTATTACTGATCGTCCAGCCAGCGAGCTCCAAAAGGGGAGCTAGTCAAACAGGCTCATTTCCCTCGCCACTGGCGCCTGGTCCTGGCGTTACCAAAAGGAAATCGTTTTGGGGCCATCAGGGCCCCACTAGAAGGTGCAAAAAATCGACGATCTCTTGGCCAGCATAGAATAGTTCCTGATATCCACCGTGGCCGTACCCTGGGAAAACAACTAGTTGGTTGTAGATTCCTACCTCACTTAAGGCATCAGCCATCCTGACGGTAGTCGCAGTGCAATGCCTCGTCGTGCGGTCGAGAAGATTGATGAAGCAATCGTCCTCTCCCGTCGCAAGTAGCGCCGGTGGATCGTTCGACGACACGAAAGTAAGAGGACTCGCCTCCACCAAAGGGCCTGGGTCTGCTGCCTTCCAAGCGCACTCTTCCTGGGTACACACTTCCAGGCCAAGCACGTCTCTTAACAGCCACCCTACGTGAAAGAGCTCCCGTGTTGTGTCGCCAAAATCATAGACCCCGCTTGTCCCAATGAATCCCTTAAACGTGAGCATTTCATCCTGAATGCTGCACTCCTCCAGCCAGTTTCGTTCACTGTTGTAGGCAAGCATCCCGCCGATATGTGCGCCAGCAGAATTGCCACTAATGAACACGGTGGAACCATCGGCGCCGTAGGTGGCGGCGTTGCGTTTAATCCAGACGACTGCACAACCAACATCATTAATCGGCGTGGGAAAGGTGTGCTGTCCATCTTCCGTGACCAGCCGATAGTTCGGCGTGACTACGACAAACCCAAGGTCGTTAAAGAATTCCACGTACTGGTGCCGGGTCTCTTTGTTGCCTGCCCGCCATCCGCCGCCATGTACCGAAATCATGATGGGGGCATCCCTGAAACCCTCTCTCGTGAACACATCGAGCCTTTGTCGCTCATGAGACCCGTATGAAATGTCTAATTGTGACTCGGGAAGGTCCACGGGCGGCGAAGTCGGAGTAGGTGTCGGGGTGAACGCTTGCGTCGCCGTGAAGCTAGGCGTATCGGTAGGGGTGTTCGTAGCAGTCGGAGTAGGCGCATGGGTAGCCGTTGAGGTCGGCGTAGACGTAGACATCGGAGTGACGAGAACCGTAGGAGTCGCTGTTAGCGTCGGCGGCGATGTTGGAGTAGCCGTAGATTCAGCTTGGGTACAGGCCGTCAATAATCCGGCAATGATGAGCGTGATTGTTGGCCAATACGACGACACGGGGCAATTGTAGCACTGGCATGCCTCGGTGTTCGTGGTGGAGAGTCGACCTATATCAGGAACACGGGCAGCGATTCGTCAGTAGGAACCCGCCGGCCGTGTGTGGAGTCGCAGATTTCCCAAGCGGTGCTACTCGCGCACTCGCATCTTGTCCCGAATGTGAAATAGGAATTCGGGGCTCCGAATCATCTCCTCCGAGACGCCCCAGTGCTCCTTGCCGTGGCGGACGGCCTCGTCAATCAACTCGTCCTCGGAGTTCGCGTACAGTACCGCTTCGCACCAAGCAATGCCCATGTCCGTGCATGAAAGTGAAATTTTTTCTGTCATTCCCACCCTCCATCAACATGGGGCTCAACGGGTTATGGCCCTAAACTCAGGTGCCATTCCGGCTGGCTAGACCGTCCAGGCACTACTGCCAAGCCCAGCAGGCTCCAATGAGGTCGGCCAGTTACGTACGGGCTTCGCTCGTGGGATGCGAGCCATTTACTAGTCTACCACCCAAGGCCGGATATGCGGATGTCTCTGACGCCCTCGGGGCTGGTTGACCACCAAACATCTCCTGACGCATTAGGACCGCGCTTCGGCCAGATGCTGGCCATGGCCCGGCCAGGCAGCAGAGTACCATCCGCCGGCCGTGCGTTACGACTTAGCTCGCCGTCGACTACGTGGGCTCAGCTCGCGTGTGCACCCGGCGGGGTTCGATCAGGCTTTCATCTGCTGGTCGTGAAGTTGACCGGCGCGAACGCCGCCGTTAACCTCTGGTTCGCTACCAGCGACGTCTGGCTAGCCGGAAGCGCGCCACGTTCGCCTCAACCGCCGGCCCTCCGAACTTTGCTATTAAGAAAGCACTGTGAACCATGAACCGTGAAGAAGGGGAAGACCCCAGTGGCGACATCCCAGTGGTACCGGAGCTGCACCCGGGGCCGGTGATTCAGTTCGATCCCGCTGGTCGCATCCTTTCGGCGAATTTCGCGGCGTTTACTCTTTGGGGGCCCAAGGTCAACCGAGGTGCCAACGTTACCGAGTTGACCCCCGCACTGTCCGGGCTCGACATCGAAAGCACCATCCACGAAGGCCGACAGCTGACCGTCTCCGATCGGCTCGACGATAGGCTCTACGACTTCGCCATACGTGGGATCCGGAACCTCGAAGTCGGTGGCATCTATGGGACCGACGTTACCGATCTCAGGCGCGAGGCTGAGGAGCTCGAGCGGGAAGTCGCACTTCGCCAGCAGGAGAAATTGGCTGCGCTGGGCAAACTGGCCGCAGGGCTTGCTCACGAGCTCAACAACCCAGCGGCGGCGGCGAAGAGAGCGGCTGCGGACCTCCCCGACACAGTGCGACGGATGCACGCCACCAGCATGGCTCTCCACCGCTACCTGGACGCCAACGGCTGGGAGGCGCTCGAACGAACCGAGCAAAGCTGGCGCGTACGTCAGGTCGACGTAGAACACCTCGACCCAATGATCAGGAGTCACCGCGAGGATGACCTGACGGATTGGCTAGAATCTCACGGGTTAGCCGAGCCCTGGCGTCTGTCGGCCGCGCTGGTGGACGGCGGCGTCGGTGTAGTCGACCTTGACCGTCTCGCTGAAGAATTTCCACAGGGGCTGGCAATGGTGGTCAGCTTTCTCACCCACTCCTTGGTCGTTTTCGAGCTCGGGGCTGTGGTCTCAAGCGCGACCGGCCGCATCTCGGACCTCGTGTCTGCGGTCAAGGGCTACACATTCATGGACCAAGTGCCCAAGCACGAGGTCGATATCCACGAGGGCATCGATCAGACCTTGACGATTCTGGGATTCCGGTTGCAGGAAATCACGGTACAGCGAGAGTTCGATCGGACGTTGCCGATGATTCGTGTGGCGGGAGCTGGCCTGAGTCAGGTGTGGACCAATCTTGTCGACAATGCCATCGAAGCGGTTCACGAAAAAGGAGGCGGTGACAAAGGAACGATTATAGTAAGGACATTCCGTAACCAAGACCGGATCATCGTCGAGGTCATCGACAACGGAGTGGGCATCCAGGATAGCGTAAAAGCCAGGATATTCGAGCCGTTCTTCACAACCCGAGGCCAAGGTCAAGGCACAGGGTTAGGGCTGGACATCTCCAGGCGAACGATCGAAGCCCTCGGGGGTCAGATCGAATTCGAGTCGCGCCCCGGTGAAACCCGGTTCTGGGTAACCTTGCCGCTGGAGCAGAGCTGACCGTTCGCGCCGCTCAGGTCCGGCCGTCAGCCCCCTCGACCGCGGCGGGTGTTCAGCCTGCATCCCTAGGTTTGCGACCCTCCAACCTTGGACAGGTACCGAAGGACGAAGGAGACGGCCATCGCGCCTTCTCCTACCGCTGAGGCGACCCGCTTGATAGAACCATGCCGGACGTCCCCTGCGACGAAGACCCCCGGCAAGCTCGTCTCGAGTGGGAAGGGATCACGTTCGAGGGGCCAATTGTTTGGACGATTCTTGCCGCTCATATCAAAGCCGGACATGATGAACCCATGACGATCGCGCTCGATCACTCCGCCGATCCAACCTGTGTGAGGCACGGCGCCGATGAAGATAAACACAGCTCGCGTCGGCACCTTCTCGGTTCCCTCTGGCGCATGCTTGAGCGTGAGTGCTTCCAAATGGCCGTCCCCGTGTGCCTCCGCTACCTCTGTCTCCGTCATAACCGTTATTCCGCCAGAAGCACGAATCTGATCCACAAGGTAGGCAGACATCCCTTGCTCGATTGAATTTTCGCGCACGAGGATGCTCACATTCTTAGCGAAGCGAGAGAAGTACATGGCCGCTTGGCCAGCGGAGTTCGCCCCTCCCACGATGTACGCGTTCTCTCCCTTTACGGACTCCCCCTCGGTCATGGCTGCACCGTAGTAGATTCCAGCCCCCGTCAATTCCTCGCAACCTGGAACATCGAGCTTCCGGTACGATACGCCGGATGTAATGACCAACGCGTGACAGTCAAGCGCGGTCCCATCGCCGAGAGCCACCCCTCGGTAGTGCTCCTTCGTGCGAATCCCGATCACCTCTTGGCTTAAAAGGACTTCGACACCAAATCGCTTTACTTGGGTGACGGCTCGCCTGGCAAGGTCGGCACCTGATAAGCCCGCGGGGAATCCTAGGTAGTTCTCTATACGGGAACTTTCACCTGCTTGACCACCCGGCGCTTGCCGCTCAATGAGGAGGGTGTTCAGTCCCTCAGAGCCGAATCCCGATCACCTCTTGGCTTAAAAGGACTTCGACACCAAATCGCTTTACTTGGGTGACGGCTCGCCTGGCAAGGTCGGCACCTGATAAGCCCGCGGGGAATCCTAGGTAGTTCTCTATACGGGAACTTTCACCTGCTTGACCACCCGGCGCTTGCCGCTCAATGAGGAGGGTGTTCAGTCCCTCAGAGCCGCCATAGACGCCTGCGGCCAGGCCGGCGGGTCCAGCGCCGACGATGATGAGATCGTAAAAAGGGTTGCTGGCCTGGGTCCTCAGGCCGGCCTTTTCGGCCACCTGTTGAGTCGACGGGGCCTCGAGGGTGGTGCCGTCCGGGAAAATGACCACGTGCAAGGCGCGACCATCGGCACCGGCAGTTTCGAGCGGGCCCGTAACGGCATCCTGATCTTCGATATCAAGCCATTCGTAGGGCACTTGGTTCCGGGCAAGAAAATTCTTGACCTCGTGTGATGCGCGGGACCAACGGTGCCCGATCACGCGGATTCCCTCGAACACGGGCCGGTAACCAGCGCTCCATTCGTCTAGTAGGTCTGAGAGGACTGGGTATAAGTTTTGCTCAGGGGGGTCCCATGGTTTGAGCAAGTGGTAGTGGGTTTTCACCTCGTTAATTGCCCGAATCGCTACTTCCGTGTCTGCGTATGCGGTCAGCAGCACTCGCCTGGCGGCTGGATACAGTGACATCGCTTCCCCGAGGAAGTCGACGCCAGTCATGCCTGGCATCCGCTGGTCGACCAGAAGTAGCGCGACGGGCTCGTTGGTCAGCTTCAACTGCTTGGAGGTATCTTCAAAAAGTGTGTAAACAGTCAGGCGGTGTACCCTCTCTCTGAACAACACGGGCTCGAGGCCCAAGAGAGGAGATAGACCGCCCATGAGGAAGGAAAGCACTGAGAGTAGGTCGGAGTCAAGGCCGGAGTGGGAGCAGTTGGAGGATTGGGTGCGAAGCCAGGTCCAGAGGCTGATCCAGGAGTTGCCGGAGGAGGAGGTGACGGCGTTTCTGGGAAGGGCGAAGTCGGCGCTCAGATCCGACTCGGACAACGATACCGGCTATCGGAACGGATACGGCAGAGCCCGGAGGCTTACGCTGAGTTCGGGAACGATACAGCTGAGGCGGCCGCGAGTCCGCGATACCGAGGAGCAGTTCGAGAGCCGGCTGCTGCCGCTGTTCGTCAACAGGACCAGGAAGGTTGCTGAGTTGATCCCCGAGCTGTACCTGCACGGTCTATCCGAAGGCGACTTCGATCTGGCTTTGCGGGGGCTGCTGGGAGAGGACGCACCGGTATCGGCGAGCACGGTGGCCCGGTTGAAGTCCAAGTGGAACGATGAGCTTGCCCAATGGCGCAGCCGGCCCCTAGATGACCTGGAAGTGGTCTACATGTGGGTGGATGGAGTCTACGTCAAGGCTGGTCTTGAGAAGGAGAAGGCGGCAGTACTGGTGGTGGTGGCGGCCCTGAGCGACGGGAGCAAGGTGGTGGTGAGCGCTGTTCCCGGATACAGGGAGTCCACAGAGAACTGGTCCGATGTGCTCAGGGACATGAGGCGCCGCGGGCTGGAGTGCCCGAGGCTGGTGGTTGGGGACGGACACCTGGGCATCTGGGGAGCTCTGCGCAACGTCTATCCGCAGGCGGCAGAGCAACGCTGCTGGAACCACAAGATCGTAAACGTGCTCGCCAAGCTTCCAAAGCGACAACAGGACCAGGCCAAGCTCATGCTGCGTACTATCCCCTACGCGCCGACTCGGACAGAGGCTGAGCGGCTCAGGACGGTGTTCACCAGGTGGTGCGGCGACCATTCCTACGAGGCGGCCTCAGAGGCCTTGGAGCGGGACTGGGACCGCATGGTCACCTTCTATGACTTCCCAAAGGAGCACTGGGGGCACCTTCGCACGACGAACCCGGTAGAATCACCCTTCGCGGCCCTCAGGCTTCGGACCGATGCCGCCAAGCGCTACAAGAGGGTCGATCGGGCGATAGCGGTGATCTGGAAAATGTTGATGGTCGCCGAACAGCGCTTCAGGCGTCTGAAGGCCCCTGAGTTGATCGAAGACGTCTATCTCGGCGCACAGTATGCGGATGGAATCGCCATTGAATCAACGGCTGAGAAGGTCGCCGCCTGATGTCGTTTACACACCTATTGACGTAACCTCCACCCGAGTACCACTGGTTGCAGCCGGTGTTGAGGCGTCACGCTGACACCGACCCTCTGCTCCTAGCGGATGTTCCCGCTTTGGCACGAGAGACCTATCGCCGGGGTCTCGAAGTGCTGGTCGACGCACTGGACCTAGTCCGGGCCAGCAGCGCGCCTGGAAGAGACGAGCTGGAACAGGGAATCGACCACGTAGAGCAAGAGATGGCGGCCGGAAAGGCCGACGAAACCGAGTCAGCCTGGGTGCTGCTGAACGAGGACAGGCTGACCTCCTACCGCGAGCGTCTCGCGTTACTCGATCACCTCGACCTCCAGACAGGCCAGCTCCTGCACCAGGCGGCCCGTTGCGAAACATCACTCCACCGGCACCCGTGTCGAGCTGGCATCGATCGGGGCCAGTGGCACGGAAACCAGCGTGGATGCCGTGGTTAGAGCCCTTCAGGGAACCCTTCAGCAAGTAAAGGAGGTGCAAGACGAACTCAAGCGGCTCGGGTACTGAGGGAGAAATTCGAGGACAGGATAACAACAAAGGAGGAGTCATCATGATTGGACAGCAGGACCACAACGAGGGTGAGGCCCAGCACGAGCAGAGCAATGAATTCGAACCCGCGGGCCTGGTTCCCACAGAGACCGATCGGCCAGCGCCGCCCAAGGGCATGCGCGGAGAGGATGCCCAGCTAATCGAGCAGCAGGCTGCCGAACTGGTCGGCCAGCTCGGCGAGGCTACGGGTGGAAAGGAGCTTGCTTATCTAGACAACGTCACCCATGTGGGAGTTCAGGAGCAGCGCAACGCCGCCGAACATCTCAACCTCCTCAAAGCGCGTATGGCGGATTTCCTCAGCGCCGGCGGCACCAGCCGCGACATCGCCAACGGCTTGAGGGACCTGCGTATGACGCTCGACCAGATCAACCCCCATGAGGCCGCCGGAAAGGGCCTGTTGGGCCGCATAGCCAGAAGAATCCCGCTCATCGGCAGCCGTCACAACCCGGTGGCGCGAGCCCTCAACAGGATCGCGGTCAAGTATGAGCCGGTCACGCGGCAGATCACGGTCATCGAAACGCGGTTGCGGGAGGGGAGGGCCATGCTCGCCCGGGACAACGTGGACCTGCGCAAGGTCTACGAGGGGGTGGAGGCGCAGCAGCAGCCCCTTCAAAGGAACATCTACCTCGGCGAGGTCCTGATGCTGCACCTCAACAAACTGGCGAAGCAGACGGATGATCCAATGAAGCATGACCGCATCCAGGGGGCTTTGCTCGATGTGACCACGCGGGTACAGGACCTGCGGACCATGGAGGAGGTGAACGTTCAGTTCTTCGTCAGCATCGAGATGAGCCGGCAAAACAATAACCGGCTCGGACAGTCTGTCGAGCAGACCCTGACATTGACCACCAACGTCGTGACCGTCGGACTCGCCATCCAGTCGGCGTTGGTGCGGCAGACCCGGGTGATGGAGGCGGCGCAGCGCACGAGGCAGTTCCTCGGCGATTTGGTCACGGCCAACGCTGCCGCCATCAGACAGCACACCACGGAGATCGGTGACCTGCAGAAGCAGCCGGTCATCGCGCTGGAGAAGATCGTCCAGGCCCACGACGACCTGGTCGAGGCCCTCAACATCGCAAGCCGGCTGCAGGATGAGTCCATCACCGCAGCGACCGAGAACATCACCACGCTGCGCCAGATGTCCGCCAAGCTCGCCGAGCGGGTCGGCGGGCTGCATCACGAGGAGGCCGGAGTCCAACAGGTTCCTCGTGACTCCCATGGTAATGCCTATGTTGAAGTCCACGAAAGGAGCGACGCATGAGACGCCCAAGCTCTGGAATGTCGGGCGCCTGAGTGACCATTGCCTAACCTGGGCCTGTCCACAACAGATGGTGCTCGCCTGGCTTACCGCAGGACGGTGAAATATATCTCGACCGTGGTGGAGATGGGGGAGAGTCGACCTCCGCCGTGAACACCATTGACCAGCGGCGCTCGCCGTACGAAGTTGAAGGGGGTTCTGCCCCGATAGCCGAAATTCCAGCCGGCTACGGCGAGCCTAACAGGACACCATTAACAACTTAGCCGTGTACAACATAAAAATTTAAGCTGAAAATGACTAGATCTTAAGTAAGTGACCCAGAGTGGCCGACATTGTAAGCAGAATAAAATTCGAAGTGCACGAGAAGCCCAAGCAGACGCAACTTCTCGTGCACTAGGAGCAAACTCACTTGTTGCTGGATCTTAATCGTCGAACGTGCCACATTCAGTTTGGAACTCTAGACATAATACAGCTAGTCGAAGTTTGCCCCCCTCACCACCAATGCACTTCGTCTAGGGCCCTAGCGTTCTTGGCCGTGGCATCCCATGGCCGCGACGGCAGGTACTTCCAGCCCCCGTCTGAGAACATTACCACAATGTTGCCCCGCCGCATCTGCTTGGCCAGGCGCAGGGCGGCATAGAGCGTCGCCCCCGACGATACCCCGGCGAACAACCCCTCCTTGGCGACTACTGCCCGGGCCGCTTTGATGGCGCTGGCGCTGTCCACCAGGTACCGCCTGTCCAGCTGGTCCAGCCGCAGCAGTGGTGGCGGATACGCATCCGACAGGCTGCGCAGGCCCTGGAGTCGGTCCCCCATGCGCGGCTCCACGCCTACGATCCGCACTCTCGGATTGGCCTGGCGCAGCCGCTGGCCCACGCCCATGATGGTGCCACCGGTGCCGATTCCCGCCACCAAGGCGTCCACCTCAGGCAGAGCTTCTACCATCTCCGCGCCGGTACCGTAGAAGTGGGCCTGAATGTTGACCTCGTCGGTGAACTGGCCCAGGTAGTAGTAGCCTTCCTGCTGGGATATCTCCACCGCCAGGTCGATGGCGTGCTTCATCCCGCCCTCCGACTCGCACCAAGTCACCTTGGCACCAAAAATGCGTAGGAGGTCCCCGATGCTAGGCGCCACCCGCCGGGGGACCACTACCCGCACTCGGTAGCCCTTCTGTTTGCCTACCATGGCCAGCGAGATAGCCGTGTTGCCACTGCTGGCCTCCACGACAACATTGCCGGGTTTCAGTCGACCGCTCCGCTCTGCCGCCTCTACCATGGCCAGCACGATGCGGTCCTTTACACTGCCACTGGGGTTCTGCCCTTCCAGCTTGGCGTAGATGCGAATGCCCCGCTTGGGCGACATATGCGGCAGCTCCACCAGCGGCGTGTGTCCCACGAGGCCCAGCAAGCTCGTCGTCTCCATGGCCCAATGGTAACTCCTCGGCCTGCCAGGGATGTACAGTTTTTGGGGGAGCCTACTGCTTGTATGTGGCTCGACTTTCCGAAGGCTCCGTCCTCCTTCGAGGTTGCTAGGAGGTATCTTCAAAAAGTGTGTAAACAGTCGGGCGGTGTACCCTCTCTCTGAACAACACGGGCTCGAGGCCCAAGAGAGGAGATAGACCGCCCATGAGGAAGGAAAGCACTGAGAGTAGGTCGGAGTCAAGGCCGGAGTGGGAGCAGTTGGAGGATTGGGTGCGAAGCCAGGTCCAGAGGCTGATCCAGGAGTTGCTGGAGGAGGAGGTGACGGCGTTTCTGGGAAGGGCGAAGTCGGCGCTCAGATCCGACTCGGACAACGATACCGGCTATCGGAACGGATACGGCAGAGCCCGGAGGCTTACGCTGAGTTCGGGAACGATACAGCTGAGGCGGCCGCGAGTCCGCGATACCGAGGAGCAGTTCGAGAGCCGGCTGCTGCCGCTGTTCGTCAACAGGACCAGGAAGGTTGCTGAGTTGATCCCCGAGCTGTACCTGCACGGTCTATCCGAAGGCGACTTCGATCTGGCTTTGCGGGGGCTGCTGGGAGAGGACGCACCGGTATCGGCGAGCACGGTGGCCCGGTTGAAGTCCAAGTGGAACGATGAGCTTGCCCAATGGCGCAGCCGGCCCCTAGATGACCTGGAAGTGGTCTACATGTGGGTGGATGGAGTCTACGTCAAGGCTGGTCTTGAGAAGGAGAAGGCGGCAGTACTGGTGGTGGTGGCGGCCCTGAGCGACGGGAGCAAGGTGGTGGTGAGCGCTGTTCCCGGATACAGGGAGTCCACAGAGAACTGGTCCGATGTGCTCAGGGACATGAGGCGCCGCGGGCTGGAGTGCCCGAGGCTGGTGG
Organism: Dehalococcoidia bacterium; assembly: GCA_965247635.1. GTDB lineage: Bacteria > Chloroflexota > Dehalococcoidia > Lucifugimonadales > Australimonadaceae > CBDFHJ01. The sequence continues at coordinate 54,990 of CBDFHJ010000008.1, forward strand.
TTGGGGACGGACACCTGGGCATCTGGGGAGCTCTGCGCAACGTCTATCCGCAGGCGGCAGAGCAACGCTGCTGGAACCACAAGATCGTAAACGTGCTCGCCAAGCTTCCAAAGCGACAACAGGACCAGGCCAAGCTCATGCTGCGTACTATCCCCTACGCGCCGACTCGGACAGAGGCTGAGCGGCTCAGGACGGTGTTCACCAGGTGGTGCGGCGACCATTCCTACGAGGCGGCCTCAGAGGCCTTGGAGCGGGACTGGGACCGCATGGTCACCTTCTATGACTTCCCAAAGGAGCACTGGGGGCACCTTCGCACGACGAACCCGGTAGAATCACCCTTCGCGGCCCTCAGGCTTCGGACCGATGCCGCCAAGCGCTACAAGAGGGTCGATCGGGCGATAGCGGTGATCTGGAAAATGTTGATGGTCGCCGAACAGCGCTTCAGGCGTCTGAAGGCCCCTGAGTTGATCGAAGACGTCTACCTCGGCGCACAGTATGCGGATGGAATCGCCATTGAATCAACGGCTGAGAAGGTCGCCGCCTGATGTCGTTTACACACCTATTGACGTAACCTCGTTGCTAGGGAGGAATGTCTCAAACCATAGGCGGTGCCGGTTAACTGAACGGCGGGCCAAATCGTTCACTATGAGCGACCTCGGAGAGAGCTTTACGCCGCTTCTTTCCTCTGGTGCGGGTCTGAGACGGATAACCAAACGGCACCACGGGAGGAGTTGCCTCGGCGTCAGGCTGCCAGAGAGTTGAACATCGGATATGCCACATTCAAGTGCTTCCTGGATGCTCAACAGTCCGATTTGGTGTAAGGATAGCTAAGCGTTTCCGTGTTGACAATGAGGTGGAGCAGGTGCAGGGCGAGGAATGCGCTTCACTGGAAACTAACCGCCGTCCTGTCCCACCATACGGTGACGTTGGCGGCGCGATGGCAATGGTAGGAGTTACCAAGGAGTGGAGCAGCGTTGCCAAGCAAAAGGGGATGCCAGCCGGCCGATAGTAAAAGAGAACCCGGAAGAATCGTCCAAAGTCGCAACGTGACCGTTCATGCGGGTGATTTCCCCAGGCGGGTATGCAATGTCGCTTTTCTCGCCTCTCGCGGCACAGCTTCTTGGGTGCTCCTCCCGAACAATCTCCTCACCGTTGCGGCGGTTGTAAAGGAATCCCGAAAATCTGGGTGAGTAACGGTTCATTCCAGGCCACATAGAGAAACCTGTCGTATATGAAAACGAGCGCCAGAAAGTAAGGGACCGCCGCAATCAACGCCCACCAAGGCTTCACCCGCGCAAACACGATCAAGTATACGCCCACGAATACCGGAACGGCAATGTGGAATCCCACTATCCATATGCCAAGTATTAACCCACCGACCGATCCCCAGAACTTCAATATACGAAAAGTCAAGGTCCGTCGGGCCACATCGCTTTGTCCAAAGAAACCCACATCCAGGATTTGTCCTTGTCCGCGAATATTTCGCACGCCAAGCCATAAGCGGTCAGCCACATAGCCCACCCAGGCAACGATAGCAAAGCCTAAAACTACTTTGGGGAACAGCGTTGCTTCTCTAGGAAGCCCGGACAAACGAAATGCCACCCAACCGATTCCCACGCCCAGTAGGACCAAGAAGACCATCTCAAAAGGATCGAGCTTAGCACCCGGGCGATTCTGCGCCAACAGTTCCCCCTTGCTTGTCCACCGTAGTTGCGCTTCTTCGAGTCAAAGGATACCTCTGCTCCCGATGGGTCATTCCGGAGACCCGGTTGTGGGCTGTGATTCCCCCTCCGTCGTGTCAGCGCCGACTTCCGCGGCAAGTACCTCGCGCTGCCGAACCATTGCACCCTTCTGGACCCGAAGGGTCAAATATGCAAGCGTCACCATGCCTAACACCATAATAATGAACTGCGGGCGTGCGAACATCGAGTATCCATACGCCTGGGTAGCCAACCACAAGTACTTTTCGACCTGGGTGGAAAGAACGAATGCGATAATAAAGGGCGGCCGCGGCCAGCCAAACCTTTTCATGAACGTCCCAAGGATACCGAACGCAAACATTACTCCAAGGTCGGTCAACTCCGCATTTCTTACAAACGTAGAAATCAGGAGAACTCCCAGCAACAAAGGCACCAGGATATTAGGGCGGATGAGCGCCGCCTTAGCTATTAACGGTGAAAATTGAAGTATGATCAGGGTCCCTAAAACGTTAGCCGCGACCAGACATAATCCGATGAATACGGTGATATCGAGGTCTTCGTTGAGCATTTTGGCCCCAGGCGTGAGGCCGATGATGATAAAGAATCCCAGCATGATCGCCATTCCGGCGCTGCCGGGAAGCCCCAGCGTGATGGTAGGAAGCAGTACACCCGAATCCACCGCATTGTTCGCGCTTTCTGGTGCAATAACGCCCCGAACGTCTCCTGTACCAAAGGTTTGCCCGGCGCCCTTCTCCGTTACCCGGGCCTGGGCGTAAGCTGTCCAATGCGCCGGCACGCTCCCGACGCCGGGCATCGTTCCTATGAAGAAACCTATTAAGGAAGAGCGAAGGATGAGAAATTTATGACTCAGCGCTTCCTGGATGCCCTCTCTCCTTTGCTTGTTCAGGTCCTCCATTTTGTACCCTGACGCCGTGTCCACAATCGTACTGTCACTGACAATAAGAGCGAATAATTCCGGCAACGCAAACAGTCCAATTATTACCGCGATGAGATCGAACCCATCCGCCAGAAAGACGAAACCAAAGGTCATCCTTTGGAGACCTAGAATTGGCTCGAAACCGATGAGCGATAAAGTCAGCGCAAAGGAGGCGGCAAGTATCCCCTTCAGGAACGCCCCCGCGCTCACAATGGCCACAATCCCGATGCCGAGAAGGCCCAGCAGGAAAAATTCAGCCGACCCGAAGGTCTGCAGAATGAGCCGAACAAACGGTAGCGCGATCGCAAAACCAACGACGCCTATGAGACCACCGATAAGGGAGGCGGCATATGCGGCCGCCAAAGCGACACCGGCTCTCCCTTGGCGTGCCATAGGATACCCATCGAGGATGGTGGCCTGGGCGGAGGCAGAGCCCGGTATACCCAGCATGACTGAGGGCATGGTGTCAGAGGTCGACACCACCGCGAAGCTGCCAATTGCAATTGCTAGCGCCACAAAGGGGTCCAAATAGACCCCGAACCCTATCAGGATGATCAGGGTGGGAAGACCCCCACCAGGGATCGCACCAGAGATCAACCCCAGCATCACCCCTAACAGAAGCGACCCAAATACCACCGGGTTAGCCAGATGCCCAAGAGCACTACCATATGCATCGAAGAAGGTTTCCACGATAAAGCTCTAAAAGGGCGTTAACTCCCGCTAATGTCTCCAGGACTCAAGAGACAAATCGGGGGGAAAGTGATCTTTCCCCCCGATAATCTTGAAAGCTCCCCGCGAGACTAGTTTATTAACTCTTCAAACCGCGTTCCTTCAAGCAGCAGAGGATTGCCGGTCATGTACGTTGCGAGCAGTTTCCGCTGCTCTTCTTCCATCAGCGTTATCTGGTCCATTACTACCAGAACCTCTTCCCCCGTTATATACCTATTATTCTGGCCGCGCGGGGTAACCCAATCCTTGAAAGCTTGGCTTTCCACGGTCTCGGCGAACTTCTCTCTCAAGTATGCGAGGACGTCTGGGGGTGTGTCCGCTGGCGCGTGGAGTACATGGCCCGTCGGTAGGCCTAGTCCGACTTCATAAATCTCCACTGCCCAATCAGGGAGGTCCATGACATCCAAGACAAAGGGCGGCTGCTCAGTCAGCCCCAGAGTTTCCATCACTTCGTCGGGCACCGGCTCCCTGGAACTTTTCCATGCCGGCCACATTGAGCCCTCGCTGAACCAATTTGGATAGGCGTTCAGAATGTTTGGCAGGCTACCGCTTGCCATTTGCACTTCCCCTCTGTCGAGCGCCGCCATGGCTTCGGGGTTACCTCCGTAGCCCGAGATAACCTTGATAGGAAACCCGGCCATTGTCATCAGGCCGTTGAGCCCGGAGAGCCCCGTAACCGCCCCAATTTTCATCTCGCCAGCCTGGCCTGACTCTATCTCGTCCCACGAAGTTGCAAAGTCGAGCCGGATGGGAGTGATACTTGGAGGGCCAGGGTGGTTTGACGCTATTACCGGGGTAAAGTCGGCCCAACTCCAACCGGGGAGGTCCTCGGCTCCAACTAACTCGACGACATAGCGGTTGTTCCAAAGCATTCCCAGAGTCAGGCCATCTGGGTCGGCCTGTGCGAAAACTGACGAACCCTTATTGCCGTTCCCACCGGGGATGCTTTGAACGATGAACTTCGTGCCCTCTGGAAAGTGATTGGGCGCAAAAAGCGCGTAGGACCGCGCCACCGTATCGTTCCCACCTCCCGGAGAATACGTGCTAATAATCTTGATGGTCTTTCCCGCGAAATACGCATCGAAATCCCTGGCGGGGGTGGCAGTAGCGGTAGCAGTTGGGGTAACTCCTGGTGTCATGGAGTCACCAGGAGTAGGGGTAGCAGTCGGGGTAACCCCTGGTGGTAGGGTCGCAGTAGGGGTGGCAGTAGGGGTGTCCCCCTCAGTGGGGGTGGGGCTCGGTGTGGAGGTCGCGATAGGAGTCGGGTCGTCTCGACCACAGGCTGCGACGAGGCCCAAGAGCAACGCAGCCAGAACCGTTACTACGGTAACTAGTACAAACCCCGATCGACTTGCTGTGGTTTTAGGATTTCTCATTGAGTTCTCCGAGAAGACTGGCTAGGATACCGTACCCATGATGCTATGCAGGCCACCGCAGCCTGTCTAGCCCGCACATCGCGGACCACTGCTATATACGTTTGCGCCAGTAGTTGCGTTTGCTAGCAACCTCTAATGCGGAGCAATCAGCACGTCAAGCATCTCCGCCAATTCACCAGGTGGCCGGACAGCCACGGCCCAGAGCTCGAAGGGCTCTAGGTACCCGATACTACCCGAACGCAGGTCTACAATCTTCAGTCTGGGTCCATTGGCCGACTCGTCCAAGCAGACCGCCACCTCTGCAAACTCGTTCCGGAGCACCTGGTACCCCTCTTCCTCGAGCACCAGGCGGCCCACCGAAGGATCCCCTTCAAAATACTTGTCCGAGCGGACGTACTCGACGGTATTCACGGTCACTTACCTCCTCTTCCTTAGAACGGCAAGCCCAAGTTGCTATGGAAATCCCAGCTATTCATGAGGTAGACCTCTTTGCCGTGGATTTTCCATCCCTCGGCCGAGGGCCGCAGGCGATATCGGTAGTAACCCCCGAAGAGCCGTTGCTTGTACTCTTCAACAGGTACGGGCCTGGACTCCACCATGATGAAGGAAGCCCGCACGACTGTTTCCTCGTCCTGCCCACCATCCTCTTCAATCACCATGTTGGAAAGGAGTCTCGTGGCATTGGGATGAGGAATCTGGGAGTGGATAGCCGGGTGACGCAGGCGCCAGATGCGGTATTCAAGCTTGGCACGATCGTCGTAGATCAGCGATATCTGTTCCCGCTTTGTCGTTTGGTCGAGCCGCGAAGGCACCCACTCATAGCCGTCTTCAGTGAACAAGGTCAACCACTCCTCAAACCGTCGGTCGTTGAGGAGCAGGGCTTCCATGTAGAGCAACTCCACGATGTCCGTGGGAGCCAACTTAAGCGGTGTGGGCCTCGGAGGACTCACCCTTGTCGCCATGGTACTTTCCTCCACGAAGGTGTGCGGGGGCCGACCCATGGAAAGAAAGAGAAGGGAATGCGTAGGTCCCCACGCCAGTGAGCAGCCCTGCTTACGGCTGGCCCATCCAGTGCTTCCACGCTGAGTGCATTGCCCGCATGACGAGCTCGTCGGTGGAAGGCGACACTCGCTCGCCAGGCACCTCGCCATCCTCTTCCCGATGCAGGCCCCGGGCCAGGATGAGCCACTGCAGGCCAGACTTGGTCGAGAGGCCTTCTTGGTTCCGGGCAAACATCTCCAGGTCATCGGTCTGTTGGAATGAGGACGCCGACGCCTGAACGTTCAGGTCCATAATTTGCTCTTCGATGTACTCCTGCGGTGCGCCCTTCAGGACGATCGGGTACACCGTGATCTCCGTCATGTCCGGGCGCACGGGACGGACCACGCGGATTTGCCATTTCTCTTTGAAGGACACATTGGGGTAGCAGGTGGTGTTGCCGATATACCACCGCTTGTTGAGCACCTCGTCCGTCTTCTCCGGCCCCAGCCGCTCCTCCAGCGACTTCGCGTACCGCTCCCATAGCTCACCGGACCGCGGCCGAGCAACGTTCTCATTGTACCCATGCCCGTAGGGATAAAAGGCATGGATTCTTCCCTGGTCCGCGCTGGGCTTATCACTCTCCCCGAGTGCCTGCGGGCGGAAGGCCGCGTCTTTTCGCCCCACAGTGAGCTTCCCTCGACCTAACATGTTGGACTCATGAGAGAAGGGCGGGTGATAGAAGTCCATGATGTTCTCAAGCTGAAACTTCCAGTTGCCCTTGAAGAAGTACCGATGGGCCACATGGGGAACAATGATCTCGCCTGAAGGAGAAAAGTCGTAGATGTCGTCGATGCACTTCTTGAAGCCGCCCAGGTACTCATCCAGGTTAGGACCCGTGGGGCTCAAGGACGCCCAGATAAAGCCGTGGTACGTGTCCACTCGCGCTGCTTCGCCCAGGCGCAATTGGCTTGTGTCAAAGTCCGGTGGGTAGGCATCGCGGAAGGGGACGCCCAGAAGCTCACCATTGTTCCGGTAGGTCCACCCGTGGTAGGGGCAGCGGAATCGGTTGGCGTTTCCCACTTCGTCCCGGCAGACCAGGCCAGCACGGTGTGCGCACCGGTTGAACAGCACATGGATCGTCCCATCGCGATGCCGCGACAAGATCACCGGCTCCTGGCCGATGAAGTTCGCCTTGTAGTCCCCCGCGTTCGCGATCTCGCTCTCGTGCCCCATGTACACCCAGGCGCGACCGAAGATTTTCTCCATTTCCATGTCGAACAGGTCCGGGTCCGCGTAGACTCGCCGGTGCACTCGGTCTTCCTGCACTAAGTTGTCCAGCTCATTCTTCGTCAAGGTAACCATACGAGTTCCTCCTCGTTGGTAGGCCGATCGCCACCCTATGTAGTGGTCGCAGCATAGGATATGGGGAAAAGACTGTCAATACAAGGCCCTGGCCGCCTTGGCGAGCTTGGCAATCGTAGAAGCTGGCCCAAGGATTTTCGTATCCCCTCTGGCACGGAGGGCGAAACCTATAAGGCCGATCGTTGGTGGCGTGAGGCCGTAAGCCTGGAACCACACAATGGTGTCATCCGCAAACAGCTCTGAGCCGTCGAGAACCCGAAGCGCCGCCACCATGGTGAGATCAACCTCGCCTGGCAGGACCAGCAGATCGAAAACGGGCTCAAACTCGAGGGTGCGCAGGCTTGTTCCCCGAGCCACAAGAACGCATCTTGTTGCAGGATGGCTTCGTGTGGTCATGTGGATTGGATGCCCCTTTGGCGGCGTATAAGGGGGGATATGTTCCAAAAGAGGCATCCAAAGATTAACACCGAATCCCTAGGCTCACTCTCCGCTCAGCGCGGTACACCAAGGGTCCTGCTCTTCTGCTAGCACGCTGGTGTCGCACCAGGCCAGGGGTGCAGTCACTAAGAGGTTCCCCTCCGCGTCATACACAGCCACGGTCACGAGCTCTGGCCCCACTAGCTTTTTGTTAATGATTCGGTCCGTATTCCAGTTCACAGCGAATGCACCGAGCTCGTTCGTCGTAGCAGGGGAGGGATCGACTAGGTAGCTGATATCGGTTACTGCTCCGAGAAAGGCGATATGGAGTCCGAGGATCTCATTGGGCGGAAAACCGGCGCCCATGATAAGTACCGATTGTCTGCGCTCAAAAGGCAGCACCTGCGTCTTGTTCGGTCCGATGAGCACGACCGAAGGCTTCAGTTCTTCTTCTGTTGTGGTTAAAGCAGCCTGAGCCTCCAAAGCAGGCGGCGCTTCGTCCGCGTCACTCGATTCCGCTAATAGGCTAACCGCTGATAAAGGGACAACTACCGCCAGCAGAATTAGAATGCCTACGACCGCGGCGACTCTAACGTTACCGGCCAAGCGGTGGACGGGCCCTCGATATCTCATTTGCGCATACCTCCTGTAGTTACATATCCCCGTCTGAAGCCTTAGTCTAGCATGGCGAACGCGATACGGAAGGTGCCTTCGTCACCACGGGCAGTAGCCTTCTTCAACCTGACGCGAATTGCTCTGTTCCGACCAGCAACGTTATGGATGTTGCCAGCTTAGCTGAGACCAGGGCTATCGTTTTCGCCTCCTCTGACAGCTGCAACTTTAATCTTTGCCTGCTAGGACTGCAAGAATGCGCGCCTAGCCGTGACGGCTAGAGTTGCCATGGCAGGCCCACAAACCCGGGCTCCAGCGTTGGTCTAGCATCCCGTTGCGGTCCCGCAACTTGTGAGCGCTCATGGCCAATTCCTCTTAAAGGTGGCATTGAGCAGTGCCCGCGGAGTAACCGCGCAGTGATGTCCCACGAGGTTACGTCAATAGGTGTGTAAACGACATCAGGCGGCGACCTTCTCAGCCGTTGATTCAATGGCGATTCCATCCGCATACTGTGCACCGAGGTAGACGTCTTCGATCAACTCAGGGGCCTTCAGACGCCTGAAGCGCTGTTCGGCGACCATCAACATTTTCCAGATCACCGCTATCGCCCGATCGACCCTCTTGTAGCGCTTGGCGGCATCGGTCCGAAGCCTGAGGGCCGCGAAGGGTGATTCTACCGGGTTCGTCGTGCGAAGGTGCCCCCAGTGCTCCTTTGGGAAGTCATAGAAGGTGACCATGCGGTCCCAGTCCCGCTCCAAGGCCTCTGAGGCCGCCTCGTAGGAATGGTCGCCGCACCACCTGGTGAACACCGTCCTGAGCCGCTCAGCCTCTGTCCGAGTCGGCGCGTAGGGGATAGTACGCAGCATGAGCTTGGCCTGGTCCTGTTGTCGCTTTGGAAGCTTGGCGAGCACGTTTACGATCTTGTGGTTCCAGCAGCGTTGCTCTGCCGCCTGCGGATAGACGTTGCGCAGAGCTCCCCAGATGCCCAGGTGTCCGTCCCCAACCACCAGCCTCGGGCACTCCAGCCCGCGGCGCCTCATGTCCCTGAGCACATCGGACCAGTTCTCTGTGGACTCCCTGTATCCGGGAACAGCGCTCACCACCACCTTGCTCCCGTCGCTCAGGGCCGCCACCACCACCAGTACTGCCGCCTTCTCCTTCTCAAGACCAGCCTTGACGTAGACTCCATCCACCCACATGTAGACCACTTCCAGGTCATCTAGGGGCCGGCTGCGCCATTGGGCAAGCTCATCGTTCCACTTGGACTTCAACCGGGCCACCGTGCTCGCCGATACCGGTGCGTCCTCTCCCAGCAGCCCCCGCAAAGCCAGATCGAAGTCGCCTTCGGATAGACCGTGCAGGTACAGCTCGGGGATCAACTCAGCAACCTTCCTGGTCCTGTTGACGAACAGCGGCAGCAGCCGGCTCTCGAACCGCTCCTCGGTATCGCGGACTCGCGGCCGCCTCAGCTGTATCGTTCCCGAACTCAGCGTAAGCCTCCGGGCTCTGCCGTATCCGTTCCGATAGCCGGTATCGTTGTCCGAGTCGGATCTGAGCGCCGACTTCGCCCTTCCCAGAAACGCCGTCACCTCCTCCTCCAGCAACTCCTGGATCAGCCTCTGGACCTGGCTTCGCACCCAATCCTCCAACTGCTCCCACTCCGGCCTTGACTCCGACCTACTCTCAGTGCTTTCCTTCCTCATGGGCGGTCTATCTCCTCTCTTGGGCCTCGAGCCCGTGTTGTTCAGAGAGAGGGTACACCGCCTGACTGTTTACACACTTTTTGAAGATACCTCTGTCCCACCAGCCTGGACAGCTGCAATAAACCGGCAAGGACGCCTAGAATCCCCGGTACAGGTGAGTTTTCGCTTGGTCAACGCAAAAGCGACGACTTGGATCCCAGCCGGCCGTCGTATATTAATCGGTGTCCCGCATTGAAAAGCGGTTTACTCCTCGGACATATAGACCCTCAGAATACCCCATCCACCCTCACCCTTGCGGAGTGTCACCTGGAAGAGGCGTGATGGCTTCCCGCTGTAGTGGATGGTGCCGGCGAGGTAGGCGTTGGCATAGTCACTGTAGGACCTGACTACGGAGAACCCCTGATATCCAAGGTAGGCTTCCACATCAAATTCTTCGGACAGGTCCATTCGTCTGAATCTCCGCGCGTCCGGCCCTACGTAGAGGTAGCGGCTGGCGGCGATAACATCGTTTTGCGCCCCGGCTGCCAGGAAGCCGTCCACCACTTCGTTCAGCACCTCACCCGACGGCGGCGCGTCGGGCCTGGAAATGACCCACAGGCCACCACCGGCGAACCCCACCAGCACGATCAGGGCGACGGGGCCTTGAAGGAAGCGTAGCGCGAAAGCTACGAAAGGGACCCGCACTCTCTTTTCGCCTTTGATTTCCATCGGAGATTTCCCATTTCAACTCGTCCTGGCCCAGTCCAATGGGATGATGAGAGTCTATGCTTGCCTTTGGATGCCGGTCAACCACCATCTCTCCAGCCCTCAGTTACGAGTCCAGCCTTTCCCTGCTTGGCCAGCGCATACTTCATCCTCATCCAAGTGCCGAGAGGCCCCGGGGTCTTTGCAGAGGGCACACTTCCTCCAAGACCCCGACCGAACTGCCTTGCAGAAACTCGATCCCTTCAGCCAGGTGCCGGGCATAACCTCCCGGTGGGTGGAAACGTTTCGCTCATCGGCGGCAGCCCGAGCCATTAGGGTCTCGGCCCGTTCAAGCTTTCGGCTCATGGGCCGAAGGCGTGCCGTTCCCGCGCTCCCTGCCTGGCAACACCCGGCGCTAGGGTTCGGCGTGGGTCATCCCGAAGTCGCCATCTGGCTAGGCAGTTCAAAGACCTGCGACTAGGAGCTGAATACCGATCCCCACTAGAGCTAAAGCGAGCAGCCGCAGGATCCATCGCGCTTGTATTACTCGGGAGAGGCGCACCGCGATCTGGGCGCCGATGACCACTGAACCGCCCACTAGCAGGGCGGCAGGAACGGAGACGTTGCCGCTCACCAGATGGCCGATGGACCCGACTCCCGTGTAGATAGACTGGGTGAATACAGACGTTGCAACTGCAATATGGACGGGGAACCGAAAGGCGTACACCAAAGTGGGCGACCGTAACGGACCGCCGCCAATTCCGAAGAAGCCGGAGGCGAAGCCAAAGACCACGTTCACCGCAACGGCAGCCGGCTCTAGGAAGCTATATTGGTACACCCGTTTCTCCGCGGTGATGATGCGGCGGGTGGTCATGCCGAATCGGGGCTTCGACACTGCCGACTCCGACTCCTTCCTTGCCACATTAGGGCCATTCGCGAGGCCGCGGGATCTCCCCTCGCTGGAGGGAAGGGGACGCATCAGGACCACTAATCCCGTCAGGCACAGGACCACCCCAAACACGACTTTGAAAGTGGAGCCCGTGACCGCGCTTACGCCCACCACGCCCAGGATCACTCCGGGAATGGCCGCTATGGCGAATAGAAGGCCGCTGCGAAGGTCAATGCGGTGGAGGCGAAGATAGGAGATGGAGCCTGATACGGAAGCCAGAAACACGGCTACGAGGCTGGTACCGACGGCGACGTTGTGCTCCATTTGGAACAACAGCAGGAGCATGGGGCTGACGATAAACCCGCCTCCCGATCCGATGAGGATACCGTAGCTCGCGGCACCTAGGCCGAGGGCCATCAGCGCGATGGCCATGAGTGGTGTGATGTCTTCCAGTAGCTGAGGGTTCCCTTCCTAGAGTCCAACGCCTCTTCAAGCCCTACGTCTTCAACCTCAGCCACGGTGGCCAATGCTCCATCGCTGAGCCCTGCAGCACCCACTCGACCGCCGCCGTGGTGTACCTCTCTTGTCGGAGGGACGGAGAAGGAGGGTGGGAGCCGGAGGGACAGAGCGCCCTGAGCTGGGGTGGACCTGGAGGGTTGAAGGGCTTAGCCCTCATTTCGATATGCCTCCGCTAGGATAGCGGCCACCTCTGGACGAGTGTACTCCACAGGCGGCACTTCACCCCGAGCCAACATAGCCCGTAGCTCAGTCCCGCTGAGGAGCAGGTGGTCGTCGCTTTCGTGGGGACAGGTCTTAGCCGTTGCCATAGAACCGCACTTTCGGCAGTGGAAGGAGTTTTCGAACATCATGGGCTGGATTCCCAGCTCCTCGGGCCCGAACTCCTGGAAGATCTCTTGGGCATCGTATGGGCCGTAGTAGGACCCCACCCCCGCGTGGTCTCGGCCCACGAGGAAGTGGGTACAGCCATAGTTCTTGCGAACGATGGCATGAAAGATGGCCTCCCGGGGGCCAGCGTACCGCATGAAGGCAGGAAGGACCGACAGGAGTACTCGGTGAGGGGGATAGTACTTCTCCAGCAGCACCTTGTAGCACCGCATCCGCACGTCGGCTGGGATGTCGTCGCTCTTGGTCTCGCCCACTAGGGGGTGCAGAAGGAGCCCATCTATTACTTCAAGGGCGCATTTCTGCATATACTCGTGGGCCCGGTGCACCGGGTTGCGGGTCTGGAAGCCCACCACCGTGTTCCACCCCCGTGCCTCGATCTCGCGGCGCGTCTCCGCCGGCTCCAGACGATAGTCCGCAAACGGCAACTCGTGCTTGGGGGTCTGAAGAAGGCGAAGTGGACCGCCCAGCAAGATTGGACCCTGGCTGTACACGTTGGCGACGCCAGGGTGGGATGCATCGGTGGTACCGTAGCCTAGGTGGGCCTCCTCCTCTTTGTCGTAGGGAAAACGCTCCTCCACCACCATGGTCCCCAGCAGCCGGCCGTTCTCATCGTGCAGCTTCACCTGACCATCTGGGGGCAGTGATGCAGCCACGGACTCCTCAACCGACAACGTGACGGGTAGGGGCCAGGGAACGCCTGAGGCCAGGCGCATGTGGCGCAGGACTTGTAGGTAGTCGGCCTGGCCCATGAAGCCCGCCAGGGGACTGAAGGCTCCCACGGCTACTAGCTCTGCGTCCGAGGCCTGGCGGGACGCCAGCGTTAGTTTGGTCAGGCCCTCGGCCTCGCGGATGAAATCGGCGCGCTCCAGTGGCGCCACGACCCGGTTCACCAGCGTACCGCCATGGGGTTCTATCATCGTTCTTGACCGGCAAGTGCCCGGTTGTTCTCAGCGATGGCGTCAGCGATGGCCCCTGTCATTGCCAAGAGGGCCAGGCGGAGGCCCAGGTTCGTGACTGGCTCCTCCGGCTCGAACACCTCCAGGTTGAGGTTTCCGCGCCGGTACTCCACCGCCAGGGAGTTGGCGTGCTCCTCCAACCGCTGGCTCAGGACCGCGTGGAGCTCCTCATGCGTCAATCCAGCCATGCTACCTCCTCATCTCGGCAGGGCAGGGGGAAAGCGAGGGAAATCCCATCGTAGAGGAAAACGGTGGAGTGCCCGTGGCCCTACACCAGCTCCACTACCACTTCGCCCCGAACGCCTGGCCGCCGGTCGATTTGCTTGGCGTGAGTCAGCGCCAGGGTCCGGTAGATAACGTGCGCGAACTTGGTGTAGGGGAGGTACGTGAACAGCATAAAGTAGAACACCAGGTGGACGATGTAAACCGAGTAGGCCCACACGCTGAGGTCTGCGTACCGAGTTGCCTCCACCGCGAATCCAGTGAGGGTCAGCAGGTACAAGATGCCAATGAAGCTCCAGTCAAAGTAGCCTGACTTGCCGGCTTCCTGGCGTCTGGCTAGCCTCCTCCACGATACCCACGTCAGCCCTAGAAACAGCGCTATGCCACCCAAGTTGCCGATTATTTTGACCGGGTCCTGGATAGGAAGGGAAAGCTCTCTGTTTAAGAGGAAGGTGTAGATAAACGCTCCGATGGTGGCGGCAAAGAGCAAGAGGAACCCATACAGGATCCCGATGTGTGCCCGGCCCCGGGGCTTGTTCAGCTTGCAGTAGTTGAAGTAGGTATGCCGCAGAATGTCCACCCCGGTCCATACCAAACTTAAGGTCAAGCTTCTCCGGACCGCTGGAGGGTCTATCTCCGACCGATGGATCGCTCTCCAGAACCCTCGTCCCCCTATCCATGCCACCACTGCAGCAAAGCCTAGGGCAATGGCGGAAAAGGCGTCGATGTAGTAGGCCCCGATGAACTCCTCGAAGAGGATGGGCTTACCGTACTCCGCCAGGAGGGCTGCTCGGTCGGGGAACGTGAAGCCCCCTTCAGGAATAACCGAGGCGAAGAGGACCAGGAAGAAGGTCAGGAGCACCGGTGGGATAAAGGCCAGCGGCAGGTATTTCACTTGTCGAGCGGCCCTGCCCAGGGCCTTGGGAAAAGCGTAGTGGTCAATCTGGTAGACGCGCACTGCCGCCATCAGGTCGCCCGGTTTAGCATCGCGGGGGCAGTAGTTGTTGCACTCGTTGCACTGGTGACACAGCCAAACGTCGCCGTCCTGGGTGAGCTTTTCCTCCAGCCCCCACTGGGCCCACACCATCTCCTTACGGGGGAAGGCCTGCTCGTCTGGGGTTAGGGGGCAAACAACCGAGCAGGTGCCACACTGGTAGCACCGTGCGAGGTCGTCGGCGCCGAAGACGAGGATCTGTCGGACGAGGTCGGGGTCCGAGGTGGTGATTGGGGCCTGGGATACCCTTTGCTCCATGAAAGCGTGCCCCTTAGAATCCTTTGTAGGGGTTGGGGCCAATCGCTCTCATCTGCTCCGCGAACTCGTTCACCAGGGCAGGTATCTGGTCGTATTCGGAGATTTCCAACTCCACCGACTTCACCCGCTCCGGTTCTAGCATTTGCCGCTCTAGAGTCTCCTGGATGTTCACCAGCCGGCGCTCGGCCAACTCGCTGCCGTGCATGAAGTGACACTGGTAGTCCTCCCCAGCCTTGCACCCCATCAGCATGACGCCATCTATGCCCCGGGAGAGGGCATCCACCACCAGCACAATGTTCAGCGACCCCAGACAGCGCAATGGGATGATCCTTAGGCTGGCGTCGTAAGAAAGGCGGTTGATACCCGCAAGGTCGAATGCGGGGTAGGCATCGTTCTCACACACGAAGGCGAGGATTCGAGGCTTCGTGTCCTCCTCGGGAAACGTGATGGCTCGGACCATCGAGGACAGCTGTTCAACGCTGTAGTCCTCAAAGGAGATGACCTGCACGGGGCAGCTGCCCATGCAGATGCCGCAGCGTCGGCAACGGCTGGGGTTGAGCTCAGGATAGTTCCGCTCATTCACTTCGATGGCGCCGAATGGACACTCCTCGATGCACCGGCCACACTGGGTGCATCCCTGGAAGCGGGTGTCCGGGAGTGAGAGGTCCCCGACCCTGGGATGAACCGCAGCCCCCGCCGTGAGGAGCCCGAGGCTCTGGATGGCCTTCAACGCCGCGCCGGTGGCATCTTCGGCGGCGGCCGCCGCATCCATGGGCTCCCGGACGCACCCGGCGGCGTAAATGCCTGTTCTGCGCGTCTCATAGGGGAAACAAATGTAGTTGGAGTCGGCAAACCCGTGCGGGGTGACCGGCAGGTCCCCTCCCTGCTTGTACTCTAGGTGGAGGATTTCCTCTCCCTCTGTGGTAGGGACCATGCCGGTGGCCAGGACCGCTAGGTCTACTTGGAGGCGAATATCGCCGCCAAGCAGACTATTCTGAACTTCCACCAGCACGTTCCCGGCGTCATCCTGGGAGAGCCGTGCCACGTCGCCTTTGGTGAAGTAGACCCTGTCGTCTTCCTGGACCTTCACGTAGAACAGCTCGTCCTGGCCGGGCGTGAGCATGTGCTCATAGATTATGTAGGAGACTGCCTCCGGGTTCAGTGTCCGGACGTACTCCGCCTGCTTGAGGGCCACCAGGTCGTTAACGCTCGAGCCGTAGGAGAAGGGGTCCTTGGTCCTGGAACCGACTCGCTGGATAAAGGCCACGCTCTGGACTTGCTTGCCATCGGAGGGCCGTAGGATGGCGCCGTCCCGGGCCAGCTTCTCCATGGCCACGCTGTTAATGACATTGGAGTGCTTTCCGTAGCCCAGATACTCCAAGTGCGAAGGGTCGTACGGCTTCCACCCGGTGGCCAGCACCACGGCCCCAGCCGCCAGTGAGATAGAGTCCCCGTTCTGGCGTATGAGCACTTGAAAGTCCCCCGGCTGCCCAGAGATCTTCTCCACCTCCGCGGAGGTCAGCACCTTAATCTTAGGGTTGCCTTGGACCAGCTGGACCTTCGCCGCTATGTCTACGTCCTCTAACTCCCGATACGGCCAGCGGGTAGGATAGCCCTTATGGAACTGTGCCATCCAACCCCCCATGACGGACTGCTGCTCCACCAACACTACGTCCGACCCTGCGTCCGCCGCCTGGATAGCAGCGGTAAGGCCGCTGATCCCGCCACCGATCACCAGTAAAGCGGTCTCCTTGGCGGTCACCTTCTGGGTAGGCGGCTCGCTCTTCTGTGCCCGTACCACTCCCATGCGGACGTAGTCCTCGGCCAGGCTCTGGGTCTCTTCGTCGTTGGGTGGCTTGCTCCAGGCGACTTGCTCCCGGATATTGACCCGCTCTACACGTTGGACGCCGAGTGAATCAGTAGAAAAGACGTCCCAGTTGACCCGTTCCGAACAGGCGGCAATGACGACCTGGTCCGCGCCTTCCGCCTCGATGTCTTTACGCAGGAAATCGACACCCTCGGGCACGCATAGAGGCGCGTGGATCTTAGCCGCGACCCCGACCTCATCGACCGAGACGTCCGCCAGTTTCTGCGTGTTGAGGCATTCGCCAATGCCACATCCGGTGCAGACGTAGGTGCGAATATTTCCCGCCATGCGGCTACTTCCTCACCATCGTTTGCTTGGCCTTCAACGCCGCCCCGGTGCCATCCCTCACGCTGGAGACCACGTCCATGGGCCTCCTGGTAACGCCGGCGACGTGGATTCCGCTCCCGGTCTTCTCCACGGCGAACCCGAACCCGTCGAACTCAAGGTCCAAGCCCAGTATCTTGGTATCCGCGGTATTGGGCACCATGCCGGTGGCCAGGACCACCATGTCGACGTTCACCCGCACCTTGCGCCCACGGAGCATGTCGTCTGCCTCGACGATCAGGTTCTTGGTCCCGGATTCCTCGTCGATCCTGGCCACCTTCCCTTTCACAAAGGTCACCTTCTCATCCTCTTCTACCTTTCGATAAAAATCCTCGTAAGAGCCCGAGGCGCGGATGTCGATGTAGAAGATGTAGACCTGGGCATCGGGGTACTGCTCTCGGATGTACGTCGCCTCCTTGAGGGATGAGAGGCAACAGATGGCGGAGCAGTAGGGTAGGTGGTTGATGTCGCGGGAGCCGGCGCACTGGATGAAGGCCACGCGCTTGGCGGGTTCCCCGTCTGAGGGGCGCACGATTTTTCCTTTGGTCGGCCCATTGCTCGCCGCCAGCCGCTCCACCATGACGTTGTTGATGACGTTGGCGTACTTGCCGAAGCCAAGGAGGTCGATCTTCGAGGCATCGTAGGGCTTCCAACCGGTGGCCAGAACGATGGATCCAGCTTTAATGTGGAGGATGCTCGGCTCCATATGGAGGTCAATGGCGTCGGTGGGGCAGATCTCAACGCACTTATTACATGTATCGCCCAGGCAGGTCTCTTCGTCCAACACGAATTTCATGGGGACGGCCATATCGTGGGGGAGATAGATGGCCTTAGTGGTGTTCATACCGTAGTTGAACGCATTGGGCCGGTCCACGGGACAAACGGTGGCGCACAGGCCACACGCCGTGCAGCGGCCCACGATTACAAACCGAGGTTTCTGTCTGATAGTGACGTCGAAATTCCCGGGGCGTCCGGTGACCTGCTCGACTTCCGCCAGGGTGAAGAACTTTATGTGCCGGTGCCCACTCCTGATGCGCCTGAAGTTGATCTCCAGACCGCAGGTGGGAGGGCACAGCTTGGGGAAGTACTTGTAGAACCCAGCGACTCTTCCGCCGAGGTAGGCTTCCTTCTCGACGATGTACACATCATGGCCGGCTTCCGCGGCCTCAATGGCGGCGGTCATACCGGCCATGCCGCTGCCTATCACCAGGACGCTCTGCTCTCGCAGGTCCGTCTCAGAGGCGCGGGTGCTGGTTTGGATGTTGGTCATACACTTGATCTACGGGATGCGAGATAGGAAGGGCACCTTAGTCAGGTCCCAAGTGTGTGTGTCCCGGCTGTACGTAGAGTTGACGAACACCTTCCAGTTCTTGTCGTCCAGGCCCGGATAGTCACCCCGGTAGTAGTACCCAGGCCAGCGGGTCTCCTGCCGGAACAGGAGGTGATGCAGATGGGTCTCAGCGCACCAGAGCCGATCGATGAGCTCCCAGCATCGCAGCAGTTCGTGGAGGTCCCGAGCCCCCAGCTTGGAAGTGTCCTCCCGGAGCATGGCCAGATGCTCCAGCCCACGTTTTAGCGTGGGTTCGTTGACCATGTACCCGCTTCCCCAACCACCCGCGTACTCGTCCATGATCTTCTGGAGCCGGTGTAATGCCTGCTTGGGCAGCAGGTAGTTAGGGTTGATCTCCTCGCGGGTGGTATCAGCCCGATGCTCCTCGAAGCGCTGCAGAGGACGGTAGAGGTCCTGTTTGATTGCCTCCACGCGTCCCTCGTCGATAACCGGTGGGCTGGAATGGTCGTACACATAGCTCACGGCGCCCTTGGCCGCCAACCTCCCCTCAGTGTAGGAGCCTGAGGAGAACTTGTGGGCCGAGCCGCCAACCCCGTCTCCCGCAGCAAAGAGACCGCTGATGGTGGTCATCCTGTTGTAGCCCCAGAAGTACTCCGCGGGGGCCATATCCTCAGGTCCACTGACCCAGGCGCCAGATGTTCCGGCGTGGGAGCCCATCAGGTACGGCTCCGTCAGCACCAGCTCTGAATCCGTCTGGGTGGGGTCGATATTGTTGGAAGCCCACAGCAGGGCCTGGGAGATAGTCATGTCCAGGAAATCCTCCCACGCATCGCTGTTGACCTGGTGCTTGCGGGCTTCGTCCGCCCCTTCCATGAGTTTCTGGAGCGCTTCAGCGGTGCGCATGTAGATGGGGCCCTTGCCCTCCTGGATGTCCCGCAGCATCAGGTGGTTCCGCAGTGGTGTCGGCATAGGAGCGGCGGCGCTGTAGGGCTCCCAACCCGCCAGCTCATGACGCCGTTCCTGCTCGTACTCCCCACCATAGGCGTTGGTGGCCTTGGTCTTGAACATCAGAAAGTACATGCCCACGGGACCGTAGCCGTCTTTGAACCGCGCCTGGACTATCCTGTGCTCCATCTGGGTCATCTGGGCACCAGCCTGGACCATGAGGCTGTAGACGGACCCGGTGTTAAAAACGGTGTACCACGCCCTTCCCAATCCCTCGCCGACGGCATGGGGCCGCCACACGTTTACAGCACCACCCGCGGAGCAGATCACAGCCTTTGCCTTGAATACGTAGACCTTGTGGTCCCGCACGCTGAACCCCACGGCACCAGCAATGGTATTCGGGTCGCTGGCGTCGGTGAGCAGGTGGGAGATAAAGACACGCTCGTAGAGGTTCCCATCGCCGAGCGCACTCTTGGCGGCCTCGGCGACGATGGGCTTGAACGACTCGCCGTGGATCATGATTTGCCAGCGTCCCTCTCGCACGTACCGGCCTTCCGGCGTCTTAAAAAAGGGGAGGCCCCATTCTTCAAACATGTGCACCGTGGCATCCACGTGCCTGGCGATGTCATAGGTTAGGTCCTCCCGGGAGAGGCCCAGCGTTTCGTTGCGCACGTAGTGGACGAAGTCCTCCGGCGTATTCTCGCCCCATTTCATCCCCATGTAGCAGTTGATGGCGGAGAGTCCCATGGCCACGGCCCCACTGCGCTCAATAGCAGCCTTCTCTACCAGTACTACTCGCAGGCCTTTGACCTTGGCCCAATGGGCGGCCTCGTAGGCGGCCCCGCAGCCGGCCATGCCGCCGCCGAGAATCAAGACGTCGCATTCGACTACTTCGGTTGTTGGCTCCGGCATGACTCGTTCTTCAGGTGCAGCGTTCGCTCGAGCAAGATGGAGTTGGTCCGGCACTAGCTGGGGATTGATGGGAGTGCGTCGACGCCAATGTAATAGTCCTCGCCGGCCATTCCGGGGTCCTTCAGGTCCGGCGGTTGAGGAATGGTCGCATGCTGGTGGGGCACGATAGACCCCCACGGTGTCGTCCTGATCGGAAACCTAAACCGCTTCACAGTCCCATCCCGGAATTTTAAGGCCCACATGATGGCATCCGTGCCTCTCAGAGGGGTAACGGTGGCACCCATAGGCATCAGGTCGGCGTATCCTCGGAGATCAATTGCCGACTGAGGGCACATCTTGACGCACGCAAAGCACTCCCAGCAAGCGTCCGGCTCCTGGTTAAATGCCTTGCCCATGGAGGTGTCCAGCTTCATCAAATCGGCGGGGCAGATATACATGCACGCAGGCCGATCCAAGGCTTTACAGCCATCACACTTGTCAGGGTTGACGAAGGTTGGCATTCCGTGCCTCACCACTGGGGCTCAGGGTCGGGCTGCGTACCCCGTCCCGAGACGGGACTATACGATACCTACCCGTCCTTTACAATGCGAAGGCTGGATTGACGCGCGGCCCGTCGGTCCCTACCATCAGGCCGCCGGCCCCAACTCAACGCGCATGGCTGACCAGTTCAGAAGTATTCGAATAGCCTCCAACGGCATCCACGTGCAGTGGGGCGACGGGCACCAGGGGTGCTACCCTCACTGGTACCTGCGCGCCGCCTGCCGGTGCGCAGACTGTCGGGACTCCTCCAGCCGCAACCGGACGGAGTTCTACGAGAATATCCCCGAGTACGTCCAAGCGCTGGATTGGATATCCGTGGGGCAGTACGCGGTCCAGTTCCTGTGGAGCGATGAACACTCCACCGGGTTCTACGCTCTGGAGACGCTGCGGGAGCTGTGCCGATGCCCAGCGTGTGTGGCCAAGGCTATCGGCACTATGGGCACCCGTGGGGAGTGATCGGACTCGGGCCTAAGATGCCGACAAGCAGGAAGGCCGCAGCTTCTCTGATGTGGTCTCCGGGCGCGGGAAGGACGAGGTCATCGCTGCAACTGGGTGGGCATTGATTCTTTTTATAGTGCACGCGCGAAAGGAGGTAGAAGAAAGATGTCGATTACCCTTCAGCAGGCACGCCATGCTATTGAGGCTGCCATTGTCGAATGCGAGCGAATGGAAGTGGCGGCGTCCCTTGCGGTGGTAGACCTACGAGGCGATTTGGTAGCGGCGGCGCGGATGGATGGAGCACGCTGGGGTTGGACCGCGGATGTCGCACGAGGGAAGGCTCCTGCCGCAGCACTGTGGGGGCAATCCGGCGCGGTGTTGGAGCAGCGGCAACACGGTCCTGTTCCGTTGATGGTCAGTCGCCTGTATGGCGAGCGATTGGTGTATCGGCAGGGCAGTGAGCTTCTTATGCAAGGTTCCGAGGTCGTCGGGGCTATAGGGGTAAGCGGCGCCAGGCCGGAGCAGGACGAACGTGCAGCCCAGGCGGCGGCTACCGCCTTAGCCTCTTCCTAGCTCGACCGTCTGATTCTGCTTGCAGGGACGACCCAAAATCGTCTTTCCGAGCCGCTAGACCCTATTACTTGCCGTCTCGAGACCTTGCGAGGCGTTGGCTCAACCGTGTCCTTGACACTCCACTTTGCATGTTTTACGTTAAACGTTGAGGGTGCAGATTCCTTCGTTTTGGCGCGAGGGCGGCGTGCATTTAGGCAACATAGGCGAGGTATCTTCAAAAAGTGTGTAAACAGTCAGGCGGTGTACCCTCTCTCTGAACAACACGGGCTCGAGGCCCAAGAGAGGAGATAGACCGCCCATGAGGAAGGAAAGCACTGAGAGTAGGTCGGAGTCAAGGCCGGAGTGGGAGCAGTTGGAGGATTGGGTGCGAAGCCAGGTCCAGAGGCTGATCCAGGAGTTGCTGGAGGAGGAGGTGACGGCGTTTCTGGGAAGGGCGAAGTCGGCGCTCAGATCCGACTCGGACAACGATACCGGCTATCGGAACGGATACGGCAGAGCCCGGAGGCTTACGCTGAGTTCGGGAACGATACAGCTGAGGCGGCCGCGAGTCCGCGATACCGAGGAGCAGTTCGAGAGCCGGCTGCTGCCGCTGTTCGTCAACAGGACCAGGAAGGTTGCTGAGTTGATCCCCGAGCTGTACCTGCACGGTCTATCCGAAGGCGACTTCGATCTGGCTTTGCGGGGGCTGCTGGGAGAGGACGCACCGGTATCGGCGAGCACGGTGGCCCGGTTGAAGTCCAAGTGGAACGATGAGCTTGCCCAATGGCGCAGCCGGCCCCTAGATGACCTGGAAGTGGTCTACATGTGGGTGGATGGAGTCTACGTCAAGGCTGGTCTTGAGAAGGAGAAGGCGGCAGTACTGGTGGTGGTGGCGGCCCTGAGCGACGGGAGCAAGGTGGTGGTGAGCGCTGTTCCCGGATACAGGGAGTCCACAGAGAACTGGTCCGATGTGCTCAGGGACATGAGGCGCCGCGGGCTGGAGTGCCCGAGGCTGGTGGTTGGGGACGGACACCTGGGCATCTGGGGAGCTCTGCGCAACGTCTATCCGCAGGCGGCAGAGCAACGCTGCTGGAACCACAAGATCGTAAACGTGCTCGCCAAGCTTCCAAAGCGACAACAGGACCAGGCCAAGCTCATGCTGCGTACTATCCCCTACGCGCCGACTCGGACAGAGGCTGAGCGGCTCAGGACGGTGTTCACCAGGTGGTGCGGCGACCATTCCTACGAGGCGGCCTCAGAGGCCTTGGAGCGGGACTGGGACCGCATGGTCACCTTCTATGACTTCCCAAAGGAGCACTGGGGGCACCTTCGCACGACGAACCCGGTAGAATCACCCTTCGCGGCCCTCAGGCTTCGGACCGATGCCGCCAAGCGCTACAAGAGGGTCGATCGGGCGATAGCGGTGATCTGGAAAATGTTGATGGTCGCCGAACAGCGCTTCAGGCGTCTGAAGGCCCCTGAGTTGATCGAAGACGTCTATCTCGGTGCACAGTATGCGGATGGAATCGCCATTGAATCAACGGCTGAGAAGGTCGCCGCCTGATGTCGTTTACACACCTATTGACGTAACCTCGTGGGATTAGCTACAAGGCGCCCTGCTAGCTTGCGATTTGAGACATATGAGGAGGAACATGCCGATTTACGGCGATCGCCAAGTATTTAATGAAGTCAGCATCAACAACGCGCCTGAGGCCCATGGCGTTTATGGCCTCTACAACGACACTGAGACCATTTATTTTGGTCAAGTCTCGGAGGAGGGCATCACCCTTCGGAGCCGCCTCCAGCAACACAAGGCTGGTGAAGAGGGTGACTGTACCCAGAACGCCACGGTGTTTCGGGTCGAGGTTACGGGGGTCACGATTCCTAGGCTAGAGGAGTTACTCGAGGAATTCAAAGGCCTCAACGGGGGCCTGCCTCCCTGCAACGGCGAGTAGGTGTGCCTGACGGCTGCAAGGTGGTCTGCCCCCAAACCCGAGATAGGGACTGAGGCGATATTTTAGAACGATGAGGGCCTTTCAACCGTTAAGGCTTGTTCATAAGAAACGTGGCAGTCTGTTCGAAGTATTCGATGAGCATCTTCCCATCTTCAGTCGACGCTTCGCTTAACTGAACTGCGGTGATCATGTGGCGGACCCAGGTGTCTCGCTCCAATTGACCGATGGAAAAACGGGAATGTCGCATCCTCAGGCGCGGGTGGCCGCGCTCCATTGAATAATACGGAGGACCGCCCCAATATTGAGCGAGAAACGCCGCTAGGTGGGCTTTGCCTGGCTCCAGGTCCTCCGGATAAAGTGGCCGGAGAATCGGGTCAGCTGTAACGAGGGAGTAAAACGTTTCAACGAGCCGGTCAAAGAACAGTTGACCGTCCACTCGATCGTAAAGAATCTTCTGGGTACTCATGTCACCAATCTAAGGGGTAGCAATTGGGATCAGTAAGAATTTTGTATCTAGTCGTCTTGGGCCATCGCGGCAAGGCGTGGGTGGATTCCAACACACAATGTTCTTGGTTACCTGTTCAAGGGGTACCCTAATTCATTACTGCTCGTGAGGCATGCGCCCCTTGAACACGGATAACACCGCGCCCAATAGCACGATTCCGGCTGCTATTCTAAAGGCAAGGCGCATGCCGCTCGTGAACGCGGCGAGCAGTCCGGCATCGGCGCTGTCCGATACCCCCGCAAGCGTCGGAGGATAGTCCATCGATGCCATGACCACCGTGACGATCGCGGTGGCAATCACAATGCCCGTGACGTTGGCCGTCCAATAAGAATGGACAGAAACGAGGTTCAGGTGGCCACGACCCGGTGGAGGGGTTGACACCTATACACTCGCGTATACACTACGCGGCGAGGTTACGTCAATAGGTGTGTAAACGACATCAGGCGGCGACCTTCTCAGCCGTTGATTCAATGGCGATTCCATCCGCATACTGTGCACCGAGATAGACGTCTTCGATCAACTCAGGGGCCTTCAGACGCCTGAAGCGCTGTTCGGCGACCATCAACATTTTCCAGATCACCGCTATCGCCCGATCGACCCTCTTGTAGCGCTTGGCGGCATCGGTCCGAAGCCTGAGGGCCGCGAAGGGTGATTCTACCGGGTTCGTCGTGCGAAGGTGCCCCCAGTGCTCCTTTGGGAAGTCATAGAAGGTGACCATGCGGTCCCAGTCCCGCTCCAAGGCCTCTGAGGCCGCCTCGTAGGAATGGTCGCCGCACCACCTGGTGAACACCGTCCTGAGCCGCTCAGCCTCTGTCCGAGTCGGCGCGTAGGGGATAGTACGCAGCATGAGCTTGGCCTGGTCCTGTTGTCGCTTTGGAAGCTTGGCGAGCACGTTTACGATCTTGTGGTTCCAGCAGCGTTGCTCTGCCGCCTGCGGATAGACGTTGCGCAGAGCTCCCCAGATGCCCAGGTGTCCGTCCCCAACCACCAGCCTCGGGCACTCCAGCCCGCGGCGCCTCATGTCCCTGAGCACATCGGACCAGTTCTCTGTGGACTCCCTGTATCCGGGAACAGCGCTCACCACCACCTTGCTCCCGTCGCTCAGGGCCGCCACCACCACCAGTACTGCCGCCTTCTCCTTCTCAAGACCAGCCTTGACGTAGACTCCATCCACCCACATGTAGACCACTTCCAGGTCATCTAGGGGCCGGCTGCGCCATTGGGCAAGCTCATCGTTCCACTTGGACTTCAACCGGGCCACCGTGCTCGCCGATACCGGTGCGTCCTCTCCCAGCAGCCCCCGCAAAGCCAGATCGAAGTCGCCTTCGGATAGACCGTGCAGGTACAGCTCGGGGATCAACTCAGCAACCTTCCTGGTCCTGTTGACGAACAGCGGCAGCAGCCGGCTCTCGAACTGCTCCTCGGTATCGCGGACTCGCGGCCGCCTCAGCTGTATCGTTCCCGAACTCAGCGTAAGCCTCCGGGCTCTGCCGTATCCGTTCCGATAGCCGGTATCGTTGTCCGAGTCGGATCTGAGCGCCGACTTCGCCCTTCCCAGAAACGCCGTCACCTCCTCCTCCAGCAACTCCTGGATCAGCCTCTGGACCTGGCTTCGCACCCAATCCTCCAACTGCTCCCACTCCGGCCTTGACTCCGACCTACTCTCAGTGCTTTCCTTCCTCATGGGCGGTCTATCTCCTCTCTTGGGCCTCGAGCCCGTGTTGTTCAGAGAGAGGGTACACCGCCTGACTGTTTACACACTTTTTGAAGATACCTCTACGCGGCCACCTCCGATGAGGTCGAGCGCGTACAAATAGACGCCTTCCTCGACGCCCTGACCGATTTGGCGATGAGCGTGGCCAAGCGAGTAACGGAGCAGGATGGGGAGCACTGATGCGGGCCGCAAACTACATACGAGTATCTGACGCCTCGCAGGTCGATGGCCACTCTCTCGATGCCCAGGAACGGCTGTTCCGCCAGCTCTGCGAGACCCGGGGCTGGGAGCCCGTACGTGTATATCGCGAGGAGGGCTGCTCCGCAAAGACCGATGCCATCGCACGTAGGCCCGTATTCCGTCAGCTGTTGGAGGACGCTGCCAAGGGGGAGTTTGACATTGTCGTGGTCCATACCCTGGATCGGTGGGCCCGCAACCTTCGGGTGATGCTGGAGTCATTGGGGATCCTGGCCAAGCACGGCATCGGCCTGGTCTCTATCACAGAGCAGGTGGACTACTCAACGGTGGAGGGCAGGCTCATGACCCAGATGCTGGGCTCCTTCGCCGAGTTCTTCTCCGGAATGCTGTCCAAACACGTCCAGAAGGGCGTGCCTGAGCGGGCATTGCAGGGGAGGCACCTGGGTGGTGGCCCTTTTGGTTATCTCCCATGCTCTTTAGAAGGTTGCGATCCCGAGCATCCAGGTGGTGTCCATCCCGTCGAGCCGGAGTTGAAGGCCGTCCGGGCCCTATATCGCCGGTATGCCGCCGGCACCACCACCTGCGTCCAGCTGGCGGCCTGGCTGAATCGCAAGGGATTCCGCACCCGCAACCGGCACCGGTTCGACCAAGACGAAGCGCACGGACGCTATTTCACCAACTCCTCGGTGAAGGCCATTCTGAAAAACCCCTTCTATTCCGGGAAGGTGCGTCACCGGGATGAACTGCTGGATGGGGCCCATGAGCCATTCGTATCGTGGGGGCTCTTCGAGCAGGTCCAGACCAACCTGAAACGCAATTCCGGCCGCTCCATGACGCTGGCCTCGAAGCCCCAACGGGAATATCTCCTAAAGGGCCTGGTACGCTGCGCTCGCTGTGGTATGCCGCTGTGGGCCCAGACGTACAAGAACGGCTACGCCTACTATCGAGAGCACAGGGGATCCCGTGGGGCAGGGGAGTGCATTAATTCGGGCGGAGCCATCAGCTGCCACGTGGTGGACAAACAGGTCGGACGCATCATTGAGTCGTTGGTTTTGCCGGAGGACTGGCTGGAGCGGGTCTTGGAGCGGATCAAGCTGCGGGACGAGGTAGATCGGGTTCGAGCCGAGCGGGAGCGCACCCAAGAGAAGCTCAGACGGCTGGCGAAGGCATTCGTTGACGGGTTGATCGAAGAACTTGATTACAGGCGGCAGAAGGCGCAGTACGAGTTCGACTTGACCGGATTAGTGGTCCCGGAGGTAGATGCTGTGGTCGAGGCGGGACGGCTGGTTCGACGCCTGCCAGAGCTATGGGCCTTAGCTGACTTAGCAGAACGTCGGCGCCTGCTGCTGACTGTCCTAGACGCAGTCTACGTGGATACCCGCAAGGCTAAGGGGTTGGTGAGGGTCAGACCGAAACCGCCATTCGAAGCCGTCTTAGGTGCGGCGCCGGTCCCAATGATATCGGTCGGGGTAGCATTCTGAACGGACCTTCAGGCACAGGCTCTAACCCTTGCGCTAGGGGCACCCCCAAAGGTTATGTGGGCTGTGAGGTCGATTTCACTAGTGGCGACGCCTGTCCGGCCCTGCACCAAAAGGAAATCCTTTTGGGCTGCCGACTTCCTTTGGCTATTGCCATCGTCGGTCATGAAATCAGGAGTTCTCAACCACCCGGGTTGGGATGCGCTCAAATCCCAATGTCAGCTAATATATGGGAATCTCGGTACAACCTGTATCGCCCATGCTGGGGGGAATCCCGTAGGGGAGGGGCCAGCTTTCCCCGTTGCATTTTGGGTGTCATCTTGTGATAACGGTGGTCGTCCGACATTCATGCAGCTAATCGGAGACGAAGATGAGAAGTCTTCTGCACTGGATGTGGCCCTCACCTGTAGGGGCCGGCATACTTTGGGTAGTAATAGCATTGCTAATAGGGTCCACTCTGTACATGATATCCCGATCTCCAGGCACGATTCGAGCTGCGTGGCAGTATGAAAGTGACCCAATAGGAACTTCAGACATTGGCGACTGTACTTCGGGTTATAGAAGGGACCATTGGAGCACAGTGAGGTATGATCACACACAGACCCCCAATGTGTTCTACGTGGATGAAATCTACTATGGGGGTCGAAAACCCGATAAAGCAACGTGGACATCCGGAAGATGGCGGCGAGACAGAACTATTTACAGAGAATGGCAAGACCCAAATTGGGTAACTGTAACGGACTTTGACGAATCTGGATGGAGATCCACTGGCAGCGAATGTTCAACTCTAGATTACTGGCTTGTCACGAATAACGTCACCTTGAATGAAGGTGCACTGGTAAAGCAGAAACTTAAGTTCAAATACTATGTATTCGGGCAATTGGTTGAGGTTTCGGGCAAATATCACAAGCATTTCTTGCAGTGTCAGGAATGCTAATAGCGAATGAATTCCCCTCAAACTGATGGAGAGGAAAGATCCAGATGAGTCTAGCCAAGGTTATTCAACGATGGTCCTTACTCATTGCATTAATTGCGGTTGCATTAGCAACAACGGTTTTCGTTCTCGTATCCAACGCCGAAGCTGAGACCGAAGATTGGCCCCCCTTCACGATGGTCTATGAGGTAACTGGGCCAACAACAACGGTCGGCGGAATTGCTCAACCCTCGATAGAAGTCCATCGCTACGAGTACAGGTCGAAAACCGATTGGGAAGACACGATCATGGAAACTCCATCAATCCAAACAGACTACGGTGACTTCAGCCCTGTCGGGTCGTATCGACGACTCAAAGGGCAGTTATTCACAGAATACGATGCTACTGACGACTTGCTTGAGCAAAGTACCATCAGCGAAAGAGTGATGTTCGTTCCCAATGGTGTTCTGGTGCCTTTCCAAAACCGCGCCATAGAACTGACCACCGGACTCACCCCCGATAGAGTATCCACAAGTGCCCTGGTGTGTTTCCAAAATGATTGTTCGGCGGATGCTACGGGTCTCCTCTACGTGTTGGAGGATAGCAGCGAATATATCTTCGCCGACGACTCCCGCGGATTCCCATTGAAGGCTGGCGACTTCTTGATCGTCAAGGAGCTCCGTATCCACGACACCAGACGGTAGGCCGCATAACCCCTCGACTCAAGATTCAGTCTCGAATACCTGAAGAGCCTGTGATCCGTCCCGCAACCTATCTGGAGAATGTTGCACGGCACGAAAATGCTAAAGCATTCCTGAGCAAACGAGAGCCCGCTGGGGTTACCAGCGGGCTGTTCCGTGTTCGTGGTGGAGATGGGGGAGAGTCGAACTCTACCGTGAACACAAGGTGCCCATGCTGTTGACTGACCAGAGCCCCAACCCTCTCCTCAAACTAGCTGGGCTAGGCAGCGTAGGAACCCCGTGTAGGTGAACCAGCAGCTAGGCCCTTGCTGAACCAGTTGATATGTTGGCCTTCAGTGTGGCAATCGGCGTGGACGCGCGCAAGGTTAGGGGCGTGGTGCCTATCAGGCCTAAGGCAGTGTTCGAGGCGGTGCATAGACTTGCGCCATCCCTCATTGACCCGGTCCCGCAGGTGACTTAGCTCGATCGGCGCGCTAGGTCACCTGTCTCCAGGCTGAATTCTCTCGGTAAGGGGATTCGGCCCAGTAAGTTCGATTCACTCGTGAGATTAGCCAGCTTTGGTTCGTGCCAGAAGGAAATCCTTTCACAGCATCAGGAGCCATCTCCTGGCAGTGCCGGACATGGTCTATTTGAAGGTTCGGCAAGCGCGAGTGGCGATAAGAATCAAGTTAAAGGATGCACTTGATGCGTTCTGCAGATATCCCCTCTACACCAGCATCCTTACCTTCTACAAGGGACAAGATGGGGGCTGGCCACGATAAGGCATCAAAGAGAGAGGCCCTCGATTGAGGGCCCCTCTTCGGTCCTGATTCTGTTCTCCCTACCAGCGACGGTCGGTACGAGGAAAATCGCCACGGGGACGTTCCTCTCGGGGCTTGGCCTCGTTGACCGTGAGGGCACGGCCGCTCAACTCTTGCCCGTTGAGCCCGCTGATAGCGTTCTGTGCTTCGGCCTTATCGGCGATCTCAACGAATCCGAAGCCCTTAGAACGGCCGCTCGCGCGATCCATGATCACCGTCGCCGATTCGACGGTCCCGTAAGCGGAAAAGGCCGCCTCCAAGTCTCTATCCGCGGTGTCATAGGACAGGTTCCCAACAAAGATACGCATTGGCACTCCTTGCCAACTAAATTCCGAGCCTTAGTTTGCAAGGGCGATAATGCCGAAAAGTCTAGGGGTGCTAGAAGCCAGGGCAGAAACGACACTGCAGCAGAGGTATTCGGTCTTTTTACTATATCACAGAAAGGCGCCGCGTGCACGGCTCGCGCATGGCTGGGGTCGCTCGTAAAAACGCGCCGCGGGACTCACCTCATCCGTACAGAATCCCATGTGAGCCCCAGGATGGTGAACCAGTCTGCGTAGCGCCCTCCGCCAGCAGGCTGCTGAAAAACCTTGGTTCGAGCTTCAATAAGCTCAGCACGAACGGACCAACACGGCCGTGGCCTTGTCTTCGCCGTTCACCCTGGGCTTGTCGAAGGGCGGCGCGGGCTTTTTCAGTGGCTTTCTAGCCCAGGGTCCCTTTGCTCGGGCCATTCGCGCTGGTGTAGACCCGGAGGCTTTGTGCTTTTGGGTTTCCGTCGCTCCATGGGGAGGGCTTCGAGGACCGTTACCGCAAGGCCTCTGATCTGCCTGCCATGTGCTCTGACGACCGCCGCAAGGGCCTCAGCATGGTCCGGCATTTCGATATACGCGTACCCACGCGCCTCACGATGGGAGACGTATCCCTGAGGCCGAGACGTTTCCCAGGGTTCAGGGGAGTCACCGACCAACGTGACAGTGGTGACGTCACCGTAAGGCGCAAAGCAGTCCCGCAGGTCAGCTTCAGTTACCTCGTGGGATAGGTTCCTCACAAAAATATTCAAGGGCCCGCTCCTGTCGAGGCGAACGGTTGACCACGCGAGTGCCTGCCACCGTGAATGTCAGGCTACCTCGCCCGCTACGTGGCGCTGCGTGCTTGGATCTCCAACGTTTGCTGCGTGCCGTCGGCATCCGTGACGAGCAGGTGGAAAGTCCCTTCGAACCGATGTTCGTCAGGTGCAGCATGGCCATTATTCAGCTGCTCAACCAGCTTCACCCGGACACGTCCTGTAGATGGCGCGACCGTCTGCCGATAGGCCCGCGCCGCGGTGATCAACAAGTCTCGACCCCGGCCAGTCGCCGTCTTCCCATCAGGGAGTTGGATGCTGACGCTTATTATCGGTCGGCTCATACGGTTCCCTTCTACCGAGACGGTTTGGTCCCTGCGGTTACAGGGCCGGGTGTTCGTGGTGAGGATGAGGAGAGTCGAACTATACCACGAACACCCGAGGACCACGCGACGCCAGAGACAAGAAATCTTGCCCACGGTTGCCCTGGGCGACTAACCAACCCCCAAACTAGCTAGGTCAGCAAGCCTACGGGCAATGCCTCGATGAACAGCCAACTTGGCTTTCCCTAAATTAACTGTAGCTACTTCGTAATCATAGTGGCATCCACGCAGGGGCCTGCGGTGCCGCCTGGGCTTTATAGGCCGGCGCCGATTCTTGCCAAGCGGCATCCGCCGCTTGGGGCCATTCCTCCGTATTACAGGTTCGCAGCCGTGTTACACTGGGGCGACATGTTCAAAAATTTACTCGCCAAGCTCCGGCCTCGCCGAAAACCGCAATCAGATTCAGAGCCTCAGCATCCCACTCCTGATTCGGCCGCACTTCCCACTACTGGCCCCGCTCCGAAGACAAGGCCTGCCCCACGGGACAACGCCAAGCGTCCCAGGCGCCGCGGCCCACGACGCACGACGCAGGGTCCCTCAGCCAGGGATGCCCAGTCCACGTCCACCGCTCGCCCAAGCAGCTCCGGTGTCGTAATCGGGCCGCAGCCGCGTGACCACCGCTTCGGCGGCGTGCAGCTCTCGGAGCCGCTGCTCCGTGCGTTGGGCGAGATGGGTTACCAGGTCCCAACACCGATTCAGGAACAGATAATCCAGCCTCTGTTGGATGGCAAGGACGTGGTGGCCCAGGCCCAGACGGGCACTGGCAAAACAGCCGGCTTCGGCATTCCTCTCGCGGAGCTGATTGATGGACAGGAGGACCATGTCCAGGCCATCGTGCTGGTGCCCACGCGGGAGCTGGCCGTGCAGGTGACCGGCGAGTTGCGGCGCATCGCCAAGTACCGGGGCATCGCTATCACCGCTCTCTACGGTGGCCAGCCCATCAAGCGCCAGCTAGACGAGCTGGCCCGCGGCACGCAGGTGGTGGTCGGCACGCCTGGCCGCGCCATCGACCATCTGGAACGGCGCACGCTGCGTATCGACCGAGTCCGTTTCGCCGTGATAGACGAAGCCGACCAGATGCTGGATATCGGCTTCTTCCCGGCCCTCCGGCGGATCCTGCGCGCGACCCCAAACCAGCGGCAGACCGCGCTTTTCGGCGCCACCATGCCAACGGCCATCCGCCGCCTCATCTACTCCTATTTCCGCGAGCCCTTGTGGGTGCAACTCGGAGAGGAGCTGCCCGTGACCAAGGTGTTCCAGACGTACTGCGAAGTCGCTTCGCGTGACAAGCAGGACGCGCTCATGGAGCTGCTGGACAGTTGGGGCTCAGGGCAGACCTTGATCTTTCGCCGTACTCAGGTAGGCATCGACCGGTTGGTGCCGGCGTTGAACCGCCGGGGCTACTCGGCGAGGGGCATCCACGGTGGCATGAGGCAGCGTGAACGGGACGAGGCTATGCAGGCCTTTCGTAGCGGCGAGCTCCGGGTGCTCATTGCCACCAATCTCGCTTCGCGGGGCATCGACATCCCCACCATGGAGCGGGTGGTGAACTATGACATCCCGGAGAACATCGAGGAGTACATCCACCGCATTGGCCGGACCGCACGCATGGGTCGCGGCGGTATGGCCATGACCTTCGTGGCCGAGTGGGACCTGGAGTTGTTCGACACCATCGTGGAGCGGGTAGGGGCGGAGAACCTCCAGCGCTACGAGGCTTCCATCTACAAGCCCGTCCGCACCTAGGCCCTTACCCGTTGTCTCCAAGGTAGTAAGTATGGTCATCGGCAAGGAACGAGGCAATTGGTACCTGGGCCATCCACCCGCGTGTACCTGCGCCGCTTGCGGCGAGCGCCGCGCCGCGAACCGGCGCTTCGAGGCGCTCACCACCGGCCGCAAAATCGGCCGGAACGAGCCTTGCCCCTGCGGCAGCGGGAAGAAATACAAGCGCTGTCACGGCGGCAACACCTCGTAGACCTCTAAGGAGTCTACTGGGGCGACGGGCAGGCTGGCTCAAATTAGTGCTGGCCCGTGTCAACCCGGACGACAAGGTGGCCACGGTCGGGTCTGAGCGGGAGCGAGCCGAAGAGAAAGTGCGACGTCTGACGCTGGTGAACCATAACAATGTGGCGGCAGTGATACGAGGGAGCAGGTCAAGAGGCCGGACCGCCAGCTCAAAATTGATCGTCAGGAACACGGACCTTCACGCGACCCACGCGATGGCGGTCGCCGTTGAGGAGAGTGCGCTTCCGGAGCCGGATATTCTTGGGCGTGATCTCCACGACCTCATCCTCGGCAATGAAGTCCAAAGCCTCCTCCAGGCTCATCAGCATTGGTGGCGTGAGCTTGACGGCTATGTCCGACGTGGAGGACCGCACGTTGGTCAGCTTCTTCTCTTTGCACACGTTGACTACCAGGTCGTTGTCACGAGCGTGTAACCCAACCACCATGCCCTCATAGACTGGGACGCCGGGCTCGATGAAGGTCAATCCCCGCTGCTGAGCGTTATTCAGTCCGTAGGTCAGTGCAATGCCAGCCTCAGCGGCGACGATAGCACCCGCTCGAGTGGGTTTCACTTCGCCCTTCAGCGGCTCGTACCCCATGAAAGTGCTGTTCATCTCTCCAGTTCCCCTGGCCGCCTTCAGGAAAAAGCTCCGAAAGCCGATGAGTCCGCGCGTCGGGATCTCAAATTCCAGTCGTACTTGCCCATGGTTATCGCCGCGCATATCCGTCATCCGTGCCAGCCTAGAAGAGAGGTTCTCTATCAGCAACCCAACGCTCTCTTCGCCCACATCCAGGACCAGCATTTCATACGGCTCCTGCATCTGCCCATCCGCAATCCTGACAATGGCTTCCGGTTTAGAAACTTGGAACTCATAACCCTCTCGGCGCATCGTCTCTATTAGAATGGCCAGGTGCAGCTCACCGCGCCCCGAGACCAGGACCGTTTCGGCGTTGTCCGTGTCCTGCACGCGCAGGCCCACATTGGTCTGCAGCTCATCGAAGAGGCGTTTTTGCAGCTGTCTCGAGTTCACATAGCGTCCATCCTGCCCTGCGAAGGGCGAAGTGTTCACCCCAAAGGTCATCTGGACAGTCGGTTGGCCGATGTCGATGCCGGGCAACCCCTCTGGCTCATCCACCGCGGATAGGGTGTCACTGATGGCCACTTGTTCAAGCCCGGCGAGCGCAACGATTTCCCCGGCTTCCGCGCTGTCTACCTCCGCCCGCGAGAGCCCGTCAAAGACGAAGAGCTTGGTCACCTTGTGGATGGTTGTCTTGCTGTCCCGCGCGATACGGGCCACCACGTCTCCCACCAATACACTCCCTCGCGCAATGCGCCCCACCGCAATTTGCCCCAGGTGACTGTCGTAGCTCAGCGCGGCCACTAAGAGTTGGAAGCCGCCGTGAACGTCGCCGGTGGGCGGTGGGATATGCTTCAAGATGGCTTCGAAGAGTGGCGCCATGCTGCTCGGCTGGTCATTCGGGTTGGCCAGGGCATAACCCGTCCTGGCATCGGTATAGAAGAACGGGAAGCTCAATTGCTCGGCATCCGTGGCCAATTCCAGGAAGAGGTCCTGTACCATGCTGGCAACCACCGTCGGGCGGGCGAAGGGCCGGTCGATCTTGTTGATGACGACGATGGGCTTGAGGTGCTTCTGGAGGGCGTGGCGCAGTACGAAGCGCGTTTGGGGCATCGGGCCATCCACGGCGTCGATGACGAGAAGGCATCCATCGGCCATGTTCAGCACCCGCTCAACTTCGCCACTGAAGTCGGCATGGCCAGGCGTGTCGATGATGTTGATCTTCACCCCCAAATAGGATATGGCGGTGTTCTTGGCCAGAATGGTCATACCCCGCTCGCGTTCAAGTTCGTTGCTGTCGAGGAACAGTTCGCCGACCAGCTCCTTCTTACGCAAAGCATGGCTCTGTTTGAGCATGGCATCCACCAGCGTGGTCTTGCCGTGGTCCACGTGCGCGATGATGGCGATATTCCTGATGTCTTTGCTCATGGCTATCCTGAGCGGAGCGCAAAAACTGGCCCCCAAGGGCCAGTGCGCTGAGAAAATTATAGCATGGTCCGGGCCAGGGCGGGCCTGCGGTGGTCAACGCACGCACACCGGCGGTAGCTTCCGGAGCGAGGAGCAAATGTGGTGGCAATCGGCATGGACGCACGCAAGGCTAGGGGAGTGGCGGCTATCAGGTCCAAGGCAGCGTTCGAGGCGGTGCATAGGGTTGCGCCATCTCTCATTGCCCCGGTCCCGCTTACACTGGCAACCAAACGAGACCTCGGTGCAAGGGTTCTTATCTCGCCATCGGACCCCGTCCAAAAGGGGGAGTCAGACAATCTGGCTTGGTTCACTAGGGAGAGCTGCGTAATTGATATAGAGCTAAACAGAAGTGGCTCCGGAAACCTGAACAGGGGGATAAGTGGAATCGCTGCCTGATTGAGGGCATGATAGTGCTCTCGGAGACAGGAGCGAGAGATGAGGA
Source organism: Dehalococcoidia bacterium (assembly GCA_965247635.1). Lineage (GTDB taxonomy): Bacteria > Chloroflexota > Dehalococcoidia > Lucifugimonadales > Australimonadaceae > CBDFHJ01. The sequence goes on from CBDFHJ010000008.1 coordinate 90,783, forward strand.
GACGACCCCGCCGTAACCACTCGGCAGAGTTCAAGGCGAAGGTGGCTCTTGCCGCAGTACGCGGCGACCGGACACTTTCGGAGCTGGCAAGCCAGTTCGATGTGCACCCGAACCAGATCACGCAATGGAAGACCCAGTTGCTGGATCGGGCGGCGCAGTTATTTGGCGCCGGGACAGGGCAGGCTGAAAAGCCGGTAGATATGAAGGTCCTTCACGCTAAGATCGGTGAGCTTGCGTTGGAGAACGATTTTTTAGAGGCCGCGCTCACGAAGGCGGGATTGCCGGGCGCAAGGCGATGATCGACCGTGATCACAAGCTGCCTCTCGCCCGCCAGGCAAAGGCAGTGGGCATCAGCCGCGGGAGCATCTACTACCGGCCACGGCCGGTGGGCGAAGCCGGTCTCGGACTGATGCGCCGCATCGATGAGCTGCACCTTGAGTATCCGTTTGCAGGCAGTAGGATGATGCGAGGCCTGCTCCGCCAGGAGGGACTCTCCTCCGGGCGTAGGCACATCGCCACACTGATGCGGCGGATGGGCATCGAGGCGCTGTACCGCAAGCCCAACACCAGCCGGCGACGGCCCGGCCATACGGTGTATCCGTACCTGCTGCGCGGGCTTGAGGTGAGCAGGCCCAACCAGGTGTGGGCAATGGATATCACGTACATTCCGATGGCCAGGGGGTTCGTGTACCTAGCCGCAGTGATGGACTGGCATAGCCGCAAGGTGCTGGCCTGGCGGGTATCGGTCACAATGGACGCAGACTTCTGCGTGGAGGCGCTCGAAGAATCCCTGGGACGCCACGGCGCGCCGGAGATATTCAACACAGATCAGGGAAGCCAGTTCACAAGTGACGCCTTCACCGGCCTGCTGAAAGCCAATGGGATCCAGATCAGCATGGACGGGAAGGGAAGCTGGAAGGATAATGTGTTCGTCGAACGGCTGTGGAAGAGCGTCAAGTACGAGGAGGTGTACCTGAGAGCCTACGAATCGGTCCCGGAAGCCAGAACTGGACTCGGGCGGTACTTCGAGTTTTACAATGCCGGACGGCCCCATTCGAGCCTTGGGGGAATGACGCCGGACCAGTTCTTTGACAGAGCGCCTGCCGAGTCCGCGGCGGCCTAACGCACGGCAGCGCGATTCCACTTATCAAACCGGGCAGCGCTGTTCAGACAAACGAGACCACCTCTAACTGTAGAACGAAGAGCCTCAATACTGCGTGGTGCTGGAGCGAACTTACGATCGCAACCGGCCGATCTTGGAGCTAGCGAACTTCCTAAGGAGGTATCTTCAAGAAGTGTGTAAACAGTCAGGCGGTGTACCCTCTCTCTGAACAACGCGGGCTCGAGGCCCAAGAGAGGAGATAGACCGCCCATGAGGAAGGAAAGCACTGAGAGTAGGTCGGAGTCAAGGCCGGAGTGAGAGCAGTTGGAGGATTGGGTGCGAAGCCAGGTCCAGAGGCTGATCCAGGAGTTGCTGGAGGAGGAGGTGACGGCGTTTCTGGGAAGGGCGAAGTCGGCGCTCAGATCCGACTCGGACAACGATACCGGCTATCGGAACGGATACGGCAGAGCCCGGAGGCTTACGCTGAGTTCGGGAACGATACAGCTGAGGCGGCCGCGAGTCCGCGATACCGAGGAGCAGTTCGAGAGCCGGCTGCTGCCGCTGTTCGTCAACAGGACCAGGAAGGTTGCTGAGTTGATCCCCGAGCTGTACCTGCACGGTCTATCCGAAGGCGACTTCGATCTGGCTTTGCGGGGGCTGCTGGGAGAGGACGCACCGGTATCGGCGAGCACGGTGGCCCGGTTGAAGTCCAAGTGGAACGATGAGCTTGCCCAATGGCGCAGCCGGCCCCTAGATGACCTGGAAGTGGTCTACATGTGGGTGGATGGAGTCTACGTCAAGGCTGGTCTTGAGAAGGAGAAGGCGGCAGTACTGGTGGTGGTGGCGGCCCTGAGCGACGGGAGCAAGGTGGTGGTGAGCGCTGTTCCCGGATACAGGGAGTCCACAGAGAACTGGTCCGATGTGCTCAGGGACATGAGGCGCCGCGGGCTGGAGTGCCCGAGGCTGGTGGTTGGGGACGGACACCTGGGCATCTGGGGAGCTCTGCGCAACGTCTATCCGCAGGCGGCAGAGCAACGCTGCTGGAACCACAAGATCGTAAACGTGCTCGCCAAGCTTCCAAAGCGACAACAGGACCAGGCCAAGCTCATGCTGCGTACTATCCCCTACGCGCCGACTCGGACAGAGGCTGAGCGGCTCAGGACGGTGTTCACCAGGTGGTGCGGCGACCATTCCTACGAGGCGGCCTCAGAGGCCTTGGAGCGGGACTGGGACCGCATGGTCACCTTCTATGACTTCCCAAAGGAGCACTGGGGGCACCTTCGCACGACGAACCCGGTAGAATCACCCTTCGCGGCCCTCAGGCTTCGGACCGATGCCGCCAAGCGCTACAAGAGGGTCGATCGGGCGATAGCGGTGATCTGGAAAATGTTGATGGTCGCCGAACAGCGCTTCAGGCGTCTGAAGGCCCCTGAGTTGATCGAAGACGTCTATCTCGGTGCACAGTATGCGGATGGAATCGCCATTGAGTCAACGGCTGAGAAGGTCGCCGCCTGATGTCGTTTACACACCTATCGACGTAACCTCTTCCTAAGTTTCAAAGAGGGCTTGGAATATGGATCTGCAAGTTGTTGTGCTTGGCGCTGGGTTTGGTGGGCTGGAGTTGAGTTCGATGCTCTCCGAGGCGCTCGGCGAGCGCCTCGACCTTACGCTGATTGACAAGAACGAATCCTTTTTCTTCGGTTTTTCTAAGCTAGATGTGATGTTCGGTCACAAGTCGGCTGCAAGCGTGCATCTTGCTTATCGCAACATCGTCAAGCCCGGCGTGCGCTTTCGTCAGGAAACGATCACCGTGATCGACCCCGATGCACGTCGCGTCACGACCAATCAAGGCACTTACAACGCGGACGTGTTGGTCGTGGCACTGGGTGCCGACTGCGACCCAAGCGCGACTCCTGGCCTGATCGAAGGTGGCAACGAGTTTTACTCATTCGCCGGGGCAGAGCGATTGCGGGACGTGCTTCCCACCTTCACCAGGGGCCACGCCATCGTGGGTGTGACCTCGACGCCGTTCAAGTGCCCGCCCGCACCAAGCGAGGCATCGCTGCTGTTGCACGACTACCTCACCGAACGCGGTGTGCGCGACAACTGCGAAATCAGCCTCGTCACGCCGCTTGGGGCACCGGTACCGCCTTCTCCCGATACCTCGCAGGCACTGCTCGCGGCCTTCGAGGAGCGCGGCATAAAGTTCATTCCAAATCGGACCATCCGCTTGCTCGACCCTTCGAGACACGTCGTCGTTCTCGATGATGAAACCGAGATGCCCTACGACCTCTTCCTCCTCTTCCTCCTCTTCCTCGGCGTGCCGAAGCATCGCGTTCCCCATGTGGTTGCGCAGAGCGGTCTGGCAGAGGACGGCTGGATTCCCGTGGACCCCAATAACCTCAGGACGAGGTTTCCCGGCGTGTACGCCGTGGGCGATGTAACCAGCGTTGGGACACCCAAGGCGGGCGTGTTTGCTGAGGGCGCCGCGCAGGTCGTCGCCGAATCGCTGATAGCCGAAGTGCTGGGCAACGAGCCACCTCCAGGGTATTCGGGGCGCGGCTCGTGCTACATCGAGTTCGGCGCCGAGCGCGTTGCCCGAGTGGAGGTGACTTTCCGCCCGGGGGTTCCGCCCTCGGGTAGCTTCGTCGAACCTTCGGATGCCGTCGCCGCCGAGAAGAAGAAGTTCGGGGAGAGTCGGCGGTCCCGATGGTTCGGCTTGTGAGGTGGATACCGAATGCCTACCAGTCCTCCCGTACCACTAGATCTTCCGGTCTAATGACCAGCACTCGAGCGAGTTTATGGATGGTGCTGAATCTCGCTTCCTGCAGCTCGTGTTCCAATCGAGAGATGGTAACTCGACCGACACGCGCTTGACGCGCCAGCTCTTCCTGAGTTAGAAGTCGCGCTTCCCTGATCTCTCGCAGTCGCAGTCGCATATTCTCCCTAGATTCAGGCCAACGATTCATTAACTGTACATGTTCGATACATAAGCGCGCAACTTCATTGAGAGCACTACCTCCCATCATTGAGGGGCGCTCACAGTGATTGGCCTCGCTGGCGTGTCACTCCCTATTAGGCAAGCCCGGGTCGCGTATACACCGAAGTATACTTCCGCAATATTTGATGGACAGCGCCCTATACACTCTCGCGTTGACACGCTACAAGCTCTCGTTGCTACAGTGGATACGAAGAACTAGGTCGTGACGCCGTGTGCGTCGATAGGAAAGTGGATGAGATGGGATATAAGAGAATATCCGACGAGATCCGGCAGTGGCTTGAACAAGGGAAGCCCACTCCCGAGTTGGTCCTAATGGGGTACAGTCCAGGGACTGTCTACAAGGTCCAGAGAACATGGTGGCGAGAGAAGATAAATACACAGGGTCCGGTGAGGGCGAATGATCTGGGCGAGGATGAAGATGACCAGTATGGCCTATGCGTCTCGGATCGGGATCGAGCCGTGAGAGCTCCTAGAGGCTAGGATGGACAGCATCGTGGATGGGCCCAGCAAATGGGGCGAGACCTGAAACGGTAGATTTCCCGTGAGTCATCCCGGGCTCAGCAAGCCCAGGAAGACGGACTGCGGGCAATGCGAAGGCACGTCGGGAGCTTACTGACTACGTTGGACGCGGTGGAGACCGCCCAGCGCAACGTGGGGAGCCCCTTAGCCTAGCTCCATTCGCTCGTGAGGGTGGGCAGGATCAGGCTGATCCAAAAGGAAATCGTTTCGGTCGCGCGTGATGGCATCGCGCCAGCAAGCTCCGCCACCTTGATAGTCCGTTAGTAGCGTGTTGCATGTTCCATAGGCGGTTAGCTCCGTTTCTTGCGAGCCGCGGTAACGACCAGAATGGCAAACATCAGTCCCAAACCTACCCCCGTTACCAAGTTGTCCATGGAAGCCCCAATCGCAGCGCCAACGCCGACTCCTAGTGCTATCGCGGCACCCATACTAGATTTCCGCACGGTCGCACTTCCTTTCTGAGCGTCGTGTGATGACGTTTAGCATCGGCGGGGTTGTACTCGTGTTGCTCAGGCCTTCTGGGTTGGCGGCGGTAACCTTACCATCCCGCCGTGTTCATGGTGGAGGTAGGGTAGAGTCGATCTGCACCGTGAACACGGGGTTTAAGTGGTCAGGGCTCACTCGGCGGTGCCGAGCTTAACGAGGGGCGCATGGACCCAACACAATAGTAAGCAGTCCCTTGTGGCGGCGAATCCGTGGTCGAGATACAATTGGAAGCACTATACCCGTAAGGACAAGCGCCAATGAAGGTCTTTTGGCGGGAGCACAGGTCAGGGCAGAAAATGATCCTCGCGCCGGACAACGGCGAAGAGGTTGAGGTCGGTGCGTTCCGTCAGACGCCCCGCGGCTACGATGCTTTTGCCAAGACTCTGGGATATGATCCAGGACGCTCCCAAAGAGGGTTCCCAACCCCAGAAGATGCCAAGGCCTTCGTAGAGTCGTTCCAGCCATGGAGCCTCTATGTGGGTAACATAGACGTTGAGATCGATCGAACAGTGTACCCGCCACTGGAGGACTAAGCGTAGCGGGGAAAGAAAAGTGCAGCGAGGTAGTAACGCCTAGGTTTCCTGAGAAGCCCTGGCACCTTGACCGCGGACCCGGCGATGCCGTCCAAAGAACCCTATACCTCGACACCTGCGGCGTAATGACAAGGGCCCCCGCTGGATGGCCTCCTGCCTCATGCTGGGCAAGAACACCTGATTCCAGGACGCTGGACGCACCCCGCCATGGTCAACCGCGATACTAAGGCTACCTGGAGCTACCATAACGGGACGAAGCACCCAGGTGGGCGTTTGATGAACCCCCATCACCGGTACGACCCAATGCGTAACCCGTTGCTGTTCAAGATCTACGAAGGTCTTGATCCGATTCCCTTGTCTCTCGACGCTCCCACGACCAACGTGCCCGCTCTATCGACCATCGCCACTGACGTAGGTCCCCATTCTCTCAGAGAACCATCACCGTTGGCATCAATTGCAAGACTGACACGCCCCAAGGCTTTTCTGACAGCCCCTTCTCGAAGCTGATTCATGCTGGGGGTACTGAGACCGCGCGTTGCGGTCCATTCATGGACGGACGTGCATCGGAATTGCGCTGAACTGCTCATTACTTTGACGTCCGTCGAAGCCCACGCGGAGTCTATGCGGGAGCAAATACAAGAGTCGGGGACCCACCACATCCAGATACTAATACTGGACCCTCCCTTCATTTCCGTTCCCCCGGGTGGCGCCGCCCAAGCGACGGCCGCTATATATACGTTCGCTCTAGAGGTGACGGTATCCTTGACTTTGCGCACAGAGGCGCATGCCCTCGTGCCCCAAATGACCCTCCAATCGGACCCGGCCACGATTGACGTCCCCTTTGACGGGCGGGCGCTCTTTCCGTTCACGCTCACCGTTGCACCAAGCATCGAGCCGGGCATCTACGAGCTACGTCTAAATTTGGAAACGACGAACATCAGCTATCCCAGGAGTGAAAGCGGTTACAGCATAACCGGCCGGGGGTCTATGATTATCGTTGAAGTGACACCACCTGGGCCGTAGGTCTCGTGACCGGTGCCTGGCTTCGGCAGCGTGTTCCTAGGAGGATTGTCCACTGATGTACTATCTAAGCATTGTCAAAACGATAGCTAGTAAAGAGGGGAGAAACCGCAGCCGTGCTGGCTTTGGAACGCTAAGTGGGAGAAATTTTATCCATGAATGATGTACAAGATAATGGGAATGAGAGGACGTATGGACGCATGGACGCATTGCTTGATCGGTATCTGCCCCGTCGAAAGCCTTTGGGACCCGAAGGGTACAATTGGAACTCTTTAAATCTTGATGACCTGAGCAATGACCTCGTCGAATGCCTGACGTTCATCTCTCTAGTTGAGTCGAACCCTGATGAGCCGGCGAAGAGATTGATTGATGCCGCCAACCGGGATGGGACCAGTTGGCTTACTCGATTCATCACTGAGTGCTGGCTACCGGAAGAGCGCAACCACGGAGCAGTCTATGGTGAATACTTGGTTCGTTCTGGGGTCATGACAAGGGAGTCGCTTGACCAAGAGGTCGATACGGTGAAGAGAAGAGATTTTGTTATAGGCGACGACTATCGTGCTGCTGAAGCGTGTACCTATGGCTGGTTACAAGAACTCATAACCTGGCGATTTTACCAGGCGATTCATATGCACATGACGCGTTCGACACATGAACATCAAACGCCAACGACAACAGCACTGAAAGACCTCGTTAGCAATGTCGCCAAGGAAGAGAACTTTCACAGATACATATACTTTGAAGGCATTCGAGAATTGCTCAATGAAGATCCTACGCGTGTAAAGCAAGTCGTAAGAGCGGTAGCGGAGTTCGAAATGCCCGGACACCACATGGCTCCCGAATACCAGGTCAAAGCTCCGAACTGGGCGCAGATGCTTAAGTTTCCCTACCGGGTGGTGTTTGGAGATATCGCTAGCGGGCTACGAGAGTTAATCGGGTATCGAGGACTTGGACAGTCCATTATCGGCTATGTGAAAAGGAACGAGATGTCGAATCTTATAAAGTGGCCTGTTCAAGCAGTGGACTGGACGATTAGGCCTAGGTCGCTTCCAGCCACTCTTCTGGGCAGGATCGCCACTTCCCTGGTCCCTACTCGGCCGGGCCAGGGTCTTGCTTAGGCAGGCGCTCGGAGGATTTCCGTTCGGACCAGTGCCACCCTAGACAGCTAGCTGGCGCCTAAGCACAAAGACGGGCTGAGCTCTGGTTTCTGTGTGCGATGGCCCACCACTTCCTACTTCGAATGGCCGTAGCGATAGTAGCTTACTGGCCCTTTAGTCCACGCTCCAACCAGGCCTGAAGTTCCGCCGGAGGGGGGAACGATGCGGGAAAACGCGCATCCGGGACCGGAATCCAGGGCTAACCCACTTCACGCGGACTATGAGGATGCCCCAGACCGCTTTCAAGCGAGTGTGCAGGCGTGTGAGCAGTATGGTTTAGTGAGTGACATCCACGAAGGGGTGGCGGACCGGCTGTCAAGGGAAGGACACGAGCCGGTCCTCGACCTCGGCTGTGGCGAGGGGCGGCTCATGCGCCAGCTTCGCCAGCGAGGCACGCAGGTTATCGGCCTGGACAGATCGGCGACGATGCTCTCAGCGGTTTCCGGGCCACGCGTGCGTGGAGAGGCCACGCGGCTTCCTGCCCGCGACTGTTCTTTCGGGGGCGTGGCGGCGCTCTACGTGCTGTACCATCTGGCAGATCCCAGTCAGGCAATTGGGGAGAGCTACCGTACGCTGAGGCCTGGAGGTCTCTTCGTAGCTTGCGCTCCCAGCAGGTACGACAATCCGGAGCTTATGTCGGTGCTGCGCCAGTCACCTATGACCTTCGACGCGGAGAACGGTCCGGGTGCGGAGAACGGTCCGGGTATCGTCGGCGAGATATTCCAGGACGTGGAAGTAGAGGGTTGGGATGGTCCATTCGTTCATCTGCCCGACCCCCACGCGCTGACGTTATTCTTTGTAGACCGTCAGCGATAATGGGACACATATAAGGGTAGGAAAACCCGAGAGTCGGAGGGTGGTGTGAGCTCCTGAAATGAGGGTAGAGCTACCCACAGAAAGGAGCAGATGTGTCCCAATTAGAAGTAAGCAAAGCAGAGGCCGCCGAGGAACGAAGCGAGCAGACCAGGTCTTTCGTCCGCACAGTGAAGGCGGCTGCCCGACGTAAGTACACCCCCGAAGAGAAGATCCGAATTGTTCTGGAGGGCTTCCGCCGCGAGGTCACAGTCAACGACCTGTGCCGGCGGGAGGGGATCAAGCCCCACTCCTACTACTCGTGGACCAAAGAGTTCATGGAGGCGGGCAAGGAGAGGTTGACCCGTGACTCGGTTCGGGACGCCACTCAGCATGAGGTAGGGCAACTCAAGCGAGAGAACGGGGAACTCAAGGAGCTAGTGGCCGATCTGTCGCTGGAGGCGTACCGTCTCAACTGTTAGCAACCAGCAAAAGTGGGACACATTGGGAGCCGAGAGATCAGGGGCTGGATGGAGGTCTGGCGAGCTCCCTGAGGGCCCTGTTGTAGCGTCGTCGCCGTTCGGTGGTTTGAGCCTTCACCTCCTTCCTGCGTTGTAGGATCTCTTGCCGTCTTCCCTTGAGCACGTCTGATGGTGTCACGTTGCCCAGAGCCTTGTGATAGCGCCGGTAGTTGTAGTAGCTGACGAAGGCCGCGATAGCAGCCTCAAGGTCGGCGGGCAACTCATAAGGCACCTGGTTGACGTCCCGTTTGATGGTCTGGTGGTAGCGCTCCAGCTTCCCGTTGGTCTGAGGGTGGAAAGGAGTTGCTAGGATGTGCTTGATGCCAACCATCCCCAGGTAGTCCCTGAATGCTCTTGAGACATAGCCTGGACCGTTGTCACTCAGCAGCCTGGTGCGGTCTGTGACTGGAACTTGGTCCATGCTGGTCGTGTCCACAGCATCCTGGACCACCTCGATGAAGGAGTCGGCCGTCATATCTTGCTGAAGCCTGTGAGCCAGGATGAAGCGGGAGTAGTCGTCCATAACGGTGACCAGGTAATAGTAGCCCCACCCAACCACCCTGAAGTATGAGGCATCGGTGGCCCACATCTGGTGAGGTCCTGTGGTCTTGAGGTGGTACTCCTTCCCCGCGGCCAACCGCATCTCAGGCCTCTTCACTAGGCCCTCCCTGCCCAGGATACGGTAGACGCTGGACTCTGAGACTGAGAAGCCCTGGTTGTCGGTGATCCCCGCGGCCAGCTGACGGCAGCTCAGCTCTGGCATCTCCCTGGCTGATAACAGGACTGAGCGTTCTTCCTGAATAGTAAGACGGTTCCATGGTGGCTGATCGCCTCCTGGTCGGTCCTCAAGTCCTTGTTGGTCTTGGCGTCTGAGCCACCGGTAGTAGGTGCTCTTAGGGATGCCCAGCTCTCTGAGGACCTTTCGCTTGGGGAGGGGAGACGAGGATACTTTGGTAACTACCTCTGCCTTCTCCGGGGCGCTCATCCGCTGGTACCGGTGGCGTCCTGGGGCATGGGGATGGCCGTTTTTTTGAGACGGTACGCCTCCAGCGACAGATCGGCCACTAGCTCCTTGAGTTCCCCGTTCTCTCGCTTGAGTTGCCCTACCTCATGCTGAGTGGCGTCCCGAACCGAGTCACGGGTCAACCTCTCCTTGCCCGCCTCCATGAACTCTTTGGTCCACGAGTAGTAGGAGTGGGGCTTGATCCCCTCCCGCCGGCACAGGTCGTTGACTGTGACCTCGCGGCGGAAGCCCTCCAGAACAATTCGGATCTTCTCTTCGGGGGTGTACTTACGTCGGGCAGCCGCCTTCACTGTGCGGACGAAAGACCTGGTCTGCTCGCTTCGTTCCTCGGCGGCCTCTGCTTTGCTTACTTCTAGTTGGGACACATCTGCTCCTTTCTGTGGGTAGCTCTACCCTCATTTCAGGAGCTCACACCACCCTCCGACTCTCGGGTTTTCCTACCCTTATATGTGTCCCATTATCGCTGACGGTCTACACTCAAGAGCCACAGATCGTTTTCGCTAAGCATAGCTCTCCTTTCGGTAGGCGATGGCCACCGACAGGGCCCCGGGCCCCAGTCGCAGGGTAGCGTACCGCATCCACAGCAGCCTGCCGCCTGCCACCCATGCGTCGCCGCGCGCTTCTCCGGGGTCCTCCAGCGCGTAGTCTAGAAGCCCCGTGCCTTGGTTGCCCGGGTCAGCCTTGAAGAGCGCCTCCTTCACGGTCCACAGCCGCAACAGTTGGACGGAATGGTCGTTTGCCTCCTGACGCATAAGCCAGGCCTGCTCGCGCTCCCTCAGGAAGAAGCGTGCCGATTCGGGATGGGGCTCCCGGTCGAGCTCCAGGTCGATTCCAGCCCCCACCTGGCAGGCCGAGTCGGTCGCCAGAGCCACTGCGTACTCACCACTGTGAGAGAGCGACAGACACCGGTGCGGGAAGGTGATGGCGGAGGTGTCGTCATCTTCGCCCAGGACCATCAGCAGCCGCTTCAGCGCGGCCCTGCCGCGCAGCCACGATTCGTAGCGCGGGGTGTCCGCCACGCGGCGGGAGCGGGCCGTTTCGCCTGGCGCCAGCCGGTGCGGAGCGATGGCATCTCGCGCGATGGCGACGTGCAGCGGCACACCCAGCGCGGTGCTCAGGGCCTGCTCGATGGCCTTCTCACGGAGCCGCATGCGTGGCCTCCCGTCCCCACTTGCTTCGGACCAAGTACTCGCAGGTCGCCCGGACGAGCCGAGGCGTGTCAGGGGCGCGGTAGCGTTCGTAGGCCGCGACGAGGTTGTCGTTCCGCACGTCCTTGCTGACGAACAGCTGCCTCGCGAAGGGTGCGATGCTGGTAACGGCCTGGCCGAGCACGCCCGCTCCCTGTTGGACTATACCCTCCGCCAGCAGGTTGAAGGCCTCCGCGTCGCAGTAGACGGGCCTGAGAATGCGCTTCACCCGGAAGGCCTCCTCCTGTCCGAAGGTCTCGAAGGCCAGGTCCATCATCTCGCCCAGCGTGATGGACGCCGCTTTGGGATGGGCCACGTGGTAGACGGTCTGATCGGCGGGGTGTTGCATCAGCGCGAACACGGCGTCGGCCACGAAGTCGCCTGTCACGAAGTACAGGGGTGTCTCCGGCTCACCTGGGACTAGGGAGAGGAGGCCGGAGTGGAGCAGTCTGAGGGTGTTGTGGAAGGCGTTGAACTGGCTGACCTGCCCGCTATCGTCGTCGGCGATGACGGTGGCGATCCGGAAGATGCGCCATGGAAGGTCTTCTCGCCCGTCGAACAGCAATTGCTCGGCCTCGTGCTTGGACGACTCGTAGAAGTTGGTGAACCCCGCGGCGCCATCCGTCTGGACTTTGTGAAGGGGGCCCGACGCCAGCCCGGATGACCGCGAAGAACGCAACACCCCATTGGGGCCGCGACTCGGAGAGGATTGAGACCCGGTCGCCTGGCGCAACCCCCTTGGCGATCAGGTAGGAGGAGAGCGCCTCGACTTGCCTCCGCAACTCGCCGTAGCTGAGCCCTCGCCAGCCACCGCCTTCGAAGATAGTCAGGGCAGTGCGCCCTTCGTCAGGGCTGGACGCGAGGAACGCGTCCCAGTGGACTGCTGTGTCTTTGCGCTTGTCGGTGGATGCTGTCATGGCATTTGCTCGTAAGGACGCGCCTCTCCACCAGTGGACCCCAGGATAGCATGGCCTCCGCTTGACGGGCCGGGGAGTCGTGTCCGGCCGGTCATGGCACAGTGTGGAGGGTGTTAGTTATTAGCGCAACGGGATTTTGGTTATGGTGCGATATGCAATGCTTATGGACTGGCGTAATACGGTGGCACAGCCCCAGGCCGAGGCAACGACTGCGAGGCGGGCCCTCGCAGCCGGCTATCGCGCCGCGGGTGCGTCGGAAGGCTCGCGGATGTCGAGGAGGGCCAAGAAGCGCTGCAGGGGTACCGAGAGGTGCTTGTCACGGCGCAGCACCGCGCCGTAGGTAGAGGTCCCGCCGAACTCTTTGGGGATTTCGATGGCCTCCAGCTTGCCCTGGTCCTCTCGTGTCAGACAGATCCCCGAGACCACCGCGAGGCCCAGGCCGAGCTCCACGTAGTGCTTCACGGTCTCAATGGTTCCCACCTCGAACGCGACGTTGAAGGGCAGGCCAAGCTGCTCCAGCGCCTGGGAAATCCGGGTATAGGCGGGGTCGCCTCTTTCCGGAGCGATCAGCGGATACCGCATCACCGTTGAGTAGTTCACCAGCTCCTGGAACGGTGGCCTGCCCCCGCGCAGCAACCTATGGCCGACCGGCAATAAAAGGTACGCTTCGTAGGTGCGCCACGGGTAGAAGACCAGGCTGTCGGGCAAGCTGGTCTGAGAGATGATACCCACGTCCACTTGGCCCTGACGGACCAGGTCAACCGTCTCGCCCACCCGCTGGCTGAGTATCCGCAGCCGCACCTGCGGGTACTCGTTGGTGAAGCGCTGGACGGCGGGCGGCAGCACGTACCGCAAAGTCGGCTCCTGCGTGGCCAGCTGTAGCTCCCCGGTCACCTCCTGGCCCGACAGCTCCTGCTGGAACTGCTCGACCTGATCGAAGAGGCCGATCGCCATCTCCATAAGCCGCTGGCCCGCCGAGGTGAGCCGCACCTTGCCGCCCGGCGATTCGTATAGCTTGACTTTGAGGTGGGCTTCGAGGGCCTTGATCCGCTGGGAAACAGCGGACTCGGAGACCCCCAGCTCGATGCCGGCGCGGGTCAGGCTGCCGACTCTGGCCATGGCCCAGAAACAGCGGAGCGACTTCAGGTCCAACACGTCCTCCAGATACGTCTGTTCCATTGCCACTCCTTCTCTATAAGCACTGCTTATGGCATCATAACGCAATCCACGTTGCGCGAATAGCCAACCAAGGGCATACTCGACTTCAAGACTGCTGAGGGGCGCCCTAGCACCCCGTGACCGAACCGCGACACGGAGGCCTACGATGTCTTCCACTTCCCAGCCCCTGAATAGCCTTATCGTCCGTCAGTGGACACCTATGAGGACGGCCCTGGCGGTTGTCATGGGCTCCTTGGTGGTGAGCGCCCTCATCGGCATCGCCATCATCCTCGCCGGGTCCTTCGGCGAGACGCAGGGCAGGCTCCTGGCCACCACCGGTGCGCTGGCCGCCTCCAGCCTGATGGCCCTGCCCAGCCTCCTACACCTGGAGCGCGGACGCTACTCCCACCTCGCGGGCGTCGGGGGCCCTGGCCGCGGGCGCGGCCTTCGTGATGCTGCTGGGGCTTCTTTGGGAGGCCTATGACTTCGACGCGTCCGTCCTAATCAAATTATTCGCCACGATGGTCGTCGTGGCGTTCGCGGCCAACCACATATTGTTGCTCCTCCTGGCTCAGGCCAGGGACGGCCTGGTGTACGCCTGCCTCAGGGTGACGCTAGCGGTTATGGTCACCTTGGCGGCCTTGATCGTGGCGGCCCTGTGGAACGAGAATTCCTCCGAGCCGCTCCTGCGGGGAATGGGCGTTCTGGCGATCCTTGACGTGCTTGGCACCATCGCCGTGCCCGTGCTGGTCCGGGTCAGCCGCGCCAGCGCACCAAGCGACGTTCATGAGAGGGTCACGTCATGACGTGGCTGACCCGCCGGAAGACCATCCTCGTGGTGCTCGCCGCCGTCGTACTTCTAGGCATCGTGGGCGGCGGAGGCGGCGGCTGGTACTACGCCGGGATATTGCGGGATGACGCCCTGGCGGTGGACCATACCCCCTCTGAGCCCGACCTGGAGGTAGCGGCCGTCGAGGAGGGCAGGGTAGTCCTTCGTGCGACTGACAAAGCGAAGTCGGACGGCCATTGGACGAAGGACGGCATCTGGGGGCTGGAGGGAGAAGACGGATACGCGCGGGTGGGCACCATCCTGGAGACCGACGACCAACAGGTGGTTCGCGAACTCCTCGCTGGCACTGGAACTCCTGAGGCCGGACAGATGGCACGCTTGGACAGCTTCGCCTTCACCGGCGACCCGCTCACGGCGTTGGGCCTCCCCTTTGCCGAGGTCTCTTTCACCTCCTCGTTAGGCGATTTTCCCGCCTGGTTCATCGACGGCCCCGCTGAGACATGGGCCATCTTCGTTCACGGTAGGAGCGCCAATCGGGAGGAGGCGCTCCGGCTGCTTCCGACCGTCGTTGGACAGGGATACCCCTCGTTGGTCATCACCTACCGCAACGACGAAGAGGCGCCCGCGAGCCCCAGCGGGTTCTACGATTTCGGCGAGACGGAGTGGCAGGACCTCGAGGGCGCGGCCGAGTCGCTCATCCTGGTGGGCTACAGCATGGGTGGGGCCATCGTCACCAACTTCCTCTACGAGTCGCCCTTGGCCGAGCACGTGCGTGGCGTGGTTCTGGACGCGCCGGTCCTCAGCTTCGACGCGCTCATTGACTACGGTGCGCGGCTCCGGGGCATTCCCCGGCCTCTCACGGTGCTAGGCAAGCGTGTGGCGGGATTTCGGTTTGGTATCGACTGGGGCAACCGGGACTACCTCAGCCGTGCCGGCGAGCTCATTGGTCCGATTCTTTTGTTTCATGGCGACGCCGATAAAACGGTCTCGATAGAGACCAGCGAGGCGTTGGCGGAAGCACGGCCCGACATCGTGACCTACGTTCGGGTCGCCGGCGCCACGCACGTCCGGTCGTGGAACATGGACCCCGAGGCGTACGAGGATGCCGTGCGGGCCTTTCTGCAACGTCTTGAGCGTAGCTGAGAAGTGACATGATTCGACAGCGCAGGCCAGCCTCATGACCGGCGTTGCTCTGAACACGTGACCCATGCGGTAACATGCTCAACCGAGGCCAGTTTAAGGAGACCGAGCGATGGCGCTGGAACAGACGATTGGTAGGGTCATCGAACGGACCATCGCCGATGCCCTGGCGGACCGCCGGTTCCAGGACCTGCGCGCCGGCAGGATGCCGCGACAGGCCCTCCATACCTTCGCCCGTCACTTCATCATCACTCACCTGAACTCCGTTCAGGTCCTCTCCTTCCTGCACGCGCTGGCGCCGCCCGACGCTTCCGAGCTGGTGCGCGAGAACCTGTTGGAGGAGATGGGCATGGAGGGGGGCGAGCAGGCGCACCCTGACCTCCTCATGGACCTGGCCCGGGGCCTGGACTTCGACCAGCCCCAGATCGCCCGGCTGATAGCGGAGGCCCAGGAGGCGAGGCGTCAGTTTGCCAACGTCACGTTGTCCTACCCAACACTTCGGGAGCTGGGCCTTTCCATCCTCCTGGAGACGTTGACCTTCGAGGTATTCCTCTCTCGCGCCAGTGACGGCCTGGCCGAGGCGCTGGCACGTCACTACGGCCTCTCGCCGGAGGCGGTGCGCTGGTTCACGCTCCACGGCGAGGTCGACATTCGCCACGCGGAGGAGGGAAAGCGGGTGGTGGAGCGATTCATCGCCTTCCACCGGTTCGGCCAAGCGGAGGTGGAAGAGACCCTGCGCAAGGCGTTCGCCCGCAACGTGCTTCTGGACAGGTACTTCCCCGGTGGGGTCGCCTCAACGCGCGCTGCCGGACGCTCTCGCGTCGAGTCCATCGACATCCTGCCCCTACGCATCCCGTTCCGGAGCAGCTTCGACCACTCCCGCGCAAGCCGTGCGTCCAGCGACGCGGTGGTGGTGCGGGTGAACGGTCAGGATGGCACTCGCGGTTACGGCGAGGCGCTGCCCCGGCCCTACGTGACCGGCGAGGACGTGAAGGGCATGGTCGCCACGCTCTCCTCCTCCGTCGCGCCCTTGGTATTGACGCGCACCTTCAGCCCTGGGCCGGACATCATCGAGGAGGTGCGGGCGCTGGCCGCGGCGTGGACTCGGTCGCAGCCCGCTACCGCGCAGGTTGCCGCCTGGAACGCGACCTGGTGTGCCATGGAGCTTGCCCTGCTGGACTGGGCGTTCGGCCGGGCTGGACGGTCCATCTCCGAATGGCTGGTGCCAGTGCGCCAGGAGGTGGTCTACACGGGTGTCATCGAAGCCAGCGGGCCGCAGGCCGCGGCGGCGTTGGCCGAGCGTTACGCGGAGGCGGGGTTCGCTCAGGTGAAGGTAAAGGTCGGCGTTGGCAACGACGCCCGGAGGCTGGCGGCGGTCAGGCGCGCGGTAGGCGATGCGGTGCGGGTCCGGGTGGACGCCAACGGCGCGTGGAGCCCAGCCCAAGCGGTGACGGCGCTGAAGGGGCTCCGTGCCTTCGGCGTCGAGGCGGTGGAGCAGCCGGTGGCAGCCGGGGACTTCGAAGGCATGCGGCGGGTTCGCGAGGAAACGGGCCTGCCGGTCGTCGCCGACGAATCGCTGCTGACCTTGGAGGATGCCCGGCGGCTCATCCAAGCCCGCGCTTGCGACGTGTTCAACATCCGCGTCTCCAAGTGCGGGGGACTCGTCGCGGCCCAGGCCATCGCCGCCGCTGGACACGCAGCAGGGCTCAAGCTTCAGGTGGGCGCGCAGGTCGGAGAGACCTCGCTGCTGTCGGCGGCGGGCAGGCATCTTGCGGCCCATCTCGCTGAGGCCGACTACGTCGAAGGGTCTTTTGGCACGCACCTTCTCACCGAGGACATCACGCCCCAGCCGGTCATGTTCGGCTACAAGGGAGAGGTCGGCCTGCTCCCCGGTGACGGCCTGGGAGTGCTGGTAGACGACGAGGCCCTGGAACGGCTGGCCGTAGACACGGTGCACGTCAAGGCCTAGGAGGCGTCGCTATGCGAGTCATGGCACAGCTTGCCAAGCTCCGAGGAGCGTTGCTCTGGCGCTCCTTTACGCGGATGGCGGAGCGTCCGGACCACGTGCAGCAACAGCTCCTCCAGCGGCTCCTTACAGCCAACCGGGGGACCGCCTTCGGCCGCCAGCACGGGTTCGCGAACATGGCCACGGTGGCCGACTACCGAGCAGCCGTGCCCGTCGGCGACTACGAACGGTTCCGGCCGTGGATCGACCGCATGCGCGAGGGTGAGCGCGACGTGCTCAGCGTGGACCAGCCGTACATGTTCACCCTCACCAGCGGCACCACCGGCCAACCCAAGTCCATCCCGGTAAACGGCGCCACGCGTCGCAGCACTTCGCGGCTGTCGGCCCTGTGGCTCTACCGCGCGCTTTTAGACCACACGAAGGTGCTGGATGGGAAGGCGCTGTTGGTGGTGAGCCCGGCCGTGGAAGGGTACACGCAAGGCGGTACTCCCTTCGGTTCCGCCTCTGGATACATCTACCAGAACGCCGCGCGGGCCATCCGGCGGTCCTACGCCCTGCCGTACAGCGTCTTCTCCATCGCTGACTACGACGCCAAGTACTACGCCATCATGCGGCTGGCCTTGGAGCAAGACGTCTCGCTGCTCATCACGCCCAACCCCAGCACGGTGATGCGGCTGGTGACGACAGCCGACGGACGGCGCGACCAGGTCATCCGCGACATCCACGACGGCGCAATCGACCGGGAGTTGGATATTGCACCGGAGGTCCGGCGTGAACTCTCCGAACGCCTCAAGCCCAATCCTGTGCGCGCCCGCGAGTTGGAGCGCATCGTTGAGCGCGAGGGCTTCTTGGACCCGAAGGGGTACTGGCCGGATCTGAGTCTTGTCGGCTGCTGGAAGGGTGGGAGCGTGGGCGTTACCGTGGAGCGTCTCAAACCGTGGTTCGGAGACGAGATGCCCTTCCGGGACATCGGCTACCTGGCCAGCGAAGCGCAGATGACCCTGCCGGTCCAAGACGAAGGCAGCGCGGGCATCCTGACGCTGAACACGAACTTCTATGAGTTCGTTCCCGAAGCCGAGATGGGACAGGAGGACGCACGCGTGTTGACCGCTGGGCAGCTGGAGGAGGGCGAGAGCTACTACGTCCTCCTCACCACGCCGACGGGCCTATACCGGTACGACATCAACGATGTGGTCCGGGTGGCGGGCTTCTACCGTCAGACGCCCATGCTGGAGTTTGTGCGCAAGGGCCGCGATATGGTCAGCCTAACGGGCGAAAAGCTCCATGTAGGCCAGCTTATTCAGGCGATGGCCGTGGCCCAGGAGCGCACCGGAATGCAGGTGGCGCACTACCGCGCCATCGGCAACGTCGAGACGTCCTGCTACGAGGTGATGCTTGAGCCGAGGCAGTACCCCGTGACCGACGACGCCTTGCTGGCCCTGGGCCGTGTCATTGACGAGCAGCTGGCGGCGCTGAACATCGAATACGACCAGAAGCGGCGGTCCGGCCGTCTGGGACCACCGTGCGTCATGCTGATGCCGGAGGGATGGCACGCCCGGCGGCTGCGGGCGAAAGTGGCCCGCGGGGCCCGGGACATCCAGTTCAAGGATGCGTTGCTGGGCTTGCCCGACGATGAAGACGCGGCGGCGCAGCCCATCAGACAGGTGACTATGGGGGTCTGGGGCGCGCGATGAGCGGCCCCCCAGCAGTCCATGGGGGTCTGGGGGGCGCAGTGAGCGGCCCCCCAGCAGTCCAAGAGCCGCCCGCAAACGACAGACCTCCCCGTGCGCTGACGGCCTTCCTCTGGCCTAGCAGCATGCTGTTCCGTCAAGGGCACCGGATACGGTTGGAGGTCGCCAGCAGCAACTACCCCCGGTTCGACCGCAACCCCAGCACCGGGACCTCAGTCGCCACTGAGACCCGGACGGTGATCGCTACCCAGACGGTTCACCACGGCTCCGTCACTCCCTCGCGTCTCATCCTTCCGGTCATTCCCAGGTGACGGGCCCGCGCCGGCGAGGGCTGCTTGCCAGATGGGCATGGTCACCGTAGAATGCGCCCCGACCAGAACAGCCTTGGCTAGAGCTGAGTTGAAAGGAGAGTTCATATGGCGCTTACAGACGAAGGACTGATTGCTATACCTGGCGTAGCCAGCAGGTGGGTGAGGTTGGCCAACGGGGCCAAGGCCCACTACAGCACTGCCGGCGACACGGGCCCTGCCGTGGTCTTGCTCCATGGCGGCATACAGGGCTCGTCCGGCATGGCCGGATGGGGACGATGGATGATGCCGCACTTGGCGGCCGAAGGGTTCCGGGTCTACGCGCCCGACCAGCCGGGGTTCGGCCTTTCGGACACGCGAGAGGAGTACCTGCCCACGCATGGCGTCCTGAGCCACTCGCAGTTCGTTAACGACTTTGCCGACGCCGTGTGCCTGGACCAGTTCCACCTGTCGGGTAACTCCATGGGCGCGTCGACCACTGCCCACTACGTGGTGGACCACCCGGAGCGGGTGCTTAGCTACATCCTCATCGCCACCTACCTACAGCCGGAGCTCGGCGCCGACCCGGATGGCACGGGCATGCGCAAGCTGGGTGGTATCCAGATCCCGGAGTGGGATGGCACTGCCAAGGGGATGGGCGAGATGATGGAGCTCATCATCATTCGCAAAGAGGGGATCAGCGAGGACCTGAAGGAGATGCGGACCCGCATGGCCCACCGCCAGGCGGAGTCGCGGGTGGCATACATGAATGGCCGGAACGTGATCGACAACGACGCGGGCCTCCGCCAGAAGTGGATGCTCAAGGGCCGGCTGGACCAGCTCGACATCCCCGCTATCTACGTGTACGGGTTGGAGGACGTGCTCATTCCGGTCGCGGCCGGGTACGAGCAGGAGGACCTGCTCCCGAACATCAAGTTCTACTACCCAGAGAAGACCGGCCACCAGGGCCAGACCGACACTCCCGAGCTCCACAACCGGATCTATGCCGAGTTCTTCAAGACCGGCAAGCTCCCTCCGGAGCTGGAGAAGGAGGCCGGGGTCTCGACCCGCCGCCAGAGTGTGGGAGCTACTGCGTAGCGCGAGCTTGTCAGTGCAAACGGCGGGCTTCGCCGTTCGCGATACACCTATCGGACGGTCGGCGGCATGCGGTTCGCTGCGGCGCCGGTCGTCTGGTACCTGCTGAGGCTAGGACCCCAACGACGTTGCCGGGTCCGAAGTACTTCACGTGACCGGAGGGGGTGGCATATGCCGTTAGGACTGGGGCTGGCGATTTCCCACTCTCAGGCGCTGTACCGCCCGAGGGAGCAGTGGGAGGGCATCTACCAGCAGCTCATCGGCTCGGTGACGCAGCCCAATCGGGCGGGCGAAGAAACCCCGGAGGTGCTGGACCGGTACGCGGGCCAAATCGAAGGAGGATTCCAAGAGCTACGCCGCCGCCTGGAGGCCTATAAGCCCGACGTGCTCATCGTGATGGCGAGTGACCAGCGGCGGATGTTCGACGAGACCCAGGTCCCGCAGCTGCACATCTACAAGGGGACCGACATCTGGGGTTCGACGCGGTACACCGACCTGGGAGAGGCAGAGGCGGAGTCGGCGCGCGTCACCATCCCTTGCCACGACGAGCTGGGCGGCTGGCTGGCGGACGAGCTGACGTGGGAGGGGTTCGACATGAACCTCACCCGCGGGAAGTTCACGCCGCAGGGTGACCCGGAGGGCGGCGCGGGACACACGTTGACTGACCCGGTGCTCAAGCTACTCCCCAACCTCAACGTTCCCATCGTGCCGTTTCATATCAACGCCCACGTGGCGCCTGCCATCTCGGGCCACCGCATGCCCCCCCTTGGCCGGGCGCTGGCCAAGGTGCTGGAGGAGCGACCGGAGCGGATCGCCCTTCTCGCCAGCGGCGGGCTGTCCGGCGACCCGCGCGGCTACTTGGCAGGTTGGATAGACGAAACGCTGGACAGGTGGATACTGACTCGGCTACAGCGCCGCCGGTCCGAGCAGCTGCAGACGCTGTGGGACTTGGACTCGGATACGGTACGCGGGGCTACCGGCGAAGTCCGCACGTGGATCGCCGTGGGCGCGGCCATGGAAGCCGTGAACGCGAAGGCAGTTGTGGTGGACTACATTCGCTTTCACCACGCCACCGTCGGCACAGCCTTCGCCTACTGGGACCCGCAGGAAAGCGCGCGGCAGGTGGACCCTGACGGCCTGTTGGTGGTGCCAGAGTACTTGCCATAATCGACGCGGACCACTAGGAACTATCAGACCGGCCATCCCTGGGATGGCCGGTCTTGGTGTCATGATGCGCCGAAGGCCCGACGCTGGCGGGCCGCCCTGAAGGGCCACCGTGGGCGCAACCTGTGCAGTATGAGCCCCACCAAGGCGAGCCGGACACCCTTCCAGGCGGCGCGTAGCTCGGTCAGCTGCTCAGCGTTGAGTTGCTTGGAACGGCTGTAGCCAACAAACGTATAGGCCTGGGCGATCCGGGCGATGCGGTCGGCTTGGTAGGGGAGACGCGCCGCCAGACGCCGCCCAAATTCCCGAGACGTCTCGTGACGTCGGCGCCGGGTCCCCGCCAGACGTGCAAGAAACCGCATGAAGTTAAACACGCCAACCGCGTAGCTGCGCGGCAGCAGGAATCGCCAGACCGACCGAACGATAAGCACGCCCATTGCCGCCAACACCGTTAGGCCAGCTGTCGCCGCGAGGACGAACAGCGCGATGTCGACGCTGCTCCTGCCCTTTGACGAACCTTCCCCTGCGGTTAAGAGCCCGTCTTCAAGTCCCGATGTATCGGTTTCGAGGTCGGGTGGTAAGCCGAAGGCCGGTTCTTCACAGAAGTCTGGGTCAGGCTGATCATCGCACCCGACACGGGACTCAACTATCGGCTCCTCTCCAAAGATGGCTTCTAACGGTTGGTCCAAGTGCAGAAGGCCAGGCTGAACGTTGGAGGGGGTGGGCTCGAACTCCACCCAGCCGTACTCGGGGAAGTAGATCTCCGGCCAGGCGTGGTAGTGCTTTGCCCTGACCACCCAGGCGTTCCGTTGGCTGTCCCATTCGCCCGGTGCGAAGCCGGTCACCAGCCGAGCGGGAATGCCAAGGGAACGGAGCATGGTAATCAGCGCTGACGCGTAGTACTGACAGAACCCTACCTGCTGGACGGTGAGGAACCACTCCACCCCGTCGACGCCCGGTGGCGGAGGCACGATTTGAGTGCTGTATGGCAGCGTGCGTAGGTAGTCCTCAATGCTCTGGGCAATGTCGTAGGGGGCCTCATGCTCCGCGGCCAGCAGGCGTGCGAAGTCCCTGATCTTCTCAGGGAAGTCCGGAGGGAGCTGTAGGTATCGGTCGGTGACCCACGCTGGGTACTCTCCCGTTGCGCTTCGGAGCGCTTCCGGCGTGGCGATGGAGACGGAGCCGGTGGTCTGATAGGTGCGAGGGGGCGCCCGCTTTCTGTTGAACTCGAGGGCCAGGGGCGGCACTGGGCCCGGCTCGATTCGCTGCACGCTAAAGCTATCCACCTCCTCCCACACCGGCTCGCCCACCACCCGAAGGCCTCCGGCCTCCAGGGCGTCACCCGGGGGAGGTGCCTGGTCCACGAGGAATTCCTCGACCACCTCATTTCGTACTTCTTCGATGGCAGGAGGCAGGTAGGATGATTGGCTATCGGTGAGGTCGAAGGTGAACCGGGGGGTGAGCGACAGGTTCAACCGGCCAGGAGTATCCGCGGCGAGGGGTTCACCCGCAGACGCCATCAGGTCCATGATCGCTGCGGTCCGGACCTTAATGGTGACCGTCGCCCGATGCTCGGCCCCTCCGGGCGCTGCCTCAGGGACATCGATGGTATGCGGCGCACGGTCCTGATCCGAAGACCGGGTCCATCCGGAAGGGCTGTACGTCTCGAACACGCGCACCCGCCACTTGTGCGGTGTCGGCGACGTGACCACCATGACCATGTCGTCATTAAGGTCACCGGCACCGGTAAAGGGGATCTCCTCAGCGAGCTTAAATTCGGGCCAGTCCTTTCGGTTGGGAACCGAGGCTAACAGGTCTCCTATCGGTTGCAGGACCGCGTAGAGCGGGGCTTCCAGCCGCTTGAACATGGCAGGCCGCACCGGGGACTCCGGGGTGGGCACCAGCCATGCGGCGCCCGCTGCCAGGGCCATGGCGGTAACGCCGCCGCCGAGGACTACGAATTGGGCCAGGGAGGGCCGCACCGTTACGCTCCACCAACGGTAGTGGAAGTACGCGAGGGCTGGCGCGGCCGCGACAAGGTAGAGCAGGAGCAGTCCATAGTAATGAGTGGGAAGGAAGCCCATGCCTACCATAAGCACCAAGAGGCTGGGGGTAAAGGCCAATACCGGACGCCGGCCGCGGTAAGCGATCCAGACGCTTGCGTAGGCTGTCCACCAGGGGACGGTGAGGAGGGTCACCCCCATGACTACCTTGGATGTGTCGCCGAGGAACAGTATCCCTTGCGCCAGGCCTAGCGCGAGGCCGATGAACAGGCCGAGGCTGTGGCTGGCCTTCCGAGCGGAGATCCTCGTGACAATCGCGTGCCCAACGACGGTGGCCAGGAGCACCTCAGCGATCAAAGGTGGAGTCCCGGAAATCCAGCGGGCAGAGCCCAAGATGAAGAAAGTAACGCCCAGGGGGAGCGCCAACAACACCAGCCCTACTGCTTCTCCCGGCGAGGGCAAGAACTTCCTGTAGATTGGCAGGGCGCGGGGTCTGGGTTGATTGCGGGCTACGTTCCTCATAGCAGTCCCTACAGAAGCAGCCTGTCCAGAACGTACCGGAGCGATTCCCTTGGGTCATCCTTCAAGTGGATAAAGCAGAGGCCGCCGGGAAATTCGGCCCGAGGGTCGCGGACCCATCGGGCATCTTGGTGCTGGCCGAAGCTGGCCGCGTCCAATAGCACCGGCAGTACATCCACGGCGCGCCGACCGAGGTGCGCGGGGATGCCGGAGAGACCTTGGCCCGGCCACGGCGCGATAAGGACTACGTTTGTGCCCTGTTCTAACCGGGCGCTTTCCTGCGCGATCAGCTCGGGCAGTGGAATGGCGCCCTGGGCCCTGACCACGGCAAGGGTCTTCATCATGGTCAGTAGGTGTCCATCCTCCCGAGAGGGGATGACGTGGTGACGTACCTCCCCTTCGGCTACTAACCCGACTGCCTTCCCGCTCTCCATGAGCGTTTGGGCTAGGGATGCGGCGATGACAACACTTACCTCCTCGGTGCCGAGATTGCCGGTACCAGTGTGTCTACCGGCCTGCATGTCCAAGAACATCCATACATCCTCCTCCTCACCTCCGCTGTCAAACTCCTTGGTCATGAGCTGGCCCATCCGGGCTGTCGAAGGCCAGTGCACGTACCTGAGGCTGTCCCCAGACACGTATTCGCGGACCTTGGCGACGGAGACGCTCTCCCGTGCCCTGCGGCTGAACTCGCTGCCCTCGATCAAGCCTCGATACTGGGCCGACACCCCTGGCGGTAGGGCGACCGTCCGCGGCAGAATCAGGACGCTATGAGGCTCAGCCAGCCTACGTTGCAGGCGTACAAGGCCCAAAAAGTCGCTGGTGGCAGCGCGCACAGAGCCCAACGTGCCCGGGCCTCGGCGCTCCGGGTGCAATTCCCCAGCCCAGGTGACGGTGCTGCCGGAGGTCAGGTTGATGACCGTCTCCTCCGTTGAAACTCCTTCGCCGGTGAGCTGCAACCGAAGGCCTACCCGGGGGACTCCTCGCGTCTCCCACACGGTAACCCGAAAGGGAAGCGACTGGCCTACCTGCGGGTACAGATTTAGCCGGTCCACCCTTACATCAAGGCCGCGCAGCTGCAGCCAAGCCCACAGATACCCAAGTCCCACTCCGGCTGTCAGGGCGTAGAGCAGAAGGTAGAAGGGACGGAAGCCAGTGGTGAGAGAAAGAGCTAATAGGGTAGCCAGGAGCAGGCCAAGGCGAAAATGGCTCACTTCCCTTGCCTCACTCCCCCGTCGTTCCCACCCAAAGGAGGTGCGCGCTCACGGGGCTTCCTGCTCCTTCGGGGTTGGCCGAGACGAAGAAGCAGCCAGCCGGCTTTCGTCTACCGAAAGAGAACTGAGGATCTCATCGATAACGGAGGCCTCGGTGATCTCCGACTCACCGGAGGGGACCAGGATAATCCGATGGCCGAGGGCTGGCACCGCAACCGCCTTGACGTCGTCTGGGGTGGTGAAGTCGCGGTCGTCTAGAAACGCCTGGGCTTGGGCGAGCCGGGTCAGCGCCAGGCTGGACCGGGGGGAAGCCCCCATATAGATGGCTGGGTGGTGCCGCGTCGCATTGACAATGGATACCACGTAATCGCCTAGGACCGGGTCCACGTACACCTGGCGCACAACCTCCCGGACTTCCATCATATCTTCCAAGCCCACCACCTGCTCCAGGGTGTCGAGAGGACTACCCGAGACGTGCCGCTCCACCATGGCCGTCTCTTCCTCATGGGTTGGGTAGTCCAGATGGACCCGTAGCTGGAACCGGTCGAGCTCCGTCTCTGGCAGCGGGAACGTGCCGCCATGGTGGAGGGGGTTTCTGGTGGCGATCAGCAAGAATGGGTCGGGTAGCCGGTGGGTTATCCCGTCCACCGTGACTTGCAGCTCCTCCATGGCCTCTAGGAACGCGGACTGAGTCCTTGGTGAGGCCCGGTTTATTTCGTCTACCAGCACGAGGTTGGCGATCACAGGGCCCGGGCGAAAGTGGAAGTCTGAGTCCCGCTGGTTGAACACATAGGTACCGGTGATGTCACTTGGCAGCAGGTCGGAGGTGCATTGAATACGCTTGAAGGTACCTGAGATGGAGTGGGCTAGGCTGCGTGCCAGCGTTGTCTTGCCTATGCCGGGTCCTCCTTCAATAAGCACGTGGCCACGGCACATCAGCGCCATCACCACGAGTTGGATTGCCTGCTGCTTCCCAACGATCACTTTCTGAATGTTAGCCATGAGGCGGCGGACCGTTTCTCGGGTGCCGTTGAGCGAGATGTTGTCCATGAAATGTCTCCGGTGCTTTTGACGGTGGGGATGACACCGCCCCGCTAGACTATCCTAGGGTTCTACGCCACGCAACTTAGCACGGGGCGAGACGGGAGAGGTTACGTCGATAGGTGTGTAAACGACATCAGGCGGCGACCTTCTCAGCCGTTGATTCAATGGACGATTCCATCCGCATACTGTGCACCGAGATAGACGTCTTCGATCAACTCAGGGGCCTTCAGACGCCTGAAGCGCTGTTCGGCGACCATCAACATTTTCCGGATCACCGCTAATCGACCCTCTTGATAGCGCTTGGCGGCTATCGGACTTCTTCCCAGAAACGCCGTCAAGCCTAGAGGGCCGCGATGGAGCGGTGACGTTCAACCCTGGGCAGGACGTAGCGGCTGTCGAGGTACGGTTTATAGGACGGCGCGGATTCCATGGATGGGCGTAGGGGCAGGGCGAGCGGTGAGGGAACGCGACCCATCCTCTTTCCTTATAAAATCGTAGGAGTAGTTGTACGCCTATGCCGGCTTATCCAGAGCAAACAGACATGGTCCATCAGCCCACTGAGGTGGCCTGCCGTTACTGCGGGTCCATCAGCCGGGCAGACGACAAGTACTGTTGGTATTGCTGGGTGGAGCTGGTCAACCCAATCACCGACCTGGAGCAAGCATCGCGGCTCCGCGGCAGCCTTGCACGGGGGCGGATAGTCCGGCGGGTTATCCGGCTGGGGCTGCTGCTGAGTGGGCTCGCAGCGATTGTTCTCTACTCGCTGAGTGAGGTGGTGAACCAGCCGGTCCCGCAGCCGTCAGGCGACGCCAACGTCGTCGTTGCCGCGGACGCTTGGGGGCTGCTGGGCCGAGACTTAGCCCATTCAGCGTGGGTGCAGGATGGGCGGGCGATACGAGGTGAGCCACTGTGGCAGTTCCAGACGGAGGCGCAGCTCCTGGCTTCGCCGGTGATAGCGGACGGTGTGGTGTATCAGGGTACAGGAGATAGGCGCATTGTGGCCTTGGATGTCGACGATGGAAGGCTTATCTGGTCGCGCGATACGACAGGGCCGCTGTCCACGTCGCCGGCGGTCACGGCTGACACCGTCTACATAGGCCTTCGCGATGGACAGCTGTGGGCCTTGCGACGCGAGGATGGCGAGCCGCGCTGGATCCTACGGAACAACATCAACGTCTCGACTTCTCCCACGGTGCTTAACGGCGTGCTCTACGTGGGGTTCGGTGACGGCATGCTCCGCGCCTTTGACGCACAGAATGGGGTTGAGCTGTGGTCGTACGACACAGGGACCTGGGCCGTCGGTGCGCCGGCCATCCACGAAAACATCCTCGCCATCACGAACCAGGATGGTGACCTCCACCTCATCGACGTCAAGACGGGGCTAAAACGGCTGGATTACTCGGTGTTGCACCTCACCAAGGATCCTCCAGCCTTTTCAGGGGACAAGCTCATCTTCGCCTCTGACCGGGGGCAATTGACCGTCTTAGACTCCGCCAAGTTGGAACTCCCATTGGAGAAGCGGATCCGGAAGGTCCGGATGGAGCTCTTCATGCTAGGCCTCCAGGGGAGCCCGCCGGTGGTTAAAGGGTTTGTATGGGGCGCTCAATTCCCCAGCGACGTGCCCCTCAGCGCGCCCGCGGTGACAGAG
Organism: Dehalococcoidia bacterium; assembly: GCA_965247635.1. Lineage (GTDB taxonomy): Bacteria > Chloroflexota > Dehalococcoidia > Lucifugimonadales > Australimonadaceae > CBDFHJ01. The sequence continues at coordinate 118,761 of CBDFHJ010000008.1, forward strand.
ACAGGGTCTACGTGACTGTTTACCGGCCGGTTGTTCGAAGATGGACCTTGCGACTGGTGAGGCCTTGTGGGAGTACGACGCGGGCGAGTCCTCGGACATCACCGGTCATCGTCGGAGACTTTGTGTACATTGGCACCCAGGCGGGGGATATCCACGTGGTCAATCGGCACGGGGGGATTGCCGAGACCACGTTTCACGTCGGTGGGTCTCTGAGGGGGCAGATTGTAGTGGCCGATAGTAAGCTCTTCGTTGTCTCGCAAGACGGTGCCCTGTACGCTTATGAATAACGCCGGAGCGCCGCGGCCTGTCCGCTATCTAAAAACCACGGACCATCAGACCGACTAGGTTGCAAGCCGCTGCCCGCAGGGCAGACGACAAGTACTGTTGGTTGGACCCAATCACCGACCTGGAGCAAGCATCGCGGCTCCGCGGCAGCCTTGCACGGGGGCGGTCCGGAGGCCTTATCCGGCTGCTGCTGAGTGGGCTCGCAGCGATTGTTCTCTACTCGCTGAGTGAGGTGGTGAACCAGCCGGTCCCGCAGCCGTCAGGCGACGCCAACGTCGTCGTTGCCGCGGACGCTTGGGGGTCTGGGCCGACTTAGCCCATTCAGCGTGGGTGCGGGATGGGCGGGCGATACGAGGTGAGAGGTGCGGAGGCAGTGCTCACTTTGGGCAGTTCATAGACGGTGGCGCATGCGGTCCTGGCTTCGCCGGTGATAGCGGACGGTGTGGTGTATCAGGGTACAGGAGATAGGCGCATTGTGGCCTTGGATGTCGACGTCGTCGCGCGATACGACAGGGCCGCTGTCCACGTCGCCGGCGGTACATGACACCGCACATAGGCCTTCCGATGGACAGCTGTGGGCTTGCGGCGAGGATGGCGAGCCGCGCTGGATCCTACGGAACAACATCAACGTCTCGACTTCTCCCAATGCTTAACGGCGTGCTCTACGTGGGGTTCGGTGACGGCATGCTCCGCGCCTTTGACGCACAGAATGGGGTTGAGCTGTGGTCGTACGACACAGGGACCTGGGCCGTCGTGCGCCGGCCATCACGAAAACATCCTCGCCATCACGAACCAGGATGGTGTCTTGACGTAGACTCCATCCACCCACATGTAGACTCGGTGTTGCACCTCACCAAGGATCCTCCAGCCTTTTCAGGGGACAAGCTCATCTTCGCCTCTGACCGGGGGCAATTGACCGTCTTAGACTCCGTAGTTGGAACTCCCATTGGAGAAGCGGATCCGGAAGGCCGGATGGAGCTCTTCATGCTAGGCCTCCAGGGGAGCCCGCCGGTGGTTAAAGGGTTTGTATGGGGCGCTCAATTTCGCAAGTGCCCCTCAGCGTGCCCGCGGTGACAGAAGACAGGGCTTTTGAATAAGACCGGCCGGTTGTTCGCGTTGGACCTTGCCACTGGTGAGGCCTTGCCGCGCGGGCGAGTCCTCCACCGGTCATCTCGGAAACTTTGTGTACATTGGCACCCAGGCACGTGGGCACGGGGGGATTGCCGAGACCACGTTTCACGTCGGTGGGTCTCTGAGGGGGCGACTAGTGGCCGATAGTAAGCTTTCGTTGTCTCGCAAGACGGTGCCCTGTACGCTTTTGAATAACGCCGGAGCGCCGCGGCCTGTCCGCTATCTAAAAACCACGGACCATCACGACACGACTATTTTTGCAAGCCGCTGCCCGCAGGGCCCTATTCACACTTAGCGGTAGCCGTCGGGGTTGATGCGTGCGTCAATCAGCCATGGCCGGCCTGAACCGAAAGCGTGGGCCAGCGCCTCATCCAGGGCTTTCTCCGTGTCCACCCGCGCGGCTTCAAAGCCAAGTCCCTGGGCCACGGCCACGTAGTCGGAGTCCCGGAACCGCGTCCCGAGCCGCTGAAGAGAGCGTTCATCCTGCCTGATTTTGATCTGGTTAAGGTAACCGTCGTTAAAGACCACGACCACGATGGCAAGCTCCTCCCGGGCGGCCACTTCCAAGTCCCCCAGCCGCATGAGGAGCCCGCCGTCTCCCGTGAAGCAGAGCACGGGCGATTGCGGCTCCACCATCTTTGCAGCCATCGCCGCGGGAAGGGATACCGCCATGGACCCAAGGCCGCTGGAGGTATGGAACCCTCGGGGGCGGCGCGTCTCCCAAGCGTCGCTTACCAGCACCTTGTGGAGGCCAGCGTCCACGGTCATGATCCCGTCGTTGGGCAGCCGCTCCCGGGCGATGCGCACCACCGCGCCCGGCATCAGCCCCTCACCGCTGGGATAGAGCAGCCGCTGACGCCCCTTCCGATAGGAGTCCAGTTCCTCGATGTCCCATCCGCGGCAGGGAGAAACGGTGTCCGCCAAAAAGCGCAGACTTTCCGTCAGGTCACCCACCGCTTCTACCTGGGGGTGGATAACGCCGTCGGAGTGGGGCACCTCGTCGAGGATAACGACCGGCGCGGCGTAGTCCCACCGCCCGGGGGCCCAGAGCTCCACCACGTCAAAACCCACCGCGACGAGGAGGTCGGCCCTGTCCAGGGCCTCGCGCTCCCCGCGCGCCCCCCGGAACGTGCCCATGGCCAGGGGGTGGTCCTCTGGGATGGTGCCCTTGGCCGCCAGGGAAGCGAATACCGGCGCGCCTAGCTGCTCGGCGAACGCGACAAAGGCGCGCTCCGCGTCGAGACCGGACCGGTTGACCTGAAATCCCACGATGACTGCGGGCCGTTGTGCCGATCCGATGGCGCTTGCGATGGCCTGGAGGTCCGCGTGGTCAGGCCCCATTCGCAGTGCGTCGGGCGTGACGTCCTGCGGCGCCACGAACGCTTCCTCCGGCGCTTCGGACTGGATGACGTCAAAGGGAAGGTCGATGTGTACAGGACCTGGCCTGCCGGCCATCGTCAGCGCGATGGCGTGGCGCAAGGTGGCGGCTGCCGACTCGGTCGTCAACGTTAGCGTGCCCTTGACGATAGGCCGAAACAGATCGTTCTGGTCGAGCCGTTGGCGCTTAAGGGTTCGGACCTCGGCGTCCGCGTAACGGTCGGTGAGGATTAGGCACGGAGCGTACTCAAGCAAGGCGTTTGCCGTGCCGAGGACCACGGCCACGGCGCTCGGCCCCAGTCCGGTAGAGCACACCCCGGGCCGGTTACGCAGCACACCGTAGGTGCTGGCCATCACGACCGCGCTGGACTCGTTGCTGCAGAGCACGTAGCGGATATCGCGCTTAGACGCGGCCTCGATAAGCTCGATAGAGCTGAAGCTGCCCGGGACGCCGTAGATATACTCAATCCCGGCATCCGACAGGGCCGCTGCAACCACATCAGCATACGTAGGCACGCTTTGCCCTCCCACGATTGATTCCACGCTCACAATTGATTGAGGGAAGCGCGCGATGCGTCCAATCGGCCTTTACGATGAGGACACACCGCGCTATCGGGTAGGCATCATACCATCCTGACATCGAGAGCGGATCTTGAGCCCCAGTCCAAGCTGCGACATCGACCGCTCCTTTCCTTATATAGAGGCACAACATGATATAGAGGCACAACATGATATAGAGGCGCTCCATGCGTGGGCCGCGGACCGGCGCCGGTAACGCGCGCTAATGAAGCCAGGCATCTCACGCCCACAGCCTTGACAAAAGTAGCGTACGCAGGTACGGTCACCGTCAGTTATCGAGTAAACGCCTCTGGCACGGCCACACACATCCATGGCGGCCGGTTGGGCGTATTCGCGGGTATAGAAAACCAGGAGGTTGGCTACCATGAGAAAGGGCAAGCTTGTCCTACTACTTTTGGCCATGATTGGCGTGCTGGGCGTGCTGGCGGCCTGTGGCGACGACGCCACGCCGACGCCCACGGCCACCACCGAGGCCGACGTGCCGGCGCCGACGGCCACCTTGACACCCATCCCCACGGCGACGCCGACCCCCTTAGGTGAACGGCCGGAGTACGGTGGGTGGCTGAATACCGGGCGCGGTGGCCGCAACGCCGTTGACCCGTACTCCACCCTCTCGGGCACGTCGTACCTGTGGGGGGAACAAGAGGCGCTGCTGGGGTACGACCAGCCGTACAACCCGGAGGTAGGCCCGGTGGTCATCCCCAAGCTGGCGACGGACTGGTCGGTGGACTCCACGGGGGCCAAGTGGACCTTCACCCTGCGGCAGGGCGTGACGTGGCACGACGGCGAGGACTTCAACGCCGACGACGTGGTGGCCACGTTCAAGCGGGCCCTCGAGCCGAACTTCGCCATCGCCCGCCGGTCGTTGGTGCTGAAGGAAATGATCATTGACGTGACCAAGGTCGACGAGTACACCGTGGTCTTCGACACGGGCACGCCCAACGCGGGCTTTATCTCGGTCATGGCCAACAACCACTCCGCCATCGCGCCGGAGCACCTGATCACCGGTGACCCCACCTCGGACGACCCGGATGAGAAGTGGGTGATCATCAACCCGGACACCACGGGTACCCTGGCCGTGGGGACGGGACCGTTCAGGATGATCCAGTGGGACCCGGAGACGTGCGTGACGTTCGAACGGTTTGAGGACTACTGGGGAGTGGACGAATTTGGCAACCAGCTGCCGTACCTGGACGGGTGGTACGACTGCGACCCGCTGGACGACTCGCGAGAGTTCGCCAAGTTCGTCACACGGGAGTTCCAGACCAGCGACTTCACGGGCATGGGCCTAGACGAAGCACAGGAACTGTGCAACAAGGCCGTTGATCCGGAGACCTGCCGGACTGCGCAGCACGGGCACGGGTGGTTCTCGATCATCCTGAATCACAAGATCGACCCGTTCACGGACTCGCGCGTAGTGCAGGCGGCGCGGTACTCGCTGGACCCCAAGGACGCCATGGAGTTCCAGTTTGGCGAGGGGACCGGCCAGGGCGCCTACACGTGGATTGACCGGGACTCCTTCGCGGGCTCGACGCTGACGGTAGGTGAGATGGAAGTCCTAATGCCGTGGACGGACGATTCGCGGCGGGCGGAGATGGACCAGGCGGCCAAGGACCTGCTGACAGCGGCAGGGTTCCCCAACGGGCTGGACCTGCCGCACCCGTGGAGCGCGGGGTGCAGCCGGCTGTTCCGCAACTTCTACACGCCCATGGTTGACAGCTTCGTGAAGAATGGACTGCGGGGCGCCCAGGAGTGTCGTGAAGGGATTATCTCCAGGGAAGAGCAGCTAGCGGGTAGGTTCTCGCTGATGATCCATGCCGTTGGCATCACCTTCATGGACCCGTCGAACGCCTTCAACATGTCGGGCACCTCCTTTTCGCCGGCTGTGGGTGGCGGGCCATGGGAGTGGAACGGAGTCGAGACGATAGATGAGTACTATTTCGACGCTCTCGCGACGGTGGACGACGACGAGCGCGCCGAAGTATACAAGGATCTGGAACGGCTCCTGGCGGACGACACGCTGACCCAGATCCCGATTGGGCACAACAAGATGACGGTGCCCATCAACGGGTGCTTGAAGAACTACTACCCAGGGCCGGGTATGTACCACGGCATGCAGCACCGCACCTCCTGGCTGACGGAAGACTGCCGCAACGCTGCGCCATAGCAGGTGGCCGTAGTGAGTGGGAAGTAGCTGACTCATAAGCCCCACAAGGGTTTCTAGTCTGAGCAAAGAGCGGGAAAGGCATTAAACACCTTTCCCGCTCTCCTTTTATGTTAGGTGTGCGGTGGCGTGGCCTGGAACGAAGTTGGATTTTGCAGGTGGTTATGGGCTTGACAAAAGTAGCATGCGCGGGTAGGGTCACGGCCAGTTATCGAGTAGACGCCCGCTAGCACGGCCATACACATCCATGGCGGCGAGTTGGGCGTATTCGTGGGTATAGAGAAAACCAGGAGGTTGGATACCATGAGAAAGGGCAAGCTTGTCCTACTACTTTTGGCCATGATTGGCGTGCTGGGCGTGCTGGCGGCGTGTGGCGACGACGCCACGCCGACGCCCACGGCCACCAGCCAGGCCGACGTGCCGACGCCGACGGCCACCCTGACACCCATCCCCACGGCGACGCCGACCCCCTTAGGTGAACGGCCGGAGTACGGCGGGTGGCTGTACACCGGGCGGTCGAACCGGACCGCGGTTGACGCGTATTCCACCCTCACAGGCACATCGTACCTGTGGGCGGACTTCGAGGCGCTGCTGGGCTATGACCAGCCGTACGACCCGGCGGTGGGCCCGGTGGTCGTCCCCAGGCTGGCCACGGACTGGTCGGTCGACTCCACGGGGGCCAAGTGGACCTTCACGCTGCGGCAAGGGGTGAAGTGGCACGACGGCCAGGACTTCGACGCCGACGACGTGGTGGCCACTTTCAAGCGGGCCCTCGAGCCGAGCTTCCCCGTCGCCCGCCGGTCGTTGGTCATGAAGGAGATGATCATTGACGTGACCAAGGTCGACCAGTACACCGTGGTCATCGACACGGGCACGGCCAACGCGTCCTTTATCTCGATCATCGCCAACAACCACGCCTCCATCATGCCGGAGCACCTGATCACGGGTGACCCGACCTCGGACGACCCGGACGAGAAGTGGATAATCATTCACCCGGACACCACGGGGACGCTGAGCGTGGGGACGGGACCCTACCGGATGATTGCCTTTGACCCGGAGGGGTGCGTGACGTACGAGCGGTTTGAGGACTACTGGGGGACGGACGAGTTTGGGAACCAGCTGCCGTACCTGGACGGGTGGCACAACTGTGAGCCGCTGAACGACACGCGGGAGTTCGCCAAGTTCGTCACGCGGGAATACCAGACCAGCGACTTCACGGGTCTGGGACTAGACGAGGCGGAGGCGCTGTGCGAGAAGTCCGTTGAGCCGGAGACCTGCCGGACCGCGCAGCACGGGCACGGGTGGTTCTCGGTCATCATTAACCACAATATCACTCCCTTGGATGACGCGCGTGTCATACAGGCGATGCGGTACTCGCTGGACCCCAGGGACGCCATGGAGTTCCAGTTCGGCGAAGGGACCGGCCAGGGCGCGTACACGTGGATTGACCGGGACTCCTTCGCGGACGCGACGCTGACGGTGGGTGAGATGGAAGTCCTGATGCCATGGTCGGACGATTCGCGACGGGCGGAGATGGACCAGAAGGCCAAGGACGCGCTGACGGCGGCGGGATTCCCCAACGGCCTGGACCTGCCGTTCCCATGGATATCGGGGTGCAGCCGGCTGTTTAAGAACTTCTACACGCCGATGATCGACAGCTTCAACAAGAACGGACTGAAGGGATTCCAGGACTGCCGGGAGGGCCTTATCGCCACGCAAGAGCAGCAGGCGGGTAGGTTCGCTCTCGTCATCTACGCTGCTGGTATCACCTTCATGGACCCGTTGAACTCCTTCAACCTGTCGGGCACCTCCTTTGCGGCGGCCGTAGGGCGTGGCCCGTGGGAGTGGGAGGGCACCGATACGATAGACGAGCTCTACTTCAAGGCGATCGCGACGGTGGACGAAGCCGAGCGTAACGAGGTGTTCAAGGACCTGGAACGGTTCCTGGCGGACGACACGCTGACCCAGTTCCCCGTCGGCCACAACAAGATGACGGTGCCCATCAACGGGTGCCTGAAGAACTACTATCCAGGGCCGGGTATGTACCACGGCATGCAGCACCGAACCTCCTGGCTGACGGAGGAGTGCCGCAACCCTGCGCCATAGCAGGTGGAAGATAGCTGACGCATAAACCCCACAAGGGTTTCTGGTCCGAGCAAAGAGCGGGAAAGGTGTTTGATGCCTTTCCCGCTCTCCTTTTATGTGAGGCGAGCGATGGCGTGGTCTGGCATGAAGTGGGATATTGCAGGTGGCTATGGGCTTGACAAACAATTTAACCGCAGATAAGGTCACGCACAGCCTTGCGCGCAGCTTTGGTAGTTGAGGCATCCAAGTTGCCCGTTCAGGCGTAGACACAAGCAGACAGGAACTGCAGACAGGAACTGGGGAGGCGAAGCGTTATGAGTAAGCGAGGAATAGTACTCTTAGTCCTGGCGGCGATCGGGCTGCTGGGCTTGCTGGCGGCCTGTGGCGACGACGCCACGCCGACGCGGACGTCGTCGCCGACATCGACGCCCACCGAGGGCCCGACGCCGACACCCACGGCAACCCTGCCGCCGGGCGTGACGCCCACGAATACGCCCCCACTTCCGACATCGACGCCGCTACCCACGGCCACGCCCACGGAGATAGGTGAGCGGCCGGACTACGGTGGAACCATGCAGATCGGGCGCGGTCCGGCAGGCCACCCGGAGACGTGGAGCCGCCTGGGCGGCACGGCATACCTAGGCGGGCAGAGCTTCGACAACCTGCTCCGCTATAAGGCACCCTACGACCCGTCCGTGGGCCCGGTCATCGAGGCGGCCCTGGCCACCGATTGGTCGGTGGACGACGCGGGGACGAAGTGGACCTTCGTCCTGCGCCAGGGCGTGAAGTGGCACGACGGCGAGGACTTTGACGCCGACGACGTGGTGGCCACCTTCGAGCGGGCCTTGGACCCCGGGGTCATCATCAACCGCCGGGCGCTGCCCTTCCGCGGCTTGGTCGACAGCGTCACGAAGGTCGACGACTTCACGGTGGTCTTCGACACAGGCACGCCCAAGTCCAACGCGCTGTCGATCTTCGCCAACAACTACATGCCCATCGTGCCGGAGCACCTGATCAAGGGCGACCCCACCTCCGACGCCGCCGAGGTGCGCTGGCACTTCATGCACCCGGACGACACGGGGACCTTCGCCATTGGGACGGGCCCCTTCGTCATGACCTTCCACGATCCGGAAGACCGCACCGAGTGGACGCGGTTCGAGGACTACTGGGGGACGGACGAGTTCGGCAACTCGCTCCCGTACCTGGACAAGGTGATCTCCTACAATCCTTTGGACGAATCGCGGGCCTTCGCCAAGTTCATCACGGCCGAGGTTCTGGGGTACCCAGGGCCCAGCAGCACGTTTCACGTGAGGGATGCCACGGCGCTATGCGACAAGACACGAGACCCGGAGAACTGTAACGTGTACCTGCACGGCCACGGGTTCTTCTCCATCGTCGTCAACCATAACCTGGACCCCATGGGTGACCCGCGGGTTATCACGGCCATCAGGTACACCACTGACTCCAAGGACGCCATGGAGGGCGGCTTTGGTGTGGGGACTGGCGAGGGGGCTGACCTGTGGGTGAACCGGGAGCTCTTCCCCGAGGGCACCCTTACTGTTGAGGAGCAGTTCGAGATGCAACCGTGGACCAACCCGGCCAATCGGGACATGTACGACCAACTGGCCAGGGACAAGCTGACCGAGGCGGGCTTCCCGGAAGGGTTTGACCTGTCGCTGCCCATCCACGGCATCTGCTCCAGCTTCTTTAAGAACTACTACAGCTTCATGGTGGACAGCTGGCGGAAGGTGGGCCTGCGTGGCGTCCAGGAGTGCCGTGAAGGCATCATCTCCAACGAGGAACAGGCGGCCGGCCGGTTCTCCATCGTGGTTTCAGGCTCGGGCATCAGCTTCATGGACCCGGCCAACGGCTTGCTCCTGCACGGTGTCTCCTTCGCCGGAGCGGTCGGTGGTGGCCCATGGCTGTGGGATGGGTCGGACATGCTGGACGACTTCTACAACCGCCAGCTGCTGGCCGTGGACCCCGACGAACGGAACGAAATTCTGAGAGAGGTGGACACCTGGGCATCGGACCCCACGCTGGGCCACTACCCGCTGGGCGAGACGGTGACCAGCGTTCCAGCCCATGGCTGCGTGCGCAACTGGTACCCGGGCCCCGGCATGTACCACGGCATGGACCACCGCCAGACGTGGTTGAAGGATGAGTGTGCAGCCAGTAACTAGAGGCTGAGGCCCTATGAAAGAGATATGGGAGGGAGCAGCAAAGGCTGTATACTCGCCTTGCTGCTCCCAGCCCAGGGTCTAGTCAAGCAGAGAAAAACAACGTATAGTGGCGCCGAGTAAAGCTCCAGCTTAGGGGGCAAAATGGGAACCTATATAATCCGACGGCTGTTGCTCTTTCCTGTAACCCTCCTTCTGCTCTCTGTCTTCTTCTTCTTCATGCTCCGGACCATTCCTGGGGACTTCGTGGACTATCTGTTCACCCAGGAAGGAGGGTCGGGGTCGTACCAGCGGATAACCGGCCAGCGCGGCGAGACGGTGCAACAGGAGTACGAACGGATCGTCCGCGAGTCGTACGGGCTGGATAAGCCTGTCCACGTCCAATACTTCCGGTGGGTGAGCCACATCCTGCGCGGGGACTTCGGCCGCTCCTACTCCAACGAGAAGCGCGTCATAGACGTATTCAAGTCCCGCATCCCGGCCAGCGTGCAGCTAGGGCTCATGGGCCTCGTCGGGTCGATACTCATCGGCATACCCCTGGGCATCCTCTCCGCGCGGTTCCCGGAAACGTGGCTGGACAACATATTACGCATGATGGCTATGACGGGGCTCACGGTACCGCACTTTGTGATTGCGGCACTGATCCTGGTGTTCCTCTCTACCACGTTCCACTGGATAGCGCCCGACTTCGTGTTCTTCTGGGATAATCCCAGCCAGAACCTCATTAACATCGCCTTCCCGGCAGCGGTGCTATCCGTAACGGCCGCCGCACCCCTCATGCGGCTTACGCGCTCCCAGATGCTGGAGGTGCTGAGCAACGACTACATTCGGACCGCCCGGGCGAAGGGGTTGACCGAGCGGAGCATCTTCTACCGGCACGCCCTGCGCAACGCCATCCTACCGGTGGTCACGGTGGTGGGACTAAGCCTGGACCGCCTGATTGCCGGGTCGGTTATCGTGGAGGTGGTCTTCGGCATCAACGGGATGGGGGCCGCGCTCGTGCGCGCGGCGTCAGCCCGCGACTTCCCGATCATACAGATGTTCACCTTGGTTATCGGCAGCGTTATCATCCTGGTCAACCTGATCGTGGACATCACCTACGGCTGGATTGACCCCCGTGTTCGGTACGAATAAGAGACTTGTAAGAGAGCACAAAATCCAGGTCAGGACTTAGGAGAAAGAGGCTATGGCACAGGAGACGGTACTTCGACGGCCAATGACGTCGTACGTGACCGGGCCGGTGACTTCGTGGTTGGGCTTCCTATGGAAGTTCGCCCGGCTAAAGCCCTTGGGTGCTATTGGAGGGGCTCTGATCCTTGTAGCGGTGATTCTTGCCCTCTTCCCGTATGTCTTTGACCACGGTGAGCCGATGCTCATCACCGGGATTCCCTTTACGGGTCCTACCGCGGAGCACTGGCTTGGGACCGACTTCGTGGGACGCGACCTGTACGCCCGGACCATCTGGGGCGCCCGCGTCTCTATTCAAGTCGGTGTAACCGCCGTGTTCATCGGCATTACCTTCGCCATGGTCATCGCGGTCATCACCACCTACTACGGTGGGCTGTGGGACCTGGTCATCCAGAGGATCGTGGACGCGCTTCTGGCGATTCCCGGGCTGATCCTGGCGCTGTTTGTCCTGACCGTTATCGGCTCCTCGATGACCACGCTGATTGCGACCATGGCGTTCCTGTTCATACCCCGGACCATCCGGACCCTTCGCTCGGCGGTCCTGTCGGTCAAGCAGATGCCCTACGTGGAGAGCGCAAAGGCCATCGGGGCGTCAACACCCCGCATCCTCATCAGGTACATCTTCCCCCAGATAACCGCCCTGTACTTGATCATCACCAGCCTCATTATCGGATCGGCCATCATCTTGGAGACATCCCTCAGCTTCCTGGGCCTCGGCCTAGCGGTAGACACCCCAAGTTGGGGCAACCTGGTCAACGAGGGGGTAGGGAGCATCTTCTTTACTGGCTACCGGCAGGTGATCCCACCCGGAATCGCGATTGCCGCCACGGTGTTCGGGTTCAACCTGCTGGGCGACGCCTTGCGGGACGTCATGGACCCCCGCCTGCGCGGCAGTGGCGTTGGGCTTCGTGGCCGAGGCGCCCAAGCACCCGCCGCAGGTTAGGAAGTGCTGCGAATGCGTTACATGAGTTAGAATCTGATGCCCGGCCCCAGGCCTCCTGGGGCCGGGATGGCTATATAGGACTTTTAACGCTGAGTTGGACTGGCCCTAAAAGGTAGTGCCAGAATAAGCGCCCCGACGAGCCGGGGCAGAAGAGGGAGGCAACAAACCGTGGCTACGCTGATTGAGGTCCGAAACCTTGCGACGTCCTTCTTCACGGATGAAGGGGAAGTCAAGGCTGTGGACGGCATTAGCTACGATATTCAAGAAGGCGAGTTCGTGGCCTTGGTGGGAGAAAGCGGATGCGGTAAAAGCGTCAGCGCGCTCTCCATCATGCGCCTTGTGCCGTATCCTCCGGGCCGGATCATCGGCGGAGAGATCATCTTCAATGGCAAGGACCTTCTGAAGTCGGAAGAACGGGAGATGCGAGCCACTCGCGGTGGCGACATTGGGATGATCTTTCAGGAACCCATGACATCACTGAACCCGGTCTTCACCATCGGGACCCAGATTGCGGAGACGGTGCGCGCCCACATGGGCTCCGACAAGCAAGCGGCCTGGAATCGAGCTGTCGAATTGCTTGAACAGGTCGGCATCCCGCGGGCAGCGGACAGGATGGGTGATTACCCTCACCAGTTCAGCGGTGGCATGCGTCAGCGCGTGATGATCGCCATCGCCATGAGCTGCAACCCCAAGATGATTATCGCCGACGAGCCTACTACCGCCTTGGACGTGACGATTCAAGCCCAGGTGCTCGAGCTACTCCAGGAAGTGGCGACACGGCTAGGGACCGCGGTGCTGCTCATTACGCACAACCTGGGAGTGGTGGCCCGCTACGCTCACCGGGTGAATGTGATGTACGCCGGCAAGATAATAGAGCAGGGGACCGCGGAAGACATCTACCATAACCCCAAGCATCCCTACACCGTGGGGCTGCTTAACTCGGTACCTCGGATGGACCGGGTGAGAGGAACACGGTTGCAGACTATCGAAGGCCAGCCGCCGGACCTGCTTGCCGTGCCCGATGGCTGCTCGTTCAACCCGCGGTGCAGATGGGTCACCCAGCGCTGTTACTCTGACGAACCGGTCCTCATGCCAGTGGCTGAGGGGCACACCTCGGCCTGCTGGGAGTGGAACAGGGTTGAAATCAACCAGGCGGTGGAGGAGACAGCATGACCACAACGGAGACCGGCGGGTCCCAGGGTGGAACTGCCACTCAGGACACCCTTATCGACATTAGAGGCCTGAAGATGTACTTCCCCGTTACGGCGGGCGTTTTCCGTCGAAAGGTGGCGGACGTTAAGGCCGTCGACGACGTGAACTTGACCATCCGGCGTGGAGAGACGCTTGCGGTAGTGGGGGAAAGCGGTTCGGGTAAGACCACCCTAGGCCGGGCCATCCTCCGACTCTACAAGCCCACCGCTGGTGAGGTCTGGTTTGATGGGACCGACCTGGCACAGCTGAGTGCCGGCCGGCTAAAGCCGTACAAGCAACGAATGCAGATCATCTTTCAGGACCCGTACTCCTCTCTGAACCCGCGTCTGTCCGCAGGCAGCATTGTTGGAGAGCCACTTCAGGTCCATAACCTGACAGCCTCGCGCGGTGAATACCGCGACCGCGTGGCGCAGCTGTTCGCGACTGTGGGGCTTAACCCGAGAATGGTCAGTCGCTATCCGCACGAGTTCAGCGGCGGGCAGCGTCAGCGTATCGGCATTGCTCGGGCGCTGGCCATGCAACCGGAGTTCATCGTGGCCGATGAGCCGGTGTCTGCCCTGGACGTATCGGTGCAGGCCCAGGTCTTGAACCTGCTTGAGGACCTACAGGACCAGTTTAACCTCACCTACATGCTGGTGGCCCACGACCTGTCTGTCGTTCGGCACACCGCGGACCGCGTCATAGTGATGTACCTGGGCAAGATCGTGGAGCTGTCGAATGTCGTAGACCTCTTCGATAACCCAATTCACCCCTACACCAAGGCACTGATGTCGGCTGTGCCTATACCGGACCCCACCATCGAGGCTACGCGTCAGCGGCAGGTACTGGTAGGCGACATCCCAAGTCCGGTGAACCCTCCGTCTGGCTGCGTGTTCCACACTCGGTGTCCTATCGCCATCGACGACTGTAGTGGGGACGTCCCAGAGCTGCGCGAGATAACGCCAATGCACTGGGCGGCCTGCATCCGGGTCTAGCACCCGTTCTTCCGTACGTCGAATTTAATAGAGTGAATCTGCGCGGGCGCCGTCGCTCGGTGAGCCGCGTTGCCCATAGGGATAATTCAACACTCAAGACGGCACTCTGTCCGCCTTCAAGTAGCGTGCCGGCGGCTTCAATTCCCCTTCTTGGACCGACTCTTCGCGCCTCCTGAGCGCTGGTCTCTCGCGCCTGGGCCCGGTGATGGTCTCTACGGCGCCACCTAGCTGCTGGCCCGCGGGATGACGGGGAGCGTCACGTACGACACGTGGGACGCGTCATGGAGGACGGTCTGGGCCGCGGAGGCCATCTCTGTGCCGAGGCCCGTCGGTGCGCCTGTGTTCAGGTTGCGGTCAAAACGGGGAAAGTTGCTGCTGGAGACCTCAAGCCGGATGCGATGGCCCGCTTTGAACAGGATGCTGGTCGCACCAAGGTCAATGGTGAGCGCGTACGCTCTCCCAGGCTGGAGAGGCCGAGGACGCGCTCTAGACGCTCGGTAACGTGCCCTGAGGATGCCGTCGGTCACGTTGTAAGCCGGCCCCTCTGGATGAACGTCTACCAGCTTCGCCGTGAAGTCGGTGTCCGGGGCCGAGCTAGCAGCCCATACGTGCGCCTGAACGGGGCCAGTGACCTCCAGGGCCCGCTGGAGGGGGGCCGACGTGTATACGAGTACGTCTTGGCGGGCTTCTACCGAGCGCTGGTCGTAGGCCCCGCTCGGCAGAAAGGTGGGACTGCAACACAGGGCGCCGCCTTTGGTGGGTACGGGGTCCCTGGGGTCGTAGCGAAACGTATCCGGCGGTTCCGCAGTCGGCGCGCTGGTGTCCAGCGAGCCATCGCCCGAAACGGAATTGGCGTGGCCGTTGCTGTGCAGGTAGTAGCGCGTTTCTTCGGCGCGAGCCAGTGGCCACTCCTCCTCGCCGCGCCATCGGTCCTCTCCCATGGTGAAGAGCCGCACCGGTGGTTCATCTAAGATCCCGGTCCGCTCCCCTTTAAGCCACTGATCGAACCAACGCAGCTGAATACCGTCCAGGTCGATGCCCGCCGCCGAGCTGCCGATGCCGAAGTCCACCTCACCCGCCAGGTTGCTCAGCGGAGCCGCGTGGACCCATGGACCTATCAGCAGCTTTCGTGCGCCGTGAGCCGGCGGCTGGACCCCGGTGAAGTTCCGGAGCGTTCCTGATAGGAAGAGGTCGTACCAGCCCCCCACGTGGTACGCGGGTATGGTCAGTTGAGCGTGGTGCGACTCGATGCTCCAGGGCCACCAAAACCCTGCATCGTCGGCGTGTTCCAGCCAATCTGAGAAGTAGGGCGCCAGTCCCTCTGGCGGTGCGCCCTCATCGCCGGCGAGGGGTAGTCCGGCCAAGGGCAGGCGCCACAGTGCCTCGTCCATGTGGTCGGCGAGGTGCAAGAGTGCCTCACGGTGCCTGTGCAGCTCCGGCCTGACCGCCGTGATGGCGTCGAAATTGGCCAGCACCAGGGGAAGAAGGGTCCAGGATAGACAGAACCCCAGCTGAAAGGCGCCGTCCTGAAAGCCCCAACCCTCCTGATAATCGGAGGGCGTTATGAGCGGGAAGAGCGCCTTGAGGTGCGGTGGCTTGGCTATGGCGGCAAGCCATTGCGCCGCGCCAAGGTACGAGCCGCCGACCATGCCAACGTTGCCGTTGGACCAGGGCTGGATGGCGGCCCACTCCACCGTGTCATAGCCGTCGGTGGCCTCGTGCAGGAAGGGATAGAACTCCCCGGGAGAAGCGAACCGGCCCCGTACGTCTTGGACCACGACGACGTAGCCCGCCCTGGCCGCCCGCAGGTAGTCGATGCCGGTAACGGTGGACTGACCCTTATCGTAGGGTGTCCGTTGCAGCAGCACTGGGTAGCTGCCTGCTTGGGAAGGGCGGTAAACATCAGCGTAGAGCAGCGCGCCATCGCGCATGGGCACGGGCACGTTGCTCTCCACTAAGACCGCGGTCTGTTTGGGCATTGCCGGCTCCACGGGGATTGTATCCGCGTGCCCCCACGCGACGCCACACATCACCCCTCTTGACAGCGGCAGTCCATTCTCCTACGCTACGCCCTGCGTACGCTTTAGACAACTGAATATCGGTTGATGGTGGCGCCCTTAGGGGCTTAAATTCGGAAGCCGGTGAGAAGCCGGCACTGTCCCGCAACGGTAAGTCAGCATAGCCTGACAAGTCCGGTCCAGAGCCACCGTCGGTGTCATTGACCTTCGCGGATGAGGTACAGGCACAGGTGCGGTAGCTCCAAACCCTGTTCCTTCTGCGGACAGGGTTTTTTATTGCACGGCCGAGTCCCACCGCCATGCGATGGGACCGGAAGGAAGAAAACAGGACCCGTGAGGAGGATTGAAATGCGTTATGAAGCTGAAGCAATAGCTGTCCCACGGCAGCGGTTACCGTCTCTTGGCGGCGTGTTGCACCCGGTCTTGGTGCGAGAGGCGCTCTTGCCGCTCGCCTTTGTCCTGGCCATTCTCTTCACCAACTACGCGCTGACGGCGCTGCCCAACGTCAAACTGTTCGACCTGATGGTCTTCGCGGCGGGCTATACCCTGGGCGCCCGTCGAGGAGCGAGCGTGGCGGTCGCGGCCTGGCTGGTGTACGGAAACTTCAACCCGTGGGGTCCGACCACTGGACCCTTGCTCATGACCGTCATGGCGGCGGAGACCGTCTACGCGCTGGCGGGCGCGGGAGTGCGCCGGCTGCTGCCGCCCGCCGGGGTCCGTCTCGGCCCTGGCTTGGCAACCATTGTCTTTGCCCTGGCAGCCGTGGCCACGACCGTGCTCTACGACGTCGCGGCCAACGTGTACACGGGCGTCGCGTTGGCCCAGTTTACGGGAGGCGATGAGGTTGGCCGGTGGGTTTGGGTAGCCCTGACCAGTCCTGGCGCTCTCTACTTCACCATGATGCACGTGAGCAGCAACGTTGCCTTCTTTGCTGCCTTCGGCCCCGGCCTCGTCAAGGGCGTAGAGAAAGGGAAAGAAACCCTGGGATGCGAACGATAGCTCCCTCCCGGCTATGTCTGGCAGCCATCCTGGCCATGGTGCTTAGCATGGCGGTCCTGGTGGGCTGTGGTGAGGCGGACGCCTCCACACCCACGCCGACGCTGACGCCTACGCCCCTGCCAACGCACACCGTCAGCATGCTTATCGAGGTCGGCCCCGACGACGCGCGTTGGTTCCGCGACGTGGAGGTACCCCAAGGGTACGACGCTTACCAACTGACCGAGCAGGTGACCGCGGGGGAGCTGGAAGCGACGTGGTACCCCTCCTTGCGCGCCCACTTCGTGGAGTCGATCATGGGCGTGGCGAACGAAGGAGACTCCTTCTGGATCATCTTCCTGTGGGATGAGTTCAACGAGGAGTGGAGTCCATTGACGGTGGGGTCGGGCTGGTTCTCGGTAAAGGACGGGCATACGCTGGCGTGGCACTACGTTGACACCGCCCAGCAGCCCTCACACCCGCCGTCGCAGCTACCGTAGGCCTATGCGCAGGGCCATTTGCTAGTCAAAGGCCGGCGTGCGCTTCCACGAAAGCGCGCCACGCTGGCCTTTCACTGACGTCTGGAGTGCGAATGGAGCCTAGCTGCCGGGGGCGGGCTCCACAGAGCCTTCCCTGAGGGTATACCCGTCAGGTGGCTCTGTGGTGGGCGTGATGGGGGTCTCAGCGGGCTCAGGCCCTTCGACTGCGACCACCTCGGTGGCCAGGGCCGTTTCAGGCGAGGGTGTGACTTCAGCTTGCGTTTCCTCCGTGACCGTCTCCGCCTCTTCCGCTTCACGGGCTAACCGCCGCTCCCGGATACGTGTGCCGTAAGTGACGGCCAGCGAGTACAGGACCGCGGCGGCGGGCACCCCAAGCATCGCGCCCCAGATGCCCGCCAGCCGAGCGCCCATGACCACCGAAATGATGACGAGCATTGCGGGCATCCGTACGGCCTGGCCCAGGATGCGTGGGGTCAGAAGGTTCAGCATGACCTGCTGAATAAAGAGCAGCACCGCCAGCACGACGATAAAGGTGAAGAAGTCGCCGGATAGGCCGGCCACCAGCAGGGGTAGCGCCAGGGCTAACCAATCGCCAACGAACGGCACCACCAAAAGTAGGCTGGAGGCAATGGCCACGGGCAGGGCCAGGGGAAGTCCCGTGGAAAGCATGACCGTGGCGGTGCCCACGCCGTAGATGAGCGAGACTATCAGAAGGCCGCGCATGTACCCGTGGAAGGTGGAATCGAAGGTGTGAAGCACCATGTGGACTTCTCGCTCCCAGGCCGGGGGCAGCACGGTGAGCGCTTCGTTGAGCCGGCGGCCACCGTCGATGACGATGTAGAAGGAGAGGATGATGACCATGCCGATGGCAAATAACGTGGAGGCCGCCACCTGTGCGATGGAAGCGGCGTTTTCGGTGACGTAGTTGGTGGCCTGCGCGATCACGGAGTCGAAAGAGGAGAGCTGGTAGCGGTTGACCAGGTCAATCTGAACACCGATGTTCACCAGGAACGAGTCAACTCTGGCGAGCAGGTTAGGAATGCGCTCAACATACCCCGGAACGATGACTGCCAGCTCCGCTATCTGGTCTGCCGTGGCCGGGACTACCAGAAACGCGAAGCCGACTATCATCACGACCAGGGTTAGGTACACCAGGAGAATGGCCAGCGGACGCCGCATATGCGGTATGTTCATCAGGATGTTCACGAAGTGGAGTAGCAGTGAGCCTGCTAACCACGAGAAGAAGAGGATCAGAATCAGGTCGCCCATGAAGCTCCATAGGCGACCCAACGCCGTCACCAGATAGACGACGGCGCTCAGGCTGATCAGTACGAGCGCAACACGGAACCAGCGGCTGCGGTCCATTGTCCTTCCTACGGCCTTTATGGCGCTATTTTACACCCGCGGCGTAAGACCATGCCCGTCGGCGGCACGCTTGCACGGTGCATTGCCGCCTTACGAAGAAGGTCACCAAGCGCGGCAGGAGCGTAGCGGCCTTCATGGGCCACTCACTCCCTGCGCGCCGCCCTGGGCCAAGAGCTGATGGGCCAGTACGCCTGGGTCCGTGGTGGGGAGGTCGCACACGTACCCGTGACATACGTACGCCGTGGGAAGCCCATCCAAGGCTGCACGGCCCTCTAGGATGGGGCTTTCAAAGCCCCCAGAATCGCTCAGGCCGCCTGGGTCGCCCCCTATCAAGACCTTGCCAGGGAGGAAAACGGAGTGGACGGCCTGGAGCAGCGCATCGGTGGCGGCGTGGCCTGGCGTACCTACGATGGCTACCTCCACTGCCGATGCCTGCTGCAAGTCAAGGGCGCTAAGCCACTGGCCGAATCCTTGGGAGTACACGGATAGGTAGCTGCTCACCGACTCCAAGAGGAGCGTGGCCTTGCGCCGGTACTCCTGGTCGCCGGTCAGGATGGCCATGCGGAGCAGCGCCTCCGCCGCGGCCGAGCTGCCGCTGGGGATGGCGTTGTCGAACACCTCCCGCGGACGCACGATGAGGTCCTCGTGGTCTCCCCCTACGTCGAAGAGGGTCTGCGCTGCTTCGTCCCAGAACAGGGCCAGCATCTCGTCGGTCAGCCGCTTCGCATCGTGGAGCCATCGGTGGGAAAACGTGGCCTCGTGGAGCGTTAGCAGCGCCAGCACCAGGAAGGCGTAGTCCTCCAGATAGGCCTTTATGTGGCTGCGGCCATCCTTCCAGGTGCGGAGCAAGCGGCCGTCCTTGTATAGCTGCGTCAGAATGAATTCGGCGTTCTCCTCAGCCGCCTTCAGGTACGTCTCGTTATTGAGAAGGGAGGCTGCCTGGGCCAGGGCCCGCAGCACCAGGGCATTCCACGCGGTCAACGCCTTGTCGTCCGTCGGTGGAGGGACTCGCCTGGAGCGCACCGCCAGGAGCCGCTCCGCCATGGGCTGGAGTGTGCGCAAGAGCTGCTCTTCGATGACGCCGGTCTCCTCGGCAAGCCTTTCAGGATGTTCGTGAACATACAGGATGTTCTCGCCCTCGAAGTTACCCTCGGCGGTGACGCCGTAGTAGCGGCAGAAGAGGTCAGCGTCCTGGTCTCCAAGCTCGCTGAATAGCTCCACGGGGCTCCACACGTAGTATTTACCTTCTACCCCTTCGCTGTCGGCGTCCTGGGACGAGTAGAACCCCCCACTGGGGTGGTGCATCTCCCGCAGCAGATACCCCAGCGTTTCCTCGGCCACCCGCCGGTACAGCGGCCGCCTGGTGAGCTGGTAGGCGTGGAGGTAGAGCTGGGCCGCCAGGGCGTTGTCGTAGAGCATCTTCTCGAAGTGCGGCACTAGCCATTGACCGTCGGTGGAGTAGCGATGGAACCCGCCTCCCAGATGGTCGTATATCCCGCCAAAGGCCATGGCTTCGAGCGTGTACTCCACGATGTGGAGGGCGTGCGGCTCCCGAGTGCGTTGGTAGTAACGCAGTAGAAAATCCAAGGGCATGGGCTGGGGAAACTTCGGTGCCGCACCGAACCCCCCGTACTGGCTATCGTATCGAGAAGCTAGTGCCTCGTAGGCTTGGGTAGGCACCTCCTCGCTTAGGCCGCCAGTGCCGGGCTGGGGGGTGGCGGCTGCCTGGATGCTGTTGGCGAGGTCGCCGGCGGCACGCACCACCTCGTCGCGACGGTTACGGTAGGCGTCGGCGATGGCCTGGAGGACACGGGGAAACCCCGGCATGTTCATCTGGTCCTCGGGTGGGAAGTAGGTCCCGCCGTAGAATGGCTTCCCGTCAGGCGTGAGGAAGGCCGTGAGCGGCCAACCTCCGCGGCCCGACAGCGCCTGTATTGCCTGCATGTAGATGCTGTCCAGGTCTGGCCGTTCTTCTCTGTCCACCTTGATGCAGACGAACAACTCGTTCATCTGGCGCGCGATCTCCTCGTTCTCGAAGGACTCGCGCTCCATGACGTGGCACCAGTGGCAGGCGGCGTACCCGATAGAAACGAGAATAGGTTTTCCTTCCGCCTTCGCCCGGCTGAGCGCCTCCTCACCCCACGGGTACCAGTCCACCGGATTGTGGGCGTGCTGGAGGAGGTAAGGAGATGTCTCGTTGATAAGCCGGTTGGGCATGGGTGTCCTCAGCGGCGCTTGAGACTGCAATCCTTTCACATGAGATCCAGGAACTCCGCCACTGTAACGTCTGCGTCACGTATGAGGCGCCTCAACAGTCCCCTCCCGAGCTCCCTATGCCGGGGTACTGAGAGTGTAACTCGAACAGGATGCACGAGAATCATATGACTTCCCACGGTTCGTTCCCATCGGTATCCTATACGGCGCATGGCCACCACGAACTCGTCGCCCGAGATGAGCGGCAGTGGTGGCATCAGACGACGACCACGACCTCCTCCAGTTCCTCTTCCGGCAGCGGCTCGCCACGGTGCATAAGGCTGGCTAGATAGCCTCGCATCGCTTCCTGGATGTTTCGCCTTGCCTCATTCCTGGTGTGCCCTTGAGAGTGGCAGCCAGGCAGGGCCGGCACGCTGGCAACTATGTAACCGTCCTCGTCCGCTGCGTAGGTAACCGTATAACTGCGGCGCTTACTGTGGATGCTAGGCGTGGAATCATTTCCCTGTTGGCTTCGGTCTTCGACTCCAAGCTGGTTTGGGAACCAATACTCGACGATGCGCCCCACCCGTGCCTTGCGGATGTGACCCTTACTTGCCAGGTCCACGAGGCTAGTGTCGAAGGTAATCGCTTTATAATCGTTTTCCCGAGCAAGCTCAGTAATTTCTGGTCCGGCACGCCTGTACCGTTTCTCGGGATTCTTTTTCAACTCGTCAAGAAGCAGCTGGCGTGACCGTGGCAAGTGGCGGTGGGGCCTCATGGAATTCCTCCGGAGTGCAGAGTGCTCGTATCATAGATAAACAGATGATATTGGTCAAGTTAAGTATTAGTTGTGTAACTATCATAGATACATTAGGTGCCATGCAAACGCCAGGGATGTCCCGCACAGCTACATCAGGGCCAGCAGGTGCATGACGCTCGCGCCGGCCACGGGCACGGTCACGTTGTCGTCCACGGGCATGGGCAGCAGCTCCACCACCGCCGCGACGAGGAGTCCCGGTAAAAACCACCAGGCCAGCGGCACGTCCGGGTGTAGCGTCGCCAAGACGCCCGCGGCGCCCGCGAAGACCACGAACGCCGCCGTGCCCGCCAGGGACTTGCCGAACACGCGCCCCTTGGGGACGCGTGTGCCCACCAAAGCCGCCATGGGGTCGCCCACGGCCAGGAAAAGCAATGCCAGGATGGCGGCGGGCTTGTCGAACACCAAAATGACCAACGTGGCGGCTAGGAGCATGTACGTAGCACCGGTGATCAGGTGGCGCTCCGACGGCTTGAAGAGGGGGAGCAGTCGCAGCATCAGGTCGTTGGCCTGGGACCAGACCAGTCGTGTGACCTCGCCCAGCACCGCCAGCAAGCTCAGCGCGATGAGTCCCCATAACACCAAGGAGTCGGACAGGTATAGGAACGCGATGGGGATGCTGCTGGCCGTGGCTATGTGAAACAGCCGTCGTGGCCACGGAATAAGCGCTATCGGCGGCGAGAGAGGCCTCTGCAGGGTAGGGGAAGGCTTGGGTTTGGGCTTGGCGGTTGGCTTAGAGCGGTGCATGGCGTGCACGGAGGCGGGTTGTCGGTGACGAGCGGTTACGAACGAGGCGCTCCGGCCATGGTGCGTAGCTTGCTGACCAGGCTGGCAACCGTGTCAATCACGTAGTCTACCTCCTCCTCCGTGTTCTCGGGCCCCACAGTCAAGCGGAGACTCCCTCGCGCCAATTCGGTGGACTGTCCGGTGGCCAGTAGGACGTGCGATGGGTCCAGCGAGCCCGCGGTGCAGGCACTCCCGCTGGATGCGGCGATCCCCGCCAGGTCGAGGCCCAGCAGAATGGGCTCGCCCTCCACGCCCTCGAAGGAGACATTGACGTTATTTGCCAGGCGGTCATCAGGGTGCCCGTTCAGGTGCGTATCGGGTACGCGTTCGTGGATCCCGCTTATGAGCCGGTCACGCAAGGTCTGACAGTAGCGGCTGGCCTCTTCCCGGCGACGCTCCGCCATCTCCAGCGCAACGCTCATGCCCACGATTGCCGCCACGTTCTCGGTGCCGGCGCGGCGGTCCCGCTCCTGGCTTCCGCCCACCTGGGTGGGAGCGAAGAGCGTGTTGCGCCGGACGTAGAGCAGGCCCACGCCCTTGGGGCCGTTGAACTTATGCGCGGATAGACTCAGCATGTCCACGCCCAGCCGTTGCACGTTGATATCCAGAAGCCCAGGCGCCTGCACGGCGTCGGTGTGCATGACGATGGTCCGCTTTAACGCTTGGGCCTTGGCCTTTACCAGCTGCGCGACCTCCGCCACCGGCTGAATTGTGCCGATCTCGTTGTTGGCCAGGATAAGGCTGACCACCGTGGTCTCCGGCGTAACGGCCGCCTCGACGTCTACCGGGTCAACCATGCCGCGGCGGTCGACGGGAACGTAGGTGACGGAGAAGCCTAGCTGCTCCAGGAGGTGGCCGCAGTTCAGCACCGCGTGGTGTTCCACCGAGGAGGTGACGATGTGGCGTCCGGTAGCCTGGAGGGCTACGGCCGCGCCCATCAGCGCCGCGTTGTCGGACTCGGTGCCGCCGCTCGTGAAGATGACCTCACCGGTCCGGGCGCCCAGGACCTTCGCCACGCGCTCCCGTGCTTCGTCCAGGCCCTGGCGGGCCTGCTGGCCGAGGGTGTAGATGCTGGAAGGGTTGCCGTAGGCCAAAGAGAAGTAGGGCTGCATGGCGGCCAGCACTTCAGGCGCCACCGCCGTAGTGGCGGCGTGGTCCATATACACTAACGGTCTGCCTTGGGCTGCCATCAAGTGAATCTCCTAGCGCACTGCCGTTCGTAACCCTATTGTAGCCCTATTTTACAGGAGGGCGCGTCGTATCCGCTGCCCGCGTCCACGCTACAATTGGGAGGAGCCCCTACTATTCTAAGCCACTAATCTGTTCAATAATTGTGGGGAGAGCTGCAGAGCCCGTTCATGGTTCGACAAGCTCACCACGAACGGGGAAAATCCGCTCCTCCTGAGCTGGTCGAAGGGTGAGCGGATTATGTCCCGACAGGTCGGGACTGACTCACCACCCACGGTGGGGGTGACATGAGACTGCTAAGGCTTGGTGTCGTCGTGGTCGTCTTTGGGGCTTTGATGGTCATGGCGGTGGCCTGCGCGGGCGAGGAGGACGGGCCGCTGCCCACCGACACCGCGACGACGATTGACTCCCTCCAGGACCTGGACAGCCTGCACGACCTGCGTGCGGCGTTCCTTCAGGACGAAGGCAGCACGCGGTTGGTGCTGCTCGTGTCGCCGACCTGACCCGCCTGCACAGCGGGGGCCCGGTGGGTCCAGAAGGAGGTCCTCGATAAGCATCCCGATGCCGATCTCCAGGTCTACGCGGTCTGGTTCAACATAATCTTTAGCGACAGTGTGTCTAGGTGGTCTGCGGACGTCTTCACCGACCCCCGCGTGACCGAGTATTGGGACCAGGAACGCTTGGCGGGTAAGTGGTTCGCCGAAAACCTGGGCTTTTCTTTCGGACCGATCGCGTGGGATGTCTACTACCTGTTCGGCCCCGACGCTGCCTGGGAGGAGGAGCCGGCACCCCTGCTCGACGCCGGATTCACCATTCTTGGCCGCCGGGAGCAGCTTCTGTCCCACGTTGAGGGACTTATTGTGCAGTCGCCGTCCGGGGGTAGCGTGGCCGGCATCGAGTCCGTGGGTCCTCAGCGCGGGTAACGCTCTGGTACGCGTCGTGGGCCTGGTGCCTACGTGGCGGAAGCCGTCGCGTAGGCCATGAGCTTGTAGGCCAGCTTCGCCGCGGTATAAGCGCACGCCTCCGGCCCTTCGGCGGGCGCCAGCTCCATGATGTCGAGGCCGACGATGCGACGCTCCCGGGCTACCGCCCGCAGCAGGCCTAGCACCTCCCACCAACCCATGCCGCCAGGCTCCGGCGTGCCCACGGCGGCCATGAACGAGGGGTCGAACACGTCCAGGTCCACGCTCACGTAAACGTTGGCCGATAGGTGGGCGATGAGGGCCTCGGCGTCGGAGATGGGCGCCGCCTCCCGGAGGAACATGGGGACAGCCCCCGCTTCGACCAGACGATGCGCCTCTTCGTGCACGCTGCGCACGCCCACCACCACTGCGGGGGCCCACTCCAGCATCCGGCGAGTGGCGCAGGCGTGACTATACCGCGAGCCCTGGTACTCGTCGGCCAAGTCGGTGTGCGCGTCCAGCACCAACACGCTGAGGTTGTCGTGGTGCTGGGCCACCGCGCGGACCGCGGCCGACGTTAGGGAGTGGTCGCCTCCCAGCATGCACACCAACTTCCCCTGCGCCACGTACCAGTCCACGGCCTGAGTGACCCGGGCAAGCATCTGCTCGGGGTCCCCGACGACGGGTTCTAGCGCCTGGGCCGTGTGGATGCCGACGCCGCAGGGAGAGAGTCCCAGCTCCGGGTCGAAATCCTCCATCTGATGGGAGGCACGCAGGATGGCGTATGGACCGTCCCGGGCGCCCGCCTTGTAGCTGGTGGCGGCGTCGTAGGGTACGGGCAGCACCACGACGCGGCTGCGGGCCAAGTCGTGGGCTTCGGGTGGAAGCGCCAGGAAGGTATGAGGGGTAGTTGGCCAACACGGGTCCCGCACGCCTCACCTCATCGTATCCCTGCGTCGCAAGCACGTACCGCGGACTGTTGTTACAGCCGGCGCCGGACCGTCTCGCGCTCGCCTTCCACGACCTGCCGCGCTATAGCCGGGTCCAGGTGCTCCAGGCCCCGGTCCAGGGTCCAGCTCCTGACCTCTGCCATGGTAAAGACCTGACGGACCTCTTCCAACGCCCGCTGAGGGTCGAAGTCTATGCAGGAGAACACGTCGATGTTGACGTGGCCGCGGTCTGGGAACGTGTGGACGCTGATGTGGCTTTCCGCGATGATCACGAACCCGGAGACACCCCAGTCCTCCGGCTTCGGGCCGTGGTAGATATGGACCGCGGGAGGCGCGACCTTGGTCATGCTGATGGCGTCCGGATAAGTATCCAGGAAACGCCTCACGTGCTCCGGGTCCGCGAGCTGGTGGTAGTCGCAGCCGAACCCATCGACGATTAGATGCATGCCGCTCTCCCGCGCCGCTGGAGTGGCTATTGGACTAGCAGACGACGTCCGCCGGCGAGGCGGACACCGGCGTAGGATAGCATCGCCGCCCTCCTCTCACAACCGTGGGGTTTTTTGGGAGCACGCGCGGAACTTTTGTTGTAGGAAAAGACCCTCGCTTTTGTGGAGCCGTGAGGGTAGAGTAGGGCCGCTATGCTATACTTGCACCTGGCGTTCGTGCGCTGGAGGGCATCATGAAGGCAGAGGTAATCGCGGTCGGTACCGAGCTCCTCATGGGCGAGACGGCCGACACCAACTCCGGCTGGTTGGCCCAGCGCCTGCCGGAGTTGGGCCTTGAGTTGCACGCGATCATCGTGATAGGCGACGACCTCGACCGCCTTACGGACGCCTTGCAAAGGGCGTGGCGGCGCTCCGACTACGTCTTCACCATCGGCGGCCTCGGGCCCACCGAGGACGACATGACCCGCGACGCGGTGGCCAAGATGCTGGGCGAGACGATGACCACTGACCCCGAGCTCGTACGCTGGCTGGAGGCTCGGTTCCGGCGTCGGGGTACCGCGCCGATGCCGCTGCATAACCTGCGTCAAGCGGCCATCATCCCGTCCGCCGAGGGCCTCCCGAACCCGGTGGGCACAGCGCCTGGCTGGTGGGTGGAGAAGGACGGCAAGGTCCTGGCCACCATGCCTGGGCCGCCCGGCGAGATGATGGAGATGTGGAACGATCAGCTAGCGCCGAGGCTTCAGGCCAGGGTCATCGGGAGCATCATCCAAACCCGCACGTTCAAGACCATCGGCCTGAGCGAGGCGGCGGTGGACGAAATGGTGTCGCACCTCTACGCCACCGAGGGCCTGGACCTGGGCTGCTACGCAAAGTCCGACGGCATCTACCTGCGGGCCATCGCCAAGGCCACCACAGAGGCCGACGCCCTGACGGTCCTGGATGGCCTGGAGCGGGACGTGCGTCAGGCGCTGGGCCCCCACCTGTGGGGCTTGGACGAGGAGACGCCGCAGCAACGGGCGGGCCAGCTACTGCGAGAGCGCGGCTTTACCCTGGCCGTGCTAGAATCGTGTACGGGTGGCCTGGTGGCCGGCGCCATCACCGAGGTGCCGGGCAGCTCGGCGTACTTCAAGGGCGGCACCGTGACCTACGCCGATGACCGGAAGGTCGCGGCCGGCGTCGACCCCAAGGTTATCGAGGAGCACGGCGCGGTCAGCCACGAGTGCGCCGCGGCGATGGCCGAGGCGGCACGCCGCACCCACGAGACCGACTGTGGTATCGGCGTAACGGGCGTGGCTGGCCCCGACGACCTGGAGGGCAATCCGCCGGGCTTGGTGTACATCGGCGTATCGCATCCGGGCGGCACCACCACCTCCGAGTATCGCTTCCCCGCGCGTCGTGCGCTGGTCCGCGGCAGAGCGGTGGCTTCGGCGCTGCTGGCGCTCTGCCAAGAGCTGCAGCGCGCGGAACCGACGGCGGACGAAGTAAGCGCCAGCGTCGAGGCAGCCGGCCGCTGAGGCGAGCGCGAGCGTCGAAGCCGCCCACCGCATGACGGCGACGTTCCACCAGTCCAAGACAATAGCTTACCTTACGCAAAAGCTAGCTGTTCCGGCCTACGACCGAAGCAGCTACGTGCGAGACGAGGGCGATGGTAGCATCAAACCGAACCCCGACGACGGACCGCAAGCCTGGCTTTGTGGTGTTAAGAATGCTTGAGTACTACGTTGGCAGGGTGGGGACGGTGTCTTTTCTGGTGGTGGCGCCGCTTATTACCCTGGGCATCGCCATCTACATGACCTGGAACTGGCTGGTGAGCTGGCAGGACATGGTCTTGCTGGGAGTGATGTACCTGTTCATCAGCTTCGGGGTGACGATTGGATACCACCGGTATCTGACCCATGCCGGGTTCAAAGCAAACCGTGTCGTGAAGTACGTGCTAGCCATCCTGGGAACAATGGGATTTCAGGGTGGCGCCGTATCGTGGGCGGCCAACCACCGGCTGCACCACGCCTATTCGGACGAGGAAGGGGACGTCCACAGCCCTCATCTGAGCAAGAACCTGTTCCGAGGTTTCATCCACGCCCATATCGGATGGCTGCTGATAAACCAGCGGGCCGATCCCAAGAAGTGGGCCAAGGACCTGCTACAAGACGAAGGCATCTTATTCATTCAGCGCACCGCGCTTTTCTGGTGCGCGTTGAGCCTGGTGGTACCCTTCGCGATCGGGGGTTGGAGCGGGTTGCTGTGGGGTGGCCTCGTGAGGATACTCCTGACGCAGCATGTGACATTCTCGGTGAACTCGGTGTGCCATATCTTTGGAAACAGAGCCTTCGAGACCAAGGACAAGAGCACCAACAACTGGCTGGTAGGGCTGCTGGGTATGGGTGAGGGGGGACACAACACCCATCACGCATCGCCTCGATCGGCTCGGCACGGTATCAGGTGGTGGCACTTCGATACGAGCTGGAAGGTTATCCGGCTTCTGGAACGGCTGGGGCTGGCGCGCGACGTGTACGACCTGGACCCGGTGGGCCTGCCGATAGCGCTAAAGAAGCGGGCCGCCAGTGTAAAGGCGACGATTCGGCGAGATCTGAGGGTCAGCAAGGTGGTCAAGAGCGCCGCGGCTGCGGGCTCTTAACTGACCCTAACCCCCTTCATTCCGTTTCCAAGCCTTTTTTAGAAGGACGTTCCTTTTCTACTTTCCCGCGCATCATGCACGGGTCCGCGGCAGAGCGGTGGACATCAGGCCGAAGGCGGCGTTTGAGGCTGTTCTAAGGGCATCAACAGCTCTAGCAGGCCTGTTCACCTAGCGGGAATTAGCCCACCATTCCGCGATGGCAGCGGTTCGGACCGTCGCGCCCGTCGTTCCATGCGACCAAGAGGCAGCCGCCCTTTTC
This sequence comes from Dehalococcoidia bacterium, assembly GCA_965247635.1. Classification (GTDB taxonomy): domain Bacteria; phylum Chloroflexota; class Dehalococcoidia; order Lucifugimonadales; family Australimonadaceae; genus CBDFHJ01. Next base: position 147,913 of record CBDFHJ010000008.1, read on the forward strand.
TGCCTACTTCTTGGGTGGGCTGTTCCCCCGGTTAGGTCCCGATGGATTACCCGTCTTGCTCGGCCAGTTGGGACCAGAGGAACCTTTTCCACCCTTTCCGCCGCTTTTCGCCACCGCAGTCAACTTACTCGTGGCCCGCTCCTTCTTCCAAAAATGCTTGATCAGACCTCCAGGTAGCTACGGACTAGCTCATCATGCACCCCAACCTGGCGTGCACGCAACGCTAGGAGCTCCATGCTCGATGCGATCGCAGCCTGCCCTGGGCTTGGCGAAGTGTGGTCACGGCGGGCTAAGGTCGTTGGTGCGAAGCCCTCGTATGTCCTGCGACCCCACCTATAAGCTTCGCTTACAACGCCATAACCAAATGCCTCTAGCGGCACGAGCAGATGCCCGAGACAATTCCCACTGCGCCCCAACACGCGGCTGCAACAATTGAGAGAAACAGTAGAGCGACATGGAAGGGGAATTCGGGACCTGGCAATAAGGAGGCTAATGATGAAAGAAGGCTCGGAGACGAAAGGTGGATGGAAGGGCCTGCCCTTCTACACGCGAGTAACAATCGCGGGGCTGCTCGTCTTCGCCCTGCTCTTTACGGGTATCAACAGTTTAGCCCTGGTCCCGGGCGGTGTGGATTCTGACGCGGTGGAACGGATCGTCTTTTACTTCCTGCTCATGATACCGACGGTCGTTGTTGTTGTTCTGACCTGGAGGTCTAGGCAGACGCTCATCGCCGCGATCGGGGCAATACTGGTGCTGCTGATAACCGCCCCGTCCATACCAATCGCCTTGGGCACCTTCAACAGCTTTTTCGACGCCGGGCTGTTCATCCCCGTAATGGTGTCGCTGATCGTGGCAGGGGTCCGCGGGTATCGTGGGATTCCTACAGCACCGTCGGGGCGCCACCCGCGACGTGTCCACGGCAGGCGAGCGGTGGAGGTTACGTCAATAGGTGTGTAAACGACATCAGGCGGCGACCTTCTCAGCCGTTGATTCAATGGCGATTCCATCCGCATACTGTGCACCGAGATAGACGTCTTCGATCAACTCAGGGGCCTTCAGACGCCTGAAGCGCTGTTCGGCGACCATCAACATTTTCCAGATCACCGCTATCGCCCGATCGACCCTCTTGTAGCGCTTGGCGGCATCGGTCCGAAGCCTGAGGGCCGCGAAGGGTGATTCTACCGGGTTCGTCGTGCGAAGGTGCCCCCAGTGCTCCTTTGGGAAGTCATAGAAGGTGACCATGCGGTCCCAGTCCCGCTCCAAGGCCTCTGAGGCCGCCTCGTAGGAATGGTCGCCGCACCACCTGGTGAACACCGTCCTGAGCCGCTCAGCCTCTGTCCGAGTCGGCGCGTAGGGGATAGTACGCAGCATGAGCTTGGCCTGGTCCTGTTGTCGCTTTGGAAGCTTGGCGAGCACGTTTACGATCTTGTGGTTCCAGCAGCGTTGCTCTGCCGCCTGCGGATAGACGTTGCGCAGAGCTCCCCAGATGCCCAGGTGTCCGTCCCCAACCACCAGCCTCGGGCACTCCAGCCCGCGGCGCCTCATGTCCCTGAGCACATCGGACCAGTTCTCTGTGGACTCCCTGTATCCGGGAACAGCGCTCACCACCACCTTGCTCCCGTCGCTCAGGGCCGCCACCACCACCAGTACTGCCGCCTTCTCCTTCTCAAGACCAGCCTTGACGTAGACTCCATCCATCCACATGTAGACCACTTCCAGGTCATCTAGGGGCCGGCTGCGCCATTGGGCAAGCTCATCGTTCCACTTGGACTTCAACCGGGCCACCGTGCTCGCCGATACCGGTGCGTCCTCTCCCAGCAGCCCCCGCAAAGCCAGATCGAAGTCGCCTTCGGATAGACCGTGCAGGTACAGCTCGGGGATCAACTCAGCAACCTTCCTGGTCCTGTTGACGAACAGCGGCAGCAGCCGGCTCTCGAACTGCTCCTCGGTATCGCGGACTCGCGGCCGCCTCAGCTGTATCGTTCCCGAACTCAGCGTAAGCCTCCGGGCTCTGCCGTATCCGTTCCGATAGCCGGTATCATTGTCCGAGTCGGATCTGAGCGCCGACTTCGCCCTTCCCAGAAACGCCGTCACCTCCTCCTCCAGCAACTCCTGGATCAGCCTCTGGACCTGGCTTCGCACCCAATCCTCCAACTGCTCCCACTCCGGCCTTGACTCCGACCTACTCTCAGTGCTTTCCTTCCTCATGGGCGGTCTATCTCCTCTCTTGGGCCTCGAGCCCGTGTTGTTCAGAGAGAGGGTACACCGCCTGACTGTTTACACACTTTTTGAAGATACCTCCTCCGAGCGGTGGGTTCTCCGGGCGACAACGGCTATGGTGGTCGGGCTCATGGCCGTCTCGGGCGCACTCCACCTCACGAGCGTTGAATCGGTGAGCGCTAACGAGAAGGCGGGGGCAATCAGCGTTGAGATGAAAAATAGCACCTTCGAGCCCGCTCAGCTGACGGTGCCGGCCGGCAAGCCCGCCAAGTTCGTTGTCAGGAACCGTGATCTCACCGTGCACACGTTCACCATTGAAGCGCTTGGTATCGATGTCAAAGTGCTGCCGGGCAGCGAGGTACTGATCGAGTTGTCCTCACCTCCCGCGGGCACCTACGTGTACGCATGCACCTATGGCGGTGGGTTTAGCCTGCCACTCCATAAGCCAGAGGTTGAGAGCGAGCCCAGCGGCCTTCAGATAACGGCACGCTCGTGGTGACCGAAGCTTGACCGTCAGCGATCGTTGACCGAGGCTGGCGAAGGGGGATGCGCGGCAGGCGATGGTGGTGGTCACGGGGAATCTTCTGGTGAAGATGGTGGAGTAATGAAGTCCAGCACCCCCCAAAACAATATTGGGCTCGCTAAGAGAGCGGCGGGCTTTGGCTATCACGCTTAGCACTCAAGCCATCGGCAGTATAATTAGCGCATGCGACCATCCTTAGTCGAGCTCCTGATCATTGCCTCGGCTACGGCACTGCTGCTGGCCGCTTGCGCCAGGCCTGAACCAACTGCCACCTCTACGCCAACTCTCACGCCCACAGCTACTTCCGCCCCAACCACGATGCCTACGCAGACATCGACACCCGGTGTGCCACTGGGAGACGCGGTGGTGCTGAGCGCGCACCGGTTCGTACCGGTGGGTGGTTCCACCTCGGTGAGTGGCCTTGGGGTAGTGCTGGAGTCGGTTGCGCTGGATGAAGGTGCGCTGTCTTATGACCCAGTGGCCCGCACCGTATCGTGCGAGCGCGATGGGCAAGGCTTCATTCGGGCGCGTTATCGAGACGAGGACGCCCAGAAGAATCAGGTTCAGACAATCGCCATCGTGTGCATTGACGAGGAAGGCGAATGCGCTGGCCTACCTCGCGTGTCCTATGACTTCGAGAGGTACCTGGACCAGGAACCCAAGGGTGAGGCCGACTACCTGGCCCAGGGCGACGCCCTGCTGTACGGCGTCTGCACCATGAGCGGGAGCTTTCGTCTCCAGCGTCCGCCGTCCATGCCACCACTGATGTACCGGGTCATCGACGCGCTAGGCGACGGCCCGTACTCACTCTCAGACGCCGATTTCACCAAGCTACGTGACAGCGTCGTGGAGTCCTATTCCGGCGAGACGTGGTCACCTTCCTGGTTCTCCGCCGTGAGCCGGGAGATCGAAGCGTTGTCTATTCACGCCGACGGCAGCGTGCGATTCACGGCGCCCAGCGACTGCGCCATGACGGTGAGCTGTAGCTACGACCGCTCACTGGTACAGGCCGGCGACATCCTGAGCATCGGCTTCGGCACGCCGGAGAACGCGGGTTTCGAGGATGCCATCGAGGCTTCGATTGAGGTCACCGATGCTTTCGTGGCCGCTCACATCGATCTGGCGTGGGATGAGGAGACGACTGGCCTGGTCCCTGAGGCACGGAACATGGTCGTCTCTCGCCTGATTGGAATGGAGGTGAGCCGGGAGGCGCTAACGTTTTTCGATGGCCTCTATGACCTGCGCGGTTCAGGTGTGCGCGTCGCGTTGAACCCGTTCTGGCAGACCCGCGGACGCATCCCCGACTTTTGTCACCCCGACCAGCAGGCTTTGTGTGAGGAGATCGAGGCGTTGCTGGACCACCGCGAGCGGGAACTGATTGCGGAGTGGCGTGGTCAAGCCTATGCGCTATGGTATTCGGAGTTCCTCGGCTATGACGATCAAGGACAATACATACCCCTCGCCAGTAGGGCGCCGGCCTTCGACGCTTTCGAGGGCGTTGCTGTCATCATAGACATCGGGAGACAGGTGGCTTCAGGGGAGAAGCCCCAGGTATTAGCGAATGCCGTACGCTCGCTTGCAGCCGAGGTTGGGACGGAGCAGCGGGTAGTGTTGTCGGCGGGCGCGGGCCCCATGAGATTCGCGGTGGACGGTGTTTTTTGTGAGGCCGAGGTACGCACCTCGGCATTCTCGGACTACTATCGCGACTACGAGAGGGCTGTGGCTGCCATGCTGGAGGCTTTCGCACCGGGACAGGTGGAGGGATTCGCAATCTCGCTCTTCGACGGAGGCATCCACTTCGACATCCGCGACCCGTACGAGAACAGAGGGGGCGTGCCCCTCAACCGCGTGGGCGAAACGGGCTTCAATAGCCCACTGATGAATCTTTACGTAGCACGGTAGCGGCCTGTCTTGCGCATGCCCGACTAGATGGTCAGGCGGCGGTAGAGGTAGGGCAGGCGGCTGGGCAGGTCCATGACGTCGGGCAGCACTTCGTACCCCATGTCGCCGGCCATGGTGCGCAGGTAGTCGTGGCCCTGGCGGTCCACGGTCAGACAGAAGGGCGTGATGTCCTTCTTGCGGGCCTCCATCAGCGCCATGCGCGTGTCCTGCACCGCGTACTCCTTCTCCACGCCCTCCCGGCTATACCCCCGGTCCTGGGGACGGCCGTCGCTGATGACGAAGAGGAACTTGGTCTTCGCCGATACCTGCTCCAGCTTGGTGGCGGCGTGCCGGATGGCGGGCCCCATGCGCGTGGCGTGGAGCGGCGATACCTTGTCCAGCCGGCTTTTCACCTGGTCGGACAGCGGCTCCTCAATCTCCTTGATGACGTAGAACTCGACGTTCTCGCGTCCAAAGCCTGAGAAGCCGTACACGCCGTACTGATCGCCGATCATCTCCAGCGCGGTCATCAGCAGCACCATGGACTCTTTCTCCACGTCTATGATGCGCTTGTACTGACGGCGGCCGCCTTCGCCACGGCGCACGCGCAACCACGCCGCGTAGGCCGCCGGATCGGTCGGTATATCCCACTCGGCGTCCCGCTTGGCCTCCTCCACCGCCTCCGCCGTGGAAGCGCTCATATCCAACAGGAACACCACGCCCACGTCGCGCTCCGCCTTGTTCCGGCGCCAGTAGATCTTCTCGTCGGGCACGAGGCCCGTCCGGAGGTCGATGAGCGCCTCGATGCCAGCGTCCAGGTCCACGTCTTCGCCCTCCGGCAGACGCTTCACCTTGCGGTACATCTCCGGCTTCACCGCCTCGAACTGCCGGCGGATCTGGTCCATCAGGCCGGAGTAGTTCTGAAGCGTCTCGGCGTAGAATCGGGTCTCGCCCATGAGCACCTGCTTCTCCTGGACGATGCACCAGCGGGGGCGGTAGTCGTTGGCGCGGAAGTCCCATTCGTCGTACACGTAGCTGCGCGGCTCCTTGACGTCCAACGCCCCGCCACGCTCCTCCTGATGCGGGATGTCCTGGTATCCGGCGCTGCTCCGCGCGGGCGGCAGGTCCACACCCTGCTCTTGCAGCAGGTTCTGGGCGAAGGTGACGACGTCGCCATCCTCGCTCAGCTCCAGCTCGGCGGAGGCCTTCAGAAGCTCCTCCAACATCTCCTGGGAGAGCGTCTGGCGGTCCTCTTCTTCGTCAACGCCTTCCGTTCCGCGGATTCGGGTGAGGAGCTGGACCATCTCCGGTTTGAAGTCGCCGCGGAAGTCGACCTCCTCCGGTGATTCGTACCCTCCCGGTTGCTCCTGCTCGTCTTCCTCCTGCTTCCGCTCCTCTGCTATCTGTTTCACCATACCCTTGGTATCGCCCTCTTCGAACTCCACGTCGCCAAACCCCTGGTCCTCCCAGTCCTCGGGTGAGACCTCGTCGTTGGGCAGCTTGGAGATGACGGCGTAGATGCGGATGGTGGCCTCGGCCGAGTCCTCCACGGTGGCCGTGGGACTCTGGACCCGCTTGAGCAGCGCGGCGATGGCCCGGGCCTGGCGTGTGTAGGCTATGGGAACAGGCACCTGTTGGTCGAAATCGAGGCTCAGACGCACCAGTAGCTCCACCATGGCCATCTGCACGGGCATGTCCTGAATGGACGGCCGGTGCGCGAGGGCGTCGGTTTGCACCCACCGGTAATGGGACGCCAGGCCCTGGTAGCGGAAGAGCAGTGCGGTGTCCACCCGGCCGTCCTCCACGGCGCCGAAGATGTCGGACGCCAGCTGCCGGGAGGCGAACAGGTCGAAGAACTCCGACATATCGGTGGTAAAGCCGCTCTCGGCGTGCCGGGGACGACGCTTCGCCAACGCTGGCCGGAGGTCTTTGAACAGGGGGGCCGGTTGGCCGAACTCAAGCTCGAAGCTGCCAAACTCCAGGTGGCCTACCTGGTGGGTGGTTACCACCTTCAGCCACGCAAAGTTATCTTGCTTCCGCGCCTCCCGGTCCACGATGGGCGGGAGAAAGATGCGCTTGCCGTCGGTGGAGGCCTGTTCCATGGAGACCCAGCCGATGTTTTTCACGGCCAGGTCTTGAACAGGCAGCAGCTCCACGCTGGAGCCGGCGAGGGCGCGAGAGTAAATGCTGAAAAGGCCCTTCACCTTCTCCAGCTCGATGCTGGAGGAGAGGGTGTCCAGCACGTCCTCGGCTCGGGAGGACTCCAGCTTGAAGTACGCGACGCCGGAATCGGGGTTCTCCTCCAGAAGGCTCACGCCGTGCTGGAACCAGGTTTCCACCTGAGATGGGCTAATGCGCTCCAAGATCCTGGGCAGGCTCTTCAGGAAGGACCCCACCGCCTCCGGCGTGTAGCTCGCCAGGGACGCGGCCTGCTCCAGCAGCGCGTCTTGCCGTTCGCTGGGCGCCAGCGCCAGCGCCTGCGCGGACTCCACGATGAACGAAGCGACGTTGGTCATGCCCTGGCGCGATAGCCGCTCCGCCAGCGTGATGAACTGGGCGCGCTGCTTGGGGCCGATGCTGGCGTTGATCTTCCCGACCGCCTCAAAGCACCCGCGCACCTCTCGCCAGCTGCTGGATGCGAGGGTCCGTGCCAGCGAGATCACCTCGGTTCGCTCGCTGATGGTGGGCAGCACCCGCTGGCCTAGGTGGAGGCACTCCGCCGCTAGGTCGTAGGAGCGCTGGGAAAGCGCTTCTACCAGGGCGCCAAACGATTCCAGCTCGCGGAAGGTGAGGTAATTGGTCAGCTCAGGGCTCAGCTCGAAGAAACGGGCGGCCAGATTGCTCGACTTCCAGGTGCCCCTGAACAGTCCGTGGCCCAGGCCGGCCCAGCCTGGAATGTGACGCGCATGCAGGTTGAGCAGGGCCGTGGGGCTGGCCCGGAAGAAGGCCGCCGCCACCGTTGGCGAATCGTGGCACAAGGTAGCGCCCGTGTCGGCCCACCGCAGGAATTGGCTCATGTTGAGCACCTGGAAGACCCGTGGACTGACCCGGAAATACTCAACGGCGGCCTCCCAAGCGCGGGCGGTCTGCTGGGCTATCCGCAAGCCCTCTTGCGACCAGCGGACCTGCTGGGTGGCGTCGCTCACCCCGGCCATCTCTCCCTGCGCGTTCTCAAAGACCGAAGTCAGCACCGCTGGGTACTTGCGCAGCGTTTCGTAGAGCTGCTCCTGCTCCGGTGTGGTCATCCCGACACCTCAGTGGAATGGACATCGCGGCTCTCGGCCAGCAGCTCCAAGAGGTCGGCTACGATCCGCGCGGTGGCGCCGAACACAAGATGATGCCCGAACGCGTAGGTACGGCGGCGGGCTAGGGAGCCGTCCGGCTGCACGACGGCTTCATGCCGTATCGCTCCTTCTTCCAACAGCCATTCCATGGGCACCTCTAGGAGCTCGGCCACCTCCCCCTCGTTTGCGGTGAAGGTGTAGTCGTCAGGTAAGGTGCCCACCGTGGGCGATACCGCGTACCCCGTCCGGGTGTTGACCTGGTCCAGCGCTCCCAGCACCGTTACGTCCTCCGGCCGCACTCCCACCTCTTCTTGCGCTTCCCGGAGCGCGCAACCCCTCAGGTCCGTGTCCTCGGCCTCCAGCCGGCCTCCGGGAAAGGCCACTTCACCTCGGTGCTCGTCGAGCTGGTCGGAGCGGCGGCACAGCAGCAGGCGCCACGCGCCGTCCCGGCGGAACAGCGGCACGAGCACCCCCGCGGCGCGCAGGCCCTCCCCGCCAACGGTCTTTGGGCGGTATGCGGATAGGGCCAGGCTTAGACGTTCGATGGAGAAATCGGGGGCGCGGTCCATTTCCTGTACCACCGTGGTGATCGGATTGCGTACTGGGCCTGGAGGGAAGAGCAGCCACCTGCGCATCTAGGGAAAGATGGAGGTCACCACCTCCTGAACGCTGCGATGGACTTCGAATTCGTCGCTGAGCCCCCACACCACGGCCACCTGGCAAGCACGCCGGGGAGCGATTCCCTTCACTATGAGCCTGCCGGCGTAGATAAGCAGGCGCGTGCTGACACCCTCCTGCACGCCGTGGCCACGCAGGTTCCGCACCTTTTCGCCCAGCAGCGCCAATGCCTCCGCGGTCTCCGTATCCACCCCCGATTCGTGCTCGATAATGGGGACCTCCAGCTCTCTGGGTGGAAAGTCGAACTCCAGGGAGACGAACCGCTGTCGAGTGCTGTGCTTGAGGTCTTTCAGGGCGCTTTGGTAGCCCGGGTTGTAGGAGATGACCATCAGGAAATCCGGGTGCGCTTGAATCACCTCCCCCAGCTTCTCGATGTGAAGGAGCCGCCGATGGTCGGTCAGGGGGTGGATCAGCACCGTGGTATCTTTCCGAGCTTCCACCACCTCGTCCAAGTAGCAGATGCCGCCGTACTTCACTGCCCGGGTCAACGGCCCGTCAATCCACCGCGTTCCTTCGGCTTCCAGCAGGTAGCGGCCCACCAAATCGCTGGCCGTGAGGTCCTCGTGGCACGCCACCGTAACCAAGGGGAAACCGTGACGTCCGTTAGACGCGGGGAATGCCTGCCCAATCCGGTATGACATGTACTCGATGAACCGCGTTTTTCCCGAGCCGGTGGGACCTTTGAGCAGAACGGGGAGCTTCTCCGCGTACGCGGCCTCAAAGAGCTCCACCTCGTCTCCCACGGGGAGATAGAACGGCTCCTCCTCGAGCACGTACTCCTCCACGGGCTGGGACCTGTACAGCTCTTCGCGTTTCTTGGCCATAGCCAGCTAGTCCTTCCCCTGTATCCGCCGGCGCCAGAGGCCCTCCACCTTTCGACGCAGCGATTCTAAATCTTCACTGTTCTCGATGACGACGTCTGCCTGGACACGCTTCCACTCGTTTGAGGTCTGGGCCTCGATGCGCTGCCGCGCCTCTGCCGTGGTGAGTCTCCGGTGGCGTTGGAGTCGGGGAATTACTACGTCCGGAGACGCCCACACGACCCACACCTCGTCCACCAGGCTTTGCCACCCTGCCTCAAGCAGGAGGGGTGCTTCCACCACTGTCACGGCCTGGCCCGCTTGCTCCAGCTCCTGGAGCCGCTCACCGACCGCTTCACGGATAAGAGGGTGAAGTGCCGTGTTCAGGCGAGTGAGCGCGTCAGGGTCGCCGAAGGCCACCGCGCCTAGCCGGCCGCGGTCTACCTCCTCGTCCTTGCCCAGGACCTGATGGCCAAAGAGCGCCACCACTCGACGCCACCCCTCGGTGCCCCGCCGATATATCCGATGGCCTTCCTGGTCCGCCTCCACCACCGCGGCGCCCAGCGACCTGAGCAGAGAAGCAACCTCTCCTTTGCCCGCGCCTATGCCTCCCGTGAGCCCTATGGTCTTCATGCTTTTCAGCGGTACGACGATAACGGCGCGAGTCTAGCTATTCTAGCATGGCGCCTAGGGGTGAACAACGTCGCCAAGCCGTGGCAGCCGCCGTAACCACTATCCCGGCGGCCCTTGGTACAATGAGACCCGTGGTCAACCAGCACAACGAGCCTGTCACCGGCGCCGTCACGGCCAACGACCTGCGGCGGCGATCCCTGGAGCTGTTGGAGTTTTCACGTATCCGTGAGCTTCTCGCGTCTTACGCTTACCTGCCGGTGTCGCGTGACCTGGCCCTGGCGCTGGAGCCAGCTTACGACGCTCCGACGGTAGCCCGACAGCAGCAGGAAACGGCGGAGGCGCGCCTCTTGCTGGAACGCGATGTCGACACCGTCCTCGCCCTCGACCGTGACGTCCGCCCCGTGCTGGACCGGGTGGCCAAAGGAGGGCAGCTCACCGGCGAGGAGCTTCTGGCGGTGGCGAACACCTTGGAGGCGGTCCAACTCGCCAAGTCCCTGGCTACACGTCTCCAGGCCCAGACCCCGCTGCTGCGGACCCTGGCCCGGAACATCCCTGACCTGCGCACTCTGGAACGGGAGATACGCCGAAAGGTTTTACCCACCGGCGAGCTGGCCGACGACGCGACACCGTACCTGCGGGAGCTTCGCCAGGAGAGCCGGCGAGCCTATCAGCACGCCGTCCGAGCGCTGGAACGGTTCCTGGCCTCCGACTTGGCTAAAGAGGTGCTCCAGGAGCGACTTATCACGGTCCGCGCCGAGCGGCTGGTGATCCCCGTGAAAGCCGATTTTCGAGGCCGGGTCCCGGGCATCGTTCATGCCGTTTCCGACTCGGGCGCCACCCTCTTCATCGAGCCGCTGAACAACGTGCGGCGATGCAACGCCTGGCGAGAGTGGGCGGCCACGGAGCAGGAAGAGACGCAGCGCGTCTTGCGCCAGCTATCGGCCGCACTGGCCAAACGGCTGGCCGACGTGGGTTACGCGCTGGAGCTTACGGGCCGCATCGATTTGGTGCTGGCCAAGGCCCGCTACGCTCGGGCCAGCGGTGCGGCGATGGTACAGACCAGGGAGGAGGGCACCCGGCTGGTGGACGGGCGGCACCCACTCATTCCAGGCGCCGTCGTGCCCGTTTCCCTCGCCCTGGACCCTCCGCTGACGGGTGTGGTCGTCACGGGTCCCAACATGGGCGGCAAGACCGTGGCCCTTAAGGCCCTGGGATTGCTGGTGCTGATGCACCAGGCTGGGCTTCAGGTGCCCGCCGAGCCTACCACGCAGCTGCCGATTGTGGACGGCGTCTACGCGGACATCGGCGACCAGCAGAGCATCGAGCGGTCGGTCTCCACCTTTAGCTCCCACATCTCTACCATCTCCCACATTCTGGGTGTGGCCACCCCGCGCTCGTTGGTGCTGCTCGACGAGCTGGGCACCAGCACCGACCCTGAGGAGGGCGCGGCCTTGGCGGGAGCCGTCCTGGCGCACCTGACGGACCGAAGCGTGCCGACCGTGGTCACGACACACCATCGGAGCCTGGCGGCCTTCGCTGAGGAGCATCCCGCCCTGGAGAACGCCAGCGTGGAGCTGGACCCGGTGACGCTACGGCCCACGTATCGCGTCACCATGGGCCTCCCTGGGCGCAGCTACGCGATGGAGGTGGCGCAGCGCTTGGGCCTTGACGACAGAGTCTTGCAAATGGCCAGGGACCTTCAGGACCCCGATCACAAGGCGGCGGAGGCCCTCTTGGCCGGCCTGCAGGAGGAGCGACACCGCACCCGGCGGCGGCTACAAGAGGCGGAAGATGCCCGGACCCGCGCCGACACCCTTCGGCAAGACCTAGAGAGGCAGCTCGAAGAGGTCGCCCAGGCGAAAGGGAGGGTGGTGGAAGAGACACGCCAGGAACTGATGGCCCAGGCCAGGGAGGTGCGGGCTAGGCTGAAGCAGGCGGAGGCGGCCGCGGCATGGGAGCCCCGTATAGGCGCGGGCGAGCCACCTCCGCCGCGGGTTACCGAAGAGGCTCATCGGGAGGTAGCTGAGGTCCAGCGCCTGCTCCGCTCCCGCATCTGGGGTCAGGGGACCCACCCTGTGCCCCGTAGAGGCCCCTTGACCATAGGCGACGTGGTGGAAGTGGACCCGCTGGGATTTACCGGCACCGTCGCCACGGCGCCTGACGGAGACAAGCGTGTCGAAGTCCTGGTGGGCAACGCCCGCGTCCGGCTGCCCGTCGCGCGGCTCAGGAAGGTGGGCCAACGTCGTGACGTCGTGCCGCTGGGGGTGAGCAGCATCCAGCTCACCTCGGAGCGTCCCTTGCTGGGGCCTGAACCGGAACTGGACCTGCGCGGCCTACGGCTGCACGAGTCGCTGGAGCAGCTGGACCGCTTTCTGAGCGATGCCTTAGCCCAGGGTCATCAACACGTCCGGATCATCCACGGCAAGGGCACCGGCGTGCTCCGCCAGGGCGTGTGGCGGCACCTGGCCAACCACTCGGCCGTCCAGCGTTACGACTACGCCGACGCTCACTACGGCGGCGACGGCGCGACAGTAGTGGAGCTGGAGTAGGGAGCGGATGGCAGAGTTGGACGGTTGCGACAGTAAAGCTGATGTCCAGGCTACGGCTTTATCGGGTGCTGCAAACCCTATCCTAGCCGAGCTCTGGGACAATGACACAGACGCCGCTTACGGCAATACCTAGCTGCGGTGACCTGCTCTTGGTCAACTGCCCGCACTTTGCTCGCACAGGTCCTGGCGTCGATAAGCCTCCTTTTCCAGCGGGTGCCTCCTGCCACCGCCGTAGAACGGCTGTAGCACCAGGTATGCGACGAGCCAGGGCAGCACCAGCCATCGGGCTTGGTCGGTCCAGTGATAGCGCTCGTGGATCTGCACGCACGGGTCGTCCCATACGTGCGGCTCGTAGAGGATGAACGGGAAGATGGTGACGGCGTGGACGCTAGCCGGAAAGGGCCTGGGTATGCGTCCGACTCGTACCTCTAGGCGTCCCCGGTGAAGGCGTATCACGGCTCCCCCCTTGCAGAACGCTGAGTTGTATTGCCGCTGCACCGGTCCAACGTTAGATGCTACTCGGGGTGGGAGTGGGATGGAAGGTTGTCGTGCTCGTGCGCGGCAACGGCGTGGTGGCGGTTACCGGAGGCGCTGGTTGGGTCCACATGGATCGCTACAGACCCCAGGTAGACCAGGTGACGCGTAATCTGGTGCTGGACCTCCGTGGCGATCCTATGGCCCTCTTGCACCGCTAGGTCTGGAGCCACGGCGATATTGAGGTCGGCGTGAAGCTGGTGGCCGGACCAGCGCACCCGAACGTCGGTGACCGCCGCGACGCCACGGACGTGCTGGGCGGCGTGGGTGACCTCGTCAACGATGCCGGGGTCAACTCGGTCCAACAGCCTCCCGAAGACCAGGGCCGACGACTGCCAGACGATCCTAAAGATCAGGGCCGTGATGATGAGGGCGATGATAGGGTCGGCGATGGTCCAGCCCAGCCCAAGGGCGCCGGCGCCCAGCGCCACGCCAAGGCTGGTGAGGCCGTCGACGCGGGCGTGGTAGCCATCGGCCACCAGTGCGGCGCTCCCGATCTGCTTGCCGACCCGGATTCGAAAGAGGGCCACGGCTTCGTTGGCGGCGAACCCCACGACGCCCGCCGCGGCCATGGCCCAAAGGAACTCTACGTCACGGGGATTGAAGAGCCGATCAATAGCCGTGTATCCCGCAAACAGACCGCTGGCAAGGATCACCAGGACGATGAAAATACCTGCCAGATCCTCCACCCGGCCGTACCCGTAGGTGAACCCCCGGCTGGGCCGACGCTGGGCAAAGCGAAAGGCGATCCAAAGCGGAATGGCGGTAGATGCGTCGCCGAAGTTATGGACCGTGTCCGCCAGCAGCGCGATGCTGCCCGTGAGCAAGACGATGGCCGCCTGGATGGCTGCGGTCGCAAAGAGCACGACGAAGGACCACTTGACGGCCCATATGCCCCGTTGCGATGCGGCGATGGAGGGGTCGACCGCGCCGTGGATATGCCCCTGTGGCCCAAGGCCATGGGCGTGTTGGCTGTGGTCGTGGTGGTGGGTCCCTGAGGAGCTCGTGACTTGGATGCCTCTTGCGCCGGTCAATTGCGCGGCGCAAGACCATTATGCCACAGCGGCCTTCTTACTTACTGCCCTTCTGGTACTCCGCGACGGCGTCTTGGAGGGTGCTCCACGCCAGCAGCGCGCACTTGATGCGGATGGGGAACCGTTGGACCCCCTCTAGGGCCATCAGCTCGCCTAGCGCCTCCTCCTGCTCGGCGGTGGGCGCTTGGCCCTGCATCAAGCCCTTGAACAGCTCAGCCAGCGCCTCCGCATCCGGTAACGTCTTCCCTTTGAGCAGCTCGCTCATGATGGACGCCGACGCCTGACTGATGGCGCACCCCTGGCCGTCGACCCCCACCTCCGCGATGTGGCCATGGGCGTCCAGTCCAGCCGTTAGCACTACCTGGTCGCCGCAGAAGGGGTTGAAGCCCCTGGCCGACAGGTCCGGCGCGCTCACCAGGCCGTGGTTACGGGGGCTGCGGTGGTGGTCCAGGATGATCTCCTGGTAGAGGTCGTCAAGTCCGTCGAGTTGCATTGCCAAAGAACCTCAGGGCCTCCTTGAGCCCGTCGACGAGGATGTCCACCTCCTCCTCCGTGTTGTAGAGGTAGAAGCTGGCCCTCCCGGTGGCGGGGACCTCCAGCTTCCGCATCAGGGGCATGGCGCAGTGGTGGCCGGCCCTGATGGCGATCCCCCAATGGTCCAACACCGTCCCGATATCGTGGGGGTGGATATCGCTGGCGTAGAAGGACACTACGCCGCCACGCTTTTCCAAGTCCGTCGGGCCGTAGGTGACCACCTCTTCCAGCTCCCGGAACCGCTCCAGGGCGTAGCCGGTCAGCTGCACCTCGTGCTGGCGGACGCGGTCCATCCCCAGGCTGCTCAGGTAGTCCACGGCCGCGCCCATGGCGATGGCGTCGGCGATGTTGGGCGTGCCCGCCTCGAACCGCATGGGGAGGTCGTTCCAATCGGCCCTGTCCAGCCACACCTCCTTCACCATCTCACCGCCGGTCAGAAAGGGGTCCATCTCCTCCAGCACCGACCTCTGCGCGTAGAGCACCCCGATGCCCGTGGGCCCGCACATCTTGTGGGCGGAGAAGGCCATGAAGTCGCACTCCAGGTCCTGCACGTCCGTCGGAACGTGAGGCACCCACTGGGCGGCGTCGAGCAGCACGGCCGCGCCCACCCGGTGCGCCGCCGCCGTCAGCTCCTTGGCCGGCGTGATGGTGCCCAACACGTTGGACATCATGGTCATGGCCAGCAGGCGCGTCTTCGAGGTCAGCAGGCGGTCTAGGTCCGTTAGGTCCAGCGTGAACTCCTCGGTGATAGGAATAAACCGCAGGACTGCTCCCGTCTGCTGGGCGACCTGCTGCCAGGGCACCAGGTTGCTATGGTGCTCCATCTCCGTAAGCAGGACCTCATCGCCCGCCTTGAGGTTCGTGCTGGCCCACGTCTGCGCCACCAAGTTGATGGCCTCGGTGGTGTTCCGGGTCCAGATGACCTCCTCAGGCGACGGCGAGTTGATGAACCGCGCCACCTTGACCCGCGCCTCTTCGTACTTGTCGGTGGCCTCCACGCTCAGGGTATGGACGCCCCGGTGCACGTTGGAGTTGTACCCCTCGTAGTAGTCCGTCAACGCCTGGATGACGGACCGCGGCTTCTGGGACGTAGCCGCGTTGTCCAGGTACACGAGCGGCCTTCCGTTCACCGTCCGCGACAGGATCGGGAACTCCTGACGGATGCTTGCCACGTCCAGGGGAGCTGGCGGGTCGGGTTGACGGCTGGTCGCCATGGGGCCTCCTTGCTTAGAGCTCCCGGAGCCTTGTGTGCACAAGCTGCTCCAGGTAGGCGCGGAACGGCACGTGGGTGATGGTGGCGGGCACCTCGCTGACGAAGCCGGAGGTAAGCAGCTCGCGGGCGCCCAGGTCGTCCAGGCCGCGACTCTTCAGGTAGAAGACAGCCTCCCGGTCGAGCTGGCCGATGGCGGCGCCGTGGTTGCACTTGACGTCGTCGGCGTAAATCTCCAGCTGCGGCTTGGTATCCACCGCCGCGCCCTCCGATAGCAGCAGCGTCTTATTGACCTGATGGGAGTTGGTCTTCTGGGCGTTGGGCCGGACCAGCATCTTCCCGCCGAAGACCACGTGGGCCTTGCCGCTGAGCACGCCTTTGTAGAGCTCGTCGCTACTGGTGTTGGGCACCGCGTGGTCAACAAAGGTGTTGTAGTCCACGTGCTGCTGCTCGTTCAGCAGATAGAGGCCACGGAGCTCGGCCCTGGCGCCCTCCTCGTGGAGCAGGACGTTGATGTTGTTGCGGACGAGGCCGCCGCCGTGGTCCACGAGCAGTGACGTGTACCTACTCTCACCCTCCTGCCGCACCTCGATGGTGGCGACGTGGAAGGAGCCGGCGCTTTCGGTCTGGAGCTTGTAATGGTCCAGCCTTGCTCCGGGTTCCAGGACCACCTCCGATACCGCGTTGGTGAAGTAGCGTCCACCCACGGGTCCGATATACGACTCGATGACCGTTGCCCTGGACTCCCTGTCCATTAGGATAAGCACCCGGGGGTGTGAGACGGTGTCGGTAGGGGTGGCCGTGGACAGGAAGATGAGCTGAATGGCAGCGGAGAGGGTGGTGCCTGAGGGCACGTGCAGGAAGCCCCCGTCCTGTACGAACGCCGTGTTCAGCGCTGTGAAGGCGTGGCCGTGATAGTCGGCGTACTTGCCCAAGTGCCGGCCAACCGGGCCCTTCAATGCGTCCCGCAGATTACACAGGTGCACCTCAGGCGGCAGCGCCTCGGTGGACGAGTGCTCCCGACTGTAGCGGCCGTTCACGAAGACCAGGCGGCTGCCATGCGTTCCCGCAAAGGCGTGGTGGTCAATCTCGGAGGCCGGCACGTGGATAGCCTGCGGCTCGTTTAGCACGCTAAAGGGGACCTTGGCCAAGGGGCTTACGTCGGTGTACTTCCACTCCTCGTTGCCCCTGCGCACCACCGGGAACCCCAGGTCGCTAAAGCGGGAGATCGCCTCCCTGCGCAGCTTCCGTAGCCAAGCGGGGTCATGCTTGAACCCATCGCGCTCCAGGCTATCGAAGGTGGATAGGTACGATGCCTCTTGGGTTGCTCGCGCACGCTGGGTCATGCCTTGGTGTCCTCGCGGATGCTGGCCATTACGCGCTGGGGTGCGCGGCTCCGCTGCTCTCCACCCACTCGTAACCCTTCGCCTCCACCTCCATGGCCAGCTCCTTACCGCCGGTCATGGCGATACGGCCGTCGATGAACAGGTGCACCACGTCGGGGATGACATAGCTAAGGATGCGTTGATAGTGAGTGATCAGCAGGATGGCCCGCTCTGGGCTGCGCGTCTTGGATATGCCGTCGGCCACCTCGCGCAGCGCGTCGATGTCCAGGCCGGAGTCCACCTCGTCCAAGATGGAAAGCTTCGGTTCCAGCACAACCATCTGGAGGACCTCGCTACGCTTCTTCTCACCGCCGGAGAACCCGTCGTTGACCGACCGTTTTAGCAGGGCAGGGTCCATCTCCACGGCTTTGAGCGTGCCCTTGAGCTGTCGGTCAAACTTCAAGACGTCGATCTCGTCCAGGCCTTTGCTCTTGCGTATCGCGTTGTAGCCCGCACGCAAGAAGTGGTCGAGGCGCACCCCTGGCACCTCCACGGGGTGCTGGAAGGACAGGAAGATGCCCGCCCTGGCACGCGCCTCTGGAGGCATCAGTAGCAGGTCTTGCCCCTCGTAACGTATCGATCCCTTGGTGATGCGGCAGGCGGGATGGCCGGTAACGACTCTCGCCAAAGTGCTCTTCCCCGAGCCGTTGGGGCCCATGATGGCGTGGAGCTCGCCCGCGTTCACGCTCAGGCTCACCCCCTTGAGGATCTCAACGTTATCGACAGTGACGTGCAGGTCACGGATTTCGAGCATTACACCATTCCTCATAGGGCGTGCGGGGCTAGCCTATGGCCCCTTCCAGGTTCAGCGCCAGCAGCCGGTTCGCTTCGACCGCGAACTCCATGGGCAGCTTGCTGAACACGTCCTTGCAGAAGCCGTTGATGATGAGCGAGTTGGCGTCCTCGGCCGACAGGCCCCGCTGGCTGCAATAAAACACCTGCTCTTCGCTCACCTTGGAGGTCGACGCTTCATGCTCCACCGTGGAGCTGTTGTTGTGCACCTCCAGGTAGGGCGTGGTGTGCGCGCCGCACTGGTCGCCTAGGAGCAGGGAGTCGCACTGGGTGAAGTTCTTAGCGTTCTCGGCCTTGGGCATGACCTTGACCAGGCCCCGGTAGGTGTTGTTGCCGTGGCCTGCCGAGATGCCCTTGGCGATGATGGTGCTGCTGGTGTTCTTGCCGGTATGGGTCATCTTGGTGCCGGTGTCGGCTTGCTGGTAGAGCTTGGTGAGCGCCACGGAGTAGAACTCACCCACGGAATTGTCGCCCTGGAGGATGACGCTGGGGTACTTCCAGGTGATGGCCGACCCCGTTTCCACCTGCGTCCACGAGATATGAGAGTTTCGTCCCAAGGCCTTCCCGCGCTTCGTCACGAAGTTGAAGACGCCACCCTTGCCCTCGGCGTCGCCGGGGTACCAGTTCTGAATGGTGGAGTACCTGATGTCCGCGTCGTCCAACGCCACCAACTCCACCACGGCCGCGTGCAGCTGGTTCTGGTCGCGGATGGGAGCGCTACATCCTTCCAGGTAGCTCACGTAGCTGCCCTCGTCGGCGATGATGAGCGTCCGTTCGAACTGGCCGCCGCTCTCCTGGTTGATGCGGAAGTAGGTGGAAAGCTCCAGGGGGCAGCGCACCCCCTTGGGGATGTAGCAAAAGGAGCCGTCCGAGAAGACGGCGGAGTTCAGGGAAGCGTAGAAGTTGTCGGTGTAAGGCACAACCGAGCCGAGGTATTTTCTGACCAGGTCAGGGTGCTCCTGAACGGCCTCCGACATGGAGCAGAAGATGACGCCGTATTTCGCCAGCGTCTCCTTGGCCGTGGTCATCACGGACACGCTATCGAAGATGGCGTCCACCGCTACACCCGCCAGACGCTTCTGTTCCCCTAGCGGAATGCCCAGCTTCTCGAACGTCTCCAGCAGGTCCTTGTCCACCTCGTCCAGGCTGGCGAGCTCCGCCTTGGGCTTAGGCGCTGAGTAGTAGATGATGTCCTGGAAGTTGATACGTGGGTAAGAAACGTTCGCCCACGTAGGCACCTGATCCTTGTCCAGCAGGGTCTTCCAGTGTCTGAAGGACCGCAGGCGCCACTCCAGCATCCACTGGGGCTCACCCTTCTTGGCGGAGATCCAACGGACGATCTCCTCGTTAAGCCCAGGAGGCGCGGTGTCCGCTTCGATGTCCGTGACGAAGCCGTACTTGTACCCCTGGTCTGCCAGGTCCTTCACTGCTCTGTTCTTGGTGGTCATTAGCTGGCACCGTGTGGGGTCTGAACGCGACGTTAGGACCTGCCCGAAGGCTGCGCGTACAAGCCTGTGAAGTAAGGAACTATCACGCTACGACGCCGCGAATTGTTGACTAACTTACCCGACAATAGTCTAGGGCAGCGCTGCAATAGTGTCAAGGAACGGAGGACTAAGGCCGGCCCTTGGACTCTAGATAGCTACGCAGCGCCTCCTCGCCGGTGTGCTGGAACCGGAAGCCCGTCTCGCTCTCGAGCCGCTCCGTGCTCACCACCCACGGATAGCGTATCCAGTCCAATCCCACGGCGGGTGAATCGCTCTGCAGCCGCAGCCACCACGCGAGCTGGGTGAGCGGGTAGGCTACGGCGGTAGGTAGCCAGATGAGTCGCTTTCCGGCCATCCGCACCAGCTCCGACCACCGCACCGTGCCGGGTCCGGCCACGTTGAACACGCCGGGGTGCGGCTCGGCTACGAAACGCCAGAGCAGCTCCACGACGTCGTCTTCGTGCACGAACTGCATGGGCGGATCGTAGCCGCGTAGCCCCACCAGCACCGGCTTGAACAGGGAGGACGTGATGAAGTTGCTGGCCGACGGCCCCATGACCACGCAACCGCGCAGGATGGAGACGACCGTATCTGGGTGGGCTTCCGCGTACCCCCGCAGCAGCCGCTCGCTATCCGCCTTGTCCCACGCGTAGTGAAAGGCGCGTGGCGGACGGCAGGGGGCGTCCTCGTCCAGGGGGACCGGATTGTCGGCGTGGGCACCGTACACCGTCGAGCTGGACAGCGCCACGATGCGCCGCACTCCCACGGCGTCGCAGGCCTGCAGCACGCTGGCTGCACCACCTACGTTCACGCGTCGGTTGGCGCGCCGGTCGCGCCCCTGCCGCAGCACGAAGGCGAGATGGACCACCGCTTCCACACCGTGCCGGCGGAAGGCTTGCTCCAGGGGTTCGGTGACGTCTTGCCGCAGCGAGGTGACCTTGGGGCCCGTATCCGGCACCGGACGGATGTCGATGGCGACGATGTGCTTGACGCCGTCCTCCCGTCCCAGCCGGGCCATCAGCCGCTGGCCCAAGTAACCCGCCGCGCCGGTGACCGCCACCACCGCCGGCGGAGCGCTAGCCGCCATCGCTGGCGATGTCGGTGAAGTCGAAGCCCATGTCCCCCAGACCCGCCACCTGGAACCGCATGCCGAGCTTGTGGGGCGTCGGGTCTAGCTGCCATCCCTGGACGCGAATGGTGGTGGTCTTGTTCATACCTAGCGTGAACGGCACGTCCTGGGAGACCTGGTCGAAGCCAACGATTTTGCCGTCCACCTCAAAGGTCGTGGAGACCCTGCCTACCTCCTGGCCGTCCACGGTCAGCGGAAACAGCTTGCGGGCGTAGCCCGAGCCCAGCCGGTTGCGGAGCTGGAACTCGAACCCGTCGCTTGTGCGCCTGAGGCTGCCCTTCACGTAGAGGCGACGGAGTAGAAATCCGGGTACTCTCATGATCAGGTCTCTCGAAGCTATAGGCCCTTGGTCTGCTGCCGCATGCGGAACAGCTCCATCTCGATGGCCACCACGTCGGCGGGCAGGGGATGCGCCCCGCCCAGAGCCGTGGCCACCACATAGACGTGCGCCAGGCGTTCCACCAGCCGGCACACGTTCACCGCTTCAGCCACCGTGCCGCCCACGCCCACCGCGCCGTGGTTGCGGAGGAGCACGGCGTTGCGCTCACCCAGGGCCGCCACCACGTGCTCCCCTAGCTCCTCGGTCCCAGGGAAGGCGTAATCCGCCACCTGGACCGAGTCGCCCAAGTACAGCACCATCTCGTCGATCAGCGCCGGAACCGCGCTCCCGGCCACCGCCAGGGCGCTGGCGTACACCGAGTGGGTGTGGACCACGGCGCCGACGTCGGGCCGGGACGAGTAGATGGCGGCGTGCATCAGGCTCTCGGTGGAGGGGATGGCCTCACCCAGCACCGGATCGCCCTCGAGGTCGACCACCACCACGTCGTCCAGCGTCATCTCCTCGTAGCCGGTGGACGACGCCGTCACGGCCATGAGGGCGCCGCCATCCTGGCTTGCGACCCGGGCGCTCACGTTGCCGCTGGTGGCCACCACCAGGCCCTCGCGGTGAATGGCCTGGGCTGCGTGCAACACCGCGGTCCGCTCCTCGACCCAGCTAGGAGCGGTCTCGGCGGCACGTCTGCGGCCTTTTGCGACGCCTTTCTTCGTTGCCATGCCCCTAAGCATACCGGGGAAGCGCTTCTTGCAAAAGAGCTTTCCCCGAACCCCTTTCAGAAAACGCTGGACCCTCCAAGGTTGTGCAGCAACGGACCCACACGCTATAGCTCATCACTGAGCTCGTCGAGCCGGGCTTTCAACCGCAGCCACCTCCTGTATAGATCAGCGTATTCGAGGGTGCTGCGTACGTCCGGCTCGATGACCGTGCCCTGGCCGGCAGCCCGCTTGGCGGCCTCCTCCCACTGGCCTCGTGGAGCCGAAGCCGCGATGGCGGCGCCGATGGCGCTGGCCCGGTGGTGGTGCAGCCGGACCGGACTCCCCAGTACGTCGGCAAGCATCTGCGGGAACACGCTGTTCTGGCTCAGGCCGCCGGACAGCGCCACCAGGCGAGGCTTCCGCTCCATGACCTCCTCCAGCCGTTCGGCGCCCTGCCGAATGCCGTAGGCGATGTTCTCCAGCGTGGCCCTGGCCACATGGCCAGCGTGGATGGGGTTGTAGGTGATGGGGGAGGGCATCAGCAGCCCACCCATGCCAACGCCGGGGTTGGCCAGGTCCAGGGCGTGGGGCCCCCAGAAGGCCGTGACGAGGTTGGAGCCCAGGCGCGACCGGCTGAGCAGGCTGTCCAGCCTGTCGATGCCAGCCCTGGGGCCCAAGAGTCGACGGACCATCTCCAGCGTTCCACCCGTGTCGCCGACGTTGGCCTCGGCCACCCAGCGGCCCGGCAGTACGTGGCACCCGGCCCAGGTGCGGCGCTGGGGGTCGAGCACCGGCGCTTCGGTGACGGCCTGCACCGGCGTGCTCCACCCGCTGACGACGGCCGCGTCTCCCGGAGCGACCGCACCCATGCCCAGCAGCGCAGCCTGGGTATCGGGCCCAGCCAGGACCACCGGCGTTCCTTCACGCAGGCCGGTGGCCGCCGCGGCGTCGTGCTGCACGGCCCCGACGGCAGCACCCTCGTCCACCACCGAGGGCAGCAGGGAGCCGTCAACCTCCAGCGCATCGAGCAGCGCAGATGGTTGCCGCGTCGCCACGTCCGCTAGCCCCGCCTCGTTGAGCTGCGATGGGACGTCTGCCTGCTCACCCGTAAGGCGGTAGGCCACCCAGGCGCCCAAGGTGAGGATGCGGTGGATGCGCCGGGAGGTCCGCGGATGTTGCCGCCGCCACCAGTGCAGCTTGGCCGGCGTGAAGAGGAACGATGGAAGGTGTCCGGTGGCCGCGTGGACCTGGTCCGCCAGCCGGTCGTCGATGGCGGCCCCCTCGAAGACCGCGCGCAGGTCCACGTTGGGCGCCAGGTAGATGGTGGCGCCGTCGCGGTCCAGGAAGGCCACCCCCTGGCGCTGGCTCGTGATGCTGACGGCGGCTACGTCCTCGGGCGCGACCCCTGCCGCCCTTACCCCTTCGCCGAGCACGGCTGCCACCCGCTGCCACAGGTCGTTGGGCTCGAACCAGCAGACCAGGGAGTCGGCGCCGCGGGGACGGCCCACCCGGTAGCGCCGTTCCGCTCCCGGCGTCAGGGACCACGGCTGGTCGACCGGCGCCGTGAGACTGCGAAGGCCGGTGGACCCCAGGTCCAGCATCAGCACGTGTTTTTGCGTTCGGTTAGCCATCGAAGACGTGATTACGGCCTGCTTCCTGGTTAGTTTTTCGCTCGATTTCAGATTTGAGCCCAACGACACTTACTGACCGGGCTAACCCTTGGATGTCTTTGAGGGTGAGCTGCTTCCGGTCAGGGAAACGCTCGTCGAGTACTAACCGCGAGACTACATAGAATTCCCACTGGTTCATATCGAGAGGATTCACCCGTGTACCGTCGGTTTCTGCGAGCAAGCAGAACACATATGCATCTGCGTGTCGTCGTGGCTCTCCGACGAACTCATTCGTTGCAGGATCCCATAAAAGCGTTGGACGGACTCCAAAACTGATCCGAGATGGACGGCGTTGGTACCAGCCTTGGAGATACGCGGCAGACTTCACTTCGAGCCGAATTCCCTCCGGTGTGGTCAGGTCGAATGACCGCCATGCGTCCCGCGCTGCTTCTTGGGCGTTGACCGCGGATGCGACGATGAATTCCGCGAGGACACCCCTATGCGTGTTGTCGCGCACATTAGAGTACGCCCATCTCCAAAACTCTTGAATGGACCGCTCGTGCCATCCCGGAGGACCCTTGAGGGGTGTACCGGGGTCTAAGGGCTCAACCATGGGTTCTACCCCGCCTGCGCCACACCTCCGGATTGGCCAGGTGTCGCGGCCGTTTGCCAGCCAAGAAGCGCTGGATGTCGTCTACCACCATCTGCGAGTGGCGCTGCACCGTCTCGACGGTTGCGCCACCGATATGAGGTGTCAGGATGACGCTGGGCAGACCCAGGAGCGGTGACGTGGGAGGGATGGGATGCGCCTCGTGCGCGTCCATGGCGGCGCCGGCGAGCCTCCCATCCCGTAGCGCGGCGGAGAGGGCCTCGGTGTCCACCACCGCGGGCGATGTAACGTTGACCAGATAAGCCGTTGGCCGCATCACCCGCAGCCGCTCGGCGTTCAGCAGGCCCTCCGTCTCGGGCGTTTCGGGCACGTGGACCGTGACGAAATCACTCTCCCGCAGCACCGTTTCCAAAGACGCCAAGGTCACGCCCGCAGTGCCACGTGTGCCCGCCCGGACGTATGGGTCGTACGCCAGCGCCCGCATACCTAGACCACGGCCTAGCCTGGCCACCCGCTTACCTATCTCTCCGAGGCCGATGATCCCCAAGGTGGCGCCTGCAACCTCCCGCCCTTGGAACAGCCGGTACGGCTCGGTAGGCTCTTCCCAGCGCCCGGTGCCCACGTAACTATGGGCCTGAGGAATGTGCCGGGCCAGGCTGAGGACCAGACCCAGGACCAACTCAGCCACGGCCTGGGCGTTGCGGCCCGGTGTATGGAGCACCGTTACCCCGTGGTCAGTCGCCGACTCCAGGTCCACCTGGTTGAGGGCTGCCCGGCAGATGGCGGCGAGTCGGAGCATTCCGCCTGCCGCGTCAAACAGCTCCTCGAACAGGAAATCCGACTCCACCACCAGCGCTTGGAATCCCTCGTCACGAAGGCGCAGGCCTAGCTCTTCCGGGTCGTGCAGGCGTAGCGTCTGGGTCCACGGCTCGTAGGCCACCGTGCCGAAGTCCCCGAGCGCCGCCAGGCCGTCGGTCGAAAAGGGCGCCAGCACGAGGGTGTTCATTCACTACACTCCAAGTTTAGCTGGGGGCCGTTCACCACGCCCCCAGAACCCCAGGGCTCAGCCGGCCGACCTTTACTGGGCCCGGAGCGCTTCCGCCGCGGCCATCCCGCTGCGCACCGCGCCCTCCATGGTCGCTGGCCAGCCCGTATCTGTCCAGTCGCCTGCCAGGAAGAGGTTGGCCAAGGGCGTCTTGGCCGGCAGCCGGTTCACCGCGCTCCCCGGCAGCGACTGGAACGTGGCCTGCTGCTCCTTGACCACCACGAACCGCTCCACGGTGGCCGACCTGGCGTTGGGGAGCACCCGCGCCAGCTCCGGCACGAACAGCTCCTCCAGCGCCTGCTTGCTTATGGGCCAGAACTCCCACGCCCCACTGAGGGAGACGGTCAAGTACTGGCCTGGTCCAGCGTCGCCGGTGATCCACGACCGGTTGAACACCCACTGGACCGGGCTTTCCACGAAGGCCGCGAAGTGGAAGTCAGCCACCGGTCGGTCGTACCACACGTGCAGGTTGACGATGGGAGACCACGTGTGGCTGGACGCCGGGGCCAGCTCCGGTGCGTTGCGAAGCACCTCTGGTAGCGCGGCCAGCAGGGCGGACGGCGGCAGCGCGCTGACGTACCAATCGGCGTGAAGCACGTCGCCGCCACTGAGCCGAACGCCGGTGAGCCGCGGCCCCGCACCCGGCGTATCGTCGGTCAGCAGCTGCTCCACCGTGCGGTCCAGCAGCAGCGTAGCGCCCCGGGCCTTGAGCCGTTCTTCCACGGCGGTCCCCATGATTTCGGAGAGCCCGGCGCGCGCGTATCCCACGTCGGCGCCGTGGCGATTGCGCAGCAGCGACTCCTGGAACACCATGAACCCCATGCTGGCGCTGACGTGCCGGGAGCTATCGTTGAGCGCCGGAACGATGAAGAGGTCCCAGAAGTTGTCGATGGCGCGCTGCGACTGTCCGTGGCGCCGCAGCCAGTCGTAGAAGCTCAAGCGTTCCAGATCCGGCCGTTCACGGTGCCGCTCCATCGCCATGCGCCCGAGGGCGGGGACGGCTCGCACCTTATCGCGCCAGCCGATGTGCGGATAGCGGAGGAAGGAGACGAGGAGGTGTAGGGGAGGGGGCAGTGGCAGCGCCGAAAGCATGCCCCGGCGGCCGTCGGGGCTGCGTACCTCGATGCGCAACGACCGTTGCCGCTGAGTGAGGTGCAGCGTGCCGATCTCGCCAAGAAAGCTCGTGTAGGCGGTGCAGCAGCCCAGAAAAACGTGTTGACCGTTGTCTACCTGCTGCCCCGTCGACCTCTCCTCGAAGGAGTAGGCGCGCCCGCCCAAGTACGGCCTGCGCTCCACGAGCGTGACCGGATGGCCCAAGGTGGTCAACCGCCAGGCAGCGGCCATGCCCGCCAGCCCGCCGCCCAAGACCGCGACGCTGCTTAGCTCTTGCTGCTGATGGGGAGGACGCTGGTAGCCCACAACTTTGCGGTTAGTAGTAGTTTCTCGTGGTTGGGCAGCCGGATGCGGCCCCGGAAGACGTCGAACCCGTTGGCCTCGATACGGTCCAGCAGCCGGCTGTACAGCCCCTGTAGGACCGTCACGCACGCCCGCGACCGGACCGGCACCAACGCCGCGAGCTTCGCTCCCTGGGCGTAGTACGCGCGGGCCCGCTCCGCCTGGAATCGCATGAGCGCGACGAACTGCGCGTTGATGATACCACGCAGCAGCTCCTCCTCTGAGTAGCCGAAACGCGCCATCTCGTCCTGCGGAAGGTACACCCGGCCTCGCTCGGCGTCCTCCCGTATGTCGCGGAGGATGTTGGTGAGCTGCATGCCCAGGCCCAGGTCCACGGCGTACTCCCTGGCCACCGGGTCCTTGTACCCGAAGATCTCCCCGCAGATGAGGCCCACCGTGGACGCCACCCCATAGCAGTACTCCCTGAGCTCTTCAAAGGTCTCGTACCGGCTCTTGGTGGTGTCTATCTCCACGCCGGAGACCAAGCTGTCGAAGAATGCCTGAGGAATGCCGTAGGTATGAGCCGCGTGCGCCAGGGCGATAAACACCGGCCCCTGGGGAGCGCCGGCGTAGGCGTCGGCCAAGGAGTCGCGCGCGCTGGCAAGCTGCTCGATCTTCTCCTGGACCGGGGCCGCGCCGTCCGCGATGTCGTCGCAAAGGCGGGCAAAGGCGTAGGCGGCGTAGATGGCCCGCCGTTTGGTGCCTGGGAGCGTGATGAAGGCGAAGTAGAAGTTACGGGCTTCCTTGCGGGTGACCCGCTGGCAGTGTCGGTAAGCCTCTTGGAGCTCGACGGCCATGGCCATTGCCAATAACCTCAGGGCCGGCCCAGCAGCCCGGCCTTGGCGGCGGTGGAGAGCATGAGCCACAACTTGCGGACCGTGGAGACCGTGGGCCGGTGGGTGAGCACGTCGTACTCCTGACGACGGATGGCCCGCAGCACGGCCATGCCGCCCTTGCTGAAGAGCGCCACGTCGATCCGTGCCTTCCCGCGCAGCATCCGCGCCAGGGGCAGGCCCTGCCGGAACAGCGCTTCGGCCCGGTCCACCTCAAAGCGCATCAACTCCCGGAACCGGTCGTCGACGACGCCTTGGGCCAGGTCCGCTTCGCCGTACGCGAAGCGTGTCATATCCTCCAGGGGAACATAGACGCGGCCCATCTCCCAGTCGCGGCGTACGTCCTGCCAGAAGTTGGCTAGCTGGAGGGCGGTGCACGTCGCGTCGGACAGGCGCTGGCGCTCCTCGTCCCGGTAGCCCAGCACGTACAGCACCATCCGTCCGACCGGGTTTGCGGAGTGGTCGCAGTAGTGGAGCAGGTCCTGGTAGGCGGGGAACCGTTGCTGGCGCTGGTCCATGCGGTTCGCCTCGATGAGCTTTCGGAACGGTTCGTCGGGGATGTCGAAGTGGTGGATCGTATCCTGAAGGGCCACCATGATGGGGTGGGTGGGTGCGTCGCCGTAGCAGCGAGTGAGCTCCTCTTCCCAGGCGTCCAAGAGCGAAAGGCGGTCTCCCGACGCTTCGTCTCCTAAGTCGTCGGTGTGCCGGCAGAAGGCGTAGACGGCGTACAGGTAGGGCCGCAGCCGTCGGGGTAGAAACCAAGAACCCACTGTGAAGTTTTCATAGTGGGTCTTTGCGAGGCTTGTACAGTAGCGGTACGCGGAGGTGAGGTCAGGCGCAGGCGCTGCGTCAGCGCGAGGAACGGAGGACACAGCCCCGACTCACGTGCCCACGACCTGGACGACCACTTCCCGCTGGCGAGGCCGGTCGAGCTCGATGAGGAAGAGCGATTGCCACGTGCCGAGCTGGAGCTCGCCGTTGATAAGGGGGATGGTCTCGCTGGAGCTCATGAGGAGGTGCTGGCAGTGGGCGTGGCCGTTGGGGCACTCGTCTTCGGTCATGTTCACGGTGCGGATGCTGAAATCGTTGTGGCCGTAGTAGGCGTTTACGGGAGCGAGACGGGACAGGAACTGCTCCATGTCCCGGATGAGCAGCGGTTCGTTTTCATTGACTTTGATGGCGGCCGTGGTGTGCTTCGAGTAGATACATACCAGTCCGTCCCTAGCTCCCGAATCCCGAACATGCTCCATCACGCGTTCCGTGATGTCGATGAACTGGGGTGCGCGTTCGGTCTCCAACACGATACTAGACGTCAAAGCACGAGTAGCCATTGTGGTCTATCCTCTCTCGGGGCCAAGCGCTCCACGAGTGCCTAGCGCCAGTCTCTGACGCGAGGCACCCTAGCATAACTAGGCACTGATATCAACACCCTAGGCCGGCTTTTTTGCCGCCTCTTCGGCGTAGCGACGCCGACAGTACGTATCAACCGCTGCGCTTCGCCCGGCCACGGCATTATACCGCCTCCGCGGCCCCTTGAGCATACCTCTCTCCACACGTTGCTGACGGCATCGTTCGTGCCGCTCTAACGCCGGCGTCCGCGCCGTGGTCCGCTGCGCTCTGGGCCGCTTGGTGCAGGGCTAGCACCGAGCAGCCGGTGGTAGCGGCCGAGAGCCCACAACGGGAAGTAGTCCCGATAAAGGTGGTAGTTAATCATGAAAGCGGCGCCTAGCTCGATCCCCTGCCAGGTGGAGTCGCCTGGCGCACGGTACGCCTTCGGCTGATCGCCAACTCCGTAGCCAGGGAAGCCAGCACCGGTAAACTGGGGTTCGTCCCAGGTGCCGTCCTCCTGCTGGGTGGATACCAGATAGGCAATACCGGCGCGGGTGGCAGCGTGGTCTACTTCGCCCGCCGCCAGCAGACCAATAAGCGCCCACGCCGTCTGCGAGGCGGTGCTCTCGCCCTGGCCTCGAAGCGACGGGTCCACGTATGAGGCACACGTCTCGCCCCAGCCGCCATCGCCGTTCTGGTGGGCTACGGTCCACTCCACGGCGCGGCGGACATACGCCTGGGACATGTCTTCACCGATGGCCTGGAGCGCGGGAAGCACCGCGCCGGTACCGTAGATGTAGTTGACTCCCCAGCGCCCGAACCAAGGGCCGTCGGGCTCCTGCCGCTGCTTGATGAACCCTAAGGCCCGGCGCATGGGCATGAAGCTGGCGTCGTACCCCAGGCGGCCGAACATCTCCACCACGTGGGCCGTCACGTCCACGCTGGGCGGGTCCAGCACCTCACCAAAGTCGAAGAAGGGCAGCTTGGCGAGCAGGCTGGTCGTGTTGTCTTTATCGAACGACGCCCAGCCGCCGTCCGATGACTGCATGGCCACCAACCAGGTGATCGCCCGCTTCGCCGTCGCCTGCCGGGCTTCCTCCTCTTCCGCCGTGCTCAGGCGGGCCAGCTCCAGGCCCATGACGATTATTGGCGTATCGTCCACGTCCGGATAGGTGTCGTTCTCAAACTCGAAGGCCCAGCCGCTGGGCTCAACGTTGGGGGCTTTGACGGCCCAATCGCCCTTCACGCGGATCTCCTCCTTCAGGAGCCACCGCACGGCCCGCTGCACCGCCGGATGGTCGGAGGGCAGGCCTGAGTCCAGTAGCCCAAGCAGCGCGAGGCACGTGTCCCACACGGGCGACAGGCAGGCCTGGACCCGCATTGACTGGCCGTCGTCGCTCAGCTTGCTCCATTCGTCGCGGAACCCTTGCAGCGCCTTGGCCATGACCGGATGGTCGTTGCCGTAGCCCAACTGGTGCAGCGCGAGCATGGAGTAGACCCACGGCGGCTGGATGCCGCCCCAAGAGCCGTCGGCCTCCTGGTGGTCCAGGATCCACCGCTCCAACCTGCGCAGCGCCAGCCTTCGCAGCGGCTTCCGTGGCGTCCGCTCGTACGCGCGCAGGAGCTTGTCGGCGACCAGGAAGAGCTGCTCCCAGCTGAGCAGGCTATGGCTTCGTCGAGGAACGCTGTAGTCGGTCTGCTCGCGTGGCTCCGGGTACAGCTCGTCGACGTGCTGCGCTGGAAGTAGCTCCTTCGTCGGGTGCTGCGTGAGGATGACCAGCATGGGGGCCACCGTGGCGCGGGCCCAGGCGGAGAACCGGTAGATGTTGAAGGGCATCCACGTAGGGAGCAGGATGAGCTCCGGAGGCATCACCGGCGTACCCTCCCACTTCCACTGGCCAAAGAGCGCGAGCCATATCTTCGTAAAGACCCTGGCCTTGGGCACCCCGCCTTTGCTCAGGATGAATTCCCGCGCCCGGGCCATGAATGGCTCCGAGGCGGGCACACCGACCAGCTTCAGGGCAAAGTAGCACTCCACCGAGGTGCTCAGGTCACCGGGCGCGCCGTAGTACATGCCCCAGGAGCCGTCCTCCCGCTGCCGGCGCTTGATGTCGGTGGCGATGAGCCCCCAACGCTCACCTTCGTCGGAATCCAAAAAGTGGGTGAGCATCAAATACTCGGCTTCCATGGTGGGGTTCGATTCCAGCTCGCCCCACCAGTACCCCTCGGCGTGCTGCGTGGCGAGGAAGTACTCCTGGACACGACCAAGCGCCTCGGCTGCCTGGTGTCGAAGCTGCGTGGCGGTAGGCGCTTTTCTTGCTCCCGTTGTGTCCAATGGCCGCTCCTCAGGTAAGCCGCCGAGACGCGGTCCTATTGCCACGCGCCAAGCACGGTGCCCATGACCGCGTACGCGATGATGGGGTAGCCGGCGTCGATGAAGAACAGCTTCAACGACTTAAAGGCGAAGCTGTAGTTGAGGGCCAGGAAGCTGACCACGAACCCCACCCCGACGATGAGCCCGAGTACGACACCGTCCGCCGCGTCGGTGGCGCCGGCAAGCTGGACGATGACCGCCAACGATCCCGCCGCGATAAGCCAGACCACGGCCCCGGTGAGGTAGCTAACGTACATTCGCGCTTTCTGGGCCGCCACGGACTCCCGCGTTAGCCCGACCTCCTTCATCCACGGATTGGCCAGGATGCCGTACCAGGCCGCTCCCATCACGAAGCTGATCACCAACGCCACCAGCACCGCCAGGTAGTTAATGTCGCCGAACTCAATGTCCATCATTGCACCTCAATAAAGATAGTGTTCCTTTGCCCATTCCCCTCAGTCGCGCTAGTCACGCTGGAGCTCGTCGGAAGCAGTGCCTATGCGCCCACCGCCTTGGCGGCGCGGCCTTGCGCGGTAAACCACGCCACCGCCTCGCGGAGCGCCTCCTCCACCGGTCGCTGCGGAAGTCCCAGCTCGCGCACCGCCTTGGAGCAGTCCACCCACATGCGCTTGCGAGCCATCCGGGTGCCCTCCAGCGGAATACGAGGCTGACGCCGCAGGATAGTGCCCTCCACGAGCCAGTCCAGGTTGGCGGCGGCCATGGCCAACGCCCAAGGGATTCGGCGCCTGGGAGCGGGGATTCCAGTAATGCGCTCCAGCACCTCAAACAGCTCCTTTAGAGAGAGGTTACCCTCCAGGTTCCCAAGCAGGTATCGTTCCCCCACGCGGCCTCGCTCGAGCGCCAAAGCGTGGCCTTCCGCCACGTCGGTCACGCTGACAAAATTGAGGCCCGTATCGACATACGCGGGGAAGCCACGCCGAAGAAAGTCCACGATAACCTGTCCGGTGGGGGTGGGCTTGTTGTCGCCGGGACCTACCGGCGCTGTGGGATTCACGATGACCACCGGCGCGCCCTGATGGACAAGCAGGCGCGCCACGCGCTCCGCCTCGAACTTGCTTCGCTTGTACGGTCCCGTCAGCTCGTGGGGGAGGGCGTCCTCCGTTTCGTCGCCCAGCGCTCCATCCCGGTCCATCCGTACCGTGCCCACCGTGCTGGTGTAGACGATGCGTCCCACCCCGGCGTCCGCTGCCGCCTGCAACACGTTTCGGGTGCCGTTCACGTTAACGTCGTGCATGCGCTTCCGCCGTGGTGTCCAGAAGGTATGCAGGCCCGCGACATGCACCACGCCATCGCAGCCTTGCACCGCGGCCGCGACAGTGGCGGGATCGGTCACGTCCCCGTAGGCCACTTCCAAGTCGGACTGGGGGCCGCTCGCCGCCTGTCCCGACTTGTCGGTGACGCCCCCAGACCCCATGGCGGATTGCCGATCCTCCAACGCCCAGCCCGGCCGGAGGAAGGCGCGTACTTGGTAGCCACGGCTGAGCAGCGCTTGGACCACGTGCCCGCCGATGAACCCCGTAGCCCCTGTGACCAAGACCAGGCTCATGCAGGCGACCCTAGCGTCGGGACCAGCACCCGGACCGCACGCCGTAGGGCGAATCGGGCCCGCCGGGCGCGATATGCCAGTGCCACCAGCCAAGGCAGGCCCCAGGGGTGGGCCAGAAGCCAGCGCACGGCGTGACGCCACTCCTGGCTGCTCTGGCCGGCCACGATGGCTGCGACAAAGGCCGGCAGCTCCTGGTCCACGGCGTCGAGCACCACACGCAGACCCACAAAGCGTACCTGGTGCTCGGCGGCGGCCTTCGCCAGCCAATAGCCCTCCATATCCACCAGCGCCGCTCCTGTCTCCGAGCCGGCCCTGCGCTTGTCGTCGCTGGTCAGCAGCGGGGTAGGGACGGTCAGCAGCGGACCGCTCGAGACGGACTGGCCAGCCTGGGAAAGCTGGTCCATGACGGCCCGGAGCGTGGCGGCATCCGCGTCAATGGAAGGGAGGGGGCCAGCTCGACCAGCCGGGTCCGCACGGAACGAATCGCACGCTACCAAGGCGCCGGAGCGAAGCTGGGGTGCCAGGCCGCCGGCAAAGCCGATGGACAGCGCCAACGCCGGACGGTGTGCGATTAACAGCTCGGTGAAGGCAGGCGCCGCCGCTTCGCCCAACCCCGTTACCGCCGTCTGCACCCCGGCGCGTTGACCCAACGGCAAGCCTCTGAGCTCGCGCCGAGTGGGCGCCACCACCAGGAGGTCCACCGTCTGCTCCGGGGAAACAGGGCCTCGCGCGGCTTTCTGTGGTGTGCTAGCCATCGTCGTTGGGGAGGCCTCAGCCCTTCTCTGCCTCCCGACGGCGCTTCCACGCGTCATAGGACTTGCCCGCCGCCGTATCCCTGCCTGTGAACCGGACACGCCGGATATCGGCGTAGAGGATGTTGAACGGCCCATCGCCCTTCCTGTCAAAGAGCTGGACGTAGGGGTTGGGCACGGCGCTATCCCGATTGAATAGGTAGCCCACCATCTCCGTCCCATCCACCTTCTCGATGGTGACCTCACCTCGATAGTCGAAAGCCAAGTCCACCACACGCTCCAGGGAGGCGTCTACACCTACCTCAGGCTCCCACCCCTGCAGGCTCTCCTCTTCGGGAGCGGCGGGTCCCTTCCAGCTTTGCTCTTTGTCCTCTTGTCCTGGCATCTATTACCGGGCCGCCCAGTACTCCGCCTCCGGAGGTGCATGGGCAGTTATGTCTTTTACACACCTTAGCACGCGCCAAACTCTTATAGACACGGGACCGCTCGCTCAGGTAATCATGGCTCGTCGGCATGCTTCAGCAGGATTCGCTTGCTAGAGCTGCCGTTCTCGATCCTTTTTCTCTCTTTCTCCCGGTAGACGACTTCAAGCGGCAAGCCGTTCTCTTTGGCGATGGCTTCGACTAGCTCAAGCACATCGCCGAGTTCGTTAAGAACTTCACCTGGCGTCTTGGCTGCGCCCAGCTCGTTCGCTTCCTCAATCATCTTGGCTTTCAATGCTCGGCGGAATTCCTCTTCCGCAAGAACCATTACTTCTGGCACACCCCCATGCTTTTGGATGATATCGGGGATGTTGTCGCGCACTAGCTTATTGTAGTTTTTCCTACCCATGGTTACCTCGCAATCATGGTCTCTCGTACTAGTAAGCTAGAGGTGTGTTAAGTACATAATTCCCGGTGCATGAGTCGCGAGAGTGGTGAGGCAGTCCCGACAGGTCGGGACATAATCCGCTCATCCTTAGACAAGCTCTCCGACTTCGTCAGGAGTCTCGATGAGCGAAGCATCATCGGACAGGACGAGCGGATTTCCCCCGTTCGTGGTGAGCCCTTCGACCTTGCTCAGGACAGGCCTGTCGAACCATGAACGGTCCGAAGGACTCTCCGCAGAAGTCCGGAGTCCTTCGGACCGGACTCCTGCGGAGGGCTCTGAAACGCTCCTCACATTTATTGAATGGATTAGTAACTCAGGATACAAGAATGTCTTGCGCGGTGGGAAAGGTTGACGGGCGCCAGGCGTGGCATCCAGGCCGGACGGCTGGCTACAGCTTGCCGGTGATGGTTGCCACCGCGGCGTCCTTGAGGCCCTTGAGGGAGCCAAAGGTCTCGTTCACCGCCGTGGGCTCGTAGCCGCAGTGGACCATGCAGTCTTGGCACTTTGGGTTGCCGCTGGCCCTGCCGTACTCTTCCCATGGCGTGGTCTCCAGCAGCTCTTTGAAGCTGGAGGCGTAGCCCTCTTGCAGGAGGTAGCACGGGCGCTGCCAGCCGAACATGTTGTAGGTGGGGTTGCCCCACGGCGTGCACTCGTAGTCACGCTTGCCCATGAGAAACTGCAAGAACAGGGGTGACTGATTGAGCCGCCAGCTCCGCTTCTTGTCCGACAGTACCTGAGTGAAGAGTTGTTTCGTGTTCTCGCGCTGCAGAAAGTGGTCCTGGTCTGGCGCCTTTGAGTAGCTGTAGCCGGGAGAGATCATCATCCCCTCGACTTTCAACTCCATCATGGCGTCGAAGAACTCCCGGACGCGCATGGGCTCCGCGCCGTCGAACAAGGTGGTGTTCGTCGTCACGCGGAAGCCCCGGCTGACCGCTTCCCTAATGCCCTCCACCGCCTGGTCGTAGACGCCGTCGCGGCAGACCGACTCGTCGTGTTCCTCCCTCAGGCCGTCCATGTGGATGCTAAAACTCAGGTATTTGGAAGGCTGGAACGCTCCCTCCTCCAATCGCTGCTTCAGCAAGACGGCGTTGGTGCACAGGTAGACGTACTTCTTGCGCTTGCCCAGCTCGTCCACCAGCTCGGCGATGTGGGGGTACAGCAGGGGCTCTCCCCCGGGAATGCTTACCATGGGGGCGCCACACTCCTCCACCGCGGCCAGGCACTGCTCCACGGTGAGGCTCTTTTTCAAGATGTACGCGGGATACTGGATCTTGCCACAGCCGGCGCAGGCAAGGTTGCAACGCAGGAGCGGCTCCAGCATGAGCACCAGCGGATAGCGCTTCCGCCGCAAGAGCTTCTGCTTGAGCACGTACGTGGCTACCGTCCACGCCTGAGATGCCGGAACTCCCATCCCTCGCTCCCTTCGACTTGCTAGAACTCAATTCGGTCCGCTCTCCCTCGATGGGAGAGGGCTGGGGTGAGGGTGGCCGCAAACCGGCGGAACGCCTTACCCCCTCATCCTAACCTTCTCCCGCCAGGGGAGAAGGTCTCTTGAAACAGACGCGCTAGTCTAACGCTCCCGGCTTACGAAATACTCGGCCACCGCCTGGACCCGCTGCCTGGCAGCCGACGGAAGGTCCAGCCCTTCCAATGGCTCCAAGGCCGCGTGGCTCCGGGCTTCGGCCGTTTTCCTTACGTACGCGGGCGTCTCGACATCACCCATCATGACCATGACCTCTTCCACCTCCCGGCCTTCAACCTGGGGTGCGGTATAGATCTGGCGCAATCGCTCCCTGTCCCGACCTTTGGCCTCCTGGAACACGTGGACCACCGGCAGGGACTTCTTCTTGCGGCGGATGTCGGCGCCCACCGGCTTGCCCACCTTGGCGGGGTCGCCCCAGATGCCCAGGTAGTCGTCCTGCACCTGAAAGGCCTGCCCCAGCAGCCGTCCGCAACGGCCGAACGCACCGGCCACCTTCAACTCTCCGGTGGCCACCAGCGCCCCAACGAACATGGCAGACTCGATGAGGGCACCCGTTTTGCGGCTTATCATATCAAGGTAGCCGTTGGTCGTCACCTGGTCTGATTCCTCAAAGGCCATATCCAGGTACTGGCCTTCGATCATCTCCATGTAGCGGGCGGTGAGCATCAGGGACGCGGTCACGGCGGTAGGGGCGGGCACACTTAGGTCCGCCAGCGCCAGCAGCGACTGGTCGGCTAGGACCCGCATGGCGTTGCCGGCGGTCACCGCCTTCGGGATACCCCAGATGCTCCACGTCGTAGCCCGGCCGCGGCGGGTCGCGTCGCGGTCTTGAATATCGTCGTGGATCAAAGAGAAGTTGTGGATGAGCTCTAGCGATGCCGCCGCGGGCAGCGCCTGGCGCCACTCGCCTCCCGCCAGCTCGCACGCCATCAGGCACAGCAGTGGACGGAGGGCTTTGCCGCCGTTTCCTGTAACGGTGTTGCCGTCGGCCTCTTCCCACCCCAGGTGGTAGCGCAGCAACGTGTGGACGTCGCCTTCCCGCTCAGCATCTGCCCGCGGGACCACGCGGCGCAGCTCATCGTGGACCGCGTCCAGGTAGCGCGCTTGGAGCGCCGCAACTTCGCGTTCGGCCGTTAGTTGCACAGCCGTTTCCTATCCCGGCAGGGACCTGTCCGGCTGCCTTGGCTTCCGATGGTCGGAGGGTAGCGCAGGGCCATGGCCGTGTCAAGGCAATCTAGCCCACCGTTATGGCGTAGTGGCCTTGGCGAAAGGCTCGCGCCATACATTTGCTACCGCTGCTAGTGCACTTCCTGACTCCACCGATTTAGAGTACCTTCACGTGGTAGGTGTTGCAGTCGGAAGTCAGTTGTACTATGTCGTTACCGGCACCGGTGTCCATGAGCCAAACCTTCGCGCCAATGCTCTCCAGCCTGTCTACTACCTCTTGGTAGGCATGGACATCCTGATCATCACCACCTGCACTGATGACCGCGACCTCCGGCTTCGTTTCATTCAGAAAGGGTGAGGATGGGTAGGAGCTAGAGCCCTTGTGCGCCACTATCAGGACGTCAATGTCTCTTAAGATGCCTGCGGCTAGCATCTGCCGCTCCGATTGAGCTGTGCCGCCGGCAGCGAACAGGACGGCGACGTCGCCGCAGGCCATCTCGAGAACGAAAGAATCAGTACTGGAGTCGTCCGAGTGGCCCCTAGGGGATAGCACGATTAGGTCGAGCGGACCGAAAGACACCGAGCCGACGCCCTGCAATATGGAATGCGGGCCCCAGAGCATGAAATGCCAGTAGACGTCGGTGATACCAATCTCGTCAATAAAGTATGCACGCCTAGTCCCGTAGGCCCTCCCTATTTCATTCAATTCGCCAAGGCGGTTAACATCGGCGTGAGTGATCAGGATGGCATCTAGGTCCGTCACACCGACGGCATCCAGGCTTTCAAAGAGAAGCGACTGACTTCCTCCCCGGTCTATCAGGATCGTGCCATGGTCCTCCGCGGCTACTACTAACGTGGCAGGGCCATTCCCGAGGTCGAGGAGGTAGACGGTGAACGACGGAGCTGGCCGAATTGGTGGCAAAGTGGACGAGGGAGTTGGTGTCGGTGTGGGTAGTGCCTGGCCGCAGGCCGCTAAGAAGAGCGCAACTAGTAACAAGGTGGACAGGTAAAGTGCCCGCTTCATGGGCTTAGTGTATCGCAGAAGCAGAGACCCTCCCCTCTCCACGGCTTAGAGCGACACACGGTGCTCGTTGCCGTGCTGAGGGGGTGGGTGGTGGGTGGTGGGGCTACCACTCCCGCTA
This sequence comes from Dehalococcoidia bacterium, assembly GCA_965247635.1. Taxonomy (GTDB): domain Bacteria; phylum Chloroflexota; class Dehalococcoidia; order Lucifugimonadales; family Australimonadaceae; genus CBDFHJ01. The sequence goes on from CBDFHJ010000008.1 coordinate 185,855, forward strand.
TCGCGCCCGCCATCAAACACAGCAATGGGCGCGCGGCCGTGGCTCTAACGGATGGGCTGCTAGTGCGCTTGCCGGTTCCACCGAGCTACCGTCAGCAGGGCCATCGCAAGGATGAGGTATGCACCGGTCATTGTCATGAGGCCAGCGGCGTAAATGGAGAAGACAGAGAAGCCGAAAAAACCTACCGCAATGACGAAAAATAACCAGGCCGAGGCAAGCCCTACCCCAGGAGGTCGTACATCCAGGAACTCGCTCCACGCGACCACAAAGGCCCCAACGCTTCCGGTCAGACCAAGGACTGTAGCTACGGCCCCCAAAGCCCAGCGCATGCCCAGCGGGATGTTCAGGTGACCGTCAACTGCCAGCGACACGACGATTAAGAGCGACCAAAGCGCAATGAGGATACCCAAGCCCGCGGCGATGAGGAACAACCAACCGCTTCCGTGCATGGCATATCACCCTGGGCCAGGGTAGGGGTATTGCACCGCTAGCTCACGGCCTTACCACCCCGCCACGTTAGGCCGCACTCCGTGCACCGGTACGTTCGCAAGCTGAGCCAGAGCCGCGCAGCCAGCCACAGCGTCGCCGCGCCGTAGACCGCCAAGGGCGTCAGCCACAGCGGTGCCGCATCCAGCACGAGCCCCGCCGCCAGCCACGGCGCGTACGTGATCCACAGCGCCAGCGCAAGGCGAATCAACGCCCGCCGATGTCGTGCCGCCTGCAGGTCCCACGGCACCCGCACGGCGGGACTCGAGCATCGAGGGCAGCTCACCATCACCGGTCGCGAGAATGGCTGCATGGCCAACTCACCATACCATATGCTGCCGGTCCCTACGGTTTTCCCCGGCGTCCAAAGCGGGTAGGATGGGTGACCAGCCGGAAGTGAGGAACGTGGAGGGCCCATGCAGTACAAGCGCCTTGGCCGAACGGGACTGAAGGTATCGGAGGTGTGCCTGGGGTGCATGACCTTCGGCGAACAGGCCGACGAAGAGGAGTCCCAGCTCATCGTTGACCGGGCGTGGGAGGCCGGAGTCAACTTCTTCGATACGGCGGACGCCTACACGGAGACGCGCTCGGAGACCATCTTGGGCAACATCCTGAAGGGCAGGCGCCACTCGGCCATCGTTGCCACCAAGGTGTTCGGTAGGGTAGGGCCCGACCAGAACGACCAGGGCCTCTCCCGCAAACACATCATGGACGCGGTGGACAACAGCCTTCGCCGCCTGCAGACCGATTACATCGACCTGTACCAGGTCCACCGCTGGGACCCGGAGACGCCCATCGAGGAGACCGTGCGGGCCTTGGATGACTTGGTCCGCGCCGGCAAGGTCCGCTACGTCGGCTGCTCCAACTTCGCCGCGTGGCAGCTGTGCAAGGCCCTCTGGATCAGCGACGTGCAAGGCCTGGCCCGGTTCGACTCCATCCAGCCGCGCTACAACATGCTTTCGCGAGACATTGAGACGGAGCTGCTGCCCTTGTGTGAGTCCGAGGGTGTTGGTGTTCTCGTCTACAACCCGTTGGCGGGTGGTCTCCTCACCGGTAAGCACGTGCAAGGCCAGGAGCCCGCGCCGAACACCAGGTTCAGCCTGCGGCGCTTCTACATGGACCGGTACTGGAGCGATTCGAACTTCGAGGCCGTTGAACGCTTTCGCTCCATTGCCGAGCAGGGAGACAAGAGTATGGTCCACCTGGCCGTAGGCTGGACCCTGGCCAACCCGACGGTCACCTCGGCCATCGTGGGCATCTCCGCCCTTGACCAGCTGGCGGAGAACCTCAAGGCGGCGGAACAGCCCTTGACAGCGGAGGAGCTGGAGGCTTGCTCCGTGCTCGGTTGAGCGATGCGGCATTGATGCTTCCCTGGCATGCTCAGCGGAGCGAGGGACCTCCCGGCGAGAGGCCCTTCGCTACGCTCAGGGTGACAAACGAAACGCCGAGTGAGTTCACACCAATGGGCCCCGCCTTCGGGCGGGGCCCATTGGTGGCCCACTCCCGTGGCGCATCGGTGTGGGCCCAGGAGGAGGGACTGAGGACACTCGCGAGGGGATCGCGGGCGTCCAGGGAGCCCCGGCGCACCGGGGCTGCTCTGCGATTGTTAAACCCCTCCTAGCTGCCCAAGCCACGCCCTTGGAGAGGCGTTGCTAGCGGAGGACCGCGCCGGGGGAGGTGTAACCCGACGCGGCCCAGGGAAGGAGTAATCGTTCAGCTAAGCTCCGGCAGCTCCTCTGCGTGGCGCGCGCCGGTCCGCAGGAACGGAGGCAAGTCGAGATCGCTCTCGTTCTCGCCTAGCGCTTCTCGCAGAAAGTCGGAGATGCCATCGTCACGCAAGGTGTCGGCCTCAACGGTGGGAAGCCCGGTGGCGATGATGGTCACGCGCACTTCGTCCTCCATCTTGAGGTCGGTCACCATCCCGAAGATGATGTTGCCCTCGGGGTCCACCGAACGGCTGATCAGGTCGGCGGCCTGCTGCACTTCCAGCAGCGTCATGTCAGAGCCGCCCGTGATGTTGAACAGCACGCCGCGGGCGCCCTCGATACTGACGTCTAGCATCGGGCTGTTGAGGGCCGCCTTGGCGGCGTCAGCGGCGCGGTTCTCTCCGTGCCCATGCCCGATAGCCATCCAGGCGGGGCCGGCGCCGCTCATGATGGTCTTTACGTCCGCGAAGTCCAGGTTGATCTCTCCCGGCACGGTGACCAGCTCGGCGATGGACTGGACCCCCTGGCGGAGCACTTCGTCCGCCATCTTGAAGGCGTTTTCTGCCGTCATGGTTTCGTCTACTATGCTGGTGAGCCGATCGTTGGGGATAACGATGAGGGTGTCGACGTTGTCCTTGAGCCGATGGACGCCATCATCTGCGGTCTTGGTCCGCTTGCGCCCTTCGAAACCAAAGGGCTTGGTTACCACGGCAATGGTCAACGCCCCGATCTCACGTGCGACCTCCGCGACCACCGCCGAAGCGCCGGTGCCGGTGCCGCCACCCATGCCGGCGGCGATGAACACCATGTCAGCCGAGCGCAGCACCTCGTAGAGCTCTTCGCGCGACTCCTCAGCAGCGGCCCGGCCAAGCTCCGAGTCACCGCCCACACCCAGGCCGCGGGTCAGCTTATCGCCAATACGAATCTTTACCGGCAGCTCGCTCCGCAGCAGGTGCTGCGCATCGGTGTTGACCGCTATGTACTCGATGCCCGGGACCCGGTCGAGGTACATGCGAGAGACGGCGTTGCATCCGCCACCTCCTACGCCGATGACCTTGACCTGGGCTAGGCCATCCATTGAGACCAACGGACTAAAGTGCTCGTTCATGGTCTGGTTCCTCCTTTGTAGTGACGCTTGTAGTGACGCTTGTAGTGACGCTTTTGCTCATGTACTCCGCAACCGCGTGCCGTTGCTCCAAAGCAGACTTGATACGCGTACGAATCTCTTCGAATAAAACGACGCCCCAGCCCACAAGCGTGGGGACTACGGAGTTCATACCCGCACCTCTGTAGGCCGCCGGGGAGATAGCCAAGATACCCACCCCCGTAGCCGTTGCAGCACCGGTGGTGAAAGGGATACGCGTGGACTGATGGCGCTTGCCCGCTGGTGGCGGGTCCCCCATAGCAGAAGCCCAACGCCCGTGGCGAAAGAGGTCTCGGTTAGCTCTTCGGGCAGCCCCAGGGCCTGGGAAGGAACTCCCAGCCGCACGGGGCAAGATGCGTACTCCTGGGCCACCTCTGCGAGGCCTCTTAGGTTGGCTGAGCCACCCGTGAGGACGAGCCCCGCCTGGGGCATCCGGGACCATCCGAGCGCACGAACGACGTGCATGATTAGCTTGACCAGTTCAATGGCCCGGTCGCGCAGCAAGGTGTTCAACCAAAGCTGCGAGAAACGCTTGCTCTCCGAGGCATCCTCGAGCTGTACCTCTATCAGCTCCTTGGGGCCAACTCGGTCGGTCAACGCGGAGCCATACCGCAACTTGACCTCCTCCGCGACCGATAGGGGAACGCCCAGGCCAATGGACACGTCGCTGGTGAACTGCTGGCCGGCCACGGGCACCGACGCCGTGTGATGGAGAACGCCGTCTTTGTAGATGGCGATGTCGCTGGTGCCCCCACCGATATCCGCCAGCACCACGCCCGCTTCCCGGTCATCGATGGTAAGCACCGCCTCGCTGCTGGCCATGTGCTCCATCACCAGGCCGCGCACCGGAACGCCGGCCGAGTGCACCACCCTGGCTACGTTAGCCAAAGAAGCGGTATCGCCCAGCACCACGTGCGACTCCACCGCCAAGCGGCGGCCTGAAAGCCCCACCGGGCTCCGCACGCCCTGTAGGCCGTCCACTCGATAGCCGCGTGGAATGACGTGGACTACCTGGCGACGCCCCCCGGGGTCAGGCCGTGATGACTCGAGCAAGCGGTCCACGTCTCGCTGAGATATGGTGCTCCCAGCCTTTGCCTTGCGGGTCACGGAAATCGCGGTGTTCATCGTGCGAAGGTGATTGCCGGTAACGCCGACAAAGGCGGGAGGCAACGGCCCTCCCAGCATGCTTCGCGCGTCGTCCACAGAGTCTTGGACCGCGGTTTTCAGCTCATCCGGGTTTATGACCATTCCCTTCTTCATTCCTTCAGAGGCTGCATGGCCAAGGGCTACCACCTGCATCTCACCCTCGGACGATACCTTGGCCACCAACGTGCACACCTTGGTGGTGCCTACGTCTACGGCGGTATAGAGCATCTCTTTAGAGGCCACTATCAGCTCTCCCCTAGCCAGGCGTTACGGCTTGCTCGGCGACGCGTAGGCGTGCGCTCCGGCTGCGACGGTTCCCCCGTACCTCCTCTGGAGTGGGCTTGATCACCCGCCTGATGGTCGGCTGCGGCCGCTCACCCGAAGACAGGCGTTTGGCTTCGTTCAGAAAGGTCTTGATGAGCCGGTCTTCCAAGGAGTGATAGGCGATGGTGACCAGTCGGCCTCCGGGCCCAAGGACCCGCGCCGCCCCTCCTAGGGCCGACGCCAGATGCTCCAGTTCGCTGTTTACCGCCATACGCAACGCTTGAAAGGTGCGGGTCGCCGGATGGGTGCGTCCTCGCCGGTAACCCGATGCCTTGCGCACGATATCGGCCAGCTGCTGCGCCGTGGTGATTGGCCGCTCGGCGACTATAGCTCGGGCGATTCGACGAGACCTAGGCTCCTGGCCGAAACGGAAGAGCAGGTCGGCGAGCTCGCGTTCGCTGCTGTCGTTCACCAGCTCCGCCGCCGTCCTGTCCTCCGACGGGTCGAACCGCATGTCCAACGGGCCTGGGCGCTGGAAACTGAACCCTCGCTCCTCAGCTTCAAGCTGACGGGAGGAGAGCCCCAGGTCGAATAGGACACCGTGCGCGGGAACGAACCCGTGGGAGTGCGCCGCGGCTTCCAGCGTGTCGAAGTTGGCGTGAAGGACCACGGCCGCGCTGCCGTAGGGTGCCAGCCGGTGCCGGCAGAAGGCGACCGCTTCCGGATCGGCGTCCATACCCAACAGGCGTCCGCCTGGCGTGGCGGCCTCCAAGATGGCGGTGGCGTGGCCCGCGTCGCCCAAGGTGCAGTCGATGTACGCACCGCCCGGCCTGACGGCCAGACTGTCCAACACCTCCTGGACCATTACTGGCTGATGGAAGGCCCCTGGCGTGTCGGAAGTCATCCGCTCGTCTCCCCGTCTTCGGCCATCTGAGACGCGGCTTCCTCGATGCACGGGAGCTCTTGCTCCTCCCATCGGCGCCGGTCCCACAGACCCAGAAAGCTGCCACCGCCGATGATGACCGCTTCCTCGGCAAGGCCCGCGTACCGTCGGAGCGGCGGCGGTACCAGCACTCGGCCCTGACGGTCTAGGCCCAGGTCGTAGGCGCTACCCAAGACCAGCTCCCGCAGCACCCTGGCCCGGCGCTGGTTCAGGGGCATGGCCCCCACGGCCCCAGCCCACTCCTCCCAACCCTGAGGCGAGAAGACCCACACGCAAGGGTCCAACCCCTTGCTGAGGTAGATGCCGTGCCTGAACTCCTCCCTGTACCGGGCCGGAATCGCCACGCGGCCTTGGGCGTCTATGCGATGCTGGTGTTCTCCGAGAAATTGCATTGACCACTTATTACCGGAACGAGCGCTCCCCAACAACTCCTATATAATGGTAGGAAAGGCGCCTAAATTTGAGGTAGTCCCCCAAATTTCCCCAGACAATAGTATGCAGACCTGGAAATTACAACCCCCTTTCCTGGCGACTTCTCGACCGGTTTTTGTGGGCGTGATTGGGTTGCCGTAATGGCCTATTTTCTCTTTGGCTACTAGAGATAGTAGCGAGCCCATGCGTTCGCACAACTTGCGGTGTGAACGATGAATAACACTGTATGGACCGGCTAGCGCGTTCACTGGATCCGGGGTTTCCAGTCCGTGGGGAAACCGCCGTAGAATGGCGTACCTCCAGCGCTCTGATTTCAGGCCGTGCGTACACTCTCGCTACCTCCTTGATGGGTGCGCGGACCTCCCTTGGAGGCCGGTTTTCCTGGTTGGTGCCGTTACCTATACCCTGAAGGGCAACGCAATGGCCGTTCCCGCTTGGCCAGGCCGTGCACGGATGCTATACTTATCGCGCTGAACCGTGCGGCAGAGAGAATTTTCAGCGTGCAGTGCGTGCCAGATACCCCATCGAACCGTCGCGCCGCCGGCGCGCTGTTGCGCCGTGGTGGTCTGGTGGCGTACCCCACCGACACCTTGTACGGTTTGGGGGCGTCAGTAGCGGACCCGGAGGCCGTGTCGCGCGTCTTCGCCGCCAAGGGCCGCGCATCGACACAAGCACTCCCCGTACTGGTGGCATCCTTCGAACAGCTTGACCAGGTGTGCGCGGAAGTCGGCCTCTTGGCCAAGGAGCTAGCGGGCCGTTTTTGGCCTGGCGCCCTGAGCCTGGTACTGCGTAGGCACGCCTCCGTGCCCGCGGCGATCGGTGGCGGAGGTGACACCGTCGCGGTGCGCCTGCCGCGCCACCCCGCGCCCTTGGCGCTCATCGCTGAGTGCGGGACGCCCATCACCGGCACCAGCGCCAACTTGAGCGGTGGGCCGCAACCGGACACCGCGTTCGAGGTGGTGCGTCAACTGGGCGACGCCGTGGACATGGTGCTGGACGGTGGACCGTGCCCCGTGGCGGCGCCGTCCACGATTCTCGACCTGACCACCAACCCAGCGAGACTCCTGCGGGCGGGGGCCGTCTCGATCGACGAACTGAGGGAGGTCTGCGCGGTGACACCGCTCCCGAACGGCGTCCCGCCGGTGTAACATCGGGTGCGCACAATCCCTGAGCACAAGAGGTATGGGTGGAGTTTCCAGAGGTCCTGCAGCTACACCAGTCGGCCGTGGACCAAGCCCTTCATGAGGTGACGTCGGGCCCGGCCGCCCAGGGGCTACCCCTGTACCGGATGATGGAGTACCAGCTCGGTTGGGTAGACCAGGAGGGTTCACCCGAGCCTTACCCGCCTTCACCCCGGCTGTACGGCGCGCTCTGCCTGGAGGCGGCGCGGGCCGGGGATAGGCCGGAGCTGGCGCAATCCGCCGCCGCCGCGGTGGAGCTGCTTCACCACTCGTTCATGGTCCACGAGGATATGCAGATTGCCGATCCCCATCCTCACGATAGGGCCTCGGTGTGGTGGGTCTGGGGACCGGCTCAGGCCATCAACGTAGGGGACGGCCTGCACGCCATGAGCCGGCTGGCCGTGCTCGGTCTGGAGGCCAAAGGCCTGACTCCCGAGCAGACCCTGGCCACCACCCGGACGCTGGATAACGCGGCCTTGCGCTTCTATGAGGGCCAGTACATGGAGCTGGCGTTTCAGGAGCGCATCGACGTGACGGAGGCCCAATACATGCGCGTTGCGGAGACCAAGTACGGTGCGCTGACAGGGGCGGCCATGGCTTTGGGCGCGGGGGCCGCGGGCGCGGGCCACGACACGGTGCAGGCCCTCCAACTGAGCGGCCAACGCCTCGGCTTAGCGGCCCAGATCGCCGACGACATAGCCCAGGTCTGGGACACGTCAGGCGCGCAAGGCGCTACTCCCCGCGTCCTCAACAAGAGTAAGCTTTTCCCGGTGGTCTACGCCCTGGAGCAAGCTACCCTATCGCAAAAGCGCGCTCTGGGTGAAGCCTATTTCAAAAGGGTCATGGAGGCGGAGGACGCCCAGCGGGTGCGAGGGGTGCTGGAGGAAGTGGGCGCCAGACAGTACGCGAAGGAGAAGGCCCACGCCATCGCCCAAGAGGTGCTTGACCTCTTGCAGACGGCGGGCCTAGACGCCGAGGCCTATCAGCGCTGGTCCAAGGTCGTGGAGTTCCTGGTGGAGAATCGATTAACCGATGGTTAAGAAGACCGTCAAGGATGTCCAATGGGCCGGGAAGCGGGCATTGGTCCGCGTAGACCTTAACCTTCCCTTCCAACCTGGCACCACCACCATCTCCGACGACACACGCATTAGGGCCGTGCTTCCGACGGTGCAACACCTGCGAGAGCAAGGCGCTGGCCTGGTGCTCTGCACCCACCTGGGCAGGCCGAGCGGCGAGCCGGCGCCAGACCTGGAGCTCGGGCCGGTGGCCGAACGCCTGTCGGAGCTGACAGGGGCCCCCGTGCAGTACGTGCACGACGCGGTAGGCGAGCTGGCCCGCACCCAGGCCGAGGCGCTGGGTCCGGGCGATATCTTGCTCTTGGAGAACGTCCGCTTCTATCCCGGCGAGGAGGCCAATGACCCGGAGTTCGCGCGGGCCCTGGCCTCGTTGGCCCACGTCTATGTGAACGACGCCTTCGGCGCCGCACACCGGGCCCACGCCTCTACGGAGGGCGTGGCCCACTACCTTCCGGCGGTGGCTGGCCTGTTGATGGAACGGGAGACCACCATGCTGGGGCGGGCGCTTGAGGCGCCTCGACGGCCATTGGCCGCCGTCCTGGGCGGCGCGAAGGTGAGCGACAAGATCGGCGTTTTGGAACGGCTCGTGGACCAGGCCGACGATATCTTTATCGGCGGCGGCATGGCGGCTACCTTCCTCAGAGCCAAAGGCCACGACGTAGGCAGCTCCTTGGTCGAAGAGGACCGCATAGCCCTCTGCGGTGATATTATGAGACGGGCGGGCCAAAGAGGCGCCGCCCTTCACCTGCCCACCGACGTGGTGGTTGCGGAACGGTTGGAACAGGGCGCACGCTCCAAGACCGTGCCGGCGGACCAGATACCCGGCGGCTGGACCATCGCGGATATCGGTCCGCGGACCGTTGCCGGCTTCATCCGCGAGCTGGGCCGGGCCAAAACGGTGGTCTGGAACGGGCCCGTGGGTGTGTTCGAAGTGCCGCCCTTCGACCGCGGGACCCGGGCCCTGGCCGAGGCCCTGGCCGGCAGTGACGCCGTGACCGTCATCGGTGGCGGCTCGACGGCCGAAGCGGTGGTCCACCTCGGCCTGGCGGAGCGGATGTCCCACGTCTCTACCGGAGGCGGCGCGTCCTTGGAGTTTCTACAGGGCAACGTACTGCCCGGACTGGCAGCGCTGGAGGACCGGTAGCGGCGTTGGCCGAACGAGGAGCGATGATCGATTTCCCCTACTTGGCGGAGCTAGTCCAGAAGACGGACTCCAAGATCCTCATGCTGGTCGCCGACGGCCTCGGAGGGTCGCCCGACCCCCTGCGCCGGCGCACGGAGCTGGAGGGTGCGCAGGTCGTTCATCTGGACCGTCTGGCGCAAAACAGCGCTGTCGGCCTTACCATTCCCGTGGCCCGGGGTATCACTCCGGGCAGTGGACCGGGACACCTGGCCCTCTTCGGTTACGACCCCCTTAAGTACGTCGTCGGCCGGGGTGTTGTGGAGGCCATGGGCATCGAGATGGAGCTTAAGCCTGGCGACGTGGCGGCCAGAGGCAACTTCGCCACCGTCGACAAGGACGGACTGCTGGTGGACCGGCGCGCCGGCCGGATCGAATCGGAGGCGGCCATACCCCTGGTCGAGAAGCTCAACGAGATATCCGTGGACTCGGTGGAGACGCTGGTGGCCCACGTCAAGGAGCACCGGCTCGTGCTCAGGCTCCGAGGGGAGGGGCTCAGCGATGCGCTTACAGAGGGCGACCCCCAAAGGACGGGCGTGCCCCCCCTGGCGATGAAGCCTCGCACCAAGGCGGCACAGCGCATGGCCAAGCTGGCCAACGCCTTCGTGGAGAAGGCGGCCCAGGCGCTCGAAGGCGACTCTCAGGCCAACGCCGTACTCCTGCGGGGCTGGTCGTCGTTGCCGGCCATTCCCTCCGCGGCCGCGGCCTACTCTCTCAACCCAGCCGCCATCGCCGCGTACCCCATGTACCGGGGCCTGGCCCGCTTGACGGGCATGCAGGTGCTCTCCACCGGTGCCACTTTCGACGACGAGCTTGAGACACTCCGCCAGCACTATGATGAACATGACTTCTTTTACATTCATTACAAACCGACGGATACCGCGGGGGAGGACGGCGACTTCGATGCCAAGAAGCGGGCACTGGAGGCGTTGGACGAGCACATTCCGGCGCTGATGGACCTGAAGCCAGACGTGTTCATCGTAGCCGGCGACCACGCAACGCCCAGCGCCATGGGCGCCCACTCCTGGCACTCGGTGCCTTTCCTTCTACACTCCAAGTACACCCTGGGCGAAGGGGTGAACCGGTTTAACGAGCGCGACTTGCGCTACGGCTCTTTGGGCACCTTTGAGGCCAAGAACGTCATGGCCCTGGCCCTGGCCCACGCCGACAAGCTTCTTAAGTTCGGTGCGTGACCCCCTGAGGCATTCTCGCCCCTCCCTCTGTCATTCCGAAGGAGCGAAGCAACTGAGGAGTCTCGTTCAGAGTAAACTCCGCCAAGACTCTCTCGATATCGCCTCCTAGGTAACGTGATGGCCACCCCTTTTGTTGCTGGCAACTGGAAGATGCACACCACCCTGGACGAGGCCGTGGCCCTGGCCCAGGAGATGCGGGAGCCGCTATCGGCCCTGCGCGACGTTACCAGGGTCGTCTGCCCACCCTTCGTCTCCCTGGCGGCGGTGACCAACGCCCTGGCCGGGAGTCCCATCGCCGTGGGCGCCCAGGACCTGCACCCGGCGCCACAGGGCGCCTTTACCGGCGAGGTGTCCGGCGCCATGCTGCGGGGCCTGTGCCAGTACGTGATCGTCGGCCACTCGGAGCGCCGCCACCTCTTCGGCGAGAGCGACGACCTGGTAGGCAGAAAGGTGACCGCCGCCCTGGACGTGGGACTGACGCCCATCCTCTGCGTCGGCGAGACCTTGGAGGAGCGGGACGCCGGCCAGGCTACGGAGGTGGTCATCCGCCAGTTGCAGACGGCGTTACGAGGCCTGAAGACCGACGCCATATCCGCTTTTGCCGTCGCCTACGAGCCGGTCTGGGCCATCGGCACGGGCCGTCCGGCTACCGGTGAGCTGGCCCAGGAGATGATGGGCGTGGTTCGGGACGTTCTGACCGAGCTGGCGGGCCCAGGCGCGGCTACCTTGGTGCCGCTGCTCTACGGGGGCAGCGTTACCGCTGGCAACATCCGCGAGTTCGCCGCGCAGCGCGACGTGGACGGTGCGCTGGTGGGTGGCGCCAGCCTCCGGGCCGGCGAGTTCGTGGCCATCGCCAAGGCCATTGCCGAGACGCGCGGCCCTGGGCCACCCTGAGCCCTTCACTTTGTCATTCCGAAGAAGCGAAGCGACTGAGGAATCTGGTTCAGGATCAACTCGGTCAAGAACCTCACCCCCTCCCGAAGGAAAAGTCGAGATTCCTCGTCCACCTGAGGCGGGCTCTCCGATACGCCCCGATACCATCGGGGCTATCGAGAGCCTCGATGAGTCCCGACAAGTCGGGACATCATCGGACGGAATGACATAGGCTAAGTCGGAATGACAAGTACGAAACCGCCAGTCGTCTTCATCGTCGGCCCCACGGCGTCAGGCAAGACGGCGGCCGCGCTGGCCGTGGCCCAGCGTTACCCCGTGGAGATTATCAACGCCGACTCCCGCCAGGTGTACCGGGGCATGGACATCGGCACGGCCAAGCCGTCCCGAGAGGACCTGGTCAGCGTGCCGCACCACCTCATCGACGTGGCCGACCCCGACGAGCCGTACAGCCTGGCGCTTTTCCTTGGCCAGGCCCGGAGCGCGATCGACGGCGTGCTGGCTCGGGGCAAAGTCCCGCTCGTCGTCGGGGGCACCGGCCAGTACGCCTGGGGCCTCGTCGAAGGGTGGCAGGTCCCCCAGGTCCCGCCGCAACGCGAGCTCCGTGCCCGGCTGGACCGAGAGGCCCAGGAGAAGGGCGCCGACGTGCTGTACCGGCGGCTCCAGCGCATCGATGCCGCCGCCGCCAAGCGTATCGACCCGCGGAACGTTCGGCGGCTGGTCCGTGCCCTGGAGGTATGGGAGGTCACCGGCCACCGATTCTCTGCGCAACGCCTCCAGGTCCCGCCGCCCTTCATCCCACACGTCTTCGGCATCTGGGTGCCACGGGAGGAACTGGACCGCCGCATCAACGCGCGGGTGGACGCCATGGTAGACGCCGGTTGGGTGGACGAGGTGCGCCGCTTGCTCAACGCGGGATACGCCCCCGACCTGCCGTCCTTCTCCAGCGCGGGCTACCGGGAGCTAGCGTCGTGCGTCGCGGGGGGGCTGGAGCGAGAGGAAGCGCTCGACCTCACCAAGGCTGCGGTACGACGGCTGGCGCGCCGCCAAGGCGCTTGGTTTCGGCGGGACGACCCGCGCATCGACTGGCTTAGCGGGGCAGGGGAGTTGGCCGACGCCGTGGGCCGTCTGCGCGGCGTTCCTATGGTACAATCCGCCTCGAAACGAACGGGAACGTAGCGCACAATGGCCATCCAATTCACGAAACTTCATGGCACGGGTAACGACTTCCTGGTGGTGGATGGAAGCACCGAGGAGCTGGACTGGTCATCGCTGGCGTGCCGGCTGTTGGACCGCCACTGCGGCGTGGGCGCCGATGGCCTGTTGGTCGTCGCGCCTTCGGCCAAGGCGGCGATACGCATGCGCGAGTTCAACCCCGATGGCTCCGAGGCTGAAATGTCCGGCAACGGCATTCGTTGCTTCGCCAAGTACGTCCTGGAACGCCGAATCGCTCCGCCGGATGGGGCGATTCTCAAGGTAGAGACTGGCGCCGGCGTGCTCACCGTGGAGCCCCACTGGGAGGATGGTCGTGTTATCCGGGCGAGGGTGTCCATGGGCGAACCGGTGCTGCGCTGGGCCGATGTCCCCGTCGACCCCCGCCAGGCGGGCCCGCGAGACGACCGGCTGCTGGACCGAGAGTTGGCCGAGCGCCTGGGCATCGCCAGCGAGGAGCTGTTCTTCGACGGCAGGCTGACGGTGGACGGCGAAGACGTGACGGTCACCGCGGTCTCCATGGGCAACCCCCACGCCGTCCGCTTTGTCGAAAGGCCCGTGTCCAATCACGCGCTGGATACCATCGGTCCGAAGGTTGAGCACCATCCCGCTTTTCCCCGCCGGGCCAACTACCACGCGGTGAACGTGCTGGGGCGCGACCGGCTGGCGGTCACGACGTGGGAGCGTGGGACAGGGCAGACGCTGGCCTGCGGGACCGGGGCCTGCGCGGCGGTCGTGACCGCTCGGCTGCACGGCTACGTGGACGATGCCGTTGTCGTGCAAGTGCCGGGGGGTGAGCTTGCCATTACCTGGCCTGGCCATGGCCCCGTCGTGCTGGATGGCCCGGTCGCCGAGGTCTTCTCAGGTGAGTGGGCGGGGTAGGGTGGCCAGGGCCATTTCCCTATACTATGGGTACAGGGTTCCTTCGATTTGTCTGAGGAGATGCAGAGGAACGTGCACCTAGCCCACCGCCTCGACCAGCTGCCGCCGTACCTGTTCCTGGAGATCAGCCGGAAGATCCAAGAGAAGCGCCGTGAGGGCGCGGACGTGGTCAGCTTCGGTATCGGCGACCCCGACATCCCCACGCCCCAGCATATCGTCGACGCGCTGACCGTCGCGGCCCAGGACCCGGCAAACCACCGCTACCCCGAGTCCGACAGCCTGCCCGAGCTGCGTCGGGCCGTCGCCGACTGGTACGCGAGACGCTTTGGGTTGACGCTTGACCCTGGTAAGGAAGTGCTGCCTCTGATCGGTGCCAAGGAGGGCATCGGCCACATGGCCCTGTGCGTCCTTGACCCAGGCGACGTGGCGTTGGTCCCCGACCCCGGCTACCCCGTCTACTCGGTGGGCACGATGTTCGCCGGCGGCGCCTCTCACATCATGCCGCTGCGCGAGGAGCATGGCTGGCTGCCCGACCTCAGCCGCATCCCATCCGGCGTTGCCGACAAGGCCAAAGTCATGTGGCTGAACTACCCGAACAACCCTACGGGGGGTCTTGCCACGGAAGCGTTTTTCGAGGAAGTCGTGACCTTCGCCAAGCGCCACGACATCGTCGTCTGTCACGACGCCGCCTACTCCGAGGTCACCTTCGACGGATACAAGGCGCCCAGCTTCTTGCAGACGCCTGGGGCCTTGGACGTGGGCATCGAGTTTCACTCCCTTTCCAAGACCTACAACATGGCCGGCTGGCGCGTGGGCATGGCGGCGGGCAACGCGCAGCTCATCGACGCGCTGTTGCGGGTCAAGTCCAACCTGGACTCCGGCATTCCCCAGGCTATCCAGCAGATGGGCATCGAGGCCTTGTCGAAGACCACCCAAGCGTGGATCGAGGCCAACAACGAGGTGTACCGCCGGCGCAGGGACCGCATGGTGGAGGTACTGCAGCGTATCGGCCTCGAGGTCGCCACACCCAAGGCGGGGCTGTACGTGTGGGCCAAAGTGTCAGAAGGGTGGACCTCCGCCGGCCTGGCCGCCGAGCTCCTGGATCGCTACAGCGTGGTCGTGACGCCTGGCCGCGGCTATGGCGAGCACGGCGAAGGCTACATACGCCTATCGCTCACCACGCCCGACGATCGGGTTGAGGAGGGCCTGCGCCGGCTGGAGGGCTGGCGCGTACCCACGAACCCAGACGCCCCTAAGCGCGAAGAGGACTAGCATCGCCACTCCACGCCGCAAACCCATCGACACGCGCGCCCAGCGAGAGCGGGCCATGCTGGTCGGCGTGGCCATCAAGAACCAGCGCCACCCCTGGTCCTTGGAAGACTCGTTGCGGGAGCTGGCCCAGCTGACCGTTACCGCCGAGGCCCGGGTCGTGGGCACAGTAACCCAGCGGCTAGACTCCCGGAGCGTGACCTACATCGGGAAAGGCAAGCTGGAGGAGCTAAAGCAGCTCTGGCAAAACGGGGCCTTCGACACCCTCATTGCCGACGACGAGCTTACTCCGACGCAGCAGCGCAACCTGGAGCGGGCGTTCAAGGAAGAGGTCAAGGTCATCGACCGCACGGCGCTGATCCTGGACATCTTCGCCCGGCACGCCCGGAGCCGGGAAGGGTACCTGCAGGTGGAGCTGGCCCAGGCCGAATACTTACTGCCGCGCCTGGCGGGGCAATGGAGCCACCTGGAGCGACTGGGAGGCGGCATCGGCACCCGCGGCCCCGGTGAG
Source organism: Dehalococcoidia bacterium (assembly GCA_965247635.1). Classification (GTDB taxonomy): domain Bacteria; phylum Chloroflexota; class Dehalococcoidia; order Lucifugimonadales; family Australimonadaceae; genus CBDFHJ01. The sequence continues at coordinate 201,371 of CBDFHJ010000008.1, forward strand.
ACCCAGATCGAGACGGACCGGCGGCTCGTCGACCGCCGTATCCAGAACCTGAAGGCTGCCCTGGAGCGGGTGCGGGACCAACGCACGCAGCACCGTCGCCGACGCGGCCGCAGTGGTGCGCCGGTGGTGGCCCTGGTCGGCTACACCAACGCCGGCAAAAGCGCCCTCCTCAACGCCCTGAGCGGCGCCGCCGTGCTCACCAGAGACCAGCTTTTCTCCACGTTGGACCCCGTCACCCGGCGCATACGGCTGCCGGGAGGCACCTGGGCGCTGTTCACCGACACCGTGGGGTTTATCCAGAAGCTCCCGCCCACACTTATCGCCGCATTCCGTGCGACCTTGGAAGAACTGCAAGAGGCGCGAGTCTTGCTGCACTTGGTGGACATAACCCATCCCAACGCGCCTGAGCACGTGGACGTGGTGGAGGGAATCTTGCAGGAGCTGGAGGTGCGGACGACGACGCGCGTCCTGGTCCTGAACAAAGCCGACCTGATGGGTGCGGACGGGGATACTCGTCTCCTTATGCCACCCAAGGAGCATCCGGCCACGGTCCTGACCTCCGCGGTGACCGGCACTGGGCTTGACCAGCTCCTCCGGACCATCGAGGCCACCATACGTCGGGCTGCGCCGCCTAAAGAGGCCGGGCAAGCCGCCAGGGCCAGCTAACAGCACTGCTCCCATCAACTCAGGGGTGCTCACTCCATGGCCGACGAGATGCAGCTTCCGCGGCGACCTTTCTTCAGTTGTGAGGAGGCCGCCTTCTCCATCGTGGATGGCGATGCCATGCGCCAGAGCCTGCTCGCGGGGCCCATCACTCCGGCCGTCACCCTGCGCGTGGGTCCCGGCAACATCTTCGAGCACCGCCCCCGGCGCGTGGTGGAGCACCAGGGGCCGTTGGTGGGCATCGAGTGCGATAACGGCGCCACGGTCTACCTGGACTTCGAAGAGGGCGCGGCACGCACGCACACCCCTGAGGGCGCCTTCCTGTACATGGGCGGTATCGACGAGGGCAACGACGGCAAGGGGTTCATTCGCGCCGGTTAACCGCAGCCGCGAGGACCCGGCGGTCTGCATGGGTCGCTGGCTTCAGGAGGGGAGGGCTGCCGGGCGAAACCAGCGGTGAGTAGAGCGCGTAATTAACCGCGCACTATTATTATTATGTAAATACCTACGTTTGAAAGAACCGTTCGCTCCTGCTATCGCGTATTTCTGCTGTGGCATAATGGAATGGCGGCGCTACGATGAACGGCCCCGCGCGGCTGAACAACTTCCGACATTCCCTACCGAGGCTATGATGTCTCCCACCCGGCTCACCATCCTCTCTTCCCTCGCTGCCGGCGCGTTAGCGCTGGGACTGGCCGCGGGGTGCGGCTCCAGTTCGGGGTCTGACGAAACGCCCGGCGCGTCGACCGGCGATGCCCTGGAAGCACTCGGACCGGTATTGGAGGCCTACGACCTGCTTCGGCAGGAGTATGTGAACAAGGACGAGCTCACCGATGACGTGCTCCGCGCCGCCGCCATCCGGGGAATGATTGAGGCGTTGGGCGACCCCTACTCCTCCTACCTGAGCCCCGACCAGTTTGAGTTCTCTGGGGACTTCGATGGCGAGTTTGAAGGTATCGGCGCCAGCGTAGATATCTTCGCGGGCCAGCTTGTCATTGTGGAGCCCCTGCCCAACTCACCGGCCCTGGAGGCGGGTATCCAGCCTCTCGACCTGGTGCTGTCCGTGGACGGCAAGAGCGTGACAGGCATGACGCTGATGGAGGCTGTCCTCCTCGTCCGCGGTCCGAAAGGCTCCTCGGTCGTCCTGGAGGTGGTGCACCAGGGTGAGCGCGAACCGGAAGAAATTACCATCGTGCGTGACACTATCGTGATGACCAGCGCACGGGGGCGGGTCTTGGAGCCTGAGATCGGCTACATCAGGCTCTCCGAGTTCCAGGAGCATACCCCTGAGCAGCTGCGCGACGCGTTGAGCGACCTCAAGGAGCAGGAGGTGCGCGGGCTGATCTTGGACCTGCGGTACAACAATGGCGGCTTGCTGAGCAAGGCCGTCGACGTGGCCAGCGAGTTCCTTGCAAGCGGGAACGTTTTGACGACCGTGGACCCCAACGGCGAGGAGGAGGTCTACGCGGTTAACCCTGTCGGGACCGCGCTCGACATCCCACTGGTGGTGCTGGTCAACGGCTCAAGCATCAGCTCCGCCGAAATCGTGGCCGCGGCGCTTCAGGACCATGAACGCGCCTTGGTAGTCGGCAGCCGCACCTTCGGCAAGGGCAGCGTGAGCACCATAACGCCGCTCAGCGACGGCGCGGGGCTCAACATCATCAACTCGCGCTGGTTTACACCCAACGGAAGGGCTCTCGAGGGAGTCGGCCTGGAGCCCGACATCCTTGTGGGAACGGACACCGGTTTGCCCAACACCCTAGGGGTCCGTAGGCTCCAGCGGCTGCTCCCGGCCGTCTGCGCAGCCTACGGCGACGCCAGCCTGGAGCTCCGGGCTCGCCCTGACATGGCCGAGGCGCTGGAACAGCTGTGCAACCTCCCTACCCAACCTCCGCCTGCTACCCTCACCGATATCCAGCTCGAGCGGGCCGTAGAGGTGCTGAAGGAGCAGCTGTAATGCCGTCGCGTAGGCCGAAAGGGCGCGGCACCGCCGAGCGCGCCGAGCGCAGAAAGAGCGTTAGCGAAAACCGCAAGGCCTTCCGCGACTACCAGCTTCTCGAGCGCATCGAAGCGGGGCTGGTGCTGCTGGGCACCGAGATCAAGTCCATCCGTGCGTCCCGGGTAAACCTGCAAGACGCCTACGCCCAGGTGCGGGACGACGGCGCGTGGCTGTACGGCATGCACGTCGCGGCCTGGCCCGGCGGCGGACCGTGGAACCACGAGCCGCTGCGTCCCCGCAAGCTGCTGCTGCATAAGGACCAGGTCCAGAAGCTAGGCCGGTCCGTTGGCCAAAAGGGCCTCACGTTGGTGCCCCTGCGCCTCTACATCCGCGACCACCACGCCAAGGTCGAGCTGGCCCTGGCCAAGGGCCGGCGTCAGTACGACAAACGGCAGGTCATCATCAACCGCGAGACGGACCGGGAGATCGCCCGCGCCATACGGTCGCGGCAGGGCTAGGCAGGGCTAGCCCTGCACCCACTTACAAAGCACCAGGCAAGCCTTGACAGACCAAGGACGACGGGCATAGCCTGATCGCCTGTCCGCCACCTTAAACCGGACTGGTGCGGAATCCGCCTCTGCGGAGAGCTTGTCGAGGAGTGAATGGCCATGAGGCCGGCAGCCCTCGCGCCATGGCCTCGGCCATCCTCGTCATTCTGAGCCCCGATGGACCGGGACGAAGAATCTCGGCCCAGACACCCCCTACCCTCTTGTCGGCGGGAGAGGGTCAGAATCAAGGTAACCCCTGCCCTGCTGCTATAATGGTCTTGTCGTGGGGATGCGTGGTTTCGACAGGGGAAGGTTGGGCTGGACTGCAGGCCGAGGTCGTCGCCCCCTCGCTAATAAGGTGACGAAACAGTAACTGGCAACAAAGTTGCTCTGGCCGCCTAAATAAGGTAGCCGCGCCGCGTTCGCTTACCCCGACGGCGAGCGCAGGCGCCAGATAGCCGGGGTGCGCCGGTCCCGATGCCGCTGAGGGCCGGCAAAGACTAGCGGCAAGGCGTTGGCGGACTTCGCCGGTGGAGGCCGCCGGACGCTTACCAAAACGCCGGATACGCCTGTAGCACGTCCTCGCTTGGCCTCTCTTGGACGGGGAGTTCGACTCTCCCCCATCTCCACCACCAACGGGCATTTCTCATTCCACTGCTGATAGACTGGCGGTGTGCGTATCCTTGTGCTGTGGCTACTAGGCTTTGCCACGGGCGCGCTACTTCTGGCGGCCTGCACTCAGCCTGAGTCCACGCTGACGCCAGCTGCAACGGCGACTCTCACGCCGCGTCCTACGAATACGACTACGCCTACCGCAACAGCGCTTCCTACCCGGACACCCACGGCCAACCAGGCACCTACCCAAACACCTATGCCCACTGGTACCGCCACACCCACGCCGGCTGTCACGCTGGCGCCCTCAACACCAACGCTGTCACCTACCGCCACGTCAACTCTTGTTCCCACGCCCAGGGCCATCGGTGGTCAAGTGGGAAACCAGGCGCCCGCTTTCACCCTTACGCTAGCCGATGGTACGACCGCCACGATCAGCTCGCTCGTGACGCCGGACAAATCGCTCTTGCTCTATTTCTTCGCTACGTGGTGACCGCATTGTCGCGCCGAGTTTCGGACGCTCCAACAGCAGTACCCGGAGTACAAAGAGAAGATGACAATGGTAGCCGTCGGTTTCGGTCGCACCCAGTCCATCGAAGCGTTGGAGTTGTTCCGGCAGAACAACGGAGGAGCGAACTGGCTGATGGCTACCGCTCCCGCCAAGATGGTCGTGGACTTTAAGGTGTTTACGCAGTCAACCAAGCTAATCATTGACGCTGACGGTGTGGTGCTCTACCGAGCTGGCTACGGCTCTACCAGTGCCGACTCCTGGCGTCAGGTCCTGAACGCCGTGCTCGAATGATGAGGCCCTTCACGCTAGCGGTAATTCGCGCATCTGCCGCTCATGGTGACGCTGCCTCTCCCTATTGCAATCATCAACAGGCATTAGCTAGTGCCCATAACTGAAGTAACAGGGTTGCAAGCCGAGCACGGTATTCTGGCCGCCCGTAGGGCAGCCCACTCAGCGATTGACACCCCTTTCCCGTAGGAGTACCGTCGCCACAGACTGATTCGCGGCATCCGTAGAACCCCACAGGAGGTGCCGATATGGCACTAGAGACTGGACTAGGGACAGGTATTTGGAAGGGCGTGGACCTGGTGGACAGGCAGAAGGGTATCGTCAGCCGTGACATTTTCGTGGACCCGGACCTCTACGAGGTTGAGAAGGAGCGGGTGTTCGCCCGCTGCTGGCTCTTCGTGGGGTTCGAGGACCAGGTGAAGAAGCCAGGGGACTACTTCGTCTCCCGTATGGGGGAGGAGTCGGTGATCCTGAGCCGGGACCGGGACAACACGATTCACGTGTTCCTGAACTCGTGCCGGCACCGGGGGATGAAGGTGTGCCGGTACGACGAGGGGAACACACCGGTGTTCACGTGTCCGTACCATGGGTGGAGCTATGCGGGCGATGGGTCGCTCGTCGGTGTGCCGCGGTACAAGGACGCGTATCGGGAGGAGCTGGACAAGTCGCAATGGGGCCTCGTTGAGGTCGCGCAGCTAGCCAACTTCCACGGCGCCATCTGGGCCACCTGGGACCCCACCGCACCAACCTTTGAAGAGTACATCGGCGATAACGAGCCGGGGCAGCGCATGCACCTGAGCAAGCCGGACGGGAGCGAGGCGGACATCGAGTCGCTGGGCGTCATCAAGTGGTTGTTCTCGTCCAACTGGAAGTTCGGGGCCGAGAACTTCTTGGGTGACGGATATCACGGCATCCCGACCCACCAGTCGGTCCAGCTTGTGGGTATCAACCCGGGAGGAGGGCAAGGACGGACTCAAGGCAATAGGTTTGCGTCTGCTCAGCAGTCGGACAACTTTGACGTTTCGAACCACGGGTCCGGCCAATTGGGCTTTCAAATAACGCGTTGGGACCTGGAATATACATACTCCTTCCAGAATCAGGTCGCTGAGGAGTACTCCAGGGAGGCCCACATGCGGCGCAGGGAAGTATTGGGGCAACATTCCCGGCTCCGGCCTGGGAACGGGAACATCTTCCCCAATGGCACCCAGGGCACCAACAACAGCATCTGCGTGTGGCACCCCGCCGGAGTCGACTGGACGGAATGCTGGCGGTGGTACTGGGTGCACCACGACATGCCGCAGGAGATGAAGGATGTGTTACGACACTATTTCATGCGGTACGGTGGCCCGGCGGGGCTGACCGAGTCGGACGACATGGAGAACTGGAACTACGCGCACAAGGCCAGTAAAGGGGTGATTGCTCGGCGCTATCCGTATGACTACTCCTTGGGACTGAGCCGAGAGCAGAAGGGCCACCCGCTATTCGAGGAGTATGGGCTCCCTCAGGGTGGGGTACTCACCGCGAAGTCGGGGCCTCAACGCAGCCCTTCGGAGCAGAACCAGCGGGGCGCCTACAACTTCTGGCTCCAGCTCATGCAGTCAGAGAGCTGGGACGACCTGCGAGAGAAAGGGCTGTGGCAGTAGCGGCCTAGCTAACATCATGAGGCGGCCGCCGCACACGCCGGGGAGTGGGAGGAACTTGCCAGCAGCCTAGTCCCGTGTCCCTGGCGGCGCCCGCTCACAAACGGTTCTCAGAGAGGGGGTATAGCCCATGGTAGATTTCCTAGTCATTGACGCCGACGGCCACGTGGCCACCACCCAGGAAATGTGGGACCAGTACATGGAGAAGGAGTACTGGGACCAGCGGCCTCAGTTGGTGCGGACCAACTCTGGCCGTACCAAGTTCATGATTCAGGACACGCTGTATCCCGGGACCGCTGGCTTTGCCCCTGGTCTGCCCGGCCAGCGAGAGTTCGGCAGCCTGCGCTCTGGAGGCGACGACCCGAAGGTGCGTCTGGAAGACATGGACAGTAACGGGATCGACGTTTGTGTGTGTATTCCCGGTGGCCCTGGCGTGAATATGGTGAAAGACCTAGGGCTTGCCGCAGCCATGAGCCGAGCGCGCAACACCTGGCTGCGGGACTTCTGCTCGGAGGACCCCAGCCGCCTTCGCGGCGTGCCGTTCCTGCCAGATCAGGACATGGATACCGCCATCACCGAACTCAAACGGATCATCAGCGAACCGTGGGTGGCGGCCATCAGGCTGCCAGGCAACGTGCGGGGCATGGGTCTGGACGACCCGTACTTCCGCCCCATGTTTCAGATGGCGGTCGAGCACGACCTGCCGGTCCTCATTCACGCCGGTGCAGGGGGCAGCGACGTCCAGCCGCTTCCCGCCCAGGAGCGGCTCAAGGACTTCTTCGAAACCATCCTGGTGTCGCACCCCTTTGAGCAGATGCTGGCGATGATGAAGCTGATTGGCGGCGGCGTGCTAGAGGACTTTCCCACCCTCCGAGTGACGCACTTCGAGTCCGGTGCTGGCTGGGTGCCCTACTGGGTGGAGCGTATGGACGAATACTTCGAGCACATCGGCTACCTGGTCCCCAAGATGAAGCGCCCCGCCTCAGAGTACATGAACCAGGGGCGGCTCTACTTTGGAGTTGAGGCGGAGGACCACTCCTCTGTGCCCATGTGGCGCGACTGGGGCTGGGAGGACGCGGTCATGTTCGCCTGGGACTACCCTCACTTCGACGCGATTCTGAGCGGTGTGGTGGACGTCGTCATGGCCCACGACGGCATGACGCTGCCGCAAAAACGCAAGCTCTTAGGCGAGAACGCGCGGCGCTTTTACAAGTTCGCCAACCTGCCGGCCCCAAAGGTGGCCTCTCGGTAGCGGCCCCTCCACTGTGGCAACGCAGGGAAGTCGAGCGTCACCCCTGTCGGCGTCGGCCTGAGAATGCCACACCGGTGCGCTCGTGGATGACCTGCTATGGCAGCCGCAGGCGCGGGGTCTAGGTGGCTACGAGTTCAGGGCCGGTGTCAGGATTCTGGGTAAACTAGCGGGATGCGAACCGCGTCCGAAGGAAACTGAATAAGTCCGTGGATTCGGGGTCCGGAGGTGCACCTATGCCAGAGATCACCATCAATGCATTCAAGCATTATTACGAAGATGTGGGCACTGGCCCTGTGCTGCTTATGATGCATGGAGCAAACAACAGCGGCCGCTCCCTGGCCAGAGTGTCTCAGGAACTCGCCAAGACCTTTCACGTTCTAGTGCCTGACATGCGAGGTCTCGGTCGCAGTGAGCACGTTCCAGAGATTCCTCCGGGGGCGTGGAACGAAGACATACTCGGTCTGCTGGACCACTTAGGAGTCTCGACAGCGTACGTGTACGGCGTCAGCCTTGGGGCACGGGTAGCGCTTCGGTTCGCTATCGACCATCCTGACCGTCTGACAGCCCTCATCCTCGACGCACCGGTCATTGCGATGGAATCCGATGGCTCTGAGGCAGTCCAACGGCTATTCGATGTAAGTTCATTGCCGCCGGAGCGAAAAGCCCAGCTTCGAGAAACACATGGAGACGATTGGGAGCAGGTCAATGCCACCTACCTTAAGACCAGAAACAACCCTCAGTTTCAAGCCTTCTACGACCTTCGCGAGGGGTCATCTTCGGTCAGCGTACCGACGCTGATCCTGCGTGGTGACGTTGACGATGCAGTCCATCGCATTGCCCATGCGGTGGAGCTCCATGCACGCATCAAGGATTCGTGGCTGGGGATCGTTCCCCACACGAACTTTGGGTTGGGGATCTTTGCCCCTGCCCGTTGTGTCGAGCTAATCAACCAGCTTGTAGGCCAGCACCAAGGGGAACACGTCGGCTAGCTCCTTCGCATGTACCAGGAGGTCGCGCCCCCAGAAGCTTTTAGCGCCATCAAGGGAATTGCGAGATAGGTCTCCAAGAGGCCGAGTGGGCACAGCTGACCGAACGATTGCCAACACTGGATCCGTGAATGTGATCGTTCTGGCCGCCGGAGTTGGGACTCGCCTTCGAGAAGTGACTCGCCTCCCGAAGTGCCTTCTGGTGGTGGGAGGCAGGTCACTGCTACACCGATACCTCGATGCGTTGACGCCTTACGCTTCGCGTATCGAAAACTTCGTTCTTGTCGTGGGACACGAGGCGCACGCCATCGAGCGGCACGCCGTGGAACATCCCCTTGGCAGTCTGCTTCGGACCATATACAACCCCGCTTATGAGCAAGGCAGTGTCCTGTCGGCATTCGCCGCTCGGGACTATTTCCAGCAGGATGTCCTGCTGATGGACGGTGACGTTTTCTTCACTCCGCCGCTCACGTTGTCGGCGCTACTCTTGGAGTGGGCGTCCGTCCGTCCGCGGGTCCACGCCGCCGGTGCGGATACCGGTCTCTGGGTCAATCTGGACCAGCATCACGGCTCCCGGCGTAGCGGATGGCGGCATGGGTGCGATACTGTGACCGCGCCGTGCGAGCTCGGCCGTGGTCTCGTTCGGAATCCCCGGTTCGAGCCGCAGCTGCATGGGCCGGTCGATCATGGCGGGGTCGCTGCCGGGGAAGTGGTGCCACCGGGCCGCTGAGACCGCCTCCTGGGCGTCCATGTCGTAGTCCCACAGGTTGGCCAGCACCTGCACGTTCCATTGAGGCTGGTTGTCTCCGCCGGGAGTGCCGCCCATCACCACAGGGCGGCCGTCCCTAAGCGCCATGTACGTGTGGATGGTGTTGATGGTGCGCTTGCCGGAGGCGATGACATTGGGGTGGCCCTGCTCCAGGTAGAACCCGCGCCCGACCCGGTTGTTCAGCAGGATGCCCGTGTCGCCGGCCACAAAGGCGGAGCCGAACCCGTTGGACAGGCTGTGGATGAACGACACGGCGTTCCCTTCGGCGTCCACCAGACAGAAGTAGGAGGTGTTGCCGTCGGCAGCCTTCCCGGCGGCCTCCAGGTCACCGGGCCCAACGGCGGCCATGCGTTCCATGGATATGCGTTCTTGGCGGGAGGCTGCAAACTCCTTGGACAGCAGCCGGTCCATCGGCACTGGGAGGAAGTCCGGGTCACCTGCGTAGGCAAGCCGGTCGGCGAAGGCGAGGCGGCAGGCCTCCACTATCGCGTGAACAGCGTCTGGGCTGTTGTGGCCCATGGAGCGCAGGTCGAATCCCTCCAGGATGTTCAGTATCTCCAGGACCAGGAAGCCCTGGGACGGCAGACCCGTGGCATACACGGTGTGGCCGCGGTACGTGGTGGAGGGCGGGTCCTCGTACACCGTGGTCGTGTGGCTGGCGAGGTCTTCCAGATCGATGAGGCCTCCCGCCTCTTGGATTGCAGAAGCGAGGTCCCGTGCGAGGGCGCCCCGGTAGAACTCCTCGGCGCCGCCCTGGGCTACCCGGCGCAGGCTCCGTGCCAGATCTCGTAGCACCAACGTCTCGCCCGACCTAAGCTCGCGTCCGTCCTGGGTGTAGATGGCCGCCGCGTTAGGGGACTCCAAGAGCTTCCGCAGATATCCGGGGAAGAGCTCTGCCAACCGCGGCAGCACGAGGAAGCCCTCTTCCGCCAGCCGGATGGCCGGTTGGAGCAGCTCGTCCAGGGGCCGGGTGCCGAAGCGGCCCAGGATAGTCTGCCAGGCATCTACCTCGCCGGGGACACTTGCGGAGAGCGGCCCCGTCAGCGGCATCTTGGTATACCCACGCTCAACGAAAAACTCGCGGGACGCTGCTTGTGGAGCCCTTCCACTGCCGGTAAGCCCGAACAATCTGCCCGTGGACGCCTGGTAGAGCAGGGCGAAGGCCTCTCCCCCAAGGCCACACATGGGAGGGATGGTTACGCACTCAGCGGCAGCCACCGCGATGGCCGCGTCAAAGGCGTTGCCGCCAGCCCGCAGCACCTGCACGCCTGCCTCCGCCGCGTACGGCGACGATGAGCACACCATGCCCGCGCGTCCCATCACCGCGCCGCTGTTGGCCGCTGCTGTACCGCTTCCCGTCCGCTGCTGAACCATGCGCTCCTCCAAGGGTACCGTCATGCCTTTCGGTGCGGATTGTAGGTGCGGGCCCCAGGCGTGTCAAAGAACGAGGATTGACGGCGCCGCTTTACAAGGCTCAGACAGGCGCTCTGTCTTCACGGGGCTTCCTCGGTAAATTGACACCCACCAGCGGGGTGCTATCGTACCTGTTCTGGAGGAGGGGCCGACCTTGCGCGCGCCTGGTCTGCTGGCCATGGCACGGCACCCCAGGAACGGCCCACAATCAGGCCATTAGAGGAGGTGTGCTGTGCAGCTTGGCTTTATTGGTACCGGCAACATCGGCAACAGGTTTGCGTTGAAGCTCATCGACGCCGGTCACGACCTGCACGTCTACGACATCCGGGAGGAAGCCACCGCGAACCTGCGCGAAAAAGGAGCGAAGTGGGCCAAGGGGCCGGCGGCCGTGGCGAAGGTCAGCGAGGTCATTTTCTCATCCCTGCCCAGCCCAGCAGCGGTGGAGCGCGTAGTGTTCGACGAAAAGGATGGCCTACTCCGCGAGATAAAGCAGGGGAAGGTCTACGTGGACATGAGCACCAGCACCCGGAAGCTGGCACGGCGCATAGCTGAGGCATGTGAAGCGACTGGAGCCCACGCCTTAGACTCTCCGGTCACTCAGGGTGGTGTCTACGCCACGGTTGGGGGTGACAAAGAGACCTTTGAGCTGTGCCGCCCCCTGTTCGAGACCATCTCAGACCACGTTTACTATGTCGGTGAAGCAGGCCAGGGGCAAGTGGCGAAGCTGGTGCGCCAGTACGTGGGCTTCACGTCCTTCATCACAATGGCCGAAGCGCTGACCATCGCCGCGAACGCGGGCGCCGACACCGCCTTCATCGCCAGCTTCATCAACGCGACCACGCGAGGAGGGGGCGGGTTAAACGATCGGATCTGGCCCAGTGTGTTCGACCGGGACTTTGGAGACCCTGGGACGGCTACCGCGACGCTGGACATCGTTTCCAAGGACGTGGAGCTTGCCGTGGAGTTGGCGCGTGAAGTGGGCGGCATCGCGGGGACCGGGGCAGCCGCCTCCGACGTGCTCAAGCGTGGCCAGGCCCAGGGCTGGGGCCGGCTGCAATACTATTCAGCCGTTCAAATTCTCGAGAAGATGGCTCACGTGGAGTTCCGGGGGTCGGTTACGCCCCTAGACTGAGGTTTTTGACCGCACCCGTACGGCGTAGTGCCGCGCTCGAAACTGTTTAGCAGCTTGTTGGATGGACGCCCTTCAGTACAGTAGGAGGGCTCGGAGTCAGCAAACGTAGCGATTCCCGCAGAGGTGGTCTCGTTTGTCTGAACAGCGCTGCCCGGTTTGATAAGTGGAATCACGCTGCCGTGCGTTAGGCCGCCGCGGACTCGGCAGGCGCTCTGTCAAAGAACTGGTCCGGCGTCATTCCCCCAAGGCTCGAATGGGGCCGTCCGGCATTGTAAAACTCGAAGTACCGCCCGAGTCCAGTTCTGGCTTCCGGGACCGATTCGTAGGCTCTCAGGTACACCTCCTCGTACTTGACGCTCTTCCACAGCCGTTCGACGAACACATTATCCTTCCAGCTTCCCTTCCCGTCCATGCTGATCTGGATCCCATTGGCTTTCAGCAGGCCGGTGAAGGCGTCACTTGTGAACTGGCTTCCCTGATCTGTGTTGAATATCTCCGGCGCGCCGTGGCGTCCCAGGGATTCTTCGAGCGCCTCCACGCAGAAGTCTGCGTCCATTGTGACCGATACCCGCCAGGCCAGCACCTTGCGGCTATGCCAGTCCATCACTGCGGCTAGGTACACGAACCCCCTGGCCATCGGAATGTACGTGATATCCATTGCCCACACCTGGTTGGGCCTGCTCACCTCAAGCCCGCGCAGCAGGTACGGATACACCGTATGGCCGGGCCGTCGCCGGCTGGTGTTGGGCTTGCGGTACAGCGCCTCGATGCCCATCCGCCGCATCAGTGTGGCGATGTGCCTACGCCCGGAGGAGAGTCCCTCCTGGCGGAGCAGGCCTCGCATCATCCTACTGCCTGCAAACGGATACTCAAGGTGCAGCTCATCGATGCGGCGCATCAGTCCGAGACCGGCTTCGCCCACCGGCCGTGGCCGGTAGTAGATGCTCCCGCGGCTGATGCCCACTGCCTTTGCCTGGCGGGCGAGAGGCAGCTTGTGATCACGGTCGATCATCGCCTTGCGCCCGGCAATCCCGCCTTCGTGAGCGCGGCCTCTAAAAAATCGTTCTCCAACGCAAGCTCACCGATCTTAGCGTGAAGGACCTTCATATCTACCGGCTTTTCAGCCTGCCCTGTCCCGGCGCCAAATAACTGCGCCGCCCGATCCAGCAACTGGGTCTTCCATTGCGTGATCTGGTTCGGGTGCACATCGAACTGGCTTGCCAGCTCCGAAAGTGTCCGGTCGCCGCGTACTGCGGCAAGAGCCACCTTCGCCTTGAACTCTGCCGAGTGGTTACGGCGGGGTCGTCTCCTCATCTCTCGCTCCTGTCTCCGAGAGCACTATCATGCCCTCAATCAGGCAGCGATTCCACTTATCCCCCTGTTCAGATTTCCGGAGCCACTTCTCGCTTCAAGGGAGGAGAAAGATGCCTGCACCAAGGACGACCCGGCACTTAGACCGTTTCCGTGTGTTCACGTTGGGGGCCGACTCTCCAGCTAAGGTTCAAACGCGCCCAACTTATCGAAGCAAGACCGCATAGGGATTTCCTTCTGACACGTCCCCAAGCTGGCTAATCGCACGATTGAATCGGGCTTGCTGGGCCGAGTCCTCTTCTGGAGCAGCCTCAATCCGGAGACAGCTGCCCTGGCCCGGTGATCTAGCTAGATCACCTGCGGGACCGAGGCAATCAGGGGTGACGCAACCCTAAGAACAGCTTCAAACGCCGCCTTCGGCCTGATCCTCACCCCTGCCCTAGACTTCCGCGCCTATGCTGCGCCTTGTCCCAGGGGACTCACGTAGAGATGGACACTGCCGGGACGCGCAAGGATATCCTCAATTTCCCCGAGGACCTGCTGCACGTGGGTGTCCGCGACAAATTCGGTCCATCGCTGGGCATCAGGGGTTACGTCAATAGGTGTGTAAACGACATCAGGCGGCGACCTTCTCAGCCGTTGATTCAATGGCGATTCCATCCGCATACTGTGCACCGAGATAGACGTCTTCGATCAACTCAGGGGCCTTCAGACGCCTGAAGCGCTGTTCGGCGACCATCAACATTTTCCAGATCACCGCTATCGCCCGATCGACCCTCTTGTAGCGCTTGGCGGCATCGGTCCGAAGCCTGAGGGCCGCGAAGGGTGATTCTACCGGGTTCGTCGTGCGAAGGTGCCCCCAGTGCTCCTTTGGGAAGTCATAGAAGGTGACCATGCGGTCCCAGTCCCGCTCCAAGGCCTCTGAGGCCGCCTCGTAGGAATGGTCGCCGCACCACCTGGTGAACACCGTCCTGAGCCGCTCAGCCTCTGTCCGAGTCGGCGCGTAGGGGATAGTACGCAGCATGAGCTTGGCCTGGTCCTGTTGTCGCTTTGGAAGCTTGGCGAGCACGTTTACGATCTTGTGGTTCCAGCAGCGTTGCTCTGCCGCCTGCGGATAGACGTTGCGCAGAGCTCCCCAGATGCCCAGGTGTCCGTCCCCAACCACCAGCCTCGGGCACTCCAGCCCGCGGCGCCTCATGTCCCTGAGCACATCGGACCAGTTCTCTGTGGACTCCCTGTATCCGGGAACAGCGCTCACCACCACCTTGCTCCCGTCGCTCAGGGCCGCCACCACCACCAGTACTGCCGCCTTCTCCTTCTCAAGACCAGCCTTGACGTAGACTCCATCCACCCACATGTAGACCACTTCCAGGTCATCTAGGGGCCGGCTGCGCCATTGGGCAAGCTCATCGTTCCACTTGGACTTCAACCGGGCCACCGTGCTCGCCGATACCGGTGCGTCCTCTCCCAGCAGCCCCCGCAAAGCCAGATCGAAGTCGCCTTCGGATAGACCGTGCAGGTACAGCTCGGGGATCAACTCAGCAACCTTCCTGGTCCTGTTGACGAACAGCGGCAGCAGCCGGCTCTCGAACCGCTCCTCGGTATCGCGGACTCGCGGCCGCCTCAGCTGTATCGTTCCCGAACTCAGCGTAAGCCTCCGGGCTCTGCCGTATCCGTTCCGATAGCCGGTATCGTTGTCCGAGTCGGATCTGAGCGCCGACTTCGCCCTTCCCAGAAACGCCGTCACCTCCTCCTCCAGCAACTCCTGGATCAGCCTCTGGACCTGGCTTCGCACCCAATCCTCCAACTGCTCCCACTCCGGCCTTGACTCCGACCTACTCTCAGTGCTTTCCTTCCTCATGGGCGGTCTATCTCCTCTCTTGGGCCTCGAGCCCGTGTTGTTCAGAGAGAGGGTACACCGCCTGACTGCTTACACACTTTTTGAAGATACCTCGGGCATCACTCCAATGACTCATGGAGACAAACGTGGCGGGTTGATCGAGTTCCTGCCAAGTGGAACCAAGCCTGTAGCCAGGCCATCGACTGGCCTCTGCCTGAAGACCTTTCAATAGTTTCAGCAACCTGCCCTGACTGGATGTCATCACAATTCTGTGCTCTACGACCATGATTGGGACATCCGGCATGGACGTGTCATTAGGCGACGCGTATTCGATTGAGCGTCGTCTGAAGCCTTGATCGTGCGGCGTATACGTGCGGTCCATCATTTGGTTAGTCGTTTATCGCCTTATCTAGCAACTATTCCCTCATAGCGAACGAGTCCAACCCCTAGGGCCTTAAGGGCAGCCTGAGTCCGCGTCTGGACCCCGAGCTTTCTCAGGAGACGCTCGACGTGGACCTCAACCGTCTTCGAAGATACTTCCAGTTCCGAGGCGATGGCGCGATTTCTCATGCCTTTGCAGATGAGCTGGAGTACGTCCTTCTCACGGGTGGTGAGGTTTGTCTCGTCAATCCCCATAGGCGAAGGGTGCCTGTTCTTCCCTGCAATAGAAGTGGCTCCGGAAATCTGAACAGGGGGATAAGTGGAATCGCTGCCTGATTGAGGGCATGATAGTGCTCTCGGAGACAGGAGCGAGAGATGAGGAGACGACCCCGCCGTAACCACTCGGCAGAGTTCAAGGCGAAGGTGGCTCTTGCCGCAGTACGCGGCGACCGGACACTTTCGGAGCTGGCAAGCCAGTTCGATGTGCACCCGAACCAGATCACGCAATGGAAGACCCAGTTGCTGGATCGGGCGGCGCAGTTATTTGGCGCCGGGACAGGGCAGGCTGAAAAGCCGGTAGATATGAAGGTCCTTCACGCTAAGATCGGTGAGCTTGCGTTGGAGAACGATTTTTTAGAGGCCGCGCTCACGAAGGCGGGATTGCCGGGCGCAAGGCGATGATCGACCGTGATCACAAGCTGCCTCTCGCCCGCCAGGCAAAGGCAGTGGGCATCAGCCGCGGGAGCATCTACTACCGGCCACGGCCGGTGGGCGAAGCCGGTCTCGGACTGATGCGCCGCATCGATGAGCTGCACCTTGAGTATCCGTTTGCAGGCAGTAGGATGATGCGAGGCCTGCTCCGCCAGGAGGGACTCTCCTCCGGGCGTAGGCACATCGCCACACTGATGCGGCGGATGGGCATCGAGGCGCTGTACCGCAAGCCCAACACCAGCCGGCGACGGCCCGGCCATACGGTGTATCCGTACCTGCTGCGCGGGCTTGAGGTGAGCAGGCCCAACCAGGTGTGGGCAATGGATATCACGTACATTCCGATGGCCAGGGGGTTCGTGTACCTAGCCGCAGTGATGGACTGGCATAGCCGCAAGGTGCTGGCCTGGCGGGTATCGGTCACAATGGACGCAGACTTCTGCGTGGAGGCGCTCGAAGAATCCCTGGGACGCCACGGCGCGCCGGAGATATTCAACACAGATCAGGGAAGCCAGTTCACAAGTGACGCCTTCACCGGCCTGCTGAAAGCCAATGGGATCCAGATCAGCATGGACGGGAAGGGAAGCTGGAAGGATAATGTGTTCGTCGAACGGCTGTGGAAGAGCGTCAAGTACGAGGAGGTGTACCTGAGAGCCTACGAATCGGTCCCGGAAGCCAGAACTGGACTCGGGCGGTACTTCGAGTTTTACAATGCCGGACGGCCCCATTCGAGCCTTGGGGGAATGACGCCGGACCAGTTCTTTGACAGAGCGCCTGCCGAGTCCGCGGCGGCCTAACGCACGGCAGCGTGATTCCACTTATCAAACCGGGCAGCGCTGTTCAGACAAACGAGACCACCTCTAATCATGCTGGCAACCTTTGTGGCGACCTCTCGAGCGCAAACGAATGTCCCCGCGGAGGCATCGTGAATGGCTCGAGTCAATTCGCCCTGGGACACGGTCTTTAGGAGATAGCCGGCGACCCCCGCATTGAGTGAGGCAGCGATGTAAGGACCATCGTCGTAGGCGGTGAGGATCAACACCTTGGTGGGCAAGGAGAGTGCGCGGAGAGTTCGACTGGCCCCAACCCCGGTACCTTGGCGTAGCCGGATGTCCAGTGTGGCCACATCGGGCTGAAGCTCGCTGATCATTGAAACGGCTTCGCTTTCCGTATTGGCCTCCCCCACCACGGTGATTGTCTCGTCACTGCTTAGCAGCGATCGAAGGCCGGCGCGCATGGGTTCATGGTCGTCCACCAAGACCACGGAGATCTGTCCCTCTGATTTTCGATCGGTCGTCATCACATCGTTTCCTACTACCAGGCGGAATCCTCGCTAAAGAGGCTGTAGATAACGTGAACCGTAAGGGATAGTAACCGTCCGGGAGAGGTAATACATCGGTGATAAGTGTCGAATCCCTAGGAGAAATCCCTTGCTGGTGCCAAAGAAGCAGCAAACCATGGCCGCCAAGGCAAAGACCAGTTTGCTGGCTGCCCAACCAGTAAGCGAGTGTTCAGACGTAAGGGTTTGTTAGCAACCAGCAAAAGTGGGACACATTGGGAGCCGAGAGATCAGGGGCTGGATGGAGGTCTGGCGAGCTCCCTGAGGGCCCTGTTGTAGCGTCGTCGCCGTTCGGTGGTTTGAGCCTTCACCTCCTTCCTGCGTTGTAGGATCTCTTGCCGTCTTCCCTTGAGCACGTCTGATGGTGTCACGTTGCCCAGAGCCTTGTGATAGCGCCGGTAGTTGTAGTAGCTGACGAAGGCCGCGATAGCAGCCTCAAGGTCGGCGGGCAACTCATAAGGCACCTGGTTGACGTCCCGTTTGATGGTCTGGTGGTAGCGCTCCAGCTTCCCGTTGGTCTGAGGGTGGAAAGGAGTTGCTAGGATGTGCTTGATGCCAACCATCCCCAGGTAGTCCCTGAATGCTCTTGAGACATAGCCTGGACCGTTGTCACTCAGCAGCCTGGTGCGGTCTGTGACTGGAACTTGGTCCATGCTGGTCGTGTCCACAGCATCCTGGACCACCTCGATGAAGGAGTCGGCCGTCATATCTTGCTGAAGCCTGTGAGCCAGGATGAAGCGGGAGTAGTCGTCCATAACGGTGACCAGGTAGTAGTAGCCCCACCCAACCACCCTGAAGTATGAGGCATCGGTGGCCCACATCTGGTGAGGTCCTGTGGTCTTGCGGTGGCACTCCTTCCCCGCGGCCAACCGCATCTCAGGCCTCTTCACTAGGCCCTCCCTGCCCAGGATACGGTAGACGCTGGACTCTGAGACTGAGAAGCCCTGGTTGTCGGTGATCCCCGCGGCCAGCTGACGGCAGCTCAGCTCTGGCATCTCCCTGGCTGATAACAGGACTGAGCGTTCTTCCTGAATAGTAAGACGGTTCCATGGTGGCTGATCGCCTCCTGGTCGGTCCTCAAGTCCTTGTTGGTCTTGGCGTCTGAGCCACCGGTAGTAGGTGCTCTTAGGGATGCCCAGCTCTCTGAGGACCTTTCGCTTGGGGAGGGGAGACGAGGATACTTTGGTAACTACCTCTGCCTTCTCCGGGGCGCTCATCCGCTGGTACCGGTGGCGTCCTGGGGCATGGGGATGGCCGTTTTTTTGAGACGGTACGCCTCCAGCGACAGATCGGCCACTAGCTCCTTGAGTGTTAGCAACCAGCAAAAGTGGGACACATTGGGAGCCGAGAGATCAGGGGCTGGATGGAGGTCTGGCGAGCTCCCTGAGGGCCCTGTTGTAGCGTCATCGCCGTTCGGTGGTTTGAGCCTTCACCTCCTTCCTGCGTTGTAGGATCTCTTGCCGTCTTCCCTTGAGCACGTCTGATGGTGTCACGTTGCCCAGAGCCTTGTGATAGCGCCGGTAGTTGTAGTAGCTGACGAAGGCCGCGATAGCAGCCTCAAGGTCGGCGGGCAACTCATAAGGCACCTGGTTGACGTCCCGTTTGATGGTCTGGTGGTAGCGCTCCAGCTTCCCGTTGGTCTGAGGGTGGGAAGGAGTTGCTAGGATGTGCTTGATGCCAACCATCCCCAGGTAGTCCCTGAATGCTCTTGAGACATAGCCTGGACCGTTGTCACTCAGCAGCCTGGTGCGGTCTGTGACTGGAACTTGGTCCATGCTGGTCGTGTCCACAGCATCCTGGACCACCTCGATGAAGGAGTCGGCCGTCATATCTTGCTGAAGCCTGTGAGCCAGGATGAAGCGGGAGTAGTCGTCCATAACGGTGACCAGGTAGTAGTAGCCCCACCCAACCACCCTGAAGTATGAGGCATCGGTGGCCCACATCTGGTGAGGTCCTGTGGTCTTGAGGTGGTACTCCTTCCCCGCGGCCAACCGCATCTCAGGCCTCTTCACTAGGCCCTCCCTGCCCAGGATACGGTAGACGCTGGACTCTGAGACTGAGAAGCCCTGGTTGTCGGTGATCCCCGCGGCCAGCTGACGGCAGCTCAGCTCTGGCATCTCCCTGGCTGATAACAGGACTGAGCGTTCTTCCTGAATAGTAAGACGGTTCCATGGTGGCTGATCGCCTCCTGGTCGGTCCTCAAGTCCTTGTTGGTCTTGGCGTCTGAGCCACCGGTAGTAGGTGCTCTTAGGGATGCCCAGCTCTCTGAGGACCTTTCGCTTGGGGAGGGGAGACGAGGATACTTTGGTAACTACCTCTGCCTTCTCCGGGGCGCTCATCCGCTGGTACCGGTGGCGTCCTGGGGCATGGGGATGGCCGTTTTTTTGAGACGGTACGCCTCCAGCGACAGATCGGCCACTAGCTCCTTGAGTTCCCCGTTCTCTCGCTTGAGTTGCCCTACCTCATGCTGAGTGGCGTCCCGAACCGAGTCACGGGTCAACCTCTCCTTGCCCGCCTCCATGAACTCTTTGGTCCACGAGTAGTAGGAGTGGGGCTTGATCCCCTCCCGCCGGCACAGGTCGTTGACTGTGACCTCGCGGCGGAAGCCCTCCAGAACAATTCGGATCTTCTCTTCGGGGGTGTACTTACGTCGGGCAGCCGCCTTCACTGTGCGGACGAAAGACCTGGTCTGCTCGCTTCGTTCCTCGGCGGCCTCTGCTTTGCTTACTTCTAGTTGGGACACATCTGCTCCTTTCTGTGGGTAGCTCTACCCTCATTTCAGGAGCTCACACCACCCTCCGACTCTCGGGTTTTCCTACCCTTATATGTGTCCCATTATCGCTGACGGTCTACACTCTTTCACGTCCCGCGATTGCTCGTGATCAACGAAGGACCGACGTCGAAGCGCGTTTAGCGAGACCCCGTTGGTCGTAAATTGAGATGCGCCTTCTCTTGAGGCGGCAAGTATGACTTGCCCCGGGCGGCCATGGCCGCGACGCGGTTACGTAACGTGCCGATCTTCTCAATGGATACCTCGACCACGTCGCCGTCCTGCATGGGACGCCTGGTGCCAGGCAGGCTCGGCGATGCGACGGCGCCGGTGTAGGTGACGTCGCCAGGCTTCAAGGTGACGAAGTGGCTGATGTAGGCGATGAGCTTCGGTACACTGTTGACCATCGAGCTCGTGCGCCCCTTTGCAGCGAGTTCGCCGTTCAGGCGGACTTCGATGCCGAGATCGCTGAAATCCAGGCCCCTGACGATGGTGGTGTACAGGCAGGCCCAGCTGTCCATCGACTTCGCGATGAGTCGGGACGGTTCCTGGACTCCTTTGCGCTCCTGGGACCAGGTGTTTTCGCTCCAGTCGTTGCCAATGGTGACGCCGAAAACGTAGTCGAAGGCGTCATCGACGGCGATGTGGCGGCCCTCCCGCCCGATGATAATCACCAGCCCGCCCTCGGCGTTTAGGTCCGTGGCGTGCTCCGGCAAGTCGACGACTGCCTCTTGCTGGTTGATGGCCGTAGGCAGCTTTGCGAACCACCGCGGATGGGAGGCGGTCCTCGGAGCAGCATCTGGGTTGTTATAGGCGTCGTCCACACCGACCACCTTCTGCACCTTATCGGAGTCGACAGGAACTTCGAGCCTTACATCTGCCACACGGACCGTCTTGCCCGTCGGCTGGGACTGCGAGAACAGATCGCCATCTAGCTGGCGGATACTCTCGCCCTCAAGGATGCCGTACGAGGTCCCACTGGCGTCGGTATAGCGTACATAGCAAACTATCGATGACGAAACGACCTGGCCAACTTTCGGCGCCGGCATCGGAAAGGTGAGCGCCGGCATGGGGGCATCGACGAGGCGGTTTCGCAGCAAGCCGACCCCCTCGAGCTCCACCTCCACGACGTCGCCTGCTTTCATCTCTCTGAGGGCGGAGTTCGGCGTAGGTGTACCCATAAAGATAACATCGCCACGCTCAAGGGTGGTGTACTCCGTCAGATAGCTGATCGTCTCCGCGACGCTGTTGTTCATTTCGCTCGTCCGCGCCTGTATAGCGAGCTGGCCGTTCAGGCGCACCTCAAGGGCTAGGTCGTTGTAATCGATGCCGGAGACGATTTCAGAGCCGAGTGATGCCCACGTATCAGGCGCCTTCGAGATCAATCGTGAAGGCGCATCGACCCCATCTTGCTCGCGGTACCACGTCTGGTCGGCGATATCATTGCCTACAGTCACACCGAAGACGTAGCCCGCTGCTTCGTCCACTGAGAGAAAACGCGGCGTGCGCCGGCCAATGATGACTACTAGCTCACCTTCATGGTGGATATGGTGGCACTCGGCCGGGATCTCAACGTCTTCACCGTTCGCTAGAAGCGTGGTGGGGAGCATGGCGAAGAGACGCGGATGCGGCGCATATTTGGGAGGGTTGGACCACTGCCCCGTCAGGCCGATGACTTTTTTCACGCGTGACGGGTCTACGGGTACCTCGAGCTTCACATCCTTGACCGCGACAGTTCCGCCCGACAGCTGAGGGTCCGAGAAAAGGTCGCCTGCAAGGCGATGGATTACGTCACCATCACGGGTCCCATAGGACGTCTCGCCGCGGTGCGTGTAGCGGACGTAACGCGTGATCCCTTTGCTTGCCGCCGTCATCATTTGGCCTCCTCAGCCACCAGGGTGGTTCAGTCGAGGCTGCCAGGGAAGAGCTCGTCCAAATCGAGGGGTCCGTGTAGGACCTCTTGCTCGATGGAAAGACGCATCAGTGTTTCGAGTGCCGGTCGAGCGCTGGTTATGCCGCAAGGCATGGGGTCCTGATCATCCTCGTGGGCTTCGGGTGCGCCGGATGCCTCGTGCCATTCGGCTTTTGACGCCTTGCAGGCCTCGAATAGTACCCTGCCGAAACCCGGCATCTCGGCCAGGCCCGAGTCCCGGATGACGATGGTGTGGATGAAAGGACGCACGCCGGTGCGTCTGTAGGACCCAAGCGCGGCGGCTTACGGGTCGGCAAGCAGTGGTCGGACGTGGGGCGACTCAGTCTGCACCGATAGTCCGCCCGCAAGTTCACCTTCCGCCAGCACCCTGCCGAGATCGGCGCCGATGTTGCGAATGACGTTGGCCAGTGTATCGTCGTGACACTGTACGATATGCTCTTCGTCGTTCACAACCCAGGTCACCTTGGCGAGGTCCACGCCATACTCGTGGGCAAGGATTCCCTTTGCCCAGACGCCGGGCGTCAGGGTATGGGACCGAACTCCCACCTTTTTGCCTTCGAAATCCTTTGGCCTCTGCGCGCCCGAGTTGACGTTGTAAGAGATGGCCTCGTGGAGGAAACGGACGAGTGGAAAGACCGGTATCGCGGTGACCGGCAAGCCGTACTGTCGTGCCGCGAAGTACGTGACGATGGACATCTCGGAGACGCCGAACTCAAGGGTGCGGCACATGCGCCTGAACGCGGCAACGATATTGGGGACAGGCACTTGCACAAGTCGGACGCCGCCGGGCGCCAGCTTCCCCTCCCGCAAGGACCCGAGGCAAGGATTCGTCCCGATAGCCCATGTAAGCGTCGTACCGGTCGCTGCCATGACCCTCCTTCTATCCCAGTTCCTGTGCGAGAACGGTTCTCGTTCCCGCGATGCGCTTTAACCGGAATTACCCATATCACACTGCCTGGACCCAAGCAAGGCACCATCCCCGACGGAAGCCAAGGTGGTATCACTCACGAATGCCGTCGCCCATTCCATCAAGCTCAAAAAGCTAATGCTATTCTCGATGGAGACTCAGAAGGGATGAACTCCACCTACTTAAACTGCTGCAGTGCCTTCTGGCGCGGCATAGTGCATTGGGCGTTGCGGCAGGCCGTTCAAGGTTGCAACCCTCCAGGTCTAAAGACAGCTTGCGGTTGTTGAGCCGCATGTGCGAGCATGTGCGGTCATGGTAGACATGACTGATTTGTCTCACTCGCCAACCCTGAGATCTATTTTCACCTTGGTCCCTAGTCCTTATTACCCAGTCGCCTCTGGGCCTTATGGCTGATGCACAAGTGGCTTGATTTACCCAATAATCCGCCTAGCGTAGATGGGAGGACGGATAGATGCGAGACATAATCGTCGAGGCCAGCGGAGCCCACAAGACCTACGACACCGGCACGGTGAAGGTGCGCGCGCTTCGGGGAGTCGACCTGAGCGTTGAGCGGGGCGAGATAGTGGCGATCATGGGACCCAGCGGCTGCGGGAAGACGACGCTACTCAACTGCTTCTCCGGGCTGGACAGCGTTGACTCGGGCGACATCCTGATCGACGGCGTGGCCCTGCACGACCTGTCCGACGACGTACGGAGCGACTACCGGGCCCGCCATATGGGCTTCGTCTTTCAGCTATACAATCTCCTACCCGTTCTCAGCTCGGTAGAGAACGTGGAAATGCCCCTTCTGGTGTCCGGCACAGGGGCCGCGGAGGCCCGCAGGAGAGCCATGGAGATGCTTGACATCGTCGGCCTAGGCGACAGGGCGCACCACGTCCCCGGCCAGCTCTCGGGAGGTCAGCGGCAGCGCGTGACCATCGCCCGGGCGCTGGTGAACCAACCCGCCATCGTATGGGCTGATGAGCCTACGGGCGACCTCGACAGCGAGACCGCCGGTGAGATCGTTGACCTCATGGTGGAGCTCAATCGTACCAACGGTCAGACCTTTGTCATGGTCACCCACGCGCACGATGTTGGAGCGCGGGCACACCGGATCGTAAACATGCGTGACGGACAGATCGCTGACGACGGGACCGGCCGGGAGACCGCGGCGGATGCCGAGTCACACTCTGAAGACCCTGCAAAGTAGATGAAAGAACTCTTCGGCCTCTCCATGAACGTAGTGATGGTCTTCCTGCTGGCCGTCTTCCTGGCGGGCATGGCGGTGGTCCTGGTGATGGCGCTCCGGAATCGCATCATGCTAAAGCTGGGGTTGCGGCCAATCCGCCGCCGGCTCGGCCAGACAGTGCTCATCATAATCGGCGTGATGCTCAGCACCTTAATCGTCTCCGCGGCATTTGGTACCGGAGATACGCTCAGCGTCTCTATCCGAGACGACACGTTACGGTCGCTGAAGACCATAGACGAGATCATATTCCCCGCTCGTGCCGACGCGGACGACAGCTTCGCCAACCGCTCCTTCCCCTATGAACGCTTCCGACAACTCCAGCAAGAGCTGGCTGACCTGGACACCATCGACGGCCTGGCCCCCCAGCTTGCGCAGGCGGTCCCATCCGTGAACCAGCGGAGCAAACGGAACGAGGGGTTCCTACGCGTGGTCGGGCTCCAGCCGGACCTTATGCAGGGGTTTGGCCAATTCGAGCTGACCTCGGGGCAGGAGATCACGCTAGGTGTCCTGGGGTCAGGCGAGGTTCTCATCAACGACAAAGCCGCCGACGAGTTGGAGGCCGTGGTCGGTGACGAGATTGAGTTGTTCGTCGGTGGCGAACGTCTGTCGGTAACGGTGAAGGGCATCGTCGAGCGCGGTGGGCTTGCCGGCAGGGACCCGACGCTGCTGATGACGCTGGAGCGCATGCAAGAGATCTTCGATAGACGTGGAGAGATCAACAGCATAGTCGTATCCAACCGCGGGGACGCAGTAGAGGGCGCCCGGGTGAGCAAGGAAGTGACAAAAGAGCTAAGGGTGCTCTTCAGCGACAGGGAGGTCGCGTTAAGGCTCAAGTCGCTGCTGGACCAGGAGGTGGTGCTCGCGGCCCTGGAGGTGGAGGAAGAGAACCTTGGTGAGCAGCTACGCGAAGACGTGCGGGAGCTGCGGCGTGAGCTTGTGCGTGAGGAGCTGAGCAACGAGCTTGTGAGCCTCCTGGCCGACGAGGACATCAGCGATGTGGTCCTCAACGTGCTCGAAGACGATGATGAGCTGCAGGAGGTCGAGCGCGAGACCCTAACGCTGTTTGAAGAGCTAGCGGAGTTCAGGGTATTCGAGGTCAAGCGGCGTTTCCTAGGCTTCGCCGATGACGCCGGGAGTTTCGTTACGACGTTCTTCCTGGTCTTCTCCCTCTTCTCAATTACCGTGGGTATCCTCCTGATATTCCTCATCTTTATCTTGCTGGCGGCGGCGCGCAGGTCCGAAATGGGCATGGCGAGGGCCGTGGGCGCCAAGCGAAGCCATTTGGTCCAGATGTTCACCTTCGAGGGGACCGCCTATGCGCTGGCGTCCGCCGCGGTAGGGGTAGTCCTAGGGTTGGCGGTGAGTGCCACGATAGTCGTGGTAATAAACCGGGTTTTCGCGAGCTTCGATGCGGACTTTTCGTTGTCAGTCCACTTCGAGTTGCGCACGATCATCGTCTCCTACTGCCTTGGCATGGTCATCACATTCGCCACGGTCGCGAGCTCCGCCTACAGGGTCAGCCGCCTGAACATCGTCTCGGCGATCCGGAACCTTCCCGAGGCCATCGTGATCAGGGGCGAAGCGACGCTCCGGCAGCGGCTCTTGCTTGTGCTGAGGGCCCTTGTGCACCCGGCCATCCTCCTTCTCCGCAGCGTCGGGTCGCTGGTGCGAAGAAGGTGGGGGCGCTTCGCCGGCTACCTGCTTGCCTTTATCTGGGTGGTCGCCATCGTCTGGATCATTGAAATCGGCGCGGCGCTGTTTCGCTTCGCATGGCCCTATCTCCTGAGGGGCTGGCTTACGGTCATCGTTGGGCTGCTGGTGATCTGGTGGGGAGTGGCAGGCCCTGAGCGGCTATCGATATTCACCGGCGGAGTCTCGTTGACGATCCTAGGCCTTGGCCTCACGCTCAGGACGCTGGCTGGCAGATTTCGCGTGCGGCTGGAGCTGTTCGGCATCCTGATACTGTTGAGCGGCGTGGCGCTTCTGCCGTACGCGGTCGTGACGGTAGACGTACTCTCCATGATCATCTCGATAGCGCTGCTGATCATCGGTGCGGCCATGGCGTTGCCTTTCCTGACCGGCAAAGTTGAGCGGCGGCCAGATCTGGTCGACCGGATGGCGTTTACCTTCGTTGGCGTCGTGATGTTGGCCTTCTGGACGTTGCCCTCCGGCCCCTTTCCCGATTTCATTGATGGCCTCCAAGGCGACTTCGACATGATGTTCGTTTCCGGCATTTTCATGGTGACCGCCGCTGTCTGGTCGATCATGTACAACGCCGATCTGCTCGTGAGAGGCCTGAGCTTCGCTACCGGCCGTGTCGGCAAGCTCCGCCCGGTCCTGGTGACGGCGGTTGCCTACCCCATGAGCAACAAGGTCCGCACCGGCCTGACCCTGGCCATGTTCGCGCTGGTCATCTTCACGCTGATGGTCATGTCGATCTTGACCGAGGTCTTCAGCACCCAGTTCTCCGACGGTGATACCGCGTTAGGAGGATGGGATGTCAATGGCCGGGTGAACGCCAACACCCCGATTGAGGACATACGACAGAAGATCGTTGAGGACCCGGAGCTTCGCATTGAAGAGTTCGAAGCTATCGGAGGGTTTACGGGCGTGGGCGTTCAGGTCCGGCAGGAGGACGGCAAGAGCCAACGATGGGATGGCGTGGGCTTGCTAGCCGCCAACGACGACTACCTGAGGGCCACGGAGTACCAGTTCAAGCTGATCGCCGAAGGCTATGGGACCACCGCCGAAGAGGTGTGGCAGGCCCTGATCGACAGTCCCGGTCTGGCCGTGGTCGGCGGCAATCTAGTCGCCACCAGCAAGGGCGTCACGTCAAGTGACGATGAAATCGAGCCGATATTGGAGGGCGTCTTCTACAAGGACGAGACGATGTCACCCGTCGAAATCGAGGCCCGAGAACCCCTGACCGGAGAGATAGTCCCGCTTACGGTGATCGCCGTGATGGACCGCGTCCATGGAAACTCCGGAACGATGATTACCTCGAAGGCTGTCGTAGACAACTTGGCGCCCTTTGACGTGCCCATCACGAATTACAGGTTCAAGCTGGCGCAGGGCGTAGAGGCCTCCAACGTGGCCAAGCGTCTGGAAGCGTCCTTCCTGGAGCACGGCATGAATGCCGAGGTCGGCCAGGAGGAGCTGGACAAGGAGACGGAAGCGGGACGCACTTTCGGGCGGCTCTTCATCGGTTTCATGGCCTTGGGACTCGTGGTGGGAGTCGCCGCGATTGGCGTCGTCAGCACGAGGGCGGTGGTGGAGCGGCGCCAGCAGATCGGAGTGCTGCGGGCCATCGGCTATCGGCGCAGCATGATCCAGCTCAGCTTTCTCCTGGAGTCGTCCTTCGTTGCGTTACTGGGGATACTTATCGGGACTACCTTGGGCATAGTCCTGGGCTGGCAAGCCTATAACGATATCAAGGACCAGGAGGGCATCGAGACACTGCGATTTGTGATCCCTTGGGGGCAGGTAGCGGTAATCCTGGTACTGACCTACGCCTTCTCCCTGCTGGCCACGTTCCTTCCCGCTAGGCAAGCCGCCAAGATCTACCCGGCCGAGGCCCTCCGCTACGAGTAGCCGTCGCCTTGAGCCATGTGGAGTCCCTCTCCGTCGGCGAGACGCATCTTCCTTTACAACATTTTGCTTTGGCTATGGCGTTAGCCGTTTAGTCCGCGGATAGGGTCAACTGGGGCGGTTTATTTGATCAACCTCCCCTCGAGTGCTAGACGAACGGCCTCTGTCCTGGTCTGGGCGCCCAGCTTTGCGATGATATTGCTGACGTGTCCTTCGACCGTCCTTGCGGAGATGCTAAGACGGTCCCCAATTTCAGCGTTCCGATGCCCCTCATGCATTAGCTCAAGCACTTCAAGCTCTCGTACTGTTAGCTCGCCGGGAGCGACGTCGCGGGGTCTTAGCGCATCAACCGCGTAGCTCCGCAGTAGCTTGGTTGCGACGGTGGGCGGGAGCGCTACCTCTCCCCCGGCTACCGTGCGAATCGCCTCGGTTAGGGCCTCCTGCGGAGCGTCCTTCAAGAGGTAGCCCTGGATTCCTATCCGCACGGTAGCACGAACATACTGTTCGAAGTCATACCCCGTAAGGATCAGGATTTTCAAATCTGGCCATCGCTGCCTCATAAGCCGCGCCGTTTCGATCCCTGATGTCCCCGGTAGACGGATGTCCAGGACCACAATGCTCGGGTAGGTCTGAGGGATCTGGTCTAGCGCCTGTTCCGCCGAGGCTGCTTCTCCTACCATTTGGATATCTGGTTCCTGTTCCAGGTGGGCACGGATACCCTCTCGAAACATACGTTGGTCGTCGACGATGAGGACTCGGATAGGAGTAATCACCGCCTTACCGCCTGTGTAGACCGTCAGCGATAATGGGACACATATAAGGGTAGGAAAACCCGAGAGTCGGAGGGTGGTGTGAGCTCCTGAAATGAGGGTAGAGCTACCCACAGAAAGGAGCAGATGTGTCCCAATTAGAAGTAAGCAAAGCAGAGGCCGCCGAGGAACGAAGCGAGCAGACCAGGTCTTTCGTCCGCACAGTGAAGGCGGCTGCCCGACGTAAGTACACCCCCGAAGAGAAGATCCGAATTGTTCTGGAGGGCTTCCGCCGCGAGGTCACAGTCAACGACCTGTGCCGGCGGGAGGGGATCAAGCCCCACTCCTACTACTCGTGGACCAAAGAGTTCATGGAGGCGGGCAAGGAGAGGTTGACCCGTGACTCGGTTCGGGACGCCACTCAGCATGAGGTAGGGCAACTCAAGCGAGAGAACGGGGAACTCAAGGAGCTAGTGGCCGATCTGTCGCTGGAGGCGTACCGTCTCAAAAAAACGGCCATCCCCATGCCCCAGGACGCCACCGGTACCAGCGGATGAGCGCCCCGGAGAAGGCAGAGGTAGTTACCAAAGTATCCTCGTCTCCCCTCCCCAAGCGAAAGGTCCTCAGAGAGCTGGGCATCCCTAAGAGCACCTACTACCGGTGGCTCAGACGCCAAGACCAACAAGGACTTGAGGACCGACCAGGAGGCGATCAGCCACCATGGAACCGTCTTACTATTCAGGAAGAACGCTCAGTCCTGTTATCAGCCAGGGAGATGCCAGAGCTGAGCTGCCGTCAGCTGGCCGCGGGGATCACCGACAACCAGGGCTTCTCAGTCTCAGAGTCCAGCGTCTACCGTATCCTGGGCAGGGAGGGCCTAGTGAAGAGGCCTGAGATGCGGTTGGCCGCGGGGAAGGAGTGCCACCGCAAGACCACAGGACCTCACCAGATGTGGGCCACCGATGCCTCATACTTCAGGGTGGTTGGGTGGGGCTACTATTACCTGGTCACCGTTATGGACGACTACTCCCGCTTCATCCTGGCTCACAGGCTTCAGCAAGATATGACGGCCGACTCCTTCATCGAGGTGGTCCAGGATGCTGTGGACACGACCAGCATGGACCAAGTTCCAGTCACAGACCGCACCAGGCTGCTGAGTGACAACGGTCCAGGCTATGTCTCAAGAGCATTCAGGGACTACCTGGGGATGGTTGGCATCAAGCACATCCTAGCAACTCCTTTCCACCCTCAGACCAACGGGAAGCTGGAGCGCTACCACCAGACCATCAAACGGGACGTCAACCAGGTGCCTTATGAGTTGCCCGCCGACCTTGAGGCTGCTATCGCGGCCTTCGTCAGCTACTACAACTACCGGCGCTATCACAAGGCTCTGGGCAACGTGACACCATCAGACGTGCTCAAGGGAAGACGGCAAGAGATCCTACAACGCAGGAAGGAGGTGAAGGCTCAAACCACCGAACGGCGACGACGCTACAACAGGGCCCTCAGGGAGCTCGCCAGACCTCCATCCAGCCCCTGATCTCTCGGCTCCCAATGTGTCCCACTTTTGCTGGTTGCTAACAGTTTACACACTTTTTGAAGATACCTCCTGCGCGGACTTGCCTAGCGAGAAGAATTGCCAGCTTGTAATCATGGGGCCCGTGGACCAAAGGGAAGACTTGGTCTCGGCGGCGGTGGCACACGCTGTCAATGGCCACGGGCACCAAGAGTCATCGAAATTGCGGGAAGAAATTGGCACATTACTGAGGCCCGTAGAGGTATAGAGGGGCCTCTCTTCGGCCCCGGAGCACGATGTACCCGCCGCCGACTAGGCGGCTGACCATCCTTTGCCCGTGATGAGACCTCGTAAGTAGGCAATCTGGCCGGTGTGGCTGCCGACGTCGGAGCAGATGCTCTGGAACACTCGCCATATGGGTCGCGGCTCTACGTTAGGCATGTAGGGCACGACGCGGTCTAAGTCCGCTGGGCCCAAACGGCCTACGCGCTCGACGAAGGCCTGGTGGGCAGCATCCACGTACCCAAACAGCAGGTCTCGTGGCGGCCGAAAGGATGTCACCTGCGCTGAGGTATCGCCCATGCCGGTCCGCTCAGGGGCAATGCCCCAAACCGTTCGGCCCATCCAGCGCTGGTCCACACCTCGGCCTCACCGGCCATGGTGGCGCTCTGCCGGTCCTTCCAGCGGTTCATATGCCAGGCCAGCCAGGCTATCGAATTGGTATCGGACGACGGCTGGTGGTAGAGCTGCGCTTCAGCCAGTCCGTCCACGGCACGCCCGACAGAACGGTAAGCGCCCTCCACCAAGGCGATGATGAACCCGGTCACAGTCAGCTGCTGATCAGTGGTCATGATTGCCTCCAATGGCGTGGCATGGTGCCTGGGGATACCGAACACGTGGATAGTCGAGCTGGCCGCGTCTCGGTTCTGACGTGGAGGCTGCCCACCCCAGCGCGCTAGTCACGGAGGTTTCCCCAGCCCTCCCAGTGCAGCACCTCGTTCACCGGCTTACGCGTCGTCTTGCCGTAGTGCTCCGTGTCGGGGAATCCCATCGGCACCAAGGCCATCAGGTCCACATTTTCCGGCACGTCCAAGAGCTTCTTTACGTCGTCCTGAAAACCCATCGCCAGGCCGGTGATGGCCGCGCCGAGGCCGAGGCCACGGGCGGCGAGCAGAAGGTTTTGCACCGCGGGGTAGATAGACGCACCCGCCATCGTGCCGCCACCGCCTCCCGTGGACCCTGGCGGACGGACCAGGCACGGGAAAACGATCGCCGGGACCTGCTCGAAGTTGTCCACCAGTGGCTTCAAGCGAGGGAACGGAGGCGAGTCGCCCGGCTTCGCGCGGGCCAGCGCCCGTTCGTACATTTGGGCAAACCCCTGCTTGGCGTACTCCGCGATCGCCGACACTGTCTTGCGGTCTTGCACGACGATGAATGCCCACGGCTGGCTGTTGCCTCCGCTCGGCGCCTTCGTTGCCGCCTCGACGACCTTCCGCAGCGTCTCTTCGGGTATGGGGTCGGGCTTGAAGCTGCGAATGGCCCGTTGGGTGTAGATTGCCTCGAATAGTCCAATCTCTTGGTCTGCCACTTAGCGTCCCTCCTGTACCAAAGTTGAACCGTCTGATCGGTGCGAATGGTAGCACGGCGACGGTGCCGGCCACATCGCTTCAACGGGTGTCAATATCTCTCGGCGGAAACGGACCGATCCTAACTCCGGAACGCCCAAATAGAGCGCGTGGCCCGTGTTGCGGCAGGCAGCGGCTGTGCCTATCGCGTACCGGCGTCCGCCGCCGTCAAGAACGCGATGGCCGCGTACTCCAGCTCCGACTCCGCCGTGTCACCGTCGCCGGTCCCTTTCGTGACGAACAGTTGGGCCCGCGGCGCAAAGTTGAACCCTTCGATGGCGTATTGCGTGGCCATCTCTCCGGCGCTGTCCCGCATGGCGAATAGCATCGGCGTCTGCATCTCGGGCAGCCGTTGCCGCAGGCTCCACTCTTCGCGCACCTGCGGGTCGAGCACGTAGTCCAACAATGCCTTGAACCCCTCCACCTTGCCCGGTTGATGCAGTCGCTGATAAACACGGTCCGCCACGGCATCATCTTGGTAGGCGTTACGCAACACATCCAGCTCCGGCATGGTGCTGAGGTTGCTATAGGTCAGGGGTGGCCTGGGGTTCAGTCCCGCGTTGTTGAACAACACCAGCCGCCCTACCCGCTCCGGGTACTGGTGGGCGAAGAGCACCGCCACCCAACCCCCCATCGTCCTGCCGACGATATCCACCCGCTCCAGCTTCAGCGCGTCGCAGAAGCCCTTCACGCCTTCAATCCAGAGGGAAAAGTGGTAGCGCCCGTCCTTCGGTCCCTCGGACAGGCCCCATCCGGGCATGTCCAGCGCGAAGATGTGGCAGCCGGCCTTTGTGTAGGCGTCCATGCTCTTCAGCGCCTCCTCCGCGCAGCTACGCGGGTTCAGTGCATGGAGTACCAAGGTCGGCCGGCCGGTGCCCGACTCCAGATAACGGATGCGTTGGCCGTTCACCGTGACGTATTGGTCTTGCAGCTCTAAAAGCGCCATGGAGGTTCACCTGTTCCTTTGACGGGAATCTGGCATCAAGCTTTTACGGAGGCCTTTTCCCCTTTTGCAGGCGCCGTTAGGTGGCGCTCGTAGAACGCGTAGACCTTCTGCCATGCGTCCACCGCCTGCTCGGGCCGATACGAAGGGCGCTCCCATCCGAAGAACCCGTGGCCGGCCCCGTCGTAGCGATGGAACTCGTACGACTTGTTGTGTTTCTTGAGCTCAGCCTCGGTCTTGTTCACCTGCTCAGGGTCTGGGTTCTGGTCGTCGTTGCCGAAAATGCCCAACAGTGGACAGGCCAGGTCGGGCGTCATGCCAATGACCTCCACGGGTTGGTTCTCGGTAATACGGTCTGGGGGAGCGATTACGTTTCCGCCCCAGCAGTCCACCGCGGCGTCTATGCCAGGGACCTTGCAACCCACCATGTACGCAACGCGGCCGCCCGAGCAGAACCCAATGACTCCCACAGGGCCACTGCTGAACGGCAACGAGCGTAAGTAGTCAAGCGCTCCCTGTATGTCGCCGGCCACGTAGTCGTCACGCGAGCCACCGGCATCGCGGACACGCTGGACCACTTCCGTGAGCGGCCCCGGTCCGACCCGGTGGTGAAGATTCGGACATATGGCCGCGTAGCCGTGTTGCGCGAACCGTCGCGTCACTTCGATGCTCCACTCGTCCCAACCCGGCATGTGGTGAATCACGATCACCCCTGGAAACGGGCCCTCTCCCGATGGCCGAGCGATGTAGCTATCAATTGCATCGCCGCCGTGGCCGCTTATCTGAACTGTCTCTGCGATCATCCCTCCGTATGTCATGGGTCCCTCCTATCCATCCGAAATGCTGCTGCCTATTGCATTGGGGCCAACCATCGGCCGGTGCTCCGGCCTCACCGCTTGCGAGTGAGGGCTACAACCGGAATCTTGCGGGTAGTCCTTTGCTCGTACTCCGCGAACATGGGGTACAGCTGCGTCTGCTGGGCGTAGAGCCGGTCGCGTTCCTCACCGGTTACGACCGTGGCGTCCGCCTCGAAAGCCTCCGTGCCGACCTCCACGGTGACGGTTGGATTGGCGACGAGGTTGTGAAACCAGTCGGGGCTGGTCGGAGCCCCACCCTTCGAGGCGAAGACGAGCCAGCGGTCGCCGTCCGGGAGGTACATCAAAGGATTGGTACGCTGCTGTCGGGTCTTCGCGCCCGTGGTGGAGAGAAGAAGCAACGGCCGTTCGGCGAAGCCCCCACTGACCTTGCCCTCGTTGCTTCTGAACTCTTCGATGAGCAGGCGATTCCGTTCGTTCCTATCGTTCGTATTGGTCATCGGGTCCTCCGTCTAGGTTCCAGGGATCGGGATGGCTTACAGACACGGCCAATGGACGTTAAGGCCACAGCCCTTTATCGCGTAAGTCAGACCAGCTCTGCGCGTCCATAAGCTTAGTCCAAAAGTAGTACGCGCCTCGCTGGTTCTGCTCGTTCGGCGCAGGGCCTGCTTGCCCTGATTCCGTAACCACCCCGTTCAACGGCAGGCCAAACTCTTTGAACAGAGGATGCTCACTCCGTTCCCGGACCATGCCCATGGCGTAGTTGTAGGGGTAGCGCCGCGCGATCACGCCTTTGCTCGCCTTGTGCACGTAGTTCCAGTTCTCCGTGTCGTCCTCTTCGGTCATGCCCGCCGGACCACCGTAGCGCATGTAGAAGTGGCGCAGCACGTCCTTTACCTCCGGGGGCGCGTCGCGCTGCACGTAATACCAGCGCGATACCTCGGTCTCGCCGGGGCCGTTGGGCTGCCACACCGCCATGCTATCGTGGGTGCCCTGCGTGGTGTTCGGGAAGATGTTCCCAAGACTGGCCTGGAAACGGGAGCGATTCCCCGGTTGCTTCTTGCGCCGTTCGAAGGCGTCCCTGAAGTAGTCCTCCACCACTGGAGCGTTCTGGTAACCGAGGGCGTACTGCATCTCCCCCAACGCGATAAAGAACCCCAGACGCCCAGACCCGTGGTGCGAAATGCTGAACCCAGGCCTCTGGGCGTTCCCGCTGATTATTTGACGGCGGCCTTGTCCGCCAGCGGGGCTGGTGCCCACCAGCTCCACCGATTGGTGGGAGGGCCGCGTGTGGTAGGCATCGCCCAAGAAATTCTCGGCACCAAACTTCCAGTTACAGGGCAACGTCCACTTGTACAGGCCCAGCACCTCGTGGTCGGGGTCTGTGCCGTCAGGCCTGTCCAAGAAAAGGTCCAGCCCTGGTTTGTTGTCGCCGATATACTCGTAGAGCGATGGAGCCAAGGGGTCCCACGTAGCCCAGATAGTGCCCTTGTGGTTCTCCATCTGCGCTACTTCAACGAGGCCCCACTGGCTCTTGTCCAGCTCTTCCCGGTACGCGTCTTTGTACCGCGGTACGCCCACCAGCGACCCGTCACCCGCGTAGCTCCACCCGTGGTACGGACACGTGAACACCGGCGTGTTCCCCTCGTCGTAGCGGCATACCTTCATGCCCCGGTGGCGGCACGAGTTCAGGAACACGTGAATCGTGTTGTCCCGGTCCCGGCTCAGGATTACCGACTCCTCCCCCATGCGAGAGACGAAGTAGTCGCCCGGCTTGCGGACCTGGTCTTCGAACCCCACGAAGAGCCAGCAGCGGGCGAACACCCGCTCCTTCTCGATGGCGTAGAGCTCCGGGTCCACGAAGATGTCGCGGCTCACCAAGCCCTTCTTCCGGTCCACCAAGGTCTGTCCCTTCCAAGTTCCGGTTTCGAGCGTCATCGCAACATCCCCGAGCTAGATCGTATCCAAGCCAACCGACGGATCAGCCCGTCACAGCTGGCCGAATGGGTTCTGTCTAGATATTGAATCTGCACAACGTTCGCGCGTTACCACCCGCCGCTGGATCGTATCTCGTCCCACTCCTTACCGTGCATGAGCTCAGCCCACATCTCATACAAGCCCCGCTGGTTCTGCTCGGCGACTCCCTCGCTGACCAGACCATGCAGCATGAGCCCGTGCTCCCCCATCATATGCTGGCCATTCCGCTCCTCGTGGCCAACTCCTATGGTGTAGTTGTACGGGTAACGGCGGGCGATGGTGCCGCTACTGGCCTTCTGGGCATAGCTCCAAGCCTCCGCATCGTCCTTTTCGAGGATACCGGTGGGTCCGCTGTGGAGTATGGAGTAGTGCCGCCAAAGGTCTTTCACCTCGGGAGGGGCGTCTCTATCCACGTAATACCAGCGCCAGACCTCGATCTCCGCTGGTCCCTGCGGGTGCCAGACCGCCATTCCAAGCTGGGCACCGAAGGTCCCGTTTGGGAAGATGTGCCCACCGTTGCCAAGCACTCGTGATTTCGCGACTGGCAGCTTCTGGCGCTTCTCGTACGACTCCTTCAAGTACTCGTCTATCACAGGGTTGTTTGGAAAGCTGGGTCTGTATGGGTAGTCTGAGAGGCGTAGTCCGGTCCTCCAGCCGGAGCCATGGTGCGAAACGCTCATGTAGACCTCTTGGTCAGGGTTCTCCCGACGCAGGCCGCGGCCCATGGTTCCGCCTGGAATGTTCCCAATCAAGTCCACGGAGCGGTGAGTGGGCCGGCCGTGGTAACTATCGCCGATGAAGTTCTCGGCGCCCCATTTCCAGTTCGACCCCACCCTCCACTTATGGATACCGCCGACCACCTCCAGGTCAGACTCTGACCCATCGGGCTTATTCAAGAACACGCTCATATAGGGCTCTATATCGCCTACGTATTCCAGGAAGGGTGGTGCCTTCGGGTCCCACGTGGCCCAGATGGTCCCTTTGTAGTTCTCCATCTGCGCGACCTCTACCAACCCCCACTGGCGTTTGTCCAGCTCCTCCCGGTATGCGTCCTTGTACCGCGGCACGCCCACCAGGCTCCCATCACCCGCGTAGCCCCACCCGTTGGTACGGACACGTGAACACCGGCGTGTTGTCCCGGTCGCGGCTCAGGATCACCGACTCCTCCCCCATGCGCGAGACGAAGTAGTCGCCGGGCTTGCGGATCTGGTCCTCGTGACCCACGAAGAGCCAGCAACGGGCGAACACCCGCTCCTTCTCGATCTCGTAGAGCTCCTCGTCCACGAAGAGGTCCCGGCTCACCAGGCCCTTCCCGCCGATTACCAGTTCATGGCCTTTCCAGAGTCCTGTCTCTAGTGCCATGCGGCCCTCCTGCTTGTGAAGCGCATCCCATTACGTAGGCGTGGAGCCCTTTGGTAATCGCTGGTGGCCCCTTCTTTATAAACGAAGGTGCAGGCCCCCTATTGGCGCCGCCTGGGAAACGCCGCGGGGACTTCCTCGATCGCACTCAAGGCGTCGAGCTGCGATTGCTCCAGCGCGAGGTCCGCGGCCCCGGCGTTCTGCTCCAGCTCGGCGATGGTCTCGGCCCCAACGACCACGTTAGCCACCGTAGGCCGCGACATGACCCATGCGATGGCCAGCTGGGCCGGTGGGTGCCCCCACTCGTTCCCAAATGTTTCCATCTTCTCCGCCACGGCAAGCTGCGCTGGGGTAAAAGCCGCCACCTCGACACCCCCATACCGCTGCCGTCCGGCAACCTCTCGTTTGGTGGGCTCTAGACCCGCCAAGTAGCCTCCGCCCAGGGGAGCGAACGTGGTGAGATCGACCCCGAAGTGCTGGGCCGCTGGCACCACGTCACGCTCAACGCTCCGGTTGGTGATGGTGTAGGAGACCTGGTGGGCCACTGGGCGGTCCATATTCAGCTTGTCCGCGGTCATCACCGTCTCGGCGAAGTGCCAAGCGGGATAGGTGCCCAAGGTGTAGTAGCGGATTTTGCCCTGCTGGATCAGGTCATCGAAGGCGCGGAGGGTGTGGCCGAGGTCCGTGCGGAAGTCGTGGTGGTGCGCGTTGTAGATGTCGATGTAGTCCGTCTGAAGGTCGCGAAGGCTCCGCTCCACCATGCGCATGATGTTGATCCGATCAAGTCCGGTGGTATCCGGCTTGCCGTCGACGATGGGTTGGCCGTAGCGAGGCGTGACCTTGCTAACGATGATGACCTCATGGCGGCGGCCCTTTAGGGCTGCGCCTGTAAGCGCCTCCGCCGACTTGCGCTCCTGCCATGGAGGCGCCCCGGGGCGATCCCACCCGGGCCGATTGCCGTAGTCATCGGAGCCGTCGATATAGTTAATCCCCAGGTCTATGGCACGGTGGACCAACCTGGCGACGTCCTTTTCCAAAGGCGCCATACCGAACGTGGCGGTGCCCAGGCCTATACGGGAGACCTGGAACCCTGACCGGCCAAGAAACGTGTATTCCATTGTCGTGTCCTTCTACGTCGAGAATGGTCGAACCCAACAGGGCCGGGGCTAGGGCCACAGGCCTTTCACCCGTAGCTCGTCCCAGCTCTCCGCCTGCATCAGCTGCATCCAGAAGCGATAGGCACCCCGAGCGTTCTGCTCGGAAGGCGGCGCGCGCCGTGACCCTTCTCCGAGCCGTGTCACCGTCCCATTCGGGACCAGGCCAAACTCCTCCAGCACCGGATCGCCCTGCTTCTCAAGGCCCACGCCCTGCACGTAAGCGTAGGGATAGCGGCGGGCGATAACGCCCTTGCTGGCAGGGTGGGCGTAGTTCCAGTTCTCCATGTCGTCCTGCTCCGTCAGCCCTGCCGGTCCCGCGTAGCTGATGTCGTAGTGCCGCATGAGGTCCTTGGCCTCCTGCGGCGCGTCCCGGTAGGTGGTGTACCAGCGCCACACCTCGGTCTGGTCCGGACCGTTGGGGTTCCACACCGCTACGCGATTGCCCATGGTGGTGTTGGGGAAAATGCTTGCTCCACCCGGCTCCGCGGGGCTGGGGAGGCGCGCCATCTTTCCGAGCTGCTTCTGACGGCGCTCATAAGCATCGCGGAAGTACGCTTCAACGGCGGGAGCCTTGGGGTACGTCGGCGTGTACGGCAGGTTTTCTTTATTAACCCTGAAGGTGAGCCGGCCCGACCCGTGGTGCGAGATGGTGAACCAGTACGACTCCCTCGCAACGTGGTCGTGGGTGTGTCTGCCCTGCTGGCCGCTGGAGCTGAGGGTCAGTAGGTCGACCGACCGATGGGTCGGGATGCCGTGATAGCCGTCCGTCAGGAAGTTCTCGTGTCCAAACTTCCAGTTCGACGGCAAGATCCACTTCTGGACGCCCCTGACAACCTCGATGTCCGCCTCGCTCCCATCCGGCTTGGCGATGGCCTGCCCCAAGATGGGTTCTAGGTCGCCGATATACTCGCAGAACGATGGAGCCAAGGGGTCCCACGTGGCCCAGATAGTCCCTTTGTAGTTCTCCATCTAAGCGACCTCGACGAGGCCCCATTGCGACTTGTCCAGCTCTTCCCGGTACGCGTCCTTGTACCGCGGCACGCCCACCAGCGACCCATCGCCCGCGTAGCTCCACCCGTGGTACGGACACGTGAACACCAGCGTGTTCCCCTCGTCGTACCGGCACACCTTCATTCCCCGGTGCCGACACGAGTTCAGGAACACGTGAATCGTGTTGTCTCGGTCCCGGCTCAGGATGACCGACTCCTCCCCCATGCGCGAGACGAAGTAGTCGCCGGGCTTGCGCACCTGGTCCTCGAACCCCACGAACAGCCAGGCGCGGGCGAACACCCGCTCCTTCTCGATGGCGTACAGCTCCTCGTCCACGAAGAGGCCCCGGCTCACCAGGCCTTTCTCTGGGTCCAGCAGCTCTACGCCCTTCCAAAGTCCGGTTCCCAGCGTGGCTTCTATTGCCATTTCGTCTCCTCCAAAGGCACCCCACTTTCGCCCGAGCCGCTAACGCCGTCGAACCTACTCCTGGCCCACCGCGGTGTCAAGCAGGCGCAAGCGATGAGGTAACGGCCTCAGCACTCTCAATCCGCACCACGGTGATATGATCGCCCCTTTAGCGCGGCTTGCAGCCGCTAGGAACGCTGCCGAGGTCTTTAGGTACAAGGAAAGGGAAACGAATGGACGTCTACAAGGCTTTGATGACCCGGCGAACGGTCCGAAGGTTCGCCCCAACGCCAGTCTCCGATGAGGCCCTCACCGGCATCCTTAACGCGGCACGCTGGGCGCCGAGCTCCCGCAATCAGCAGCCCTGGCATTTCGTCGTCGTCAGGAATAGGGAGACGTTGGCGGCGATAGGCGGCATCGCCGGCACCGGACGCTTCATCGCGGACGCACCGCTGGCTATCGCGATCGCCATGGACGGCGCCGATTCGCCTGAGCTGGACGCGGGCAGGACCTTGCAGCAGATGGAGATCATGGCCTGGTCTGAAGGCCTGGGCACCTGCTTCGTCACGCTGGCTGGGAACGAGCCCGCGCGGATTGGGAAACTGCTGGGAATACCAAAGAGCATGGACCTGATAACGGTCATGCCGTTCGGCTATCGACCTGGGGGCTTCACGGGTCGCGGCGTTCCCCGCAAACCGCTCTCGGCGATTGCCCACAGCGAAACGTTTGGCAACAACTACGGAGTGAATTAGACAGCAAGGCGTACCAAGCATTCGACTTCTCGATACAGACCGCTCTCCATTTCTGTATGGACCACCACGATCATGAAGGGAGTCGCTGGAGGAACGATGAGCCGCGAGACATACGAGGAGGCAATCGAGTTCTTCGTGAGCACCGTTGCCCAGGTGCCGGCGGATAGTTGGTCGGAACCAGCGCTCGGCGTCTGGAACGTCAGGGACCTCGCCGGCCATGCGAGCAGGGCGATGCTCACCGTGGAGCAGTACGTGACAGAGGGCACTACCCGCGTGGGGTTTGGCACTGCGGACGATATCGCGGAGCGTGGCCGGGAGTGGGGTCGGCAACTAGGTAAGGACCCCATAGGAGCAGTACGCGAGATTGCCAAAAGAGTACTGGAGCTGGTGAGAAGCCTGCCCGACGCCCACCCACTGGAGACCCCCGCCGGTCAAATTCCACTGATGCGCTACCTACCGACCCGAGTAACCGAGCTGACGATTCACACCATGGACCTGGCCGACGCGTTGGGGATCGCGGTGGAGCCGCCCGCCGAGTGCTTACGGGAGACCCTGTACTGCTTAGCGGGCTACGCGGTCCGCCGAAGTGTCGCCGTGGAGGTGGCGCTTGGGCTCACCGGACGCCAAGCGCTATCGCCGGGGTTCAGCGTCGTCTCTTAATCGGCACTGATCAGTCCGAGTTGAACCACCTCTCACTGAGCACGTTCAGTACCTCGGGGATTGTCGAGATTCGCAAGCCAGTCCATGACTTCGGATCCGGTCGTTCTCCGTAGAGATCGGGATCAGGGTACGGCACGACAATCATCACCGGGGTCATTCCGACTGATTGGGCAGCGTTCAGTTCGTTACTACCGCCATCTCCGACGTAAAGACAGTCTTTCGCGGTTACGCTGAGCCGTTCGCAGGCCAACCTAAATATACGAGGGTCCGGTTTAGCCATGCCTACAGCGGCGGAAAGCACAGGCGCATCGATGTGCGCTGCCATCTCAGTTTCAGGCCATAGGTCCACATCTGTTGCAGAGCAATTACTTATGAGTCCACGGAGCTGACCCATTTCCTTGATACGTTTAAGCGTGTCGGCCACGCCTTGCCGGGGTCGTAATGACTGACGCCGATATTCAACATACTCTGCAGTAGCTTGAGTCAAAGCATCAGAAGAGAGTTTAAGTTTGAGGTGTTCGATCATTATCTGGAGCTGCGCTCCAATACTTGTAGTTACACCTGTACTTCGTTCATTCCTCGTACTCCGCCAACTTTCAAAGAACTCTTCTTGGGACGTACCGAATAATTGAGCAATTCCTCGCAGCATGGAGGTAAAGCCATTTATATCTTCGTCGACTAGAGTGCCGAAAAGGTCAAAAACAACGGCTGAGTACCACCTTGTGGTAGTGGTAGCCATATTAAAGTTGTCCTCCTCGTCCAGCCGTGCCAACGACTCGCATGCCTCTGAAACTACATCCCCCTGCCCTACACGCCCAAGAACGCCTTGATGTGAGGCGCCACCTGGTCCGGCATATCGCGGACGAAGAAGTGACTGTCGGTGTCTATCGTCACCAGTCGCGCGTCGGGCAGCAGCCGCGCCAGGTACTCGCCGGCGGCCAGCGGCGCCACGGAATCGCGCGTGCCGAAGATGAGCAGGCACGGCATGGGCAGGTTGGCAACGCGCTTGGTGAGGTCGGTGCGGTCGTCGGTGAGCCAGTCCGGGTTGTTCGGAGACTCTCGCCGGTACTCCTCGCGCCACTCCGCTGGGTTGAACCTGCTCATCGACACGCCGCCCGACGTCCCGGTCAGCACCAGGTGCCGGACCAAGCTGTGCTTGCGCAACGCCAGCTGCATCGCGATCCCGCCGCCCATGGACTGCGCCAGGATGTCCACTGGGCGGTCGATGTACGTCTCGATCCAGTTGGTGAGGTCCGCCAACGACGCCAGCTTTGGGTCGGGCGGGTTACCGCCGAAGCCGGGGTAGTCGAACGCCACGTGCTCCACGGAGAGCGACAGGCGGTCGATGACCGGCTGCCAGAAGCGTGCGACGCCGCTGGCGCCGGGCAAGAAGAGCACACGTTCCGCTTTCGACTCGCTCACCATGGCGGGCATCCTACCATAACTAAGAAGTCTGGCGACGATGCGCTCCGTAGATGCTGGAAGCGTGTACGGCCTACCATCCAACGGTGCCTTTCCCCCTTGACTCCGCAGTGGGCTACGCCACACTGTAAGGCGCTGGAAGCCCCTCACCGTAAAGTGGACCAAGTACCGTTCCAGGCTAAGGATGAGTGCCAGTGCCATGGACGTAACCCCCAAGGTCCTTATCGTAGACGACGAGTGGCGATCGTCCATCGTGGCGACCGTCCGGCGGCGCTTGGAACGTGAGGGGTGGGCCACGGCCGTTGTCCAACCAGGCGAGGGAGCCCTTACAGGGGACGAATTCGAGGCAGCTGCGCTCTACACCATTGGCGAGGAGCGACCGGATGCAGTGCTGCTCGACGTCCGCTTTGGAGAGCATCGAGACGACCGATTCAAAGGCCTCGGCATCCTTCGCAACATCCTAGAACGTCACCCTACGCTACCCGTTCTGATGTTTACGCAGTACGCCAGCGGTCCCGAGCGCGAGACGGCTGCCGCGGGCACGCTGAAGTGGGATGCCCGCGTCGACTTCATTGACAAGCTAGCCAGCCCGGACGAGGTGGTCCTGCGGCTGCGCCGGCTCATCGGCACGACACCGAAGAGCATCCAGTTTGGGCGGGACATCGCCGTGGACCTTGCGACGAACCAGGTGTACGTAAGCAACGGCGATGACCTCACCCAGGTGAACGAGATTCAAGGGATGAAGTTCGAGATCTTTCGCGAGTTGGCGACGGCCTGGTATCGAAGCCCCGGCGAGCTCGTCCTCTTCAGCAGGTTGGAGCGATACTCTGAAGGCGAAGACGCCCGGGCCTCCCTTCGCGTGCGGATACGGGAGATCAAGGACGCCCTCGGACAGGCACTGGGGGTCCGGTTTGGGCCCACCGACCTTATCGTCAACGGGACTCGCAGGCACTCGCCTTAAACAACGCCTGGCCTAGAATCGATAGGTGTGTAGACCGTCAGCGATAATGGGACACATATAAGGGTAGGAAAACCCGAGAGTCGGAGGGTGGTGTGAGCTCCTGAAATGAGGGTAGAGCTACCCACAGAAAGGAGCAGATGTGTCTCAATTAGAAGTAAGCAAAGCAGAGGCCGCCGAGGAACGAAGCGAGCAGACCAGGTCTTTCGTCCGCACAGTGAAGGCGGCTGCCCGACGTAAGTACACCCCCGAAGAGAAGATCCGAATTGTTCTGGAGGGCTTCCGCCGCGAGGTCACAGTCAACGACCTGTGCCGGCGGGAGGGGATCAAGCCCCACTCCTACTACTCGTGGACCAAAGAGTTCATGGAGGCGGGCAAGGAGAGGTTGACCCGTGACTCGGTTCGGGACGCCACTCAGCATGAGGTAGGGCAACTCAAGCGAGAGAACGGGGAACTCAAGGAGCTAGTGGCCGATCTGTCGCTGGAGGCGTACCGTCTCAAAAAAACGGCCATCCCCATGCCCCAGGACGCCACCGGTACCAGCGGATGAGCGCCCCGGAGAAGGCAGAGGTAGTTACCAAAGTATCCTCGTCTCCCCTCCCCAAGCGAAAGGTCCTCAGAGAGCTGGGCATCCCTAAGAGCACCTACTACCGGTGGCTCAGACGCCAAGACCAACAAGGACTTGAGGACCGACCAGGAGGCGATCAGCCACCATGGAACCGTCTTACTATTCAGGAAGAACGCTCAGTCCTGTTATCAGCCAGGGAGATGCCAGAGCTGAGCTGCCGTCAGCTGGCCGCGGGGATCACCGACAACCAGGGCTTCTCAGTCTCAGAGTCCAGCGTCTACCGTATCCTGGGCAGGGAGGGCCTAGTGAAGAGGCCTGAGATGCGGTTGGCCACGGGGAAGGAGTACCACCGCAAGACCACAGGACCTCACCAGATGTGGGCCACCGATGCCTCATACTTCAGGGTGGTTGGGTGGGGCTACTACTACCTGGTCACCGTTATGGACGACTACTCCCGCTTCATCCTGGCTCACAGGCTTCAGCAAGATATGACGGCCGACTCCTTCATCGAG
This sequence comes from Dehalococcoidia bacterium, assembly GCA_965247635.1. Classification (GTDB taxonomy): domain Bacteria; phylum Chloroflexota; class Dehalococcoidia; order Lucifugimonadales; family Australimonadaceae; genus CBDFHJ01. Next base: position 245,558 of record CBDFHJ010000008.1, read on the forward strand.
GTGGTCCAGGATGCTGTGGACACGACCAGCATGGACCAAGTTCCAGTCACAGACCGCACCAGGCTGCTGAGTGACAACGGTCCAGGCTATGTCTCAAGAGCATTCAGGGACTACCTGGGGATGGTTGGCATCAAGCACATCCTAGCAACTCCTTTCCACCCTCAGACCAACGGGAAGCTGGAGCGCTACCACCAGACCATCAAACGGGACGTCAACCAGGTGCCTTATGAGTTGCCCGCCGACCTTGAGGCTGCTATCGCGGCCTTCGTCAGCTACTACAACTACCGGCGCTATCACAAGGCTCTGGGCAACGTGACACCATCAGACGTGCTCAAGGGAAGACGGCAAGAGATCCTACAACGCAGGAAGGAGGTGAAGGCTCAAACCACCGAACGGCGACGACGCTACAACAGGGCCCTCAGGGAGCTCGCCAGACCTCCATCCAGCCCCTGATCTCTCGGCTCCCAATGTGTCCCACTTTTGCTGGTTGCTAACACGATAGGTGGAGACCACCTTTGCGGCGGACCGCGCCTCAGCTAAACTGGTCGCCATGCGGACCGGTCCACGCTACTTAGCCCCGCTGCTGCTGCTCGTGCTGCTCTTAGCGGCCTGCGATTCGATTGATACGACGCCAACCCCAACACCAACGATCGGGCTTGTCCCAACCGCGACACCAACGAGCAACCTCCTCCCGGCACCATCACCTACCGCCACGTCGACCCAACTTCCTGCCACCCCGACGCCAACCGCGCCGCCGTCGCCTTCCCCAACGCCCATTCCTATCCCACTAGCGCTCCAGGGAAGGCCACCGAAGCTCGAACCGCTTCGACGCACGTGCAGCCCCGAAGGCTACCCTGAATTCACCCACGCCCTATCAGCCATCGCCGCGCGGCACTTCTACGTAGCGCCCAACGTCGAGTCCATCACGGTGGACTTTGGCGGCGCCGAACCGATCGGTCGGGCGCACGTCACCGGGGTGGCTGGGGCGGTCCAGCCGTGCGACGTGGTATTCGTCGGCAACCTGGAGATAGGCGACTATGTCAGCGTCGATGCCAACGCCGATGGGGCTTTCGAAGCGGAGGTGGAAGGGTTTGCTGGGACGCACGTCCTCATCGCACGACATCCCGGGTGGGGGAGCCCCGCGGGCGTCGGTTCGCCGGATGGGCCCGCCACCGTACTCCTGCGACTTCCCGTCCAAGAGGCGCAGGACGGTGTTGCCTTTAGCAGTGCCATGCGCATGGGAGAGACCTTCGACAAAGAGGGGTGGGTCATCAACGGCACGCTGGGTAGCAATGCACTGACGCCAGGGCGGCCGGTTCCCATCTCCGGACGAGTGCTACTGACGGTAACGCCTGAGGGTGAACCACCGTGGGCTGAACTCGACTTCGGCGTGTTCCTGATCGGCGATGGGGATGGAAGGCAGGTTGGCCGGGGTGAGGATTTTGCCACCACTTTCTTGACACCTACCGGCCTCCCCATCGAGATGGGGTACCGGAACTTCAGCCTCAACTCTATCCTTGGCAGCGTGTCCGTAGGGCTGAAGCTGGAGGATGGCCATTGGGTAGGCGACTTTGCAACCACGATTGAGGTCCTGATGGGCTACCGTGAAGGCCTCTATGAGCTGACGGCCGGCTTGGCCACGCCCCTTGAGGCGAACGACGAAAGCGCCGGCTTCCTGCGCCCAGACAACTGCTGTTTAGCTTCCCTGGGGAACTTCACCATCGGCGACCCCGCGCCCATGCGACTGGCCGCTACCTTGCTAGCTGACGTGCTCAGCGAAGGCACGCGAGGTGGGGTTCAGGCCCGCGAAGACCGCTTAACCTTCGACTTCAGTCCGCGGGTGGCCACGCGCCACGACCCGATAATCCCTCGGCTTGATGCCTACGATGAGGCGTGGACCTACCACCTTGAGCCGTACACGCCGTTGCTCGGCACCGCGGAGCGCATCACCCAGCCCGTACCGCCGCTCGCCCTCGACTTTTCCGATAGTGAGCTCACCGTAACTATCGTCCGGCCTGACGGCCAAACCCAGGTGCTTGGCCCGGCGCCACTGACGCGTTACGCGTACTTCCACTTGAAAGGGCCGGGGTGTTCCTTCGGGAAGCTTGCCTCCGGCAGCCATCCCTCCGGCATGCCTCAGCTGCAGGGCCAGGGCGATACCTTCGCCTACCAGTTTCCGCTGGATGGCGACTACGTGATCACGCTCGACGGCCACATCGCTGACCACGACGGCCGGATATACGAAATCGGCGGGACCTACGACGTTACCGTCGCTAACGTGCTGGACATCGAGACCGCCATGCTGCCCGGGACTCCTTTCGAAGTAGGTGATGCCATCGCTCCTACGTTACTGGTTATGCCGGGCGTCGCCGCCGACATTACCTATGGGGTAACACACATGGCGGCTGACGGTGAGACCACGGCTCGCCTCTTCACGGGGCGCGCCAACGTAAACGGCTGGTGGGACGGTGACGGTGAGTTCTTCATCTTCGGGCGCGATGGCGAATATCGGGTTGACGTAGAGGCCCGGTACACGGACCAGGAAGGAGACCTGTGGGTTGGCCGGCTGCGTTTCGGCAGCGCCGTTGCCTCGCCCGACGCACCGATAATCGCCCATGGAAGGCGCGGGTCCGATAGCTTCGACGTCATACCCCCGCCCTGGTTCTTCAGGCTCACATATGTCCCTTCGGGAGATGGCCACCTATGGCCACCTATGGCCACCTATGGCCACCATTTTTCACCGGTGACATTCAGTGGGGCGTCACGGATCGTCTCGAGTTCGCCTCCGAAGATGGTGCGATAAGCCTTCGCAACAGTGTCCAGATAGTTGACAGCGACCATCCGCTGGTTGCCCGCGCGTGGGAGCTGGGGTACTTCGACTCCGCCTCAGGAGTGACTGCTGTGGTAACAATGGACGCGAGCATCCAGGCGGGGTCTTTGGCGCTGATCACCCGTCCCAACTGGGAGAACGCGGGCATGTACCCTGACGAAGTGGAGCTGTGGGCATATATCTATAGCTCGGCGCAACGCCCCGGCGTGCGAGTAAGGGAGCTCATCGCGGGCGAGGACACCGAGGACCCTTATTGGTTCTTCCATGACCCCTACTTCTACCAATCGGGCAACGGGCCTGCGGGCGACGAGCCAGGCGAGTTCAAGTTCCAGTACGCCGCCGCCGTTATACGGGACGATAGCTCCGGTGAAGGCGTCTACGCCATCTATGGATCGGGCTGGGTGCTGACCCCCGACGATGACCCGCTCAGATCCCGGGTCATGCCACCCTTCCAAGGTGCAGCGGGTGGACCCAGTGGTGGCCCGCTTTTCACCGTTCATGGCCGGGAGGTAGACATCTTCTTCGTGCCCCTGGGCGTGCGGCCCGGTGCCGTCTTGGAGACCGGCGACTCCTTCCGATTGGCGGGGCCTATCATGCCCACGCTGCCTAGCCGCATCGACTACACGGTCATCGCGCCGGATGGCACGACCCGCGCGTTGGATGGCCGGGCCAACGCAGTCGGCTACTTCTACGATGCCGACGACGACTTTGTGCTAGACCCGCCTGGATTATGGACGGTCGAGCTCACGGTAACGCACGATGGTTTGACCAGCGCCGGCCCCGTGGCGCCACCGTTCCCCACTGGCGGACCCCTGACGCCCGACGGGGCCACGTTCACCTTCATCGTGGCCGACCCTGAGACGCATGGACTCAGCGTCGAGACCGATTTGGCAATGACGACGCCCGACGAATGGTACTGCGGTGGAGAGGTCATCCACGAAGCGTACTTTGAGGCCTCGCTTCCGGCGGACTGGGATGGTGATACCGCCCGGGTCATCGTGACCATGCCGGGAATCGTGCTGGTAGACGAGGACACTACGATAAACAGGGGCATGGTCAGGTGGGACCTCGACGCACAGGCGCTGAACCAACTGGCCAGCAACTTCGATTACGTGGGAGACCAGAGCATCGCCGACACGCTCACGGTAACGTTCTACGCAGCGGGCATGGTGGATGGCCAACCGGCACATGCTACGGGCACTATCGTGGCCCACGGCGCACGAGTACCGCTTGCCGCCGTTCCCGACCGCTGAGCCCCTTGCCTAGTGCTTATGTGCTACGTAGGGGCTATGTAGGGACACGTTCGCTGCACGTTTGCTGAGAGATGCCGTGAGCAGCGCAAGTCCACTACTCCCTATATAAAGACCCGACAGGCCAGTAAGATCAGCGTCATGCGCGTACTCCTACCTTCTATCTTCGCCATCGCCTTCGGCGCCGTGCTGCTAACAGCCTGCGGTGGGCTTGCCGCGACGCCGACTCCAACAACATCGGCGCCACCGACCTCTACGGCCACACCTGTCGCCACACCTGTCGCCACGCCGACCCCCACGCCTACCGCAACGCCAACACCAACCCTGGCGCCCACACCGCCGGCAACCCGCAGGGTGCCCTCGACACCTTCTCCCACCGCCACGTTCACGCCCACGCCCACCCCCACACCTACCACGATGCCGACTCCTACCACCACGCCGACGGCGACCGCAACCGCTACTCCCACGCCTGGGCCGACCAACATTCCAACGCCTACGCCCACCCCCACGCGTACACCTACGCCAACGGCCACTCCAACCCCAGTCCCAGGCCCGGACCTGCTATCGTGGGTCCTTCCTTTCGAGGTCGCGAGCTCGTACGACGCTGGGACGCAGTCCCAGGGCGACGTCTCGTTGGGCGACGTCTCGTTCGCCGGCTTTTGGGTGGTCGTCCCCTTCGGTGGCACTCTCGGGGGCAGCCTAGAAGATTCAAGTGGACCCCATCATGAGGACAGCGGTGAGGCTAAAATAAGAGAGTCTACCGCTGGGGTGTCTCGTAACCTTCATCCGATGGTAAGGCTTGTGGATGTTCCAGTAAACACCTTTGTGGGCTCACTGCTTGGAACACCTGACCCGGTGACCGATAGCCCAGGGCTTGATGGGGCCGCTCTTGGTTGTAGAAGGCCAGATAAGCCCCAATCCCCTTTCTGGCCTCAGTCCCATTTTGGTATGCCTTCAGGTACACCTCCTCGTACTTGATGCTGCGCCACAGCCGTTCCACGAAGACGTTGTCCATGCACCGGCCCCTGCCGTCCATGCTCACTTGAACGCCTTGCGCCAGCAGCATGCTGGTGAAGGCCTCGCTGGTGAACTGGCTGCCCTGGTCGGTGTTGAAGATCTGTGGCCGACCCTTGCTCAAGGCCTCTTCCAGAGCCGCAACACAGAAGTCTACCTCCAGGGTGTTGGACAGCCGCCAGGCCAGCACGTAGCGGCTGTGCCAGTCCATGATGGCCACCAAGTAGAGGAAACCCCGAGCCATGGGTATGTAGGTGATGTCGGTGGCCCACACCTGGTTGACCCGGTTGATCTCCAGCCCCCTGAGCAGGTACGGATAGACCTTATGCCCTGGGTTTGGCTTGCTGGTGTTGGGACGCCGGTAGATGGCCTCCAGGCCTATCAGCTGCATCAGCCGGCGGACCCGCTTGCGGTTGACCTGGTGTCCGTGATTTCTGAGCCAGGCAGTCATCCTTCTGGAGCCGTAGAAAGGTGTCTTCAGGTACTGTTGGTCTATGAGGGCCATCAACTCCAAGTCCTCGGCGCCGGCCTCGGTTGGCAGGTAGTACAACGAGGAGCGGCTGATACCCAGCAAGGCGCACTGGCGCACCAGAGACAGCTTCGGTTCTTCTCGGTCAATCATGGCCCGGCGTTGGGACCGGCTCACAACCCGAAGCTCCGTGACAAAAAATCCCGTTCCACCTTGAGCTGCCCAATCTGTTGGTAGAGCTGGGCAGTGAGGACCTCTTGGTCCTTCTCCTGGCGTCCAGCACCATTTCCAAAGAGGTGCGGCGCCCCCTGAGTCAAGGCCTTCTTCCAGGCATGGATCTGGCTCGGGTGGACTTCAAACCGGCTGGCCAGCTCTGCAATGGTGTGCTCCCCCTGGAGCGCGGCCAAAGCCACTTTGGCCTTGAAGGCTGGGCTGTGCTTCTTACGTGTTTGCTTCATGTCCTGCTCCTTCTTTCCGTCCTATTTTAGGAGCGGGACTCTCTCTTAGCCACCTGTCCGAATTTTGGGGTCCACCTCAGATTATTGGGTAGTGCCGGTGGACCTTGGCACCGCGAACGTCGACATATGGTTCGAAGTGGTCCCCGATACGGTGCTGCTCGCGTCCACGTCGGGCCGTGTCAACATTTTCAAAAACGACCCGGTGGTCCTCGAATCCGGGCCGCTTCCTTTTGATTGGGAGATTCACCTCCGTGTGGGTAGCCGGGGCGACTGGATCGAGTACGACCACGTCGTGAACTTGCTGGTCGAGGACGGCGACTTTGTCGAGGCCGGTCAGCCCTTGGCCAATGCAGCCCCCGCGGCCAACCGGCACGGTGGGGCCGAGGGCGAGAAACCGGTCGACGAGTTCGAGTGGGGGCTCAGGTTCGTGCAGCCGGGTACGGCGGCCGGGATATGCCCCTTCGGCTACTTGATCGAAGCGGAACAGGCGAAACTCGTGGACGTGCTGGAGACTATGGAATCGCTGGGGTTCCCATCGGGGGACGACCCTTGCCTGGTCCAAGAACTGAGCGGTTAGACGTGTTGCTTCGGACGCGAGTGACCGGCTACCGCCTCCTCGACCTGCCGGCGACGGCGCCAGCAAAGGGCACTACCACCAACCAGAGCGCGATAGTCAGAACCATGGCCTTGTCGTAGCCGATGCTCGCCAGCCCCACGCCGGGGCCGTGAGTGCCCCAAAAGAGCATGGTGAGCCACGAGCTGAAGAAGAAGCCGCCGGCAGCCCCGGGAATCGCGAAGTAAGCTCTCATCACCCTACCTCCTGTTAGCGGCGCGCCTTCCCCAAAAGGCCATCCGCACGAAAGCGTAGCTCATCCAGCTGCTCGGCATCTGGCGCTAACGCCATCTTTGGGTGGCGTTCGTTCCATGCCGCGGCCGCGGCCTCTAGTGGCATACCCGCCCGCGCCGTCAGGCACAGGATGGCCCAGGCGCGCACGGCCTCCGCCGGGCTTTGGGTACCGCCCCCGTCGTCGGCCCGGTCATAGAAGAGGGCGGGCAGCCCGTGGCCGTTGATGAGGTTTTCGTAGAACTGTCCAACGTGTTTCGCCGTGACGTTGGAAGAGAAGACGCGGATCTCCAGGCAGTACGGCCCCGAAGCCGTCTGCCGGACCACTGCCCTAATCGGAGGCGCGGACGGCACCACGCCGAGGAAGAGGTACTGCTCCATCTCCCAGCGGGACAGCCCGTAGTCGCTGCTCAGCCGGTTGAGCTCTCCGCTGAACCGTTCAACCTCCTGCGCTCCCTGCTCAGGCGCCATTCCCTTCTGCCGCCAGTTCAGGTTCTGGATCCACTGCTTACGTTTCTCATCACCCTCTTCGTTTACGGCGAAGGGCGCTTCTGGAGCCCCCCAGAAGTGCTCCCGTATTGCCCGGACCCGATCGACGAAGTCCGAATAGTACAGCTCGAAAGTGAACGTGTTGTCGATCTGCTCAATCTGCCCTGCCCCGCTCGGCTGCTTTGGTCCCAGGAGCGCGTCCACCTTCTCCCAGACCGCGGAGACTATGGCTGGTCCTTGTGTGCTCATCCTCTTGCTACCTCCTGCGCCAATATCAAAGGCAGTACTTCGTGTCTAGATGTTGCTCGACACCCAGCGGTCCGCGTTTCGCACCATGGTTGCCAGGCCGGGGAGCATGGCCACGGCGATACCCGGGTGCTCCTGGAGCGCGCTGAGAAAAGTCTCCCGCCCGAGGAAGTAACACTCCACGGGCTGCAGCGCCGTAACGCTGGCCGAGCGTGGCTCCCCATCCAGCAGGCTGAGCTCTCCGAAGGTATTGCCAGGTCGGAGGATGGCCAGTACGGCCTCTATTTCCCCTGCGCCTGCCGCCTTGCTCACCCGGACCATTCCCGATTTGATGATATATAGACCGTCTGGCGGGTCGTTCTCCTTGATAATGGGCCCTTCCGGGAAGGAGAGGAGACGCATCTCCGCCGTCAAGCGCTCCAGGCCCTCCCGTTTCACGTACTTGAACAGGTCCACCGTAGCCAACGATTCGAGCGATTCCACCCGCATCCCTCCTGTCGTCAGAGTCACGCCCTGGCCCCTTACTGATGCCAGGATTATGCATGCGAGGATACATTATCAAGCCGTACTCCACCAACCAAGCCAGGCGCTAGCGCGGCAGCCCGCGTGTCGCACCTGAGGAGGGGTCTGGCCGACCGCGGGAGTTGAAGCGGGCCGAAGGGGCGTCTACAATCCCCCCGGCGAGGGCCTGCATGAGTCACTCGAACGTTACGGAGGCAGTGTGTGAAGGTCACCGTTCTGGGAAGCAGCGCCGCCTACGCCGGTCCCGCCGACGCCTGTTCTGGATACCTCGTTGAGCACGGCGATGCCAAAGTCCTGCTGGACTGCGGCACCGGCGTCATCAGCAGCCTGCAAGACCACGTCGAAGTCGGCGAGCTGACCCACATCGTCATTTCCCACATGCACGCCGATCATTTCTTCGACCTCATCCCCCTTCACTACGCCCTCTGGCGCGGGTCGGAAAAGACCCGCCAAGCCAAGCCTCGGCTCCTCCTTCCGCCGAGCGGACTGCACGTCCTTCAGCAGGTGGGCGAGTTGGCCGGAAGCTCATTCGTTACCCTGGAGAACGTGTTTACACCGGAGGAGTACCGGCCGGGGGCGAGCCACGACCTTGGAGGTGTCGAGGCGGAGTTCACGCCTACGGAGCACTTCATTCCCGCCTACGCCATCACCTTGCGCGGCGGAAGCCGCCGGGTGACCTACTCCGCCGACTCCAGGCCCTGCCCCGCCCTGGTGCAGGCCGCCCAGGACGCCGACCTTTTCCTCTGCGAAGCGACCATCTTCGACGCTGCCGACACCGCGGGGCGTCGAGGGCACATGATGGCCCACGAGGCCGCCGAGGTAGCACGGCGCGCCGGCGTGGATTCCTTGGTGCTTACCCACTTCTGGCCTGACTGCGACCGGGCGCAAAGCCAGGACGAGGCGCGTTCAGTCTTCTCCGGCGCCACCGAGGTCGCGCACCAAGGCAGCTCCTTCTCTCTCTGACCCCGCCAGGCCCTACGCTCCCAGCCCCGTGGGTCCCGCGGCCTGGAGGACCCGGGCAGCCACAGGCTCGGCCTTGCCCTTGAGCTCCAGGGTGCGCTGGGGGGCATCGGGGAACTGCGCGGGAGGTATCTTCAAGAAGTGTGTAAACAGTCAGGCGGTGTGCCCTCTCTCTGAACAACACGGGCTCGAGGCCCAAGAGAGGAGATAGACCGCCCATGAGGAAGGAAAGCACTGAGAGTAGGTCGGAGTCAAGGCCGGAGTGGGAGCAGTTGGAGGATTGGGTGCGAAGCCAGGTCCAGAGGCTGATCCAGGAGTTGCTGGAGGAGGAGGTGACGGCGTTTCTGGGAAGGGCGAAGTCGGCGCTCAGATCCGACTCGGACAACGATACCGGCTATCGGAACGGATACGGCAGAGCCCGGAGGCTTACGCTGAGTTCGGGAACGATACAGCTGAGGCGGCCGCGAGTCCGCGATACCGAGGAGCAGTTCGAGAGCCGGCTGCTGCCGCTGTTCGTCAACAGGACCAGGAAGGTTGCTGAGTTGATCCCCGAGCTGTACCTGCACGGTCTATCCGAAGGCGACTTCGATCTGGCTTTGCGGGGGCTGCTGGGAGAGGACGCACCGGTATCGGCGAGCACGGTGGCCCGGTTGAAGTCCAAGTGGAACGATGAGCTTGCCCAATGGCGCAGCCGGCCCCTAGATGACCTGGAAGTGGTCTACATGTGGGTGGATGGAGTCTACGTCAAGGCTGGTCTTGAGAAGGAGAAGGCGGCAGTACTGGTGGTGGTGGCGGCCCTGAGCGACGGGAGCAAGGTGGTGGTGAGCGCTGTTCCCGGATACAGGGAGTCCACAGAGAACTGGTCCGATGTGCTCAGGGACATGAGGCGCCGCGGGCTGGAGTGCCCGAGGCTGGTGGTTGGGGACGGACACCTGGGCATCTGGGGAGCTCTGCGCAACGTCTATCCGCAGGCGGCAGAGCAACGCTGCTGGAACCACAAGATCGTAAACGTGCTCGCCAAGCTTCCAAAGCGACAACAGGACCAGGCCAAGCTCATGCTGCGTACTATCCCCTACGCGCCGACTCGGACAGAGGCTGAGCGGCTCAGGACGGTGTTCACCAGGTGGTGCGGCGACCATTCCTACGAGGCGGCCTCAGAGGCCTTGGAGCGGGACTGGGACCGCATGGTCACCTTCTATGACTTCCCAAAGGAGCACTAGGGGCACCTTCGCACGACGAACCCGGTAGAATCACCCTTCGCGGCCCTCAGGCTTCGGACCGATGCCGCCAAGCGCTACAAGAGGGTCGATCGGGCGATAGCGGTGATCTGGAAAATGTTGATGGTCGCCGAACAGCGCTTCAGGCGTCTGAAGGCCCCTGAGTTGATCGAAGACGTCTATCTCGGTGCACAGTATGCGGATGGAATCGCCATTGAGTCAACGGCTGAGAAGGTCGCCGCCTGATGTCGTTTACACACCTATTGACGTAACCTCCTGCGCGGCCACCAGCCGGTACAACGCTTCCGTAACCAGCACCTCGCTGGACTGTGCCGCCCCCTGGAGCCGTGCCGCCGTATTTACCACGTCCCCGATCACGGTGAAGTCCCGGGTTTCACCTTCTCCCACGTTCCCCATGAACGCTTCACCGGTCCCCACGCCGCCACCCACGTGCAGCGCGTCTTCGCTCTCCTCCAGCGCCTCGACTCCGGCGACGATCTCCATCGCCGCCTGGACCGCCCGTTGTGGGTGGTCCTCGGACCGGAAGGGCGCGCCGAAGAAAGCCATCACCTGATCGCCCACGAGCTTATCGAGCGTGCCGTCCAGGTCGAACACTACCTGGGTGGCCAGACGATAGAACCGATTGAGGCGATTAACCACCTCGATGGGCGGGAGTCGCTCCGATAGCGAGGTAAAGCCGCGCACGTCCACAAACAGCACCGGCAGAGAGGTCTGGTCCCCTCCCGGGGGAGCCAGCTCGTATCATATGGTGCATAGGTTAGGGTTCTTCCGCGAAGGCCGCACTTGAAAGAGCCGAAGCGGCCACGAAAAAGGCCCTTGGAAGGGCAAAAAGCACCGCTTGCATCGCTTGCCCGACGGGGACGCGGCGCCAGAGGAACCGCGCGCCCCGGTCCTGGCCTATGAGCGCACGCAGGCCAACGGCCGGCCAGACTAAGGGGTTTCTTACCATACCTCCCTGGGCCTATGGAGCGGAGCCGAGTTGCCAGCTACTGGACGTTACGCCGCTCCTACCGTGCCGATGGTACCAGCAATCGCCCGATCATGTGTAAGCTGGTCCCAGGGTAGCGGCGCCGCCGCAGAGGAAAGCAATGGCCCCGTCCGGACAAGCCGGAACGGGGCCATTCACCGTAGCGAGCGTGACTACTTCGCCGTTGTTGCTTCCGTGGGCCAGTAGGCCCAGCCCAGCCCCGTGACCGCGTGGTTGGCGGGCAGGTAGTCGATCACCTCGGCACGGCTGCCCATCTCCTCCAGCGCGCCGGCCACGGTAATCCAGGCCCGGTCCTCCCCGGTTCCGCCGCGCATGGTCAACGAGTCGAAGGCGTACATGGCCTTGGTGGCCTCCCCCTTGCCAGCGGCAATCTGGTCCAGGAACCAGCGGTCCAGCGGCGCGTCCACCCAGCCGGAGCGTGGCCCGCCGGGGTCGTGGGAGAGTCCGCCGGAGCCGTAGATGGCGATCCGGCGTGGGTCGTCCTTCAGCAGCCGCGCAAGCGCCCGGCCCAGCTCGTAGCAGCGCGCCGCCGATGGCGACGGCGGGTCGTACGTATTCTCGTACAGGATCACCGTCGGGATGTCCAGGTTGGGCATGAGCCACGGCGACGGGCGGATGAAGGCGTGAGGCAAGCCCCGCTCAGGGTTGCCTAGGTTCACCTGCTCGCTGCTGAAGGAGGCGTCAAACCCCTCTTCGGTTACCAGCTTGTTCAGCAGCCATTGGGAGGTCTCCACGTCCACCTTCAGGCGAACGATATCCTCCTCCGACACTGGCTGACCGAAGATGGCGTTGTGGCCCCACGTCGTGTCGCCCAGGTAGACCATGAAGCAGGCCTTGTTGCTGGAGTCGAACATCTCGTTCTGGTCGCCGCCGACGATGATGAGCAGCTCCGCGCCCGACTCGGCCAGCTTGTCCCGTAGGACCCCGAAGGAGTGGCCCACCCGCTTGATGTAGTTGTTGAGCACCTCGGGGGTCTCCTTGGCCGCCTCGGGCGGCTGAGGCGTCGTCCGCTTTAGCCGCTGGTACGTGTCCTCCCAAGCATCCGGTGTGAACAGGTTTATCGAGGGTGCATGCGAGGATGCCAGTCCTAGTACGATGGGCATAATGGGACCTCCGTTTTCCTGAGTTCGACCGCTGCTCGATCAGGCCTGGGCGGAAGCGTTTCTCCGGCTTCGCCCTCCGCTGGCCGTTGTCCTTCTTACCGGCGCGGCGCCGGCGATGGGCCAGTAGGCAAAGCCGATGCCCGTGGCTGCCGAGTACACTACGATGTAGTCTATCACAGTGGCCTTGGTATCAAGCGCCTCGCACGCACCGGCAACCGCCGCCCACAGCCGCATTTCCGCAACGCCTCCGTGCACGCTGTCCGACTCCACGTCGTACAACGGCCCCAGCGCGGCCCCCTTGCCCCGGGCCATGTGGTCCAGCATCCACCGGTCCAGGAGGTAATCGACCCACCCAGCACGGGGGCGATGATGGTCGTGGGACAGCCCGCCGATGGCTACCAGGGCCACCCGCTCAGGCCGCTCTTGTAGGACTGCGCCCAGTGCCTGGCCAAAGGCGTAGCACCGGTGGCCGCTGGGCGCGGGGGGCACGTGCGCGTTCACGAAAATCGGCACCACCGGCACGTCCAGTTTTGGCGTGAGTGCCCGGACCCCTGCCACCAGCGAGGCGGGAGCGCCGTATTCGGGCGCCCCCAGCGGCCGGAACGTATGCAGGTGGTTCATGTCGAACTCATGCTCGATGAGCTGCTGCTCGACGAACTGGGCCAGCTCCGGCGCGCACTTCAGCTGCACGATGTCATCCTCCGCCTTCTCACCCAGCCCCGAGTACCGCGTGCTTCCCCAGATCTCTTCCCCCATGAAGCTGGCGAACTGAGGGACCTGCACCTGCGAAAACACACGGCCCGAGTCGGTCACCAGCACCACCAGCGCGTCGGGCTTGTACGCCGCTAGCTGCCTGCAAAGCTCAGCGTACCCTGCCTCGATGGCCTTCCCGTGCCGCTGCACCACCTCCGCCGTTTCCTCCTCCAGCTCGTTCGGCAAGGGTGCGTTGCCCACCAGCCACTGGTGGATCTTGGGCCATTCTTCGGTGCCGCGGAGCACGGGTGGTGAATAGGAAGCTGCAATTCCAAGGCCGAGCATAGGTGTCTCCTCCGTAGCGGCCACCGTAATGTGCGTAGCGGCCACCGTAATGTGCGCCAAGAAGGGCATGTGGCCGTCGCCGAGCAAGAATAGCAGACCTGGGTTACCGCCGGAAGCCGTACCGCCAGGCCTATCCTTTCTTGTCCTTGCCTCTCGTAGAAAAACTGACCACGTGGGCCGAAGGGGTGGAGGCTGCTGCGTCGCCCAGGTGGACTGGCTGGTCGTCGAAGTAGATGTGGGGTTTGAAAGCCTGTAGCGCTTTCGTTTTGTTCATTCCGCTCAGGAAGAACGACTCGTTGACGGTGACGCCCCACGATCGGAGCGTCTTGATGAACCGCAGGTGGGCCGGTGCGCCGCGTGAGGTGACCAAAGCCGTCCGGATAGGGCACTCTCTGGCGGGGAACCGTTGCTGAATGGAGCCGATCGCCTGGAGCAGGCCCTTGAACGGACCGGGGTTCATGGGCGTGTCCTCCATGGCCCGCTCATGCGCGTTGAACGCTTCCAACCCCTCGTCCTGGTAGATACGTTCCGATTCATCGCCGAAGAGCACCGCGTCGCCATCGAAGGCGATGCGTACCTCGCTGACGTCCTCCGCCAAGGTCGTCGGTGGCGGGTAGGCCCGGCCCGCCGCGAATCCCGCCGCCAGAGCCGCGCTGACGTCGTCTTGGTGTGCCGACAGGAACAGGTCGCAGGAGAAGGTGTCGAGGTAGTGGTACGGGTCGCTGCCGTCGGTAAACGCCATCCGTGAGATGGACAGCTTGTGGGCTTCGATGGAGTTGATGATACGCAGGCCCGACTCCGCGTCATTGCGGGTGAGCAGCACCACCTCCACCATCGGCTCATGGACCCGCACGTTGATGGCCAGCAGCGCCTGGACCAGCGGGTAGCCCGTCCCCGGTTTCAGCGGCACGTCCTCGCGCTTTAGCTGGTATTCGCGGTACGCCGCTAGCCCTTGGCGCTCGTAGATACGGTGCGCCTCGTCCAGGTCGAAGAGCGCCCGCGACGTGATCGCCACCACCAGCTTATCGTCAAGGGTATCTGGCATCGGCCGCCTTACCTCCAGTATAGCGGGCCGGGCACGGCTGGGTCAGGGCACCTTGTCTCTCACCACGACGAGTTCTCGACCAGGCGGTGCATCCGCCAGCCCACCACAAGCTGAGCCTATCGTATTCCGCTGGTATTCGTGCCTTAGACACCGCGTATCAAGGGGTATAATCGAGGCGCCTTTGCCTTTTCGTGGAGGTAGGCTAATATTTTCCTCGGCGTCGGCGTAGCGTTCAGCAAGGTTTACCCATCCTGGCTTGGGTGGTTCATTGCTTTGGTAGGAGTCCTTGGTGCCGCCACCGGGTTTGGCGTCGGCGTGGCTGGGACCAACGACGCTTACCTGGTGGCCTTTATCGCTTCGCTCGCTCTCACCAGTGTGTGGGCGTTGCTCATGGGCGTCTGGACTGCCCGCAAGGCGTGGTAAGCTAAGCCACCCGGCGTAGCTGGGCCATCTGCTTAGCGGCCGCGCGGTAAGGGAGCGCCGTGGAAGAGATCATCACCATCGCCGACATGAACGAGGTCTACTCGGTCACCGACGAGCTTGGGATCGACCGAGAGACCATCCGGGTGGAGCTTACCAAGGAGGACCCAGGCTCCGTTCAGCGCGGCGCGGGCGGCACCACCGAGATCGTGCTGCCGCTGACGACACCCCTCGCGGAGTGGCTGCCCACGCTGCGGGCCGAGGTCGAGCGGCTCCTGTAATGCGCGCCGTCGCCAAGCGGCTACCCATCCCCAACGGGTGGACCGGGCAGTAGCTCCGCCAACGCCGCGATCACCCACTCGGCCTCCTCCATTGAAAGCGCGAACGGCTTTCGGCTGGTGGACGGCACCGTAATGTAGTAGCGGAAGCTCTCCCATACCCGCTCGGCGTCCACGCTGGCCGGCGACCGTAGGAGGGCGGGAAAGTACTGCCGAAAGAACCGGTCCAGCATCTGCCACCGCGACGCCTCGTCTGGAACGAGGCCCGCCAGGGCGGCGTCCGCTCGGCGCAGCAGCGCGTCCGGTGGTGTCTCGCTGCGTTCCTCTGCCATCGCACCTCTCTCGACAGACGGCTCCCATCATACGTCAGCCGTGGAAACCCTCCCTGTGGTAACCTTCTCCTCTGCGAACGACTACCTCGACCGACAGGAGGAAAGTATGAGCATCAGCCATCAGGAAGCTAGGCGCATTCTCGACGCGGCCATCGCCAAGGCGGACGAGCTAGGGATCAAGGTCGGCATCTCCGTCGTTGACGACCACGCCGACTTGGTCGCGTCCATCGTCATGGGAGGCGCCGGGTTCCTCTTTCTCCCGCAGGCCTCCATGGGCAAGGCCATGGCCACCGTGGTCTGGAGAGGACAGCTCAGCGGCGCGCTCAACGAGCGGGCTGGCGCCCCCATGTTCCAGGCCGTGAACGCGATGTACAACAACAAGCTGGTCTACCAACAGGGCGCCGTGCCCCTCAAGCGGGGCGATGAGCTTATCGGCGCGGTGGGTGCGGGTGGCGCCTCCCCGCAGCAGGACGAAGAGGTCGCCGCCGCGGGCGCCGCAGCCCTCGAGGGTTAGGCGGTCCTGGGATCCAGCTTTCTGGAACGCTCTCCCTTTGAAGCATTGTCATTCCGAGCTGTCGGAAACGGAGCAAGGAATCTCGTCTTCATTGACTTAATCGGAGAAGGGTAGACTGAGGGTGACGGCGCGCGTAATGGCGTCTGTCGCACCAGACGTGCCCACTGCCGCATCCTACCTGATAGCATGGATACCACGTCCCGTAGGAGGAGACGCGATGGAGGTCCGCGGAATCAACCACCTGGCCCTGGTCACCGGCGACATGGATGCCACGGTCCGGTTCTACCGAAACGCGCTAGGCATGGAGGTGGTGGCCACCACGGGCAACCGGCCCGACTCATATCCCTTCCGCCACTATTTCTTCAAGCTGGGCCCGCATACCACCTTGGCCTTCTTCGAATGGCCGGAAATGATGGAGCCCTTTCACAAGCCCGCCGGCCTGCCCGCCAAGGGCCGTTGGCAGTTCGACCACCTCTCCTTCGACGTGGAGGACGAAAGCGCGCTGTTGACATTGCGCGGCCGGCTGGAGGCCCACGACGTCGAGGTCACGCCGGTGGTTGACCACGACTTCATTCAGTCCATCTACTTCACCGACCCTAACGGCATCGCCCTGGAGGCCAGCTATTGGGTCAAGGATGCCACCGAGGGAGCGCCCGACCAGAGCGACGCCTTCCTATTCGGCGACCCCGACCCGGTCCCGGCGCTGCAGGAGCGGCTGCCGTCGCAATCGCCCACTCGCTGATTGGTCTCGCTGAGCGACCCCACCAAGCGCTCTAACGGGGCGGACCCCGTGGCGTTTACGGCTCCGCCAGGGCGAAGACATCCGTCCCCTGGAAGAGCACCTGCCGGGCATATGCTATTGGCTGACCGAAGGTGTCCTCGCCCGTGACCACCAGCGTCACCACTATCGTGTCACTGGGGTTAGGGTCAACGTTTAGGAAGTCCGCGTTAAGGGCCATCACGTCATAGCTGTAAGAGAACTCCCCGTCCTGGGCCGACAGCGGACCGCTTTCCAGCACCGTGCCCGTCATGTTGGTGGTGTAATGGACGGCAGTATCTGTAAGGTCAGATGGTAGATCACCGTTGATAGTGAAGCCGTAATTCCCATCAAAACGGGTTTGTCGAGTAAGTTCAGCTCCCGTACGTGCTGTGTCGATGGTGAGGAGGTTGGCGGAACCCTCAGGGCCCACGTAGAAGACGTATGACCCGTCGCTAGTCCCGAGAACGCCGCCTGTCGGGAACGGCTCCTCCACTTGGCCGGCCGAGGTCATTCCGTCGTGGGTGACGCGCACGTTCACCGTGTAGATACCTGGTTCGGTCACCACGAAATCATCGTCGGAGTCGTAGAGGTAGCCGATCTTGTTGGCCCTGCCCTCCAATGCTACGGTCCCACCGCTTGGGGTGGTGACCGTGGCCTCCGCCAAGGACGGAAGGGTGGGCCACATGGCTCCGCTGAAAGAGAAGGTGTCCCCCACTTCCAGCACGCTACCAGGCATCACACCTACGGGCGTCAAGAAGGTGTCGACCTCCTGCCCCTTGATGGTCAGGATTGGCCCGCCGCTGGGGCCTCCCGCCGCCCCCTGGAACGGAGGAAAGACACGCTGGTTAAGGGGAGTGCCCGCGGGGATCATCACGGCCATGGACCCGTAGATGGCGTACTCGTTCACGCCGGAGTCCGCGTCTCGGTAGACGACGCCTCCATACTGAAGCTTGATATCACCGGGCCGATCCCCATCGTTACCGTTCCCAAGCTGTCCGTTGTACGGATCGCCGAGCTGCCAGTAGGACCGCTGCACGTCGCCCGTACCAATAAAGCTTCGGATCGTGACTCCGGGCCGCTGAACGCTGGTATAGAAGTAGGCCAACTCATCGGCGATCTCTGGATATTGCACCCCTGGGTATTCCCCTGGTTGGATTCTTGGAAACAGGACCTCCATCTCGCCCGTTGCCTCTTTCCTTTGGTTCCGAGGCTCTTCTCCAAGGTTGGTGACCCCCTCGGGGTCATGGACGGTAATAAAAGGGGGCGATGGCCACTCCGGCGTCCGAGGCCCACGCTATGTCTCCGGTGTGGTACGGGTAAAAGAGCTGGATGCTCGTCCCAGGTTCCTCTCCCGTCTGTCCTGGTGGATCAATGTTCTGCGCGAAGAACCACGGGGGAGTATCCTCCAGCTCCTGGCCTGGCAGCCTGAGACCCCGCCTCCCGTGGGCGACCAAGGTGGTGTCTGGGGTCTCCACTACCGATGTACCCCTCTCGGCTCCCATCCACAGGACACCCGACGAGTCGGTATAGCTGGCGGTGATGTCCACTACGTACTCACCTGGCGCCGTAATGGCGAGCTGCTCGGCATCGGTACCTGGGTGGAAGTAACCGAACGCGTTGGCTTCGCCGGTAACGGTCGTCGAGAGCACGTCCCCGGCGCTCGAATTGGGGAAGAGCTTGAGGACAATTTCTACGTCCGCCGGCACACCCGGCCTCACGTGGACCACTGGGGACATCACGTCGCCCACCTCGAAGGGTGTGTTCAGGAAAGTACCAAGGTCCAGGTCGAGCGTTTCGGCGACATAGACGTCGTAGCTGCCCCCACCCCTGTAGGTGGTGCCGGTGGCGTCCTGAATCCAGCCCTCCATGGTGACAAGGTACTGACCATACTCGTCGAACTGGTACTCGAAGGATGGGTCCAACGTAGTTAGTTCGTAGAGGGTTAGTAGCGAAGTTGGGCCGAAAAACCTCTCCTGGTTCAGAGCTTTTTTAGCGCGTCCAGAACGGAAGGGGGCTGTCCCCAGGTCGTCGGTCATTCCGTCAGGGCGGGTCACGGTGACGTGCAGCTCGCCTGAAGGGAAGAGGAAAGAGACGAGAGGCGGAGCCAGCCTGTCAGGCCCGCCTATTAGATATCCAACGGTGGGCAGGAAGGGCTCCAGCCGGTAGGACAGGGGTTCCCCTGACTGAGGGTCATCCTTCGGGATGATGAACTTGTCGGCGTTGAAGGCAACCTTGGTCCCCAGCTCGAAGGTGCCCTCGTCCTCTCGGGCAACGGCGCCCCGAGTGCCGTTGCTTGAGGTATTAGCCAGGAGCATCCAAGGGATTGTGGGATCTGTCGCCACACCGATTCGGAAGGCTGGCAAGAGGGTCTGAGTGGCCGCGCTGCGCAGCAACAGTCCTTCTTCATTCCCGATAGGAGGTATATCGGAGCGCCCTTCCGCCCATAGCGAACTAGGCATCCAATCGATTTTGCCAACGTAGCAGCCTGATGGCAGCCACTCTGGGATAGCGTAGGAAAAAGTGGCCCTGACGCCGACCGCAGTGCCGACCCGCTCAGGGCTCTGGAGAACTGTTTCAAATAGACGGGGGTGCCCCTCGTAGCCACTTCGAGAGAAGATGGGTAGTCCCGTAGGCGCCATGAGTACGGGCACTAGAGTGGCTTGGATCGGCTTTCCCTCGGCATCACTGATGCGGGAAAAGGTCAGTTGAGGTTGGGATCGAAGGATCTCCCCGCTCAGATCCACGTCCAGCGTTTCATCGATGTTGGGAGAGGTGTAGGTCAAGTCGATGGCGTATTCGATAGTTTGCCCTTGCTGGAAGCTCCAGCCGTTCTGGACTCCCTCCGCGACCCAGTAACCCGTTCCGAACCGGTCTGGCGCAGCCGTGGTGAAGGGGATCTCCGTGGGCGATAGCGGCGTTTTCGGGTTTATGGTGATCTGAAGCACGGGGCTCCCCTGCCACCATGCCTGGGCATTATCGTCGCCATAGCTGATAGCAACTGTCGACGCGTCAGGGGCCAGCACTCGTGCCTCAAAACTACCGTCTGACGCTGAAGTCGTTTCGATGCTCGCACCTGTTTGCAGGCTCTGCAGAAAGACGGTGTAGCTCCCCGGCACCGCGCCTGCGGTTCCGTGCACCGTCACCATGTCGTCGGCGTCCACCGCGGAGAAGGTGATTTTGTTCAAGTCTGGTGGCGTGTAGAGCGGCTCACCGACAGGAGGCTGCAGTGAAGCCACAGTTACCGCTGGCCTTACGCCCGGCTGAGGGAGTGAAGGAGGAGTTGGTGTGGGCGATGGTGTCGGCGTGGGCGATGGTGTTGCTTTTACAGTAGCCTCAGGCGTAGGGGTCTGCGTGGGAGTAGCAGTGGCAGAAGGCGTGCTCGTCGGCGTGGCAGTCGGCGTGGGCGTCGGTGTTGAGGTGGGCTCGGACGTAGGGGTCTGCGTGGGAGTAGCGGTGGCAGAAGAGGCGCCCGTTGAGGTGGCGGTTGGCGTGGCTTCAGACCCGGTGCAGGCCAGTAGCAATAGCGTGGCCCCTGCCAAGGCAGTCCACCACCAGGCCCATCGCGTTCCCCCTGCTGCCCTCGTGGCCCTAGTCACCCTCATGGGAGCCTCCTTGTGTTTGGTCGGTCATCCCCATAGACTCCCGCGCAGTCTAGCACCCAGGAGGAGGGCATGAGGCCGAGGCGGTCGAGCATCGTGTGCCCACCCTCGTCTCAAGGCCTTAAGCTCGTGCCCGCGGGTTAACCGATCAAGTCTCGGCAGATAAGAAGGCCCCCTTCACAAGTGTTGTGAAGGGGGCCAACGCCATCACTGAATCCGATAGCCACGGGCGGGACCTATCCAGCCCTGGCCGCTATCCCTCGGCGGCCTTCTTCAAGTTCTCCAGGGTCTTGTCCATGCCGTTGGCGACGTCTACGCCCCGCCCTGCTTGGTAGGCCTCCGTGCCCCCAAACATAGTGCGCCCTACATCGCCCAGGTCCACCTCCACCTCGTGCACCACCTGGGTGCCACCGCTCTGGGGAGTCAGATGGTGCCACCACTGGATGCGCCGGAGAGGAACGGGCGGCACCGGGATCCACGACATGCTTTTGGGCGCGTCGTAGTTGACCACCACGGAAGTGGCGGCGAACTCCATGGTCTGGTCTCCTATCGTAATCTTCTCATTCGCCTCGATCATCGTGCCCAGGCCGACCGGGCCCTTCGTGAGCTGCCGCACCTCCACCAGTTCGCCGCTGCCAGCCAAGTCCTTGTGCCGCGTTAGGTCGCTGATGATGCCAAAGACAACCTCCGCGGGCGCCTTAATAAAGGTCTCTTTACGGACCTGAAGGTCGAGCACAATGGGTCTCCTATGGGTGGACAGAGTGACGCGACGATAGCAGCGGGGTGCCCGACTGTCAATGGCTGTTTTTCTGTATGAATAGCATTAGGGAGGCGACAGGCTTGGCCTCACGGCCTCATTCCCGGTCTTACCACCTCGTTACAGGAGGGTCGCCTGCTTCGTTATGCTCGAACGTTCCTCACCCTCTGGCCAGATGTGAACGGTCCCATACACGCCGTCGTACCCCGACTGCACCAACACCTCACCGTCGCGTACACGGCCCAGGCCCACCGCCACGCGCTCCCCCGCCACGGCCGCGATGCGCTCCAGCGGCGCCGACTGCAGCAGGTGCAACTCAGACCCTATCTCCTCCACCAGCCGTTGGTAGACCGACTGCACGGCCTTGCTTCCCGTGCCCTTTCCCAGCGCCGCGGCCAGCACTTCCTGGAGCGGCACCATCCGTATGAACGGGGGCCGTACCCCCGCCGGGTCCGTCAGCAGCCCCGGCTGCGATAACACGGCCTCTCCCCTGCCCGCCAGCGTCTCCAGCCGGTGGGCCACCCCCAGCGTTAGTCGCCGCCCACAATTTGGGCAGCGGTCGCCCTGCCGCAGCGTCTGGTCCGGCGACTGACACACCTGGCACCGCCGGTGACCGTTGAAGTGGTACTTGCCTTCCTCGGGGAAGAACTCGACGGTGTAGGCGATGCTCCCCGTTGCCAAAGCCTGCCGAAACCCCGCGTAGCTCAGCTCGCCGTCGAAGACCGTGACCTCTCGGCCAAGGCGTGCCGGGGAGTGGGCGTCGGAGAAAGAAACGATGGCCAGTCCGTCCAGCTCCGGCACCCGCCAGTTCATCGCCGGGTCGCTGGAAAGCCCTGTCTCCACCGCCGTGATCTGCGGCAGCATATCGCCGAAGCACTCCTCCAGCGAGTCGAACCCGCCCCTGGAGCCGAAGACGCCGTACCACGGCGTCCACGCGTGTGCCGGAAACACGATGCACCGGGGGTCGGCCTCCATCGCCATCTCCACCAGGTCTCGGCCAGACAGGCCGAGGGTCGGCCGTCCGTCGAAGGCCAGCTTGCCCCACGGTGCAAGGGCCTCGCACAGCCGGTCCACCGCCTCGAAATTGGGAGCGTAGAGCAGTAGGCGGATGCGCCGCGTTCGGCCACCCTGCGCGTACACGCAGCTCACCTCCGTGCCCAGGATGAAGCGCGGTCCCGGTGAGGTGGAAGCGCCGCTGGACAGGCTGAACAACTCGCCGGGGCTATCGTCGAGCTTCGTCCGCAGCTCCGCCAGCCAGGCGGGGTGGGTGAAGTCCCCCGTGGCCAACAGGTCGATTCCCTTGACTCGGGCCCACGAGTCCAGGGTCTCCAACGTTAGCTGCGGGCTCGTGCCCATGGCGTAGCGGGAGTGGATATGCAGGTCGGCAACGTAGCTCATGGCGCCGGTTGGATTATAGCCGGGCGCCGCCTCGGGTGCGGGTTGACAGGAAAGCAGGCTGGATGATACCGTAAACGGCATCGACATGGGATAAACGTGTCGTGCCATGTCCCGACGATGGGACCTGTGTCGCAACGAAAAAGCGTGGCCCTGTCCTTTCACGGACGGGCCTTTTTCTACGGTGGTGTATGACGGACCGGATGACAGGCGCCCAAGCCATCTGCGAATCGCTCCTGCGGGAGGGTGTCGATGTCACCTTCGGCATCCCGGGCGGTGCCATCCTGCCCTTCTACGACGCCCTCTACCACTACCCCCAGCTGCGGCACGTGCTGATGCGCCACGAGCAGGCCGCCGCTCACGCGGCCACCGGCTACGCCCGTGCCGCCGACCGAGTGGGCGTATGCGTGGCCACCTCCGGCCCCGGCGCCATCAACCTCATGTCCGGTCTCGCCGACGCCAAGATGGACTCCACGCCCGTGGTGGCTATCACTGGTCAGGTGGCCCGGCCGTTCCTCGGGACCGAGGCCTTTCAGGAGTGCGATACCACCGCCATGGCCGCACCCCTCGTCAAGAAGACCTACCTGGTGATGGACCCCAAAGAGCTGCCCGCGGTCATCCACGAGGCGTTCCAGGTCGCACGAGCGGGCCGTCCCGGGCCTGTCCTCATCGACGTGCCCAAGGACGTTCAGGCCGAGACGGCTGAGCTCAGCTACCCGACGGATAAGGTCCAGTCGCCCTCTTCCGACCCAGCGATAGGCCCGCTGTTACAGAAGGCGGCCCGATTGCTCAACGAAGCAGAGCGGCCGCTCATCATCGCGGGCAACGGCGTTCACCGTTCTGGAGCCTCCGGCGATCTCATCGCCCTAGCCGAAAAGGCGAACATCCCGGTAATCAACACGCTCCACGGGACCGGTGCCTTTCCACGGCGGCACCCGCTGGCCCTGGGTATGCTGGGCATGCACGGCATGTACTGGAACAACATCGCCACCGGCGAGTGCGACGTCCTCCTGGCAGTGGGCATGCGGTTCGACGACCGGGTCATCGGAAGGCCCGGCACCTTCGCCGCCAACGCCAAGGTCATCCACGTCGAGATCGAGCCGACGCAGGTCAACAAGCACGTTCCTGCCCACCTGGCCATTATTGGCGACGCCAAGCGCGTGCTGATGGAGCTACTGCCCCTGGTCCAGAGCCAGCCCCGTACAAGCTGGTTCGCCCATATGGCGGACCTCCAGCGCGACCATCCGAGCATCGAGGTCCCCGAGGGCGACGCTCTAACGCCTCAGTTCGTGCTGGACCGGCTGAACGCCCAACTGCGGCGTCATGCGGACCCCCTCGTCGTCACCGGGGTGGGCCAGCACCAGATGTGGTCGGCCCAGTTCCTGTTCATCGACAAGGCCCACAGCTTTATCACCTCGGGCGGACTTGGCGTCATGGGGTTCGAAGTCCCCGCGTCCATCGGCGCGCAGGTCGGCAGGCCAGAGGCCACGGTCTGGACGGTGGCGGGTGACGGTGGCTTCCAGATGACCTTGCAGGAGCTGGCCACCATCGCCCAAGAGCACTTGCCCATCAAGTTCGTCATCATGAACAACGGCTACCACGGCATGGTCCGCCAGTGGCAAGAACTCTTCTACGACCACCGCTATAAGGCGGTGGCCTTCGCCCATCAGCTGGACTACGTGAAGTTGGCCAGTGCCTTCGGGATTGCCGGTGCCCGAGTCGAGGGAAAAGCTGAGGTGGAAAACGCCCTGGTCAAGGCCGCTGCTCACGACGGGCCGTACATCCTAGACATGGCCATCACACCAGAGGAGAACGTCTACCCCATGGTGCCGCCTGGTGCGACCCTGGCCGAGACGGTGGAAGACCCACGAGTGGTGCACCTGCGCCAGCCGGTGACCGCCGCGCCAGAGGGTACCGTCAGCTATCCCTAACCCCCGCCTCCGCCTATGCGCGTTTGTTATCATCGCGTCTGAGACCTCTGTCTATTTACGGCTTCATGGGCCGGTAATTGCAGGTTCTCACTCGTCGAATTTTCTCCCTAAAATCGCACATCAGTTCCATTGACTTTGCCCCATTCGGCCCCCTATGGTTCCACCATTGTTTGGGGGATTTCCCCCACCTCCTTGGTTGCAGGAGTGAGGGTTTTCACACCTCGAAAGTCTGCTCGAGGACCCTTTCCTACGACCGCTGATCATCAATCTTACCTGGGGATCTGCTATGCGAGGCACCACCGCCGTCCACCTCTTATTCGATGGTCAAGCGAAAGTGGACGGAGGCGTGCTCTTCGGGCAAGTACCTAAGGGGCAGTGGCAAGAGTGGGCGCCCGCCGACCGGCGCAACCGGGTCCGCCTGGGGCTCAACTGTCTGCTGGTCCAGATCGGCGGCCGCAACTTTCTGATTGACACCGGCATCGGACAGAAGCTCTCGATGGCCATGCGGGATACTTACGGCGTCACCACCACCCATCTGCTCCAATCGCTCAAGAGTCACGGCCTCGCTCCGCAAGACATCAACGGTGTCATACTCAGCAGCCTGCACTTCGAACACACCGGCGGCTGCACCAGATGGGACCGACGAGGGGAGCTGGTGCCCGCTTTCCCTCAGGCCACCTACTACATCCAGTCCAAGGCGTGGGAGGAGGCCATGGCCCCGAACGAGCGCGATGCCGGCATTTACTCCCCGGATGACTTCATGCCCCTGTACGAAAAGGGCTGTTTGGAATTGCTCGACGGTGATACTCAGTTGGCGCCCGGGCTCCAGGTCCGCTGCACTGGGGGGCCTTCCGCCGGACACCAGGTTGTCCTGATAGCCAACGGCGGTGAGTGGATCGGCTACCTGGGGGACCTCGTACCCACTCCGTTCCATCTCCAGCTTTCTTGTATCTCCGCCGCCGACCGCGCGCCGGAGGATACGCTGAAGGGCAAACGCCAGGTGCTAGCCGAAGCCTCCAGCAACGGTTGGTTACTCGTCTTTAGCCACGGCATCAATCAACGGTCCGGCTACTTGGAGCATCGCAACGGCCGCTCTTACCTCCGTCCGGTGGAGCTGAGCTAACAGGACGCGTCCTGCACCCACTTGCGGTGTTCCCCGTCGCCCGAAGCCCACGGAGCGCCGGCAAGCCCCCGCCGGGCTGCTTCTAGGCAGCAGGGCTTTTACTCCCACCGAGCGAGCGTATAGACGACGGACGCGAAAAAGGCCTGAGGCAAGCGCCCTCAGGCCTTTTAACGTCATGCCGACGAAGCAGCGGTTAGCTTGGCTGGTTGTCCTTTAGGGGAATAACCACGCCCCCTTTACCAGTGCCCTCCAAGCTCCCTTTGATCTCGCCAAGCCGAGAGGTCACTTTGTCGCGCGCCTGGTCGGTCATCGCGGCGAGGCGTGCCCCGTGCACCTTGAACAGCCTAAATATCCGCTCGTACATCGTGTCCACGGTCCGCAGACGGCTGGTGTAGCGCTCGAACAACTCCCGCGACTCCTGCAAGCTCCAGCGTTGGTCCAGATGCACCAGTTGCCTACCGGTGTACAACTGGTAGGGGCGCATCTTCCCCGCCGGCAGGATGGAGCCGTCTTCATCCAGGGGCGTCAGCGTGTCCCAGTTGATCGTGGCCGGCAGGGGGGTTAGCAGGTTCGCTGTCTGGTACTTGCTCACCGTCCGGACCCAGTCGGCCATAGCCATGATGCTCTCTTCCGTATCGTAGGGCAGGCCAATGATCGTCATGGCCGCCACCCAAAAGCCCAATGAGTTGAGCACCCGCAGGTCGTGGTCTACCTGGCCGGGCTCCTGACGCTTGCGGACCAGCTCCAGGTTCTTGGCGTTATCCGACTCGACACCCACGTAGAGCATCTTGAACCCAGCATCCATCATGGCCGAAGCCAGCTCTGGGTCGGAACCGACTTCCGCCCTTACCTGACCGATCATCCACGTGGACTCGGTGTGGCCCTTCCAGTTCCGCAACCGCGCCAGACGCTCATCGCGGAACTTGCTCGCCCGCAACGGAGGCGCGTGCAGGTCGTCGGACACGAAGATGCTGAACTTGCCTCTCCGATTGGTGTATATGAGGCCCTGGCTGGCCAGCCCTTCAAGTTGGGCAAGGCGCCGCAGCTCGGTCTCTCGAGGGATCATCCGATAACCCAAGAACTGTTGGATCACCTGGCAGTAGCTACAGTTCTCCACGCAGCCCCGGGTGGTCTCCATCACCCCGGCGGCCAGCGGGTTGCGGGGCGTCAGGTCGCGCATGGCGTAGAAGTCCGGCAACTCAACGAAGTCGGGCGCCACCAGGCCTCGCCGTGGCGTTTGGACCAGCCCGCCGTCCTCCAGGAAGGCGATCCCTGGGATCTTGCGAAGCTCACGCAGGAGGTCTGCGCCCTGATAGCTCAACATCACGTCGCACAGGGGGCCGATGATGTCCTCACCCTCCCGCTGTGCAACAACATCGCAGCCGGTCTCCCGCAGGGTCTCGTCCGCCAAGGGGCTCATGTGCGGCCCACCGCCGATAATCGGCATCTCCGGATAGTGCTGCCGTACCGCGCGGATGATTTCGTATGCCCTGGGGGCTTCGTTGATTAACGCCGTCACCAGAAGGATATCCGTACCCTTCAGGTCCTTCTCCGGGTTAATCTTGCCGTTGCGGTCCTCGTACCAGACCTCCCGGTCGTACAGGTAATCGCCCCTCCACTGCTTCAGTGCGCCGGAGAGGAACAACAGTCCCTGGCGGGGGATCGCCACGAACTCAAAGTTCCCACCGGTAGACTTTGGGGCTAGGAGGAGTGCTCGTTTCGTCTTCGCCATACGGCACCTCTATACCAGACGGGCCAGCACGCCCGGTGTCCGCTGAGACCCGTGCGTCTGGCCACGGCTCATTCTTCGCTACACGCAAGTGCCAAGCTTACGTTATCCGTTGATTATAGGCGAGCCATTGCCGCTTGGGAACCCCTTACGCACTCATCTGCTGAGGCGTCATCGAAGCACAGCGCACGGTCGCAGCACCACCGCCTGGGTTTCGAGCAATGCGCGTAGTACACTGGTGACGTGTCGTGGCCGTGGCGCCATGGCCTCCTGTCGACACTTACACCTTTTCGTGGTGCGCGTTGCCATACCAAGACATCCACGACTACGGCATTATCGGTGACATGCGCTCCTGCGCCCTCGTCGGGCGCGATGGCTCCATCGACTGGGCCTGCTTTCCACGCTTCGACTCGCCCAGCGTCTTCGCCGCCATCTTGGACAACGTTCGCGGCGGCCGCTTCCAGATCGCTCCCGCGAGCGATTATCGGTCAACGCAGCGATACCTGCCCAGCACCAACGTACTGGAGACCTCGTTTAGCACGAGCACGGGCAGCGCCGCCCTGGTGGACTTCATGCCTCCCGCTCGCGCCTCGGAGGGTGAGGAGGCCCCGCACGAATTGCACCGTCTCGTCCGCGGCACCCACGGCGCGGTGGAGCTACGCCTGCGCTTTCAACCGCGGTTCGGTTACGCCCAAGACCAAGTGACTTTCACCTCGGCGAGGCATGGGGTCGTGGCCAAGGGCGCGACGGGCTCCATGGCCCTCGTCTCCGCTGTCCCGCTGCATGTAGACGAGCATGACGGGACCACCGCCACGTTCGCTATTCAGGAGGGCCAAGAACTCCATTTCGTGGCCGTCTACGGCCTGGGCCGGACCCCGTCGGTGCGGTCTTTGGACTCGGTGGCCAAGCTCGCGCGTACCGTCCGTTTCTGGGAGGCCACCGTAGCCAAGGTGGAGTACGACGGCCTGTGGAGCGAGCAGGTCATGCGCTCCTTCCTCCTGCTCCACCTGCTGACGTACCACCCCACTGGCGCCATCGTCGCGGCGCCCACCACCTCTTTACCGGAGCGGTTGGGGGCCAACCGTAACTGGGACTACCGCTACTGCTGGCTGCGGGATAGCGCCTGGACGGTGGGTGTCTTGGCCCGCATGGGCGACCCGCACGAGGCCGAGGCGTTTATGGAGTGGATGGTGGACAACTGTCAGATGAGCGTGGACCACAGGCAGGTCCTTTACGGCATCACTCCGGAGAGCGAGCTTCAGGAGACCACCCTGGACCACTTGGAAGGGTACGAGGCCTCAAGGCCGGTCCGTATCGGCAACGACGCCGCATTTCACCGCCAGATTGACGTCTTCGGCGAGGTGGTGCTGAGCATGGCCGCGTTCCACCAGTACCATGGCCATCTCCCTCGCGACGGCTGGCCGCTGGTGCAGCGCATGGCCGGCCTGGCCGCTCGGATGTGGCACCTGCCCGACCGTGGCATCTGGGAGGTCCGCGGACGGGAGCAGCACTTCGTTTACTCCAAGGTCATGTGCTGGGTCGCGTTGGACCGCGCCGCCCACCTGGCGGAGACCTACGGCTACGACGGCCCCGTGGAGTGGTGGCGACAGCAGGCCGCGAAGCTACGCGAGGAGGTCCTCCGCGAGGGGTGGAGCGAGGAGAAGCAGTCCTTTGTCCAGCGTTACGGCGCCGACGCTATCGACGCCAGCGCTTTGCTCATCCCCTTCGTCGGCTTCCTTCCTCCCGACGACCCTCGGGTCCGCTCCACTGTGTTGCGCGTCGCTCAGGAGCTTTCCGAGGGTCCCTTTGTCCGTCGATACCTGCCCCATGAGACCGACGATGGGCTGGGGTCGGAGGAGGGCGCCTTCTTCATCCTCAGCTTTTGGCTCGTCGGGGCACTGCTCTTCATCGGCGAGCGTGAGGAGGCCCTGGCACGGTTTGACCAGGTCATGGCCCAGACCAACCATCTGGGTTTAATGGCTGAGATGATCGACCCGAAGACCCACCGCGCCCTGGGCAACTTCCCTCAGGCCTTCAGCCACATCGGCCTGATCCACACCGCGCGCAACCTCAGCCAATCCCTAGCATCGGGCAGGGCTGAGCAGGAGTTGCTGGGCTAGCGGCCCTTGGCAATCCGCCCTAGCAAGCTACTAAAAACAGGTTTTCGTGCTTCGACAAGCTCTCTGACCAGACGAGACCCTGTCACCCTGAGCGGAGCGAAGGGTCTCTCGGGAAGGGCCGGTGAGAGATGCTTCGCCCCGATGAATCGGGACTCAGCATGACAGGGGGGCCTAGCCCGCGCCGTTCACCCTGTCCGATGACGCTCTGCTCATCGGACTCTCGATAGCTCCGACTTGTCGGAGCGTATCGGAGAGCGAAACCGAAGCGAAGGGCGGCGCGGGCTTTTCATCACCTTGCTAGAGCCGGCCCTGGATGAAGTTGGTAATGACCCTGTCGTGCTCTTCGGGGTGCTCCCACTGGGGCCAATGCGCCGCGTCCTTCATAAGGTAATGCTTGGCGTCGGGGATGAGACTGGCGAGGTGTTCGCCTACCTCCGGAGGGTTGCTGGGGTTGAGCTCCGTCCAGAAGACCAAGGTAGGCGGTTTCAGTTTCGCGCAGTCCTCCTCTTCGTAGCGTGCCCGGCGGCCACCCGGCGGCGTGCTGAGCGCGGCGGTGAAAGCGGTCCGCATCGCCTCTCGGACGTCCGGCAGGGAGTAGAGCTGCAGGCGCACCTCCACCAGCTCATCGGTCACCCGGTCGGGCGTGGTCATCAGCCACTCCAGGCGGCTGCGAATGGCGGCTGGGTCGAGGCTGTCCAGGGCCTCCAGGCCAAGGCGCATGGCGTTTTCCACCGGATTGAGCGGTGGCGGGAACGTTCGCTTGAAATTGATCTGGGCGCCGGTGTTCAGGATGAGCTTTCCACACCGGTCGGGGTGCTCCAGGCCCAGCCGGAACGTGATGTGAGCCCCCATGGACTCCCCTTCGACGTGGGCCCACGGGATCCCCTCGACGTCCATGAGTTCGACGACGGCCGCTACCGCGTGCCCTTGCCGGTCGTCGGTGTCCTTGGGCTCCTTGCTGGAGAGGCCGTGATACAGGACGTCAATAGCGTAGACGTGGAACTCCTTGGCCAGGTTCATGACGTTCCGTGCCCACGCCTCAGCGTGGCCTCCACTGCCGTGGATAAGGATGAGCGGTTCACCGGACCCTGCCTCGATGACGCGGGTGGTGTACCGCTCGCCTTCGACAAACCGGGTCTGGCTGCCCATCAGCTCCACGTAGATGGATCGCCATTTCGTCTCCGTGCCAACGTTTGCAGCCATGTCCCCTCCTCTATTGAAGCGTTTAGGAGCCTCTGCCGCCGCCTATCCCGTGGCGCTGACCGTGCTGGGTTCGCTCACCGGTGACTTGAGCGGCCTCGCCAGGAACATCAGCGCCGCGGCGCCCATCCACCCAACCAGCATGATCCAGAAGGCCGCGTCGTACGACCCCGTAGCGTCGCGGAGGAGGGCGATCCAGTACGGCCCTACGCCGAGCGACACCATAGAGAGCGTCGCGAACACGCTTCGGATGGCGCCGATGTTCCGCCGCCCGAAGTAGTTGGGCCATACCAGTTGCGAGATGGCCACGTAGCCGCCCAGCGTCAGCCCCATTATGGCGGTGTGGAGAAAGGCCAGCGGGGCGGAGTCTGTGTAGATCAGCATGAGCAGGGGCAGGCCCGTGGCGACGCTCAAGGCTATGAGCAGCGGCCGAATGTGGTACCGGTCGGCCATGATGCCCCAGACTATCCGGCCGATGATGGCGAAGAACCCATACGTGGATATCACCGCCGCGGCCGTGTCGGCGCTAATCCCGTTGTCGGTGAAGTGCGGGTACCAGCTCGACCCGAGCCCGATGGTCGACGGCCCGATGAGTACGCTGGCCAACACCAGGAACCACGTGGTTCGCTGGCGCAGGGCCTGCCGTACCGTGTAGTTGTACTCAGTGGCCCCCGAACGCACCCGGGGCCGAGGCGCCGGCTGAACTGGCCTCTCCACTCCATCCCCGCCGCCCAGCTCCGGCTGGTCTCCATCCGGCAACAGGCCGATGTCTTCCGGGGAGCGGTGCACCAGCAGCGATAGCGGCAGCACCAGCAGCAACATGATGACACCCAAGCAAACCCATGCCGTCCGCCAGCCGAATAGGTCAATGAGCAGACTCACGTACAGGGGTGAGGCCAGAGCCGCCGCCGCGCTGCCCATGGACCCAAAGCTGGTGGCCCGGCCCCGCTTGCGCACAAACCACTTCGGCATGAGCGCCTGAAAGATTTGGCCGCCCGCTCCCGCCGAGCTTATGCCTCCGAGCACACCGAAGATGAGGTAGAACTCGGTCAGCGACTGGACCCTGCCCACCGCCATGAGCGTCGCCCCGAACACGATGGTCGTGGTGACCAGGAGGGGCCGTGGCCACCGCCGGTGGTCCATGAGTCGGTTCGTAAACGGGAAGAGGACCATGCCGATCAGGAATCGCATGGTCAGGGCGGCGAACAGCGATGAGCGACTCCACCCCAGGTCGTCTTCCATGGCCACCGCGAGCAGCGGAAAGGACCAGGGGCCGATGGCCAGCATCATCGCCAAAAACTGGGCGCCCACCAGGAGCCATCCGTAGTAAAACGGAAGCCGCCGCGCCCACGCGACGGGTGCCGCGGTCGCCGCTTGTGCCTGTTCCCCAGGGCTAGCCATGGACTCCTCTGGGCCAGGGGTGGACGTGAAAACGCCTCTCTCCGCGGCACCCGTCGCTGGCCCTACCCTTCAATCGATAGCGCCGGTCCGCCGCGCTGCCGCGACTGTACCATGCCACCGTGTTGTGTCAATGCAATGACGCGGCGTGGCTGTGGTCACAAAAAGGCCCGGAGGAGTGTTCCTCCGAGCCTATGCGCCTAGGCGGCTTTTGCTAGCAAGGGCTGGTCACGCGTGCTGCATCGCACCCTTAACGGCGGTGGCGACCCAATCGCGAGGAGGAGAGCCTTCAGGTCGCCCATCCACCCAGTAGAGCCGGCACTCCAGGTTGAAACCCTCGGTTGGAACGTCCGGCTCGACGTCGCGCTCGTCTATCCGGATAGTGGGCGAACCCACGAACCGCAGCTGCCACGCATGTGCGTTGCTCGTCACTCTGACGAGGTTAATCGGCCCGTCCACTCCGTGCTCGGCTAAGACCGCTTCCAGCTCCCGTTTTGTCGCTTTCCAGTTGGGACAACCGTCAAAGTAGAGCAGTTCAACCTTCATATCCGTTCCTCTCTTTTTCGTTCAGCAGGCTCTCAACTTCACGCTCGGCGCCGCTCGTGGCTCCCAGACCCTCGCGCCAGCGTAAGAGGCCCGATGGGTGAACCCACCGGGCCTCTACGGCAGTACGGCGGCCCCACTATTCCCCCTCCTTCCTCTTCACCAGCCTGCCGTCTGCCATCGAAGGATGACCGGCTATCCGGCCAATGCCTCCTCGTCTGCCAGCTCCCGGATCCGCCGCGACTGAAGCCGGATGACCGTCACAATGGTGGTCAACCCGAGAGAGATGGACAGGAGATAGACCGCGATACCAATCCGCCGCACTCCTTCCAGCCACGTGGCCCAGGAGGTTACCGACTGGACCGTGGCTGTGTCGCCGTCCAACACCGCGTCGCCTACGACAGCGGCGAGGACGAAGTGTGTAACGATGGCGAACAGTAGCATCATCATGCCCATCATCATGAGCGCCAGCATCGCTCGAGCGGTGTAGGGCATCACCAGGGTCAGCACTCGACGCCCCGTGCTCTCCTGGACGCTCCCGCCACCGTCGCGGAAGGCCCCAAGGATACGCGCGATGGCGAAGGTGATGGCGGAAAGGATGCCCATGAATCCGATGAACTGGACCGCCGGCACCACCTGTCCGAGCACGGCGATGGTGGAGGCG
The DNA here is from genome assembly GCA_965247635.1 of Dehalococcoidia bacterium. Taxonomy (GTDB): domain Bacteria; phylum Chloroflexota; class Dehalococcoidia; order Lucifugimonadales; family Australimonadaceae; genus CBDFHJ01. The sequence continues at coordinate 278,815 of CBDFHJ010000008.1, forward strand.
TCGCTGGTGGTAGCTGCCCCGCCGGCTATCAGGCTGCCGCGGGATAGCGGCCAGGATAAAGGCCGCGGGAAACGCCATAAGCCCCATGAGGAACATCGGGAGCCACAGGCGCCTCCCCAGTTGTTGCGGCAGGTTCATGCCGAGGTTGCGTCGGCTGACCTGGGTATTGAACTCACCGTAGGTGACACGGTCTTGCGTGCGTGTTGCAGTGGCCATGGTCATTGTCCTTTCTATCGCCCGTCCGTGATCAGCTGGCGGATGCGCCAGAACTGGAACGGAAGGATCTTGGTTCCGATGGTTGCCAAAGCCAGCACAATGCCAGAGAGGATGAGCCCCAGGCTGATCTCCCGCAGCGGGCCCAGCCAGGCGAAGTAGGCCGCGATGGAAGTTGGGTCGTCCAGCGTCGCCACGTATGCGTAGAGACCGAACTGGACCATGGCGAGCATGAGCCCCACTATCATCAAACCCACAAAGGCTTTGGCAATGTAGGACATGACCGGAGTCTTAACGGCCACGCCGAGCGACTCCTGGACTTCGCCACCGCCCTGACGAAGCGACCCGAGAATGCTGCCCAGGATGAAGGCGATGCCTGAAAGGATGAACGCCTCACCCAAGAACTCCGTCCCCTGAGCCCAGGCGCTCAACGTCAGGTAGTCGCTCCTGTCGCCGTTGGCAACCCCGGCCTCAACGAGGGACAGGACCAGGCCGATGGCCGTGACCATAGCGCCCATCAACAGCATCGGAGACCACATGGTGAAGGCCATCCGGTGGAGAAGCAGTGGCCGCGGCGCTCGCTCGGTATGGGTTGCGGTGCCGTAAGGCGTGCTGACGCGCGATGAGCTGATCTCGGTCTTGTTGGGAACGTCGGGGACCAGCTTGGCCAGCCCCGCCTTCACGCTTTCCACCCGGACCCACAGCCGTCGAACGATACCCAGCAAGATCAAAGCGATTCCGATCTTCAGGATGCCCAGCCCGGCTGTCGCCACGCCGAAGGTCCATGCGTTGTTGGTCAGGATGTCCGTTTCGCTACCGTTGGTCGCCACCAGGTTGGCGTTGACCAGGCTGCCGATAAACGCGGCCATGGCAACCATGATTCCAACAAGGGCAACGACCACTCCAATTCGCGCAGGACTGGACTTGGAGTGGCAGTCCACTGTGGTTGAGGGCCTCAAAACGCCGCTAGGCCGGATGATACCCCTTTGCACCGTCGTAGCTTGTACCGTCATACGATCTCTCCTCTTATGCTTGGTAAGTCGACCTCAGACACGAATTCGGTCCAACATCATCAAGGGCTATTCATCGCACAGCCTCCTCAGTTAGGAGTCCTGGCCGCTTCCACCGTCCACTCTGTGCTATCCGCGGTGTACTCGTTTATTGGGATGCCGCCACGGCGTTGGGGGATGCATTCGCATCGACCCATCGCACGTCCGTGGAGCCGTCCTGACACGCAGGGGACGTACGGTGAACAGCTGTGCGAATGTGCGCCTTACGCGGGTAGGTCGAGACTGATGCGCGCGGAAGCATGCAAAAAGAACGAGGGGAGCCCCGGTTTCGGGGCTCCCCTCGTTCTCGGCTATCGGGGCTCCCCTCGTTCTCGGCTAGGCGTGTTCCGTTAGGTTAAGCGTCCAGGTACAGGTAAAACTCGTAGGGGTGCGGGCGCAGCCTGACCGGGTCCACCTCGTTCGTGCGCTTGTAATCAATCCACTTCTCGATCACGTCTGGAGTGAACACGTCGCCCTGCAGCAGGAAGTCGTGGTCCTCCTCCAAGGCATCCAGCACCTCTTCCAAGGAACCGGGCACCTGGCGCACCTTTGCCGCCTCCTCGGGCGGCAGGTCGTACAGGTCCTTGTCGATAGGTTCGCCTGGGTCAATCTCGTTCACCACGCCGTCCAGCCCAGCCATGAGCATCGCGGCGAAGGCAAGGTAGGGGTTGCACGTGGGATCCGGCGGACGGAACTCCACCCGCTTGGCGTTGGGGTTGGTGTTGTACACCGGGATTCGGGCCGCCGCGCTGCGGTTACGCTGCGAATACACCAGGTTTACCGGCGCCTCGAAGCCCGGCACCAGCCGGCGGTACGAGTTGGTGGTGGGGGCGATGAGCGCCAGGACGGCTGCCGCGTGCTTGAACAGGCCGCCGATGTAGTTCAGCGCCATCTTGCTGGTCAGCGCGTAGCCGCTCTCGTCGAAGAAGAGGTTGGTCCCTCCCTTCCACAGGCTCTGGTGCACATGCATTCCGGAGCCGTTATCCTCGAACAGCGGCTTGGGCATGAAGGTTGCCACCTTCCCGTGAGACCGGGCCACGTTCTTGACGATGTACTTGTGCATCATCACCTGGTCGGCCATCCGAGTAAGGGTCTTAAACCGCATGTCGATCTCGCCCTGCCCCGCCGTGGCCACCTCGTGGTGATGGACCTCTATGTCGATCCCGCTGTCTATCAGCTGCAGCACGCACTCAGACCGGATGTCCTGCAACGAATCCGTCGGAGGCGTCGGGAAGTACCCTCCCTTGTACTTGGGACGGTGCCCCTGGTTGGGGCGGTCACTCCTCCCTGAGTTCCAGATCCCTTCGTCCGAGTCGATGAAGTAGTACCCGCTGTGCTCGTTCTGATCGAACCGGACGTCGTCGAAGATGAAGTGTTCCAGCTCCGGGCCCCAGTTGCTGATATCGGCGAGCCCCGTGGACTTCAGATACGCCTCCGCCTTCTGAGCTATGTGGCGCGGGTCTCGCGAGTATGGCCCGCCCGCGACGGGGTCGCGAACGTTACACACAAAGCTTATCGTGGGTATCTTTAGCGCCGGGTCCACGAATACCGACGAAAGGTCTGGCACCAGCATCATGTCGCTTTCATCGATGCTCTGGAACCCCCGGATGCTGGAGCCGTCGAACCCCAGCCCTTCCGTAAACGACCCCTCGTCCAGATGAGTCAACGGCACGGAGAAGTGCTGCCACGTGCCGGGCAGGTCGGTGAATTTCAGGTCTGCGATCCGGATCCCGTGCTGCTCACAGTACGCACGAACCTCCTTCAGCGTCGTACCAATCTCTCGGGAACTGGCCATGGGTACTCCCTCCCTTCATAGTACTCATACCCTTTGGAGCGGCCGCTTGCCACGGGTGTGCGCCCGGACGACTCCGGAGGGCTAGGCCAACCGTGGCCCGGCGCTATTATAGGTGGTCACGGCCGCTTTGGGAGAAACGCGCGTTACAACTTTGTAAACTTTTTCACGCTGCCCTTGCCCTCCTCCCCGCTGGGAGAGAGGACGGGTGGCCCCGCAGCCAGATTGCCGCAGCCTCCCGTCGTCAGGCGTGGCGAACTTCGGGGACACCGCACTAGGAGGCATCCTGAGCAAAATCGAAGGGATGCCATCGCGCCCCGGCAACCGCTTGTAACGCCATGCGCCGCTGCCCTATCATGGGCGCGCCTAGCAGGGTGGAGAAAGCCCTTCCGCCCAGTCGTCCTTGTATCTTGAATGGAGGGTGAACCGGAGATTCAATCGGCGCCGTGGTTCGACAGGCTCACCACGAGCGGAAAGAGAGGCCCGTTCGTCCTGAGCCTGTCGAAGGACGAACGGTACCGCGACCTTGTCCCTTTCTCTCAACAGGGCACCGGCGGGGGCTTGTGCGGGTCAGGCGGAAGTATGCGGCAGGGACACCGCAAGTAGGTGCAGGGGATTTGTTCGGCGTGCAGGGTTGAGTCTCGGTGGCGCTCCGGCGCGGGCTTCAATGCCTTCCGTAGTTAATAGCGATGGGGACCCCGCAAGTGGGTCCAGGGCCGCGCCCTGGAAGGGTCACGACAAAGATGGCGATAGGAGCATCACGAAAGAGTGCCCCGACAAGTCGGGGCCGCAATCCGGTGTACGTCACCGGCGCTGGCATGGTGACGCCCCTGGGCCTGGACAGCGCCTCGACGTGGCAAGCCCTGTTGCGTGGTACCTCTGGCATCGACCACATCACCGCCTTCGACGCCGAGGGGTTCGACACCACCTTCGCGGGCGAAGTGAAGGGTTTCGACCCCACCGACTACCTCGACCGCAAGCACGCGCGGCGGCTGGACCGCTTCGCCCAGCTAGCTGCCGCGGCCACGTATCAGGCGCTGGCCCAGGCGGGCCTTGACCTGAACAACGGTTCCGTCGATCCCCAGCGGGTCGGCGTGGTCATCGGCAGCGGCATCGGCGGCATCCTTACCCTCTCCGAGCAGTGGGCGGTGCTGGCCGAACGCGGCCCCGACCGCGTCAGCCCCTTTCTGGTCCCCATGATGCTGGCGGATATGGCCTCCGGACAGGTGTCCATCCTCTTCGGCGCCATGGGGCCCAACTACTGCGTGGTCACCGCATGCTCCAGCGGCGCCGACGCCATCGGCATCGCGGCCGAGATGGTCCGGCGCGGCGAGATCGACATCGCCATCGCCGGCGGCACCGAGGCGCCGATATGCCCAATCGCCGTGGCCGGGTTCAACTCCTGTCTGGCCCTCTCCACTCGCAACAACGACCCAAAGGGCGCCAGCCGCCCCTTCGACGCGGACCGCGACGGGTTCGTCATGGCCGAGGGCGCCGGGGTCCTGGTGCTGGAGAGCCAGGAGAGCATGGTGCGGCGTGATGCGCGGCCCCTGGCCGAGCTGGCGGGCTATGGCGCTTCCTCAGACGCCTTCCACGTCACCCAGCCTGGACCTGACGGTAAGAGCGCGGCCTTCGCCATGCAGAAGGCCATGGACCAGGCTAACCTGCAACCCAAGGACCTCAGCTACATCAACGCCCACGGCACCGGCACCCCGCTCAACGATAAGTTTGAGACCGTGGCCATGAAAGCGGTGCTGGGCGACGAAGCGTACAAGGTCCGCGTCAGCTCCACCAAGTCCATGATGGGCCACGTCTTGGGCGCCGCCGGCGGGATCGAAGCGGTCATCACCGTCATGGCTATAGACGAGGGTGCGTGTCCGCCCACCATCAACCTGGAGACCCCCGACCCGGACTGCGACCTGGACTACACCCCCTACACTCCCTACCGTGGCGTGGTCGACGCGGCCATGAGCAACAACTTCGGCTTCGGCGGCCACAACTCCTCCCTCGTCTTCAAGCGGCCGGAGTAGCGCGACCCCGTGGCTGCGGCCCCACTCTATGCATTCCACGGACGACAGAAGCCCTGGCGCGTAGCCCAGCCGACCAACTCCGCCGACGCCAAGGCGTTGGGCGACTTGCCACCCCTGATAGCGGACCTGCTCTATCACCGTGGCCTGCGCACCGCCGCAGAGGTCCGTGAGTTCCTAGACGTCAGCGAGTCGCTCCTGGAGGACCCCGAGTCCCTTCCCGACATCGGCCTCGCGGTGGAGCGTCTCGAGGCTGCTAGGGACCGGGGTGAGTTGGTGGCCGTTTATGGCGACTTCGACGCCGATGGCGTTACCGGCACGGCCCTCATGGTCCGCGCCTTGGGACGCTTCGGCATCCAGACACTCCCCTACATTCCGCACCGTGTTGAGGAGGGCCATGGCCTGAACCCCATTTCCGTCCGCTACCTGCGCGAGCAAGGAGTCAACGTGGTCCTTACCGTGGACTGCGGCGTCTCCGACGTGGACCCCATCGCGTTGGCCCGGTCTTTGGGAATGGACACCATCGTCACCGACCACCACACGGTCAGCGGGCCGCTGCCCGACGCCACCGCCATCATCAACCCGCGGGCCCCCGGCTCCGAGTACCCCTTCGACCACCTCACCGGCGTGGGCATGGCCCTGAAGCTGGCCCAGACCCTTCTGGAGCCGGCGGACGGCGCGGAGTGGGCGGAGGGCCTGCTGGAGCTGGCGGCCATCGGCACCGTCACCGACATGGCGCCTTTGGTCCACGAGAACCGGTACATCGTGCACCGGGGCCTGGGCCAGCTGCGCCGCACCACGACCCTTGGACTTCAGGTCCTCATGCGCGCCGCGAGAGTCGAGCCATCCACGTTGGGCGCCGAGGGCATCGGCTTCGCCATCGGGCCCCGCCTGAACGCGGCCGGCCGACTGGACCACGCCATGGACGCCTACCATCTTCTGGCGACCCAGGACCCCGCGGAGGCCGAGGCGTTGGTAGCCCAGCTAGAGCGTCACAACGACCAACGTAGGTACCTCACCGACGAGACCCTCGAGGCATGCCGTCAGGCCATCGCCCAAGCAGGAGGCCCCGGCGACCTCATTCTGGAGGGCAGCCCGGAGTACAACCCAGGCGTCGTTGGTCTGGTAGCCGGCAGGCTGGCGGAGGAGTTCGGCGTTCCGGCGGCTGTCTACGCCCTGGACGGAAACCTGGTCCGGGCCAGCAGCCGCGGCGCGCCCAGCTTCCATTGGGCCCAGGCCTTGGCCTCCTGTGACGACCTCTTGGAGCGCTATGGCGGTCACGCCCAAGCCGCCGGGTTTACCTGCGACGCCGCCAATCTGCCCGAGCTGCGGGAACGGTTGCTAGCCATCGTCCACGAGCGTCTGCCCGGGGGCCCCGTTGGCCCAGAGGGCTACGTCGACGCCGAAGTGGAGCTTCCGCAGCTCATGGGGACGACCTTGCAAACCCTCCGCCAGCTGGAGCCTTTCGGTGTCGGCAACCCGGCGCCCGTGTTCTTGACCAAGGACGTTTTGGTGGAGAACGTCCGCACCATGAGCGCCGATGGCCAGCACTTTCGGATGCGCCTGCGCAGCGGTGGCGCCACGTGGAACGCGGTGGCCTTCCGCCAGACGTGGCAACCGGGAGTCGAGCGCGTCGACATCGTCTACTCTTTGGACGTGGACCACTGGGGCGGCACGTCCCGCCTTCGCCTCACCATCCACGACTACGCGCCGGTGTAGGCTGGGAGGCCCTTTCTTGCGAGAAAGGGCCTCCCAGACCCTCCCCAAAGAACCCTAAGTGTTCACGCTGGAAAGTTTCTGGAAGGGGTTTGGGGGAACTTCTTTGCAAAGAGGTTCCCCCACTCACCGGACGCCCTGCCGATACCACCGCCAAAGCAACACCCCACCCGCCACCAGCACCGCGATCCCCACCACCTGCGCCTGCTGTAGCCCAAGCACCAGCGTCGGGTCCAGCCGAGCGAACGAGATGAGGGTGCGGCCCGTCGCGTACCCCACCAGGTAGGCCACGAACAGCGCGCCGTCCGGACGCATCCGTGTCCGGAAGCGCCATAGCACAACCAGTAGCGCGGCGTCCCATAGCAGCTCGTACAGGCCCACCGGATGCAGCCGCGTTAGCTCGCCGGTATACGACACGCTATCCGGATGCGTATAGGTGATACCCCACGGCAACGATGTCGCCTTGGCCAATCGCTCACCCGTCAGCACGTCGCCGACTCGGGCCACGGCCTGCCCCGCCAACGCCGCCAGCGCGGCCACGTCGGCCAGCCTCCACACGGGCATGCCCGCCCGCCGGGCGTACAGGCCAGCGCCCAGCGCCCCTCCCAGGATGCCACCCCACAGCGACAGCCCGCCGGTCCACACGTACACGGCCTGAAACGGCGCCTCGGAGTAAAAGCTCCAGTAGTCCAGCACGTGCAGCAGCCGCGCGCCCACCAGCCCCCAGACGACGGCCTGGAGCACTACCCCATAGGCGGCCCCGGCGCCGATCCCCAGTTGCGCTGCCCATCGCACCGCCAGTCCTCCGCCCACGACCAGGCCCGCGAGTATGAACAGCGTTACCAATCCCACCGGCAGAGGGCCGATGGCAACGATGGCCGGGTCAAGTCCAATGCTCATGTCTACGAGCGCCCTTGTGCGAGTTACACGAGTAGCAGCCAGTCTAGCAGGGTGTCAAACCGCTACCTTCCCTCTTACAATGCAGTCAGCCTTGCAAAACCCTCTCCCATCAAGGAAGAGAGGCTAGGGTGGGAGTGCGTGTACATCCTTAATTACGAAGACGACGTGCGGCTTACCGGCCAGGACGGCACTCGCGTCACGGCGCGGCTCACCGGCGTCGTGGAGCCACGAGACGCCTACGAAGCGGGCCTCGGCCACGCCGAAGTGTCGCTGGCCTTCCAGCGTTGGCGCAGCCTGCGCGTCACCACTCAGCAGCCGATACCCTTTACGGCGGTCTCGCTTACTTTCGTCGACGGCTCCAGCAGGGCGGCCAGGCTTGCTCCAGAGGCTGACGCCGATGGCGCCTACACCTACGCCGTCGAGCTGACGGACGGCTGAAGCGTTCCGGCTTTCAACCATGGACCGCTACGACGCCAGCACCAGCGACCACCAGGTAGAGGTTTTCCTCAACCACCTGAGCGCCGAGCGCGGCCTCTCTCCTCACACGGTGGCCGCCTACCGCGGTGACCTGGAGCAGATGATCGCGGTCCTCCACGAGATCACTCAGGTTGCACAGCCTGTTCAGTGGGAGCGGCTCAATCGAGACACGCTAGAGAAGTACAGCCTGGCCTTGCAAAAGCGGGGATACTCGTCCACGACGTTGGCGAGGAAGACCGCCGCGGTGCGCTCCTTCTTCCGTTTTCTGGCCGAGGAGGGCGTCATACCAAGGAGTCCCGCCGAGTCCCTCCAGGCGCGGAGGCCCCAGCGCACGCTGCCGGACATCCTATCGGTGGACCAGGTCGTCGCGCTGCTACGCGCCACCGACGCGACCCCCGGTCCAGAGGGCCTGCGCGACCGCGCCATGCTGGAGCTCACCTACGCCGCTGGGCTGCGGGTCTCCGAGGTTGTCGGGCCCCAGGGACTCGACCCTGCCAGCATCAACACGGAAACGGGGTGGGTCCGCTGCATAGGCAAGGGCTCCAAGGAGCGATTGGTACCCTTGTACCCCGGCGTTGTGGAGTGCGTGCGCCGTTACGTGACCGAAGCCCGGCCCCAGCTACGAGCCCGCGTCCGGGACAGGCTGGCCCACAGCACTACGGCCCTGTTCCTCAACAGTCGGGGCCGCCCTCTTACGCGTCAGGGGTTCTGGCTCGTCCTCAGGCGGCACGCTCGGCGGGCGGGCATCCGCACTCGCCTCACACCCCACGTCCTTCGCCACACCTTCGCCACCCACCTTTTGCAGGGCGGCGCCTCGCTTCGGCATGTGCAGGAGATGCTGGGCCATGCTAACATTACAACGACTAAGATCTATACCCACCTGACCGACGCCCAGGTGCGGCAGGTCTACGAGAAAGCCCATCCCAGGGCGTAGGCGAGGGTAGCGTCTTGGAGAGACGCAGATGCGTATGGCGGTTGGTAGCGACGAAGCAACTCACCCGACAGCCCTTGTCGTGGGTGAGCTAAGCCGCCGGGACCACGATGTGGAGCTATTCACGTTGGTGGACCAGGCGGCGGCAGGGGGGTGAGCGCGCATGCCAATCGTAACCATTACAGGCATGGTTGGGAGCGGTGCGCCGGAGATAGGGGCCCAGGTGGCCCGGCAGTTGGAGTGCGACTACGTAGACCGTCAGGTCCTAGCGGAGGCGGCACGGAAGATCGGCACCTCCGTGGACGTCGTAGCCGAACGGACCGAACGGCTTCCGTCGCTGGGTGACCGGGTCGGCGCCTTCTTCCGCAGGGTCTTGGAGCGGTCGGCGATGGCCGGGACGGGGGGTGACCCCTACTTCGGCGCCGGCGCCGATGCCTTGCTCGTCCGCGAATACCGGGAGCTAGCGGATGCAGTTATCGAGGGCAGCGAAGGCGTTTCTGATGCCCAACTCCTGGAGGTCACCCAGAGCGTGATAACCGACTTGGCCCAGTCCGGTCACGCCGTCATCATCGGCCGCGGCTCCAACATCATTCTCAAGGACTGGCCGGGAGCCCTTCACGTGGGGCTTCACGCCTCCTTGGAGGCCCGTGTAAAGCGGGTCATGGTGCGCGAGCAGCTAGACCAGGCCGAGGCCGAGCAATACGTGTCCGATATGGAACGCGGCTACATCGCTTACTTCCACCGGTTCTTCCACACCGAGATCCATGAGCCGCTCTCCTACCATTTGCAGCTCAACACCGATTGGGTGGATGATTACAGGGCGACTGACCTCATCGTCGCGTCCGCCAAAAGCCTGGACTCCGGCCCGGCGGCTACACCGTAGCCCTGGGAGGCATGTGAAGGAGACCTATGCCCAGTAAAAAGGGCCAACGGCAAGCCGCACGGCAAACACAGCTCAGCGGAAGGTCCAGACATCGGGCTGGACCGCGACTCACCGAAGCGCAGCTTCGCGGGCCCGTCGAAGACGCCGAGGCTGCATCGGCTGAGCCTACCCGTCACTCCGAGTCCAGCGAGGAACCGCGTGCTGAGCCCACCACGGCCATAGTCGCAGCGCCGCAGTCACCGCCCGTCATGACTTTGCGGGCCCGCCGCGAGCGGCAGGCCATCGCCTTGCAGGCAGGTCCCAGCCTGCGGTCCGAGACGCTGCGTATCGGCATCGTCACCGCTGTCGTTGTCGCCGTCCTGCTCGGCCTAAAGCTCGGTAGCGACTTCGGCGCGTAGCCCGACACCCGTGTCATTCCAAACGGGGTGAGGAACCTCTCAGGGTATTGTTCCAGGTCTAGTAAAGAATCTCGTCCCTTTAGAGGAGAGCCATGCGGCGTTTGATCGTGCCCCTAGTCCTCCTAGTAGTGGTGGTGTTCCGGCTCTTGCGACGGTCCTCCCGGCGACGTGACTCAGAAGAATAAGCTCCTACCCCCCGCGTTCGTCAGGCTGTGACTCGCCAGTCCCATTAGCCGTGTCATTCGCCCAGGGCTGCGCCTAACTGGCGTACCGGCGTGGGCTTGAGCGCGCTCCGTTGATTAAAAAGCGCTCGGGGCCCCTCAAGTAGGTCCAGGGCCGCGCTCTGGTGGCGTACCGGCGTGGGCTTGAGCGCGCTTGCTGTCCATCGGCCATTGGGACCCCGCAAGTGGGTGCCCCGACGAGTCGGGGCCAAGTAGGTCCAGGGCCGCGCCCTGGTGGCGTACCGGCGTGGGCTTGAGCGCGCTTGCTGTCCATCGGCCATTGGGACCCCGCAAGTAGGTCAGGGGAAACCCTGCCAAGTAGGTCCAGGGCCACGCCCTGGTACAATAGGCACATGGCCACTGCCACCAAACCCCGCGACTTCGCCGGCCGGTTGAAGGCTACCCCCACGCAGCCTGGCGTGTACCTCATGCGCGACGTCAAAGGCGACGTCATCTACGTGGGTAAGGCCGCCAGTCTACGCAATCGCCTCCGCTCCTACTTCCAGACCCCCTCAGGTAAAGAAATCAAGGTCCAGCGCATGATGGGCCGGATCGCCGACTTCGAGTACGTCGTCACCGAGACCGAATCGGAGGCGCTCATCCTCGAGAACTTGCTCATCAAGCGCCACAGGCCCTTCTACAACGTCCGGCTCAAAGACGACAAGACCTATCCGTACATCAAAATCGACCTCAACGAGGAGTTCCCGCAGCTCTACTTCACCCGCCGGGTCCTGACCGACGGCGCCCGTTACTTCGGTCCCTTCGCCAGCGCCGGCTCCGTCCGCAAGACCATGGACCTGCTCAAGAAGCTCTTCCCCTACCGGTCGTGCACGAAGGTCATCACCGGCACCGACGAGCGCCCCTGTCTGGAGTACTACATCCACCGCTGCGTGGCCCCGTGCATCGGCGCCGTGGACCGCGACGAGTACCGGGAGGTCATCCGCCAGGTCATCATGTTCCTGGAGGGCGATACCGACCCGATCCTTCATGACCTGCAGCGCAAGATGCGGCTCGCCTCCGACTCCACGGAGTTCGAGCGGGCCGCGGCCCTCCGCGACCAGGTCCGCGCCATCGAATCGGTCACCGAAAACCAGAAGATCGCCTCCAGCAAGGACGAGAACGAAGATGTCCTCGCCTTGGCCGCTGACCGGGGCGAGGTGTGGGTCGGGCTGTTCAACATCCGACGCGGCAAGCTGGTGGGCCGCGACCACTTCATCATGGAAGGCGGCGAGGGTGAAGAGCCGCCCGCGCTGCTGGAAGGGTTTGTCCAGCAGTTCTACGACGACGCTACCGCCGTGCCCCCTGCCCTCCTGGTCCAGCACCCCATGCCCAACGCCGCGCTGGTGGAGGCGTGGCTCACCGCCAAGCGTGGCGGTCGCGTATCGGTCCGGGTTCCCCAGCGAGGCGAGAAGCGGCGCCTGGTGGCCATGGTTGCCGAGAACGCCCAACAGGGCCTCGTCCAGCGCCGGATCAAGTGGCTCTCTCAGTCCGACCAAGTCCTGCAGGCCATGGGCGAAATCCAAGAGGCCCTAAGCCTGCCTGAGCTGCCCACGCGCATCGAGTGCTACGACATCTCCAACATCCAGGGCACCAACCCCGTCGGCAGCATGGTGGTCTTCGAGGACGGCCGCCCCAAGAGCTCCTACTACCGTCGTTTCCAGATCAAGACCGTGGAGGGCGTGGACGACTACTCCATGATGCAGGAGATGCTCCGCCGCCGCTTCAAGCGTCTGGGCGAGCAGCGCCAGCACGCGCTTCACTCGCCAGGCCACACTGAGCCTGCCCTGAGCGCAGTCGAAGGAGTTGCCGAAGGGTCCCGCCTTGAAGAAGTACCCGTTCGTGGTGAGCCTGTCGAACCACGAACTACTTCCGCTGAGGACGACGGCCAAGAGCCCTCCATGGGCACCGCCCGTGTCAAGCGTCGGCGTCGTCGCTACGCCCGCACCGGCGCCATGGCGCCCGACCAGCTGGCCGCTTGGGGTCCTGGGGGCGTGGCAAACGGCCCCGAGCATATCCAGGGTTCTGGGGGCGTGGCAAACGGCCCCCAGCAGGACAAAGCAAGCGTGACCCCGCAAGAGTCGTGGGGCTTGGTCCCCAGCCTGGTACTCATCGACGGCGGCAAGGGTCACCTCTCCGCGGTCCAGCAGGTCTTCCTGGAGCTGGGCGTCACCGACATCCCGCTGGCCAGCATCGCCAAGCAACAGGAGGAGATCTTCCTGCCACACCAGCCGGAGCCGGTACTGCTCCCGCGCGCCTCACAGGGTCTGTACCTGGTCCAACGCGTCCGCGACGAGGCCCATCGCTTCGCCATCACCTACCACCGTCAGCGCCGCAGCAAGGCCTCCACCCGCTCCGCCCTCGACTCGGTGCCGGGCGTCGGCCCCAAGCGCCGACGTGCGCTGTTGCGGGAGTTCGGCAGCGTGCCCCGGATCCGTGAGGCCTCGCTCGACGAGCTGGCCGCCGTCCCCGGCATGACCACTGCCCTCGCCCACCGGGTCAAGGACGGGCTGGGGGGTAGGGACCAAGGCGTTGAGCGGCCTGCATAGAGCAAACTCCCTTCCCCTCTATGCGGGGGAAGGTTAGGATGGGGGCATGACCTTCCTCGCCGCCTTCAATTTTTCCCGCGTCGGAAGGGCCATCGCCATCCTTGTCCTCATCGCCTTCGTCGCGCTGCTGGCCGCGTGCAACGGTGGCGGCGCTGCCGCTACCGTCACGCCAACCACTGGCGGCACCACCGTGACCCCCTCCGACCTTCCGGCCACTCCATCGCCGTCGGCAACCCCCACGGCGACAGACGACTCCCAGGCAGCCTCGACACCCACACCCACCGTTCCGGGACGGCCCGGACCCACACCCACACTCACGGTCACCGCCACGGCGACAGCTACGGCAACTCCTGTCCCAACACCCGCCGCCCCTTTGCCGAAGCGTGAGGTGGCCTTCACCGTGCACGCGCCCGACAACACACCAGCCGGCGATACTGTCTACCTTCTCGTAAAGCCCTTTGTCGACTGGCACTGGGAGGCTGAAGACCATATTGGCCTGGCCCCGCAAGGCGACGGCCTGTGGACGGGCACCGCTTCGGTTCCGGAAGGGGCCGTTGTCCACTACGTCTACGACCGCTGGAACGAGCAGGAGTGGGGCCAATTCAAGCGCACTCGTGAGGGCTTTGGCGCGTCGGTCGAGATCGAGAGCCGCCTGCTGCTGGTCACCCCCGACCTTGACTTGGTCGAAGACACCATCGAGACGTGGAACGACCTGCGTGCCTCCGCCCTTACGGGCACCATCACCGGCCTCGTGACCGACGCTGCTACCGGCGCTCCCCTCATGGATACCAACATCGCCGTGGGCGGCATTCACACCGCCACCGACTACGACGGCCGGTTCAAGGTCGAGGGCATCGCCGCCGGGAGTCAGCGCCTCACTTTCTACCGCACCCTGGGCGACTATCAGCCTACCGCAGCCATGGTCCAGGTGCCCGCCTCCGACGAGGCGCAGGTTGACGTGGCCATGGACGCGGCGGCACGAGTGGCAGTTACCTTCGACGTAGCGCTGCCTGAGGACACACCCCCCGAGGCCCAGGTCCACCTTCTGGGTGGCGTGTACCAGGCTGGGGCACGCGCGATTAGCCACAACAACTATCCCTTCATGCTAAGTGGCCGCTATCCGCGCTTGGAGCGCGTGACGCCGGACCGGGCCGTCGTTACTTTGGAGCTGTACGAGGGGACGTACCTCCCGTACTACTACTCCATCGGCGGCGAGTCGAGGGGCAGGGAATTCAATGGCCAGGGCCGCGTGGTGTTTCGGGGTATGGTGGTCGGCGCTTCGCCACAAGAGGTACGCCACGACCGAGTGACGACGTGGTGGGTGGAATTCTGGCCGCGCATCACCTTTCGTCTGACCGTGCCCCCAAACACTCCGCCGGGCGTACCCATCAACTCGAACCAAGGGATGGTCCAGACCGGCCCGTTTGAATGGGCCTCTTGGATGCACAACATCCCCAACGATACCCTCTCGTACAGCTACATGCTCGGTAACGACGCCCTCGACGCCGACGCTACCCCTGGCCTAGCAGGCGCTGACCGAACGGTCGCCATCGACGACGAGGACATCGTAGTAGAGGACTTGGTGACACGGTGGGCAGGCCTGCCGGCCGCCACACGCCCGCCCGACGGGACCTTGGTGCCCGTCACCTTCCGTGTGAGCGTGCCGAGCACCACCCCGCGCGACGCCGTTGTGAGGTGGGTCGGAGGTGACGAGGTAGCCATGACGGTGGCCATGACACCGCAGCAGGGCAATCCCTGGCTCTATGAGGCCACCGTGGACCTCCCCGTGGGTCAGACCGCCGGCTACAACCTGGAGCTCGCCACCGACCCTCCGGCCTTCGGCTCGGTCCGCGCTTTAGCCGTGGAGCACGATGCCCATGTGGTCGACGACTGGGTCACCGTTTGGTCGAACGAGCCTTTGACTGGACCCATGACGGGTGCAGGCACCCGCCCCGATTTCGTCACCGGCATCTACACTCCCGATTATTGGAGCCCCCACTTCCTGCCGCTATCCGACACAACCTTCCAGCGGATCGGCGAGCACAACGCGGAGTGGGTGGTCGTCTCTTCGGTCTGGAGTTACGGCCAGACCTACCCGGTGCCGGTAGTCGAGCCGCGGCCCGTCAACGCCGGGAGCGTCTTCACGCCCAAGGAGGAGATCGTCGCCCAGGCCGCCATCGCCCGTCAGCATGACCTAAGGGTCATCCTTGGCCCTCAGTTCAACATGGAGATGTCCCCCGAGGGCCCCGAGCCCGTGTGCGGCGCCCACTCGCAAGCGTGGTGGGATGCCTGGCTCGGCGAGGCCGACCGGCTGTGGATGTGGAACGCCATCGTTGCCGAGGAGATCGACGCCGAGGCGATGGTCCTGCCCGGCCCCTGTTTCCACGTCTTTATCGGCGTGGGTGACGGCCCCGGCGACCCCTACTTCACGGAGTTCGATCAGCGTGTCGCCGCGCTCGTCGCCAAGGTGCGGGGCGTGTACGACGGCAAGCTCATCATCAGCGGCGGGATTCGCGACTTCGAGTTTCCCGGCCTGGCCGACTTCGTGGGTGTGACCGCCTACGGCACCGGCCATCCGGACCTGCCTTACGACGCGACCGTGGACGAGTGGCGCGATGCCTACGACGCGCGCTTCACCCAGGCGGTGGACCCCCTTTATGAGCGCTGGGGCAAGCCCGTCATGTTCTACCAATTCCACCTGCCGCGCCACGTGGACGACCCCGACCCCACCGGCCAGGAGTTCCAGGCTCGGCGACTGGAAGGAGCCCTTCAGGCGCTGGAGCAGCGTCCGTGGCTGGCGGGCTTTCTCTCCTGGTCCTACGCAATGGTCGACGCTCCGCTGGCCAACGAGGACGGCCTCCGCGCCCGCCTTGCCGAGGCGGTCCTAGCCAAGTACTACGGCGTCTTCACCGGCCGCGACTAGCGGAACCACCCGCTTGCTGGCACCCCGTACCGGCCTCTAAGATGGCCTAGGTAGCTCATAAAAAGGCTGTATTGGGGGTTGGCCAATGGTTCGTTACAGAGCCATTCTGTTCGATGCCGATAGGACCCTCTGGTATTCGCCGACCTCTCCGGATGGGGTCTGGCGCAGAATACTTACAGACCTCGGGCTTGACGTGCCGTCGGAGCAGGTCGAAGCAGCGTGGGAGAAAGAATGGAGGCTACTTGCACGCGAGTTCGCAGTTTTCGAATCCTCAAGGCATCCGAACGAACAGTTAGCCGTCGAAAGCATGTGGCCAGCTTCGGAGAAGAGGATTATTGAGGGCCTAGGCCTCACCGTCGACCTGGACAGATTAAGACGAGTCGCTGATGACCGATTTGCCGCCAACGCAGACCTGTACCCGGAGACGCTAGACGTATTGACACGGCTCAGCACGATGGGTATGCGGTTCGCTATAGTCTCCAATGGCGTCAATCAGGAGCAAACGGCTGGACGGCTCGGCATAGACGGTTACTTTCACGCAATTGTCGGGTCGGTCCATGTGGGATTCGCCAAGCCCTCGCCCGAGATATTCCACCTGGCCCTGTCCGCGCTGGGTATCGGATCTGAGCAGGCCATCATGGTCGGCGACAACTGGGAGGCCGATGTCCTGGGCGCCAAGGGTGCCGGTATCAGAGGCGTTCACTTGGCCCGAGACGGAGACTCCCCAGGCTCCGACTCCATGAAGGATCTCCGGGGGCTGATCGATATCCTGACCCCAAACACGTAGTAGCCACTCTAAAGGGCTAGGCACCGATTGAGGAGGGTGCAAGGAACCTCGGTTCCCTGTCGGGGGTTCTGAAGGGGGACACCCCCTTCTTTTCAAAAGGTTACGAGGGCGGAGTGGGTGGGAGCGGCAACGTCAGCCCAATAATGCCCAATGAACGGGACGTGGTACCCTACGCACATGATCCCCCTCTCGGACCCAGACCTACAGCACTACCGCGACAGACCCGTTGTCACCATTACCCTCATCGCGCTGAACGTCCTGGTGTTCCTGTACATGGTCGGCCTCGACTCGGTTGAGCAGTTCATCTTCACCTACCGCTACGGCGTTATCCCCGTCGAGCTGACCGGCGGTGAAGAGCTGGGCCGTGCGTTGCTGGGTTCGCAGCGGATCCCCGTGGACCTCAGCTCTCCCGTGCCAACCTGGGCCACCATGTTCACCTCCATGTTCCTCCACGGCGGCTGGATGCACCTGGGCGGCAACATGCTCTTTCTCTGGGTCTTTGGCGACAATGTGGAGCACCGCTTCGGCCATGTGCGCTACCTGCTCATCTACCTGGGCACCGGACTCGCCGCGGTCTGGGCCCAGGTCCTGATCAATACCGATTCGGACGTACCCATGATCGGCGCCAGCGGTGCCATCGCCGGTGTCCTCGGCGCCTACCTGCTCCTCTTCCCCTACAGCCGGGTCAATACCCTCCTCCTCCTGGGATTCTTCATCATGTTTCGGCGTCTCCCGGCGGTTTTTCTCTTGGGGTTTTGGATGCTCCTTCAAGCCTTCAGCGGCATCGGCTCCCTGGGGATTTCCACCGGTGGGGGCGTGGCCTACTTCGCTCACATAGGAGGCTTCGTTGCTGGCCTAGCGGTGGTGGCTACCTTCCGCCTGTTTCGCGGCGAGCGCATCTGGCACCCACGCCGTTACTGGTAACACGTACGCCACGAGAGCTGCTTGCTGGAGGATGTGGCGTGGGGCACGTACGCGCCGTTCCGCGACACCGACGGCAACGAGTTTCTTCTCAGGGGCCCGTGACCTCCTCTACCCGTCCACCACCAGGACCGCCTCGATCTCCAACAGGTAGTCCGGGTTGGCCAGCCCGCTCACGATGAGCAGCGTGTTGGCCGGCGGGTCCGTGGACCACAGCTCCCCTCGCGCCGCCCGCAGGTCCGGAATGTAGCGAGGGTCCGTCAGGTAGGTGGTCAGCTTCACCACGTCCTCCATCCGGCCACCGGCGGCCTGCACCGCGGCCCTGAGGTTGGCGTACACCTGCCGCGCCTG
The DNA here is from genome assembly GCA_965247635.1 of Dehalococcoidia bacterium. Taxonomy (GTDB): domain Bacteria; phylum Chloroflexota; class Dehalococcoidia; order Lucifugimonadales; family Australimonadaceae; genus CBDFHJ01. The sequence goes on from CBDFHJ010000008.1 coordinate 296,950, forward strand.
GGCCGGGAAGTCGGCCTTCCCCACGACGTTCCCCTCCCGGTCCGCCGATGTCTGCCCGGCGATGAACACCAGGTTCCCCGCCTTTACCACGTGGGTATACCGTCCCGTCGTGTCCACCAGCTCTGGAGGGCTGATGTGCTGCACTTCCGCCATAGCGGTCCTCCTGGATTAAACTACCGGCCTCGACGCCGGCGTGCTCAGTATAGGCCTCCGTGTGACCGGCGAGTCTGTAAGGCCGCTCACCAGGGCGCGGCCCTGGACCCACGTGCGGTGTCCCCATCGTAATCTTGAGCGGAGCGTTTGCAAGCCCACGCCGGGTCGCCTCGACTTGTCGGTGGCGCCCTCACTAGGGCACGGCCCTGTCCGATGATGCTTCGCTCATCGAGACTCTCGATAGCCCCGATCTATCGGGGCTATCGGAGGACCTCCGCCTTAGGCGTGCGGTGTCCCCACCGTAATCTTGGGCGGAGCGTTTGTAAGCCCGCGCCGGACCGCCTCGACCAGCAGGCCGGCCGAAGTTTATCCTGAGCCTGACGAAGGGGGATGAGCCGGGTGAGTAAAATAGCTTCGGAGCTGGGGGCCGTTCGCCACGCCCCCAGACCCCAGGGCACGACAAAACGAAACGGGGCAGGTACATGACCTACCCCGTTTCGAACGCCACGGGAGTGATCTCTTTTTAGGCACCGGGCCTACACACTGGGGGCCGCTCGCCGCCTGCCCTCCGAAGGAGTCCGGAGCCCTTCGGACCGACCTGTCGGTGGCGCCCCCCGACCCCAACGGTGCAACCGACGTTAGGTACTCCTATCACACCTTCCTAGCCAGAGCAAGTTGGGCCTGACGGTCCAGTCCGCTTGGCTTTTGCGTAACTGTAACTGAGGGCCCGCCTAGGCCCTCCTTGACTCCTCGCCCACCATCATGCCCACCGGGTTCCGCGCCTCTTGCGGCACGGAAGGCGTCGTGTCCTCGACCGCTTCCACCGTCTCTTGAGCGAGTGTCCCTCGGCTTTCCACCTCGGCTCGGAGCGTCGTCAGCAGTCCGATGGCGACGTCGATGTACTCCGTGGTCAGGGGCGAAGAGAAGTGCAGCTTGCCCGCCCCCACCACGAGTCCGTCGATTTCGGGGCCCGACGGGTACCCGGTGCCGCCCCAGCCGGTACTCTGGGAATTCCTAGAATACTCTGCGGTTTTATCTGCCTCTGTAAGCCGGCCCAGCACCCGGACCGCGTCGGTCAGGTGCTTCTGGATAAGGGAGGACCTACGCAGGACCTCTTCTCGGGGTGCTTTGGTCAGCTCCTCCAGCCCTATAAACAGGCCAAGGTCGTCCGGTATCTCTCCCTCGAAGCGGTGGTAGAGCTGGCGGAGCAACTCCACCTTGTGAAACGCCTCCGCCCGGGCCTGACGGCCTTCTTCCGGTGAAGCAGGTTGAAGGATGCGCTGGGCCAACGGCGAGGTGCGCAGCTCTCCCCTGCCCTCGATCAGGCCGAAGTCACGCAACGCCGCCACCTTCGCGAACAGCGTCCCGCTTCCCTCCGCCATGCCAAGTTCCCACGCCAGACCCTTCACGCTGACGGTCCCCTTGAACCTGGTGAAGATGCGTCCCGCGATCTCGACCGCGTCCCCAAATCGGATGTCTGGGTAGGTAAAGGATCCTAGCTTCGCCATGTGTCCCTCCTGGGCCCTCCCTGCGCGCCAAGTGCAGAATGGGGCCAGTGTAACCACTTCTAGCTTGCTTGTCAAGAGGTTTATCTAGTTTTTGCTGGAATTAATAGCAAAATAGTAGCTGAAATGCAGATTGTTTGTGTTCTGTTAAGATCCTCTGACTGAGTTCGAATGGTAAGCCACGTAGGCTTGCCTAATTAGCATGCAAACCTTACAATTGCGCCCGTGCCACGTTTAGACGTATCTCTCCGAAGGTCTCGTGTCGCCCTTGAGCTTAGCCAGGAGGCGCTGGCGCGGGCGGCGGGCATAAGCCGTCAAGCCTACGCCGCCATCGAGACCGGTGGAGCCACGCCTTCCACCGAGGTGGCGCTACGCTTGGCGCGCGCCCTGGACACGTCGGTGGAAGGGTTGTTCAGCCTGCCGGACGGCCCCGCGTCTGTGGTGGAGGCGGAGCTGGTGTCGGGACCAGGGCCCCTGGGAGAGACGCAGGTACGGGTACAGCTCCACCAGGTGGGAGATCGCTGGCTGGCCAGACCCCTTCAGGGCGAACCGTGGGGCCCAAGCATCAGCCACACCCTGCCGACGGCCCAAGGCTTGGCACGTGGTGGCGACGTAGACGGCTCCATGGGGCGCCGGGTAGCGGTGGACGTGTGGCCCAAGGGACAGGGCCGGGGCGCTGAATTAGTGGTGGCCGGGTGCGACCCGGCCATGGGCGTGGTGGCGGCTTACTTGCAACCCCAAGGCGTGGAGCTGGTCCCGTTAGAGCTGGGTAGCCGCGCGGCCCTGGAGCAGGTGGCGCGTGGCCAGGCCCACGTGGCGGGCTGCCACTTGATGGATGAGGCCACGGGCCAGTTCAACGTGCCGTGGGTGAAACGCATTCTCCCCTTCCCTGCCACGGTGGTCACCTTCGCGGTGTGGGAGCAGGGACTGCTGGTGCGTCCGGGCAACCCGAAAGGGGTGCGTGGCGTAGCGGACCTGGCCCGGCCCGGTGTGTCCATGGTGAACCGGGAGGCTGGCTCCGGAAGCCGCGCCCTGCTGGACGCAAAGCTGCGGGAGGCGGCGGTCCCGGTTCAGGAGGTGGCGGGCTACGGCGTGGAGGCGCGGAGTCACCTGGTGGTTGCCGAGGTCGTGGCCATGGGCATGGCGGACGTTGGCGTCGGGGTGAAGGCTGCGGCGGTGGCTGCCGGCCTGGACTTTGTATCGTTGGGCCAAGAGCGATACGACCTGGTGGTCCCCGACCATTTCCTTGGACTACCGGCGGTGCAGCGGCTGCTGGCGGCGCTCCGGCGGCGTGAGCTTCGGCGACAGGTGGAGGCCCTGGGCGGCTACGACACGTCGGTCATGGGCGCCGAAGCACCGGCGGCCTAGGAAGGCGGGGCATGTGCGGTTGCTGGCGACGGCATCCATCCTTATGGCCATGGCCGGTGCATGCGGCGGTGCTGGATCATCTGGCGAGGATGAACTGTTGGTAGGCGCCGCGTCCAGCATGGAGCCGCTGTTCAGCGAGCTGGGACCGGCTTTCGAACGGGAGAGCGGCGCAAGCCTTACTTTTGTCTACGGATCGTCCGGCAGCCTGACCGTGCAGATCGAGCAGGGCGCGCCCCTGGACGTCTTCGCGTCGGCCGACTCTCACTACGTCAATCGCTTGATGGGCCAGGGCCTCGTCCTGAACAATCGGGGACGAGTCGTCGCCGAAGGGCGGCTGGCAGTCCTTACCACCATCGAGCTAGACTCGGGCGCCACGTGGCGCGACGCCGTCACCGACGATCGCGTGCGGTATATCGCCATTGCCAATCCGGAGGTAGCGCCCTACGGCTTAGCGGCCCGAGCGGCATTGAACGATCCAGACCTATGGGAGGTGGTCCAGCCGAGGCTGGTGTACGGCGAGAACGTGGCTCAGGTACTCCAGTTCGTCCAGAGCGGGAACGCGGACGTGGGCGTCGTGGCGCTGTCGTTGGTGGCGCCGTCGCCTCCTGAGGGCGTGACGGTGCTCCCGCTTGACCCGTGCGACCACGGTCTGATACTGCACGCCGTGGCCGCCGTGAGGAACCCCAAGACCGCCGCGTACCCGGAGCTGGCGGAAGAGTTCATGGCGTTTATGGGCAGCGCTACTGCGAAGGCGCTCCTGGAGCAATTTGGCTACGATCCCCCCGTGCATGGAGGAGGACGAGGAGGACATCGTGGTGAGCCAAGGCGGTGCGAGTAGCGATGGACCTCTTCCCGTTGGCTATGAGTCTGCGAGTGGCGCTGGTGAGCACGGTCCTCGCCGTGGTAGTCGGCTTGCCGCTGGCGTGGGGCTTGGCGCGGCTGCGCTTCTGGGGCCGCGACCTTGCCTCCAGCGTGGTCTTGCTGCCCATGCTGCTACCGCCGACCGTGCTGGGCTACTACCTGCTGCAGCTGGTGGGCCGCCAGAGCGCGATCGGGTCGCTTCTGGAGAGCACGCTCGGCTTCTCGCTGGTGTTCCACTGGAGCGGGGCCGTGCTGGCGGCCTTCGTGGCCTCCGCCCCCTTCCTAATTCGCACGGCTCAGGCGGGCTTCGAGGCCGTGGACCCTGCGTACGAGGAGGCGGCCAGGACGCTCGGCAGGTCGGAGGTAGCCGTCTTCCTTACGGTGACCGTGCCGTTGGCGTGGAAGGCGATCGCGGCGGGCGTGGCGATGGCGTTGGCGCGGGCCATGGGTGAGTTCGGCGCGACGCTGATGTTGGCGGGCAACGTTCCGGACCGGACCCAAACCATGTCGGTGGCCATCTACGACGCGGTCCAGGCCAACCGCATCGGTGAAGCACAGGTGATGGCGGTCACCCTAACCTTGGTGACGCTGGGCCTGCTGGTGGGCATCGGCATGTTGGGCGCGGGCAGGGGGTTGATGTGGCGGCGCTGACGGTAGACGTCCAGACCAAGGTCGGCGACTTCCTGCTGGACGTCCGGTTCGACGTAACCGGAGGGACCGCCGCCGTCTTGGGTGCGTCGGGAGCTGGCAAGACGCTGACGCTGCGGAGCATCGCCGGGCTGGTACGGCCGCAGGCGGGGACCATCGTGCTGGGCGGACGAACGCTGTTCGACGCCACAACGGGGGTCCGCGTGGCCACTCGGCACCGACGCCTGGGCTACGTGTTTCAAGAGTACGCCCTCTTTCCTCATATGCCCGCGCGAGGCAATCTCGCCTACGGCCTCACGGCGTGGACGAAGGAAATGGCGCGACACCGCGTCGCGGAGCTGGTGACCATGCTCGGCTTGGAGGGCCTGGAGGACAGGCACCCTAACGAGCTCTCGGGTGGCGAGCGTCAGCGGGTGGCCTTGGGCCGGGCCTTGGCCCCGGCACCCGAGCTGCTACTGTTGGACGAGCCGTTCTCGGCGCTGGACACGCCCACCAGGATCGCCCTCATCGAGGAGTTCCAGGCGCTGCAGGAGCGGCTCGGTTTCACCGCGCTCCTGGTAACGCACGACGTGGCGGAGGCTTACGCCCTCTCCACCTACTTGGTGCTGCTGAGCGGCGGCAACGTGGTCCAAGCGGGGCCGCGCGACGAGGTGTTCCACCATCCGCAGTCCCCAGAGGCGGCGCGATTGGTGGGGGTCCGGAACCTGCTGCCCGGCCGAGTGATCGCCGCCGACGGAGAACAAACGATGGTGGAAGTGGAGGGGGTGCGACTGGCAGGGCGTGCACCCCATGCAAGTGCGGTATCTTCATCCTTCGACAGGCTCAGGATGAACGGAATAAGTACCGCTCGTGGTGAGCTTGTCGAACCATCAAGCCCGCGCCGGACCGCCCTAGGCGCGGGTGATGCCGTGACGGTGGGCATCCGTCCGGAGGACATAGCGGTGAGGCCGGGGTTCGCCCCAGACCCACAAAAGCCGTCCCTATCGCCTGAGCTGCCCGCCACGCTGGTGCAGGCCACGGACCGGGGGACGCGCCGGCGGTTGCTGCTGGCGCTCCGCGGCGATGGAGGTGCCGGGCCGCAGCTCCACGTGGAGACGGACCAGGCGGCGGGTCCGCTGTCCAGCGAATGGACGGTGGTGGTCCCACCCGGCGCGGTACACGTGTGGCCCAGGGGGTAGCTCGTGCCACTCAGGAACTCTAACCCTAGAGAACCCCTGCTATAATGCGCGGCATGCGGACGTTCTTACGTCTAGCTCTTGTTGGTGTGTTATGTGTGCTGCTCCTCGCGGCATGCGGTGGTGGGTCGCCTGACCCCCAGAAGATCCTGAACGAATCGTTCACGGCCATGGAAGGTTTGGAGTCGATTCACTTTGAAACGCGCATGGAGTTCCTACCGAGCGCAGAGTCGAGCGAAGGTGACCCCGGCATTTCCGAGCCGTTTACTATTACTACCATTGGGGACTTCCAAGGCCCAGACCACATGCGCTTTGCGACTTCGGGGGTTTTCGCGCGGGAATTCATTACCATCGGCAGTACCCAATACTCCAAGTACCCAGGAGGTCAATGGGTATCGAAGGAGGCCAGTGCCGAAGACCAAGGAGACCTGTTCGCCCTCTGGACTATTCTCGATCCTTCCCAGATTCGGGACCTGATTTACGCAGGCGAGGAAGCCATTAGCGGTGTTCCCACGCACTACCTGACGGGCCTGGTGCCGGAAGGGAGCATGCCTGACCTCGAAACCGACCTAACCATCGAATTCTGGGTGGGAGTGGAAGATAACCTATGGCGACAGGTACGATCGGAAACTGAGCTAGCCTCTCCAGAAGGCGTAAGCCAAATCAACACCCTGCAATTCGCTGCCTTCGGAGAGTTCATAGCGATTGAAGCCCCTGAGCCGATCGCACTACTATTGCAAATCTTGTCCATTTCGCCGACTCAAGCACGCCCGGACGAGCCGTTCACCATCTCGTTTACCGCGCAGAACGGCATCGATGCACCGCTCAGCACCACCGTTGACCTCCTCATCAACGACGAGACGGTCGAGACGTTCACTGTCTCGGACCTTGCTCCCGGTGCCTCCCAAACCTTTGACCTGGAGGTGGCGCGGTCAGAGCCAGGTACTTATCGGATGCAGATCGCCGGCGGTCCGTCCTTTACCCTTTTGGTGATGGGGCTGCTTGTGACGGACCTATCCATTTCAGCGGAGACGGTAGGTCCGAACAAGCCGGTCACCATAGAGCTTGTGACGGAGAACGTAACCGATGCTGCGCTCAGCACCACCGTTGACCTGCTCATCAACGATGCGACAGCCGAGACGTTCACCGTCTCGGACCTCGCGCCCGGAGCTTCGCGGACCTTCACCACCGAGGTTGCACGCGCACAACCGAGGAGCTATAGGGTGGAGGTCGAGGGACCAGTTACCGGGGTCCTTGTACTTTCCTTCAGCCTCCTTTACCGTGACGGAGCTGGTGATATCGGACTCTTCCGTTACGCCTCAAGAGGTTCCACCGGACGCGCCGGTCACGGTGGAGTTTGTGGCGCGGAACGTGACCGATGCACCCCTCAGTACTACCGTCGACATCCTCATCAATTACGAGACGGCCGAGACCCTCACGGTCTCAGACCTCGCTCCCGGCGCTTCCCAACGCTTTAGCCTGGAGGTGGCGCGGTCAGAGCCAGGTACTTATCAGGTGAACGTCAGGGACACCTATGCCTCCTTTACGGTGACTTCAGGCATACCCGATCCCACGGCGATTCCGGCGGAGGACACGGTCCCTGTCGGAGAGGCAGTAGCTGTCGGGGCGACGCCGCCACCCACGCCCACTCCGGCGGAGGACACGGTCGCCATCAAGGAGGCAGTAGCTGTCGAGGCGACGCCGCCACCCACGCCCACTCCGAATCCCTGAGCCAGCAGTACCAACCCTGACGCCTATCCTGAGAACGGCAGAGTGAAGACCAACCCAAGGTAGCCGTGCATGCAGGAATGCCAGTGAGGCGAGCCATCGTCAGTATGAATCCCCACGACGAGTGCGCTCATCCAACCATACGAAAGCGCGATGAGACCTATCTAGCGGCCGGTTGCCCGACGTAGGGCATCTCCCCCGCAAGCGCTAACGTACTCCCTTACAGGATGCCGGTGTTAGGTATACTTGTTAGGGTAGTTTGGGGGAAAGAGAGAGCGGGGTGAGGGGAGTGGCATCTATAGTAGGTGGACGCAGCGTGGCGCGGACCATGTTGTGGCCGGTGGCGCTGCTGGTGCTGGCCTTGGGTGCGGCGCTGGTAGGCGCGGTGATCACGGGTACCGAGACCGGCGCGGTCACGGGCGGCGTCGAGTCGTTCTCCGCGTCAGCGAGCAACCGCCTGGGCTCGCTCAGCGATTTCCTTCCCTTTGGTTTCGCCTTTGCCGCCGGCATGGTGTCCTCGGTCAATCCGTGCGGGTTCGCCATGCTGCCGGCGTATCTGGGGCTGTACTTGGGCGACGATAAAGCGACGCAGGGACGGCTGCAGGCCCTAGGCAGGCTTCGCCGTGCACTGATAGTGGGGTCGGTAGTAACGCTCGGCTTCATTCTGCTCTTCGGCGTGGTGGGAGTGACCATCGGCGCCGGCGCCCGGCCGCTCATCAAGTACTTTCCATGGATCGGCCTGGGGGTTGGCGTGCTCCTGGCGGGGGCCGGAGCGTGGCTGATCGCGGGTGGCTCGCTGTACACGGCGCTGGCGGAGCGGTTGTCGGTCCGCATGGGCAACGCTGGGCAGCGAGGGATTCAGGGCTACTTCGCCTTTGGCTTGGGCTACGGGACCGCGTCGCTCAGCTGCACGCTGCCGATCTTCCTCACGGTGGTGGGCAGCACATTGACCCTGGGCACGTTGGTGGACTCAGTGGTGCAGTTTGTAATGTACGGTCTTGGCATGGGCATGGTGATCATGGCCCTAACGCTGAGCATGGCCCTGTTCCAGGGGGCAATGGTCAAGGGAATGCGCCGGGCCCTACCCTACATCCAGCCGGTGAGCGCCGTGCTGCTGCTGATAGCCGGCGCCTACATCGTCTACTACTGGCTCACGCTGGGAGAGCTCCTCGACTCGTTCACCTAGCCGGGGAGAGTTTCAGAGCCCTCCGAAGGGGTCCGGAGTCCTTCCGACCGTTCATGGTTCGACTGGCTCACCACGAACCCCCTTCTGTCACCCTGAACGAAGTGAAGGGTCTGGTACCAGATTCCTCGTCCTTCCCCGGAAGGACTCGGAATGACAGGCGCTACAGGTATTCCTGAGCTTGTCGAAGGATGAGTGGATTATGTCCCGACAGGTCGGGACTGACTCACCACGCTACGTGAATGTACGCTCAATCCAGGCGATACCGTAGCGGCCGGCCAGGGCTAAGGCCGTGACTTGCACTATCTTTCCCGCGGTGGTGTAGAGCAGGAAGCGCCACAGCGGGTAGCGGACCGAGCCTGCCCAGATGCCTGCGACGTCGAAGGGAAGCGGGGTCGCGGCGAAGACGAAGAAGGTTACTCCGCCCCAGCGGTTGGTGAAGGAGCGCAGGACGTTGTAGTACCTATGCTCCCTGACTCCCGCACGATGTCCGCCGACGCCCACCACGTATCCAACAATCTCGCCTAACGCAGCCCCGATGCCCCCGATCAGGCCAAGCAACCAGGGGTTCAGCGTGGCCGCGAAGCCCACGATGAACGCCTGGCCTATGGCAGGCACCAGGATGGTGGCGCTGTTGATGACCTGGCTGAGGAAGGCTCCGAGGTACCCCCAATCGCCCATGCGTCCGAAGGCGTCCCGGTAGTAGACCAGGACCGCTGTCACCACCACTGACAGCCCCAAGGCTCCGAGGAGGAAGATCCAGTCGGTCCGTTGTTGGACTCCGGTGCGCATGACGCAACCCTTCCTGCGTTGACGCCGGTCTTTTATCAAGCCCGGGTGCGGTCTTCAAAGGGGCAGATGAAATACATCCAGGGATGAAAAGGGAATGCCCTCTACCCGCCAGGCTCCGCGGCCGGGGCCAGCTCACGCAATAACGCGGCCACCTTGGTTTCGATCTGGTCGCGCACGCGCCGGACCACCGTTAACGGTTTACCCGCTGGGTCCTCCAGGCCCCAGTCGTCTGACGGAACGAACGTCGCTGGACACGTCTCGTCGATGGTGCAACCCATGGTGATCGCGCGGTCGGCCCGGTCCACCATCGCTTGGGTGATGACCTTTGGCCTGTGGTGGGAGATGTCAATCTTCCGCTCGCGCATGGCCGCCACGACCATCGGGTTGATAGCGCCGCCAGGCATGGTTCCCGCCGACTCGGCCGCCACGACGCCGGCGCTTAAGTGACGGGCGAAAGCCTCCGCCATTTGACTTCGCCCCGAGTTGTGGACGCAGACGAACAGGACGCGTGCCATGTTCGATCCTCCCAAGGATTCTCTCGTAGGTTACCAAATGTGGGGCGCAACCGGGCAACCCTGCGTGCTACCATAGCCTTCCACTCGTAGCGGCGGTAGCAGTGGGACGCGAAAGGCCGCCGTGGCGCGGTGCGCTGACAGGAGGTGGCCATGGCACGCCGATACTGGCTGTTCAAGTCGGAGCCTGAGGCCTACTCGTACCAGGACCTTGAGCGCGATGGCGTAGCGGAGTGGGACGGCGTCCGCAACTACCAGGCGCGAAATATGCTGCGCGACGACATTCAGGAGGACGACGGGGTGTTGTTCTACCACAGCAGCACCGCGGAGCTGGGCGTGGTGGGTACCGCCACGGTTGTCCGCGCGGGCTACCCGGACCACACGGCATGGGACCCAAACTCCGAGCATCCTGACCCTAAGAGCACGCCGGAAAACCCAACCTGGTACATGGTGGACATCAAGCCGACGGGAAGGCTCGCAGGGCCGGTGACGCTGGAAAGTATGCGAACGGCGCCAGAGCTGCGGGAGATGATGCTGCTGCGCCGAGGTATGCGGCTGTCCATCCAGCCAGTGACGGAGGAGGAGTGGAAGGTGGTCTGCCGTATGGGCGGCGCTAACCCATAACCCATAACCCTTACCCTTGCGTGGGTCTGTGGCTATCGGGGATTAGCACAAGCGTCGCAGGATGAAGGCTACTCGGGCGTGGCGGCGTCTAAGTTGAGGTGGTACTTGTCGCCTGTGCCGGGCCCATCGACGATGACGACCTCGTGGACGTAGTCGCCGGTGGTCTCAATGTGCAGGGAAGTGCCGGTGGTCTCCACCAGGATGCCGCTGGGGCTTTTGAAGCGCAGGCCGGCCTCTACACTCTCCGATTCGACGTAACTCATGTTAGCTTCTTTGTTCCTTTCTCTTGACTTCGCGTAGCGAGGAGGGTGACTTCGCGTAGCGAGGAGGGTGACTTCGCGTAGCGAGGAGGGTGACTTCGCTCAGCGAGGGAGGTCCACGCCGCAGGTCAGGAGGGCCTGGATCTCGGCAAAGGTGGGCGTCCGGTCCCCGGAGACAACCTCCTCCAGGGCATCGACCCCTATGGCTTCTTGGAGGCACCCGAGCTGGGTGTCGGTGAGGTTGTGCTTCGGTGAATCGTCGTCACGATGCTGCCCCGATGAGCCGTCGTCAGAGCGACTCGGTATGTCGCCGGTGGGTATGGCCACGCCGCAGCCCACGAAGGCCTCTAGCTCAGCAGTGGTGGGGTGACGGGCCCCTGACGTAATCTCCGCCAGGACATCGGAGCCCAGAGCCTCCTCGAGACACGCCTTCTGTCCGTCGTCACGATGCTGCCCCGATGAGCCGTCATCAGAGCGACTAGCTCTATCGCCAATGGGCATGGTTACGTCACAGTTCGTGAGGGCTGCTTGTTCATCGGCGGTGGGGTGGCGGTCTCCGGACGCGATCTCCGCCAGGGCGTCGGAGCCCAGGGCGTCTTCGAGGCACTCCTTCTGTTCATCGTCAACGTGTTCCCTCGATGAATCGTTGTTGCGCGAGGTAGATATGTCCACCTCGCAGTCCACGAGGGCCTGCAGTTCGGCGGGAGTGGGAGGCCCTCCCTCATCGCTTCTCTGGAGGAAGTCGGGGCCCAGTACATCCAAGAGGCACTGGAGCTGACCCGGAGTGAGGTCGTGGCCTTCGCCGCCGCTGTCGTCGCCGATGGGAATGGCTACGCCACAGTCCAACAGGGCCCGCAGCTCGGCGGGAGTGGGAGGATGGTCCTGATCGGTGCTCTGGAGGAAGTCGGGGCCCAGTGCATCCAAGAGGCACTGGAGCTGACCCGGAGTGAGGTCGTGGCCTTCGCCGCCGCCGGTGGGTATATCCACGCCGCAGTCCAGTAGGGCCTGCAGCACGGCGATGGAGGGCGCTGTGTCCCCGGAGCCCAGCTGAAAGTCAGGCCCTAAAGCGTCTACGAGGCACTGGAGCTGCGCGGAGGTGAAGTCGGGGCCGTCGCCATCACCGGTGGGTAGGTCCACCCCGCAGTCCAGCATGGCCTGCAACACCTCGAGGGGCGGCGCTTCGTCCGGCCCGTCGCCGAGCGCTAAGAGAACGCTGAGGTCCACGGCTCCGGTCACGCACCGCAGTTGCGTTACGCTGATCTCCGCGTCTCCGAAAAAGCTTACGTCGGCCCGGGCGGCCTCCGCGTCGTTGAGGCAGAGGAGCACCGTGAGGATAATGGCTGCGCCACCTTCTATATCCTCACCTGGGCCAAAGGCTAGGGAGGCAAGGTCCGCGTCGGCCAATGAGTCCTGCATGCACGCGACGGTGGCATTACTCAGGGGTCCGAATTCGCTGGAGAGGCCCCCGATGACTATGCGAGACATCGACTCTCCGCTTAGGCAGCCGATCACGATGTCCTCGTGGTCCGAGGGAACGTCGTCTTCCGAGCCCAGCTGGAGGACCTGGTTGTAAGCCGCCTCTCCTAGCGCGTCTTGGATGCATTGCTGCTCGCTGGCGGGCAGCTGGCTGAGAATGTCTCCGATACTCGACGAGTCGCTCACAGAGAGCGGAGACAAGGGCGTTGGGGTAGAAGTTGGGTCCGCATCACTGCCGCACGCCACGGCCATCAGGGCCAGCGTCAGCACCAAGGCGCCAATAATGGCTGGCAGCACCCTTCCGTGGATGCCAGAAGGGGCTTTCGTACTGTTTTCGCGCCTAGTTCTCTGGAGTAAAGACACCGTTACCTCCGCAGGCTCAAACGCATAATAAATTGGTCGTGTCGTCAGTAGAAGTCGTTGGGTGCGGCTACTCCCTGGGCCTAGCTTCCCGAGACCGCCCCGAGCTGCTGCATGAGCCCCATCATATCCATGCTCTCCCAATGCTCTACGACCTTGCCATCCTGAATCCGGTCGATCTCGATTCCTTCTATTGCTATCTGCTTACCGGTAGCGGCAATGCCCATGAAGTCGCCCTGGTGTGTGCCGCGCGTGGTGTACCGGACCGCCACCCTATCCCCTTCGGCTATGAGGTCCTCAAGCGTGCCGTTCAGGTCGGGGAATGCGGTGCGGAACATGGTCAGCATTTGCTTGATCCCCTCAGGGCCGGAAGGGAGTCCGGGTGGAGCCGAGTGATCGACAACAGAAGGTGAGGTGAGCTCGTCTATGACGCTCAGGTCCCCCTTGTTGATGACCTCATCTATGAACCGGCGAACGAGGGCCTTGTTCTCTTCAGACATGGCGTATCCTCCTCCTGCGAATGCCCTCCCCCTTGGCGGGGGAGGAGGCGGTACTCCAGTACGGATGCAGGCCTAGCAACGAGCGCTAGGCCTGGCGCATTGTAAGGCTGCCCCAAGGGGAGGTCAACGGGTGCCGAAGGGGTAGGCGGCGAGATTCCTCGCCCGCCTTTCGCGGACTCGGAATCTTCGATGTACTGAACATGGCACCGGAGAGGATGAAAATGCGGCTCCACGAGAGTCCCTTCCCTCTCGATGGGGAAGGCCAGGATGTCCCGACGTGTCGGGACAACTGAGGAGTGATAAATTAAGGGCTCAGCGCGCCGGCCACAGGTTGGCCTTTCTCAGCGCTGCTCAGAACGACGTGTGGGGGTGCCGGGCGCACGCACGGCTACGCAGTGGAGGGCCCGCTTACGCGCCTGGCGTGGGGATGGCGTCGATCTGCTGCAACATACCGAGCTGGTCAAAGACGCCCCAATGGTCGGTGCACTTGCCCTCGACGATGCGAAACACGTCCATGCCTTCAATTTCGACGGTCTTGCCGGTGGGAGCTATGCCCATGAATTCGCCCTGGTGCGTGCCTCGAAACGTCTTGTGCGTGACGACCCTATCCCCTTCGGCGACCTGATTGTTGATAGTAGCGCGGACGTCGGGGAAGGCCACGAACATCATGCCGAGGAACGCTTTGAAGCCCTCGACGCCGGGCGGCAGAGATACGCCCGTCGCCTCGCTATGGTTGACGATGTCGGGGGCGAACAGCTCGTCTAGCACGTCGAGTTTGTGCTGGCTCTGGACCTCATCAACGAAACGGCGAACGATAGCCTTGTTCTCTTCGGACAAGGTACACCTCTTCAACGTGAAGGACTGAGCTTAGCCGGGCTACTTAAGCTCCACCAAGATGACGTGGAGGTCCGAATCGCCGATGTTCTCGGTGGCGTGCTCCGTGGCGTCCATGTGCATGGCCGTGCCGTCGGGTAGATCCGCCTCCATGGTCTCACCGTTGGGAGAGGTGAAGCGGACCTTGCCGCCCTGCAGGGCGTAGGCGACCACCGCTGGATGGCCGTGCATTTCCGTCTTGTCACCGGGCTTCATGGTGGTGTCGAGCACCCGGACTTGGTCGTTCTCCAGGATGGGCTTGTAGACGTGGGGCGCGATCTTCACTGCGTCTTCGGCCATGGCGTGCTTCCCTCCTTGACTGAGCTTTGTGGGACCCGACGTGTCGGGGCGCGGAGGCAAGGATAGGGCGGCGTCGACGGGGCGTCAAGCCGCGAGGTGGGGGGGTTGGCACCGGGACCGCTACGGCACCAATTCGCCGTGGGTTCGGATGATCCTTTCGAACTCGTCTAGCACGAACCGCCCCAGCCGTTGCTGCGTGGCGATGGCCGTGGGGTTAGTCTCATCAGCGTCACCTATAACGACGATGTTCTCGTCGTTCAGCGCGGTGGCTGGCTGGGTGTAATTGAAGCTGCCAGCGATGACCACCTGACCATCGATGACCATCAGTTTGTGGTGCAGTTTGTTGAGGCCTCCGGTGTGTCGAGCCAGATACAGCTCGACGCCGTTACTACTCAAAGGACGCGTCGCCGCCCACCGCTGGTTCCCCTGGGCGGAGTCGATGACCCCCCTCACCTGGAGCCCGGCGCGACGCAGCGCGATCATGGCGTCGTCGATGCCTGAAGACTGGGAGAAGGTGAATACGGCGAAGTCGACTCGCTGTTTGGCCTTGAGCATCTGCTTCATAATTTCCATCTCGGGAGCGTGGTCCGGCGCAAAGAGCACTTTCACCTTTACCTTTGAGACGGTGTAGGTCCGGGGGCTCGGGTCATGACGCATGCGCGTTTGCCCGAACGTTCCCTTCCAGAGCTCTTCGAACTCATCACTGTAGACGCCGGCTGTGCGCTTACCTTTCACGATCAACACGTGATTGAGGTTGGTGTTCGTCCCCGACGGCGTGAAGTTGGTTGACCCGGTGCGGACCGCGGCCCTTGTGCTGGTGTCGGCGTCGCGCACGATGAATTTCTGATGGAAGATCTGCGGATTCAGGTCGCTGACGATTGGCACTTTGGCGCGGAGGAGGGCGGCGTACGTCTCGCGGTTCGATTCGTTCTGCCCGCCAGGCGTCCACGGATCGGTGAGCGCGGTGCGCAAAGTAAGGTATGCGCCCTCGAGTACGACACGCACGCTCACGCCGCGGCGACGCGCTGCGATGATCGCTTCCGCGATGGGTCGGGATTCGAGCTCCTGGACGGCGACATCCAGGGTGTTCCGTGCCCTTCCGATGAAGTCGACGATAACTTGTTCCAAGTCATCTTGAGCACCCAGGGCCCGCGGCCCCATGTACATCTCGATGCTGCCAACATCGATGGCCATCCCTACTTCCTTTTCTTACAGGGCACTGGGGGACTGCTTTCAAAAGAGCGCTGTCGCTCACCACTGAACGAACATGGGCATGACGACGTGGACGTAGTTATCGCCGTCCACCGGCCTGATGACGCCGGGGCTGGAGGAGGTGGTCATCTCCAGGGCTACTTTGTCCTTGCCGATGACCGCCAGCACGTCGCTGAGGTAGCGGCTGTTGAAGGCGATCTTGCCGTCGGCACCCTCGACCTCCGCCTCGATGTCGCCCGTGTTCTCACCCACCTCCTCGGCGCGCGAGGAGATGATGAGCTTGCCGGGCTGTCCGCCGGCCTCGGTGGCCATCTGGAGCCGGATGATGCCGCTGCCGTCCTTGGCGAAGATGGAAGCGGTCCGGGTGGCCCGCTGGAGGTCGCCCAGGTCCACCACCGCCCGCGTGTCGTGCTTGTCTGGAATAAGCTGGTTGTAGTTGGGGAAGGTGCCCTGGATAAGCTGGGACACGATCTCGATGTCCTTCATCCGAAAAAGGATCTGGCTGCGCTGAGGAGTCACAACCACGTCGATGGGCTCCTGTTGGCCTTCGATGAGCCGCTCCACCTCCTGCAGCGTCCTGGCCGGAATGATGACCGACAGCGGCTCCTCCACCGGCTTGAGCAAAGTGCTCTCGTGGACGGCCAGCCGGAAGCCGTCGGCCGCGGCCAAGGTGAGCTTCTCGCCTTCCATATTGAGGCTCACGCCGGTCAGGACGGGGCGCGAGTCCTCGACGGCGGCGGCGAAGACGACGTGGTGGATGGCGTCGCGCAGCTCTTGCGGTCCGAGCTGAGTGGCCACGCCCTCGTCAACGGCCGGGATGGGCGGGAACTCGTTGGGATCGGCGCCGTTGATGCGGGCCTCGACGCGGGCGCAGTGCAGTTCTAGGAGCTTGGTGTCGGCGGCGGTGCGCGCGGTGATGTTGTCACGGGACAGCGAGTTCACAAAGTCGGTGAGCAGGCGCGCCGGCACCGTGACGGCGCCCTCCTCCTCAACCTGCGCGCCGATCCAGGTGGTGATGGCTATCTCCAGGTTCGTGGCGGAGAGTTTGAGGCGCGATGCGTCGGTGGCGAACAGGACGTGCTGGGTGATTGGGAGGGTGGTTCGCGTGGCCACCGCCCTACCCACCACGCTCAGTCCATGGCTCAGGTTCTCTTGGAGACAGCTCAGCTGCATAGGGCCACCTCGTGGGCTTAAAAAAGGGGTGTTGATTCAGGCGACAGTATAGGGTTGGGGTGACGAAGGGTCAACGGCGAGCGGGCCTTTGCCGCGCGACTTTACCCAAGCAAACCGAACGGAAAAGCGACGCGTTGCGGGACGACGCGGCGGACCAACTGTGAGGGGCCAGTGCGAGCGTTGCGTGGAGAGGCTATTGGAGGGTGAGTAGGTAGTCCACGAGAGCGTCGATTTGCTCCTCGGAGAAGAGCTCACCGAAGGTCGGGATCATGGTGTCGGAGGGGCACGGACCACCGGGACAATCGGTGGCGATGACAGCGTTGGGGAACATAATGGACTCCCTGAGGTACTCCTCGCCTTTGAGGCCGACCTGAGAGAGGTTCGGGCCTACCTGTCCCCCGGCCAGGGGCTCGTCGTCAATGGTATGGCAGATAAAGCAGGTGCCCTGGCCCAGGAAGATCGAGCGGCCGTCGGTGTCTCCATCGTTACCCGAGCCACCGTTACCGCCTCCATTCGACGGCGCCAGAGTGGGAGTGGGGGTCGGGAGTGGAGTCCCTTCAGTGGTACACGGAACGGCCACAAGCTGGCCGTCCTCGGGTGCAAGGCAGTCGCCTTCGGCCAGTGCCTCGCCGCAGGCTACGGCCACGAAGAGAAGGCCGAAGAGGGCGATTCCCAGCAGGGCGGGCGTTGGTAGGCGCACCGGCGCTCCCGTGAGTGAAATCGGCGCAAAGGACGGGGCCCACCCGCAGGAGAACCCCGTTTGCTTGGCTCTGCGCCGCTACGTGTGGCCGTAAGGTCTTGTATCACGGGGACGATGGCCTGTCAAGACGATAGGCCACCACCGCGTCGACACGGTGGCGCAGGCATGGGTGCCAATCCCTCACCACCGTGAAGTCGAATGAAAAATACACACTCCGGTGTACAGTAGCACCGTTGTGGTGTCGCCCTAGCTGGTCCGCTTGACCTCGAGCGATTCGCCCGGGGCCAAGGCCACGCGCCGGACGTTGATGCCCAGCTTGAGGAGCCAGTATCCCAGGGTAGCCTTGCTCACTTCTAGGGAGAGAGCGGTGGACGAGAGACCACGGTCGTTGATCATCTCAGGCAACAGCCGCTCCAAGGGCTGCTGATACCGCTCCTCGACCTGTTGCATCAGACGGGTCTTTCGCGCCATGCGACCCCCTCCTCTTGCGACAGTTCTAAGATTTCTCCGAAAATAACATATGTTGAAATTGTTGTCAATACCTTTGCTATACTTTGTCCTAAATTCTGGTTGGTACAATGGATAGGATTAGTTTGAGAAACGTTCAGAACGCTCACGGCATACCCTTTCTGGTATCCTTATTTGGCGCATGGAGAAGCCCGGCCTGGGCTGCCTGGGGACTTGATTGTCATGCCGAGCGGACCGAAGTGCCTCTTAAGAAAGTAGTGAGCGACGCTTCGCCCGCCTTCGGCTCCCTCAGAGTGCCAAACAGCCTCCTCTGAGCTGGGTCCCAAGACCTGGACAGCCGTCGGACCGTTTGAAGGACCCCTATGCCCGACGAACTCGTCACTTTCCTGACCTCGATGACGCCGATAGGCGAGCTGCGGGCGTCCATCCCCCTGGGCCTGGTGACCTTCGACATGCCCATATGGTCTACGTTCCTGCTCTCCGTCACCGGCAATATGGTCCCGGTCCCGTTCCTCATACTCCTCCTGCGCAAGGTAGGGACCTGGCTGGAACGGCAGGACAACCCGCTGGGAGCGTTGCTGCGGTGGCGGACGAATAACGTCCGGTCGCGGTATGGGCCACGGCTGGCCCGCTATGGTCCGATGGCCCTGGTGTTGCTGGTGGCCATTCCGCTGCCGGTGACGGGGGCTTGGACGGGGTCGCTGGCGGTCTGGGCGCTCCATATGCCGCTCCGGCAGGGCCTAGCGGCGATAGCCGCCGGAGTACTGATCGCCGGTGGTGTGGTTACCGGCCTGTCCGTGGCGGGAATAGAGCTGTTCTCGCAGTTGGCGTAAGGAGGAGGCGGGCCGCCTGCGGGCGTGGCGGAGTGCGGTACAATAAGGACGTCGTCAGGGAGGGGTGCCATGAGCCTTTGGGACCGGGTCCGCAGGAACCACGCTCTGGAGCACGGGACTATCACGCTGCTGCTTCAACGAGCGCCCTTGCACCGGGTGGTGGCGGGCAACGCCATGCCGGGCGGCTTCTTCGTGTACGGGGACGTGCCGACCGAGACGCTGGGCGCGTGCGCCACCGACGCCATGGAGCGGATGCGCCAGGGCGAACGGGACCTGGCCGTCTCGCCGTTCTGCGGCACCAACATCGTGGTGGCGGCGGCCCTGGCCACGGTGGGCACGCTGGCGGCCCTGCACTTCTCCGGCCGCGGGCCGAGCGGATGGGCCCGGGCGTTCTCCAACGCTATCTGGGCGCTGGTGCTGGCCCGGCCACTCGGAGGGGCCATCCAGCGTCGCTACACGACCCTGGCGGAGATGGAAGGGATGGCGATCAAAGGCGTTTCCCGGTGGCAGTTGGGCCCAGTGGTCGCCCACTGGGTGTCTACGTCGCAGGAGGGATAGCGTCTTATCCCTCACCCCCTGCTCTCCCCCACCAAGGGAGAGGGAGTAACAGTGGGCGCGTCCCAGTAGCTCAGTGGACAGAGCGGCTGCCTTCTAAGCAGCGGGTCGCGGGTTCGAATCCCGCCTGGGGCGCCAAGCTCGTGACGAAGCCGTAAACGGCGAAAAGCGCTGTGATACTTCTAGCGTATATCGGCTAATCGGAAGCCAAAGCTAATCGTAGTCGACCACCACACCTCGGTCTTGTAATTCCGCAATTTGCTGCAGGTCTTCAGGCCCTTCAGTCAGGTCCAAAAGATTCCCCCTAAGGTTCACCTCGTCCCCCGGTCCTAGTCCCTCATTCTCGAGGAGCGCGGAGATGTTGCTTATTTGGTTAGTGGTCAGAGTGAGGCGGGCGATATTGACGAGGGACTGCAAAGGAGAAACGTCAATGATCAAGTTATTCGACAGGAAAAGGTTGGTACGCGCCGTTAGGGGGCTGAGAGGAGCGATATCCACGATTCGGTTGCGAGTAATTAACAGAGTCGTCAATGCGCTGAGGGAAACGAGTGGGCTTAAATCAGAAATTCCGTTCCCGTTCAAATAGAGTCTTTCGAGATTGGAGTGCGTAGCGAGGTCAGAAAGGTCGCTGATATTGGTGTAGGAAGCATTAATCGAGATCAGCTTTGTGAGGGCGGAAAGGGGGGAGAGGCTGCCGACGGCGTTGTATTCGAAGCCCAACTGTTCAAGGTTAGTAAGATTTGCCAGAGGGGACAGGTCAGTTATCTGGGTAGAATTCAACTGCAAGGTGCGGAGGTTGGCAAGCGAGGCCAGTGGGCCTAAGCCAATAATCTGATTAAAGCTCACGAAGAGGGAGGTAAGGCCGGTCAGATTTGCCAGAGGGGACAAATCGGTGACCCGGTTTCCCCAAGGGGCAAGAAAAGTCAATTTGGAAAGCGATGAGAGGGGGGTGAGGTCTGTGACTTCATTGTTCCAGAGGTCAAGATAGGTCAAGTTCACCAGGTGCTCGATACCGCTGAGGTCAACAATCCCCTGGCTTCGAACCCTCAATTCGGAGATGGTGGCCAGATCAGCAACCCAAATTCCCTCTTCAGGGCCCTTGTCGAGCGCTATACGGATGTTGGCTTCCAGATTTGCATCAGGGAACGTGACCACATAATTCTCACCCTCTGGAGTTGCCGTAGGGGTGGACGTTGGAATTGGCGTAGGAGTGGCTGTGGGGGTCGGTGTTGGAGTGGGTGTAGAGGTTGGAGTGGGCGTGGGCGTCGGTGTTGGAATAAGCACAAAGTAAGCGGTTATGCTTTGATCGGCGTCCAATCCGACATAAATCACTGGTGGGCCACCGCCCCGATAACCAAAGTCGCCTCCTTCCCAATGGCTAAAAGCGAATCCCTCGGCCGGCGTGGCTGTAAGCGTCACAGGGGTGTCTGATGAGTAGGACCCACATGGCGGATTGAAGGATACCGACCCGGCTCCTGGAGGGCTCACGGATACGCTCAGGGTGTAGATGAACTCCTTTTTCTCCACGGGTGACCGAGAGGCGCCCTCTCTCAGGTTCTGGGAGGCGTCCTCCAAAAGCGCCTGGAACTGCTCCATGGTGTAGAACGGGCCGGAGTGCGTGCTCAGGTATTCCTTGATCGCCTCTGGCTCGGCACTGGGCCCCAGCACGCCCAATAAATCGATTACGCTCGTAACAAAGATAAATGAGACCAGATTGCCATAGCGTATCCAGAAGTGGCTCCGGAAATCTGAACAGGGGGATAAGTGGAATCGCTGCCTGATTGAGGGCATGATAGTGCTCTCGGAGACAGGAGCGAGAGATGAGGAGACGACCCCGCCGTAACCACTCGGCAGAGTTCAAGGCGAAGGTGGCTCTTGCCGCAGTACGCGGCGACCGGACACTTTCGGAGCTGGCAAGCCAGTTCGATGTGCACCCGAACCAGATCACGCAATGGAAGACCCAGTTGCTGGATCGGGCGGCGCAGTTATTTGGCGCCGGGACAGGGCAGGCTGAAAAGCCGGTAGATATGAAGGTCCTTCACGCTAAGATCGGTGAGCTTGCGTTGGAGAACGATTTTTTAGAGGCCGCGCTCACGAAGGCGGGATTGCCGGGCGCAAGGCGATGATCGACCGTGATCACAAGCTGCCTCTCGCCCGCCAGGCAAAGGCAGTGGGCATCAGCCGCGGGAGCATCTACTACCGGCCACGGCCGGTGGGCGAAGCCGGTCTCGGACTGATGCGCCGCATCGATGAGCTGCACCTTGAGTATCCGTTTGCAGGCAGTAGGATGATGCGAGGCCTGCTCCGCCAGGAGGGACTCTCCTCCGGGCGTAGGCACATCGCCACACTGATGCGGCGGATGGGCATCGAGGCGCTGTACCGCAAGCCCAACACCAGCCGGCGACGGCCCGGCCATACGGTGTATCCGTACCTGCTGCGCGGGCTTGAGGTGAGCAGGCCCAACCAGGTGTGGGCAATGGATATCACGTACATTCCGATGGCCAGGGGGTTCGTGTACCTAGCCGCAGTGATGGACTGGCATAGCCGCAAGGTGCTGGCCTGGCGGGTATCGGTCACAATGGACACAGACTTCTGCGTGGAGGCGCTCGAAGAATCCCTGGGACGCCACGGCGCGCCGGAGATATTCAACACAGATCAGGGAAGCCAGTTCACAAGTGACGCCTTCACCGGCCTGCTGAAAGCCAATGGGATCCAGATCAGCATGGACGGGAAGGGAAGCTGGAAGGATAATGTGTTCGTCGAACGGCTGTGGAAGAGCGTCAAGTACGAGGAGGTGTACCTGAGAGCCTACGAATCGGTCCCGGAAGCCAGAACTGGACTCGGGCGGTACTTCGAGTTTTACAATGCCGGACGGCCCCATTCGAGCCTTGGGGGAATGACGCCGGACCAGTTCTTTGACAGAGCGCCTGCCGAGTCCGCGGCGGCCTAACGCACGGCAGCGTGATTCCACTTATCAAACCGGGCAGCGCTGTTCAGACAAACGAGACCACCTCTTCCACCCATGGAATGCGTCTATCGAGGGACCGCCAAATCCTAGCTCCTTTTCTATTCGAGCAGAGACAACGCCATGAGTTTCAACAGCGAAGGCTTCAGGACCGAAAAGAAGCGGGTCCAGCTCTTGTAACCACACTTCATCGTCGGTAATGCCAAAACCCCCAAGGCCTACAAGCGGATAGTCGAGACTCCTCAGCCGTTCCATCAACTGGATCGCCTCTAATTGGGTCTCGAGCTGGAAGATGCTCTGAAATGCAAGGCTCGTGATAGGCTCTGCCGCCGCCTGGGCCTCACCACTAGCTTCGATGGACTCCGCCACGTTGGTGTCGTACTCACCTTCGCCAGGAGTAAACAAATAGGTGAAGTCGGTGTCGCTGACCAATTCTGCGCTCTCTAGCTCCGTCCAGGCTACTTCACCTGGTACGCGTGCTATTTCCTCCTGGCTCAGCAGGTAACGGCTCAGATCGGCGTTGGGTGGCGCCAACTCCTCTTGCACCAAGGTGAGTGGCAGCCCGAGGCCAGGAGCGTCCCGAAACACGAGCCTGGAGACTTGATCGGCCTTTGGGCTGGTCACCCATAACGCCTCGCCGTCCCAGGCAAGATCAAAGGGGTCTCCGACCGTGGGAAGGCGCTGAAGCGTGGTCCCTTCGAGGCTCAGCCGGGTCAGGCCTCCCCCGAACACGCCACCGACCCAAACACTGCGGCCGTCGAAGGCCAGGCTGAAGGGCTGCTCGACCTCAAAGTTGCCCAAGACGGTGCCATCAACCCCCATCTTGGTCACAGTGGCGTCGCCGACATTTGTCATCCAGACGGCTTCGCCGTCAAACACCAACGCATACGGTTGTGGGCCCGTTGGGTAGGTAGTCAGCACATCCAAAGAGGGTGAAAGAACTGTAACCGTGTTGTCCGGCTGGCTCAGTACCCAAATGTCTCCTTGCACCATAGCAAGGGGCCCGGCCTGGGTCTCCAGTTCCACCTGAGCTAACAGCCTGCCGTCCAGGCCGAGCTTCATCACGGTGGCGTCTCCAAGATTCGACACGACAATCCCCTGACCATCGGAGGCCAGCGAGACCGGCGCTTTGCCCACGGGAAACGTGCCCAGCACGATGCCGTCCATGGCCAGCTTGGTGACTGTGCCGGGCTGCACCTCTTCATTCAACGGGTCCACTCCACTATTGGCGACCCAGATGCTTTCGCCGTCGAAAGCGAGCGCAAAGGGCCCTGTACCGACTGTGAAATTGCCGAGCTGAGCCCCGTCTTGAGCTAGCTTGGTTACAGTAGTGTCCCCGCCGTTGGCCACCCATATGTTCTCCCCGTCGTACACAACGGCGCCTGGAGTCTTGCCTACGAGGAAACTGGTGCTCTTGAAGATGAGCTCTCGTTCAAGACTCGGGACTGACGTAGGTGTAGACGTTGGGGTGCGTGCCAGGATTGAGGTATCTTCAAAAAGTGTGTAAACAGTCAGGCGGTGTACCCTCTCTCTGAACAACACGGGCTCGAGGCCCAAGAGAGGAGATAGACCGCCCATGAGGAAGGAAAGCACTGAGAGTAGGTCGGAGTCAAGGCCGGAGTGGGAGCAGTTGGAGGATTGGGTGCGAAGCCAGGTCCAGAGGCTGATCCAGGAGTTGCTGGAGGAGGAGGTGACGGCGTTTCTGGGAAGGGCGAAGTCGGCGCTCAGATCCGACTCGGACAACGATACCGGCTATCGGAACGGATACGGCAGAGCCCGGAGGCTTACGCTGAGTTCGGGAACGATACAGCTGAGGCGGCCGCGAGTCCGCGATACCGAGGAGCAGTTCGAGAGCCGGCTGCTGCCGCTGTTCGTCAACAGGACCAGGAAGGTTGCTGAGTTGATCCCCGAGCTGTACCTGCACGGTCTATCCGAAGGCGACTTCGATCTGGCTTTGCGGGGGCTGCTGGGAGAGGACGCACCGGTATCGGCGAGCACGGTGGCCCGGTTGAAGTTCAAGTGGAACGATGAGCTTGCCCAATGGCGCAGCCGGCCCCTAGATGACCTGGAAGCGGTCTACATGTGGGTGGATGGAGTCTACGTCAAGGCTGGTCTTGAGAAGGAGAAGGCGGCAGTACTGGTGGTGGTGGCGGCCCTGAGCGACGGGAGCAAGGTGGTGGTGAGCGCTGTTCCCGGATACAGGGAGTCCACAGAGAACTGGTCCGATGTGCTCAGGGACATGAGGCGCCGCGGGCTGGAGTGCCCGAGGCTGGTGGTTGGGGACGGACACCTGGGCATCTGGGGAGCTCTGCGCAACGTCTATCCGCAGGCGGCAGAGCAACGCTGCTGGAACCACAAGATCGTAAACGTGCTCGCCAAGCTTCCAAAGCGACAACAGGACCAGGCCAAGCTCATGCTGCGTACTATCCCCTACGCGCCGACTCGGACAGAGGCTGAGCGGCTCAGGACGGTGTTCACCAGGTGGTGCGGCGACCATTCCTACGAGGCGGCCTCAGAGGCCTTGGAGCGGGACTGGGACCGCATGGTCACCTTCCATGACTTCCCAAAGGAGCACTGGGGGCACCTTCGCACGACGAACCCGGTAGAATCACCCTTCGCGGCCCTCAGGCTTCGGACCGATGCCGCCAAGCGCTACAAGAGGGTCGATCGGGCGATAGCGGCGATCTGGAAAATGTTGATGGTCGCCGAACAGCGCTTCAGGCGTCTGAAGGCCCCTGGGTTGATCGAAGACGTCTATCTCGGTGCACAGTATGCGGATGGAATCGCCATTGAATCAACGGCTGAGAAGGTCGCCGCCTGATGCCGTTTACACACCTATTGACGTAACCTCCCTCCGAGTCTCTTTGCCCACAGACAAAGGGACGTCCCACGGGTTGGTGCAAGGGCCACTACTTCTAACAGGAACAGGTGAAGTCGTTGCGTTCGTTACGTAACATCGGAACCTTGCGCCGGGGTGTCTTCTACGGCTGGTGGATCGTCGTCGGGGGCTTCCTCATCCAGGTGGTTATCAGCAGCCTGGTCCGGCGGACCTTCAGCCTCTACTTTGTTCTGCTCCAAGGAGAGTTCGGGTGGTCTCGGGCGCTCCTGTCGGTCCCCTTCTCCTTCGCACAGGCGGAAGCCGGCGGCATGCTAGGGCCCTTACAGGGATGGCTTCTGGACAAGTTCGGCCCCCGAGCAGTTATGCGCCTCGGGGTGGTCATTCTCGCCGGAAGCTTAATAGCCATGAGCCAGGCCCACACCATAGGGGTCCTCTTCACCACGGTATTGCTAGTCGGCATGGGGCTGGGACTAGTGGGCTATTCGACCCTTACTACGACCGTGGCGAACTGGTTTGAGCGAAGACGGAACACGGCCATAGCTCTGACTCAATCTGGGATGGGGGTCGGAGGGCTCTTTCTTCCGGTGGTCGCGCTGGCACTGGCGGCTTTCGGCTGGAGAAGCGTCGCCTTCTCCTCCGGTTTCTTCACCCTGGTACTGGGGCTTCCCATAGCCCAGCTCATGCGTCACAAGCCTGAGGACTATGGGCTCCTCCCGGACGGGGATGCTCCCCCCGATGCTTCGGATGAAGAGGCGAACGCGGAAGGGCCCGAACAAGGGGACGGGCGTAGAGTAGCTCTCTCGCCCCGTATCGCCTTCACCGCTCGGCAAGCTTTGCGGACTCCTACCTTCTGGCTTCTAGCAATGGGGCACGGGATGGCCGTCTTTGTGGGCAACGGGCTATCGCTGCACCTGATCGCTCACATCGTGGCTCGGTTGGATACCTCCCTGGGAGCGGCAGCTGGAGTGATAACGCTCATTCCCGTGGTTACGGTCGGTGCGCAGGTCATCGGAGGATATGTCGGGGACCGGGTCAATAAACGGATGCTGGCTGCGCTCTGTATGGTAGGGATGGCCATCTCATTGGTGCTTTTCGCCTTTGGGGAAGGCTTGGGAAGTGCTACTCAGTGCAGCCGTGGTGAACGGGATTGCGCAGGGTGTTCGCGGACCCCTTATGCCATCCATTCGCGCGGACTACTTCGGACGAGGCTCCTTCGGTACCATCATGGGCTTTACAACGCTGCTCGTGATGTTCGGAACGTTGACTGGGCCTGTGCTCGTGGGCGTTATCGCGGACTGGCAAGGTAATTACCGTGGGGCCTTTTTGGTCCTAGCGGCTGTGGCACTCGCAGGCTCTCTCTTCTTCGTGGCCGCCCGGAGGCCAAAGCTCCCACAGCCTTCGGGAGTTTAGTAACTATCTCAAAACAGCAAATGCTGTCTTCCCGCCCGCCCTCCCTCAGAGGTTTTTGGGCCTGGAGGCGCAGCCCCCAGGCCCCCAGCCAGAGGGGGACACCCCTCTGTACTCCCCCTGGGAGCATTTTGAGATAAGTGCTTAGTCCGCGGAAGCGGCGCATCGCCTCACAGAAGGGCACCAAAAGAAACGGGCCGCGTCCTGAGTGGACGCGGCCCGTTGTGCTATCTCACACACTCAGTTGATCGATGGCTTACTGACACTCCGGCTCAAGCCACGATCCGCGGTGGTCCATGTTGTGGTACATGCCCGGACCGGGGGACCAATTCTTCAGGCAGCCCCACGCCGGAACGTTGGTCACCGTGGAGCCGGTGGGCCATTGCGTTAGCTCCAAGTTGGTCGCGGCATAGACATCCAGCTCCCTCAGGATCCGGGCCCGCTCCACTGGGTCAACCGCCCGGAGCTGGCGAGTGTAGAAGTCGTCCATGGTGTCCCTGCCGTTCCACTCCCACGACTGCCGGCCCACGGGACCCTGGCCGAAGGACGTTCCCAACGCGAGCAGACCGTCGGCTGGGTCTACGTAAGAGAGGCCCGTGCTGGAGAACGAGATGGAGAACCGGCCGGCCAGCAGCTCCTCGTTGGTAATGATGCCCTCACGGCACTCCTGCTGCACGCGCAAGCCCACCTTGTTCCAGCTATCGACGTGGATGATGTAAAAGAGCGGACCCCAGCCACAACTGCCGTAGGCGGGGAATGGAAGGTCAACGCCGCTGGAGAAGCCTGCGTCCGCCAGCAGGTCCCTGGCCGTCTGGGCCCATTCGTCGTAGTTGGCCGGGTCGGTCCACGGCATGAACTCGTGCTGTTCCTCCAGGGTGATGGTGGAGTCGGCGTAAAGCGCCCGGTCCACCCATGTGTCGGCGCCGGTTGCCGTTCCCTCACCGAAGCCGCGCTCAAAAGCTTGGAAGGCGCGGGTGGTGTAGCGGAGGGCCTTCACGATCCGTGGGTCGTCCATGGGCTCTATGAGGTGATTCGTAATAACGCCAAAGAAGCCATGTCCGTGACTGTAGACCTCGCAGTTCTCTGGATCGGTGGTCTTGTCGCACAGGGCCCTGGCGTTGTTGTAGTTGAAGCCACTGGACGGGCCTGGGTAGCCCACCACGTCACCCGTGATGAACTTAGCAAAGGCGCGGGACTCATCCAGCGGGTCGTAGGAGACGAGCCCATCCAGGTAGGGCATCTGGTTGCCGAACTCGTCCACGTCCCAGTAGTCCTCGAATCGCTCCCACTCGGTGCGGGCCTCCGGGTCGTGGAAGGTCATGCGGAAGGGTCCCGTGCCGACGGCCAGGGTCCCGGTGGTGTCCGGGTGCATGAAATTCCACCGCTCCGTAGCGTCGTCCGAAGTGGGGTCACCCGTGATCAGATGCTCCGGCGCGATGAGGAAGTGGCTGTTGGCAAAGCTAGCGAGGGCGAAGGCGTTGGGCACGCCCGTGTCGATGACAACGGTGTAGTCGTCGATCTTCGTTGCCGACACGGCGACCCCTCGAATGGGCAGCGACCGCCGGTTGAGGACCACTTCCTCGTCCAGTGCACGCGCGTAGGTGGCCACCACGTCGTCGGCGTTGAAGTCCTCGCCGTCGTGCCACTTGACGCCCTGGCGCAGCGTGAAGGTCCACAGGGTGCCGGTCGCGTCGTCAACCGACCAGTCCGTTGCCAGGGCTCCCTCGATCACCGGCCCCGTCGCCGGGTCGTAGGGCGCCTGGTAGCGAAGCAAGTTCTCGTAGCTATTCGTGAAGAGGTAGCCATTACTGGCCAGCCTCTGCCATGAGTCTACCGAACCTATTGGGCCTCGGCCGATGGTCAAGACGCCACCGTACTCCGGCCGCTCACCAAGGGGCGTGGGCGTGGCCGTGGGAAATGGCGTCGAGGTAGGCCTCGGTGTCGACGTGGGCGTGGTCCCCGGAATCGGGGTGTCCGTGGGAGTCGGCGTCGGGCCCTCCGTGGGCGTCGACGTGGGCGTCGGCGTGGCGTCGTCGCCACACGCCGCCAGGAGCGCTAGCAGCGCTATCACGGAGAGAACGATTGCAAACAGTCTGCTTAGTCGCATTACGAGACCTCCTCGATCGGTTAACTAGCCGGATAGTGTGACGGGAGATACACCCGTTCAGGTTATATCAGGCATTTATTTCGCTTTACTACTGTCGGAGCTGCCTCCCTACCTCACCGCTCCGGAGAGTTGCTCCTGCACGCTCGCTTCACCAGACGTCGCCAGGTCATCCGGCGACGCCGGCCAATAGGCAAACCCCAACCCCGTCTTCGCGTGGTGCGCGCGTATGTAGTCGAGCACCTTGGCCGGGCGGTCCATGGCGGCCGCGACCGTGATCCACGCCCGTATCTCACCAGTTCCGCCGCGCATTGTATCCGAGTCGAAGGTGAACAGGTGCTTCAACGCCTCTAGGTCGTTTCGCTCCAGCCGTTCCAGGAACCATCGGTCCAGGGGCTCATCCACCCAGCCAGCGCGCGGGCCGCCTGGGTCGTGCGACAGGCCTCCGGATGCGTAGATGGCGATCCGCTCTGGCCTCTCGGCGAAGATCTCCGCCAGGGCAACTCCTAGGTCGTGGCATCGAGCTGCCGTCGGCAAGGGAGGAAAGTACTCGTTGAGGAAGATGGGTACGATCGGCACGTCGAGGTTTGGAAGGAGCCTTGGCACCGGCTGGGCCACCATGTGGGACACGCCGTGGTGCGGGCGGCCCAGGGGGTTGAACTCTGAGCCCGACGCCATGTCGAACCCACGCTTCACTAACCCCTTCAACACGAATTTAGACAACTCCGAGTGGCACTCGAACTCCACGCGATTCCGCTCTTCCAGGGGCCAATAGCTCGTTTTGTCCAAACCCCAGAGACTGTCCCCGGTATACAGGTACAGCGATGGGTTGATGCTGCGGTCGAACATGTCACCCTGGTCATCCCCAATCACGACCAGGGCATCCGGGCGGTAGGCCGCTAGGGCATCGCCGAGCTGATCAAACGCGTGGTTGGTCCGCTCCAAGTATCCCTCAATCACCTCTACCGTTTCGAGTTTCGCCGTTTGGGGCTGGGACTCCTTCATGTACTCCGGTATGCGGCTATACACGATCGACCAGCGCTCGGCTGGCTCAAACAACGCGGGAGCGTGAGAGGAAGCAAGACCTAGTCCTAGCATGGTGCCCTCCTAGCTTTTCGGCGCGAAACGCGTGCCTGCTTCGACTTGCTATCAGGTGCGCGGTTCACCAGCAATCTTTGGATTGCGGATCTGTGATTATTACGAGGCGTTTCGCTCCACCACCTCGTCCCAGCTCATGCCGGCCATCAGATCAGCCCACACCTTATACGTCTGCCGCTGGTTGTGCTCGTCAACCCCGAGGGAGAGCGTGCCCCGCTTCATGAGCCCGAGAGGCTCCATGTACGGGCCGCCTCCGTGGTACTCGTGCCTAAGGCCAATGGAGTAATTGTAGGGATGGCGGCGCGCGATGACCCCCTTGCTGGCCTTCTGGGCGTAGTTCCAATTCTCCATGTCGTCCTCTTCGGTCATGCCCGCCGGCCCGCCGTAGCGGATGTAGTAGTGGCGCAGCAGGTCCTTGACCTCCTGAGGAGCATCCTTATGAACAAAGAACGAGCGCCAGCACTCCGTCCAGTCGGCCCCGTGGGGGTTCCAGACGCACATGCTCTGGTTCGTCCCGCACGTCCCGTTGGGGAAGATGGTCCCTCCGCCGGTGGGGGCCCGCGCCGCTTGTATATTCTGGAGCTTCTGCCGCTTGTAGTGGGCGTCGCGGAAGTACTCCTCCGCGACCGGGTTGTTTGGGTAGGTCGGCGAGTAGTCGGTGTCGTTTAGGATTACTGTTCCCTTTAGCCCAGAGCCCAGGTACGACATATTGTGGCGTGGGCTTGTGTTTGGGCGGTCGACGTTATCTCCGGTATGGCGTCCCTGTTTTCCGCTGGGGCTGATAGAAAGCAAGTCCACCGAACGGTGCGTGGGCCGGCCGTGGTAACCGTCGCCGATAAAGTTCTCGGCCCCGAACTTCCAGTTGGAGGAGAAGAGCCACTTCACCATGCCGAGGTATTCCAGCTCCCCTTCGGTGCCGTCCGGTTTGTCGTAGAACAGCTCCAGCATGGGCTTCAGGTCCCCGATGTACTCCTCGAACGAAGGGGCACTAGGGTCCCACGTGGCCCAGATGGCGCCCCTGAAGTTGGTCATCTGCGCGACTTCAACGAGGCCCCATTGGCTCTTGTCCAGCTCCTCCCGGTACGCGTCCTTGTAACGGGGTACGCCTACCAGGCTCCCGTCGCCCGCGTAGCTCCACCCGTGGTACGGACACGTGAACACCGGCGTGTTCCCCTCGTCGTACCGGCACACCTTCATCCCCCGGTGGCGGCACGAGTTTAGGAACACGTGAATCTGGTTGTCGCGGTCCCGGCTCAGGATGACCGACTCCTCCCCCATGCGCGAGACGAAGTAGTCGCCCGGCTTCTTGACCTGGTCCTCGAAGCCGATAAAGAGCCAGACACGGGCGAACACCTGCTCTTTCTCAATCTCGTACAACTCCGGGTCCACAAAGATGTCCCGGCTGATCTCACCCTTCTCCATGTCCACCAGCAGCCTACCTGCCAGCACATCAGCGTACGTAGCCATATTCGTGCCTCCGCGAGGTCGCCCGTCGACGGAATCCGGCGTCAGTTCCAACTGTCCGAATCGATGCGAACGATAGACACTCGCGCGATGAGTGTCAACCCTCGGCTAACGAAGGTCTCCCCATATTGGGGGGTTGGGTGGTTGGGCAATCCAGGGTAGTGTTCTGGACGCTCCTTGGTACGCCAGGAGGGTTACGAGCCGCGACGCCGGTTGGGGGCGGTCATCGCCGGCACTTCTTCGATGGTGCTTAGGGCGTCGAGTAGAGGCTCGCTGAGCGTTACGTCAGTGGCGGCGACGTTCTGCTCAAGCTCCGCGGTGGTCTCGGCTGCCATGATAACGTTGGCGACCGCCGGCCTCGATAGGACCCAGGAGATGGCGATCTGGGCCGGAGGGAAACCCCACTCGTTTCCAAGGGCGTCCATCTTCTCCGCCACGGCGGCCTGGCCTGGCGTAAACGCTGGTACGTCGGCACCCCAGTAGCGCTGCCGTCCGGCGATGGGCCGCTGAGTGGCCTCGAGGCCGGCCAGATAGCCACCGCCCAAAGGGGCGTAGGTGGTGAGGTCGATGCCGAAGCGCAAGGCCGCGGGGACCACGTCCCGCTCCACGGCCCGATTGGTGATGGTGTAAGGCACCTGATGGGCCACGGGCCCCGAAACGTTCAGCTTTTCGGCCATCATTACCGTCTCGACGAAGTGCCACGCTGGATAGCCGCCGAGGGTGTAGTACCGGACCTTCCCCTGTTGAATAAGGTCCTCAAAGGCGCGAAGGGTCACGTCTATCGGCGTATGGAAATCGTGATGGTGGGCGTTGTAAATGTCGATGTAGTCCGTTTGGAGCTGCCGGAGGCTCTCCTCTACCTGGCGCATGATGTGGACACGGTCGAGGCCAGTCTTGTCCGGTTTGCCATCAACAATTGGAGCGCCGTACCGAGGCGTAACCTTGGTGGCGATGATCACCTCGTGACGACGGCCCTTCAGCACCCTCCCCAAAATCTCCTCGGCGGACTTTCGCAGGTGGGCGGGAGGCGTTCCAGGGCGCTCCCAGCCGGGGCGGTTCCCATAATCGTCGGAGGTATCAATGTAGTTGATCCCCAGGTCGATAGCGGCGCTCACCAGGGCAGCGGCATCCTTTTCCAACGGTGCCATACCAAATTGTGCTGTCCCGAGGCCAATCCGCGATACCTGCACCCCGCTGCGGCCCAGAAAGGTGTATTGCATGGTGTGTCTCCTCCCGCCGTATACCTATTAACTCGTATTCATCGAATAGGGCCAGCACTTCGACATCGCGCAAGGAAACTCCTGCCAGAAATCGCGGAAGTGACGGAGGTGCAGCAGTACAGAGCCCGACCCATGGCTGCGGTCATGGTCGTGGGAGTGGGTGCGAGCGCCTGGCATAGAGCGCTCCTCGTTTAGGGCACGTCCATCCCCTGGAGGCGCCGGACCGTCAGCAGCGTGAAGACGACTGCCACGACCGCCGCGCCTACCACGGCGGCTGGGAACTCGATGGCCCGATCTCCGATGCTGCCGAAGGTCTGCTCGTCAAGACCGTGCAGGATGCCCAGGGTATAGCCTCGCACGCTCAGATAGCGGACTCCGCCAAGAAAGGTAACGAGGAGGCCCTCCCAGAGAAACACATAGACCAGTGCGAAGCCCAGGGCCCGGCTGGTCATCAACCCAGCCCACGTGAACACGGCGGCGTAGGTCACAACTCCGGCCAAGAGCGCCGCGGCCGTGGCCAGGGCCGCCCGAGTGCCACCGCCCTCGACGGCAATCAACGTCACGGCGACCCCCGCGACGACGAGCAGGGGCGCCGTTATAACGATGGACGCCGCCAGCTTGGGCAAAACGATGGTGCCGCGGCTCACCGGCTTCAGCACTAGGACGTTGAGCGTGCGGTCCTCCAGCTCGTTGCCGAAGGCCGCGGTGGCCAGGCTCATCACCACGATGGGCATGACCCCGGCGATGATGATGCCGTCCATGATGGAGTCGATGAAGTTTCTGTTGAAGTCCTGGTCGTCCGAGGCGAAGGTGTTCAGGATGACGGCGAGGACCACGGGCAACGCCGAAAGCAAAAGGATCAGAACGAGACGTGGGCGGCCCGCCAACTGGCGCAGCGAGAACCTCAACATGGTACCCATCATCGCTGCACCACGTAGCTGAAGACACTCTCGAGGGACTCGTCCAGCGGCTCGACGCGGTAGAGGCGGGTCTTGGCCTCCTGGGCCAGCTTTGCTATGGAGCGTTGCAGGACGGCCACGTTTTTGCTGAGGACGATCAGCGAGCCGTCGGGGTCCACCGACACGGAGTCGATGGCGGGCAGTCTCATGAGCGCGGCCGCGATGGCCCGGGGCTCCTCGGCCATCACGCGGACCTGAAAAGGGCGCTCGTCCAGCTTTTCGCGGATGGCCCGGAAGTTGCCCGCCGCCGCCAGCTTGCCGCTCACGATCAGCAGGATGGAATCGGCCAGGGTCTCCACCTCCTCCAGGATGTGCGAGGAGATGAGGATGGTTCTGCCCTCGTCCTTCTGCTTGCGCATGAGGTCCTGGAATTCGATGCGCTGCCGGGGGTCGGTGCCGTTGAGCGGCTCGTCCAGGATGAGGACCTCGGGGTCGTGGACGATGGCGGCCGCGAGCCGCATGCGCTGGCGCATCCCCCGCGAGTAAGTGCTCAGAGGCCGATGCTGCGCGTCTACCAGGTTCACGACGCCGATGGCCCAGTCCACATGGGACTGAACGTTCTTCATGCCCTGCATCCGAGCGGAGAACTCCACGAGCTCGCGCCCGGTAAAGAAGCCATAGACCGACTCGTGCTCGGACATGACGCCGATACGGCGGTAGAGCTGGGTGTTCCCTCGGACCGGCTCGCCCAACACCCGCATGTCGCCCTTGGACAGCTTGGCTAGCCCGGCCATCATGTGGAGAAGCGTTGTCTTGCCTGCGCCGTTGGGACCCAGCAGCCCGGTGATGCCAGGGGAGACCTGGAACGAAACATCGTTGACCGCCACGACGCTCCCGAACCACTTGGATACGCCATTGACCTCGATTGCTGGGCCGGGATGCGTCGTCATGCGCGGATCCTCCGGTATCTCAGCCAGAGCAGCAACACCGGACCGGCGGTGAAGAGCACGTACCAGGCGATGGGGATCGAGTCGTGGAGCTCTGCGGCTGCCTTGGCGGAGGCCGACTCATTCTCGGTGTCGAAGATCATGTCGTTGATACGGATTGGCACGTCCCGAATGCTGATAAGCGAGAACCATTTCGCGGCTTCGCCGGTCACCGCCTTGCCTCCAGATCCACACACGAAATCGGTCGAGCCGTCGCGGAGTCTGACTTCACGGCACTCCTCGGTAGTGGTCAGGCCGTCGGCCACGCCCGTCGAGATGATGAAGAGGCCGATGGCGAAGGCGGCGGCGTAGGCGCGGCGGTCGGTGAAGGAGGCGACGGCCAGGGGCACGGCGGTGATGAAGAGCGCCATCAGCACGCCGGCGCCGAGGAACCGAGGGATGTCGGCCCAATTGTCCTGGATGTACTGCCAGGGGTCGCTGGCCGAGAGGGCCAGGCCCACTTGGAGGATGATCTGCCCGGAATAGGCCAGCGCCAGCACGATGACGAAGAAAGCCAGGAACCGTCCGAGCAGGTAGTCGGTGGGCGTAAGAGGCCGGACCAGGTAGAGGTGGATCACGTTATCCCGCCGGTCCGGGCAGAGGAGCTCGGGGGCCGAGATGGCTCCGAAAAGGAGCAGGATAATGGATATGACCTGATAGTAATCGGCCGGTCCCGGAATGAAGTCGGCGGACGTTCCGACCACGGAGAGGATGATGACGAAGATGAGGGCGGGGACGATAGCTCCCAGGAAGAGCAGGGCGGGCAGGACCTTGGCGCGGGGTCCCCGGCCGAGGCCAAGCACCGTTCGCACGCCGTTTTCGAAGATTGCCCTCCTCGCTCGAGGACGGCCCTCCCGAGGACCGTCGTAGCGCTGGTAGCCGAGGTTATAGACCTCACCCTGAGGTTGCATCACCGCTGTGGTCCTGAAAGATTTCAGTCAGGGTGTGGCGGCGCGGGGCCAACCGGCGAAGTCGTGCGTCTGCCTCGGCCACGGCGTCGCGTATGGCGTCATATACGGCGTCATCCGCCCACTCCACGACCATCACGGCGCCCTGTTCCTTCACCTCCACGCCTCGTTTGGTGAGAGCGGCGATCACCCCATCCCGGTGGTCGTCCACCTCAATGTGCAGGTCCTCAGTCTCCTGGGTGAACTGGGCGACGGCGCCCTCCTGGGCCACGTGGCCGCCTTCCAGAACGATGACCCGGTCGGCCGTTCGCTCGATGTCGCCCATCAGGTGAGTGGAGAGCACCATGCTGATGCCGAAATCGTGGCCGGTGCGCCGGATCAGGTCCAGCATCTCCTCGCGCCCGCCTGGGTCGAGGCCCGCCGTCGGCTCGTCCAGCAGGACCAGGACCGGGTCGTGGACCAGCGCCTGGGCGAACTTTACGCGCTGCTTCATGCCCGTGGAGTACTGGCCAATCTGCCGGTAGCGCTCCTCGTCCAGACCCACGTGACGCAGGGTGTCGGCCGCGCGAGTACGGGCCTGGGAGGGCGGCAGACCGCTGACCTGGGCCATGTGCATCAGAAACTCGGAGGCGGTGACGTTCGAAGGCAAGGCCTCGTACTCCGGCATATAACCGAGCCGGGCCCTGCCCTCAATGGTCTCGTAGGGCTCTTCGCCTAGCACCCGGGCCGAGCCCGAGGTGGGCCGGATGAGGCCCAGGAAGAGTTTGATGGTGGTGCTCTTGCCGGCGCCGTTGGGGCCCAGGAGACCGGTTACGCCCTCGTGGACCTGGAAGCTGGCGGACTCCAGGGCGATAGTGGTGCCGTAGTGCTTGGTCAGGCTCTGGGCTTCGAGGAGGGTTTCCACGGCGCAAGTATACGGCATGGGTTCCCCCAGGTCACGCCCGCGGCTCAAGGTATCTCCCGAATCCCACATAGGAAGCCTAGCGTGACCGCTCCAGATGCACCTGCTTTAACCGAGATTCCCCATTTCAGCGCGGGCCTCAACCTGCTGCAAGGTCAACCTGCTTCACTGGGAAACATCCGGCTACGTGAAAGTCCCAAACTTGATGGCCGTGCCAGCCTCTAGGGTCGAGTCACCCCTTGATTAGGGGTAACCTCTATGGCCAGAGGCCCGTCTCCCTCAGTCCCTCCCAGCTTTCCGCCTGCATGAGCTGAAGCCAGAAGTGGTAAGCCCGGCGTTGGTTCTGCTCGTTGGCCCGGTCCCTTGTCCCCATGGACTCAGTGATAACGCCGTTCTTGGGCAAGCCGAACTCCTCCAGCAGCGGGTGCTCCACTCGTTCCCGGTTTAGTCCCTGGGAGTACTCGTATGGATAGCGCCTGGCAATGACCCCCTTGCTGGCGTTGTGGGCATAGACCCAATTCTCCATGTCGTCCTCTTCCGTCAGGCCGGCGGGGCCACCGTAGCGCATATAGTAGTGGCGCAGCATGTCCTTCACCTCTTGCGGCATGTCTCGCTGCACGAAGTACCAGCGCCAGCACTCGGTGTAGTCGGGTCCGTGGGGGTTCCACACGCACACGCTGTTGTTGGTGCCTTGGGTGGCGTTGGGGAAGACGTTGCCGTTATTTGAGCTTACTCGCCAACGCTTGCCCATCACCTGCTTGCGCCGCTCAAAGGACTGACGGTAGTACTCTTCGACGATGGGTGGCTGGTTGGGGTACGTAGGCACGTACGACATGCTCTCAGGCACAAACTTGACCGACGACCGCCCGGAGCCATGGTGCGACACGTGGAAGTTCGGTGACACTTCATGGACCCGCCGTTGGCCTGCGGTGCTTCGGCTTTGGCCCCCTCCCGGATTAATCCCGACCAACTCTACCGACTGATGCGTAGTGGTGCCGTGGTAGCCGTCCCCCAGGAAGTTTTCAGCCCCGAACTTCCAGTTCGACGGGAACAGCCATTTGTACAGCCCGAGCACTTCTGTATCCGGCTCAGTCCCGTCGAGCTTGTCCAGGAAGAACCCCAGCCCGTACTCGTTATCACCGATGTAGTCGAGGAACGACGGCGCTTGGAGGTCCCACGTGGCCCAGATGGTCCCTTTGTAGTTCTCCATCTGCGCGACTTCAACGAGTCCCCATTGCGACTTGTCCAGCTCCTCCCGGTACGCGTCCTTGTACCGGGGTACGCCTACGAGGCTCCCGTCGCCCGCGTAGCTCCACCCGTGGTACGGACACGTGAACACCGGCGTGTTCCCCTCGTCGTACCGGCACACCTTCATACCCCGGTGACGGCACGAGTTCAGGAACACGTGAATCGTGTTGTCCCGGTCCCGGCTCAGAATGACCGACTCCTCCCCCATGCGCGAGACGAAGTAGTCGCCGGGCTTGCGCACCTGGTCCTCGAACCCCACGAACAGCCAGCAGCGGGCGAACACCCGCTCCTTCTCCAGCTCGTACAGTTCAGGGTCCACGAAGATGTCCCGGCTGACCAACCCCTTCTCGCGGTCCACCAGCGCCGTACCGTTCCAAAGCCCGGTCTCAAGTGCCATTACCCGCCTCCTGTAAAAAGCTGCCCCATGCCCCCTACGGCCACAGGCCGTTCTCGCGCAGGTCGTCCCAGCTCTCCGCATACATAAGTCGCTCCCAGAAGTCGTACGCGCCCCGCTGGTTTTGCTCGTTGGCTCTATCCCTCCCCCCCATGGACTCGGTGAAGATGCCGTTCTGGGGGTACCCGAACTCTTCCAGGAGTGGGTGGCTCTTGCGCTCCCTGACCCGGCCCATGGAGTACTCGTAGGGGTAGCGCCCGGCTATCACCCCTTTGCTAGCCTTGTGGGCATAGACCCAGTTCTCCATGTCGTCCCCTTCCGTCATGCCAGCAGGCCCGCTCCAGCGCATGTACAGGTGGCGGAGCATGTCCTTCACTTCCTGCGGCATATCCCGTTGAACGGAGTACCATCGCCAGCACTCCGTCCAGTCGGGCCCGTGGGGGTGCCACACGCACATGCTGGTGTTGGCGCCCTGGGTCGCGTTTGGAAAGATGTTGCCGTTCCCAGAGCTTACCCGCGAACGCTTGCCCATCACCTGCTTGCGCCGCTCGTAGGACTGACGGTAGTACTCCTCAACAACGGGTGGCTGGTTCCGATAGGCGGGTACGTACGGAAGGTCTTCAGGCATAAACTTGAGGGACGACCGCCCAGAGCCATGGTGGATCACGTGCAGGTTCGGCGATACCCCAGTAACACGCTGCTGGCCTGCTGTGAACCTGCTTTGCCCTCCGTCAGCGTTGATGCCCACAATCTCCACCGAATGGTGCGTCGTGGTGCCGTGGTAGCCGTCGCCCAGGAAGTTCTCCGCGCCAAACTTCCAATTGGAAGGGAAGAGCCACTTCATGATGCCGCCGAACACCTCTATGTCAGCCTCGCTCCCGTCCGGCTTGTCCAGCCATAGCCCGAGGCCGTACTCGTTGTCCCCGATGTAGTCCAGGAACGATGGTGCCTTCGTGTCCCATGTGGCCCAGATGGTCCCTTTGTAGTTCGCCATCTGCGCGACTTCAACCAACCCCCACTGGCTCTTGTCCAGCTCCTCCCGGTACGCGTCCTTGTAGCGGGGCACGCCCACCAGGCTTCCGTCGCCCGCATAGCTCCACCCGTGGTACGGACACGTGAACACCGGCGTGTTCCCCTCGTCGTACCGGCACACCTTCATCCCCCGGTGTCGGCACGAGTTCAGGAACACGTGAATCGTGTTGTCCCGGTCCCGGCTCAGGATCACCGACTCCTCCCCCATCCGCGAGACGAAGTAGTCGCCGGGCTTGCGCACCTGGTCCTCGTACCCCACGAACAGCCAGCAGCGGGCGAACACCCGCTCCTTCTCGATCTCGTATAGCTCAGGGTCCACGAAGATGTCCCGGCTCACCAGGCCATTCTCTCGGTCCACGAGCAATCGGCCCGCAGATACCTCGGCAAATTGCGCCATGCCATCCTCTCCTTCACTGGTGTGCTGCGAAACGGTAACCAGCAGAAAGGGCCGCCACGCGAAGCATAGGACGGCCCTTTCTTTCTCCCTTAGCTACCTAGTGCACGGGCTCGTGCTCCTGAATGGGTGGATAGTAGAGCCATCCCACGCCGG
This sequence comes from Dehalococcoidia bacterium, assembly GCA_965247635.1. GTDB lineage: Bacteria > Chloroflexota > Dehalococcoidia > Lucifugimonadales > Australimonadaceae > CBDFHJ01. The sequence continues at coordinate 336,224 of CBDFHJ010000008.1, forward strand.
TGATGCCCATGCGGGCCGGGAAGTAGTCCACCGTCACCCCTTTATGCCCCGGCTTCATGTAGTCGATGGCCCCGGCGGTGACGATCCATGTCCGGTCCTCACCGTTACCAGCGAGGGTGTTCACCGACTGGAAGCTGAACATGGACTTGAGGCTCTCTACGTCTCCTGAGGAAAGCCTGTCCAGGAACCAGTTGTCCATGGGCTCGTCCACCCACCCTCGGCGGGAAGGATGGGAGAGGCCACCGGAGCCGTAGATGGCGATGCGCTTGGGACTGTCCTCACAGACCTTGGCGATGGCCCTGCCGAGCGCCACGCACCGCTCACCCGTCAGGATCGCTGGGGTCTGCTCCGTGGTCATGATGAACACCGGCACGATAGGCAGGTCAGGCCGGTTCATGATCCACGGCGCGGGGTTGGCAAAGGCATGGGGAAGCCCGCGCTTGGGCTGACTGGCGGGCGCCATCTTGGTGCTGATGGCCACGTCAAACCCCTCTTGAACCAGCCCCTCCAACAATCGGTGGGCCAGGTCCTTGTCAACTTTGAAGTCTATCTTGAACCGGTCATGGTGATCTGGTGGGTTCACACCTTCGTCCCGAGCGCCGACCGTGTGGGTGCCCCACAGGTCCTCTTCTCCCGCGTAGATCAGGATGCTGGGCATGTTGGAGGCGTCAAACCACTCCCCCTGGTCGCCGCCCACCATGATAAGGGTGTCAGGGTTGTACTCGGAGAGCTGCTGGCGCAGGGTCTCGAAGTTGCGTTTGGAGCGCGGGGCACGACGCTGCTCGACTTCCTCTCGGGTCTCTAAGGCCGCTTCGAGAGGCGGGGGGCCTGAGGGGCCACCGCCGGGGCGAGCCCGGGTTAAGCTGTTCCACCCTTCCAGCGTGTCCTGAAACAGGGCGGGGGCATGGGATGAGCTGAAACCGAACTGAATTGGCATAATGGCTCTCCTCTCCTTACTATCCGAGGCCAAGGGCGACGGATACCGTGTGCGTATAGTACCTCATGCCCCGACCTCCGACAACCGTTCCGTGGCGGCTCCCCATCGTAACGAGGGCGGCGTAGCGGTCATTGGATTGGTGCGGCATTCACCTCGCGAGCAGTCAAGTCGTGCTGAGCGTGAACGGGGAGGAACTAGACCATGAACAAGGGCTGATCGGCCGTCCTAGACACCATCAAGAACCGCGACAGCAGACCCAAACAACAAAGCACGGCCTATGAATAGAAGGGCCCAGCTATCCCATGCTGGCTGGGTACGCCATGGAGGTCCTTGCCGGGTCCCGACCCGAGAAGCTACTATCACGCAGTAAATCGTTTAGGAGGTGACCGATGGCACAGCAACGGTATGAAATCTACCGGAACATCCACAAGGCGCTCAGGCGCATCTTGTATTCCACGGCCTTGGCGCTAGGATCGGCCGACTTCCGAGACGAAAAGAGCATGCGGGAGAGCCTGGAGCAGCTACGCGAAACCATCGCAATGCTGCAGGAGCACGCGGAACACGAGGAAGTCTTCATCCATCCCCTCTTGGAGAGCCACGTGCCGGGCATCACCAAATCCTTCGAGGAAAACCATGCAGACGACGAGCGCTTGTTTGACCAAATGCGAGAGTTAGGGGGTCAAATAGAGACCGTAGGGGAGAACGATCAGAGGGTGGCTCTGGGGAACCAACTTTACCGTACGTTCAACACTTATACCGGTGACTACCTAGGCCACCTGAGCCGGGAAGACACGGAGTTGGAGCAGGCCCTGTGGGACCACTGCACGGACCAGGAGCTGCGGGCTTAGACAATCAAAATAATGGGCAGCGTGCCTCCCGAGCGTATGGCCGTTTGGGTGCCCTTCATCTGCAACAGCTGGAACGCAAGTGAACTCACTGCGATCCTGGCCGGCGTGAAGCAGGGCGCGCCCCCCGAGGCGTTTGCTGGGATGCTGCATATGGCGGAGCAAGCCATGCCCGCCGCGACCTGGGAAACCGTGCGAAAGGCCCTGGGTTGAGCGGGCCGGCCATCCGGGCCCTGGTAGTGTGAAGAGGAGGAGCGTGTTAAGCCGGCTTGTAGGCAGCGTAGCTCAAGCTGGCGAGGTTGGGGGCCTCGTCGTGACCGTATGGGTTCTCGGAAATGGTCTCGATCTCCCCAAAGCCGGTCCTGCGCAGTCGGTCCATGTAGACCGACCTCTCCTCGGCGCCTCCGGCACACGAAACCCAGCTTTCCGAGCCGACGACGAAATCTTCGGGTAGCGGTACCGTCAGGATCATGTCCGATACGAACAAACGGCCACCGGGCTTGAGAATGCGGAACGCCTCGGCGAAGACAGCGTCCTTGTCAGGCGCAAGGCAGATGACACAATTCGAGATGACCACGTCGACGGTGGAGTCCTCCAGAGGCGTGTTCTCCATCTCGGCCAGATGGAATTCCACGTTGCCGACCCCCAGCTTGGCGGCGTTCTTACGAGCCAGGTCGATCATGTCGTGGGTCATGTCGATGCCGATGGCGCGGCCGGTGGGACCAACAGCCTGAGCGGCCAGGAAGCAGTCGATGCCGCCACCGCTGCCGAAGTCGACGACGGTTTCACCCTCTCTCAGGGATGCCAAGGCCGTGGGATTGCCGCAGCCTGCGGAAGCCAACAGCGCCTCGTCAGGCAGACCGTTGGTCTGTCCTTTGTCGTATAGCAGACCAATAGTTGCCCGCTCACCCTGGACCAGCGCATCGTCGTCACTGCAGCAGGACACGGAGCCTCGGGCGAAAGCGCTGTAGTACTCCCGTACCTCCCGTTTCACCTGCTCGCCGGACCCGGTCCTGCTCTTATTGGTGGCCACTACAATCTCCTTGCCTCTTGTTAATTTTGGCCATGTTAGGTCGTTTTGTCCTGCCGGCCGACACCCCGGCGACTGCCGGGGTGTCGGCCGGCGTGGCGCGGATGGGAACGCCTACGAGGTACATCCTCCGCACCGTGGCCAGCACAATGCTCATGCCCATCACGACCACGAAGCTGGCGCCCAAAGCACCGAGAAGGATCGCGGGGTTGATCGAGTCCGCCAGGACCCCGTTGGTGAGATTGACCAGGGCCATGGCGCCACCGAAGTTGAGCTGGTAGAGCCCGTTGATCCTTCCTCGCATGGCCTCTGGCGCGAGCCCTTGGACCCACGCCATGGCGATGGCCATGAAGCTGCCCTGGGAGGCGCCCATGGCGACGGCGGAGATGCTGGCCATGACGAGGTTGGTTGAGAGGGCCAAGGTGACCATGCTTATGCCGCTGACAATTCCCGTCAGGAACAGAAGGCGGCCACGCGCCCAATCGCCCCGGACCCCGGCCGTGAGCAAGACGAATACGAGCCCACCCGCTCCGACCGCCATCATCAGATAGCTGGAGCCCCCACTACCAGCGCCCAGCGAGTCGCGGGAGAAGGTTGGAAAGACCGACTCGAAGGACATGGTCATCCCACAGTGGAGGAGCACGAGCATAATAATCATCCGCAGCTGTGGGTGGCGATACACAACGCCGATGGCCTCCGCTAGACCGGATGCAACGCTCTGCCCACGGGTTATCCCACCGGTGCTACGTGTCTGGACCCGAAGCACCAACGCCAACCCCAACGCGTAGAAGAAGGTGCTCGCCAGAAAAGCCTCCGGTGCGCCGAATATGATGAGCACCGGCGCGATGATCCCGGGCCCCACCAGCCGCGAACCCTGGACGGACACCATGTTCAGGGATACGGCATTGAGTAGATGGTGTCGGGGTACCAGGTTGGGCACCAGCGTGCTGGAGGCGGTCATCTGATAGCTTCGAATGGTGCCGTTGGCCACGGAGAGGAGTATCACGTGCCACACTTCCAGGGCACCGCTCAGGGCGAGCGCCGTCAGCACGGCGTTGTTGACAAGGTTGCCCGCATAGGCGAATCGAAGAACCGTGCGCCGCTCGAAGCGGTCGGCCACGTACCCGGCCAGAGGTGGGATGACGATCCGCGGCGCCATGGCCCCAAAGGTGACGAGCCCCACCATCGCGGAGGAGCCGGTCATGTCCAGCACCAAAATTCCCCGCGCAATGATAAGAGCCCAGTATGCAGAGGCGCCAGCCATACCTGCCGCCCATACCCAGCGGTAGTCGGCGTACTGAAGAGCCACAAAATAGCGGTTGCCAATGCTGGAGATGAGCCGCATCACTCTCCGTCCGCGATACGTCAAGGCTAGGGAGCTGGTCCCGCCTCTACTTTAGCAAAAAGCCGAAGCACGCTACTCATACAGCGTGGCGGTGGATAGAGTGGGTCCGAGTAGTCGAATACACGAAGCGCTAAGCTTGCTGGCATGCAGGACCCAGTAGTTCGCTGCGCTGCTACGCCCGGGCAAACGGAGGCCTGAGTGAGTAGCGGCTGCATATAATGCCTCCAACGGGTAAGGCCTACTCCCAGATGCACCAGGAACAACGCATTCGTCACGGGGCGAGCTCGGGGATCTTCTACGGCTGGTGGATCGTCGCCATCGGCACGGTCATCACGTTCTTCGGTTCCCTCTACTTTTACGGCTTTACCATCTTCTTCCTGCCACTCTCTCGGGAGCTCGGCATCAGCCGGGCCGCTACCTCGGTCATCTTCTCAACGGCGAGGATGGAGGGGGCACTGGGCGGACCCGTGATAGGTTGGCTTACCGACCGCGTCGGTCCCCGCATCATGCTGGTCACGGGCGCCGCCCTAGCCGGACTGGGCTTCCTCCTCCTGTCGGTGGCGCACTCCTTTTGGGCGGTCTTGGTGCTTTACGCCTTTGTGATTTCCCTCGGCTTTAACATGGGGTTCTTCCAGGGCATGATCGTCGCCGCCAACAACTGGTTCCTGCGCCACCGGACCTTGGCCATCAGCATCATCTCGGCCTCTTTCCGCCTTGGTGCCGCTATCCTCCTTCCACTGTTGGCCCTGGTAGTCCTTCACCAGGGCTGGCGAACGGGAGCCGCGGTGGCCGGCGTCCTTATCCTGGCCTTAGTCCTTCCGTTGTCATTCTTCATCCGGAATTCACCTGAGTCCATGGGACTGCTACCGGATGGAGCGACTCCTGTTCCTAAGGAAGTTGACCCGAAAAACACCATTGGCCAGGAGACGATACCGCGTGTCGTTTCGCCGAAGGACGCAACGGTGCGTGAGGCCCTCAAGTCCCCTGTCTTCTGGTTTATCGCCTTGGCCAACGGCCTGCGGGTTGCGGTGTTCGCGGGCATCGTGGTCCATCTGGTGCCCATCTTTGTCTGGAGGGGAATAAGCGAGCAAGGCGGGGCCAATCTTGTCGGGCTCATGGCGCTTACTGGGCTTCCCATCACGCTGTTCCTCGGTTGGCTCGCCGATCGCTGGATGAAGCCCGGGATCATGGTGGTAGGGAACTGCAGTTCGGCGCTAGGTATGGGGCTGTTTGCGCTGGTGCCAGGTGTTTGGGCTACGTTCGGTTTCGTGGTGCTCTTCGCGATAGGCGAGAGTATTGGGCCTGCAAACTGGTCCGTTATTGGAGACATGTTCGGCCGGAGGAACTTCGCGACGATTCGCGGTGTGATCACGGGCTTCGGTCTCGTGGGCGCGGTGACGCCCATCTATGTGGGGTGGGTGTTCGACACGACGCAGAGTTACACATGGGCCCTCATGACCCTGGCCGCGCTGGCAGGGGTCGCCGCCGTCCTGTATGGGATGGTCATCGGGCCCTGGCGTCGCCGCCTAGCGCCGGCGTACTGATCCGAGGGAGCGGCGGTTAGGGTCGATCCCTCAGACCTTCCCGAGAACGCCAAGACGCCTCTGCTGCTCCGAACGTGAAGCGACAGAGGCGTCTTTTTCAGGCCTAATCGTTATACCTTGACTGTCTCGGCCTGCTCAACCAGGGCCGGGTTCTCCGGGCGCCGCGTGGAAATGCTTGCCCACTCGGCGGTCTTCCGGCTCACCTTGCCGGAACCGAAGAACTCCAAGAACACTTGGTGGAACATCTCCGGCTGGTCCGACTGGCCGACGTGGCCGCACTCGTCTGGGAAGAAGAACTGGACGTTAGGCAGCACGTCCTCCTGGTTGTACCCATTCTCGATTGGCGACAGGTCGTCCTGCCGGCCGAAGAGGTAAATTCCCGGGACCTCGAGCTGATCTAGGCGGCCCTTGGTGCTGAGCACCTGCGCCAGGCTGGGATCGTTGGCGATGCGCTGGCCCCCTGCGCGGAAGGCCGCGATGGAGTCCTTCTGTCGATTGTTCGCCTCGGTCCGCATCTTGACGATCTCGTCCGGCGGGTCTGCCTTCTTGTAGGTGAGGGGCTTGAGGTGCTCGCGCATCGAGGCCTCGGTGCCGTCGAACCGTGGCAGGCTGATGCCTGAGCTGACGTGCTTAGCCGGGTCCACCAGGTTGCCAACGCCGCCGTTGATGAGGATGAAGCTGATGACACGCTCGGGGTGACGGAGCATGAAGTTGATGGTGTTCGCGGCTCCCATGGAGTTCCCCGACACATGGAACCGGTCGAGGCATAGGGCATCGGCGAAGTCGCCAACAAATTCCAAATGGCTCAGCGCGCCGTTGACCGGCCAGTACTCTTCGCGGGTGTCGGCGAGGCCGAACCCTGGCATGTCAGGGCAGTAGACTCTGAAGCCGTTCGCGCCAAGAAACGGGGCTAGGTTCCGCCAGACCGCGCTACCGGAAGCACCGCCGGCGCCGCCGTGGAGCAACACCACAGCCGGGCCAGTATCTCCCGCGGTCACGTAGTGGGCCCGGGCACCGTTCGCCAGCTTGACCCACTGGCTGGACAGCCCAGGGATGTGGACGATTCCTTCCTCGGTCATTCCCATTGTTCTTTCCTCCTTTAGGTCGCTTCAGCCCAGGCGCGGATGCACTCCAACACCAGGCCACGTGGCGGCAAGTTTATCCAAGGGCCAGACCAGCGTCAAGAACCACCCCCCTACCCGCTTCCGGCTGGTAAACTGGGCGCGTCGTCCTACTTCGGAACCGTGTGAGGTGGGCCATGCCAGAGGTCCTCATCGGCGAGGTAACGCACTATTTCAACAGGTTGGAAGTGGCGGTCCTGAGCCTTCAGGTGCGGCTCCGTAAGGGGGCAACGGTCCACATCGTGGGCCACACCACCGACCTTCATCAGACACTAGACTCCATGGAGATCGAACGGCAGCCCATCGAAGAGGCGAAGCCAGGTGGCGACGAAGCGGTGAAGGTCCAGGCCGCGGTGCGTGAAGGCGACAAGGTCTACATCGAGTCTGCCGAGGGGTAGACGCGGTGACGGTTCCATGCGTGGCGAAGCCCGGTTACAGTTCGACAGGTCCACCTGTGTCCGGACCCTCTACCTCCGGGCGAAGCTCTCCACAAGCAGGGGTAATCAACCGTCCTTGCCGCGCCATACCCCTTTCCTTCCGTTCACCCTTCGACAAGCTCTCCGACTTTGTCGAGAGTCTCGATGAGTCCCGACTCGTCGGGACATCATCGGACAGGATGAACGGGCTGTCGGGACTAGCAGGCTGATGAAAAATGGGGAGTGCAGAGGGGCGGAGCCCCTTTGCTGGGAGTCCGAGAGCCTGCCCTGAGCGAAGCCGAAGGGAAGGGGGTCAGGTCCCCCGATATATCGGGGAGACTCTCCCCGATATATCGGGGGAGGGGATGCTCGAAAGGGCTTTTCAGCGCCCTGTTAGATGAACGGGTTGGGGCCACCAATGAATGGACTGATGCATGCAGAGCACGGACACGTTGCGGCTCGGCACGCCATCCACTATCATCCGAGGCCGCGCCGGGCCGCCAGACGGCCCGCGTATTTCAGCTACTAGAAGGAGGGAGCGATGCTGGGTCTTGGACTGGCGTGTTCCAATGCCCTTGCCATGTTCCGGCCGGTTGAAACGTGGCCGGATATCTATAAGAAACTCATCGGTGACGTACCTCAGCCACCTACCGCCTCGGACGAGACGCCGGAGATGCTGCGAGGGTACGCCGACCGCATTAACGCGGCGTTCGACGTATCGCGCGGGAGGATCGAGGAGTACCGTCCAGACGCCATCGTGGTGATCGGCGACGACCCTGGTGCTATTTTCACCGGGGTGCAGGTCCCTCAGATCTGCGTTTATACGGGCACCGAGATAGCGGGAGCGACCCGCGACCCGCTCGTCGGTGAGGACCCGGCGGAGGGCCAGGTGACCCTTCAGTGCAACCAGGCGTTGGGGAATGCCTTGAACGAAGGCCTCGTAGACGAAGGGTTCGACATTACCTACAGCCAGTTTCTCAACCCGCAGTCCAGCGAGTCGCTCCAGCAGGTGGGCGCTCGGTCCATCGTCCTTCCGATGACGAAGCTGACGCCTGACCTGAACATCCCCGTCGTGCCAATCTTTCTCAACGCGCATCGCTGGCCGGCTCCCTCTGGACACCGGTGCTACGAGCTGGGCAAGGCTATCGCCAGGGTGCTGCAACCGCAGCACGAGCGGGTCGCGGTCCTGGCCTCCGGCGGCCTCTCCAACGACCCGCTAGGCCCCCGGGCTGGGTGGGTCGATACGCCGATGGACCAGTGGGTGCTGGACCAGATGGCCAGGGGCCGCGGCGAGCGGCTGAAGCCAATCTTTGACGTCGACTCCGACGCGGTGCGAGGCGGGACGGGAACGCTCCGGCAGTGGATTGCGGTGACGGGGGCGTGCGAGGAGCTGGGTGGCATCGCCACGGTGGTGGACTACGTTCCGGTCCACCATGCCGTGACCGGGCTGGGGTTTGCCTACTGGTCTCTGGGAGAGGCATAGCCCATACAGGCAGATGCAGGGCAAGGGCTGTCCCGGCCGAAGGCCCTCTCCTCTCATCCACCCAACCCACCCCAGGCGTGAGTTGGGCTCACAGCACCCCTATTGAAAACAGAAGAAGAGGGCCCGCCACTGCGGCGGGCTCTCTTCTATTCGTTCGCTGGAGCCGCGGCTAGGCGGTAGCCGTGGTGGCCTTCTCGGCGGGGTTCCAGTAGACCCAACCGAGGCCTGCCGTGGACTTGCCCGATGGGAAGTAGTCGACGACCGTGCCTGCGGGGTGGCCCATCTCGTCCATGGCGCCCGCCGCGGTGATCCACGCACGGAGCTCACCCGTGCCCGCCCGCATGGTCATGGAGTCGAAGGTGTACAGGGCCGTCGTATTCTTGGTCGTACCCTCTTCGATCTGCTTCAAGAACCAGCGGTCCAAGGGCTCGTCGACCCAGCCAGAGCGCGGGCCGCGCGGGTCGTGGGACATGCCGCCGGAACCGTAGATGGCGATGCGCCGCGGGTCGTTCTTAAAGAACCGGGCGATGGCGCGGCCCAGGTCATAGCACCGTTGGGCCGTAAGGGATGGCGGATCGTAGGTGTTCTCGTAGATCAGGACCGTGGGAATGTTCAGCTCAGGCATGAGGTACGGGGCCGGCGTGATGAAGGCGTGGGGAGTGCCCCGCTGCGAACCTATTCGGCCCATGGCCTTTTGCTCATCGCTGAAGTTCATGTCGAAGCCCTCCTGGATCACCAGGTACTCCAGCAGTCGCTTGGAGGTGGGGACGTCAACCTTCAGGCGGACCATCGTCTCTTCGTTGGCCGGCTCACCCGCCAGGCCGTTGTTGTTCTGCCCCCACGCTTCCTCACCCAGGAACATCATGAGGTTGGGAACGTTGCTGCGGTCGAACATCTCCGTCTGGTCGCCCCCAATGATGACGAGGAGGTCCGTCTTATTCGCTTTGATCTGGTCTTCGAGCGTCTTGAAGTTCTTCGCGATGCGTGGGATCCAGCCCTCGATGACCTCTTCCGTCTCGGCCAAAGTGCTTGCCGGCTGAGGTATCTCTGAGTTCAGGAACTTGTGGATGGTCTCCCAGTCCTCGTACGTAGTGGCCTTGAGGGACGGTGCGTGGGATGAAGCCATTCCGAGCCCGATTGGCATAATGCTCCTCTTTCCATGCTTGCGGGATTCCCGCTGCTTACCAGTATAGTATGGCGTCGTTTCAGCGGAAGCAACCCCATACGGTCACGGCCGGCCTTTAGACCGGCGCCTTCATGTACTTCTTGCGCATCTCCGCCCACGTCTTGCCGTTGGCCTCGGCTGCGGCCTTCCAATCGTCGGGCAGATCGTCGTCCGAGTATGGCGCCCTCGCAGGTCCGCACTTGATGTAGCCGGCGGCCCGGAAACGCGCCTTCTCCGCCTGGGCGTTGAGCTGTGGGAACTGGAGGTAGCGCTCCGGGTCCTCCTGGCCTTGCGGCCGGAAGGGAGGGATAGAGCGCAGGTCGGCCACTACCTCCTTGATACGCTCCTCATCGCCGGCGATGAGGGCGTCGGCCAGGGCCACCGACGGCTCGGGACCCATGGAGGCGGAGGTGGACCAGAGGCCCTTGATCTGGTCGCCCACGCGCTGCCAGGCGAGGTAGGCGTTGCCCTCCTGGGGCATGTAGCGGACCTGGTCGCCGGTCAGCCGGACGATCTCCTCCAGGTCCTGCATGATGGCAGGGCTGGTGATCTTGTTGGTGATGACGGTAGGTGCCTTCTTGCGCACGCCCACCCAGAACGGGAGGGGGAAGGTGGACTTGAAGAACATGGCGTTGGAATAGACCATGATGGCCATGTCGGGCACGGCCTCGCCCAGATCGGCAAACCAGCGGACGGAGTTCTCGATGGTGGGCGTCTGCCATAAGGGCAGACCGATGAAGGCGCCCGGTGCGCCGATATCCTTGAGCGCGCGCATCTGACGGATGGTCTCCTTGGTGCCCAACGAAGTGGCGCCCGCGAAGATAGGCACACGGCCTCGCGTCACCTGGACCACCGTGTCGACGAAGCCCACCTTCTCCTCCCATAGCAGCGCGGCGCACTCGCCGGTGGTGCCGTTGATGGCGATGCCTCCAACTCCGTCGCGGATGAGGTTCTCGGTCATCCGGGCGGTCTCCTCCAGGTCCACGGAGTTGGTGTTACTCCAGTGCTCACCTCCCTCCACGCAGGGGGTCGGGGCCATAACCATCACGCCCTGTATGTCGTCCTTCGTCAGCATGGTCTCCTTCCTTTCCTCCGCCCAGTGGGCGGGACCTCCTGGGTTGCGCCTCTCTCGATGGGTTGAGGGCCTCAGCTCGGGGGCGCGTCTTCTTGGCGTGGCCCGGCCGCGACCCTGCCCGTCTGCTCGCCTACCGGCTCACGCTGGTAGCCAGCGGTGCTGGCGGCGACGTACGATAGCCGCTCCGTACCAGTGTTGCGGATGCCGTGAATGACGCCCCTGGGAATGATGATCACCTGGCCCGCGCGGATGGGGTCCGGGGGGCCTTCGTCGCCCCGAAGGCATTCGCCACTGCCCTCCAGCACCACGATGAAGTGGGCGGAGTCGGGATGGCGGTGGGTCGAGTTCTCCTGTCCCGGTTCCAGGCACCAGACCACGACGTTGGAGAGGTCCTCGTCCCCGGCGTACATGCCAACCACGGTGCCGTGGTCCGGCGAAAACCTGCGCCAGTCCCTGGGGTCGTGGGCTCCTGAGCCCAGGGTCTCAAGCGTCAGTCTTGGGGGCGTTTCCGTCATCGCCGCCTCTCGCCGTGGACCCGACAGATCACGGAGCGGACTGGGACCGCCACTCCTGGCGGCAATCTACTCCGGGTTGCCTCACCAGTCAACCGGAGGTTTGAGAAGCGGGGGAGCCCAGTCTGTCCCATATTCAAATTGAACGAAATGAGCGCGTTTGCATACGCCTTTACATTCTCTGGGATTAGCAGGTATATTTGTGCGCCAGGAAGGGGTGTAACTCGCGAAGGGAACGCCCTATTTCCGATGCTTACACAGTCGCTAAGGAGGGAGTTAATGCCACGATTTGAAGTGCTGTCTTTGACCGAAGCCCAGACGAAAAGCGCTACCGGTAAGCGGGCGCAGATCATGCAGGAATATCTGGGTTACGTTGACCAGCTACGGGGAGGGCAGGCGGGCAGCTTGGAGCCCGGCGCGGGGGAGACGCTTACGGCGATTCGCAGGAGACTCAACGCGGCGGCGAAGCAGTCTGGCAAAGACCTGGTAGTGAGACGCACCGAGGACCGGCTGTACTTCTGGCCGCCTCCGGCGGGCCGGAGGCGGGGCAGGCCGCGGAAGAACGCCAGCGCGTAAGTCCGCGTTACTCTTGCCCCGCCTCGGCGCTCGGTTGCCGGTGCAGCCTCCGGATAGTCCTCCTAGCTTCAACGCTTGCACCCGCTTCTAGGCACTCGCGGTACGTAGCGAAGATGCCTCGGTCCAAGAGGGCGCGGATATAGGAGTCTTGTATCGGCGACTGTTCTACCTGCTGACGAAGCTTGGTCAAACGGTCGAGCCGGCGGAGTAGGCTCGTCTGCCAACGGCTATCTAGTGGGACCTCCGACACGTTAGGGTCTGAGCGTCCACTCGGAGCGCTCTCATGAATACCTTTGGTACCAACGTGCGTATCTCGCATGCGGCCCCCTGTCTAGGACCTACTGGTGTGCTGTGTCTTTTAGCCCCACTGGTAACTTCAACCAAATTACTTCACTTCGAATCGCTTGATGGTAGGGACAACACTTGATTCCGCTGGGTGAATCCCCGCCTTGTACAGCCTGGGCTGGCGCCTTACTCCTTAAAGCACAGACGAGGGCACCGTGAAGGCCTTCGAAACCCCGCGCCGGTACAGCCGCGGCGCGTTTACAGTCCCGGTGAAGTTTTGCTATGGTGACCTTGTTCCAGGGGGCCTTAGTTGCCCACGTCGAGTGGTACCGCTTCGCTGGCGACCGCATCCAACGAGTGAGCGGTTGTCCCGCCGCACCGGAGGGCTGGACTATGCGTATAGCCGTCGGCTGCGACCACGCCGGGTTCGAGTTGAAACAAGAAGTGGACCGGTGGCTACGGCAATGGGGCCACGACGTGCAGGACGCAGGCGCGCATACCCTGGACCCGGCGGACGACTACCCGGATTACTCCAGGAAGGTGGCCGACGCGGTGGCTAACGGCACGGCCGACCGGGGGGTCATCGTGTGCGGGAGCGGCGTGGGAGCGTCCATCGCGGCCAACAAGGTCGGCGGAGTGCGGGCCGCCATGTGCCACGACACCTACTCCGCTCGCCAAGGGGTGGAACACGACGACATGAACGTGCTGTGCGTGGGGAGCCGCGTGGTGGGCGTGGAGCTGGCGAGAGAGCTGGTATCAGCATTCCTGGAGGCCCGTTTCTCAGGGGAGGAACGGCACGTGAGGCGATTGAAGAAGGTACTTGCCATAGAGGCGGACAATCGGTCCGCGGCGCCCAACACGGGAGGTGCATGATGGTGAACGCGCTGTTGACGGCCCAGGCCTTGGGACAGTCCAGTTGGTACGACTACATCCGTCGGGGAATCCTGACCTCCGGGGAGCTGAGCAGGCTGGTCCAGCTCGGCATTACCGGGGTGACGTCGAACCCGACGATATTCGAGCGGGCCATCGCCGGCAGCAGCGACTACGACCAGCCGCTGGCTGAGCTGGCCCGCCAGGGATCCGATCCGACGGAGACCTTCGAAGCTCTCGCGCTGGAAGATATCAGGGACGCCGCTGACCTCCTGCGCAGCGTGTACGACCACACGGACGGCACCGACGGCTACGTCTCATTCGAGATGTCGCCCTACTTGGCCCACGACACCCAGGGCTCTATAACGGAGGGCCGGCGGCTGTTCGCGGCCCTTGACAGGCCCAACGTGCTGGTGAAGGTGCCCGCCACGCCGGAGGGCATTCCAGCGGTTCGGACGCTAATCGCGGAGGGCATCAACGTCAACATAACGCTGATCTTCTCCCTGGACGCCTACCAGCAAGTGATAGAGGCGTACATCGGCGGACTGGAGGACCGGGCGAGCCGAGGCGAAGGGGTCAAGGGAATAGCGTCGGTGGCGTCGTTCTTCGTGAGCCGGGTGGATACGGCGGTGGACGCATTGCTTCAGGGGCGGATCGACGCTGGGGAGACGGGGCTGAAGGGGCTGCTGGGCACGGCAGCCATCGCCAATGCTCGCAAGGCGTACGCGCTATTCCAAAAGGCTTTTGCTGCGCAACGGTTCGTCGCTCTCAAGGCGAAGGGCGCGCAGGTCCAGCGGCCACTGTGGGCCAGCACCAGCACCAAGAACCCAGCGTACCCGGACACCCTCTACGTGGACTCCCTCATCGGGCCCAACACCGTGAACACCATGCCCCCCGCCACGGTTGAGGCGGTGCTGGACCACGGGGACCCCAAGTCGACCCTGGAGGGCAGCGCCCAGAAGGCGAATGCCGCGTTGGACGCGCTAGCCCAGGCTGACGTGGATATGGACCAGGTCACGGCACAGCTGCTGAAGGAGGGAGTGGAAGCCTTCGCCCAGTCCTACGACGCGGTACTCGCCAGCGTCGCGGCCAAGTGTGCGAAGCTGGTGGCTGGCCATGCCGTCTGAGATCACGACGTTAGGCACCCACACCGACGCGGTCCAGGAAGCAGCCGACACGCTTCAGCGGAACGCGGTCATCAGCCGCATCTGGGACCTCGACTATACCGTCTGGCGTGACGACCCGGCCGAGATCAGCGACCGGCTTGGGTGGCTGACCATAAGCGAGGAGATGCGGCGTCAGCTCCCCAGTCTGCGTGCCTTCGCGGAGGAGGTCCGGGGCTCAGGAATCAAGCACGTAGTGCTCTTGGCCATGGGCGGCAGCGCCCTGGCGCCGGAGGTGTACCGGGCGACGCTCGGCAGTTCACCGGGCTATCCGGAATTCATCATGCTCGACTCGACGGTCCCCGATTGGGTGCGCCGAGTCTCGGATGCCATCGATCCCGCCAGTACCCTGTTCATCGTATCGTCGAAGTCCGGCGGCACTATCGAGGTCCTCTCCTTCTACCGTCACTTCCGTGCGCTGGTGGAGGCAGCGGTAGGCGCGGAGGCCGCCGGAGGCCACTTCGTCGCGATCACCGACGAAGGGACGGTGTTGGACGCGATGGGGAAGGCGGAGTCGTTTCGACGTGTGTTCCTGAACCCGTCGGACGTGGGCGGGCGTTTCTCCGGCCTTTCACTCTTTGGTTTCGTGCCCGCCGCGCTCATGGGGATCGACCTGGAGCGGTTTCTGGACGGCGTGGAGGCCATACGCGAACGGTGCGGCCCAGCCACGCCGGTGAAAGCCAACCCCGGCGCTTGGCTGGGTACGGTGATGGGCACGCTGGCCAAGAAGGGGGTGGACAAGCTGACGTTGGTGGCCTCCCCTGCCCTGGCCTCCTTTGGGCTGTGGACCGAGCAGATGCTGGCCGAAAGCCTTGGCAAGGAGGGCACGGGCATTTTGCCGGTGGCGGGTGAGCCCCTGGCCCCGGCCGGCCTTTACGACGACGACCGCCTGTTCGTGTACCTACGGCTAGAAGGAGACGACAACGCCGTCGCTGATGCGCACATCGAGGCGATGCAGGACGCGGGACACCCTACCCTGTGCCTGGAAATGCCGGAGTGCGCCGACCTGGGAGGAGAGGTGTTCCGCTGGGCGTTTGCCACGGCGGTGGCTGGCCACCTTCTGGAGGTGCACCCCTTTGACCAGCCCAACGTGCAGCAGGCCAAGGACCTTACCGGCGAGCGATTGAAGGCATACGAGCGCGACGGCCGGCTGCCTCCGACCGAGACGCCGGAGTCGGTTGAATCGCTGCTATCCCAGGCCAAGCCACACGACTACTTGGCCCTGCTGGTCTACCTGGCGCAATCGCCGGAGGTGGACGAGGCGTTAACCCGGCTGCGGCGGGCCGTTCAGGCACGCCACCGGATAGCCACCACCGCGGGCTACGGACCACGCTACCTGCACTCCACTGGCCAGCTTCACAAGGGCGGCCCTTCTAGCGGCCTCTTCCTCCAATTAGTCGGAGAGCAGGCCAGTGACGTCGAGGTACCGGGACGGCCGTACACCTTCGGCGTGCTCGCGACCGCCCAGGCCGACGGCGATATCAGCGCGCTTCAGCAGGCCGGCCGCCGCGTCGCGCGGTGTCATTTAGGCCCGGACCCCGTCCGAGCGTTGGAGGCCCTTGCCGAGTCGGTAAGCCCGGACACAGGATAACGCCATGATCCGCGCGGCCTTCTTCGACCTGGACGGCACGCTGGTGCAGACGGAACGGTTGAAGGCGCAGGCCTACGCCCAAGCCGCCCAGGAGGTGCTTGGGCTTGACGCGCCTGACCTCCGGGCGGTGGACGCGTATCGGGAAGCGGTGGGGTCGTCACGAGAGGTAGCCTCCCGGCACGTCATGGCCCGTCTCGGTCTGGAGGCGGTCCTAACGCCGTTGATGGAAGCCAACGGCGCATCGGAGCCGGCGGAGGTGCTCACCAAGCTGCGGCTTCGCATCTACAACGCCATGGTCAGCGATGCGCAGCTGCTCTGGGAGCACCGGTGGCCCCACGCGCTGGGCCTGCTTCACCTGTGGGGTGAGGAGGGTTGTGCCACGGGTGTGGCCACCATGTCCATGCGCCGTGAGGCCCTATGGGTGCTGGACACCCTAGGCGTGACCCACCTGCTGGACTTTGTGCTCACACGGGAGGACGTAACCAAACCGAAGCCCGATCCCGAGATATACCTGAAGGCGGCGTCCCAGGCCGAGGTCCCACCGAGCGACTGCCTGGTGATAGAGGACTCCTCGCCGGGAGTGCAGGCGGCACTGGCGGCTGGGATGCACGTGGTCGCGGCGGCCACGCCCTTTACCGAGTCCGGCCTGCGGGGTGCGCCAGGGCTCGACCCCCGCTGGATCGTGCGCGATCCCGAGCTGCTTATACAGACGGTGCAGGAGCTCATGGCGGAGCAAGGCGCGCAGACACACCCGCTTCATGAACCATAAGGAGGAGAGCATGCAACTGGGAATGGTAGGACTAGGACGGATGGGCGCCAACATGGCAGAGCGCCTGACGCGGGCTGGCCATCAGGTGGTGGGCTATGACCGTGACCCCGACGCGGTCCGCGCCGCGCAAGGGCGTGGGTTGGATGCGGCGGCGTCGCTGGAAGAGCTGGCCGCGAAGCTGTCCGCACCGCGGGCGGTGTGGGTCATGGTCCCATCGGGTGGACCTACCGAGGGCACCCTATCAGCGCTGGCCCAGGTCCTGGAGCGTGACGACGTGGTGGTGGACGGGGGTAACAACAACTACAAAGAAACCCTACGGCGTGGCGCGACGCTTCACCGCAAGGGCATTCATCTGGTGGATGCAGGGGTGAGTGGCGGTATCTTTGGCCTAACGGAAGGCTACAGCCTGATGGTGGGCGGCGAGGAGGAGGCCGTGAAGCGGGTGGAGCCTGTGTTTCGCTCGTTGGCGCCGGGGCCGGACCGTGGGTACGGTCACGTTGGACCATTAGGGGCGGGACACTTCGTGAAGATGGTCCACAACGGGGTCGAGTATGGCCTGATGGAGGCGTACGCGGAGGGATTTGAGCTGCTCAAGGCCAAGGAGCGACTCAACCTGAACTTAGCGCAAATTGCTCAGATCTGGTGCCATGGAAGCGTCATTCGGTCGTGGCTGCTGGAACTGACCGCAGAAATGCTGGAAGAGGACCCAGGACTTGAGACCGTCAAACCCTACGTGGAAGACACCGGCGAAGGGCGCTGGACCGTGGAGGAGTCGGTGGAGCTGGCCGTGCCGTTGCCGGTCATCTCCATCGCCCTACAGGCGCGGTTCCGCTCACGGCAGGAGGAGCCCTTTGGGTTTAAGGTGCTGGCCGGCATGCGTGAGAAGTTCGGCGGCCATACGGCGAGAAGAACCCAATGAGTACCAGCCTGGTGATCTTCGGGGCCACCGGTGACCTGAGCCGGCGGAAGCTGGTACCGGCGCTGTTCACCTTGGCCTGCAAGGGGCGGCTGCCCCAGGACCTGCGCATTGTCGGCTTCTCTCGCACGGAGCTAAACGACGAGCAGTTCAGGGAGTCTACCTGGGAGGGCGCGCGGGAGCTGGCCGACCTGGCTGTCCAACGCGATGTGTGGGACGGCTTCGCCACGCGGCTGTCCTACGTGCAGGGCGACCTCAGCGTGGCGGCTGACTTCGAGAAGCTCCGCAAACGGCTGGAAGCGTTGGAAGGCGACGCGGGAGCGGAACGCCTGTACTACCTCTCCGTCGCGCCATCTCTCTACGAACCCGCCATCCTCAACCTCGCCTTGGCCGGTCTGGCGGGCGAAGGCGGGAGTGCTAGCGGAGGCAAAGGACGGCGGATCATCGTCGAGAAGCCGTTCGGCTACGACGGCGCCTCGGCGCTGGCGCTCGACGAGGTGGTGCACTCGGCCTTTGACGAGTCTCAGGTGTACCGCATCGACCACTACCTGGGGAAGGAGACAGTCCAGAACCTGTTAGTCTTCCGGTTCGCCAACGCCATCTTCGAGCCGGTGTGGAACCGGACCTACATCGCGCAGGTGCAAGTGACGGTGGCGGAGGAGGTGGATGTGGGCACGCGGGCCGCCTACTATGACGGCTCCGGAGTGGTGCGGGACATGGTGCAGAACCACCTGCTGCAGCTGCTGGCCATGGTTGCCATGGAGCCGCCCAATTCCATGGACGCCACGGCCCTGCGCGACGAAAAGGTAAAGGTGCTCCAGGCCGTCCGCCGCTGGGAGACGCCGGAAGACGTCATACGCAATGCCGTCGGCGCCCAGTACGCGGGGTATCGGCAGGCGCCTGGTGTCGAGTCCGGTTCGCGCACGCCCACCTACGCCGCGCTTCGCCTGTACGTCGATAACTGGCGCTGGCAGGGGGTGCCCTTCTATCTGCGTTCGGGCAAGGCGATGCACACGAAAGCCTCGGAGGTGATCGTGCAGTTCCACCGTCCTCCCCATCGGCTGTTTAGCCTCGGGGCGGGGGAAGCGCCGCAGGCTAACAACTTAGCCCTTTGCCTCCAGCCGGACGAGGGGGTCCACCTGCAGTTCCAGGTGAAGGTGCCGGACACCGAGATGGCCACGCGCGCCCACGACATGGAGTTCCACTATGAGACCTCCTTCGCGGAACAGGGCATTCCGGAGGCTTACGAACGCCTGCTCCAAGACGCCCTCGAGGGAGACGCCTCGCTCTTTATCCGCAGCGACCAGGTACACGAGGCGTGGCGGATCGTCGACCCGCTGCTCGAGACTTGGGACTCGGCGTCCGCATCGCCACTGGTGGAGTACGCTCGCGGTTCGTGGGGCCCCGCCGAGGCGGACGCTTTGCTAACGGAGGACGGCCACGCCTGGCTCCATGCCTGCGGGGGGCATTAGGGGCAGGATTGCCATGCTGAACGGAGCGAAGCATCTCTCAAGGCGCATCGAGCGATTCTTCGTCCGCCTTCGATGGTCTCCTTCAGAATCTTCCATGCTCTGGACAGGGCACCGGAGAGGATAAAAATGGAGCTCCCCGAGAATCCCTCCCCCCTCGATGGGGGAAGGCCAGGATGGGGGTGCGCCCCCCACCTTAGTCCTCCTCCCCCCTTTGGTGGAGGAGACTGCCCGACACGCCTATTCTCATGGCACTGACACGGCGGTGGACTGACTCGGACGTTCGTGTGCTTCCGTCGCCCCTTGAGGTGGCTGGAGCCGCCGCCGAGCTGGTGGCGGAGGAGGCGGTCGCGAGCGTGGCCGCGCGTGGCAGGTTCACGATGGCCCTCTCGGGGGGCAGCACCCCTGCCCTACTCTACGCGGTGCTGGCGGCGGCCCCTTACACGCCTCGTATGCCGTGGCCTCAGACGCACCTGTTCTGGAGCGACGAGCGCTGGGTGCCCCCCGACGATCCCGACAGCAACGCCGGCATGGCGAAGCGGGAGCTGGTGGACAAGGTCCCGGTCCCCCATGATCAGGTCCACCCCATCCAGACCACCGGCCTCGCGCCAGCGGAGTCGGCACGCCGATACGAGGAGGAGGTCCGCGCCCTAGGCGCTGGCGGAGCACTCCCGCGGTTCGACGTAATGCTGCTTGGACTGGGCGATGACGGTCATACCGCTTCTTTGTTCCCTGGTTCGGCGGCGCTGGACGAGCAAGACCGGCTGGTGGTGGCCAACCACGTTCCGCAGCTTGGTTCCTGGCGGGTGACGCTCACGCTACCGCTGCTGAACGTGGCGCGGCGGGTGCTATTCCTGGTCACCGGTGCAGGCAAGGCCTCGGCGCTACGGGCGGTGCTTGAGCCTGGGGACGAGGCGTTGGTGCCGCCGGCAGCACTGGTGCACCCGGGCGACGGCGCGGTCACCTGGCTGGTGGACCAAGAAGCGGTGTCGCGGCTAGCGGGAGCACACGGTTAGTCCTACGTTTCGTAAACCCGCGTACACAAGGCCCGACTCACCTCCCGTTCACCCTGAGCTGTGCCGAAGGGTGGACCGCTCATGATTCGACAGGCCTGTCCTGAGCGAAGTCGAAGGGCTCACCACGAGCGGTTGATTCCGACGTCCTTTCCTCCAAGTAGCTGCTATTCAGACAGTCTCGCCGCCTTATCCAGCTGAACGGTCCGGCCGGGGACCCGTGGCGGTGGCTTGGCGAAAGTAGTCCACCGTGGCCTGCACGCCTTCGTCAAGGGAGACGGAGGGGCGCCAGCCAGTGGCTTCGGCGAAACGTCCGGCGTCCAGGGCTATGCGTCTCGCCTCGCCTGGGCGCTCCGGCGCGTGCGCGACGGCGCCGACGTACCCGCAGTGGCGGCGCAATACCTCAACCACGGTGTTGACCGACGTGGCGGTCCCGGTACCAACGTTGAAGACGCCGTCGAGATGACGTTCCATGGCGATGAGGTTGGCTTGCACCACGTCGGCCACGTAGACGAAGTCCCGCGCCTGGTCGCCGTCGCCAAAGATGGTGGGTTGCTGGCCCTGGAGCATTCTGTTGGCGAAGATGGCGATGACACCGGCCTCGCCCCGGTGTGATTGGCGAGGACCGTACACGTTGCCGTAGCGCAGGGCCGCGCTCTTGAACCCCCAGGTGGACCGATAGACATCGAGGTAGGTCTCCACCGCGTACTTGGCGGCGCCGTAGGGCGCCTTCGGACGTACGGGGGCTGACTCGTCGCAGGGCACCTCTTCGGGGTCGCCGTACAGGGCGCCGCCCGTGGAGGCGAAGGTCAGGTGCTCCACGCCGTGACGTCGGCACGCCTCCAGGACCATGAGTGAGCCGAGCACGTTGATTTTTGCATCGGCCACGGGGTCCTCCACCGATTGAGTGACGCTGATCTGGGCGGCGTGATGGCTGACCCACCGAGGCGCGACCTCCCGGAACGCCTGCTCCAGGACCTCCGGGTCGGTGACGCTGCCCTGATAGAAACGGGCGCTTGGGTTGAGGTTGGCGCGGTCTCCAGTAGAGAGGTCGTCGAGAATGGCTACGTCGTGGCCCAAGCCGACAAGCGCATCGACCACGTGGGAGCCGATGAACCCGACGCCGCCGGTGACCAGCACGCGGCCCGGCGTGTTCATGGAATACTCGCCGGCCCCTGTTCGCCCTGAGCTGGACCGGCCTCGTCCGAGGTCTGTGCAGGATCCGGTTGTGCGGCTAGGTCGCTCCGGCGCCGCTGCCGCCGGAGCGCCGTCCGCGAGCGATGCTCCGTGCCTGGCCCCGTTGCCTCAGTACCCCAGGGGCGGCGGTGCCGCCAGATAAGGGTGCCTATAGCCAAGAGCACAAGCGCGCCGGTGATCCACTGGGCCATGGGTATGCCCCCCTGCTCCCACTTGCTGGCGCGAAGGAACTCCAGGCCGAATCGTTCCGCCGGGTACCAGATGAAGTACAGCAGCAGGAGGTCGCCTGGCCGCAGCCGCCACCTACTGCTCCACACGAGTTGTTTTATTCCCGATGCCTCCACCACGCGGGGGCCGAAGCGCCACAGGAGGTACACCAGCGCGGCCACCCCCAGGAAGCTGAGCAGCGATTCGTAGAGAAACAGCGGATGGAACTTGTCGAAGCCCGCGAATTGGGGCGCTTCGCTGAGGACGTTCTCCGTCTTGATGGAGATACCCCAGGGCAGGTCAGTAGGACGGCCAAACAGCTCTTGATTAAAGTAGTTGCCCCAGCGTCCGATGGCCTGGCCGAGCAGAAAGGCAGGTGCGCCTATGTCCAGCCACCGCAACAGGTTTAACCGACGCCACCGCACGTAGAGGAAAAGGGCAAGCAGGGCTCCGGCGATGGCGCCAAAGATGCCAATGCCACCCTTCCAGACGTAGAGGATCTGCTCCGGGTTTGCGCGGTAAATGGCCCAGTTGTCCTGGTCAAAGACGTGGTACAGCCGGGCGCCCACGATGCCAAGGGCCGCGCCGAATACCGCGATGTTCAGGACGTGCTCAGGGTTCTCGCCCAGGCGGCGGGCCTCCCGGCGGGCTAGCGTCACGCCGGCCACCATACCGGCGAGGATCATCACCGAGTAGAACCGCACTTCAAAGGCGCGGTTAAACACCTCAACCGTGATGCCCTGCAGGTCGATCTCCAAGGTGGCCTTCCCTCACCGGAGCCGCAAGCGTGTCTTAGCCGGGTACCTGGCCCACGTTAATCCAGAAGTCTTCAAGCCGTCCCATTATATAGCGAGGGCCCGCCCCGGGGGATGCGCTGGACATGAAGAAGGCCCGCCATGCGCGGGCCTTCTTCATCGCTGGTGCAGTAGGTTACGCTACCTTGCCCAGGCGGTACATCTTAGTGCCACAAACGGGGCATTTGCCTTGCGTGGCGGGCCGGCCGTTCTTCATGGTCACCGTCTGGGTCTCGGACATCTCGCGCTGTGCGCGACACTTCATACAATAGCCCTGCATTTGCTCTCTCCTCCTGGGTAAGGTGTCAGTCTCTCAGCGCCGGTTGGCATACTAGGCCCTCATTACGGAAGCGTCAAGGGGATTTCTGGCGAACTTCATCCTGACTTTTACTCATCCGTTTGGCGGCGCGGGAAGGGTGGTTTCGCAATACGTGAACGCGAGGTGCGGTTGCGGCGGAAACAGCAAGCCATCCTCCCTGGCGTAAGGCTGCTCCTGCGGGTGTCAGCTCATCGTTTTGACACGTACTAGCGCGCCCCCTATAGTACCGGCCATCCCTTCGCGGCGAGGCCATCGTGGGTGTTCTGGCCTATCAGCAGATCAAAGAGTTGGTCCAGGGAAGGTCTCCCCTGGTTGCAGGCTACGTAGACCTGGAGGCCCAGCTTCAGCCAAACGGAATGGACCTGACGCTGCGCTCCGTCGGCCGATACGTGGAAGCGGGACGCCTTGGCAAAAGCAACGCGCAACGGCGGCTGCCCTCCACGGAGGAGCTGGCCTTCGATCAAGGCGGCGAGCTGCACCTAGCGCCCGGGCCGTACCTGGTAACGCTCAACGAGGTGGTGCGCTTGCCTGCAGACGTGATGGCGCTGAGCAGGCCGCGGTCCAGCCTACTCCGCAGCGGCGTCGCGCTCCACACCGCGGTGTGGGACGCGGGCTATCAGGGGCAGGCCCAGGCGCTGCTGATGGTCTACAACCCGCACGGCTTTACCGTGGCCCGTGACGCTCGCATTCTGCAACTGGTATTCTTCATGCTGGAGACACCGTCGGCCGCACCCTATACGGGCCGCTTCCAGGGTTATCGCCCTTAGGGAACAGCGTATTATCTGAGTAGGCCGTCCGCGTCCGATACCCAAGTCCATGGCTATTCCATCCACCTCACCCGACGTGGCCGTTGTAGGCGGCGGTGTCATAGGCTGCGCCACGGCCTACTTCCTAGCCGCTGACCATCACCTGCGCTGCGTCGTCATCGAACGGGAGGGTGTCGGCAGTCAGGCGTCGGGAGGCGCCGCCGGAGAGCTGAGCCCGGTTGGCCGGTCGGCCCTGCCGGTCCCTCTGGTCCGGTTCGGCCTGGAGGGGCTACGGCTCCACCGCCTTATGGCCCCAGCGCTACACGCGGAGTCGGGCACGGACTTCCATCTCACGGACGTTTCTGTCGTGCGGCCCGCCTTCAACGCGGAAGAGGCGGCCGAGCTTCACGAACGGATGGCATGGCAACGAGAGCTTGGTGTCGAATCGACATGGCTGGACACCCAGGCCGTGCGGTCGCTGGGAACGTGGCTGGCGGAGGACGCGCTGGGTGCCCTGCACTCCCAGGAGGCGCAGCTGGAGACGTATCCCTTCGCCTTGGCCTTGGCCGGGGCCGCGATGCGGCACGGCGTCGAGATCCGCGCCGGCGAGGTGACCGGCCTCCTAGGGACGGATGGACGCGTGACGGGGGTTAGCTTGGGCCAAGAGCAGGTCGCTGCTCAGACGGTAGTCCTGGCCAACGGACCGTGGAGCGCGTTCGCTGGAGCGTGGCTGGGCTTCGAGGTCCCGGTCCGACCACAGCGGGGGCAGATCGTCCATTTAGCGCCGGATGTGCCACTGCCCCGTCACGCGATCTTCCACCGGACGGGCTACGTGCTGCCCAAGTCCAGCGGCGACCTGCTCATCGGCACGACGGAGGAGGACGCCGGATTCGACGGCAGCCCAACACCGGAAGGCCAGGCCGCGATTTTGGAAGCCGTAGGCCGCATAGCGCCAGCCGTGCGCGGCATGCCCATCAGGGAGGTGACGGCGTGTCTCCGGCCTCTCTCCACCGACGGACTGCCACTCATCGGCGCGGTGCCAGGCTCGGAGGGCGTATACCTGGCCACAGGGCACGGGCCAAAGGGCATCCTGCTGTGCCTGGCGACGGGAAAGTACGTGGCCCAGCTCATTGTCCAAGGCCGTTCGGAGTACCCGCTGGACAAGTTCGCGCCAACGAGGCTTGCGTCAGCGCCTCACCATTGGCCCAGCTAGCTGGTTGAAAGGAGGGCTGCCGTCTTGCATCATCCAGGGTTAGCGGAACAAGGTGCTTGGCATCCGGCTGTTCCTTCGACCTTGCATGTCGCCCGGAGCGGTCCCCTGTCAGTCCGAGTGGAGTGAGGAATCTCGTACCCATCCTTTCTCCGAGAGACCCTTCGCTTCACTCAGGGTGACAAAGAAGGCAATACCCTGTCATTCCGAGTCCGACGCAGGCGGAACGAGGAATCTCGCCCTTCGAAAAGAAAGTCAGATCCCTTGTATCTTGGGCGAGGTGCGGCAGGCTGAAGACTCCTTGGTCGTAAGGACCGACGCCACGGGGCGGGTTGGGTGGGACAATCCACTTAGGCGTATCGGCGGCCACAGGCGGGCCGGAACACCCAGATTCTCCGCTAGACTTAGAATGGCAACTGTGAGTAGCGCCTTATGAAAGGGCGTGCCCGAAGCGCCAAGAGCCCGGCTCGGTCTGCATAGGACCAGGCTGGTAGAGGCAAGCTACGATAAGAGCCCATGGCATCGGATAACTTGACGTACACGCCGGCTTGGCGTCTGGCTGAACTGGTCCGCTCGAAGGCGCTGTCGCCGGTGGAGCTGACGGCCCACTTCCTGACGCGCATCCATACCTACAACGATGCGCTTGGAGCGTACCTGACGGTGGCCGACGAGCACGCCATGGAATCGGCGCGGGCAGCCGAGGCGGCGGTGATGGCCGGGCGCGACCTAGGCCCCCTCCATGGGGTGCCTATCGCCGTCAAGGACCTGAACGCTACCAAGGGGATTCGCACCACCCAGGGGACGCTGCTCCATAAGGAGCGCGTGCCCGACTACGATGACCTCCCGGTGGAGCGAGTGCGCGGGGCTGGGGCCATCATTCTTGGCAAGACGAACACACCGGAGTTTGGCTGGAAAGGGACGACCGAGAACCTGCTGGGCGGTCCGTGCCGGAACCCGTGGGACCTCAGTTGTACCAGCGGCGGCTCCAGCGGCGGCTCTGCTTCCGCGCTAGCGGCGGGCCTATGCCCCTTGGCCTCCGGCAGCGACGCGGGCGGGTCCATCCGAATCCCCGCCAGCTTCTGCGGAGTGTACGGCATCAAGCCAACCTTCGGCCGGGTGCCGGCGGCCTACGATAGCCCCGGCGGCTGGAGGGCGCTCTCCCAAAATGGCCCCATGGCCAGGAGCGTCCGAGACGCCGCGCTGTTGCTTCAGGTCATGGCCGGACCGGACAGCAGAGACGCTACGTCGCTGCGGGAGCAACCCCCCGACTACGTCTCGGCGTTAGAGGAGCCAAGCGTGCACCGCGTCCGGATCGCCTGGAGTCCCGACCTGGACGGTCGTCCGGTGGACCCGGAGGTGCGCCGCCTCACCACGTCGGCGATGGAGGCCTTTCGGGCCCAGGGTGCGTCGGTGGTAGAGGACCCACCGCCAATCGATACGGAGCGTCTGCTCGAAGTGTTCGCCACGCTGATGCTGACGGACCTGGCACTTGCCCTAGGCCCAGCGCTGGCGGCCGGCTACGGAGAGCTGCTGCCACCCAAATTGGTGGAGTGGACCCAGGAGGCCGTTTCCTGGCCGGCCACCCGCTACGCCGCTCATTTGCGCGAGCTGGAGTGGCACCGCAGGCACATGGAGGAGTTCTTCCAGCAGTACGACCTGCTGCTGACGCCCACCATGGCCGTGCCCGCGTTCCCAATCGAGCAGTTCCCCGAGTCCATCGATGGACAGCTCGTGGACCCCAACTGGGGCTTTACGCCGTTCCTGTACCCGTTCAACCTAAGCGGCCAACCCGCGGCCAGTATCCCGTGCGGCTTCACGGCCGACGGCCTGCCGGTGGGGCTCCAGATCGTTGGCAGGAGAGGCCACGAACTAGACGTGCTCCGGGCATCCGCAGTCTTCGAAGCGGCCCAGCCGTGGGACAGCAGGTGGCCGGACCTGGGTCCGGGTGGGTAAAAGTCTGGTGCTAGCCACGTGGCGTCTTGACGCGATTCACGAAGCGGCATAGCCTACGTGCAAGAGTTGACATTGGGGAGGTGACGCATGGCTATAGTGCTCGATCACACCATCGTTCCGGCCAAGGACAAGGTGGCCTCGGCGGAGTTCTTCGCCAAGATCATGGGCCTGAAGTACGAAGGCTCCATGGGCCACTTTGCGCCGGTACGGCTCAACGAGTCGCTCACGATGGACTTCGACAACCGCGACGGCTTCGAGAGCCACCACTACGCCTTCAAGGTGAGCGAGGAGGCTTTCGACGAGATATTCGCGCGGGTGAAAGCCGCGCGGCTCGCCTACGGCAGCGATCCGTTCGCCCAGGACAATATGGAGATCAACCACCGCCGAGGCGGCCGGGGGTTCTACTTCCAGGACCCCAACGGCCATAGCCTGGAGTTGCTCACCCGCTAGAAGCCAGGGCCCCGGGGTTTCTTGAGGTCTATCCTACTGACAAACAGATCAGGCTGCTTTCGTTAACAACCACCGCCGGTTAAGGCGGTGGTTGTGTGTTTACAGCACTCGAGCGTCATCGGCTTGGCGTGACCCGGGTCCGATGGAACACTAGGGGCCTTCACGCCGCCCTACTCGTCGAGCACGGTAATGGTGGCCAGCATAATGGTGGGATGGAGGCTACAGAAGTAGGCGAACGTCCCGGGCTCGGTAAAGGTAAAGCTAAAAGCCTCATCCTTGCTGAGGAAGCCGCTGTCCCACGCGTCCGTTGGGTTGCTGGGCGTGCCGGAGGTGGAGGTGTGGATGAAGATGTCTTTGCTGGTCCACGTGACCCTGGTGCCAAGAGCGACGGTGAGCTCTTCTAGGTCGAAGTTGACAATGTCCGATGCGACCGGCGGAATGGGCGTTGGGGTGGGAGTTGCGGTCGGGGTGGGGGTCGCCGTAGGCGTAGCGGTAGGTGTTGGAGTGGCCGTGGGCTGAGGCGTTGCGGTGGGCGTTGAAGTCACGGTCGGCGTGGAAGTTGCTGTTGGGGTTGCCGTCAGCGGCGGGCCCATCGTCGGCGTGGCTGTAGGCGTGCCTCGTGGTGTCGCGGTGGGCGTGGGAGTTGCCGTGGCGACGTCACCCTGCGACGGCCCTGGCGGAGTGGGTGTAGCAGTCGGCTCCGTAGTTGGAGTAGGAGTACGTGTCGGTGTGGGTGTCGACTCCTCGCCTCCGCAGGCCGCCGCAAGCAGGAGCGCCAGAGTGAGGAGAGACGCGAGGAGTAGACGTAAGGGCAACAGGCTAGACCTCCGTCAGGTAGTGGAAGAGACGGCGGAGCGTTGGGGCTTGATGCCCCGACGCTCCGCCAAAGGGGACATTGCGTATGCTCGCTCTTTTTGGCTGGCGGACTAACCAGCCTGCCATCCGGGAGTATTTACTACCGACCCCGCACTAGTCGTACAGCCCGCCGTCACCCCCACTCTTCGGTGTTCCTTCCGCGCCACCCGTAGCGTCTTCGCCCTCCGCCACCACGGTGATGGTGGCCACCATACTGGAATGGAACTTGCAGTAGTAGGCGAAGGTCCCGGTATCGTCGAAGGTGTAAGAGTAGGTGCTGTTCGTGCTGAGGGCGCCGCTGTCCCACAGATCAGTCGCGGCCTCGGGCGCGCCTGACGTCGCGGTGTGCTGGGCCGAGCCGGTGTTGGTCCATTTGACGGTGGAGCCAACGGTAATGGTCGCGTCCGCGTGGCTAAAGTTAAGGATGGACAGCTCCCACGCGTCTTTCATCATGGCGTCGCCATCGTCGTCCTTCACCATGGTGTCGCCGTCCCCAGTCGTAGCGTCTGAGCCCGGAGACTCGGATGTGGGCGTAGCCGTAGCAGTAGACGTGGGCTCCGACGTACGCGTTGGCGTGGCCGTGGGGTCGTCAGTGCCACACGCCGCCGCCAGCAGGGCCATCAACAGCAAAGTCGAGACGACAATCAGCTTCTTTGACATAGGACCGAACCTCCTGTGCGTAGTGTTGAGGAAGGGACTTCTCTACCTATCCCTCGGTTACGGTAATAGTGCCAGTCATAGCCAAAGGATGGAACCTACAGTAGTACACATGAGTGCCGGGTTTGGTGAAGGTAAAGCTGTATGTGTCACCACGGCTGAGGAACTCGCTGGCGAACACGCCCGTCGGCTCCGCTGGTGTGCCGGAGGTAACGGTGTGCTGCGGGCCGCTCACGTTGTCCCACACGACAGTGGTGCCGGTGACGATGGTCAGGTCCTGAAGCCTAGAGTTGAGAATGGGTGAATCAATCGTTTCGCCATCCGGTACCTCCTCTGACCCGCACGCGAAAGCGAGCAGCGCCACGAACGACAGGGCCGATACAACGAGCAGTCTGTGCGGCATAAGCGCTAGCTCCATGAGGGTACAGCCATGTTTCAGTTGCCTGCACCAGACTCACTACCCAGAAGGAGTCCCGGTTGCCGTAAATCGATCTGACGCGCTTGAGACGGTCTGCGTGGCTGTACCCTCGATAGCTAGTACGAAGGGTGCGCCAGGAAGGATTTCAGACGCTTTCCCAGCGCGGAGGGTAAAAACGACCTAAACGCAAGCGCGCACTGCTCGTGCAACGAACGCAGCCAGCTACTGATCGACCAAAGTGGCTCTCATGATGGGGGAGCCAGGGACCTCGCTCCCTCCGACGGGCGCTATGCTGATGGTGAAGGCCTCATAGGAGGTCATGTCTTCGTCTGCCAGCACTCGGACCAGAGAAAACCCCGTTTGGTCAGGGGTAAAGACGGCTACGCTGGTCGCCGTTCCATCCTTGCGCCAGAGCCAGGCCTGGTAGGAACTCGCCTCATGCAACGGTCGTAGGCCCATGGCCATGAGGAGACCTCGCGTGTGATCCGGGTTCATCATGAGCATGCCCCGCGAAGGAAGGTCCTCGCTGGAACGCAGGATAACGGTATCCACGCCTGGGATCGCCGCCCAATAGACCGCGGTCTGCTGTACCTGGAACTGTGCTTTGGTCCGCGCCATCGCCTCGCTCAGTTCGCTGGCGAGCGTCTGCTGGCTACTGAGGGCTGTTGCCAAAGCCTGCTGCTGGTCTTCCATCTCCAACTGGGTCTGCGTAAAGCCCACTTCCAGGTCATGGATCCTGTCTTGCTGGACAAGGACGTAGCCGCTCAGGGCGCCCAAGCCGAGGAGGAAGACCGCCGCAGCGCTCCAGGCGGCGGCGAGGCTGCGTGGAAGACGCCGGAGCAGGCCGCGTTCATCCTCAAGCCGCGCGCCGCTAGCCGGAGGGCCTTCGATGGCGGCGAGCACTCGCTGGCGGAGGTCTCCGCTGACGGGCTGGGAAACGTGAGCCGTGGAAAGGGCCGTCGCCGCCTCCAGGTACTGCTGCAAGGCGTCGCGATACCGCTCGTCTTCGACCAAGGCACGCTCCACCCGTTCACGCTCCTCGGGTTCCAGGGCGTTGAGCGCGTAGGCCGGCAGCAGCTCCTCGATGGGGTCTTGGGGTAGCTGTCCTTCCAGGTTTGCCATCACACCTCCTCACGCGCCGGGGGGGCAAGGTGCTGACGGAGTCTCATCATGCCAAGCCGCAGGCGGGTCTTCACCGTGCCCAGCGGCGTGCCGGTCCGGTGGGCTATCTCCTGCTGCGTGGCGCCCTCCAGATAGGCCATGATCAAAGCGGTACGTTGTTCGACAGGCAGCTTGACCAACGCCTTTAGCGCATCGCCGAACAGCACGGCCGTGACCGCTTCTTCCGCTGTATCCGACGGGTCGTCCAGGGCGAGCGCTGGGTCCTCTGGGACGCGGTCCGACGTATGCAGCGTACTGCGGCCGCGGCGACGCAGTTCATCGATGACCCTGTTATGGGCGAGGTGAAGGAACCAGTGTTTGAACTTTCCTCGCGCTGGGTCAAATGTAGCGGCACGGGTCCAGAGAGTCATGAAGACCTCTTGGGTAACGTCTTCGGCGGCAGCATGGTCCCGCAGCATGCCCACGGCCATGCTGAACACCTGTTGGCTGTACTGGTCGTACAGTTCCGCTAAGGCTCCGGCGTCACCGTGCGCTACACGCGCTACCAGCTCTTCGTCTTTCTCCAGGGAGTGGTCCAAAGTACCCTCGAGGAGGCTAAGTCCCTGGTCGCACCCCTCACTAACCGAGGTACGACCGAGGAACGCCTCCGGATTGCCGTCCAGTTTTATCACGTGGCCTCCGATGCGTCCATTGCATCGGGCGACTCCACGAGCGTTGCCACCGGTGATGGCGCTGGCGGGCTCCCGGCGTGTAGCCTCTGCGAGCAGCGCCGCGCCGCCTCACCCCCGATGCCGCGAGCTTTCGTTACGCATGCCCAGGCTCCGGCGGACGGCCGTTCCTGGTCTCGTGGGGCCCGATATATAATGCGGGTGGTTGTAGGCGTGGGGTGGGAAGCCCCTTCCTATGAACAAAGGAGCGCGACGTGGACTTGAAAGCCTCTGGAATCACTCGGGCACGGCTGCGGCAGGGCTCGCAAGGTCCAGGCGGCGGCGTGGGTGACGACCATTTCGAGGAGATGGTCGGGAGCCGCGACTTCTTCGTCTACGTAACCCCCAACAAGCGGCCCAAGGGCTACGCGGACCTCAGGGCTTTCCTGGAAGATCAAGGGTGCCTGGTCCGAAAGGCGACCGACGCTCCGCTCCTGCCGGGCAAGCGGTACGACGCGTTCAAGGTAACTTTCCAAGATGGGCTCATTCCGGAGGCGGCGTTGCGAAGGGCCCACCGATGGGCCCACCAGCGGAACTTCCTGCACAGCTTCTTCAAGCCGTACTCCAGGGCCAAGGGTTAGCGTGTCGCCCACGGTGCTGTTGGCTATGGAACCGAAGCGGAGCCCAGGCGGCCTGTAAGCCGGATTCTGTATCCCGACGAGTCGGGACGGCGGCCATCTCTCTAGTCCCGATGTTGCCATCGGGATCGTGCGGCCGACCCGGGGACGCGGCCGGGTGCCGGTGTCCCGACGCATCGGGACGTGTCCCCCTATTTGGCCTTGCTCCGAGTGGGGTTTGCCAGCACCCCGTGTCACCACGGGGCCTGGTGCGCTCTTACCGCACCCTTTCACCCTTGCCTGTCCCCCGATAGGTCGGGGGCATCGGCGGTCTGCTCTCTGTGGCACTTTCCGTCGCCTCGCGGCGCCTGGGTGTTACCCAGCACTCTACCCGACGGAGTCCGGACTTTCCTCTCCGATCGCATCGGAGCGGCCGCCCAGCCTCCTGAGCTCCATTCTCTATTATAAGCCCGGGGCGTCGAGGCTAGTTGCCCGTCGCGCGGTGGTCTTTGGTTTCCCCTACCCTGCTTGTTATTCCGAGCCAGCAGCGGTGCCCCCTGTTTGTCATCCTGAGTCCCGATGCAATCGGGACGAAGAACCTCGTTCCCTCAGAAGAGAAAAGACGAGATTCCTCGTCCGCCTGAAGCGGACTCGGAATGACACGTTCTGTTGGGCCGCTATCCGCGGAGGGATACGTCGAGCTTGCGCCCGGACAAAGTCGCCTTGTCGACCAGGCCGTGGAGCAACTCCTGACGCTGGCCGGGGTTGAGGTCATCCCACTCCGTTTCCAACCTGCGGCGCTGACCTGCACGCCACTGCTGGAGCTGCGCTGGGTCACCGTCGGCCATGGCGAGGCGCGTCTCGGTCGTCCGTCGGTCCGCTTCTATGCCCGCGACGGCCGACCCGAGCTGGCGAAGCGTGATGAGGCCATCGCTGGCCCGTTGGACCCACTCCAAGTAGCGTCGCTCCAGGCTGCGCAGCTTGGACTGGGCGTCGGTGCGGTCTTTCGTTAGCAGCTCCTCAGCTGTCTCAGGGGCCGGCAATGGGCTTGTGGAGGGTTGGCGCACCAGCTCAAGGACCTGGGCTTCCAGCTCCGCGGCGCGCCGGGTGTGGTACTGGCACTGGCTGCGGTTGATGCGGGACTGGCATTGGTAGTAGCGGTACTCGCCCCGCACTCGTTCTCCGTTCTTACGGTGCCAGGTCTGGTGGCGGGTAACCCCCATCATTCGCTGGCCGCAGTGTCCGCAATACAGGATGCCTGAGAGGAGAAACGGGTCGGCCTTCGGGTGGCGGCGGCCGGGTGTGCGGCTGCGCATGCGGTCCTGTACCTGCTTGAACTCGTCGGCGCCCACGATAGGCTGATGGCTGGTGGGAATCAGGAGTCCGAAGCGGTGGTACGTGCCGATGTAGGAGTGGTTACGCAGGATGTCGCGGATGGTAACCATGCTCCAGGCCCTTCCTCGGCGGGTGCGGATACTTTGGGTGTTGAGCTGGCGGGCGATGGTGCGAACGCCTACGCCCTGGTCGAGGTACATGGAAAAGATAGACTGCACCACTTCCGCTTCCGGAGGCACCGGCTCGAACCCACCATTCACTCCGATGCGGTAGCCATACGGCGGCTTTCCGAGGCCCTGGGCTCGTGCGGCCTTGGCCTTCATGCCCTCTCGGATGGCGTGCCGCCGGGCTCCTCCCCTTCCCTGGCCCTTGGTGGCACGGAGCGCGGCCTGAAGAGGGTCAGGCAGGTCCGGGGCGTCACACACCACCTGGCAGTTGAGGACGTCGAGCTCCAGTACGTGGCCAACCTGCTCGGCCAAGGAGTCGCCCAGATGGTCGACCGCCGGTACGACGATGAGGTAGGCCAGGCCGGAGGAGTGGATGCGTTCAAGCATGGCCAGGTACTGGGGCGTCTCGCTCGAAGATGCGTCGTCGCTGAAAACACCCTGTCCTGTATGGCCTCGGGTAGCGCAGTACTGCTCGAACGCTCGTTGCAGCGTTACGCCGTTGCCGGGATGCCCCTTAGGGGCGTTGGGGTCGGCGCGGAAGTAGGTGAAGGCGCGCATAGTGCTACTCGGCCAGCAAGATGAGCCCGCAGCTGCTACAGCGAACGGGGTTTGGGGAGGTCCGGGCCGCTCGGAGCTTCTGTGTGGGGAGGCGTTCCCGGCAGTTGCTGCACATCCCACGGTCGACGCGCGCAACGGCCTTGCCACCATAGGTGCGGCGGACCTGCTCGTACAGGGCCAGCTCACCCGCCGAAACCTGCGGTGTCAGCGTGCTGCGCTTGGCTACTAGCTCGACCACCTCGGTCTGGAGCGTGGCCTGCTCTTCGGCCATGGCGTGCTGTTCGGCGCTCCACAGCTGCTCGGTCTCACGAAGCTGTTCAGCGATGGTGTTCCGTTCTCCGTCCAGCGTGTCCGTCCTATCCAGGACCACGAGGAGCCGGTCCTCCTGTTCGGAGCGGAGACGCTTGAGCTGCACGACGTCTGCCTGAAAGCCAGAGAGCTCTCGGGGGTTCTTCACGGTGCTGCCGAACAGCATCTGTTCGGCCTGTGCAATGCGTTGAGTAAAGGTTGCGATGGCCAAATCGAAGTCCTTCTGTTGGGAGGCTACCTCGGTGGTCGAAGCCTCCAGCTCCGCCAGCCGGCCGCGGAGCTGCACGAGCGTGGTGTCGTTGCCGAGGGCGGCGGCGATCTCTTCCAGCCGCTGGTTCCGGCGGTCAGTTTCCAGGTCCAAGGTCTGGAGGTCATAGAGTCGATGGATGGCAGCCAAGCCGCGCCCCCGATAATGGCCTTGTTCGTGCAGAATGAGCTCAGCAAAAAGATTCTAGTGGAACAACCTAACCTTGTCAACAAAATGCGGGGTGCTTTGCGCCTGTTTAGCCGCGCTGTTGGCGCAATACCAGAATGGCCATCGGCACCGACGCGGCAAGTATAAGGAAGAGCGATGAGACCGCCGCCTGCGTAAAGAACGCTTCGGACGCCGAGGACCAGACGGAGGTTGCGAGGGTCCCAAACCCGATCGGGCTGAGGATGAGGGTTGCGGGCAGCTCCTTCATGGTCAGCAGGAAGACCAAGGCTGCTCCGGCGAGCGTGCCTCGCCACATGAGGGGCATGGTCACCCGGAGGAAGGTCCGAAGTGGCGTCGTGCCTAGCCCCCGGGCGGCTTCCTCGACCCGTGGGCTGACCTGAAGCAGTCCCGCACGGCTGCTCCCCACTGCGGCGGGAAGGAAGAGGATGACGTAGGCAAAGACCAGCAGCGCGATGGACTGGTAGAGGAACGTAACGTAGTTGGCGCCAAAGAACACGAGCCCCAGGGCGACGGCAACGCCAGGGAGGGCGAACCCCACGTAGGTGCTGCGCTCCAGCAACACGGTGATCCTACCCGGATAGCGGACCGCCAGCATGGCCACGGGTAGCGACACCACGACAGCGCCGAGGGCCGCCAGGCCGGAAACGTACAGGGAGTTTCGGGCGGCGCCCCACGGCACTTCAAACGGTTCGCCGGCGGCGATTCCCTGCACGAGCCAGTAGCTGAGGATGGCCACGGGCAGTAGGAGTGCGACGGCCACCACGGCCGCGGAGTAGGCGAAGGCCGGCCAGCGCCAGCGGCCGAGACGGACGGGAACGGCGGGCCGCGCCACGCCGGGGGTAACCCGGTAGTACCGCGATCGGCCCCTGCTCAACACCTCTACGAAGAGGATGACCATGGCCACTCCGACCAGGACCAGCGAGAGCCCGGCGGCCAGGCTTCGGTCGAAGGCTGACTCGTACTGCACGAAGATTGCCCAGGTGAAGGTCTCGTACCGCATCAGCGAGACCGCTCCGAAGTCGCTCAGGGTGTAGAGCGCGACGAGAAGCGCACCGGCCACGATACTCGGCCGAACCAAGGGAAGCGTGACGCGGCGGAAGGTAGCAAACGGCCCCAATCCCAGCCCTCGGGCGGCCTCCTCCAGGGCCGGATCCATGCGGGAGAGGGTGGCGCGCACGGGGAGCAGTACGTAGGGATAGCTCAGAAGTACCAACGTAAAGGTAGCGCCGGGGAGCCCATAAATCTCAGGAAGGCGCTCGACGCCCAGCGGCTCGAGGAGCCCTTGGAACATGCCTCGCGGGCCCAGGGCGACCACGAAGAGGAACCCGGCGATGTAGCTTGGGATGACCAGCGGTAGCGAGGTGGCAACGGCTAGCAACCGCCGCAAGGGCATATCCGTCCGGGCCGTGAGCCACGCCAACGGAACGGCCACGGCGGTGCACGCGGTGGTGACCGTGACCACCAGTAGGAGCGAGCGAACGAGGATAGCCGCCGTCCGCGCCCGAAACAGCACGTCCCACGTGTCGAGCCCGCCGTCCACGGCACGGACCAGCAGATAGGCTGGCGGTAGGAGCATGGCCAGCGCCACTACCACCCCAGGCACCCAGAGGAAGGCCGGCGGCCTAAAGCCCTTCTGGCCATTTCCCCGTAGTGGCGGTGCTTCGCTAGTGCCGGTTATCAAGGTGTGGCGAGACCCCCACCTATCCCCAGCGGACGAACTGCGTGACGGGCGTGCGGTTGGACTTGGGCTCCTCGTCTGGATAGCCGATGGCCATCATGGCCTGAACATCCCAGTCCGGCGCGGCGCCCAGGGCCTCCGCCAGTCCCGGCACCCGAGTCACTCTGCCCGTGTCCCAGTTGACGCTCAGTCCCTCGGCGTGGCCCGCCAGGGCGATATTCTGCATGGCGATGAAAGTCGCCGCGTAGTTCTCCTTGGTCACAAACTCGTCGGACCCCTGGACGCAGTAGGTGTAGATCACAATGGGAGGCGCCAGCACCTTGGTCCGGTAGGGCTCCGCGCGGCGCGCGTCATCCCACTCCGCCATCAGCCCATCGTAGATCAGGTCCGCGATCCGCTTGCGCAGGGGCGTGTCCTTCTCCATGACGAAGAAACGCCACGGCTCCGTGAGCCGATGGTTGGGCGCCCATATGGCGGTTGCCAGCATGCGGTCCAATGCCTCCCTGGGCACGGGCGTGCCCTTGAACTTCCACGCCATGCGCCGCCCGTGGAGCGCCTCATACACACTCACGTTGGTCTGTGGCACCGGGACCTGGCTCCAGAGAAGCTTTTCAGCGTTCGTCGCCTCGTTTGTCATGGATGCGCACCCTTGTCTAAGGTTTGATAGCGGGGGGCGTTCTCGCGTTCGGATTATGGTATCACGCCCGTCTCTCGCAGCAGCCGCTCGGTCCCCTTCAGGTCCGCGAGGTCGGCTAAGGCGATGGACGGTTGGTTGATCTGCTCCAGGGGCACAAGCTCTCGGGAGACGGCAACGCCCTCCACCAGCGGGTACTCGTGGGTCTGGCTGGCAAAGTACTGCTGGCCGACCTGCGAGAGCATGAACTCCAGGAACCTTTCGGCGTCCTCTCGCTTGTTCGCGGTGGCGAGGATTCCCGCTCCCGCGACCATGACGAGCGCTCCGGGGCCGCCTGCACGGACGTGGTAATTTCGGGCCGTATAGCTTTCGCCCTCGGTGGCCAGGAACCTATGCAGGTAGTAGTGGTTCACCAGCCCCACGTCTATCTCGCCAGCGGCGGCGGCTACTACCTGGGGAGTGTTCTTCTCGAAATCCTTGGTGTCGTTGGCCAGCATGCCTTCGAGCCACTGGCGGGCCCTCTCCTCGCCCCACAACACCCGCATGGCGGTGACCATGGTCTGGAAAGATGCATTTCTCGGTGCCCAGCCGATACGGCCCTTCCACTGAGGCTCGGTAAGGTCCCAGATATCATCGGGTAGGTCTGCCTCTGTCAGCGTCTCGGTGTTGTACACCAACGTCCGGGCCCGGCCCGAGACGCCGACCCACGTGCCGTTGGGTGAGCGGGCCCACTCCGGCACCCGGGCGAGGACGCTGTCGGGGAGCGGAGACAGCATTTCCTCCACCGCGCCCAGGCCACCGGGGTCTTGAGCAAAGAAAAGGTCTGCCGGGCTGTTGTCGCCCTCTTCGAGTAAGGTGATGGCAAGCTTGGGTGTCTCGCCGTACTTCACTCGTACGTCTATGCCGGTGGCGTCTTCGAATTGTCGGATGATGGGGGCGACCAGGTTTCCGCTCCTGCCGGAGTAGACCGTTAAGGAATCGCCGCCGCCGCAGGAGGCGATAAGCACCGTGATTGCCGCGACGGCAACACCAACCGAGATGGTGTGGAGGCGGAGGAGAGGGTGCATGGGTGCGGTCCTGTAGTAAGTACGCACGAAGAATATAATATGTAGGGACTAAGTAATATCGATAATATGCCCGACCAGACAGTATGTCAACGTGTATGGACGCGCGGCCTTC
This sequence comes from Dehalococcoidia bacterium, assembly GCA_965247635.1. Classification (GTDB taxonomy): domain Bacteria; phylum Chloroflexota; class Dehalococcoidia; order Lucifugimonadales; family Australimonadaceae; genus CBDFHJ01. The sequence continues at coordinate 373,837 of CBDFHJ010000008.1, forward strand.
GCGGTTTGTGGTGGAGCGGTTCCGGCCCAGACCGACGCCCCGCTTGACCAGGGATGAGAGCAGGCGTACAACTGCGATGCAGCCGGCCAGGGAAGTCTTCGGGGCGGCCAGCCTCCACGAGTGACAGGTAAAACCCTCAGCAAGGAGCAACTTATGAGCACTCCTCCAAGCGACCCGGTCCAAGCGCTTCGGGAGCTGTCGGCATCGGCGGTGCTGGACGTGTTGGACGGGATGGGCTACACCAACGTCCAGATGCGGGGAGTGCGGTCCCTGATTCCAGGGCAGCGGATGGTAGGGCGAGCGGTGACCATGCGCTTCGTTCCCAGCCGGCCCGACTTTCGAGCGAAGGTCATCGGCGGGACCGAGAGCGCGGAGTACCAGGCGATGGAGCTGTGCGGCCCTGACGACGTGCTGGTTATGGACGCCATGGGATGGGCCAACCCGTCGGCCGCCGGTGGCATCAAGCTGCTGAGGCTCAAGCAGCGCAAGGCAGCCGGGGTGGTCACCGACGCCTCGGTCCGGGACATGGAGGCGCTGCGCACCTACGGGATCGGCGTTTTCGCCGCCGGTGAGACCAACATGACCATGCCCTCGCACATGCTCCCGTGCGACGTGAACGTACCGGTCCAGTGCGGGGGCGTGCTGGTGCTTCCCGGCGACTACGTCACCGCTGACGACGGCGGCGTGGTGGTGGTCCCCCAGCAGCTCATCGAGGAAGTGGTAGCCCACGCGCGGGAGCACGAGGCCCTGGAAGCGGTGGTGGAGCAGCAGCTGGCGGTGGAGGACGTCTCCCCTGGCACGTACTACCCGTTTAATGAGGCGACCCGCGAGCTATACCGGCGCCAGCAGGGGCGCTAGGGGCCGTTACACCCCTACCCTGGCCCTCCTCCTTGACGAGGGGACAACGGGCTACGCGGACGCGGCCAGAGCGAGGCCAAAGCGCCGGCCCGCATCGGTGTACCAGCGTTCCAGCCGCATGCAGGCCTCAGCCAGCGCCGCGGCGGCCGACTCCTCCGTGAACTTGTAGGAGTTCTCGGTCCAGATGCTCTCCCCCGCCGCTACGCGGACCGTCAGGTCGAGGCCGCCGAGGTGCACGGTCTGGGGTGCGTCGGGCACCAGGTGCATCTCGATGCGAGAAGCGTCGGCGTTGAAGAAGGCGCGGTGCTCGAAAGCCGCGGGGGCGAAGTCGGCGTCCAACGCGTTGTTGACCGCCTGGAGAATGTTCCGGTTGAACTCGGCGGTAACGCCTGCGTCGTCGTTGTAGGCGGCATTCAGGACGTCGATGTCCTTTACCAAGTCGAGGCCGAGCAGCAACCTTCCTTCGGACCCCAGCAGGGCGCGGACTCCGGAGAGGAACTGGCGGCGCTCGCGAGGCTCCAGGTTCCCGATGGTGCTGCCCAGGAAGAGGACCAGCCGCCCGCCCGCCGGAGGAGAAATGCGGTCCAGGTGGCGCTCGAAGTCGCCGATGACGCCGTGCACCTCTAAAAAGGGGTACGCGTCCAGCAGCTCTTGGGCCGTGCCGCGCACCATGCTCTCGCTCACGTCGAAGGGCACGTAACGGCGCAGGTGCTGGGGTGCGCTAGCGGCGTCGAGGAGCACCCGAGTCTTGGACGAGGACCCCGAGCCCAGCTCTACAAGCTCATGGGGCCGTAGCGTAGCCATCAGCTCATTCGCCAGACCCGCCAGTAGCTCGTGTTCCGTCCGGGTCAGGTAATACTCCGGCTGCTCGGTGATCCGCTCGAAGAGCTCGGAGCCGCGTGCGTCGTAGAAGTACTTGGGCAGCAGGTACTTCTGAGATGCGGTAAGGCCCTGGCGGACCTCGTCGGCCATGGTCGCGAGCAGGCCTTGGCCATCGAGGTGCACATCGATGCGCAGCCGGGCTAGGCGGCGCGGGACATTGGGTCGTTCTGAAGCTGCCATGGCGTTGGCATAGGCTAGCGAGCGGCCGCTGCCATGTCAAAGCGGGGCAGCCCGAAGACCCACACTGGCCCAATGTCGGCGGGGGCGCAAAGGGCGAATGCATCTGTCATGCTGAGCGGAGCGAAGCATCTCTCAGATGGAGCCTGAGATTCTTCATCCCGCCTATATCGGGACTCGAAATCATCGATGTCCCTGGCAGGGCATCGGGGAGGATGAAAATGAGGCTCCCTGACGATCCCTTCCCCCCTTAGCGGGGGAGGAGGCTGTTTGACACGCCTATCTTCATGGCAACGCCTGTGGGGAGCGCTAAGGTGACGACGGCTCCAGGAACTCCACCTCGTAGCCGTCGGGGTCGCGCACGCCGAACTCGATGAAGCCCCACGGCTGCTGCGTCGGCTGCTCAGACAGCTGGATGCCCAAACCATGAAGCCGCTCCCACAGCGCGTGAATGCCCTCAACCTGGAAGTGGACGGCAACCCCCGCCCCGCGAGCAGACCCCGGCGGCACCCGCGGCGTATCGCCGTCGGCGTGGAGCATCAGCTCAACGCCACCCACGTTGAAGGACGCGATGCTGGGGCCTTGCTCCACCGGCTCGGCGCCCAGCACGTCGCGATAGAAGGCCTTCGACCGTTCGAGGTCGGCGACGAAGAAGAATACGGACTGGACGCTTACGACTTTCATGGTGTCCTCCTACTTCCGGTCTAATGTACGGACACGGGTACCCGGTTTGACATTCCGAGCGCAGCGAGGAATCTCGTCTTCGCTCCTTGGGACCAGATTCCTCGTCCCGACCACACCGGGACTCGGAATGACACCCACTGGGGCACCGCCTCCTTTGTCACCCTGAGTGAAACGAAGGGTCTCGTCCCCTTTCAAACGGGAAGCCCAGATTCCTCGTTTCGCCTAGGACGGACTCGGAACGACACCCACGGGGAGCCGCCTCCTTTGTCACCCTGAGTGAAACGAAGGGTCTCTCACCATTTGGACATCCCGAGAGATTCTGAGTCCCGATTGCATCGGGACTCAGAATGACAGGTAACCCGCGCCGCCAGCTAGGTTGTGCCTACGCGGCCCGGCACGACGTACGTTTCGGTGATCTCCTCCGGCGCGTTGCGGGCCACAACGAACACGAGCGGGGTGTCCAAGCTGTCGTTCACCACCTCGTGCGGTGCGTCGGGCGGCACGTAGGTGAAGTCGCCCAACCCGAAGCGCAGGGTCTCGGTCAGGTCTTCTCCTGTCAAAAGGTAGCCACCACCGCTCAGCACGTACAGCGCCGACTCGCAGTTGGTATGCACGTGGGCACTGGCGCGGGCCGTTGGAGGGACGGTGGAGAGCGCCAGGTGAATGCCTTCCGCTCCCGTCAGCGCGCCGGACACCCCGGCGATCCGGGTCATGGCGCCGGAGGCAACATCCGTCTCGCGCTGGTCCTCGTGGATGACGCGTATCTTGCTCATAGCGCTCTCCTGCCTTTGGGTCGCGTGCTCGCCCGCCGCGGTGCTCATCATACCGTAAAGAGTCCAACAGCTTCCGTCCGGACCCGTTCTAAGAGGGTTCTCTTGCGCCCTGCTATAATGCGCCTCGGTTTTGGGGAGGCTGGTTATGGCGCAAACAAAGAGCAGGGCCAACGCGCGTCAGAAGGCGCTGGCCCTACCCGACGGCCTAAGCACCGAGGCGCTGCTGGACATCTACGCCACCATGGTCCTGGTCCGTACGCTGGACGAGCGGGTGTGGATGATGAACCGACAGGGCAAGGCCGCGATCGTGGCCTCCTGTCAGGGGCATGAGGCGGCGCAGCTAGGCAGCGTGTGGGCCGTGCGCGACCACACCCAGGACCAGTTCTTCTTCACCTACTATCGAGACATGGCCGTGTTCGTGGCCCAGGGCCTCTCACCGCTGGAGGTCATGCTGGGCTACCTCGCGAAAGAGGGCGAGCCGCTGAGCGGCGCACGTCAGTTTCCGATGCACGGCGCCGCCATGTCCCGAAAGGTCATGAACCTCTCCAACGTAGTCGGCGCGCACGTGACCGAGGCCGTGGGCTGGGCCCTGGCCTGCAAGCTGCGGGGGCTGCCCACCGTGGTGGCGGTCTACTTCGGTGACGGCGCCACCAGCCAGGGCGACGTCCACGAGGCGATGAACTTCGCCTCCATCCACAAGCTGCCGGTGGTGTTCCTGTGTGAGAACAACAAGTACGCCATCTCGGTGCCGCTGGAGAAGCAGATGGCCGTAGGCAGGGTGGCCCTCCGCGCCGCCGGCTACGGCACGCCCGGCGTGACGGTGGACGGCACCGACGTGCTCGACGTGTACGCGGCCACGGCTGAAGCGGCCAAACGCGCCGCCAGGGGCGAGGGCCCGTCGCTGGTGGAGTTCGACGTGGAGCGCTACCTGCCCCACACCAGCGACGACGACGACGCGGTGTACCGGAGCCGTGAAGAGGTGCAAGAGGCCAGGAAACGCGACCCGTTGGTGCGGCTGCAAGCGCTGCTCTTGGAGTCTGGGCTGATGTCGGAGGCGCAGGACCAGGAGTATCGCGGCCGGGCCAGGCAGGAGGTGGACGCGGCGACCGACGAAAGCGAGGCGGCGCCCTACCCTGCGGCCGACGACTTCTTCGCCCAGGTGTACGCCGAGCCGGAGGTGGGCGGCTGATGGCCACCCTCACCGTCATCGAGGCCGTGCGTCAGGCCCTGGCCGAGGAGCTGCGGCGGGACCCGGACGTCTTCATCCTGGGCGAGGACATCGGCAGGCGGGGCGGCGTGTTTTTGGCCACCCAGGGCTTCGTGGACGAGTTCGGGCCGGAGCGGATCATCGATACGCCCCTGGCCGAGTCGTCCATCGCCGGCATCGCCATGGGCGCCGCCATGCAGGGTATGCGGCCGGTGGCGGAGGTCCAGTTCGCCGACTTTATCTGGCCCACCATGAACCAGGTCGTAGGCGAGGCTGCCCGCGCCAGGTACGGGACCAACGGCGGCGTCCACGTTCCCATGGTGGTCCGCTGCCCCTACGGCGGGCACGTCCGCGGCGGGCTTTTCCACTCCCAGAGCGTGGAGGCGTACTTCGCCCACACGCCTGGCCTGAAGGTGGTGGCCCCCGCGACTCCATACGACGTCAAGGGCCTGCTGAAGGCGGCCATCCGCGACGACGACCCGGTGATCTTCCTGGAGCACAAGCGCACCTACCGGTCGGTCCGAGGCGAAGTGCCGGACGAGGAGTACGTGCTGCCCATCGGCGTCGCCGACGTGAAGCGCGAGGGCGCCGACGCAACCTTGGTGACCTACGGCCTGACCGTGCACTACGCCCTTCAAGCGGCGGAGGCGCTGGCCCAGGAGGGGGCCGAGGTGGAGGTGGTAGACCTGCGTACGGTCCGGCCGCTGGATACGGAAACGGTGCTGGGGTCGGTGCGCAAGACCAGCCGGGTGCTCATCGTGCACGAGGACAATCGAACGGGTGGTATCGGTGCCGAGGTGAGCGCGCGCATCGTGGAGGAGGCCTTCGCCGATCTGGACGCGCCGGTGATGCGGTGCACCGGCCCGGACGTGCCGGCCATGCCCTTCGCGCCGACACTGGAGGCGGCGTTCATGCCTACCGCCGACAAGATCGCCGACGCGCTGAGGGAGCTGCTGGCGTATTAGGAACTGTTATGCGAATCCTTCCATTAGACGAACTTGGAAAATTCTGGAAAACTTACCCGGTAAGAATTTCTGGACGTTCGCTCTCTGAATGTCACCACAATGCACCTGCGCTGCTAGTCCAAAGTATGAACCGTGGATTTGTGACACGGAATTGCCCAGAGTGCGAGTGGCGCACAACCTTGCCATGGGCAACTTTTCGCGACCTCGACCTTGACCTGTGGGTGGCGTGCCCTCAATGTAAGGTGCGAATGAAACCTACTATGATTGAGCCTAACTATGGGTTCACTTGTGAAGCCTGTGATGTAGGGATTCTGCTTGCGTCCTTGCTGCCGCATTGGGAAGACCTGTAAGCCGCAATAGCGAAAATAACGTTCATGCCTACCACCATTGAGCTGCCGCAGGTCGGCGAGTCGGTCACCGAGGGGATCATCGGCAAGTGGCTGAAGCAGCCGGGCGACCGGGTGCAGAAGTACGACCCGCTGGTCGAGGTGATGACCGACAAGGTGAACATGGAGGTGCCGTCGCCCTTCAGCGGCACGCTCACGCGAATGCTGGTCGCCGAGGGCGATACGGTGCTCATGGGTGCGCCCATCGCCGAGGTGGACGTGGACCAAGGCTCAACCCTAGACCCAATTTCGGAGTCCCGCAGCGCTTCTCTTGGGCAAGTGCAACCAAGCCCCCGCCGGGACGCTGAGGAGCGGCCCTCCCGGGGGTTCGAGTTCATGCAGAGCGTGCGGAGCGTCGGGCCCACCGGGTCGGGCGAGGGCGGCGAGGGGCTGGCGGCCACGCCGACGCCCGCATCCGCCAGGCCCGCTCATGGTCCGACAGGCTCACCACGATCGGATACAGCCATCCACCAGCTCTCGCCGGTGGTGCGGCGGCTGGTCCAGGAGCATGGGGTGGACGCATCCCGGATAACGGGCACCGGAACGGGTGGCCGCGTCACCAAGGAGGACGTGCTCCGCTACGTAGAATCGCAGCAGCAGACGTCCGCCGGGGCTGCCGCGGGCGAGGAAGCCGTGGCCCTGACCCCGCTGCGCAAGACCATCGCCGAGCACACGGCCCGCAGCACTCGGGAGATCCCGATGGCGTGGACTATGATGGAGGTGGACGTATCGGGCCTGGTGGCCTGTCGAGAGGCGCACAAGGACGCCTTTCAGCAGGACCATCATGCGCAGCTTACGTACCTGCCCATGGTGGTTCACGCGGTGGTCCAGGCCCTGCGTGAGCACCCGCACCTGAACGCCCGCTGGGGCGGCGACCGCATCTTCGTCAGCCAGCGCGTGAACATCGGCATCGCGGTTGCCACCGCCCAAGGTCTTATCGTCCCGGTGGTCCATGACACCGATGGGCTGAGCGTAACCGAGCTGGCCGTTCGCGTTCAGCGGTTGGTGGAGGCTGCGCGGACGCAAGGCCTGCGGCTAGAGGACGTACAGGGCGGCACCTTTACCGTCAACAACACCGGCGCGCTGGGCTCGGTGGCCTCCGTGCCCATCATCAACCATCCGCAGGCGGCCATCCTCACCACCGAAGCGGTGGTCAAGCGGCCGGTCGTCATCGACGATGCGGTCGCCATCCGGAGCATGATGAACCTATGCCTCTCCTTCGACCATCGCGTGTGCGACGGCGCGGACGCCGCGGCGTTCCTGGGCGCCGTGAAAGGCCGGCTGGAGGCCATCACGGCAGAGACCTCTCTGGCCTGAGCTCACCCATGGCGCAAAAGACCATCCGTCCCATCGTCATCTGCGTCTTCCGTGACGGCGACCGCATTTTGGTCAGCGATGGCTACGATTCGGTCAAGCAGGAGACTTTCTACCGGCCTATTGGCGGCGGTATCGAGTTTGGCGAGCGGGCCGAGGAGGCAATGGCACGAGAGGTCCGAGAGGAGGTCGGCCTGGAGGTCCAGGACCTCAGCTACCTGGGGGTGCTCCAGAACCTCTTTACCCTTGAAGGTGAGCCTGGCCATGAGATCGTCTTCGTGTATGACGGCCGGTTCGCCGACGAGAGCGTCTATCGGGCCGAGTCTATCGCCGGTGAAGGAGGACACCGACCCTCCGTCGGCCTTCACGGCGGTCTGGAAGCACCTATCGGAGTTCGGTGAAGGCAAGCCGCCGCTTTACCCCGCCGGGCTGCTGGACCTGCTGGGTGGACAGAGCTGATGGACCCAAAGGAGATTGTTCGTATTGGCTACGATGCCATTGGCGCTCGGTGGGCAGCGGCACGCCCAAAGCAACCTGAAGCTGGCAAACTGCTTGAGCAGTTGATGGCGTCCCTGCCAAAGGGCGCTTGGGTGCTCGACGTTGGTTGCGGGGACGGCGTGCTGCTAACCCATTCCCTGAGCCACCACTGTCAGGTTGTTGGTGTCGATATCAGCCGAGTCCAGCTGGACTCGGCCCGCGAGAACGTGCCCAGCGCCGAATTCTTCTGCCAGGACATGACCACGCTGGCCCTGCCTGATGCCTCATTCGATGCCATCGTTTCTTACTACGCCATCATCCATGTCCCTCGCGAGGAGCACCCCGCTTTGCTCGCCAATCTCCACCGTATGCTGAAGCCGTCGGGCCGTGCCTTACTCTGTATGGGCATGGGCGATTTACCAGGCGGTGTAGAGGACAACTTCCTGGACGCCAAGATGTACTGGAGCCACTTTGACCAGTCAACCAACCTGAGAATGTTATCGGAGAGTCGATTCAAGATCCTAGGAACCGAGATCGTTGGCGATTCCTTTAGCGGAGGGAGTCACCTCTTTGCTCTTACCCAGCAGCTATGACAACATTGCGTATCAGGCCGCATCCAGTGGCTGAATTCCCTCACGGAGCTTCACCTTGCCTGACAACGAACTGCCGCTGCGCTACGGAACGAACCCGCACCAGCAGCCGGCGCGGGCCTTCGCCCGGTCGGGTGCCCTGCCCTTCACCGTCCTCAACGGCGCACCGAGCTTCATCAACCTGCTCGACGCGCTGAACTCCTGGCAGCTGGTACGCGAGCTGAAGTATGCGCTGGGCATGCCCGCCGCGGCGTCGTTCAAGCATGTAAGCCCGGCGGGGGCTGGCGTGGGCACGCCGCTAAGCGACGCGCTGATGCGGGCGTACTTCGTCGACGACGTGGAGCTGTCGCCGCTGGCCACCGCCTACGCCCGCGCCCGTGGCGCCGACCGCATATCGTCCTTCGGCGACTGGGCCGCGCTGAGCGATCCGGTGGACGCGGCCACCGCCCATCTGCTGCGCCGCGAGGTATCGGACGGCGTGGTGGCGCCTGGGTACGAGGACGAGGCGCTGGAGCTGCTGAAGAGGAAGCAGGGCGGACGCTACTGCGTGCTCCAAATGGACCCGGCGTATCAGCCCGGAGACGTGGAGACACGAGAGGTGTTTGGCGTAACGCTGGAGCAGCGGCGGAACGACCGGGTCGCGGGCGAGGACCAACTCCAAGAGGTCCAAACGCGCAACAAGGAGCTGCCGGATAGCGCCAGGCGGGACCTGCTGGTAGCGCTGACGACGCTGAAGTACACCCAGTCCAACTCCATGTGCCTGGCGGTGGACGGCCAGGTCGTCGGCGTGGGCGCGGGCCAACAGTCACGGATCCACTGCACCCGGCTGGCCGCGTCGAAGGCCGATACGTGGTACCTGCGGCAGCATCCGGCCGTCCTAGGTCTGAAGTACCGCGACGGCTTGGGCCGGCCCGAGCGCGACAACGCCATCGACGGGTTCCTGCGCGACGACCTCTCGCCCGCCGAGGAGGCAATATGGCGGCAGAGCTTCGACCAGGCGCCCCAGCGGCTAACGGCCCAGGAAAAACGTCAGTGGCTGGACGGTCTGACCGAAGTAGCCATGGGGTCCGACGCCTTCATCCCTTTCCGAGACAACGTGGACCGCGCGGCCATGAGCGGAGTGAAGTACGTCGTCCAGCCGGGCGGGTCGGTCCGCGACGAGGACGTGGTGGCGGCGTGCGATGGGTACGGCATGGTCATGGCCGTTTCCGGCGTTCGGCTGTTCCACCACTAAGGGGCCCTGGCCGCAGTCAGCAACCTCGTGCCGCTATGTGCCTTCCTGGACCTCGATAACCTCGTCTGCTACGAGACCGTGGGCCTCTTGATGCACCGCAATCGCAGCTTCTTTACTGGGGGCCTCGACCAAGCAAAAGACCTTACCTGTATCTTCGTCGAACCAGTACGCTCGGTAGTTGACCCCATGCTTCTGTTGTACTTCCAAGTCCCGCTTGTGAGCACTCCCGACGGCTTCTGCCGTCAGTCCTTCCACCTTGTGATGGATATCCATGTATAGTGGCATTTCACTGTTCTCCCTAGAGGCGATAGGCGGGAGCTTAGGTTAGTTAAGCCGCCTCGTCAAACTTGGAATCGGCGGCGGCCCCAGCTGCGATGAGGAACAGCACAGGAGGTTCAGCGATGTACGTACGTCTTGTAAGGTTCGCCTTCGGGCCCGGGAAACACGCCGCAGCGCAAGGCATGGCGAGCGAGCTGGTCCCTGCCATAAGCGGCCAAAAGGGGTGCAAGGGCGTGACCTTTTTTGGCGATGAATCAGACGGAGAGTATGGGATCTTCGTCCTCTGGGAAACGAAGGAGAACGCCGATGCCGCCGCCGCGGTCATTCGCCCCAGACTGCAGCAGGGACTGACCGGCAACGCCCAGGGCCCCCCGGACATCCGCCTGTTCGACGTCATGGAACCGTCCTAGGCGGACAGAGCCAGCAAAGGGAAACTATGGGCACGAGTCCAGCCCAGGGCAAGCACAACGCCACGGCCCGGCAGTCCCTTTGCCGGGTGTGCTGGCTAGGCCAGGACGTGGAGTACCAAGCAGCCTGGGACCTGCAGCGCCGGCTGGCGGCGGAACGCGCCGCTGGTACGTGCGCTGACACTCTTCTGCTGCTGGAGCACGCCCCCGTGTACACGGCCGGCCGCCGCGCGCCACCGGATCACGTGCTGCTCGACACCGACGGCCTGCGCCGGCTGGGCGTCCCGCTCATCGAGACCGACCGGGGCGGTCAGGTGGCCTACCACGGGCCAGGGCAACTGGTGGGTTACCCCATCCTGGAGTTGCGAGAACATGGCGTGGGCCCACGCCAGTACGTACGTCTCCTGGAGCGGGTGCTGGTGGAGACGTTGGCCGCGTTCGACATCCACGCCCACACCGAAGAGGGGCTCACCGGCGTGTGGGTGTACACCGAGAAGGTTGCCGCCATCGGGGTCAAGCTCAGCCGGGGCGTGACGCTTCACGGCTTTTCGCTAAACGTGGACCCCGACTTGGACTACTACCGCCACATCGTTGCGTGTGGCATCACTGGCCGGGAGGTAACGTCCATGGCCCGGCTGTTGAAGCACGACGTCCCGATGGACGCAGTGCGCAGAGCGCTGGTGCACCACTTCGCGGAATGCTGCGGCGTTCGCACGCAGTACCTCGAGCCTTCAGACCTATAGTACGGCTACGGTAGCCAACGTCGCCCTTTAGTCCGGTTTGTCCGTCTCAGGGTTTCCGCAATGCGTAGATAATGAAGGTCGGTAGGCGGAGTTCGTCATCAAGCTCTGGGTAATGCGTAACGTCCTCCGTTGTCACGGTCGGTTCCACGATTGCCTCGAGCGCGAAACCAGAGGTATCTTCAAAAAGTGTGTAAACAGTCAGGCGGTGTACCCTCTCTCTGAACAACACGGGCTCGAGGCCCAAGAGAGGAGATAGACCGCCCATGAGGAAGGAAAGCACTGAGAGTAGGTCGGAGTCAAGGCCGGAGTGGGAGCAGTTGGAGGATTGGGTGCGAAGCCAGGTCCAGAGGCTGATCCAGGAGTTGCTGGAGGAGGAGGTGACGGCGTTTCTGGGAAGGGCGAAGTCGGCGCTCAGATCCGACTCGGACAACGATACCGGCTATCGGAACGGATACGGCAGAGCCCGGAGGCTTACGCTGAGTTCGGGAACGATACAGCTGAGGCGGCCGCGAGTCCGCGATACCGAGGAGCAGTTCGAGAGCCGGCTGCTGCCGCTGTTCGTCAACAGGACCAGGAAGGTTGCTGAGTTGATCCCCGAGCTGTACCTGCACGGTCTATCCGAAGGCGACTTCGATCTGGCTTTGCGGGGGCTGCTGGGAGAGGACGCACCGGTATCGGCGAGCACGGTGGCCCGGTTGAAGTCCAAGTGGAACGATGAGCTTGCCCAATGGCGCAGCCGGCCCCTAGATGACCTGGAAGTGGTCTACATGTGGGTGGATGGAGTCTACGTCAAGGCTGGTCTTGAGAAGGAGAAGGCGGCAGTACTGGTGGTGGTGGCGGCCCTGAGCGACGGGAGCAAGGTGGTGGTGAGCGCTGTTCCCGGATACAGGGAGTCCACAGAGAACTGGTCCGATGTGCTCAGGGACATGAGGCGCCGCGGGCTGGAGTGCCCGAGGCTGGTGGTTGGGGACGGACACCTGGGCATCTGGGGAGCTCTGCGCAACGTCTATCCGCAGGCGGCAGAGCAACGCTGCTGGAACCACAAGATCGTAAACGTGCTCGCCAAGCTTCCAAAGCGACAACAGGACCAGGCCAAGCTCATGCTGCGTACTATCCCCTACGCGCCGACTCGGACAGAGGCTGAGCGGCTCAGGACGGTGTTCACCAGGTGGTGCGGCGACCATTCCTACGAGGCGGCCTCAGAGGCCTTGGAGCGGGACTGGGACCGCATGGTCACCTTCTATGACTTCCCAAAGGAGCACTGGGGGCACCTTCGCACGACGAACCCGGTAGAATCACCCTTCGCGGCCCTCAGGCTTCGGACCGATGCCGCCAAGCGCTACAAGAGGGTCGATCGGGCGATAGCGGTGATCTGGAAAATGTTGATGGTCGCCGAACAGCGCTTCAGGCGTCTGAAGGCCCCTGAATTGATCGAAGACGTCTATCTCGGTGCACAGTATGCGGATGAAATCGCCATTGAATCAACGGCTGAGAAGGTCGCCGCCTGATGTCGTTTACACACCTATTGACGTAACCTCGGAAACCAGCATCGAGAAACCCATCCAAATACGTAGATAGAGATCGATGGAAATTGGTGAGCTCGACGCCCATCATTGTCCAATGGCGGTCGCCTTCGTCGAAGTAGCGATCCAGAATGACGTGCTGTTTCTTCCCATCATCTGTTCTGTGCCATCCGCCCACGGCAGACCTCATCGGGTGGAGGTTGGCGACAATAAATCGTCCCCCTGGCCGTAGAACTCGAGACACCTCCCTGTTGTTCGCATTGAAGTCTGGCAGGTCACATTGGTTCAGGTAAGACACGGCAAGGTCGAAGGTTTTGTCTTCAATGAAGCCCAGGTCCTGCACGTCTGCGACTTCATACGCATCGTTCTTGGATTGAAGTGCTCTTGCTGCCTCAATCATTGGCTGGCAAAGATCAAGCCCCAGGGCGTACCTAGCGCCTCGGTCCACGAGCATTCTGCAGAAACGGCCTTCGCCGCACCCACAATCCAGTACCTTCAAACCTTCCACGTTGCCGCATGCCTCAAGCATCGGCTTGTCGAGCAGTCCGACACGATTGGCGTTTGTGTCTTCTCTCACCTCCTTGATCCAAGCTGGTGCAATTTCAAGCCACTCCCGACTAAGATTTTCCCAGCGCATCGAATCTCCCATTCTGCTGATCAAGAATTCCCCATTGGGGTTTAAGGCTCTGAGCGCAGCCCAATCCGGATAGCACTAATACTCCCGTCCCTCACCACGCCCGTCAAACTCTTACCTCTGGGGCGCAAGAGACGCTTCGCGGAGCTTGCTCGAACGAGATTCTTCAGTCGTCCCGACACGTCGGTCCGAAGGACTCCGGGCTACTTCGGAGGACTCCCTCAGAATGACAGGAAGTGCAGCGCCGCAGCCCCTTCGTGGCAGCTATCGGCCCGTCCGAAGGACGGCGTGGGCCGAGACGAGCCGTAGCAAGACGACTGCGTTGGTGAGCGCGGCCAGGAAGACCAGCGTGGCGAAGCCTTGGCCGGCGATGGCCCCAATGAGGACGGCGAAGAGACGGACGTCTCTTGAGGCCAAAGAGGTTATGCCCCTGTCGAACAGCGTCCGGTGGGCTTCGCTGATGCGGGCCCGCGTGTAGGTGACGATGTAAGCGCCTATGAGGGCGGCGAAGCCGACTACCCACGTTGTCGTAGCGTCGGACTCCCCGGCCGCCCAGATGGCCAGGCCCAGGAGGACAAGCCCGTCGGCGTAGCGGTCCAGGATGGCGTCGAGAAAGCCACCGAAGGCAGAGGTCTTGCCGGTAAGGCGTGCCAGGTCTCCGTCTACGCCGTCGATGACGGACGAAGCCTGGGCCAGCACGCCGCCCACGATAGGGTAGCCGGCAGCAAACGCGGCCAGGGCGCCCCCGGCCACGAGCAGGCTGAAGATAGAGACCTGGTTGGGGGTGACGGGAGTGTGACCCAGGACGCGGGCAATAGGCCTAGACAGACGGCGGTTCAGGTAGCGGGAGACCAGCCCATCGTAGGCGGAGTCAGTCGGGGTCTGCGTAGAGCCGGGCGACGGCCTCATAGTCTTCCACCGTGTCCACGTCGGTCCAGAACAAGCCGTGGATATCAACCGTGGCGAACCGCGTACCATTGTTGGCGAGCAGGTTTACGGCCTGGCTCATCTCCACCCCGGTGCCATACTCCCTCTGCAACTCGCCGATGGCGTCGAACACCTTGCCGCCGAGCAGGAAAACGCCTGTATCCACGGCGTCCCACACGGGCAGCTCCTTACCGATATGGATGATGCTGCCGTCGTAGTCGGTAACCACCCGGGTCGCGTCGTTGGTCTGGCTGTCCATGGTGGGCGCGCTGTCGACGCACAGTGCTGGAGCGCCGGAGCCGCTCTCCAGCAGCAGCCGGACCACATCGCGGTCGATGACGTGGTCACCCATGCAAAGGACGAACTCTTCGGCGCCCACAAACTCCTGGGCCGCATAGACCGAAAGAGCGTTGCCTCCAAGATAGTGAGGGTTGGTGACGAACTCGACCGTGACGCCATCCGGCACGTACTGGGGTAGCTCCTCCACCACGTGGCCGGCCCGGTAGCCAACTACTACCGCGATCTCGGTGACTCCCGCCGCGACAAGCGCCTCAATGGGGTAGCTGATCAGCGGCTTCCCGTACATTGGCAGGAGCACCTTTGGGTATTTGCGGGTGAGGGGGCGAAGCCGCCCGCCATCGCCTGCCGCCAAGATAACGCCTTTCATGAATAGGTAACCTCCCATGAGACGGGCGTCCGAGAATATGGCATCCATCGGCATCTGGAGACCTGGTTATGGTCTTCGCTGAGCCGTGGACTGCCCGAAGCAGCTGTTGCTACAAAAGTCCTGTACGCGCCATTTTTGTAGCATACGCCTGGCCGTGGCCAGTAACATGCTGAATTAAGGGTATCGAGGAATGTTGAGTGGAGAGGATAGGTCATCTCTTGGGCGGAGTCAATAGAGGAGGTGACCCGCCGCAAGCTACGGGGTACTCAGGGAGAGGGTCGAACAAAGGGACCGGAAGGGGTCCGCGGAACGGGAGCAGCCCTACCCTAGTGCCATGAACTCCTCATCGAAGTTCATAGCGTAAAGACGGGCGTACAAGCCCGCCAGCGCTAGGAGCTCCGCGTGAGTGCCCTCCTCGATAATCCGACCATGCTCTAGCACGATGATCCTGTCCGCGCTGGTGATGGTCGAGAGCCGGTGCGCGATGACCAACGAGGTGCGGCCTTCGAGCACGGTGTGCAACGCTTCCTGGAGCTGGCGCTCCGTCTCCGAGTCCATGTTCGCCGTCGCCTCGTCCAAGATGAGGATGCGTGGATCGGCCACGATGGCGCGGGCCATGCTTACGAGTTGGCGCTGGCCCATGCTCAGGTTGCCGCCGCGTTGCTCCAGCACCGTGTCGTAACCGTCGCGCAACCGGGTGATGAAGTCGTGCGCGCCTACCGTTCTAGCGGCTGCCTCCACCTGGTCATCCGTGACCTGGCTGTGGTTGAAGCGAATGTTCTCTCGAACGCTCTCGGAGTAGAGGAACGGTTCTTGGAGCACCATGCTCATCTGGCTGACAAGGGACTCGCGGGTAACGTCCCGTATGTCTATACCGTCCACCAGGACCTGCCCTTCCGAAACGTCGTAGAACCGGCTTAGTAGCGCCACGAGCGTGCTTTTACCGGCGCCGGTGAGGCCCACGAAGGCGATGGTCTTCCCTGGCTCGATATCGAGGTTGACGTCCTGGAGGACCGGGATGCCTGGGACGTACGAGAAGGAGACGTCCTTAAACTCGATTGCCCCTTGAATGGGGTGCATGGTCTCGGCGGCTGGGCGGTCCTTCAGTTCGGGCTCGATGTCCAAGAGCTCAAAGATGCGGGCGCCGGAGGCCATCGCCTTCTGGAACTGGGTGAACTGCATCGTGAGGGCGCGGATGGGGTCGAAGAACCGCTGGACAAACACCAGGAAAGCGACCAGCACGCCCACTTGAAGGGAACCGTCGAGCACCTGCATGCCGCCGACGACGATGACCAGCCCCATGGAGCCCACCGAGAGTCCCTCCATCGCAGGCATGAGGGTGCCGGAGAGGAACCCGCCCTTGACGGACGCGTTCAGGTGCTCCGCGTTGAGCCGGTCGAAGCGTTGCAGGTTCAACGGCTGTCGGTTCATGCTCTGGGCCACCCGGACGCCCGTGATGTTCTCCTGGAGGCTTCCATTGACTGCGGAGATGGCCGCGCGGATGCGGATAAACGTGGGCTTGGCTATCCGCTGCCAAATGATCATGCTGACCAGCAGGATGGGTATGGGGGAGAGGGTCACCGCCGCCAGCAGCGGATTCAGTACGAACAGCGTGCCGGCGATGAAGAAGAGCATGAAGACGTCGCCGATGGTGACGACGCCGATCTCCAGAAATTCCTGAAGGGACAACACGTCGTTCTGGACCCGGGACATGATGCGGCCCACCTCGTTGTGGTCAAAGAAGAGGGTCGCCTGCCGCTGGAGGTGGTTGAACATGTCGCGGCGAAGGTCGTAGAGGATCCAGCAAGTAATACGGGCGATAGCGCTGAGCTGGAGGAATTGGAACGCCATGGTGCCCGCAGACACGGTCAGGAGGGCAATGGCGGCAACGTGCACGTTACCCCAGGGTGTTGCTCCTTCTTCCGGAGTGATGAAGCTGTCGATTGCCCAAGCAATGATGAGCGGCTGGGCAACCATGGTGAGGATGTATCCGGCCATCCCTATCAAGGCAAGGATGGCCCAGCGCTTGTAGACCCGCACGTAGCGCAACAGCCGTCGGACGACCTCGGCGTCGTAAATGTTGCCCAGGAACTGCTCATCTAGGTTGGCGCCACCGAGGGTGCGTCGATACGAAGACTGAGTGACCGCCATCAGCGTGCCGCCTCCGAGTCCGGTGTGGCCTGGGCCGTCTGCTCGGCCTGCAGGAAGGGACGGACCTGGGAGTTATACAGCTCAAGGTACTCGCCGCCCTCCGCCAGGAGCGCTTCGTGGGTGCCTCGTTGGATGATCTCTCCGTCCTTGAAGACGAGGACTAGGTCCGCGCGGGCGATGGCGCTGAACCGGTTCGTTATGACGAAGGTGGTCCGGTTTGAGAGCACTTCCTGCAGCGCCTCTTGGATAAGCCGTTCGGTGTGGACGTCCACGCTGGAGGTGGAGTCGTCCAGGATAAGTACGGGAGGATCGAGCAGCAAAGTGCGCGCGATGGAAAGCCGTTGCTTTTGGCCTCCCGACAGGCCAACACCGCGCTCGCCTATCACCGTGTCGTACTCGTGGGGCATCTCGCTGATGAAGTCGTCAAGCTGGGCCACCTTCAGCATCTGCTCGACCTCCTCTAGGCCCGCGTCGGTCTTGCCGTACGCCACGTTATCGCGGATGGAGGCGGTATGAATGAAGACGTCCTGCTGCACGACCCCCACGTTGCGCCGCAAAGAAACTAGGGTAACGTCCCGGACGTCGGTCCCGTCCAAGAGGACGCGGCCTTCCGTGACGTCGTAAAAGCGTGGGACAAGGTGGGCAAAGGTGGTCTTGCCGCTGCCTGGACGTCCCGCCAGCGCCACGGTGGTGCCTGGTTCCACGTCTACCGTAACGTTGCGGAGCGCCGGGTAGGTCCCGTCGTAAGAAAGCGAGACACCCTCGAAGGTGACCTTGCCCTCGGCCCGAGTTAGCTCTTGCGCGCCTGGGCGGTCTCGGACAGGGGACGGAGTGTCCAAGATCTCGAAGAGGCGTTCGCCCGACGAGGCCGCGCGGGCGAAGTTGTTGACCGTCCAGCCGATCATACGGACGGGCATGATGAGCAGCGTCATGTAGAAGAAGAACGCGGCCAGGTCGCCGGGGGTAAATCCCACGTAGACTGTCTGGCCGTTTACTATCGTGGTCGAGTCGATGACTCGCAAGCCGCCCACCCACAAGATGGCGCCGATGGCCGCCATGAAGCCGAAGTTCATGATGGAGAAGTTGCGCGCCCACATGTTTTCCGCCACGAAGGTCATGTCGGCTACCGCGCTGGAACGACGGCTGAACTTCCGTTTTTCGTGCTCCTCCGCCGCGAACGCCTTGACCACTCGAATACCCGTTAGGTTCTCCTGGAGTGTGCCGACCATATCGCCGGTAAGCATCTGCACCCGCATCCAGACCCTGCGCAAGCGGCGGCTGGTTAGCACGGCGCGCCATGCCAAGAACGGGATGAAGGCCAGGCTCACCAGGGCCATTGTCACATCGTTCAGCAGCATGGAGATACCCACGCCAATGACGATGGCTACGATAAAGCCGATCCGTATGGCGCCCTGGTTGACGAACTGGCGCACACCCTCAACATCGGCGGTGGCGCGGGACATCAACGCCCCGGTGGCCTGCTTATCATGGAAGGCAAAGCTCAAGTGCTGGAGTCGGTCGAAGTAGTCGTTCCGCAGCCGATACGCAACGAGCTGGGAGATGGACTCCGCGAAATAGGTCTGGCCAAAGGAGAAGAACCCTCGAGCGAGACCGGCCAGCACCAGCGCCACAGCAAACCAGACCAAAACGCTGATCTCCTTGTCTTCGCTGGTAAGCACCTGGTCAACGCCACGACCCAGCACGCGAGGAATGACCAAAGCGAAGAGGGCAGCGCCGATCGCGGTGCCGTAGCCGAGGAGGACTCGGCGCCAGTGGAACCGGAAAATCATTCCATAGATGCGGACTATGGCTTGCATACGCTACGCGCTCCAGGCGGGTGGCTCTTGGTACGAACGCTCAGCCGAGGGGGGCTCCGGCGGCTCCCCGTAGCAGGGTGCCGCCACGAACTCCATCGAGGGCCATCAAATGAATCGTGCGGGAGCGCGTCTCGCGGTTACCACGCTCTACATCCGCGCGCCTATTGTATCCGCTTGGTCAATACGAATCAAAGACGGGCAGACCTCCCGGCGCAGGGATCGGTGCTAGGAGGCGGTTCCAAAATTCAGCGTACGCTAGAGGAGTTGATTTCCTCCGCTCGTCCTGGCTTGTCGAAGGGCGGGTGGTTCATAGTTCCTTGAACTCCCTAAAAGCTCCCTTCTGTCACCCTGAACGAAGTGAAGGGTCTGGTACCAGATTCCTCGTCCTTCCCCGGAAGGACTCGGAATGACAGGCGCTGCAGGTATTGCCCGCTCATGGTTCGAGCCTGCTCGAACCATGAGCGGGCATGATAGCGCTCTTATACTGGGACCGGTGCTAGGAGGCGTGCGAGGAGCCAGGGTAGCCGATGAGGTAGGTGACCCCGGGGGAGCGGACGCCACGCTTGCGGCCGATTTGCCAGACGTAGTCGTTGGGGCCGAGCCCGGCCACAAGCCCTTGAAGCTCCTGGACCGAGTAGGTCCGAAGGCAGGAGACGCATCCGTCCCACGCCACGAAGAGCGGCACGATGGGGATGACGTAGGTCCAGAAGAGGCGGCTCCACCGAAAGGGACGGATGAAGGGTGTCGCCAACAGCACGAGAAAAGCAAGGAACAACGATCCCAAGGCGACGAGGACGTTCCTGACGGTTACCTCGAAGGCAGCAATAGGGCGCCGCTGGTCCACCGCGTCTTGGAGGATGCGCTGTGCGGCCTCGGGACGGAAGTGGTGGAACGAGGCGAACAGGGTCCTGAAACCGGATAGGTGTGGCGGCACCGCCGTCGCGTCCACCGGCTCGTCTGAGAAGTCCACGCCGCCACGGGATTGCCGTCGAGCGCGCGCAAAGGCGGGGCGATTTGGAAACCTATCGGTCAGCGTGACCCGGACCTCGCATCCGTCGGCGGCGAGCCTTTTCTGAAGGCTGGGCACCGGGCCTCCCCCACCCGAGCACAGGTCGAGGAGTTCCTCACTCCCCGTCTCGATCAAAGCCTGCTTAAGCTCAGGAACGATCGGTTCGTAAAGGTTTCCCGTTTCGGCCATGAAGCGCACGAAGTCCGTGCCCGCGTCACGGAGGGGCCGGGGGAACCAGCCCTGGTCTTCCAGCTCGAATAGATGAAGACGTCCCATGGTCATTCTGAGCCCTTCACTTTGTCATTCCGAAGGAGTCCCGACGTGTCGGGATGACTGAGGAATCTCGTTCAGGGTAAACTCCGCGAAGAATCTCGCTCCGAAGCTCCTCTCGAAACCCGCTCGCCCTTCGACAGGCTCTCCGACTTCGTCAGGAGTCTCGATGAGCGAAGCATCATCGGACAGGACGAACGGGTAAGTGCCCTTTAGTTGGCTACACGATTAAGCTACAGGTGCCTCCTGGTCGGTCATTCGCGCAGGGTGGAGGGGGCGGTTTCTGGGATCGGCGCCCTGCTGGGCCGGAGCGCTCCCCACGCCATTGGGACCAGGTAAGCGCTTAGCATGCCAATCACGAAGACCCCAACGGTAACCAGCATTACCAAGCGGAACGCACCCGAAGGGTCCGCCTCGGCGGGGCCTAGGAAGCTAGAGTACAACGCCGCGGCGATGCCGGCGCCCGAGGTCTGCCCTATGTGCCTTCCCAGGCCCAGCGCGCCGGGAGCCAGGGCCAGCTGGTCTTGCGGCACAATGGAGTACATGTGCTTCTGGTTGGCTATGCCAAACATGTTTTGTCCAAACCCTAGAAGCACGAGGAACGGAAGGAGCAACACCAGGTCTCCCGAATTTCCGCCGAAGGCAACGCCTATGACGGCGGTGGTCACCAGCGAAGCGGCGATAAACACCAGCGGCGCCGGCCCAATCCGGTCGGAGAGCATCCCGGACAGGACGGACGCGACCGGGCGCGCGGCGCCCATGGCGATGAGCACCGTGCCCGCGTACGCCGCATCCCATCCCAGCCCTTCAATCATGAAGATAGGCAAGATGAAAATCATGACGCCGTTGTTGAACATGAAGAGCAGGTTGCTCAGGTTCGGTATGGAGAAGGAACGGTTCTTGAACATGCGCACGGGGAGCGCCGGCCGCTCCTGCCGGCTTTCGTAGCGGACCAGGATGACGGTGAAGACCACCGCCGTGGCGATCAGAGCGATGGGCAGCAGCACCGACACGCCACCTCGTGTCATCTGGACGCCGACCAGAAACGTGGCGGCGCAGAGCATCAGCAGCATGCTTCCCGGCAGGTCGAAGGCTTTGAACTGCGGGCGCTCCCGCTTGACGGTCTCCTCGCCGCGGCTGTTCAGGAGGGAGAGCGACGTAATGAGCAAGATGCCCGCAGCGGAGATTAGGAAGACCCACCGCCAACCCCACACATCGGTGATGGTCCCCGCGATGGCGGGGATAAAGAGCGTGGCGGTGCTGATGGTACCGAAGATGATCCCCAGGGGTTTGCCGCGCTCCTGCTGCGAGAAGGCGGCGATGGCGGCGGTCTGCCAGTTGGGCACCGCCATGCCCCGAACGATGCCCTCGAAAAAGCGTAGGGCGACCAAAGTCGCGATGTTGGGGGAAAAGGCGATGACCACCAAGATGACCACTTCAATGAGGCTGCCCACCGTGGCCACGCGCCGGTGGCCCAGCATGTTCCCGACGTGGGATGCAGGCACGAAGGTGCCCGCCAAGGCAAGGGTAAAGACCAGGAAGACCCAGGACGCCGCGTTGGTCGACGTGTTGAGGTCCTCCGCGATGCCGGGCACCATGACGGGGATGCCCATCAGCGGCAGCGTGGTGATCGTCATCCAAGCAGCGACCAGGGCGGTCGCTCGCCATCGACGGGTCATAGGCCTACCTTCCGCGAGATGTGCGAGGCCGTGACCTAAGCTAAGGGCCGCGGAGCGTTCGACTCCCGCTGGCCGGGGCCATTCTACCCACTGACGCCTGTCCTATGCCAGGGTGACATAAACGCAGGGAATGTCAAAACAGCGGCGCTCGGCCTTGGAGTAGGCGCGGCCGTTCCCCCACCCTAACCCTCCCCCGTCGAGGGGGAGGGAATAGCTGCCCGCAATCCCTCGTCATACAGACATACGGAAAAGAACGGAGGCCGCTCAATGAGCGGCCCCCAAAGTCGTCCTGTTGAGCGGCGCAGTCTACCAGTCGGGTCTAGCTTGGATCTCATCCCACTCGAGGTCCATGAGCTTGGCCCACATACCGTGCATGTGGAGCTGGTTCTGCTCGGTGACGCCCCAAGTGACCAGCCCATTCTTCATGAGCCCCAGGCTGTTCAGGAAGGGGTCGCCTCGTTGCTTGCGTGCCAAGCCCATGGCGTAGTGGTACGGGTAGCGGTGGGCGATGGTGCCCTTGCTGGCCTTGTGGGCGTAGTTCCAGTTCTCCATGTCGTCCTCTTCGGTCAGGCCCGCGGGCCCGCCGTAGCGCATCATGAAGTGCCTTATGAGGTCCTTGACCTCCTGAGGGGCGTCCCGCTGGACGAAGTACCAACGCCACTGCTCCGTGGAGTCGGGACCGTTGGGTTGCCACACGCACATGGTGTGTTGCGCGGTGCCGGTGGTCCCGTTGGGGAAGAAGGTGCCAACCATGCCGGGGTTCACTCGTGCCCTGTCGCCAAGCAGCTTCCTGCGCTTGGTGTCCGCTTCCTTGAAGTACTGCTCCGCGACGGCGGAGCCCGGGTAGCCGGACATGTATTCGTAGTTTTCGGGAAGGACGAAGGAGAGCCGCCCGTGGCCGTGGTGCGAGATGTTCAGCACCTGGTTGACGAGCTGCTCGTTGGCGCCGATTTTCCCTCGGGCGCTGTGCTGGAGGTGCCTACCCTGGCCTCCGGTCGGGCTGATGCCGACCAGGTCCACCGAGCGGTGGCTGGGGTTGTGGTAGGCGTCGCCGACGAAGTTCTCGGCCCCCCACTTCCAGTTGCAAGGGATGGTCCACTTGTACACGCCAGGAATGAACTCCAGGTCGGCGTCGGAGCCGTCCGGCTTGTCCAAGAACCCTTCCAGGAAGGGCTTCATGTCGCCGATGTACTCTTCGAAGGCGGGCGCCTTGGAGTCCCACGTCGCCCAGATCAGTCCCTTGAAGTTGGCCAGCTGCGCGACTTCGACGAGACCCCATTGCGACTTGTCTAGCTCCTCCCGATACGCGTCCTTGTACCGCGGTACGCCCACCAACGACCCATCACCTCCGTAGCTCCACCCGTGGTACGGACACGTGAACACCGGCGTGTTCCCCTCGTCGTACCGGCACACCTTCATCCCCCGGTGTCGGCACGAGTTCAGGAACACGTGAATCGTGTTGTCTCGGTCCCGGCTGAGGATGACCGACTCCTCCCCCATGCGCGAGACGAAGTAGTCGCCCGGCTTCTTCACCTGGTCCTCGAACCCTATGAAGAGCCAGGCCCGGGCGAACACGCGCTCCTGTTCCAGCTTGTACAGCTCTTCGTCCACGAAGATGTCGCGGCTTACGACGCCGGTCTCCGTGTTTACTAGGCGGCTGCCTACTCCCTGTCCAATGTCTAGTGTCATGTACCCTACCTCCTTGATGCGTCCGTACGACGCCTCTTCACAATTGTGGGGATGTTACCACAACTCGTCGGCGCTTAGATTGTCCCAGCTCGTGCCGGACATCAGGTCGGCCCAGAACTTGTAGGTCCGGCGTTGGTTCATCTCGGTGGTCATCTGCTCGGCGATGAGGCCACGGTCAACGAGCCACGGCACCTTGCTCTCGCGCTGGTCGTGCCCGAGACCGATGGAGTAGTTATAGGGATAGCGCTTGGCGATGGTGCCCTTGCTGGCCCTATGAGCGTAGTTCCAGTTCTCCATGTCGTCCTCTTCGGTCAACCCTGCGGGCCCGCCGTAGCGAATGAGGTAGTGGCGCATCATGTCCTTCACCTCTTGCGGGGCGTCCCGCTGAACGAAGAACCAGCGCCACTGCTCGGTGTGGTCCGGGCCGTTGGGCTGCCACACGCACATGGAGTCCCCGGTGCCGGTGGTGCCATTGGGGAAGATGGTCCCGCCGCCGGCGTTCCGCAGCTTGGATCGGTCTCCCAAGAGCTTCTTGCGGCGCTCGTACGCCTCCCTGAAGTACTCCTCGGCAACCGGGTTGTTGGGGTACGTTGGAGCGTAGGGCTGGTCTTCAAAGTTATATCCAAGGGCGATACGGCCGTGGCCGTGGTGGGCGAGGTTGAACATCATGCCGGGACGGCTAACGTTGTCGGTGGTGTGCCGACCCTGCTGGCCGCTGGGGCTGATGCGCAGCAAGTCCACCGACCGGTGGGTCGGACGCCCATGGTACATATCACCGTTGAAGTTCTCGGCGCCGAACTTCCAGTTGCAGGGTAGCGTCCACTTGTAGACGCCGCCGATCACCTCCAGGTCGGCCTCGGAGCCGTCCGGCTTGTCGAACCACATCCCTAAGTATGGCTTGATATCGCCGAGGTACTCCTCGAAGGAGGGCGCCTTGGGGTCCCACGTGGCCCAGATGGTCCCGCGGAAGCTAGCCATATGCGCCACCTCCACGAGGCCCCATTGCGACTTGTCCAGCTCCTCCCGGTACGCGTCCTTGTACTGGGGCACGCCCACCAGGCTTCCATCGCCCGCGTAGCTCCACCCGTGGTACGGACACGTGAATACCGGCGTGTTCCCCTCGTCGTACCGGCACACCTTCATCCCCCGGTGCCGGCACGAGTTCAGGAACACGTGGATCGTGTTGTCCCGGTCCCGGCTCAGGATCACCGACTCCTCCCCCATGCGCGAGACGAAGTAGTCGCCTGGCTTCTTCACCTGGTCCTCGAATCCCACGAACAGCCAGCAACGGGCGAACACCTGCTCCTTCTCGATCTCGTACAGGTCCGGGTCCACGAAGATCTCACGGCTGATGGTGCCGTTCTTCATGTCGACCAGTCCGGTTGCCAACCGCTGTCTGATGTTCAATGCCATGGCACCCCCCACTTGCTTACCTAACGCTCCAAAATTGGCCCTTGGGACCACGGGAATCATACTGCCGTCCAAGAAGGGTGACCAGCATGGCAGGCACTAGGTGTTGGCGGTCCAACACCTACGAAAGACCACTGAGTAGGAAAGCAGGGTTGCCCTCGGCGTAAGATAGAGGGGGTCCCTAACCAGGAGGTGTCCCTTGGACGCACCGCGCGAGGTCCTCATCCGGTTCCACGAAGTGGCGTTGAAGGGCCGAAACCGGCCCCTGTTCATCAACGCCCTGGTGGACGGCGTGCGTCGTGCCACTGACGGCCTGGGCGTGCGTCGGGTGTGGGCGGTCCATCTGATGGTCCGCATGACCCTGGAGCCTGAGGCCAGCTGGGAGGCGGTGCGCGGGCGGCTTGCCGCCGTCTCGGGGGTGGCGAAGTTCAGCCTGGCCCACCGGGTGCGGTCGAGTTACGAAGCCATCGAGCCGTTGATACTGGCGCTCGCCGACGAGTCGCAGCCCGCCTCGTTCCGCATCAGCGCGCACCGGGCGGACAAGCGCTTTCCTCTTACTTCGCGAGAGCTGAACATACGCCTTGGCGCCGCGGTCCAAGCCCGGAGCGATATACCCGTGGACCTGACCAGTCCGGCCCTGGATGTCCACGTGGAGGTCCTGCCGCGGGAGGTCTTCGTATACACCCATGAGGAGCGGGGGGCCGGAGGCCTGCCCGTAGGGACCGGCGGGCGGACCGTGTGCCTCATGTCCGGCGGAATCGACTCGCCCGTGGCGGCGTGGCGGATGGTCCACCGCGGCTGTGTGGCCACGCTGGTCCACTTCCATAGCTTCCCACTGGTCGAGGGCCGCTCGCGGGAAAAGGCCAAGGAGCTGGCGGAGATCCTGACCCGCTACCAGTACGACTCCAGGCTCTACCTGGTGCCCTTCGCGGACCTTCAGAAGCGGGTGATCCTCAGCGTTCCGGGACCATTGCGCGTGGTGGCCTACCGGCGCTTCATGCTGCGTATCGCCGAGGCCATCGCCAAGCAAGAGGGCGCCATGGCGTTGGTAACGGGCGAGAGTCTGGGCCAGGTCAGCTCGCAGACGCTTCAGAACATGGCGACCATCGAGCAGGCGGTGGCGATGCCGGTGCTGCGCCCCCTGGTCGGCATGGACAAGCAGGAGATCATCGACCAGGCCCAACGGCTGGGGACCTACGAGACCTCCATCCTGCCGGACGAAGACTGCTGCACGTTGTTTGTGCCGCGGTCGCCGGCCACCCGGGTACACGTGGCCCAGATGGAGCGGCTGGAGGCGGAGCTGGACGTGGCGGGGTTGGTCAGCCAGGCGGTGGCAGGGGCCGATCTGGTGGAATACCACCAGGGCAGCCTGGAACACCCCGCCCAGCCGGCGGTGGCCCCGGCACACCGGAGCGTGTAGCACTTATGGGTTGTCCTCCCCCTTGACGGGGGAGGACTGAGGTGGGGGTGAAGGAACAAAAACCCCACACGCTTAGCTTCGCGCGTCCCCAAGCTACAGAAACCCTCGGCCGGTCCAATGCCTAGGCAGCCGGAGTCCCCGGTGCTATGCTCACCACGTCTGGCGCGAGGCCCGCCGGAGCAGGCCAGGCGGAATCCCGTGTGCCCGTGTAAAGGAGGAGACCATGACGACTGCTACACAGCTAACGGAAGAGGCGACCAGCAGGTACGCGCAGGCCGGCGGCCACCGGGTTCATTACAACGAAGCGGGGACCGGCTCAGTGGTAATCATGCTGCACGGCAGTGGCCCCAGCGCCAGCAGCTGGAGCAACTTCGCGCCAAGGAACCTGGCCCCCCTGTCCGCCAAACACCGAGTGCTGCTGGTGGACCAGCTCAGCTACGGCAAGACGGACTCGGTGGTCCTAACGGAGCCTGGGGAACGGGCCCGGTCGGTCCGGGACCTGATGGACGCGCTGAGTATCGAAAAGGCTTCGCTGGTGGGCAACTCCATGGGCGGGGGCACGGCCCTCAACTTCACCGTCGAGTATCCCGAGCGTGTCGAGAAGCTGATCCTCATGGGTTCCGGAGGCGGGGGTGGCGGTAGCCTCTTTGGCCACACGCCCAGCGAGGGTATAAAGGTCGTGAACGAAACGCACGAAAACCCCACACCGGAAAACTTCCGGCGGATGTTCGACGTCATGCTCTACGACGCTTCCTCCATCGGCGATGACGTGCTAAAGGCGAGGTCCGAGGCCGCGCAGGCCAACCCCGCTCACCAGGAGGCGCGACGGAAGTCATCGGCCCCGTTCCGCGACCTAGGCCCTAGCCTGCCAAACATTACCGCCCCTACCCTCATCCTGCACGGACGCGACGACCGGGTCGTGCCCATGGAGGGCTCCGTCCGGCTGGTGGGGATCATCCCCAACTCCCGGCTGGTCGTCTTCAACCACTGCGGCCACTGGATTCAGTACGAGCACGCCGACGAGTTCAACCGCCTGGTGCTGGACTTCCTGGCCCACTAGCAGGGTTTCCCCTGCACCCACTCGCTGGGTCCCTATCGACGTGGTCAACGTAGTGCGGCTAAGCCCTCGCCGGATCGCCGGAAAGGTGCCTGTCGCTGGTTTTGAGGGTGGGGCGCACGCGGACGCAGTCCGGGCAGGGTTTCCCCTGCACCCACTCGCTGGGTCCCTATCGACGTGGTCAACGTAGTGCGGCTAAGCCCTCGCCGGATCGCTGGAAAGGTGCCAGTCGCTGGTTTTGAGGGTGGGGCGCACGCGGACGCAGTCCAGATGCGATGTCCCCGTGCCGAAACCCATGAACGGCGCTGGCTTGGCCAGCGCCGTTCATGCTACACGATCAGGGTGATCGTCGAGAGCCAGGCCCGTTAAACCCTAACTGTCGCGACCTGTTCCACCAGGTCCGGGTTCTCCGCCCGGTGCGTAGAGACGCCCGCCCAGTCGGCGGTCTTGCGGCTCACCTTGCCGTCCCGGAAGAACTCCAGGAACACTTGATTGAACATGTCCGGCTGGTCGGTCTGGCCCTGGTGGCCAGCATCCGGGTAGAAGAACTGCCAGTTGGGCAGCGCCTCCTCCTGCATGTACGCATTCTCCACCGGGATGAGCGCGTCGTGCAGGCCGTACAGCATGATGGCCGGGATGTTGAGCTTGTCGAGCCGGTCCTTGGTGGTGAGCTTCTGCCGCTCTTCCGGGCTGGCCGTGCCATCCATCTGCGGCTGAAGGCTGTCCCAGTACACCTGGTACGACTCCCGATGGCGGTTGGCCGCCTGGACGCGCATCTCCAACAAGTCATCGGTGATGCGGCTTGGGTCGTTGATGATTATGGCCATGATCTTGCGCATGGACTCGTGAGTGCCATCGAAGGTGTTGACGTTGATGGGGCCGCCCGGCGGCGAAACCCGCCTGGAGGGGTCCACAAGGTCGCCGACGGTGCCGGCGATGGGAGCCATGCTGATCACGCGCTCGGGGTACGTTACGACGAAATGCACCGTGTTGATACAGCCCATGGAGTTGCCCGATAGGTGAAACCGGTCGAGGCACAGCGCGTCGGCGAAATCGCGAACGAACTCCATGTGGCTGATGATCCCCTGGCTGGGCCAGTACGCTTCCCGCGCGTCCGACAACCCAAAGGCCGGTTGGTCGGGGCAGAACACCCGGAAGCCGTTGGCTCCGAGGAACGGCGCCATGAACCTCCAACCGGCGGTCGCGGAAGACCCGGCGGCTCCGCCATGCAGCAGGATTACAGCGGGACCCGTATCGCCTGAAGTCATGTAGTGGGCTCGGGCGCCGTTCGCCAGCCTGACCCATCGGCTGGCCATCCCAGGGACATGAATAATACCTTCCTCGGTCAGTGCCATCGTTCCCTCCTTATTATCGGTCTGCCTTACGTAAATACAGGGGCATTCGCGCTATCGGGCTAGGTTGGCGGGAGCGTAGCATGGCTTCAAGATACCGTCAATCATCGGCGCTGGACTTCCTAGCACGTCAAGCGCGGACCCCAGCGAGGGAGGAAGGATAGCCCACCCGCTGAGGGCGAATCACCCTTTGAGACGCTGACCACCCGTAATCATGAGCAGGGCCCTTTCGATGCGTCCCGCCCTGGTCTCGGCCCGCTTGGCCGACTCGATCCAGTCCACGTACTCCTTCTGGTGGGAGTACGGCATAGCCTCGAATCGGGCTTGCGCAGCCGCGTCGGCGGCCAGGGCATCGCTCAGGTCCGGCGGCACTTCCACGCGCCGGGGTGCGGTGTCCAGATCGAGGACCACTTCCACCGTGTCGCCGGGCTCCGCGTGGGCCGCCTGCTGTAACGATTTGTTCACCACCGTGAAATGGCCGCCCTCGCCGTCGGGCATGAGGGAGCTTCGGAATGCGACGCCGTTGACCGTGCCCTGCACCGGTACCCTGGCCTTGCTCCCGTATGCCTCTTCGGCGTTAAAGGGCACCCTGAGGAACGTCCAGGCACCGACGACGTCGGGGTGAACGAGGGCCGCTTTGAAGACCTGGTGCGTCACCGGTCGGCCTTACCCCAAGAACTCCGTGACCACCTGGGCGAACTCCTTGGGCTTGCGGGCCAGCGGGATGTGCGCGCCCTCCTTTATAAGCACAAGGTTGCCGTTGGGAAGCAGGTCAGCCGCCTGGCGGCCGTACTCGGGTGTGATGACGGGGTCGTCGTCGCCCCAAACGACCAAGGTGGGTGTCGTCATGGCGGGCAGACGGGTTGCCAGCCCCCATTCCGCCCGGATGTCGAGGTCGGCGACGTAGCGAACGATGGCGGCGTAGGCTTCGGCCGTGCCCGGCTGCTCCTGACGGCTGAACTCGTCGTCCACCATGGCATCAGTGACCGCGTAGGAGCCCTCGAAGGTACGCTCCAAGCTCCGCTGCACGGCGTCGCGGTCCGGCAGCCGAAACTCCCCGGGTGAAGTGGGGGCCGTCGGGTTGAGGCCGGCGTTGTTCACCAGCACCAGCTTGTCGACCCGCTCGGGGTGCTGATGCGCCACCAGCGCGCAGACCCAACCCCCAAGGGTGTGGCCGACCAGGCTGGCCCGTTCGATGCCCAAATCGTCGAGAAGGCCGACCAATGTATCGACCCAGAGTGGGAACGAATAGTCCGTTACCGGGCGATCCGAGTGGCCCCAGCCCAGGTTGTCCACGGCGATGGTGCGGTACCGCTCCGAGAGCAGCTCCATGGCCGGGGCGAACTGGTCGGCGGATGCGTTGAAGCCCAGTCCGTGCAGCATGACCATCGGCGCGCCAGTGCCCGCCTCGACGTATCGGATGCGATGGCCGCCAACCTTGGCGTACCGGTTCTCAGAGATCGCTACCATGGGTCACCTCCTCGTTCGTCGTGACTGAAATCGCCTCACACCCAGCTACCTTGCCTCATGCCCACTACCCTGCGGCGTGAAGGTACCAGGAAGCGCGCCAGGGTGTACAGGCCTTGCGGGACGTGGAGGGCGTCGGCATACTAGGGTCTCGTCCGCCTCGAAGGATCATCCAGCGTTGGCTGGCGGTCAGTGGTGAAGAGAGGTGCGTTGAGAACTCAGGAGACACGCTACCGCCTGGTTATCGTGGGCCTGCTAGTGCTCCTCAACTTCACGCTGGGGTTGAACTTCGGCGGCGTGGCGCCGGTCCTATCCGTGATGATGGAGAGCCTAGACGTAGGCCGGGGGGCTGGGGGCGTACTCGCAGGCGGCGGGCTAGCCGTTATGGCAGTCGCCAGTCTCCCCGCAGGATACTTGGCCGTCCGGCTGGGGCTAAAGCGGACCATCGCCGCAGGATGGCTGCTCAGCGGGGTCACGGCGCTGACCCCTTTGGCGGACTCTTACGGCTCCGTGCTGACGCTGCGGCTCCTCTTGGGCGTGGGGGCTGCCATAGCCTTCCCTGCGACCGGTCCTCTGGTGATGCAATGGTTCCGTCGAAGTCAGGTTGCGCTCATTAGTGGCGTGATGATTGCCGCCATGTCCGCTGGTCTGGCCGTCTCCCTATTTACTACCGCTCCCGTGGCGGAGGTGTTGGGATGGCAGGAAGCATTGGCGCTCCAGGGCTTGCTCTCGTTGGGTGGCGGAGTCCTCTGGCTTTTGCTGGGCAGGACAACGGGAACAGCTATAGGCCTAGATGCACAGGCTACATGGCAGCAGGTGCGGCGCGCCCTCACCACTAAGATCACTTGGCTGGTGGCGCTGGCCGACGCCGGACCCTTTGCCTTATACATAGCCCTGACCTCGTGGCTGCCGACCTTCTACGGCGAGGAGTTGGGCATGTCGGCCTCCAGAGCAGGCATCCTTACCGGCCTTCTGCCCCTGGTGGGCATATTCGCGGTACTCGTCGGCGGAGCGATAGCGTCAGTACCCAGCCGCACACGCCCTCTATTCGTGACCCTAGGGCTTCTGGCATCCCTCTCCGGGTTCGGAGTGTTCCTGCTGGGAGAGGGGCCGCTCCTATACCTGGCCCTCCTCGGGCTGGGCATCGCGTCCTGGGCCTACCTACCCGCGCTAATGACGCTGCCTATGCAGCTCTCTGAAACGACCCCTGAACAGGTGGCCATAATCTGGGCGTTGCTCCTGACCACTGGGGGCCTCGTCAGCTTTATTTCGCCGCTTGCCGTAGGGGCCATGGCCGACGCATTGGGCACCTACACCCCCGGCTTTACGGTGTGGGCCGTCCTTGCCTTGAGCCTCGCGGCGGCTGGGCTGGCGTTACCAAGGATGGGGGCAAAGCGTGCCGCCGGCGACGAGGCTAGGGAAGCGGCATAGGTAGGCCTCCAAGGTGTAGTAAAGTACGCCCGCAACTTCGAGGAGGGGTACAGGAGCCAGCGATGAGAAGCAGCGGCCTGCGAGTAGGAGTCATCGGCGTGGGATTCGGCGCGACGGTCCAGGTCCCGGGCTTTCAGTCCGAAGGCGTGGATGTAGTGGCCCTGTGCAGCCAACGCGAGGAGCGGGCCCAGCAAGCCGCCGCTACCCTCGGTGTCCCCCACGTCTATACCGACTACCGGAAGCTGATCGAGCGCGACGATCTGGACGTGGTGAGTATCGTCACACCGCCGGCCCTGCACCACGAGATGACCATGGCGGCGCTGCGGGCGGGCAAGCACGTGCTGTGCGAGAAGCCGTTCGCCATGGACGTGGCCCAGGCTCGCGAGATGCGCGACGCCGCCCGAGAGCGCGGGCTCACGGCCATGATCGCCCACGAGTTCCGCTTTTCGCCTCAGCGCGCCTACGTCCGGGACCTCCTCGGCGAAGGGTACGTGGGCACGGTACAGATGGTGAACATGGAGGTGCTCTTCGGTTTTCCCAGGGGGCGCGGGCCGCGTCCCATGGCATGGGGATCGCGGGCCAGCATGGGCGGCGGACTACTGGGGGCGCTGGGCTCTCACTACATCGACGCCCTTCGTCACTGGTGCGGCGAGCTCACGGGCGTCGGCGGTAGGCTGGCCACCCTCTTGCCTGAGCGCACCGACGAGGCCACGGGCAAGCCTGCGCTGAGCGACGCCGACGATGCCTTCTCGTTCACCGCCTCCCTGGCCAGCGGAGGTATGGCCACGCTGACTGCCTCGATGGCGTTGGCGGTGCCACAGGGGGTGCGGGTCTCCGTGCACGGAGACCAGGGTGCACTCCTCACTCCCCAACCAGGCCCGAACCCTCCCCCCGAGGGGGTCGTGTACGGCGCCAAGGCCGGCGAAGAGTTTGCCGAGCTGCCCATGCCGGACCGCTACTTGCCCTTCGACGACGCCAGGGACCATCGGCTCTTGCCCTTCCGCTTGCTGGTGCGGGAGTTTGTCAGAGGAGTCCAAGCGGGGACATCACCCTCGCCCAACTTTGACGACGGCTACCGGTGCCAGCAGGTGCTGGACGCGGTCCGGGAGTCGTCGGCCACGGGCCGCTGGGTGGAGGTCCCGCGGGAGTAACACACCGGGAGGCGGCTTACTAGATGGCGCCTGGTCCTTCGCGGCGGGGAGGTGGTGGGGGCCCTATGCAGCCAACGCGAGGAGCGGGTCCAGCAAGCAGCAGCAGCCCTCGGTGTCCCCCCGTCTATGCCGACTACCGGAAGCTGATCGAGCGCGACGACTTGGACGCGGTGAGCATCTAGAAGAGACGCGGAGCCTTCGGCTTGTGGTTACTGAATCACGACCACGACTGTTAGCAACCAGCAAAAGTGGGACACATTGGGAGCCGAGAGATCAGGGGCTGGATGGAGGTCTGGCGAGCTCCCTGAGGGCCCTGTTGTAGCGTCGTCGCCGTTCGGTGGTTTGAGCCTTCACCTCCTTCCTGCGTTGTAGGATCTCTTGCCGTCTTCCCTTGAGCACGTCTGATGGTGTCACGTTGCCCAGAGCCTTGTGATAGCGCCGGTAGTTGTAGTAGCTGACGAAGGCCGCGATAGCAGCCTCAAGGTCGGCGGGCAACTCATAAGGCACCTGGTTGACGTCCCGTTTGATGGTCTGGTGGTAGCGCTCCAGCTTCCCGTTGGTCTGAGGGTGGAAAGGAGTTGCTAGGATGTGCTTGATGCCAACCATCCCCAGGTAGTCCCTGAATGCTCTTGAGACATAGCCTGGACCGTTGTCACTCAGCAGCCTGGTGCGGTCTGTGACTGGAACTTGGTCCATGCTGGTCGTGTCCACAGCATCCTGGACCACCTCGATGAAGGAGTCGGCCGTCATATCTTGCTGAAGCCTGTGAGCCAGGATGAAGCGGGAGTAGTCGTCCATAACGGTGACCAGGTAGTAGTAGCCCCACCCAACCACCCTGAAGTATGAGGCATCGGTGGCCCACATCTGGTGAGGTCCTGTGGTCTTGAGGTGGTACTCCTTCCCCGCGGCCAACCGCATCTCAGGCCTCTTCACTAGGCCCTCCCTGCCCAGGATACGGTAGACGCTGGACTCTGAGACTGAGAAGCCCTGGTTGTCGGTGATCCCCGCGGCCAGCTGACGGCAGCTCAGCTCTGGCATCTCCCTGGCTGATAACAGGACTGAGCGTTCTTCCTGAATAGTAAGACGGTTCCATGGTGGCTGATCGCCTCCTGGTCGGTCCTCAAGTCCTTGTTGGTCTTGGCGTCTGAGCCACCGGTAGTAGGTGCTCTTAGGGATGCCCAGCTCTCTGAGGACCTTTCGCTTGGGGAGGGGAGACGAGGATACTTTGGTAACTACCTCTGCCTTCTCCGGGGCGCTCATCCGCTGGTACCGGTGGCGTCCTGGGGCATGGGGATGGCCGTTTTTTTGAGACGGTACGCCTCCAGCGACAGATCGGCCACTAGCTCCTTGAGTTCCCCGTTCTCTCGCTTGAGTTGCCCTACCTCATGCTGAGTGGCGTCCCGAACCGAGTCACGGGTCAACCTCTCCTTGCCCGCCTCCATGAACTCTTTGGTCCACGAGTAGTAGGAGTGGGGCTTGATCCCCTCCCGCCGGCACAGGTCGTTGACTGTGACCTCGCGGCGGAAGCCCTCCAGAACAATTCGGATCTTCTCTTCGGGGGTGTACTTACGTCGGGCAGCCGCCTTCACTGTGCGGACGAAAGACCTGGTCTGCTCGCTTCGTTCCTCGGCGGCCTCTGCTTTGCTTACTTCTAGTTGGGACACATCTGCTCCTTTCTGTGGGTAGCTCTACCCTCATTTCAGGAGCTCACACCACCCTCCGACTCTCGGGTTTTCCTACCCTTATATGTGTCCCATTATCGCTGACGGTCTACACACCGTAACCAGGTGTACCCCCAGCTCATCCGCGATGGCCGCGTCGGTCCACTTCCTCTCTCGTAGCTGTGCCAGAAGCTCTTGAATGTCGTTCATAGTCCTAGAATACAGTGTTCAACTGTGGTTGTCAACAGCTTTCAACTATGCTATACCCCTTGACATACTGCCCGCTATAGCGTACAATTAGAGCATGTTAAGGAGACGGCATCAGAGGACGTTAGAGCGGGTACAGGCAATGCCTACGCCAGCGGATATTCGGTGGGACGAGATCGCGGCTCTCGTGGCAGCGTTAGGGGTTGAGATTGTGGAGCGTAGAGGATCGCGTGTACTGTTCCGCAAAGGCAATGCGTCTATCGTAGTGCATCGGCCACACCCGCAACCGGAAGCGCCGAGAGGCTCTGTTCGCAGGATCGCCGAATTCATCGAAAGTATTAGGGAGGGCTAGACATGCTGGAATATAAAGGCTATGTGGCGGGCATAGAGTATGACGACTCAGTAGACGAGTTGTGTGCATCGGTTATCAACAGCGGTTCCTACTCTGTGGCCAACGCCTACGCGAGAGACGTTGACGGCCTGAAGCGTGAGTTTGCTCTGTCTATCGACGTATATCTTGAATCGTGCGCAGAGCATGGCATTCCACCTGCTGCCCCGACGCCAGTTTCTGTTGCGGTGGAGGAATAGGGCATGACTGAGACTTATACAGTCTGGAAACTGGAAGACTATATCGACTCTGAGGAACGAGCTCGTGGAGTCCTAGAGGCCGCGGCTGAAGAGGACCCTGGGGATGGCACTGTCATCTGCTCGGTTCTCAGCGCGATTGCCAAGAGCAAAGGGATGAGCGCCCTGGCCCGCGATACAGGGCTCAATCGGGGCCATCTCTACGAAGCGCTGTCCGAGGACGGCAACCCATCTCTCGCCACGGTGATGAAGATAGCCCATGCCCTGGGTCTACGGCTGCGCCTGGAACCCATCGAGAAGATGACAGAAAAGGCTGCGACCCCTACTCCCCTAAGAGCCGACTGATCCTACTCCCCGCCCTCTCCACTTAGCCCTAGCGGGCCGCGCAGACTAGCGTCGCCCGCTTACCCCCTCTCGGCGACCCACAAGGTCGCCGTTCGCTCCTCCTCAAACCAAACCTGTCCTCCGCTAATGCCCCCGTGACCGTCGGGCCGCGCCACGCCCGCTTAGGGTAGTGGTCGGCGACGCCGCTCGTAGACCTCACCGCGATCTCTACCACATCTCGTGTTATGCTGAAAGGAGAGTACAAGATGATGTTTAAACAGAAACCCCCCGGAGGCTACCAAGCACGTCGCTGGCTGCTTGGCAGATCTGAAGGAGACGTGGTGATCTGGCGCTTTGTGGAGGCGTCGCGGCAAGATGGCCTACCGTGAATCTGCTGGCCGGGACAGCGGTGGTCTGACGCAGCCCGCGAATTCCTTTGCCCGCTGGCAAAGGAACGGTGCTCATGACAACGGCGTTGGCATTGGTCACCCCAAGGGCTGGCGGCTGGCAGCCGAGGCCATGGGCATTGACTGGATGAAGCGCGACGAGCTCACCCAGGCCATCCCGCCAGCCTTCACGGAATTCATCGGGCGGCAGTTGTTGGCAGTGCAACAGGTGCAACAATGACACGCGCGAGACGTGGCACCAAAGCACGGAAGTGGGAGGACGACTTCCTGGCAGCCTTCTCTGCCCATGCCAACGTATCGGCGGCTTGCCGCGAGGCGGAGGTTGACCGCTCGACGGTCTACAGGCGCCGGGACGGGAACCCTGAGTTCGCGGCCCTGTGGACTGAGGCCGAAGAACAGGCCCTGGACGCCATCGAGTTGGCCGTCACCAACGCTGCCTTGCAGGGCGACATGCAGACGGCGCGCTGGTTCCTGAGCCGCCGCCGCCCGGAGAAGTACCGAGAGCGTTACGACGTGGAGCACAGCGGCAAGGACGGCGGGCCTATACAGACGGACATGAAGGTGATACTGGATGCTCTCAACGACCCAGAGGCAAGAGACACGCTTGATGCTCTTAGCCAACGCCTGGAGAGCCAGCCCAGCGGCGACGGCGGCTAGGTGGTCAGGGGGGCGCTGGGTGCGCCAACCTCACCTGGACCTGATCTCCCGAAGGGTGGCATCCCTGGTTGAGAGGCCGTTGCGCCTCATCGTCTCCATGCCTCCGAGACACGGAAAGAGTGAACTGCTCTCTCACTGGACGCCGGTATGGTTTCTGGCAAACTGGCCGTGGAAGAGCGTGGGCCTGGCCAGCTACGCCGCCGACTTCGCTGGGACCTGGGGCCGTAAGGCTAGGGACTCGGTGATAGAGAACCAGTTGCAAATGGGCCTTCGGGTTCGGGACGACCTGAACAGGGCGTCGCAGTGGCAGCTATCAGCGGGAGGCGGAATGATGACCGCCGGCGTCGGCGGCCCCTTCACGGGGTACGGCTTCGATCTGCTGATTCTGGATGACCCTATCAAGAACCGGCAGGAAGCGGACAGCATCACGATGCGCAACCATCTGTGGGAGTGGTGGCGTTCGACGGCTCGCACGAGGCTGGAGCCGGGGGACTCCGTCATCATCGTCGCGACGCGTTGGCATGAAGACGACCTCATAGGCCGACTGCTGAGCGACGACTTCCTGGAGGGAGAGGAAGCGAGTGACCGATGGCAGCACTTACGGCTTCCAGCACTGGCCGAGCCAGGTGACCCCCTGGGGCGAGAGGAGGACGCGCCACTGTGGCCTGAGCGGTACGACACGGCTTCCCTGGCCGCGGCCAGGGTGGACATCGGTCCCCAGGAATGGCCGGGGCTCTACCAGCAGCGCCCGTCCCGACAGGGGGGCAGCGTGTTCCGGGACCAGTGGTGGGCCTTCGAGGAAAAGGTGGAGCCGGGAGAGCGGGTGTTCCAGTTCTGGGACACGGCCTTCAAGACCGGACAGCAGAACGACTACTCTGCGTGCTGCACCATGACGACGACTCCCAACGGCTACGCGGTGCTGGATGTGTGGAGAGATCGGGTTGAGTATCCAGACCTGCTGAAGGCTATGCAGGCTCAGGCCAAGGAGCACAACCCCTCGGCTATCTTCGTCGAGGACGCGGCCAGCGGGCAGTCGGTGGTGCAGAGTCTACGGCGCGAGACCAGGCTGCCGGTGCTGCCAGTCAAGCCCGTGGGAGATAAGGTTCTGAGGGCGAACAAGGTGACGGGCACAGTGGAGGCCAAGAAGGTCATGCTGCCGAAGACGGCCCCGTGGCTTCAGGCTTTCCGCGAGGAGCTCGCGGCCTTCCCCAACGGCGTACACGACGACCAGGTGGACGCCTTCGTCGGCTGTCTCACGCAGTTCATGGGCAGGGCCGGAGGCATCGGCGGATTCTATGTATAGGTGGAGGGCACAGGATACATTTGCAGTAAGGAGGCTTCCGGTGCCTGAGAAAGAGGGATAGGGATGCCGCTCAGTGAGCACGAGGAGAGGGCGTCAGAGTCGCTTTTGAAGTTCCAAGAGATTGTAACCAGTGATTGGGGACTGTGTGCGAATAGTGCGGAATTCTACGGAGCTATACACACTCTTCAGTCATTTATCGTCCAGCACATGCTCCAGCGCCAGGAGCCAGAGTATTGGGCATCATGGTATCAGAAGGCGCCCGATGCCTAAGAAGGAGGACACACGATGATACTTGAACGACAGATGCTGGCGATGCGGGGCATGTTGGGCTTGGTGAGACGGCCCAGAGGCGGCGTCCAGCGCGCCAACGAACCCTACGCCGCCATGTCCCAGGTGAGCAGTGGAGTGGGGCTTGCCACGAAGCAGATCGAGGAGTGGCTGAACAACCTCGGTAAGAGACAGTCGGGTGGTGTGGAGGGCTACTACCGCACCTCTGTCCCGGTCTACAGGGCGATAAAGCTCAGGTCTGACGCCGTTGCCCGCGCCCGGCTCAAGGTCTACCGCCAGGACTCTGACGATGAGTTGGAGTGGGTGGGTGAGGCCGACCCTGTGCAGGGACTCCTTGACCGGGTGAATCAGGACTGGACCCGTAGCCGCATGTGGCGTGCGGTAGAGACGTATCTGTGCCTCTGGGGGCAATCGTTCAGGTGGATTAACAAGGGCGGCTCCCCCGACCCTGCGGCATGGGAGATATGGCCTCTCAGACCCGACAAGGTGAAGGTCGTAGTGGCCAAGGACGGGACGATAGAAGGATACATAAACGACCCGCACGGCTCGCGGTTTGCCATGCTGCCCGACGAGGTGATCTGGGACCGCTACTTCAACCCGCAGGACCA
Organism: Dehalococcoidia bacterium; assembly: GCA_965247635.1. Classification (GTDB taxonomy): domain Bacteria; phylum Chloroflexota; class Dehalococcoidia; order Lucifugimonadales; family Australimonadaceae; genus CBDFHJ01. The sequence continues at coordinate 412,507 of CBDFHJ010000008.1, forward strand.
CTTCAAGGGGCAGTCTCCACTGGAGGCGGTGCGCGGCTGGGTGCAGATGCAGCTTGACATGGTGGAGTTCAACCACCAGCTATTCAAGCACGGCCTCCTAGTCAGCAATCTGGCCTTCTTCCTCGAAAGTCCGGAGCAAGGCGACATTGAGCTGTTCCAGGAACGGTTGGCAGACCGTTACAGCGGGATGGAGAACGCACAGCGCCCCATCATCGCTCCAGGTCAGGGCAGCGTCCAGAACCTCGGCCTTAGCAACCGGGACATGGAGTTCATCCAGGGCATCCAGCTTGCCAAGGAGCAGGTTGCCGATAGCTTAGGGGTGCCGGAGGAGCTGATGGCCGGCGCACAGCACCCCACGTTCAGCAATCGTGAGGCGGCCATCAAGGACTTCTACGCCAACACGGTAACGCAGGAGTGGGACCTGCTGGCCTCAGAGATGCAGGAGCAGTTCGTCCCCACGTTGCCCAGGGGTTATCAGGATGTGGTGCTGAGGTTCGACACCGCTGAGATAGCGGAGATGCAGGAGTCGCTCACCGACCGCTCGAATCGGGAGGTCGCTCAGGCGACGGCGGCCAAGCTGCGGGCCGAGGCGGTGAATGTTGCGGTTCAGGGGGGCATCATCGACGAGAACGAGGGACGCATCATTCTGAGCGGTGACCCGATCTTTGGCGAGCTTGAGGAGATGGAATAGTCGATGGCACGGAAGGTCAACGGCGTAGGACCCAGACGGCTGGACGAGCGGGTGTATGACAGGACTCTGCGAAGACTTGTCCTTGCTCCGCTCATGGCCCAGCTTCGCTCTGGCCTGTCCGAGGCTTCAGCCGCGTCGTTGGCACTAGAAATTATTGACGGGGTGTTTCGTCGCTGGCGCATGGCGGGGTTGGTCCAGGAGGAGGTGGCGGCCCACTCTGCCAGGGTGTCGGGCTACCATAAACGAAGGCTCATTCAGACCTTCAGGACGGCGTTGGGTATAGACATACGGCCCAGGCTCTTGGACTCGGCTATCGAGCCGCTGATGTCGGCGTGGCGTCAGGAGAACATCTCCCTCATTCGGACGATTCCTGAGCGGTTCCACGGAGCGCTGTACCAGCGGGTGAGCGAGACGTTTGCGCAGCAGCCCTTTGACCAGCAGGCGCTATCGAAGGTGCTGAGCCGAGAGTTCAAGGTATCGGGCAGCAACCTGCGCCGCCTGACCAGGGACCAGACCAGCAAGGCCGTTGGTCAGTTTACCCATGCGAGACACCGGCAGCTAGGGATACAGGAGTACACCTGGCGGACCGCTGAGGACGAGCGGGTCAGGGCTACTCATGTTGCCCTCAACGGCACCCGTCAAAGCTGGGACTCCGCGCCCGGAGTGGGTCACCCTGGATCGGACATACTCTGCCGCTGTGTCGCCATCCCGGTCATCGAGGAAGCCGATGGCTGAGCGAATAGCGGTACCCAAGCCCGACCAGCGCTCTCGGTGCTGGCACCCGGATTGCCGCAAGGTGCTGGCCGAGAGGTTGCCGTCCATAGGGTGGCCCCCCGGACTGGTGATCCGATGCCCCCGATGCCGCCGTATCAACCCTAAACTGTCAAGCTGAGAGAGCCGCCTCGAGTGCGAAATTGGGCCCCTGAAACCCTTGACAAGCTTACGCTAGCGTAATATAATATCTGCATGATAGAATTGAACCAGCGTAAGGTAGTCCAGAGACTTGAGCGTGAGGGATGGGTGCTAATACCAGGCGGGAAGCACTCAAAGTACGCCCACCCAGATCGGAAGGGCCGCATAAGCGTTCCTCGGCATACCACCCTCAGCAAGAGAGTCGCCCGCGATATCGCTAAGGCAGCCGGATGGATTTAGGAGATGAGAGAGATGACGAAATATCCAGCAGTCATAGATGGTGAAAAGGGGGCCTATGGCGTGGTCATTCCCGATATACCGGGCGCCTGCGTTGCCATGGGCAGAACAGTGGATGAGGCTCTGGCCGGGGCCGAAGAGGTGCTCGCCGAGTTTGTGGAGTTGATTTTGGCAGATGGTGATCAGATCCCCAAACCCAGCTCAGCAGAAGATCTGGAGCTCGAACCTGGAGAGATGGTGGCCTACGTGACTCTGAAGATTCCCTCGGGAGCTACTCCTGCCTAGCCATGACCTCTACGAACCAATCCCCCGCGAATCTTGTCACCTCGGCTGGAGCTGCAAAGGAGCTGGGTGTTTCAGACACTCGCGTCCGGCAGCTTTGTATAGCTGGTCGTATCAAGGGGGCCTACAAGCAGGGCCGGGATTGGGTGATACCGAGGCCCATCGTTCGATTAGACCCTCTTGGAAGAATCATGGCCTTGACACCAACTGATGAGGGAGACTAGAATTAACCTAGTGCCCTAGTGGCCCGCACAATAGTGCCCTCGTGGCCCCGTGCAGCAGATTTGCACGGGGCTTTTTGCGTTCAGCGCAAGGAGGTGATTGTTAGCAACCAGCAAAAGTGGGACACATTGGGAGCCGAGAGATCAGGGGCTGGATGGAGGTCTGGCGAGCTCCCTGAGGGCCCTGTTGTAGCGTCATCGCCGTTCGGTGGTTTGAGCCTTCACCTCCTTCCTGCGTTGTAGGATCTCTTGCCGTCTTCCCTTGAGCACGTCTGATGGTGTCACGTTGCCCAGAGCCTTGTGATAGCGCCGGTAGTTGTAGTAGCTGACGAAGGCCGCGATAGCAGCCTCAAGGTCGGCGGGCAACTCATAAGGCACCTGGTTGACGTCCCGTTTGATGGTCTGGTGGTAGCGCTCCAGCTTCCCGTTGGTCTGAGGGTGGAAAGGAGTTGCTAGGATGTGCTTGATGCCAACCATCCCCAGGTAGTCCCTGAATGCTCTTGAGACATAGCCTGGACCGTTGTCACTCAGCAGCCTGGTGCGGTCTGTGACTGGAACTTGGTCCATGCTGGTCGTGTCCACAGCATCCTGGACCACCTCGATGAAGGAGTCGGCCGTCATACCTTGCTGAAGCCTGTGAGCCAGGATGAAGCGGGAGTAGTCGTCCATAACGGTGACCAGGTAGTAGTAGCCCCACCCAACCACCCTGAAGTATGAGGCATCGGTGGCCCACATCTGGTGAGGTCCTGTGGTCTTGCGGTGGTACTCCTTCCCCGCGGCCAACCGCATCTCAGGCCTCTTCACTAGGCCCTCCCTGCCCAGGATACGGTAGACGCTGGACTCTGAGACTGAGAAGCCCTGGTTGTCGGTGATCCCCGCGGCCAGCTGACGGCAGCTCAGCTCTGGCATCTCCCTGGCTGATAACAGGACTGAGCGTTCTTCCTGAATAGTAAGACGGTTCCATGGTGGCTGATCGCCTCCTGGTCGGTCCTCAAGTCCTTGTTGGTCTTGGCGTCTGAGCCACCGGTAGTAGGTGCTCTTAGGGATGCCCAGCTCTCTGAGGACCTTTCGCTTGGGGAGGGGAGACGAGGATACTTTGGTAACTACCTCTGCCTTCTCCGGGGCGCTCATCCGCTGGTACCGGTGGCGTCCTGGGGCATGGGGATGGCCGTTTTTTTGAGACGGTACGCCTCCAGCGACAGATCGGCCACTAGCTCCTTGAGTTCCCCGTTCTCTCGCTTGAGTTGCCCTACCTCATGCTGAGTGGCGTCCCGAACCGAGTCACGGGTCAACCTCTCCTTGCCCGCCTCCATGAACTCTTTGGTCCACGAGTAGTAGGAGTGGGGCTTGATCCCCTCCCGCCGGCACAGGTCGTTGACTGTGACCTCGCGGCGGAAGCCCTCCAGAACAATTCGGATCTTCTCTTCGGGGGTGTACTTACGTCGGGCAGCCGCCTTCACTGTGCGGACGAAAGACCTGGTCTGCTCGCTTCGTTCCTCGGCGGCCTCTGCTTTGCTTACTTCTAATTGGGACACATCTGCTCCTTTCTGTGGGTAGCTCTACCCTCATTTCAGGAGCTCACACCACCCTCCGACTCTCGGGTTTTCCTACCCTTATATGTGTCCCATTATCGCTGACGGTCTACAGTCAGAGAACAAGGGAAGTAGCTTCTGAAAGATTCTCGGGTTGTTCACGGACCAGCCTTCTACGCCCGCCCATATTGGGCCCTAGAGAACATGAAGCGCAAGTTCCAAACTTTAAGTTCAAGAGCAACGAAAAGCTTATAAAAGTGTATTACGTGAGGCCCTGCGGGCTATCAAAGCCCAGCAATGAGCTCGGCGCAGGCGATTGACTCCTCCCTTACGCGGCCGTGGTCCTCGTAGTTCCACCACGCCGAGAGGACCGTTTGGGCAAGGCCCCAACCCACCACGCGCGCTCGGTCAAACCCCAGCCGCTCGACGAGTTGGTCAACCCGCCGGCTCAGGGCCACCGCTGGCTTGGGTTGCTTGAAGAGTCGGTTGCGCAGCAGCGCGCCTACCTCGTACTCAGCCTCGCCAACCACGCCCTTGGGGTCGATGGCGAGCCACGGTTCACGCTCAGCCGAGAGGATGTTATCGTGGTGCAGGTCGCCGTGGAGGAGCACGGGCTCACCCATGGTAGCGGTAAGCTCCGCGAAGAGCGCCTCGGCCCTCTCCACCAGCGGGGCCGGCAGCGGGCCCGTCCCGCCGTCGAACCAGCTTCGCAGCGTGCCCAGCCCTGCCGCCCACTCCGCGACTGTCGGGAACGGATGGTCGTCCGGCGCGGGCCGGCGCAGCCGTTCGATAACCTCCGCCGCGATGGAGGTCGCCTGCGCATCGTCCGGCAGGTCCGCTAGGGGCGCGCCCGGTTTTAGCCGCTCCAGGACCAAGGCGCCGAGGTCAGGGTCCGCGTCCAGCAGCTTGACAATCCCGCGGCCGTCGAAGAGGCGGAGCGCCTCAATCTCCGCCGTGAGCATATGGTGCGGCACTCCCAGCTTCAAGACCACTTCCGTGCCGTCGGCGCGGACCGCCAGGGCCACATACGACACGGGAGCGAACGGTGGCATGGCCTTCAGCGATCACCGCCACTCACACTGCGCAACGATGTCCGGAAGCCGGCCGAGCCACTCGGCCCCTGCCGCGCCGTAGACGTCCGAAATCCTTTGGGTGAACTCATTGGCGAGCATGTACGTTGGCGGCTCCCAGTCACTACCTGGTGAAGGTCCTTGGGGTGGTCCTACCTTTGCCCTACGGCTTCGTCGGGACCGAGCGCGATTTTATCAGCCATAGCTTTGCTGCCCTTTCGTTCGGCAAGCCGATGGCTGAGCGGAGCAGCTTCTTGATTTCCGCGGCCGGTAACGCGTCGCCTTCCCGGAGCGTCACGTACCTCACCTGCTTTCCGGAACCCGTCAGCAGCCCGCTCGGGTCGGGGAGCAGGACGCCAAACTCGAAGCCGAGCTTGACGCCATCGGCCTGGGGGAAGACAGCGCAGAAGTAGCCACTGTCTGGATGATGGTAGCCAACTCCGTGCCAGACGGGATAGGCCACCTCGCGGGCGTTTGGGACAGCTTCGAGGACAAGCTTGCGGAGCGCCTCGGCCAGGGCGCGGACGTCCGGGGTGTGCGCCGCGAGGATGTCGGCGGGCGTGGCCGGCCGATCAGTCTTGCGTCTGCCGCGGTCCTTCCGCGTCGGCATGGCGGCTCCCTATCTGGTTTGGTGAGTCAGTCCCGACCTGTCCCGACCGCTCGGGACCTGGCGGGACTAATCCGCTCGTCCCTCGACAAGCTCTCCGACTTTGTCGAGAGTCTCGATGAGCCCCGACTCGTCGGGACATCATCGGACAGGACGAGCGGATTTTCCCCGTTCGTGATGAGCCCTTCGACTTCGCTCAGGACAGGCCTGTCGAACCATGAACGGTCCGAAGGACTCCGGACTCCTTCGGAGGGCTCTGCAACGCTCCTCACTTTTATTGAGCGGATTAGCGACTCAGGATGCTGAGCGATGACGGCTGGAGTGGACGCCCCTCGAACTTTCTACGCTCTACTTGGCACCCAGGCTCAGGCGGTCCAGGCCATCCTAGCGTACCCGACGATAGTCTTCGCGGGCGGCAAGCCCCTCAACGTCAGCTGCCGAGAAGTCTAGCCGTCAGCACCGAAGACGAAGATCCCCAGTGTATAGGTGCCGGTGCGGCCGGAGCCTTGGACCGCGATGTAGAGCGTCCCAGACGTGGTGGCGGTATACGTCTGGCTAGCCCCCGAGCTCGGTTGTGGCTGCGCCAAGCCCGTGGAGCCGGTAGGCAGACTGATATAAGCGCTCCCTAACGTGCCCAGCGTGGCCGCGATGACGTAGGTGGTGCCTGCCTGGGTCTGGAACGAGAAGTAGTCGCGGTCGCCCTGGTACTCGATGCCCCCGTCCGTGGAGGACGGCGCCTCCACCGCGGTGGCGCTGGAGTTGGCGTTGCCGTGGTCGTCTTCCGGTATGGACAGCGATAGCTCATAGGTCCCGGTGTAGTTGCTGATCCCCTGCACTTGGACGTAGAGGGTCCCCGACGACGTGGCGGTATAGGCGAGGGGCGCCTGCCCTTTCCCGATGGTAGCCGAAGCCAGCTGCTGGCCGGAAGCGTTATGCACGTAGAGGTAGGAGAACCCCAACGTGCCAGGGGTGGCCTCGATGAGGTAGGCGGTGCCGGACACGGCCGAAAATGAGAGGTAGTCCCGGTCGCCGACATACTCAACGCTCCCATCCGTGGACGACGGCACGCCTACCGCGGTGGCGCTGGAGATAGAGTTGCCGTGGTCGTCCTCTGGTTCGGAAAGCGACAGCACGTAGGAGCCAGTATTGTTGCTGTAACTCCCCATCTGGACGTAGAGGGTCCCCGAAACGGTGGCGGTATAGGCGATAGGCTGCTGTCCCAGATTCCCCGAAGCCAGCTGCTGACCGGAGGCGTTATGCAAGTAGAAGTAGGAGAACCCCAAAGTGCCAGCCGTAGCCGTGATGGCGTAGGTGGTGCCAGCCTCGGCCGAGAACGAAAAGTAGTCATCGTCACCTTGGTAGTCGATACTCCCGTCCGTGGACGACGGCACCGCCACCGCGGTGGCGCCGGAGATGGAGTTGCCGTAGTCGTCTTGCGGTACCGAGAGCGCCAGCGTATAGGAGCCGGTCTCGTTGCTGTAGCTCTCCATCTGGACGTAGAGGGTCCCCGACGACGTGGGGGTATAGACGATGGGCTCCTGGCCCAGATTCCCCGAAGCCAATGACTGGCCGGATGAGTTATACAGGTAGAAGTAGGAGAACCCCAACGTACCGGGCGTACCCGTGATGGCGTAGGTGGTGCCGGCCTCAGCCGGGAACGAGAAGTAGTCCCGGTCGCCTTGGTACTCGATGCTCCCTTCCGTGGAGGACGGCGCCGCTATCGCGGTGGCGCTGGAGATGGCGTTGCCGTAGTCGTCCTCCGGTACGGAGATCGACAGCGTGTAGGGGCCGGTCTCGCCGCCGTACACCTGCACCAGAACGTAGAGGGGCCCCGAGGACGTGGCGGTGTAGCCGATACTGCCCTGCCCTGAATTCAAGTGCTGGCTTTGGGAGTTGTAGAGGTTGACATAAAAGCCCCCCGACGTACCTCCTGTAGTATCTATTGAGTAGGGGGTGCCAGCCTCGGCCTGGAACGCGAAGTAGTCCAGGTCGCCTGTGTTGCCGATGACGCCGGCGATAGCGCAGGGCACCTCCGCCTGAGTGGCCTCGGAGATCGAGTCGCCGTGGTCGTCAGCGTCGGTTGTAAGGCTGGACGAGGGCGTGGGGTCCTCCTTTAGCAAGGTCGCCTGTCCTATGAGGATTTCGAGCTCCGCTATGGCTTCGCTGAACTTACTGCTTAGCTCGGGAGTACTCTCTTCGGCTTCGCTGAGTATGGCTATCCCCGCCTGATGGTGCGCGATCGCTTCATCAAGCTGGGAGGTCCACTCGCTCACCAGGTCATCTGTAACCACAACGCAAGAGAAGTAAGCATTCAAGGCCTCACTTGCGATGGCACGCTGGGAAGAAGTGCCCTCCACGAGCTCCTTGAGGGACCGTGCTTCTTGGGTTTTGGCCTCGTAGAGCTCCGCCGACTTTTCATACACCGAACGGGTGTCAGCGGGCACCTGTTTGCTCAGCACGAGTATCTTTGCCTTCAGCTCCTGAGCGTCCTCGATGAACTCTTCTAGGCGTCCCGTTGCTGTTGCTACCAGGCCGGGACCGCGAACCGGGTCCCAGTCTGCCTGCCTAGACCGTCCTACCGCGGCGAAGGCCAGCGCGAACTTGATATCCGCGGAACTGCGGAGGTCACGGATTTCCACATCGAGCTCGCGTATCCCCGCAACCGCGGCGTAGTCCGTTTCCAGGACAGCCAGGGTGGTCAGGCCCGCTTGTGCCGCAGCGTAGTCGTCTTGCAAGGCGGTCAGGTCAGCTTGTAGGGCAGCGTAGTCGTCTTGCAGGGCCGTCACGAGGTTACGTCAATAGGTGTGTAAACGACATCAGGCGGCGACCTTCTCAGCCGTTGATTCAATGGCGATTCCATCCGCATACTGTGCACCGAGATAGACGTCTTCGATCAACTCAGGGGCCTTCAGACGCCTGAAGCGCTGTTCGGCGACCATCAACATTTTCCAGATCACCGCTATCGCCCGATCGACCCTCTTGTAGCGCTTGGCGGCATCGGTCCGAAGCCTGAGGGCCGCGAAGGGTGATTCTACCGGGTTCGTCGTGCGAAGGTGCCCCCAGTGCTCCTTTGGGAAGTCATAGAAGGTGACCATGCGGTCCCAGTCCCGCTCCAAGGCCTCTGAGGCCGCCTCGTAGGAATGGTCGCCGCACCACCTGGTGAACACCGTCCTGAGCCGCTCAGCCTCTGTCCGAGTCGGCGCGTAGGGGATAGTACGCAGCATGAGCTTGGCCTGGTCCTGTTGTCGCTTTGGAAGCTTGGCGAGCACGTTTACGATCTTGTGGTTCCAGTAGCGTTGCTCTGCCGCCTGCGGATAGACGTTGCGCAGAGCTCCCCAGATGCCCAGGTGTCCGTCCCCAACCACCAGCCTCGGGCACTCCAGCCCGCGGCGCCTCATGTCCCTGAGCACATCGGACCAGTTCTCTGTGGACTCCCTGTATCCGGGAACAGCGCTCACCACCACCTTGCTCCCGTCGCTCAGGGCCGCCACCACCACCAGTACTGCCGCCTTCTCCTTCTCAAGACCAGCCTTGACGTAGACTCCATCCACCCACATGTAGACCACTTCCAGGTCATCTAGGGGCCGGCTGCGCCATTGGGCAAGCTCATCGTTCCACTTGGACTTCAACCGGGCCACCGTGCTCGCCGATACCGGTGCGTCCTCTCCCAGCAGCCCCCGCAAAGCCAGATCGAAGTCGCCTTCGGATAGACCGTGCAGGTACAGCTCGGGGATCAACTCAGCAACCTTCCTGGTCCTGTTGACGAACAGCGGCAGCAGCCGGCTCTCGAACTGCTCCTCGGTATCGCGGACTCGCGGCCGCCTCAGCTGTATCGTTCCCGAACTCAGCGTAAGCCTCCGGGCTCTGCCGTATCCGTTCCGATAGCCGGTATCGTTGTCCGAGTCGGATCTGAGCGCCGACTTCGCCCTTCCCAGAAACGCCGTCACCTCCTCCTCCAGCAACTCCTGGATCAGCCTCTGGACCTGGCTTCGCACCCAATCCTCCAACTGCTCCCACTCCGGCCTTGACTCCGACCTACTCTCAGTGCTTTCCTTCCTCATGGGCGGTCTATCTCCTCTCTTGGGCCTCGAGCCCGTGTTGTTCAGAGAGAGGGTACACCGCCTGACTGTTTACACACTTTTTGAAGATACCTCTGTCATTCTGAGTCCCGATGCAATCGAGACGAAGAATCTCTCGGAAGGCAAGGGTGAGGGATTCTTCGCTGCGCTCAGAATGACACAGGCAGTTTTCTCCCATGCTTCGTTCGGGGTTGCCGCTAGCCTGACAGGCGCCTGGCCTGCTTTCCCACCCGCCCCGACCCAGCCGCATCTCCCTCGGTAGGGCCTACGCGTGTCGAACGGAAATAGGCTATCTTCAGGAGCGTGTTACTCCCGTTCATCCTGCGCGCATCGAAGGACGAACGAAGCTAAGAGAGCAGGTGCGGCGTGAACCCAGGCGACCGCAGGCGGGGTGGACGGAGGCGACGGCAGCCCGTCGTTAGGCGGCCCATGCCGTGGCTGGTCCTGGGGCTTCTGCTACTCGTGGCGCTGGTAATAGGGCTGGCCCGGGTGCTGCCATCTGGCTGAAGAGGCCTTCCTCGTATGCGCTCCTGAGCTTTTCACTGCCCGTCATTGCCATGAAAACAGGCGTATCAGACAACTTCCTCCCCCCTTAGCGGGGAAGGGATTTTCGTGGAGCCCCATTTTCATCCTCTCCGGTGCCCTGTTCAGAGCATGGAAGATTCTGAAGGAGTCCGCCTAAGGCGGATGGCTGAAGGGTCTCGTTTGGGGTAGGCCGTGAAGAGTCTAGGACCAGGGGCAGGAAACGAGATTCCGAGCGGAGCGAGGAATGACAGTGCGTCGCTCGGAATGACCGCGGATGAGGCTTGCAAGAGAGCGTTACAGAGGACCCCTATAGCTCGCCGCGGAGCCGTTTCAGGTCGGTCTCCAGGGCCTCCATCCGTTCCTCTATGGGCCAGCGGCTGAACGCGACATACATCACTACCACCGCGCCGCCGATGGGGATGGGCATGAGCAAGGCCAGGTACGGAGACCAGCCGATGCGAGTGTAGATGCGCCACCAGCTCACGATGATCATAGCGGCGATAGCCAGGCCCAGCAGGATGATGACCGGCATGTGTCACTCCTTGTGGTTGGTGCGTGTCTGGGGCTAGCGAGGGTGGCGGCGCCCCAGCTCCTCCAGTAGCTCCGCCGTGTGCAAGACCCCCAGCCGAAAGTAGTCGCGGCGGATATTCTCGTTGGGTGCGTGGATCCGGTTGCCCGGATAGTCGATGCCGCAGGAGGCCACCGGAACGCCCAGGATGTGCTGAGTGGGGTACTGGGGGCCGGTGCCCGCCATGTTGGGCTGCAGGTACGGCTCGCCGCCGTACACCGTACGCGCCGACTCGGCTACGGCGCCCACGAAGGGGTCGTTCAGCGGCGTGCGTGCGGGGTGCTCCGCGCTGAGCACGCTCACCTTGACGTCGCTGAACCCGTGCTCGTTCAGGTGCGCTCGAAGGCTGGCGAGTACCTCCTGCGGGTCCTGGTTGGGCACCAGCCGGAAGTCCACCTTCACCTTGGCTGTGGCGGGCAAGATCGTCTTCACGCCCTGGCCCGTGTACCCAGCCACCATTCCCGCCACGTTGCAGGTGGGGTCCATGATGAGCCGGCGGCGAGACTCGAACCCGGTGGCCTCGCCCAGGAACAGTTCCACGCCGAACACCTGCCGGTAACGGGCCGTTTCGTCCGGCAACGACCGAAGGGCTTCGAGTTCCTCCTCCAGGGCGGGGCGGACTCGCTCGTAAAACCCCCGAAGCAGGACCTGCTCTTTGGCGTCCTTCAGCGTCTGCAGGGCCCAGATGAGCCGCCACGCGGGGTTGGGCACTACCGGCGCGTAGGAGGAGTGAGCGTCCGTCGCCGCGGTCTCGCACCACAGTTCCACGTAGAGCATGCCCTTCACCCCCAGCGTCAGCAGGGGCCGGCCGTCCCAGTTCACGCCGCCGCCCTCCCAGATGCACGCGTCGGACTTGAGCAGGCCCTGGTGCTGGTCCACGAAGTCGTGGAAGCCGGGGCTGCCGATCTCCTCCGCCCCCTCCAGGCAGAACTTGACTCGCACGGGGAGTCGGCCCCTTGTGCTGAGGATGGCCTTGATGGCAGCCAGGCGGGCGATGAACGGGCCTTTGTCGTCCGAGATGCCCCGGCCGAAGAGGTAGTCGTTCCGCTCGGTGGGCTCGAAGGGTGGAGAGTCCCACAGGTCGAGCGGGTCGGGCGGCTGCACGTCGTAGTGGTTGTAGAAGAGCAGCGTGTAGTCGGAGGCGCCCTCGAGCTCGCCGTAGACCACTGGATAGTCGGAGTCGGCGGTGGGCATGATCTCGGCCTTGAGTCCGACCTTGGTCAGCTCCTCGGCCACCATCTCCGAGCAATCGCGCACGCCCAGCCGCTGGGCACTGACGCTGGGCTGCGATGCCAGCCGCTTCAGGTCTGCTATCGTCGTCTCGAGGTTCTTATCGACGTGCTCTTGAGTTGCGTTGTCCATAAAGACGCCTCCTTACATGGGGCACCTGGGGCGTGGGCATCTGAGTTTGCCCAGCGGGCCCTCACTTTCCCTGCCGCCGTGCGTTGTTAACCGCCGGCGCCTCCGGTGCCCTCAACAATGCCAGGCTCCGTCATCCGCGCCGGGTCCAGCAGCATGTCCAGCTGCGCGTCCGTCAGCCCCGCTTTCTCCTTAGCCAACTCCCGGATGGTCTTGCCCGTGGCGGCGGCCTCCTTGGCGATGGCCGTCGCGGCGTCGTAGCCGATGGCCGGGGTCAGCCCCGTGGCGAGCATCAGGCCCTGCGTCACCATCTCGGGGCCGGTGGCGGTAGCCTTCAGCCCCCGCAGGCACTGGGCCTCGAAGTTGGCGGTGGCCGAGGCCAGCAAGGTAATGGCCTGGTGCAGGTTGTACCCAGCCACGGGCCAATAGGTGTTCAGCTCCAGGTAGCCCCCCTGGGCCGCCGCGCTTACCGACGCGTCGTTGCCGACCACCTGGCACACTACCTGCAGCAACGACTCGGCGATCACCGGGTTGATCTTGCCCGGCATGATGGAGGAGCCGGGCTGCACCGCGGGCAGCTCCAGCTCGCCCAGGCCGGCCCGCGGGCCCGACGAGAGCCAGCGGATGTCGTTGGCGATTTTCTGCAACGAGACGGCCGCGCTCCGTACCGCACCGCTGGCGGCGAGAAGAGTGTCCTGCGCGCCCTGGGCCTGGAAGTGGTAGGGCGTCTCTTTGACGGGCAGGCCCATCTCCTGACTGAGCAGGCCGCAGACCCGCCCGGCGAACTCGGGGTGCGCGTTCACGCCGGTACCAACGGCCGTGCCTCCAAGGGCTACTTCGCCGAGCGCCTCCACGTGGGCCTGGAGCCGTTCCCGGGCCTGCAATAGCTGGTCGGCGTAACCCTGGAACTCCTGGCCCAGCCGGATAGGCGTGGCGTCTTGGAGGTGGGTGCGGCCGGTCTTGATCACGCCCCACAGTGTCTTGGCCTGGGCTTGCAGCGTCTCTCGTGTCCGCTCCAGCGCCGGCAGAAGCAGCGATTGGAGCGCCTCGGCGGCGGCTAGGTGGGTAGCCGTGGGGATCACATCGTTGGACGACTGGCCCATGTTCACGTGGTCGTTGGGGTGGACCTTTTTTTCGGACCCCTGGCCTGAGAGCTCGCTTGCCCTTCGAGCGATAACCTCGTTGGCGTTTGTGTTGGTGGACGTCCCAGAGCCCGTCTGAAATAGGTCCACCGGGAATTGGCCGTCCAGCTTCCCCTCGGCGACCTCGCCCGCGGCTGCGACGATGGCCTCTCCGATGCCGGGGTCCAGTAGCCCCAGCGCAACGTTGGTCCTGGCCGCCGCCCGCTTGATGCGGCCGAGAATGTGGATAAAGTCGGGGGGATATCGAAGGTCGCTGATGGGAAAGCTGAGCACCGCGCGCTGGGTGGAGGCCCCGTAGTAGGCGTCGGCGGGCACCTGCATTTCCCCCATGGTATCGCGTTCGGTACGGGTGGCCTTGTGCTGCGTCATCGGCGCCTCGCTGCGGGTGAGGTTGTCCGGCTGGAACCGTAATGTTACCCGTCGCTGGCTGGTTATGCCAGGGTAGCGGGCTGGCCTCCTTCGGGTAGCTTCGCGTGCCAGGCGATGAGAGTGCGCACGCCTATCGGGTTCAGCCAGCGGCAGCACTATGGTAAGATGCCGCCTGCGTTTGTATGCGGCGCGCTCCGGAGCGCCGAGGAGAAGTGGAGCGGCAAATGGACCGAACGGCTTGGCGCCAACTGCTCATCGCCGTGGGAATCTCCGCGGTGGTCATCGTAGTGTTCCTGGTGGTCGCCTACTACGCGTACCGCGCCGACAGCGTCTTGGGCCACGGGCCGTTGTCCAGCAGCGCCTCGGGCGGCGGCGCCTACGCGATTAGCCTCTTGGTGGCGCTCCTGGCCATGCTGAGCGCCGGCATCGCCTACGTCGGCATCACGCAGACACGCGAGTCTACGGGCCGCTTCTTCTGGGTACCCTACCTCCTCGTCGAGGGCGCCTTGCTCCTGCTCCTTCTGGTCCCACTGCGCCGGTTTGGCGTCGACCCGTGGGGAGGGTTGCCTACCTTCATGGTCAGCATACCGGCACAGCTCATGGCCGGAGTTACCCTTGGCTTCCTGTGGATCCCCACCCTGAGCGTGCGGCTCATCCCTCCGGCGTGGCGGGGCCAGGCGGCGACCGGCGCTGGCGGAGCAAGTGCCCCTCGGCCGTCGACGCGTGCCGCCATTCGAGGCCTTCCAGGACGGTTCACTCCCAGCGCGTGGCGGGTGCTATCCCATATGCAGGAAGCGGCGAGGCGGTTCGAGCACGGGTTCATGGGGACGGAGCACCTGCTGCTGGGCATCCTGCAGGAGCGGCAGGCGCTAGCGGCCAGGACGATGGTTAACGTAGGGGTTGACCTGGACGAGGCTCGGTCGCAGGTGGAGGGGGTCATCGGACGCCGGGGGTCGCTGTACACGGGCTCTGGCGGTCTGACCCGCCGCTGCCGACGGGTGATCGAGCACTCGGCGCGGCTGGCCCGGGAGACCGGCCGGCGCACCGTGGGAACAGGCCACCTGCTCCAGGGCCTCATGGCCGACCCGGAAGACGCCGCCGGGCAGATCCTGGAGAGCATGGGCGTGACCGGCCAACGGCTGGCGCAGGAGCTGCGGCACCTGGGCTACGAGACCGAGGAGACGGACCAGCCCGCCGACTCCTAAGCAGGACACCGCCCCGAGCTCGGTCTTTTCAGCCTCGCGATTACCTTTCTTCTCGGTACGAGCTGCACGCTTTCCGCATCCGCTTGGCTTCCCATTCTCAGCGGCTATCCTTTACGCTATACCCAGGCTGCGTAGCGGCAGCGCCGTGGGCCCGTAGCTCAGGGGTTAGAGCGGCCGGCTCATAACCGGTTGGTCCCAGGTTCAAATCCTGGCGGGCCCACCACTGCGAGCATTTGTGAAAGGGATGGGAGCAACACCTAGGGTATCCAGCGTAGTAAGGCGCAGCCTGTTTGTGTTAAGTGGCGCTGCTCTCTTCGCTTTAGTCGCCGCTTGCGGCAGCCCCGAACCGACTGCAACGCCGACACCAACGTCAACCCCCACGCCCACGGCTACAGCCACACCCCAGCAGACATCTACCCCAACGCCTACCGCGTCACCGACTGCTTCCCCGACACCGACACTCACTCCAACACCTACACTCACGCCGACGCCGACCAACACACCGACGGTCACGCCTTCCCCGACTGCGGCCACTAGCCCTGCAATCCGGTGGGACACACCCACCGTTTCTTTGGAGGCTGACGGTCTTGAAATCGTCATCACACCGGGCGGCGTTGCCGGCAAGTCTTTCTTAGCCGAAATGGTGGAGATTGAGCTCAGCTCCGACCCCGGGGGCGCGGAGTACACGACGCTCGAAGTGACACGGCGGGAACACGGAGTTGAGATGAGGCGCACCATCTACTTTCAAGCCGATGAAAGCCGGTGGTGGTCCGACGAAATTCGGACATATAACGGCGAGGTCGATGGCGATTGGATTGAATACTTTGGCCGGTTTTTTGACCAACCCCTCGGCTCGACCTTTGAAGGAGATTTCGAGCTAGTCTACATCGCGGGGGGCGACTCGGCGTCTTTAATGCTGACCGCGTTGCGTCTCAAAGCGTTCACGCAGTACGAAGAGGGCGCTGAGCTCGAAGACGCACTTAGAGCTAAGCTATCGAGCATTGGCAACACGCTGGGGCGCTTAGCGCCGTACGGTAACCTGGATCTCAGCCTCGTTGGCAGTATCCTCTACGGGGACCTCTCCCCCCGGGCTCAGCAGTACTGCTCGATGCAGGCGCTCGTGCAGGCCCTTGAAGACTCGCCTCTGGGTACCATCTCTTCCTCCACGGAAGACTTTGACCGATTGAGGGCAGCCATCGAGGGTCTATCGTCCGTCCAAGTCGAGGTCACGGACGGCCGTGGAAGCGTTGTGGACGACCTAGCGCCTGGGCTGGAACTCTTGGAGCAGCCTTTCCTACTCATTGAGAACCGCTGGCGGCTCGAACCCGAGCTCCCTGGATGCGGCCCATAAAGCCAACGCCCGCAACTCCCGCCCCGGCCACAGCACCGTCGAGCTAGCGCGGAATGCCGATGCGGTAGCATGCCAACCTGGTCGGATCAGGGGGCCATTTACTGAGGCGTCCCGTCCTTCCCGGCCTGACCAATGAAGTTTTCGATCTCGTCTTCCCCGTCGACGTGGTTCTTGAGTATTTCAAGGACTTCGAAGTACGTGATCACGTCCTTGTCCTTTATCGCTTCGAGGAAGTCACTGTAGAAGCGAATCGCCATACGTTCCTGTTCGAGCGCATACCCCAAGAATGGCCCCATGTTGTTGGGGTCTGGCAATGTATAACTTTCAATGGGCGACACGTCCACAAAGCGGGTGGGATCGGCGGGGATAGCCCCTCCCAAGCGGGCAATGCGGTTTGCGAGCCTTGCTGCATTTCTCTCAGCGTCTTCAATCTTTTCAGTCAGGGGCGGCTTCAGGAAAATCTCCGCCTGCCCTCCCAACCGATTGATGGCCGCCTTGGCGAATTCGGCAGTCAGTTCTTCGTATGCGTAAAAGCTTTCAAGCTTACCGCTCACTTCTTTGGGAGGTATCCCTTTAATCAAAGAGTTTCCAACAGTGCCCATGAAAGGTCCTCCTAGAGTATGGCTTAGAGATTAGTTTGCGGGTCGTTTTCTGTATACCATCCCTTAAGCCCAGCAACAAGAGCCGTTCCATATCGCACGGAGATCAAGTGGTTCAGCGTATCAAGGAACTAACGGCAGCAAACAAATGCGTGGGGTATTCTGTAGGCCGGGATCGGACACTAGCACCCGATCAAAGTCCTTGCAACTGTCAACGGACTCCATTTTTGGAACGTTAAGGGACTGATAAGGCCCTCGTAAGGTCTCGCTAAGGGACCTCGAATACAGTGGGCCCAGCACCTGACGGAGGAGGCCCGTTGATGAAAAACCGAAACCTGCTGACCGCGATAGCGTCGTTGCTCCTGGTATCCATCGCGCTCGCTGGCTGCGCCGGGGGCGTTTCGCAGGATGAACACGACGCGTTACAGGCCGAGCTAACGGACCTGCAAGGCGACTACGCTGCGTCGCAAGCTGGCGTGACGGCGAGGTATCTTCAAAAAGTGTGTAACCAGTCAGGCGGTGTACCCTCTCTCTGAACAACACGGGCTCGAGGCCCAAGAGAGGAGATAGACCGCCCATGAGGAAGGAAAGCACTGAGAGTAGGTCGGAGTCAAGGCCGGAGTGGGAGCAGTTGGAGGATTGGGTGCGAAGCCAGGTCCAGAGGCTGATCCAGGAGTTGCTGGAGGAGGAGGTGACGGCGTTTCTGGGAAGGGCGAAGTCGGCGCTCAGATCCGACTCGGACAACGATACCGGCTATCGGAACGGATACGGCAGAGCCCGGAGGCTTACGCTGAGTTCGGGAACGATACAGCTGAGGCGGCCGCGAGTCCGCGATACCGAGGAGCAGTTCGAGAGCCGGCTGCTGCCGCTGTTCGTCAACAGGACCAGGAAGGTTGCTGAGTTGATCCCCGAGCTGTACCTGCACGGTCTATCCGAAGGCGACTTCGATCTGGCTTTGCGGGGGCTGCTGGGAGAGGACGCACCGGTATCGGCGAGCACGGTGGCCCGGTTGAAGTCCAAGTGGAACGATGAGCTTGCCCAATGGCGCAGCCGGCCCCTAGATGACCTGGAAGTGGTCTACATGTGGGTGGATGGAGTCTACGTCAAGGCTGGTCTTGAGAAGGAGAAGGCGGCAGTACTGGTGGTGGTGGCGGCCCTGAGCGACGGGAGCAAGGTGGTGGTGAGCGCTGTTCCCGGATACAGGGAGTCCACAGAGAACTGGTCCGATGTGCTCGGGGGCATGAGGCGCCGCGGGCTGGAGTGCTCGAGGCTGGTGGTTGGGGACGGACACCTGGGCATCTGGGGAGCTCTGCGCAACGTCTATCCGCAGGCGGCAGAGCAACGCTGCTGGAACCACAAGATCGTAAACGTGCTCGCCAAGCTTCCAAAGCGACAACAGGACCAGGCCAAGCTCATGCTGCGTACTATCCCCTACGCGCCGACTCGGACAGAGGCTGAGCGGCTCAGGACGGTGTTCACCAGGTGGTGCGGCGACCATTCCTACGAGGCGGCCTCAGAGGCCTTGGAGCGGGACTGGGACCGCATGGTCACCTTCTATGACTTCCCAAAGGAGCACTGGGGGCACCTTCGCACGACGAACCCGGTAGAATCACCCTTCGCGGCCCTCAGGCTTCGGACCGATGCCGCCAAGCGCTACAAGAGGGTCGATCGGGCGATAGCGGTGATCTGGAAAATGTTGATGGTCGCCGAACAGCGCTTCAGGCGTCTGAAGGCCCCTGAGTTGATCGAAGACGTCTACCTCGGTGCACAGTATGCGGATGGAATCGCCATTGAATCAACGGCTGAGAAGGTCGCTGCCTGATGTCGTTTACACACCTATTGACGTAACCTCGAGTGACAGCGATAGAACTCCAGGGCCAGTCGCTGCGACTACCCTACCCCATGTAGTATCATGGAGTTGCAATGCCCCGGCATTTTGTCTGAATCTGCCCAGTTCACCTCTTGACATACCAGGAAGCGGCGCGCAGAATACCCCCCACCTTCTGAAGCTAGCCCACCATATTGTGGTCGGCGCACCTTAAAATACTATATATTGGCATCTCACCCGGTGAAACTCGCCGGGTCTGGTGCCGCGATAGCCGGTGGCTTGCGGTGTGTCCTTCCCTACCGCAGGCTACCGCTCGATCCCATCACGCCAGGCCCACAGCGCCGGGTAGCTCAACGGGAGGCAGAGAGTCCATGCGCTGTCCCTACTGCGGCGGCACCGACTCCCGGGTAACCGACTCCCGGGACGCAGGCGAGGGTATCCGCCGCCGCCGGGAGTGCCTGAGTTGCGGGGTCCGGTTCACCACCTACGAGCGCATCCAGAGCACAGCGCTGGTGGTGGCCAAGCGCGACGGCCGCCGGGAGGAGTTCGACCGCGACAAGCTGAGTCGAAGCATCCGGCTAGCGTGCGTGAAACGCCCGCTCCCCACCGGTACGCTGGAGAAGGCGGTGGACGAGATCGAGGCCAGCCTGCAACGGCTGGGCCGAGCGGAGGTGCCGACGGCGATCATCGGCGAGCTGACCATCGCCAAGCTGCGAGAGCTGGACCGGGTAGCCTACATCCGCTACGCCAGCGTCTACCGCGACTTCGACGACGTAGCGGAGTTCGAACGCGAGATCGCAGCGCTCCAGGAGGCCATGCAGGAGGCGCCGAGAGCGTCGACGGAGGGCCAGCTACCCTTGATTCCTGACCAGCCGACGGTGCCGCCAAGGCCCCGAGCGCGCCGGGGACGAAGGCCCCGCATCAGCGCGCCAAGGGAGCAGCGAGGGGCGGCAGAACCAGAAGGGTGAGACAAGCGGTTGTTGACGGAAACGCCGATAGAAAGTAAATGGACACTACTTGAAGCAAAGGACTCGTAGCGCTACCTGAGACTAGAAGTTTGCATGCACCCGCGCGGTGCGACTTTACGCAGGAGACCCACCCATGGTCACGACACCACAGCTGACTGAAAACGCGATCACCATCCTCCAGACGCGGTACCTGCTGAAGGGCGAGACGCCCCAGGACCTGTTCTGGCGGGTGGCGCGCGCCGTCGCCGAGCCGGAGGGCTCGGCGACGGCGGCGTGGGCCCAGCGCTTCTACGACCTGATGGCCGAGTGCGTGTTCATGCCCAACTCCCCTACCCTGTTCAACGCCGGCACCGGCGCTGGCACCCTGTCCGCGTGCTTCGTGATCCCGGTCGAGGACACCATGGACTCCATCATGCACGCGGCCACCGTCTCCGCCATGATCCAGAAGTACGGCGGGGGCCTCGGTTACTCCTTCGGCCGGCTGCGCAGCAGGGGCTCCGGCATATCCACCACCCAGGGCAAGGCGTGCGGCGCGGTGGCCGTGCTCAAGATGCTCTCCAGCCTCTCGGACATGATCACCCAGGGTGGCAAGCGTCACGGCGCCAACATGGGCATCCTGCCGGTGTCCCACCCGGAGGTCCACGACTTCATCCACATGAAGGACGACTACGTGACCGCCCAGAACTTCAACGTCTCGGTGGCGGTGACCGACGACTTCATGCGGGCGGTGGAGCGCGACGAGGAGTGGCAGCTGGTGGACCCCGCCTCGCACGAGGTGATGGAGACCGTCTCCGCGCGGGGGCTCTGGAAAGAGATCGTCGACAGCGCCTGGCGCACTGGCGACCCGGGCCTCTACTTCATCGACGAGGCCAACCGGAACAATCCGACGCCGCACCTGGGGATGCTGGAAAGCACCAACCCGTGCGGCGAGGTGCCCCTGCTGGCATACGAGGCGTGCAACCTGGGCTCCATCCACCTGGCCAAGTTCGTCATACCCGCCAGCGAGTCGCAGGCCGCGAGCTTCGGCTTCGACGCGCTGCGGGAGGTGGTGCGCACCTGCGCCCGCTTCCTGGACAACGTAGTGACGGTGAACACCTTCCCGGCCCAAGAGGTGTACGACGCGGTCCAGGCCACCCGTAAGACGGGGCTCGGGGTGATGGGGTGGCACGACGCGCTAATCCTCATGGGCATTCCGTACGAGGACAGCGAAGCGCTGAAGCTGGCCGACCAGGTGATGGGCGCCATCAACGACACGGCCCGAGAGGTGTCCGTGGAGCTGGCCAAGGAGCGCGGCGCTTACCCAGGGTTCAAGGCTTCCATCAAGGGCAGCGAGCCCATCCGCAACGCCACCCGAACGTGCATCGCGCCCACGGGCAGCATCTCGGCCATCGCCGGCGCCTCGTCGGGCATCGAGCCGGTCTTCGCCCTGGCCTTCGTCAAGAACGTGCTGGACGGCAAGCAGCTCAGGGAGGTCAACCCCCACCTGGAGGACGTGGCCAAACAGCGGGGCTTCTGGAGCGAGGAGCTGATGGACGAGGTGGTCCGGACCGGCTCCGTCCAGGGCATCGACACGGTGCCGGCCGACGTGAAGCGGCTCTTCGCCACGGCCATGGAGGTCCCCTACGAGGCCCACGTGCGGATGCAGTCGGTCTTCCAGTCCCACACCGACCTGGCCGTGTCGAAGACCATCAACATGGTCAGCGACGCCACCCGGGAGGACGTGGAGAACGCCTACCTGATGGCGTACGGGACCAACTGCACGGGCATCACCATCTACCGGGACGGCAGCAAGCCCACCCAGGTGCTGGAGGTGCCGGGCAGCAAGGAACGGGAGCAGCAGGCGGAGCCCACGGTCCGGGTGCCCCGGGAGCGGCCCAAGTCCATCCGGGGCGTGACCGAGCGGGTCCGGACCGCCCACGGCAACGCCTTCGTGACCATCAACTTCGACGACGAGGGGCATCCCTTCGAGCTATTCACCCAGATCGGCAAGGCGGGAAGCACCGATGCTGCGTACCTGGAGGCCATCTCACGCCTGGTCTCTCAAGCCCTGCGCTCCGGCATACCGGCGGTGGAGGTGGTCGACCAGCTACGGGGTATCACCAGCGAACCGGCGTGGGACGAAGGCAAGCTGATTCTATCGGCGCCCGACGCGGTAGCCCAGGTGATGATTCGACACGCCCTGGGCGGCAGCGAGACAGAGGAGCGGTTGAAAGCGGCCTACGCTGTTCAGCCGGGGCTGACCCCGGCGGGCCAGGAGCAGTCCAAGTCCGCCAACGGCCACAACGGCAACGGCGTGCAGGTGCCACAGCTTCTCATGGGCCTACAGCGGTGCCCGGACTGCAACGGGCCGGTGCTGATGCAGGAGGGGTGCATCGCGTGCCCGTCCTGCGGATGGAACAAGTGCGGGTAGGACGTAGACCTTAGCTGCTAGGAGGTGAGCATGCTACAGGCCCGGTCCCACTGGCTACTGGACGTCGGACTCCCGAGGGTACCCCATGGCGTGCTGGACGCCGTTCACGCGGCGGACATGCCACGATTGCCAGGGCACGTGGGCCTGCGTGAGTCCATCGCCCTGGGCCGGACACTGGTCACGGGTAACCAGGAGTTCCTCGGCCCCTGGAGCGTAGCGCTAGCGCATCCGGGCGTCGTGGTGTTCGAAGACGCGCCGGGCGACTGGGCCGAGGTGGCCCGGAGCCTGTTGCACCTGGAGTTTCGCGTGCAACAGCTCGGGCACGAGAGCCCGCTGGCAGAGAACCGGTACGTACTCAGGTCCAACTGTGCCCTCTTCCTGGTCCAAGCCGACGGCATGGAACGGGACCTGGAAGCGTGGCGAACGGTGCGGGTGCAGAAAGTGCCGCAGCTGGCGGCCATGCCAACGTAAAAACAATCTCCGCTTAGCGCGGAGACCCTGGGGGCACTACTTCCCTGTGTGCTCCCTCGCTTCCCTCCTCTGCGGCCCCTCTCGACGCGCCACGGGAGTGGGCCAACCGGGCCCCGTAGAATCTACGGGGCCCAAACCTTTTATTGAGGGTGGGGTAACGCGCCTCAGCCGCGTACCGGGAGGACGGGTGGGTAAACTAACCGCAGCTAGCGGTCGAGCCACGCTCGATGGAGCGACAGCGTGGCGTCCCACATGGGCTCGACTCCCCGCACGTCGTCGCGCACGCCGAGCAGCACGGGCCGGAACACCGGGATGATGCGCGGGACTTCTTCCACCACCAAACACTGGAGCTTCCCGTAAACATCCTGCTGGCTCGACTCGTCCGTCACCCACAGTGCCTTGTCGAGCGCCGCGTCCGCCTCGGCGTTGTTCCAGAATGACTCGTTCCACACGGCGTCCGAACGGTACACCACGCTGAACGCTTCGTACGGTGGCTGGCCACCCCACCAGGAGGTGTAGAACGGTTTCACCATCCACCCTTCGGACCAATACGTATCCTCACTCATCACCACGATCTCTATGTTGATGCCCGCGGGCGCGGCCCGCTCCTTCATCACCACGGCCATCTCAACCATGGCCGCCCCGGCGGGGGCGGTGTACAGCGTCAGGTCGATGCCATCCGGGTACCCCGCTTCCGCCAGCAGCGCTTTCGCCAGCTCAATATCGTACGCTGGAGGGTTGCAGCTCACTTCAAAGACCGGGTCGCCTGGCAAGACCGGGTGGTCGTAGGCGATACCGCCAAGCCCAAGCTGCGCGGTCTGGAGGATAGCCTCGCGGTCCGTCGCCGCCTGTATCGCCCTCCGGACCCGGACGTCATCGAAGGGCGCCTCCCTCATGTCCATGGCCAGGTTCATGTAGCTCCCGCTGGGCGCCTGCAAGACCAGCGTCTGCGGATTGTTCTCGATGATAGGCACGCTGCCAATGGCCATATCGTGGATGATGTCTATTCTACCCGTCAGCAGCAGCGCGGCCCGGACTAACGCGTCGGAGATGAAGACGAAGACCAACTCGTCCACGGAGGGATGGCCCTCCCACCAGTAGTCGGGGTTCTTGGTGAACGTCGCGGCCTCCCCTGCCACATACTCGGTCAGCCTAAAGGGCCCTGTCCCGTAAGTCTCCGTAGCAAACCGGCCCGGGTTCAAGTCCGACGGCGTGATGTAGGCGTGGTACTTGACGAGCGCCTCCAGCAGGACGCCGTTGGGTGAGTCGAACTCGAAGCGGACCGTGTAGTCGTCTACCGCGACGATGTCCGAGGGCCTGGCCATCACGCTGGCCAGGGGCGAACCCACCTCGAACAGCCGGTTGAACGTGTAGATCACGTCCTCCGCCTTGAACTCCTTGCCGTGGCTGAACTTCACGCCCTCCCGGAGTTTGAACGTCCACTGAGTGGCATCGTCGGTGGCCGACCAGGACTCCGCCAGCATCGGCTGGAGGGTCAGGTCAGGATTGCGCATCACCAGCGGGTCGTACGTGTGCTGGACGATGGCGATGTCCGGAAGGCTGCGCAATAGAGGTGGGTCGAACGTGACGTGGTCCGATACCATGCCCACGCGCAGGGTGCCACCTCGTGGCGGTAGGCGCCGGGGTAGCGACCAGTACCGGTGCAAAGACGGCCCGTATCACCATGGAGCCATTCATCACGATGGTCTCCTCCGCATGGGCGCCACCCAGGTCGCGCTCCCAGCGGGCAAATTCCCAGCCCGTGTCGTTGGACTTGGCGACGACGTTTACCAGCTTCCCTCCCGGAAATGGCACGGCAACGCCTGAGGTGATAATGGCGCCGTCAATTTCCACGTACCCTTTGTCGGGAGGGCTGATGAGGACGCTAAGCTCCAGGTTGTCTGGGACAGTGGGGGTATTCTCACCCCTACGTCGCAGGCAACGGAGGCGAGGAGCAGTACCAGCAGAGAAGCTACCCATTTCATCATGCGGTCCAT
Organism: Dehalococcoidia bacterium; assembly: GCA_965247635.1. GTDB lineage: Bacteria > Chloroflexota > Dehalococcoidia > Lucifugimonadales > Australimonadaceae > CBDFHJ01. The sequence continues at coordinate 436,930 of CBDFHJ010000008.1, forward strand.
CGGCTGCCCCTTCCGTCAGGTGATGGACACACCTTAAGGAAGGTTCCTTAGCGCTGCTTTAGCGAAACCTTACCGGTTCCTTAATCATTCTGCCCGCTACTTCACGCGTTCATAAACTGGGGTGTTCCCCACGGTCCACGCCGAGGGAGCGCCCGCGTCCTTTTTAGGGGTAATCCCCCTGGGCCCGGGGCCGTAGCTGCTATACTACCCGGCGAGGTGACTCATGGCCGAGCTCCCTATCATCGCCATCACGCTGGGCGACCCGTGCGGCATCGGCCCAGAGGTGGTGGCCAAGGCCCTGACCACGCCAACGGTGAGCCAGGTGTGCCGGCCGCTGGTCGTCGGCAGCCCGGCGGTGCTCGACCGCGCCTTCGCGCTCATTGACTCCGCTTTGCAGGCCAAGGAAGTGGCGTCGGCGGGCGAGGCCGGACTGGACGGCGCGGTAGCGGTGCTGGACCAGGGCCCACCCGTGCGTTTGGAGGAGCTGGAGCCGGGCACTCTGTCCGCCGAGGCGGGTAAGGCTAGTGTCGAGTGGGTGCTAACTGCCGGGCGCTTGGCCATTGACAAACAAGTGGACGCCATGGCCACCGCCCCCATCAACAAGTCGGCCGCCGACCTGGCGGGCTATCACGACATAGGGCACATGGAGCTTCTCCAGCGTCTTGCGGAGGCGCCCCAGGTGGTGACCATGCTCATGACCTCCGGGTTGCGGGTGGTCCACCTGACCACTCACCGCTCGTTGCGGGCCGCCTGCGACTACGTCACCAAGGAGAACGTGCTGGCCGTGCTTCGGCTGACCCACGATTTCTTCGCCGGCATGGGCACACCCCAGGTCCGCGTCGGCGTGGCGGCCCTGAACCCTCACGGCGGCGAGAGTGGCCTGCTGGGGAGCGAGGAGCTGGAGGCTATCGGACCGGCGGTTGAGGCCGCGGTGGCCGAAGGGATCAACGCCATCGGCCCAGTACCCGCGGATTCCGTATTCCATCAGGCGATAGACGGCAGGTACGACGTGGTGCTGGCCATGTACCACGACCAGGGCCACATCGCCATCAAAGTCCACGGCTGGGCCCAGAGCATCACCATGAACCTGGGGCTGCCGTTCATTCGCACTTCGGTGGACCACGGCACCGCCTTCGACATCGCCGGCAAGGGAATCGCCGACGCCACGGGCATGGTGACAGCCATCCGCGCGGCCGCCGACTTAGCGGGCGGCAACGGCCTCACGGCCCTATAGCCGTGCTATACTGGCCCCGATGTTCCCAAGGCCACGCCCGCCTATCTCCCGGACAACGGGCGGGAGTATCGGTCACGTAGCGCCACCGTAATCATCGCTGGAGCCCCCATGAAGACCGCATTTATCGGCGGCGGCGTCATGGCTGAGGCCATCATCAGCCGCGCCACCACCCAAGGAGTCTTGCATGCCGCGGACGTCTGCGTCGCGGAGCCGGTGGCCGAGCGCCGCACGCTCCTGGCAGACCGGTACGGCGTCTCCACGTCCGAGGACAACCTGGCGGCTGTGGGTGGCGCCCGCTTGGTCGTACTCGCGGTGAAGCCTCAGCACCTGCCGGAGGTGTTCGACGGCCTGGCGGGCAAGCTGTCGCCGGAACAGACGGTGCTTTCCATCGTGGCGGGGGCGACGCTGACTGGCCTCACCTCCGGCCTTGGGCACCGGCGGGTGGTCCGGGTCATGCCGAACACCCCCGCGCGGGTCGGCGAAGGCGTTTCGGTATGGATCGCCACACCCGACGTCGACGCGGAGGCCCGGCAAGCCGCCACCGAACTGCTGGCGGCCATGGGCACCCAGCTATACGTGGACGACGAGGCGGTCCTGGACATGGCAACCGCCGTCTCCGGAAGCGGGCCGGCGTACGTCTTCGGGTTCATGGAGGCCCTGGCCGACGCCGCGGTAGACTTGGGCATCCCGCGGGAGATGGCCCAGGCGCTGGTCCTGCAGACGGTGCTGGGGAGCGCCGTTTTGGCCAAGGAGGCGGCGGAGGCTCCCGCCCTACTCCGGGAGAAGGTCACCTCGCCTGGTGGTACGACGGCCGAAGCGCTCAAGACGTTGGAGCACGCCGGGTTTCGCGACATCATCAGGGACGCGGTGAAGGCGGCGTACGCCAAGGCTCAGGCCCTGGGCCGCGAGGGAGAGCGAGGCGTTAGGTGAGGGACCTGCTTCTGGCGCTCATCAACGTCCTGTGGTTTGCCATTTTGGGCCGCGTCATCCTCTCCTGGCTGCTGACGGCGGGGATGCGCAACGACCTCATCTTCCGATTGGACTACGTACTCGGCATACTCACCGAGCCGCTGATGCGCCCGCTCCGGCGCGTCGTTCCCACGCTAGGAATGATCGATATTACCCCCATCGTGGCTATTATTCTGCTGAGCGTGGTCCGTCAGGCCATCGTTTCACTGTAGGTCCCGCGCCCCACGAAGCCAGCCGAGCCTCCACCGCGTCGAGGGACAGCGGGACTTCGACCACCTTCCGGCGCGAGCTCCGTCCCATGACCAAACGGACGTCCCTGCGCCCGACGTCAAGAGCCCTGGCGAGAAGCTCCACCAGGGCGGCGTTGGCTTTCCCGGATTCAGCGGGCGCGGTCACACGCACACGGAGCTCTCCGTCGCCGCGCCACTCCAACGCCTCGTGCCGGGCCCCGGGTTGCACCCGCACCACCAGTCTCGACGTGGGTGCGTCCATTTCGGCTCCTACGTGGTCACGGGCATATCAATCGAAGTTGTGCTTACACAAAAAAGCCCGGGTTCGCACCGGCGTGCGTCCAGCATTTCTTCTGCTCCTTGGCGGGCGTGAATGACCCAAGCACTAGACCTGCTTGGGCCAAAATTCAGCTTAAGCTAGGAGAGTTGATTTCCTCCGTTCGTCCTGAGCTTGTCGAAGGGTTTGGCGCCAGATTCCTCGTTCCGCCTGCCACGGACTCGGGATGACAAACGAAGCGCTGTCACCCTGAGTCCGCCTGAGGCGGGCGAAGGGTCTCTCGGCAAGGGCTAGTGAGAGATGCTGAGTCCTTCCCAGGAAGGACTCAGCATGACAGAGGGCACAACGTATCCGTTCGTCCTCAGCTTGTCGAAAGGCCCACCGTGAGCAGTCATCGTAGCGCTCTGTTACGAAACCAAGCCTAGAAGTATGGAGTCCACGTATGTAAGTTGAAGGATGGAGTCGAGCAACGCGGGCTGGGGACTCCTTGACGCAGTAAGGTAGCAATCCAATAATACAGTTAGCGTGAGGAGCGGCCCACGACCGGAGGATGCGTGATGTACCCCAAAGAGCTTTTGAAGGGCAACACCGAGCCGCTGTTGCTGGCGCTTTTAGCCACAGAGCCGATGTACGGCTATCAGATCGTCAAGGAGATCCAGCACCGGAGCGGTGGCTATTTCCAGTTTAAAGAGGGCACCCTGTACCCCGCGCTTCATCGCCTGGAGCGCGCGGGGCTTATCAAGGGCGCCTGGCAGGCCTCACGCGCTGGCCAGCAGCGGCGGTACTACGCTGTTACCGAAAAGGGACACCACGAGCTTCAGCGCAAGACCGCTGAGTGGCGTCACTTCTCCAAAGCGGTGGACCAGGTGATACTACCCGCGCCCTAGGCGTACACGGGTGTTCATGGAGCTACGAGCGTACTTGAGCGAGTTGGACCAGGCCCTGCACCTGGACCCTCGAGAGCGGGCCGAGATCATCGCCGAAATCCACGGCCATGTGGACGAGCGTGCCTTGGAGCTTGAGGACCAGGGCCTTGGCCGTGCATCGGCCACCACGCAGGCGCTGTGGGAGCTCGGCGAACCTCACGACTTGGCCAAGGAGTACTACTCCTCCCACTCCGCCTCGTCGTGGCGGGACATCCTGTTGGCGGCGCTACCGCATCTAGCCCTGGCCGTCATCTTCGCGTTCCACCTGTGGACGGACCTCTTGTGGGTGGTCGTGGCCCTGAGCGGCGCGGCCATCATAGCCGTGCTGGCTTGGCGCGGGGGGAGGCCCACGTGGACCTACCCGTGGCTTGGGTACGCCCTCGCGGCTCCCGCGTTAAGCTGGGCGTTGGCCATGGCAGCCGTTGGTTACGGCGCCTGGTCCTTCGCCACCCAGGGAACTCTACCCTTTGCCCTGCCGCTCTACCTGGGCATCGTCTTGTGGGTCCCCATATCCCTATCCCTCGTTCTCCGAGTGGCCCGTAGGGTGGTCCTTCACGACTGGCTGGTGGTCTCGCTGGCGGCCCTGCCGATGCCCTTCATCGCGACGTGGTTCTTCCTGCTGCACTGGCACGGCGGCCAGCTTGTTCCGGATAAGATACGGGCCATGGACGCCGGCACCGATACCGCCATGGTCTTCGTGGCGTTGGCGCTGACCACGGCCCTCTACATGAAGGTGGGCAAGCGAAGCTTCCGAATCCTTTTGGTGCTGGTTACAGTGCCGTCCTTGGCGGCGCTGGTCGCCTCCACGTACCTGACCTACCCGGTGTCGTCCCCGCAGCTCCATTTGGAAGGCGCGCTTCGCATGCTCCACCAAGCACCCCAGGGAGAGGCCGGGAGCGCCTTCATCATCATCACCACTTCGGTCCTGACCATGGTCTTTTTGAGCAGCCCCATCCTGCTCAACCCCAACGCCGCGGTGACCCGCTGGCTCCGTCGTTTGGGCCGGCACCACGGCGTCTCCTGATAGCGCGCTGTGTCCAGCCGCCCCCCGGCCGTCGTGGCCGACAGCACAATCTCCCTCCCTCCCAACATGGTCCACGGGCTGCCGCTGTTTGTCGTCCCCTTCGAGGTGCACCACGACGGTCAGGTATACGCCGATGGCGAAGGGCTATCGCGCGACGAGTTCTACCGGCTGATGCGCACTTCCTCCTCTTTGCCCACGACGTCGGCCCCGACTCCAGCGGCGTTCCTGAAGGCCTTCCAAGCGGCCGCCCAGCACAGCGACGAGATCATCTGTCTGACCCTCTCCAGCGACTTGAGTGCCGCCTTCCGCGCCGCGCTGCTCGCCAAGGAGGAGGCCAGCCAAGCCCTCCCCGGGGTAACTATCCAGCTGGTGGACACGCGAACGGCAGGCCCGGCTGAAGGGCTGGTGGCGTTGGAGGCAGCGCGACGTGCGGCGGGAGGCGCTTCGACCGCGGAGGTCCTGGCCACGGTGGATGGTCTGCTGAAAGGCGTCTACCTCATGGCGTACATGGACACCCTCTACTACGTGTGGCGGAGCGGCCGGGTGCCTCGGGTGGCCATGTGGCTGGGCCGGTTGTTGAACGTGAAGCCGGTCCTAGAGCTTACGGGCGGACGCATCAGCATGCTGGAGCGCCCCAGGACGCGGTCCCGGGCCATGGACCGTATCGTGGCGCTGGTCCGGCAGCGCGTTCGAGGCCAGCCCTGCCGTGTAGCGGTCATGCACGCCGACGCGCCTGCGGAGGCCGCCGATTTGGCGGACAGAGTCCGCCGGGAGGTCGCGCCCGTGGAGATGTTCACCACCGAGTTCACGCCGGTCATCGGCGCGCACACCGGCCCCGGCCTGGTGGGTTGCGCCTTCCATACCGTGGAGCCGGACGCGTAACGCGGCGATTGGACGCTAAAAAGGGCGTGCACGGTTGCGCCGTGCCATGCTAGCATGAAGCCAAGACTCCTCCGCCTGAGCACGGTATGCGAGAGACTCACACCGCGTCACAAACCCCGGCGTCACATAGGGTCGCTACCAGCGGCGACGTTGAGGTCTCCACGTACCTGGAGATAGCCCGCGAGAAGGAGGGCCAACGCCCTACCCCCGAGCCCGCCGGACGCGCCACTGCCGAGGCCATTGCCATTGTGGACTTCGGCTCGCAGTACAGCCAGCTCATCGCCCGCCGTATCCGGGAGCTGAACGTCTACTGCGAGCTGCTACCCCACGATGCTCCTCGTGAGGCGGTGGCGGCGCTGGACCTGCGGGGCATCATTCTCTCCGGTGGCCCGAGCAGCGTGTACGAGCCGAATGCGCCGTTGGCCCCAGCGTGGGTCTTCGACGCGGGGGTGCCTGTGCTGGGCATCTGCTATGGGATGCAGCTCATCGCCCACCAGCTCGGCGGGACCGTCGGGCCAGCCCGGGAGCGCGAGTACGGGTCCGCGGTCATCCACCGAGACGGCGACCGGTCCCTCCTTTTCGATGGCCTGGAGGACGACCTGCCGGTCTGGATGAGCCACGGCGACCGGATCGACGTGCTGCCGCCTGGCTTCCGCTCCCTGGCGTACAGCGACAACTCGCCGATCTCCGCGCTGGCGAACGACGCCGACGTCCTCGGCATCCAGTTCCATCCTGAGGTGGCCCACACGCCCCAGGGGAAGGAAATCCTCCGAAACTTCGCCATGCGGGTGTGCGGGTGCACCGGCAGCTGGACCCCCAGCCACTTCGTTACGGACACCATAGAGCACATCCGAGGTCAGGTAGGCGACGGCAAGGTGATCTGCGCGCTCTCGGGAGGCGTGGACTCTTCCGTGACGGCGCTCCTCATTCACCAGGCCATCGGCGACCAGCTAACGTGCATCTTCGTGAACAACGGCCTGCTGCGCCGCGAGGAGCCCGAGCGCGTCCGCGCGGTCTTTCAGGAGCACCTGGGGCTCAAGCTGGTGTACGTGGAAGGCACCGAGCGGTTCCTGACGGCCCTCAAGGGCGTGACGGACCCGGAGGAGAAGCGGAAGCGTATCGGTGAAGAGTTTATCCACGTCTTCGAGGAGCAGGCTGGTGAGCTTGGCGAGGTGGACTTCTTAGCCCAGGGAACCCTCTATCCAGACGTTATCGAGAGCGCGACCCCGGAGAATAGGGCGTCGGCCAAGATAAAGACCCACCACAACGTGGGAGGGCTGCCGGAGCGGATGAAGCTGAAGCTGGTGGAGCCGTTGCGCTACCTGTTCAAGGACGAGGTCCGCCAGGTAGGTCAGGAGCTGGGGCTGCCTCCCGAGGTCCTGAACCGGCAGCCGTTTCCTGGCCCTGGCCTGGCCATTCGGATCGTGGGAGAGGTGACCTTCGAGAAGTTGGAGGTCCTGCGCGCCGCCGACTGGGTGGTCATGGACGAGATCAAGCGCGACGACCTGTACGATAAGCTGTGGCAGAGCTTCGCGGTACTCACCGACACGCGCACCGTCGGTGTCATGGGCGACCTGCGGACGTACGAGTACGTGGTGGCGGTCCGCGCGGTGTCCAGCGAGGACGCCATGACCGCCGACTGGGCCCGCCTCCCCTACGAGACGCTTGGCCGTATCTCCAGCCGCATCGTCAACGAGGTGCCCGAAGTGAACCGGGTGGTGTACGATATAACCAGCAAGCCGCCCGGCACCATAGAGTGGGAATAAGGACTTGCCCGTGACCGGCCTCCCCTCCCCCACTCGACGGAGGCGTACCATGCCAAGCGAGAGGCTCCAACCATGCTGATATGGGCCCAACGCACCACCGTAACCTTCCTCATTGCCTCGGGTATCCTCTCGGCCCTCGTCGCCTTCTTTGGCGGCCTCCTCCCGGCCGAGTGGCCGAGGATGGGTGTCTTTGCCTTCGCGTCGGTCGGGTTCTTCGCCGGCGCACAGGAGCTACGGCCACGGCGGCGTACGCGCCCCCCTAACTTCGACCTTGGCACCTAATGCTCAGTGTATAAAGTTCCTGTCATTCTGAGACCGCCGCAGGCGGACGAAGAATCTCTCACCCGAGAGACCCTTCGCTGCGCTCAGGGTGACAAAGCGATGAAACGTATTTTCCGGACTGACACCTAAGGACAAGTAAAGGTGTGGCCCATGGACGGGACGTTGGTGGACCTGACCTTGATGCTGGGCGGGGAGCGGCTGACTCCCGTACCGGGTAATCCCGGGGTGACGTTGGAGCCTGTCCGGACCCACGCTAAGGACAATCGCTCCAGCCAGAAGATGATGCTGGGGGTGCACCTGGCCACCCACGTGGATGCCCCATACCACTTCGACCCCGCTGGCGTGACGGTGGAGCGGATGCCGCTGGAGCGGTACGCCGGCGAAGGCGTGTGCCTGGACCTCCGTGCCGTGGCGAAGGAGCGCACGCCCATGCACGTGGCCGACCTTGAGGCGGCAGGCCTGGCCGGGATGGATGTGCGTGGCAAGATCGTGGTGCTCTACACCGGGTGGGCTGAGCGCATCTTCGGCGAGCCCCGCTTCTACTCGGACGGCCCTTACCTGGGCTTGGACGGCGCGGAGCACCTGGTCGCCCTGGGCGTAAACGCCATCGCCGTGGATTTCCCCATCGACCACCATCAGGATGTCCCTGACATCCACGCCGACGACTTCTTTCCGGTCCACCGCTTCGTGCTCACGCGCGGCGTCCCGCTTATCGAAAACCTCGTCAACCTGGACCGGCTGGTGGGCAGGCGGTTTGAGCTATGGGCGCTGCCGCTGAAGATCCTAGGCGCGGATGGCAGCGCCACCAGGGCCGTCGCCAGGGTGTACGAGTAGCGGGGACATGTGCGCTCCCAGGGTGGCGCTCCTGCCTGGTGAACGTGGAGGTCCCTTGAGAGAACAATCCGTACGTTCGCGGAAACCCCACTCATGAAAGTCCTCGTCATCGGCAATGGAGCGCGGGAACACGCTCTCCTCTGGAAGCTGGCCCAAAGCCCACAGCATCCGGAGCTGCTGGCTGCGCCCGGAAACGCGGGCACGGCGTCCCTCGCGGCCAACCTGCCCATCGACGCCACCGACGTGGACGGCCTGCTACGGGCCGTCCGTGAGCAGCGGGTGGACCTGACCATCGTGGGGCCGGAGGCGCCGCTGGCAGCCGGCGTGGTCGACCGGTTCCAGGCAGAAGGGTTGGGCATTTTCGGCGCAACCCAGGCGGCGGCGCGTATCGAAACGAGCAAGGCCTTCGCCAAGCAGCTTATGGCCGCGGCGGGGGTGCCCACGGCGCCCTTCCGCGTCTTCGACGATCACGCCGAGGCGGCACGCTACATCCGGTCCCACGGCGCGCCCATCGTGGTCAAGGCCGACGGCCTGGCCGCCGGCAAGGGTGCGGTGGTGGCGGAGACGACCGAGGAAGCCCTGGAAGCGCTTGATGCCATGATGGTCCGTGGTGTCTTCGGTGAAGCGGGGGCACGAGTGGTGGTGGAGGAGTGTCTGCGGGGCCAGGAGGTGAGCGTCTTTGGCTTCACCGATGGCCATTACGTCACACCGCTGGTAGCCGCCTACGACTATAAGCGCGTGGGCGACGGCGATACGGGGCCAAACACGGGGGGTATCGGCGGCTACAGCCCTCCGCCCTTCTGGACGCCTGAGCTGGAGCGGCGGGTCCGCGAAGAGGTGGTGATGCCCATGGTCAGGGCCCTGGCGGAGCGCGGGACCCCGTACATAGGCGTGCTCTACGGGGGGCTGATGCTCACGGAAGCGGGCGTCATGGTTATAGAGTTCAACGCCCGTCTTGGCGACCCGGAGGCCCAGCTGGTGCTGCCCCGGCTGGAGACCGACCTGCTGGACGTGGTACACGCGGTGCTGAACGGTGGGCTTGAGCAGCTGGACCTTCGTTGGAGCAGCGATGCGACGGTCGGCGTGGTGGTGGCATCGGCGGGCTATCCCGGCCCCTACGAAACGGGGAGGGCAATCAGCGGGCTTGACGCGCTGCCCGACGGCGTTCTGGCCTTCCAGGCGGGCACGTCTACCAAGGACGGCGCCCTGGTAACCAGCGGTGGCCGCGTGGTCACGTTGGTTGGCCGCGCACCGGACATGGCCACGGCGCGGGCCCGTGCGTACGCGGGGGCGGAGGCGGTGAGTTTCGACGGCGCGTTTCACCGCAGCGACATCGCCGCCTTCGCACGGTAGGCCAAGCTGCGGGAGGCGCTACTGGCCTGACTCCCCTTGCGCCCGTCGTTGCCCAGGATGAACCCAACGTGTAATAATCGCTACAGCCGTAGCGGAAGCCAACGGAGGGACCATGGCACAGAGCACGGAGCCCCAGCTCTTGACACACTTCGAAAACGAGGTCATCCATATCGAGCAGAGCCCCAAGTGGGTGCGCGTCGTCTTCGGCGGGCAGACCATCGCCGCGATAGCAAGCGTGTGCTCACGCTCCGCGAGAAGGGGCACACCCCCGTGTACTACTTCCCCAAAGAAGACGTCCGGATGGAGTTCACGGCGCCGACCGACTACACCACCCACTGCCCTCGTAAGGGCGATGCCATCTACTGGAGCCTGACGGTGGGAGGCCGGACGGAGGAGAACGCCCTGTGGAGCTACCCTGAGCCGTACGCCAGCGACCCGGACCTCACCGATTCGCCCGACATGCGGGCCTACGTGGCGTTCTACTGGCACAAGATGGACGCGTGGTTCGAGGAGGACGCGGAGGTGTTCGTCCACGCCAGGGACCCCTACAAGCGGATCGACGTCATCCCCAGCTCTCGGCACGTGCGCGTTGTGATCTGCGGGGAAACGGTGGCGGAGACACGCCGTCCCGTGCTGCTGTTTGAGACGGGCATGCCCACCCGGTACTACATTCCCAAGGCGGACGTCCGCATAGACCTGCTGGTGCCCAGCGACAGGGTAACCCGGTGCCCCTACAAGGGGGAGGCCCGCTACTACAGCGTGGCTGCCGGCGATACCGAGGCCACGGACATCGTTTGGTACTACCGTTACCCCACCGCGGAGGCGACCGGGATGGCCAATCACCTGGCCTTCTTCAACGAGCGGGTGGATGCCCTCATAGTGGACGGCGAGGAGCAGCCCAAGCCCAAATCGCGTTGGTCGGTTGGCGGGCGCTAAGCGCGCTAGCCAATGCCGTTCGTGCTTCGACAAGCTCGGCACGAGCTCCCTTCTGTCACCCTGAACGAAGTGAAGGGTCTGGTACCAGATTCCTTGTCCTTCCCCGGAAGGACTCGGAATGACAGGCGCTACGGGTATTGCCGCGCTTGTCCTTCGACAGGCGCTACGGCCCTGTCGAGAGTCTCGATGAGCAAAGCATCATCGGACAGGACGAACTGTTACTAGTTTTTGTGCCTTTTATGTCGTAGTACTGAAGGGCGCGCCCTGCTGAAGTTGTAGCACCTCCGCCAACGCGTCCATGGTTCGCCACGCCGTCGCGGCACCGCCGGGAAGCATGCAGGCAATGTGCTTCACGCCCTGGGCTTCCAGCCGTTGGAGCAGCTCGGCGCAGGCCTCCGGTGTGCCGGCCACGAAGAGCAGGTCGCATAGCCGCGCCAGCAGGTCGTCCGGGATATCCCCGGGGCCTTCGAACGGCGGGACATCAACGCCCACGGCCCGCAGCGCGGCGCTGAACTGTCCCTGCCGCAGCCACAAGTGCAGCCACTCCCTGGCCCGCTCCCTGGCCTGGGCCGCGTCGGAAGCCATGGCAACAAGGGTGTAGTGCGTCACCCGGAAGCCGTCCAGCGACCTGCCGGAACGTCGGGCACCGGACTTCAGGTGATGGTCGGCCAGCTCCAACATGCGGTCCTCCAGGCCAGCCATGAGTGTCGCCTCGTCGCCTACCTCTCCCGCCAGCTCGGTCATGCGCGGCCTGCTAGCCACCACAGCCACCGGCGGCGGCTCGCTGGTGTGAGTGCGGTGAGTAGACGGCCCGGCCCCTTCATGCACTGACTCCCCACGCAGCAATCGCCGGATGGCCAGCACCGCGTCGCGAACCTCGGCCACGGTGGCGGGACGCCTGCCGGACGGACGTACGCCGCCGTCTCCGGGCGCCAGCGCCAGCTTTACCCGGCCCGGCGCCAGCTCGTTGAGCGTGGTGACCAGGTCCGTCAGCACGTAGGGGTGCCGGGTCACCGGGTTAGTAGCGGAGGGGTAGAGGGTGATGCGAGAGGTCTGGGCCGCAATCAACGTAAGCGCCGCAAAGGCGTCGCGCCCATGCCCTAGGTGGTCCGCCACGCCGACGCCGTGGAAGCCCAAGACCTCGGCCCGCTGGGCGAACCGAACGGTCTCGGCCAAGGACAGGCCCAGGGGAATGCCAACGTCAACCGTCAGCGGCACGGTGTCCTCCTGGGCAGCACCCTACCGGCGGCGCCCTGGGAGTGTCAACGGCGGCGCGGGTGGGACCAACCCGTAAGCTTGTCATTGCCTCAAACCCCGCTCGCCCTGAGCCTGTCGAAGGGCAAACGGGTGTCGCTCTGCCCCCTGTCATGCTGAGTGAAGCGAAGCATCTCTCACTAGCCCTTGCTGAGAGACCCTTCGTCCGCCTGGGGCGGACTCAGGGTGACAGCGTCTCGTTTGTCATGCTGAGTGAAGCGAAGCATCTCTCACCAGCCCTTACCGAGAGACCCTTCGCTCCGCTCAGGGTGACAGCGATTCGCCTGTCATTCCGAGTCCGCCACGGATGGAACGAGGGATCTAGCAGTCACATTCAGGAGCACGGCCATCGCTAACGTTGATTGTCCCGCCCACCCCGTTGTACTACGTCTGCTGGGCGAAGCGCCCCGGCGAGGGCTTCACGGCGCTATGTCGTAATGAGCGATGGGGACTCCGCATAAGGGTGCAGGGCAAGCCCTGCTTGACGGTGGCCTGCCGCACCCCTACCCTACGTGTCGCCTTGCTGGACATAGCGGTGCGAGAACTCGTGCCGCGACGGAGGTATCAGGCCATGCCCATCGTTGGAGTCGTTGTCGGCAGCCGAAGCGACGAGCCGGTCATGCAGGAGGCCATGAAGCTGCTGGAGGAGCTGGGCGTCGACGCCGAGCTGGTGGTGGCGTCGGCCCATCGAACGCCGGCGCGCTTGCGAGAGTACGTGGAATCGGCGCCCGGCCGGGGTGTGGAGGTGTTCATCGCCGCGGCAGGCGGGGCGGCTGCCTTGCCCGGCGCCGTCGCCGCGCTGACCACGCTGCCCGTCATCGGCGTGCCCCTAGCCTCCAGCGCGCTTGGGGGCACGGACGCGCTGTACTCCATCGCCCAGATGCCGCCCGGCGTCCCGGTCGCGTGTGTGGCCGTGGGTTCCTGGGGAGCGCGGAATTCGGCGGTACTGACGGCTCAGATTCTGGGCCTGAAATATGATAGGATTAAAGAGGCCCACGACGCTTACCGCAAGCGCCTGGGCGAGGCGTAGTGGCCTGCTTCCACCGTTCGAGCCAAGACATCCCAGCATCCGGTGAGACTGGGTGCGCGCCCGCCTCGCGTTCGGACACGCGCAGGAGCTTGGAGCGGTCCGTAAGCAGCTAGGGATAGAGGTCAGTCGTGATTGAGCGGTACTCTCGTCCCGAGATGAAGCGCATCTGGTCAGACGCCGGCAAGTACGACCGATGGCTGGCCGTGGAGGTCGCCGTCTGCGAGGGGTGGACCAAGGCGGGCGTCATACCCGAGGCGGATATGGCCAAGGTCCGCACCGCCCGGTGGGACATGGCGGTGCTGGAGGAAACCTTCCAGCGGACCCGCCACGACGTGACGGCCTTCCTGAAGTCGGTGACCAACGGCCTGGGGCCAGAGGGCCGCTGGGTCCACCTGGGCCTGACGTCCAGCGACGTATGGGACACGGCCACCGGTATGCAGCTGCGCGACGCAGGACGGCTGCTGCTGGAGGACGTGGACGCGCTGTCGCGGGCCATCGGCCACCGCGCGCTAGAGCACAAGGACACGCTCATCATGGGGCGGACCCACGGCGTCCACGCCGAGCCCACCACCCTTGGCCTGAAGCTTGCGCTGTGGTGGGACGAGATGCGCCGCAACCGTCACCGGCTCGAGGACGCGATCGCCCAGGTCTCCGTGGGCAAGGTCTCGGGGGCGGTCGGCACCCACGCCACGGTGCCGCTGGAGGTCGAGGAGGAGGCGTGCAAAGCGCTGGACATGGAGGTCGCACCCCTCTCCAACCAGATCATCCAGCGCGACCGTCACGCCCACTTCATCACCACGCTGGCGGTCATCGCTGCGTCGCTGGAGAAGTTCGCTACGGAAGTGCGCTCGCTCCAACGCACCGAGGTCCACGAGGTTGAGGAGCCGTTCGGAGAGGGACAGACCGGGTCTTCGTCCATGCCCCACAAGCGCAACCCCGAGCTGTCGGAGCGGGTGTGCGGTCTGGCCCGCCTCATCCGCGGCCACGCCGTCACCGCGCTGGAGAACGTGGCCCTGTGGCACGAGCGCGACATCAGCCACTCGTCGGCCGAGCGGCTTATCTTGCCCGACGTGTGCCTGGCCTTGGACTACATCCTGGACCTCTTCACGGGGGTCGTGAACGGGCTGCGGGTCTTCCCGGACCGCATGCGGGCGAACATCGAATCGACCCGGGGGTTGGTCTTCTCCCAGCGGGTCATGCTGGAGCTCATCGAGAAGGGTATGTCCCGAGACGACGCCTATCGTCTGATGCAGGACCACGCCGCCACGGCGTGGGACCAGGGCGCCGAATTCACGGACCTGGTCCGGCAGGATGCGACGGTGCAACGGCACCTGTCGCCGGCGGAGCTGGACGCCCTCTTCGACTATGGTTACTACACTCGCCACGTGGACGCGATGCTGGCCCGGGTGGGGCTCCTCCCGGTCCCAGTGACGCCCCGCTGGAAAGGCCCTTCGCGCCGTTTACGCGGAGCACCATGACGATACCGCTACTCGAAACCCCCCTGCCCAACGTGCTGTACCGCGGCAAGGTCCGCGATACCTTCGACCTGGGCGACGGCCTGCTGCTGATGGTGGCCACCGACCGCATCTCGGCCTTCGACGTGGTGCTGCCCAACGGCATCCCGGACAAGGGGTATGTGCTGGCCCGGCTCTCCCGCTTTTGGTTCCACCAGACGCAGCACATCGTGCCCAACCACCTGATTGGCATGGCCGACGACCCGGAGGCGCTCGGCGCCTTGGCGAACCATCCAAGGGTGCGATCGCTCCCCGCGGAAATCGCACGGCGAGGGATGGTGATCCGTCGCGCCCAGCGCATCGACGTAGAGTGTGTGGTGCGCGGGTATTTGGCCGGGTCCGCCTGGGCTGAGTACCGGGAGCAAGGCACCATCGGCGGAGGGCCGGCGACGGCGGGCCTGCGAGAAGGCGACCAGCTCCCCGAGCTGCTGTTCACTCCTACCACCAAGGCCGAGGCAGGCCATGACCTGCCCATGAGCATGGATGAGGTGGTGGGGATGGCAGGCGCGGAAATGGCGGAACGGCTCAAGGAAACGAGCTTTGCCCTGTTCCGCTTCGCCCACGACCACGCCGCGAAGCAGGGCATCATCATCGCCGACACCAAGATGGAGTTCGGGACCATCGACGGGCAGCTCACGCTGATTGACGAGCTGCTGACGCCGGACTCCAGCCGCTTCTGGGATGCGGCGGGGTACTCGCCCGGCCAAGCGCAGCCCAACTACGACAAGCAGTTCGTCCGGGACTGGTTGCTGGCCTCTGGA
Organism: Dehalococcoidia bacterium; assembly: GCA_965247635.1. GTDB lineage: Bacteria > Chloroflexota > Dehalococcoidia > Lucifugimonadales > Australimonadaceae > CBDFHJ01. The sequence goes on from CBDFHJ010000008.1 coordinate 452,202, forward strand.
TGGAACAGAGAGCCGCCTGCGCCGGCCCTGCCGAAGGACGTGGTGCGGAAGACCCGCGATCGCTACCTGACGGCGCTACGCCGGCTCACCGGCGAGGCGGCCTGACCAGCAGAGAACCTCACGCGCGGATGGGTGCATCCCTACCGCCCGCCCACGCGGCGCACGGAGTGGAAAGTGACTGACGAAGAAAGACAGCAGCGGCGGCTAGGCTCGCGCCGGACGCAAGCCCGGACCGAGCGTCGCCATCGCGCACAGCATCGTCGAACACGACGTAACCTTTATATCGGGTTCGGCGGCGGCGCCATCGCCTTGGCGTTGATCGCCGGGCTCTTCCTGCCCTCCGTCCAGCTGTTCAGTGGCAGCAGTCCGAATCCAGACCAGACTGGCACGCCAACTCCAACCAGCGACTTCCCAACCCCCGAGCCGGTGGGCACCCTCTTTACCAGCCTGGGCCAGGTGCACGTTCTGGAGGGCACCAGCGTGGAGTACAACTCCACGCCACCAACCTCCGGCCCCCACTACGTCACTCCCGTGGACTGGGGCGTGTACGAGTCCCAGCAGCCCGATAGAGCGGTGGTTCACAACCTGGAGCACGGCGGCATCAACGTCAACTACAACCTGACGGACGAAGCGGAGATAGCCGCGCTGCGGACATTCTTGGAGGGCCAGATAACCTTCCCCGGCTGCTTCGTGATGCACCCGTACGCTGAGGTCGCCGAGGGCACGGTCGCGCTGACCTCGTGGCAGTGGCTTGAGGAGTTCGACGGAGTTGCTACGGCAGGGATGCAGGAGTTCATCAACACCCACATAAACCGTGCGCCTGAGCACTTTGGCCCCGACTGCGGCTTGGCGCTTCAAATGGACCGGTGACCCTCTCACGAGTGCAGGTCGATGGGAGCGAACGTATGCTGTACACGGCTCGGGTTTACGTGAGCTTCAAGCCGACGGTCAACGACCCTCAGGGGATGACCATCATGGGCGGATTGCAGTCGCTGGGGTTCAGCGGCGTCCAGGACGTGCGGGCTGGAAAGTTCCTAACGCTCCAGGTGGAGGCCCCTACGAGGAAGGCCGCCGCGGGCCAGGTTGAGGAGATGTGCCGGAAGCTCCTGGCCAATCCCGTGATCGAGACCTACCAATTTGACGTTACGAAGACGGTGTAGGGTAGCGCCAGAGGCTGCCTATCTCCGTTAGAATACGACGCTGGAGGACCAAAGAACGCGATGGTCGCTATGGGAGTGGTAGTAGCGGTAACGGCTGGCGGGGTACTACTGAGCGCCGGGATGTTGCTCGAGCAGGGCTGGCTTACCGTCGTGGGGATGCTCGCGATGGCCGCGATGGTTGTCGGCGGCTTCATCAAGGTCAGCAACCGAAGCTACCAGCCGCCACCGCCTGCATACCGACACCGGCAGGTCCCTAAGCCCGATAACGTGGCGCTTGTAGGCGTGGTCGGCGTAAGCGCGGCCGCGGTGGTCCTGACGTTCGGCATCTGGCAGGAGCTGGGGTGGGTGACCGTGGCTGGGATGCTGCTGGTAGGCGCCACCATGGTAGGGGGCCTGGTCAAGGCGAGCAGCCGCTGACGCCCTCCTAGCGTGGTGAGCCAGTCCCGACCTGTCGGGACCCCTCGGGACCTGTCGGGACATAATCCGCTCATCCTTCGACGAGCTCAGGACGAGCGGATTTTCCCCGTTCGTGGTGAGCCTGTCGAACCATGAACGGGCTCTGCAACTCTCCACACATTCATTGAACGGATTAGTGACTCAGGTTACTAGCCCGAGATGGTGCCCTTGGTGCTGGGCACTTGCTTTGCCGCGCGAGGGTCCGGCTCCACCGCTTGCCGGATAGCCTTGGCCAGCGCCTTGAAGGCTGCCTCCGCCATATGATGGGGGTTGACCCCGCTCAGCACCCTGACGTGCAGCGTGATGCGGGCCTCCACGGCGAAGGAGTGGAGGAAGTGCCGCACCAGCTCGCCCGACAGGTCGCCGACACTTTCGCCGCTGATGCCGAGCTCCAGGACCGCGTAGCCTCGGCCGCTGACGTCTACCGCCACCTGGGCCAGCGCCTCGTCCAGCGGCACCAGCGCCCAGCCCATGCGGCGAATGCCCGTCCCGTCGCCCACCGCCTCCTGAAAGGCGCGGCCCAGGAGGATGGCCGTGTCCTCCACCGTGTGGTGCCAGCCGGTGAGGAGGTGGTCGCCCTTGGCGGAGACCTCCAGATCAATCAGGCCGTGGCGGCAGAGCTGGGCCAGCAGGTGGTCCAGGCCCCCGTTACCGGTGTCCACCTTGGCCTGGCCAGTGCCGTCCAGGTTGAGGGTGACGGAGACTTGGGTCTCGCCGGTCTGTCGCTTAAGGGTTGCGGTGCGGTCGGTCATAATGGCTATCCCTGAGGGTTGATCCTACTGGTTCTTAAGCTTAGCACTCGTTTTCAAGTGGCGAAGAGCTCACTCCTAATCTAGTCTGAAGGAGTTGATTATCGTATCGCAGGTATCTACGTGCGCATCGTACTGTTCCGCTAGCGCTGAGCAGGTCAACTGATACCAGCCTCCCTTTGCATTAAGCACAACAAGCCGCTGCTTCTGGCCGGCAAAGCTGAACCCGCTCCCTGATGGCCAGCTAAGAACCCACTCGTGTCCGTCCTCCCCATTCACCGTCGTGTCCGTGTCACTCACCAGCGCCCCTAACGCCTGGTAAGGTCCGTTCACCAGGTCTGTCAAAGACGCCAGGCTCATATCACCGTACGGTGGGACCATCACCACGATGTTCTCTTGAAAAGCATCCACAATGGAGTCCCTAAACCCAGTGTAAAACTCCACTTCCTCATCTATGCCTTCAGGGGAGTACTGCACCCACCCCTCGGGGTGCCAGAAGCGAAACCCGTACTCCTCGTTTCGATAAACAGCCCATCCTTCCAGAGGTTCGTCCCGAGAAAAGCCGCCAGGTGAGGGCGTCGGTGTAGCGGTGGGTGAAGATGTCGGTGTAGCGGTGGGTGAAAGCGTCGGCGTCGCGGTGGGCGAAGGTGTCGGTGTTGCTGCCTCGCCACAAGCAACTACAAGGAATAGGGTTAGTCCCAAGGTAATCGCCATGCCGGCTACTCTCTTTAGCATCTAAGTAACCTTTCTGGGAACGGGATGAAATGCAGGCCACTTAGCGCGCTAGGACCGCCCCCAATGCTTCCAGCAACCTGTCGGTGTGCTCTGGCTTGCCCACGCTGACGCGGATGAAGTCGCTGAGCCGAGGGTCGCTAAAGTATCGCACAAAGACGCCGCGCCCGGCCAGGCCCTCGTACACGGCGGCGCCCTTGCCCTCCGGGGTCTGGCACAAGATGAAGTTGGCGTCCGACGGCCACGGGGTGACTCCAGGCAGGCTACCGAGCAGGCCACGAATGCGCTCGCGCTCACCCACCAACCACCCGACGCGCTCCTGGAGCACGGCCATGTCATCGAGGGATGCCAGTACCGCGGCCTCGGCCGCCTGGCTCACGCTGTACGGCGGCTTCGTGCGAAGCAGCAGCCCGGCGAGCTCAGACGCCATGAGGCCGTAGCCCACCCGCAGCCCGGCCAGTCCGGCCCACTTGCTGAAGGTGCGAAGGACGATGAGGTTGGCGTAGTCGGGCACGAGGGTGGCCGCCGATTCGCCGCCGAACTCGTGGTACGCCTCGTCTACGATGACGACCAGCCCGGTCTCCACCAAGCGCCGGATATCGGCCAGCGGCGTGGCGTTGCCCGTGGGGTTGTTCGGCGAGGCGAGGAACACGGCCTTGGCGTGTTGGGCGGCCTCCAGCACCGCCGGCACGTCCACGCGGAACCGGTCGTCCCGGGGCACGTTCAGCACGGTGCCCCCACGTACCTGGGCGGTGAATCGATACATATCGAAGGTGGGTGTGCAGTCGATGATAGCGTCACCGGGGGCCAGCAAGGCGACCAGGAGCAGGTCGATGAGCTCGTCGCTGCCGTTGCCCGCCACGATGTGTTCTGGGCTCAGGCCGACGTAGCCACCGATGGCCTCTCGCAGCGTCACCTGGCGGGGGTCGGGGTAGATGTGCACGCGGTCCAGGCCGGCCAGCGCCTCTCGGACCTTGGCCGACGGGCCGTACGGGTTTTCGTTGCCGTTGAGCTTGACGACCTCGGACTCCGGGACGCCGGCGCGCTGGGCCAGCACCTCGGGCGGGTCCACCGCCGTGTAGGCGTCCAACGCCAACAGGTGCGGCCGCACCAGCGACATGGCGTCTCGTATCCTAGCCACCAGACCCCTCCTTGGGCGCGGCCTGACCCTCCAGGCGCAGCTCCATGGCTCGGGCGTGGGCCGTCAGTCCTTCGGCCATGCCCAACGCCATGGCGGAAGGCCCCAGCTCTCGCATCTGCTCAGGGCTCAGCGACACCACCGGCACGTGCTTTAGGAAGTGGTGGACGCCCAGGTAAGAGGCGAAGCGCGCGGAGCCGCCCGTGGGCATGGTGTGGCTGGGCCCAGCCACGTAGTCGCCGATGACCTCCGGCGAGCTTTCCCCCACGAAGATGCCGGCGGCGTGTTGGATGAGCCGGACGTACTTGGCAGGCTCGCGCACCAGTAGGCAGACGTGCTCTGGCGCAAAGGCGTTGGCCAGGGCGATCGCTTGCTCCGGCGTGTCCACCACCACCGCGACGCCCTGGCCGTCTATCGCGGCGCGAGCAATCGCCTTCCGGTCGAGGGTGGTGAGCTGACGCTCGACCTCCGTGGTCACCCGCTCGGCCATCGCCGCGCTGGTGGCGAGGAGCACCGGCGACGCCATCTCGTCGTGCTCCGCCTGCGCCAGCAGGTCCGCGGCGCACAACGCCGGGTCCGCCGAATCGTCGGCTATCAACACCGTCTCGGTGGGGCCGTACAGCCCATCGATGTCCACCACGCCGTACACCTCGCGCTTGGCCAAGGCCACGAAGATGTTGCCGGCACCGCAGACCTTGTCCACCTTTGGCACCGATTCTGTGCCGAAGGCCATGGCGCCGATGGCCTGGGCGCCGCCGATCTGAAACAGCCGGTCCACTCCGGCGATACGGGCCGCGGCCAGGGTCGCGGGGCTGGGGTCTGGCGTACACACCACCAACTCGCGCACCCCGGCTACTTTTGCTGGAATGGCGTCCATCAGGACGGCGCTGGTGAGATCACGGGGTATGTACACTCCTACCCTCTCGAGCGGTACGATGGTCTCGCCGTAGCCCTGCGCGTCGTCTCGCCACGCCTTGGGCATGGCGGCCTGGTGGAAGTCGCGGATGCGGCGGGCGGCGGTGTGCAGAGCGGCGGTCAGGTCGCTCGGCAGCCCCTGCTCGGCGGCAGTCCAGCGCTCGCGGGGCACCTCCAGAGACGCCAGGTCCTGACCGTCGATACGTCGGGCGTAGTCGCGGACGGCGGTGTCGCCGCGCTCACGGACGTCGGCCAGGATGCGGCGGACCCCTTCCACGGCGGACAGCGGCGCGCCGAACAGCTCGGCGTTGCGGCGCTCCACCGACGGCGGGACGTTGGCTTCAAAGCCGGGCCGGCGCTCCAGTAGCGCCCTGCCCTGCTCGTATCCGTGCACGATGCGCATGTGGTTGCGTCCTAGTTTCTTTCGGCTAACGCTACTCGTCCCACCCACTCCGCCCACGGCCCGTCCCCCTGTCACCCTGAGTCCGCCTAAGGCGGGCGAAGGGCCTCTCGCTCGTTAGCCCTGAGAGATTCTTCGTCCCGATTTATCGGGGCTCAGAATGACAGAAGGATCACCCTAGCCCCAGGGCGGTCAGCAGGTCGTGGTAGGCGCGGCTCTCCTGTCCGAAGACGTAGTCGGCCTGAGAGACAGTGACGGAGACGCCGCCGATGGCCCGGAAGTGGTCCACCACGGCGCCCAGATCGGCCTTGCTGACGAAGACGGTGACGGCGTGCCACGGGCGACCATCTGGCGCGAAGACGCGGGCCACCGTCGGCCCTTGGAGTCCCGCGGTCTCCGGCCGTTCCAGCACCTTGGCGGCCACGGCCTCCTCCGATTCGCCCTGGACGTTGGCGGTGATGCGGTAGTAGCCGCCAGCGTTCTGGTGGGCCTCGATGCGCTCGACCACCTCGCGGGTCGCCTCTAGCTTCTCAGGGTGCGCCTTCAGCAGACGCCGGTTGCCGATGAGGCACCCCTCGGAAGCGAGGATGGTGCCGTCGTCCAGGCGCTTCAGCCGGTTCTCTCGGAGGGTCACGCCGCTGGCCGTGATATCCGCGATGAGGTCGGCGTAGCCCATGGCGGGGGCGGCCTCCAGGGTACCGGTGACCAGCACCAGCGTGAAGAAGTTCACGCCGTGGCGGAACAGGAAGCGCTGGACCAGGCGCGGGTACTTGGTGGCGATCCGCAGCTCTCGGCCGCTCTCGCGGAACTCCACCGCCAGGTCCGCCAGGTCCGCCATGGCGGAGACGTCGACCCACGCGTCGGGCACGGCCGTGACCAACTCGCACTGTCCGAACCCGAGGCCTTCCATGATGAGCAACGAATCGCCGTCTTCCAGCCGGTGCTCGCGGTACCGGTCGAGGCCCACGATGGCCAGGTCGGTGATGCCCTCCTCTACCTTGGACGGAATGTCGGCGGTGCGTTGGAACATCACCGCTACTCCGTCCACAGCCGGGATGGCCGCGGTGTAGCGGCGGGGGCTAGGCCGCACGACGGTTAAGCCGCACCCATCGAGGAACTGCTGGGTAGGCTCGAACATCTCGCCATCGCTGGGGATAGCGATACGCAGGCGGCCGTTAGAGTTCGTGTTCATCGGTCATCCCATCGCGGCCCACTCGCATCACCGTGGTAATGCCCCTACGTTTGGCGTAGCGGGAGGCGTCCGCCTCGGTCTTGCTGACGATGTCGAGCTCGGCGGGAATGCCCTGGGTGCGCAGCCGCTCGGCGGTCTCCACCGCCTGAGTCATGGTGGCCTCGGCGGCCACTACCAGCACCCGGGTGGGGGCCGCCGGCTCATCGTCGCCAAAGCTTGCGGGCAGCAACTCCGACACTCGTTCCAGGGCGTAGGCAAAGCCCAGGGCGGGGACATCGCCGCGTCCGCCCAGCGCCCTCACCAGTCCGTCGTACCGTCCGCCGCCGCCCAGCGAGGGTGCGCCTTTGACTCGGGTGTGCTCGACCTCGAAGACTGCTCCCGTGTAATAGGCGATACCCCTGGCCATGCCCAGGTCCAGGGTCACGGAAACGCCGCCTAGATCGTAGGACTTCAGCTCCTCCAGCAGCTCCTCTAGCGGACCCAGGAGCCCGGTGTCCAGGGAGTACCGACGGAGCAGCGCGTTGAGCTGGGACAGCGCTCGCCGCGGCGGGCCCGAGACCTCTATCAGGGCGGAGGCGAACTCCAGTGCCCGCTCGACGAGGGCCGGGTCCTCAACCTCCCGTAGCTTCTTTAGGTAACGCAGGAACACCTCTTCCGGCGTCCGTTGTCCCGTGGCCCCGGTGACGGCCTCAGCCAGAAAGCCCTCCACCATCTCCTCGGCGTCCCTGACCTCCAATCGCCGTGCCAGCTCGGTCAGGTCGCGCCGGCCACGGTCCCGCAGGAGCCCAAGCTCCGTGGCCCGCAGTCGCACCTGTTTCACGCCATCCGGACCATCTCGCAGCGTGGCCAGGCTGGCCAAGAGGAACACGCGAGCCCGCTCAGAGAGCTGCAGCGCCTCCAGCACAGCGTTGACCACGCCCATGTGGCCTATCCGCAGGCGGTGGCCCTTGACCCCCAACGCGCTCAGGCCCTGGACCGCAAAGGCCATGGCCTCGGCGTCGGCGGCGATGCGATCGGCCCCCAGCAGTTCCGCGCCGAACTGGTAGAACTCGCGAGGTCCAGCCTCGCCGGCGTCGTACCGGAACACGGGGCCGCAGTACTGGAGCCGTAGCGGAAGCTGCGCCTTCAGCGAGCCCTCCACGTATGCGCGGACCACGGACGAAGTGAACTCCGGGCGCAGGCTTACCCGTCTGCCCCCAGGGTCGGTGAAGCTGTACATCCTGGCGGCCAGCTCACCGCCGGACTTGCGGAGGAACAGGTCGGTGCTCTCGAGGATGGGTGTGGAGGCGACCTCGTAGCCGCGGCGATCCAGGAATGTCTCAAGACGGCCTTGGACCATGGCGAGTCGCCGCCGTTCCTTTGGCGTCAGATCGCGTGTTCCGCCGAGCCGTTGAATGGTCGCCATCGCATCATCACGAGCTTCAAGCTACTGACCATTCTAACCGAGGCGTCCACGGCCATCAACGGCAGGGTTTCCCCTGCACCCAGCAGGACGCGTCCTGCACCTACTTGCGGTGCCCCAATCCCCCATTACGAGGTAGCGCTGTGAAGCCCACGCCTAGGCGCTTCGCGCAACAAGCCCGACGCCACGGGGCGGGTTGGGTGGGACAACCCACGTAAGCGATGGCCCGCTCTAGCGCATCGCCCTGAGAGATTCCTCCTTTGTCACCCTGAGTGAAACGAAGGGTCTCGTCTTCTTCCGGATGGAGGTACGAGATTCTTCGTCCCGATTCAAGCCGGACTCAGAATGACAAACGGGGAGCGCCTCCGGCAGGACTCGGAATGACAGGATGACGGCTGGGCGCGGCGGAGGCTGGACCGCTGCGGTCGAGAGCCCAATCCGCTTTTACCCCTGGATGGTCACCTCGGCGGAGGAGAGCCGCACCAGACTGCCGTCGTTGCGCCGCAGCAGGAGGCTGCCGTCGTCCGCCACATCCTCTGCCACACCCGTCTCCTCCCTGTCCGCGGTGCGCGCGGTAATGCGAACGCCCAACGTGTCCAACGTATCGCGCCAGGCGGCCACGACGTCGGCGCCGGCCACGGCTTGCGCGTAGGTCTCGCCCAGGGCAGCGAGGACCGCTTCCGCGGCCGCGGGCACGTCCAGGTCGCGCCCGGTCGCGGCGCGCAGGCTCACGGCGGTGTCTTGGATATCCGGGTACGCCGAGGTGTCCAAGCTGAGGTTCAGACCGACGCCCACGACCGCCACGACCACACCGCTGGTATCCGCCCGCAGCTCCACGAGGATGCCGCACACCTTTTTCCCGGCGATACGCACATCGTTAGGCCACTTGATGGTGGCCCGGACCTCCGTCGCGGCATGGATGGCCCTGACCACCGCCAGCCCGGTCAGCACGCTGAGCTTGGCCGCGAGAATGGCGTCCGGCCGCAATACCACGGACAGCGCCAAGGAATCGTTCGGGGCCGACACCCACGGCCGGCCAAAGCGCCCCCGGGCCTGCGTCTGTTCCATGGCGATAACCGCGGTACCGTGGGCCATGCCACGCTCGGCCAGGTCCCATGCCACGTCCATAGTAGACCCCACCTGGTCGTAGCACAGGACGTGTCGGCCGATTTGGCGGTCGGGAACGAACCGCTCCCAAAGCGGCGTTAACGAGGTGGAAGGGTGCATAGGCGGCGTAAGATTAGCGACGGCTGGACCGGGAGCCCGACGCTAGGCCGGCACCTACGGTCTTGCGGAGGTCGTCCAGAACAGCAGTGCATTCCGCCAGGGAATGAGAGTCTACAGTGGCCTCCCGGCGGCCCGTGACGGCGTCGGCGGCGTTGAGCTCCACGCACCTGCGCAGCCAATGCTCCTGCATCTGCGCCGTGGGGAGCAGGTCGCGGTCGGTTAGCATCGAGAGTCCCGCCACGAGGCCATAGACACCCCACAGGGAGGTAGAGGCTACGATGGTCTTGGCCGTTTTGGTAAGCGCCGGATAGGGGGTAACTTCCTCCAAGACCAACTCTCGGGCCAGGCCACCCATGCCGATCTCGTTGCCGCCATCGCCGATTCCGATGCTTGTGGGGAACCCTTCGAAGAGGAAATCCAGCTTGGACATGGCCAGGGTTATGTCCATGCCCCGGTAGTTCAGGTACCGCTCGCCCTGGGCGAACCCCGGCCGCTCCACCGCCAGCAGCAGCGACGGTCGAAGGTCGTTCAGCAGCCGCCGCGCCACGGCGCGACTGGCATCCCGTTCGCCCCAGGGGAACTCCACCACCTCCGCTGAGCCGTCCTCCAGGCCACGGAGGACGTCGGCGTTGGGGCCGTCGGTGACGTACTGAACGTCGTTGCCCAACGCCCGCAGCGCATGCGCGAGCACGACCGCGCCCATGGGACCGTCGGTCTCACCGCTGCCGGCGTGGAGGACGAAGAAGCCGGTGGCGATGAGGACCCGGCCGGGGTGGTCCAAGGCGAAGCGGGCCGCGTCTAGGCAGTACGCTTCCGGCAGGTAGCGGGCTACGCGGTTGATGCCGCGTCTATCGTGGCGGAGGATGACCTCCTCAATTGCACCCATAGCCCCTCCTGCCGCGACATGCTACCCCTCCGCCCTGGCCGGCGCAACTCAACCCTGGCCCCCTTATAGCAACCCAGGGTTCCGCTATAATGGAAGTCCTCGCGGGAGTAGCTCAGCGGTAGAGCCCCTGCCTTCCAAGCAGGTTGTCGTGGGTTCGACTCCCATCTCCCGCTCCACCGCCGTCTAGCAGATGGGCAGTGGTTATAAGGGGGAAGGAGCCCCCCTTCTGAACCCCCTCTCCCATCATCCTCCCACCTCAAGACGTTTATTGTTAACCAAATGACGAGGCGTAGCCCAGCCAGACAGCCATGTGCCCGCTGGGGGTGTGACAGGCAAGCCACCTTCGACAAGCCACTGTGCTATGAGCACTGGAAGGAGTGGGAAGCCTGGGAGCTGGAAGAATGCTCCCGGTGCCACTGGGTATACGCGTGGGGCGAGGCCATTGCACAAGACCTCCTGGACCAGGGCAGTGATTCACTGTTCCTCTGCGATGCTCGCTTTGGAGTAGTCCGTGTCAGCCAGGGCGAGAAGCCTCCGTGGCCTGAACATCTCACTCAGGACAAACCTGTTTTGGCCCATGCCGAACTGGAGAGGCCTATCAGGTATGTCTACGTACTGAAGCTCTCGGACGGGACGTTCTACGTGGGCCAGACCAACGACCTGGCAATCCGCCTCCGAGAGCACAGAGACGGCATTCAAGCTCAGACGCGTGGTAAGACCCCAAAGTTGGTTTACTTTGAGGAGTTCGTGGGGGTGCGTTATGAGGTGAATCGGTGCGAGGATGACCTGACCAGACTGACTAGGGATGGGGCTGGTCGGCGACGCCTCATGAAGCTCATAGAGAAGTTTAGGGCGCCCTTGCGCCTGTTAGACCTTGAAGCCTAGACTCTCTCCCGTTAGGAGTGGACTGTAGGATGTGGGAATCAGGCAGTTGAAGGAGGGCCGTCATGGCGCAAGCTGAGTGAGGTTACGTCAATAGGTGTGTAAACGACATCAGGCGGCGACCTTCTCAGCCGTTGATTCAATGGCGATTCCATCCGCATACTGTGCACCGAGATAGACGTCTTCGATCAACTCAGGGGCCTTCAGACGCCTGAAGCGCTGTTCGGCGACCATCAACATTTTCCAGATCACCGCTATCGCCCGATCGACCCTCTTGTAGCGCTTGGCGGCATCGGTCCGAAGCCTGAGGGCCGCGAAGGGTGATTCTACCGGGTTCGTCGTGCGAAGGTGCCCCCAGTGCTCCTTTGGGAAGTCATAGAAGGTGACCATGCGGTCCCAGTCCCGCTCCAAGGCCTCTGAGGCAGCCTCGTAGGAATGGTCGCCGCACCACCTGGTGAACACCGTCCTGAGCCGCTCAGCCTCTGTCCGAGTCGGCGCGTAGGGGATAGTACGCAGCATGAGCTTGGCCTGGTCCTGTTGTCGCTTTGGAAGCTTGGCGAGCACGTTTACGATCTTGTGGTTCCAGCAGCGTTGCTCTGCCGCCTGCGGATAGACGTTGCGCAGAGCTCCCCAGATGCCCAGGTGTCCGTCCCCAACCACCAGCCTCGGGCACTCCAGCCCGCGGCGCCTCATGTCCCTGAGCACATCGGACCAGTTCTCTGTGGACTCCCTGTATCCGGGAACAGCGCTCACCACCACCTTGCTCCCGTCGCTCAGGGCCGCCACCACCACCAGTACTGCCGCCTTCTCCTTCTCAAGACCGGCCTTGACGTAGACTCCATCCACCCACATGTAGACCACTTCCAGGTCATCTAGGGGCCGGCTGCGCCATTGGGCAAGCTCATCGAGGTATCTTCAAAAAGTGTGTAAACAGTCAGGCGGTGTACCCTCTCTCTGAACAACACGGGCTCGAGGCCCAAGAGAGGAGATAGACCGCCCATGAGGAAGGAAAGCACTGAGAGTAGGTCGGAGTCAAGGCCGGAGTGGGAGCAGTTGGAGGATTGGGTGCGAAGCCAGGTCCAGAGGCTGATCCAGGAGTTGCTGGAGGAGGAGGTGACGGCGTTTCTGGGAAGGGCGAAGTCGGCGCTCAGATCCGACTCGGACAACGATACCGGCTATCGGAACGGATACGGCAGAGCCCGGAGGCTTACGCTGAGTTCGGGAACGATACAGCTGAGGCGGCCGCGAGTCCGCGATACCGAGGAGCAGTTCGAGAGCCGGCTGCTGCCGCTGTTCGTCAACAGGACCAGGAAGGTTGCTGAGTTGATCCCCGAGCTGTACCTGCACGGTCTATCCGAAGGCGACTTCGATCTGGCTTTGCGGGGGCTGCTGGGAGAGGACGCACCGGTATCGGCGAGCACGGTGGCCCGGTTGAAGTCCAAGTGGAACGATGAGCTTGCCCAATGGCGCAGCCGGCCCCTAGATGACCTGGAAGTGGTCTACATGTGGGTGGATGGAGTCTACGTCAAGGCCGGTCTTGAGAAGGAGAAGGCGGCAGTACTGGTGGTGGTGGCGGCCCTGAGCGACGGGAGCAAGGTGGTGGTGAGCGCTGTTCCCGGATACAGGGAGTCCACAGAGAACTGGTCCGATGTGCTCAGGGACATGAGGCGCCGCGGGCTGGAGTGCCCGAGGCTGGTGGTTGGGGACGGACACCTGGGCATCTGGGGAGCTCTGCGCAACGTCTATCCGCAGGCGGCAGAGCAACGCTGCTGGAACCACAAGATCGTAAACGTGCTCGCCAAGCTTCCAAAGCGACAACAGGACCAGGCCAAGCTCATGCTGCGTACTATCCCCTACGCGCCGACTCGGACAGAGGCTGAGCGGCTCAGGACGGTGTTCACCAGGTGGTGCGGCGACCATTCCTACGAGGCTGCCTCAGAGGCCTTGGAGCGGGACTGGGACCGCATGGTCACCTTCTATGACTTCCCAAAGGAGCACTGGGGGCACCTTCGCACGACGAACCCGGTAGAATCACCCTTCGCGGCCCTCAGGCTTCGGACCGATGCCGCCAAGCGCTACAAGAGGGTCGATCGGGCGATAGCGGTGATCTGGAAAATGTTGATGGTCGCCGAACAGCGCTTCAGGCGTCTGAAGGCCCCTGAGTTGATCGAAGACGTCTATCTCGGTGCACAGTATGCGGATGGAATCGCCATTGAATCAACGGCTGAGAAGGTCGCCGCCTGATGTCGTTTACACACCTATTGACGTAACCTCAGCAGCCGGCTCTCGAACTGCTCCTCGGTATCGCGGACTCGCGGCCGCCTCAGCTGTATCGTTCCCGAACTCAGCGTAAGCCTCCGGGCTCTGCCGTATCCGTTCCGATAGCCGGTATCGTTGTCCGAGTCGGATCTGAGCGCCGACTTCGCCCTTCCCAGAAACGCCGTCACCTCCTCCTCCAGCAACTCCTGGATCAGCCTCTGGACCTGGCTTCGCACCCAATCCTCCAACTGCTCCCACTCCGGCCTTGACTCCGACCTACTCTCAGTGCTTTCCTTCCTCATGGGCGGTCTATCTCCTCTCTTGGGCCTCGAGCCCGTGTTGTTCAGAGAGAGGGTACACCGCCTGACTGTTTACACACTTTTTGAAGATACCTCCCTTGATTGGGTTGATAAGGCCAGCGAATTGACCGTTTATCGGTTACTCGACGGGTGAGTTCCATAGTTCTTGATCCTACACCGGCCGGGCTGGTAGGCGAGCCGGTGAAGGCCTACACAGTGCGCGTAGAGGGTGGAACCATCCTCGTCGGGCCTTTAACACGCCAGACAACGTGAGCGCTAGAGTTCCCAGGTGCTGCACACATATGGGTATGATACAGGGTCGAACCCAGACTCCAAAATGATAGGTTTAGAGAGCAATGTCTCCAATGCGAGCGTATCGTCAAGCATGCCGCCAGTCCCTTTGTGCTCACGGATGTGACCTTCTCCGACTAGCACCCCATAGGTTTCCTCGGTCTCATCGCCGCTCATCTTGAAATGCTCCATGAAAAGGCGTCCAAGGTCATCACGGTGGAGTGCGGAATTGATTTCACCGACGCGCCTTAGCTGTACACGCTCTTTGGCCCAGAGTGCTAGCTCCCTATATGACGAGAGCCCTGTCTTTTCCAACATTTTGAACTCCCCCTCGGCTCATAGGCCGCATGAGCCACCCTGGTTGATGGCATTATAGCTGGTGTGCCTCTCAGCGCTGTTTGTTAAGCTACGTGTCCCAGCAAAGATGCGTAGAGGCGAGCTAGCGAGAGTGGTAGCCCCATCACCCCGCCAGTATTATGACAAGCACTTACCATCGTAGGGGAGGATGTCCCCTGCCACTAGCATGATGGGTGTGGTGTATCGAGGTATCTTCAAAAAGTGTGTAAACAGTCGGGCGGTGTACCCTCTCTCTGAACAACACGGGCTCGAGGCCCAAGAGAGGAGATAGACCGCCCATGAGGAAGGAAAGCACTGAGAGTAGGTCGGAGTCAAGGCCGGAGTGGGAGCAGTTGGAGGATTGGGTGCGAAGCCAGGTCCAGAGGCTGATCCAGGAGTTGCTGGAGGAGGAGGTGACGGCGTTTCTGGGAAGGGCGAAGTCGGCGCTCAGATCCGACTCGGACAACGATACCGGCTATCGGAACGGATACGGCAGAGCCCGGAGGCTTACGCTGAGTTCGGGAACGATACAGCTGAGGCGGCCGCGAGTCCGCGATACCGAGGAGCAGTTCGAGAGCCGGCTGCTGCCGCTGTTCGTCAACAGGACCAGGAAGGTTGCTGAGTTGATCCCCGAGCTGTACCTGCACGGTCTATCCGAAGGCGACTTCGATCTGGCTTTGCGGGGGCTGCTGGGAGAGGACGCACCGGTATCGGCGAGCACGGTGGCCCGGTTGAAGTCCAAGTGGAACGATGAGCTTGCCCAATGGCGCAGCCGGCCCCTAGATGACCTGGAAGTGGTCTACATGTGGGTGGATGGAGTCTACGTCAAGGCTGGTCTTGAGAAGGAGAAGGCGGCAGTACTGGTGGTGGTGGCGGCCCTGAGCGACGGGAGCAAGGTGGTGGTGAGCGCTGTTCCCGGATACAGGGAGTCCACAGAGAACTGGTCCGATGTGCTCAGGGGCATGAGGCGCCGCGGGCTGGAGTGCCCGAGGCTGGTGGTTGGGGACGGACACCTGGGCATCTGGGGAGCTCTGCGCAACGTCTATCCGCAGGCGGCAGAGCAACGCTGCTGGAACCACAAGATCGTAAACGTGCTCGCCAAGCTTCCAAAGCGACAACAGGACCAGGCCAAGCTCATGCTGCGTACTATCCCCTACGCGCCGACTCGGACAGAGGCTGAGCGGCTCAGGACGGTGTTCACCAGGTGGTGCGGCGACCATTCCTACGAGGCGGCCTCAGAGGCCTTGGAGCGGGACTGGGACCGCATGGTCACCTTCTATGACTTCCCAAAGGAGCACTGGGGGCACCTTCGCACGACGAACCCGGTAGAATCACCCTTCGCGGCCCTCAGGCTTCGGACCGATGCCGCCAAGCGCTACAAGAGGGTCGATCGGGCGATAGCGGTGATCTGGAAAATGTTGATGGTCGCCGAACAGCGCTTCAGGCGTCTGAAGGCCCCTGAGTTGATCGAAGACGTCTATCTCGGTGCACAGTATGCGGATGGAATCGCCATTGAATCAACTGCTGAGAAGGTCGCCGCCTGATGTCGTTTACACACCTATTGACGTAACCTCGGTGTATCCTCCGCCCTAGCGTGCGCAGTGAAGCGCGCTTAGCTGCCTACTAGCGGACAGCCCTCATGCAAACCTCTATCGTTGGCTCTCTGGTGGTCGTCGGACTAGCCGTGGCCAGCGCCGTACTGTCGGTTAAGTACTACGATGACCCCTCCCCACCTCCACTCACCGTTGGAAGCTACCTGCTTTGGTACGCGGCCGCGGCGCTATGGGGCGTCCTGTTTCTCTACACCGGGTCGCTGCTTGCACCGTCAGATACCAGAAGCACGCGATCGCGTTGGACCCTGGCCGCGGTGCTTATGCTTGGGTCCGTGGTACTGCTTGGCTCTTGTATGTCCAACGTAGGCAACCGTGCGACAGGTGGCTAGGGCGATTCACATGGACTGCCACGTGCGTGTGGTGCTGCCGCTAGCCTTGCCTCTGGCCGAAAGCAACCTAGCAACTTGAACACCGAGACTTCGCCGTACGGCCAACTGCCCGCAGGGAGCATACCGGGATGCTGAGGGGCCAGAGTCCACGTGAGCGGGACGAAATGGTGCGTCGGGCGCTCGCACGGAGTCGCCGACGCTCTGGACCTCTACGCTCGGTCTGGACGGCGGCGAAGAGGGTCATCGCGATCCTTGCTCTGCTGCTCGTCCTCGGTGCGGCGTCGTTGTGGGGCTACCACTTCTTCGTATCAGATGCCTCCTGGGACGATGCGGCGCGGATGGT
The DNA here is from genome assembly GCA_965247635.1 of Dehalococcoidia bacterium. Lineage (GTDB taxonomy): Bacteria > Chloroflexota > Dehalococcoidia > Lucifugimonadales > Australimonadaceae > CBDFHJ01. Next base: position 468,811 of record CBDFHJ010000008.1, read on the forward strand.
TATCCAGGACGTCCGTGTGGCTGCCGAGTGTCCTGACCAGCCTAGAACGGTGTGGGAGTTCGTGCAGCGCGGCGATTTTGCTCAGTACGGAGTTGAGGTTGCCGACTTCCTTGGGGCTGACTGGCCCGCGGTAGCTTGCGGCTTGATAAGCCGTTAACTGCTGGCGGCCAGAGGCCGTTAGCATCGTGCCCATCGGCTACAATACATAGCGTAGTGGATAGGTCCATGGAAAGCACCGAGCAGGCTGGTCCGGTTTTCTCCGCCAGGCGGCGGTGGCTCCTGTTCCTCGGCAGCATCGTGCCGGTGGTGGCGCTTTTGGCCCTGCTGGCCTGGAGCGCGGTCCGCGCCGGCGGCAACCCGGGCGGGCTCATCGTCAACAGCACGCTGGGCCAGGTGGACGTCGCGCTGCGGCAAGCGCCCGCCTTCAGCCTGACCCCGCTGGACAGCGGCCCCGTGGTGGACAACGATGCGCTTCGGGGCAAGGTGGTGATAGTGGACTTCTGGTCCTCCTGGTGTCCGCCGTGCCGTGCCGAGGCCGCCGGCCTGGCGCAAGTCTATCGCGAGTACGCGGACGCGCCGGTGGAGTTCGTGGGCGTGGCCATCTGGGACGTCTCGGGCGACGTGCTCCGCCATATCTCGCGGTTTCAGGTCACCTACCCCAACGCCTTGGACGACCGCGGCCTCATGGCCGTGGACTTCGGCGTCCGGGGCCTGCCGGAGAAGTTCTTCCTGGACTCCGAGGGGAAGGTGGTGCGCAAGTACACCGGCCCCATGGAGCCGGAGCTCCTCCGGTCGGTCTTGGACGAGCTGCTCTCCTCCCCGTAGCCGCCATGTCATCCACCTCCGCCGTCCCGAGCCGCCTGCACGCCGGCCTGACGACGTGGTACGCGGCTCACGCCAGGGACCTGCCGTGGCGCCGTCCGACCGCGTCGGGCGACCCGTACGCCATCCTGGTGGCGGAGGTCATGCTCCAGCAGACCCAGGTGGAGCGTGTCATTCCCAAGTACCACCAGTTCCTGGAGGCGTTTCCGAGCTTCGAGGCGCTGACCCAGGCGGCTCCCAGCGACGTTATCCGGGTATGGGCGCCGCTGGGCTACAACGGCCGCGCGGTGCGGTTGCACCGCCTGGCACAGCGGGTCGTTGAAGCGCATGGGGGACGATTGCCGGACTCGGTGGAGACGCTTCGGACGCTGCCGGGTGTCGGTCCCTACACCGCGGCGGCGGTGGCCTGCTTCGCCTTCGGGGCCAGCGTCGCCGTCCTCGACACCAACGTCTACCGGGTGCTCAGCCGGGTGGCCTACGGCGTGACGCCGCCAACCAAGCGGGAGATCGAGGCCCTGGCGCATCGCTTGGTTGCCTGAAAAGCAGGTCTCGACGTGGCACCAGGCGCTGATGGACGTGGGCGCCACGCTGTGCACCGTGGCAAAGCCGCGCTGTCTCCTCTGCCCGCTACGGCCGCACTGCAAGGCGGCGCCCCACCTGCAAGACGGCGCATCGCGAAAGCTGGCCGAAGCGTCGGTGCCCTATACGCCCAAGCAGGGCTACTTTCCAGGCTCGCGCCGGTACTACCGTGGCCGCATCGTTGACGCGCTCCGTGCCCTGCCGGCGGGGGCACGCACGGGCGTAGCAGAGCTCGGAGCGTCCATTCGTTCAGGATTCGACCCGCGGGAGCACGGCCCGTGGCTCCGCGACCTGCTGGAGGGCCTAGTGAAGGATGGGTTGGTGGAGCTGGAAACCCGCCCCGACGGGTCGGCTACGGCGTCTTTACCTCAGCCTCCAGCCAGCCGGCCAACCAACTCCACGAGCCACGGCTGAAGCTGGAACCACGGCTCGTCCGCCTGCCGCAGCTCCGCGTCGGTGAGCTCCCAGTACCGCTTGCCGAACCGCGGGAGCATCCACATGCCGTACACCCAGAACCCCTGGAAGGCCGGAGGCGCTGGAAGGTAGTCGTCGGTCAACAGCCCTCGCAAGCCCCGGGCCTCCTGGGCCGCCACCAGCCCGCCATCGCGAGCCACCGCGACCGCCTCGACCCACCACGCCTCGCGCTGCTCCAAGGGGTGGTCACGCAACACGCGCCGTAAGCGGGCGGCACGCTCCTCGTCGCCGGCATCCTCGCCCGTGGCCCGGCGGGTGGTAAGGCTCTGCCACTCCGGACCGAGGACCGGGATGTCCACCCCGCCGTCGCTGGCCACCGCCAGCCCATCGGCAACCCGCGACCACGCCACGGCCTTGGCGCAGGCGATGGCCAGGTGGGACGAGCCCTCCTCTTGGACGTGGGGCGTTTCGGGCAAGTCGGCGGGGTAACGGAGCTGGAGCGGCAGCCCAACGAAGAGGCGACGGAGACGCTCGACCTTGGCCGGGTTGGAGCTTGCGAGGAGTAAGGAGGCCGGCATCACGCAGGCCGCTACAGCCGGCCGAACTCCCGCTCCAGCACCGCGGTGCTGAGGCGGATGGCCGTGGGCCGGCCATGGGGACAGTGGTGCGAGTTCCTGGCCCGCTCCAACGCCTCCACCAGCGCGGTCATCTCCTGCTGATCGAGGGCCTGACCGGCGCGGACGGCGCTATGGCAGGCGATGGAGGCCGCCATGGCGTAATGGGTCGGAGAGCTGGCCAGGGAGGGGTCCCGCTGGGGGTCCAGCAGCTCCGCCGCCAGCCGGGGTATGGAGACCTGGCGGGCCATGACGGGGACCGCCCGGACGAGCCAGGTGCCGTCACCAAAGGCTTCGAGCTGGAACCCGAGCTGCTCCAGCACCGGCAGCGCTTCTTGGATGTCCTCCATCTGCTCGGGGGTCAGCTCCAGCGGCAGCGGGTCCAGCAACGGTTGGACCTCGGGCCGTCCGTCCTCCCACTGTCGCAGCAGGCGGTCGAAGAGCACCTGCTCGTGGGCGGCGTGTTGGTCGACCAGGTACATGCCGCCATCGCCCTCGGCTACCACGTAGGTGTTAGCGATCTGCCCCAGCACTCGCAGCGACGGCATCGCCAGGTCTGACGCCGTCTCCTGGGTCTCCCCTGCCTGAGCCAGTGGTGCCCCGTCCGTGTCGCTATCAACGAGCGGCAGCAGCATCGCTCCGAGGCGCCCGGCCTCCTCTGGCGGCGCAACGGTAAAGCGGAAGCTGGGCGTCGCGACAGGGGTGCCTTCCAGGGCCGGACCCGGCGGCTGAGCATCTGGCGTGATAAGGCCGCGCGCCTCCATAATGGGCGACTCCGCCAGCAGTGTCTCCCGGACGGCCCGCTGAACGCTGGAAAAGGCGTCGCCCTCGCGGAGGAAGCGGACCTCCCGCTTGGTGGGGTGAACGTTCACGTCCACCTCCACAGGCGGCACCTGCAGGAGCACGACCGTCACGGGAAAACGGCCTTCCATCAGAAAGCCGTGGTACGCCTCTTCGATAGCGACGGCCAGCGCCCGGTGTTGGACCGACCGTCCGTTGACGAAGAGGTTGATGTCCGCGCGGTTGGACCGGGTAAGGCTGGCAGGGCCCGCTAGGCCGTGCACGTGGTATGGCCCAGGCCCCGTCGCTAGATCGAGCATGGCGGCGGCTACCTCCGTGCCGTATACCGTCGCTACCGCGTCGCGCAACGAACCGTTCCCCGCCGTCTGGAGCAACGTGCGCTCGTCGGAGGAGAGGAGGAGCCGAACGCCAGGCCAGGCCAGGGCGAAGGTGTCCATGACCCGGCGGACGCGGCCGGTCTCGGCGCCGGGGCTCCGAAGGAACTTGCGTCTTGCCGGGATGCCCGCAAACAGCTCATCGACCGTAACGGTGGTGCCCGGCGCGGCGCTTTCCGGTCCTCGGTGGGTGACCTCACCGGACGTCAGCTCCACGCTGGTCGCGGCGTCGGCGGCCGCTTCGCGGGTGACCATCCTGACCCGTCCGGCGGCTGCGATGCTTGGCAGGGCCTCGCCGCGAAAGCCCATGGTGGCGATGCGGTCGAGGTCTTCGACCCCCTCGAGCTTGCTGGTGGCGTGCCGGGCGAAGGCCAGCTCCACTTCGCCGGCCGGAATGCCGCAGCCGTTGTCGGTCACGCGGAGCCGCTCGATGCCGCCCTGCCGTAGCTCGACCGTCACGGCGGTGGCGCCGGCGTCCAGGGCGTTCTCCACCAGCTCCTTGATCACGGAGGCAGGGCGCTCCACTACCTCGCCGGCGGCGATGGCCGCGGCCACGGCGGGCGGTAACACGCGAATAGGCACCGAACTCACTCCCGGTTCACGGCCCAACCGGCCTAGGGTTGAAATGCGGCCGCGTCAGTCAACAAAGGCGCGAACGGATGCTAGCGTTACTGGAAAACAATCTGGTTTCGCGGACGTTTCCCCAAGGAGATTGTAGGCGTGCTGGCGCGCAGCGTGCAACGAGCCCGTGGCCGTTTTTGGCCCACATTGGCCGCTGTGTAGCGCTCCGGCTGCATCCGTAGCCTCAGTAGACGATGAAGCTCTTGCCGAACCAGCTCACGGACAGATGCGGGTTGAGCCGGTGGATGGAGTACTCCTGGAACTCGGCCAGCGCCCGCTGCTCTCCGCGCTCGGGGTCGCCCTGGAACGTGTAGAAGTCGTCCAGGTAGAGGACCGACCCCTTTTGGAGCAGCGGGTCAATGAAGCGGAGCACGTCGCGCGCCGACTCGTACAGGACGCAGTCGACAAACGCCAAGGCGATGCGCGACTTCTTCAGCAGCTCTGCTTGAAGCTCCCGGGTCAGGGTCTCGCTGTAGAACCCCTTGACCGTGTGAATACGGTCCAGGTAGAGACCGTGCTTACGCACCAGCGACAGAAACTCCTCCTCGCTGGTGGCCATCCTGCCCCGTCGTGATCCTCTCCCTGGCCTGGTATCGGGCTCCGCTTCTTCGGGGAACCCCTCGAAGGAGTCGAAGGCGTAGAACTCCATGTGGTCCATGTCGTGCCGGTGCGCCTCCGTCAAGGTCTGACGGAACGTGGTGGCGGTGTGCGAGCCGAACTCGTAGTAGTCGCCCTGCGCCCGGCTTCGCAAGAAGTCGAAGGTGAGCTGAAGGAACCGCGCCCGGTCCTCGCTCCAGCGGCGCTGGCGGTCGTCCAGCGGCTGTGGACGGCGAAATCGTTGAAGCACGTCTCGGACTCGGGGCACCTTCAGCATCGCACCTCCCCACGCTGCGTTCCTATTTCCTTACGTTCCTATTTCCTTTTTCCTTACGTTCCTATTTCCTTTCCGTCGCGAGACTATCATACAAAGGGTACAATTGCCTTCGTACTTCGAGAAGCCCTCCCCCCGACGGGTAGGGGTGAGTCCGACAGGCGAGGATCATCGCACAGGACGAACGGAGTGCTCGTTCCGCTCGTGGTGAGCCAGTCGAACCACGAGGCTAATGGTATCCTCCCGGCTTCGTCCTTCGACAGGCTCAGGACGAACGGGGCAAAGTCTAGGAAGGCCTCTCGCGACCATGGCCGACGCGTTCTTACTCGTGATCCGCTGGCTCCACGTCATCGCCGCGGCGGCGTGGGTGGGCGGCGGCATCTTTTACTGGGTCGTGGTGCGCCCCGCCCTCAAGGCCGGCGGCTCCGACAGCCTCCTGTCGCGCTTCGCTGGGCCGGAGTTCGGCCAGGTGGTGAACCTCGCGCTGTGGGTGCTGGTCGTCACCGGCGCCGTTCTGGCCTTCGATCGCCTCTCCCAGGACGCCGGCACCATCACCTACTTCACGGTGCTGTCGGTCAAGGTAGCCCTGGTGGGGTGGATGTTCTTCATCGTCCAGGCCCGGAGGCGGCGGCCGGCCACGAGCCCGCCCCAAGGACGGCTGGGAAAGGCGGTCAGCGCCCTGGGCAACATGAACATGACCGTGGTCCTGGGCGTCGTCGTCTTCGTCCTGTCCGACGTGCTCCGCTGGCTGGTAGAGCGAGACTTGGCGGGCTAGTGGCGGGTCTGATAGCGTAGCTGAACACATCCAGGCGACCGAAGCGGCCTAGTGCTTAGTCGCACAAATCGCTATACATCTGAACAGACGCTGTGGGCCAGCCCGCCTCAGGCGGGCCAGGTAGTTGTTCCACCCAGCCCTCCCCGGAGCGCTGCTTCTACTATACGAATATACGAAACGTCCGGCGTGGGCTTAGGAGCGAAACGTGGTAAGACGGCGATGGGGGCATCGCAGGTAGGTCCAGGGCTGCGCCCTGGTGCCGGGGGACTGGGGGTGCCGCCCCAGAAGCAACCTCTCGGGTGGGCGGCCCGATTCCATCGGGGTGGAACTAAGCGCTAGGAGGAGGTATCGTTCATGCGGCGAGACCTGATGGAGATACTGGCCTGTCCCGTGTGCAAGGGACCGCTGGAGCTGACGGCGGAGCGTGAGGAGGGCGACGACGTGGTGGAGGGACAGCTGAGCTGCGGCGCCTGTGACATCACCTACCCCATCGAAGCGTCCATTCCCAACCTCCTGCCACCGCAGCAGCGGGAGTAGGCCAGGCGCGGAGTGAGCAGCACCGCATGAATTCGGTCGAGGCCAACGATACCGCCATCGCCGTGCGTGGCCTGGTCAAGCGGTTCGGCGCGCTGACCGCGGTAAACGACGTCTCGTTCACGGTGCAACGGGGCGAGGTGTTCGGCGTCTTGGGCCCGAACGGCGCGGGCAAGACCACCACGCTGGAGTGCATCGAAGGTCTGCAAACCCCCACCTCCGGCGCCATCGAGGTCTTGGGCCTGGACGTGCGGCGGGACACGATGCGGGTGAAGGAGCGCATCGGGGTCCAGCTTCAAGCCTCCGCCTACTTCGACTACCTGACCCTTCGGGAGATCCTCGCGCTCTTCGGGCGCTTCTACTCCCGTCGCGTCGCCCCCGCCGACCTCCTGACCAAGGTGCGGCTGCTGGACAAGGCGGACTCCACCGTCAGAAAGCTGTCCGGCGGCCAGAAGCAGCGGTTCACCATCGCCGCCGCCCTGGTCAACGACGCGGAGGTCTTGTTCCTGGACGAGCCTACCACCGGTCTGGACCCCCAGGCACGGCGCGACCTGTGGGAGTTCATCCAGGAAGTCCACGCGGAAGGACGGACGGTGGTGCTCACCACCCACTACATGGAGGAGGCGCAGACCCTCTGCCAGCGGGTGGCCATCATGGACCGTGGCGAGATTGTGGGGCTGGACACGCCGGCCAACCTGGTCCGCTCCCTGCCGGCGCCCTTCGAGGTGAAGGGGGTGGCCGATGGCCAGGTGCCGGCAGGGGCGCTGGAGTCCCTGGCGGGCGTGACCAGCGTGCGCCACGATGACGACGGCGCGTTCTCCCTACGATCGTCCGATACGTCCAGCACCCTCCCCGCGCTGATGGAGTTGGTTGGCCGGGCTGGGGTGCGACTGACGCACTTGGAGGTAATCCAAGCCACGCTGGAAGACGTGTTCCTGGCCTTCACCGGACGCGAGCTGCAAGGGGACGCCGCTGAAGAGGCAGGGTCATGACCCTCGTAGCCCTGGTCCTGGCCAACCTGAAGATGATCGTACGCAACCGCCAGGCGCTCTTCTGGGCGCTGGCCTTTCCCCTCATCTTCGTGGTTATCTTCGGCCTGTTCTTCGGCGGGGACGAGCGGCGCACCATCACCATCCACGTGGTGGACTACGCCCAGGACCCCCTCTCTCAGGGACTGGTGCGAAGCCTGGGCGATGTTGAGACCTTCGAGGTGCGGGAGCGCGAGGACGAGGCGCATGCCCGGCGGGACCTGCGGAACGGAGACCTCCGCTACCTGCTCATCATCCCCGAGGGCCTGGCCGAATCTGTCCAGAACAGTCCTCCGGCCACCATAACGCTGGTCTACGACGAAGGAAGTTTCGTCTCGGCGGTGGTGATCGGCGTGGTCCAGCGGTTCCTGGACCAGGTGAACCTTGAGCTGGCCGAGGCGCCTACCTCGCTCCAACTGGAGTCCACGGGGACGTTTGCGAAGCGTCTGGACTACTTCGACTTCTTGCTGCCCGGCTTCGTGGCCATGGGCATCATGACCTACGCCATCATCGGCCTCGCCTCGGAGATAGCGGTCTACCGGGAGCAGCGCATCCTGAGGCGCATCCTGGCCACTCCGCTGCGAGTGCGGACCTTTTTCGCGGCCCAGGTCCTGGCCTATCTGGTGCTCTCCTTGGTGCAGGCGGCCGTCATTCTGACCGCGGGGACCGCCCTCTTTGGTGGGGAGCTCTTCGGCAACTACGCCTACATCGCGGTCTTGGTCCTGCTGGGCAATCTGGCGTTCCTGACCATCGGGTTCATCGTGGGGTCCATCGCCCAAAACGTCCAGGCCGCCAGCGGGATGGGCAACGCCGTGGCCCTGCCCATGATGTTCCTCTCCGGTGTCTTCTTCGATAAGGAGGACCTGCCAAGCGCGTTGGGCACGGCGGTGGAGTACCTTCCGCTCTCTCCCATGCTGGACGCACTACGGGGCGTGGCCCTAGACGCCCGACCCCTGTCGGACTTCACGTCGGAGCTGGCCCTGCTGGGAGCCTGGATCGCGGTCGGTTCCGTGGTGGCCGTGCGGGTGTTTAAGTTCAACTAGAGGCCGGTTGACACCCCCTGGGATGGGAAGTAGGCTCACCCCAGCAGCAGACCTGGGAGCGTGCATCAGGAAGGGGTTGAAATGGCGAAGTACCTGCTTATCGAATCCAGGGACCCCTACCAGTACGCGGAGACGGGCGCCTTCTACCAGGTCGCGGCAGACCTGGCGGCGGCGGGCAACGAGGTCACCTTCTTCCTGGTGCAGAACGGCGTCTTTCCCGCGCGTCAAGGCGCGTCCAACAGCCCCGTAGCCCAACTCCACTCCAAAGCACCCTGCGTGAACGTCGTGGCGGACGGCTTCTCTCTCCAGGAGCGCGCCATCGTCGGCGACCGCCTGGCGGAGGGTGTGAAGGTAGCGCCCATCGACGACCTAGTGGACCTCCTGGCGGAACCGGACGTGAAAGCCATCTGGCATTAGGAATAGGAAGTACCATGACCACCCCTGAGAAAAAGACCATCACTATCTCCCTTATGGACCCGCCCTTCGAGTCGGAGACGAGCACCACCGCCCTGCGCATGGTGGACGCGGCGCTGCGCAAGGGAATCAACGTGAACGTGTTCGCCTACGAAGGCGCGGTGAGCATGACGCTCAAGAACCAGGCAGCACACCCGAATCCCATCCACGGGACCTCCGCCGAAGAGGAAGACCATCCCTCCACCGCCCGCTTCATCGCAGGCCTCTTCGGCGTGGCGAGCGAGTACGGCGTCAAGCTCGACTGGATTAACTGCGGCATGTGCGTGGACGAGCGTGGCCCGGCGGAGTGGATCGAGGGGCCTCGTCGCGGCGGGCCGCCCGACCTGTACAACTGGTACAACGAAAGCACCAACACCCTGGTCATCGGAACGAGGTAGGAGGCCCGCCATGGCGATTCTCTCTATCGTGGAGCAGGCGTACCGAGCAACGTTGGAGGAGCAGGACGACACGATCCTGTGGATCAACCACATGATCAGGAACGCGGGCGCACCGCTGTCGCTCCTGCTGCGGGGAAACGCGGTCAACTACGCCGTGAAGGGCCAGAGCGCCGAGGGCCTGACCATCGGTGGGGTGCCCTTCGCCCATCCGCCCACGCTGGATCACGACCTGCAGGCGCTGATGGACGCCGGGGTCAGCGTGTACGCCGTGGAGGAGGACATAGCTAACTTGGGGATACAAAAAGAAGAGGTGCTTGGCGGAGTGACACTGGTGCCTCAGCGCGGCCTCGCCCGTCTGTTTGACGCGCACGACCGCATTTGGCACTGGTAGGCAGAACAGGAGGGTCAAGATGGTTCTAGAGACTGGGCTGGGAACGGGAGTTTGGAAGGGTGTGCCCCTACTAGACCGCGAGAAGGGTAGCGTCAGCCGGGACCTCTTCGTAGACCCGGACCTGTACGAGATCGAGAAGGAGCGGGTGTTCGCCCGCTGCTGGCTCTTCGTGGGGTTCGAGGACCAAGTTCGCAAGCCGGGCGACTACTTCGTCTCGCGCATGGGGGAGGAGTCGGTCATCCTGAGCCGGGACCGCGACAACACGATCCACGTGTTCCTGAACTCGTGTCGCCACCGGGGGATGAAGGTATGCCGGTACGACGAGGGGAACACGCCGGTGTTCACGTGTCCGTACCACGGGTGGAGCTACGCGGGTGATGGGAGCCTGGTGGGCGTGCCCCGGTACAAGGACGCGTATCGGGAGGAGCTGGACAAGTCGCAGTGGGGCCTCGTTGAGGTGGCGCAGCTAGCCAACTTCCACGGCAGCATCTGGGCCACGTGGGACCCCACCGCACCCTCCTTCGAAGAGTACATCGGCGATAACGAGCCGGGCCTGCGTCTGCACCTGAACAAGCCCGACGGAAACGAGGCGGACATCGAGGTGCTGGGCCTCGTCAAGTGGCTCTTCTCCTCCAACTGGAAGTTCGGGGCCGAGAACTTCCTGGGCGACGGCTACCACGGCACGCCAACCCACCACTCGGTGGAGATCGTCGGCATAAACCCAGGCGGTGGCCAAGGCCGAGGTAACTTGCTGCAACGTGCAGCCCAACAGTCGGTGAACTCGGTGGGATTCGACATCTCTCACCATGGCTCGGGCCAGCTCGGCTTCCGCGTCTGGCCGGAGGACTTCCCCTACGTGGCCAGCTACCAGAACCAGCCCATCGTGGAGGACTACTTCCGGGAGGCCTACGATCGGCGCAAGCAGAATCTGGGCAAGCACTGGCGCCTGCGGGCCGGGAACGGCAACGTCTTCCCCAACGGCACCCAGGGCACCAACAACAGCGTCTGCGTATGGCACCCCGCCGGGCCCGATTGGACGGAGTGCTGGCGCTGGTACTGGGTGCATCGGGACATGCCGCAAGAGGTGAAGGACGTGCTGCGCCACTACTTCATGCGCTACGGCGGTCCCGCGGGCCTCACCGAGTCCGACGACATGGAGAACTGGAACTACGCGCACAAGGCCAGCAAGGGCGTCATCGCGCGGCGCTACCCCTACGACTACTCCCTGGGCTTGAACCGTGAGGTCCGCACGCATCCGCTGCTGGATGAGTTCGGCCTGCAGCAGCACGGGACCTTCACCCCAAAGCGGACGGCCGGTAACCGGGAGCCGTCGGAACAGAACCAGCGAGGCGCCTACTACTTCTGGGCGGACCTGATGAGGTCGGAGAGCTGGGACGACCTGCGCGAGAAGGGGCTCTGGGGGTAATGGCTTCACACCCCACGAGACCCTTGGATGCGAAAGAGGGATATGGGAACGTATAAACACCTTGAGCAAGGGACCAAGTCGGGAGGCCCAGCAGACTCAGTGATCATCCTGCTCCACGGAATGGGCAGCAGCGCCGAGCGGACCATCGTCCATGCCCCGGAGCTGGGCGAGAAGCTCCCCAACGCCCACTTCTACGCGCCAGACGCCTCAAACCGCTACGTCCCGGCCCTGGACCCCAAGACCGCCGACATGAGCCCGGACCCCGCGCCGGGACGGTTCATGTGGTACAGCCGCTACTCGGAGGACACCCGCAAGACGGGGCTCTACGAGACGTTGGGGCTGCTGGACGCGTACATCAGCGAGTGTGCCGCGGCCCACAACCTCGACCGCTCTCGCGTCGTCACCATCGGCATCTCTCAGGGCGCCATCGTCTCCGACTTCTGCGTGCCTCGGTTCAAGGAACCCATCGGCGCCACCATCTCCCACAGCGGCTACCTGTTCTCGCCCGACTCGCTGGCCCGTCGCCGCTCCCAGGTACCGGAGTTCAAGGCGGAGGCAGTCAACACCACGACTCCCCACTGTCTTATCCACGGCCTACTGGATGAGGCCCTGCCCTGGCAGACCGGCCTGGAGGCCACGAGCGCCATGGAGGAGTGCGGGATACCGGTGGAGTTCCACCTGCTGAGCGGCCTGCACCACGCCGATTTCGAGTCGCGCACCAAGAACATCGCGGTGGAGTTCATCCAGCGTCACGTGTACGCCGCTACGCCGGCCGTCACACCGGCGTAAGCCCGTAACCCCGACCACGAGCTCGTTCGCAGCGGTGTGTGGTATACTAGGTGCATCCGCAGTCCTGTTGCAGTTCCGCTCTTGCCCCACGTTTCTAGCTCCGCTAGTTTCCTCAGCATAGCGCTCTTGCACAAGGGATCGGAAATCTTGTTGGCAAGGAGTGCCAATGCGTATTTTTGTCGGTAATCTGTCCTATCAGACCCAGTCTGCAGACCTGGAAGCGGCGTTTAGCGCCTACGGTGAGGTCGAGTCGGCCACCGTGATCACGGACCGCTATTCGGGCCGGTCCAAGGGGTTCGGTTTCGTGGAGATACCGGACGACAGCCAGGCCCAAGCCGCCATCAGCGGCATGAACGGGACCGAGCTGGAGGGCCGGGCTCTTACGGTTAACGAGGCCCGCCCCCGTGAGGAGAGGTCGCCCAGCACTCCGCGCTGGTAACCTCGATAGGCAGGAAGGAAAGAAGAGGCCCCTGGAGTTCCAGGGGCCTCTTTCATTAATCCGACTATTGGACGATGTGGAAGCAACTCACCTGTCATACGCTGAGTGGCTGGGGAGGTATGGCACCACCATAGTCTAGACCACAGTGATAGGTGAGTTGGGAATGGAGGTTACGTCAATAGGTGTGTAAACGACATCAGGCGGCGACCTTCTCAGCCGTTGATTCAATGGTGATTCCATCCGCATACTGTGCACCGAGATAGACGTCTTCGATCAACTCAGGGGCCTTCAGACGCCTGAAGCGCTGTTCGGCGACCATCAACATTTTCCAGATCACCGCTATCGCCCGATCGACCCTCTTGTAGCGCTTGGCGGCATCGGTCCGAAGCCTGAGGGCCGCGAAGGGTGATTCTACCGGGTTCGTCGTGCGAAGGTGCCCCCAGTGCTCCTTTGGGAAGTCATAGAAGGTGACCATGCGGTCCCAGTCCCGCTCCAAGGCCTCTGAGGCCGCCTCGTAGGAATGGTCGCCGCACCACCTGGTGAACACCGTCTGTTAGCAACCAGCAAAAGTGGGACACATTGGGAGCCGAGAGATCAGGGGCTGGATGGAGGTCTGGCGAGCTCCCTGAGGGCCCTGTTGTAGCGTCGTCGCCGTTCGGTGGTTTGAGCCTTCACCTCCTTCCTGCGTTGTAGGATCTCTTGCCGTCTTCCCTTGAGCACGTCTGATGGTGTCACGTTGCCCAGAGCCTTGTGATAGCGCCGGTAGTTGTAGTAGCTGACGAAGGCCGCGATAGCAGCCTCAAGGTCGGCGGGCAACTCATAAGGCACCTGGTTGACGTCCCGTTTGATGGTCTGGTGGTAGCGCTCCAGCTTCCCGTTGGTCTGAGGGTGGAAAGGAGTTGCTAGGATGTGCTTGATGCCAACCATCCCCAGGTAGTCCCTGAATGCTCTTGAGACATAGCCTGGACCGTTGTCACTCAGCAGCCTGGTGCGGTCTGTGACTGGAACTTGGTCCATGCTGGTCGTGTCCACAGCATCCTGGACCACCTCGATGAAGGAGTCGGCCGTCATATCTTGCTGAAGCCTGTGAGCCAGGATGAAGCGGGAGTAGTCGTCCATAACGGTGACCAGGTAGTAGTAGCCCCACCCAACCACCCTGAAGTATGAGGCATCGGTGGCCCACATCTGGTGAGGTCCTGTGGTCTTGCGGTGGTACTCCTTCCCCGTGGCCAACCGCATCTCAGGCCTCTTCACTAGGCCCTCCCTGCCCAGGATACGGTAGACGCTGGACTCTGAGACTGAGAAGCCCTGGTTGTCGGTGATCCCCGCGGCCAGCTGACGGCAGCTCAGCTCTGGCATCTCCCTGGCTGATAACAGGACTGAGCGTTCTTCCTGAATAGTAAGACGGTTCCATGGTGGCTGATCGCCTCCTGGTCGGTCCTCAAGTCCTTGTTGGTCTTGGCGTCTGAGCCACCGGTAGTAGGTGCTCTTAGGGATGCCCAGCTCTCTGAGGACCTTTCGCTTGGGGAGGGGAGACGAGGATACTTTGGTAACTACCTCTGCCTTCTCCGGGGCGCTCATCCGCTGGTACCGGTGGCGTCCTGGGGCATGGGGATGGCCGTTTTTTTGAGACGGTACGCCTCCAGCGACAGATCGGCCACTAGCTCCTTGAGTTCCCCGTTCTCTCGCTTGAGTTGCCCTACCTCATGCTGAGTGGCGTCCCGAACCGAGTCACGGGTCAACCTCTCCTTGCCCGCCTCCATGAACTCTTTGGTCCACGAGTAGTAGGAGTGGGGCTTGATCCCCTCCCGCCGGCACAGGTCGTTGACTGTGACCTCGCGGCGGAAGCCCTCCAGAACAATTCGGATCTTCTCTTCGGGGGTGTACTTACGTCGGGCAGCCGCCTTCACTGTGCGGACGAAAGACCTGGTCTGCTCGCTTCGTTCCTCGGCGGCCTCTGCTTTGCTTACTTCTAATTGGGACACATCTGCTCCTTTCTGTGGGTAGCTCTACCCTCATTTCAGGAGCTCACACCACCCTCCGACTCTCGGGTTTTCCTACCCTTATATGTGTCCCATTATCGCTGACGGTCTACAAACACCGTCCTGAGCCGCTCAGCCTCTGTCCGAGTCGGCGCGTAGGGGATAGTACGCAGCATGAGCTTGGCCTGGTCCTGTTGTCGCTTTGGAAGCTTGGCGAGCACGTTTACGATCTTGTGGTTCCAGCAGCGTTGCTCTGCCGCCTGCGGATAGACGTTGCGCAGAGCTCCCCAGATGCCCAGGTGTCCGTCCCCAACCACCAGCCTCGGGCACTCCAGCCCGCGGCGCCTCATGCCCCTGAGCACATCGGACCAGTTCTCTGTGGACTCCCTGTATCCGGGAACAGCGCTCACCACCACCTTGCTCCCGTCGCTCAGGGCCGCCACCACCACCAGTACTGCCGCCTTCTCCTTCTCAAGACCAGCCTTGACGTAGACTCCATCCACCCACATGTAGACCACTTCCAGGTCATCTAGGGGCCGGCTGCGCCATTGGGCAAGCTCATCGTTCCACTTGGACTTCAACCGGGCCACCGTGCTCGCCGATACCGGTGCGTCCTCTCCCAGCAGCCCCCGCAAAGCCAGATCGAAGTCGCCTTCGGATAGACCGTGCAGGTACAGCTCGGGGATCAACTCAGCAACCTTCCTGGTCCTGTTGACGAACAGCGGCAGCAGCCGGCTCTCGAACTGCTCCTCGGTATCGCGGACTCGCGGCCGCCTCAGCTGTATCGTTCCCGAACTCAGCGTAAGCCTCCGGGCTCTGCCGTATCCGTTCCGATAGCCGGTATCGTTGTCCGAGTCGGATCTGAGCGCCGACTTCGCCCTTCCCAGAAACGCCGTCACCCCCTCCTCCAGCAACTCCTGGATCAGCCTCTGGACCTGGCTTCGCACCCAATCCTCCAACTGCTCCCACTCCGGCCTTGACTCCGACCTACTCTCAGTGCTTTCCTTCCTCATGGGCGGTCTATCTCCTCTCTTGGGCCTCGAGCCCGTGTTGTTCAGAGAGAGGGTACACCGCCTGACTGTTTACACACTTTTTGAAGATACCTCTGGGAATGCCTGAACGATACCAACGGCGCATTCCGAAGTCTCCTTTCCTTGCGTTGGCCCGTAACCAAGGGGGGAGCTTCATCATCGAGTCGACGATTGCTGTACTGGTCTTCGGCCTCATTGGGGCCGCCGTCTTGGTAGGCGTGTCTACTATTCACATCTCCGGGAATACGACAGAGGCCCAGGCGATTGCCGAGAATGTCGCGCGAAACCAGATGGAAGAGGTCTTTCCCCAGCCTTATCAAGCTCCCCCTGCAGCCTATCAATCTGTTGCAACGCCACTTGGCTATAGCGTTACGGCGCACGCCGAAGAGTACGTCTTAGACGAAACAAACATTGAGAAGGTAGTTGTGATAGTGAGCCGTGAGGGTCAGGAGCTGTTAACGCTGGAGACCCTCAGAAGTAATTACTAGAGGAGGCATGCCGCATCAGGTTCTTTCAGAAGGTTTTCAGAGACACGAGTGGATTTACCCTGCCGGAGGTGGTCGTGGGGGTTAGCCTTCTTTCGCTAGCCTTCGGCCTCATCGGAAGCGGCGTCTTTCAGTCTCTCTCTGTCGAACGTACCTGGCGAGCCGACGTCCTCGCCACGAAGGAGTGGCGGAACGCGGGCGCTTGGCTAGCGGGAGACGCGCTCAATGCTGTAGCGATAGACCTCACTGATGGAGCTCCATCCGCGAACGGCGTGGTCTTCAACTGGAGCGATTCCTCCGGAGTCCTCCATACGGCAACTTATAGCCTTGTGGACACGGACCTCATTCGTAACCTGGATGGAGCCCAATTGGTTGTAGCTCGCGAAGTTGTAGACGCAGGCTTCTCCTTGGCAGGACAGATGGTCACCTTTGACCTAGAGGTGGAGGCCGAGGCTGGTAGCACCGAAAGTGTCCAACTCCAGACGTATATGCGAATGCTCAAATGACGCGCGGGCTGGGTCATGAATCATCTCGGGGGTGAAAGAGGCGCAGGACTGATTATCGTCCTTGCATTCATGGCGCTGACAGTCCCCTTGGTCACCGGCGCCCTGGCATTAGCCAGCACTCTCAGCGTTGATTCTCGGACCAAGACCGGCATCCTCCGAAGCCACTACTCGACCATCGGCGCGAGTGAGTACGCGATCTATCGCCTGGTCCACGAGGTTGGGTATGCCGATGGGCTCCCAGCTGGAGTCAACGAAGCCCACTCAATTTTACTCAATGGAGAAACGGTAACCATCTCCGTCTTGAAGCTGTCGGCCCCTCTCAGTGACCCAGTGGCCCCCAGCGCCGACAACAGTCGAAAGCTTCAGGTTTCCAAAGAGGTCACCCCACAGAGCGCGCCCGCCTATACGTTGACTCCTTTTACTTACACGGTGACCGTGCGCAATCGGGATGACAAGTCGAAGAACCTCGTGAAACTCCATGATGAGCTACCTCCCGGATTCAGCTACATCCCTGGTTCCACCATAGGGGCCACTACGCAAGACCCAAGCACCTCGGGCCAGCTGCTCACGTGGAATCTGGTGCCGGGGGGCATCCAGCTGCAACCAGGTGAGTCTGCGATTGTGTCCTTTACGGCCCAGGCCAGCGTTGACCAGGGCACGTACTGCAACGAAGCGTGGGTGGAGCCGGGAGACACACTGACCTCTTCCGGGAAGACCGCGCCGGTGTTCGTTGGGTCCCCACCCAGCACCCTCTGCCCGGGAGCCGCTGTGAGCATTAGTAAGCAAGTGTCTCCCGCCACAGCACCCGCTAACGCGCCAGTGACCTCTAACTACACGATTGTCGTCCAGAACCTCGGGACGGTGATACTGAACGTTAGCCGAATACGCGACCTCTTACCGCCGGGCTTCTTGTACGGAGCTGGTTCTACGAGTGGCGATATCGCTCAGAATGACCCCAACACCACAAACTTTCAGGGACGACAACGGCTGGACTGGAACTTCGTTCCGCGGCTGCAAATTTACCCTGGCGAGACCCGCACGCTCAGCTTCGAAGCCGAAGCCACTACGGAACCGGGGAGATACTGGAGCGACGTATGGATGTACCTGGACGAACTCCAAGAATCGGTCTACACCTGGCCAACCGCGATGATTGAAGCCATGGGTGCCTTTGAGGCTTCAGCAACTTATGGGGAAGGCATCGCCCTTACGGAAGTGTGGATTGGCCTCGACTCTTACGAGGTGACCCAGTGGGTCATAGCTAGATGACATCGGAGTCCGCCTGGAGTGCACGGAACCCCTGTTAAATCAGTAGGGAAAGCAGGTACTTAGGGGAACTTCTCTCAGTCGTCGTTGGGTGCTCGGTACCGATACCCGAACCCCCGGACTGTCTCAATAAGTTGTGCGCTCTTTGCCTGGTCCTTCAATTTCTTCCGAAGGTAGTCGATGTACACGCGTACGCTCTCTGGCCCGCGCTCCCCCTCGGGCCAACAGTGATCCAAAAGACGGTCGGTGCTCAGTACCTGGCCGGCGCTGCGGGCGAGGGACGTCAATAGACGAAATTCCAGCGCGGTTAGCTTTACCGAATCACCCCTTACGTAGACGCGGTGGCGGAGGAAGTCGATGTGCAACGCGGAGTCGCGGTACTCCTCTTCCGCCTCAGCGGAGGGTTGGCTCTTCCGAAGGGCCGCCTCTATGTGGGCTAGAAACTCCGCGGATCGAATCGGCTTGACGACGAAGTCATCCGCGCCATTACGCAACTCCCGGACTGTGTCCACCTCATCGCCTAAAGAGGTATCTTCAAAAAGTGTGTAAACAGTCAGGCGGTGTACCCTCTCTCTGAACAACACGGGCTCGAGGCCCAAGAGAGGAGATAGACCGCCCATGAGGAAGGAAAGCACTGAGAGTAGGTCGGAGTCAAGGCCGGAGTGGGAGCAGTTGGAGGATTGGGTGCGAAGCCAGGTCCAGAGGCTGATCCAGGAGTTGCTGGAGGAGGAGGTGACGGCGTTTCTGGGAAGGGCGAAGTCGGCGCTCAGATCCGACTCGGACAACGATACCGGCTATCGGAACGGATACGGCAGAGCCCGGAGGCTTACGCTGAGTTCGGGAACGATACAGCTGAGGCGGCCGCGAGTCCGCGATACCGAGGAGCAGTTCGAGAGCCGGCTGCTGCCGCTGTTCGTCAACAGGACCAGGAAGGTTGCTGAGTTGATCCCCGAGCTGTACCTGCACGGTCTATCCGAAGGCGACTTCGATCTGGCTTTGCGGGGGCTGCTGGGAGAGGACGCACCGGTATCGGCGAGCACGGTGGCCCGGTTGAAGTCCAAGTGGAACGATGAGCTTGCCCAATGGCGCAGCCGGCCCCTAGATGACCTGGAAGTGGTCTACATGTGGGTGGATGGAGTCTACGTCAAGGCTGGTCTTGAGAAGGAGAAGGCGGCAGTACTGGTGGTGGTGGCGGCCCTGAGCGACGGGAGCAAGGTGGTGGTGAGCGCTGTTCCCGGATACAGGGAGTCCACAGAGAACTGGTCCGATGTGCTCAGGGACATGAGGCGCCGCGGGCTGGAGTGCTCGAGGCTGGTGGTTGGGGACGGACACCTGGGCATCTGGGGAGCTCTGCGCAACGTCTATCCGCAGGCGGCAGAGCAACGCTGCTGGAACCACAAGATCGTAAACGTGCTCGCCAAGCTTCCAAAGCGACAACAGGACCAGGCCAAGCTCATGCTGCGTACTATCCCCTACGCGCCGACTCGGACAGAGGCTGAGCGGCTCAGGACGGTGTTCACCAGGTGGTGCGGCGACCATTCCTACGAGGCGGCCTCAGAGGCCTTGGAGCGGGACTGGGACCGCATGGTCACCTTCTATGACTTCCCAAAGGAGCACTGGGGGCACCTTCGCACGACGAACCCGGTAGAATCACCCTTCGCGGCCCTCAGGCTTCGGACCGATGCCGCCAAGCGCTACAAGAGGGTCGATCGGGCGATAGCGGTGATCTGGAAAATGTTGATGGTCGCCGAACAGCGCTTCAGGCGTCTGAAGGCCCCTGAGTTGATCGAAGACGTCTACCTCGGTGCACAGTATGCGGATGGAATCGCCATTGAATCAACGGCTGAGAAGCTCGCCGCCTGATGTCGTTTACACACCTATTGACGTAACCTCCCGATCCATCTCCGATTCCATCTCCGAAGTCAAGTATTTCCTCATCGTAGCTGGGGAAACCGTCCGAGATCTGCCACGCTGTGTGAGGTGGACCCCAAAATTCGGACAGGTGGCTAAGAGAGAGTCCCGTTCCTAAAATAGGACGGAAAGAAGGAGCAGGACATGAATCAAACGTGTAAGAAGCACAGCCCAGTCTTCAAGGCCAAAGTGGCTTTGGCCGCGCTCCAGGGGGAGCACACGATTGCAGAGCTGGCCAGCCGGTTTGAAGTCCACCCGAGCCAGATCCATGCCTGGAAGAAGGCCTTGACTCAGGGGGCGCCGCACCTCTTTGAAAATGGTGCTGGACGCCAGGAGAAGGACCAAGAGGTCCTCACTGCCCAGCTCTACCAACAGATTGGGCAGCTCAAGGTGGAACGGGATTTTTTGTCACGGAGCTTCGGGTTGTGAGCCGGTCCCAACGCCGGGCCATGATTGACCGAGAAGAACCGAAGCTGTCTCTGGTGCGCCAGTGCGCCTTGCTGGGTATCAGCCGCTCCTCGTTGTACTACCTGCCAACCGAGGCCGGCGCCGAGGACTTGGAGTTGATGGCCCTCATAGACCAACAGTACCTGAAGACACCTTTCTACGGCTCCAGAAGGATGACTGCCTGGCTCAGAAATCACGGACACCAGGTCAACCGCAAGCGGGTCCGCCGGCTGATGCAGCTGATAGGCCTGGAGGCCATCTACCGGCGTCCCAACACCAGCAAGCCAAACCCAGGGCATAAGGTCTATCCGTACCTGCTCAGGGGGCTGGAGATCAACCGGGTCAACCAGGTGTGGGCCACCGACATCACCTACATACCCATGGCTCGGGGTTTCCTCTACTTGGTGGCCATCATGGACTGGCACAGCCGCTACGTGCTGGCCTGACGGCTGTCCAACACCCTGGAGGTAGACTTCTGTGTTGCGGCTCTGGAAGAGGCCTTGAGCAAGGGTCGGCCACAGATCTTCA
Organism: Dehalococcoidia bacterium; assembly: GCA_965247635.1. Lineage (GTDB taxonomy): Bacteria > Chloroflexota > Dehalococcoidia > Lucifugimonadales > Australimonadaceae > CBDFHJ01. Next base: position 489,336 of record CBDFHJ010000008.1, read on the forward strand.
ACACCGACCAGGGCAGCCAGTTCACCAGCGAGGCCTTCACCAGCATGCTGCTGGCGCAAGGCGTTCAAGTGAGCATGGACGGCAGGGGCCGGTGCGTGGACAACGTCTTCGTGGAACGGCTGTGGCGCAGCATCAAGTACGAGGAGGTGTACCTGAAGGCATACCAAAATGGGACTGAGGCCAGAAAGGGGATTGGGGCTTATCTGGCCTTCTACAACCAAGAGCGGCCCCATCAAGCCCTGGGCTATCGGTCACCGGGTCAGGTGTTCCAAGCAGTGAGCCCACAAAGGTGTTTACTGGAACATCCACAAGCCTTACCATCGGATGAAGGTTACGAGACACCCCAGCGGTAGACTCTCTTATTTTAGCCTCACCGCTGTCCTCATGATGGGGTCCACTTGAGTGTCTGTATCATCCAGAACCGTGGGGCTGTCGCTGCCATCGTCGCCGGTTAGCGCGAAGGCTGTGCCCGCTCCGGCTATGCCCAGAGCCAAAGCCAGGGTAACTACTGAGATAATCCACTTCTTCATGTTCATTTCCTTTTCCTCCTGTATTGATAAGGACGAAGGCAGGCAGAAAAAAGTTCCCGGCGGTACCGACGAGAATAGGATGCTCCAGAATAAGATGTGCGATCCGGAGGGCGCCTTGAGGCTTGAGGGTTGTACTGGATCGGATACCGACGTGCTCAAGCGCTACTAGCCTTTGGCTGAAGGCGGCAGGACCACGAGGTGAGCCCTCACAAATTCCATGGCCCAGAGAGCAACGGATGGGTGGTCTAGCTCTGCAATCGCCGCATCAGCAGGATCATCCTGGGAAGGGCGGCGGCGAAGCTCTGGATGAAGGCCCACCTGCGCGAGTTACCCTGGCACGGTTCCGAAGTCGCTGCGGTTAAGGACGCCACGCAGTTGGGGGCGACAACGCGAGTAGCACCAAAAGCGAATGGGACAGTCGTCACAATGGAGGATTACAGAGAACCCCAGCGTGGAGATAATGTGGCCCGCGGAACAAAACTCCACGGAGTCTCGTCTTAGCTTTTAAGAGGTCGCGTCCCCAACCCGGAACGCGGAGCACGACGATGGAATCCATTACAGAGACTAGCGGCACCTTTAACATTGGCATGCTGCTCATGGTAGTAGCCCTGTTGGTCTTATCCGCAACCCTGGTGGTGGGTGGTGTCATGGGCTATTGGAAGAGCAGCGCTGTGGTCGGGCGTCTTCCGGCCGTCGTCGCTCTTGTGGCTGGCGGAGCTATTATCTCAACACTTGCACTGGGTGGTGCTGAGCTTCTCCCGCAAACAGCGATTTGGACCCTTCTCCTCTCTGAGCTCGGCATTTTGACCATACTGTTCTGGGCATGGATGCTTGTCGACTGCGCCATCAAAGAACCCAGCGAGGGGAATGACAAGCTCGTCTGGGTGCTCATCATCCTATTCACCCACGTTCTCGGTGCGGCTCTTTACCTCTTCGTGAGGCGGCCGCGGCGTCTAGCGGCTCAATAGCACGATGGATGACCTCATTATCGAGACCCAAGGGCTGACCAAGCGGTACGACCAAGTCCTTGCGGTAGACGGCTTGGAGCAGCAGCCAAGGCTTCAGGGACGACATTGACGATCAGGCGAGCTGGCGATGGCAATGTTCAACAAGGGCGTGACGCTCGGTCAACTGGACCGTCTGGAGGATGCCATCGGGGCCTTATTTGGGCTGGTCGGGGAGCCGGGATTTGAACCCGGGCCCTTCCCGATTCCATCGGGACGCGCAGCGCGCCACGTTCTCTTTCCGCTCTTTCCGCCGCTGGTTATCTGGTCGGGGAGCCGGGATTTGAACCCGGGCCCTCCTGCTCCCAAAGCAGGCGCGCTACCGGACTGCGCTACTCCCCGAAGGACAAGTCACACCTGATTATAAGGGATTGGCAGAGACAGCCCCACACCCCGTGCCACCCACCCCTTGACGAAAGCGAAGGCCTCGTCGATGATGCAGAACATTCGTTCTCATTCCGGAGGGCCCCATGCTGATCAAACGCGAGCCCGACGTCTACGAGAAGCTTCAACACCTAGCGGGGATGGCCACCGACGACGTCTTGGACGACGCACCGCTGTCCAAGGCCAGCGCGGCGGTCCTGGGACCCCCGTCCAGCGCCTTCCAAGGCTCGGAGGGCACCGGACCGTACCGCGGCGGCGTGACCCCCTTCGCCGGAGTCTACCGGGCCTCGATGCCGAACGGCAAGAAGATCTCCCTGTTCCGGGTCATGCTGACCGACCACTGCACGTTTGACTGTCACTACTGCCCCAACAGTTACTGGGTGCCCCGGGAGCGGTACGGCTTCAAGGTGGACGAGCTGGCGAAGCTGTTCGATGAGGTGCAACGCCGCCACATGGTGGACGGCCTCTTCCTGAGCTCCGGCATCTTCAACAGCCCCGACGCCACCATGGAACGGATGGTCCAGGTGGTGGAGGCCATCCGCACTCGCTACCGGTTCCAAGGGTATGTGCACCTGAAGGTAATGCCGGGCGCCAGCTCCGAATACGTGGAGGCGGCCCACCGTCTGGGCACGCGGCTCTCCGTGAACATGGAGTCACCCTCCGCGGAGCACCTGGCCCGGGTCAGCGGCATGAAGCGGTTCGAGGAGGACATCCTTCAGCCCATGGAGACCATCCACGATCTGACCAAGGCCCGCTACGGGAGCGCGGTGGGCCAGGCCACGCAGCTGGTGGTGGGCGCTGCCGACGAGACGGACTGGGACATCTACTTGCGCCAACAGCAGCTCTACGGCGAGTGGGGCCTCAAGCGCATCTACTACGCCCCCTTCCACCCGGTGCAGTTCACGCCCCTGGAGGAGCACGCGCCCACCGCCATGGCCCGCACCCACCGGCTCAACCAGGTGGACTGGCTCATGCGCGTCTACGGCTACAGCGAGGGGGAGCTCGAGCTGGCCTACGGCGACGATGGCTTCTTGGACGAGGGCATGGACCCGAAGCTGGCCATCGTGAGCAAGCAGGCCGACCGCTTCCCCGTGGACATCAACGCCGCGCCCCACGACGAGCTGGTACGGGTGCCTGGCATCGGCCCCATCGCGGCGTCGCGGATCGTCCGTCAACGGCAGGAGCACTCTATCACCACGTGGCGGGACCTTCAGGCCATGGGCGTGGTGGTCAGGCGAGCGACGCCCTTCGTGCGCTTCCCCGGCCACCGGCCGGTCCGCGCCACGCAGGGCAGGCTACCCATGTTCCAGGAGCTATCGGCGAATCCGCCGTCGGCGCGGAAAATCGTGGCCGAGCTCCATCAAGCCCACGCCGGTGCTGGCTGCGCCTCCTGTCCGCTGAACCCCGGCACGTGTGGCCACCCCGAGGCGCCGAAGGCGGCGGTGGCAGCAGCGTAAGGAGAGCCGGGCTTCTTTCACAGGTATTGGACCGTTCGTGGTTCGACAAGCTCACCACGAACGGAAGGAGCTAAACCGTTCACCCTGTATCTTTGGCGAGGACGTGACAGGCTGCTTCACCCTGTCATTCCGAGTCCGCCGCAGGCGGAACGAGGAATCTCGCCCCTCGTGGTGAAATCGAGATTCTTCGCTGCGCTCAGAATGACAACCATGCGTAGCATGTCGCCCTAAGCCTGCCCTGAGTGAAAAAGGTGCCCTGCCCTCCCCACAGGGTCTTATACTGGCCTGGTGAACGTACCGCTTTCGAGAAGAGACGCGGGGCCGTAATGGCCGGTACCGAAGAGTTGCTAGCGAGGCAGGTGGGCAGCGCCTTAAAGGCGCGAGGCCTGACGTTGGCCGTGGCGGAAGGCTCGACCGGTGGACGCCTGGGTGAACAGTTGACCCGCTACTCCGGCAGCTCGCGCTTCTTCCTCGGCGGCGTGGTCACGTATGACTACCGCAGCCGCACCGAGCTGCTGGACGTGCCAGCCGCGCTACTGGAGCGCCACGGCGCGGTCAGCGAGTCCACGGCCATGGCCATGGCTGAAGGCGTCCGCCGCCGTTTCGCCAGCGACGTGGCGGTGGCCAGCACGGGGATCGCGGGGCCTTCGGGCGGCACGCCGGAGAAGCCCGTGGGGATGCTCTGGCTGGCGGTGGCAGCTCCTCGCGCCACAACGGCGCAGCGCCACGTGGTCGAGAGTGGAACGCGCCTGCAGAACAACCGCGAGTTCACGCGTTTGGCCCTCCAGCTCTTGCTGGATACGGTCCAAGCGCTTTCTGGGGAAGCGAACCGAGCGCATGACGACGACGGTTGATGCGGTTCAGCAGCAGTTAATAGCCCTTCGAGACGACCGCGCCCACGGGGCGTCGTTTCTCGCCCAACGCGCCGTCTGGGCCCTAGCCCGGACCGCGTCAGTAGAGGGGGCCACGGAAGAGAGCGTCGCCGCTGCCGCCGCAGCGCTGGCGCGGGTCCGGCCGTTCATGTCCTCGGTGGCCAACAGCGTCCAGTTGCTGCTGGCCCGGCTGCAGGAGGCTGGATGGGACCTCCAAAGGGCGCCAGCCTTGGCCGCCGACGTCATCGCCGAGTCTCAGCGCCGTGCCCAGGAAGCGGCCCGCCGCGCCGCCGCGTTGTTGCCCTTGGGCGGCATGGTCCTCACGTGCAGCCACAGCAGTACGGTGGTCCAGACGTTGGCGGCAGCAGGCCAACAGAAGCGAGGCATCCGGGTCCAGGTATTGCCGTCCGCGGGCTACGGCAGGCTCATGGCCGCCGACGCTCAGGAGCTTGGGACACCCATGAAAGTCGTGAACACCTTGCCCAAGGGCGCCACGGCTGCCGACACAGTCGGCCTCATCGGCGCCGACACGGTGAGCCTGGGCGGCTTCGTAGTCAACGGCGCGCCCAGCCTGGGCTTGGCCCGCTGGTGCCTCGACCGGAGCCTGCCTTTCTACGTGGTGTGCGACTCGTTAAAGCTGCTGGCCGCGCCCCTGGAGCAACGGACCTCCTTGCCCCGCGGGCTGGAGCGCGTCTCGCTGCGGTACGTGACGGCGGTGGTGACTGAGAGTGGCCCTCAGCCGGGACGGAGGCCTGCGAGCTAGGTCTCAGTGCCCGCTGCTTCGCTTTCCCCGGGCTCGTTCCCCTGCACACCGCCGCCTTCTTCGGTCTCGCCGCCATCCGCCGACGCGGTGGTATCTTCGGCGGGCGCCACACCCGGACCTGGGTGGTCGCGGAGCCAGCGATTGATGGCGTCGAGCGCGGGCGGCGCAACGTAGAAGACCCGGACGTCTTGCGGGAACTGGACCTGATGCTCTTGGCCAATCACCAGCAGGCCCACTTGGCCCTTCTCCAGGGCCTCGTCGATGCGCTTGGCCATGGTCTCGTACAGCTGCTTGCGCGCCTCCGCGTACCACTCGTACAGCCGCTGCGCAACCTTGACGCTGCCCTGAGTGACCAGCAGACACCGCTGCAAGTCCAGCGTCTCCAACAACGTCTCCGCTTCCTCAATGGCGCGTACTTGCGCACCACGGCCGCAGACCTCCCTGACGAGCGCGAAGGCAGGCGTGTTGCCATTCTCCAGCGCGGTCAAGGCCGCGTCACCCTCATCCACGGAGCCTTCGTGGAACACCTGGGCGATGGACCCCAGGCCCGACTCTAGGCCTCTGACCTGCTGGTCCACCTCGCGCCAGTAGCGGTCAACAAGCTCAAGGTAGTCCGGCTCTTGATGGACCGCCAAGACCAGCGGGACGAGCATCAGCTTGCGCTCGCCGGCGAACTGTTCCGACGGCACCTTTCCCACGTTCCCCAACGTCATGGCTGACCGCTCACCTCCAAAGAAGCTACTGGAAACCCTTGGTTCGTGCTTCGACAAGCTCAGCACGAACGGAACAATACAGCCGTGGCCTTGTCCGCGCCGTTCACCCTGTCCGATGACGCTCTGCTCATCGGACTCTCGATAGCTCCGACTTGTCGGAGCGTATCGGGGAGCGAAACCGAAGGGAAGGGCGGCGCGGACTTTTCCAGCAGCCTCCACAGACCTCCTCTGCCCATGGTATGCAGCTTCCGGCCGCCGCAAGCCTGTGTCAGGCCGAAGCTCGACGGCCTAGGAGCGCCAACAGGCGGGTCTGAAGGTCCGCGTCGGACGTTACCGGAAGGTCCTCGCCGAGAACGCCAACACCGGCGCTGCGAACGGCTCCGGCGATCTTCTGGGCCACCGGGTAGCAGGCGTCAACCAGGTCTTGCGCAAGGCGCGCGTCTTGGCCTGTGGCGGTGGCAACGTCCCATCCGTGGACTAGCATGTCCAAAAAGAGCTGCTCGGCGTACTCCGACCCCGGATAGTCCCCGAAGGAGAGGTGGCAGATGGCCTCCATAGCGCCGGGGGCGAGGACCGCCTCCTTGGCGACGGCAACCGAGCTGGTAAACGCACCGGCAGGGTCGTCGCCCAGCAAGTCTCCATCGAGCCGGTCGCCGACCTCCGCCATGGTCTTGCCGTTGAACAGCTCGCCCGCCCACAGGTTCTCGTTCACCAGATGGCCCACGAGTGCCCGGACATCCCACTCGGTGCACGGCGTTGGGTCGGCCCATTGGTCGACGCGGATGCCGGCAACGTACTGCTGGGCAGACCCCAGAGCGCGCACAAGGAGTTCAGCCGCGCTCAACGATGGTGTAGTCATCCCTTCCCTCCTGGTTTTTAAGTCTGTCCTGGACCTCGGCCTTCGTTACAGAGCACAGAGTACAGAAGCAACGCACGGGAGCTTCTGTAGTCACACTCTCCGGAGCCGCGTGGCCCGCTACACCTCACGGTTCCACGGCTCGACCGTTGCCCCGTCGATCAGCTGCGTCAGCGAACTGAACCACTCCTCAAAGGCCTTCTGGTACTTCGGGTCCTGCATTACTTCCCCGAAGATGGCCTCCATCTGGCCCAGGTTCTCCGCGTCAAACTCCCACACCACCCGGTCCGTACTCCCGCTCATAAAGTCGGTGTAGACCCGGGCGGCCGGGCCGCCGTGCGCTTCGAACATGGGTTGCACCTCCTTCATCTTCGCCACCACCGCCCCCGCCGCTCCCACTTTCGCCTGAAACACTCGCCGTTGGGTAATCATCGTATGCTCCTCAGGTCCGTTTGCTTTGGCGTGGCTCGTCGGCGATGCTACGCTCGGATGCAAGCCACCGTCAACTTGCGTCAGGCAGCCAATGGCGGACGTATGTAGCAGTCCTGGTGCTGGGCACAGGCTTCAGCTCCCTTGCATACGTCCCTCCCGCCCAACGAGAATGACGCAGATCGCCCCTGCGGATGTTCCTCTCGTCTGGAGGACGACAATACTCAAAGTAGGCACGAAAGCGCCCGATTTCACCGGCCCCACCGACACCGGCGACTTCTTTCATCTAGCCGAGCAGGTGGGCCGGAGGCACGTGGTCCTCTACTTCTACGTGCGCGATTTCAGCCGGGGCTGAAGCCTGGAAGCCCGCGGCTTCCGTGATAGCTATGAAGCCGTCGCTAACCTGGGCGCGACCATAGTGGGCGTCAGCACCGACACCGTGGCGCGCCACCGCCGGTTCCGTGAGCTAAACGGCCTTCCCTTCTCGCTGGTGGCCGACCCTGACCGCCGCATAACCAAGCTCTTCGACGTCCGTCGCCGCTTTGGCCTTGGCACCTCCCGGATCACCTACGTGATCGACAAGGCAGGTGTTATTCGAGGGGTGTTCCACAACGAGCTCTCCATGTCCAGCCACGTGAGCACGGTCCTGGCGGCCCTCCAAGGACTCCAGGGGCCCTCCATCGAGGCAGCCCCGGAAGTGTTGTGACGCGCAGTGGTATCATGGCGCGGTCATGCACACCTACGGCGTCCTCACCAGCAGCGACATGGGCGCCCGCGGCGAGCGGGAAGACACCAGCGGCCTGCTGGTCCAAAAGGCGTTGGCACCTCCGGAGTACGAGCTGCGTCAATACGCCGTACTCCCCGACGAGCAGAAGCTGATTGAGGAGCACCTGACGCGGTGGGCGGACCATGACCAGCTGGAGCTGGTCATAACCACCGGGGCCACGGGCCTGACCCCCCGGGACGTGATGCCGGAGGCGACCCTGGCCGTGGTGGGCCGGCTGGCGCCGGGTATCGCCGAGGCGCTACGAGCCTACGGCCTCACCAAGACCCCCATGTCCATGCTCAGCCGCGGCGTGGCCGGCGTTCGTGGAGCGACCCTCATCGTGAACCTGCCGGGCAGTCCCAAGGGCGTCCAAGAAGGGCTTGAGGTGCTGTTGCCCATCCTGCCCCACGCCCTGGAGCAGCTCCGCGGCCCCGGTTCCGGCCACCCCGGCTAGCGGTCCACGTATGGACATTCACGTCATCACCATTTTCCCGGAGATGTTTCCGGCGGCGCTGAGCGCAGGCATTGTCGGACGTGCTCAGGACGCCGGCCTGGTGCGGGTGCAGATACACGACCTGCGCAGCCACACCCACGACCGTCACCGCACCGTGGACGACGCCCCCTACGGCGGCGGACCGGGTATGGTCATGCAGCCGGGCCCCCTCTTCGAAGCCGTGGAGTCGCTGCGCCTGCCACCCGGCTCGCCGGTGGTGCTGCTGTCGCCCCAGGGTAAGCGGCTCACGCAGGCCGGTGCCCAACGGCTGGCGATGGCAACTGCGCTGGTGCTTCTGTGCGGCCGCTACGAAGGGGTGGACGAGCGCGTGGGCGAGCACCTGGCCACCGAGGAGCTCAGCATCGGCGATTACGTACTCTCAGGGGGCGAGCTGCCGGCACTGGTGGTGGTGGATGCCGTGGTGCGCCTGCTCCCCGGCGTTCTGGGCCATGGTGAAGCGGCAATCCAAGACGACACCCACACCTCTGGTCTCGTCCAGCATCCCCAGTACACACGGCCTGCAACGTTTAGGGAGTGGCAGGTGCCGGAAGTACTCCTATCGGGAGACCACGCCCAGGTGGCACGCTGGCGACGCCATGAAGCGCTACGCCGCACGCTGGAACGCCGGCCCGACCTGCTGGCGCAGGCCAGCCTCTCCGAGGCCGACGTGGAAGAGCTGCGCCGGTTAGGGTGGACGGGCGCCCAGAAAGAGACCGAAACGTAGCAGGTTGAAGCGCTAGCCTGCGAGGGCCGCGACGGGTACTCGCTGCGGCATGGGCGCGGGTAGCACCTGGTCCTCGGGTGCCTCGCCGGTGGCGATACGCCACAGGGAGAGGTCCAGCAGCTCGTTGGCGGCAAGCCACCGATCACATCCGGCGGGCGCCATCCACCACTGGTCGGCAAGCGCACGACGAACCACGGCGTGCTTAGAGCGTATGGTCCGGTCCGGGTCCCAGTCGGCGGCGGAAGCGACGCCCGGGGATAGGTGCATCAGCGTGGGGACCAGGGCGCCCAAAAAGGCCGTGGCAGGGGTGCTGCCGTTGGCGATGACCATCTGATGTCCCGCCGTAGGCCCTGGCAATGGCTCCACCCAGATTCCCTTTGCCACTTCCGCGCATCCATCCACCAGTTCTAGCTGGCCAGCCTCTTCCAAAGGAAGGAAGTCGTCCGACCGGTAGTGCCGGCAGTGGCGCTCGTTTGGCTCCGATGCCTCCTCCCACGCGGCACGCTGCACAACGTACCTGGCGTTGGGAAAGGTAGGAAGGATACGGCCTGAGGAGGTGCAGTGGGTGGCGCCACCGGCATGCTCCTCATGCAGGTGGGTAAGTATTACGAGGGCGATATCACGGGGGGTAACGTTTCGTTCCCGCAGTTCCCGGAAGAGGGAAGAGCGGCTTCGGGTCGGCGCGATGTCTATGCTGGCGGGGGCCTTATCTCCGGGGCCGGTGTCCACCAGGACCCACCCCATGGGGTGGCGGAGCAGCATACAGTAGTTACCGTAGGCGACCCGGTTGTGGCGGTCTGGGGGAAGGAAGTGCTCCCACCGTTCTTTGGTGGTAGCACCGAAAACGGATCCTCCGTCGGTGCGGGTAGTGCTCACGCGGAGCAACTGCGCAGGGGGCGCAACCGCCTTGCCCATAGCAACCTCCTAGGCAAACGTGCGCATATTATGTCCCGAACCTTTCTCAAATTGTCAATAGGTATTTCCTAGAAAATATACTAGTTGATGCACCAAAAGCTTACTTGAAGGAGCGAGTTCGTCGTCCAGCAGGGGTCGTGGGGCCCCGATTCAGGCACCGGTCTGACGTCTGGATGCGTGTCCACCCAGCATGGCGCCGAGGCCTCCCAGCAGCGCCACGTAAGCAGCCAACGCTCCCGCCAGTCCGATGATCAGGCCCCCGCTGCCTAGCTCAAAGAATCGGCCCATGACCCACAGCACCAGAAAGGCTGGCGCGAGCATGAGAACTCCCATGAGAAGGCCCATGGTCAGGGCCTTAGCTGGGTCGGCCTTTGCCTGGGAGCCGCCAATGAAGCCGCCGATGAACGGCGCGGGCCAGATGGTGACGAAGTGCACAATGGGGATGATAGCGAGGCCAAGCGTTATTCCGAAGCCGACCAGGACCCCCTTAATCAATGGCCACCGCCTGCTGCAAGAGTCCGTGCCGGACGTAGGATACCATACGCCTACGCCGCTTCAGCGTGGACCCGGCCTCGCGTGGTCCGTCTAAAATTGTTAGCAGGTTTTTGAACATCGTTTCAGAATCTTTCTTAACTTAACCTTCTCTATAACCAACACTACCAACAACCTTGTAACTCCGAGGAAGCAACTCGCGGGTTGAAGCAGCAACGGAGCAGTACCCAACACCTCGCGACCGTGCGAGACTGTACTTCACAAGCCTAGGTCAGCAAAGGAGCACCCTACCAATGACCGACGACACGGTCCGCAGCGGCATCTTCCCTCGCATGACGGTAGGCGTTATGGGCTCCGCGGGCGGCACGATGGACGCGGAGGTGTGCGGGCGGGTACGCCGGTTAGGGGAGCTCGTCGCCCGGCGCAGGCACGTGCTTATCACCGGGGCCTGTCCCGGCATACCGCAAGAGGCGGTCAAGGGGGCCAGCGAAGGGGGTGGCGTGGTGGTCGGCGTCTCGCCGGCCCTGGACCTCGCCGAGCACGTGACCAAGTACCACTCCCCTACCCGTGGGTACGACGCCATCATCTACACGGGCAGCGGCCTGATGGGCCGGGAGATCGAGAACATCCGTAGCTGCGACGTGATTATCTTCGCGGCGGGCCGCTCCGGCACCCTGGGCGAGTTCGCCATCGCCTACGACGAGGGGAAGGTCATCGGCGTGCTCCAGGGCAGCGGCGGCGTGACGGACCACATCGAAGAGATCATCCCCATGGTCGAGAAGAAGACGAAGGCCCTCATCTGCTACGACTCAGACCCCGAACGGCTGCTGGACAAGCTCGAGGAGGTGTACCAGACCAAGATATGGCCGGCGCACACCGCCGTCATGACCGGCCACGACCCCGACGGCGTCGTCGAGGCGTAGGAAGGGCGCACTCCAGTCAGACGTGTGTGGGCCAGGGTCCCTCCTTCGACAGATTCAGGACGAGCAGACCGGGCGCTGCGCTCAGGGCTTGTGAGTTTTCCTCCCCCTCAATGGGGGTGGACTAAGGTGGGGGCGAAGCGCCAGGCCGTGGCTTGGCTCCCCCCATCCTACCCTTCCCCCACAAGGGGGGAAGGGACAAAAAGTCACAGGGGCTCAGAGTGACACAGACTGTAGCGGCCCTATCCCTTTGCGGCGAACCATTGCGCCAGCTCGTCGCTATTGCGCTGTAGCCAGGCGTGGTTCAGCCGGATGCGCTCCAACGACTGCTGGATGGTACGGGCCGCCGACGGCGCCGGATGCGCCTTGAAGAAGTCATCCACCTCCTGGGCACGCTCCAAGGAGGTGAAGGACCCGGTGATGGAAACGAGGCGCATGATGGCGAACCCGCCCTTGCCGTAGCGCCGGTCGAGCTCGTCCCACCGCTCCTTCACGAACTCCCACACCAGGTCGCGGCCGTAGCGGTTGCCCGCCACAGCCGTCACCAGCAGCACGGTGTCCTGAGACCGGACCTCCTTAGGGTCCATGGAACGCTCCAGGGCTTCCTGTAGCAGCCCCCGGTCCTGGAACCTGGACAGGGCCCCCAAGAAACGCATCTTCTCCTCCTGCAGCTCCACCTGGCGCTCCAGGCCCCAGAGGGTCTCGAAGGTCTCGCTATCGCCCTCCTGGGCCGTCACGCCGAACACCACGCCGCGGAGGTCGGGGTGGACCGCCGCCGGGTCCGCAAGGTAACGGCTGAACCGTGCCCTGGCCTCGGCGATAACGGCCGGGTCTCCGTAGCCACCGCTCTGGCCCAGCACGATGCTGCGGCGCAGCGAGTCCAAGTGTCCTTCGTCCGGCGCGGCCTCCCAGCCTACCCGTCGCGAAGCGCCTTCGAACAGCTCACGGCCGAACGTCCTGAACTGCTCAAGGTAGGGCTGGTCGGTCAGCAGCGCCTCCACTCCCCGCAGGTTGGAGGCCAGGTCGCCCCACACCGTGGCATCGTCCTCTTCCCGGTACGCCTCCGCCAGGTCCAGGAACGTGGTTGCCGACGCCATGCCCGCCCGCGCCAAGGCGTAGGCGTCGTTCTGAAGCCCGAGACGGTCGGTGGGGGACAGCTCCTTGCCGGCCACGGCCGCGCGCAGCCGCGCCCACTCTTCCGGGGCATAGTTGACCCGGTAGAACCCCGTCTGGCCCGGGTTGACCTTCAGCCAACCGTGCGCCGCTCCGGCCTCGGCGTGAGCGACTTGTGTGCTTTGGCCGGTCATGAGCTGGGTCTCCGGCGCACCGCCCGCCTGCTGGAGCGTGCTGACGGGCACCTGCCAAACGGTGTCGTCGGTCGTTCCTTCCTCTAGCAAGCTAGCGTAGAGGAAGCGCTTTTGCGCCAGGTGAACGGTCAGCTGGTTACCGCTTCGGTCCACTTCCGCCTGCAAGAGGGGGTAGCCCGTCTGCTTCACCCACGAGTCCATGACGGCGGTCACCGGCAGGCCGGAGGTCGCCTCCAAGGCTTTCCACAGGTCCTCCGTCTGGGCGTTGCCGTACTGGTTCTCGGTAAGGTACCGGCGCAGGCCCTCCTGGAACACCTCCGGGCTCAGGTAGTGCTCCAGCATGCGCAGCGTGGAGCCGCCCTTGCTGTAGCTAATGGCGTCGAACAGCTCACGGATCTCGGCTGGGTTGGCCACCCTCGCCTCGATGGGGTGGGAGTTGCGCAGACCGTCAAGGCTGAGGGCCGAGTTGGTATCGTGAGAGACGAACTGCGTCCACATCGTCCACTCGGGGTACAGCGCGTCCACCGCCTTATCGCCCATCCACGAAGCGAAGCTCTCGTTGAGCCACAGGTCGTCCCACCACTCCATGGTCACCAGGTCGCCGAACCACATGTGGGCCATCTCATGGGAGATCACCTCCAAGATGCGCTGCCGGGCCGCGGCGGCCGAGTTGGCCGGGTCGTACAGCAGCGCCGTCTCCCGATAGGTGATAGCGCCCCAGTTTTCCATGGCACCGGCGGCGAAGTCGGGGACGGCGATATGGTCCAGCTTCGGCAGCGGGTACGGGATGCCGAAGTAGTCGTTGTAGTAGTCGAGGAGCCGGACCGAGTTCTCCAAGGCGAACTGACCTTGCGCCTCCTTGCCGCGGGTCGTCCATACCCGAATCAGCGTGCCGCTTGCGGCGGCCGCCTCCACGCACGCCATGTCGCCGACGATGAACGCCAACAGATAGGTGGACATCGTGGGGCTAGGCCCGAACCGCACCGCCTTGGTGCCGTCGCCCAAGGACGTTTCCGCCTCGATTGGCGTGTTGGAGATGGCCACTAGCTCATCGGGGACGACGAGGGTCACCTGGAACACCGCCTTTACCGCGGGGTCGTCCCAGCAGGGGAATGCCCGGCGGGCGTCCGTAGCCTCGAACTGCGTGGCCGCCAGGTATCGGTCCTGGCCGTCGGGGCCGGGGTAGCGGCTGCGGTAGAAGCCCCGGAGCTGGTCGTTGAGCGTGCCCGTGAAGTGCATGTTCAGGGCGGCGTTGCCGGCGGGGACCTCCTCACCAAAAGTAAAGGTAACCGTCTCAGCCTCCTCGTTGGCCTGGACGTCCGTGGGGTACACGATGGCGCCGCCGGCCAAGGTAAGCTGGACGTGGGCTATTTCAAGCTCGGTGGCGTTGACGGAGATGCTTTTGGTGGGGGCCGCGATGGCGATGTCTACCGTCTGCTCTCCCCGAAAGGTGAAGTTGGTCAGGTCGGGGACCAGCGTGATGTCGTACTTGAGCGGCTGAACGTTGGTGGACAGCCGGTAGGCGGTGGCGGTGGCCATGAGTGGTCCCTCCTAGGTGTGATCGTGTTTGTAAAGAAACGTCCGTCGTCGCGGCGTGCGGCCGGGTCAGCGCGCGAGGGCTGGCCCTCGCTAGCGCCGGTTTGGGGGCGTGTACGGCAGCTGGTCCATGCCATCAAGGGCCTCCAGCTGCTCATCCGAGAGGTGAAGGTCCACGGCGCCCACGTTCTCCTCCAGCTCCTCGATGGTCTCCGGGCCTGTGATGGCGCTGGCCACGCCGGGGCGCGAGAGCAGCCAGGCCAAGGCGACGTGGGCCGGCGGGTGCCCCCACTCGTTGCCCAACGCCTCTATCTTTTCGGCCACCGCGACCTGCTCGGGCGCGGGCCCTTGGCCGCCGCGGCGCTGGAACCTGGACGGTCGGCGCAGGGCCTGGACGCCCGTGAGCAGTCCGCCCGCCAAGGGAGAGAAGCAGATGAGGCTGAGGCCCAGCTCCACGCTGGCCGGCACAACCTCCCTCTCTATCAGGCGGCCCGCCAAGTTGTAACGGACCTGGTGGCAGGCCGGAGGGTTTAGCCCCAGCTTGTCGCACAGCCACATAACCTTGGTCGCCATCCATCCGGGAAAGGTGGAGAGGGCAAAGTAGCGTATCTTGCCCTGCCGCACCAGGTCGTCGACCGTGCGTAACGTCTGCTCTAGGGGCGTGATCGGGTCGGGATGGTGCGCGTAGTAGATGTCGATGTAGTCGGTCTGGAGCCGGCGAAGGCTCTCCTCCACCTGCTGCGTGATGTGCTTGCGGGAAAGGCCACCTCCCTGGCTACCTCCACCGTTCGGCCCATCGAACACCCACTCCTGGACCTTGGTGGCCAGAATCACCTCGTGGCGGCGGCCCTTAAGGGCCTCACCCAGATACTCCTCCGACGACGCACGCTCGGCCGCGGGCGGCGCGCCCTCCCGGTCGAACCGGGACTGGTTGCCGTAGGAGTTGGCGGTGTCGAAGAGGTTGATGCCCAGGTCCAGCGCACGGCCTACCAGCGCGTCAACGCCCTTGGCCAGCGGCGCGACGCCGTAGGCCATGGTCCCAACGCTGATCTTAGAGACTCGGACCCCGGTCTGACCGAGCAGAGAGTACTCCACCAGCCCCTCCGTATGCGGTGTGGTAACGGCCACGCCCACCGTTCGGTAAGCACGTAGCCGGTAGCGCCGCCGCCGATTGTAGCATTACGTGCTTTGGCGGGCCAGCCGGACACCCAGAGGGGTTTATGCTGCCTAGGTTTAATCGCCCGGCTTGACGTTCGCTTTATCCCCCGTGTGGTTGATTAAGCGCGCACACCGGACCAGCCGCCCTGCACTTCTTGGAGGTCGCGGGCGTTTGCTGTTGGGCCAGCGGGGCCTATGCTGAACGAGCATTCTCACCGTAGGCGCGGTGGCGGTCCTCATTCGCTCGAATCACCTTCATGAGGATCGGATAGAGCGATCGCATCTCAGCGCCGGTCAGGAGCTTGGTGAAGTACTCCTCGATGTCTTGCTGGTGGACGCCCCAAACGTGCTGAAAGGCCTGCTGGCCCTGGTTGGTGATGACGGCGTAGGACCCCCGGCGATCCTCTGTGGACGCTTCGCGCCGAACGAGACCCGTCCGCTCCATTCGATCTATCAGTCGGGTGGTCCCGCTGCGGCTCAGCACGACCGAGTCCGCCAGAACCTGCATCCTCAGCCGGCCGTCCGGTGCCTCCGCCAGGTGGACCAGGACGTCGAACCAGGCGATAGGGAGACCTTGTGCCTCCAACCCCCGCTCCATATTCCGCATCACAACGGTATTCGCCCACTGGAATGCCCTCCAAACAGCCATTTGCTGCCGGTCGATGCTCTTGTCCATGGCCCGAGCCTATCATGGATTAATTGCGGAGTCAACTATTGACAGCTCAACCTGTTTGTGGTATATGGTTGCACAATCAATAGTTGTATAAGCAACTAAAGGAGGCACGAGATGGCACATCACATCATGATCCGGGTAACGGCGGACGACTATGCGACGTGGGAAGCGGTCCACAACTCTTGCCGGGAGGCACGCAAGGAGTACGGGCTTGTCGACGGGCCCTTCTATAAGGACGCTGCCGACCCCAACTCCGCCCTAGTCCACCTGGTGGCTGAAGATCTGGATCGGGCTATGGGTTGGTTCAAGGACCCCCGGTTTAGTGAGGCAAACGCCAAGGTGTCGCTGGCCGGCCCACGCGAGGTCTACTTCGCGGAGAAGCAGGGCTAGACGCGACCCACCGCCGTCGTCACAGAGGGGGAGAGCCGAGCTGATGGCCCCCTGCGGTACGGCGATCGCAGCACCAGACTAGCCTGCCGTGCCGGCATGCTCGTAGGGCGCGGCGGGTTTATAATCGCCTAGGCCTGAACACGAGGCCGGGGTTGGGGTCTTCGCTCCATTCGTGCTTCGACGAGCCTGTCCTTCGTCCGCCTAAGGCGGACGAAGGGCTTGTCGAAGGGCGGCATATGCCAGTCCAGAGCTCGGTCCAGGACCAACGCACCACCCTAACGGAGCTTCGATGTTTCGAGGACGCCGTCCGCTAGAGCTCCCGTCCGCCTCGGCGCTTACGAGCGTCAATCTGATGAGGACCGTGGGGTTCTTGGCGCCCTACTGGCGGCGCTTCCTGTTCATTCTGGCCACGGTCGGCGTCGGCGCGCTCCTGGGCCTGGCGCCGCCGTTCCTCGTGCGCAGCATCATCGACAGCGCCATCGGCGGTGCGGAGCGGGACCTGCTGACCCGCCTCGCCGTGGGGCTGGTGGCCGTGGCCCTGGCCAGCGGTGTCGTGGGCGTGCTCCGCAGCTACCTGAACACGGTGGTCAGCCAGCGGATCATGTACGACCTGAAGCAGCGCTTGTTCCGCAGGCTTCAGTCCCTCTCCCTGAAGTTCTTCACCGGTCACCAGACCGGAGATCTGATGTCGCGGCTGACCAGCGACATCTCCGGCATCGACAACGTCATCTCCGGCACGCTGGTGTCCATCATCTCCAACATCTTTATCCTGACCGTTACCCTCACCGCCATGGCCACGCTGAGCTGGCAGCTCACCTTGCTCTCCTTGCTTGTTCTGCCGTGGCTCATTCTGCCAACGTTCACCGTGGGACGGCTCCGCCGACGGCTGCGACGGGAGCGCCAGCAGCGCAACGCCGCCGTCAACGCGCAGATGGCGGAGAGCCTCAGCATCAGCGGCGTGGTGTTGGTCAAGACCTTCACCCGGGAGCAGGAGATCGCGGACCAGTTCACCACCGATACCCACGCGCTGATGGACCTTCAGGTGCGGGAGGCGCTCGTGGGGCGCTGGTACTTCATGCTGCTGGCCTTGGTCACCACCGCCGGACCGGCGCTCATCTACTGGTACGGTGGCGTCCAGGCCATCGCCGGGACGGTCACCATCGGTACCATCGTTGCCTTCGTCGCGCTCATGGGCAGAATGTACGGCCCCGCCACGGACCTGATGAGCCTGCACGTGGACGTCATGACCTCTTTCGCCTACTTCGAGCGCATCTTTCAGTACTTGGACCTGGAGCCGGATATCGCCGACGCGCCCGACGCGGTGGAGCTGCCTCCGATAAACGGAGCGATCCGGTTCGACCACGTCACGCTGGAGTACCTCCCCGGCACCCGGGCGGTGGACGACCTGTCGCTGGAGGTGGAGCCTGGCCAGCTAGTGGCGCTGGTGGGGCCCAGCGGAGCCGGCAAGACGAGCATCACCTACCTGATACCCCGGCTGTACGAGCCGACCGGCGGGCGCCTCTACGTGGACGGCCACGAGATTCGGGACGTCACGCTGGAGTCCCTGCGCCGGCAGATCGGCGTGGTGACCCAGGAGACGTTCCTGTTCCATGCGTCGGTGGCCGACAACCTCCGCTTCGCCAGGCCCGACGCCACCGTGGACGAGCTGGAGGCAGCCTGTAAGGCCGCCTACATCGCCGACGTCATCCACGAGCTGCCCGAAGGGTACGAGACCGTGGTCGGCGAGCGTGGCTACCGGCTCTCCACGGGAGAGAAGCAGCGCCTGGCCATCGCACGCGTGCTGCTAAACGAGCCCCGCATCCTGCTGCTGGACGAGGCTACCGCCTCGTTGGACTCCCACTCGGAGCAGGCCATCCAGCGGGCGCTGGTGCCGTTGTTGCGCGGCCGCACGAGCATTGTCATCGCGCACCGGCTCTCCACGGTCCTGGCCGCCGACGTCATTCTGTACATCGACCGGGGCCGGCTCATGGAGCACGGGACCCACGCCGAGCTACTGGCCCTCGACGGCCTCTACGCGCGCCTCTACGAAGCACAGTTCAAAGCCGCTAACCACCCCGCTGAGCAGCTCGCCGACTAGGGCCCTACGCTCCAGAGCGCCCCCCGTTTGCCATTCTGAGTCCCGATGCAATCGGGGCGAAGAATCTCGTTCCCTCCGGGATGAAAGACGAGTTTCCTCGTTCCGTTCGGAATGACAGAGGGTGGTGCTTCGGAGTGACAACGCTTCAGCCGTCATTCTGAGTTGCACAGCGGCGCCCCCCGTTTGTCATTCTGAGGCCCGATGCAATCGGAGACGAAGAATCTCTCGGGATGTACCCAGATGGTGAGAGACCCTTCGTTTCACTCAGGGTGACAGCGGCAGTGCGAAATGGAAGTGATTCAAAAGACCTCCGTGGTCTGTGTGGTCAGTTCATGCCATATCGGTATAGGTATTGTATGTCCCAAAACGAATCGGTATCGTTCCAGACCGTGTTACATGCGGGCCACGCTGAGGCGAGCCCTCCACTTCCGCAGAGGGGGTAGTCCAGCCTTTATGCACGGCCGTCTATCCGTTGCCCGAGTCCTTTGCGTTGCCGTCCTAGCCCTGCTTATGGCCAGCTGTGGCGGCGAGACGGAGAAAGTCTTCTACATCGGCGGCATCCCAGACCAGGAGGTCTCCCGCTTGGAGACGCGATTCAACGGACTGGCCGACTACCTGACCGATGAGACCGGAGTCACGGTGAAGTACATCCCGTCTATCGACTACGCTGCGGTAGTGACCGCCTTCAAGCAGGGCGACGTCGAGATGGGCTGGTTCGGCGGGCTCACGGGCGTGCAGGCGCGGCTGGCGGTTCCGGACGCCCAGGCCATCGCGCAGCGTCCGCGAGACGCGGCGTTCCATTCGGTGTTCGTGGCGGACCCGGCCCTGAACCTCGCCTCGCTGGAGGACGTTCGCGGCAGGACGTTGACCCTCGGGAGCGTGAGCTCCACCTCCGGCCACCTGATGCCCCGTTTCTTCCTAGCCGAGACGGGCGTCAACGTGGACGATGGCTTGAAAGGCCCGCTCAACTTCAGCGGCTCCCACGATAAGACGTGGAAGCTGGTGGAAGCCGGCACCTTCGACGTCGGCGCGCTCAACGAGGCGGTGTGGGAGACCCGTGTCGCGGCCGGCGACGTCGACCTGGCGAAGGTGGACGTCTTCTTTACAACACCGGCGTACTACGACTACCACTGGGTCATCGGCGGCGACGTCGACGCGGAGTTCGGCCCAGGTACCGCCCAGCAGTTCCAAGACGCACTCCTTCGCATCAGCATCGACGAAGGTCCACGGGAGCGCGTGATCGCGGAGGCATTCCAAACGGAAGGGTTCATCCCAACCAGCAATGAGAACTACGAGGCAATTGAGCAGGTCGCCCGCCAGCTCGGCATCGTCGAGTAGCGACGGCCGCGTGCCCGCCGTCGCACTGGAGGGCGTCACGAAGCGCTACGGCCAAGTGCGTGTGCTGGAGCCGCTAGACCTGACCGTGTATCCGGGCGAGTCCGTAGCCGTTGTAGGCCCTAGCGGCGCGGGCAAGACCACTCTCTTTCGCCTGCTGACGGGGTCTCTGGTGCCGGACGAAGGCCGGGTGCTGCTCTATGACCAGGACCTGAGCAATATGCGGCCAGGCCGCGACCTTTCGCGGCTGGTCGGCATGGTGGCCCAGCAGTACGACCTGGTGCCGAACATCTCCACGCTGCACAACGTGCTGGCCGGACGTCTCGGCGAATGGGGAATTTGGAAGTCCTTTTCCTCGCTCCTCTCTCCGGTCGACCGGCCTTTGGCGCTGGCGGCGCTGAAGCGGGTGGGCCTGTCCGACAAGGCCTCTTTGCGTGCCGCCCGGCTTTCCGGAGGCGAGCAGCAACGAGTGGCCATCGCGCGGGTGCTAGTGCAGGACCCGGCCATAGTCCTGGCCGACGAACCCGTGTCGTCGCTGGACCCGGCCCGGGCCAGGGAGGTCGTCCGGTTGCTGGTGAGCGTCACCCAGGAGGCCCACAAGACGCTGGTGGCGAGCATCCACACCGTGGAGCTGGCACGCGAGCATTTCAGCAGGGTCGTGGGACTGCGCAACGGCGCCGTGGTCTTCGACGTCCCCAGTAGCGATGTCACCGACGCCATGCTTGGCGAGCTCTACGACCTCCGAGGACTGCGCGGTGAACTCTAGGCTCCTGGAGAGCCGCCGTCTTCTGACCATTCTGCTCCTGGCCGCCTTTGGGTGGAGCCTGTTGCATGTAGGCTGGGGCCCTGACCTGGTCCATTCAGGCGGGCTCAAGGCCACGCTCGAGATCGGCGCCTCACTCTTCCGTCCGGACCTTTCGGGCAGCGTGCTGGGCGACGCGCTCCGGGCAAGCTGGCGGACCATCGCTTACGCGGTGGCTGGGCTGTCATTGGCGCTGGCCATCGGGCTGCCCCTGGGGGTCATCGCCTCCGGTGTGCTCAACCGTTCCCCCTGGATGCGGCGTCTCAACCAAGGCGCGGTCCGGTTCGTCCTCGCATTCTTCCGTTCCATCCACGAGCTGGTCTGGGCATGGCTCTTCGTGGCGGCGCTGGGACTTTCGCCCATGGCGGCCGTGCTAGCCCTGGGCATCCCCTACGGCGGTATCCTCGGCCGCATCTACTCCGAGCTTTTGCAAGACGTGCCCGAGGCGCCCTTGCGGGCCCTGCGCAGCGCCGGCGCCTCCGAGTGGCGGGTGCTCTGGTTCGGACGACTGCCCATGGCGCTGCCCGACATGCTCAGCTACAGCTTCTACCGGCTGGAGTGCGGCATCCGCTCGGCGGCCATCCTGGGTTTCGTGGGTCTGGGCGGCCTGGGCTATCAGGTCCAGATCTCGCTGGACGACCTGGACTACAGCCGGGCGTGGACCTTCCTGCTGGCGCTGGTGGTGCTGGTGGTCGCGGTGGACGTCTGGAGCACCTTGGTCAGGCGGAGGCTCGTGGCATGAGCCTGACCCAGCCGGTCCAAAGACGGCGTGTGAGCTCGCGCTTCCCGCGGCTGGGGATTATTCAGCTTTCGGTGTTCTTCATACTGGCGATGATGGCCGTGTCGTGGTTCTTCGTCCTAGGGCTGGACAGGGCCCAGAGCCACCCCTTCTTCTCCGGTGAGACGCTGAGCCGCGCGACATCCTTCGTCCGAGAGCTGCTGGGCGTTGGCGATTCCAGGCCCGCCGCCTTCGCGCAAGCCAGCGAGTGGTGGCGTACGGCCCGGCTCGCCTACGACACTTTGGCGATGAGCGTGCTGGCCATCAGCCTGGCCTCGGTGGTGGCGCTGGCCACGTTCATGTTCGGCGCCCGCAACGTGATGCTGGGCGAGCTGGCCCCCGACGGATCATGGGTGTGGCGAGGGATCTACGTGGTAACGCGCGGCTTCTTCACCCTCAGCCGGGCTATCCCCGAGCTCATATGGGCCATGCTGATCGTCTTCGTCTTCTCCCCCGGCATCCTTCCCGGCGCGGTGGCCTTGGCTATCCACAACTGGGGCATCCTCGGCAAGCTCTCAGCGGAGGTAGTCGAGGGCCTGGACCCACGTCCGGCCAGGGCGCTGCAAACGGCGGGGGCAAGCCACCTCCAGGTCCTGGTCTATGGGGTGCTGCCCCAGGCACTGCCTCGTTTCCTCACGTACCTCTTCTACCGGTGGGAGGTAATCATCCGGACCGCCATCGTGGTCGGGTTCGTGGCCGCAGGGGGCCTCGGCACCGAGTTCCGGCTCAGCATGAGCCTCTTCCACTACACAACGGTCGCGTTGCTGCTGGCGTGGTACCTGCTGCTCGTCCTCGCGGTGGACCTAACTTCGGCCGGCATGCGCCGGCTGGCCCAGTAGGGCGGACGAAAGGCGGACCCGCGGGTACCGTCATCTCGCCCTCGACTCGTGGGAGCGGGGGCCTGGCACGAGACTCCTCGTCCGCATCAAGTGGATTCGGAATGACAGAAGGCAACTCGCAATGGTATGGAACTGGGTGGAGGGCGGAAACCTCAGCCTAGCAGAGCAGCGCTCAGGGGCGGGCTGGGTGGGACAACCTACCTAGGCCTATCGCGCCTAGAGGTCGACCACTACTAGATTCCTCGCTTCGCTCGGAATGACAGAAGGCATTCGCAATGACGGAAGGCATCAGAAGCATTGTGGGGTTTGAGGTCCGACCATCTCATTACAAGCGGGGCTTCCTTCGCTCCGTTCGTCCTTCGACAGTCCTAGGACAAATGCACACGGTGCAGGCTCCAAAGCTCTCGCTAGTCGGGCGTCAGGCTGGTCAGCAGAGCTGCCCAGTTTGCCCGTTCGGCCTCGGGGCGGGCCAAGTGCGCCTTCCGGGCGATGTGCGCGTGTAGGGCGTTGAGGTAGGCAGGGTCTGTCTCGGCCCGGCGCAGCAGGCGGCTGAGGCCGCGTGTATCGCCTGGTGTGTAGTAGCCCGGGTACTCCTCACCCAGCAGTCCGATGTTGCCGGGGATGCGGCTGCCGATCACGGGCACGCCGTCAGCCAGGGCCTCCGAGACCACGTTGGCGCCACCCTCCAGCTTCGACGAAAGCACCAGCACCCGGCTGCGCTTCATGGTCCGGCGAGTCCTCCAGTGGGGCATCTCGCCCAGCCACCGATAGCGGGGGTTGCGCGTTACCTCAGCTAGCGCGCGCTTCTCCATGCCCTTGGTCATGGCGCCGCCCACCTGAAGAACCCGGATGCGGGAGGAGGCGGGCAGCAATCGAGACGCCATGGCGGCACGAAAGGGGTCCTTGACGGTCCGGAGGTGTCCCACCACACACACGTCGAAGGTCTCGGGCCGCGTGTCGTTCCCTCCAGGGGTTGTCGTCGCGGACTGGATGATGGGCACCACCTTGTGACGGAGGCGCGCGGGCAGCTCGTCGCCCGCCAGCGGTTGCAACGTCACGATTCGGTCCGCCAGCTCCAGAGACCGCTGGGCGTTGGCGTCGACGTGGATGTCCTGGTATACATCGGTGCCGGTGAGGGCCAGGACCAGCGGCAAGGCTGGGTACGCCTCTTTGTACTGGCGCATGGCGTCGGCGCTGCGGCGGGCGTGCAACGCGATGAGCACATCGCAACGCTCATCATGGAACTCGGTCTGAACCGTCACCCGGTGCCCCAGCGAGCGGAGGAGCTTTGCCCAGCGCAGCGCGGTAACCCGGTTACCGTACCGGGTGCCACGGGGCGCTGGCGTCACCAGAATGATCTTCAAAGCACTCCTGCCTGGCCAAGCCTCAACGCGGCGTTACCTCTAGCGGGCGCAGGTACGGAAGCCACACATCACGTCGCGCCGGTCCGGCTTGTAGAAGTTGCGCCACGTGTTCCTGATAAGCCTGGAGCGGGTGGCCCAGCACCCCCCTCGCAGCACCATGTGGTCGCCAAACCATGGCTCCGAGTACTCCTCGTATGGGTCCCGTTCGAAGCCGGGGTACGGTCCGAAGACGGTGCTGGTCCACTCCCAGACGTTGCCGACCATCTGCCGGACGCCGAAGGCGCTGTCACCCGCTGGGAGGGCGCGGACGTCGATGGTGCCATCGGCGGCCCAGTCCAGGTTGGCCCGATCAGGCGCTGGCGGCTCGTCGCCCCACGGGTAGTGCCGCTTGGTGGAGGCAATGCCTCGGCCGTCCGGCGTCGGCTCGGCACTGGCGGCCAGCTCCCACTCCGCCTCGGTGGGAAGGCGCCGGCCCGCCCACGCGCAGTAGGCGTTCGCCTCGTGCCAGCTCACATGGATGATGGCGCACCACTCCGGCAGGGGGACCTCCTGGTCGTAGCGCCGCAGCCTCCACTCTCCGTCATCCGTCCGCACCCAGTAGGCGGGGTGTTCCGCGCCGGCGCGGCCACGCCACTCCCACCCTTCGTCGGTCCATAGCTCTCGGCGCTGGTACCCGCCATCGACGACGAACCGGCGGAACTCGCCGTAGGTGACCGTCGTGGCCGCGATTCGGAAGGGGGCCATCTCCACGGAGTGGGCCCACTTTTCGTTGTCGAACACGAAGGGAACGTCAGGCGTGGCGCCGAGCGAAAAGGCGCCGCCGGGCACGCTTACGTCGTGGGGCTCGAAACCGGGCTCAGGCGACAGGACCGCCCGGTCCGTTTTGGCAATTCGCGGCTCCGGCGCAGGGTAGCCGAGGGTCTGCCGCGTATAGGTCAGCGCCTCGGCGTGCATATCCGAGTGGTAGGTCCCCAGCCTGAAGAAGTAGGCGTCCCGCCCGCTGGCGATTCCAGACTCCACCCAGTGGACCGACCGCTCCAACACCTGGTTGAGAAAGGCCAGCGTCTGCGTCTGAGTGGGCAGCAGTAGGTCCCAGCGCGTATCGTGGGCCACATCCGCGGAGTTGTACAGCTCGTCGGCGTTGGCGAGAAGCGGCTGGCCCTCGTAGAGGTTGCGCAGAATCCAGCGCTCGTAGAACCAGGCCACGTGGCCCGCCTCCCAACGCGCCGGGTTCACGATGGCCAGTTTAGGCCCCAAGATCTGCCGCTCGTCCAGCGTGCTGAACAGGTCGATGACCCGCTGGCACGACTCGGTCATCTCTCCGACCAGGCGGTCTACCTCTTCCTGAGAGAGGCGGTCTGTGCTGGTTATACTCACGCGTTCCTTTTCAATCCTCACACAGGTTGGCCGTAGCGGCCTGAGGATTAAGGCGTGACCTCGATGGGCGCCCTACCCTGTTCCGCGACCGTGCCAATGACCGCGGCAAAGATATCCCGGGACTCCAACTCGCGGACCAGCTGCTCGACTCGCTCTTCAGGCACCGATAGGAGCAAGCCGCCGGAGGTCTGGGCGTCGCACAGCAGCAGCTTCTCCTCGTCGGACACCTCGGGGTGCCAATGTGTTTGCTGGCCCACCGTGTCGAAGTTGGTCCGGGTCCCGCCGGGCACGATGCCCCGCTCCACCAGCTCCCTGACGCCCGGCAGCAGCGGAATGGCGGAGAGCTGAAGCTGGGCGGAGGTCCCGCTGGCGGTCATCATGGTATGCAGGTGCCCGATGAGTCCAAAGCCGGTGACGTCGGTACAGGCGTTGACGCCAACCTCCTGTGCCGCGTGGGACGCGGTGTGGTTCAGCGTCGCCATGGAGTTCACCGCGCCCTCCAGCACGGCCCTTTCCACCTGCTGCGCCTTGCCCGCCGTGGTGATGATACCGGTGCCCAGGGGCTTGGTCAGCACCAAGCGGTCGCCCGGCTTGGCGCCGGAGTTGGTGAGGATATCGCCGGGTGCGATAAGGCCCGTAACGGCCATGCCGTACTTGGGCTCCCTATCTTTGATGGTGTGTCCGCCCGCGACGAGCAAGCCCGCCTCTCGGGCTTTGTCGGCGCCGCCCTGAAGAATGCGATACAAGATCTCCTTGGGGAGGTCCTCGGGAAAGCACGCTAGGTTCAGGCCCAGCAGCGGCACGCCCCCCATGGCGTACACGTCGCTGACCGCGTTGGCCACGGCGATTGCACCGAAGTCGTAGGGGTCGTCCACGATAGGCGGGAAGAAGTCCACCGTCTGGATGATGCATAGGTCGTCCGTCAGCCGGTAGACGGCCGCGTCGTCGCCGGTCTTGATGCCGACCAACAGGTCAGGGTGGTCGAAGACCGGAAGGTGGCGCAGGACCTCGCCGAGGTCCTCAGGGCTGAACTTGGAGGCTCAACCCGCGCACGAGGCTAGACTTGTCAGCCTGACCTCTTCTCCGCTTTTCATGGCCTTACTCCTCTTTGGCCCACCGACCTGTAGGTCTACACCAGGCCAACGCATTCAGCATAGCAGTCCTCCGGCCTAGAGGCCAACCTGTGCCGCTGGCATCCGAGGGGAATTTTGCGTGTGGTTAGCAACGTTGAGCAGCCTCACCGCCTGCTTCGTCCTGGAACGCTCCTACCGGCCCAAGTACCGGTCGAACCACGTTAGCGTCCGGGCAAGGTACTCCTCTCGCATCCGGGGATGGCCGGTCCGAAGGAAGGAGTGAGCGCAGCCGGGGAAGCGTACCAGCTCCACGTCTTTACCCAGCCGCTTCAGTGCGACGAAGTAGGCCTCGCTTTGCTCAATCGGCACGCGGTGGTCCGCCTCGCCGTGCAGCAGGAGGACGGGCGTGCTCACGCGGTCGGCGTAGGAGATGGGCGAGCGGTCGCGCCACGCCTGCTCTCCCTCCCGGCGCAGGCCGCCCCACTGCACCTCGCCGAAGGAGACGCCGATATCCGACGTGCCGTACATAGCAACGAGGTCGGTGCACGGAGCGCCGATGACCGCGGCGGCGAACCGGTCGGTATGGCCGACCACCCAGCTGCTCATGTAGCCGCCGTAGCTGTAGCCGTGGACTCCTAATCGTGTGCTGTCCACGTCCGGACGGGCGCACACCTGCTCCACCGCCTCCATAAGGTCCAGGTAGTCCTCGCCACCCCAGTCCCGAATCACCGCTTTGGCGAAGTCCGTCCCGTAGGTGGACGAGCCGCGGGGGTTCACGCACAGCACCATATAGCCGGCCGTGGCCAGCACCTGCTGGGTCAGGTTGAAGGTGTCGGAAAACACCCCGTGAGGGCCGCCGTGAATATCCAGCACCAACGGGTACGTCCTCGATGCGTCGTGGTCGGGCGGCAGGTACAGGCGGCACTCGATCTCCAGCTTCCCCCTCGAGAACACCCCCTTCTCCTGCCTTGCGGGCGGGTGCTCCCGCAGGAACTCCTCGTTGTGGACGGTGAGCCGCTGCTGGGAGCCGTCGCCCAGGTCCACCAAGTGCAGGTCGCCCGCCGAGGAGGGAGAAGTGGCCAGCACCACCGCCTGCTGGGCCGCCCCATCGAAGGTCACCGCGCCAAACAACGCGCCGCCACCAGCCACCATACGCAGCTCCCCACCTTCCGCGGGGACGGCGCACAGGTACGACTGTCCTCGCCGATCGCCGATAAACACCGCTCGGTCGTCCGGCGTCCAGCGTAGCTCGGGAGGAAGCGTGATCGGGACGAAGCCACCGGCGGGGTTCACCGAGTCGTCGGTGAGCTGCCGGGGAGGCACCCCCGGCTCTAGTACGAACACCCAACCCTGCCAGCCGGGCACGATCTCCTTGTCCTGGGACCCGACCGCCGCCAGCCGGGTCCCGTCGGGGGACCAGGCCACCGCCACGACGCTCACCAGGCCTTGGGACCAGCACACTGGTGGGCCGCCATCCGTCGGCACCACGTAGGCATCGGCGTAGGGAACGAAGTCTCGGTCCTCGCGCCGGTCCGAGATGAAGGCGATGCGGCCGCCGTCGGGGGACCAGACGGGAGCGAAATCTTCCCCCTCCCCGTCCGTCAGCTGGCGGGCCTCGGTATCGCCGACGTCGATCAGAAACAGATGGCGGTGGGCGTCGCCCTGCCAGCCCAGCGTATCGGCGCGATAACGGATACGCCGCACGACCCGCACGCGGGGGTCCTTCTTCGGATCGTGGCCGTCAGGGAGCCGGTCGGGGTCTACGTCGGAGGCGAACACCAACGTCTGGGAGTCCGGCGACCAAGCGTATTCCGTAACGCCGCCGGGCGCATGAGTAAGCTGGCGCGCCTCGCCGCCGGTGGTGGGGATCAGCCAAAGCTGCGGACGTTCTTTGCCGTCGGGGCGCAGGAAGGCCAGCGTCCCTCCGTCGGGCGAAAAGCGGGGCGAGGCGTCCTTGCCGCCGCCCGTGAAGGGCATCGGCTCGCCAGCAGGCAGCGCCATCACCACGACCTGGGACCTCGTCTCCATGGCGTCACGGTCAACGGTGGCGCGGACGAAGGCCAGCCGGGCGCCGTCGGGCGACAGCGCCGGAGCCGATGCACTGGTCAGGTGGTAGATGGCGTCTGGGCCAATGGGGCTAGTCACGGCGCGGCACGTCCCCTTGTCGTACGGGTGGTGGCACGCTAGCAATCATACCGCCTTCCGTTGATGGTTCGACAGGCTCACCACGAACGGAAGGGGCCCCGACCCGTGTTCATTACCCGGCCTAGACATCGGTGGCAAGAGTAGATAGGCCGCACATGGCAACCCAATGCTAGAATACCAGCGGGATGGACTGGGAATTCGACTTCCTCCATCCTCCACCACTGACACATACCCGGCCTTTGGAGCGTCCGAGAGATGGCTAGATTGACCAACATTGAGGTTACGTCAATAGGTGTGTAAACGACATCAGGCGGCGAGCTTCTCAGCCGTTGATTCAATGGCGATTCCATCCGCATACTGTGCACCGAGGTAGACGTCTTCGATCAACTCAGGGGCCTTCAGACGCCTGAAGCGCTGTTCGGCGACCATCAACATTTTCCAGATCACCGCTATCGCCCGATCGACCCTCTTGTAGCGCTTGGCGGCATCGGTCCGAAGCCTGAGGGCCGCGAAGGGTGATTCTACCGGGTTCGTCGTGCGAAGGTGCCCCCAGTGCTCCTTTGGGAAGTCATAGAAGGTGACCATGCGGTCCCAGTCCCGCTCCAAGGCCTCTGAGGCCGCCTCGTAGGAATGGTCGCCGCACCACCTGGTGAACACCGTCCTGAGCCGCTCAGCCTCTGTCCGAGTCGGCGCGTAGGGGATAGTACGCAGCATGAGCTTGGCCTGGTCCTGTTGTCGCTTTGGAAGCTTGGCGAGCACGTTTACGATCTTGTGGTTCCAGCAGCGTTGCTCTGCCGCCTGCGGATAGACGTTGCGCAGAGCTCCCCAGATGCCCAGGTGTCCGTCCCCAACCACCAGCCTCGGGCACTCCAGCCCGCGGCGCCTCATGTCCCTGAGCACATCGGACCAGTTCTCTGTGGACTCCCTGTATCCGGGAACAGCGCTCACCACCACCTTGCTCCCGTCGCTCAGGGCCGCCACCACCACCAGTACTGCCGCCTTCTCCTTCTCAAGACCAGCCTTGACGTAGACTCCATCCACCCACATGTAGACCACTTCCAGGTCATCTAGGGGCCGGCTGCGCCATTGGGCAAGCTCATCGTTCCACTTGGACTTCAACCGGGCCACCGTGCTCGCCGATACCGGTGCGTCCTCTCCCAGCAGCCCCCGCAAAGCCAGATCGAAGTCGCCTTCGGATAGACCGTGCAGGTACAGCTCGGGGATCAACTCAGCAACCTTCCTGGTCCTGTTGACGAACAGCGGCAGCAGCCGGCTCTCGAACTGCTCCTCGGTATCGCGGACTCGCGGCCGCCTCAGCTGTATCGTTCCCGAACTCAGCGTAAGCCTCCGGGCTCTGCCGTATCCGTTCCGATAGCCGGTATCGTTGTCCGAGTCGGACCTGAGCGCCGACTTCGCCCTTCCCAGAAACGCCGTCACCTCCTCCTCCGGCAACTCCTGGATCAGCCTCTGGACCTGGCTTCGCACCCAATCCTCCAACTGCTCCCACTCCGGCCTTGACTCCGACCTACTCTCAGTGCTTTCCTTCCTCATGGGCGGTCTATCTCCTCTCTTGGGCCTCGAGCCCGTGTTGTTCAGAGAGAGGGTACACCGCCTGACTGTTTACACACTTTTTGAAGATAAGAAGTGGCTCCGGAAATCTGAACAGGGGGATAAGTGGAATCGCTGCCTGATTGAGGGCATGATAGTGCTCTCGGAGACAGGAGCGAGAGATGAGGAGACGACCCCGCCGTAACCACTCGGCAGAGTTCAAGGCGAAGGTGGCTCTTGCCGCAGTACGCGGCGACCGGACACTTTCGGAGCTGGCAAGCCAGTTCGATGTGCACCCGAACCAGATCACGCAATGGAAGACCCAGTTGCTGGATCGGGCGGCGCAGTTATTTGGCGCCGGGACAGGGCAGGCTGAAAAGCCGGTAGATATGAAGGTCCTTCACGCTAAGATCGGTGAGCTTGCGTTGGAGAACGATTTTTTAGAGGCCGCGCTCACGAAGGCGGGATTGCCGGGCGCAAGGCGATGATCGACCGTGATCACAAGCTGCCTCTCGCCCGCCAGGCAAAGGCAGTGGGCATCAGCCGCGGGAGCATCTACTACCGGCCACGGCCGGTGGGCGAAGCCGGTCTCGGACTGATGCGCCGCATCGATGAGCTGCACCTTGAGTATCCGTTTGCAGGCAGTAGGATGATGCGAGGCCTGCTCCGCCAGGAGGGACTCTCCTCCGGGCGTAGGCACATCGCCACACTGATGCGGCGGATGGGCATCGAGGCGCTGTACCGCAAGCCCAACACCAGCCGGCGACGGCCCGGCCATACGGTGTATCCGTACCTGCTGCGCGGGCTTGAGGTGAGCAGGCCCAACCAGGTGTGGGCAATGGATATCACGTACATTCCGATGGCCAGGGGGTTCGTGTACCTAGCCGCAGTGATGGACTGGCATAGCCGCAAGGTGCTGGCCTGGCGGGTATCGGTCACAATGGACGCAGACTTCTGCGTGGAGGCGCTCGAAGAATCCCTGGGACGCCACGGCGCGCCGGAGATATTCAACACAGATCAGGGAAGCCAGTTCACAAGTGACGCCTTCACCGGCCTGCTGAAAGCCAATGGGATCCAGATCAGCATGGACGGGAAGGGAAGCTGGAAGGATAATGTGTTCGTCGAACGGCTGTGGAAGAGCGTCAAGTACGAGGAGGTGTACCTGAGAGCCTACGAATCGGTCCCGGAAGCCAGAACTGGACTCGGGCGGTACTTCGAGTTTTACAATGCCGGACGGCCCCATTCGAGCCTTGGGGGAATGACGCCGGACCAGTTCTTTGACAGAGCGCCTGCCGAGTCCGCGGCGGCCTAACGCACGGCAGCGTGATTCCACTTATCAAACCGGGCAGCGCTGTTCAGACAAACGAGACCACCTCTATACCTCCTGGGCTGGTTCGGGCTATACCGGCACCAGGGGGAATACTATCTGGTGGGTTATATTCCCCAATACCCGCACGGCTGGCTATAGAAGCGAAGATGGCCTGGGTCGCAGCTATGGCCCAGACGGCCTCGATTAGCTAGAGTTTGTTAGAAACTAGCTGTAGCTACTTCTCATTTATCGTGCCTGCCCGCGAGGGTGGAAGCTACGGTTTCTTGTGACGTTCACGATTGTAGCTAGGCCGGTCCACCCTCACCGCGCCGGTGACCAGGCGGGACAGCATGTTAACGATAGCCCAGGGATGTTCGTGAGCTGGGCCGGATTGGAGCCATCGGCGTCCATAACGTATATTTCTCCATCGCTGCCTGAGTAGAATGCGATCTTGCTGCCGTCGGGGGACCAGTCGACCTGCTTACCGATGGCACCCACGTTGGCGAGCGGGGTCTGATTGGGGCCGTCGGTATCCATGACGTATAGGTATGGAATGCTGTCTATTGGAGACACGAAGGCGATCTTGCTGCCGTTGGGGGACCATATTGGCATCCGAGGGTCGTCAGGACCGTTGGTGAGCCGGGTCTGGTTGGAGCCATCGGCGTCCATAACGTATATGTCTGAATTGCCGCGCCTGGAGGATACGAAGGCGATCTTGCTACCGTCGGGGGACCAGTCGAGCTGCCTATGGAAGACAGAGCCGTCGGCGAGCCGGGTCTGGTTGGAGCCATCGGCGTCCATAACGTAGATGCCTCCGAGGCCCTCTCTTGAGGACACGAAGGCGATCTTGCTGCCTTCGGGGGACTAGCTAGGATTTGAGTCGGAAGCAGGGTTGGTGGTTATCCGAACCTCATTGGAGCCGTCGGCGTTAATGACGTAGATGTCGGAATTACCGTCTCTAGTGGACGCGAAGGCGATCTTGCTGCTGTCGGGGAACCAGACGGGTGCTTCCTTGTGGGTGGAGCTGTGGGTTAATCGGTTCTGGTTGGAGCCATCGGCATCCATAACGTAGATTTCCCAAATGGCGTCGCTGGATTGCTCCGGGGTCTGAGACACGAATGCGATCTTGCTGCCGTCGGGGGGCCACGTGGGCATGTCGTCGAACGCCTGGCTGTCGGTGAGTCGGGTCTGGTTGGAGCCGTCGTCGTTAACGACGTAGATGTCTGCGTTGCCGTCGACGAACGATCTAAATGCTATGTCGCCTAGTGCCCCCGTCACCGAGGGCGTCGGTGAGGCCGTGGGCGTAGGAGTAGGCGTCGTTGTAGACCCTGGTCGGCTGTCTTCCGTGCATGGGCCTACACTGGCGATAGCCTCGAGGTCTGGCACCTCGGGAACCGCTTGGTCGAAATCCGACACCGTTACGTCCCAAGTGTACTGGGCGAGTCCTGTCAATGTGGAGACTTGCTCCCAAAGGAAACGGTGGACGCGGAGGGTTTCCTTGTCGATCCAGACCTCGCCTTTGTAAGCGGTCCCTTGGATTCCGCCGCTCAACATGGCCTCGCGGCTCTCCGGAGGATACATCGCGTTCGCTGTCTCCTCGCCGGTTGCCTCATCGAGCCCCTGCATCCAGAGGGTGAACCACAAGGGCCAGTCTATGTCGAAGCGAAAGTGGTAGAAGGCTTCTGCCGTTTCGTCAGGGACGTGCTCTACGTTTAGGATGGAGTCCGTCAGGTCAAGCTGGGCCTGGAGGATCGGCGAAATGACGTCGAGACCGAAAATAACGACAATGGCAAACGGGGTAGACCTTTCCGACCAACATGAACCGTTCGGATTGCCCGTAAATGCCTTGCCCTTGGTCATGAGGAGCCCAACTTCCTCCGGATCGCCAGACCCCGTTATCACCCCCCGTACCTCATACGGGAGTCGCACATCAAACTCCAGCTTGGATCCCTGACCCTCGGCATCGATGGAGTAATGCGCGGTCCTCAGTGCAGCCATCCTGGTCCTGGCTATGTCGATGACGCTGTTGATGTCGTCGTCGATGGCGGCGGCTTCCTGGGGCGTTAGCGTTGGGAAGGGCGTCGCTGTCGGAGTGGAAGTAGGATTGCCGTAGGCGTTGCGGTGGGCGTCGCTGTCGACATAGGAGTAGCGGTAGGAGTGGGAGTCGGCACAGGTGAGTTGGTAGCCGTGGGTTCCGGCTGGCCACAGGCTGCCAAGAAGAGCAGTAGGAGTAAAAGGGGAGACAGGTGTGTTGCCTTGAGCATGGGGCGTAGTCTAACGCGAAGGCACGGGCTTGTCCTCTTCCTGGGGCACGTCTCAGCGCAGATCACCCTGGACGTGTACCAGTAATTCCTTCCTGGCATGACGGAACGCGCAGCCCAGCGCCTGGCTGCGCGCCTACGCCTCGGCGAGGCCCTTTAAGGGGCCATGCTAGAATCAATGTTGCCAAAATGTTGCCATCAGGGCGCTCCGTGCTGGTGGGTAACGGCATCGACGGCTGCATCATCAGGCTCCCGCCCGTAGCTCAGCGGACAGAGCATCGGTCTTCGGAACCGAGGGTCGTGGGTTCGATTCCCACCGGGCGGGCCATCGTTACCATCTTTCACGAGTTCGGCTAATTAGTAAACGTCACCACACTAGGGGCCTTCTAGGTCTATATACCTGGCGGGCGTAACAACGGTTATCCCATGTTGGTGGTTCAAGTCACCTGCATGCTCCAACCATTGCTCGCGTCGCGTGACTAGATATGTACTTCTGGATCTTATTGCATCTTCTATGAATACCTTATGCTCTTGTCGTACGCCCGCTACCGTGGGCTTAGGGTCAAGAGAGGTTACGTCAATAGGTGTGTAAACGACATCAGGCGGCGACCTTCTCAGCCGTTGATTCAATGGCGATTCCATCCGCATACAGAAGTGGCTCCGGAAATCTGAACAGGGGGATAAGTGGAATCGCTGCCTGATTGAGGGCATGATAGTGCTCTCGGAGACAGGAGCGAGAGATGAGGAGACGACCCCGCCGTAACCACTCGGCAGAGTTCAAGGCGAAGGTGGCTCTTGCCGCAGTACGCGGCGACCGGACACTTTCGGAGCTGGCAAGCCAGTTCGATGTGCACCCGAACCAGATCACGCAATGGAAGACCCAGTTGCTGGATCGGGCGGCGCAGTTATTTGGCGCCGGGACAGGGCAGGCTGAAAAGCCGGTAGATATGAAGGTCCTTCACGCTAAGATCGGTGAGCTTGCGTTGGAGAACGATTTTTTAGAGGCCGCGCTCACGAAGGCGGGATTGCCGGGCGCAAGGCGATGATCGACCGTGATCACAAGCTGCCTCTCGCCCGCCAGGCAAAGGCAGTGGGCATCAGCCGCGGGAGCATCTACTACCGGCCACGGCCGGTGGGCGAAGCCGGTCTCGGACTGATGCGCCGCATCGATGAGCTGCACCTTGAGTATCCGTTTGCAGGCAGTAGGATGATGCGAGGCCTGCTCCGCCAGGAGGGACTCTCCTCCGGGCGTAGGCACATCGCCACACTGATGCGGCGGATGGGCATCGAGGCGCTGTACCGCAAGCCCAACACCAGCCGGCGACGGCCCGGCCATACGGTGTATCCGTACCTGCTGCGCGGGCTTGAGGTGAGCAGGCCCAACCAGGTGTGGGCAATGGATATCACGTACATTCCGATGGCCAGGGGGTTCGTGTACCTAGCCGCAGTGATGGACTGGCATAGCCGCAAGGTGCTGGCCTGGCGGGTATCGGTCACAATGGACGCAGACTTCTGCGTGGAGGCGCTCGAAGAATCCCTGGGACGCCACGGCGCGCCGGAGATATTCAACACAGATCAGGGAAGCCAGTTCACAAGTGACGCCTTCACCGGCCTGCTGAAAGCCAATGGGATCCAGATCAGCATGGACGGGAAGGGAAGCTGGAAGGATAATGTGTTCGTCGAACGGCTGTGGAAGAGCGTCAAGTACGAGGAGGTGTACCTGAGAGCCTACGAATCGGTCCCGGAAGCCAGAACTGGACTCGGGCGGTACTTCGAGTTTTACAATGCCGGACGGCCCCATTCGAGCCTTGGGGGAATGACGCCGGACCAGTTCTTTGACAGAGCGCCTGCCGAGTCCGCGGCGGCCTAACGCACGGCAGCGTGATTCCACTTATCAAACCGGGCAGCGCTGTTCAGACAAACGAGACCACCTCTTACTGTGCACCAAGATAGACGTCTTCGATCAACTCAGGGGCCTTCAGACGCCTGAAGCGCTGAGGTTACGTCAATAGGTGTGTAAACGACATCAGGCGGCGACCTTCTCAGCCGTTGATTCAATGGCGATTCCATCCGCATACTGTGCACCGAGATAGACGTCTTCGATCAACTCAGGGGCCTTCAGACGCCTGAAGCGCTGTTCGGCGACCATCAACATTTTCCAGATCACCGCTATCGCCCGATCGACCCTCTTGTAGCGCTTGGCGGCATCGGTCCGAAGCCTGAGGGCCGCGAAGGGTGATTCTACCGGGTTCGTCGTGCGAAGGTGCCCCCAGTGCTCCTTTGGGAAGTCATAGAAGGTGACCATGCGGTCCCAGTCCCGCTCCAAGGCCTCTGAGGCAGCCTCGTAGGAATGGTCGCCGCACCACCTGGTGAACACCGTCCTGAGCCGCTCAGCCTCTGTCCGAGTCGGCGCGTAGGGGATAGTACGCAGCATGAGCTTGGCCTGGTCCTGTTGTCGCTTTGGAAGCTTGGCGAGCACGTTTACGATCTTGTGGTTCCAGCAGCGTTGCTCTGCCGCCTGCGGATAGACGTTGCGCAGAGCTCCCCAGATGCCCAGGTGTCCGTCCCCAACCACCAGCCGAGGTTACGTCAATAGGTGTGTAAACGACATCAGGCGGCGACCTTCTCAGCCGTTGATTCAATGGCGATTCCATCCGCATACTGTGCACCGAGATAGACGTCTTCGATCAACTCAGGGGCCTTCAGACGCCTGAAGCGCTGTTCGGCGACCATCAACATTTTCCAGATCACCGCTATCGCCCGATCGACCCTCTTGTAGCGCTTGGCGGCATCGGTCCGAAGCCTGAGGGCCGCGAAGGGTGATTCTACCGGGTTCGTCGTGCGAAGGTGCCCCCAGTGCTCCTTTGGGAAGTCATAGAAGGTGACCATGCGGTCCCAGTCCCGCTCCAAGGCCTCTGAGGCCGCCTCGTAGGAGTGGTCGCCGCACCACCTGGTGAACACCGTCCTGAGCCGCTCAGCCTCTGTCCGAGTCGGCGCGTAGGGGATAGTACGCAGCATGAGCTTGGCCTGGCCCTGTTGTCGCTTTGGAAGCTTGGCGAGCACGTTTACGATCTTGTGGTTCCAGCAGCGTTGCTCTGCCGCCTGCGGATAGACGTTGCGCAGAGCTCCCCAGATGCCCAGGTGTCCGTCCCCAACCACCAGCCTCGGGCACTCCAGCCCGCGGCGCCTCATGTCCCTGAGCACATCGGACCAGTTCTCTGTGGACTCCCTGTATCCGGGAACAGCGCTCACCACCACCTTGCTCCCGTCGCTCAGGGCCGCCACCACCACCAGTACTGCCGCCTTCTCCTTCTCAAGACCAGCCTTGACGTAGACTCCATCCACCCACATGTAGACCACTTCCAGGTCATCTAGGGGCCGGCTGCGCCATTGGGCAAGCTCATCGTTCCACTTGGACTTCAACCGGGCCACCGTGCTCGCCGATACCGGTGCGTCCTCTCCCAGCAGCCCCCGCAAAGCCAGATCGAAGTCGCCTTCGGATAGACCGTGCAGGTACAGCTCGGGGATCAACTCAGCAACCTTCCTGGTCCTGTTGACGAACAGCGGCAGCAGCCGGCTCTCGAACTGCTCCTCGGTATCGCGGACTCGCGGCCGCCTCAGCTGTATCGTTCCCGAACTCAGCGTAAGCCTCCGGGCTCTGCCGTATCCGTTCCGATAGCCGGTATCGTTGTCCGAGTCGGATCTGAGCGCCGACTTCGCCCTTCCCAGAAACGCCGTCACCTCCTCCTCCAGCAACTCCTGGATCAGCCTCTGGACCTGGCTTCGCACCCAATCCTCCAACTGCTCCCACTCCGGCCTTGACTCCGACCTACTCTCAGTGCTTTCCTTCCTCATGGGCGGTCTATCTCCTCTCTTGGGCCTCGAGCCCGTGTTGTTCAGAGAGAGGGTACACCGCCTGACTGTTTACACACTTTTTGAAGATGCCTCAATCAAGATTCCTAACCTCAACGATAATCCCCTCGTGACTCAATTGCTGGATAGCCCAGATCAGGGTGTCAATTGTTATTTCAGCTTGGGGTGCCTGAGTTTCATACTCCCCAGATATGCTGTGCCTAGTGGCCTTGTGTGTAATCACGACCTTATGGCCGTTTGATTTGATGACATTGTATAGAGAGCCTGGTCTTGGGATGTCGCCAAGTGCGGCACTAATTAGCCCCTGATAAAAGACAAAGGAATTCAAGACGATTCTTGTTCCGCGTGGTTCCGGCACAGCCTAACCCTCGGTCAGGGCATTTAGGGCATCCTTTAGCAAGTCTCGCTCGATGTCCAAAAAGGAAGGGATCCATCCCTCAATGTGACCTGAAGAAGTAACTTGAAGCGGTGTAACTGTGGTTCCTACTTGTTCCTTCTGCACGTGATAGATGTTTATATCATCGGAATTTATCTGTTTGTTACATACCGCCCTTCCTAGCGCGACTAAGAGGAATTGGCTGTGAGTGCTCGAAATGATTTGTTTTCCCTGAACCAGAGCGGCTGCAAACAAATCAACGACCTTTACTTGATGTTCAGGATGGAGGCTGATTTCTGGTTCTTCAATTAAGAAGATGCTGCTCGGAGGGGTGCCAAGCAGGTTCGCAACTAGAGTCAGAGCCTGGCGAGCCCCGTGGCTAGCAAGCCGGCCTCGTAGGAGCGTTTCGAAGTCCTTATATATTATGGTTAGCCCTCCATCTCGAAGACCAGTCCACAAATCAGAGATTCCAAACTCAGCAGCCCATTCGCCAATCTGACTCTTTTGAGCCATGAATTCGGCGTCATTGAGGTGGACAAGGAAAGAAGTTAGGTGTTCACCATAAGGTCCTGACCATCTGTTTCCTCGACGCAACGGTATCTCTGCGTGTGGGATGTTCCCACGCAGTGCCGACATGAAGAAAACTTTTTGCCTCAATTGCTGAAGTATCTGCCTTCGCGTGTATGCAGAGCTAGATTGCTCAGGAATAGGCAAGTCATTTCGTAAATAAGCGATTAGCGCGCGAGGCATGGCCACCCGGGCACCGACGTTGTTCTCTAGTCCGAACTGGACGGTCCAGCTGGCGCGGCTCATATGTCCCAGTTCTCGGGCTTCAGGCGTATGCGGCAGGCGGTCAAAACCAAATTGAGGCCCGACTGACATAATCGCCTCTAGGATGCTGGATTTGCCTCCGCCATTGGGGCCCACAAGAAGTGTGAACGGCCTCAAGTTCAGCCTAACGCCCTCGCTGCCGATGCTTTTGAAATTTGTTATGCGCAGGTTGGTCAGCATTCCACTTAACGACTCCGAATGTTATCGGGGACTCGACGATCGCCCCTCAAGTTTAACGCAAACCCAGGTAATCTCGTACTGGCGACACGCGACAGCGGGTCTCAGTGGCTAGAACAGACGGTGTTGCTCTCCGTTCAGACCCGATTCACGGAACCCCTTGCTCCTTCTATGGTGACCCATGTTATATATCAAAGTCGGCAATCATCTTGCACGAGCTCGTCACACTCATCGAGGCTGCGGCCTACTTCGGTCTGTCAGCCTTCACTCGAAAATCAAAGCCGTTGTGTTCGCTAGTCACAGGAGGCGCTAGCCGATCTGGCGGGAGTGCATAGGACCTACATAGGGATGCTAGAGAGAGGTAAAGCGAATCCCAGCTTGGCTGTGGTAGCCGCAATTGCTCAAGCCCTGGGCGTCACCGTAGGGGCGTTGCTCGAACCGGTCTAAACGCGAGAAAGCTGCTCCCCGGAGTTTAGCTATCGAAGAGCGCGTGGGCCTATTGGTGTGTAACGTCAATGTTAATGTGACCTAGCAAGGAGCGACGAGGACATTGCCACATATTCAAGCGAGAACTAGCTATTTACGAATCACCTGTTCCTGACTTAGAGATTAACTACCCGGACTGCGGCGCCAATTTGACTGAACCAAGTGCCGGTCTTAGGACCTCCGCATACCGTGTGGTCTGTCCACCAAGAAATTAACATCCCTAAATGGGCCTCGACGTACTCAACCAGACCAGGATGATCAGGTTCAGCGTCGAGGAGTATACAAAGGTCAGCATCGCGGAAGCGTTCCTCGCCGAAGTATTTGTATTCGTGGAGCTGACCCACCGCGTGTCTGACTGCTAGCAGCGGTGATTTCGGGCCGACCGTCTTCGCTTCAATAATCAATGGAGCAGGTTCGGCGAGGGCCATGTCGAGAGGGAATGGGTTTTCGGGCAGCAATCCTCGTTGGGACAGCCAAGCTGAGACTCCATTAACGAGCGCAGCATGACGCCGAGTGACACGGCGGTGACCTCCTTGAATGTGGGCCCAGTATTCACTTGCGGATTGGTCTCGATAGTTTGGTTCCGAAGTTGAAGAAGCGAGAGAGTCGTTGAGCGTGTTAAGTTCTTCCTGTCGATCTTCTAACCTGCTGGCTAGTTCACGTAATTGTCCGAATCTAGCCACGAATTCAGCGGGCATTTTAGTCAAGTAAGCGTCGTTGCCCCTCAGGGTATTGCCATACTTCATGAAAGGCGAAGCGACTCTCGCATAAGATCGACGTTTTTGAGAATTCCAATTGACAATCCATTCTGAATCAATTGGGCTTGACCTCAATTGTTCCAGGCTTAGAGGCGCGTCGGACCAGACAGTGCCTGATAGTGGTAAAAGCCAGCTAGGTACACGGAGGCCCCTCCATTCTGGTCTCCTCACAATGTGTGGGGTCCAATCCATTACACCAGACTCAAGTGGACCTCCGGCAACCGATGCTGCGATGAACGCCCTTCCTCGATAGTGGAACACAATGTCCCCAGGCCTAACATCAGCAACAAGGGAGTAGTGCCAGACGCTTCGCCCGTCCTGACGATGCTGTGGTGTCCTGAGGTCCACACCAATGTCATCTCGGTCTGTGATTTCGCACCAATAGCGTTCTGCAGGGTGATTGTCCCACCAGTCTGGCATTTGGATGTCCTCCGAAGTCTAGCTATTGCCCTTACTACACATCTGCTAAGCATACTTTGGTGAAATCGAGATTCCAGTGTACGAAAAATTCGCGCAGCAGCATTAGTAGTAACTTACTCGTACCAATTCAAGGCACCTCCCGTTCAGTTTGCCGGCATTCTGCCGACCAGCTGTCCGACATGGACCATCACTGGCCTTCACTAATAATAACCTAAACTAGACCACGAAGCATTCGAGGGCATAGACCAACAGGGACTGACATAGCTGTGACCGAACTTCGGAACCGAGGGTCGTGAGTTCGATTCCCACCGGGCGGGCCATGATTTATCCCATCATTAGCGCATGAATGAATGCTGCGCGCGGTGACAAGCAGTTGGCATTTTTATTCATTGCTAACAAACGCACCTTAGCTAGTTTAGGATAGGGTGAAGAGGGAATAAGTGAGTTTGACTCAGGTTAGAAACCTAGGCGCCTGATGCATATCAAAAGATGGAAGCCTGGTACCCAGGCCGTTGTGCGTGGCTTGTGGAACGGCAAGATTCTAACGGCGTGGGCCATGACAGTGGTGCAGGATTCAGAGCAGGCCTTGGTGCTCTATCATCCGGCCGGCACTCCATCCAAGCTACCGCATACTTACCCAGCAGTCCGTCTACCAGTTGGCGACTGGCAGCTACGTGATGCCAATTGGGAGATGCGCATGATTCGAGTAATGTACTCAGGAGACCGGCACTCGTACGCATGGTTCCGGAAAGAAGATGGGTCATGCCTCTGGTATGTGAACCTCGAAAGCTACGAGCGCACGTCCATCGGCATCGACTACCAGGACCATATGCTGGACATAGTCATCCAGCCGGATTTGACCACCTGGCGCTGGAAAGATGAAGACGAGCTTGCCGAGGCCATCACCCTCGGATTCGTATCGCAGGCCCAGGCAGACGAGATTCGAGCGGAAGGGCAGCGCGCTCTGGCAAGACTGGAGGCCAGGAGCTCGCCTTTCGGAGATGGTTGGGAGCGGTGGACGCCGGACCCAGCTTGGCCTATGCCGGAGCTGCCAGCCAACTGGCACGCCATCGAGTAGCTGGGATCACTATCATCTGCATGTTGCTAGCGTGCTACCGCGAAACTGGTGGCACAATCCATCGCCGCAGCGGCTTTGAAGACTGAACCCGCCTGGCCTGCACGGGTCAAAGCCAGCCACATGCTGGCGGGCCGTAGCCTGCTAAACAGACCACAGCTAATTTGCAACAAGCTTTGCCTTGGCCTCCGCTAAGGTCTGGTCAAAACGGACAGCAGCCGCGCGACGAAACGTGCCGGTTTACGCTAAACATGTACCTAGGACAGTCATTCGGAACACCGGCACCGTGTCTCACGGTGCCCATTTAGACGAGAGACGCGTCCAGTGACGTAGCGAATTGTTCCCGTTGCCATTGTCGCACCTCAGGTGACGTGATCTCTGCACTCAATGTGAGAGGGGCCTTTGCGAGGCGTTCCAGGCTCACCATCGGCCATAGTAGGGCTGGATCAATAGACAGCTGCCTCCCCAGGTTCACTCGCCAATTCTTCAGTACCTGCAATCGTTCGCTTTCGATCGGTGTCATCGATCGTATGTTGCGCCGGATTCGATTACTAATCGGTGGATCCGTCAAACCCTTATGTAGCGCAGCACGCAAAAGCCTGCCAAAACGGGAGTCAACTTGCCTCCTAAGCGAAGGAATTGGGGCTAGATCAGAAAGGGGATTGGTTGCCAAATGGATGAAAGTTTCGTGCGGCAGAACGTAATAGGGAGGTCGGTTGAGACGCCGAGCCTCGGCTTCTCTCACCATGTACAGTCGTTTCAAGACCGCCTTTGCTTGCCCATCTAGCCTATGGATGCCTTTCATCGATAGAAACACCGTTTCCGGGTCCAGGGCAACGTAACGGACCTCTTCCAAGCGAGCGCACTCCTCAGAAACCCATTGTGTCCTTGCAAGAGTTCGGAGACTACCCTCGAGCGCCTTCTGGATACTCAGCAGGTACCAGACATCCGTAGCCGCGTAATCCAAACCCTCCTGACTAAGCGGCCGACGAGACCAGTCGCTTTTTTGAATACGGGCATCTTTTGGGATGCGCACCCCCAGCAGCGTCTCGGTAAGGGCTGCCAGTCCGTTCTGCTCCATACCGACGAAACGGGCTGCGATGGACGTATCGAAGAGGTTCCGTACCCGAAGTCCCCACTCTCTGTCGAGGCACCGTATGTCATACTCAGCGCCCTGAATTACCTTTACTACCGTTGCATCTGCCAATACTCCGCCTATCGGTTTCATGTCATCAACTGCAAGCGTATCGATCAGGTAAACCTTGCTGGTGGTCGCCACTTGAACTAGGCAGACCCTCTCGGGGTATCTGTGCCGGCTGTTCGACTCGGTGTCCACAGCGATACAGCGCTCCCTGAGTAAGATAGGCGCTAGGTCAGAAACCTGGCTTGAGTTGGTCAAGAGTTCGATTGGAATCGACGGCCTGTGTTCCATAATGTCCATTGGGCGTCAAGTGGTCACAGCTGGTAGCAGAACCGACAGGAAGGTTGCGTCGGCTTAAGCGCAGGCTGCCACTAGTAATGACGCTGAGGCGAGAAGCGGTAGCAACGGTAGTACGGTC
This sequence comes from Dehalococcoidia bacterium, assembly GCA_965247635.1. Lineage (GTDB taxonomy): Bacteria > Chloroflexota > Dehalococcoidia > Lucifugimonadales > Australimonadaceae > CBDFHJ01. Next base: position 532,202 of record CBDFHJ010000008.1, read on the forward strand.
TTCACGGCGCCATCATAGCAGTGCCTGACAGCTAACGCGGCAGAGTTCGCATGGCTAGCCCGTTTTTGCCTTGCTATCGTTCCTTTGCCGGGATAAAATTCACTGTAATCGTAATGGAGTCGCGCTAAGTTGACGAGGAGCGGACCCTCAGAAGCAGGACGCCAAAGGTAGGAGGTACTCATATGGCACTCGACATCGGAGGCCCGAGCGCTGGACAGCTAGTGGACCGGGGAAAGGGCCTGGTGAGCCGCGACATCTTCGTGGACCCGGAGCTCTACGAGACCGAGAAGGAGCGGGTGTTCGCACGCTGCTGGCTGTTCGTGGGGTTCGAGGACCAAGTGCGCAAGCCCGGCGACTACTTCGTCTCGCGCATGGGAGAGGAGTCGGTCATCCTGAGCCGGGACCGGGACAACACGGTCCACGTGTTCCTGAACTCGTGCCGTCACCGGGGGATGAAGGTGTGCCGGTACGACGAGGGGAACACGCCGGTGTTCACGTGCCCGTACCACGGGTGGAGCTACGCGGGCGACGGGAGCCTGGTAGGCGTACCGCGGTACAAGGACGCATACCGGGAGGAGCTGGACAAGAGCCAATGGGGGCTGGTGGAAGTGGCGCAGATGGCCAGCTACCGAGGCACCATTTGGGCCACGTGGGACCCCCAGGCGCCACCATTCCTGGAGTACATCGGGGACAACGAGCCGGGGCTCGGCCTGCACTTCGACAAACCAGACGGCACGGAGGCAGACATCGAGGTGCAAGGGGTCCTGAAGTGGCTGTTCTCGTCGAACTGGAAGTTCGGCGCCGAGAACTTCTTGGGCGACGGCTACCACGGCACGCCAACCCACCACTCGGTGGAGATCGTCGGCATCAACCCTGGCGGCGGCCAAGGCCGTGGCAACCTGCTGCAGCGGGCAGCCCAGCAATCGTCAGACTCCCTGAGCTTTGAGGTCCCCCACCACGGCTCCGGCCGTCTCGGCGTGCGTATCTGGCCGGAGGACTTCCCTTACGTCAACAGCTACCAGAACCAGCCTATCGTGGAGGAGTACTTCCGAGACGCCTATGCGCGCCGCAAGCAGGTGATGGGCAAGCACTGGCGCCTGCGGGCCGGGAACGGCAACATCTTCCCCAACGGTACCCAGGGGACTAACAACAGCATCTGTACCTGGCACCCCGCCGGGCCTGACTGGACCGAGTGCTGGCGCTTCTACTACGTGCACCGGGACATGCCGCAAGAGGTGAAGGACGTGCTGCGGCACTACTACATGCGCTACGGTGGTCCCGCGGGCCTCACCGAGTCGGACGACATGGAGAACTGGAACTACGCTCACAAAGCCAGCAAGGGCGTCATCGCCCGTCGCTATCCCTACGACTACTCCATGGGCCTGAGCCGAGAGATCCACAGCCACCCGCTGTTGGAGGAGTTCGGCCTGCCGCAGCATGGGACCTTCACCCCGAAGCGGACGGCCGCCAACCGGGAGCCGTCGGAGCAGAACCAGCGGGGCGCCTACCACTTCTGGCAACAGCTCATGGAGGCGGATAGCTGGGACGACTTGCGCGAGAAGGGGTTGTGGCCCTAGCCGGTACTCGAAGATACGCGTCCAGGAAAGGGACCTCCCTCAAACCGTGATGGGAGGTCCCTTACTTTTGGGTGGTGTAGTGCTTGCTTGCAGAAATACCTGGTCATTCCCACCCACCCACCCACAAGCGTCTCAGGGGACCCGCCCCCTGAACCCCAGGGGCTGGGGGGTACCCCTGCTAGTCGGATCTGCGCTCCGGGGCGGGTGGGTGGGAAAAACCACCTTGCGTTGGCCTACCCGGACACCCTGCTATTTGTAAAGAGATTTGTGCACCGAAGCAGCAGCCAGGTAGAAGGCGTTACCCCAGCAGGAAGGCGGAGATGCGCTCCCACGCCCGGGGGTCGGCGAGGAAGAAGAGGTGTCCGCCCTCGAAGATCTCCAGCTCGACACCGGGTATGGGTCGCGCCAGTCCTTCGACGGTAGCTGGTGGGGTGTTGCCGTCGTAGCGCCCGCCGGCAACCAGCACCGGTACCTGTAGCGCTGGAAGGCGGTCATAGGTATCGTGCGTTTTCCGTGCGTCCATCAGCCGGCGTCAGCCGGCGTCGGCCGACGGCCTGTCGCCTGGGCCACCGACGCCTGGACTCGTTCCGGGTTGGCCGCCCGCCAAGCTGCGTCGTGACGCGAGTCTATGATCTCCATCATGCGCTGCGCGCGTTCCTCGGGTGCCAGCTCGTCGAACTCGTGGAGCGGATACGAGCTGCCGCCCGCTCCGCCGCTGGAGGTGCTGATGAGCACCATGCGCTCGACCCGTTCCGGGTAGCGGATGGCCAGCTCCTGGGCCACCATGCCGCCGAAGGAGAACCCCACCACGAGGCATCGGTCCCATCCCACCGCCGCCAGCAGGCCGGCGGCATCCGCGGCGTAGTCGGCCATGGTATACGGAGCATCGGGCGCGTCCGTCCGACCCTGGCCCCGCTGGTCGTACGCAAGCACCTCGAAGCTGCTTACCAGGGGACTGTTGAAAGCCATCGACCCATGCCGAAGCTCTCCACCGCTGGAGCCGATAAAGAGGAGGCGTGGCCCTGAACCCTGGACCTCGTAGTAGACCGTGATGTCGCGCACCGGAATTAACGGCATGTGCCCACTCCTGCGAAAGATGCGTTGAGTATAATACGGGCCGCGGCGCCAGGCCAAAGGGCATCGCGGGAGGTAGGTATGACACTCCAAAGCAACGACTCGTTGACCCTCCTTCGGGTGGGACGGATGCTCGACGGCACCGGCACGCCGGCGCAAGAGCGCGTGGCCGTGCTCCTGCAAGGCACGAAGGTCCAGGCGGTGGGGCCCGACCATGAGTTGGGACTGCCGGACGGGGCGGTTGGCGAGGTTTTGGAGTTCCCGTCCGCCACCTTGCTGCCGGGACTCATCGATAGCCATACCCACACCAACATGCCGGGCAACGGACGCCGGGGCGAGGACGTCCACGTCAACGACAGCGACGACCTGCGGCTCCTGCGGTCGGCGCACAACGTGGGCATCGCCCTGCAGACCGGCGTCACCACCGTCGGCGATTGCGGCGGCTGGCACCACACCACCTTCTCGCTCAAGGAAGGGATCCAGCAGGGGCTCATCAAAGGCCCGCGGATGCTGGTGTCGGGGCGGCCCATCACCACCACGGGCGGCCACTGCTGGTTCATGGGATCGGAGGCCGACGGAGTGGACGGCGTACGCCACGCGGCCCGCCAGCTCATCAAGGAGGGCGCCGATTTCCTCAAGGTCATGGCCACCGGCGGCAGCACCATGGGGACGGACCCGTTCCGTCCCGCCTTCTCCGCCGAGGAGCTGCGGGCCATCGTGGAGGAGGGGCACCGGCGCAACAAGCTGGTCACCGCCCACTGCTGCACCAACGTGGCGATGCGGATGGTGGTGGACGCCGGGTTCGACGGGATCATGCACGGCTGGTTCACCGACTCCACCGGCGCCCGCCACCTGGATGAGGAGCTAGCCAACCATCTCGTGGAGCACGAGGTGTGGGTGGCCCCGACGCTGCACATCACCCGCTCCCGGCTCTTCGCGCTCCAAGCCAAGAAGGAACGCGGGGAGGCCACCCCCGAGGAGGAGACGCAGCTGGACCGGATGCGGGCGAACCACGAGCAGCTCCTGGCCCACACCCGCCGCCTGGTGGAGCTGGGCGTCAGGTTCATAGCGGGCTCCGACTGCGGGTGGGGGGTCTATCCCTTCGGTCATTTCGACTGGGAGTTGGACGCCATGGTGGCGGGCGGCCTCACCCCGATGCAGGCGGTAGTCGCCGCCACGGGTGCCAGCGCTCAGGCCCTGGGCCTCTCCGACTCCGTGGGCACCATCGCCCCCGGCATGGAGGCCGACCTACTGGTGGTCGACGGTAGTCCCGACGTGCAGATCGCCGACGTAGGGAAGGTAGCGGCGGTGTTCAAGGCGGGTGTCAGGGTCTGCTGATTATCCGCGTGCCCGGCCCTCAGTGACCATCCGCTCGAGCGCCGCGGCCACCTGCTCCACCTCTTGCTCCGTATTGAAGTACGCGGTGCTAAACCGCACGCCGTCCGGGTTGTGGACCACCCTGGCGACGATGCCAGACCGTTCCTGCAAGTCGGCTACCGCGTCGCCCGGCGACCAGCCCTCCAGGTCCACGGCCACGAGCCCGCACGCGGACTCCGACGTTTCCGGGCTAAGGAGCGTAGCGCCTGGGATTGAGGCCACCGCTTCTCGCAACAGGTTGGCGGTGCCCATCACGTGCGTTTCGATGCGCGCCATGCCGGTCTCGGCGGCGATGCGGACGGCCTCGGTAAAGCCGGCGACCAGCCCAGGGCTCTGGGAGGCGACGGCGAACCGGGACAGCGGCGAACGGCCTTGGCCTCGGTCGTCGGCGATGGCGTTGGTAGTGAAGAGGGGCTCCAGCCTCTCTCGGTAGTCGCCGCGAACATACAGGGCACCGGTCCCGACTGGGCCCATCAGCCACTTCTGGCCTGAGACCGTGTAGAAGTCGCACCCCAGCTCCTCCACGTCGACCTCAAGCTGACCGACGCTTTGAGCGCCGTCCACCAGGAACGGCACACCTCGCTCGTGGGCAGCCCGCGCGATCTCACGGACCGGCATGAGCAGTCCGCAGGTGAACTGGATATGGCTCAGGGCCACCAGCTTGGTCTTGGGGGTCAACGCCGACACCACCGCTTCCAAGATCTCGCCCTGCCCGGCCTGGGGCCCGATGTGCGGCTGGACCAACTTCACGCCGTAGCGTTCGGCCAGCACGCCGGAGGGGACGGCCAACGCCGGGTGCTCCAGATCGCAGATGAGTAGCTCGTCCCCGGGCTTCCACTCCATGCCGTGTAGGACCACGTTCACCCCTTCGGTGGTGCTGTGGGTGATGCACACGTCCTCCGCCTGGGCGCCCAGCAGGCTGGCGATAGCCACCCTGGCCTCCTCGGTCACCCCCCTGGTGAAGGCGAGTCCCGCGGCGCTGGCTGGCCCTACTTGCGCCTCCCGCTCCAGCGTTTCGCTAATGCGCTGGAGCACGGGTGCAGGCGTGGGACCGGCCCAGCCCGTGTTCATGTAGACGAGCTCGTTCGTAACCGGCAGGCAGTCTCGAAGCTGTTGAACGTCCATGGGTTCGACACCTCGTATGTAGTTCCCGAAGTTCTTCGCCAATGTCATTGCGAGGCCCCCGAATTATCGGGGGGTGAAGCAATCTGAAGGGCGGGTGGATCCCGCAACCAGATTGCCACGGCCTTCCTTCGTCGGGCCTCGCAATTGCAATCCGTAAGCGTATTGCAGAGACGGGACTCCAGATCTATGGGGTGGGGGCAGCCGGCCCATTCTACCGGCCTGTCCGTTCTATTGGAATGCATCGCTTCGTGACATGCCAGCGAGGGGTATGTCTCAGCAAAAGGACCGTCGAATTGACGATGAAGAGGGCCGCTGCTAGCATGGCGCGCACAGTGCCGCCGGAAGGCCTCCACCACCCGATGGGCGCGCATCGGTGGGGACCGTTGCCAGCGGTACAACTCCAGACCCAGCGGCCCTATGACAGGCCAGAGAGGTGAACCCATGAGCGACAAGAATGTGGTAATTGTGACAGGCGGGAACTACGGCATCGGGCGTTCTATTACGCGGGTCTTGGCCGAGAAGGGCCACCAGGTCGTGGCCTTTGGCCTCGATTCAAAGCAGATAGGCAGCGAGGCGGCCAACGGGACCGACGGCACCAGGGAGCTACTCGACTCCCTGGGTTTGGACGCCGACCTGCTGGAGGCCGACGTTTCCAAGCCCGAAGACGTGCAGCGGGTGACGGACTTCACCATGGAGAAGCACGGGCAGATCAACGGGCTGGTGAACAACGCCGCCATTCACCCCAGCGGCAGGCTGCTGGACACCCCGGAGGATGTCTGGGACAAGGTGATGGAGGTGAACCTGAAGGGCCCGTACCTGATGACCAAGGCGGTGCTGCCACAGATGATCTCCCAGGGGGGCGGGGCCATCGTGAACACCGGCTCCGGCTCTCAGTGGGGACGGGGCAACCTCCAGGCCTACTGCGCCAGCAAGGGTGGGCTGTACGCCTTTAGCCAGGCCCTGGCCTACGACTACATCCACGAGCACATCCGCGTGAACATGGTGATTCCGGGTGGCGGGCCCCTTACCGGAATGACCGAGGGGCCCCGGGACTTTACCCAGGCGGGTGGCCAAGTTAGGCCTGGGGGCGGAGGCGGCAGCCTCGGCACCGTCACCGGCAGGAGGACTGAAACGGAGGAAGTAGCGTACGCCATAGCCTTCCTCCTCTCCGACGAATCGGCGCAGATCAGCGGGACCATCATCGACGTGGGTTGCTTCGAGCACCAGGGTGGCCCGGTCCGGCCAAGGCAGACCGCAGAGGCGCCGGCCGCCGCCGGCCAGGGCGCCCGTTAGCGACCCGCGGGTTGGCCGGTGTAAGCCGCGCTACTGAGAAGGATAGATGCATGGTTGAGGGCGTCCCGACTTGTCGGGACGCCCTCAACGTCCCTTGCTAGGACGTGGCCCTAATTCCGCCAAGGCCCCGCAGGACTTGGACCGTTGGCATCATCCGGTAAAGCCCAGCCTAGGCCGCTCTCCACGGGCGGCCTCACCTTCCAGGCGCTGCGCGAGCCGCGGTTCCGCCTCATCTGGGCGGCGTCGTGGTGCTACTACGTCGCGCGCATGGGGGAGCTGGCCGCGCTCCTCTGGCTGGTGCTGGAGCTGACCGACTCTCCGTCGAAGGTGGCGTTGGTGGGCGTGTTTCGCACGGCGCCCATGTTCCTGCTGGGCCTGCTGATTGGCGGCCTGGCGGACCGCCTGCCCAAGGTGCGCCTATTGGCGGCTGCCCAGCTCCTGAACACGGCTGTCGCCGGTGCCGTGCTCCTGCTCCTGGCCATGGATTCCATGCAGTTTTGGTACGCGTACGTGGCTGTTTTTCTCACCGGCGTCGCCTGGACCACCGACTTCTCCTGCCGCCTCCTTCTGTTCTCCGATCTTTTCACCGAACGGCGCTTGGTCAACGCCATTTCTCTCGACACCGCGGTGCAGACCGGCAGCAACATGACGGGCCTCCTCATGAGGTTACGTCAATAGGTGTGTAAACGACACCAGGCGGCGACCTTCTCAGCCGTTGATTCAATGGCGATTCCATCCGCATACTGTGCACCGAGATAGACGTCTTCGATCAACTCAGGGGCCTTCAGACGCCTGAAGCGCTGTTCGGCGACCATCAACATTTTCCAGATCACCGCTATCGCCCGATCGACCCTCTTGTAGCGCTTGGCGGCATCGGTCCGAAGCCTGAGGGCCGCGAAGGGTGATTCTACCGGGTTCGTCGTGCGAAGGTGCCCCCAGTGCTCCTTTGGGAAGTCATAGAAGGTGACCATGCGGTCCCAGTCCCGCTCCAAGGCCTCTGAGGCCGCCTCGTAGGAATGGTCGCCGCACCACCTGGTGAACACCGTCCTGAGCCGCTCAGCCTCTGTCCGAGTCGGCGCGTAGGGGATAGTACGCAGCATGAGCTTGGCCTGGTCCTGTTGTCGCTTTGGAAGCTTGGCGAGCACGTTTACGATCTTGTGGTTCCAGCAGCGTTGCTCTGCCGCCTGCGGATAGACGTTGCGCAGAGCTCCCCAGATGCCCAGGTGTCCGTCCCCAACCACCAGCCTCGAGCACTCCAGCCCGCGGCGCCTCATGCCCCCGAGCACATCGGACCAGTTCTCTGTGGACTCCCTGTATCCGGGAACAGCGCTCACCACCACCTTGCTCCCGTCGATCAGGGCCGCCACCACCACCAGTACTGCCGCCTTCTCCTTCTCAAGACCAGCCTTGACGTAGACTCCATCCACCCACATGTAGACCACTTCCAGGTCATCTAGGGGCCGGCTGCGCCATTGGGCAAGCTCATCGTTCCACTTGGACTTCAACCGGGCCACCGTGCTCGCCGATACCGGTGCGTCCTCTCCCAGCAGCCCCCGCAAAGCCAGATCGAAGTCGCCTTCGGATAGACCGTGCAGGTACAGCTCGGGGATCAACTCAGCAACCTTCCTGGTCCTGTTGACGAACAGCGGCAGCAGCCGGCTCTCGAACTGCTCCTCGGTATCGCGGACTCGCGGCCGCCTCAGCTGTATCGTTCCCGAACTCAGCGTAAGCCTCCGGGCTCTGCCGTATCCGTTCCGATAGCCGGTATCGTTGTCCGAGTCGGATCTGAGCGCCGACTTCGCCCTTCCCAGAAACGCCGTCACCTCCTCCTCCAGCAACTCCTGGATCAGCCTCTGGACCTGGCTTCGCACCCAATCCTCCAACTGCTCCCACTCCGGCCTTGACTCCGACCTACTCTCAGTGCTTTCCTTCCTCATGGGCGGTCTATCTCCTCTCTTGGGCCTCGAGCCCGTGTTGTTCAGAGAGAGGGTACACCGCCTGACTGTTTACACACTTTTTGAAGATACCTCGGACAAGGCCCCCTGTCATGCTGAGTCCTTCCTGGGAAGGACGAAGCATCTCTCACCAGCTCTTCCTGAGAGACCCTTCGCTCCGCTCAGGGTGACAGGGTCTTTTCTGGTCAGGACGAGCTTGTCGAAGCACGAACCAAGGGTTTTTCAGCAGCCTGTTAGGTCTCGGTCCCAAGGCATCGGTGAGTTACGGGCGGCTAGACCCGGCTCCGGATGAACATGAACCCACCACCTCCGAGCACCACGACCGCCGCCAGCAAGAATAGGGCTAGATTGGCCGCGCCGGAACCCGGAGTGTCCTCCGCGGTGAGAGCAGTCAGCGTAGTAGTTGGGGCAGCGGTGGCGGTGGGAGTTGGAGCGGTGGTGGTGGCCAACGTGGGCGTTGCCGTGGGCACGGTAGGGGTAAGGGTGGGGCTGGGCGTATCGGGAGTGGGAGTAGGCACTTCATTATCGGGAGTAGCAGCATCAGTAGGAGTAACGGTAGGCGTCGCAATGATGATTGCGGTGGCCGTGGGTGTGGCGTTGGAGGCCGGGGTGGCCGTCGAAGTGGCGGTGGGCGTCGGTGTCGCCGCCTCCTCGGCCACGAAACGGTAGATGCGACCATCGAAGGCCAGAATGTAGACCTCGCCCGCCTCGTCGACGCCAAAGGAGGGTGTCAGGAGGCCCGAGTCCACTAGCAGGGCCTGGTCGGTGACCGCCGCCCCGTCGTGGCGGAGGCCCCAGATGAAACCGGAGCAGAAGTCGGCGTAAAGGTAGGCGCCGGCTAGGCTGGGCAGCCGCGCACCGCGGTACACATACCCACCGGTGATGGAGCAGCCCTCGTCGTGGTCGTACTCGAAGACGGGTAACTCCAGGCCCGTCTGGTCGCACCCCGTCCTTGGCGCGTAGCAGTGCGCGCCCTCCATCACGTTCCAGCCGTAGTTCTGCCCCGGCTGGACCAGGTGTATCTCCTCGTACCGTTCCTGGCCCACGTCGGCTAGCCACAGCGCGTCGGTGGCTGGGTCAAAGGAGAACTTCCAAGGGTTGCGTAGCCCATAAGCCCAGATCTCATCTTGTGCGCCCACCGTATCCACTAGCGGGTTATCGGAGGGAACGCGGTACGGCGTCGTTTCATTCGCCCCGCGCACGTCGATGCGGAGGACCGCGCCCAGGAGCGTAGACGTGTCCTGCCCGTTGCCAAGCGGGTCTCCGCCGGAGCCGCCGTCACCCAGGCCCACGTACAGGTACCCGTCTGGCCCAAAAACGATGTTACCGCCGTTGTGGTTGCTGAACGGTTGCGCCACCTCCAGCAGCACGAGCTCACTCGCGGGGTCCGCCTGGTCGGGGTCGCCCTGGCTGACGGAAAAGCGAGAGATGACGGACCGTCGCGGGTTAGAGGCCGAATAGTTGACGTATAGTCCGCCGGTCTCTTCCGCGCCGTAGTGGCGGGGAAACGGCCTGTAGAAGTAGCCGCTGTCTTGCAGCAGGATTCCCAGGGCCGTCAGCGGTAGGAGTAAAGCGAACACAAAACAGCCCCCCGTCCTTTGGCCCGGTCCGAGCTGCTACGCGTGGACAAGATGGGCCGCCGCACGGGGGGCGCGTTGTAGTCTAACAGAGTTCCGGAGGGAGTACCCACGCGTAGCATGGTGGCATGGTAAGCCGTGCGGCTGCAATCCGTCAAGGGGGTTAGAAGGGGGAGCGGCGGCGCTTGGTGATGGCCTTGGGCTTTAGGTGGGCCTTGCGGAGGAGCTTCGCCAGCCCCTTCAACCCGCCGCCCTCCATGGCCTTCTCGGCGGCCTTTTTGCCCACCACCTTAGCGGCCTCGTTGATGGCGGCCTTCCCGGCTTCGGATTGGAGCAAGCGGAGGACCATTTAGGCCCCCAGATATGCCAGGACGCGGAGGATGAGCTGGTGGGCTGATTCGGGCCCTGCGGCCACCTGGGTAACGGTAACGACCACCAGGGCCAGCAGCACGCGCTCAACGCGCTTCAGGCGCCGGTCCAGGTCAACAATTTGCTTCTCGTTGAGCGTGGACAGCGGGACGGACGGGCCGTTGGGGTAGGCTTCGTTCCCAGGGGCCATTACAAGCCTCCCCCCACCAGGGCGCAGCGCTTGCTTAGAAGCTCCATACCCGGACCTCCCCACGGGCACCGGCGCCGCCCGCACCCCCCGTCGTGGTCCCACCGCCGCCGCCGCCACCGCCACCCGAAGGGGCCGCGCCCGCGCCGCCCGCACCGCCTGTACCACCCGCGTTTGACCCGCCGCCGCCGCCGCCATCACCGCCATACTCGGCTGCGCTCACGGCGCCTGCCGTACCAGCGGCCCCACCCGCCGCGCCAGGCGCGACGCCACCACCGGAGCCGTAGAGCTGATTGCCCCCACCGGAGCTTCCACCGGCGGCGTCCGCGTTTCCGGTGCTGATACCTCCGCCACCCGCGCCCCCACTACCCCCGTAAACCGAGTCGCCACCATCGGCGCCCGCCGCGTTGTCCGTACCACCACCCCCGCCGCCGCCGCCATAGATAGATTGTCTGCCTGTTTGATCAGACCCTCCACCACCCCCAAACCCGTCGCTTCTTGCGTTGAAGTTGAAGGCGCGCGGGCCGCTCCCGTCGCCGCCAAGCGCGTTCACGGTGCTGCCACCGTTGCCACCCTCGCCACCCTCGACAATGAGGTCGGTGCCAAAGCTGGTGGTGCCGCCGCTCCCGCCCTTCGTTCCGTTGGCGTTTGAGCCACCGGAGCCGCTTGCGCCAGGCGCGCCGACGGTCACTGTCTCGGTAGCGCCAAGTGCGGCTGAATCGAAAACGGTCCTAACCCCCCCACCCCCGCCGCCGCCCGCGCCACCGCCCCGTTCCGTACCCGCCGCGTCGCCTCGGCCTCCACCGCCGCCACCACCAGCGCCGTAAACCTCCACGATGGTCATGGTCACGCCGGTGGGCTTGGTCCAGGTCCCGGAGCCGGTGAAGCGTTGGAAGTCCGCCACGCGGTGCTGAGAGGCGGTCACGCCCTCGATATCCGAGTGGTCGATACCGCTTACCGCTCCGTCAAACGTAGACGTCGTACCGACCCGAAGGGCAGCCAGGGTGCGGAGCATGCCCGTAAAGGTCGCGGTGTCCTGTCCGGTGATGGCGCCCGTCACCGTGAGGTCGCCCGTAATGGTCCCTCCCGTGATGGGGAGGGAGTTACCCGTGCCGAGCTGGCCGACCTTGTAGGTTCCCATTAGGAGCCGAATCCGAAGGAGCCGAATCCGAAGCTTTCCTTTAATCGGTCGAAGGCCCAATCTTGGGCTTTGTCCACGACCGCGCCTGCTGCGGCCCGGACCAGCGCAGGAGATTGCCCCAGGCCGGTGGAGTAGTTGCCAAACACCCCGTAGGCCGGGGGTCCACCACTCCAGGGAATGAGGCCGCTAAAGAGCCCGGTTCCCGGCAGCTCTATATTCGCCAGCGGCATGGTGGGCGAAAAGAACGGGTCACCGCTTCCCAGGAATGCGGGCAATCGGGTGGGAAGGCGGTCCAAGATGCCCCCAACGTCCAGGTTGAAGCCGCCCAGGTCCTGGTCGTCGAAGCCTCCGCCGAGCAGCCCAAGGGTGGGGAGCTTGTCGAGGATGCCCGCCACGTCCAGGTTGAAGCCGCCCAGGTCCTGGTCGTCGAAGCCTCCGCCGGGCAGCCCAAGGGTGGGGAGCTTGTCGAGGATGCCCCCAACGTCCAGGTTGGAGCCGCCCAGGTCCTGGCCGTCGAAGCCAAAGGCCGGGACGAAGGCGGCTACCTTCTCCCTCACCGCCGCTACGGCGTCCGTCACTGTCTCGGTCGCCTTGACCCTGTCCATGACGGCGTCCGTGACGTTGTTCTCACCGCTCCCTGTGACCTTGGTTGCCGCGTCTGTGAGGGTCGCTACCACGCGGTCCGCTACCGTAGCGCCTCTCGCCGTTTCCAGGACAGCGGCGGCGCGGTCCTGAACCTGGACCGTGTTGGTGATGGCCGGGAGGTTGATGTGGAAGGTTGGGAGCTGCAAGGCCGGGGACGGGAGTGCGGGCGCCTGGGGCGCTGCGATTGGACCCGTGGGCGCCGTGAAGGCCGGGAGGTTGATAGACCCGATGGTGGGCGCCTCTACTCCGGCAGCCTCGGCGCGCCCACCGGAGCGCAGGGCAAGGCCGACGAGAGCGGCGGCCCCCACGATACCGGCAGCGGTTAGGAGGTCCTTATTCGCCATGGCTAGACGCCCCGCTGCGCCAGCTCCAGGCGCGCCTTCCGGTCTGCGTCCGCCGGGGTCCGCTCGGCTATCCATTCCACCTCGTTGGCCGCCGTCGCGGCGACGACGTCGTTATTGGTGATGGTGAAGTGGGTAAACGAAATCCGGGGGCCTTCGCGGGTCACGCTCTGGGCCGCCAGGACTCCGTAGCCAATGCCGTTGGACAGGAGTACCGTAAGGCGCTGGCCGCTGTTGTTGTTTATGACCAGGGAATCGAACGGGAGGTACTTTTCATGCCGCCCATTTTGGATGGTTGCGAAGTCCACCACCTCGACCGCGCCCGCCGCGATGATGCCCAGGAAGGCGCGGGTACCCCATCCCTGGAAGGCGATGCGCTCCTGGCGGTTGAGACTCAGGGCTAAAGAGGTGTAGCGTCGAAGGACCATTGCACCCTCCCGTTTGCGGTTGGGGGCCGCCCTTGGGGCACGACCCCCCCCACTTTAGCTATCCGGCCCGGTGTTACGGGCGGACGGGCTGATACCGCGTGCTGGGGATTCGGATGGTGGAGAGGTCCGGTTGGACGGTGTCCGCAGCGTCCGCGCTGAACCGGATTATGAGTAGGTCGTCCTCGCGGGCGAGGGGGCCTTGCTCCGGCAGCGGTATGCGCTGGTTGATGTCGTTCGGGTCCCCGTCCAGCTCTTCGGAGCGTTCCTCAAAGACGAACTGCTGCAAGACCTGGTTAGCGTCGGCCACGACGAGGCGCGCCACGCCGTCCTCGTTGGTGACGTCTCCGACGGTGTCGTCAATGAGCTGGAAGAAGATATATCCCTGGTTGTGGCCCGCGCCTTCGTTGGGGCTGCTGTAACCCCATCGGTACGCCTGTTGGGCCGGGACGGCGAAACCGTCGTCCGTGAGATCGCCCAGGGCCGTGAAGGTCGTCGCGGGCAACACCACGTCCGTAGGCGTGGCGGTGTCCATAAACTGCGCGGTCGCCAGGGTCCGCCGCGAGCCTGGGGGCAGGTTGTCGGCGGTCTTGGGCTGCACTCCGAGAATGTTCTTCTGGATTCGACCGGCAATCTTGCCGACGCCGCCGAGCAGTCCGCTTTGCAGTACCATTGTCTCTCCTCCACCGTCGTAAGATTCGGGCCTGGTTTACCCCTTCCCGTTGAGCATGAGAATGCCGCTGTCCATCGCCCCGTTGAGCGCAATCATCTGGCCGTAGGTCCCGCCGATGACGGCGCCCGCCAACACCCCGCCGATGCCTGCGCCGAGCTGCGGTCCGAGGACCGCAGCGCCGAGGCTTACCGCCACGGCGCCGCCCAGGCCAGCTACGGCGGCCTTGCCCGTCTCTTTGAGGCGCGCCATGTTGGGGGTAATGTCGAGGTTCGTGCCTTCCTTCGCCACGTTGCACCTGCTTTCCGTAGTGACGCGCTCCCCAACATTGGGTGCGCCACCGCTGGTATGCAACCAGCCTAGAAGGTGTGTTCTGAAACTGTCAAGCGGGGTCTAGGGGGTGAAGGGCACGGGCTCCAGCACCTGGTAGTCCCCGGTGGAGGCGTGGCGTTCCACGAAGTGAAACGGCGGGAGGTCCGCCACCACGTCGGCAAGCCCTTTGTGGAGGTCGTCCACGAGCTGCAGGTCGTTGCGCCCCGTGAGGCGAAAGAAATACTGCCACTGCGCCAGCTCCATGAGGTCCGTATAGAGCGAGACGGGACGCCGGGCCACAGCGCCCCAGGAGAGGCCGCTATGACGGAACATATCGTTGAGAAGCGCACCCATCGGGTGCAGGGTCTTGCGGGCTGGAAAGAAGCGGTTAGCTTCGTCCACCAGGAACAGGTCCACCTTGCGCAGGGTGGGTCCGGCCAGGACCAGGCGGCGAATCACCTTGTCCACCTCGGCTGCCGCGGCATCTCCGGCGATAGCCGAGGGCCGGTAGATGGTATGCGATTTAGGGAGGTCCTCGTACCCCTTGAGCGGGTCCACCACCAGGGCGGTAGCGAAGCTACGCGCCAGGTGCTTTGCGAGGACGCTTTTGCCGCTCTCGTTTGGACCCAGGACCACCCACCGTTTCCCCGCCAGCTTGTTCGGCATCGTCCGGCACCGGCACCTTTGCTAGATTCTCGGAGAGCTGCGAAAGGTAGCTCTCCACCATCAGCTTGAGCATGGGCTTGTAGCGTTCGGCCACCGCCACGAGGTCCGCGCCGATGGGCCTTTTTTCCTTGCCCTGGGCGTAGCCCCGGACCTGGCCCGCGAGCTGGTCCATGAGGGTGACGGCCTGGGCGTAGGTGAGGGTCGGCGCCCGGTCCGAGACGATTTCCAGGAGACCTATCAGGTGGTCCACGGCCTCCGGGGCTGGCGGTCGGGCGGCGGAGGGCTGCGGTGGCGCGTCCGCGTTCTGCATCCCGCCCGCTGCCGCCAGCTCCCGGAGGTCGCCCAGCTTGCCGCCGGGTGTCTGTTGCGTTCCCATGGTCGTTGCTCCTGGGGTCCCGTTGGCCCGTTGCTCGCGCCACATTCCCTGTACCTGGACCAGCACGGCGCCCAGCTCCCGGAACGCCGCCGCTATGTCGGCGGGGTCAAAAGTAAATCGAGTAGTGGGCTCCGGGGCTGGCGGCGGAGGCGGAGGCGGACTGGCCGCTCGCTCGGCGGCCTCGATCTCCTCGAAGGTTAGTACGGAAGGGCCTTGGGCTCCCGCCTCAGCCTGCAGGTAATTCATTTCACGCCTCGAGGCTTAGCTTGCCGTAGGTAGGGGTCGTGGCGGCCTTCGAGAGGGTGCTTTGCCGGTAGGCGCGGCGGGGCGCCTCGGCCACGGCTTTCCGTACCGCGCCGGCCGGTGGCCGCTCGCTTTTCGGGAGCTGGTCCAGCAGGTGCTCCGTGACCGGGTAGCGGTAGCCGTGGCACTCGAAATATCCCTCTGCCCTGGTGGCCCGTAGGTGGCCCTTCGGGCATACGACTACCCTGGGGTGAGGGTGCTGCCGTCCTGGACGCCGGGGCACCGTCTTAGGACGACCGGGGGCCGGTGTAGTTACCGGAGGCTACGAGGTCAAGCTGCGCCATCAGCTCGGTCGTCTCTCCCTTGGAGAGCATTCCCCGCGCGTTGGTATTCGCGTGTGCATTCCGGACCAGGTAACGGATAGCGGCCTGGGCGCCGGTCAACGTCATGGTGCACTACTCCTGTGATGTATGTGATGTACAGCACTACATCTGGTATACGCGCATTATGCGTACGCGTGTTCTGAATTAGTCAAGAGGGGGGTCGGGTTACTGCGGGTGCCGGGGGTACGGCGTACCGGGCGGGACGTAGCCTTTGAACTCGTCGCGGGGGACGCGCTTCGGGCGGCCTGGGCCGTAGAGGTCCATCGGTGTGAGGCGGGGCGCGGCGGTGGGCCGGTTGCGGGGCCGCCAGTAGTGGTACTTCCGAGCGCACGCTGGACATTGCCACGGCCAGTCCGTCCGGTCGGCGGCCCGGTGGGGCGCACCCACCAGGCCGTGCCACTCACACCACCGGCAGGTGAACGTGAAATAGTCGTATGCCTCCATCCGCTGCGCCTGTGGATTCCAGCCGTCCCCGGTGGAGAGGTACTTAATCATTGAGCAATTGCCTGCCTATGTACTCCGTGTAGGCCGGTGGGACGGCCTGGGTGAGCTCGTTGCGCTTCATCCAGTCGATGCCCATCGCCTCGGCTGCCAGCCGCCAGCCCTTCGCGTGGCCGATGCCAACGCCGTTAGCCTGAGCACCGTTCCCTAGGTCTCCACATAGCTTTATATTTGCGTATTACCACACGGCCATCTCCATCATCCGTCGTGCCGCATTCGGGGCATTCCCATTGGTCAAACCCCGCATCACTGCTATTCACATGGATTGCATCAAAGGAAAATCCGCAGCCAGGGCAGCGCCACAGCTGCACCGTCCCGTGATCCTCAATATGCTCGCTTCTCATAGGCATAGCCTCACCCCCTTCTCCCCCGTGTACGTCTCCCAATAAGGCACTTGTCACACCATGCTCGAAAGTTGCCATGCTCATCGCAGACTATTTGTTTCCTATCGAGAAGTGTGCGTTGATGGTCGATTTGGGTAGTAGTCATCGGGAACCTCCTGTTCTGCAAGCGGTGGCAACAAAGCGGCGTTCGCGCTTTAGCCTATTCATAGTGACTATATTATGCTTAATCGGTCATGATTTGTAGAGGTACTACTGAGGTCAGTTTGCATTTATGCGCAAACTGTAATATTCCTCGCTCATGGAATATACACAATCGGAGGCATATAGCGCCTCCAAACAAAGGAATCGTTATTTAGTGCCGCCCCAGGGGTAGACGATGCGCCGGAGCTTCCGCCTCACCAGCCAGGCAATGATGCGGTCCTTCAGCCATCGCGGGACACACCGCAGGAGCTTCATTCTCGGACCCCCCTTTTTTACTCGGCCCACCTTTCGTAATACCCCCGCGTGGAACGCTTGCGCTTGTCTTTGGACCCTGGGGGCCGCCCGATGCGGACCCCCTGGGCGCGGGCGCGTTCCTGGCCCTCCATTGACCGCTGGCGTATGAGGTCCCGTTCCAGCTCCGCCACGGCCCCCAGGACCGTGAGCATGAAGCGGCCCATCGGGGCCGTCGTGTCTATCGGTTGGGTAATCGAGACGAAGCCCTTACCGTGGCGGTCGAGCGTGTCCAGGGCGTCGTACAGGTCGCGCACGGACCGGAAAGCCCGGTCCAGGCGCAGGACTAGGACCGCATCCCACCCGCCGGTCCGTATCCGGCCTAGCAGCTCGCGCCAGGCGCGGCGTCCCCGGAGGTCCGTGGCGCCAGCGTGGTCGACGTACTCCCCGGCAAGAACGTGGCCCTGGGCCTCGGCGTAAGCCCGGAGGGCGTGGAGCTGCGTTTCGGGGTCCTGGTCCTTGTCCTTGGTGCTTACGCGGGCATAGAGGGCCACCCTCACGGCGCAATCTCCCGGTAGTACGGCTGATTCAGCCGCCGCACGGCCTCGATGGCGTTGGGCTCGGCCAGGTGGACGTAGTGCATGGAGGACTCAATCTTGCGGTGTCCCAGCATCCCTTGGAGGTAGTAAGGGTTCAGGCCCTTGTCCGCCCACCAGGTAGCGCGGGAGTGTCGGAGGACGTGGGGCGTGACCCGAAACGGTATCCCGGCCCTGCGGGCCAGCTCCGCCAGGGAGGCCCGATACCAGGAGACCGAAAGCCGGCCGCCGTGCCCGGAGAGGAAAAGATAGCCGGGGTCCCGCCCGGCCCACAGCAGTTGTGGGCGAGCGAATCGGAGGTATTGGGCCAGGGCGGCCGCGGCCTCTCCCGAGAGGGGAGCCCGGCGGGGGATACCCCTTTTCACGGTGTCTATGTAGAGCAGGTCCGCGAGCGCTTCGGTGGCCCCCTCGACCTGGTGCATGAGCAAGCCCTGAGCTTCCGCCACGCGCAGCGCGGCCTCGTAGCTCACCAGGATAAGAGCGTAGTCCCGGAGCCCCAGGGGTGTGCCTACGTCGGCCTGGGCCACTATGGCGGCCACCTGGTCGGAGGTGAGGACCGGATGGTGGGCGCGGCGCTGGCGCGGGACGACGTACTCGGCCAGGGGGTCGGCGCCGATGATGCCCTCGGCCTTTAGGTGGCGGGTAAAGAGCCGGGCGGTCGCCATGAGGGTAAGGCGGGTATTGTGGTGGTAGGCGCGGCGGGCGTCGTGGGTGAGGGTTTGCAAGGTTGCGCCGGTGAGCTGGTCCGTGTCGCCTTCGAGGCACGGGCGAAAGAACATACGGAGCGCGTTTTGGTAGCTCTGCACGGTCTTATCGGAGAGGTCCCGACGGGCCGCCCGATGCGCGATGAAGTCGTTAATGGCCCGGTCTAGGCGCATGTGTAACCCCCGTACCCGTTACGGCGGTCGATGTCGCGCACCGCTTCCTCCACCAGCTCGAAGGGTGGCGGCTCGCGGCGCTTGCGCCGCCGCGCCTTGGGGGGCCGGATGCCGCAGCCATGGGGCGTGAGCGTGTCCAGCTCCAGCGGGATGCGCCGGGGCCGCAGATGGGCCACCAGGGCGCCGCACAGCGCGCACCAGGAGACGTTAGGGGTGTAGGTCGGCGGGGCCATAGCGGGGCGCCTCCGGGGGGTCGAATGATGGGGCCAGTTCCAGGGTCGTTTGCTCACCGTACAAGACCTCTTGCGCCAAGCGCTTGGCTGCGATCTCGCAGTAGCGTTCTTCTATTTCGATTCCAACAGCACGACGGCCCAAGTCCTTCGCTGCCCGCAATGTGGTGCCAGAGCCCATGAATGGGTCAAGGATTGTTTCCCCTCTGGCGCTCAATCCTTGGACCAACCACAACCACAACGGCATGGGCTTTGGACAGGGATGTTCGCGTTCAGGCCCGGTGGTGAAGTTGCGGGGTGTCAGTGTGTAGACATCGGAGGTCAATCGTGAAGGCGACTTACCATAGAGCAGGATCGGTTCCCAGATGTTGAATCCGCCCAGACCGCTGTAGGCCACCGCACCGGGTTTATGCCAAGCTGCAATCCACTTAGCGGGCGGGTAGTCCCAGACATGGCGTATGCCCGGCGTGAATGCAACCCGCTCCGTTATAGCCAGCGCAGCCCCGAACCAGTCTGCACAGAAAGTTCGATAGGTCTCAGCCGACATGGAAAACGGTCCACCAACGTACTGCTTTCGGTTCGCCCCGATTGCCTGGGTATTGTACGGTGGGTCGGTCAACACCACGTCTCCGCACAAAAAGGGCAAGACGTCGCGGCAGTCGCCGTGGTAGATGGTGATGCCAGCATGTTCGTAGTAAGGCTCAGGGCCGACGGCGCGCTCAATCGCGGAGGTCATAGGCGTCGCTCCATAGCAGTTTCGTCTTGCATTACGCGCTCCGTTCGTCGTTCTTGTGGCGGTAGTAGTAATCGCGCTGGTAGCGGCGATTCCTTTCCAGCTCGGTTTCGGAGGCCATATAGCCGGGGGTAAACCCCCGGTACTCGACGTGGCCGCACATGAGGCAGTAGCGCTCGTCGTTGCGGGCGAGGGCGTAGGGCAGCAGGACGCCGGTCCAACAGCGGGGGCAGCGGTCAGGCCGGTGCGCGGCAGCTATAGGGGCAGGGAGAACCCTGGCCATGGCGAAACCTCCTGTGGGTCCAGGATAGAACATGGGTTCTGGAATAGGTCAAGGGGCGGAATGACGCACTCGTGGGAAGTGGTCGGTAGAAGTAGCCGGTAGGGGGGTGTGTTAAGGAGGCCGTTTCCAACGGGAATTATTATCGCTAGAATGGACCGCAGCATCCGGCACCTCTACCGATGGGAGGACGGCTATGTTGCCAGGACACCCTAGCCAGCAGCAAGAGTTTGCGGAAGCGCAGATGAAGTACCGACGGGAGACACCCCCGCCGGGGTTCCTTCCAGAGGCGTTCATTGAGATGTTCTTCGCGAGGGGACTGGGCTTCGTGACGCGGACGGCGTGGCGGATGTTGCGGGTCACGGTCCGCCTGGTGCTGTACCCGTGGAGGGACCAGATCCGCGCTTTTGTCGCGGACATAAACCCCCAGCAGCAGCCCGAGGAGAACAAACCCAAACCGCGCTAGTATCCTGAGTTACTAATCGTTCAATAAATGTGGTGAAAGTTGCAGAGCCCTGTTCATGGTTCGACAGGCTCACCACGAACGGGGATAATCCGCTCGTCCTGTCCGATGATGCTTCGCTCATCGAGACTCCTGACGAAGTCGGAGAGCTTGTCGAAGGATGAGCGGATTATGGAATGGTTTCCTGACCCCCTGCACGACCCAACGTCCGGGTCCCCGTAACGCGTCCCGTCAGGCCGGTTGACGTCCGTCCAGAAGGAGTGCGGTGCGATACGGCGTGATCTACCCTCAGATCGAGCTCGGGCCGGACCCGGGCGCGGTTCGAGCCTACGCGGAGGCAGCCGAGGAGCTGGGCTACGACCACCTGGTCGCCTTTGACCACGTCCTAGGCGTCGACGTTGCAAACCGTCCTGAGTGGTCCGGCCCTTACACGCGGGAGCACCTTTTCCACGAGCCGTTGGTCCTCTTCGGCTACCTGGCGGCGGTGACCCAGCGGCTGGAGTTGGTGACGGGGATCATCATCTTGCCCCAACGGCAGACCGCGCTGGTGGCGAAACAGGCGGCGGAAGTTGACGTGCTGAGTGGTGGCCGCCTTCGTCTGGGTGTTGCCGTTGGCTGGAACGCCGTCGAGTTCGAAGCGCTGGGCGAGGACTTTCACAACCGGGGGCGGCGCATCGAGGAGCAGGTTGCCGTGCTGCGGGCCCTCCTGAGCCAGGAGGTGGTCAACTTCGAGGGGGAGTGGCACCGGATTACCGCAGCTGGGCTGAATCCCATGCCCGTGCAGCGGCCTATCCCCATCTGGTTTGGAGGCGGGAGGATCGAAAAGGTTATACGGCGGATCGCCGCCTTGGGCGACGGTTGGTTCCCTCAAGTGAGGCCGGACGAGGCCGGAGAGCAAGCGTTGGAGCAGTTCCGTCAGTACGTCCGAGAGGCGGGCAGGGACCCGGCGAGCATCGGTATCCAGACCTCGGTCTCACTGCGTACGGGGCAAACGGCGCTGACGGTGGCGGTCCAGCAGGCGCAAGCATGGGAGGCTATGGGCGTTAGCCACGTGAGCGTCAACACCATGGGCGCGGGCTTTCGCTCCGTGGATGAGCACATCGCGGCCATTCATGGCTTTAGGGACGCGCTCGCTTTCTAGCTTACCTTCGGCACGGCCACGAACGGAGCCCGTTCGTGGTTCGACAGGCTCAGCTTACCGGACTCCTATAGGATCGATCCGAAGGGCTCTGGACTCCTTCGGAGAGCTCACTATGACCAGATAAGACCTTGTCACCCTGTCCGATGATGCTCTGCTCATCGGACTCTCGATAGCCCCGACTTGTCGGAGCGTATCGGAGAGCGGAGCGAAGGGTCTCTCGGGAAGGGCCGGTGAGAGATGCTTCGCCCCGATAAATCGGGACTCAGCATGACAGGGGGCCTCGCCCTGCCCGTTCGCCCTGTCCTCCGACAGGTCGGAGAGACTCCTGACGAAGTCGGAGAGCTTGCCGAAGGACGAATCCCCGGCCCTCAGTGCTTGGGGTCTGGGGGCGCGGCGAGCGGCCCCTAGCAAGTAAAAAGAAAGAAGGGGGCATTTTGCCCCCTTCTTCCACTGGCCTCTGGGACTATGCTCGACGTTACGCCGGCGTGGCCGCCAGCTCGTCCACCAACTGGGTCTTCACGCCACGGAGGACACGCAACGATGGGTAGAAGTCACCCTCGCCGGCCTCGCTACGGTCGTACACCTTTCGGTCGTTGATGTAGACCTCGAAGCGTCCGTCCCCTACAGGGGTCAGCGCGATGCTCGTCTCTCGGACGTTTCCGTCACACACTTCAGCCGCCAGACCGGCGGCCTTCCAGAAGTACCCTCAAGATACGCAGTACTTGATTTCCAGGCGGACCTTTCCCTCGCTAGCCATATACTGACCTCCCTTGAAGCGCTATTGCTGTGGGCTCGGGGCCCACGCGGCCTTCACCTAGCGTTCGCGCAACACCATAGCACAAAGGAGATGAGGGGGGCTACTGCCCTTATGCCGCGAGCCTAAACACGCGACGACCTCCACCCATTCAAGCGCCCTTCTAGCAAGCTGATGAAAAAAGGGGAGTGCCCTCCGAAGGAGTCCGGAGTCCTTCGGACCGACTCGTCGGGGCCGGGAGTCTGATCCCGACGTGTCGGGACTCAGACATAAATTCCTCCCCCTCCTGGCTAGGAGGGGGTAAAGGGGGATGGTCGAAAGGGTTTTCAGCGCTCTGTTAGGGCGTTCCGTCACTGATGTGGGGACTGGGGGCGCGGCGAGCACCCCCTAGCAAGTTAAAGGCTTGCCCCAGCCCTAAAGTTATTTTACCCACCCGGCCCGCCCCGCCGCGCTGGCTCGCTGGACGAGGCGTCTCGGCGTGGGCTTAGACGCGCCACGTTGATGGTCTGGCACAGGGACACCGCAAATGGGTCCAGGGGAAACCCTGGCGGCGAGCGGCCCCCAGTAGTAGAGGAGGTCCGTTGGCCTTCAGAGCGATTCACTTTTTCTAGGCTGGAGTATACTGCCGCTAGGTTCGTGGGCTGACCCTCGCGGGTCGGCCAAGGGCCTAGGCTATTAAAGGAGGAGCGTTATGGCCGTATCACAGTTGGGTTACCTGGGGATTGGCGTTAGCAACATGGACGCGTGGGAGGCCTACGCCACCGAGGTACTGGGCATGGAGGTGTCCGGCCGGGCCGACGATGGGACCCTTTATCTGCGCATGGACGAGAACCACCATCGGCTCGCGCTGTGTCCCACCGGGGCCGATGACCTGGCGTACGTGGGCTGGCAAACGGCCAACCGGGAGGAGTTTGAGGCGACCAAGGCAAAGCTCCTAGCTGAGGGCGTCGAGTACGCGCAGGGCACGCCGGACGAGATCGCCAACCGCCGCGTGGTGGACATGGTGCGATGCGAGGTGAGCAACGTTCCCATGGAGGTGTTCTACGGGCCGCAGGTCCTATTCGAGCGCCCGTTCAAGCCCAGCACGCCGATCACGGGGTTCAGGACCGGTGACTTGGGCCTGGGACACGTGGGGCTGAGCCCGGACAATGCCGATGAGCTGATTCGAGTGCTGCAGGAGTGTCTGGGCTTCCGGGTAAGCGACTCTCTGGGCCCAGGAGAACGGTTCTTCCACTGCAACCCGCGGGAGCACACGGCGGTGGTCGCCGCCACTCCTGGTGGGAAGCGGATCAGTCACTTCATGATCGAGTTGAACTCGCTGAACGACGTGGGCGCCTGCATGGACCTGTGCGAAGACAAGGGCGTCGAGATCGTTCGACGGCTGGGCAAACACACCAACGATCACATGACCTCGTTCTACATGAAGAACCCATCCGACTTCAGCATAGAGTACGGTTGGGGTGGCCGCCTCATCGACGACGACACCTGGCAGGTGATGAGGTACGACAAGGCGAGCATCTGGGGACACCGGTCGCCGCGTCAGACCCCCGCCACACCACGTAAGTAGACCCGTCATCGCGGGAAACGCCTCAAAGCCAACGGGCCTTCTCCGTAAGTAGGAGAAGGCCCGTTGCGTTATCTAAAGCTGCTCGAAGGCGAGCTTGCCGGAGGCTGGTGCCCTCTAGGGCCACAACCCTTTCTCGCGTAAGTCGTCCCAGCTCTCCGCGTCCATCAGCTCGGACCACATCTTGTACGAGTTGCGCTGGTTCTGCTCCGACGTTCCCTCCGAGACCCAACCCCGTTTCATGAACCCGTGTTTTTCCAGCAGGGGGTGTCCGTGGGTCTCATGGCCAAGGCCCAGGGCGTAGCTGTAGGGGTGGCGCCGGGCGATGACTCCCTTGCTGGCCTTGTGGGCGTAGTTCCAGTTCTCCGAGTCGTCCTCCTCGGTCATGCCCGCCGGCCCGCCGTAGCGAATGAGGTAGTGCCGCAGCAGGTCTTTCACCTCCTGCGGTGCGTCGCGCTGGACCATGTACCAGCGCCACTGCTGAGTGTAGTCCGGTCCGTTGGGCTGCCAGCACGCACATGGTGTTCACGGTGGTGCCGGTGGTGCTGTTAGGGAAGACGGTGCCTACGCCGCCTGCCCTGACCCTCGTCCTTTCGCCCAGGAGCTTAAAGCGCTTTTCATAGGACTCTCGGAAGTACTCCTCCGCGATGGGGTTCTTCGGGTAGGTAGGTTGGTACGGGTAATCGCCCAGGGCTGAGCCAGCCAATCGCCCGCTACCGTGGTGCGAGATGCTCATTCCTTGGCTGGGGACGGGAACGTTGTCCCCGGTGTGCCGGCCCTGCAGTCCGCTGGGGCTGATACGCAGCAGGTCCACCGAGCGGTGGGTTGGCCGGCCGTGGTAACCGTCGCCGATGAAGTTCTCGGCGCCCCACTTCCAGTTGCACGGGACCGTCCACTTCAGGACACCGCCGATCACCTCCAGGTCGGCTTCCGTCCCGTCCGGCTTGTCGTAGAACATCCCCAGGTACGGCTTCATGTCGCCGATGTACTCGTCGAAGGAGGGCGCCTTGGGGTCCCACGTGGCCCAGACGGTGCCCTTGAAGTTGGCCATCTGCGCTACTTCAACGAGGCCCCACTGGCTCTTGTCCAGCTCCTCCCGGTACGCGTCCTTGTACCGCGGCACGCCCACGAGGCTTCCGTCACCCGCGTAGCTCCACCCGTGGTACGGACACGTGAACACCGGCGTGTTCCCCTCGTCGTACCGGCACACCTTCATCCCCCGGTGGCGGCACGAGTTCAGGAACACGTGGATCATGTTGTCGCGGTCCCGGCTCAGAGTGACCGACTCCTCCCCCATGCGGGAGACGAAGTAGTCGCCCGGCTTGCGTACCTGGTCCGCGAACCCCACGAAGAGCCAGGCGCGGGCGAACACCCGCTCCTTCTCGATCTCGTAGATCTCCGCGTCGACGAAGATGTCGCGGCTGACGAGGCCTTTCTTCATGTCGACCAGGCTGGTTGCCGACGGATAACCTACGCTAAGGGCCACTACAGCACCTCCTCTTTCCTCTCCCTAGACCCCGGAGCCCGGAGCAGGCCAAGGATTTAAGCTGGGTCCAACCCCCCGTTACCAGTTGCTGCTGGCACGAATGTCGTCCCAACTCTCCGCGTCCATCATCTCGGACCACATCCTGTACTGGTTGCGCTGGTTCTGCTCGGAGGTGCCCTGGGAGACCAGCCCGTTCTGCATGAGGCCGACCCGTCCCAACACGGGGTGGGCCTTTATCTCATGCCCAAGGCCTATGGCGTAGTTGTACGGGTAGCGCCGTGCGATGGTGCCCTTGCTGGCCTTGTGGGCGTAGTTCCAGTTCTCCATGTCATCCGACTCGGTAAGCCCACCGGGGCCGCCGTAGCGGAGCATGAAATGTCGGATGAGGTCCTTTGCCGCCTGGGGCGCGTCGCGCTGCACGAAGTAGAAGCGCCACGTCTCGGTGTAGTCCGGCCCCTGGGGGTTCCACACGGCTACGGTATGGCTGTGGGTGCCCGTGGTCCCGTTGGGGAAGATAGTCCCCAGCCCAGGCCGGACCCGCGCCAGCTCGCCCAGCAGCTTCTGGCGTTTCTCGTACGCGTCCCTGAAATACGCTTCAACCTCCGGGTCGCTGGGGAAGGAAGAAGAGTAGGGAAGGTCTTCCAGGGCCATACCCGCCAGCCGCCCGCTGCCGTGGTGGGAGATGCTTCCCCCGGCGGACTGGAAGAGGAAGCGGTTGATGTCGGTGTTCCTGTTTCCAACTCCCATGTGCCGTCCCTGGCCGCCCCTCGGGCTGATACCCACCAAGTCCACCGAGCGGTGGCTGGGGTTGTGGTAGCCGTCGCCGATAAAGTTCTCTGCGCCGAACTTCCAGTTGCACGGCATGGTCCACTTGAGGACGCCGGGGATCACCTCCAGGTCCGCCTCCGACCCGTCCGGCTTGTCGAAGAACATCCCCAGGAAGGGCTTCATGTCGCCGATGTACTCGTCGAAGGAGGGCGCCTTGGGGTCCCACGTCGCCCAGAGGGTGCCTTTGAAGTTGGCCAGCTGGGCCACCTCAACGAGGCCCCATTGCGACTTGTCCAGCTCCTCCCGGTACGCGTCCTTGTAGCGCGGCACGCCCACCAGTGAGCCATCGCCCGCGTAGCTCCACCCGTGGTACGGGCACGTGAACACCGGCGTGTTCCCCTCGTCGTACCGGCACACCTTCATCCCCCGATGACGACACGAGTTCAGGAATACGTGGACGGTATTGTCGCGGTCCCGGCTCAGGATGACCGACTCCTCCCCCATGCGCGAGACGAAGTAGTCACCGGGCTTGCGCACCTGGTCCTCCAACCCTATGAAGAGCCAAGCGCGAGCGAACACGCGCTCCTGCTCAATCTTGTAAAGCTCCTCATCGACGAAGATGTCTCGGCTGACAAAGCCTTTCTCCATGTCGACCAGGCTGGTTGCCGACGGATAACCTACGCTAAGGGCCATTGCAGCACCTCCTCTTTTCACTCCCTGAACCCCGGAGGGACCAAGGATTTAAGTTGCGTCCAACCCCCGTTACCAGTTGCTGCTGGCACGAATATCGTCCCAGCTCTCGGCGTCCATGAACGTTGCCCACATCCTGTACGCGCCCCGCTGGTTCTGTTCGGACACGCCCTCGGTGACCAGGCCTCCACTCTTCATCAAGCCGACCCTTTCCAGCTCGGGGCGGCCTTTCATCTCGTGCCCATGGCCGATTCCGTAGTGATACGGGTAGCGGCCGGCGATGACGCCCTTGCTGGCCTTGTGGGCGTAGTTCCAGTTCTCCGAGTCGTCCTCTTCGGTCATGCCCGCCGGCCCGCCGTAGCGGATCATGTAGTGCCGGATGAGGTCTTTCACCTCCTGCGGTGCGTCGCGCTGGACCATGTACCAGCGCCACTGCTCAGTGTAGTCCGGCCCGTTGGGCTGCCACACGCA
>CBDFHJ010000009.1:0-561433 GCA_965247635.1 Dehalococcoidia bacterium
CTGGTGATGGCTATGGCCGGCTCTATCTTGGACTTCTCCTCATCGTAAGCGATGTCGAAGTTCTGAAAGATGGAGTAGACCACATCGGCCATGCTGATAGGCGCTCCGTGGTGCCACGTGGACTGAAAGTACCCTGAGTAGTCGAAGACCACCTTGCTGGTAGCCTTTACCCCAGACCCCACCAGCTTGAACTCCCCTGCGTTGTGGTCCCAGAGGAACGCGTCGGAGGGGACGTTCAGCTTTCCGTCGGGGCCTTCCGTTTCCACTTCGTAATCAGCGCGGAAGGGAATGGGGTCCCCGGTGAAGGGATGGCGGGCGAGTGGCGGGTCATGGACGTTACGAAAGATGTCCACGCTGTAGATGTCGCCAAAGCCTCCCACGGGATTCCACGTGGTGCGCTCCGTCCACACCCAGAGACTGCCAACCGTCAGGATGTCTTGCCCGGGGACATACGCCTCACGGAGGGCCCACAGGGACTTCGGCCCGGACACGAGGTCCTCGGTTATACCCCTCAGCTCTGCAGTGGCGGGGAAGGTGTTCACGACGGTCGCGAGCCAGATACGCACCGCGTCCTCTTGGCACAGGCGCGTGGCCTCCCGGTACAACTGGTTGCGCTCCTCCTCGTTGGCGAAGTCTCCCCGGAAGAGCCGCTGCCCCAGCGCGTCCAGGCGCGGATGCTCGTACTGCCAAAAGCCAACTTCCTGCCAGCCCGGGCATGTTGCCCAGCCAGGGACTACACATCTGGTTGATCGTGCCCGCGTCGTAGCGCTGCGCAGAACCTCGACCCCATCCCTCGGTGTAGAGGTGCCAATCGAAAAGCTGCGGGTCCGTGGCGTAGACCTTGAAGATCGCAACACCGAACTCGTGGAAGAAGGGGGTTACCTGGAAGCCCAGTTTCTGCAGGTCTGCCAGGACCAGGTTTCCTATCTCACGGCGTTCGTCCTCGGTTCGGAGGATGAACTTCAGCCGGATGGCCCTGTCCTGATAGTGCCAGACGCCGTCCTGCATCACGGCGCCGGCCTCCTCCATCGCAGCGGTCACGAGCTGCTTGGCGAGATCGGGGTCATAGGTAATATTGAGATCTTTGATGCCTTCAAACACCGTCCGGTAGTCATAGTCAAATGGGCCCAGGTGAGAGAACATCGGCTTCGCAAGGCCCTTGTAGATCTCCTGGGTGATGAGGTCCCGGTTCATGGCGTATTGAAGCGCGAAGCGCACCTCTGGTATCGAGAACGGGTTGAGCTCGCCCTCAGGAGCGGGAGCGGGGTTTAGCACCAACCCCACGGTGGAGGCGGGCGCCCGGAAGAGCTGCACACCCGGCTCGTCCTCAAGCGCCCTGGCCGCTTCCGTCTTCAGGCTGAACTCGTAAATGTCCACGTCACCGCCGGTGACCGCCGCGGACGCGACGTCGGTATGGAAGGCACGAAAGCGAAGGATGTCACTGCTGGGGCCCGGCATACTATGGGGTGGCTCGTACACGTCGGGGGGCTCTGTAGGCGTGGCGGTAGGGGCGAGTGGTGTTTGCGTTTCCTGCGGTCCCGGAGTGGCGTCGTCGCCACCGCCGCTGCACGCCGCCACCAGGCCCAAGAGCAGCAGGCCCAGGGCCGGGAACACCAACGCGCCGCGTCGTTTCAATACTCGCCGCAACCCGTCATTGTCCTTCTGGCTACGGAGCACCGTCGCCTCCGTCTGCCCGCGCCGGTGCCAGCGGGGCTGACCGTCGCGAGATAAGCAGCATGGCGAGCGCGGCCAGGACCACGAGCTGCACGCCTGCTAAGGCGATGAGCCCGATTAACAAGCCGTTGTTGTTGCTACTCACATCATCTTCAGGCGCCCCCGGCAGGGTGAGCAGTTCAACCGCCGCGGCGAGTTCGGTTTCCAGGCTGGTAATACGGTCCGGCAGCTCTTGGATGGGCTCAGTGAGCTTCTCGATATCGCCGAAACCGAACTCCATGAAGAAGGAGCCCGAGGCGACGTTGCCCGAGGCGTCGAACACCCGCACCTCGTGACCACCCTGCCCTGCGACCGGCAGGAAGAGTCCGACGGTAAGGCGGCCCTCCTCATTGGTCCGCTCGGTGGCTACGATCGACCCCGCAATCGAAACGAAGACGTTCTGGTCGGGCTGGAAGTTGAACCCCTGGATAATGACGTCCTGACCGCCAGGTCCCTGAGGAGGCGAAATGAACACCTCCGGCCGGGGCATGAGCCGCTGTCTGGCGAAGCCGATCTTCTGGTTCACGGTGCCAAGATTACCCAGGCGGCTGTCGGCCCACACCATGTAGACGTCTTTATCGGTGGCTTCCAGCGAGAAGTAGTCTCCGATGAACCGTCCACCCGGGAACGCGAAGTTGGGGTTAGAGGGAGCGTCGCTGACCCGCGTGTTGGTGGCCCACGTTTCCCCGTTGTCCTCGGAGCTGGTGTAGTAGATGTGGTACTCCGTCTGCTTCGGGTCCAGCCGCATGTCGCCCCACATGACGTGGACGTCCCCCTTGGGGTCTACGTCGAGGGAGGGGAAAAATTGGAGGCGGCCCGTGTTGTCATCGTTGAGGACCTTGGGACGGGTCCACGTTTCACCCCTGTCATCGGAGCGGACCAGGAATAGGTCGCCGTCATCCTCCGGGTCCCGAGACGGGATGGCCATGAAGGCGATATACACGTTGCCGTCCGGACCCGCGCCAACCTGCGGAAACGCGCTGGCCCAGAACCGGAAAAAGTTGGCCCGAGGACGGAACGGAGGCTCCAGGGTAATGGCGACGCGCTTCGGCTCGCTGATGGTTTCGCCGCCGTCATCCGAGCGGACGACGTATATCTCGCCGGTCCCCTCAAAGGGTCGGTCGTCAGTGGTATCCATCCACGCGATGTACAGCGTCCCATCGGGGGCTACGCCGATGCTGGAGCCTTGGACTACGCGGCGGAGGCCCTCCGCCTCCTGACCCTCGGGCGCTGTCCTTGGCCCGTCTTCCTCTCCCTCTGGAGAGGACTCAGACCCGAAGGTCTGCAACACCCTCGGGCTCACCTCCAAAGGATCGCTCCACGTAGAACCGCCATCCTCGGAGTGCACCATCTCGATAACCGACTCCACCTGTATCAGCACCAGGATTGCGAGGTCGCCAAGGTACTCTACGTTGTAATGGTTCCGGAACACGGTATACGTCACGTACAGCACATCGATGTCGGCGTCCGGGTGAGGGCCTATCCTGAACCACGGCTTGTCTAGAAAGTCGATGAAGACGAAGCCCCTGGGCTGGTCGACGCTCCCGCCGGGCAGGATCTGCGTGTTGACGCGCGGCCGCGCATCGGTCACGACCGGAAGGCTCCACGTTTTGCCCTTCTCAGACCGGGCAACCGCGATACTCGAGACGACGACCTCGCCAAAGAAGGGGCCAAATCTGAACTCCTCCAGGTCCAGCGAGATGGAGGCGTACCGGACCGCGCCATCGGAGTTGAAGGCGACCACGGGGTCTCCGGCGGAGGCGAGCTGGTCTCGCGGGAACGGTACGTGGCCGGGGCCTTCCCAGCTGGTCCCGCCATCGAAGCTGACGTAGGAGGTGACGCCTGGGAAGTTGTAGTCAATGACCCCCACCACCAGGTGGTCAGGGTCCTTGGGGTTGGCAGCGATGGACGGCTCCGTCTGGAGGGGTGCGTGGCTAAAGTCCCGCGTTAGCAACACGTTTCGACTAAACTTGGGCGAAGGGTCCCGATAAGGCACGAGCGCTGCCCCACCTCCGGCTTGAAGGATGGGCGAGTTCCCACCTATAGAGCCTCCACCACCGAATAAATCCTTGCTGAAGTTCCCAGGCGTAGGTAATGATATGACCCCATTGGCATACAGCGATACCGAGCCTGAAAGGACGTCTTGAATAGGCGCCAGCAACTCAAGCTGGGCTTCCGTCCACTCGCCAAGGACCGTGCGCCAGATGCCGATCTCGGCTTGACCCTCTTCCTGAGCGGCTAATGAGGCGGTGCCCACCAGCAGAAGGAGAATGCTCAGGCCGGTGATGAGCACGGCGCGTGGGCGGAGGTATCGCATGGATGCATGTCCTTTCGCTAACCTACCTCGTACCGTTGAGTTACTATAACACTACGAAGCCCAGCGCCAGAATGGATGCGAAAGGAGATTAACCGCTACCGTGCACCCTGAAAGGTCTAGCCCTTGCAGGAAAAGCGGTGGGCTCCGCAGGCCGCAGGAACGAAAAGGGAGGATTCAGTGAGGTCCGTAAGCTATTGGGTTACAGGGGCGGCGGTGCTATCGCTTGTACTCGCGGCGTGCACTCAGGCCGCGTCTACCGCCACGCCCACGCTTAGCCCGACGGACACGCCTACCGCCACTCCCCCGCCCTCGGTTCAACCCACGTCCACACCCACTCCAACCGACCCCACCGCCACGCCGACTACCCGGCCAACGCCAACCCCAACACGGACGACCCAGCCACCCTTGTCGGCAGACCTGGAACAGTATTCAAACGACCTCTACGGGGTAGAGCTGGACTACCCGGCGGATTGGACGATTGACTCAGAGGTAGGGCCTGGGATCCTCGCTGACTTTGGGCCCGAAGATAGCTCGGACGACGGTCCTCCTCCCTTCCTCCGGCTCATTCTTAGCTATGCAGGGGAAGACCGTACGGCGAGCGACGCCGCGGACGAGCTGATCACCGTTCTAGCCGGGCGCCCCGGTTTTCGGACTATCTCCGAGACTGACCTTCCGCTCGCCGCTGGCGGGACCGGATTTCAGGTGATGTACGAACACGGCATTCCGCCCAACGACTCGCGCGGCTCGTTGCTCACAGCCGTGCGGGGCCCCCAGGCGTTTGTCCTGTTACTCGAGTCCCGCCGGGACGAGTACGAGGGCAACCTGGACCTGTTCCAGGAGGTGCTGGAGAGCCTGAGGATGGTGGAGCCCCGCCCCTTCGGCTCCTCCCTGGAAGATCTCCTCGTTCTCTACATGTCGGAGCCAGCCCACCTGGATCCAGGGCTCGTTCACACAAGCCTGGACGCCCGCTACGTAACGCAGATTTTCGACGGCCTGGTCGCCTTGGGTACGGACCTGGATCTCGTGCCGAACCTGGCGACGGCATGGGACATCTCGGAAGACCGGACCGTGTACACGTTCCGCCTGGACCCAGAAGCCAGCTTTCACGATGGAAGCGTTGTCACAGCCCAGGACGTGAAATACTCCTGGGAGCGGGCAACGGACCCAGCCTTGAATTCGCCTTCCGCCGAGGTCTACCTGAACGACATCGTGGGGGCGAACGAGAAGCTGGAGGGCACCGCCAGCGAGATCTCCGGCGTGCGGGTCATTGATGCCTCGACGCTGGAAGTTACCATCGACGCTCCGAAGACGTACTTCCTCTCGAAGCTCACCCACCCGGTGGCATCCGTGGTGGACCAGGCAAACGTAGAGGGCGGGTCGAGTGCCCTAGGAGAGGAGTGGTGGCGGAGCCCGGTCGGTACCGGACCCTTCGAGGTGATGGAGTGGCTTCGGAACAATGCCATGCTGGCAGCCCGGCATGAGACCTACCACCGAGGCCCCGCGCAGGTGGAGGAGGTGCTCTTCCGTTTCTACGGCGGGACCGCTGTCTCCATGTTCGAGGCAGGCGAGATCGACGTCGCTTTTGTCGGCGGCCAGGAGTCGTTGGAAGAGCTATCCGCGGAAGACAACCCGCTCTCGGCCAACCTGCAAAGCGTGGCGGACCTCAGCGTCTTCTACCTCGGGTTCGACGCGACTCAGCCACCCTTCGACGACCCGAAAGTAAGGCGGGCCTTCCTCTTGGCCACGGATAGGCAACGGCTCATGGATGAGCTGATCGGCGACTCCGGTGAGCTGGCCCACGGCTTTCTACCACCCGGAGTCCCCGGCTACGACCCGGAAACTTCGCCGCTCCCGTACGACCCGCAAGCGGCCCATGACCTGCTCGCAGAGACGGAGTATGGGTCGGTGGAAGGCCTCGACACTATCATCTATACGCCCGGACCCCTGGGGGACGCGACGGCGATACTCCTGCTGGAGATATGGCAGGCGAACCTGGGCGCCGACATCCGCGTGGGGTTTATCCCCCAGGGCCAGTACTACGACTTACTGAGCGAGCTGAAAGGGAACCTGTACGAGTACGGCTGGATCGCGGACTACCCCCACCCGCATAACTTCTTGGACGTGCTCTTCCATTCCAGCTCCATTGATAACCGGGGCGGCTACAACAACGCGGAGGTTGACGGATTTCTGGAACAAGCTCGTGTCGAACAGGACGAGGCGGTGGGGTTTGACCTCTACCGGCAGATAAACCAGCTATTGGTAGACGACGTAGCCGCCATTCCCCTGTACTTCAGCCGCACACACTTCCTGGTCCAGTCTGACGTGAGCCGCTTTCCCCTCAGCGCGCAGGGCATCATAGAGCTACGCCTCATAACTCTGGACCGATAAGCCGACGGGGGGCCGATAGGCCAGCGGCGCGCGCGGCACGCCGCTAGTGTTTAGTCGCACAAATCGCTGTGCGTCTGAACAGACGCTGTGGGCCAGCCAACGCCAGGTAGTTATCCCACCCAGCCCTCCCCCCTTCGCCAGGCACAGGATAAACTCCGCGCTGCTCTGGCTAGCACGAGGGCCTCCCCTCAGGGTTGCAAGGGGGCAGAGCCCCCGTGCCGGGGGACTGGGGTGCCCCCCAGAAGCAACCTCCGGGCGGGCGGGTGGGAATGACCAGGCAATCCTGGAACCACGCCCCTAGTCGTCCTGGAATATCTGGTCGCCGCGCTCCAACCGGAAGGCGGTATGGTACGTCTGACCAGCGGACCGGGAAGTGGGCGAATGGGCCGCCAAGAAGCGCACCGCGCCGATGAGCGCGGTCCGGCCCTGGGGACTCCCCGGCCCGTGCTGGTACTGGCGTAGGGCCGCCTCGGCCATCTGGAACTGATGAAATCCGGCGTCTTCTCTGAGCATGGCGCGGCCCAAGGTAGCCAGCAAGGGTCCCGCGGGCGCGGTGGCGTCGAGGTACTGAGCGACCACCTGGGCCGACGCGCCTACCTGCTGCTGCTGGTCCATCCGGCCGAGCAGCTCCTCCAGTATCGCTTCGTAGGCATGACCATCGGCGGTGTGGCCGTTGGGCGCTGGCAGCCGGGCAGCGGGAACGTTGAGGAAGCGGGCGTGGTAGATGCTGATGGCGGAATCGAAGACGCCGCGGAGCAGCTCCACCGACGGCGCCCGGCGCAGGGCCTGGTGCACCGCGTTGGCCGTGGTCACGCAGTGATGGACGGTGTTCCAGTCGGCGAACTCGTTGGAGAGGTGGTACCGGGCCAGCCGTAAGAAGGCGGCATGGGTCACGGCGGCGCCCAGCTCGTCGGGGGTCGCGCCAGAGGCCACCGCCGCCTCCAGCGCCTCGACGGTTGCGGCCGGATCGTCCTGGAGCACCGTCTCCACCAGCTCCTCCTCGCGTTGCCAGGGCACCTCTGCCCGCTGTCCCTGGGCCCAGAGCGTAGGAAGCTCTTCATACGCCGCGAACAACAGGTCGGACACGTCGGTGGGATGACGCCACGCGGACGATTCCTCGGAGCGGCTGGCGTTCATCATCTGAGGGACCAAACTCGTGAGCACGATACCGGCGTGCTGCCAGCCGATATGGTCCAGGAGTTCGAAGGCCTTGTTGGCGAAGTCGATGGTGTGGCCGCCGTCCACGAATAGGTGGTCGGTGATGGCGGCGAAGACCATATCGGCCACGGCCTCGGGCGGCAGGCCCGCGTCGACAGCCGTGCGGAGGGTCCGCTCCGCGGCCTCCTGGTCACGCACCTCCACGAAGCGCCGGAACCACTCCTTCAGCCGCGCCGGCTCCGGGTTTTGGACGGACAGAGGGCCGATGAGGAACCGTGGCGGGCGTCCCGCGCACTCCTCGGCGATATGAAAGAGGCCGTGGTAGAGGGCCAGAGGGCGGTCTTCGGGCCGCAGCTGAGGAAGCATGTTGGCGCAGGCGGTCAGGATGCTCATGGCCGCGCTCCAGCCGTCGGCGCTGTACCGTGCGCCAAACAGCGCACCGGTCTCCAAGGGCTCACGGTAGTCGGCTCCGGCCTGCATCATGCCGATGACCGACCTGGCGATGACCAGGCGAATGTTGTGCTCCAGGCCATCGACGAGCCGCTGCTTCCAGTACTCCATCCGGTCTTCAGCCGATGGTGACGGGTCCACCCATACCTGGCCGTCCACGACCTGGACAGGAAAGCGCCGGGTGTCTCCGGCGAACAGGTCGAAGGTGTCGCCGCTGGCCAGGTCGAACCGGGCGTGGTGCCAGTGGCAGGTGAGGATGCCGTCACGGACCGTGCCCTGACTCAGCGGAAAGCCCATGTGAGGGCAGCGGTTGTCCAGGGCGTAGACCTTGTCGTCGTGGGCGAAGAGGGCGATGGTGTGGCCGCCACCCGTCACGACCGTACACCCCTTACGCTCGAGCTCCGCCACCGTTCCAGCGTTGATAAGGCCTTGTACGTCGGTAGCCATCAGGTCACCTCCGTCTGCGCGATTATGTCTTTCGCTCTTTCCCTGAGGCCTGGGATATCCACTCCGGCCAGGACTTCTCCCACCACCTGATACCGCTCGAAGGGCGGAACGAAATAGACTCCCGCCAATCGCGGGTGTGCCGCCTGGAGCAGCTCGCGGCTGATGGCCAGGCCCTCCTGGGCGGCGCGGTCCCCGGCGCGCTCCATTCGCTGGATGGTCTCCGGCGCTACGGTAATGCCCGGCAGCTCATTGTCCAGAAATTGCGCGTGCCGGACGCTGCGCAGGGGCAGCACGCCAAGGAGGAGGGGAAGCGGAAATCCACCAAGGCGCTGCCATACGCGCTCGACCAGCTCTGGGTCGTAGACCGGCTGGGTCAGCAGGAAGTGGGCCCCCGCCCGCACCTTGCGTTCCAGCACCCGCAGCTCGCGATCCATGTCCGGCGCCGTGAGATTGAAGGCGCTGCCGACCAGGAAGGAGGTCGGTTGGTCCATGCTCCGGCCGTTAGCGTCCACGCCCTGGTTGAAGCCGTTGATCAGGCGCACGAGTCCAGACGTCGTGATATCCCCCACCGCCGTCGCCTGGGGATAGTCGCCTGTGTAGGGTACGTCGCCCATCACGACGAAGACGTTTCGCACACCCAATGCGTGGGCGCCGAGGAGGTCGGAGTGGAGCGCCAGCAGGTTGCGGTGGCGAATGGTCATGTGCAGGATGGTCTCGACGCCCAGACGGCCCTGGAGCAGGCTGGCGGCGGCCAAGGCGCCCATACGGCTCTGGGCCCGGGGGCTATCGGCCACGTTGATGGCGTCGACGATGCCGGTGATGCCGCGCAGCCGGTCCAAGGTTGCGCTGATGTCGAACCCGCGGGGCGGGTCAACCTCCATGGTCACTACGAACTCACCCTTATGCAGGCGCTCCGCCAGGCCGGTGGGTTCGGGTTTGGGTGCCGGCTGCGGCGCCCTATCCCGCACCCGGGCGCCGGTCCGAGCAGTACCGCTTCGCCGGGGCGTTACCCCCTGCACGGCGTTGCGGATGGCGGCGGTGTGCTCTGGGGTAGTCCCGCAGCACCCTCCCAGCATGACCGCGCCCGCCTGCGCCATGGCAACGGCCCGCTCCGCCATGTACGCCGGGCTTGCCGTGTAGGTAAGCCGCCCGTCTTGGTAGGTGGCGAACCCGGCGTTCGGCTGCGCCGTCAGCGGGACGTGGGCGACGCTGGCCATACGCTCCATTACCTGGAGGAACAGCTCCGGGCCCACGCTGCAGTTGCCGCCGACAGCGGCCACCTCCATACCTTCCAGGGCAACCACTACCTCCTCAGGAGCGTCGCCCGCGGGCGTCCTTCCCTCCTCGGTAAAGGTCATCTGGGCCACGATAGGCAAGTCGGTCACCGACCTGACCGCCCGTACGGCCAGCTCCGCTTCCGACAGGGAAGAAAAGGTCTCTAGCACCAGCAGGTCCACCCCGGCATCGGCAAGGATGGCTGCCTGCTCGGCGAAGGCGTTGTGCCCTACGGCGCTATCCAGCACGTTGAACGATATCCCACTCCGACCCGAGGGGCCGATGGACCCCGCAATCCACACCTCCTGGCCCATGAGACGTCGGGCCTGCTGGGCGATAGCCACCGCCGCCCGGTTGATCTCCTCAACCCTAGCCGCCAGGCCAAAGGCGCCTAGCCGGACCGCGTTGGCGCCGAAGGTGTTTGTCTGAATGAGCTCCGCGCCAGCCTGTAGGTAGTCGAGATGAACGCCCTTGACCTGGTCGGGGTGCGAGACGATCAGGGCGTCTACGGACTGGTCCAACGGATGGCCTCCCCGCGCGTGCAGCAACGTACCTATGGCGCCGTCGCACAGGAGGACACCACGGGCGAGACGATCGGCAAAGGAGGGAGGCATGGTAAGGCTTCGACTCCACGCTGGTATGGTCTCACCCATTGTAGCAGCAGGCCGCCCCCCCACCTATCCCGCCCTCACCGCGACGACGCGCCTGCTAGAATACAGCGCCGCTATGGACAACGGACCACAGCTTTCCATCTTCAATTGGCTCCTGGCGTCGGTACCTATCGTCCTGCTGGTGGTGACCATCCTCTGGCTGC
The DNA here is from genome assembly GCA_965247635.1 of Dehalococcoidia bacterium. Classification (GTDB taxonomy): domain Bacteria; phylum Chloroflexota; class Dehalococcoidia; order Lucifugimonadales; family Australimonadaceae; genus CBDFHJ01. The sequence continues at coordinate 10,563 of CBDFHJ010000009.1, forward strand.
GATGGAGCGCCCCGCGGGCAGGCGCGGTTGCCTGGCTGGTGGCCCTAGCGATCGCGCTCCTCATCTTCGGTGGCGACGCGGTGATCATGGCCGTGGCCAGCGCCAAGGGGTTGAGCCTTAGCCTCTTTGTGCTCACTATCGTCTGGACGTCCGTGTACCTGTACAACATCGCGGACCGGCTGAGGGGCATCGAGGCCATAGGACGGAGCATAGCCCGGTTGGCGAAGGACCCTCTGGTGCAAGCGCTACTGGTCGGCTGGGGGTTCGCGGGGTTCATCCAAGGCGTCACCGGTTTCGGTGTTCCCGTCGCCGTGGCGACACCCCTGCTCGTGATGATGGGCTTTCCCGTGGTCCGGGCCGCCGCCATCGTGCTGATAGGCCACGGCTGGGCCGTTACCTTCGGCTCCCTCGGCTCCTCCTACTACACCATCCAACTGGTGACGGGGATCCCACCGGAGGTCATCGGCCCTCATATGGCGTTGTTGTTCGCCCTGCCGGTGACGGCGACGGGGTTGGCGGTGGCCCACCTGCAGTCGGGGATGGCGGGTGTGCGCCGGAGCGCGCCGCTGGTCCTGGTCGTTGGGGCGGCCATGTCGGCGGCCATGTGGCTGGCAGCCCTGGCGGGCGCCCCTCAGGTCGCGTCGGCGGTGGCTGGGCTCCTGGGTGCCGGAGGTATCACGTTAGCCGCCCACACTCCGTTGCTGCGGCGCCAGCCTGAGTCGGCGACGCCGACCGGCGCAGGCTCCGATGCTCCGGAGGCTCCCACCGCATCCCGGCCCATGGGCTTTCACATGGCGTTTCTGCCCTACTACTGTCTGATTTTCCTGAGCGTGGTATCGCAGATTGGGCCGGTCCAGCGGGCGGCCCAGGACCTGGCGTGGGGGCTGGGCTATCCTGGGTTCACCACCGGCGAGGGGTTCACGGTGCCCCCAGCAGTGGAGTACGCCAAAATCCGGCTGCTCAACCACCCGGCTCCGCTTATCGTAGCGTCGCTCCTGTTCACGGCGGCGGTCTACTCGGCCACGCACCATTGGAGAAGGGGCGTGGGCTGGCAGGCTTTGCGGGACACGTACCGTCAGACCACGGCGACCACCGTGGGCGTGGCCACCATGGTTATGATGGCCTTGGTCATGGCCGATACGGGCATGACCACGCTGCTGGCCAAAGGGATTGCCGACGCGTCCACGGGGTTTTTTCCGCTGGTTTCCCCGTACATCGGTGTGTTGGGTGCTTTCATGACGGGCAGCAATACCAACTCCAACGTCATGTTTGGCCTCTTGCAGGTGGAAACGGCGCGGGAGCTTGGGATCGGTGCGGTCACCATCGCCAGCGTCCAGTCTATCGGTGGCTCCATCGGCAGCTCATTGGCCCCCGCAAAGGTGATGGTCGGCGCGGCGCTGGTGGGCTTGTCCGGCCGGGAGAGCGGGATCCTGCGCTTGGTAGTCCCTTACGTGCTGGCGCTGGTGCTGTTGGTGGGGTTGGAAGCGCTGCTCCTCGCCACGGTGCTCACCGTGTGGGAGCGGTAGGAGCCGCGATGCTGTCTCAACGAGTCAAACGCGTGCTACGCACATTGGTGCTCATAGGCCTGGGGAGTGCCTTTCCGCTCCTCTACGTGGCGGGGGTGACGCTCGAAAGCTCCGCGCTCTCCATCGTTGCGCTGGCCACGGTTGGGGTGGTGGCGCTCATGGCCACCCTCTCTCACTAGGCCAGTGCCCTGGCCACGGCTTCCAGGGTGGTGTTCCAGGAAACCATCCCAAAATCCGCTCATCCTTCGACAGGCTCTCCGACTTCGTCGAGAGTCTCCCCGACCTGTCGGGGGACAGGACGAGCGGATTTCCTCCGTTCGTGGTGAGCCTGTCGAACCATGAACGGTCCGAAGGCCTCTCCGAGGGAGTCCGGAGTCCTTCGGACCGGACTCCTTCGGAGGGCTCTGCAACTTCCCCTACATTTATTGAACGGAGTTGCGGCTCAGGACACTAACGTCCTGTTTCAGGATAACGCCGCGAAAGTCAGCGTCGTTATCCACCCATGGCAATGAGCCCTCTCCTGGGTCGTTTCTCACCCAGCCCGTCTCGAGGCGCCTACTCAGCAATAAGCACGTAGCGGACAACGCGAGTGCCGGTCTCGACCTCCAGCACCACGTCGCTGCCAACACGCAGGTCTTGAGCCCTCCCCGGGACCCCACCCTTCCGCAAGTGCGTCTCGCCACGCGAGAGGTGAACGACCTGTCTTTCACCGTTGGCCAGCTCTATGGTGAGGTCCAGCCGTGGGTAGCCACGACCAACTACTACGTCCACGGCCAGGATCGTAGCGTGCACGCGGCGCATGGGTTCCCGAGGGGTATCAGACGGCCGCTCAGTACCGTCGTCCCGCTCTCTGTCGGGCGCGTCGCGGCGTAGCTGGTCCTCGGCAAGGTGAGCCGCGTCCATCCTGTCCAGGACGCTGGCCGTTTGCCGCTGATGGGTCTTTACCATCTGCACCACCTCATCCAATTCCCTCCTGGTCGGCGCATCGAGGGAGCGCCCAAAGAGATGGTTCAACTGTTCCTCCACGCTCGCCAGCTGATGGTGCAGCCGTAAAAGCTGATTGGCGCGCACCCGTGACGCCACTTCGGCAAGGGTGGGCGCCGGCTCAGGTGCTCGGTGAGCCTCTCGGCCAATTCTGGACTCCACCTCCGCGACCGCCCTCCGCACCGGAAGTTCTGTCAGGACTCGCGCCCGCTGGGAGTGGCGTGCGATCTCGTCCACCAGGCGCGGTACGAACCGGACGGCGCCTTTGTCCGTGACAGCTTGCAGCTCCTCCATCCGCCGGTCTAGCAGCTGCGCGTGGATGTCGGCCTCGCGATGGTCTGTGAAGCTAAGCATGAGACGGGCGCGCTCGCCAACCCGTTTCACGGGGTATAACGGGTCACCGGGAACGCTGCTTTCGGCGGCCACCACGGTGCCCGTGCTGCCCATGACTATCGCTATCACCAGCGCCGAGATAGCCATGGCCCACCGCGGCCTAGCCCCGGTCAGCCTGCCGCTCAGCCAGCGCCGAAGCCAGCCTTGCCGGGACCGCCGCTCCACCGCTTCGAGGAAACGAAGACGGCTGGCACGTTTGCGCGCTTGGTCCGGCTGAAGGCTTGCGGCCTGATGAACGGTCAGGGCGGCCTCCAGGGCCTTGCGCAGCTCCGTAGCGTGCTCGGGATAGTCGGCCACGCAGGCGTCTACCGCCTCACCGCGGAGCAGGACGCGGTCCAAGCACTCGTCCAGGACATCGGCAAACGACCTAGCCATCGTGTTCCCCTAGAGCCTGCACTCCTTCCCCTTGCGGTTGCGTGCCCATGAGCTGCCGCAGCGCCCGCAGCGCCGTTCGCTGCAGCTCACGGACCGCCCCGCTGGTCCGCTCCATGATGGCGCCCGTCTCCTCGGAGGAAAGTTCACCCATGAACCGCAGAGAGACCACCTCCCGCTGGGCCGGATTCAGCTGCTCCATAGCCTGGTAGACCGTCTGCATGGTCAGCTTCTGTTGCACTTCGCCGTGAGGGTCTGAGGAGTCCACGGAAGCGACGGCCTCGTCCAGGGGGACGCTCTGTCTGTGCGCGCTTCGACGGTAGTGGTCCACAACCAAGTTATGGGCCACGCGGAAAAGCCACGCCTGCGGGGGGACTCCACGGCGCTCGATGTCGCCCAGGGATTCCACCGCGCGCAGGAAGACCTCGCCGGCCAAATCTTGGGCGAGGTCGAGGTTGCCAATGCGAGTGGCGATGTACCGGGCCACGCGGTCGTAATACTCCTCGTACAAGTCCGAGAGGACACGCGTGTCGCGTTGGGCCCGGTCCGAGCCCGAGGCGGCCATCGTCGAGGCCTCCTGACGTAGGGCGTTGGGAGCCGATGGCTTAAGCGAGTATACCATCCAGTTTCTCTCCGCCTTGGACCGGCCGGTACCACGTCGTTATCCCCTCCTACACTCCTTTGAAGAGAACGCCTCGGGGGCTGTTTTGTCAGGGGGCCACTCGCCGCCAGCCCTCCGAAGGAGTCCGGTCCGAAGGACTCCGGACTCCCTCGGAGAGTCCTTCGGACCGACATGCCGGTGGTGCCCTCTCGCCTCTCGGGTTTGCCGCAGGGCCCTCCAGGCGTAAGATAGGCGCATCCCCAAAATAGGAAGGGCCAACGCCCATGGAAGACCAAGGTCAGCGACGCAGCTCCCGGCAGCAGTTTGGCCAGCGTGCCGCCGCCTACGCGGTCAGCTGGTCGCACAGCGCGGGACAGAGCCTGGAGCTGGTCGAAGCGCTGGTGGGCCGGCGACGGCCGGCCCCTCCACCGCGCCGTAGACGTTGCCACGGGGGCCGGGTTCACCGCGTTTGCAGTCGCGCCTCACGCCGACCGGGTCTTGGCCACCGACCTGACTCCTCAGATGCTGGAGCAGGCGAAACGCCTCCGCGACGAGCGAGGCTTGGCCAACGTCGAGTTGGCGCTGGCAGCCGCCGAGGGGCTGCCCTTCGCTTCAGACTCCCTGGACCTGGTCACCTGTCGCATCGCACCGCACCACTTCCTGGGTTTTCACGCGTGGTTGGCCGAGGTCCGGCGGGTGCTGCGGCCAGGCGGCGTTCTGGTGGCGTGCGACACCGCCGCGCCGGAGGACGAAGGGCTGGCCGAATGGATGAACGACGTCGAGGCCCACCGGGACCCCAGCCACGTGCGGAACCTCGCTCCCTCTGAATGGCATCAGGCGGTGGAGGACGCCGGCTTACGGGTCACCCATACCGAGCTGTGCCACACCTGGCACGAGTTTGAGGACTGGACCAAGCGAGCGGGCATGGCCAGCGACGAGCGTGAGCGCCTGCGGGCCGACTTTCTCGGAGCCGACACAGGTCAAGCAGACGCCTTCAACCTAACGGTCGATGGCACGGGCACCATCCGATGGTCTTGGGACGCCGTCGTACTCCGGGCGGAGAAGGGCCCATAAGGCCGCTTAGGCGTCATACCGGACGCAATACGCATAATCGTCATTCTGAGGACAGTGGGGAGTCTCTCGGGTGAGAGACCCTTCGTTACGCTCAGGGTGACATGCAAGGTCGAAGGAATAGCTGGATATCGGGGCCAGGCCTGTTGCAGGTGAGCGGGCCCTAGCTCGGCACGCTGCCGTCGCGGAAGGCCCACTGGGCAGCCTCCAGGCTCGCGCCGGCGGGCACCTCGAAGCCCTGGGCCATTAACGCTTCCTCTAAGGCGGAGAGGAGGTGGAACACGTTGCTGTCGGTAGAGTTATAGCCCATGAGGCCGATGCGCCAGATGTGTCCGGTCAGCTCGCCGAGCCCGCCGCCGATCTCCGTACCGTGCCGCTCCAACAGGTGCTGGCGTACCGCCGCCGCGTCAACCCCATCTGGGACCAGGACCGCCGTAAGGCTGGGCAGGCGGAACGGCTCGTCAACCAACAGCTTTAGGCCCATAGCTTCCAACCCCGACTGCATCCCCGCAGCGTTCCGGCTGTGACGAAGGTAGCTGTTTTCCAGCCCTTCCTCCAGCAGCAGCCGCAGTCCCTCGTGGAGGGCGTAGATCATACTGACGGGCGCCGTGTGGTGGTAGGCCCGCTCGTTCCAGTAGCGCCGCAGCATGGAGAGGGTCCAGGTAGAAGCTTTGGACCTTGCTCTTTCGCGCCTCCAATGGCCGCCACCGCCCGGTCGCTCATGGTAAGCGGCGACAGGCCAGGCGGGCACGCCAGGCACTTCTGCGTGCACCCGAAGCTAACGTCTATCCCCCACTCGTCTACCCTGAGCTCGACGCCACCCAAAGAGGTAACGGCGTCCACCACCAGCAAGGCGCCGGCATCGTGGGCCACCTCCGCAATCTCCGATAGCGGCGTCAGCACACCGGTAGACGTCTCGGCGTGGACCACCGCCACGGCCTTGACGTTCTCATGCCTGCTGAGCTCGTCGCGGATGGCCTCGGGCGGCACAGCCGCGCCATAAGGAAACGGCACCTCGTGCACCACGGCACCACACCGGCGCGCTACCTCCGCCATGCGCTCGGCGAAGTAGCCGTTGCGTCCCACCACCACCACGTCCCCCTGCTCCAGGATGTTCACCATGGCCGCTTCCATACCCGCGGGTACCGGTGCCGGAGATGGGCAGGGTCATCACGTTTGTGGTCTGGAATACCAGACGCAACATCTCCCGCACCTCGTCCATCACCGCTAGAAAGTCGGGGTCCAGGTGACCCAGCATGGACGCGGTCATGGCCCGCAGCACCCGGGGGTCGACGTTGCACGGACCAGCACCCATCAGGAGCCGGAGTGGCGGTTGAATTTCGTTGAACGAGCGTGTCATTTCAGTGTTGCACGGGCCTCCGAAGGCGTTGTACGACCGACGGCCGCGAAGGATTCGCAGCATTATAGGGTATCGCATCCGTCGTTTCCTAGCGAACGGCGCTCTGCACGCTACCTGAACGCAGTGGGCATCCGCTTGCAAAGTACGGCCATCTGAGGGCAGCGGTCAGTCCGCTGAGCTTTGTGGTCCATCGAGCAATTTCCCTGCCAGTCCGGGCCTTACTCCCTGTTGACTCCGTCTCAGGGCACGGCTACGCTACCGCTCACGAAAGCAGCAATGGCCTCGTCGTGAGGCCGGCGCTGACACTTTTGTGAGCCTGGAGGTTGCAATGGTTACCGTGAAGGCAGTGGCGGGCGACATCACCAACGTTGAGGCCGATGCCCTGGTCGTGAACCTCTTTGAGGGCGTTACCACGCCTGGCGGCGGTACGGGCGCGGTGGACAAGGCCATGGGTGGCGCCATCTCCGACCTCATCGCCGACGGCGAAACCCGGGGCAAGCACGGTGAGACCACGGTCATCCACACCTTGGGTAAGCTGAAGGCCAAGCGGGTGGTGGTACTGGGCCTCGGTAAGCAGGAGGAGTTCGGCACCGACGTAGTCCGCCAGGTGTCTGCCGTCGCGGCCCGACTGATGCGACGGCTGGGAGTCGCCAAGGCCACCACGCTAGCCCACGGCGCGGGTGTCGGAGGCCTTGACCCCGCCGACGCTGCCCAAGCCATTGTCGAAGGGACGGTCCTTGGCATCTACGAGTTCGACCGCTACCGGTCCCGGCGTGACGACGGCCAGCGAAAGGCCCTGGAAGCGCTGGCCATCGTGGAGCACGATGCCGGCAAGCTTCCCGAGTTAGAGCGAGGCATCGCCACCGGCACGTTGCTCTCGGAGTGCGTCCTGCTGGTGCGTGACCTGGTGAACGAGCCTGCCAACGTCATGTACCCAACCCGTATGGCCGAGGTCGCCGAGCAGGTGGCCCAGGAGACGGGGCTCAAGTACACTGCGCTGGGCATCGAAGACATGAAGCTGTACGACATGGGTGCCATCCTCGCCGTCACGGCTGGCAGCGTCCAAGAGCCGCGGCTGATCATCATGGAGCACCACGGCGACCCAGAGCACCCCGAGAACAACGTGGCGCTAGCCGGCAAGGGCATCACCTTCGACACGGGCGGTATCTCCTTGAAGTCGGCGGCCGATATGTGGCGCATGAAAAGCGACATGGGCGGCGGTGCATCGGTTATCGGTGCCATGCGCGCCATCGGTTTGCTGAAGCCCAAGATCAACGTCTTTGGCGTGGTCCCCGCGGTGGAGAATATGCCCGGGGGCAGCGCCCAGCGTCCGGGCGACATTATCCGGGCCATGAACGGCAAGACCATCGAGGTGGAAAATACCGACGCCGAGGGCCGGCTGGTGCTGGCCGACGGTATCTCCTACGCCATCCAGGAGCTCAAGGCCAAGCGCGTCGTAGACGTGGCCACGCTTACCGGCGCCATGGTCACGGCGCTGGGCCACGTGGCCAGCGGCGTTATGGGCACGTCACAGCCCCTGGTGGACGCGGTGCTGGCGGCTGGCGCGGCGACGGGTGAGAAGATGTGGCAGATGCCCATGTTTCGCGAGTACAAGGACCAGAATAAGAGCGACTGGGCCGACGTGAAAAATACGGGAGGCCGGGCCGCGGGCAGCATCGCCGCCGCCTTCTTCATCTCCGAGTTCACCGAGGGCACGGAGTGGGCGCACCTGGACATCGCGGGCACGGCCTTGGCGGACAGGGAGCGCGGCCACATCGTCAAGGGCGCTACGGGCGTGCCCATGCGCACCTTGGTCCGGCTGGTGCGGGACCTGGCGGACGACGCCGTCCGGGGCGGGCCGGGTGGGTAAAGTGCGTCGGGGTGGGGTAAGGCGGTCTGATACGGCACATCCGAAATTTGAAAGGCATCCTCAGCGCCCATGAGCGAGCGAACAGGTAGCAGCGCGCAGGCGGAGGCCTTCTTCGCCGAGTTAGAGCCCGCCATCCAGGAGGTCGCCATCGCTGTCCGAGAGCTGGTCTGGTCTGTGGCCCCGGAAGTGCAGGAGACCTTCAAGTGGAGTCACCCCTGCTACGTACAGAAGGGGAACGTGTGCAGCATCATGCCCACCGAAAAGTACGTCCGGCTTCAGTTCTTCCAGGGCTCGAGGCTGAGCGACCCGCAAGGGCTCCTGGGGGGGACGGGCCGAGGCATGCGGCGCATCAAGCTCAGTAGCGCCGAGGCCATGCCGTCCGACGGCATCCGCGCGCTGATACGCGAGGCGGTCCAGCTGGATGCGGGGCGCTAGCAGGGTGGCGCGTCCTCAGAGACCATCCGGGGCGGGCCGGGTGGGATAAATCAACCTCGGGGTGGGGCGGACCCGACGAAGCAAAGGGACTCCGAGGCAGGCCAGTCGCGTTGGCCTTCGTAAGGCCCTCCCCTTTTACAAACACGCCGCCACCGCCTACAATCTGAAGGCTACATGGTGGGCGTGGCCTAGTGGTTAAGGCGCCAGGTTGTGGCCCTGGAGACCGAGGGTTCAAATCCCTCCGCTCACCCCAGCCCCCTCCCCTTCCGTTCCTACCTCACTCCCCGTACGAAGTCCAGCAACCCCCGCATGGGCAGCAGCCTTTTGGGCGGCGTAACCTCACGACATGGAGAGAAGAAAGCCATGGCGATAAACGAGCGGCAACGCAAGGCCGAGCGGATGGAGCGGTGCCTCAGGGCCTACTACGAGGGGTGCAACGAGGCGAGTGCCGAGAAGACGATGGCTTGCTTCGTGTCCGACGCCGTCCACTACTTCCCTCCAGGGATGTACGGTGGGCCGTTTCAAGGCGCGGCGGAGATTGCACGGCGCTGGCAGGAGGCAGTAGACAGCCTAGGCTCCTACTGGACTATCGACCGCTTGGTCATTGACCCAACCACAAGCTGCGCGGTGTTCGAATGGACCCACTTCAAGACAAAGCAAGGTGTCGTGCTGCGGGGAACCGAGTGGGCGGAGTTCGACGAGCAGACCGGACTGATGAAGGAGATCCGGGCTTACTACGCCGCTCCGCAAGACCCAAGCCTGCAGGTCCTTGCCCTGGGCGGCTTCGACTATCGAGGGCGCGGTTACGCCATGGCGCCGCCACCCGGAGCGCGAGGCTAACCACCCAGTTCGATGGTGTAGCCGTCGGGGTCCTTGATGTAAGCGTAGAGCACACCGTCGCCGTGCTGGCCCACGCCCACCACCCCGGCCCCGTAGTCGCGGGCCTCCTCCACCGCCGCCGCGTGGTCCTCCCGTTTCACCGCGAAGCCGAAGTGCTGCAGCCCTCCCGCCTCGACGTCCACGGCGCCGTCCATGCGGTGCAGCGTAAAGATGTCATCTCCTTCGCCGCTCTGGAGAAAGACGAGGTCCGAGCCCTCGTGAAAGAGTACGCGCATACCGAGCAAGCCGGTATAGAAGGCAATGGACCTGTCCATGTCCGATACGCCGATCTGAATGTGATTTAAGCCCTGCGTCTTCATACCCCTCCTTCCAGGGAAGCAGTCTCCGGAGTGCGGACCGCTTTCCTGCGTCCTGTACTCGCGTCCCTCAGTATACAGCTCGGCTTAAGTACCTATGGGACCGCTGATTGGATGGTTGGTAGGGCTTGGAGGGAACGTTGGGCTACCCGGTCGCGGCAGCAGGTAGTGGCCTGGCGAACCAGGATTCGTGTTCGCTGAAACACAATTTCCGTTATTTGTCCCCCCTGGAAATGCGTATGGCGAACTACTTCACACTTTGGCGGGTCTGCCCTCCTTCAAGCTCCAGATCAGTAGGTCCGAAAGAAAAAGTCACCATCTTGGGGTGATCCGAAGAAAACCCTTGAGCCGGACGGATAGGTATCGCCCCCGTACTTCCAGCCGAACCCCCCCTTGCCGGTATCCTCAAGCCGAATTACGAGGGTTATGCCCGGGTCAACCGTTACTCCTCGCTGAGACATAAAAAATCGAATCCAGCCTTGGAAGCTCAAGCAAACATGTATCGAGCTTGAAGCAAGGATCGCCTCGTCCTCGCCGATAATCTTCATGGTTATGGTGTCCCCGCCTAGATGGCCGTTACTGCTAGTTATCTCAACGTCCACGGATATGAGCGGAGATTTCACCGGCACGAAGGACTGTCCCGCACCGTTCTCCGGGGCAATGTTGGTCGACGCTCCATCCCAGGGAGCCTCATTACTCTGATCGACGCCGACATCTGAAAGCGCCCCTTGACCGATCAAGCACGGCGGCTCGACCGTCGGCATTGGCGTGGCCGCGGTTATGTCCTCTGGAGCGGTTGTCGGCGTGGGTGTGGCCGCGGTTTTGGCCTCTGGAGCGGTTGTCGGGGTGGCCGTTGGCGTAGGAGTAGGCGTCGTTGTAGACCCTGGTCGGCCGTCTTCCGTGCATGGGCCCACACTGGCGATGGCCTCGAGGTCTGGCACCTCGGGGACCGCTTGGTCGAAGCGCGACACCGTTACGTCCCAAGTGTACTGGGCGAGTCCTGTCAATGTGGAGACTTGCTCCCAAAGGAAACGGTGGACGCGGAGGGTTTCCTTGTCGATCCAGACCTCGCCTTTGTAAGCGGTCCCTTGGGTTCCGCCGCTCAACATGGCCTCGCGGCTCTCCAGAGGATACATCGCGTTCGCTGTCTCCTCGCCGGTTGCCTCATCGAGCCCCTGCATCCAGAGGGTGAACCACAAGGGCCAGTCTATGTCGAAGCGAAAGTGGTAGAAGGCTTCTGCCGTTTCGTCAGGGACGTGCTCTAAGTTGAGGATGGAGTCCGTCAGGTCAAGCTGGGCCTGGAGGATCGGCGAAAGAGGTTACGTCAATAGGTGTGTAAACGACATCAGGCGGCGACCTCCTCAGCCGTTGATTCAATGGCGATTCCATCCGCATACTGTGCACCGAGATAGACGTCTTCGATCAACTCAGGGGCCTTCAGACGCCTGAAGCGCTGTTCGGCGACCATCAACATTTTCCAGATCACCGCTATCGCCCGATCGACCCTCTTGTAGCGCTTGGCGGCATCGGTCCGAAGCCTGAGGGCCGCGAAGGGTGATTCTACCGGGTTCGTCGTGCGAAGGTGCCCCCAGTGCTCCTTTGGGAAGTCATAGAAGGTGACCATGCGGTCCCAGTCCCGCTCCAAGGCCTCTGAGGCCGCCTCGTAGGAATGGTCGCCGCACCACCTGGTGAACACCGTCCTGAGCCGCTCAGCCTCTGTCCGAGTCGGCGCGTAGGGGATAGTACGCAGCATGAGCTTGGCCTGGTCCTGTTGTCGCTTTGGAAGCTTGGCGAGCACGTTTACGATCTTGTGGTTCCAGCAGCGTTGCTCTGCCGCCTGCGGATAGACGTTGCGCAGAGCTCCCCAGATGCCCAGGTGTCCGTCCCCAACCACCAGCCTCGGGCACTCCAGCCCGCGGCGCCTCATGTCCCTGAGCACATCGGACCAGTTCTCTGTGGACTCCCTGTATCCGGGAACAGCGCTCACCACCACCTTGCTCCCGTCGCTCAGGGCCGCCGCCACCACCAGTACTGCCGCCTTCTCCTTCTCAAGACCAGCCTTGACGTAGACTCCATCCACCCACATGTAGACCACTTCCAGGTCATCTAGGGGCCGGCTGCGCCATTGGGCAAGCTCATCGTTCCCCTTGGACTTCAACCGGGCCACCGTGCTCGCCGATACCGGTGCGTCCTCTCCCAGCAGCCCCCGCAAAGCCAGATCGAAGTCGCCTTCGGATAGACCGTGCAGGTACAGCTCGGGGATCAACTCAGCAACCTTCCTGGTCCTGTTGACGAACAGCGGCAGCAGCCGGCTCTCGAACTGCTCCTCGGTATCGCGGACTCGCGGCCGCCTCAGCTGTATCGTTCCCGAACTCAGCGTAAGCCTCCGGGCTCTGCCGTATCCGTTCCGATAGCCGGTATCGTTGTCCGAGTCGGATCTGAGCGCCGACTTCGCCCTTCCCAGAAACGCCGTCACCTCCTCCTCCAGCAACTCCTGGATCAGCCTCTGGACCTGGCTTCGCACCCAATCCTCCAACTGCTCCCACTCCGGCCTTGACTCCGACCTACTCTCAGTGCTTTCCTTCCTCATGGGCGGTCTATCTCCTCTCTTGGGCCTCGAGCCCGTGTTGTTCAGAGAGAGGGTACACCGCCTGACTGTTTACACACTTTTTGAAGATACCTCTAGCGAAATGACGTCGAGACCGAAAATAACGACAATGGCAAACGGGGTAGACCTTTCCGACCAACATGAACCGTTCGGATTGCCCGTAAATGCCTTGCCCTTGGTCATGAGGAGCCCAACTTCCTCCGGATCGCCAGACCCCGTTATCACCCCCCGTACCTCATACGGGAATCGCACATCAAACTCCAGCTTGGATCCCTGACCCTCGGCATCGATGGAGTAATGCGCGGTCCTCAGTGCAGCCATCCTGGTCCTGGCTATGTCGATGACGCTGTTGATATCGTCGTCGATGGCGGCGGCTTCCTGGGGCGTTAGCGTTGGGAAGGGCGTCGCTGTCGGAGTGGAAGTAGGATTAGCCGTAGGCGTTGCGGTGGGCGTCGCTGTCGACATAGGAGTAGCGGTAGGAGTGGGAGTCGGCACAGGTGAGTTGGTAGCCGTGGGTTCCGGCTGGCCACAGGCTGCCAAGAAGAGCAGTAGGAGTAAAAGGGGAGACAGGTGTGTTGCCTTGAGCATGGGGCGTAGTCTAACGCGAAGGCACGGGCTTGTCCTCTTCCTGGGGCACGTCTCAGCGCAGATCACCCTGGACGTGTACCAGCAATTCCTTCCTGGCATGACGGAACGCGCAGCCCAGCGCCTGGCTGCGCGCCTACGCCTCGGCGAGGCCCTTTAAGGGGCCATGCTAGAATCAATGTTGCCAAAATGTTGCCATCAGGGCGCTCCGTGCTGGTGGGTAACGGCATCGACGGCTGCATCATCAGGCTCCCGCCCGTAGCTCAGCGGACAGAGCATCGGTCTTCGGAACCGAGGGTCGTGGGTTCGATTCCCACCGGGCGGGCCATCGTTACCATCTTTCACGAGTTCGGCTAATTAGTAAACGTCACCACACTAGGGGCCTTCTAGGTCTATATACCTGGCGGGCGTAACAACGGTTATCCCATGTTGGTGGTTCAAGTCACCTGCATGCTCCAACCATTGCTCGCGTCGCGTGACTAGATATGTACTTCTGGATCTTATTGCATCTTCTATGAATACCTTATGCTCTTGTCGTACGCCCGCTACCGTGGGCTTAGGATCAAGATTCCTAACCTCAACGATAATCCCCTCGTGACTCAATTGCTGGATAGCCCAGATCAGGGTGTCAATTGTTATTTCAGCTTGGGATGCCTGAGTTTCATACTCCCCAGATATGCTGTGCCTAGTGGCCTTGTGTGTAATCACGACCTTATGGCCGTTTGATTTGATGACATTGTATAGAGAGCCTGGTCTTGGGATGTCGCCAAGTGCGGCACTAATTAGCTCCTGATAAAAGACAAAGGAATTCAAGACGATTCTCGTTCCGCGTGGTTCCGGCACAGCCTAACCCTCGGTCAGGGCATTTAGGGCATCCTTTAGCAAGTCTCGCTCGATGTCCGAAAAGGAAGGGATCCATCCCTCAATGTGACCTGAAGAAGTAACTTGAAGCGGTGTAACTGTGGTTCCTGCTTGTTCCTTCTGCACGTGATAGATGTTTATGTCATCGGAATTTATCTGTTTGTTACGTACCGCCCTTCCTAGCGCGACTAAGAGGAATTGGCTGTGAGTGCTCGAAATGATTTGTTTTCCCTGAACCAGAGCGGCTGCAAACAAATCAACGACCTTTACTTGATGTTCAGGATGGAGGCTGATTTCTGGTTCTTCAATTAAGAAGATGCTGCTCGGAGGGGTGCCAAGCAGGTTCGCAACTAGAGCCAGAACCTGGCGAGCCCCGTGGCTAGCAAGCCGGCCTCGTAGGAGCGTTTCGAAGTCCTTATATATTATGGTTAGCCCTCCATCTCGAAGACCAGTCCACAAATCAGAGATTCCAAACTCAGCAGCCCATTCGCCAATCTGACTCTTTTGAGCCATGAATTCGGCGTCATTGAGACGGACAAGGAAAGAAGTTAGGTGTTCACCATAAGGTCCTGACCATCTGTTTCCTCGACGCGACGGTATCTCTGCGTGTGGGATGTTCCCACGCAGTGCCGACATGAAGAAAACTTTTTGCCTCAATTGCTGAAGTATCTGCCTTCGCGTGTATGCAGAGCTAGATTGCTCAGGAATAGGCAAGTCATTTCGTAAATAAGCGATTAGCGCGCGAGGCATGGCCACCCGGGCACCGACGTTGTTCTCTAGTCCGAACTGGACGGTCCAGCTGGCGCGGCTCATATGTCCCAGTTCTCGGGCTTCAGGCGTATGCGGCAGGCGGTCAAAACCAAATTGAGGCCCGACTGACATAATCGCCTCTAGGATGCTGGATTTGCCTCCGCCATTGGGGCCCACAAGAAGTGTGAGCGGCCTCAAGTTCAGCCTAACGCCCTCGCTGCCGATGCTTTTGAAATTTGTTATGCGCAGGTTGGTCAGCATTTCACTTAACGACTCCGAATGTTGTCGGGGACTCGACGATCGCCCCTCAAGTTTAACGCAAACCCAGGTAATCTCGTACTGGCGACACGCGACAGCGGGTCTCAGTGGCTAGAACAGACGGTGTTGCTCTCCGTTCAGACCCGATTCACGGAACCCCTTGCTCCTTCTATGGTGACCCATGTTATATATCAAAGTCGGCAATTGTTGGCAACCAGCGAAAGTGGGACACTTTGAGACCCGAGAGATTAGAGATCGGGAGAGGGCTTGGTGAGCTCCCTGAGGGTCTTGTTGTAGCGCCTTCGCCGTTCGATTGTGTGAGCCTGCACCTCCTTCCTGCGCTGCAGTATCCGTTCCCGCCTCCCGTGGAGCACATCTGCAGGTGTCACATTGCCCAGCGCCTTGTGATAGCGCCTGTAGTTGTAGTAGGCCACGAAGGCGGCAAGGGCAGCCTCCAGATCGGAAGCCATCTCGTAGGGGACCTGTTTGACGTCTCTCTTGATAGTCTGGTGATAGCGCTCCAGCTTGCCGTTGGTCTGAGGGTGGAAGGGTGCAGCCCGGATGTGCTTGATTCCCACCAGGCGCAGGTAGTCTCTGAAGCCACGGGACAAATATCCTGAGCCGTTGTCCGAGAGCAAGCTGGTCCGGTCGGCCACCGGGACCTCGGTCATGCCAGTCTTGTCTACAGCCTCCTGGACCACCTCGATGAGAGAGTCGGTAGTCATGTCCCGCTGCAGCTTCCAGGAGAGTATGAAGCGGGAATAGTCGTCCATCACAGTGACCAGGTAGTAGTAGCCCCATCCGATGACCTTGAAGTAGGAGGCATCGGTAGCCCACATCTGGTGAGGGCCAGTGGTCTTACGGTGGTACTCTTGAGAGGCCTTCAACTGCATCCCGGGTGACTTCACCAGACCCTCCCTGCGCAGGATGCGATACACAGTGGACTCGGATACAGCGAAGCCCAGGTTGTCCGTGGTCCACGCTGCCAACTGACGGCTACTTAGCTCCGGCATCTCCCTGGCCGCTTCCAGGATCGACCGTTCCTCCTGAGACCTAAGGCGGTTCCACGGTGGGGTGCTGACTCCAGGTCGATCCTCGAGGCCCTGGTGATGTTGTTGTAGTCTCAACCACCGATAGTAGGTGCTCTTGGGAACACCCAGGTCTCTGAGCATCCGACGCTTGGCCAGTGGTGATGTGGTTACACTGGCCAGGATCGTCGCCTTCTTAAGGGCACTCATCCTGCGGTACCTGCGCCGTCTACCAGCGTCGGGATGGCCGTTTTTTTCAGACGGGACACTTGGAGTGAGAGCTCGCCGACGAGCTGTTTCAGCTCGCCGTTCTCCCGCCTGAGCTCCACGATCTCCTGCCGCGTGGCATCTCGCACGGTGTCGCGGGACAACCTCTCCTTACCTGCCTCCATGAACTCCTTGGTCCATGCATAGTAGGAGTGGGGCTTGATACCCTCCCGCCGGCACAGGTCGTTCACGGTGACCTCGCGACGGAAACCCTCCAAGACAATGCGGATCTTCTCTTCAGGGGTGTACTTGCGCCGCGTTGCCGCTCTCACCTGGCGGACGAAGGAACGAGTCTCCTCGCTCCGCCGGTCTGCGACCCTGGCTTTGTCTGTATCTGGCTGGGACACTTCTGCTCCTTTCCTGAGGTACTCTACCCTCACTACAGGAGCTCACACCACTCTCAGACTCTCGGGTTTTCCACCTCCCATATGTGTCCCATTATCGCTGACGTTCTACACTCAAAAGATGGAAGCCTGGCACCCAGGCCGTTGTGCGTGGCTTGTGGAACGGCAAGATTCTAACGGCGTGGGCCATGACAGTGGTGCAGGATTCAGAGCAGGCCTTGGTGCTCTATCATCCGGCCGGCACTCCATCCAAGCTACCGCATACTTACCCAGCAGTCCGTCTACCAGTTGGCGACTGGCAGCTACGTGATGCCAATTGGGAGATGAGCATGATTCGAATAATGTACTCAGGAGACCGGCACTCGTACGCATGGTTCCGGAAAGAAGATGGGTCATGCCTCTGGTATGTGAACCTCGAAAGCTACGAGCGCACGTCCATCGGCATCGACTACCAGGACCATATGCTGGACATAGTCATCCAGCCGGATTTGACCACCTGGCGCTGGAAAGATGAAGACGAGCTTGCCGAGGCCATCACCCTCGGATTCGTATCGCAGGCCCAGGCAGACGAGATTCGAGCGGAAGGGCAGCGCGCTCTGGCAAGACTGGAGGCCAGGAGCTCGCCTTTCGGAGATGGTTGGGAGCGGTGGACGCCGGACCCAGCTTGGCCTATGCCGGAGCTGCCAGCCAACTGGCACGCCATCGAGTAGCTGGGATCACTATCATCTGCATGTTGCTAGCGTGCTACCGCGAAACTGGTGGCACAATCCATCGCCGCAGCGGCTTTGAAGACTGAACCCGCCTGGCCTGCACGGGTCAAAACCAGCCACATGCTGGCGGGCCGTAGCCTGCTAAACAGACCACAGCTAATTTGCAACAAGCTTTGCCTTGGCCTCCGCTAAGGTCTGGTCAAAACGGACAGCAGCCGCGCGACGAAACGTGCCGGTTTACGCTAAACATGTACCTAGGACAGTCATTCGGAACACCGGCACCGTGTCTCACGGTGCCCATTTAGACGAGAGACGCGTCCAGTGACGTAGCGAATTGTTCCCGTTGCCATTGTCGCACCTCAGGTGACGTGATCTCTGCACTCAATGTGAGAGGGGCCTTTGCGAGGCGTTCCAGGCTCACCATCGGCCATAGTAGGGCTGGATCAATAGACAGCTGCCTCCCCAGGTTCACTCGCCAATTCTTCAGTACCTGCAATCGTTCGCTTTCGATCGGTGTCATCGATCGTATGTTGCGCCGGATTCGATTACTAATCGGTGGATCCGTCAAACCCTTATGTAGCGCAGCACGCAAAAGCCTGCCAAAACGGGAGTCAACTTGCCTCCTAAGCGAAGGAATTGGGGCTAGATCAGAAAGGGGATTGGTTGCCAAATGGATGAGAGTTTCGTGCGGCAGAACGTAATAGGGAGGTCGGTTGAGACGCCGAGCCTCGGCTTCTCTCACCATGTACAGTCGTTTCAAGACCGCCTTTGCTTGCCCATCTAGCCTATGGATGCCTTTCATCGATAGAAACACCGTTTCCGGGTCCAGGGCAACGTAACGGACCTCTTCCAAGCGAGCGCACTCCTCAGAAACCCATTGTGTCCTTGCAAGAGTTCGGAGACTACCCTCGAGCGCCTTCTGGATACTCAGCAGGTACCAGACATCCGTAGCCGCGTAATCCAAACCCTCCTGACTAAGCGGCCGACGAGACCAGTCGCTTTTTTGAATACGGGCATCTTTTGGGATGCGCACCCCCAGCAGCGTCTCGGTAAGGGCTGCCAGTCCGTTCTGCTCCATACCGACGAAACGGGCTGCGATGGACGTATCGAAGAGGTTCCGTACCCGAAATCCCCACTCTCTGTCGAGGCACCGTATGTCATACTCAGCGCCCTGAATTACCTTTACTACCGTTGCATCTGCCAATACTCCGCCTATCGGTTTCATGTCATCAACTGCAAGCGTATCGATCAGGTAAACCTTGCTGGTGGTCGCCACTTGAACTAGGCAGACCCTCTCGGGGTATCTGTGCCGGCTGTTCGACTCGGTGTCCACAGCGATACAGCGCTCCCTGAGTAAGATAGGCGCTAGGTCAGAAACCTGGCTTGAGTTGGTCAAGAGTTCGATTGGAATCGACGGCCTGTGTTCCATAATGTCCATTGGGCGTCAAGTGGTCACAGCTGGTAGCAGAACCGACAGGAAGGTTGCGTCGGCTTAAGCGCAGGCTGCCACTAGTAATGACGCTGAGGCGAGAAGCGGTAGCAACGGTAGTACGGTCTTCACGGCGCCATCATAGCAGTGCCTGACAGCTAACACGGCAGAGTTCGCATGGCTAGCCCGTTTTTGCCTTGCTATCGTTCCTTTGCCGGGATAAAATTCACTGTAATCGTAATGGAGTCGCGCTAAGTTGACGAGGAGCGGACCCTCAGAAGCAGGACGCCAAAGGTAGGAGGTACTCATATGGCACTCGACATCGGAGGCCCGAGCGCTGGACAGCTAGTGAACCGGGGAAAGGGCCTGGTGAGCCGCGACATCTTCGTGGACCCGGAGCTCTACGAGATCGAGAAGGAGCGGGTGTTCGCCCGCTGCTGGCTGTTCGTGGGGTTCGAGGACCAAGTGCGCAAGCCCGACGACTACTTCGTCTCGCGCATGGGAGAGGAGTCGGTCATCCTGAGCCGGGACCGGGACACCACGGTCCACGTGTTCCTGAACTCGTGCCGTCACCGGGGGATGAAGGTGTGCCGGTACGACGAGGGGAACACGCCGGTGTTCACGTGCCCGTACCACGGGTGGAGCTACGCGGGCGACGGGAGCCTGGTAGGCGTACCGCGGTACAAGGACGCATACCGGGAGGAGCTGGACAAGAGCCAATGGGGGCTGGTGGAAGTGGCGCAGATGGCCAGCTACCGAGGCACCATTTGGGCCACGTGGGACCCCCAGGCGCCACCATTCCTGGAGTACATCGGGGACAACGAGCCGGGGCTCGGCCTGCACTTCGACAAACCAGACGGCACGGAGGCAGACATCGAGGTGCAAGGGGTCCTCAAGTGGCTCTTCTCCTCCAATTGGAAGTTCGGCGCCGAGAACTTCTTGGGCGACGGCTACCACGGCACGCCAACCCACCACTCGGTGGAGATCGTCGGCATCAACCCTGGCGGCGGCCAAGGCCGTGGCAACCTGCTGCAGCGGGCAGCCCAGCAATCGTCAGACTCCCTGAGCTTTGAGGTCTCCCACCACGGCTCCGGCCGTCTCGGCGTGCGTATCTGGCCGGAGGACTTCCCTTACGTCAACAGCTACCAGAACCAGCCTATCGTGGAGGAGTACTTCCGAGACGCCTATGCGCGCCGCAAGCAGGTGATGGGCAAGCACTGGCGCCTGCGGGCCGGGAACGGCAACATCTTCCCCAACGGTACCCAGGGGACCAACAACAGCATCTGTACCTGGCACCCCGCCGGGCCTGACTGGACCGAGTGCTGGCGCTTCTACTACGTGCACCGGGACATGCCGCAAGAGGTGAAGGACGTGCTGCGGCACTACTACATGCGCTACGGTGGTCCCGCGGGCCTCACCGAGTCGGACGACATGGAGAACTGGAACTACGCCCACAAAGCCAGCAAGGGCGTCATCGCCCGTCGCTACCCCTACGACTACTCCATGGGCCTGAGCCGAGAGATCCACAGCCACCCGCTGTTGGAGGAGTTCGGCCTGCCGCAGCATGGGACCTTCACCCCGAAGCGGACGGCCGCCAACCGGGAGCCGTCGGAGCAGAACCAGCGGGGCGCCTACCACTTCTGGCAACAGCTCATGGAGGCGGATAGCTGGGACGACTTGCGCGAGAAGGGGTTGTGGCCCTAGCCGGTACTCGAAGATATACGTCCAGGAAAGGGACCTCCCTCAGACCGTGATGGGAGGTCCCTTACTTTTGGGTGGTGTAGTGCTTGCTTGCAGAAATACCTGGTCATTCCCACCCACCCACAAGCGTCTCAGGGGGCCCGCCCCCTGAACCCCAGGGGCTGGGGGGTACCCCTGCTAGTCGGATCTGCGCTCCGGGGCGGGTGGGTGGGAAAAACCACCTTGCGTTGGCCTACCCGGACACCCTGCTATTTGTAAAGAGATTTGTGCACCGAAGCAGCAGCCAGGTAGAAGGCGTTACCCCAGCAGGAAGGCGGAGATGCGCTCCCACGCCCGTGGGTCGGCGAGGAAGAAGAGGTGTCCGCCCTCGAAGATCTCCAGCTCGACACCGGGTATGGGTCGCGCCAGTCCTTCGACGGTAGCTGGTGGGGTGTTGCCGTCGTAGCGCCCGCCGGCAACCAGCACCGGTACCTGTAGCGCTGGAAGGCGGTCATAGGTATCGTGCGTTTTCCGTGCGTCCATCAGCCGGCGTCGGCCGACGGCCTGGCGCTGCGCCTCAGCCGGGTCGACGTCCTCACGGCCTGTCGCCTGGGCCACCGACACCTGGACTCGTTCCGGGTTGGCCGCTCGCCAAGCTGCGTCGTGACGCGAGTCTATGATCTCCATCATGCGCTGCGCGCGTTTCTCGGGTGCCAGCTCGTCGAACTCGTGGAGCGGATACGAGCTGCCGCCCGCTCCGCCGCTGGAGGTGCTGATGAGCACCATGCGCTCGACCCGTTCCGGGTAGCGGATGGCCAGCTCCTGGGCCACCATGCCGCCGAAGGAGAACCCCACCACGAGGCATCGGTCCCATCCCACCGCCGCCAGCAGGCCGGCGGCATCCGCGGCGTAGTCGGCCATGGTATACGGAGCATCGGGCGCGTCCGTCCGACCCTGGCCCCGCTGGTCGTACGCAAGCACCTCGAAGCTGCTTACCAGGGGACTGTTGAAAGCCATCGACCCATGCCGAAGCTCTCCACCGCTGGAGCCGATAAAGAGGAGGCGTGGCCCTGAACCCTGGACCTCGTAGTAGACCGTGATGTCGCGCACCGGAATTAACGGCATGTGCCCACTCCTGCGAAAGATGCGTTGAGTATAATACGGGCCGCGGCGCCAGGCCAAAGGGCATCGCGAGAGGTAGGTATGACACTCCAAAGCAACGACTCGTTGACCCTCCTTCGGGTGGGACGGATGCTCGACGGCACCGGCACGCCGGCGCAAGAGCGCGTGGCCGTGCTCCTGCAAGGCACGAAGGTCCAGGCGGTGGGGCCCGACCATGAGTTGGGACTGCCGGACGGGGCGGTTGGCGAGGTTTTGGAGTTCCCGTCCGCCACCTTGCTGCCGGGACTCATCGATAGCCATACCCACACCAACATGCCGGGCAACGGACGCCGGGGCGAGGACGTCCACGTCAACGACAGCGACGACCTGCGGCTCCTGCGGTCGGCGCACAACGCGGGCATCGCCCTGCAGACCGGCGTCACCACCGTCGGCGATTGCGGCGGCTGGCACCACACCACCTTCTCGCTCAAGGAAGGGATCCAGCAGGGGCTCATCAAAGGCCCGCGGATGCTGGTGTCGGGGCGGCCCATCACCACCACGGGCGGCCACTGCTGGTTCATGGGATCGGAGGCCGACGGAGTGGACGGCGTACGCCACGCGGCCCGCCAGCTCATCAAGGAGGGCGCCGATTTCCTCAAGGTCATGGCCACCGGCGGCAGCACCATGGGGACGGACCCGTTCCGTCCCGCCTTCTCCGCCGAGGAGCTGCGGGCCATCGTGGAGGAGGGGCACCGGCGCAACAAGCTGGTCACCGCCCACTGCCGCACCAACGTGGCGATGCGGATGGTGGTGGACGCCGGGTTCGACGGGATCATGCACGGCTGGTTCACCGACTCCACCGGCGCCCGCCACCTGGATGAGGAGCTAGCCAACCATCTCGTGGAGCACGAGGTGTGGGTGGCCCCGACGCTGCACATCACCCGCTCCCGGCTCTTCGCGCTCCAAGCCAAGAAGGAACGCGGGGAGGCCACCCCCGAGGAGGAGACGCAGCTGGACCGGATGCGGGCGAACCACGAGCAGCTCCTGGCCCACACCCGCCGCCTGGTGGAGCTGGGCGTCAGGTTCATAGCGGGCTCCGACTGCGGGTGGGGGGTCTATCCCTTCGGTCATTTCGACTGGGAGTTGGACGCCATGGTGGCGGGCGGCCTCACCCCGATGCAGGCGGTAGTCGCCGCCACGGGTGCCAGCGCTCAGGCCCTGGGCCTCTCCGACTCCGTGGGCACCATCGCCCCCGGCATGGAGGCCGACCTACTGGTGGTCGACGGTAGTCCCGACGTGCAGATCGCCGACGTAGGGAAGGTAGCGGCGGTGTTCAAGGCGGGTGTCAGGGTCTGCTGATTATCCGCGTGCCCGGCCCTCAGTGACCATCCGCTCGAGCGCCGCGGCCACCTGCTCCACCTCTTGCTCCGTATTGAAGTACGCGGTGCTAAACCGCACGCCGTCCGGGTTGTGGACCACCCTGGCGACGATGCCAGACCGTTCCTGCAAGTCGGCTACCGCGTCGCCCGGCGACCAGCCCTCCAGGTCCACGGCCACGAGCCCGCACGCGGACTCCGACGTTTCCGGGCTAAGGAGCGTAGCGCCTGGGATTGAGGCCACCGCTTCTCGCAACAGGTTGGCGGTGCCCATCACGTGCGTTTCGATGCGCGCCATGCCGGTCTCGGCGGCGATGCGGACGGCCTCGGTAAAGCCGGCGACCAGCCCAGGGCTCTGGGAGGCGACGGCGAACCGGGACAGCGGCGAACGGCCTTGGCCTCGGTCGTCGGCGATGGCGTTGGTAGTGAAGAGGGGCTCCAGCCTCTCTCGGTAGTCGCCGCGAACATACAGGGCACCGGTCCCGACTGGGCCCATCAGCCACTTCTGGCCTGAGACCGTGTAGAAGTCGCACCCCAGCTCCTCCACGTCGACCTCAAGCTGACCGACGCTTTGAGCGCCGTCCACCAGGAACGGCACACCTCGCTCGTGGGCAGCCCGCGCGATCTCACGGACCGGCATGAGCAGTCCGCAGGTGAACTGGATATGGCTCAGGGCCACCAGCTTGGTCTTGGGGGTCAACGCCGACACCACCGCTTCCAAGATCTCGCCCTGCCCGGCCTGGGGCCCGATGTGCGGCTGGACCACCTTCACGCCGTAGCGTTCGGCCAGCACGCCGGAGGGGACGGCCAACGCCGGGTGCTCCAGATCGCAGATGAGTAGCTCGTCCCCGGGCTTCCACTCCATGCCGTGTAGGACCACGTTCACCCCTTCGGTGGTGCTGTGGGTGATGCACACGTCCTCCGCCTGGGCGCCCAGCAGGCTGGCGATAGCCACCCTGGCCTCCTCGGTCACCCCCCTGGTGAAGGCGAGTCCCGCGGCGCTGGCTGGCCCTACTTGCGCCTCCCGCTCCAGCGTTTCGCTAATGCGCTGGAGCACGGGTGCAGGCGTGGGACCGGCCCAGCCCGTGTTCATGTAGACGAGCTCGTTCGTAACCGGCAGGCAGTCTCGAAGCTGTTGAACGTCCATGGGTTCGACACCTCGTATGTAGTTCCCGAAGTTCTTCGCCAATGTCATTGCGAGGCCCCCGAATTATCGGGGGGGTGAAGCAATCTGAAGGGCGGGTGGATCCCGCAACCAGATTGCCACGGCCTTCCTTCGTCGGGCCTCGCAATTGCAATCCGTAAGCGTATTGCAGAGACGGGACTCCAGATCTATGGGGTGGGGGCAGCCAGCCCATTCTACCGGCCTGTCCGTTCTATTGGAATGCATCGCTTCGTGACATGCCAGCGAGGGGTATGTCTCAGCAAAAGGACCGTCGAATTGACGATGAAGAGGGCCGCTGCTAGCATGGCGCGCACAGTGCCGCCGGAAGGCCTCCACCACCCGATGGGCGCGCATCGGTGGGGACCGTTGCCAGCGGTACAACTCCAGACCAAGCGGCCCTATGACGGGCCAGAGAGGTGAACCCATGAGCGACAAGAATGTGGTAATTGTGACAGGCGGGAACTACGGCATCGGGCGTTCTATTACGCGGGTCTTGGCCGAGAAGGGCCACCAGGTCGTGGCCTTTGGCCTCGATTCAAAGCAGATAGGCAGCGAGGCGGCCAACGGGACCGACGGCACCAGGGAGCTACTCGACTCCCTGGGTTTGGACGCCGACCTGCTGGAGGCCGACGTTTCCAAGCCCGAAGACGTGCAGCGGGTGACGGACTTCACCATGGAGAAGTACGGGCAGATCAACGGGCTGGTGAACAACGCCGCCATTCACCCCAGCGGCAGGCTGCTGGACACCCCGGAGGATGTCTGGGACAAGGTGATGGAGGTGAACCTGAAGGGCCCGTACCTGATGACCAAGGCGGTGCTGCCACAGATGATCTCCCAGGGGGGCGGGGCCATCGTGAACACCGGCTCCGGCTCTCAGTGGGGACGGGGCAACCTCCAGGCCTACTGCGCCAGCAAGGGTGGGCTGTACGCCTTTAGCCAGGCCCTGGCCTACGACTACATCCACGAGCACATCCGCGTGAACATGGTGATTCCGGGTGGCGGGCCCCTTACCGGAATGACCGAGGGGCCCCGGGACTTTACCCAGGCGGGTGGCCAAGTTAGGCCTGGGGGCGGAGGCGGCAGCCTCGGCACCGTCACCGGCAGGAGGACTGAAACGGAGGAAGTAGCGTACGCCATAGCCTTCCTCCTCTCCGACGAATCGGCGCAGATCAGCGGGACCATCATCGACGTGGGTTGCTTCGAGCACCAGGGTGGCCCGGTCCGGCCAAGGCAGACCGCAGAGGCGCCGGCCGCCGCCGGCCAGGGCGCCCGTTAGCGACCCGCGGGTTGGCCGGTGTAAGCCGCGCTACTGAGAAGGATAGATGTATGGTTGAGGGCGTCCCGACTTGTCGGGGCGCCCTCAACGTCCCTTGCTAGGACGTGGCCCTAATTCCGCCAAGGCCCCGCAGGACTTGGACCGTTGGCATCATCCGATAAAGCCCAGCCTAGGCCGCTCTCCACGGACGGCCTCACCTTCCAGGCGCTGCGCGAGCCGCGGTTCCGCCTCATCTGGGCGGCGTCGTGGTGCTACTACGTCGCGCGCATGGGGGAGATGGCCGCGCTCCTCTGGCTGGTGCTGGAGCTGACCAACTCTCCGTCGAAGGTGGCGTTGGTGGGCGTGTTTCGCACGGCGCCCATGTTCCTACTGGGCCTGCTGATTGGCGGCCTGGCGGACCGCCTGCCCAAGGTGCGCCTATTGGCGGCTGCCCAGCTCCTGAACACGGCTGTCGCCGGTGCCGTGCTCCTGCTCCTGGCCATGGACTCCATGCAGTTTTGGTACGCGTACGTGGCTGTTTTTCTCACCGGCGTCGCCTGGACTACCGACTTCTCCTGCCGCCTCCTTCTGTTCTCCGATCTTTTCACCGAACGGCGCTTGGTCAACGCCATTTCTCTCGACACCGCGGTGCAGACCGGCAGCAACATGACGGGCCCCCTCATGGCGGGGGTGCTCATCTCTCTGAGTGGCTTCGTGGCCGCCTACATCGGCATCCTCTTGCTCTACTTCACCGGCTTTCTGCTCATCCTCTTCCTTCGCATGCCACCGCTCCCCGCAGCCACGGGGCCGGCACGGACTCCGCTGTCCCAGATCCAAGCGCTTCGCAGCTTAAAGGACAATCCCGTCATTTGGGCGGCGCTCATGATCACCGTGACGCTGAACTTCTTCGGGTTTCCCTACATGCAGATGGTCCCGGTCATCGCGCGCGACGTGCTGGGGGCGGGTGCGGCCCTCTACGGCGTCATGGCATCCGCCATCGGCATCGGCGCAATCACCGGCTCACTCTTCATAGCCACAGGCCGGTTCCACCGTCAAGGGAGCACCTACAGCCTCGGCGCCATCCTCATGCTCGTGGCGGTCTTCGGTTTCTCCTTTTCCCAGGTCTATCCGTTGTCCGTTGCCCTGCTCTTCATAGCCGGTTTCGTCATGTCTGGCTTCGCGATTATGCAACCCATCCTGGTGCTGCAGGCTGCACCTCCAGGCCTGCGTGGCCGCGCGCTGGGCGCGAGGTTACGTCAATAGGTGTGTAAACGACATCAGGCGGCGACCTTCTCAGCCGTTGATTCAATGGCGATTCCATCCGCATACTGTGCACCGAGATAGACGTCTTCGATCAACTCAGGGGCCTTCAGACGCCTGAAGCGCTGTTCGGCGACCATCAACATTTTCCAGATCACCGCTATCGCCCGATCGACCCTCTTGTAGCGCTTGGCGGCATCGGTCCGAAGCCTGAGGGCCGCGAAGGGTGATTCTACCGGGTTCGTCGTGCGAAGGTGCCCCCAGTGCTCCTTTGGGAAGTCATAGAAGGTGACCATGCGGTCCCAGTCCCGCTCCAAGGCCTCTGAGGCCGCCTCGTAGGAATGGTCGCCGCACCACCTGGTGAACACCGTCCTGAGCCGCTCAGCCTCTGTCCGAGTCGGCGCGTAGGGGATAGTACGCAGCATGAGCTTGGCCTGGTCCTGTTGTCGCTTTGGAAGCTTGGCGAGCACGTTTACGATCTTGTGGTTCCAGCAGCGTTGCTCTGCCGCCTGCGGATAGACGTTGCGCAGAGCTCCCCAGATGCCCAGGTGTCCGTCCCCAACCACCAGCCTCGGGCACTCCAGCCCGCGGCGCCTCATGTCCCTGAGCACATCGGACCAGTTCTCTGTGGACTCCCTGTATCCGGGAACAGCGCTCACCACCACCTTGCTCCCGTCGCTCAGGGCCGCCGCCACCACCAGTACTGCCGCCTTCTCCTTCTCAAGACCAGCCTTGACGTAGACTCCATCCACCCACATGTAGACCACTTCCAGGTCATCTAGGGGCCGGCTGCGCCATTGGGCAAGCTCATCGTTCCCCTTGGACTTCAACCGGGCCACCGTGCTCGCCGATACCGGTGCGTCCTCTCCCAGCAGCCCCCGCAAAGCCAGATCGAAGTCGCCTTCGGATAGACCCGTGCAGGTACAGCTCGGGGATCAACTCAGCAACCTTCCTGGTCCTGTTGACGAACAGCGGCAGCAGCCGGCTCTCGAACTGCTCCTCGGTATCGCGGACTCGCGGCCGCCTCAGCTGTATCGTTCCCGAACTCAGCGTAAGCCTCCGGGCTCTGCCGTATCCGTTCCGATAGCCGGTATCGTTGTCCGAGTCGGATCTGAGCGCCGACTTCGCCCTTCCCAGAAACGCCGTCACCTCCTCCTCCAGCAACTCCTGGATCAGCCTCTGGACCTGGCTTCGCACCCAATCCTCCAACTGCTCCCACTCCGGCCTTGACTCCGACCTACTCTCAGTGCTTTCCTTCCTCATGGGCGGTCTATCTCCTCTCTTGGGCCTCGAGCCCGTGTTGTTCAGAGAGAGGGTACACCGCCTGACTGTTTACACACTTTTTGAAGATACCTCCTGGGCGCCGTGGCGTTGGGCATCGGCGTCAGCCCCTTGGGCATCATTTTGGTGGGCCAG
Organism: Dehalococcoidia bacterium; assembly: GCA_965247635.1. GTDB lineage: Bacteria > Chloroflexota > Dehalococcoidia > Lucifugimonadales > Australimonadaceae > CBDFHJ01. The sequence continues at coordinate 38,464 of CBDFHJ010000009.1, forward strand.
CTTGCCGAGATTCTAGGGCCCCAGGCTGCGCTTTCCATCCTCACCGGCGCGGGCATCGTGGTGGTCACCGCCTTACGCTGGCGGTACGCAGTCCTCCGGGACAAACAGGCCGGCTTGCCCCACGCCGCTTAGAAGGGTACTGAAAAAGTCCGCGCCGCCTTTCGCTTTGGTTTCGCTCTCCGATACGCTCCGACTTGTCGGAGCTATCGAGAGTCCGATGAGCAGAGCGTCATCGGACAAGGTGAACGGCGGACAAGGCCCCCTGTCATGCTGAGTCCTTCCTGGGAAGGACGAAGCATCCCTCACCAGCTCTTCCTGAGAGACCCTTCGCTCCGCTCAGGGTGACAGGGTCTTTTCTGGTCAGGACGAGCTTGTCGAAGCACGAACCAAGGGTTTTTCAGCAGCCTGTTAGGTCTCGGTCCCAAGGCATCGGTGAGTTACGGGCGGCTAGACCCGGCTCCGGATGAACATGAACCCACCACCTCCGAGCACCACGACCGCCGCCAGCAAGAATAGGGCTAGATTGGCCGCGCCGGAACCCGGAGTGTCCTCCGCGGTGAGAGCAGTCAGCGTAGTAGTTGGGGCAGCGGTGGCGGTGGGAGTTGGAGCGGTGGTGGTGGCCAACGTGGGCGTTGCCGTGGGCACGGTAGGGGTAAGGGTGGGGCTGGGCGTATCGGGAGTGGGAGTAGGCACTTCATTATCGGGAGTAGCAGTATCAGTAGGAGTAACGGTAGGCGTCGCAATGATGATTGCGGTGGCCGTGGGTGTGGCGTTGGAGGCCGGGGTGGCCGTCGAAGTGGCGGTGGGCGTCGGTGTCGCCGCCTCCTCGGCCACGAAACGGTAGATGCGACCATCGAAGGCCAGAATGTAGACCTCGCCCGCCTCGTCGACGCCAAAGGAGGGTATCAGGAGGCCCGAGTCCACTAGCAGGGCCTGGTCGGTGACCGCCGCCCCATCGTGGCGGAGGCCCCAGATGAAACCGGAGCAGAAGTCGGCGTAAAGGTAGGCGCCGGCTAGGCTGGGCAGCCGCGCACCGCGGTACACATACCCACCGGTGATGGAGCAGCCCTCGTCGTGGTCGTACTCGAAGACGGGTAACTCCAGGCCCGTCTGGTCGCACCCCGTCCTTGGCGCGTAGCAGTGCGCGCCCTCCATCACGTTCCAGCCGTAGTTCTGCCCCGGCTGGACCAGGTGTATCTCCTCGTACCGTTCCTGGCCCACGTCGGCTAGCCACAGCGCGTCGGTGGCTGGGTCAAAGGAGAACTTCCAAGGGTTGCGTAGCCCATAAGCCCAGGTCTCATCTTGTGCGCCCACCGTATCCACTAGCGGGTTATCGGAGGGAACACGGTACGGCGTCGTTTCATTCGCCCCGCGCACGTCGATGCGGAGGACCGCGCCCAGGAGCGTAGACGTGTCCTGCCCGTTGCCAAGCGGGTCTCCGCCGGAGCCGCCGTCACCCAGGCCCACGTACAGGTACCCGTCTGGCCCAAAAACGATGTTACCGCCGTTGTGGTTGCTGAACGGTTGCGCCACCTCCAGCAGCACGAGCTCACTCGCGGTAGCCAGGATCGAAGGCCAGCCCTAGAAGTCCCTCTTCGTCCCCCACCGTTCGGACCTGGTTCCGGATATCCAAGAAGGTCCCGGCCTGCGCTACCTCAGGGTCGTTGGGGAAGACCTCGATAAGCCCACGCTGAAGGACCACCCACAAGCGGTCCGTGCCGTCTCCGGCGTGGGTGAGGTGGGTCATGCGGGAGAAGGAGAGGTCTGGAAAGGCGAGCTCGATAGTCTGGGGCCCCAACGGAGGTGGCTGCTGTCCTGCCGCGTCCAAAGGTCCGAGGAGCAGGATACCCAAGGCTGCCAAAGGGGCGAGCAAGCCGCTGAGGAGGGGCTTGGCGGGAGAGATGTTGAGAATGCGTCGCGGTACGCGAGCAGCGGGCATGGGCGGAACCCTCATGGTGGAGGCCGAAAATACCTAAGTCCCGTTACCCTGGCGCCGGGGAGGGCCGCTGTTGTGGTTGCAGCGCCTACTGGCCCGGGTTCTGGCGGCGGCCGAGGTTCCGGAACCACTGGAGGAATGCAGGAAGCTCGCTCCGCACCTGCTCCTCGTCTCCCGTTAGGGCATCACCCACGGTCTCTTCCAGGATCGTCGCCAGGTTGTCGGGGTCCAGTAGGTCCTGATGATAGACCGGAAGGTCGGTGGCGATGACGGTCACCCTCACTTCATCTTCCATCTCGGGGTTCGTCACCATACCGAAGATGATGTTGGCCTCCGGGTCTACGCTGTTGCTGATGAACTCGGCGGCCTGATGCACTTCCCGGAGGGTCAGGTCGGAGCCGCCGGTGATGTTCAGCAATACACGTCTGGCACCCTCGATGGGCGCGTCCAGCAACGGACTGGCGATGGCGATGCGGGCTGCGTTTACAGCCCGGTTCTCGCCCCGGGCCGTCCCTATAGCCATCCATGCCGGCCCAGCCCCGGCCATGATTGTCTTGACGTCGGCGAAGTCCAGGTTGATCTCGCCGGGTACGGTCACAAGCTCCGCGATCGACTGGATACCCTGACGAAGCACCTCGTCGGCCAGATTGAAGGCGTTGTCGGCTGTCATATGCTGGTCAGAGAAACTGAGCAGCCGATCGTTGGGGATCAAGATCAGCGTGTCCACCTTGTCCTTTATGAAGTAGATGCCCTTTTCCGCTTGGATCGTGCGCTGACGGCCCTCAAAGGAAAACGGCTTCGTGACCACTGCAATGGTCAGCACGCCGCTTTCCCGGGCAATCTCCGCCAACACGGGCGCGGCGCCGGTGCCCGTACCGCCACCCATGCCAGCGGCGATGAACACCATGTCGCACCCCCGGACCGCCTCGTAGAGGTCCTCGCGCGACTCCTCGGCGGACTCTCGGCCCATTTCAGGATCGCCGCCGACGCCCAAGCCTCTGGTGAGCCGATCGCCGATCCGCAGTTTCAAGGGCACGTCGGAGCTCAACAGGTGCTGGGCATCGGTGTTTATTGCCAGGTACTCGACCCCAGGAATACGCTGCGAGTACATTCGCGAGACGGCATTGGTGCCGGCGCCACCCACACCGATGACCCGAACTCTGGCCACCCCAATGGGCTTAGTGTCATCGCCCGCACCCCGCTGCGCGGTCATCGTTGCGTCTCCCCGCGCAACTCTCGTTTCGGAGGCGGCCGACGGCGCTCCAATCGGCGCGGGGGCAGGCTTGCCCCCCATCTGTCCTCTCCCCTCCAAGATACGCATGAGCCGGACCCAGGCCGGGGCTGGGACCTCCGACGGCTTCAACAGCCCCTGCTCCAGCAGCACTATTTGCTCATACGGGAGGCCTAGATCAGCGGTCAGGTCTCCCAAATCGACTCCGGCACGGTAGCGCTGGTCGCGGATGAAGCTTCCGAAGTTTGAGATTTCCGCGGGTGGTGGTCCTTTATGCTGGAACCACCGGTCGATGGCCTCGCGAGCAAACTGAAGCCAGGCGTGTTTGGTCACTCCCAAGGTGGTCCCTTCGCTCGGGCTGGCGTTCATTAGTCCTCCTCTTCGGCCTGGCCGCTGCCAAACTGCTGCAAGAGGGCGCCAATGACCGCCCGGTCGTACCCCGACTGCTCCAAGAACATACGCATGCGGCTCCGCGCCCTGCTGAGCCGGGACCGAATGGCGCTGGAGCTGGATGTGTCCAGCATAATCGTCATATCGTCCGGGGAACGGTTGAGGATATAACGGAGCCGGAGGACGAAGGCGTCGCGAGGGAACTGCTGCTCAAACCGTACCCAAGGCCCCTCCTCTTCGTCGAGGAGGGCGGAGGCGGCTTCCAGGTCCTGCTCCGTGACCTCCTCCACGGCGGTAGCAGGTTCTGGCAATGGCGCCTGCAACGCACTCTTGTCGCCGGCCTTCAGCCACAACTCTTGAAAGCGTCGTTCGGCCTGTTTGGCAAACCACGCGGCGGCGTTCTCACGGTCGCCAACGCCGCTTCCTTCCTGAATCAAGGTCAGAAGCGTGTCGTGGGCCACGTCGTCCCGCAGCACTCCTGGAATGTGTCCCAGGCCCCAGCGCTCAGGCTCGTTGTAGATGCGCTCGGCCAGCACCACTATCAAGTCGCCGGCGTCCTCGGTAAGCCGGGCAATTCGGACAGGCCGGGTGTCCTTCGCAAGCGCCTCTCCGATGTGTGCGTGCAGCCGCTTCAGTATCTCTTCGTCGGACTGGTAATTTGGGTCGGTAGTCATGAGCGCTCCGTGCCGAGGCCGGGCATGTGCACCGGCCAAAGACATCAATATATCGCGCAGCATGATAGCAGAAATTCGGCACGCCAGCGCATCCGTCTGGGATTCTGGTCCAAGTCTGCCTCTCGCCAGCGCAGGCCCACCCACGCTCGCGGGCGTTGTGCTAGGGATTACTTTGCAGGGGTTGCATCACCGACAGGCCGCCGCCACGTCGGACTGAGATGGGGTCCACCTGATACAATGGAAACAGCTATGCCCGGCTTCAACCGGGCCTCAGCGGAACCTCATCATGGTCACCAAGCTGCTGCGCCTTGTAGGCGACTCCAACGAAAAGCAGGTGAAGCGCCTGCAGTGGGTCGTGGGGGCCGTTAACGGGCTCGAACCACGCTACACGGCCATGTCGAGCGCGGAGCTGGCGGCGAAGACCGTTGAGTTTCGACAACGGCTCGCCAAAGGAGCTCCCCTCAACGACATTCTGCCGGACACCTTTGCCAGCGTGCGCGAGGCCGCGCGGCGGACCATTGGGATGCGCCACTTCGACGTGCAGCTCATTGGTGGCGTGGTGCTGCACCAGGGCAAAGCGGCGGAGATGAAGACCGGTGAGGGGAAGACCTTGGTGGCCACGCTGCCCCTGTACCTCAACGCCCTAGAGGAAAAGGGCGCGCACCTGGTCACCGTGAACGACTACCTGGCGCGCCGCGATGCCGCGTGGATGGGGCCCGTGTACCACGCGCTGGGGCTCACCGTCGGCTGCCTTCAGCACGAGGAAGCCTTCCTCTTCGATCCGGACGTCACCGAGGGAGAAGGCGGCAAATACGACAAGCTGCGGCCCGCCTCTCGTCAGGAGGCCTACGCCGCCGACATTACCTACGGCACCAACAACGAGTTCGGCTTCGATTACCTGCGCGACAACATGGTGATGGCGTTGGAGAATCGGGTCCAGCGCTCGCTTCGCTACGCCATCGTCGACGAAGTGGACAATATCCTGATCGACGAGGCGCGCACCCCCCTTATCATCAGCGGGGCGGCCCAGGAGTCCACCAAGCTATACCAGACCTTTGCCCAGATGGCGCCCCAGTTAGCGCTCGACACGGACTACAAGATCGAAGAGAAGGAACGTACCGTCGTCCTCACCGACCAGGGCATCAGCAAGATAGAGCGGCTGCTGAACATCGATAACCTCTACGACCCCGCCAACTATGTGCTGACCCACTACGTGGAGAATGCCCTGCGGGCCAGCGTCATCTACCTGCGGGACAAGGACTACGTGGTGCAGGAGGGTGAGGTCGTGATCGTCGACGAGTTCACCGGCCGCCTCATGGAGGGCCGGCGCTACGCCGACGGCATGCACCAGGCCTTGGAGGCGAAAGAGAAGGTACAGATCCATCAGGAGTCGGTCACCTACGCCACAATCACCCTGCAGAACTACTTCCGTATGTACGAAAAGCTGGCCGGCATGACCGGCACCGCCATGACGGAGGCGGAAGAGTTCTTCAAGGTGTACAAGCTCGATGTGGTGGCGATTCCCACCCACATGCAGGTGGTACGAGAGGACCTGCCGGACTTCATCTATCAGACCGAGACCGCCAAGTACAAAGCCGTGGCCGACCATATCGCCGAGCTCCACAGCCAGGGGCAGCCCGTGCTCGTAGGAACGGTATCCATCGAGCGCTCGGAACACCTGAGCGAAATGTTGCAGCACCGGGGGGTGCCCCACGAGGTGCTCAACGCCAAGCAACACGAGCGGGAAGCGCTGATCGTGGCCCAGGCCGGACGCCCCGGTGTCGTAACGGTAGCCACCAACATGGCCGGCCGCGGGACGGACATCATACTGGGTGGCGACCCTCGGACCAGGGAGTCCACCGAGGAGTGGCAGCGTGACCACGACACCGTCGTCGCCGCGGGGGGCCTGTATATCATTGGTACCGAGCGTCACGAGGCCCGCCGCATCGACAACCAGCTCCGCGGCAGGTCCGGGCGTCAGGGTGACCCGGGCACCACTCGGTTCTACGGCTCGCTGGAAGACGAGATCATGCGCCGGTTCGGCGGCGACCGCATCAAGACCGTCATGGGGTGGGTCGGCCTGGGCGAGGACGTGCCGCTGGAAAGCCGGATGGTCAGCAGGGTGGTGGATTCGACCCAGTCCAAGGTCGAAGCCCATAACTTCGACATCCGCAAGCATCTCGTCGAGTACGACGACGTGGTGAACATCCAGCGCGGCATCATCTACGGCGAGCGAGTGCAGATCCTGGGCGGCGCGGACTTGAAGGAGAACCTTCAGCAGATGGTCGCCGGCGAGGTGGCTGACCTGGTCTCCACCTACCTGGACGACGACCCGGAAGAACGGGACTCGGATACCTTCCTGACCGAGTTGGCCACCACCTTTCCCCTCCCCGCTCACCTGACCTCCAGCTACGTCCTCAGCAGGAGCACCCAGGAGGTGGAAGGTGCGGTCTTGGAGGCGGCTGAGGAGCTGTACCAGCAGCGCGAGCAGGAGCTTGGCGAGGAGGGCATGCGCAAGATGGAGCGGGCCATCATGCTGCAGACCATCGACCGCCTCTGGGTCCAGCACCTGACGGCCATGCAAAACCTGCGCCAGGGCATTGGGCTTTACGCCTACGGACAGCGTGACCCTCTGGTCATGTACAAGAAGGAAGGCCACGAGCAGTTCAACGCCCTGCTGGAGCGCCTGCGGCACGACGTCGCCCACACCATCTACCACGTCGTTCCGATTGACCGCGCAGCTGCCCAGCGAACGGCGAAAGGCGGTGCCAAGGGTGCTGCCCGGTCCGCCGGCCAGTTAGCCGCCGTCGGCGCTGGTAGCACCGCGTCGGTGATGCCTGAGACGGCTGCCGCTTTCCCACAAATGGCCACGAGCATCCCCAAAGTGGGCCGCAACGACCCGTGCCCGTGCGGGAGCGGCAAGAAGTACAAGCGTTGCCACGGCGTCAACGGGTGAGGAGATGACCCAACCCTCCTCCGACGGCTCCTATCCCTCGCAGGAACCCGGCGCGGCGTGGACCCCGCCTCCGGCTCCCACTACAGCGGACCTCTCTCCCCTGCCGACCAACGGCCATCGTGGCCCCTCGGCAGACGCTATAGCGCACTTCCACGACGGACTTAGGGAAGGGCGGCCCTGGAGCAGCGTGCTCGTGGAGGCCGTGGGCCTGTGGACCGCACCGGAGGAACACTACCGAGGCCGCCATTACGTCTATCTGCTGGAGGGTGAGGCGTTCGACTGGCTCCTGCTGGCGGAACGCCTCCTGCGGGAAGTGCCCGACGCCGCGCCCGAGGAGGCGAAGGCGGACCTGCTGTTCTACGGCAACCTGCCCAGCCCAGTGACCCCAAGTCTATTCCAAGAGGCGCTGGGCGAGACCAAGTATCGGGCCCACCTCAACTTCTTCTACGGCGTGGTCGTCGAGGAGGCGCTGACGCTGGCGGTGGAGGAGGAGGTGCTGAAAGAGCGCGGAGTCCGCGGCCTATCGTACCCCCACGGAGTGGAGGACACGGTCATGCAACGGCTGTACGGCGAGACCACGCCCACGCTGTTGCGCCGCTTTTACCAGGCGCGCGCCCAGCGCCGCCGGCAGTCGCTCTCGCTCAGCGAGTGGAAGGCGTTCACCTACTGGCTGTTCAAGCTGCGCGTGAAGCGATCCGACCAGTCCCGCATGGCCAGCGACACGCGCAAGGGGCTGCGCCGGCTGCAGGCGTTGGTCCCCGCCCGGCACGACTGGGCCGCGCTGCCCATGCCCTCTGTTTTGTAGGCGGGTAGGCCGTCCGAGTGGGTTTGCCTGGCCTCTAGGCGTGCCAATACCTACCCTGCTCTGCTCTGTCATTCTGAGTACCCCGATGCAGTCGGGGGGCGAAGAATCCCTCGGAAAAAGGCTCAGCGGCTAGACTCTTGGACTGCGTTCAGACTACAAGTAGCCTTGGGGGTGTTCGTCCTTCGACAGGCTCAGGACGAACGGATAGGTGCGGCCCGCGTGAAACTACTAATCTAGATGTTCCAGCAGTTGCCGTAGTACTGTCTGACGGTCTTCGGCCTCTTGTAGGCGCTCTCGCTCCCGCTCTACCACCTCCGCGGGCGCCTTGCCCGTGAATCGCTCATCCGCCAATCGGCTACTCAGCCGTTGAACATGGGTCTCGCTGTCGGAGAGCTCTGCCTCCAGCCGCTGGCGCTCCGCTTTGAAGTCCACCGCAGCCCCCATGGGCAACGTAACCGAGAGGTGCCGGACCACTAGCGTCACCGAGCCGTTCCCCGACGGCGCGGTGCGGCATCCAGCGGCGAATTCTAGATTCCCTACCCTGGCCAGCTGCCGAATCGCCTCCGCCTCGCCCTCCGGCACCCACTGACCTTCGGAGGTCGTGACCACAGCATCCAGCAGTCGCCGCGGCTCCACGCGGAGCTCGGCCCGGACGTTGCGAATAGCCCGGACCAGCTCAGTGACCAGTACCATCTCATCTACGGCCGCTTCGTCGACCGCCTCGCCCGACGGCGCCGGATATGCCGAGAGCATGATGGACTCGGGCAGATCGCCTTCTCGCGGCATTCGGGCCGTGAGCTGCTGCCATAGCTCCTCGGTGATGAACGGCATAAAGGGGTGGAGCAGCCGCAGAACGCGCTCCAGCACGTGGGCCAAGACCCGCGCCGGGTCGGCGTCGCCCTCGCGGAGGCGCACTTTGGCCAGTTCGATGTACCAGTCGCAGAGCTCGCCCCATATGAAGTCGTGGAGCACACGCTGGACTTCGCCGAGTTGGAAGTCGTCCCAGTAGCGCCGCACGTCCGCGGTGACTTGGTCCAGCCTGCCCAACACCCAGCGGTCCTCCCGGTGACTGCGAGGCGGGCTGCCGTACCAGCCATCCAACCCCTGCACGCCCTCCAGCCCCTGTGTGCCCTCCATCGTAGTAAGCACGTAGCGGGCGGCGTTCCACAGCTTGTTGGCGAAGTTGCGGGCGGCCTCGAGCCGCGCCGGGCTGAGCCGGGTGTCGTTGCCGGGCGAGGTGCCGGTGGTAAGGGCGAACCGCAGCGCGTCGGTGCCGTACTTGCCGATCGCCTCGACCGGGTCCAGGACGTTGCCGGTGGTCTTGCTCATCTTCCGGCCCTGCTCGTCTCGGATGAGCCCATGGAGGTACACGGTATGGAAGGGGGTATCGTCCATGTTCTCCAAGCCCATCATTACCATGCGGGCCACCCAGAAGAAGAGGATGTCGTAGCCCGTCTCCATGACGGAGGTAGGGTAGAAGTAGCGCAGGTCCTCCGTATCGTCGGGCCAGCCCAGGGTGGAGTGGGTCCAGAGCGCGGAGCTAAACCACGTGTCCAGCACGTCTTCGTCCTGCCGGATGGACGCCGAGCCGCACGCCTCGCAGGCCGCCGGGTCCTCCACGGCGACGGTGACGTGGTCGCAGGCGTCGCAGTACCAGACAGGGATGCGATGGCCCCACCAGAGCTGGCGGCTGATGCACCAGTCCCGGATGTTCTCCATCCAGTTGGTGTACACCTTCGTGAAGCGCTCGGGGACGATGGCGATGCGGCCGCTATTCACCGCTTCGAGCGCGCGCTGGGCGATGGGCGCCACTCGGACGAACCACTGCTCGCTGACGATGGGCTCCACCACGTCGCCGGAGCGCTGGCAGTGGCCGACCGCATGGTCGTGCGGCTCCACCTTCTCCAGCAGGCCGTCTCGTTTCAGCTGCTCCACGATGGCGGTGCGGGCGTCGAACCTATCGTAGCCGGCGTAGGGCCCCGCCTCCTCGTTGAGCGTGCCGTCGGCGTTGAGGGTGTTGACCATGGGCAGGCCGTGGCGCTGGCCGGTCTCGAAGTCGTTGGGGTCATGGCCTGGCGTAATCTTCAGCGCGCCGGTGCCGAAGGCCGGGTCCACGGCCTCGTCGTCGATGACCGGGATGGGCCGGCCCAGGACCGGTAAGAGTACCCGCTGGCCTTTCAGTCCCTGGTAGCGCTCGTCGCCAGGGTGCACGGCCACCGCGGTGTCGCCCAGCAGCGTCTCGGGCCGCGTGGTGGCCACCGTCACGTGGCCGTCGCCGCGCTCCAGCGGATAGCGGATGTAGTAGAGGAAGGCGTGCTCCTCTTCGTGGTCCACTTCAAGGTCCGACAACGCGGTGCGGCAGGAGGGACACCAGTTGATCATCCGCTCGCCCCGGTAGATAAGCCCCTTCTCGTAGAGGTTGGCGAAGGTGGTTCTCACGGCCCGGCTTGGCCCGGAGTCGAGGGTGAACCGCTTTCGGGTCCAGTCGCAGGACGCGCCGAGCCGTCGGAGCTGGTTGTCGATGGTGCTGCCGTACTTCTCCACCCAGGCCCAGACGCGGCGCAGGAACTCGTCGCGGCCCAGAAGCTGCCGGGTTGTGTCGCCGGTCAGATCACGCTCCACCACCATCTGGGTGGCGATGCCGGCGTGATCGGCGCCCGGCAGCCATAGCGTAGGATCGCCCAGCATGCGGTGGTAGCGGACCAACGCATCTTCAATGGTAGTCGTGAGGGCGTGGCCCAGGTGCAGCTCGCCCGTGACGTTGGGCGGCGGCATGATGATGGTGAAGGGCTGTTTGCCGAGGTCTATTTGCGGTGTGAAAAAGTCAGACGTCTCCCACCACTGGTAGAGCCGCTCCTCCACGTCTTGAGGGCTGTACGCTTTGGCAAGCTGTTGTCTGGGCGCGCGGTCGTCCATGGTGTCTTGAAGCACCGGAGACGGATTCCGTCATTGTAGTGACGGGGTTGTACCCCGTCAACGCCAGGGTACAACCCTGGACCCACATGCGGCAGGACGTGTCCTGCACCCACATGCGGTGTCCCCATCGCTCACGACAGCGTAGCGCTGTGAAGCCCTCGCCGAATCGCCAGGGTGTCCCCTGGACCCACTTGCGGTGTCCCCATCGCGGCTGCCGAACGAAGCGTGCATAAGCCCCTCGCCGTATCGCTTGGTGCACGCAAGCCAGGGACCGGGGCGGGCTGGGTGGGACAATCAACCCAGGGCTTCCCCTGTCCGATGATGCTTCGCTCATCGTGATAGACGAGTCCTCGCCGTCCCCATCGCTCCTTACGCTAGCGGTGAAGCCCTCGCCACGGTACACGCAAGCCAGGGACAGGGGCGGGCTGGGTGAGACAATCAACCCAGGGCTTACCCGAATAGGGTATCCTTCGGCCACTAGGGGAAGGGAGAGGACGGACTCTGGAATAGTAGGAGGCGTGAGGGATGATTCTTATTACCGGTGGCATGGGATTCATCGGGCTTAGCACGGCACGGCAGTTCTTGGACGTGGGCGAGGGGGTGGTGCTGACGTACCACCGCTCGTGGCGGCTGCCGGGCTTCTTGGAGAACGACATTGGCGAACGGCTGGCGGTGGAAAAGACCGACATAACCAACCTCCACGACGTTCTGGCCATCGGGCGCAAGCACGACATCACGGGGATCGTGCACATGGCGGTGCCCGGCGTGGGCGCCGCGGCGGTCGGGCCCGTGGAAGAGTACCGCATCAGCACGCTTGGCCTGCTCAACGTACTGGAGGCCGCCCAGGAGTGGGGCGTAAAGCGGGTGACGCTGGCCAGCTCTGGCGCCATGTACACCGGCGTGCCCGAAGGGCCGTTCCGGGAGGATACGCTGCTGCCTGTCCAGTCCCGGAGCGGCACGGAAGCGTACAAGAAGACGTGGGAAAACCTTGGCACGTACATGGGCTCCCGGATGGAGCTCGACGTGGTGGCCATGCGCATCAGCGGTATCTACGGCCCCATGTTCTGGCACCCAGCCCCAGCTATGCCCATGCGAATCGTGATGGCGGCCTGCCAGTCGGCCATTAGGGGTGAGCCCGCCGAGTTCGAGGACGTGCCCAACGGGCCACCCTTCGCGGATGCGTGGTCGGACCTCTGCTACGTGAAGGACATCGCCACGGGCATTCAGCTGCTCCAGATGGCCGATGAGTTACAGCACAACGTGTACAACCTCAGCAGCGGCAGGGCAACCACGCTAGGCGAGGTGGCAGAAGCGATCAAGCAGGTCATCCCTTCGGCGAAGACAACGCTGCAGAGCGGCCGTCCTCCCGTGTGGAAGCCCAGCCCTTACATGGACCTGACCCGTATCCGCGAGGACGTGGGGTACGAGCCGGAGTACGACATCAAAAGTGGCGTTACGGACTACATCGACTGGCTGCGTGACCACCCAGAGTAGCAGGGCGCATCCACATCGACCACACGGCTCCCTTCCCTTAGCCACCCCCGGTAGCACACATGGCGATACGCCTGTTCAGTGAGGGTGCCATGCGGCAACAGCTCATACGTCTAGCCCTCTTCGGTCTTGGGATGGTCCTGCTGGCGATTGGGGTTGCATGCGCCGGGCCTGCGCCAGCGTCTACACCTACAGCAACACCCCTACCAACGGTCACACCGACGCCGCTGCCCACGGCAACCCCAACGCTCGAGCCTACCCTTATGCCCACCCCGACCTCGACTCCCACTCCTGCTCCTACGCCAACTGTTAAGGCGACACCGACTCCTACTCCTACTCCCACTCCAACGCCGGGGCCTCCACCTGGGACCACCCGGACTCTTTTACCCAGGGCATTTACGTTCACGAGTGGCGCGGGGCCGACGGGTTTGTTGTTCGATGGCGAGCACATCTGGGTGGCGAACTCAGTAGATCACACGGTCAGCAAGCTCGCCCGTGATGGGACCATGGTTGGCACGTTTCCAGTGGGCAATGGGCCTGTGGCCTTCGCCTTCGACGGGGAGAGCATCTGGGTAGCTAGTTCAGGGATCGAGACACCCGGAGTGGAGCCCCAGGAGCCTGGAACGGTCAGCAAGCTGTCGCTGGACGGAACGGTGCTTGGCATGTTCTCCGTCGGCATCGCACCTTCCGCGCTGGCCTTCGATGGGGACAGCGTCTGGGTAGCCAACCTTTGGGGTAACACCATCATGAAATTGGACGTTGACGGCAACGTCACAAACACCTTCTCCCTGGGAGATCAGCCCCGGGACTTGGTCTTTGATGGCGAGCACATGTGGGTGCTCATTATTGGCCCTCGGACCAGCTCACGAAGCATCGTGATCAAACTGTCACTCGACGGCTCGGTACTGGAAACGTTCCCCGTGAACGGCTTTCTCCCCCAAGCTCTTGGCTTCGATGGGGAGGCCATCTGGGTGGATAGTGGCGACCGCGAAACGGTGACAAGACGGTCATTGGACGGGACCGAGCTGGGCACCTTCCAGGTGGGAGGAGGGAATACGTTGGACTTTGTCTTCGATGGCGACGTCATGTGGGTCTCGGACGGAGTGGCCGGCACCGTTACAGCCTTGGCCCTGGATGGGACCGCCCTGGGTACTTTCCCAGCGGATACTCCCCTAGGAAGCCAGGCAGCGACCTGGGGCTTGGCCTTCGACGGAGAAAACGTATGGGTGGCCAATTTCGCGACCAGCCAGTTTGGCAGTGGCGTTACACGACTTACCCGTGGAGCCACGGAGCTGGTGACTTACCCTGTGGACGGGTTACCCCTGGCCTTGACCTTTGGTGACGAAAGTATGTGGATAGCAAAGCGGCTTCCAGGTGTTGTCACCAAGCTGGCCCTGGACGGCTCAGAGGTGGCAACCTTCCCGGTGGGCCGAGACGTAGGCGGCTTGGCCTACGACGGGCAACATATGTGGGTTGCTGAACTGTTCGATGAGTCGAGATTCAAGACTATTATCGAACTGGACGATGCTGGAACGCCAGTGAGCAGCTTCGAAACGCCTGAACCTACCCGGGCGTTGCTCCGGAAGTCGCTGGGAGATGAGATTGTAGCCGTTGCACTTGGTGCGCGTCTCCCTTTCGACTTTTACGTGGCGTTCGACGGAGAAAACGTGTGGGTAACAGAAGAGGTAATCTCCGAAGTTGTGGAAACTAGTGAGGGCGTAACATCTTACGCAGCGGTGACGAACGTGACGAAGAGGAGTTTACGTGGCGTTGAGCTAGCCAGCTTCACAATTAGTAACCCTCAAACACTCGCATTTGATGGGGAGAGCATCTGGGTGGGTACTCACGAAGGGGTCACTAAGCTGGCTCTGGACGCGAGTGTGGTGGACACCTTTCCGATAGGCTTCGTACAGAGCCTGGCATTCGACGGTGAGTCCATGTGGGCCGTAATGCATGGGGACCGAACTTTGGTCAAGCTAGCCCTCGATAGGTACAGAGGTTGGCTCCTTCCCCTTGCGTGGAGTGCCCAAGGCTCTGGCCTTCGACGGTGAGCGCATCTGGATGGCACAAACGGGAGGATTCGCCATCACCCGGATGTCCCTCGATGGGGTTGAGCTCATCACCTTCCCGTCGAATGCGAGTGACCTCGGAGGCCTCGCCTTCGACGGCAAGGATATCTGGGTATCAGACAAAAGCCCCAGAGCCGATCAGCATGAGGTCATCATGGGTCCCGGTGAAGCCGTTGTCGTCAAGCTAGCGCCAGACGGAACACTATTGGGCACGTTTCTTGTCGGCTATGATCCTCGCTCCCTGGCCTTCGACGGCGAGAACATTCGGGTCACCCAGGGTGACGGTAGTCTCAAGCTCTCGCTGGAGGGTGCCAAGCTAGAAACCGGGGTGGTCGTGGGCCACTACTTTGATGGGGAGGGCTTCTGGTCAGTCGGCGACGAGATGCTGTACAGATTGTCCTTCGACGGTGACCTGATTGGGACGTTCTTTGCTGACGGTGTGGGATATCGAAGCCTTCCCGGCCTAGATTTTACTCCTATTGTTTTTGACGGTGAGCATATTTGGCTAGGGACCAGGGAAGGCCTGATCAGTAGCTCCCCGGCTCTCCGCAATCTCTTCCCCATCGATAGCTTTCCGATTGATGCTGGGGCCCTCGCTTTTGACGGCAAGAGCATCTGGATAGCGGGCGCAGCGGAGAGCACGGTGAGTAGGCTTACTCTTCTGAAGTCGCCGCCGCTCGCTTCGGCAGTAGAACGTTTCTGGGCGCAGCTCCTTCTGGACTTGCTGAACTCAGCCGAAGCTGCAGCGCCAAGCGAGACGTCCACCAATTCATGGTCGGACTTCTTGCCGTTCGACCTCACGTACTTTTACTGCTGGGACGCGTCCGGCAAGATTACACGCCAAGACGAGTCTGCCGCACCATGCTAGTTGCTGCCACCAATGCTGCTTTGCTAGGCCAGGTTGCGCCACCCCGAGCGGCTAGAAGCGCACCCTAGCTAGCTCCCAGCGGCCTCCCCACCTTCTCGCGATACTTCGCGAAGGTCATGGGTTCGCTGGGCTCCCAATCCGCTTTCGCTTCACCCGGGAGAGTGCCAGAGCGGACCATCAGCCATTTCACGCCGTCGTCACCGACTGTGAAGCCGTACTTGATGTTACGAGGGAAGGAGAGGATGGTGCCGGGCTCGCAGAAGCGGTCGTCGCCTTCCAAGGTGAACCCTCCCTCCATGATCAGCACGATCTCGTCCTGCTCGTGGCTGTGGGGCCCAACATGGCGGCCCGCCTCCCGCTCGATGACGGAGAGCCAAGGCCCCTCCTCGAAGTCACCGATCCACCGCCACGTCTCCTGCCGCGGCTCACCGGACTTCCGAGGGCCACCGTACCTGAAATGCGCCTCGTCTACGTGCTGGACTAGCGCCTTTACCATAGCCTGCCTCCTTCTCTCAAGTGATGGCCAACCGGAGGGTACATTAGCGGGGTGCTGAAAAACTCTTTCGACCATCCCCTCCCCCGATATATCGGGGAGAGTCGCGATGAGCGGAGCCTCATCGGACCTGACCCCCTTCCCTTCGTCCGCCTGAGGCGGATCAGGACAGGCCTGGCCAGGAAGGGGGAGGAATTTATATCTGAGTCCCGACACGTCGGAATCAGACTCCCGGCCCCGACGAGTCAGTCCGAAGGACTCCGGACTCCTTCGGAGGGCACTCCTCTTTTTTCATCAGCCCATTAGGGCCCTCAAATGCCCCCCTTCACGAGTAACGCAAAGTATATGGCCGATGGCTCTTACCGGTGCGCCCGCTCAGGCCTCTAACGCTTCTGGGCCAGCAGGTCGCGGACGCGGTCCAGCAGCCGCCAGGCCACGTCGTACTTGGGCAGCAGGGGTAGCTCCTCAACGCCGCCTTGAGGGTCGAGCAGTGTCACCTGATTGGTATCGGCGCCGAACCCTGAGCCGTCCTGGGTGATGTCATTCGCGGCGATGAGATCAATCCGTTTTTGGTCTAGTTTTTCCTTGGCGTTCTTGAGCAGGTCGCTACTCTCGGCGGCGAAGCCCACGTGGATGAGGTCCGGGGACGTTTTGAACACCCGCTCCGGCACCTGCTCCAGCTCCAGCGACCAAGCCGTCGCGGTCTTTTTCACCTTTTGAGCGGCGCGTTTCTTGGGGCGGAAGTCGGCCACCGCCGCCGCCATGATCAGGGCATCGGCGCCGGCGCACGCCTTTTCGACAGCGTCCAGCATCTCTTCGGCCGTCCCGACACTTACCATCTCCACGCCCACCGGCGCCGCCAGGGCCGTGGCTGACGAAACCAGGACCGTCTGCGCTCCCCGGTCGCGGGCGGCCTCGGCGACGGCGTAGCCCATCTTGCCGGAGGAGCGGTTCGCCACCACGCGCACGGGGTCGATGGGCTCCTGCGTTCCGCCCGCGCTGACCACGATCCGCCGTCCGGCCAGGTCGCCGTTGCGACCCAAGACTAGGGCAATATGCCCCATCAGCTCAGGGGTCTCCACCAGACGTCCCCAGCCCTCCAGACCGGAGGCGAGGTGGCCCTTGGCGGACCCCGCGAAGGCCACGCCCCGGGCGCGCAGCGTCTCGACGTTGGCCTGCACCGCCGGGTGGTCCCACATGC
The DNA here is from genome assembly GCA_965247635.1 of Dehalococcoidia bacterium. Taxonomy (GTDB): domain Bacteria; phylum Chloroflexota; class Dehalococcoidia; order Lucifugimonadales; family Australimonadaceae; genus CBDFHJ01. The sequence continues at coordinate 55,494 of CBDFHJ010000009.1, forward strand.
CGGCGTCCATGGCGGGGGCGACCAGCACCGGCGCGAGGGTGGCCAGGGCCGTCACGGTGATGGGGTCGTCGGCGAAGCCCCCGGCCAGTTTGGCCAGGATGTTGGCGGTGGCTGGTGCGACGACCAGGATGTCCGCCTGTTTGGCGATGGCCACGTGCTCCACGGCGTCCGGCGAGCCAGCGTCGAAGAGGTCGGTCACGACCGGCTGGTGGGTCACGCTGCGAAAGGTAAGCGCCGTGACGAACTCCTGGGCCGAGCGGGTCATCAGCACGTCCACGTAGGCGCCGGCCTGGGTCAGCTTGCTGGCCAGGTCCACCGCCTTGTAGATGGCGATGCTGCCGGTCACGCCCAGCACGACGCGTTTCTCTTGGAACGGCCCACTCACGCTGCACCTCGGCCTTTGGGGTCGTCCGTAGCGGTGTTCATGGAGTGGATGAGCTGGAGGCCTCGCAGCGTCAGCTCCACGTCCACCACGTCGATCACGCGGGTCTGCTGCGCGATGAGGTTGGCCAGACCACCGGTGGCCACCACCTTGGCGTTTGGTGCGTCGAGCTCATCCCTAAACCGCCGTACCATGCCCTCCACTAGGCCCACGTAGCCCAGCAGCAGGCCTGACTGCAAGGAGTGGGCGGTGTTCTTGCCAATGGCGGTTTTGGGGGTGACAAACTCGACTCGCGGGAGCTGCGACGTGGTCAGGAACAACGATTCGGCCGCCACCTGGAGGCCGGGGGAGATCGCGCCGCCAAGGTAAGTGCCGTCGGCGGCGATGGCGTCGAACACCGTGGCCGTGCCGAAGTCCACCACGACTACCGGGCCACCGTAGTAGTAGAAGGCCGCCGCTGCGTCCACCACACGGTCCGCGCCCACGTCCCGGGGGGAATCGTAGAGCACCCGGACGCCCGTCCGGACGCCAGCGCTCACCACCAGCGCCTCAACTCCAAGCAGCGTGCGCACCGCCTCCTGGAAGACGCCGGTAAGCGGTGGGACCACGCTGCACATGGCAACGTGGTCTATCTCTTCCAATGAAACGTTCCGCAGCGGAAAGAGGCCCTGGAGCTGGAGGGCATACTCGTCGGCCAGGCGGTGGGAGTCGGTGGCGAGGCGCCAACTTGCCAGCAGGCGTTCGCCGTCGAAGACGCCCGCCGTGACGTTGGTGTTGCCGATGTCGATGGCTAGTAGCATGGCTGAAGGTCGAATCAAGCGTTGTCGCCCGTATCCGCCTCACGTCTATTCTACCAGGTCTGCATAGTTTCCACGCTCTCACCTTCCAGAAGAGGGCCGCCGAGGTGCGTGGGTCACCGGGGTGTGGTAGGGTATCCGCCATCCTGAAGCGTTGGTACGCGGAGGAGGTATCCATGCCTACGGCAACCATCAACGGGCTCCAGCACTACTTCGAGGACGAGGGCTCGGGCGACGCGCTGGTGATGATTCACGGCGCCGCGGGGAGCGGACGGGGGCTCGCCCAGGCGCACCTGTCCGACTTGAGCAAGGACTTTCGGGTGCTCATCCCCGACCTGCGGAGCATGGGCCAGAGCGAGCACGTGACGGAGATCCCGCCGTCCGCCTGGGTAGACGACATGGTGGGACTGCTCGACCACCTCGGAATCGAGAAGGCCCACGTCTACGGCGTCAGCCTCGGCGCGCGGGTGGTGTTGCGGTTCGCCATCGACCACCCCGACAGGACCCTCTCCCTGATAGAGGACGCGGCGATCATCGCCATCGAGGCGGCGGGGTCCGCCGCGCTCAACGCCCGGTACGACGTGAGCGGCATGTCGCCCGAGGCGCAGGAGCGGTACCGCCAGCAGCACGGCGACGACTGGGCCACGGTGGTGGAGAACTACTTTAGGATCCGGAACAAGCCGGAGTTGCAGGAGTTCTACAACCTGCGGGAGCTGTGCGCCAAGGTCAGCGCGCCCACGCTGATTATGCGGGGCGACATCGACGACCCGGTCCACCCCCTCGCCCACTCAGTCGAGATGCGCGGCCTCATCCCCGACTCGCGGCTGGCCATCGTGCCCAAGACAGGGAGCGGCGTCAGCATGGGTGAGCCGGAGATGATGCGACAGCTGATACGGCAGTTCGTGGGAGACATCTCCGCCGTGCCCGCGCGATAGCCCCCCTGAGCATGATGGGGAAACCTCTGTTGCAACAGAGGTTTCCCCAAACCCCTTCCAGAAAACCTTGCGTCTAGGCAGCATGATGGGGGCCCTTCGAGGGCCCCCATCATGCTGCCCACACCCGAAGTTCTTTGGAAGGGTGTGGGACCACTTTCTTCCAAGAAAGGTGTTCCCATAGTGCCCAAGGAAGACTACAGGGGTATGTTGCCGTGCTTTTTGGGCGGCAACGTGTCGCGCTTGTTCTGGAGCATGTCCAGCGCCCGGACCAGCCTGGGCCGCGTCTCGGCGGGGTCGATGACGTCGTCCACGTAGCCCCGCGCGGCGGCCTGGTACGGGTTGGCGAAGGTGTCGCGGTACTGCTCGGCCAGCAGCTCGCGCTCCGCCTCCGGGTTCTCCGATAGCGCCAGACGGCGGCGGTGGATGATGCTCACAGCGCCCTCGGGCCCCATGACGGCGATCTCCGCTGTGGGCCACGCCAGGTTGATGTCGCTTCGCAGGTGCTTGCTGGCCATGACCACGTAGGCGCCCCCGTAGGCCTTGCGGGTGATGACGGTGAGCTTCGGCACCGTGGCCTCGGCGTAGGCGTACAGCAGCTTGGCGCCGTGGCGGATAATCCCTCCGTGCTCCTGGTCTTTGCCTGGCATGAAGCCGGGCACGTCCACAAAGGTGACGAGGGGGATGTTGAAGGCGTCGCAGAACCGCACGAACCGCGCCGCCTTGACCGAGGCGTCGATGTCGATGACGCCCGCCTTGAACGACGGCTGTTGCGCCACGACGCCGATGCTCCGGCCCATGAGCCGGCCAAGCCCGACGATGATGTTGGGAGCAAACATCCGGTGGACCTCGAGGAACTCGCCATGGTCCACCACCCGGCCGATCACCTCCATCATGTCGTAGGCCTTGGCCGAGTCGTCGGGAATGACCTCCCGCAAGTGGTCGTCCGTGCGGTCGGGGTCGTCCTCCTGGTCGCCTAGGGGTGCATCATCCAGGTTGTTCTGCGGCAGGAAGCTGAGGAGGTGCCGGACGGTCTCCATGCACTCCTCCTCCGATTCCAACACGAAGTGGGCGACGCCGGAGAGCTGTCCATGGCTGGCGGCACCGCCAAGCTCTTCGTGAGTGACCTCCTCACCCAGGGCGGCCTTGGTGACGTCGGGGCCCGTGATAAACATCTGGGAGATGCCCTGGACCATCATCGTGAAGTCGGTGATGGCGGGCGAGTAGACGGCGCCACCGGCGGAGGGGCCCAGGATGGCCGATACTTGGGGCACCACGCCAGAGGCCAAGGTGTTGCGCAGGAAGATGTCGCCGTAGCCGGCGAGGCTTACCACCCCCTCCTGGATGCGGGCGCCGCCGGAGTCGGCCAGGGCAACGATGGGCGCACCGTTGCGCACGGCCATATCCATCACCTTGCATATCTTCTCGGCGACCACCTCCGAGACGGAGCCGCCGAACACGGTGAAGTCCTGGGCGTAGACGTAGGTGAGCCGGCCGTTAATGCGGCCGAAGCCGGTCACCACCGCGTCGCCGGGGTAGCGCTTCTCGTCGGTGCCAAAATCGGTGGCGCGATGGGTGATGAAGGAGTCCAGCTCTTCGAAGGTGCCCGTGTCCAGGAGCAGCGCGATCCGTTCGCGGGCGGTGAGCTTACCCCGGGCGTGTTGTTGCTCGGTTCGAGTGTCGTCGTTGGCGGCGGCCTGCCGGCGCTGGTGGAGCTCTTCCAGCCGCTCGTTCGTCTTCTTTTGGACGGCCATGGGCCTTCCCTTCTTCGTCGGCCCAAGTGGATAGTGGAAGATTCGGGACCCAGGCAACGAAGGGGTCGCTTTCGGGGCGCATGCTACCATTCAGGCCATGGGGGCCGCAAGCTGGACAGCTAGCGCGCTCTGACGGGTGCGGAAAAACCCTTTCGACCATCCCTCTGCCCCCCTTCCCTTTGTCCGCCTGAGGCGGGTCAGGACAGGCCTGGCCAGGAAGGGGGGGAGTTCATATCTGAGGGACACCCCTTCGACGATGCTCAGGGCAGGCTCTCAGACTCCCGGCCCCGCCGAGTCGGTCCGAAGGACTCCGGACTCCTTCGGAGGGCATTCCCCTTTTTTGATCAGCCTGCTGACCGCCTTCAGGCCCTAAATCGGTCCATCACGGGCTCGGCCACCTCTCGACACCGTAGCTTTCTTTCGAGGCCGTCCTAGGCGCCTATGGCGTCCAGCGCCGCTAGCGCATCGTCGCTGAGGCTCACGTCGACGGCCTCACAGTTGGCCTTCACCTGCTCAGGACGGCTGGTCCCCGCGATGACGGAGCCGATGGCGGGCTTGGAGAGGGCCCACGCCAGGGTCAGTTCGGTGGGCGTGTGGCCGGACTCCTCGGCCACGGTGTTCAGGCACTCCACGGCATTGAAGTTACGATCGGTAAAGTAGCGCTCGGCGGCCTGAGGGCGTCTGCCTATCCTGCTGTCTTCGGGCGGCGGCTTGCCCCGCTCGTACTTCCCCGTGAACATCCCGGCCAAGAGTACCCAATCAAGAGTACCCAATAAGGAGTCAGGATGAGGCCCTGGTCCACGCACAGGGGGAACAGCTCCTCCTCAGGATGCCGGTCCAGGAAGCTGTACTGCACTTGGACCGACCGGACCGGTTCCAGTCCCAGCTTGTCAGCCGCCCATACGGCGCGCATGACCTGCCAGGCCGCGAAGTTGGAGACCCCCACGTAGCGCACCTTGCCCTGCCGGACCAAGTCGTCCACGGCGCGGAGGCTCTCGTCGATGGACGTATCGGGGTCCCAGTAGTGGAGGATGTACAGGTCGATATAATCGGTCTGGAGCCTCCGGAGGCTGGCCTCCGCCGCGTCCATGACGTGAGCACGGCTGGTGCCCCTGTCATTGGGGCCGTCGCCCATGGGGAGGTAGGCCTTGGTGGCGACGACGGCCTGATGGCGGCGGTCCTTGAGCGCCTTGCCGATGGCCTCCTCGGACGCGCCCTGAGCATAAACGTCGGCAGTATCGATGAAGTTACCACCGCACTCCAGAAACGTGTGAATAAGCTCGGCGCTGGCCTTCTCGTCAACGTAGCCGCCCATCGTGTTGGTGCCCAGGCAGGGCCGGGAGACCTTCACTCCCGCCGTTCCGAGACGCACGTACTGCATCGCTCCTCCTTCAAGTGTGTTTGTGAGCCCACTCCGCCGCGGCGTGTGATAGCGCTGCCTAATCCGAGAGAACTACTTACAACCGTCGCAGCTTGGTGAGTTTATCACCCGCTTCGTCGTGATATACTTCCGCTGCCGCCATCAGCGAGAAAAATCCAGACCTTTGTGGAGGCGTGGACCATGACGGACCTTCCCAAGCGCACCCTTGGCCGAACAGAGCTGGAAGTCACCGCACTGGGCTACGGGGCAATGGAGCTTCGAGGCGCGCCTCGGGGCCGCGAGGTAACCCCCAAACAGGCCAATGAGCTGCTCAACACGGTGCTGGACTCCGGTATCAACTTCATTGACACCTCTATTGACTACGGCCAGAGCGAGGAGCTGATTGGGGAGTCCATTTCCCATCGGCGGTCTGAGTTCTTCTTGGCGGGCAAGTGCGGCTGCTTAGTGGGTGCCGACCCTGCCCCGTCGGGCCAGCGGATGGCCCACGATTTCACTCAGAAGAACATCGTGGCCGGGGTGGAGCAAAGCTTGCGCCGCATGAAGACCGACTACTTGGACCTGGTCCAGGTCCATCAGGGCCCACCACGGTCCGTGCTCGCCGAGCATGAGGTGGTCCAGACGCTGCTAGACCTAAAACAGCAAGGCAAGGTGCGCTTCATCGGCATGTCCTCCACGTTGCCTTACTTAGAGGACCACATCGCCATGGGAGCGTTTGACACCTTCCAGGTCCCTTACTCGGCGCTCCAACGTGACCATGAAGCGGTCATTAGCCGAGCAGCCCAAGCGGGCGCTGGCATAATCGTCCGTGGCGGCGCCGCTCGGGGTGCGCCATCGGAGGAGCGTCAGCAGGGAGCCAGCTGGGACCTGTGGCAGCAGGCCGCCCTCGACGACCTGCTGGATGGCATGTCACGGATGGAGCTTACCCTGCGTTTTACCTTCACCCATCCGGACCTGCACACCAACATCGTCGGCACCATCAACCTCGACCACTTTCGGGCTAACCTGGACGCGCTCCAGAAGGGCCCCCTGCCGCCAGACGTGTACGCCGAAGTGAAACGCCGCCTGGAATCGATACCCAAAGAGGCATAGCCGGACAATTGGCGTAGCGCTGAGGCGGGTGACTACTCTTACCCGTGAGGGAAGCTTAGGATGGGCTCACATCCAGGAGCCTGTTCCGCTCGCCCATCAGCAAGACCCGGGGCTTTACGCTGCTGACCCCGTCCTCTGTATAGAGGCCGTAGGCCAAGACAATCACCTTGTCGCCGGGTGTGCCTGACCTGGCGGCAGCGCCGTTGAGGCACACAACCCCGCTTCCCCGCTCACCGGGAATCAAGTACGTCTCCAAACGGCTCCCATTGTTCAAGTTCAGGACATGGACCTGCTCGTAGGGGGCGAGGTCTGCTTTTTCCATGAGCTCAACGTCGAGGGTCAGGCTACCCTCATAGTCGAGATTGGCTTCGGTCACGGTGAGGCGGTGGAGCTTCGAACGACACGGGACGCGGTACATCTCTCCCTCCAGTAGCACTCGCTGACGGGTGTGCTCTAGCCCAAGAATACCCCATCCAGGGTATGCATCGGGCCACGCCAAGGCTTGGTGGCGCACCCAGACCGGCAACGCAGCGCGTGCTCGGGGCTTGGGGTATGATGACGCGGATGTTGGTCGTGGACCGGAGAGAGGGAGGAGCACCTCATGGCCAAGAAGGCCGCATTCTGGTGGGTACTGCCCATCGCGGGCGTGATGTTGGTGACGGCCGTGTCGTGCGGCGGAGGGGATGATGAGCCAGACCAGCCGACTCCTACCTTAGATGTCCCTATCTCCTTGGTAAGCTCAGCCTTCGATGAGGGCCAGCCTATCCCCGAACGGTATACCTGCGACAGCGTGGAGGACGCCTCCCCCGCCCTTAGCTGGAGCGACGCGCCCACGGGCACCGAGAGCTTTGCCCTGACCGTGTACGATCCGGATGCACGGGGCGGATTCGTGCACTGGGTCCTCTACAACATCGCGCCAGACCGCGGGGAAACCCCAGAAGGGCTCCCCGAAGGGGACACGGTGTTGGGCGACGCCCAGCAGGGGACCAACGACTTCGGCGCGCTTGGCTACGGAGGCCCCTGCCCTCCAGCCGGGACTCCCCACCGATACGTGTTCATGCTCTACGCGTTGGACAAGACGTTGGGCCTGGACCCTGGCGCGACGAAGGAGGAGCTGCATGAGGCCATGATGGGCCACGTCCTAGCCAACGGTACCTTGACCGGGACCTACCAGCGGTAGCGCGATGGCCCAGCCGCCGCAATCCCACTACCTTCGGCTCTTCCCCTTAGAGTCGGTGGTGCTGTTCCCCGGTATGCAGCTCCCGCTGGTCGTCTTCGAGCCGCGCTACCGGGAGCTCACCCAGGAGTGCCAAGAGACCAACGAGCCGTTCGGGGTCCTTCTGCTGCAGGCTGGCCGCGAGGTAGGCGGCACCGACGTCGCGCCGTGCCAGGTGGGCACCACCGCTCACATCGAACGGGTGGACCAGCTTCCAGACGGACGCCTGCACGTCAGCGCGCTAGGCAGAGACCGGTTCCGGGTCGTCTCCTTCAACCATGACCGGCCGTATCTATCGGCCCAGGTGGAGTACCTGCCCAAAGACTCTGGCGATGCCATGTCCGGCGAGCTGGTCCAGCGCGTCAGAGACGCCGGTGGCCAGTACCTGCGCGCGATCATGGCGCTCCGGGGCGGCTACATCCGCGACGTGCCCCTGCCCGACGCGCCGGAGGAGCTTTCATACATCCTGGCCATGATGCTTCAGGGACAACGGTGGACCCAGCAACGCCTGCTGGAGGCGGCCACCACGGCCGAACGGCTCACCCAGGAGTCACAGCTACTGGAGGAGGCCTCCAGTCAGTTGAAAGACCGCGTCGCTCAGCGGTGGTCCGAAGGGGGGTCTCGCTGGAACTGACCACTCGACTACTCCGGGAGGTACCGCGCGGCCATGGCAAGCGCGGCGATGGTCTTGGCGTCGTGGAGCTGGCCAGTGCGGGCCTTTTCGAGTGCCTCGCCAAGGGGCATCCGCTCCACCTCAATCTGCTCATCATCGTCGGGGGGCAGCGCGTCTGGACTCAGTTTCGTGGCCAGAAAGGCGTACATTCGCTCCGTACAGAAGCCAGGCGTGGTCCAGAACTCACCGAGCGGCTGAAAGCGGCCGGCGGCAAAGCCGGTCTCCTCGCGCAGCTCCCGCTGAGCGCAGGTCATCGGGTCCTCACCCTGCTCGATAGTCCCGGCGGGTAGCTCCAACAGCATCTGGCGGGGTGACGCCCGGTACTGACGCACCAGCAGCACGTTGCGGGCATCGTCCAGGGCGACCACGACCACGGCGTCTGGGTGCTCGACCGTCTCCCTCTCCATGACGCGGCCATCGGCCAGCTCGACGCGGTCCCTCCTAATGGAGACCCGCAGGCCCTGATACACACGCTCGCTGGACAGGGTGCGGTACCCCTCAGCCACGGTGCTGCGCCTCTGGGCTGGCCGGCAACGGAAGCGGGGACGGCGGCAGGGGCTCGCGGTGGAGCCGGTAGAGGAGCGTTTCGTAGAACCGCTCGGGTGTGCCGGCCCGGAGAAATCTCGCGACGTAAGGGCTCCTGGAGATGCGGGCCGTCTGACCCTCGCGCAGCTCCACGCTCCAGTGGCCATCGGCGGTCAGCAAGGAGTGGTCCCGGGCGGAGACGTTCAACTCTACCTCAGACTCGGCGGAGACCACCATGGCAGCGGCCAGGTCGCCGTGGGGCGCCACCGCCTTGAGGACTATATCGGGCGAGGTCGGGTAGAGAATGGGACCGCCCGCCGACAAAGCGTACCCCGTGCTCCCCGTGGCCGAGGCTACGATCACCGCGTCGGCGAAGTAGGTGGCCAACTCGGCGCCATCCACCCGAACGCGGATGCGCTGTAGCCGGGCCATCGGTCCTCGGCCCACCACGACGTCGTTCAGGACGTGCGCCTCCTGATAGGTAGTGTCCTCGAGCGCGCCTACCCGCACCCTGAGCATGCTCCGCTCCTGGGTCCACCCAAACCCCGGCTCCAGGTAATGCGGCAGCAAGTCGAACGCGTCCGTCGCTTCGATCTCGGTGAGAAAGCCCAGGTGGCCAAGGTTCACCCCCAAGAGCGGGACGCCCTCAGGAGCGGCGGCCCTCGCCGCGCGCAAGATGGTGCCGTCGCCGCCCACGGTTACGACGAGCGAAGCCGACGCCGGCAGCGGCTCGTCCGGGCCGTCGGCCGGACGCGGCGGCCAAGGGGTACCCAGCCGCGCCGCCAGCGCTTGGGCCATCTGGTGAGCTTCAGGTGAAAGCTCGTTGTAGATGATGAAAACGTTTTGTGGGTCCATCGGCGTACCATGGCCGCTACTGCTTATCGGCCTCACCGCCCATTATAATACCCCGGCCGGTAAGCGCGGTGGTCTTGACGGCCATTCCGCAGGCCGCTTATAGTCGTTGGCGAACGGTCAGGCCGAATGCCTTGGACAGAAGTTAGGCTGGCCCATCGGAGAGGTTGGTCCATGCAAGTCATCCTCAGCGCCCCTCGCGGTTTCTGCGCCGGCGTCGTGCGGGCTATCGATATCGTGGAGCTCTGCCTAGCGCGATATGGCACGCCCATGTACGTGCGTCACGAGATCGTCCACAACCACTACGTGGTAGACAGCCTGCGACGCAAAGGCGCCATCTTCGTAGAGGACCTCAGCGAGGTCCCTAACGACCAGACGGTTGTCTTCAGCGCCCATGGCGTGCCTCCCGACGTGTGGAAGGACGCCCGTCAGCGAAACCTGAAGGTTATCGACGCCACGTGTCCGCTGGTCACCAAGGTGCACCTGGAGTCCATCAAGTTCGCCAAGGACGGGTATTCAGTAGTAGTCGTGGGCCACGAGGGGCATCCGGAGGTGGTCGGCACCATGGGCCAATCGCCTGAGCATAGCTCACTGGTGGGAAGCGTGGACGAGGCGGAGCAGGTACGGGTGCGCGACCCAAACCGGGTCGTTGCCCTTACGCAGACGACGTTGAGCGTTGAGGACACCCAGGCGATTATCTCTGTATTGCGGAAACGCTTCCCTGGGTTGATCTCCCGAAATGACATCTGCTACGCCACCACAAACCGCCAGGCGGCCGTCAAGGAGCTGGCCGGGCAAGTGGGCGTGGTGCTGGTCATCGGCGCCCAGAACAGCTCTAACTGCAGCCGGCTGCAGGAAGTGGCCGAAGCGATGGGCGTGCCGGCGTACCTCGTTGACGGCCCAGAGGAGGTAGAGCTGAGCTGGCTAAAAGGCGCTAATCGGGTGGGGATTACCTCCGGAGCGTCAACTCCAGAGGCGCTGGTGGACGCCGTTATCGACTACCTCGCCCCTGAGAGCGTCACCACGCTGGAAGTGATCCAAGAAGACGTCTCTTTCGTTCTGCCGAAGGAGTTACAGGCCCCTGGGGATAAGTGGGCCCACGCCCGGGAAGAAGACACGGTCACCCACGGGTACAGCAGCCCTCCGGCCTCGGTATCGTAGCCTAGCTCACGTCCGGCGAAAGGTGAAATGTCTATCCCGTTCGCCCTTCGACAAGCTCAGGGTGAACGGGATAGACTTCTTTCGTGTCGCAGTGCCTCCGCTGATGCTGAACTCCGATTCTGTGCGGAGTTCGACACCTCGAATGTGTCGAGTCACGGGCTCAGCACTTCAGCGCGCAGGCAAGATACTAACCCTTACGCCACTCTAGTCGTCGCCGGGCGGCTGGGCTGCCAAGCGTCGTTATGTATGCTGTCGCCCCGCTGCCACTCCCGAAGCTCGATGGAGATGCCGTTGGGGTCTTTGATCTCGGCGCGAAGCCCTTCGTAGACGCCTGGAGAGATGGGAGGCCGGGAGATCTCCACGCCCTGGGCCTCCATCTCCTCGATGGTCTTCGCCATGTCGTCCACCTTCAGGGCGAACATGCGCAGACCCACACTCCGCTGATCGACGGGCCCATCAATCACCTCGGGCACAGCCTTCAGGATCTCTATCATCATGTCGCCCATCCGGACGCAGGCTATGGGGTATGCCCCGTTCTCGCGTTCGGAGACCGTATAGCGCCACATCTCGAAGCCCAGGACGTTGGTGTAAAAATCCACCGTCTTATCAACGTCCCGGGTTATCACCTCCACGTGGTCCATGGCCACGATCATGGCTGGCACCTCCTTGTTCCGCAGCTGGCGGTCAGACCGCCGCGTCACCCTGGGCGCGGTCGCCAGGCTAGCAGCGTACTGAAAAACTCTTGGTTCGTGCTTCGACAAGCTCAGCACGAACGGAACAACACGGCTGTGGCCTTATCCGCGCCGTTCACCCTGTCCGATGACGCTCTGCTCATCGGACTCTCGATAGCTCCGACTTGTCGGAGCGTATCGGAGAGCGAAACCGAAGGGAAGGGCGGCGCGGACTTTTTTCATCAGCCAGCCTAGTACGCCTTGACTTTGGCCTTGGCGTTTGTCGCGGCGGCATCGGCCAGGCCAGGAGCGAGCTTGGCTGGCGTGTTGTGCAGAATGTCCAGCTTGTCCTCCTCACTCAGGAAGCTGAGGCTGGGGTGACTCTCGAACATGGGCACGAGATCGTCGGCCGTATGTTCCGTTCCAGGACGAATCTCCGTGCCTGAGCCGGGAGCTTCCGTGCCATAGGCAAACTGAGAGACGCCGCGCTGCTTGATGGCCAGCGCCATGAAATCCAAATCATAGGCAGCCGTGTCATAAAACAGGTTCTTGGAGTTGTCTCGTTCCTTAGCGAGGTAAGCACTGGCGGGTCCGAGGCGATCAACGAAGCCTCCACAGTGGCAGATGATGATCTTTAGGCCCGGGAAGCGTTCGAACTGGTCGTTTTGCCGCAGGGTCGCGAGCGCCATGGACTGCGCGGGTATGAAGTTGAACTCAAAGTATCGGCCAATGTTCATCTCTGGCAAACGCGGGTTAAGTCCATCCGTGCCATGGATGATGATGGGGATGTTCAGCTCCTGGCACTTCTCGTAAAGCGGGTACCAGTACGGCATATTCATGGTGGGCGTATCGCCCCTGCCAGTCATGTCAGGCGAAACGTAGGTGGCGACGAATCCGTACTCCGTCACGCAGCGCTCCAGCTCCTCTAGACAATGGGTGGTGTCCTTCTCCTCGGCGCGCTGGGGAAGCTGGGCGGCTCCAACAAAGCGACTGGGCTCGGCCTGGACTAGCTTGAAGACCATGTCGTTGGAGTAGCTGATCCAACTCTGGAAGAGATTGGCTCGCTCCATCCAGCCGTGAATCTGGAGGGGGTGAGGGCTAAGGATCTGGGTATCGATCTCACGATCGTCCATGTACTTCGCAAGACCGGCCGCCACCACCTGGAAGTCTTCGTCCTTGTTCCCTGGTTGGTCGGAGTGCTTGCCGGGACCGATGGGGCTTGGCAGGGGCTTGGAAGCACCGAGGCCGGGAATGCCCGAGAGCGTGCTCCAAAACGGCGTACCGAGCCGAGGCGCCCGTTGCCCGCCGGTCATGGATAGGTCATGGATGTGACTGTGGACGTCTAGGACTTTCGTTCCCTTGTACATGCGCTTTTCTCCTTTTCCTATTCAAGAGTCCCTTCAGTGGCCTGCATTGGAGCGGTAAGGCTCCATCAATGTGGTTCCCAGCGTGGTCCGCCGGGGAATGAAGCGACCGCCAGTTGTGCGGCGGTCGCTTCGAATCTTACGGTACGGCTAGTGCACGGGCTCCGGCTCTTCGACTGGCGGATAGTAGAGCCAGCCAACGCCGGTGATGCCCTTGCGGGCGGGGAAGTAGTCTACCGTCACCCCCTTGTGCCCCGGCTTCATGTAGTCGATGGCGCCGGCCACGGTAATCCACGTTCGGTCCTCGCCGTTGCCAGCCAATGTGTTGACCGACTGGAAGCTGAACATGGACTTGAGGCTCTCCACATCACCGGAGCTCAGGCGGTCCAGGAACCAGTTGTCCATGGGCTCGTCAACCCACCCTCGCCGGGAGGGGTGGGAGAGGCCACCGGAGCCGTAGATGGCGATGCGCTTGGGACTGTCCTCGCATATCTTGGCGATGGCGCGGCCCAGCTCAACGCACCGCTCACCCGTCAGGATGGCGGGGGTCCGCTCGGTGGTCATGATGAACACCGGCACGACGGGTAGGTCAGGCCGGTTCATGATCCAGGGCGCCGGGTGCACAAAGGCGTGGGGGAGGCCCCGCTTTGGCCTGCCGAGAGGTTGCATCTTGGTGCTGATGGCGACGTCGAACCCGTCGTTGACCAGGCCCTCCATTAGCTTGCGGCCCAGCTCTCGATCGATCTTGAAGTCGACCTTGAAGCGGCCGTAGTCCTCCGTTGGGTCCACGCCGTCGTCCGCGGCGCCGATATTGTGGGTGCCCCAGATGTCCTCGCCGGAATAGACCAGGATGCTGGGCATGTTGGAGGCGTCGAACCACTCGCCCTGGTCGCCGCCCACGATGATCAGGACATCGGGGTCGAACTCCGCCATCTGCTGCTTGAGGGTCTCGAAGTTCTTCTTGACTCGAGGTGCCCGGCGCAGTTCCACCTCCTCTTTGTTCTCTAGCTCCGCCTCCGTTGGCGGCGGCCCCGACGGCCTGCCCCCAAAGCGCCAGTGCGTCAGGATGTCCCATCCCTCCAACGTGTCCTGGAACAGGCTTGGCGCATGGGATGAGCAGAAGCCGAATTGGACTGGCATATCTCTACCTCCTTTCGTCCACTCGTTCCGGTCTAATCTAACGGCATTCTAGCACTTCGTCTTATTTCGTCTACACCTTACGTAACGGACTCGCCTCAGCGTGAACGTGCAACGGCGGCGCGGCGTGCCCTCGACCCAGCACACATCGAACAAGTCGCCACGTCGCCCAACAACCGGCCCCGCCGCACCCTCGACTGGCGCACACCAGCTGACCTATTCGCAGCCGCAACAGCCTGACCGCAACTCACCCAGAAGTGCCGATATGTGCGGCTCGCTCAGCCGCCAAAGCCCATGTCGCTCGGAGAGGTTTGTCACCGCCCGCTCATACGTGCCGTTCGGTGCGGTCTATGCCCGGAAGCGTACGTGCCGAGAACCCGTGATCTGCCCAGCAGTCCGCGCCTCACATGATGATGACGATTTTTCCCTGGACGTGTCCTTCTCCAAAATACCGGAAAGCCTCAGGAACCTCACTTAACGGGTAGCTTCTATCTATTACAGGTACTACTTTGCCGGCCTCAAAAAGCTCCAGAATAAAAGCCAAACCCTCGTTTGGCTTCGCCACCGCGGCACCCATTTTCTTACTGCTGGTCATTGAAATCCACCGTCCGAGGAACACAGTTTGGAAAAATCGAGCCGTGGAACCTCCGATCACGCCATATGCTCCCCTGGGATTTAAAGCACGCTTGTAATCGAAAGTCGAACGATATGCCGCAACATCAATAATCAGGTCATAACGCTGACCATTTTTGGTGAAATCTTCTTGAGTGTAATCAATGACAGGGTCAGCACCAATCGAGCGCACCATGTCCAATTTCCTCGTACTGTCCACGCCAGTCACTTCAGCCCCGAATGATTTGGCAATCTGCACCGCAAACGTACCCACACCACCACCTGCACCATTAATTAAAACCTTTTGCCCAGGCTGAATCTGTCTTTTGTAGCGAGGACCTCCCAGGGCGAGGGCTGCCGCTTGAGGTACAGCCGCTGCTTCCTCGAATGTCATACTGGCCGGTTTTAACATCATTGTATTTTCACGAGCACATACATACTGGGCAAAACCGCCCCAGCCAAGCGAGACGAAGCGCCAATTTAGTTCCCCGAACACCTCATCGCCTGGCTGAAACTGCGTTACGTTTCTGCCAACCAATTCAACCCGCCCAGCTATGTCAGTTCCTAGTATCTTGTGTCTTGGTTTTAGAAGCCCCCCGCCCATTAGGCGGACCAAGAACGGCGTACCTCTCAGCAGATTCCAGTCCCATGAATTCACGGATGCCGCATGAGCTTTGACCAACACTTCATCGTCCCTAGGGGTCGGCTTTTGGACCTCTTCAAGTTTAAGAACATCAGGTAAGCCGTACTTGTGGTAGACGATCGCTTTCATCGGATCTTCCTGAGCCGTCGCGGGTTGGGTAGAAGGTAGCTGTCTGGTCTGACCCCGCGCAAGACCCGCCCATAACCGGCATTATCGAGCGCCCAGACGTAAGATCTGAGTTCGGGTGTTGCGTCGACCGCTTGAACCCGTCGTCCACACCTTACGTGACGCACGCGTATCAGCGTGAGCGTGCAACGGCAGCGCGGCGTGACCTCGCTCCAGCACCACTCGCCCTACGGGGCGCGCTGGCTGGAGCAGCCCCCGGCGCTTCCCAGTAGGCGAAGGCCGTGCCAACGGTGGCGTGGCTGAAGGGGATATAGTCCACTACCGTCGCCTTGGCGCCCGCAGTCTCCATGGCCGCGCCCGCGACCAGCCACGTGCGAATCTCCCGCGTGGCGCCGCGCAAAATGTCGGAGTCGTAGTCCCATAGGGTCTTCAGCGTCTCCGACTTTCCGCGCCGTAGGTAGCTCAGGACCCAATCATCGAGGACGTCGTCGATCCAGCCCGCCACGTAGCCCCGGGGGTGGCCAGATAGACCGCCGCTGGCCAGGATGGCGATCCGTTCCGGCCGCTCCTCCATCGCGACGCCGATGGCCCGTCCCAACGGCACCAGGCGGTGGCCGGTGATGGCCGGGTCGACGTGCGCGTTGAGGTGGACAGGAATGATGGGAATGTTCAGCTTGGGCACCAGCTTCAGCACTGGGTCCGTGAGCGTATGCCCAACCCCACCCACCGGATCGCCGAGCGGGTTGAACATTCCCCGGCTCTGGTTGGCGTCGAAGCCACCCCATATCAGCTCTCGCCCCAACCAGTCGCTTAGCTCTTCGTGGCAAGGGATGGTAATCCTTGCGGACTCCGACTCCTCCTCGCCCAGGTCGGTGTAGCGGGTCGAGCCCCAGATCTCGGTCCCCGAATGAATGTGGATCTGCGGCGTGTGTGACTCGTTGAACATCCGCTGATGGTCACACGCCAGCACGATGAGTGCGTCAGGACGGTACGCCTCCAGCCGGCGGCGCAGGTCTCGGAACGCAGCCTCTATCCGCCGCGCGTACCCATTCATGACCTGAGGCGTCTCCTCCTCGGTCGCCCGCACGGGCTGCGGTACTGAGCCCACGAGCAGTTTATTGATAGCCTCCCACTGCGCCCGCGGACGGTAAAGCACAGGGGAGTGAGAAGCGGCGAGTCCCAGTCCCAGCGGCATATCTCCCTCCTCACATTCGTTGGATTATCTACCTAGCGCCTAGGCGCCACGGATGCTTCATGGGGCGATACTCCGTGACGGACAGCACATTACGCCTGAGCGGTTTCGCCGTCAACGGCAGCCGGAATGCTACAATCAGTCCAGCCCAATACGGGGACCGAGGCATCAGTGACTGACGACGAGCTTCAGGAAGTTGAAAAGGCCGCCGCCGAGCTGGCTCGAAAGGCCGGCGGGCTCTTGATGGGGTACTTCGACAAGCCCCTGGAAGTCACCTACAAGTCGCCCAATAACCGCAGCCCCGTGACGAACGCCGACAGGGCCAGCGACGATTACCTGCGAGGCGAGATCCTGCGCCGCTTCCCCGACCACACGGTGCTCTCGGAGGAAGCGTCCGACGACAGTGACGTACGGTCGCGGGTGACGTGGGTGGTGGACCCCCTGGACGGCACGAATAACTTCATGAACGGACTGCCTATCTTCGGGGTCTCGATTGGGGTGATTGAGGACGCCCGGCCCGTGGTAGGGGCCATCTTCCTACCGTCCATCCACGCCCCAGAGGGCAACGTTTTCCACGCCCGCCTGAACGGCGGCGCCAAGCGAGATGGCGTGCCCCTGGCCCTGAAGAGCAGCGGGACTCCCGGTAACAACCTGCTGGCGGCGTTGCCCGCCTACTTTTGGCGGATGTACGGTGTTCGGCCACCGCTTCGGGGAAACCTGGGGGAGGTGCGGAGCACCGGTAGCATTGCCTTCGAGCTGGCAATGGTCAGTCAAGGGGTGTTCCAGTACGCGCTTTTCAACGGTCCTAAGCTGTGGGATGTGGCCGGGGGCATCGTTCTGGTGCGCGAAGCTGGTGGCTCGGTGTTGGTCCGGCAAGGCAGGACACGGAGCTGGCATGAGCTAGAGCGGTTCCAGGTCCCCCAAGCGTCGGACCTCCCAACCCACGGCGAGCTTCGCGACTGGCGGGCGACCCTGGTGCTGGGGCCCCCGGAGGCGGCCTCGTTCGTCGCCGCGGGGCTGCAACCGCGCACGTACCGGTTCAGGCGTCTTTGGCGACGGGTAAGGCGCTCTTTTCAGCGGTCCACGCCGGCAGCGCAAGCGGGCGCGGGGCAAGGCCCAACCACCGACGCAACGGCCTCTGGAGACGGCCGGGGACCAGACGCGGCGGCAGCACCCCCGCCAACTGCTCCCCCAGATGCGGGAGCACGGAGCGAGCGCTCAAGCTAGAACCACGGCCACGGAAGGTCGCGGCGCGAGCGGGGCTCGGGCATGACCGGCTCGCTGAGCAGCGCCTCGACCCGCCGCGAGAGGGCTTGGACCTCCTCGGACGACGTCCACTCCTCCAGTTCGGCAACGGCTTCGGAACCGGCGGTGGCCAGCTCAGCAGCGAAGCCGCGCAGGTCTTCCAAAAGCGGTGCCGGCACTCGCTGACCGCTGAAGTCCCAGATGACGGTGCGGAGCTTCGGGGCCACGTGGAAGGTGAGGCCGTGATCGATGCCCCATATGCCTCCCGTCTGGGCCTCGAAGCAGTGGCCGGCCTTGCGGTCGGCGTTGTTGACGACTATGTCGAACACAGCCATTCGCAGCGTCTCCGCCGGGTACTCCTCGCGCACCACGAAGTAGTTCGACTCCGCCAACGGGGGCACGTAGAGCTGGAGCGACCCTATCCCCAGCTCACCCATCCGCTGGACCGTGGGCGGCACCATGGACCAGCCAAGCCGCTGGCTCGCCGCGTAGGTAGCGCACTCGCGGCGGTACAAGGTCCCGGTAGGGAAGTCCCACAGTGGGGCCTCGCCCGTCTGCGGTTTGTAGATGCCGTACCCGTGCTCGTTATCCCTGCACAGTTCCACCAGGAAGGTGTAGTTAGAGGCATTGGGCATCAGCCAGCCCTGGAGTATCTCGGCATCGGTGAGGAAAGGCGCGGCATTGGGGTCGTTCGGGGTTACGTCGTTGGGTCCCAGCTCCCTAGGCAACCTGTCGGTGAGCCGGAAGCGTCGCTCGTGTGACATGGCGGTGCGCCCTCTTGGTAGGACTCGAGCTTGGGTTGCCCCCTAAAAGGGCCGGTGAAGCGTGCTAGACCTCGATGTGGACATGGCCATTGGAGCGGGGGCAGACGTGCGTCTCCCCTTCGTTCATGGCGGCCCCGCAGAGAGGACAGCGGGGACGGCCGCTGGCGCATACGGCCAAGGCCTCATCCGCAAGGCGGTCTAGCTGGTCCGCCCTAACGCGCAGGGCCAGGTCTGGAGTATCGTCCGACTCCTCGCCCTCCTCCTCTTCCTCCGTATTGGCCAGCAACAGGTATATCCCGCTCTCTTCGTCATGGGCCAGGGCCATGCGGGAGGCCTTGAACTCGTGGTCTACCGACACGTCTCCCGCCGGACTCGCCGGTCCGCTGATGGGCTCCGCGAGCTCCTTTTCCATGAGTCGCTTGATAGCCATGGCCAGCTCGTACAGGTGCTCCTTCTCCAGCCACAGAAGGACCGTGCCACGGTCGGCGTCGGCGTGGAGCCGAAAATAGCGATTTCCCGGGCGTCCGACCGACTCCGCACGGATGGTCTTGCACATGCCAAGGTCGTTCTTGGCAAACTCTCGAGGGTCTGGGCGCATAGGGCCTCTTTTGGGGCAGTTAGGTTTGGCGCGCGAATGGGGAGAAGGTGCCCCCTACGTCTCGAACATGGCACCCACGGAGAGCCCGCTGTGGATGCGGTGGATGGCCTCGCCAAGGATATCGGCGATGGAGATGACGGTGATCTTGCCGTTGTGCTTCTTCGGCAACACGGGAACGCTGTCGGTCAGCACCAACTCTTCGATGGGACCGTTGACGATCTGGCTGGCGGCGTCGCCCGAGAGCACGCCGTGGGTGCAGCAGGCGTACACCTCGGTGGCCCCAGCCTCCCTCAGGGCGACGGCGGCGCTCAGCATGGACCCACCGGTGTCTACCTCGTCGTCCATGAGTATGGCGGGGTGGCCATGCACATCACCGATGATGTTGAGCAGCTCCGTGCTATCGTCGTTGCCCACGCGCCGCTTTTCCACGATGGCCAAGGGCACGCCGAGCCGTTCCGCGAAGTCGCGGGCACGTTTGCTGATGCCTATGTCGACGGCCACCACCACCGGGTCGGCAAGCCGCTTCTCCTGGAAGTACCGCGCTAAGATGGGAAGGGCCGTCAGCTCGTCGACCGGAACGTCAAAGAAACCCTGGATCTGCCCGGCGTGCAGGTCCATCGTGAGCACGCGGTCGGTCCCTGCCACGCTCAGCAGGTCTGCCACGAGCCGAGCCGTGATAGGCACTCGCGGCTGGTCCTTCTTGTCCGTGCGGCCGTACCCGTAGTAGGGGACCACCGCCGTGATACGGCCAGCCGACGCCCGTTTCGCGGCGTCGATCAGGATGAGCATCTCCATGATGTGGTCGTTGACGGGAGTGGAGAAGGACTGTACCAGAAATACGTCCCGCTGCCGGACGTTCTCCAAGAACCGGACGAAGGTGTTATCGTTGGCGAACTTGAACACCTCCACCCTGCCTGGAGCCACGCCCAAGTACCCGCAGATGTCCCCTGCGAGCTGCTGGTTGGAGTTACCGCTGAAGACCTTCAGTTCCTCGTAGAGCGGCATTGCCTGCTTCACCACTCATTAGGCTGCTGACAGCGTGAAAATTATAGCATCCGACGTAAGGGTTTTCCCACCTCCAGGCACCGGCTTTGAGGCCGTTATGCCCTCGGCGATATGTCGCCTACGAGGCGAAGGCCCCGTCTTGGCCCACGAGTCCCCACTCGGCGATCTCCACCCGCCGCCGGGAGTCGTCCACCACGTGGCCGATGACGTGAGCGCTGCCGCCCGCGCCGGCCACGGCTGCCACGGCGCTATCTGCGTCTCGTGAGTCCACAACGGCGCAGAAGCCCACGCCCATATTGAATACGCGGAACATCTCCGCCGGCGCCACGCCACCTTCGGACTGAATTGCCTGGAACACCGGTGGGAGCGGCGGCAGCGACGTAATGCGATAGCCCACGTCGGCGTGCAGCCGCGCCAGGTTCAGCAAGCCATTGCCGCTGATGTGGACCAGCCCATGCACGCGCACATCGCCGCGGAGCAAGGCGGCCACCTCCGCCGCGTAGATGGCGGTGGGCCGGAGCAGCTCTTCCCCCACCGTGCGGGCGCACTCGCTGAGGTAGCGGTCTATCCCCTGCCCGCCCTCGCCGAGCAGCACCCCGCGGGCGAGGGTTAGGCCGTTGCTGTGGATGCCATTGCTGGCCAGCCCCAGAACAGCGTCACCGGAACGGACGGCGCTGCCGGTTATGGGCTCTCGCCCGTCCAACACGCCCAGGGCTGTGCCGGCGATGTCGAAGGCATAGCCGTCTCGCGGTCCGACCAGCGTGTCCGGGTGCTGGGAGAGCTCGCCGCCCACCACGGCGATACGGGCCTGGCCCGCGCCATCGTGCAGGCCCTTGCCCAGCTGCTCCAGCAGGTCGGCGTGGGGAAACTGGCAGCTGATATAGTCCACCAGCGCCACCGGCTCAGCGCCGACGCAAAGGATGTCGTTGACGTTGACCGCTACGCAGTCCACGCCGATGGACTCATAGCGGCCGACGAGTTGGGCCACCACCGCCTTGGAGCCCACGCCGTCGGTGGAGACGGCCAGGGCGAGACGGTCGGTCAAACGCAGCACGCTGGCGAAGAAACCGATGGGCACCAGCGGCTCGCCCACACCCTCGCGATACTCAAGGGTCTGCCTCACCCATTGAAGCAGGCCCGAGAGTCCATCGGCCGCGGCGCCGGTATCGACGCCGGCGGCGGCGTAGCTGCTGGGGTTCGTGGGCTCGGTGGTCACGCTCCAGAGTCCTGGTTCAAGCTTTTCATGCGCTGGTCACGGCCCATTCTCGGGCAGCCCTACCAAAATGGCAAACGGGGCCCTTGCCAGCGGACGGAGAGGTCCCGATGTTGAGTCGACCACGGACGGCGTCGGTGGGTTCCTGGCATCCTAGGAAGGCGGGGCTGGAGCCCATACAGGCGAGGAGTCATTGGCTGAGTTATCGGTGAGGTTGGCCAAGTTGGAGCCGTCGGCGTCCATCACGTAGATTTCGTTGTTATCGTCCCGGTCGGACACGAAGACAATCTTGGTCCCGTCCGGCGACCACGCTGGGGATTCATCGTCAGCGGGGTTGTCGGTGAGGTTGGCCAGGTTGGAGCCGTCGGCATCGATGACGTAGATTTCGTCGTTGTCGTCCCGGTCGGACACGAAGGCAATCCTGGTCCCATCGGGCGACCACACAGGAGATTTATCGTCCGAGGGGTTGTTGGTGAGATTGATTACGTTGGAGCCGTCGGCGTTCATGACGTAGATTTCGT
Organism: Dehalococcoidia bacterium; assembly: GCA_965247635.1. Classification (GTDB taxonomy): domain Bacteria; phylum Chloroflexota; class Dehalococcoidia; order Lucifugimonadales; family Australimonadaceae; genus CBDFHJ01. The sequence goes on from CBDFHJ010000009.1 coordinate 77,347, forward strand.
CGTTATCGTCCCGGTCTGTGTGGAAGGCAATCTTGGTCCCGTCCGGCGACCACGCTGGGGATTCATCGTCAGCGGGGTTGTCGGTGAGGTTGGCCAGGTTGGAGCCGTCGGCATCGATGACGTAGATTTCGTCGTTGTCGTCGCGGTCGGACATGAAGACGATCTTGCTGCTATCGGGGGACCACACGGCTCCTTCATCGCTGCCAATGCTATTCGTAAGGTTCGTCTGATTGGTGCCATCGGTGTCCATGACGTAGATTTCGTCGTTATCGTGCCTAGCAGAGTGAAAGGCGATCTTGCTTCCGTCGGGCGACCACACGGGGCCGTCATCGACACCAGTGTCGTTGGTCAAATTGGTCAGGTTTGAGCCATCCACGTCTACCCGGTAGATTTCGTAGTTGCCGTCCACGTCAGTGGCGAAGGCGAACTGGACGGGCGCCGGCTCGGACCCGCCACAAGCCGCTACTAAGCCTCCAAGGACGACGGCGAAAAGGGCAAGCTGGGTCTTCATAGCGGCTGCCTCTGCACAAGGTTGCTGTATCCCAACGAAGAGAAGGACAGGGACCCGTCGGTATTCATGTCGCAGCTCCGTGCCGCGTTAGCGCCTAATCTAACCCGCGGCGGACTTGTGGTGCCATGGGCTAGGGTCACGGTGTAAACCCCCAGAAGTCGTCCTTATTGTCGCCCCTCAGGGCATAGATGTCGTCGTCCAAGTACACCAACGCACCGCCATCGTCCACATTACCGGGCGTGTCTTGGAGGCTCGTCCACGTGTTCCCGCTAATGCTGTACCGCCAGAACCGCGTGGTCGTGTCGCCCCGCAGCGCGTACAGATAGTCGCCGCCAGACCAGACCAGGCTGCCTCCCTCTTCCACCGTCCCTGGGACGTCGGTCAACGATGTCCACGTGTCCGTGCCCACGGTGTACTTCCAGAAGTCATCCTTGTCGTCCCCCCGGAAGGCGTACACGAGGTATCTTCAAAAAGTGTGTAAACAGTCGGGCGGTGTACCCTCTCTCTGAACAACACGGGCTCGAGGCCCAAGAGAGGAGATAGACCGCCCATGAGGAAGGAAAGCACTGAGAGTAGGTCGGAGTCAAGGCCGGAGTGGGAGCAGTTGGAGGATTGGGTGCGAAGCCAGGTCCAGAGGCTGATCCAGGAGTTGCTGGAGGAGGAGGTGACGGCGTTTCTGGGAAGGGCGAAGTCGGCGCTCAGATCCGACTCGGACAACGATACCGGCTATCGGAACGGATACGGCAGAGCCCGGAGGCTTACGCTGAGTTCGGGAACGATACAGCTGAGGCGGCCGCGAGTCCGCGATACCGAGGAGCAGTTCGAGAGCCGGCTGCTGCCGCTGTTCGTCAACAGGACCAGGAAGGTTGCTGAGTTGATCCCCGAGCTGTACCTGCACGGTCTATCCGAAGGCGACTTCGATCTGGCTTTGCGGGGGCTGCTGGGAGAGGACGCACCGGTATCGGCGAGCACGGTGGCCCGGTTGAAGTCCAAGTGGAACGATGAGCTTGCCCAATGGCGCAGCCGGCCCCTAGATGACCTGGAAGTGGTCTACATGTGGGTGGATGGAGTCTACGTCAAGGCCGGTCTTGAGAAGGAGAAGGCGGCAGTACTGGTGGTGGTGGCGGCCCTGAGCGACGGGAGCAAGGTGGTGGTGAGCGCTGTTCCCGGATACAGGGAGTCCACAGAGAACTGGTCCGATGTGCTCAGGGGCATGAGGCGCCGCGGGCTGGAGTGCCCGAGGCTGGTGGTTGGGGACGGACACCTGGGCATCTGGGGAGCTCTGCGCAACGTCTATCCGCAGGCGGCAGAGCAACGCTGCTGGAACCACAAGATCGTAAACGTGCTCGCCAAGCTTCCAAAGCGACAACAGGACCAGGCCAAGCTCATGCTGCGTACTATCCCCTACGCGCCGACTCGGACAGAGGCTGAGCGGCTCAGGACGGTGTTCACCAGGTGGTGCGGCGACCATTCCTACGAGGCGGCCTCAGAGGCCTTGGAGCGGGACTGGGACCGCATGGTCACCTTCTATGACTTCCCAAAGGAGCACTGGGGGCACCTTCGCACGACGAACCCGGTAGAATCACCCTTCGCGGCCCTCAGGCTTCGGACCGATGCCGCCAAGCGCTACAAGAGGGTCGATCGGGCGATAGCGGTGATCTGGAAAATGTTGATGGTCGCCGAACAGCGCTTCAGGCGTCTGAAGGCCCCTGAGTTGATCGAAGACGTCTATCTCGGTGCACAGTATGCGGATGGAATCGCCATTGAATCAACGGCTGAGAAGGTCGCCGCCTGATGTCGTTTACACACCTATTGACGTAACCTCGCGTACACATCTCCTGAAGCGTAGACCAGCGCCCCGCCCTTGTCGACGTCTCCCGGTGCATCCTCCAGCGTCGTCCAGCTATCGCCCGCAATGCTGTACTTCCAGAAATCCTCATTATCGTCCCCCCCGCAGCGCGTAGATGGTGTCCGACCCATCCCACGTCAGTGACCCGCCCCAGTTCACATCATCCGGTGCATCCTCACGGCTTGTCCAGCTATCACTCCCCGGATCATACCGCCAAAAGTCGTCCTTCTCATCACCCCGGAACGCGTACACACGCCCGCCGGCATAGACCAGCGCCCCGCCAGCCTCTACGTCGTCCGGTGCGTCCGCTAGCGTCGACCAGCTGCTCGCGCTCACGTCGTACTTCCAGAATTCGTCCTTATCGCCGCCCCGGAAGGCGTAGATGTCCGTGCCGTCGGTGGCCAGGGCGCCACCCTTCTTGACCGAGCTAGGCGTATCCGATAGCGCCACCCAGGCCGGCACCGGCGTCGGCGTGGCCGTAGGCACCGGCGTCGGGGTGGCTGTTGGCGTGGGCGTTGGCACCGCCGTCGGGGTGGCCGTCGGGGCCGGTGTAGGTGTCGCCGTAGCGGTCGGCGTAGCCGTAGCGGTCGGCGTAGCCGTAGCGGTCGGCGTCGGCGTTGGCGGCACCGGCGTCGGGGTCGGCGTAGCTGTCGGTATGGCGGTAGGCGTAGCCGTCGGCACCGGCGTCGGGGTTGGCGTAGCTGTCGGTGTGGCGGTAGGCGTAGCCGTCGGCGTGGGGGTCGGCAACGGCGGCGGGGTTGACGCGGTAAACCTCCAGAAGTCGTCCTTGTCGTCGCCCCTCAGGGCATAGACGTCCTCGTCCAGGTATACCAACGCACCACCGTCGTCTACGTAGTCCGGTGTGTCCGCTAGGCTCTCCCAGCTGTTTCCGCTAATGCTGTACCGCCAGAACCGCGTGGTCGTGTCGCCCCGCAGCGCGTACAGATAGTCGCCGCCAGACCAGGCCAGACTGCCTCCCTCTTCCACAGTCCCCGGCGCATCCGTCATCGATGTCCACGTATCCGTGCCCACAATGTACTTCCGGAAGTCATCCTTGTCGTCCCCCCGGAAGGCGTACACATCCCCTGAAACGTAGACCAGCGTGCCGCCCTCGAACACGTTCCCCGGTGCGTCCGCCAGCGTCGACCAGCTATCTCCGGCGATGCTGTACTTCCAGAAGTCCTCATTGAGGTATCTTCAAAAAGTGTGTAAACGACATCAGGCGGCGACCTTCTCAGCCGTTGATTCAATGGCGATTCCATCCGCATACTGTGCACCGAGATAGACGTCTTCGATCAACTCAGGGGCCTTCAGACGCCTGAAGCGCTGTTCGGCGACCATCAACATTTTCCAGATCACCGCTATCGCCCGATCGACCCTCTTGTAGCGCTTGGCGGCATCGGTCCGAAGCCTGAGGGCCGCGAAGGGTGATTCTACCGGGTTCGTCGTGCGAAGGTGCCCCCAGTGCTCCTTTGGGAAGTCATAGAAGGTGACCATGCGGTCCCAGTCCCGCTCCAAGGCCTCTGAGGCCGCCTCGTAGGAATGGTCGCCGCACCACCTGGTGAACACCGTCCTGAGCCGCTCAGCCTCTGTCCGAGTCGGCGCGTAGGGGATAGTACGCAGCATGAGCTTGGCCTGGTCCTGTTGTCGCTTTGGAAGCTTGGCGAGCACGTTTACGATCTTGTGGTTCCAGCAGCGTTGCTCTGCCGCCTGCGGATAGACGTTGCGCAGAGCTCCCCAGATGCCCAGGTGTCCGTCCCCAACCACCAGCCTCGGGCACTCCAGCCCGCGGCGCCTCATGTCCCTGAGCACATGGACCAGTTCTCTGTGGACTCCCTGTATCCGGGAACAGCGCTCACCACCACCTTGCTCCCGTCGCTCAGGGCCGCCACCACCACCAGTACTGCCGCCTTCTCCTTCTCAAGACCAGCCTTGACGTAGACTCCATCCACCCACATGTAGACCACTTCCAGGTCATCTAGGGGCCGGCTGCGCCATTGGGCAAGCTCATCGTTCCACTTGAACTTCAACCGGGCCACCGTGCTCGCCGATACCGGTGCGTCCTCTCCCAGCAGCCCCCGCAAAGCCAGATCGAAGTCGCCTTCGGATAGACCGTGCAGGTACAGCTCGGGGATCAACTCAGCAACCTTCCTGGTCCTGTTGACGAACAGCGGCAGCAGCCGGCTCTCGAACTGCTCCTCGGTATCGCGGACTCGCGGCCGCCTCAGCTGTATCGTTCCCGAACTCAGCGTAAGCCTCCGGGCTCTGCCGTATCCGTTCCGATAGCCGGTATCGTTGTCCGAGTCGGATCTGAGCGCCGACTTCGCCCTTCCCAGAAACGCCGTCACCTCCTCCTCCAGCAACTCCTGGATCAGCCTCTGGACCTGGCTTCGCACCCAATCCTCCAACTGCTCCCACTCCGGCCTTGACTCCGACCTACTCTCAGTGCTTTCCTTCCTCATGGGCGGTCTATCTCCTCTCTTGGGCCTCGAGCCCGTGTTGTTCAGAGAGAGGGTACACCGCCTGACTGTTTACACACTTTTTGAAGATACCTCCATCGGCGGCCAAGGGAGAGCATCATGATTAGTTAAAGGAGCCGATGGCCGAGTAGACCCCGCCGATTACCGCAACAGCAAGAAAGCCGACGATACCACCCACAACGAGGGTTGCAATGGGCTGGATCATCTCCGTGGCGACACCGACGGCCTCTCTGGTCTGGGTCTCATAGTAGTCCGCCAACCCCGCAAGGGTGACGACCAAAGACCCACTAAGCTCAGCAGTAGTAATACCCTGGGCGAGGAGCCGGGGAAAGACCGGCTGGTTCCGGAAGGCCTCTCCTAGTCGACCCCCCTCTTCCACCTCTCGCGAGACCTCTAGTAGCTGGTCCTTTAGTAGCTGGTCCTTTAGTAGCTGGTCCTTCATCGCGACGTTTGGGACGGTCTCGCGGCTCAGCTGCAGCGCCTCGATAGGGGGTACGCCTGATTTCAATAGCTGGCTAAGGTTGGAGGTCAGCGCGAACACGGTGCCACTGGTCACAATCTTCCCAATAATGGGCATGCGCAACAGGGCCCGGTGAAACACTCGTTTGCCCTTGGGCGAGCGGATATAAACAAGACCTACGGCACTAAGCGCCACGAAGCCCACCATCGCATAGGTCCCGTAGAGTTCGAGAAAATCAGCCATGACGATCAGCGCCTTGGTGGTAGCTGGAAGCTCTCCACCGAACTCATCGAGCATGGCCACGAGCGCCGGAATGGAGAATCGTACCAGCAGGGCGACGGCGATGATCCCTACGATGATGCTGATCACGGGATAGGCTAGGGCCCTTCGGACCCGGGTGACCACATCGGAGGCACGCTCCGAGTCATCTGCCAGTTGCCGGAGCGTCGTGGTGAGCGTACCCGTAGACTCGCCGACCCGGAGAAGGTATACAGATGTCGCGCCGAAGACCGTGGGGTGGCGGTTACAAGCGTCGGAGAAGCGAGTGCCGCTTTCGACATCCTCCGTCACCCGGGCAATCGCGTGGCGCATGCCCAAGTTCCTGGTCTCATCTCGGAGCACGCCAAGAGACTGCTGAAGTGGAATACCGGAGTCTACGAGCGAGGCCAGCTGGCGGTAAAAGTCGATTACATCCTTGGACTTGGGGCGGAACAGTGAAGGGGCGATCTCCACCAGGGAGCGCCATCGCCGGATCCGGTTCGCTCGGTACGGGATGAGCTGCTGCTGGCGGAGCTGGTCGAAGGCTGCTTCCTCGGAGTCGACCTGGAGGACGCCCTGTACCTTTTCCCCTTGCCAGGTATACGCTTCGTATCTAATGGCCATGACTGGTCAACCCATTAAGAGGTATCTATTCGATGAAGAAGACATTCCGCAGGACTTCATCCACCGTGGTGATGCCCTGTTTGGCCATTTGCACCCCCGCGCGCCGCAACGAGACCATCCCTTCCTGTAGCGCCGCTTCCCGAAGGTCTGAGCCAGCCGCACCCTGACCAACGAGTTTTCGAATGGAGTCGCTGATTGGGAGTACTTCAAAGACCGCAATCCGGCCAAGATAGCCGGTCCCTCCACAGAAGTTGCACCCTTGTCCCACCAGGAATTGCCCGGCTTCTTCTTGCATCTCCTGCTCGAATGCCACGGTGGCCATGGCGCTGAGCTCCTGAAGCACGCCACAGTGCGGACAGACCTTTCGAACGAGGCGTTGGGCCAAGCAACCCACCACCGCCGTTGCGACGAGGTACGGCTCTGTCCCTAAGTCCAAGAGACGCACCAGCGAGGAGGCGGCGTCGTTGCTGTGGATAGACGCCAACACCAAGTGGCCGGTAAGGGCGGCGTCCACGGCCGTCTTGGCCGTCTCGCCATCCCTAATCTCACCCACCAGGATGACGTCTGGGTCCAGCCGCATAATGGAGCGGAGGCCTGTGGGAAAGTCAATTCCCGCCGCTCGGTTTACTTCGATCTGGTTCAGCCCCTCCATCCGATACTCTACTGGGTCCTCCACCGTCATGATGTTACCCTGCTCCCGGACCAGCTCAATGACCGAAGCGTAGAGAGTGGTGGTCTTACCGGAACCGGTGGGACCCGACACGAGCACCATTCCATATGGCAGGGCCATGAGCTGCCGCCAAAGGTGAAGGGGCCCGGTCTGCATACCCAAGTCCACCAGGTTCAGCGAGGCTCCGTCGCGGCTCAAGATGCGCATGACCATCATCTCTCCCCACGCCGTCCCGATGGAGGAAACGCGAAAGTCCACGCTCTTCTCGCCGAACTGAAGTGAGAAGCTTCCGTCCTGAGGCCGACGCCGTTCAGAGATGTCCATTTCCGCCAGGACTTTGATTCTCGAGACCATGGTCTCGTGCAGCGTAAGCGGTACGGTTACCGCGTCCTGCAGGACACCGTCGATCCTGAAGAGGACGTTGCTGGAATCGGGAGTGGGCACCACATGGATGTCAGAGGCGTTCCGCTTCACCCCCTGGAGCGCGATCATGTCCACGGCCTGGACCGCTGGTAGCTGGCTAAGGTCCTGGCCGAGAAGGCCTCCTACCGCACCGCGTGCAGGGATCGCAGGGGTCATGGTACCCGGGGTCGCCTGTGCCGGCTCCCCCGCCGGAGGTGCAGCCGGCCGCACCCCCGAGGAGTAGGTGCGACCGATCAGCTCGCTCAGCTCGCCGCCCAGGGCAAGAACGAACTTGACCTGACGCCCCGTCATGGAGGCCAGCTCGCTGGAGAGGCGAAAGTCGTTAGGCGTCCTGGTAGCCACGCGAAGGGAGCCATCGGCGTCAAGCCCAACGGGCAGAATCTCGTGGGCTCGCGCGTAGTCCTCCTGAACCAGGCGCATCGCCTCGTCGTTTACCTGGACGTGCTTGAGGTCGACGATAGGGATCCGGAGCTGGAAGCTCAGGACGGTGATCAACGTCTCCCGAGCAACCATGCCCTGGTCAACGAGGATATCTAACAGGCCACCGCCATGCTGTTGGGCATATTCTCTGGCTTGGTCCAGGTGCTGCTCGGTGATGCCCCCCCCCTAGAAGAACACGCCCGACCCGTTCATCGAAAGAAGAAGTAGGTCTATTCACCATGGCCGGCTCCATCACCGCGGTTACCGCTCAAGGGGTAGTGCTCTTCCAGCCACTGGCGCAGCGCCTCTACCACGATCTCACGGGCAGCCGTCCCGCGCTCCACGGCGGCAATTTTCAAGGAGCGTACAGCTCCGCGCTGCCCAGGTCCACCGTAATGCGTTGGCGATTGTTTGCGCTGACAGTCACGATTAGCTACCTGATGCGTACGTTGTTTCTGGTCTCCACTCCGCGCCCATGCGTGCTGGCCACGCCATCCTGGGAAGGCGGTCAAGCCTCCAGGTGGCATCGGCCTGCTTAGAAGTACTGTAGACGTACGCTGTAAGCCACGCTACACCATTCCCTCCACTATGCCAATATGTTTTGGCAGCATTTTTACGTTTAGTTTGAAATGACGCCCCTCTACGCAGACGCCACCCGCTGGTAAAAGCAGGTGGACAGCCGTTTCAAACCGATGGCCTCGGCGTGCGGGGCCCGCTCCCGTAGGCCGATGAAGAGTAACCCCCCAAGCTTCAGTGCGTCCGCGAACCCGGCGTACACCTTGGCTCTCGCCTCTCCCACGAAGTAGAGCACTACGTTGCGGCACACGACCAAGTCGAAACCGGACGGATACGCCTCTTTCAGGAGGTCGTGTTGACGGAACTCCACGTGGCGGCGGACAGCGGGCTTGACGTAGAAGCCGGAATTGGTCGAAGAAAAGTACTTCCGCACCAGCGGTGGAGAGACGTGCCTGAGGTCTGCGGGCAGGTAGGGGCCTCCGGCAGCTGCCAGCGCGAGCAGCTGCGCGTCGACGTCGGTGGCGAGCACCCGATACGGCACGTTGGGTGCCTGCTCCATGAGCAGGATGGCCAAGGAGTAAGGCTCCGCGCCATTGGAACAGCCCGCACTCCACATTTCGAGAGACCGGTCGGGGGGAGGGGGTGTCGAAAGTAAGAGGGGCCCGAGGGCCGCAAACTGGGCGCGATCTCGGAAAAACTCGGTCACATGGGGGGTTAAGAATCCGGGGCGGCGTGAGGCGCCGTCGCTTGGCACCGTGTGTTAGGGCCTCCACCAAAGTACGGAGCGGGGCGTTCCGGCAATCCTGGCGGGGACCGGGGTCCCATGGCCGGAAGCTACTCCTGCGCTTCACCCTAGCAGCGGGTCCGTCTGGGCTGGGAGGGTGTGGCCGTGCATTCCATCCTCATGCAGCCCCCTATCGGCATTGAGGGGCTGCATACATGGCCGCAGTCTGCGAAGCGCGGCCCTTAGAAAGGAAGAACGGACCAATGGAAGCCAGCTTGGGAACGCAAAGGGATATGGGGAAAACAGAAGCAAATATTAGGGAAGTCATTTATTGACTATGGAGTCATGGCTTGATACTTTCTCAGCGGACCCCCTCTGCTAGGCGTAGCCCCACTCCCCGGTGCCGCGTCTACCACATAGCCGTCGACCTCAACGTGTCCTTGACGGCTTCATTCTTCCCCTTGCGCTATGGAACCCGTAGGCCGTACCGGGCTTGGGTTGTGGGCACGAAGGCCCCACCTGTCCATCAAGCCTGGGGTAATGCGGGCGGCGGGACTGTCTTATATCCAACGGAGCAAGCGTAAACATCGGTGCGCTGAGGAGACGTAAATGTTGAGCAACCCCCGCACGGTAAGGGTGTACATAGCCGAGGAGCAGCAGTTCCTTCGGGAGGCATACACGTCGTTCCTCTCGTCGTCTGAAAACCTGGTGGTGGTCGGGGACTCCGGCGAGACCCATGGCGAGTCGCTGATGGAGGCGGCGGCCCTGCGGCCAGAGGTCATGATAGTTGGCACACAAGCGCTCCAGGTACGGACCGTCGAGCACCTCTCCATGCTCCATAGCACGGCCCCCAGCGTTGGCATAGTGCTCCTCTCCTTCTTCTACGACATGAATGGGATTGGGGCCCTACGAAAGTTCTCTCGCCAGTCCACGGTGGGGTGTGCTTACCTGCTTAAACACACCGTCGCTACTGTCGGGCAGCTGGCACAAGTGGTCCAAGCGGTGGCTGAAGGGCGCATCATCTTAGACCGGACCGCGATGGAGGAACTGGTGACGTCCGCTGACTTCCGGTCTGGATTCCTTAGCTCCCTCTCGCCGCGGGAGATGGAGGTGCTAACCCTGATGGCCGAAAGCTATCGAAACAACGCGATCGCCCTGATCATGCATCTCGGACCAAAAACCGTGGAGCGCCACATCAACAGCATCTATAGCAAGCTGGGCGGCATCCCTAAGTCCACCCGTCCCCGGGCGCACGTCATAGGGCTGTTCCGCTCAGCAACAGGGCAGCATCAGCAACCGATGATGCCCCTCAAGAAGGAGTACATGGACAACGGGACCACCGTTGAGTCAACCGCTTGGACCACTTCCGTGCGGGCTCCGGTCGGCAGCAGATAAGGGAGCGAGAGGCGCGGCCCGGTCAGCCAACGGACAAGCACGTCACCGTGCGGCCGATGCCACCGATGGCGTGCACGTGCTCAGTTACGAAATCTCCCACCGCTTTCAGGCCGTCGGCCTCAATGACCGCGATAATGTCGTAGGGGCCGGTGACGCGGTCGGCCGAGACGATACCCGGGGCCTTTCGCAGGGTATCCGCCACGCCGCTAGCCTTGCCTACCGCCGTTTCGATTAGGATGTACGCCTTCGTAGTGGCCATACCGAGCACCTCCTCGCGCCAGAGCCGTAACGCTAGTTAACAGACCAACCGGCTACGTGCCAACGACGCGGCACGCATACGGCTATTCGATCCAAGGGCAGGTCACCGTGCGGACCACTCCATTAAGCGTTCTCACGCGGTCCCGCACCATGTGCACAATATACTCGGGCCCGTCGGCCTCCACCTCCATCACGACGTCAAAGGGGCCAAGCACCTCTCGGACGCGGGTGCCTGGGATGCGGCGCAGGCGCTGCAAGACGCTACGCGTTCGAGCGGGCTCGACCTCGATGAAGATGTATGCGTGGGCGGAGCCTATGCCTGAGTGTTCTGCCACGATGCCCTCGGCAGCCTAGCGGATACCCGTACCTTGTATCTCACCGTGCCTCACTGTCATTCCTCGTCCGCCTGAGGCGGACGAGGAATCTCGTTACGTTGGCCTGAACGGCCTCAGCCGGTCCTCTCCCAGGTCCATGAGCACGTCGTACCCCTCCGTGGACCCGTCGAGTCTCACATGGTAAACGCCATAAGCGGGCTTCTCCACCACGGTCCCTGGCACCTCTTGCCATGGGGAAGAAGGGACCATGTCCGGATTCAGGTTCCGCATGTTGACGACTACTCTGTCCCCAATTTCGTAGGGCACCGTTTAACCTCTCTCGGACCCAGTGCTACGGCGACACCGTACCACAAATCGACTTCGATTACGCCCCCGCGTTACATCCCATGCCGCGACGCTTCCCCAAGCGCTCCCCGGCAGGGGTCAGCCAGGCGGTTTGTGAAGCCATCTACGGCTTGATGGCCTCGTTGACACGGCAGCAGGTGGTTGGATATGATGGCGAAGTGACGGGCCGAGTCGAGCGGCTGGCTCCTCGGGCTCGGGCGGCAACGTAGCTCAGCGGCAGAGCGGGCGCTTCATAAGCGCTAGGTCACTGGTTCGAATCCAGTCGTTGCCACCATTCAACTAGTTCGTCCGTTGAGTCCCTACCTCGTCCACAGGCTTTTTCTAAGGGTGTGCGCCTTAGGGCCACGCCTTCAATAAGGAGCGGGCGATGCTCTATGAGCTGCGTACTTACACCTTGAAGCCTGGCACGACCGAAGCGCTTGAGGAACGGTTCGCCGAGGGGTTGTCTACCCGGGAGAAATACTCTCGTTTGGCGGGGTTTTGGCATACCGAGATAGGCCCCTTGAACCAGGTGGTCCATCTGTGGCCCTACGATAGTCTCGCCCACCGGGAGGAGGCACGCGCCGCGCTTGCCAAGGACGAAAGCGGCAAGTGGCCGCCCGACATCTGGGAGTTTGTCCTGGGGATGGAGTCCGAAATCCTGTTGCCAGCCCCCTTCATGCGGTCGCTGGACCAGCCGCGGGAGCTAGGCGGCATCTATGAGCTGCGCATCTACACCTACCAGCCGCGGACCATGCCTCAAGTGCTGGAACGGTGGGCCGAGGCGGTCCCCCACCGGGAGAAGTACTCCCCCCTGGCCGGGTGCTGGTATAGCGAGCTGGGAGCGCTGAACCGGTTCTTCCATCTCTGGCCCTACAAGGACCTGAACGAACGCGCCCGCATCAGGGCCGAGGCTAACCAAGACCCCCACTGGCCTCCGGGGACCCGCCAGTGGATGCTCCGTCAGGAGAATAAAATCCTATTGCCAGCCTCCTTCTCCCCAATGCGTTAGCAAACAGCGAGCGGGGCCTCTATCCGAGGCCCCCGCCCTTACGCTTGTTGCCGTTCGTTCGCTAGCCGCGCTATTCGCGCTTACTCCCCTAAGAAGTCGAAGAGGAGCTCGACTGTCTCCTTGGGCATTTCGCCGTGGACGTTGTGGCCCGTGGGCATCTTGACGTACCTGGCCCCGGGAATAGTCCAGGGCTTCGACGACTTGGTCATATCGCCCTTCAGGCGGTCGTACTCCTCGTTCCACGTCGGATAAGGGTCCATGGTGTCCCCGTCGCCCCAGACCACCAGCGTGGGTACCTTGATGAAGGGGAGGCGGCGGTGGAGGAGGTATCGCTTTCGGATCTCCTGCGTCGCCATCTGGTGCTGGAGCGGCTCAAGGCTCGTAAGGGCGCCGGGTACTTGAGCGATCTCCAGCGCCTCTTGGGCCCTCGCCTTCACTAACGCCTCGTCAATGGTTGCGGGGTCACGGAACATCCGGCGAGCCTGCTCTTCCAGGCTCTCGAGGGTTGGCATAGTGGACGCGTTGCCAACGGTCGGGTTGCTGGCGTTGAGACCCGCGGCAGCGAGCATGACTAGCTTCTTCAGGCGGTCGGGGCTTTCGTAGCCGAACAACGCCCCCATCCAACCACCGGCACTGTGGCCCAAAAGGTGGGCCTTCTCGATGCCCTTCACGTCCATAAACTCTCGGACGGTGTCCACGATGAGGTCAAACGTAGGGCCTTCGAGGACCTCACGCGTGCCCTTGCCGAAGCCCAGCATGTCCAGCGCGCAGCAGTGGTAGCGCTCGGCCAGGTGGTCAAGGATGCCCCGGAACGACTGTGCACCCTGGGTAAAGCCCATGCCGTGCAGCAGGATGAAGTAGTTATCTCCGGTCCCAGCCTCCAGGTAGCGGGTCTTGCCGTTGGTCAGCTCAACAAACTGCTCAGTCTGAGTTGCCGTCGCCATTCAGCGTCTCCTTCACAGGGGTGCGTCACCATGGATCGCAGGGTGGGTCATTTGGTGCCCTCCCCTTTTATACCAGCGGTCGGCTCGCGTCAATCGCCCGTGTAAATCATGGGAGGCACGACCAACCCGCCATGCTTGAGGGCCAGCACGCGGGAAGAATGCGGACCCGCTCCCATGCGCTGACGCTTCCCGACCCCTTAGCATGAGGATGGGCCTGTGTCGTCACCATATCCCACTGCCCATGTCGCTACGCGGTCATGGCCTTGACCTGGTTCACGGCCCGACGGGATAATGCCGGATGAGCAGTGGGTGGTAATTACACGGCGGGCTCAGGGGCCCGCTTCTGCGAGGGAGCGTGAGCCCTCTTCCTTGCGCTAGGGGACAGTTATGTTCGGCAGCATCGCGGTCGGCACGCGGTCCATCGAGGAGTACCAGCCCGTCGTCGGAGGGACGGCGATCGACGAGCTGCGCGCGCTAGCCGAGCCACTCCAAGGAGTGCGGGTCCTCCACCTGTCATCCCCAGCGGCCAGCAACTCGGTACGCAACTTACTCAGTAGTACCGTGCCCTTAATGGCGGACTTGGGGCTGCGTACCCAGTGGCAGCAGCTCCGAATACCCGCAGAGTTCACGGCCATGGACCGTCAGTTCCGGAGCGCCCTCTCGGGAGAGCGAGTGGGGTGGGCCGTCCGCGATAGCGCTGACTGGACCGCCTTCAACCTGCTCAACGCCGAGCTCTTCGACGAGGAGTTCGACGTGGTGGTCGTACACCACACCGCCTCGGTTGGGCTATACGAGGCCGTTAGTCAGGTGCGTGGCACACGACCACCCGGGGCTTGGATATGGCACTCCCATCGTGATTATCGCGCCGCGCTCCCCGGTGCGTGGAGGGTGGTCCAGCAGCACGCCGCCGACTTCGGCGCGGCGGTATTCGACGCTAAGGACTTCATCCGTTCAGACACTCCCAACCGGATAGTGGCGGTAGTCCCTCTTGGCGTCGACGCCTTGGGGGCTCGGGGCCTCCCGGTGGCCAGCGAGATTCGGGACGCACTCTTCTCTCAGCGGAACATTGACGTCCACCGACCTATCCTTGCCCAAGTAGTCTCCAGCATTCGTCCGGAGCCCCCTCTGGCGGTACTGGAGACCTTTGAGATGGTGAAGGCCTACCGGCCTGAAGTACAGCTGGTCATAGTCAACCTCGCTTTTGCCGAGGGTTCGGAGCTACGACAGACAACTGACATCGTCGCCTCCCGAGCTGAGAAAATCGGTGGGATTTTGCTTCTCACCGAGTTGGACAAGGTGGGCAACGTGGAAATCTCCGCGTTACGGCAAGAGGCCGCGGTCATGGTCCACCAGGGCCGTCCCTCGGGAGTCTCGCTGGCGCTGCTGGAGGAGATGTGGCAATCGAAGCCCATCGTCAGCGCTAGAAGCCCCATGGCCGCAGCCACCTTGGGCGACGGCCGCACCGGCATACTAGCCGATTCACCCATGGACCAGGCCGAGGCCATCATCCGGCTCCTGGACACACCCAGTTACGCGGCCAGGCTGGGCCGGAGTGCCCACCGCGCGGTAGCCCGGCGCTTTTTGCTTCCCCATCACCTCAAGGCGTACCTGAAGCTGTTTGCCCGGCTCCTACGTCGTCCCGCTTCAAGAAAGCGCTAATGCCCACCACCGTTCCCCTCACCCCCAAGGCACTGGAAGACTACCGCCCCATCATTGGTGACGCCAAGGCCGATGAGGTCCTAGAGCTGGCGAAGCCCCTACGGTCGGCCAAGGTCCTGCATCTCAACGCAACCGCCTTCGGCGGCGGTGTGTCCGAGCTCCTCCGCAGCCTCGTCCCGTTGCTTCGAGACCTGGGCATCGACACCGATTGGCAGGTGATGGAGGGCGAGAGCGATTTCTTCGACGTGACCAAACAGCTGCACAACGGCATGCAGGGTATGTACGTGCCGTGGAACACCTCCATGGCGGCCACGTGGCACCGGGTGAACCGGGCTAACGCGGAAGCGCTAAAGGGGCCCTACGACTTCGTCTTTGTCCACGATCCGCAGCCCGCTGGTATCTTGCACTACGTCCGGCAGATGGACCCTACCGCCTTTGGGGCCAGGTGGACCTGGCGTTGCCATCTGGACACCACCGAAGCCCTTCCCGAGATGTGGGAGTTTATCCGTCCTTACATCCAGCAGTTCGAGGCAGCCATCTTCACCCGTGACGAGTACTTGAAGGAGGACCTCCGCGGGCCGCTGATCACCATCATCCCCCCCGCCATCGACCCCCTAAGCACCAAGAACGTCGACATCTCTCCTGGGGTGGTCCGCGAGATCTTAGAGCGGTACAACATCAGCCCAGACCGTCCACTCATCGCCCAGATCTCCCGGTTCGACCCGTGGAAGGACCCGCTGGGTGTCGTCGACGTCTACCGGACGTTGAAGACCACGGAACCCCAGCTCCAGCTCTTGATGGTCGCCTCCATGGCCGACGACGACCCAGAGGCGTGGTCCTTTTATGAGCGGATCGTCCGGAAGGCGGGAGAGGACTTCGACGTTCACGTTCTCACCAACCTCAACGGCGTGGCCAACGTGGAGGTCAACGCCTTCCAACGGGCCGCCGACGTCATACTTCAAAAGTCGGTCCGCGAGGGGTTCGGTCTGGTGATCTCCGAGGCCCTCTGGAAGAGCAAGGCTATCGTTGCCAGCGCCGTGGGCGGCATTCCCATGCAACTGCTCTATGGCCGGTGCGGCAGGCTGGCCGGCACGACCGGTGAGATGATCGACCAGGTACGCAGCCTTCTGGACGCTTCTACCGAACGAGAGCAGCTCGGCGCGGTCGGCAAGGAGCACGTGCGGGAGAATTTCCTGATAACACGGCTCCTTCGCGACTATCTGCGCCACATGAACCACACCATCAACCAGCCCAAGCCGGCTCCATCCAAGGGGTCGTCTAAGTCCCAGGCGCCAACCCGCTCCCGGCGAGGTGGACGCCCCTCAAGGAGGGCGTGATCACCACGTCGCCAGCACAAGACGCACCGACTGACTCCCTTTACCTTGGCATTGACCTTGGGGGTACCAAGGTCTTGGCGCTTGTCGGCACCGCCGATGGCCAGACGATGGGCGAAGGTCTGGTGGCGACGCCTGCCGATGAAGGGGCCGAGCGCGTAGTGGAGGCTATGCTCCACGCTGCCGAGCAGGCCGTGGCCGCGGCCCACGCAGACATCGGCGCCCTCGCCGGGGTCGGCATAGCCTCCGCGGGGGCCATCGACCACAACCACGGCGTAGTGGTCCACTCACCCCACCTCAGCGGATGGGACCACGTGCCCCTCGTGTCGATGCTACAACACCACCTGGACGTACCTATCGTCATCGATAATGACGCCAACCTGGCCGCCCTGGGGGAGCATCGATACGGCGCAGGCAGGGGAGTGTCCAACCTGCTGTACATGACGGTGAGCACGGGCATTGGTGGGGGCATCATCCTCAACGGTGAGCTCTACCGGGGGGCTACCGGGTACGCCGGCGAAGTGGGACACATCTCGGTGCTGGCAGGCGGCCCCTATGGGAAAAGCCGGACCGCGGGCGCCCTGGAGGCGATGGCCGCCGGAACGGCCTTGGTATGGGAGGTAAGCCGGCGGCTGGAGCAGGGGGAGCCATCGTCCCTCCGGGCGCAGGCAGCGAGTCCTGGCGTCGATGAGATCACTGCCGAGATGGTGTTCGAGGCGTTCCATCAGGGGGACGCGTTGGCAGCGCAAGTGGTGGCCCAGGGTGTCCAGTACCTGGGGGCTGGCCTGACCAGCCTGGTAAACGTGCTCTCGCCGGAGGTGCTTATCATTGGCGGCGGGCTCTCCAATCAGTGGGAGGCTTACATTCAACCAGCGGTGGAGATCATGCGACAGCAGACCTTCGCCGCCATGGGGCGCGACCTGCGGGTGGTGCCGCCGGAGCTAGGCGCCAGCGCCGGGGCCCTGGGGGCGATAGCGCTGGCCTCAGGCGTCGGCTCGCGCAGACCCTAGCCTGCTGGGGGGCACGCATCCGATAGCCAGCAAGTTGGTCCTCTGATGGTCTGTCCCCATGAGTAGCGCGGCCCTTTTGCCGCCAATTGCCGTGTGCTATCCTGACCGATGGCCCATGTCCAGAGGGCGCGGCCCGTGTCCAGAGGACGTGGGAGGAGTGTTTATGCCTGCGTTTGGGATCATCGGCGCCCAATGGGGCGATGAGGGGAAGGGAAAGGTAGTCGACTACCTGGCCGCCCACGCGGACATGGTGGTCCGATTCTCCGGCGGAAACAACGCCGGCCACACCGTCATCAACGGGCAGGGCGAGTTCAAGCTGCACCTGGTGCCCGCCGGCATCTTTCGGCCCAACGTGGTCTCCATTATCGGCGGCGGGGTCGTGGTGGACCCCAGCGCGCTACTCACCGAGATCGAGGAGCTCCAAGGCAGAGGCGTGGACACGGCCCAGCTCTACGTTAGCGACCGCGCCCACGTTGTGATGCCCTACCACGTCTTGCTGGACCAGCTGGAGGAGCAAGCTAGGGGCAGCAGCGCGCTGGGCACCACGGGCCGGGGTATCGGTCCTGCCTACGTGGACAAGGCGGCCCGGGTGGGCATTCGCGTGGGCGACTTGCTGGACGAGGCGTACTTGGCCAGCCGGCTGGAAGCGGTGTTGGAGCAGAAGAACGCCGTGCTGACCAAGGTCTATGGCGCCGAGGCCGTGGACGTGGGGGCCTCCTACGCCCAGGCCCTGGAGCTAGGCTCTCGGCTCCGGCCCTACATCGCTTCCACAGAGACCATGGTCGCCGAGGCGTTGGCGGCGGGCAAGCGCGTGGTGTTGGAGGGCGCGCAAGGCACGCTGCTGGACATAGACCACGGCACGTACCCATTCGTGACTTCGTCGTCATCGGCCATCGGCGGCGCGCCCACGGGCCTGGGCATCAGCCCGCGGGACATCAAGGGCATCATTGGCGTCTTCAAGGCCTACTCCACGCGTGTCGGTTCCGGCCCCCTGCCCTCAGAGATTCACGACGGGATGGGCGACCACATCCGCGAGCTGGCGTGGGAGTACGGCGCCACCACCGGCAGGCCGCGTCGCGTCGGTTGGTTCGACGGCGTGGCGGCGCGGTACAGCGCCATGGTCAATGGCTACACCTCCGCAGTGCTGACACGGCTCGACGTGCTGGACGGCATCTCTCCGGTCAAGGTGTGCGTTGCCTACGAGGTGGACGGCAAGCGTATCGACGCTTTTCCCACCAACGTGGCGCTCCTGAGTCAGTGCCAGCCGGTATACGAAGACCTGCCGGGCTGGACCACCCCCACCGCCAGCTCCCGGAAGCTGGAGGACTTGCCTCCGGAAGCCGTGGCCTACGTGCGTCGGCTGGAGACGTTCATCGGCTGCTCCATCGACCTGATCTCCACCGGGCCGGTCCGCGAAGAGAGCATACCCATCCGGCCCATCGTCGCGTAGGCGGGGTGCTGAGAACAGGTCTTCATGCTTCGACAAGCTCAGGGCGAACTCTCTTCTGTCACCCTGAACGAAGTGAAGGGTCTGGTACCAGATTCCTCGTCCCGATAGAATCGGGACGAGGAATGACAGGCGTTGCAGGTATTGCTTAGCGTGTCGAAGAGCGGCGCGGGCTTAGCCAGCGCTCCGTGGGCTCCGGCGACGGGGACACCGTCCGCCTAAGGCGGAGGTCCTCCGATAGCCCCGACGAGTCGGGGCTATCGAGAGTCTCGATGAGCGGAGCATCATCGGACAGGGCGGCGCCCTGGCGCGGGACTTCCGCTTCCGTGGTCTTGGCAACCCAGTATAAGGAGAGAAGATGAAGATTGGCTTCTTCGACGATTACAAGCTTGGTGTGGTCAAGGGTGACCGCATCGTGGACTTTCTGCCGGCGCTGGGTGGAGTCCATGCCCACCATCCCCAGGAGCTCATAGCCGCCGTCATCGAGAACTGGTCAGATGCTCAAGATGAAATCGCCAAGTATGTGGAGCAGGAGCAGGGTGTGCCCCTCTCAGGGGTGTCCATCCTGCCGCCCTTGCCCCGGCCCGCCAAGATCGTGTGCATGGCGGTGAACTACCTGGAGAACGGCACGCGTGACATGCCGGCTATCGACGCTTTTCTGAAGGACTCGGACTGCGTCATCGGCGACGGCGATACGGTGTACCTGGACCCGGAGTGCGACGCACGTATCTTCCACCACGAGGCGGAGCTGGCGGTGGTCATCGGCAAGGACACGTCCCACGTCGCGGAAGCGGACGCCATGGACCACGTGTTCGGCTATACCGGGTTCGTCGATGTCTCGGGACGCATCGCCGTGCGCGGCACCCAAAGCTACTTCCAGTCGAAGTCGTGGCCAACCTTCGGCCCCTTGGGGCCCTTCATCGTCACCAAAGACGAGGTGCCCGACCCGCACAACCTCAGGGTGTCGCTGCGGAACAACGACATTCAGTTCCCGGGGTACAGCACCAGCGACATGGCCCACAAGATCCCCGAGTGTTTAGCCTTCGCGAGCCGGGTCCTGCCCTTGACCGCGGGTTCCATCATCAGCACCGGCACCAACCACCAGAACCTGGGGGCGATGCAGGACGGCGACAACTTCGTGATGGAAATCGAGAAGATCGGCGCGCTGCACCTGAAGGTCCACGACCCGCTGGGACGGGAGTGGCCTCGCGGCATCGACGAGGCCTACGCAGCGCGCATGCGCGGCGGCACGCCTTAGTTCCAAAGAACGCTCCAGCGCTTACTGAGGTTCGGCCGGGGGCGTCTCTACATCGACTTGCTATGGGCAACCCGCTCCCATACCGTTACTGCGAACAGCGGTATGGCGAGGAGGAAGTAAAGAGCGGCTACAGTGAAAGCGGGAACGTAGCCCAAAAAAGCCACTGCCAGGACGAAGAAGGATGTGACAAAGGCGAGCCCACTTCCGGTGATGGGCATATCGTAGTACGCGCTTCGGGCCACGAGGAAGGCCCCGACGCTTCCAATAAGCCCCAAGACAGCAGCGCCGGCTCCAACTGCCCAATCGAGTAGTGAGCTTTCATGACTCACCAACACGAGCATCAGAAGCAAAAAGATGGTCGCAATCACCAGGACGCCACCTACGAGGACGGCGGTTGGGAAGACGAGTCCGCCCGTCGAGTCCTGTTGCATCTCAGTGTAGTTGTGTTCAGATCTGGTCATGGTCCCTATAGGTCTGCTGACCTCCTCGGCAACGGAAGAGAAGCACGAGAGGCCAGGCGTAGGCGGCCTGTAACCCTAGTGCCACCTGGGGTAACTTGCGCCTTGGCGCGGTGAATGCCGTGGTGCAAAGTGCTTACGGGGGAGCAATTGGCACCCCCATGACGGAAGCAGCAGTGATCGATAGAGACGCGCGCCGCCTCGCCGTTCTCGGTGGCATCGCCGGATTCTTGCCCGCGGCCCTTCTTTTCCTTGTAATCCTTTTGAATAGCGATGGACCCATTGTTAAAGAAGGCCTTTTCGGTGACTCCGTTCTTGTCCTCGTCTACATGTCGCCCTACCTACTTGTACTCATCGCATGCCCTATTAGACAGCTGGCGGCCCGAGGCGGCCTTCTCATAGCAATGGGTATGCTCTCCTTGATAGCTAGCTTCTCAAGCTTTTCCCTGATAACCGTGGTCTTGCTGCCGGCCACGGCGCTGGTCTTTATGGCGGCAATCAAGAGTCTGCGCGTACCGGAGCGGAGGCTGTTTCTTGCCACACCGTACTTTCTGGTAGGCCTGCTCTGTGCCGCCATGATCGTGTTCAGCTTTATCGCACTGCTTGCGTTCGAACCCGACAGCCCGCGCTGCTGGGCCACCATTCGCCTCGCGGACGGAACGGTAGCATGGCAGCAGGTCCGCCCAGAGATTCGTACAGATGGTCGAACTATGACCGTCGCTGGCCCAGGTGATTGCACCAGTGACATCATCACCAACTCGGAGGCTGCGAGGGCGCTGATGGTCCTCGGAGCCGCAGTATCGTTGTTTACCGTGGCGGCGTTATCGTCAGCAGCCGTTGGGCCGGTAGGCGGAGGGCGGCCCCACGACTCGGCGCCACTCCGCTCGTACTGAGCACAACGAAGGGTCTTTGGCCTTTTGCGCGAGATTCCTCGTCCCGACTACATCGGGACTCGGAATGACAAACGAAGAACCCTCACCCTGAGCGGTCCCTTGTCATTCCGAGCGAAACGGGAAATCTCGTACCCGTCCTTCCCTCGGCGAGATTCTGAGTCCGCCTGAGGTGGACTCAGAATCATGGGCCTGTCACTGCTGATCGTTTCGAATCGGATTCGTAGCCCCCGTTAGGTACGTGTGATACCCTTATGACCGACATGCGCCGCTAAGACTTCCTTTAGCCGGTTATCCCAAACCTAAACCAAAGGGAGTCACGCGCATGTCATCCCCCGATCTACCCCTTGCCAATAGAGTTGCTCTGATTACCGGTGCCAGTCGCCGCAACGGCATTGGCTTTGCCGTGGCACGGCGGCTCGGTCACCTCGGAGCACGCCTTTTTCTACACGCTTGGCCCGCGTACGACCAGCACCAATACGATTGCCCACCGTCGGAAAGTCGCGAGGCCGTCAGTCAGCTCCGCAGCGAGGGCATGACCGTCGAGATGGTCGAAGCTGACTTCCTCGACCCTGCTGCTCCGAGGGTCGTCGTAGAGGCAGCATTAAGTGCGTTTGGACACATCGACATCCTCGATGCCAACCACGCCCATAGCACGCTGGACACACTCGAAACGCTGACTGCGGCTGACATAGACCAGCATCTTCTGGTAAACGTGCGTGGCACGTTGCTCTTGGTACAGGCCTTTGCCGAGCAGCACGACGGCCGACCCGGTGGCAGGGTCATCATGATGACTTCGGGTCAGCACCTTGGTGACGGCGCAAATCGCGAGATTGCCTGCATGGCTTCAAAGGGGGCGATCCATCAGATTACGCGCTGCCTGAGCACGGCCCTCATCCCCCAAGGGATCACCGTGAACACTGTAAATCCGGGCCCGGTGAACACCGGCTATTTGGACGGTGTCGAACCCAACGGGGCCATGCCATTAGGCCGCTGGGGTGAGGCGGATGACCCGGCTCGACTTATCGCCTGGCTGTGTACCGGTGATGCCAGGTGGATCACCGGCACCGTGATCGACTCGGAGGGTGGCTTCCGTAGGGGGCCGTAACTCAGAGAGCATATGCACGATCTCACAACTGAACGCGCTCAATACATAGTCAAAACAGTTGCCCCGGGTTACGAACTGGGTTCCGTGGAATCCGCATTTGGCAGCTTCACCAACGACACTCGAATCCTTGACTGCCGAACACCTGCTGGAAGCCACGTGCGTTTCGCAGTCAAGTTCATGGTCGATAAGCCAGATCTTGCTCCTCGGATAGCGACAGCACATTTTCACGCGCTTGGATTGGCTAGGGCGCACGGCGTTCCAGTACCCGAACCCATCTACCTCGACGATTTGGGTAGCGTGCTGGGTGTCCCTGGTATTGTGACGCGCCACGTGGTGGGGCGACAGGAAGCCGATCCGCAGGACCCTGTAAAGTGGGCCAATACGCTTGCAGATATTCTGCTTCGCATCCACGACATAAGGCTCAGCGACGAAGACCGGATGACCCTGATCGACGGTGTCCAGGACTTTCTTTACTTTCTGGAAGGTGACTGGCCCCAGCGCATGAGTGGCCATCCCTTGTCCACTGTGATTTTTGATGCCCTTCGGGAGCGTAAGTCGGCCATCGTACTCGATACCTCTAGGTTTGTTCACATGGACTACTGGCATGGCAACGTGCTGTGGCATGAAAATCGGGTCGCGGCCGTCTTGGATTGGGACTTCGCAGGATTTGGAGATCCGGCTATAGACGTCGCATTCTTCAGGATGAACATGTACCTCAGGGGCATCAAAGCGGCCGCGGACATCTTCCTCAAGCATTATGAGGCTGGTTCTGGCGCTCGAGTGCAGAATCTCGGATTTTGGGAACTGGCTGCCGCGGCTCACCCATTGCCAGCCCCCGCACTGTGGATACCGGCGTCCCGTGAGATGGGTGACGCAGCGGCTACGGACGAAAGGGCGGCTACCGACTACTACGACTTCGTTTATAGTGCGAGGCGTAGGGCATGTGAGGGTAAGTGAGGAACGCCGGTACCTAAGCTTAATAACACTGTGGACTTCCTGGGCGGAAGCACGAGAGTGGGTCCAGGGGACACCCTGGCTGCTATAATCACGTCATGGCCAGCATCGATACCATACGCGTTGCCGTGCACGGGGCCGCCGGCAGGGTCGGCCGCGAGGTGGTTCGTGCCGTCTCCGAGGCGCCGGACATGGAGTTGGTTGGCGCCTTCGACCAGCTGTCGCCCAAAGACGCGCCGCCGCTACCCAAGGGCGTGCCCTACTACGCCGATACCTACCGCGGGTTGAGCAGGTGCCGTGCCGACGTTGTGGTGGACTTCTCCGTCGCTAGCGCGTCGCTGGCCATGGCGCCCCTAGTGCTGAGCGCCGGCGCCAGGCCCGTTATCGGCACCACCGGTATTTTGGACGACCAGCTCGCCTATATAGACGGCCTGTGCCGCGAGCACCATCTGGGCGGCGTCTACGCGCCCAACTTCACCGTCGGTGCGGTGTTGCTGGCCAAGCTTGCCGCAATAGCCGCCCCGTTCTTCGACTACGTCGAAATCGCGGAGGAGCACCACGAGGCGAAGATCGACGCGCCATCGGGCACGGCCCTGGCCATCGCCAAGGCGATCCACGACGCGCACCCTGAGCCGTTTCAGCGCAACACACCCGAAAAGGAGCCGCTGCCAGGCACCCGCGGGGGCGAATACGAAGGCATCAGCATCCACAGCGGCCGTATGCCGGGGCGCATGGCGCATCACCAGGTGACCTTTGGCGCGCCGGGCCAGACGCTGACCCTGCGCCACGACACGATCAACCGCGAGTGTTACATGCCCGGCGTGTTGCTGGCGGTGCGCAAGGTCCGAGAGCTGGAGGGCCTGACCGTAGGCTTGGACAAGCTGTTGGAGATTTAAGGAGGAGAAACAGTGGCTGACCCAAGAATCGCGATCGTCGGCGCCACCGGCGCCGTGGGCCAGGTAGCCCTCCAAGTGCTGGAGGAACGGAACTTCGCCATGCAGTCGCTCAGGTTGTGCGCCTCGCCCCGCTCCATCGGCAAGCGGATGCGCTTCCGCGGCCAGGAGATCGTGGTCGAGGAGGCCACGGCGGCGCTGTTCGCCGAGTGCGATATCGCCTTCATCTCGGCCAACGGCGCGGTGAGCCGCGAGCTGGCGCCGCTGGCGGCGCAGCAGGGGTGCGTGGTCATAGACGATAGCTCCGTGTTTCGCATGGACCCGACGGTGCCACTGGTGGTGCCGGAGGTCAACGCCGCCGACGTGGAGGCCCACCAGGGCATCCTAGCCATCCCCAACTGCTCCACTACGCAGATGGTCATGGCCCTCTACCCTCTGCACCGGGCCAACCCCATCAATCGGGTAGTGGTGGACACCTACCAGTCGGTCTCGGGCACGGGCGCCGCGGCCGTGGCGGAACTCAACGAGCAGGCCAGCCAGGTGCTGAAAGGCCATCCGGCGCAGGCCGAGCAGTACCCGCACCAGATCGCTTTTAACGTGCTCCCCCACATCGAGCCATTCCTGGACAACGGCTACACTCGAGAAGAGTGGAAGATGCTAGAGGAGACGCGCAAGATCATGCACGCGCCGGAGATCGCCGTCTCCGCCACGTGCGTTCGCGTGCCGGTGCCCATCTCCCATAGCGAGGCGGTCCACGTGGAGTTCGAGCGGCCCATGGACCCGCAAGAGGCCCGCGAGCTGCTCACGGCCTTTCCAGGGGTGGTGGTAACCGACGACCCTCAGCAGAACATATACCCGATGCCCATCGACGCCGCGGGGCACGACGAAGTGTTCGTCGGCCGCATCCGCAAGGACGCGTCGCACCCTAACGGACTGGCCATGTGGGTCGTCTCCGATAACCTGCGTAAGGGCGCGGCCACTAACGCGGTGCAGATCGCCGAGGAATTGGTCCGTCGCCAGGCCTTGGCCCCACGCCAGCGGGTATAGGCGGGGCGCGCTGGGAACCATTTCTTGCAAGAAATGGTTCCCACACCCTCCCAAAGAGCTTCACGTGTGAGCGGCTCATCAATCCGCTAGCCCTGGTTCCAATAGAGGTTCCCCAGGGCACGCTGCTTGCGCCAGCGACGTAATCGTCCTACAATATTGGCCTTACTTGACCCACAGGAGTTGGCGCGATGGGGAGCATAGGCAGGCTGATTACCGCGATGGTGACACCGTTCACCGCGTCCGGAGACGTGGACTACGCCCAGGCACGCCGGCTGGCCGTGGCGCTGGTTGAGTCGGGCAGCGAGGGCCTGGTGGTCACGGGCACCACCGGCGAGTCGCCGGTCCTCAGCCATCAGGAGAAGGCGCGGTTGTGGCGCGAGGTGAAGGAGGCGGTGGGCGACCGCGCGTCGGTCATCGCAGGCGCCGGCACCTACAGCACCCGCGACAGCATTGAGCTAGGCCAGGAGGCGCAGCGCATGGGCGCCGACGGCCTCCTGCTGGTGGTGCCCTACTACAACAAGCCAACCCAAGAGGGCCTGTACCAGCACTTCAAGGCCATCGCTGAGAGCACGTCTTTGCCCTGCATTCCGTACAACGTGCCCAGCCGCACCATCACCAACATGTCGGCCGAGACCACCGTCCGGCTCAGCGAAATCCCCAACATCGTCGGCATCAAGGAGGCCTCCAGCGACTTCGACCAGATCGCCCAGGTCATCCAGAACACGCGTGACGACTTCCTGGTATGGAGCGGCAACGACAGCGACACCCACGGGATACTTTGTTTGGGCGGCTACGGCGTGGTCAGCGTCGCCTCGCATCTCATCGGGCTACAGATCAAGCGCCTCATAGAGCTCGTGTTGGCTGGGGACCTGCAAGGGGCCGCCCGGGAGCACCGGCGTCAGCTTGCCTTGGCGAAAGGGCTCTTCGTGGTACCCAATCCCATTCCGGTGAAGTACTGCGTCAACCGCGCGGGGTTCAACGTGGGCGGGCTACGCCTGCCGCTGACTGAAGCGGATACGAAGACCGCCGCCTTCCTCGACGACCTACTGGCCAAGTACGAAGTGGACCTCCCGCTGACGGTGGCCGCGTAGGTTCGAGTTCACTTCCACTGGAACGCTAGAACTCAACGTCAGATCAGGAAGGACGACGCGAATAAGCTCACCCATGCGCCGTCAGATGGATGCGCACCGTCGAAGAAGCCAACGCGGCTTCATTCCCCTCATTGCCATTATTATCATTGCCATCCTGGCGGCTACGGCCGTGGGGGGAGTAGCCGCATACGTTGTCGTTGTACGCGGCGAAGTTCACCCGCCGGAACAGACGGCGAAGTATCTGCCCTCTAACACCCAAATCTACTTTTCACTGAACCTGCGGCCTGGCAACGATCAGCTTAGAAAGTTTCGAGATATCTTGGAGCGCTTCCGCGAGCATCCTAATTTTCAACCGAAGATCGACGAAGCGCTAGAGGATGCCGAGACGGAGACGGGCATAGACCCCGAAGAAGATGTCCTTCCCTGGCTAGGGCCCGAGGTCGCCGTCGGGGTAGTGAAAGTGGTGGAATCCGCCACCGCTATCGGCGCCGGCGGGACGCCCCCCGTTATCGTCTTCTTTGGTACCAAGGATCCGGACCGCTCGGAGATTGTGCTCAGAGAGTGGATCGAGTATCTGGAGGGCCAAGAGGGCTTAAGCTTCCAGGAGGGCGTGTATAAGGACTTCCCCACATTCACGGAAGGCGCGGCTTTCCAGCACTACGTACTACTAGACGATTACGTGCTGTTCGCCACCGACAGAGGCTTGCTGGAGAATACTATCGACCGTATAGATGCGGGGAGTTCTGCCAGTTCCCTCTACGAAAACGAACGTTTTCAAGAAGCGCGGAAAGCTGGGCCCAGCCCACGATTCTCCATGCTCTACGTCGACACAGAGTCCATCTTGACAGATGTCCGACGCACTTTTGGTGCAGAACTGCCTTCTGAGTTGCGTGACCGGATCAGTGACTTCGTGTCCCAGTGGGCTACCTTGACGAGTTCCTTTATTGACAACGGAATGAAGTTCACGGTCTCATCCCCCATCTCGGAAGAGGTGAACCAAGGAGGTCCTAAGGACCTTTCTCTCAGCGCTGCCCAACTCCTGCCGAAGGACACCTTGGCGCTCTTGGCCTTCGCCGTGGATCCCAGCCTGGATGGGGTTAGAGAGCAACTGAGGGATCAGCGAATCGAGGACCTGGGTCCTGAATTCTACGATGGCCTCTTCCAACTAGGCTTAGGCATCAGCCCGGATGATTCCCTGGCCGATGTGCTGGATGCGGTCCTGAAGGCGCTCAAGGATGCCTTCGGGGTGGACCTCGAGCGAGACATCCTAGACTGGATGAGCGGTGAACTCGCTTTTGCGCTGCTGCCCATCAACTTTCGCGCGCTGAGCGCTAATCCTCAGACCGAGGCCGTGGACGTCGCGGCCTTCATCCAGTTCGACATCGCTAAGCGCGATGCTGTGATCGACGGCTTAGAGCACCTATTGGACTCGGTCCAAGAGGGGTTGGGATTCGCGCCCGACGCGGTCTCTTATGGCGGGGGAGAGGGAGCCGTTTTTGATCTCTCTGAGTCCATCGGTATCAGCCCATACCGGCCGGGATACCTGATCCTTGATGACCAACTGCTCATCGCCACAACAGAGGGCACGCTGGAACTCGCTGCCTCCCTCAGCGAAGACCAAGGAAACTCCTTGGCCGAAGAGACCGAGTACGCGCGCCTAGTGAGAGAGATTCCAGGAGACAAAAACCCGCTGTTGTACGTGAACATCCGGGAGATCGTTGAGAGAGTGGTTGCGGCTCTTGACTCAGATGACCAACGAGAGTATGCGAAGGAAGTAGAGCCCTTCGTGGGGCCGCTCAAGGCTTTGCTGTTAGCCGGTGTCAGCGAATTTGAAGAGGGTTTGAGCCGGTTCTCCCTCATTCTAACCATCGAATAGCTGCTGAGCGAGCCGGCTAGTTTGCCTGTGCTTCGGCGCTTTCTTGACCCTCTGCGAGACGGTGCGTAGCGGAGTCACCCCGTCAATCGCTCAACGGCCGCTTGCATCTGTTGGGCAAACTGTTCCGGGTCCGATGGTCTGATGATCATTCCTCGGCCAGACGCGTTACGCACAAAGAGGGAGTCGCCGCGGAAGCCAAACCGTACGCTGCGGACCTCCGCGACCTGATCCAGTGGGACCACCTTTTGCCTCGGCTTGCCGTAAGAAACGACCAGCGCGTCGGGGAAGATGTCGTACCTGAAGTGGCGTGTGAACCAGACGAAAATCGCCAAAGCCACCCCCGCCACCAAGGGAAGTATATCTAGGCCGATAAGTCCCACGACGACCAATCCCAACGCCAACGCGGGATTTAGCCAGTCAATGCCCGACATACGCGGCCGGTCGGTATGAAGCGGTTCCTGCAATTCCATGGCTCTAGTGTACAGCATCCGTTTTTGGCGGGCTCCTCCGTCTTCGCGCACCTGCCGTGGAAGGCGATAACCGGAGGAGGGAGCAGCCTCAAGACCTCACAAGTTCAGTAGCACAAGCCCCACGGCCAAGATCCCCGCCGACACCACGAGACCAGTAAGCCGCTCAGACCCTCCGACCTGGCGTAGGAGGTCTGCAAACACCGTGTTGGTAAGCGCCGCCGTGCTCCCGGCCACCAGGCCGAGGGCCGCGCCGAACAGGCCTCCCTCTATAGCCAGCACCCATCGTACGAGGCTCTCGTCGCCGGCACCGAAGAACTCAAGGAGTGCCTCTGTCACGGCACCTATGGGGACCAGCAGCAGGTTCCAGCGAATGAGCCGTTTCAGCAGCATGTTGACCCCGAACGAGGCACGCTCATCACAAAAAGAGAGTCCCACGCTCCGTAGGTGTGGGACTCTCCCCCGTTTCGGCTACCTTCGGTCGTAGCGTGGAGGACCGCCACGGTCGCGGGGCCCGCTCCGGCCCCGATCGCGGTCCGGTCCGCGGTCGCCCCCTGCCCTCTCTGGGCGCGACGAACGTTCGCCATTGGTGCTGCTGTTGCGGACCTCTTCGGGCGACTTGCCTTCCAGTATGGCACGCCGTGAGAGGTTGATACGCCCCATACGGTCGATCTCGGTCACCATCACCGTTAGTTCGTCGCCGACCTGCACTACCTCCTCCACGCTGGGGACCCGGTGATCGGCGAGCTCGCTGATGTGGACCAGGCCATCCTTGCCTGGCAGAATCTCCACAAAAGCGCCAAAGTTCATCAGGCGGACCACCTTGCCGGTGTAGGTCTCGCCGACTCCCACCTCCTTGGTGAGACCTTCGATAGCCTGGATAGCCTTCTCGGTGGTCTCAGCGTTGGAGGAGCCGATGGTGACGACGCCGCCGTTGTCCACGTCGATGGAGACGCCCGTCGCTTCGATGATGCCCCGGATGGTCTTGCCGCCTGGGCCAATGACCGCGCCGATCTTATCCACCGCTATCTGGAGGCGGACCATGCGTGGGGCGTGGGCGCTCAGCTCCGAACGTGGGGCAGCCAGTGTCTGCAGCATGTGGTCCAGGATGTGGGCCCGGCCTTCGCGGGCCTGCTCCAGGGCCTGCCGCATGACGTCCACGGGAATTCCGGTGGCTTTAATGTCCATTTGCAGAGCGGTGATGCCCTGGGCGGTACCGGCAACCTTGAAGTCCATATCGCCCATAAAATCCTCAACGCCTTGGATGTCAGTGAGGATGGAGAACCGGCCCGTATCGTCGGTGATGAGGCCCATGGCCACGCCGGAAACGGGTGCGGAAATAGCCACGCCGGCGTCCATCAAGGCCAAGGTGCTGCCGCATACGCTGCCCATGGAGGTGCTGCCGTTGGAGCTCAGCGCCTCCGATACAAGGCGCAGGGCGTAGGGAAAGTCGATCTCGTTGGGGATAACCGGCAACAGCGCTCGCTCCGCCAGGGCGCCGTGGCCAATCTCACGCCGGCCTGGGGAGCCGATACGTTTCGCCTCTCCGGTTGAGAAGGGTGGAAAGTTATAGTGATGCATGTATCGCTTGGTGTCGTCGGGGTGCAGCCCGTCGAGCCTTTGCACCAGCGTCAACGACCCCAAGGTGGCGACCGTCAGGATCTGTGTCTCGCCCCGCTGGAATAGGCCCGAGCCATGGGTGCGCGGTAGGAGACCCACCGCGCTGGAGAGCGGCCGGACCTCGTTGAGCTTGCGGCCGTCGGGGCGCTTGCCCTCGTCCAGGATCTTCGAGCGGACCACCTTCTTCAGCACGTTATCGAAGACCTGGGCCACGGCGGAGGAGCCGAACTCCTCAGCCAGCTCGTGGCGCAGGTCTCGCTCCACGTCGCTGATGGCCGCGCTGCGCTCTCCCCGACCCTCGCCTCGGTCCACCACGGCGGCCAAGCGATCGGCAGCCAGCTCCTCTACCCTGCTGACCAGCGCCGGGTCAGGTCCGGCGGGGGGTGACCACTCAGCCTTGGGCACGCCGATTTCGGCCACCATCTTGTCCTGCAGCTCGATCAGCCTCAGGTTACTTTCCTGACCGATACGGATCCCTTCCAGGATTACTTCTTCCGAGACCTGGCTGGCGCCTGCCTCCACCATGATGACTGCGTCGCGGCTGCCGGCCACCGTCAGGTCCAAATCCCCTTTCGCCAGCTGCTCATACGTGGGGTTTACGATAAATTCCCCATCCACGTAGCCGACGGTGGTACCCGCGATGGGGCCGTCGAACGGGATGGAGGATATGGACAGCGCGGCGGATGCGCCGATGATGGAAAGTATATTGGGTGGTGTGACCAGGTCGGCCGATAACACGGTGGCGATGATCTGGGTCTCGTTGCGGAACCCCTTGGGGAATCGGGGGCGCAAGGGCCGGTCCGTCAGCCGGCAGGTCAAGATAGCGTCGGTGCCGGGCCTGCCCTCCCGACGGAAGAAGCTGCCGGGAATGCGGCCGGCGGCATACAGGCGCTCCTCGTAATCAACGGTCAGCGGAAGGAAGTCGCCTTCCTCTCTCGCGTTGCCCA
This sequence comes from Dehalococcoidia bacterium, assembly GCA_965247635.1. GTDB lineage: Bacteria > Chloroflexota > Dehalococcoidia > Lucifugimonadales > Australimonadaceae > CBDFHJ01. Next base: position 108,609 of record CBDFHJ010000009.1, read on the forward strand.
TGGTGGCGGTCACGAGGACCACGGCATCACCGTAGCGCAACACCACGGCCCCGTTGGCCTGGGGGGCCAAGGTACCGGTCTCCAGGGTAAGGGGCTTCCCCCCAAGCTCAATCTGGTACGTGTTCGACATAACGTGTACGACTCCTCTGCTATGTGCTAGAGAGGAGAGAGAGAAAGTGAGGGGACGAGGGCGCAAATAGCGATAGCACCGCTCAGCGGTGCTATCTACGCAATCCCAGTTTGGCGATGGCTTCCCTGTACCGGTCAATGCTCTGACCGGCCAGGTACCGAAGCAACCGCCGTCGCTGGCCTACGAGTTTCAGCAGGCCTCGACGCGACGAATGGTCCTTCCGATGGAGGCGGAGGTGATCAGTCAGTCCCCGGACACGTTCGGTGAGAATCGCTACCTGGACCTCTGTGGACCCAGTGTCCCCACTCTTGCGCTGGAAACTGTTGATGATCTTTCGCTTGGCCTCCGGTCCAAGCATTCGTGTGCCCACTCAGATTCCGTTCTTTTCCTCTTCTTCGCCAAGAAGTATATACGATGGCCCAGGCTTAGGGAAAGGGGGCAATGGGACCCCGCTCAGCCACGACAGGGCCTTCGCCCGTCCTATATAACCTTTATCCTCGTCCACCGCCCCCAGAAGAAGTAGGGAACGAAGAAGACCACTCGGCCCGCAAACCCGATTACCTGCGCATATGCAATGCCCAAGGGCCCGATACCCAGTCCGTGGGCGAACAGCCACGCCAGCGGTACCTCCATACCCCAGAGCGCGATAAGGCTCACGACCATGGGAGCAAGGGTGTCGCCCGCGATGTTGAACGACTGTTGGAAGACGTTCTGCGCGCCCATCATGGCAAGGCCGATGGCCATGATACGCAGCCAAGTAGAGGTGAGTTCCACCACCGCGGGCTCGCTGGTAAAGAAGGTGACAAACCCCGCCGGGAAAAGCACAAGCGGAACAACGATGGCCACCTTCATACACGTACTGAACAGCAGACCCCAGGCGACGGATTGTTTTGCCCTGTCAACGCGGTCGGCGCCCAGGTTCTGTCCCACCATGATGCCGGTGGCGCGGCCCAGGCCCATGGAGCCGAAGTTGGTGAACATCTCCACCCGCCGTGTCAGGGCGTAAGCCGCCACTGCCACGTCACCGAAGGGCATCACCAGCGCCAGGAGCACCATCTGGGAGGCCGACCGCTCCGTCGCGGTGATGGACGCGGGTATGCCGATTCTGATCATCCGTCCATACAGCCGATAGTCCAACCTATAGTCGCGTAGGCTCAGATGCAGCACGGAGTTGCCGCGAAAGAGCGCGTGAAGGTTTAACCCAAACCCCAGGGAGTGGGCCAAGACGTTGGCCACCGCGGCGCCTGCCAGCCCCCAGGACGGGAACCACAACCAGCCGAACATCAGGAAGGGGGTCAGGGTGATGTGGACGACCCGTGCCACGGTAGTGGCCCGCAGGGGGGTCATCACGTCGCCAGAGGCCTGAAGGGCCGACCCGGACATCATGCGAAACGACATCGTGGCCATGCCCACGAACTGGATCCGCATGTACATGGCGGTCTCGGACTGCACCGCCTCGCTGGTGCCTATCACCCGTAGGAGCACATCGGTGAGGAAGACACCGACGATAATCATCAGCACGGAGTAGACGGCGTTTAGGGAAAACGCCTGAAGGGCAACGTGGCTGGCCAGGCGTATGTTTCCCGAGCCCACGGCCCGAGAGATCATCGCCTGCATGGACATGTCCAGTCCTTGGCGGGTAGTCCTGCTGAACTGGATGAAGCTTTGGGCCACTCCCAGGGCGGCGATAGAGCGGAAGCCTCCCGGCAACCTGCCCGCCCACACAAGGTCGACGGCCTGATCCGCGATGTTCAGGATGCTTTCCGCTACCTGGGGCCAGGCGAGGTTGGCAAGCTTCTTGGGGACGCTTCCGGTAGTCAGGTCCGGACGAGCAGCGCGAGTACCCCGGCGACTCCCACGGCCTCCACGCCCGCCACGTCCTGGCGGCATGGTGGCGATGGCGGCAGCGTCGGTCCCTTCCTCAGCGTCATCCGCCACGGGCCATTGGGGTACCGAAGCGGGGTCTAATGGTGGCCCTGGGGCGTCCAGGTGCGTTCGTCCATCGCCGTCAGCGCCGTGCCCATCGCCGGGCCTCTGCGCGTCAGACGGACCAGGCTGGTTAGGCACGGGCCGGTTCTCCCACCGCGGATAGGCCATCCTTCTCACCCGACGGTGTGAGGTCCATCCAGGCATCGACCTCCGCCGCTAGGTAGTCCAGCCCTTTCACAAATGCCTTGGCCTCCCGCGGCGAGAGCTGCTGCAACACCCTTTCAATCACGACCTTGCGCTGGGAGACCACCTGGGCGGCGGTCGCTTTCGCCTCTGGGGTTAAGCTCACGACCACCTGGCGCCGGTCGGACTCTGGCCGGTCCTTTACCACGCGGCCTCGTGCTTCCAGACCCGCGACGCACTCCGTGGCCGTGGAGCAAGAGATGCCCAGGCCACGGGCCAGCTCGCCCATGGACATGGGGCCGCGCTGGTACAGGTGGATAAGCGCACGTACGTGGCTGAGCGGGGACGAGGGACGGCCCTCCCGGTTGCCGCGTGGGGGTCCGGAGCGGACCAACCAGCGCCTGAGGGCGGGGAGGACTTCCAGCACCTGGTCGACCGGAGGGGCAGCTACCTTTTCGGTTTCCGAAAGAGTTGCCATGAACGGAGTATAGGCCCCTCGCCGTTGGGTATCAATGAGGTCAACCCATAAATTCCGGGGGATGCAGGGCCGCTTGGCAAGGCCCATTCAAAGAACAGGCGGGCCATGATGGCCCGCCTGTTTCGATATCGAATGCCCCTCCGGAGCGTCTACTGGAGGACCGCGCCTCCCCGCTCACTGGAGCGGACGCGGACCACATCGGATACCGGACTAATAAAGATCTTGCCGTCGCCGATGTTGCCGGTCTTGGCCGCTTCCACGATGATATCTATGACCTTCTCCGTGTCCTCATCGTTCACCACCACCTCTATCTTCACCTTGGTCAGCATGTCCACGGCCACCGGCGGTGCGCCCCGAGCCTGCTGGATCACACCCTTCTGCACACCTCGGCCGGTAACCGTCACGGCGTTCAGACCTACGAAGCCTGCATCCGCCAACGCGTCCTTCACTGCGTCAAGCTTTTCTGGCCTGACAATGGCCTCAACCTTGTTCACGGTCGCCTCCTCTCAGCAACTGGCGGGTACTACCGCTCAGCATACGCCTCTTGGCCGTGTTGGGTAATATCCAGCCCAACTTCTTCGTCTTCCTCGGAAACGCGCACCCCAATGGTGTACTTGAGGGCTAGTAGGATGACGGCCGTTGCCCCAAAGGACCAGCCTACGGTGGCCCCCATCCCAATGAGCTGGCGCCCGACCTGCTCCCACAGGCCCACTTCTGCCGCAAACACACCGGCGGCAACTCCTACCCCCGCGAAGAGCCCGGTGGCCAGGGCACCCCAAGCGCCTCCCATGCCGTGTACGCCCCAAACGGCTAGTGAGTCGTCAATGCGCATACGCACCGCCACCTGCACGGCCCCGTAGCAGATAACGCCAGCCCCGACCCCGATGAGGAGGGCAGGCATGGGGCCCACGAAGCCGGACGCCGGGGTGATGGCCACGAGTCCGGCAACGGCACCCGAGGCCGCGCCCACGGCGGTGGGCTTGCCGACGTGGAGCCACTCCACCGCCAGCCATGCGAGGACGGCAGCAGCCGTGGCCGTGTTGGTCACGACGAAAGCGTTGACCGCCGCGGCATTGGCCGCCAGCGCGCTGCCGGCGTTAAACCCGAACCACCCAAACCAGAGCAAGGCGGCCCCGAGCACGATGAACGGTACGTTGTGGGGCAGCATGGGCTCTGTCCCGTAACCCTTCCTGCGCCCAAAGATTATCCAGGCTGCGGCCAGCGCCGCGAATCCAGCGTTCATGTGGACCACCGTGCCACCGGCGAAGTCCAGCGCGCCCAGTTCGAACAGCCATCCCTCACTGTGCCACACCCAGTGGGCAACGGGAGCGTAGACGATGGTGACCCACAGCACGATGAAGATGATGAAGGCCGAGAACTTCATGCGCTCGGCAAAGGCGCCGGTGATGAGCGCCGGGGTAATGATGGCAAACATGGCCTGGAAGATCATGAACGTCTGCTCGGAGATATTCTCACCATCTCCGGCTACAGCAGAGACGCCGGACAGTCCCAGTTTGCTGAAGTCGCCAAACAGCCCACCCACGTCGTCGCCAAAGGCGATGCTATACCCCCACAACACCCACACCACTCCCACCAGGGCGATGCACATAAAGCTGTGCATGATGGTCGCGGTCGCGTTCTTGCGGCGGACCATGCCGGCGTAGAAGAACGCCAGCCCCGGTGTCATTAAGAGCACCATCGCCGATGCGGCGAGAACCCAAGCGGTATCGCCCGTATCCATATCGACACCCTCCTTAGTGCACTGTAGAAACCTTGCGTATGGCGACTATCATGGGCCACGTATTTTGCAAAGGTATTACCCCCGTGTTACAAGTTTGTTACATCTTGCCCGGTGTGAGGTTCTCGAAGTTCCCCGCTAATGTCATTGCGAGGCCCGACGAAGAAGGGCCGTGCCGGACGCTCGGCGTGTCGTCACGGCGTTTCCCACGCGGTATACTATGCACAGCAGTGAGGCCTCCCGGTGAAGTGAATGGCCTCGACTTCGACGCGGCGCAATGCAGCTTCCGGCGCTGGCCACCAGCTAAAGCAGCCAAGCGCGGAACGCCGCATCGCCGGTCCGCTGGGAATACCTTCACCTCAGCGGCATCCCTAGTCCCGAACGCGGATGATAGCCAGGCGGCCACGTAGCCCGCCTGGTCTGGGTGGCCCACAAGCCCGATGGCAGGCCACCGTTCAGGGCGCTACTACCCACGCTCAACAAGCACAGGGGCAAGCAAGGCAGCCAGTGGAGCAACGGCCAGACCCAGAAGATCAGCGCAGCGGACGGTCTCCCATGCGCCAGGGCCAGCGGAGTGGCGCTGGAGTCGACACGGGCGATGTGATGGGAGACGGTATGGGCATGGGCCGTGGCGGCCGCATGTCGGTGACCTCGCTCCGCAACCTGCGCACGTTCTCCTCCTTCAAAAACCCTGTGTTCCGCATCTACTTCGGGGCCATGCTGGGCCAGATGGCCGGCATGAACATGCAGATGTTTGCCCGGTCGTTTCTCGTCTTTCGCCTCACCGAGTCTTACCAGCCCCTGGGCGTGCTGGCCCTCGCCAACGCCCTTCCCATGCTCCTCTTCTCCCTCTTTGGCGGCGTCATCGCCGACCGGGTCCAGAAGAAGTACGTGCTGCTCGCGGGCCAGGCGGGGTCCGCCCTGGTCTCCGTGGCCATCGGAGTCTCGCTGACGCTCGGCTACCTCAGTGAGGACCGCCCGAATTCGTGGTTGATCCTCGTGGTCGCCTCCCTGGCGCAAGGGACCATCATGGGTCTGATGATGCCTTCACGGCAGGCCATCATCAGGGAGATCGTGGGGGAGGAGGACCTGATGAACGCGGTCTCCCTCAACGCCCTGGGGATGAACCTGCTACGGCTGGTTGGGCCAGCCATGGCGGGCTTTCTTGCCGTGTCCTTTGGCTATGAGGCCGTTTACTACACCATGACCGGCATGTACGTCTGGGCGTTTGCGCTGGCCCTGTTCCTGCCGCTGACCGGCACCATCAGCATCCGGGGCCAGGGGGCGTTCGCGGACATCCAGGACGGGTTCCAGTACGTCTGGCGGACGATCATCATCCGCTACGTACTGCTCATCACACTGTTCACTGTGTTCCTATCCATGCCGTACCAGATGCTTCTGCCCGGCTTCGTTATAGAAGTCTTGAATCAGGACGAAGGCGCAGGCGGGGTCCTCATGATGGTCTCCGGCGTCGGCGCGGTGATCGGCTCTTTGGTCCTGGCCTCGCTGCCCAACAAGAAGCGCGGCCTCCTGTTCATGGGGACCAGCATCCTCCTGGCCGTAGCCTTGCTGGGCTTCTCCGCCTCACAATGGTGGTACGTCTCTATGGCCGTTATCTTCTTCGTCGGCATCGGGCAGACGGGGCGCATGGCCCTGGGTAGCACTTTGCTCCAGTACTACGCCGCTCAGGAGTACCGAGGCAGGGTGATGAGCTTCATGATGATGGAGTTCGGCCTCACCAGCTTCTCCGTCTTCTTCGCCGCCCTCGCGGCCGAATCATTCGGGGTCCAATGGGCAGTAGGCGGGCTCGCCGCCCTGCTTCTCGTCCTGTCCATCGCGGTCCTGGTCTTCTCACCGCGGACACGTCATCTTGAGTAAGGCGCCCTAGCGGTCTCCGCTAGCTCTTCGTTGCACAAATCTCTATACATCTGACCAGACGCGATGGGCCAGCCAACGCCAGGTAGTTCTGAAACTAAGCACTAGCAGGGTGCTGAAAAACCCTTTCGACCATCCCTCTAACCCCCTTCCTGGCCAGGAAGGGGGTAGAAATAATAAGTAATAACTGGGGGACACCCTCAGACTCCCGGCAAAGGGGCTCCGCCCCTCTGCACTCCTCTTTTTCCATCAGCCTGCTAAACATCACGTCCTGGTGGCCACCGCGCTGCCCACACGGGTCATAAACGCCCTCTGTTCCGACACGAAGCGCCGAATCCTCGCTGATGCGGACGGCTAAGGCCCTGGTTACGGCCTGGTAAAATCGCGGGCAGTCCAGGTCCAACGGAGCCTTGCGACCACCCCATGCTCGACGTTTTCCTGACGGTTATCCTCCCTATCTTCTTGGTGGCGGCAGCCGGGTACGCATTTCAGCAGTGGCGCCGGCTCCCTGTGAGCACCTTGAGCCAGGTGACGCTCTACCTGCTCGCGCCCGCGTTGATCTTCGATTCCCTCTTAGAGCAGCCGCTTCCCGCCGCTGCTTCCTTCCGAATCGTGGCCGCCTCCCTCCTGGTAGCACTGGCGATCGTAGGAGTGTCGTTGCTGACCAGCAGGGCGCTGCGGCACTCCACCCCCATGCAAAGCGCCTTCCTCCTCTCAACCACCTTCCCCAACGCCGGAAACATGGCGATTCCCATCCTTTTGCTGGCGTTTGGCGAGGCCGGGCTAACGGCGGCAATCGTCATCTTCGTGACCCAATCGGCCATCGGGTGGTCACTGGGTATCTACGTGGCCGCCCGAAGTCACTCGGCAGGCTTCGCTCCGTTGCTCGAGGTGCTCAAGGTGCCCGTCTTGTACGCGCTGGCGGCGGCGCTGCTCGCCATATGGCTGGACTGGCAGCCCCCGACGACCATCGCCAGGCCCATCGAGATGCTTGCGGGCGCGGCCCTACCGTCCATGCTTCTAGTGCTGGGCTTTCAGCTGGGCACCGGGCTGGCGTTCCAGCAGTGGCCCAGCCTGCTGGCCGCGATGACGGTGCGGCTGGTGGTAGCAGCCCCCATCGCGTACGGTGTGACCGTCCTGCTAGGAATGTCGGGTGTGGAACAGCAGGCGCTCATTGTGACGATGAGCATGCCCGCCGCGGTCTTCACCACCATCCTAGCGACGCAGTTCGACGCGGTGCCCAGGTTTGTGACCAACGCCGTGGTGGCCAGCACGCTGGTGAGCTTGCTGACCTTGACGGTCGTCATCACGTTGGTGCAAAACCAGCTGGGATAGCGCGGTGGTACGCCGCGGCGTCCGCGATCATGCCCCGTAATCCAAAGCAGTGGTCAGCCCTTCAAGAACTCCGTGAGGACCTCTACCAGCGCCTCCGGGGCCTCCCAGTTGGGGCTATGGCCGGTGGGCATCATCAGGTATTTCGCGCCGGGGATGGTCCACGGCTTGCTGGACTTGCTCATGTCACCGCCCAGTCTCTCGTACTCCTCGGTCCAGGTGGGGAACGGGTCCATCCAGTCGCCCTTGCCCCAGATCACCAGCGTGGGCACCTTGATGTACGGCAGGCGGCGGTGCAATAGGTACCGCTCCCGCACCTCCCACGTGTTCATCTGATGAATAATGCCGTCCAGGCTGTGGAGGGCGCCGGGTTGCCTTGCCATCTCCGTCACGGAGGCGGCGAGCGCGCTCACGCGATCCGGGGTCAACGCGGACTGGTCTAAGACCATGCGGCCGAAGCCGGCGGCGGCGGCTTCCTCATCGGCGGGCAGCGCCTGGTTCGCGATACCCGGCGAAATCTCGGCGTTCAGCCCCGCCGCGCACAGCAGGACCAGCTTGTTCAGCCGCTCGGGACTCTCATAGGCCAGCAGCCCGCCAACCCACCCGCCGGCGCTGTGGCCGACGAGGCTCGCCCGCTCGATTCCCTTGGCGTCCATGAACTCGCGGACGTGGTCCACGGTCAGGTCGAAGGTCGGCCCCTCGACGATGGTGCGCGTCCCCTTGCCATACCCAAGCACGTCCACCGAGTAGACGTGAAACTCCTTGGCCAGGTCGTCGATCACAAACTCGTATGAGTCCGCGCTGGTCGTAACGCCCATCCCGTGAAGCAAAATCAAGTGGTCACTCCCCTGTCCTGCCTCGATGTAGCGCGTGCGCGCGCTGGTCAGGTCGACAAAATGCTCTGTGCCGGTCTTCGTTGCCATGTTCCTCTCCTCCTCGGTTTCGGTGCGCTCGTGCGGCACCGCGCCACTGGTTTACGCGCCGTATCTTCGCCTGTCAAGTCTGAGGGCGCAACGTCGAGAAGCCGCACCCCTGGCCTGCTCGGGTCTGGTGGCGCCTCCTCTCCTTACGTTCCTACCGAATGAGACGCCGCCGCATCTGGAAGACCGCGACCCTGTAGGTCACCGCCATGAGTACCACGATGTAGAGCAGCGCCCATAGCATGCTCCATAGGAACTCGCCAGCTACAAGGTTCCGGGTGATGTGGACGTAGGGAGTGAGCGGCAGGGCCCACGCGAAAAATTGCACGGAATCAGGGTACCGCTCCAGGGGAAAGAACGTGCCACTGAGGAAGAACATGGGAAGCACGAAGAGGCTGATGAAGTAGTTAAACGAAGTCATGGAGGGGGCGAAGGACGTGAAGACCAACGCCAACCCCGCAAACATGAGCCCCGCCAGCAGCGCGAGGAGCGGGATCAGCAGGGCCAACGGCGACTGGACGAAGCCAAACGCGGCGATAACGATGAGGATCGCACAGGCGCTGAAGAGGGAGCGGGTAGCACCCCAGAAGATCTCTCCCGTGATGACGTCTTCGATGTTGACCGGAGTAGCGATGATGGCGTGGTAGATGCGCCGTACCTCCATGCGCATATAGGAGCCGTAGGTGCACTCGAACACCGCGGCGAAGAGCGTATACGAGCCGATGATGCCCGGCGCGATGAACTCAAGATACGAATCCGCGCCTTGGATAGCCACGTACGTACCCAAGCCCAACCCCATGGCGCCGAGGACCACCAACGGCTCCGCGAACATCGGCCCGAACTCAGCGGGCCAGAAGCGCCGGAACACTATCCAGTTCCGTCGCCACACTCGGTAAGCGTACCGCGGTGAGAGGGGGGAAATCATTCGATCAAGGCCCTCCCCGTCAGGCGGAGGAAAACGTCTTCCAGGTTCGCCGGCCGCAGCGTGGGCCGGGCTCCCTCCAACTCCAGCGTGCTCAGCTCAACGCCATTCAGGCCGAAGCCGTGGACGGTATCTCCGGCCTCCTCCACCACAGCACCAATGCCGCGCAGGGCCTCGACGGCCCGAGCGCGGACGTCGGCCTCGAAGGAGCGCACCTCCACCACGGTCTCCCCTGCGTATTCGGTAATCAGCGCGGCAGGCGTTCCCTCGCCGACGATGCGTCCATCGTGCATCACCACCAAACGGTCGCAGAGCACGGCCGCTTCCTCCATATAGTGGGTGGTCAGCAGCAGCGTCACACCCTGCTCCTTCAGGTACCGTAACCGTTGCCACACCAGCTGGCGGGCCTGCGGGTCCAGGCCGGTGGTCGGTTCATCCAGCAGGAGCAGCGGCGGCTGGCCGACGAGCGCCCTGGCGATGAGCAGGCGCCGCTTCATGCCTCCCGAGAGCTCGTCCACCTTGCTCCGGGCCCGGTCGGCGAGCTGGAATAGCTCCAGCGCCTCAAGGGCGGGGCCGCGGGCCTCGTGGCTTGGCGTGCCGAAGTAGCCGGCGTAGACCACCAGGTTGTCCAGCACGGAGAGCTCGTCGTCCAGCGAGTCCTCCTGGGGCACGACGCCTATGGCGGCCTTGATCGCGCGGGGGTGTTCGCGCACCGAAAGGCCGTTGACCCACAGGTCGCCCGCGGTGACGGGGGAGACGCAGCCTATCATCCGTAGGAGCGAAGACTTGCCGGCGCCGTTTGGACCGAGGAAGCCGAAGCATTCGCTGGAGCGCACCGAGAAGCTGATCCCGCGCACCGCCACCAGGTCTCCATAGGCCTTGACCACGTCACTGGCCTGGACGACGGCATCCATCATGGTCTCTCTTCTTTCCGGCTCCAGGTAATCAAGAATGGTCCCAAGGCGTCCCGGTGTTGAGCGGCCGCGAGCTTTGCTGGCCCGGCAATAAGAGGGCCGCCACGTGAGCGCAGCGGCCGCCGCTTTCGGATACGGGAGTGGAGGCGACGGGCGGATTCGAACCGCCGAATAGGGGTTTTGCAGACCCCCGCCTTAGACCACTTGGCCACGTCGCCACCCTGGCGGTGAAGCCATTCCTGCAAGCCGCTACACCGCGCTTCGAACATCGTTGGGCTGGTGCCGCGCTCGCCGCGATATGCAGGACATCAGCCGTCAGATAATACTACACTGAGGGCGCCGAGCGTTCATCCCACGAGTAACCTCTCCAGGAGGCGGGCCCGTGCCGCAGATGACCAACGAAGAGATGGTGGAGTTTTTGCAGCGCCCCCTCGTCGTAAGCTTCACGACTATCAGACCGGACGGGTCTCCCCACACCACGCCGATCTGGTACGAGTACGACGCGGGCAGGTTCTACTGCTTTGCCAGCGGCGACTCCGTCAAAGCCCGCAACGTACGCCATGACCCGCGTGTCGCATTGTGCATCGCCACTCACGATGAGCCGTACCGGTACGTGCTGGCGGAAGGCACCTGCGACCTGGTCTCCGAGGGAGTAGCCGTGCGGGCGTACTCCATCAGCACCCGCTACTACGGCGAGGAGCGAGGGAGGGAGTTCGCACGGGACATCCTCGCGGAGGGGAAAGCCATGCTCTTCGTGCTGGCGCCCTCGAAGCTGCGAACGGAGAACGTCGCTTGAGGCAGCGCGCGGGAGCGTCGCCCAACGGGCAGTGTAATGCAACGCTATTCAAGCGCCCAGACCGTGAATTCTGCAAACCTCGTTGAGTAACCTAGAACCGTGTCACCTTGGAATAAGCCAGTGATGGCTGACGCTGTTCCAGGCTTTGTTGTCGCACTAAGATCTAGCGTTGCCGTCAGGTTGCCGTTGATGAACAGCCAGCCCTTTTCCTCGATCGCTATAACGCGCAGTTGATTGGAGCCTTCGGCGGAAGTATCAAAAGACGTGGATCCCTGATCAACCGTCGTCGCTGATTCTAGTGTCCCGGTACGAACATTGTGAACCCATCGGCCATCGCTCGTTAAGATTACCGCGTGGAAGTCGTTAAGGCCTGCGCGACGGAACTGGAACCCATAATCCCACGAGCCGACCGAAGTGGCGTAGGGATTCGTGAACTGCGCGTCAAGCATTATGTTAGTCACCCTTGTGTCCACTTCCTCTTTGGCTATGAATCCATCCTCGTGCTCTAACTGACCATCGAGCGGACCTCCTTGCTTAGTAACCGCCGTGATACCAAACTCTTCATAATCGGTTGAACGGCCAGGGATTGAATTGCCTGTGAAGTACCCAGTTATGATCGCGACATCCCCCGATCCAGTCCAATCACTCACATCAAGTTCTGTGATATATGAGTCATTAATAAATAGCCATCCTGTATCGCCTTGGAGAATCACACGAATCTGGTTTGTCCCTGTTGCCGTCGTGCGGATACTAGAGTGGAACCCAGTGTCGACTTGCTTGGATGACTCATAGGTTCCGGTGCGTACAGTGTGGGCCCAAAAGCCGTCGCTAGTAACAACAATCCCATGAAACTCGTTTACTCGCCCTGATCTGACAAGGAAGCCATAGTCCCAACTACCTTCTGAACTAGAGTAAGGGTTGGTGAACGTTGCCTCTACCATGACATTTTCAAGGTCTAACAGGTCCCAATGGAGGTTAATCTTACCGTCGTCCACATGCAGGATTGATCCACTGGAACCTGCGCGGAGCGAGGTTGAATTAGGTGTAGGCGTCGGTGTGGGAGCCGGAGGTATCTTCAAAAAGTGTGTAAACAGTCAGGCGGTGTACCCTCTCTCTGAACAACACGGGCTCGAGGCCCAAGAGAGGAGATAGACCGCCCATGAGGAAGGAAAGCACTGAGAGTAGGTCGGAGTCAAGGCCGGAGTGGGAGCAGTTGGAGGATTGGGTGCGAAGCCAGGTCCAGAGGCTGATCCAGGAGTTGCTGGAGGAGGAGGTGACGGCGTTTCTGGGAAGGGCGAAGTCGGCGCTCAGATCCGACTCGGACAACGATACCGGCTATCGGAACGGATACGGCAGAGCCCGGAGGCTTACGCTGAGTTCGGGAACGATACAGCTGAGGCGGCCGCGAGTCCGCGATACCGAGGAGCAGTTCGAGAGCCGGCTGCTGCCGCTGTTCGTCAACAGGACCAGGAAGGTTGCTGAGTTGATCCCCGAGCTGTACCTGCACGGTCTATCCGAAGGCGACTTCGATCTGGCTTTGCGGGGGCTGCTGGGAGAGGACGCACCGGTATCGGCGAGCACGGTGGCCCGGTTGAAGTCCAAGTGGAACGATGAGCTTGCCCAATGGCGCAGCCGGCCCCTAGATGACCTGGAAGTGGTCTACATGTGGGTGGATGGAGTCTACGTCAAGGCTGGTCTTGAGAAGGAGAAGGCGGCAGTACTGGTGGTGGTGAGCGCTGTTCCCGGATACAGGGAGTCCACAGAGAACTGGTCCGATGTGCTCAGGGACATGAGGCGCCGCGGGCTGGAGTGCCCGAGGCTGGTGGTTGGGGACGGACACCTGGGCATCTGGGGAGCTCTGCGCAACGTCTATCCGCAGGCGGCAGAGCAACGCTGCTGGAACCACAAGATCGTAAACGTGCTCGCCAAGCTTCCAAAGCGACAACAGGACCAGGCCAAGCTCATGCTGCGTACTATCCCCTACGCGCCGACTCGGACAGAGGCTGAGCGGCTCAGGACGGTGTTCACCAGGTGGTGCGGCGACCATTCCTACGAGGCGGCCTCAGAGGCCTTGGAGCGGGACTGGGACCGCATGGTCACCTTCTATGACTTCCCAAAGGAGCACTGGGGGCACCTTCGCACGACGAACCCGGTAGAATCACCCTTCGCGGCCCTCAGGCTTCGGACCGATGCCGCCAAGCGCTACAAGAGGGTCGATCGGGCGATAGCGGTGATCTGGAAAATGTTGATGGTCGCCGAACAGCGCTTCAGGCGTCTGAAGGCCCCTGAGTTGATCGAAGACGTCTACCTCGGCGCACAGTATGCGGATGGAATCGCCATTGAATCAACGGCTGAGAAGGTCGCCGCCTGATGTCGTTTACACACCTATTGACGTAACCTCGTCTCAGAGTCGCGGTCGGCCTAGGTGTTGGCGTCGCGGTGGGAGTAGGGGTCGGAGTGGGCGTCGGTGTGGTGCCGGAAACCACAATGACAGTCGGTGTCGGACTTGGCGTCGGACTAGGTGTAGGCGAAGGGGTAAGGGTTGGGGTTGGTTCGATGGTCGAAACGGTCTCGACCGTCGAAGTTGGTGTTGGTGTAGACGGCGCTGCTAAGTTACAGACGACTGCGAGGAGAACACCGCCCACTAACATGAAAAGCCAGGACATCCTCGACCGCATCGCCTCAGTTTAGGGATGTCTCAGCTTAACGACAACTATGCGGTCTAGATAGCTCAACAAGCTACAGCTGTTTTTGGTGCCGAGGAGGAGATTTGAACTCCTACAGGCTTTCGCCCACTGCCCCCTCAAGACAGCGTGTCTACCAATTCCACCACCTCGGCACACGCTACCCGTTCCTTCCGGACAAGCGCCCGGCAAAGGGCCTGGCCAGGCCTCAGCCAAGCGGGCCGGACAGCCCAATCACCATACCATACCGTGCCGTTGGGCCGGTGCTATGCTATCTCAAACGGCGGCATCGCTACGGGACGTAAGGAGTAGATGACGAGATGAGATTAGGTGGGCTCAACGACCCCATGGGACAGATGCTTCTCGCGCAATTGGAACATGGCGACGCCTACGAAATCGTCGAACGCGATGGTGGGCTTATAGATGCAATGCCCGCCGTGCGATATTTTCTGCCATTCAGCAAGTGGCCCAGTTACGAACGCCGCGCCATGCGGTTCGTCAGAGGGCAAGTCCTGGATATAGGGTGCGGCGCTGGCAGGCATTGCCTATACCTTCAGGCGAGGGGATTCGATGTGATGGGTATCGACGCGTCACCTGGGGCGGTCGAGGTAACGCGACGTCGAGGCGTTCGGCAGGTGAGATTGTTGTCCATCGAGGACGTCAGCCCCGCTCTCGGTATATTCGACGCCGTGCTCCTCATGGGAAACAACTTCGGTCTGCTGCGTAGCGCCACCAAGAGCCGCCAGATTCTGCGGAAGCTGGCACGCGCTACCAGTCCATCTGGGCGGATCATTGCCGAGGTCCGGGACCCCTATCGGACTACCGACCCAGAACACCTTGCATACCATAGCCGGAATCGGAGCCGTGGACGTTTAGGGGGCCAGCTGCGACTGCGCGTTCGATACAGGTACCACGCACCGCCATGGTTCGACTATCTTTTTGCCTCACCGGAAGAGGTGCGGAAGATCGTGGGTGGGAGTGAATGGCGAGTGCGTGCCTTCCTCGACGACGGAGGGCCTCAGTATTGTGTTGTGCTGGACAAAGCCTAAGGCGAGGTATCTTCAAAAAGTGTGTAAACAGTCAGGCGGTGTACCCTCTCTCTGAACAACACGGGCTCGAGGCCCAAGAGAGGAGATAGACCGCCCATGAGGAAGGAAAGCACTGAGAGTAGGTCGGAGTCAAGGCCGGAGTGGGAGCAGTTGGAGGATTGGGTGCGAAGCCAGGTCCAGAGGCTGATCCAGGAGTTGCTGGAGGAGGAGGTGACGGCGTTTCTGGGAAGGGCGAAGTCGGCGCTCAGATCCGACTCGGACAACGATACCGGCTATCGGAACGGATACGGCAGAGCCCGGAGGCTTACGCTGAGTTCGGGAACGATACAGCTGAGGCGGCCGCGAGTCCGCGATACCGAGGAGCAGTTCGAGAGCCGGCTGCTGCCGCTGTTCGTCAACAGGACCAGGAAGGTTGCTGAGTTGATCCCCGAGCTGTACCTGCACGGTCTATCCGAAGGCGACTTCGATCTGGCTTTGCGGGGGCTGCTGGGAGAGGACGCACCGGTATCGGCGAGCACGGTGGCCCGGTTGAAGTCCAAGTGGAACGATGAGCTTGCCCAATGGCGCAGCCGGCCCCTAGATGACCTGGAAGTGGTCTACATGTGGGTGGATGGAGTCTACGTCAAGGCTGGTCTTGAGAAGGAGAAGGCGGCAGTACTGGTGGTGGTGGCGGCCCTGAGCGACGGGAGCAAGGTGGTGGTGAGCGCTGTTCCCGGATACAGGGAGTCCACAGAGAACTGGTCCGATGTGCTCAGGGACATGAGGCGCCGCGGGCTGGAGTGCCCGAGGCTGGTGGTTGGGGACGGACACCTGGGCATCTGGGGAGCTCTGCGCAACGTCTATCCGCAGGCGGCAGAGCAACGCTGCTGGAACCACAAGATCGTAAACGTGCTCGCCAAGCTTCCAAAGCGACAACAGGACCAGGCCAAGCTCATGCTGCGTACTATCCCCTACGCGCCGACTCGGACAGAGGCTGAGCGGCTCAGGACGGTGTTCACCAGGTGGTGCGGCGACCATTCCTACGAGGCGGCCTCAGAGGCCTTGGAGCGGGACTGGGACCGCATGGTCACCTTCTATGACTTCCCAAAGGAGCACTGGGGGCACCTTCGCACGACGAACCCGGTAGAATCACCCTTCGCGGCCCTCAGGCTTCGGACCGATGCCGCCAAGCGCTACAAGAGGGTCGATCGGGCGATAGCGGTGATCTGGAAAATGTTGATGGTCGCCGAACAGCGCTTCAGGCGTCTGAAGGCCCCTGAGTTGATCGAAGACGTCTACCTCGGTGCACAGTATGCGGATGGAATCGCCATTGAATCAACGGCTGAGAAGGTCGCCGCCTGATGCCGTTTACACACCTATTGACGTAACCTCACCTTTCCCCAAAAGACCTTGGTAGCCAGGTCACCACCCCCCCCCCCCCCCCCCCCCCTAACTCCCATGCATACGCTAGCGACCAGACGCTGGCGGCTAGTGAGAGGTAGACCAGTGGCGTTGCGCCAGGCGAACTGCGACGTCTCCATGCCACAAGGGCAACGGCGGCCGAAAGGGCGCTTCCAACGAGCAAAGCCAACACAAACGGTGTGGAGTCCCAGTGCACCATGGTTCCTCGCAGCGAGGATTATAATCGCTTCAGCCCCGTCATAACTGGGTCGTCATCGCTGAGCAACACGCTAGGATGGGCCATGCGCTGCTCCCGCGTTAGCAGGATGATGGCCCGGGTCGTTCCCTTACTCTGATACGCAGGTGATAGTGCTTCCGTGGTCCTGAACAGTACCGCATACGATATACGATCGAGAGCCCAAGACCGATTCCCTGGCCAACCTCAATGGCGGTGAAAAAGGTTCAAAAATTCGGTCAAGGTGGTCCGTCGCGATGCCAGCCTCGTTGTCGGAGGTTTTAATCTGGACCGATGGACGGTCTGGAGCTAGTGTCAGAGACACGGTGATCTTTCCGGCATCTCGCTGGTCAGACAGGGCGTCGGCCGAATTCTGGAACGAGTTGATAAAGACTGACCCAAGTTAAAGGGCATTGCCCCGTACCAGGGGCAGCCCCTCGCTAACCTCGCACTCCACGGTGATGTTCCTGAGCCGGAGCCGCTCGCCCAAAAGCAGCAATGTATTGTCCAAAGCTGTTTCCAGATTCACTCGCTCGGGAAGGGACTACGTGGTTGAGCACGGTAACCGCCGGGTATAGGCGTTCAAGTTGGATGTTCCCATACCCACGCCCTAGATACCCTCCCCCTCAATAGCAGGCTCGGCCACTCTACAAGGTCGTGTTACCGTGTGCTTGCCAGTCAGCGCCGTCGGGGAGCCGGGACCTGCCCGCGCGCGGGGTCCTCTTGGTCAGTGGTTACGTCATCCCTTTGCAGGGTTGGCACCCAGCCAGGGTGTGTGAACATACTCTAGCCGAGGCGAGACCCTTAACTAAGGCTTTCCGGTGAGCTCAGGGGGCTCTTCTTCGTCGTCGAGCGTTAAGGGCCTGGCCCGTTCTGCAAGCAACAGCGCGTCCTCCGCCAGGCTGTGCAGGCCCACCCGCAGCACCTGGTAGTTCTCGGCGGCCGAGATAAGCTTGACCAGCCGCAGCTGGACCATTCGGTTTAGTGCGGTCACCTCCCGCTCTCGCTGTTCTACGTCAGCGGTACGCTCTTGGACCAACTCCTCCAGCCGCGCGGTGAGTTCCTTCACGGCGATGGCGTTCCTCACAGGTCCCCGGATCTCGAACCGATCAAAAGGCTTCTTCAGGAAGATAGTAACGCCAGCGTCGTAGCACGCCTTCACGGAGGTGGCGTCGCCAAAGGCCGTAAGGACAATGGCAGCGTAAGGGTCCGACGGCTTGAGTTTCAGGGAGGAAAGGAACTCCAGCCCACCCATAACCGGCATCCGCAGGTCCACGAGGATGACCGAGGGCTCAACCTGGCGGAGAAGTTCCAGGCCTTCTTGACCGTTGGTGGCAAACAGCAGGTTATACCCTTCTCGCTTCAGTTCCTCAGCCAGCGCTGCCCTTACGGGCGCCTCATCATCGATGATCAGAACGTTCGGTGTCGCCATGTTATCCCTCCTTGACGGGCAAGTGAATGGTGACGGTGGTGCCCTTCGGTTGCTCGGAGCTAACAGTGATGTCCCCGCCGTGTCCCTGGACGATACCGTAAACGATGGCGAGGCCGAGGCCGCTGCCACGGTCCGGCGACTTGGTGGTAAAGAAAGGTTCGAAAAGTCGCTCTATGTGCTCAGGAGCGATGCCACTTCCGTTGTCTTCGAAAGCTACTCGTACGCTTTTGTCGTCCTGATTGGTGTCTACCCGGATAGATATGCGCGCGTCCCCGCGCTTGCGGGCGAGGGCGTCGATGGAGTTCTGGAACAGGTTGATAAACACCTGTTCCAGCTCGGTGACGTTTCCCATGACCAAGGGCAGGCTCTCCTCTATCTGCTGCTCCAGGGCAATGCTCAAGTTTTGTAGCCGCTGGTCCATGAGGAGCATGGTATTCTCGAGCACCTTGGAAATGTCCACGGGTGCCATCTGTACCTCGTCAGCGGCGCCAAAGGTGCGCAGGTGGCGAATGATCTCGTTGATGCGGGCTACTTGTCGGCGAGACTCGTCAAGACGCTGCTGGGCCGCCTCTGGGTCCAGCTCGTTGAGTTCCAGGTCTTCTTGAAGAGCGTTGAAGGTCGTATTGATGTACGTGAGAGGCTGGTTGATCTCGTGGGCCACGCCCGTGGCGACCTGGCCAAGGGTGGCAAACTTGCTCTGGGTCAAGGCCTTAGCGGTAACAGAGCTTCGTTCCTTCTCCAGGCGACTGCGCTCCGTGATCTCCTGACGCAGACGCTCGTTTGTCTCGGTCAACTGGCGCGTACGCACCGCCACCTGTTCTCCCAGATGGTCACGGAACCTCGACAGTTCTACTCGCATCTCTTCCATGGTGCGCCCCAGGCTTGAAACCTCTCGCGGACCCGTCGCCAGAACCTGAGTGGAGAGGTCGCCACTGGATATCCTGGCGGCGGCGGCGTTCAGGGTCCGAATGGGCCTGGAGGTAAAGGACCCAAGCCCATAGGCGAGCGCCAGACTCGCAGCCAGAATAATGAGGCCCTGCCAAATGTGCTGCCGGACGATGGCAGCTATCTCAGCGTTCAGGGGCCCAGTGTCGAACCGTATCTGGATGCCCGCGGCGGCCTGATTGCCAATGACGATTGGGCCCGTGATGGAGGCATGATCGCCTGTAAGGCTGTAGACAGTCTTGAGCCCTTGGACCGCCGTCAGGTCCACATCTCCCCCGATGTTCTCGGTCGGGTACTTGGGGCCCGACGAGTCGGTGATCAGCCGCCCGTCAGGCCAAAAGACCCTGACGCGCGTGATGATCGGATCGCTCTTGACCATGGTGGCCGCCACATCTTTTAGCGAGTCCACATCGCCCATGTAAGCGTATTCTGCAAGGATTTCGTTGAGCTCCCGAACGAGGGTATGGCCACGATTCGCTAGAGAATCCGAGGCGACCGCGTGCTCGTGGCGCACGTCAAGGACGGTTACGGCGGTTACCGCCACGGCCACTACAAGGATCGTCACGCCGACCGTCAGGGCGGCAATCCCCGATAAAGGCCCGGGCAGGTAGAGCCACTTCCTCACGAAACTACTCCCCGATTATCTGGGGTATCACTACTCTCAGCCAGTCCACCGCCGTCTCAGCCTCAGGAGGCAACGGGTCAAAACGCTTCGTCTCCTGAAGGCCTTCCAGGAGCTCTTTGCCCTCGTCCGTTAGCTCCAGGCCGACGAGCAGCTCGGTGATTCGCTGTACGAGGTCGGCATCGAGCCCCGGACGCACCGAGACCAGTTGTCTGGGGACGGTAAGGCTCTCGCCAAAGGGCATGATGCGCGCTTGCAGCTCCGGGGGAAGCTCGTCATAGTCCTCGTTTGAGAACCCTCCCGCAGCCACCTGGCCTGTTAAGAGTAATTCCACTGTATTCTGCTCGTCCAGGCCGAAGAAATAGCCCACCTCGTCCGCGGCGACGGCCTCGTCTGGCCCGCTCAGCTCCCGAAGTACGTATCCCTCCTGATGGAGGATGCTGGCCGGCAATAAAAAGCCGGAGGTGGAGTACGGCTCTTCAAAAGCTACCACCTTCCCTTGAAGGTCCGCCGCGCTGGTAATGCCACCATCACGGAGAACGATCAGCATGCTGGAGTAGGAAACGTTGCCCCTCTTCCACCGGCGCAGGATGACCTCTGAGTCGGACAATCGTTGCGCTTCCAGCGTGGGGTACACACTGTCGAAGTAGATATCTACCACCCCTTCTCTCAGATATCGTCCCATCTCAGGAATGTCGCGAGCGATCTCCACCTGTCCCGCTCGAATGCCGAAATCCCCCAACTGCCGGGCGGGGTAGTCCGCAAGGGGTTGGAACCGTCTGATCTTCTTCACGGGGTCGGTTGGGTCTATGTCTCCGAGGACAACAATTTCGGAGCGCTCCAGGGTTGAAAGGACCGGAGTGCTGGTGGGTGTGGGGGTTGCAGTCCCGCAGCCGACTATGAACAGGGCAAGGGCGGCGGAAACCAGCACTAGCAGTAGGCTGGCGTTTCCCATTCGATCTGTCCTCTCGGCTTCCATAGAACAAGCTTTCGAGAGTATGAGTATACACCGCCTCTTCGGATGTCCCACGCACTGGGCCAGCCTCTCGTTGGAGTCCTACGGCAGGCGTAGCCTATCGCCAGACGGCTCGGCCTGTGCGCTGTCACCAATCTGACGACGGGGCGGTCGGTGTCCCTCCACATCAGCCGAAGCAGTTCACCGACGCTCATAGCCTCCGGGGCGTTCCGCAGGACTAGGCTGGCAGCCTCCAGGCAGCGCGCATACGCAGGCGGGAGGACATATAGGACCTGAACCAAACTAGCTAAGGCTAGTCACCACACTACAGCGCCGGCCAGGCCGGCGCTACGAATGGCGTCGTAGGACGTAGGGACCGTGCGGGTCGGTTAGCGGGCTGGGAAACATGCAAGCCCTAGCTGTTTCTTCACCTCGTCCGGTGACATCTTTTCTGTGTCTAACGTAAGACTCACAATTTGGGTCTTTTGGTCGGCCAGTACCTTTTCCACGCCCGGCAGCCTGCCGAGCTCGCGCTCAATGCGCCGCGCTCAGCCGGATCAGAAGATGGCTTTGTCCAGCACCGTCAGTTCAAGTTGTTCGATCCTCGCCATGGTGTAACCCTCTTACCCTCAAGTCTGGGGTGGGACAAAGCCGTCGGAGCTTTCCGTTGAGCCTCGCTCATGGGCGGTAGGGGTCGCAGCTGTGAAGTGCTAATCGGATGAGCGGCGGAGCCAGCTCTGCCTACGGTCTTCCAGCTTAGCACCATCAGCGCGTGCCACATGAGGCAGCCGACCGAAACGGCTTAAGCTATAATCCATGGCGTTCATCGCCTAGCGTTCCCACTACACGACAAAATGGAGGCAACCCATGCCGCGCTACATGATCGAGGCTTCCCACAGCCCTGACGCCCGCGAGTGAGTGCGGATCCTCGACGCCTTCGTGAAGGCGGGGTCCCACTACATGACTCGCGCTGAGTGGGGGTGCTTGGATGACGATCACCGGAGCTGGATTCTCGTGGAGGCAGAGGATGACACTGACGCTCGCCGGATGATCCCACCCGTGATCCGCCCCAACGCCAAGGTGATCCGGCTCTTCGAGTTCACCGCGGAGCATCTCGACCTGCTGCATCAGCTTACGCCTGAGCAGTTCCGGCTGCTAAGAAAGCTCACTTCTGAGCAACTCAAGGAACTCCAAGGCGCACCGGCCGGGCAGGCCCGTGATCTTGTCCTTCGTCTGACAAAAGAGGGACTCCAGTAACAGGTGAGAGGCTTTCCTCGCGAGAGGTCCGTATCCAAAGCGCTCCGGCTATAGTCATCCCGCAGGTGACCGCTGGGAATTGTGTTGCAGCGAATACGACGGCGGCTTGGCACCAGCCAAGTTGGCCCCCAACGTTCGCGCGGCTTCACGAACATCAGGGGTATTCAAGCATTGCGTATTGTCTGATGGAGATGTGGAAGGGTCGATGTCCACCAATGCGCGGCTGACTTAAACTAGCTACTGCTCATTGACTGATCGCAACGCGGCTTACTGGGGCCCGAACACACGGCAAGGCGCCAGGGCGCCGCTCAGTCGCATTCTCGGTGCCATCGTCGGCTTTTTCTTCGCCCCTTACCTCCTCGAAGTCTTGCCCATCGGCTTCGTGTTGTTTCGCTTCATTGCTCGAATAATCAGGTCTTCGGCCAGTCGGGTGAGATAATCGGACTTGGTCAGTGCTAGGAAGTGTTCCTCTTCAAAGACGTCTTTCCAACACCGACAACCCCCCACGTTGACGCCCCATGGCCCGCGTGCTAGGCTGGCGGAAAGCACATACGGCCCACCGGGAGCTTGGGGAAAGCCAGGCTGAGAGGCCCCGACGGTTTCGGGGCGACCGGCAGACCTGATCTGGGTAATGCCAGCGCAGGGAACGACTCGACCACCGCTTCCCAGGGCTGGTGGTCTTTTTGTTCCTCGGTAAGGAGAAGCCGCCATGAGCGAAGACCTGCTGCAAATCGGCGAGTGGACCTTCCATTCCCGCCTCATCCTCGGCACGGGACGCCACCGCAGCGACGACGACCTGGTGGCCTCGCTGGAGGCATCGGGCGCCGAGGTCGTCACCGTGGCCATCCGGCGGCTGGACCTGGACAACCCCCAGAAGCAGACCATCCTCGACCTCATCGACCCAGCCCGCTACACGGTGCTGCCCAACACCGCCGGCTGCCGCACCGCGGAAGAAGCACTGATGGTGGCCAGGCTGGTCCGGTCGTTGGGCCTGCCGAGCTGGGTGAAGCTGGAGGTAATTCCGGACCCGAAGTACCTGCTCCCCGACCCCATCGGCACGGTGGAAGCGGCCCAGCGGCTCTTGGAGGACGGATTTACCGTGCTGCCCTACATCCACGCCGACCCGGTCCTGGCGAGTCGGCTCGAGGAGATGGGCTGCGCCACGGTGATGCCCCTGGGTTCCGCCATCGGCTCCGGCCAGGGCATCCATACCCGCGAGGAGATCGGCATCATCGTCGAGCAGTCGCGCGTGCCGGTGGTGGTGGACGCCGGGCTTGGAGTGCCGTCCGACGCCGCGCAGGCCATGGAACTGGGCGCCGACGCGGTGCTGGTGAACACGGCCATCGCCCAGGCCAAGGACCCCGCGCTGATGGCCGAGGCCTTCCGCCAGGGGGTGGAGGCCGGACGGAAGGCCTTCCTGGCAGGCCGCATCGATCGTAAGGCATACGCCAAGGCCAGCAGCCCGGAGGAAGGCGTGGTCCGCGCGCCATGAGCCCAATGCCGCCGAAACAGCCTAGGGGCCGAGGCGCTTGGGTCTCCCTTATAACCGACCGGGCCGTCTGCGGCGGCACGGAGCGGCTGGAGTGGGCCGTGGAGGCCGCCGTGGCCGGTGGTGTGGACTTGGTGCAGCTCCGCGAGAAGGACCTGGACGCCGTCCCGTTGCTGGCCCTGGCGGAGCGGTTGCGCCAGGTCACTCAGGGCAAGGCGCTGCTCTTCGTGAACGCCGTGACCAGGGCGCAGGTAGAGGTGGCCCTGGCCACAGGTGCCGACGGCGTGCACCTGGGCGAGGAGGCGCTCACGGTGCCGCAAGCGCGGGTTTTGATGGGAGGCTGCGGCCTGCTCGTCGGGCGGTCGGTCCACGACTTGGCCGGGGCCCGGCAAGCAGCGGAGGCCGGCGCCGACCTGCTCCAAGCGGGCACCGTGTTCCCGTCGGGCTCCCACCCGGGCCAGGCGCCGGCTGGCGTGGCGCTGGTCAAGCGCGTCGCGTCGGCGGTTGGGGTCCCGGTGCTCGGCGTGGGCGGCATCACGGCGGACAACGCCGAGGAAGTCATAGGCGCGGGCGCGAACGGCGTGGCCGTCATCCGCGAGGTGCTGACGGCGCGCAGTCCCTACCGTGCGGCCCAGCGGCTGCGCCGGGCGGTGGACCGGGCATACGCCGCGCGTCCAACGACCTCGGCCCAGCGAGTAGGCGCTCCGTGATCACCTTGGTCATCAACGGGAAGCCGCAGGAGATGGAAAGGCCAGTGACGGTCGCCCATTACCTGTCCTCGTTGGGATTGGACAGCCGGCACATCGCGGTCGCGCGAAACGGCGACGTGCTTGACCGGGAGCAGTTCGACCAGGTTCAGCTAACCGACGGAGACCGTGTGGAGATCGTCCGGCCGGTGGGCGGCGGCTAGCCCACTGTCAGGCCAATAATCCCGCCGACGATTAACGCCGTCGCGATGACCTTCAGGGCCACGGTATTCCGGTCCAATGGCTCGTTCAGCACGTTCCAGAACCGGGTGCTCAACAGCACGGTGAGGCCCAGGACAAACAGGGGCCTAGCGCCGCTAAGGGCGCTGACCAACGACACCGGGCCCAGCTTGATGGCCAGCTGCTGCAATAGGACCGCGGTCGTCGCCAGCAATACCTCGATGCTCAGGTACAGGTTGCGGGCCTGGGGGTTGCGCATGGCCGTCAGCACGTCGGACGCCAGTGTGGGCCGGTACGAAAATACCATGAACCCGGCGCTCAGGCCCATGGCGCGAAGGCCGTACACGGTCCAGAACTCCCCGTCGCCCAACGCCTCCTTGTTCACCACAAAGGCCGCTCCGGTGATGATCGCACCGACCAGCACCAGCAGCAGCACCTTGGTGCTTATGAACGCTCGACGCCCAGGGGACGACCGCACGGAAATAAGCCCGGTCCCCACCACCACGACCACCATGGCACCCCACTGCACCGCGCTCAGGCGTTCGCTGAGAAACGTCAGGGCCAAGAGCGCCGTGAAAATGGGAAACGTGCTGTAGATGGGCGTGACGCGGGAAACCTCCTCCCGCCGTAGCCCGAAAAAGAAGAACGACAGCCCCACCGCCCAGAGGGCCCCGGCCGACAGCCCAAGCGTGGCCGTTTCCAGTGAAGGCATCCCCAGGAGTGGCAGCACCACGGCAAGGACGAGGAGGCCGCTCGCTGCCTGGGCCATGCCCACCATGAAATTGAAGCTAGCGACCGAGGGGAAGTAGGCGTCCAGCAGCCGCTTATCGCCCACCGTCACCATGCCGAACAGGGCGGCGCTAACCAGCGCTGTGGCAACCCAGTCCATCGTCTACTCCCTCGCCTTCTTCCTTCGCGTGTAGTGGCGTCGCCACGCTCTCGCTAGGCGCGTTGACGGGCCGAAACGGGCAGGCTATGCTTACGCTCGCCATAGGGATGCTTCGGACTTGGCGCGAGCAAGGGTGCCGAAGCTCCCCAATCTTTACCACAGGAGGAATGGTATGGCACTAACAGACGAGGGCGTCGTCGCGATGCCTGGCTTGGCCAGCCGGTGGGCCCGCTTGGCCAACGGGGCCAAGGCCCACTACGTGACCGCCGGCGACTCGGGGCCGGCCGTCATTCTACTGCACGGCGGCATCCAGGGCTCGTCCGGCGCGGCGGGCTGGCGCTTCATGGTCCCCTTCCTGGGCGCGAACGGCTTCCGGGTGTACGCACCCGACCGTCCAGGGTTCGGCTTGGCTGATACCCGCGAGGAGTACCGGCCCAAGCGAGGTTTCATCAGCACCACGGAGTTCGTCAACGACTTCGCCGATGCGCTCTGCCTCGACAGGTTCCACATCTCTGGCAACTCCCAGGGTTGCATGTCCGCGTCGTACTATCTGGTCAACCATCCGGAGCGCGTGATCAGCTTCGCCCTCATCGCCACCGGTGGCTTCAACGACGCGCTAGGCATCGACCCTTCGTTGCGCGTGCCGGGCACCTTTAGCGCTGGTGGCTTCGACGGCACCGCGGAGTCCATGCGGACCATGATGGAGGGCATCATCTACCGCACGACGGCCATCTCCGACGACCTGATTCAGATGCGGGTCAACCAGGCCGCCGCTCAGAAGGAGTCGTACAACGCCCAGGGGGCGTTCAACCGTGCTGCGAGCACCGACCCGAAGTACGCGCACTTCTACGACCTGAGGGGCAAGATAGACACCACGGACATTCCCGGTATCTACCTCTACGGGAGGCAGGACGTGCTCGGCCCCGTGGAGAATGCCTACAACCAAGAGGACAAGCTGCCGAACATCCAAGTGTTCTATCCGGACGAGTGCGGCCACCAGGGCCAGACCGACCAGCCGGACATGTTCAACCAGGTGTTCCTGGAGTTCTTCCGGGACGGCAAGGTGAGCCGTAAGACCGCCGACTGGGCGGGCGTCTCTCAGCGCCGGGCTGAGCTCCCCAACCTCGTGGAGCAGGCGGTCGGCGTGGCGCGCTAGATATCGTCTGCCCAAACGAAACGCCCCGTCGTACGGCGGGGCGTTTCGTTTGGGCAGGGTTTCCCCTGCACCTACTTGCGGTGTCCCTGTCCTAGACCATCAACGGAGCTCATCTAAGCCCCCGCCGGGGCGCTTCGCCTAGCGGGCCGGCGCACCGGGGCGGGCTGGGTAGGCCAATCAACCCTGACCCATCGCTCGCTGGGGCCGGGCCGCTACGAGATTCCTCGCTCCGCTCGGAATGACGGGAGGGGTGGGGGAAACGTCTCGCCTAGCAGGCCGGCGCCACGGGGTAGGCCGGGTGGGACAACCACCCAAACGCTAGCTCTAATCTTTGATTTGCCTGGGAGATTCCAGCGCGGCGTACACCTTTAGTCGTGGCCGCTGTACAGCAGCTGCAGGCGGTGGCCATCCGGGTCGTCAAAGTAGATGCACCGGTCGTCACCCGGCCTGCCGCTCACCGCGATGCCTTCCTGCTCCAAACGTGCCTTTACTTCCTCGTAGGTG
This sequence comes from Dehalococcoidia bacterium, assembly GCA_965247635.1. Classification (GTDB taxonomy): domain Bacteria; phylum Chloroflexota; class Dehalococcoidia; order Lucifugimonadales; family Australimonadaceae; genus CBDFHJ01. The sequence continues at coordinate 135,349 of CBDFHJ010000009.1, forward strand.
CTGGGCTCCATCTGCAGGGCCATGTGGTTCAGCTCAGCGCCCGACTTCACCGGTCCCTCGTTCCTGGCCTGGAACAGCGCCACCTGCTGCCCACCGCACCAGAGGAACGATTGCCAATCGCCCTCATGGGCGACCGTCATGCCCAACAGGTTGATATAGAACTCCCTGGACCGCTTCAGGTCGCTGACCCACAGCACCACGTGGTCGATTCCAGTCGTTTTTATCTGCAACGTCGTCTTTTGCATTGGTCCTCCCCACCAGCTAGCCCTGACAGGGCTGCTCAGGTCCGCAAGCTTCGGCAAGGGAATCGTATGGAAGGCCCTGGGGGGTGTCAAGGTGCGCCGTTCTGCTATCGGTGTGTTGTGACCTGGGTTGGGCGCGGTTAGAATGAATGGAGTGGCTGTTTCGCTGGATGGCTACCCTATGTCACCCTCACGGGCATAGCCAGCGGCAGCGTGGACCAAGCTCTGCACCCTCTGTACAACGAGTAAAACATGGCCAGACCCAAGGGCCGTCCGACCACCTTAGGTCAGCTACGGGACAGCGGCTACCAGGTAGTCTCCGTCCGGGAGGAGATGCGGCGCAACCTCATCACCAAGCTGCGGCGTAAGGAGGCGCTTTTCCCTGGCATCGTAGGGTACGAGGACTCCGTGATTCCCCAGGTCGAGAACGCCATCCTGGCGGGCCAGGACATGATCTTCCTGGGGGAGCGGGGACAGGCCAAGTCCCGTATCATCCGCAGCCTCGTGTCCCTCCTCGACGAACAGGTGCCAATCATCACCGGCAGCGAGGTGAACGACGACCCGTTCGCGCCCATCTCCAAGTACGGTATAGAGATGGTGGCGGCCAAGGGCGACGCCACAAAGATCGCATGGGTCGGCCGGGACCAGCGATACGGGGAGAAGCTGGCCACGCCCGACATATCCATCGCCGACCTCATCGGCGACTTGGACCCCATCCGAGTGGCGGAAGGGCGTTACCTTTCCGACGAGCTAGCCATCCACTACGGGCTCATCCCGCGCACGAACCGGGGCATCTTCAGCATCAACGAGTTGCCCGACCTGGCGGAGCGCATCCAGGTTGGCCTGTTTAACCTGATGGAGGAGCGGGACGTCCAGATAAAGGGGTACCGAGTGCGCTTGCCGGTGGACGTGGTGGTCGTGGCGAGCGCCAACCCGGAGGACTACACCAACCGCGGACGGATCATCACGCCGCTCAAGGACCGGTACGGCGCTCAGATCCGCACCCACTACCCCAGGCAGGCTGAGCACGAGATCGCCATCATGGAGATGGAACGAACGCGGTTTCCCGAGACCGACGACCGCGTGTTCACTCCCGACTACATGAAGCAGGTCGTGGCCGAATTCACCAGCCTGGCCCGCCGCCATCCCGAGGTGAACCAGCGTTCAGGCGTCAGCGTCCGCGTCTCCATCTTCAACTACGAAACGTTGGTGGCCAACGCCCTGCGCCGGGCCATCCGGCTGGGCGAAAAGTACGCCACGCCCAGGGTGAGCGACCTGCCGGCCATCGCGGCCTCTACCATCGGGAAGCTGGAGCTGGATAGCGTTGAAGAGGGCCGAGAGGGCCGCGTGCTGGAGGACCTGACCAAACGGGCGGTCCTTAACGTGTTCGACCGCTACTTCTCGAGCCGCGAGCTCGAGCCGCTGGTGTTCCGCTTCGACGAAGGGCTGGCCATTGAGACGGGGAGCGGTCTGCGCGCCAAGGAGTACGTGAAGAAGCTGAAACAGTTCGAGGGCTTCGCCGAGGCGCTCGGGCGGCTCCAGGTGGGGGAGGAGGACTCGGCCATCGCCTCTGCCATGGAGTTCATCTTGGAGGGATTACACCTCAGCCGCCGGCTTAACCGGGACCGGGTGGACGGCGGCTTCAGGTACCGGAGCTAGCCGGGATCGTGAATCCACGACGTTGTAATCACATCTAAGCAGGTGATAGGGCGATGAATACTGGACGGCGGGCTCGCGGTCCGACAGGCCTGTGCCGAGTCGCCTAAGATAGACGAAGGGTGAAGCATGACCAGACAAAACTCTGTCACCCTGAGCGGAGCGAAGGGTCTCTCGGCAAGGGCTGGTGAGGGATGCTTCGTCCTTCCCCGGAAGGACTCAGCATGACAGGGGGCAGAGCTATGGCCACGCGCCCTTGTATCTTGAAAGAGTGGTATAGAGTTGGTGGGAGCGCCTAGCCACGTACGCCCCAAGCTCTTAGAGGTCCGCTTATATGACGACTGAGCCGCAGTACGACGTGATCATCATCGGAGGTGGCGCCGCCGGCCTGAGCGCCGCGCTCTACACCACCCGTGCCATGCTCAAGACGTTGGTGTTGGAAAGGCAGGGCTTAGGTGGGCAGATCCTCAACACCGGCGCCATCGAGAACTACCCTGGCTTTCCCGACGGCATCGACGGGCCGGATCTGGCGGTCCTGTACGCCGAGCAAGCCAAACGCTTCGGCGCGGTGATCGAGTACGACACCGTCGAGTCGCTGGACGTCGATGGCCCGGTCAAGCGCGTTATCGGCGACGACGACGAGTACACCGCAAAGACGGTGATCATCGCCACCGGTGGTGAGCACAACAAGCTGGAAGTACCGGGCGAGGAGGAGCTGTCCGGCCGAGGCGTCTCCTACTGCGCCACCTGCGACGGCAACTTCTTCCGTGGCATGGACGTGATGGTGGTCGGCGGGGGCGACGCCGCCATGGATGAAGGCCTTTACCTGACCCGTATGGTGAATAGCGTGACGGTGGTGCATCGTCGCGACGGGCTACGGGCCAGTCCAATCCTCCAGCAGCGCGCCTTTGCCGAGCCAAAGATGGAGTTCGTCTGGGATACCGTGGTCCAGGAGATCCAGGGTAATGGGGCCGTGGACAAGGTGGTGCTGAAGAACGTGAGAGACGGCACCGTCTCCGTGAGGCCCACCCAGGGCGTGTTCATCTACATCGGCTTCCACCCCATCAGCAGCTACCTGCGCGACGTGGTGGAGCTGGACAACGCCGGCCACGTGGTGACCAACCTCCAGATGGAGACCAGCGTGCCCGGCGTCTTCGCGGCGGGCGACGTACGGCAGTTCTCGGACCGCCAGCTTGGCAACGCCGTGGGCGACGGCATCGCGGCGGCACTGGCGGCCTACCGCTACATCCAGGAAGCGTAAGCGCCCTACCCGGTTACACCAACACCTTGGCCGGAGCCACACCGCCCCGACAAGTCGGGGCACCCCTATGCGTTGCCCCTATCGCGCGTTGCGACGTAGCGCGCCTAAGCCCACGCCGGCCCCGACTGTCGGGGCACCTACTTGCGGTGTCCCTGTACCAGACCATCAACGTAGCGCGTCTAAGCCCACGCCGAAACGCCTCGCCCAGGGAGCTGGCGCACCGGGGCGGGTTGGGTGGGAAAGTCACTTAAGCGGTTGTTAGCTATGGCGCTCCCTTCCCGAGAGATGCTTCGCTGCGCTCAGCATGACAAGCACTGGTACCGTTCATGACGGCTGCCGAATGGGGCGGCGCACCGGGGCGGGCTGGGTGGGTAAACGACCTTAGCCCCCTACCACCGAGTCAGCCAAGGCCTGTACGAGGTTCGACGCTACGGCGAAGTTGAGCCCAGTGTTCCCAGTATCTTCAGATACGACTGCAAAGGACACGATGCCCACGACCTCGCCCGCACGGTTGAACACTGGCCCCCCTGAGGAGCCTGGTGCAGCGGTTGCGTCTATCTGAACGAGGTCCGTGGGCTCGTCCCCGGGGTCAAAGAAGTCTTCCGCGAAGTCCTCAGTGGACCGGCCAACGGCGCCTATGACTCCCGTCGTTGCTGTATAGGTAAGTCCGACTGGGTGTCCAACGACCAGCACTGGCTCTCCCACCACCAGCTGCGAGGAGTCCGCCAGCGGCAAAGGCCCAACGCCGGCTGCCGTGGAGAGCTCAAGCACGACAATATCCTCCTCGGTATCGCTGGCGGCGACGCTTGCGCCAATGACCGTTCCATCTACAAGTTGCACCGAAAAGGATGATTCCCCATCTACGACGTGCCATGCAGTGACCACGTGCTCTGCATCGGCGCCGTAGACAAAGCCGGACCCTATGGTGAAATCATCGCTGTTTAGCACCATCACCACGCTGTCCCGCACGCTCGCGTACAAGGGGGCCGCATCCAGCAAGGCCCGGGCGGTGAGGTCCCCCAGCTGACCGGCTTCATCCTCCAGGTCGGTCAGGTCAGCAGAGAGGCTGGTGAAGTCGGTAGAAAGGCCGGTCAGGTTGGTGGAGAGGCCTGTGACACTGGTTGACAGCGTCGCTAGGCTCCCAGTGAGCCTGTTGTCCTGAGCGGACAGCTCGGCCTCTAAGGCCGTGTCCGCCGCATCCAACCGCGACTTGACGCTGTCCAGCCGTGTCCCGACACCATCGATCGTTTCGTCAAGCGCCGCGGCGGTATCTGAGACCTCCTGCCGAAGAGCCGCGCCGAGGGTATCCAACTGAGACTCTAATGCGTTGGTCTGAGTATCCAGCTCCACCGATAGAAAAGCCGCCGTCCGGGTAATCTCGCTGGTTACACGCTGGTCCACCTTGGCCAAGTCGGCGGAAAGCTCCCCCTTTGCCGTGGCCAAGTCGGTGGCTGTCTGCTGGTTCGCCTCGGTCACCCGCACCAAGAGCTCCTGTTGGGCCACGGCCAGGGCCGCCGAAAGCCGGTCATCGACTTCGCTGAGGTCCGCGGAGAGCCGGGCCTGGAGGAAGCCGGTATACCCGCCCAAGCCTCCAAGGGCAACAAAGAGCACGGCGATGAGAACGAAAATCCTTCTGGGAACTGCTGCCACTGGATACCTCCTACCATTTTGTGCTAACACTTGGCCAGCCTGCGCTTTTGATACAGCTTATACAGCATGGGCGCCGCTTGCGGAGCAGGGTTCCCCCTGCACCTACTTGCTGGTCCCCATCCCTACTATCTAAAGAGGGTGTTGAAGCCCACGCCGAGGCGCCTCGCCCAGCGAGACGGCGGGCCGGGGCGGGCTGGGTGGGAAAAGTTACGTATAGGTGCGATGTTCTGGCCCAAGGCCCGCCCTCTCCTTTTGACAACGGCCAGGGCGATTCCCTAAAGTGCGTGACACCCGTGACCATCGCCCCACTGTCGCTCCTGGATGGGGGATGCCACAGTAGAGAAGGAGGTTACGTCCATGCCGACAGGTTGGGCAATCGTCAGCACCGGAAGGCATCCCGATCAGAAGGTGGCGCCCGCCATCAACGCGGCCCAGGACACCGAGCTCGTGGCCGTGGTCAGCCGCGAGATGGACCGTGCCCAGGCCTTCGCCGACAAGCACGGCGCCCGCGTCGCCTACGACGATTTCGACGCGCTGCTTCACGACCCGGCGGTGGACGTAGTGTACCTGGCCTCACCCAACTTCCTGCACTGCGAGCAGACGGTGAAGGCGGCCCAGGCGGGCAAGCACGTTCTGTGCGAGAAGCCCATGGCCCTCACGGTAGCGGAGTGCAGGCTCATGGTGGAGACGTGCCAAGGGCAAAACGTGCGCCTCGGCGTGGGCTTCCACCTGCGTCAGCACCCCGCGCACCAGCGCCTACGGAAGCTGGTCCAGGACGGTGCGCTGGGGACCATCGCCTTGGTCCAAGCCCAGTGGGGGTACGGTGCCCGCGGGCAGGAGAAGCCGGGGCCCAGGTCACCCCTCTCCCAGTGGTGGGAAGACCCCGCCATGGTAGGGGCTGGTACGTGGATGGGGTCTGGCGTCCACTGCGTGGACCTGCTTCGCTACGTCCTGGGCAAAGAGGTGGTGGAGATGGCAGCCATAACCGACGCCACGGAGGCCGCACCGCTAGAGCACCTAGCCACCGTGCTCCTCCGCTTCGAGGACGGCACGCTGGGAACGGCCATCGCCAGCAGGCGCCTGCCCGACTCGCGTAACGACGTGGTGGTCTACGGCAGTCAGGGACGCGGCGTGGTACGCGACAGCCTGGTCACGGACCTCCAGGGCGAGTTCGAAGTAGCCTCGGAGCTTGTACAGGCCCAGGAGCGGTACGCTCCGCCCGACCCGCTGGCCATGTACGTGCGTCAAATCGAGTCGTTCAACGAAGCGGTGGCCTCCAGTACGGAACCGACGGCCACGGGCTGGGACGGCCTGAAGGTGGTCGAGATCACCGAGGCCATGGTGGAATCAGCGCGGACAGGGCGACGCATCCGGCTGGCGTAGCGAAGCAGCCTACTCCCCAAAAAAGAAGATGCCCCGTCGTGCGGGGCATCTTTCATAGGTCCAGTTTTCGGACGATGGCCTAGTGGCCGCCGCACCCGCAGTTGCCGCCGCAAGCACAGCCGCCACCCGAAGGCATGATGTTGGGGTTGTTGATGACGAACCCGCTGCGCATCAGCCCTTCGGTGTAGTCGATCTCGGCGCCCTCCAAGAGCGACGCGCTGTCGGTGTCCACGAGCACCCTGATGCCGTTCTCGTGGACCACTATGTCGTCGTCTTTGGCTTTCTCTTCAATGGCCATCATGTACTGCGCGCCGTGGCCGTTGGGGACCACGATGACGCGGAGCGCACCCGAGGCCTGTCCTTCCTCTTCGAGGATCTCCTTGAGCTTCCCTGCCGCCGCAACGGTTACGTTTAACATATTTTTCCTCACTCCGGAGGTTTGGGTTTCCAGCAGGTCCACGCTACCAAAATGTGGGATAGATGTCAACCAGACACGCGTCACGCGCTGCACTCTCTGGCCATCAATTCCCTTTTCCAATGCCTCGGTCGCAGGAAAAGGGCGGACCGTACCATGCTTTGACACTTTCCGGTACGTACAGCTATGATACCGGCGACTTTCGAACAGGTGCTGAATGACCTCAATGGACGAACTTGACCAGAAACTGATTGCGCTGCTGCAAGCCGACGGGCGGGCATCGAACATCGAGTTGGCCAACGCCCTTGGCGTTAGCGAAGGCACCGTGCGCCGCCGCTTCCGCAACCTGGTCAACGGCCAGGTCATCCGGGTAGTGGCCATTCCGGACCCTACCAAGATGGGCCAGTCTACCACCGCTTTGGTGGGCCTGCAGGTCGACCCTTCCGCCGTGGACCCGGCGGCCACCCAGCTAGCCCAGTTCGACGAGGTCCAGTACGCCGCCGTGACCACCGGCGCCTACGACGTCTTCCTCTGGGTAGCGCTTCCCTCACCGGAGGAGCTGGCCACGTTTCTTCGCTCCAAGGTGGGTAGCATTCCCGGCGTGCGCCGTACCGAGACCTTCGTCAATCTCTCCATCAAAAAGAATCCATCCGGCCCTAGTGTCATAGCTACGGTGCGGTAGCAGGCAGTTGAAATCGCGTCGCGGTTTGATACACTAGCCTCAGCCCCGGACGGGCATCAGCAACCTGCATCGCGTGATTGAGGAAGGAAGTCGCTACCATGACCTACATCATCGCCGAGCCCTGCGTACAAGTGAAAGACGCCTCCTGTGTGGACGTTTGCCCGGTCGACTGCATTTACGAATCAGAATCCATGTACCTCATCCGCCCCGACGAGTGCATCGACTGCGCGGCGTGTGAGCCGGTCTGCCCAGTGGTCGCCATCTTCGACGAAGACGCCTTGCCCGAGTATTGGAAGAACCATTACGTTGACCTGAACTACAACTTCGACTATTCAACTGCGATTGGCGGTGGTCCTCCCAGGCCTTAGCTCCCGGCCATTCCTACGGGACAAGAGCACGAAGCAGAACAGCCGGCCTATGATAGGCCGGCTGTTCGTACATTACGCGCCGTGTGCCTACGTGGCGCTCAGCCGCCCAGGCTTTCCAGCACCTCTTCCAACGGCCGGAGCAAGCAGGTGAAAATGGGGACGTCCCGCTCGGTGTAGGGCCGCTGCTCCGCGTGCCGCAGCTCCATCACCAGGTCCAGGAACCGCGCTGGGCTATCCGCCTCAAAGCCCAATACGAACTCCTGATCGTCCAAACCGTAGGAGTAGGAGGTGTGGATCCGCACGTCGGGGTACTTGTGGCCTACCTTGAAGTGCTCCTCCATCATCCGTTGGCGCGCTTCCATGGAAAGTTGGTACCAGGCATGGGTCTTCACAAAGGGATAAACAAATAGATAGGGCTTGTTCATGGGCCGGACTCGGGTCCGGCTCTCAGAGCCCGCATGATCGTGGTCGTCAATGTAGATGGAGCGCCGCGTCATGGCCAGATAGGAGTGGGTCGTTTCCAGGTACGCGCCAAGCTGGGTCCGGGCCAACTGGGCCGCCATCTCCTGGACCTGCTCCAGCGTGGGGCTCGCGCACCAGAGCATCATCTCCGCGTCGGCACGCATGCCCACCAGGCTGTAGGACCGAATGGTCAACTGCGGTTGAAACTCCTCCACCACGCTGGCGAACTGGCGCTTCCCCTCCTGACGGACGCGGTCGGACTGCCGGCGCCACTCCGGTGACGTTTTATAGAAGGTGTACTTCACGAACTGCTGTGGCAGCTCTTCGCTCATTCCTCATCCTCTCAGGCCTGGGAGGCCCCGCGGCCGTCTAGTGGACCTCGGAGGGCCGCTGGGCATACCTGCGTTAGTCTAGCATAGGCCTGGTGGCGACACGCCTCCGGCCACGACACTCCGATTGTTGACCCGAGATGTTGACAATTCCACGCAACCGGGATACGCTTGCGCCACGATGAGTTGCACGCGATCGAACATCAGTTGTTGTTGTTACCCATAGGGTGCACGTCAACCTATAGGCTCTGACGCCGCGCCCCTTCTCTCAACGTACAGAAGGGGCGCGGTTTTTTTATAACTATTATTTCGACTGCGGCTGAGGAGACACTCGATGGCCAGCACAACGCAAGTGGGCTTCGTGGACAACACCAAGGGCGTTGTCCCGTACTTGGCCCCAGAGCCCAACGAGTTCGACGCGGAAGTACAACGGTTCCGCGGCGGTGAGATTGAGGAGACGGTCTTCACCCCGTGGCGGCTGCGTCGCGGCGTGTACGGCCAGCGTCAGCCCGATGGCCAGATGATGCGCATCAAGATACCGGGCGGCCTGACCAACGTTGAGCAGTTGGAGGCGCTGGCCGAGGTGGCAGAGCGGTTCGCTCCCCTCAAGAAGGGCCACATCACCACCCGGGAGAACATTCAGTTCCATCACATAAAGCTGGAAGACGCTTCCTCCGTGATGCGCATCCTCGGCGAGACGGGGCTCACCACCCGGGAGGCCTGTGGCAACACCGTACGGAACGTCATCGCCGACCCGCTCGTCGGGGTGGACCCGCGGCAGGCCTTCGACGTCACGCCGTACATGGTGGCGTTCGTCCGCTACTTCGTCCGCCACCCCGTCACCCAGACCATGCCGCGCAAGTTCAAGCCCGCCTTCTCCTCCGGCGAGCACGACCCCGCGCTGACGCAGATGCACGACATCGGCTTCATCGCCCGCGTCCAAGAGGTCAACGGAGTCCAGCGCAAGGGGTTCAAGGTCGTCATCGGTGGGGGTACCTCCATCATGGCCAAGCTGGCCAGCACCCTCTACGAGTTCGTGCCCGTGGAGGAGTTCCTGAAGGTCTCGGAGGCGGCGCTCCGCATCTTCGACCGGTCCGAGGAGCTGCGCAAGAACAAGATGATGGCGCGCATCAAGGTGCTCATTCACCGCCACGGCATCGACGCCTTCCGAGAGCAGGTTGAGCAGGAGTTGCAAGAGCCATGGGCCACGGAGGGGAACTTTGACCCAACGCCCCTCATGGCGTTCGCTCGGGAGACGCCGCCGCCACTTTCAACCAACGGTCACGCCGGCGGTGACAACCCCGCCTTTCAACTCTGGAAGAAGACCAACGTGCTGGCCCAGGCCCAAGAGGGGTACTACGTTGCCTTCGCCAAGGTGTTCCAGGGAGACTTGGACCCGGAGCAGTTCCGGGGCGTGGCGCGCCTGGCGCAAGAGTACGGCTCCGGCACCGTGGCGCTCGACGCCGAGCAGAACTTCGGCTTCCGGTGGGTGCCTGAAGGCAACCTGTTCCCGCTGTGGCAGGGGTTGGAGGCGTTGGGACTGGACGAGGCCGAGATGCAGACCATCACCGACGTCACCTCCTGCCCCGGCACCGATAGCTGCAAGCTCGGGATAACCTCATCCATGGGCCTGAGCCGGGCCGTCACCGACGCCGTCAAGTCGTGGGACGACCTGCTGGTGGACCCGCTGATTAAAAAGCTGCACATCAAGATGTCAGGCTGCCCCAACGGCTGCGGCCGGAACCACATGGCCAACATCGGCTTCCACGGCGCCTCCATCAAGGGCCCCGGCGGCGAGCAGATCCCCGCCTACGAGCTGTTCATCGGCGGCAACTACGACAACGGTCAGGTCCGCTATGCGGACCGCATCAAGGCCAAGGTGCCCGCCAAGCTGGCGCCCGCGGCCATCCGCCGCGTGCTGGACTTCTACCAAGACCAGCGCGGCAAGGACGAGGAGTTCAACGACTTCGTCCAGCGGCTAGGCACCAGCCCCTTCGAGGCCATCCTCTCGGAGTTCCGCGACGTGGGCACGCTGAACAAGGAGACGCTGCCGCTGTACATGGACTGGGGCAAGACGGTGCTGTACAAGCTGGAGCGCGGCGAAGGCGAGTGTGCCGTTTAGCGCGCTACGCCTCTGGCAAGAGATAGAAGGAAGGGGGCTCGCGCTCGAGCCCCCTTAGCTATGTCAAGTTACCAAGCGCTGAGCGCTAGAGTCGCACCCCGCTGGCTCCCCGAGCTGGACTCGAACCGGACAACCAGTGCTTTCGGTCAGCGATCTCGTTAATTCAGGCCAGGGCCGGCCATCCACATGCGCACCCATCGCTGGTCGTCTCCAGCAGGGGCGATCAACAACACACCGTACCCGGGGCGGTTGGCATCATCACGGAAGATCCAGGTTAGCACCGCCAGGTCCTCAGTCACCTCCTCCTGCTGCACCATCCAATCAGGCTCTAGCACCTGTTGGCGGTAGTACTCCAACAGCGCCGCCAGGGCCATATCTGTCTCCAACAGCGCAGACGCAAAGGCCTCTCCCTCCCCTCGACCACTACCACTCGAAAGTATGTTCACGCCCTGCGGTGGCTCCAGGCGCGGGACCTCCACCTGCCCCGGCAGCAACTCAGGCCCGACGGGAAATGGCGACGGTACGTCTGCGTCGGACTGCTCCACCTCCTGGGCGTCGGACTGCTCCGCCCCCTGCGCGTCGGATTGCTCCGCCTCCTGGGCTGCTGCAGCATATGGGCAATCCTCCTCCGGGAGAAGAGAAAGGAAAGGGAGACTGAACCGCCACTCTCCATCCTCACGCACTATCGGCCAGGGGAAGGCGCCCGCTAAGGCCGTGGCCAGACCCTCCACGAGGCCTTCCTCGGGCTCTAGCGGGACGGCTGCTACGTCCACCAGAACTCGATTGTTGTCCTCCAGGTCTATGTAGACCCCCTTAACTTCCAGTTGGGGGGTGAGGACCTCCCCGGCCGCCAGCGCGGCCTGTATCTCCTCCACGGTGCAGCGTTCCCTGAGGTCAGAGGCTAGGAGTTTGTGAAAAGTAGCAGCGTCCCCCTCTTGAAGGGCGGTGGCGACGGTGGTGAAAAGGTTCTCGGCCGTTGCTCGCACCTCCTCAGCCTGAGGAATCGGTTCCTGCGTTGCCGTTACCGTGGAACCAGGAGTGGGCTGGGACCCTCCACAGCTCATCACTCCCAAAGCCAGGAATCCAACCAGGAAAATTATTCTCATGCCCCGCCCTACTGTCCGAGTTTTTCGATGTCAGGAGGTTACGTCAATAGGTGTGTAAACGACATCAGGCGGCGACCTTCTCAGCCGTTGATTCAATGGCGATTCCATCCGCATACTGTGCACCGAGATAGACGTCTTCGATCAACTCAGGGGCCTTCAGACGCCTGAAGCGCTGTTCGGCGACCATCAACATTTTCCAGATCACTGCTATCGCCCGATCGACCCTCTTGTAGCGCTTGGCGGCATCGGTCCGAAGCCTGAGGGCCGCGAAGGGTGATTCTACCGGGTTCGTCGTGCGAAGGTGCCCCCAGCGCTCCTTTGGGAAGTCATAGAAGGTGACCATGCGGTCCCAGTCCCGCTCCAAGGCCTCTGAGGCCGCCTCGTAGGAATGGTCGCCGCACCACCTGGTGAACACCGTCCTGAGCCGCTCAGCCTCTGTCCGAGTCGGCGCGTAGGGGATAGTACGCAGCATGAGCTTGGCCTGGTCCTGTTGTCGCTTTGGAAGCTTGGCGAGCACGTTTACGATCTTGTGGTTCCAGCAGCGTTGCTCTGCCGCCTGCGGATAGACGTTGCGCAGAGCTCCCCAGATGCCCAGGTATCTTCAAAAAGTGTGTAAACAGTCAGGCGGTGTACCCTCTCTCTGAACAACACGGGCTCGAGGCCCAAGAGAGGAGATAGACCGCCCATGAGGAAGGAAAGCACTGAGAGTAGGTCGGAGTCAAGGCCGGAGTGGGAGCAGTTGGAGGATTGGGTGCGAAGCCAGGTCCAGAGGCTGATCCAGGAGTTGCTGGAGGAGGAGGTGACGGCGTTTCTGGGAAGGGCGAAGTCGGCGCTCAGATCCGACTCGGACAACGATACCGGCTATCGGAACGGATACGGCAGAGCCCGGAGGCTTACGCTGAGTTCGGGAACGATACAGCTGAGGCGGCCGCGAGTCCGCGATACCGAGGAGCAGTTCGAGAGCCGGCTGCTGCCGCTGTTCGTCAACAGGACCAGGAAGGTTGCTGAGTTGATCCCCGAGCTGTACCTGCACGGTCTATCCGAAGGCGACTTCGATCTGGCTTTGCGGGGGCTGCTGGGAGAGGACGCACCGGTATCGGCGAGCACGGTGGCCCGGTTGAAGTCCAAGTGGAACGATGAGCTTGCCCAATGGCGCAGCCGGCCCCTAGATGACCTGGAAGTGGTCTACATGTGGGTGGATGGAGTCTACGTCAAGGCTGGTCTTGAGAAGGAGAAGGCGGCAGTACTGGTGGTGGTGGCGGCCCTGAGCGACGGGAGCAAGGTGGTGGTGAGCGCTGTTCCCGGATACAGGGAGTCCACAGAGAACTGGTCCGATGTGCTCAGGGACATGAGGCGCCGCGGGCTGGAGTGCCCGAGGCTGGTGGTTGGGGACGGACACCTGGGCATCTGGGGAGCTCTGCGCAACGTCTATCCGCAGGCGGCAGAGCAACGCTGCTGGAACCACAAGATCGTAAACGTGCTCGCCAAGCTTCCAAAGCGACAACAGGACCAGGCCAAGCTCATGCTGCGTACTATCCCCTACGCGCCGACTCGGACAGAGGCTGAGCGGCTCAGGACGGTGTTCACCAGGTGGTGCGGCGACCATTCCTACGAGGCGGCCTCAGAGGCCTTGGAGCGGGACTGGGACCGCATGGTCACCTTCTATGACTTCCCAAAGGAGCACTGGGGGCACCTTCGCACGACGAACCCGGTAGAATCACCCTTCGCGGCCCTCAGGCTTCGGACCGATGCCGCCAAGCGCTACAAGAGGGTCGATCGGGCGATAGCGGTGATCTGGAAAATGTTGATGGTCGCCGAACAGCGCTTCAGGCGTCTGAAGGCCCCTGAGTTGATCGAAGACGTCTATCTCGGTGCACAGTATGCGGATGGAATCGCCATTGAATCAACGGCTGAGAAGGTCGCCGCCTGATGTCGTTTACACACCTATTGACGTAACCTCGTATTTTGAGCCGTACCTCTTCAGTGCCGAAGATTTGCCACGGCAGAAGCCATATCCCGATGTTTATATTCACGCCGCCGCTCAAATGAATGTAGTGGTTCAGGATTGCATAGTGATCGAAGATAGGGTGCCCGGAATTAAGTCTGGGGTAGCTGCTGAAATGCGGGTTCTGGCCTACTGCCCTAGTGGGGAGTGCAGCGAGCTAGCGAAGTACGGTGGACGCATATTCCACACCATGGACGAACTTCCGGCGCTGTTAGGGATCGGCTAGATGTCAGCGATAGCTCGTTGGTGCCTACACGGCCCGCCAGAACACCAAGGGGCGGCAACCGTCCTGGGAGTCGCTTTCTCGAAACGTCGGGGGTTAGGGACCGACGCCGATAAAGGTGTCGCGGCCGGGGGCATAGGCCGTCAACGCTTGGCCTTGGTTCCGGTTCACCTTCTCCCGCTCGTACATGGGGTGGCGAACGCTCCGCACCTCGTGCTCAAGCGTGAACAGGCCCTCACCGCTCTCCGGGTGCACGATGGACTGAAAACGGTACTGGTGGGCGTCGGTCTCCTCGGTGACCAGGCCGCGGTCATTCAGAAACTGATACGGTCCGGAGAAGTTTGCCAGGTACACGGCTAGGTGATGGCCATCGTACGCGCGCACCTTCTCGGACGTCTCCCTGAAGATAAGGGCCTGGTCCCGGCCTACGTTGACCCGGGCGGCCGCCCCATCCTGGTCGTGGGTCACGGCGCAGGAGGCCCCGACGACCTCCTCGTAGAAGCACGCGATGCCTTCGGCTGTCCCGGGGGCCACGAGGAACTCCACGTACGGGACGCCCAGGGTCATACTTCCGAATCGAGGAGCGGGAGCGTAGCACCGGAGCTGGTTCCCCCAGGGGCAGCTCACCGCGAGGTGGTCGACCGCTTCCGACCAGGCGAACTCCGTGCCGGCCAGCCTGGGTTCCACCGCGGCGAGACGGTGCTTGAGCGCCTCCAGGTCGGGGAGCACGAGGCCGATATGTCCAGGGATCACCTGGGCCGCGGCGCTGTCGGTGGGTAGGTGGAACTGCTGCTGGCCCGCGTTGACCCACATGTTGTCCAGGCCCACCATCATATAGGGGTCCCGCGTGAGCCCCAGCCCCATCACATAGAAGGCGGTGGCCATCGCCTGGTCGGTCACAGCCAGGTTGATGTGCTCCAAGGCCAGGATGTTACCCACATCCTCCTTGGTCCGGTCGTACCGTTTCTTCGCCATGGCCTATCAGCCTACGTCGCGACGCTGATGCGCAGCGCTGGCCTCGCGGAAGCGGCCCTGTATTGGGCGTCTACCACTTCCCACTGGCGCGCAGGTCGGCCCAGCTATCGGAGTCCATCAGGTGCGCCCAGAAGTTGTACGCGCCACGGGAGTTCTGCTCCGCCGCTCCAGGCCGCTCCTGGGGCGACCTCTTCAGCAAGAAGCTGCCGTTCTGCGGTACGCCGAACTCCTCCAGCAGCGGGTGGCCTGAAAGCTCGTGGCCCAGCCCCATGGCGTAGTTGTACGGATAGCGCCGGGCGATGACGCCCTTGCTCGCCTTGTGGGCGTAGTTCCAGTTTTCCATGTCGTCCATTTCTGTCAGGCCCACGGGACCGCCGTACCGCATGAAGTAGTGAAGGAGCATGTCCTTCACTTCCTGGGGCATATCTCGGTGCACGTAGTACCACCGCCAGCACTCCGTCCCGTCAGGCCCGGCAGGGTGCCACACGCATACGCTCTGGTGCGTGCCCTGGGTGGCGTTGGGGAACACGTTGCCGTTGCCGCTGTGCAGCCTGGAGTGCTTGCCCATCAGCTTCTCGCGCCGCATGTGGGCCTCCCGGTAGTACTCCTCCACCACGGGCTTGTCGAGGTAGGTTGGATGATACGGGTCATCCTCTGGCGCGATGGAGAAACCGAGCCTTCCAGAACCGTGGTGGGAGACCTCGAAGGTGAAAGACGCATCGTCGCGGATTCGACGCGAGGCCACGCTCCGGCCTTGGCCTCCCGCCGGGTTGATGCCCACCAGCTGCACCGATTGGTGGGTGGTGGTGCCGTGGTAGCTGTCGGCGAGGAAGTTCTCAGCGCCGAACTTCCAGTTGGCCGGGAAGTGCCATTTCAGCAGGCCCAGCACCTCGATGTCCGCCTCACTCCCGTCCGGCTTGTTGTAGAAAAGGTCCAGCCCGTACTTGACGTCGCCCACGTACTCCTCAAAGGGCGGCGCGTTGGAGTCCCACGTGGCCCAGATGCCCCCGTGGAAGTTGGTTAGCTGCGCGACTTCGACGAGGCCCCACTGCGACTTGTCCAGCTCCTCCCGGTACGCGTCCTTGTACCGTGGTACGCCCACCAGGCTCCCGTCGCCCGCGTAGCTCCACCCGTGGTACGGACACGTGAACACCGGCGTGTTCCCCTCGTCGTACCGGCACACCTTCATCCCCCGGTGACGGCACGAGTTTAGGAACACGTGAATCGTGTTGTCCCGGTCCCGGCTCAGGATCACCGACTCCTCCCCCATGCGCGAGATGAAGTAGTCGCCGGGCTTGCGCACCTGGTCCTCGAACCCCACGAAGAGCCAGCAGCGGGCGAACACCCGCTCCTTCTCGATCTCGTATATCTGCGGGTCCACGAAGATGTCCCGGCTCACCAGGCCCTTCGCTTTGTGCACCAGCTGACTTCCGCTTACGTGTCCGGTTTCCAATGCCATACCCGCCTCCTCAGGGAATAGTCAGGGGCCTTTGACGCTTCGTTTTCGACGTTTTCGGCTAGTGTGAACCTACTCCGCGGCCTGGAGTATGTCAAGCCGTCCAGCCACGTCGCAGGGTTTCCCCTGCACCCACTGGCGGTGTCCCGATCGCGGCTGTAGAGCGGAGCTCCGCTAAGCCCTCGCCGCAGCGCCTCCAGGCAGCGAGGGCAGACCAAAAGCCGGTGGGGGGCACGCCATCGGACGCAGTCCGGGAGGGCGGGCGGGTAAAAAACCTGGGGGCGGGACAGGGCTTCCCCTGCACCCACTGGCGGTATTCCCAATCGCGGCTGCTGAACGGAACGCCGCTAAGCCCTCGCCGCAGCGCCTCCAGGCAGCGAGGGCAGACCAAAAGCCGGTGGGGGGCACGCCATCGGACGCAGTCCGGGAGGGCGGGCGGGTAAAACAACCTGGGGGCGGGGCAGGGTTTCCCCTGCACCCACTGGCGGTACCCCAATCGCGGCTGCTGAACGGAACGCCGCTAAGCCCTCGCCACGTCGGCAGGCGCTTCATCGGCCCCATGTCCACGGCGCAGTCGTCAGACCGGCAGGGTGGTATGATACCGACTCGAATGGCGCGAGCGCGGCCGCTTTCAACCTTGGCGGCTACGTCGGGGCACGACGAGGAGCCAGCGGTAAGTGGTTGGCGAAAGCAACCGGATAGACAGCGGAACGGAGGTGCACGATGGCCCTGAGCTATGAGCGGGCGGAGCGGGTGCTGCAGGCGGCGATGGCCAAGGCAGACGAGATGGGCTTGGGCGTTTCCATCTGCGTGATGGACGACTACACCCACCCCGTGGCGCTGGGGCGGATGACCAAGGCACGCCGGGGCACTACCTCGTGGGCGTGTCTGGGCAAGACCATGGTGGCGGCCATCTGGGGCAGGCCCAGCAAGGAGATCGCGGAGCGGATGAACTCGAACACTCCTCAGGTCAGGGACCACGCCCAGTCGATGTACGGCCATCGGCTGATCTTCCTGGGTGGCGCCGTCCCGCTGATGGACGGCGCCGAAGTGGTGGGCGCGGTGGGCGTCAGCGGCGCCATGGGAGGGCAGGACGAAGAGATCGCCATCGCCGGCGCGGCGGCGTTCTAGTGGTTTGTCTGGGAAATACGTTTCATCTCTTTGTCACCCTGAGTGGCCCCCTGTCATTCCTCGTCCTTCCCTGGAAGGACGAGGAATCTAGTACCAGACCCTTCACGGAGTTTATCCTGAGGAACGAAGGGTTCAGGGTGACAGAAGGGGGCTTGTAGGGAGCTCCGATTCCATGTGGAGTCCGATAAATCGGACCTGTCGGACCATGAATCGCCCGCCCTTCGACAGGCTCTCCGACTTCATTGAGAGTACTGATGAGTCCTCCGAAGGAGTCCGGAGGACATCACCGGACAGCACAAACTCTAATCCTCTTCTACGAGCGGAGAAGGGGTTGTCAAAACAGTAGGTACGTAAAGTCCAGCGCACCAAGGAGCCGAGGATGAGCCAGCCGCTGGACGCCAGCAGGCGCAACATCGAGTTCGTAGCCCATTCCGACCAGGGAGGCCGTAGCGACGGCGCCCAGGTGCTGGTGCACAAGGGACACGCCTACATCGGCCACCTTTTCAGCAGCGGATTCACCGTTCTGGACGTGCGCGACCCCAAGGCCCCACGCCCGGTAAATTTCATCCCCGCACCGCCCAACACCTGGTCTCTCCACCTGCAGGCCCACGAGGACCTGCTGCTGGTCATCAACGCCGCGGACCAGTTCAGCGCCAACACGTATGCCGACGAGTCAGTGTACTACACCCGGCCAGTCGGTGACACGTTCCAAGGAAAGGAGCGCGAGTTCGCGGCGGGAATGCGGGTGTTCGATATCTCCGCCCCCGGCCAGCCGCGGGAGATCGGCTTCATGCCAATCGACGGCCTGGGACTGCACCGCATGTGGTACGTGGGCGGGCGTTACGCCTACGTCTCCGCCATGCTCGAAGGGTATACCGACGGCATTTTCATGGTCGTGGACCTGGCCGACCCCACGCGGCCGGAGCCGGTCGGCAGATGGTGGATACCAGGCATGTGGCGGGACGGTGGCGAGACGCCGACCTGGGAGCCGGGCAGGCGGTACGCCCTGCACCACCCCATCGTCGCGGGTAACACCGCCTTCGGCGCCTGGCGGGACGGCGGTCTGACGCTGCTCGACGTAAGCGAGCCTAGCGAACCCCGCCTGCTGGCCCACCGCAACTGGTGTCCGCCCTTTGGGGGTGGCACCCACACCGCCCTGCCGCTGCCGGACCGAGGTCTCGTCATCGTGGCGGACGAGGCGGTGGCCGACAACTGCGCGGGCCAGGTGAAGTACACCTGGGTGGTAGACGTGCGCGAGCCCACCAGCCCGGTCACCATCTCCACCTTCCCGACGCCGTCGGAGGAGGACTACTGCGCCAAGGGAGCGCACTTCGGGCCGCACAACCTCCACGAGAACCGCCCCGGCTCCTTCCAAAGCTCGGACCTCATCTTCGCCACCTACCAGAACGCCGGGGTGCGAGTCTTTGATATAAGCGACCCCTTCCACCCATCCGAGGCGGCCTATTTCGTGCCTCCACCGCCGGCGCGCATGTTCGATACCCGGCCTAACCGGCCGTGGGTCATTCAGTCGTGTGACATCTATGTCGACCCAAACGGATTGATGTACGTGACCGACTACAACGCGGGACTGTACATTCTGGAGTGCAAGGGGGCCTGAAGCGGGCCTCTAGCATCCTGTCCCAGAGATTCCTTGAAAAACTTCTTGGGGGTCTGGCAAGGGGGCAGAGCACTCCTGACCGGGGTTCTAGGGGTGTCCCCTAGAAGCATTTCGAGGGCGGGTGGGTGGGCAAGCAGCGCTTGCCTTTAATAGACTTTTATGAGCAATTCGTAGGGCATAGCCCTAGCGATAAGCGTTTCTAGAGGAGGCAGCATGGAGTACCGGGAGCTAGGAAGGACAGGCATGCGCGTCTCGGAGGTTGGCTTCGGGTGCGGCAACGTGGGTGGCCTATTGGTCCGGGGCTCCGAAGCGGAGCAGGTGCAGGCCGTCAAGCGGGCCATCGAGCTCGGTATCAACTATTTCGACACGGCGCCCGCCTACGGAGACGGCCGCTCCGAGGCCCACCTGGGCCCGGTGCTCCGGCAGCTCGACGCCGACGTATTCGTAGCCACTAAGTTCCGTGTCGCCCCCGAGGAGTTGGCGGACATTCCAGGGGCGGTCAAGCGCTCCTTGGAAGCCAGCCTTGGGCGGTTGCAACGAGACCAGGTAGACGTGCTCCAGCTCCACAACCGAGTCACCGTCGCCCGGGAGGACCGAGGCGGTTCGTTGGGTGTCGCCGACGTGCTGGGGCCAGGGGGCGTGGCGGACGCGCTGGAGAAGGTGCGGGCCGAAGGAATGGTCCGGTTCGTGGGCTTTACCGGGCTTGGGGAAGCGGAAGCCCTGCGGCAGGTGGTCGTCAGCGGCCGCTTCGACGTGGTACAGGCGTACTACAACCTGCTCAATCCCAGCGCGGGAGTAGCGGTGCCTCCAGGCTTCTATGGGCAGGACTTCAATCTTCTGATGGAGCAGGCCGCGAACGCGGGCATGGGCGTGGTGGCGATCAGAGTCATGGCCGGTGGAGCCCTGGCCGGCGATACCGCGAGGCAGGGACACGCCTCTCCCTCGATGGGGGGCGCCATGGCGGGCGGCGCCGACTACGACCGCGACTACCAGCGGGCGCAGGCTATCAGTTCCTGGGTCACGGCAGGCAAGCGGACTCCGCCCCAGGCAGCGGTGCGCTTTGCGCTGGACAGTCCCTTGGTATCAGCAGCGCTGGTCGGCTTCTCCAGCGTTGCTCAGGTTGAAGAGGCCGTAGCTTGTTCCGGGTCCGCTTCCTTGGAGGAGGCCACGCTGGCAGCGCTGCGAGAGCTGTGGGCGACGGACTTCGGCTTACCTTCGGGCAGTCCGTAAGGCGGATGACGGAAAACTCGTTCGTTCGTGCTTCGACAAGCTCTCCCTAACTAGAAAAGACTCTGTCACCCTGAGCGGAGCGAAGGGTCTCTCGGGAAGGGCCGGTGAGAGATGCTTCGTCCTTCCCCGGAAGGACTCAGCATGACAGGGGGCTGAGCAAACCCCACCCCAGGGTGATTTTCCCACCCAGCCCTCCTCAGACTGCGTCCGAGGGCGTGTCCCCTCACCATCTTTTGGTCTGCCCTCTCTGCCTGAAAACGATCCGGCGAGGGCTTAGCAGCGTTTAGTTGACTCTGTGGATCGGGACACCGCAAGTGGGTACAGGGGAAACCCTGTTGGTGCGGGCTTTTTCAGCACTCTGCCGCTAGGACCCCATAACCCTTCCGAGAACTGCTTGTAGACTCCCTACAGCGGCGGCCGCCGCTCATGCCAGCGCGCGTGCTGCTGGTACGCATACGCCGTCCTGAGCACGGCAGCCTCGTCGAAAGGCCTACCCCCAAGCTGCAACCCTATCGGAAGGCCGGCGCGGGTGAAGCCACACGGGATGGAGACGGCGGGCATCCCAGTGAGGTTGAACGGGGCGGTAAACCCGGGGCGCATGGCCGTCGCCAAGGGATCAAACTCCTCGAACGCAGGCGCGGGCCTGGGTGAGCTCGGCAACGCCAGCACGTCCACGCGCTCCATGACTTGAGCGACCTCTCGCCGAACGCGGCTCCGTGCCCGCTGCGCCTGAACGTAATCACCGCTGCTGAACAGGCCGCCAGCGAAGAACCTCATGCGGACTGCCTCGCCAAAGTTCTGTGGCTGCGACCGCAGGTCCTGCTCGTGGTAGGCAAACGCCTCGCTCAGCATAATGACCGTATTGGCGATGTTGGCATACGCAAGACTCGGGATGGTGACCTCCTCAACGCGTGCGCCCAGGCCCTCCAGTTCGGCCAGCGCCGCGTCCACGGCAGTCAGGACCTCCGGGTCCATCTCCGCGCTGGGCTCGGTCATGTAGCCACGCAAGACGCCGATGGTGACGTCCTTCGCGTCTTCTCGCAGCGCGGCCGCGTAATCGGGGACCGGCACATGGCTGCTGGTGCTATCGTGGGGATCATGCCCGGCGATCGCTCCGAGCATAAGCGCCGCGTCCTCTACCGTTCGGGTCATGGGGCCACAGTGGTCCAGGGACCAGCTCAGCGGCAGTACGCCGTACCTGCTGACCCGCCCGTAGGTGGGCTTGAGGCCCGTGATCCCGCAGAAGGACGCGGGCCCGCGGATGGAGCCTCCCGTATCGGAGCCCAAGGAGCCCATGCTGAGGCCGGCGGCCACCGCGGCCCCGGAACCGCTACTGGAGCCGCCCGTGACGTGAGCGAGGTCCCACGGGTTACGCGCCTGCTCAAAAATGCTCGTGACGGGGCCTCCCAGGGCGAACTCGTGCATGGCCAGTTTGCCCAGGAGGATGGCGCCGGCCTCGCGCAGGCGGCGTATGACGGTGGCGTCCTGGTCAGGCACGCGGTGCTCCAGCACCTTGGACTGACCAGTGGTGCGTACCCCTTGCGTGTCGTACAGGTCCTTGTGCGCCAACGGTATGCCGTGAAGGGGGCCAAGCTCGTCTCCCCGGATCAAGGACGCCTCTCGCTGGCGCGCCTCTTTCAGCGCTGTCTCGGCAAGCAAGGTGACGTACGCCCGCAACTGGCCGTCCACGGCTTCAATCCGATCGAGATGAGCTTGGGTAAGCTCAACGGGAGAAAGCTCACGGCGACGGACCAGCTCGCTCGCTTGCCGGATAGTCAGAAAGCACAGCTCGTCTTGCGTGGTGCTCACTGGACCTTCCCTAGCCCGGCGGCCAGACGGGTAAGAAAACGCCAGCCACCTCTTCGTGCCGGAGGTCCGCCTCGTAGAGGGCTCGCAGATGGTCCACGTACCCCTCGAAGAGGGGCTTCAACCGCTCGACCTCCGCCGGCGTCAAGGTGAGGCCTGCCTTGTCCAAAAGCAGGCGAAACGCATCGTCAGGCAGGGTGCTCATTGGTGTCACTCGCAGACGCTTTCAGGATCGGGGGTGCAGCCCGCTTCAGCCCGCAGAGACGTAACCATAAGCGTGGGATGCGCGGGCGTCAACGGGCATTTCTGGGCACCTACAACCGCACCCTGCGCTTCTAGTGCAGGGACATCACCCCTCGCCTTCGCCGCCCAGGTACACCGCCGTCTCCGGATGGTAGCCAACCCACCCGTACCACTCGGAGATGAAAGAAGGCACGGAGCCGAGCGACGCGCCTGCCAGCGGCCCTTCCACCGCGCGGCCCACGATGTCCCACGTCGAGCCGGTCTCATCGTCCACAAGCGGGAATATGTCTGGCCCAACCTCGCCGGTGAAGTCAAGCGTTTGGCCGTTGACCGTCCGGGCGAAGGCGAACCCCGTACCAGAGGCGACGTTGTAGAACACCACCACGGGCACTCCCCCGACCTCAACGTTGACCACGCCCCCCACCCTTTCTAGGACCACGAGCGGGAAGGCGGCGGACCCTGCCTCCGTCTCGACGCCGATCACCAGAGACCGGCTGGTCAGCAAGCCGGTGCGTATCTGACGATACCCCTGCTCGTAGGGCGTGCGCAGGTCGAGCACCTCGGTATTCGGATACGCCGCTTGCCACTCGGACCACGTCATCAGCGGCATGGGCACGAAGCCCAGGCGTTCCCCTTCCAGCGGTCCTCCCGCCAGCGCACTGCCATCCCCCTGGGCCCAGGCGGTATCCGTCTGGCGGTCCTGCATGGCCAGGACGCCCTTGTCGAGGCCGCCCGCGTCAAAAGTGAGCCGCTGTCCACCGACCACGGGGTCGAACCCGACCCCCGTCCTGCACGTGGGTCAGTAGGTGATCAGCAGTGGTCTGCCATGGACCGTGTCGTTGACGATCTCATGGAACCTCAGCACGCTCACGGGGTAGGCCCTGGCCACGTCGTCCTGCGCATAGCCAAGCACCAGCTCGTCGTCAGCCAACATCGAGGCGCTAGCCGGGATGACTAGCGGGTCATCCACCACCACGAAGAGGCCTTGCACATACGCTGGAGTCCGCGACTCGACTTCAGGCGTTACGGTCGGCGTTGGTGAAGGTTGCGAGTCCGTGCAAGCCGCCAGCGCCAGCAAAAGCAGAATCGAGACGATAAGCAGAGGGCGGTGCCTCATCTTAGCAACAGTTCCATATAGCGATTAGATGAACTCCCCTCCGCACTAGGTACGTACTCGCCGTCTTCTCGTATTCCCGGTCCCTCATGATGAGTCCCTTCATCCGACGGCGGCAACCCGTGCCTTCAAGCGGTATGCGGCAAGCGCGGAGGGTCAAGCCTACGTCGTCAATCACGGAGCAGAAAAGGACCGGAGAGGAGGCCGTTATCGGCCAAACGAGGTAAGTGGAGCGGAAGACGGGATTCGAACCCGCGACCTTCTCCTTGGCAAGGAGATGCTCTACCCCTGAGCCACTTCCGCTCACTACAAAGCAGTCGCCAAGGCGCTGGTGCCGAGGCCCAGAGTCGAACTGGGGACACCAGCATTTTCAGTGCTGTGCTCTACCACCTGAGCTACCTCGGCGCGCAACCATCCTAGTCAAGGCCCAAGGGAGTGTCAAGGCAAAGTCCAAGGCGGCAAGCAGGTGACCGCCTACGCCAGCTCGACCTAGCGATGGCCTACCCGCGCCGCCTTTGGAGGAAGAAGAAGCCACCGATGCCGGCAACGAGGATCACACCTACGATGATGCCGACGATGAGGCCTACGTTTGCGCCCTCATCCACCACGGGAGACGGTGGCGTGCTGGTCGGCGTGGCCGTGGGGGACACCGGCACCGTAGGCGTGGCGGTAGCGGTAGCCGTGGCCGTCGGTGCCGCCGTGGCGGTTGGCGTAGGCGTCGGCGTCGCCGGCTCCGGCGTAGGTGTCGGTCGCCGGCTCTGGCGTAGGTGTCGGCGTCGCTGGCTCTGGCGTAGGTGTTGGCGTCGCTGGCTCTGGCGTAGGTGTCGGCGTCGCCGGCTCCGGTGTAGGTGTCGGGGTAGGCGTTGCCACCTGGACGACGGCCAGCAGCGCGAAGACCGAGTAACCGCCAGCCGCTCCAGTAAAGGTAACGGTGCAGCTTACCAAGGTAGCGCTAACATCCGTACAGGTTGCTTCCTCCGTAAACACATTGCCGTCGTCGTCCACCTTGGTGATGACGATGGCCTTGCCTTGGGCGACCCGGTTATCGTGCCACACCTTGCTGACGTCGAAGGCCACGGTGTTGTCGCCAACGTCGTCATTGGTGATGCCAATCTTCTGGACATTGACGACGAAGGCCACGTCCTCCTCCACGTCATCAATGTTGCCGCCGACACTTTCAGCAGCGAGCTGGAACGTAGTACCAGGCGCGTCAACGAAGGCCGACGCGTCTTTCGAGAATTCGACTTCCAGGGCCGCGCCGTCGGGGAGGTTCTCCAGGGGTGTGGTGAACTGCACCGCGATCTCCGTTACCTCATCGCTGCCACCGGTCAGGAGGTCTGTATCGGGGGCCTCCGGCTGTAGCACCAGTTGAGGGTCGGTCATTACGATGTCTAGGCTGTCATCCCCGACTTCAAGCGTTACCGCGCTCTCGACGGTGAGGCCTCCACCCAGGTCCAAGACAGCGGTCCCCTCACCGTCGGTGGTGTCAATTTCCAGGTCCCCGATGGTGGCGTCCAGTTCGCCGACGATCTCCTGACCGGCCTCCAGCCCGGTGATGTCGAGGTCTATGACCAACCCCTCGTCGGTGATCGTGGCTTCCGTAGTCGTGGTGGTCACGTCCACCTCTACCCCCAAGGAGTCCTCCAGGGCGGTGTCCAGGGCCTCTTGATCCTCGGTGCTCACCTCGATGTCGGTCTCGATGGTGGCAGTCTGCGTTTCGCTCGTCGCCGCCGGTACCGCCACGGTGATTGAAACGGTGGCCGCTACGCTGTCGTCAGTCCCATCGTTGGCGGCGAAGGTGAAGAGGTCCGCGCCCACGAAGTCCGCGTTGGGTGTATAGGTCACCGTCGCGCCAGAGAGGGCCGTGTCCCCGCTGGCGATAGCCGCGGCGCCGTCGGCGAGCGTGCCATTGATAGGCGTCGTCACGATGACGAAGGTGAGCTCACTGCTCTCGGTGTCACTGCCCGTCAGGGTGATCGTCTTGGCCGTGTTCACCGCCGTTGTAACGCTTTGGGCATCCGCTACCGGGAGGTCGTTTACCGGGTCCACGGTGACGGAGACCGTCGCAGTGGCTGAGTCCACGGTCCCATCGTTCACTTTGAAGGTGAAGCTGTCGTCACCACTAAACTCTGCCGTGGGCGTGTAGGTAACCACGGCAGTGGTGGCTGAGGCCTTTATGAGTGTCGCATCGCTGGTGAGGGTCGTAGCCCCCTGGGCCAGCGTGCCGTCTTGGGGCAGCGTGAGCAAGGTAAAGGTCAACACATCGTTCACGTCCGGGTCGATACCCGTCAGCGTGATGTCCACCGGCGTGTCCTCGTCCGTGGTCACACTATGGCTGACGGCGTTGGGAGTTGTATTTATCCCTCCTCCTCCCCCCCCCCCCCCCCCCCCCCCCCCGCCTCCCCCCTGGGATGGTGGCTTGGCGGGCGCGACTAGGTCCAGCTGGCTGGCCGAACCGCTACAGAAGGGGTAGTTGGACCGCTCTTGACCCGCTACGGGTACATCGATACCTATCGCCTCCAATGCGGCGTCACAGGTGCTGAAATCGCCCGGGGCGACCACGGTAATGGTGGCCTTCTGGTCGTTCACGTAGAACACGAACAGCTCGCCGTCCCGCATGCCTTCCCGTTCGCCGGTCGCCAGGTCGTCCGCGCGCACCTGAGCATCCGCCGCGGTCCCTCTGCCGTACTCACCGCCCGAGGTCGTGACGACACCTCCACCGAGGACCGAGTCTCCGTAGTTCACGCCGCCGAGTCTGGCCTCCACGTCCAGGCCGTCGCCTGCCGGGGAGCCGCCCACCGTCACGCTGCCATGGACCACATGGGAGGGCTGAGGCGTCGCTTCCGCCGAGCTGCGCAACAGGAAGAGCAGCGCAAGGGCGGCCAATAGGAACAGCGCCGACACTGTCAACCTGGGGAGTATGTGGGTGGCTCTGCGCAAGGTGCGAGCTCCTTACCGTCTAGCGTGTGAGGTGCACTGCGACGAAATACCTCTTAGGGTTGTCTCCCAAGAAGGCCCCCCTAGAGCGCGCACCTCAGTCGGTGACTACACCCTCAGGAGGGCCCTCAGGCAAGCTTGTGGCGGTTCCGCACCGCCTTATGTTCGTACTCGTTGACTCGTTGCCGGTCCGCTCCCAATGGCGTCGGCTCGGTTACGAGATGGTCGCCGGGTCGGTTCCCACCAGGAAGGTAAAGTAAGAGAGCATGATCTCCAGGTCGTCACCCGGGAAGAGGCTCCGGAAGCCCTGCTCTACGTCCACCGCGAAGCCGCCGGGCTGTGATGCGTCAATGACCGCATCTATCCGGTTGACTGCGGTGACGGCCGACACCGCCAGCTCCGCACCGCCGATCAGCGCGCCACGCAGGGCATTCACGAAGGCGATCGCATCCTGGGCGTGCGGCGTCCAGTGGTTGAATCCAGGGACGAACTCCTTGTCCGGCGGTAGACCACCGAGCGCGATAAACGGGCCGTCCACGTTGAAGGCGATAGGCACGTTCACAACCCCAGCGCCCGTGGGGTTGGGCGCGGTGTCAAAGACCGGGTACAGAGATGCGCCCGGGACGTCAACCTCGCTCTTGACCTTCACGATCAACCCGAGGAACGGCGCGATGTCCGTCAGGCCGTTGGCAGCGCCCGGCGTGAACGTGAGGAACTGTCCCGTGGCACTGGGCCCGCCTGACCAGGTCTGGATGGTCTCGACGACGTCGAGCAGAGTCGGATTTCTTCCAAGCGCCGTGACGAGGTCGGGATGGGCGTTCTCAACGTCCTGATTTAACAACGTCTCCAAGTCCGTCACGTCGGCGATCAGCGGGAATCCCAAGTAGTTGAAGCCTTCTCCCAGGAAGGCGGTCCGGTCGCTCAGGGAAGCCACCACGTCACCGGTAGCCGTCGTCTCCGCGTCGTTACTCGCGCCGTCAATGCCCCTGACGATCGCGACGAACTCCCCGGCCGACGTCCCCTCCGGCACCTCAACCATCAAGACGTGGGTCGTGGTGGGGTTGAATGCGCCGAGGCCGTGCTTCTTGACGATGGCCTCCGCCACGTCACCGATGGGCGCCAGGATACCTAGCACGTTACCGTTGGAGTCAATGTACTCCACCGAGTCGATACCCGTATCCACCGCCCCACCAGACGTGTCGTCCACGGCGCTGGCCAGTAGGAAGAACGGGTCGCCGGCGCGTAGCGCAGTGTCGCTGAAGGTGGGCACCAGCGCCGCGCTGACGATGGGGTCGGCCAGGTCCACGAGGATAGTGTCCGACGCCGGCTGGTCACCGCCGGTGCCCGGGTCAGCGTCAGACTTGCGGCCGGACGTGTCCGTCAGTTGCACTTCGACGAGGTTAGCGCCCGCGCTGAGGGTGATGAGCTCGGAGAACGTATCGTCCACGTTGAAGGTCTTAACGGACTTCTTGAGCACGCTGTTAACGAAGATCTCCAACACGTCGGGACTCGATTCCACGTACGAACCGGTGACGGTCTGGGTCAGGAGCTGGGTCGGCGTAGTCACGGCGTCCAGGGTGAGGATTGGTGCGGCGAGGTCCAGGATGATGGTCACGCTGGCCGTGCCGTCGGCGGTGCCGGGCACCCTGCTGGTAGCCAGCAGGTCCACCGTGTTGTCACCGTCCTCCAGCGGCAGGTCGAATTCGGCCACTCCGTCCACCACGGGGAAAGTCTCGCCAGTGGTGGTGGGACCCGTCACTTCCAGGTTGTCCAGAATCCAGCCGGTAAAGCCGTTCAGCGCCGAGTCAACGGTATCGAAGTTGAACCGCAGGGTCCCGGTCGCGCCTACCAGGCTGGGAACGAAATCAGCGAGCGGGAACTCGATGTCCGTTAGCAGCCGGTCGCCGCCAGACCGGCGGTCGTTGGGCACGAAGACGAACTTGAAGCCAAAGGGACCGTCGTAGACCTCACCGGGCGTGCCAAAGAAGTCACCAAGTATGGGCCCTATAGGGCCACCGGGGCCACCGGGGCCACCGGGGCCACCGGGGCCACCGGGGCCACCGGGGCCACCGGGGCCACCGGGGCCACCGGGGCCACCGGGGCCACCGGGGCCACCGGGGCCACCGGGGCCACCGGGGCCACCGGGACCACCAGGACCACCAGGACCACCGGGCCCACCAAAGCCGAAGAGCACCTCCGGGATGTCCACGATCTGGAAGATGACTTGGCAGCTCCCAGACTGACAGAACAGACCGTGCATGACGTCGTATTCGATGCCGCCTTCCGTGTGACCATAGGTATCAAAGCTAATCGTTGTGCCCGCCCCCACGGTGAACTCCGGCGTTTCCAGATAGCCGGCGTTGGTGCCACCGGTAGCGTAATTAAGGGGTCCGTCCTGGCCGTAGTATGCGACATCCCCGAGACCATCGGTCGCGTCGAACACGTCCGTGAAGTGGAACAGCCCGGTGGTGGTGTACTGGGCCTGGTCAGCAGCGTCGTCAAAGGTGGAGGGGCTATCGAATCCAACGAGGGTGGCCTCCTCCACGCCCTGGTCCAGCTGGACCTGAACAACGGTCGGGTCATCCACTTCAACCCTGAACGACACCGGCGTTTCGGTGACCGCCGCTCCGTCTTCCGGCTCGGTGATGGTAAGGGTTACTTCGTCCAGCACCTCGTAGGAGAAGTCCTCCAAGGTGCTCGTCGTGTCTGACCCACCTATCCTTACCTGGGCTTGCATCTGGTAGTCGCCCGCCGTAGTAACCGGCGGCTCGGGCTCGCCCGGTAGCCGCGTGCCCACGACTCGGTTAAACGGGAAGCCGGCGTCGGCCAGCAGGATGCTGCCGCCGCTGCCCAGGCCCTGGATGTTGAACAGGCTGGTGTTGAACCCGCCTTCCAACGCGCCCGCCTCCAGGTTGATCTGGAGGACCTGGTTGAACTTGCCCACCACTGGAGCACATCGTCATTGGTGTCGTTGGGCGTGTTGCTGTCGTCGATAAAGTGGGCCAGGCCGCCGATCTCATCCACGAAGCCGGGGAGGTCGATGGCCGCGCCGAAGTCCGCGACTCCGGTCGCTGGATCGATGGGTATGAGTGCTCCCGCTGCTCCCTCATCGTTGTCTACCACCCACAGCACGCCAGGGCTCTGAGACACGAGGGTGGCCCCGTCGACCTCACCGCTCGGCAGATTCAAGGATTAACGCGGGTTGCGAGGCGCCGTCCGGGTATACAAGAAGCCTGTTCGGATCGCCCTCTACTCCAACCAAGACATCGTCCGTCTCCGGGTCCCGGTTCACAAAGGTCGGGACGTTGGTGAACTCACCCTCGCCTGCCCTCGCCGCGGCCGCGCCCAACTCGGCAAAGACCACCGTCCGGGTGTTCTGGGTGATCCCGAAGATGACCGTCGTCGGCGGGTCGCCCGGAATCACCTCGATGCCGAGGCCGGTGATGGCCTGGCCCGGGGCCGGGAAGTCGCCGATGAAGTGGGTAGCTATGGGAGTACCGGTAGGGTCGAACTCGATGATGGCGCTTGCGTCCCCACCTACCACCGCGTCGTTACCCTCGGGGACCAACGAGAAGTTCAGGTTACCCGTCTGACCGAAGAATCCGCCCACCTGGATGTAGAAAGTGTCGCCCGGCTCGCCGAAGAAGTCCACCCGCGACTGGAGCCCCAAGTCGTCGTCAAAGTTGGGCGGGGAGCCAAAGAAGTCGTCGTTACAGTCCTCCTCGTCCAGGTCGGCATCCTGGATGCTGATGGGGCTTGTTATATCGCTTTCGTAGACGGCGAGGACTGTGTCGTAGTTGCTCCCCTCAGTGCTGGCGGAGTAGAAGCTTGGGAAGTCAGGAGTAAATCGGTACCACACCGTGCTGCCGATACCGCCGCAGGGGACCGGCTCGTCCGCCTCTGTGGTTGCGCTGTCTGTAGAGCCGCTATCGGAGAAAGGAACGCCGCCTATGGGAGTGAAAGCTGCGATGTCGTCATTGCCAAGCGCCGCCCCCGCGGCCGCCGACACGGCGCCGAAGAAGTTGCCGGTGTCCGGGTTGTGGCCCAGGCCATCGAAGCCGGGCAGGCCCGCGAACCCCAGGGGCGTCGTGAAGGTCGAGACGAAGCTAAGGCTCGCGGTGAGACTGAGCTTGACGACGGTAACCGACGATGCGGGATCGTCCTGAAACTCGGCGACGCTGACCAGCGTACTGCCACTATCAAACGCCGCGCCACCAGGGCGGTTGCTCAAGAAGGGCGAGAGGTCAATGACGTCGTCCACCGTGGCGCCAGCGGGGAAGTCAGGACTTGGTGTAAGGCTCAGCAGGGCTGCAAAGGCGTCCGACCCATCGGGTGCGTCACCGCCGGCCACCACGAACGTGCTCGGGCCGGTGAAGGCGATGGCATGGAGCGCGCTCATGTCGCAAAATTCAGCGCCATTGGGTCCGGGACAGTCCACCGATACAACGTCAGGCAGGACGAAGTCGGACTCTACGAACATAAAGGGGCCTGCACCCTTGACCAGCTGCGCGTAGACGTTGTTGCCGCCGAAGCCGTCGGTGATGGCGCCCAGTTTGATGTCGTCGCTGACGATGCGGGCGTCCAAGGCGCGGGCCGCGCCTTCGAAGGGGATATTGGCGCCGAAGGCCTCACCCAGGCCCGCGAAGTCCGGGAACAGGGGTAGCTCCTCCGTTCCGCCACCAGGGTCAAAGCCGCCCACGGCGCCGGCCACGTCGATGCCGAACAGCTGCGCGCTCTGGGGCAGCAGCGGGAACGAGACCGGTGCTGGGTCCAGCAGGATCTGGTGCGTGAACTCCAAGTTGTACGTGATCGTGCCGGGGGACCCGGTGACGTAGCCGTACCCCGAGTAGCCGTACGGTCCACCTTCTACGCGTGCGAGGTCATCGTGGGTGACGGTCCCTCCGAGGGTCGCAACCTTGTCCTGCCCGCTCCCAACGGTCAGGATGAAAGCGCCCGGACCGATGGGGAGGTTAAGAAACGTCACGTTTTGACCGCCCGTAATGATCAGGTCAACCTGGGCATCCTCCGGCAGGAACTCTCCTCCGGCGATGGTAATGTCCAGGGACGAGGGCACCGTGGCGCCGACGGGGAAAGGATTGGCGCCACCAGGGATATCCACGAGGACGCCCACGCCAAAGGCGGGCCTGGGGACGAGGAGCAGGCTGAACGCCACCAGCGCGGTGACGAGTAGGACGATGTGGAGACGGAAGTTGCATAGAATGCTTACGCTCAAGGCTGGCACCAGGTGTTAGAGATTTCTGACCACTCCAAGCCAAAATCATCTCTAAACCTATTGCCTTCACATGGCCCCGCGAATGGAGGAAACCCCTCCAATTGTTGAGGGTACTACCCCCAATAGAAGAGGGGTCGTGACCCGTCGGCAACAGGTCATGACCCCTCTTCAAACGGTCACCGTTCCTGGGCTGGTCCCTCGCAGGTGAGGGTTGGTTACCCCTGAAGCTACCGTTCAGGGGTGGGGCCCGCTGCCCGCTTCTTGGTCTGCAGGCTGACAAAGGTCTCGGTGTGCCGGACCCCTTCTACCGTGCCTACCTTTGTATGCAGGAACTCGGCCAGCGCCTCGGAGCTGGCTAAGTTGACCCAAGTGAAGATGTCGTAGGTGCCGGTGGTGATGGCCACGTGCTCGGTCTCAGCAAGCTCGGCCAGCCGCTCCGCAACCGCCTCAACCTTGGATGGGTCCACCTGGAGCCCAATGAAGGCGGAGGTGTGGTAGCCCAGCTGTGCGGGCTCGGCGAAGGCCACCACCCGTATCGCCTTCTGTTGAAGGAGTCTGGCGAGCCGGCGGCGGACCGTCCCCTCGCTGACGGCCAACTCCCGGGCCATCCTGGCATGGGAGGCCCTGCCATCCTGCTGGAGAATCTGAATGATCCGGCGGTCTAACTCGTCCGTGGCTCCCGACCTCCCTAGCGCCGTCTGTTGGTCAGCCGGTGATGCGGCGGCAATCATCGTCTCCTTCCATCGAAATGTCAACTCCAAAGCTAGCCATTCCGCGAATCTCACGCCGATTTGCGACGACTTGGGCAGGTATGGACATCGCTCTTCGGCGGGCAAGCAGTTTCCCTCACCGCGACTACCGCCGCGGTGGGTAGCCCGAGGGTACAACAAGCGGTCCACGCGACGGCGACGGCCACCAGTATGGGACGTAAGGGGGGTTCGGATTATTCAGGAAAAGTAGCGACGAGCAGCAAAGAGGCCTGCGACCGGAGGCAGCTAGGGGGACCGGCGGTCGTTACGGGGCCGAAAGATGGAGCCCTTGCCGGGCAGGTTGGCGGGGATGGAACGCGACTGCCGCTGTGCACCGCCGAAGGGGCGCTTGGTGAGGATGATGTATGCCCCCACCGCCGCCGCTCCTATGAGGACCCGCTTCAGGAAGCCGCGCCGACTTGCGCCTGCCGGTTCCGCTATATTCGATACTTGTGCCATTGGCCACGTTGCTCCAAAGGTTTCCCGCAGTGGCGGTACGGCAATTCTACGACGGAATACCACGGGTTGAAAAGGTGTACCCTGGTTGGGACCAAGCGGCTGAGTGCCGCACTAAGCGGAATCACCCTTCTTGCCCTGCTTATACTCGTGTGTTACTCGTGGCCGTTTGAGTGGCCGATACCTTGACACAACACCTCGGTTAGTTTAGCGTGTCACGCTCGGAGGCCCATCGCGGCGGCCTAGCCCAAGGTGCCCATCGGGATACGGTCCTGACACCTTATCAAAACGTCGACAGCATCGAACTGGCCAGGTGGTAAAGGACTCCGATGGGGGAGCTCTCCGAATTCATAACCACCTCCGACTGGGCCAACCTCAGTGGCCTCCTCATTCCTTTCTGGGTACTACTGGTCGGTGTCATCGGGCTCGCTAGTAGCTTACTGCTAGCCCAGGGGGTAATCCCCTCGTTGGCTACGACTCGAGAGCTGCCCGACCCACGGCTGCTCAAGCTGCGGCAGCCGTTGTACCTAAGTGCGGCCGCGTTCCTCGGTCTTAGCATCTTTATGGTAATCGTCATCTTCATACGAGTGCGCATTCTCGAAGAATTCTTTGACCTCCGGTTGATCTAGCGGAGGCCACCGAGCGGAACATGACTACTGGGTAAGGCTGTCGGTCCTTAGGATTGTGAAATTTTTGACATGCCAGATCGCCGTGCGAGCACAACCTGATGGGCACGAATAGCTTGCTCCTCAAGGTCGCTATTCCGGTCATCGGACTAGCCTTCGGTGTGGTGGCCCTTTTAGTGAGCCTGTTGCTCTTCACGAGTTGGTGGAGCCTGCCTCCGGACATCCTTGGTTTCGCCGACGGTCCGGAGCAGCCTATCGCCTTCCCCCACACCGTCCACGTGCAGCAGGCAGGACTGGACTGTCAGTTTTGCCATCGCACCGTGAGCACCGAGGAGGCCGCTGGCATCCCTGCGGTGGCGCAGTGTATGTTCTGTCACGACTTCCTGCGCATCGACGGCTCCCAGTCCGATAGCCCGACCGCGGAGGAGGAGATCGCCAAGCTGCATGCCGCTTTTCGCGGCGTGGACGGCGCCGCGCCTCAGCCCATCGATTGGGTGCGGGTCCATCGGCTGCCGGACCATGTGCAATTCCTGCACCAGCCGCATATCCAGGCGGGTTTTTCCTGTTCCACCTGCCACGGAGACGTGGGTGCCATGGAGCAGGTGAAGCAGGTCCGCAATTTGAAGATGCGCGATTGTGTGGACTGTCACCGGCAGAACAACGCGCCGACCGACTGCGCTACCTGTCACTACTAGGTATTAGAGGTAAGGCATAAGAGAGGAGCTGAAGGTCTAGGCTATGGGGTTGACGCGACGGCAATTCTTGAAGTGGGCAGGCGCCACGGGCATCGGTGCCGTGGTATTCAACGGCTGCATGGTGCCCGATGAAGAGATCAACGTCCAAAGCCCGCTGCAGATGCCCGAAGACCTCGTGACTGGCCGCGACAACTTCTACGCCACGGTCTTTCAAGGGGGCGCTGGAAGCGAAGGGCTAAAGGTACGGGTTATGGAGGGCCGCGCCAAAAAGGTGGAGGGCAACCCCGACTACCCGCTCAATACCGGCAAGCACGGTGTGCGCAGCGAGGCGTTGCTCCAGGCCTTATACCATCCGGACCGGCTCAAGGGGCCCTTGGCCCGGATAGGCCCAGGGGGGCCATTTAGGTCCATCGGCTGGGATGAGGCCATCAACCGGCTGATGGCGCTTCTGAAGGACGCCGACCCGGCGTCGGTGCTCATGGCCGCCGGCCCGATGCGTGGCCTGCTGGCCACCGTGGTCCGGCGTTTCGCCGACGCCTACTTCGGCGCCTCGTCCGCCGACCGTCTGCTGGGCTTCGACCCGCTGGACCAGACCGTGCTGCGGGAGGCCATGCGGCGAGTGTTCAGCCAAGAGGCTCTACCCGATTTTGACATCGCGAACACGAACTTTCTTCTGAGCTTCGGCGCCGATTTCTTGGGCACCTGGCTGGCCCCCACCCACTTCATGCGCGGCTATGGTGAGTTTCGGCAGGGCGATGGCCGGGAGCGGGGACGTTTCGTACAGGTGGAGTCCCGCTTCTCCACAACGGCAGCCAGCGCCGACGAGTGGTGGTATGTAAATCCCGGCACCGAGGGGCTGCTGGCCATGTCGGTGGCCTTCGTCATCATCAACGAGCACCTCGGCGATACCGCGGCCGCCACCGCATTGACGGGGGACCGTGGCGCCCGTGCCCTTGCCCTGTTCCATCCGGACCAGGTGGCCCCCGCTATTGGGGTGCCCGCCGCGCGCATCTTCGAGCTGGCCCACGCCTTTGCGGATACGTCCAACGGCCCTAGCCTTGCCATCGGCGGTGGCTCGGCCGCGGCCCACACCAATGGGCTGTTCAACCTTACGGCCATCTACTCGCTGAACTATCTCGTAGGCAGCGTGAATAAACGCGGCGGCCTCATCTTCAACCCCGCCACGCTGGCGACCGCGGTCCAGGGAGCCTCATTGCAGCAGTGGGAAGACGCCTTGGCAGCGATGCGCCGTGGCGAGACCAAGGTACTCTTGGTCCGCGACGCCAACCTGCTGCACGGCCTCCCGGGCACGCTGGACGCGGCTGGGGCGATACGCAACGTGGAGACCGTCGTTAGCTTCTCCAGCTTCCTGGACGACACCACGGCCATCGCCGACCTGGTCCTGCCGGGGCACACCCTCTTAGAGGAGTGGGGCAGCGACACCCCTGACCCGGGCCCAGGGTACGCGACGGTCGGGCTCCAGCAGCCCGTGGTGGTCCCCTTTGCCAATACCGTGGCCTTCGGCGACGTGCTCTTGAGGGTGGCCCGCGAGCTGGGGCTGAACGGCGGCCTGGACTACGACAACATGCGTGAGGCCCTGCGCGACTCCCTGCGGCCTTTGCACCAAACGGGAGTGGGCTCTGTCCGAAGGCCGACGTTTGAGGAGTTTTGGGTCCGGGCCCTCCAGCGCGGCGGCTGGTGGAACATGAGCGATACCGGCAAGTCCGCGCCCGCGCCGCCCCCGTTACCCCGAGAACCGAAGCCACCAACCTTCAACGGTAGCGACAGCAGCTATCCCCTGCACCTGGCCCCCTTCGAGGGCCACGCTGTCGGGGCCGGCCAGCACGCTCACCTGCCGTGGCTTCAGGCCACGCCTGACCCCCTCACCACGGTGGCCTGGGGAACGTGGGTAGAGCTCAATCCACAGACGGCCAAGCGGCTTGGTTTCCGCCAGGAAGAGGTGGTCTCGGTGGAGTCGCCCACGGGGAAGCTTATCGAGGCGCCGCTGTACATCAACCCGGCGGCCCCACCCAACGTCCTGGGCATACCATTCGGACAAGGGCACGCCCACTACACTAGCTACGCAGCCAACCTGGGTGCCAACGTCTTCACCATTCTGGACCCATTGAAGGAGTCGGAGACGGGCGCCCTGGCCTGGGCAGCCACCAAGGTGAGGGTCGTAAAGACGGCTCGTAGGCAGCGGCTTGCCAAGCTGGAAGGCGTGGTCCCGGCCGTTCAGGCACTGGACGAGAAGATTATCGAGGTAGAGCGTATAAGCTAAGCTGGCCGGCTACGCATGCCGTCGCCAGGAAAGGTTGGAAGCGCATGGCGATGCTCGGAGTGGTCTCGAACGAACGGCCCCCTGCCCACCACTGGGGGATGGTGGTGGACATGGACCGCTGCACGGGCTGTCAGGCCTGTGTGGTCGCCTGTCAGTCGGAAAACAACATCCCTCTCAACGAAGAGGAGCACTTCCATCAGCACCGGGCCATCGAATGGATCCGCATCGAGCGGTACTGGGAGGGGGAGTTCCCCAACGTCAAGGCCCGGTTCATCCCCATGCTGTGCCAGCACTGCGACAACGCGCCGTGCGAGCCGGTCTGCCCCGTATACGCCACGTACCACAACGAGGAAGGCCTCAACGTCCAGGTATATAACCGGTGCGTGGGCACCCGCTTCTGCGGCAACAACTGCCCCTACCACGTCCGCTTCTTCAATTTCTGGGAGCCGGTGTGGCCCGTGGACCTGCGCAACCAGCTGAACCCCGACGTGACCGTCCGCAGTAGGGGCATCATGGAGAAGTGCACCTTCTGTGTCCAGCGGATCCGTCGCGCCACGAGAGGCAAGAGGCAGGTCCCGGATGGCGAGGTCGCACCGGCCTGCGTGCAAGCTTGCCCCACCGACACCCTCGTCTTCGGCGACGTGAACGACCCTGAGAGCAAGGTGTCCAGGATGTCCAAGGACGAACGCGGGTACCAGGTGCTCAAGAACCTTGGCACCGACCCCGGCGTGACCTACTTGAAGAAGGTAGATGTCCATGCAACATAGCGTCGCGGAAGAGGGCCGCCTGGAAGGGATGGCCCCATCGGAGTTGTCCCACGACGTGCTCGGCCGGTTTCAGGAGATCGGCTCACGGTACTGGGGCTGGGTGGCCGTACTGGCCATCCTGACGGCACTAGGTGTCGTGGGCTTCTTCATACGCCTGCCCGACGGGTTCGACGACCGGTCAAATTGGGGCTACACCGCGGCCACGCTGTCGTTCCTTGTGACCGTCTTCGCGGCGGGCCCCATCGTGTCCGTGGGGCTGCGGTTCATCAAGAGCCACTGGCGGCGGCCGCTCACCCGCATTTCGGAGATCTATGGCGTGACCGGAGTATTGGCCCTGCTCCTGCTTCTTCCGGCGCTGGCCGCCCTGCCGCCGCTGGAGGGACGGAACAACATCTGGTTCGACTGGCCTCAGTTCGTGCCCGGCGGCTGGGACGTTCTGAGCGTGGGGACCTTGGCCCTGTGCGGCGTGGTGCTGCTATGGACCCTGGCTCTGCCCGACCTGGCGGCCGCCCGGGACCATCTGCCGCCCTCCGGACGCCAGCGTCTGGTGAAATGGCTTGCCCTGGGCTGGACGGGACACCTACGGCAGTGGCGGGTCCACCGCTGGGCGGTGTTGATCATCGGCGCCATCTACCTGCTGCTCTTTCCCCTGGTCCAAACCCTGATCAGCTCCGACTTTTCAGCCGGTCTGTTGCCCGGACTCAAGGACGCCATCTTTCCCGCGTTCCAAACGCTTCAGGGCCTGCAAAGCGGCGTGGCCATCGTGTTGGTTACCATGTTCATCGTCCGCAACGTGGGCGGCTACCAACGATACCTGGGGGTGGACCAGTTCTGGGCCTTAAGTAAGCCATTGCTGGCCTTCTCCCTGCTCTGGTTCTACTTTTGGTGGGCCACCTTCCTCACCTTCTGGTATGGCCGTCAGCCCTCTGAGGTCAGCCTGCTCAAGCTGCTCATGTTCGAGTCGTACCTGGTGCCCTTCCTCATCGCCTTCTTCTTGAATTTCCTGATCCCGTTGGTAGCGCTGATCTGGAACCCCGTGCGCCGAAGCATTTGGGGTCCCACGGCGGTGGCGGTAGGCATCCTCATCGGCACGTTCTTCAACCAGGTGCGGATGTACGTTTCCGCCTTCTCCGTGGAAGATGTGACCGAACACGCCCTGAGCT
This sequence comes from Dehalococcoidia bacterium, assembly GCA_965247635.1. Classification (GTDB taxonomy): domain Bacteria; phylum Chloroflexota; class Dehalococcoidia; order Lucifugimonadales; family Australimonadaceae; genus CBDFHJ01. The sequence goes on from CBDFHJ010000009.1 coordinate 173,733, forward strand.
CGATCCCGGCAGGCCAGGTGCCCCAGGTACCCGACGTGCTGATCGTGATCGGGGCCATCTCTGGGGCGACGCTGCTGTTTCTGTTGGTGAGCAAGGTTGTGCCGATTATCTCTGTTTGGGAGGTAGGCGAAGGTCTGCACCTCAGCCGCACGCGCCAGTTCTTGTCCCGGACGGTGCGCGTGATCGCTAGGTCCCACTAGGGCAACGATTGCTGGAGCAGCAAGAACACTATGTACGACCGCCCAACCCTCAACGATAAGCAGATCAACCAGGAGCTTCTGGGCACGGTGCTCGCCACGCCGCTGTGGTGGATAGTGCTCATCGGGCTGCTGGCGATCGTGCTGGCCGGCGGGGGCAGCGCCTTCGGCTGGATGCTCAACCAGGGCCTGGGCGTTACGGGCCTGAGCAGGCCTGTCTTCTGGGGCTTCTTCATTACCAACTTTGTGTTTTGGGTCGGCATCAGCCACGCGGGGGTGATGATTTCCGCCATCCTGCGGCTGAGCCAGGCGGAGTGGCGCAGGCCCATGACCCGGGCCGCGGAGACCATGACCGTCTTCTCGCTGATGACCGCCGCCCTCATGCCCCTGATGCACGAGGGACGGCCGTGGCGGGTCGTCTACTGGCTCATGCCGTACGACTTCGCCCGAGGGATCTGGCCCGACATCCGCTCGCCGCTGGTGTGGGACCCCGCCGCCATCGGGACCTACCTGACAGGGAGCATGCTGTTCGTCTACACCGCGCTGATCCCAGACCTGGCGGTCATCCGGGACCGGACCACCGGCTGGCGCCACGTGGTCTACGGCATTCTGGCCTTGGGATGGCACGGCAGCCCACGGCAGTTCAGGCTCCAGGCCATCTCGGGCATCCTCCTCTCGGCCCTCATCCTGCCGGTCTTCGTTTCGGTCCACAGCATCGTGTCCTGGGACTTCGGGGTAACCTTGGTGCCCTCCTGGCACGTCACCATCTTCGCGCCGTACTTCGTTGTCGGGGCCGTGCTTTCCGGGGTGGCCGCGGTGATCACGCTGATGGTCCTCATGCGGTACCTGTTCAATTTGCAGAACTACATCTGGGAGGAGCACATCGACGCGGTGACTCGGCTGCTTATCGCCGTGGCGATTGGCTGGCACTTCCTGTTCTGGCTCGATTTCGTGTTTGCCTTATGGCTCCGAGAGTCCCAGGAGCTCACGGTCTGGCAGCTGCGCCTCTTCACGCCGCCGTGGAGTTGGTTTTTCTTAACGTTCTACGCCTTCGCCTTCGTGATACCTGTGCCTTTATGGCTCTTCCGTCGGGTGCGGCGGAACCTCGCCGTGATGCTCGTCCTATCGCTGATGATCAACGTAGGCATGTGGCTGGAGCGGTTCATCATCATCGTGCCAGGCCTGATGCGCAAACAGCCGCTGGTCTTCGACTACGCCTCGTACCGGCCCAGTCCGGTGGAGATAACCATCGTCGCCAGTACCTTCGCTTTGGTGGCCTTCCTGATGCTGATGTTCAGTAAGTTCTTCCCGCTGATCCCAATGTGGGAGGCCAAGGAGGCCATGGTGCTGAAGGACGAAGTCCGCGTGGGCAACGTAGCGGTGCCCGCGCTCGTGAAGGAGGACTGACACCCAGTGACGTGAAGCCACCGGGCTGGTCAAGGAGCGTGCAACTATGGCAAACCATCAGCTTTTGGGACTGTTTCAGGACGTACAACAGGTCGCGGATGCCATGACCAATTTGAAGGACCAGGGGTATCCGGTCGAGGACCTGGATATCTACTCCGGGTCGCCGTACCCCGAGGGGGCCTTCGGCGAGGCGGAGCCACAGCACCGCGTGTACGTGTGGCCGTTCATCGGGGCCATCATGGGCTTCACGGCGGCGCTCCTCTTCACGGCGGGCACGCAGATCTCCTATCCCCTGGTCACGGGTGGCAAGCCCATCCTGAGCATTCCGCCGATGACAATCTTCCTGTACGAAGGGACCATGCTTGGCGCGCTTATCTTCACGGTGCTGGGTGTCCTGTTCGAATCCCGGCTCAAAGGAAAGACCGGCCTGTACGACCCACGCATCACCGAGGGATACGTAGGGGTCTTCGTTTCCTGCCCGGATGAGCATGCTCCCCAGGCCGAAAGGGTGCTTCGAGAAGCCGGCGCCGAGGACGTGCGCCACGGGACGGGTTAATCGAGTCCGCTAAGGGGTCACTTGCTCGCGTTGTACTACACCGCCGGCCATAAGCTCATTCGATGGGCGCTCATCCCCCTGGGGCTGGCGCTGCTTGCCGCCGGCTGCGGCCAGCCGGGGGAGAGCCCGTGGCGTTCCACGGGGTCGTATCCCATCGACATCTTCCAGGAGATGCACTACAACCAGTCCTTCAAGTCCCAGGAGCCGCCCCGCCTCTACCCACCACCGGACTCGGTGCCGGTGACGGGCAAGGAGCTTCCGCTCCCGGCGCTCAAGACAGACGCCCAAGGGCTGGAGAACCCCGTGGGCTTTACAAGCGCCGCTCAGGAACAGGCCGGGGTGCTCTATCACATCAACTGCGCGGTTTGCCATGGACCGACCTCCCAGGGCGATAGCTTTGTTGGCCAACAGTTTGTGAACCACGGAGCCACGGAGCCGCCCTCGTTCGCCAGCGAGAGGATACAGCTGCTCACGGACGGCGAGGCCTTCTGGTCCATCACTAGGGGGTTCGGCTTCATGCCCACCTTTGGCGCATTGCTGAAGCCGGAGCAGCGGTGGCTGCTGGTCCACCTCATCAGCATGCCGGCCGATCAGCGGGAAGCGTTGCTGGGCAGCACCAAAGCGCCGGGCTACTAGGCCCGCCGACGAAGGCGGGACGAGGGAATGAGCTCCATGTCGCCTCTACGTGGGCAAACGTCCCACCCTCAGCCCAGACGTAACGCACTTCATTTTGCACTTCTGGCCTTCTTCCTTCTGCTGTTCGCCCTTCTCAGTCACCAGAGCTTGGTGTTGGCCCAGGAAGGACCTTTGTTGGAAGAGCGTGCCCAAGCGCTGGACAGACAACTTATCTGCCCCGTCTGTCCCGGTGAGACCCTCAACCAGTCCCAGGCAACCTTGGCCAAGCAGATGCGGCAGATCCTCCGGGACCGTCTCGCCGACGGGCAGACGGAGCAGGAGATCACCGACTACTTCGTCTCCGTCTACGGGGAGATGGTGCTGGCGGCGCCGCCGAAGCGCGGCTTCCTGCTGACGGCGTGGCTGGTGCCGCCGGCCGCCCTGCTGGCAGGCATAACGGTGCTGGTGCTGACCATTCGGAAGCTCCGTAGGCCTTCGGGCCTCGTGCTCGCCGACGGACCGGAGACGCCCAACGACGTAGAATTGGAGCCATACTTGGACCTGGTGGACGAAGAGATGGCGGACAACGCCGAGAAGGACCAGCGGGACGCACCTGGGCGCGGAGCAGCACCATGGCGGCGCTAGGCACCGCCAGCCTCATCCTGGCGCTGGCGCTGGCGGCGTACGCCGCCGTCGGCTCCTTCGCCGGCGTCTGGCGGCGGGCCCCTGGGCTGGCCATCAGCGCCCGGCGGGCCACGTACCTGGTGCCGCTGGCGTTGAGCGTAGCCACTATCGCCCTGGTCGTGGCTTTCCTGCGCAACGAGTTCGGCATTCAGTACGTGGCCGAGCACAGCAACCTGGCCATGCCCCGAATCTACACGTGGGTGGCCTTCTACGCGGGTAACGAAGGTTCACTCCTCTACGTGGCGATGGCCCTCAGCATCGTGTCCGCCCTTACCGTGTGGCTGCTGCCCAGGCGGTTGGGAGCCCTGCGGCTCTACACCAACACCGTGCTGATGCTCGTCCTGACCTTCTACCTGGCGGTGCTGATGGTCCTCGCCAACCCCTTCCGCGAGTTGGCCGTCGTACCGGTGGACGGCCGAGGGATCAACCCGCTGCTGACGCACCCCGGAATGTTCATCCACCCGCCCATGATCATGCTTGGGCTCATCGCCACGACGGTGCCTTTCGCGCTGGCCATGGCAGGGCTCCTCGCTCGCAAGATCGATGACGATTGGGTGGACTGGGGACGCGCCTGGGCCATCGTGGCCTGGGCGTTGCTGGGTATCGGCCTACTGCTGGGCGCGTGGTGGGCGTACACCATTCTGGGCTGGGGCGGCTACTGGGCGTGGGACCCCGTGGAGAACGCGGCACTCATGCCGTGGCTAGGCCTCACCGCCTTCATCCACTCCATCATGGTCCAGAAGCGCCGGGGTATGTTTCGCATGTGGAACATCGCCCTTATTAACGTGACCTTCGCCCTGGGCAACTTCGGCGTCTTCATCAACCGAGGCGGGCCGGTACCATCGGTCCACTCCTTCGGTGCGTCAACCTTGGGGTGGGTGTTCCTCACCTTCCTCGCCGTGACGGTCGTGGGGTCCTTCGCGCTCTTCTACTACCGGCTGGGCATCCTCAAGAGCGCGCAGCGGCTGGAGTCGGCCCTTTCCCGCGAGGCGGCGTTCCTGGTCAACAACCTACTGCTGCTGGGCATCGCCTTCATCACGATGTGGGGAGTGATATTCCCGCTGCTGTCAGAGGCCGTCTCGGGCCGGACGGTGACGGTGGCCGAGCCGTTCTACAACCAGGTCAACGGCCCTCTGCTGCTGGCGCTGGTCGCCCTGATGGGCATCGGCCCCCTGCTGCCGTGGCGGCACGCGACCTGGACGACGATGCGCCGGTCCATGACCGTTCCGCTGCCCGTCGCGGCGGTGCTGGTGGCCGCGCTGGCCATTGGGGGCGTCCATAAGCCCGTGGCGCTGCTGGGATTCGGGGTCAGCGGGCTGGTGGCGGCCTCGGTGCTGCAGGAGTGGGTGCGCGGGACCCATGCCCGGCATAGGGCCTCGGGGGCCGCCTATCCGGTGGCGTTCCTACGGCTCATCGCCGCCAACCGGCCGCGCTACGGGGGCTACGTGGTCCATTTGGCCGTGGTCATGCTGGCGTTCGGCATCATCGGCTCGTCCTTCTACAACCTGGAGCGGGACGTCATTCTGCCCGTGGGCCAGCGGGCGGAAATCGGCGAGTACGAGGTGGAGTTCGTACGGACGGACACCACCCGCTTCGCCGACCGGACGGAGCGGACCGCCACGCTGGGGATATACCGCGGCGGCCAGTTCCTGGAGACCATGACCGCCTGGCAGGCGGTCTACCCGAGCTTCCGGATGATCTCGACGCGAGCCGCCATCCGGACGACGCCGATGGAGGACCTGTACGTCCTCTTCAGCGAGGTCCAGCCCGACGGACGGAGCGCGGCCTTCCGGTTGCTGGTGAACCCGTTGATGCTGTGGATGTGGCTCTCCGGCCCAGTGCTGCTGCTGGGCACGGTGGTGGCCCTGTGGCCGTCCCGGCAGCGGGCCTTGGCCTACGCCCCCGCGTTGACGGCGGGGGCTCAAGTGAGGCCGTAGCAAGTGGAGGCGTACAGGGCGTAGGCCATGGTTATCCTCATCGTTACCACGTTGCTGCTGGTGAGCCTGGTGGTGGTGCTCTACCCTCTCCTTTTGCCGCGGGCGGAGTCGAGCGGCCTCGAAGACGACCCCGCGGAGGAGCTGGCGGACCGCCTGCGCCGGGCCCGCGACCGCGTCTACGAAGAGATGCGTGTGCTTCAACAGGAGCATTTCCTGCACCACCTCACCGACGCGGAGTACCAGGAGCGGGTGCGGGCGGCCAGAGTCCAGGCTGCGGTGCTGCTCCGTCAGCAGCAGCGAGTGCGCGAGACCGTCGTCGGACTGGACCAGACGCTGGAGGCGGAGATCGACAGGGCGCGCGGCGCGGGCCAGGACGACACCGCGTCATGACGTGGGCATCGGCCTTCCCACGGGCCGTCTTTCTGCTGGCGACGCTTTCCCTGCTATGGTCCGCCCTTCCGCGGGACGCTTTGGCTCAAGACACCGCGTCACTCACGGGTGTGCTGCGGAACGGCACGCCGGACGCCGAGTTCAGCCCCGAGTCCGTCCCGGTGACCCTCCGCGTGCTGGAAGGCGTGGTGGAGCTGGAGAACCTGACCGCTACCCCTCGGCCCGACGGCCAGTTCGAGTTTTCGGGCGTCGCAGCGCTGCCGGGGCGCACCTACTTCCTCACGGCCGAGTATCAGGGTGCCATCTACTCCGCGTCGTTCCGGGCGGCCCAGTTGGGCGAACCCCTGGCCCTCACGGTCTACGATGCCACTGGTAGCTCCGAGTCGCTGGCCGTGACCAGTCATACCCTCATCGTGACCGGTGCGGACGCGGACCAGCGTATCGTCGAGGTGCTGGAGCGAGTCAACGTGGCGAACCCGGGCGGCAGGACGCTAGTGGCCGACCTCAGCGCACCGGGAATGCCGGACCTTCTGCGCTTTGCGTTGCCCCCCGAGGCCCACAACCTGGACGTGCGGTCCGACCTGGTAGGCGGCGAGGTTCTGGAGGTGGATAGGGGCTTCGCCTTGACCGTGCCGGTCCCGCCAACGGACGACTCGGGCCACCGCTTCGAGTTCATATACCGCGTCCCCTACGAGGGGGCGACCCTCGACCTCTCACGAACGCTTCGGTTTGGGGCCGATTCCTTCCGTGTCGTGGTGCGGGCGGACGCGGCCGTGGCCACGTCGCCGCAGCTGACCGACCTGGGTACGGCGACGGTCAACGACAGGGACCTGCAGCTGCTGGAAGGCACCGGCCTGTCCAAGGGGACGCGGCTGGAGCTATGGCTCACTGGCCTTCCAGAGCCCACGTTGTTCAGCCGGCTGCCAGGATACGCGGCACGCTGGTACCTGACCGCGGGCGTTCCGGGGCTTGCGGCGCTTGTGCTCGGAAGCATATTGGCGGCAGCCCTCCTGCGCCGGCGAAGGCGGGAGCCTGTAGCCCCGGACCACGACCCCGGCCTCCTGCGGCAGGCGCTGTTTCGGCAGGTCGCCGAGTTGGACGCTCAGTTCGACTCCCGCGCCATTTCACGCAGGCGCTACGGCCTCCGCCGGCAGGGACTCAAGCGTCAGCTCCTGGAGCTCGACCTCCAGCACCACCTGGAAGAGCTAGCGCCCTCTGAGGGACCTGGGGGCGCCACCGGCCAGGTCGGGGCAGGCGGTGAGCGGCCCCCAGTAAGTTAACGAGGGGCCCTAGCCCGCTGTACCCTGCCATTCCGCCCGATGATGTCCCGACGGTGTCGGGTCGTATCGGAGAGTCCGCCGATAAATCGGGGGGCGAAGAATCTCGTTCCCTTCGGGATGCAAAAACGAGATTCCTCGCTCCGCTCGGAATGATAGGCAGGCTGAGGTAGAGGCCTTCGTCAAGTGGACCGGCGCCACGGGGCGGCAGGGTTTCCCCTGCACCCATACGCGGTGTCCCCATCGCTCATTACGACGTAGTGTCGTGAAGCCCTCGCCAGACGCTTCGCCCAGCGAGCCTGGCGAACGGGGCGGGCCGGGTCGGACAATTATCCAGCGACGGCCCTAGTCTTTGCTTTGCCTGCGAGATTCCTCGCTCCGCTCGGAGTGACAGGCAGGTGGAAATGTCCAGCTCTTCGCTCCGTTCAGAGTGACGGAGTGTCCAGATGGGCGCGCAAGGTCAGGCCGCACGAAAATTAAACTTAGGGTATCCATTGTAATTTTGTTAGCTTCCCCTTATATTATGGAGAGCGAGCACTATGCCGGAAATTCCGTGGTGCAACCCCTAGGACTACGTCACGACCATGAGCGGCCCAATAGTCCACTGTGAGACGCTTTCCAAGGCCTTCAACGGCACACGCGCCGTCCAGGACGTGTCCGTAGCGGTAGAGGAGGGTTCGCTCTTCGCGCTGGTAGGACCGAGTGGCTGTGGAAAGACCACTACCCTCCGGCTCATCGCCGGCTTTGAAAGGGTCGATTCCGGCGCCGTGGCCATCCGCGGCCGCATAGCCAGCGGTCCCGGCGTGCACGTGCCGGCGGAGCAACGGCGTGTCGGCATGGTGTTCCAGGACTACGCCCTCTTTCCGCACCTGTCCGTGCGGGAAAACGTAGGGTTCGGCGTGCCCAAGGGAGGCGAGAGCAAGAGTCGTGTCCACGCGGTGCTCGAGCTGGTCGGGCTTGCGGAAGTAGACGCGCGCCTGCCGCACGACCTTTCGGGCGGTGAGCAGCAGCGGGTGGCCCTGGCCAGAGCGCTGGCCCCCAATCCCGAGGTTGTGCTCTTGGACGAGCCCTTCTCCAACCTCGACGCGAGCCTGCGGGCCAGGGTGCGCGCGGAGGTCAGGCAGATCCTCAAGCGCGCGGGGACCTCGGCCATCTTCGTGACCCACGACCAAGACGAGGCGCTCAGCCTGGCCGACCAAGTGGGCGTGATGCTGGAAGGCCGAGTCGTCCAGACTGGCACTCCCGAGGAGGTCTACGCCTCTCCGGCATCGCTGGCGGTGGCGACCTTCCTGGGAGAGGCCAACCTGCTCGACGGTCACGCGGCAGACGGCAAGGTGCAGACGGAGTTGGGACTGCTTCCGACCACCACCCCAGCAAACGGTCCGGTGACCGTGGTGGTGCGCCCTGAGCTGGTCCAGCTACACCAGGAAACGCCAGGCGGGCCCGACGCACCGGGCGGAACGCTCGTCCACGTGGTCGACCGGGAGTTCTTCGGGCACGACCAGCTCATCCATGTGCGGTTGCCTTCGGGTGCGTCGTTGCGGGTCCGCCGCGGGCCCGGCCACGCACCGGACTCCGGTGAGGGCATCGTTGCCAGCGTGTCCGCGGCCGTGCCGGTGTTCCCAACCAAGGACTAGCGTGCCCCGTTCCCGCACTGATTACGTAGGCCAGTCACGGGCCACGCCGTCCCCACCTCTCTAGCTCGGTTTAGCCATAACTTAGGCCTCGTTGCTCAAGAGTTCGCCATTTGGCCTAATACAGGCCAGCAGGGGGCTATACTGCCGCCATGCGAGGACTCCTGGGGGCGTCTGCCCTTCTTCTAGGCACGTTGCTGACCGCGGCTTGTGCTCAGGCCGGGGCCACACCGACACCAACCTCTACGCCGACGCTCACCCCGACACCCGGTTTTTCTAGTAAGACAGGTCTGCTCATAGACGCACACTCGCACCTCATTGGCGGTCGCTCACCCGAGGAAGCGGTCTCCGCGATGTCGGACGCTGGAATATCAGGGGTCGTACTCATCGGGTCACCGACGGTCTTACGAGAAGCCCAGCGTAAGTTATCCGGACTTCGTTTTCCCATTCGCTGGAGTGCGAAGGGACCGCAATAGCGGGCAAGTCGTGTTGAACGAAGAAACGGTAGGCCTCATCCGCCAGCAGCTCGATCTCGGGGGCGTATACGGCATCGGTGAGCTCTCACTGCGCCATCGGCCATTCGCCTTCTCACCGCCGGAGGGCGACAATTACCCCGTTGACGGCCCCATTGCCCTGCAAATCTACGACCTCGCAGCCGAGTCCAACGTGCCGGTAAATGTCCACGTGGAGCACGAATTCAGCGAGGAGCTCGAGCGTGCCCTGGAGCACAACCGGAGCACCGTCATCGTCTGGGCACACGTCGGTGACGGCCCGCCGTCCCTCGTATTGGAGATGATGCGGGAACACCCAAACCTCTATGCGGACATCTCGGCTCGAAACTCGGTCTACGTAAGGGGTGTCCCGATAGAGGAGCAGTCCTTGACCGACGAGGACGGCACGCTGAAAGAGAGGTGGCGGGAGGCGTTCGAAGAGTTCCCTGACCGCTTTCTCTTTGGGCTCGACTTGGGACCCGAAAACCGATATCAGATGATAGACCAGGTCGTGGAGGAGTACCGCTCACTCCTAGCGCAACTGGCCCCCAGTGCCGCTGAGAGGATTGCCAACGGCAATATAAAGAGGCTATTGGGACTGAATTAGGCCCAATGCGTCTTGCCGAGAAAGCCAACCAACCAGCCCTACCTCGTCTTTTGACGTCTTGGGCGGTTGCTTCCAGGGCCGCTCCCGCAGATAATGTGCAGGCCTAGGCTATTAGGGCCAGCCCGCGCATGGTCGCGGGTGATGGGCCAACTCGACAACCCGGCCACTCGAGGGCAAGCAACACTCCATGCATCCTTTCCGATACGTACGCGCGACGACGGTGGACGAGGTGGTCTCCGTGCTCTCGGAGCACGGGCCACGGGCCCGCTGCCTGGCCGGCGGCACCGACATATTGGCCCAGGTCCGGGCCAGCCGGTACGAGTTGGATGCCATCGTGGACGTCAAAGGGGTGCCGGAGGTCATGCGCATGGACCAAGACGGCCACGGCCTGCACATAGGGGCGGCGGTCCCCTGCTACCAGCTCTACGAGGATGAGCAGGTCTGCTCCGACTATCCGGGCATCATCGACGCAGCGTCAATGATTGGGGGTATCCAGATCCAATCGAGGGCTAGCCTGGGCGGCAACCTGTGCAACGCATCCCCCAGCGCCGACGGCGTGGCGCCGCTCATCGTCCATCACACCACGGCCGTCATCGCCGGCCCCAACGGGACCAGGCAGGTGCCCGTGGAAGCGTTCTGCACCAGCCCGGGCCGGACGGTCTTGGAGCGAGGGGAGTTCTTGGTCAGCTTCCAGGTACCCAAGCCCCCTGCCCACTTCGGAGCCGCTTACCAGCGGTTCATTCCCCGCAACGAAATGGATATCGCCGTCGTCGGGGTGAGCAGCTACGTCGCCTTGGACGCGAGAGGCGAGCGCGTCCAATCGGCCCGCGTTGCCTTGGCCGCCGTGGGGCCGACGCCTATCCTGGCCACGGAGGCAGGAGAGTCGCTAGCCGGCCAGGAGGCCACACCCGAGGCCATCCGCGCGGCCGCGAAGCTGGCGAGAGAGGCGGCTTCACCCATCGTCGATATGCGGGGCACAGTGGGCCAGCGGCGGCACCTCGTGGAAGTGCTCACGGTGCGCACCCTGGAAAAAGCAGTCCAACGGGCACGGGAGGCGTAGGCGTATGGTCTTTGACAACGTCACCAAGGTGCGTGTCAGCACCACGATTAACGGAGCGCCCATGGAACTGCTGCTGGCGCCGTACCTGAGCCTTCTGGAGACGTTGCGCGATGTGGCGGGCCTCACCGGGACCAAGGAGGGCTGCAACGACGGCAACTGCGGCGCCTGCACCGTCAGCCTAGACGGCCGTATCGTGGACTCGTGCATGGTGCTGGGCGCGGAGGCCGACGGTATGAGCGTGGAGACCATAGAGGGTATGGCCACGCCCGAGGGCCTGCACCCGCTGCAGCAGGCGTTTCTGGAAGAAGCGGCGTTGCAGTGCGGCGTCTGCACACCGGGCTTTTTGGTATCGGCCAAGGCGCTGCTGGACAACGAGCCTCACCCTAGCGAGGCGCGCATCCGCCTGTGGCTGGCGGGCAACCTGTGCCGCTGCACCGGATACGATAAGATTGTCCGTGCCGTCCAACGTGCTTCCGAAGCTGGACCCGAAAGGAGCTGAGGTATGACGATTACTGACAAGCCGGCCCAGGACTACCAGGTGATTGGGACACGGCCTATCCGGCCCGACGGGCTGGAGAAGGTGACGGGCCAGGCCATTTACGGGGCCGACGTGCGTCTGCCCGGCATGGTCCACGGCACGATGCTGCGGAGTCCCCACGCCCACGCGCGCATCGTCAGCATCGACACCTCCAAGGCCTCCGCTATGCCCGGAGTGCTGGCCGTCATCACTGGATCGGACATGCCCGTGGCCGAGAGCACGACGGTAGACATGGGCGAGGAAGAGACCAACATCAACTACGCCAGCGAGAAGCTCATGGCCCGGGGCAAGGTAATCTACCAAGGACACCCCGTGGCCGCCGTCGCGGCCTGGGACTCCAACACTGCCCAGGAGGCCGTCAAGCTGATCGAGGTCGAGTACGAGGTCCTCAAGCCGGTGATTAACGTAGATGAGGCGCTGGCGCCCGATGCCCCAATCGTTCACGATGACCTGGTGGGCGACGACCTGGGCGAGAAGGTGCGGTCCACGAACCTGGCCAAGCACTTCCGGCACGAGTTCGGCGACGTGGAGGCCGGTTTCAAGGCTTCGTCCATTGTGATCGAGCGGGAGTTCAATCTGGCTACCGTCCACCAGGGCTACATCGAGCCGCAGAACGCCACGGCCGTATGGCAGATGGATGGGAGGATCACCGTTTGGACCAGCACGCAGGGTGCTTTCGGCGCTCGCAGGGCCACCGCCGGAGTGTTGAATGTGCCCGAGTCGAAGATCAAAGTGGTCCCGTGCGAGATCGGCGGCGGCTTCGGCGGGAAGCTCGGCATCTACCTGGAACCCATCGCGGCGCTTCTCTCCAAGAAGTGTGGGCGCCCCGTGCAGTTGGTCATGGACCGTAAGTCGGTATTCGACGCCACGGGGCCGACCCCAGGCGCCAAGGTAAGAATCAAGCTGGGAGCCGACGACTCCGGAAAGCTCCTCGCGGGCACCGCTGACCTGTGGTACGAAGCGGGGGCATATCCGGGGTCGGCGGTCGGCGCCGGCGCCATGTGCGTCTTCGCCCCCTACCGCATCGAGAACAGCCGCATCGACGGCTATGACATCGTCGTCAACAAGCCGAAGTCGGCGGCGTATCGGGCTCCTGGCGCCACGCAGGCGTGCTACGCCATGGAGTCGGTCGTAGACGAGGTGTGCGAGGCACTGCGCATGGACCCGCTGGAGTTCCGGCTGCTCAACGCCACCCGCGAGGGTGACCGCCGCGCGGACGGCCCCGAGTTCCAGCGTATCGGCAACATCGAAGTACAACAGGCGGCCAAGGAGTCGCCCCACTGGAGTAGCGAGCTGGAGCGCGACGGGCCCGACGGGCGCAAGCGCGGCCGGGGGGTGGCCACCGGCTTCTGGTTCAACGGAGGAATGCGGTCGTCGGTAAACATGTGCGTGAACAACGATGGCACCGTATCGCTGATCGAGGGGTCGGTGGACATCGGCGGCACCAGGGCGTCCATCTCCATGCAGGCCGCCGAGGCGTTGGGACTACCAGCGCAGGACGTGCGCCCCACGGTGGTGGACACGGAGAGCGTCGGCTACAACGACGTGACCGGCGGCAGCCGAACGACGAACGCGTCGGGTCACGCGGCCTACAACGCGGCGCAAGAGGTCATCGCCAAGATGACCGGGCGGGCGGCCCTGGTATGGGACTTGAAGCCTGAAGACGTCGAGTTCGCGGAGGGGGTGTTCAGCGCCAAGGCCGACCCTGAGCTGAAGATGACCTTTAAGGAGGTGGCGGCCAAGCTCAACGAGACGGGAGGTCCCCTCAACGCCACCGGCTCGATCCAGGCCCGCGGTGGCGCGGGTAGCTTCGGCACGCACATCGTAGACGTCGAAGTGGACCCGGACACCGGCAAGGTGGACATCGTGCGGTACACGGCGGTCCAAGACGCCGGCAAGGCCGTCCATCCCGCCTACGTCGAGGGCCAGATGCAAGGGGGTGCGGCCCAGGGCATTGGCTGGGCCCTTAACGAGGAGTATTTTATGAACGAGCAGGGGGGCATGGATAACTCCACGTTCCTCGACTATCGCATGCCGACGTCGCTGGACGTGCCCATGATCGAGACCATCATCGTGGAGGTCCCCAACCCTAACCATCCCTTCGGCGTCCGTGGCGTGGGCGAGACATCCATCATTCCGCCCGTGCCCGCCATCTCCAACGCCATCTACGACGCGGTAGGCGTGCGATTGCGCCAGACGCCGATGAAGCCCCACCGCGTACTGGACGCGCTGCGGGACAAGCAGGACAGCGCATAGGGTGGCCCATGGCTCGTGTGTTCATTCCTCCTCCCCTGCGGAAGTTGGCGGACGGCATGACAGATGTCCGTGTGCCCGGGGCCACGCTGAAAGAGCTCATCGACAACCTGGAGAGCCGGTACCCTGGTATGCGGCAGCATCTGATGGAAGAAGACCACCTCGTGCCCGGACTAGCCGCCGTCGTGGATGGTGAGGCCACGATGGAGGGCATGCGTCAGCGCTTAAGTGAGGAGACCGAGGTCCACTTCCTGCCGGCCATCTCCGGAGGGGCCGACACCGACGCTAGCCCCAAGGGATAGAGGGGGGAGTCTGGCCCAAAGCTAGGGCCAAACAAAACGCATGGCAAAGGCCAATACAGAGTCCCTGACACCGCCGCGGGTCGTAGTCATCGGCGGCGGGACGGGGAGCTACACCGCGCTCCAAGGCCTGAAACGCTACACCGATCTGCTCACGGCGGTCGTTTCCGTGGCGGACGACGGGGGAAGCTCCGGGCGCCTACGCGACGAGTTCGGCCACCTTCCACCCGGAGACCTGCGGAAGTGCCTGCTGGCGCTGAGCCCCTCTGACGAAGCAGGCGAAGTGCTACGGCGGCTGTTGGACTATCGGTTCGACCGCGGGGAGGGGCTCGACGGCCATAACTTCGGGAACTTGCTGCTGACGGCCCTCACAGAGGTCACAGGCGGCCCCGAGCTGGCCATCCGGGAAGTCAGCCGTCTGCTCCAGATCCGCGGACGTGTCCTGCCGGTGACGTTGCACGACACGCGGCTGGTGGCGGAGCTGGACGACGGCACGGTCATCCGCGGAGAAGCGAATATCGACGTCCGGACCGTGAAACTGGAGGTCCCGATCCGGCGCGTCTACCTTGACCCGGAGCCAGAGGTCTACCCGGAGACCCGAGAAGCGCTCCTCCAAGCGGACGTCATCGTCATCGGCCCAGGCGACCTCTACACCACCGTGCTCCCCAACCTGCTGGTCCGTGGCGTGCCCCAAGCCATCCGCGAGTCCTCCGGCGCGAAGGTCTTCGTCTGTAACCTGATGACCAAGCACGGTGAGACCGACGGCTTTCGCGCGTCGGATTTCGTCACCGAGGCCCTCCGATACCTCGGCCCAGGCGGCGCCATAAACCACCTGCTGCTGAACGCCGCACCCTTCCAGCACGAGGTCCTAGAGCGGTACGCCCAGGAGCACAGCTTTCCCGCGGAGAACGATATCGAGCGCTGCCAAGAGCTGGTGGGAACCGTGGTTTCCACGTCTTTGGCCTCGTCAGGCACCCTGGCCCGACACGACCCGGAGCTGCTGGCCCAGCAGGTCCTCCAGATAGCGCAGCTTCGCAGCCCAGCACACGCGACAGAGACGGGCTGATAACCCCGCAGGTAGAGCCAAGAAGGGATTGTTGGCGTATATGTCGTAAATGTGGGGAGGAACCGTTCTTTGGGGCCTCAGCGGTGGTTTTCGCGGTGCGTACGGGAGTGTCAATACGATATTGGCCTGGGAGCGGTAAGGAAATGCGTTGACATCAGCAGCACCCCTGAGTAACACCCGGCGCGAGCGGCACGAAGCTCATGAGGCCACATGAAAAGGCCATCCCCTCAAGTCGGTACGGTTCCAACTCCCTTGATTCACGCGAGAGGTAAGAAATGAAGAGAAGCAGGCTGTGGTATGGGCTGCTGGTCGTGGCGGTGGCCCTGCTCATGTTTGGCGCGCTTGGCCAGGCCAACATCAAGACCATCATTATCGACGCCACCGAGGACGCCTACGTCGTCACCGACATAGCGGATACCGAGGACGCCCAGGGCTTTCGCGAGAACAACTACGGCGACCTGGAGTTCCTCAAGACCTGGTACGCCTGGGGCGTGGTGGGTGATGAGCGGCTGATCTCCATCGACCTGGTGAAGTTCAACCTGGACGAACTGAAGGGCAAGGATTGTTAGCAACCAGCAAAAGTGGGACACATTGGGAGCCGAGAGATCAGGGGCTGGATGGAGGTCTGGCGAGCTCCCTGAGGGCCCTGTTGTAGCGTCGTCGCCGTTCGGTGGTTTGAGCCTTCACCTCCTTCCTGCGTTGTAGGATCTCTTGCCGTCTTCCCTTGAGCACGTCTGATGGTGTCACGTTGCCCAGAGCCTTGTGATAGCGCCGGTAGTTGTAGTAGCTGACGAAGGCCGCGATAGCAGCCTCAAGGTCGGCGGGCAACTCATAAGGCACCTGGTTGACGTCCCGTTTGATGGTCTGGTGGTAGCGCTCCAGCTTCCCGTTGGTCTGAGGGTGGAAAGGAGTTGCTAGGATGTGCTTGATGCCAACCATCCCCAGGTAGTCCCTGAATGCTCTTGAGACATAGCCTGGACCGTTGTCACTCAGCAGCCTGGTGCGGTCTGTGACTGGAACTTGGTCCATGCTGGTCGTGTCCACAGCATCCTGGACCACCTCGATGAAGGAGTCGGCCGTCATATCTTGCTGAAGCCTGTGAGCCAGGATGAAGCGGGAGTAGTCGTCCATAACGGTGACCAGGTAGTAGTAGCCCCACCCAACCACCCTGAAGTATGAGGCATCGGTGGCCCACATCTGGTGAGGTCCTGTGGTCTTGAGGTGGTACTCCTTCCCCGCGGCCAACCGCATCTCAGGCCTCTTCACTAGGCCCTCCCTGCCCAGGATACGGTAGACGCTGGACTCTGAGACTGAGAAGCCCTGGTTGTCGGTGATCCCCGCGGCCAGCTGACGGCAGCTCAGCTCTGGCATCTCCCTGGCTGATAACAGGACTGAGCGTTCTTCCTGAATAGTAAGACGGTTCCATGGTGGCTGATCGCCTCCTGGTCGGTCCTCAAGTCCTTGTTGGTCTTGGCGTCTGAGCCACCGGTAGTAGGTGCTCTTAGGGATGCCCAGCTCTCTGAGGACCTTTCGCTTGGGGAGGGGAGACGAGGATACTTTGGTAACTACCTCTGCCTTCTCCGGGGCGCTCATCCGCTGGTACCGGTGGCGTCCTGGGGCATGGGGATGGCCGTTTTTTTGAGACGGTACGCCTCCAGCGACAGATCGGCCACTAGCTCCTTGAGTTCCCCGTTCTCTCGCTTGAGTTGCCCTACCTCATGCTGAGTGGCGTCCCGAACCGAGTCACGGGTCAACCTCTCCTTGCCCGCCTCCATGAACTCTTTGGTCCACGAGTAGTAGGAGTGGGGCTTGATCCCCTCCCGCCGGCACAGGTCGTTGACTGTGACCTCGCGGCGGAAGCCCTCCAGAACAATTCGGATCTTCTCTTCGGGGGTGTACTTACGTCGGGCAGCCGCCTTCACTGTGCGGACGAAAGACCTGGTCTGCTCGCTTCGTTCCTCGGCGGCCTCTGCTTTGCTTACTTCTAATTGGGACACATCTGCTCCTTTCTGTGGGTAGCTCTACCCTCATTTCAGGAGCTCACACCACCCTCCGACTCTCGGGTTTTCCTACCCTT
Source organism: Dehalococcoidia bacterium (assembly GCA_965247635.1). Classification (GTDB taxonomy): domain Bacteria; phylum Chloroflexota; class Dehalococcoidia; order Lucifugimonadales; family Australimonadaceae; genus CBDFHJ01. The sequence goes on from CBDFHJ010000009.1 coordinate 190,821, forward strand.
ATATGTGTCCCATTATCGCTGACGGTCTACACTCCGAATATATAAGGAGTGGGTAGGATGACCCCGGGAAGACCCCAAGAGCCTTTGGCCCACCGGGTTGGAGGCTCCTCAATTGCAGTCGTGAGCGGCCTAGCCGCTACCGCCACTGGACCCAAGAGCAGTCCAGCTCCCATTATCGCTGACGGCCTACAGTTGATAGTATGCATATACTACTAGCAAATAGCAAAAAATGCACGATATTGAGAGTAATGTGTGATATATATGCTGTATGCGGCGCAGAACCTTATAATTTTCGCTGAAAACGGACAACGTTGACAGGCTCAAGACATATCTATAGGGTACGACAAACTCCGTACCCGCCACTTGCGGCGCGCTGGAATTTGTTTTTTCCGGGATTTTATGGCTAAAGAATCTCCTGCAAGTTCCTTAAGCGACGCCTCAACGGGCTCGGTTCGCGTACGGGTCCGAAACCTTTGGAAGGTCTTTGGCGAGGGCGAAGGGCCGGACTTGGTGGAGCGGGTGTCCGGGATGTCCAGGGGAGAGGCCCAGGCCGCCTACAACTGCGTCGTGGCTCTGCAGGACGTCAGCTTCGATGTGCAGGACGGGGAGACTTTCGTGGTCATGGGCCTCTCCGGAAGCGGCAAGTCCACCATAGTCCGCTGCATCAACCGCCTCATCAACCCAACCACCGGCTCCGTCTTTGTAGACGATGACGATGTCTTGGCGTTCGGCGTCGAGGAGTTGACGAACTTCCGGCGCACCAAGACCTCCATGGTCTTCCAGCAGTTCGGCCTCCTGCCCCATCGCACCGTGCTGGAAAACACTGCGTGGGGCCTGGAAATCCAGGACGTTCCCTTGGAAAGCCGCTCTGAGCGGGCCCAAGAGGTCTTGGAGCTTGTGGGGCTTGGCGAGTGGGGCGAGTATCGGCCCTCCGCTCTGTCCGGCGGCATGCAGCAGCGCGTCGGCCTGGCCAGAGCGTTGGCCAGCAACCCAGAAATCCTGCTGATGGACGAGCCCTTCAGCGCCTTGGACCCCCTCATACGCCGGGACATGCAGAACGAGCTTATGCGGCTCCAGGGGCAGATGCAGAAGACCACCATCTTCATCACCCATGACCTGTCCGAAGCGGTGCGGTTGGGCAATCGCATCGCTATCATGCGCGACGGGGCGGTGATTCAGATGGGGACTCCCGAAGAAATCGTAGCCAACCCGGCGGACGAGTACGTGGCGGACTTCACGCGAGACGTGCGCCCGTCCACCGTGCTGACGGTGGGCTACTTCATGAACCGGCAGGGCACCAAACGGGCGTCGGCGGAGGCCAGCAGGCCCAACGCCAGAGTGGCCTTTGAGCAAACGGTGGACGGGGCGCTCTCCGAGCTTTGGTCCACTCCAGGTCAGCTAGGGGTCATGGACGAGTCCGGGGCTTTGGTCGGCGTGATAGACCGGGAGACCCTGCTCCAGGCTGCCTTCGAGCAACCTAACTTCGCCAAGGGCCACAGCGGCGGGGACGCAGGAGAGGCCAGTCTCAGTTCCATGGCGGTCCCCAGTCAGACCAAGACCTCTGATCACCAAGAAGAAAAGACCAGAGACTCATCCCTGTCGGGGCGAATGAACGTCGCCTTTGGGCGGATGAGCCACACAACCGTCCTCCTTCTTGGCCTTCTGTCTCTGGCCGCATCCACGGCCATTGTGGCAGCGTTCTGGGGCGTAGGGGTCTCCTTCCCGGCCAATTGGGGCCCGGAGATCGCGAACGAGGTCAACGATTTCCTTGGCTGGCTGACCCGGACCGGCGCGCCGGTGTTCGACACCGTGGCGGACGCCGTGTTGACGTTCCTGCTGCTCTTGGAGGACGCGCTCCGCTGGCTTCCGTGGCCCACGGTGGTTTTGGGCATTGCGCTGCTCTCCTGGCGGACCGTGGGTTGGCGGCTTGGGGCATTCGCCGTAGGATCGCTGACGGCAGTGGGGCTGGTGGGCCTGTGGGAAAGCGCCATGGAGACCATGGCCCTCATCGTGGTGGCGGTGATCTTGTCCGTAGCCATTGCCATCCCCCTGGGCATCGTGGCCGCCCGAAGCAACTCCGTAGATTCCATCATACGGCCAATTCTAGACGGCATGCAGACCATGCCGGCCTTCGTCTACCTAGTGCCGGGCATCATGCTGTTCGGCATCGGCAACGTGCCGGGCATCTTCGCCACGGTGATCTACGCCGTGCCTCCGGCCATCCGGCTGACCAATCTGGGCATCCGCCAGGTAACGCCACAGGTGGTGGAGGCGGCCCAGTCCTTCGGCACCACCCGACAGCAGCTCCTGCTGAAAGTGCAGTTGCCCATGGCCATCCCCACTATCATGGCGGGCATAAACCAGACCATCATGATGGCCCTGGCCATGGTGGTGGTGGCCTCGCTGGTGGGCGCCGGTGGCTTGGGAGAGGACGTCCTCCGGGCTCTCGGCCGGTTCCGGCCCGGGGAGGCGCTGCTGGCGGGTCTGGCCATCGTGGCGCTGGCGATCATTCTGGACCGGATAACTCAGGCATGGGCACGGGAGCGGCAGGCTGCCTTGCGGAGCAAGAAGGAATAGATAGACGGAATCAAGAACACGCGCAGGCGGCGCTAAGGACCAAGAAAGGAGAGTTACGGCATGAAGGGCAAGACTTGGAGGATAGGACTGAGGCTGCTCAGCCTCATGGTGGTTTTTATGTTCGCAGCGGTCGCCTGCGGGGAAGAGGAGAAGCCCACGATCATCTTCTCGGATCTCAACTGGGACAGCGCCCAGCTTCAGAACGCCATCGCCGCGCGGATCGTCAGCGCGGGGTACGAGTACCCGACCGACAAGGTGTTCGGCGGCACGGTGCCGCTGATGGAGGCCCTTACCAGGGGCGACACCAACGTCACCTTGGAAATCTGGCTTCCAAACCAGCAGGAAGCCTACGACCAGGCCATCGCTGAGGGCACCATCGAGGTAATTGGGAACAGCTTGGAGGACAACTGGCAGTCCGCCTTCATTGTGCCTAAGTACGTGACGGACGCCAACCCCGGCCTTAGAACAGTCCAAGACTTGCGGGACCATATGGACCTCTTCGTAACCCCGGATTCCAACGGGAAAGCCCGGCTGCTGAACTGCCCGCCGGGTTGGGAGTGCGAGGTCACCAATACAATGCAGGTGGCGGGCTACGGCTTGGACGACGTAATTGAGCTGGTCAACCCCGGATCCGGCGAAGCTCTTGTGACGGAGATCCGCGCTTCCTTTGAGAAGGAGGAGCCGGTGCTGTTCTACTACTGGGGACCCACCACCCTCAGCAACGCTCTGAGCACTGAATACGGCGGCTACACCCTCTTGGAAGAGCCCCCGTACAGCGCCGAGTGCTGGGACGCCGAGAGGAACTGCGGCTACTCTATAGCGCAGGTCCTTATCGTCATGCGCAAGAACCTAATCGACCAAGCGCCGGACCTAGTCACATTCTTCGAGAAGTGGGACTTCAACGCGGCCAACCAGCTGGAGGCGGAGGGCTACCTCGGCGAGTTGGACGGGGACTTTTTCGCCGCCGCGGACAAGTTCCTGCAGAACAACTCGGTATGGAAGAACTGGGTCACCTCGGACGCGGCCTCCAAGGTTGAGGCAGCCGTCGGTTCCTAGAGCAGCGTAACTGTCGACGCCAGACCGACCCCGCCCTGTGCTTGTAGGGCGTGGTCGGTTCGTTGCATGGAGCGTATGAAACTGCATCGCCCGCGGTCCCCAACCCTTGCCGCCGTTTTGGCCGGCGTGGTCCGGCTGGCCGCGTTGACCGCAGCCGTCGCCGCGATGGCGGCGGGCTGCAGCGGACCATCGGAGGCGCAGCCCGCCGATAGCGCACTGGAGGGGTTGGCGTCGCCCCGCGGGCTGACGGCCCTGGACGACGGTCGATTGCTCATCGCCGAGGTGGGCGGCGGGCGACTCCTGATCTTGGACCACCAAAACCGACTCGCCGTGCTCCACGAGGGCCTGCCACGGCTGAAAGACGGGCCGGAAGGAGCGCCCGCCGGAGTCTCTGCCGCCGTGCAGTTGGGCGGCATAACCTACTACGTGGTGGGGGAGGCCCGGGCCAAGGAGTTCCGCGAGGTCTACGCGCTGGCGCCGGGATCGCACCCCGTCGGTCTGACCGGCCAGGATCCCCTGGGACTAGCCCCCCTCAATCCCATCACCAATCCCTACGACCTGCTGCCCACCCCCTCTGGCGGACTGCTCGTCAGCGACGCTGGAGCCAACGCGGTCTGGCGCGTCACCCTCGCCGGCGAGATCCACCTCTACGCTCGACTGGACCCTCAGCCCCACGCCACGGCTGACGGCTCGGCGCAGGTGGAGGCCGTGCCCACCGGCATTGCCTTGGGACCGGACGGCGCGGCCTACGTCGCCACCCTCACGGGGTTCCCCTTCCCCACCGGCGGTGCCCGGGTCCTGCGTTTGCAGGACGACAACGGCGACGGCGACGCTCTGGACCTCGGCGAGACCACCGTCTATGCTGATGGGTTCACCGCCGCGACGGACGTGGCTTTTGAGGCCGACGGCGCCATGCTGGTCACGGAGTACAGCGGCGACATGCGCTCCCTGGCCGAGGTTGGCTTCAAGGAGTCCCACCTGTTCCCAGGCAGGCTGGTCCGGTGGCGCGACGGTGTCATGTCGGTGGTGGCCGATGGCCTTGTTTCCCCCACGGCCGTGGCGGTGGCGCGGGGCCGCATCTACGTCAGCGAGGAGTTCGCCGGCAGGGTGCACATCGTCGAACCGTAGTATGCTATGGGCTGCCGGCCTACGGAGATGAGCGAGTACCTGAAGACCAGCGAGCTAACCGAGTCGCGGGCCTTCATCCACTCCTTTGTCAAGGAGATCGAAGTCAGGCCCGGCAAGGCCACGATCCACTACACCATACCCATTTCTCAATCGACGACAAAAACTGAGGTACTCATGGGCGGTGGACTTGGATGCCGCTGGGAGTGGTGGAACTGGAGTTGGCGGCTAATCCCCTGAATGGGAAGAGTCGCTTCTCTAGGGCTTAGCTACAGACTCCGGTCGTTGCGGATACCTCTGCGCCACGCCACTCGCCTTTGTAGATCTGGCCGTCCGCGTATGCGCTCACGCGGAACCCATAAGATATGTTGCACACCAGTTCGCCTACGGTGTAGGTAGCGCGGTAATCGTGTCCACTCAGTGTCGCCGCTCACCCGGTACCCGGTGTTGAGGGCAACGACACAGAAGATTGCGGTGCTCGTAGGCGGTGAACCTGAATACCGTTGTCGATGTCATGGTCCAACCAGAGTGACTCCAACTCCCCCGTTTATGGCCATCGCCAACACAGGACCGCGCCATCGTCCCGCAAAACGCACCCGTGAGAGCGGCCGCTGCTGACGGACGTGAACTTATAACCCTCTCCGGGCGAGTCTTGATGACCATCCAGCTTGCTGCCCCAGCACAGCACAGTGCCTTCCTCCCGCAATGCGCACGCATGGTACTCTTCACTGCTCATGGGCGAGAGCCAATAGAAACAAAACTCTGCGGTACTCGTGGGCGGTGGGCGTAGTTAGCGGTGGGTAGCGCTAGGGCCTGGGCGGTGAAGGTCACGGCCAGCGATACAACCGCTGTGAGGGCAACACCGTCGGTCTTACTGGTCGCTACGCTCCATGCCTCTGTAACACCCGAATTCCAGTCGATCCACTCGAACATCTCTTTCTTCACGATGTCCGGTATTCCACCTCAACGCCGGACCGCATGATGGTTCGAGCCTTCCTTGGTGGGCCTAACTGGACGGTAGGCAGTACCATTTTCGAGATGTGGCTGGGGGCTCTGTGAGCCTTGACTCAGCGATCCTTACGGGGAGTTCGAGCCTCCTCGGGTGGGCTGTCCTAGATGTCCTGACCACCTTGACACCATCAACATACCCAGGATAGCTATGGCAACCGCACCAATACTCATCGCGGCCTCGGAATTAGTGATGATGCCGCGGATGCATGTTGACTGTTCGCCACCCGTTAGGGGTCCAACGCTAATGGTCCCTTGTCCTCCAACATTGGGTCGTGACTCCCACCTGGAGTATCCGTCAGTGCCTCGGGTCAGCACCCAACAGCGAACCTCCGAGTCCTGGTTATTCATCCAAAGCAGCGCAAAGAAGCCGAAGCCTACAATCGCAGCGATCAACAGTCCTGCGAAAGTGGCAGGTGCCACGGTTGCCAGCAGGCGCCCCGCCACGGTCAGACTTCTGACCGCGGCGAACCAAATCACGAATGTCGCAGGCAGAAAAACGAAAAAGAGCGACGAGAAGGTTGAGAAACTTGCGACCAACGACAGCAGACCTACGCCCAAAAGCAGTCCACCGCGTACACCAGGTTCTCGCACCCTAGAGGCAATGAGCGCCAGCGTATACGGCGAGAGGAAGAGTAGGGCCAACGTTATAGAGCCCGCACGCTGCGCGGCGACATGAGGTTCCTGTGACAAGAACGAGTAGAAGGCCAGCGTGATAGCTGGAATAAGGCCTATTGCGCCACCAACCACCGCCGCTCGAGCCCCGCGCTTCTGATTCTCCAATTCACTCATACACAAGCCAGCGGATGTAGAGTTGATTCGAACGACTGAAGGTCCGGACAGTACTTGCCTGGTGAGGACATTCTGGCGTTCATGCGATGCATACCCTCATGTTGGAGCCAGCTCGGTCCGTCAATCGCGCAGCCTGTCCAGCGATCTGAAACCAAACTCGCCGTTCCGAAGTGCAGTGCAAGCATGATAGGGCCACTACTAAAGAACATGAACGTTTCCCTCTCCACTGGCGAGGCTGGAGTTTAGACTTATCTCACCTACTCCACGGCCGTGCTGGACACCAGCGGAGGATGGTGGGGAGATCTGAGTTGGCACAGGTTCTTCTATCTCGCCCGTGGTAGTAGGCTGCGGGAGAACTGTCGTCCTGAGCAACGCGAAGGACCTGGCGCGCCTGCATATCTGGATGCGCATGGGGGCCGCAGCTGAGTCTCATCGTCCAGGCCCCATTCAATATCCAGTAACCGTGTCTGTGCAGGTGGGACCCAGTATCGCAGGCTGGATGGCCCTGACCGAGGTACAGAGCAACTCATGGATAGCTGACGCCGGAGTCTCCACCCAGATCGGCGGTTTGGTCAGGGTCAGCGAGTTGCCGAGCCAGTTGCATGCGTTCCTCGTCCTCACTGCGTACATGTTGATCGCTGGCGTGGCCGCGTTCTGGCTCTTTCAGCGTAAGGACATCGCTGGAGCGAAGGGTGAATGATTCTGGGACCTAGCTGTTCGGATTCGCCTCTAGGACTTCGGTTAACTCCTGTCTCGTGATTGTTATTTCGGGAGTCCTGCCAGGGTAGGTTTCGAAATTACTGTCGCCGACTATCCACACTTGCTCTGGCTCGCTTAGATACCAATAGCCCGGGAATTTCTCTTGGTCGGCCCTCTGCCGGAAGAAAAAGAGGTACGACTGGCCTGTTTTGAGCTCTACTGGACTGAAGTCCGGGATGGCTAAAGAAACTGTCTCAGCCAGCCGTCCTCTCCAGAACTGGGACACCTCTATCTGGTAGAGCGTATATACCCTGTCGAACGTTCTCCCGCTAGGCCTTTGCAACTTGATGGTCTCAGAGTCCTCTTCAACCACGGTGCCTTCGACTACTACTGGAGAGTTCGCCGCCAGACGCGGCAAATCGAGCGGCCTCGTTGCCCAAGAGGGTGGATCGTTCCGATCGCTTTGATAAGCGAAGAAGCCGATAGCTCCCAAACCAACGACGATCCCCAACGATAGAACTAGACCCATCCCCAAGCCCTGAGTTCGCATGGAAGGGGAGAAGCCGTGTCTATGCCATAAGGCGACCCCGTAGACGACGAACACAAGGCCCGGTGCGGCGAATATGAGCATGCCAGGTAGACCTGAGCCGAAAGGTGGCAGGTATGCGTAGAAGGAGGCGATAAAGATGAAGCCTGCGGCGATGGCACCGAGGGCAACGTACGGTACGGGTCGAAGCCGAACAGAGCCAACAACGAGAACCAAACCGATGAGACCATAGAGCGTTGTGGTGAGCCAGCCGAGCCCGACGCCGATGGTGCCCTCGGCTACGAGTGTATTTGACGAACTGAAGGCTGGATGGGTTCCAACGGTCACCGTCGCCAGCCCCAACCATGGGATGGCAACACGTGCACGGGACCATGTGAGGCACAATACTGCTGCCAATGGCAACAGGTTGACCCCGATTATCCAAACCCAGAAGTCCAATTCATACCCCTACTAGGTCGGTACTCCCCCTGCGCAGAGGGGCCGGGCGAGGTATACCCTTGCCCGGCCCCTAAGGAAGATAACATTGTGCGGCGAGAAAGTTCATACCAACTACTAATCTGGCTCCAAGGTCACTAAGGTGAGGCAAATCCAGTTGGCCGACCAACTCACGATACCATCGAAACCGTCAGTCCCGGCAGGATCGTTCACTACCATCCAGTCAGTTGTGTTCCCATTTGAGTCAACCCAGGTTCCATAGCCTTTGATGGCGTTCCAGTGAAAGTCTGGCGCCGATCCACAAGCTGCAAACATGACGCCCAAGGGTCTGTCGTCGTCGATGGACTCAGTGACTTCGTTCCACGTTTGTCCCCATCCCCATCCTGGCTTAACAGAGTAGTCGAAGTCGTAGCCTTGGTCGTCTGCATAGTCTGTCCAGCCCGTGGCGAAAAGGCCTGGTAGAGTCCCAGGGCAAGAGTAGGGCCAGCACCAATTGTTTGTATCCATCGTATCGTACAAAGCGTCGTGGTTATCGGTCCAACTATCAAATAGAGTGTAGTTCAGTTGAATCCAGTAGTAGTCAACGATCATGGCTCCACTGGTAGGTCCGCAGTTCTTTGGTTTGTAATCATCATCTACGTCATCGCTGGACTGACCGTACAGAGGCACTCCAGCGATGCCTTTGTAAACGCTGGGGGATCGGACTTTGAAGGAGCTATTGAGTCGCTTCCCCCACAGGCGGCAGCCATAAAAACGGCAACGACTACCGAACCAATAAGCGATGCCGTTAGATTGTTGGTCTTCATCATAGAATTCCTCCTACATGTTCAAATAGCCGATCCAACCTGCTACCCGTCCACCAGCTCTATGCGGTCACCGTAACGTCGAAAGTCTGAGACGTTGAACGTCAATAGCCTGCGCTCCCCATGCGCCAGCATGGTTGCGACGATGTTGGCGTCGTGAATCTGCCGTCCCCCCGCGGGAATCTCTCGACACAGCCCCACGAGCGATTCGGTCACCACGGGACCGTCCTCGAGTATCTCGAAGCTGCCTATCAGCCTGCTCACGTCATCCAGGGCATCCTCACGGGTGATGGCCACTGGCCAGGTCTGCGGTCGAGTGACGACGGCCAGGTACTCTCGTATCACCTGACGGCTGATCCTTAGCGGTTCAGGGTCTCGAAAAGCGCGTTCCAAGCTGGCCCTGGCCGCGTCGTGGTCAGGCGCGCCGGGGATACGGGACTTCACCAGCACGTTGGTGTCTATGAACATGGCGGGACTAAACCCTCTCCTCGTAGAGATCCTCACGTCTGAGGCTCAGACCTTCCGGCCACACCGCGGTGGGGTGGACGGGCCACGCCTCGTCGAGAGAGAGCCTGGGTATGGGCTTCGTGTGCGTTCGCCGGAACAGCAGCATCTCGCCATCCATATCGACCTCCGCCGTCTCCCAGCCGGCGACGCTCCAGGCAAGGGCGTGGCTGTGGCCATTGCCGCCTCTCTGATTTCCCCACCAGGGCCGGTGCAGCCGTGCGGACGGAGGCAGCTCGAATCCGATGACTGCCTCGACCTCGTTGAAGGAGGTCCTCCACTCCTGCACCTGAAGACTGGTCAGGTACGTGTACAGTCTCTGGTACTTGCCCCGAATCACCATCTCCAGGTACTTGTCCTTCTGGTCTACGGCCATGTCGTGCCTCCTTCGTCTCAGCTTGCCCTAGCCGGAGGGTAGATGTCCAGATACATTGTAGTGAGTTAGTGACTCCAACGCAAGCGCCTGGACAACGGCAACGGACCGGGTAGGGCTCGCGCGCACAGACCCCCCTCAGGAGGCGCGAGATGCCAGGGGTCGCTGGCGGTGTCACACCCGTGTACGGGAGATCGCACGGGGCGGCAAGTTGCAGGATGGGCGATTCCGTAGCTGAAATCGGGGTGAATGGGGCATCCTGCTAAATCGGAGCGAGCAATTTGATTCCGGTACTCGTTCCACCCCTACTGGACAGTCGCAGCTACGAAAGTGGACAAAATGGCAGTGGCGGTCGCGGGTGTGATTGGAACAGGGCATCAAGTAGCTGCCGACCACCTGTCGATATCGTCTTTGTCTGGTTTCGCGTTCCGTGTTTCGGCGTGTTCATCCTGTTTCCCGGCGGCAATGGCCCAATAGTCCATTGTGAAGGCCGGGAACGTTGAAGGTAATGCCCTGCAAGCCATTGCTTTGGGAACGGTTTTGTGGTAAAGGCCTGCGGCGGAAGGGGAATGTTGAGTTCACTGATACCAGGGACAAGCTGAGCAACCTCGTCGAGGGGCTGATCAGGGAACACGAGCTGACCATGCCTCCCGACACGGTCCGCTGGGACAGCCGCAGCCGGCGCACGCAGACCCTTAGACGGATCGGCCCGTCGAGTAAAAAACAACGTCCCTATGCTGTGTCTGGGAGGGGCTATAATAGGGTGGATGAACCAACTCAGTCAGAGCCTGATGAGCGTCGCCATTGGTGCGCTTACATCAATCCTGGTGCTGGCACCACTGGTGGGGATTCAACTAGCGTCCCAAGTCGCAGTCCAGGTGGTGCTGGCCATGTTGGCGGGAGCCGTCGTCATAGGGACGATGTCGGTGGCCCGGGGCACCCCTTTCCTGCCTTCTAAGGAACGACGTCTCTTCGTCTTACCCAATCGGTTACAGCCCATGGTTCCGTTTCAGCTCATGTTTATGGGAGTGCCGCTGCTCATCGTGAGCCTCTTTGCAGACTCCCCTGCCTCCCTGGTCAGCGCAGCTCTACTCGGCGCATTACTGGTGACTATACCTTGGCCCTCGCGGAACAAGTCCTGGCAGAGAGGGTCCTGGCAGGGCGTCTCGTCTTCTCACCGCCGATCCTCTCTAGTTGGACCGAACATCCAAGGGGCTCCCACGCAGGCGCCTCAGGGGCGATTCGAGAAGTTCTCAGAAGGGGCGCGTAGCGTTCTGTCCCACGCGCAGGAGGAAGCCCAGCGGTTCAACCACAACTACATCGGGACCGAGTACATCCTGCTTGGACTAGTACGGGAACCTGAAGGCGTAGCAGCCAAAGTCCTGACCAACCTTGGCGTGGAACTCTCCAAGGTGCGGTCGGCGGTGGAGTTCATCATTGGAAGTGGCGAGCGCCCTGGCCCCGGCGACATAGGGCTGACGCCCCGAGCCAAGAAGGTGATCGAGCTGGCAGTGGATGAGGCACGGCGCCTGAGTCACCAATACGTTGGCACCGAGCACCTGCTCATCGGCATCATGCGGGAGGGCGAGGGTGTGGCGGCTAGGGTCCTGGAGAGCATGGGTGTTAACTTGGAGCGCGTCCGCGCCGATGTCGCTCGGCTCTCTCAGAACAGCGAGTAGTCCCGATAGGAACTACGGACAATCCCAGCTTGCCATTCTCACAAGGAAGACATCCGGTTAGGGAGCATGTCCTTATATGAATCGAACCGGCACATCTCATGTGACTAATACTGTCGTGCTCCCCAAGCTGCGGCGGCAATCAGCATGTCTCCACGGCTTCAGCGTCAACATCCGATTCGTATGGTGCCGGTTGACACTCTACACAGAACGAAAACGAATTTCCGATTGGCGCTCCGGCACCACTATGCTACTAGCTGGATATTTTGGTATTGCTTCCTCCGACTGAAGCTAAATCAACCGCCCACCAGTATCTGAGCTATTGGTGTCTATTTGATAACAAGTATGTGCGACCTTAAGGGCAGCGATAGTGGCGATCCAGCTCCGAGGCGTAGCGGCGTCCCAACGTGGCACCCTCGGCTTCCAACCATTCGGTGAACCGGGTGGAGCCGGTAGGCGGGTCAACCGAAACCAGATGGCCCGCCAACAGGCCGTCTATTTCATCCCTGGTCAGCACCACATCCCGCACCAACCAACCCGCCATTCGGGCGGCCAGCAGCGCCACCGAAGGCCGTACGTGAATCAGCCGGGCTCGGCTGCCTATTCGGCGAGCTATGAGCCGTACCAGCTCCTCAAACGTGAATGTCTCAGGTCCCACCGTGTCTAATACGACATCTTCACTTCCCGCTCCGGCATTCACGGCAAGTTGCGCCAGGTCGTCTACGAACACCGGCTGGATCGGATAGTCCCCAGACCCTGCGATGGGGAACGCTGGAAACCGCCGCAGGAACCAGGCGATGTTGTTTATCAGCACATCCTCGGGGCTGAACAGCACCGTGGGCCGGAGAATGGCGTAGGACAACCCAGACTCGTGGATTGCCTTCTCCACCAGGGCCTTCCCCCGGAAGTAAGGAAGTGGCGAGTCTTCCGAGGGGTTGGTGATGCTGATATGGACGATGCGTCTAACGCCGGCTTCGACCGCCGCTCCTATCAGGATGCGGGAGTTCTGAACCGCAACGTCATGAGTAACCGTGCCTCGTGCGAAGCGAATCCAATAGGTGTTGTACAGAGTGGCGGCTCCCCGAAGATTTTCCACCAACCTATTAAAGTCGCTGAAGTCCAGAGGTAGAGCCTCCACCCGATCACCGAAGGGGCTGCGGGAGGCGGGAGTACGGGTCAACGTTTTCACAATGCCACCCTGTTCCAGCAACCGCCGCGCGATGTACTTGCCACTGTAGCCAAAGGCCCCAGTGACGACCGAGAGACTAGATCGGCTCATTGACTTTCTGACCTCCGAGATCAGCAATGGCTGCAACAAGGAGCGCGAGGGCTGTTGGCAGGTAGAACATGCCGATCGAAGCTATCGCTACAAAACAGAATCCCAGAAGCACGACGGCGGGGCTCCAGAGGAGTATCTTGCGCATCGTCGTCTGTTGGAGCCGAAGGCCCAACAAAGTGATGGCGGTCAAGAATATAGGCACTAACAGCAACAAAATTACGTGCAGGCCATTCATTTCTATTGCCGTAGCGCTAGACCGAATCACCTCCCCGGCTGGCTCACCAGGGAGTGTCGCCGTTACCGACGCACCCTCATAGGTGGGCCAGAACGCCAACCAGACCCCAACGGCCCAGGCAAAGGCATGGGCGACCCATGCAGATACTGTCGCTACGCCGATAGACCTCAGATGTCCCTCCGTACCAAGCGCTACTACGTTTCGTGCACCGGGCTCCCGGATATCACGAAGCGCCTGAGTTGAGATGGCTAAACCCCGGCGTGGTAAAATCGAAACTTAGATGCCCCTCTATTCTAGTAGGGTTCGTTGGATTTGACGACATTGCTGTAGTAATTGCATTCGTGAAGACGAAGAAGCTTTGGTATGAGTCGGAGATTCACATACTCTGCAATTCTGGTAGTAACGCTGCCGTTGATTGCCGCTGCGGGGATTTTGTACGCCCGAGGCACGGGTGGTTACGAATCGGCACCTGGTCACAAATCGAAGATATCCCACGAGGCCGCTCCTCGAACAATAGACCCTAGGATCGTTAGGCAGATGCCCCTAGCAGACGCGTCGAGTCAAATGTACGAGCTTTGGCAGAGAGAAGGCTTGGAAGGCTTCACAGGGATGCGGTTTGACAATGACAATGGGGAAGTAATCCTCTACTGGAAGGGACAAGTCCCTCACAGGATGGTCGCGCTTGTGCGGACGTTACGGGCCAGCGTCCCAGTTCGAGTAGTTGAAAGACCCTACTCACTCGTAGAGCTTCAGTTGGAAGCAAAGCGGCTTGTCGAACTTGATCTCTCCGGGGCAGGCGTCAATGTCACTGAGGCAGGACCTCTTCCTGATTTCTCAGGAATTGGAGTCGGGATTGATACCACAGCGCGGCTTGACTCGGCGCAACAGATCGACCGGGCGCGTCAGGTCATCGAGAGCGACTTCCCTCTCGAATTTACAGTTGCCGCAGCGCATGAACCATTAGTTTCTCAGAATCGTTAGCGGGGTTCCTATTTGGCCTCGTCCTGGCGATGTTGCCCGAAGGGACCCAGCGATAGCCCAATTCCAGCTATGGCCGCGCCCTTTGCAACCCCCGCAGTTGCGACGGCGACCCCGGCGGCAGTGGCTGGCCCTTGGCCATGTCTTTTGCCGCCTGCCCAGCCTTGGCTAGCTCAAGAGGACGACATCCGACACCTACCCGAGTAGCCGATAGTTCGTCCGAATACCGGATGGGTCATCTCAAAGTTGACACTGAAACTGGCTTCACTCTCTCCGGTTTCCGTGGTGCGGCCACTTCCGAAAGGCGAGACCCAGGTGGGGAATCCAATAATCAGCCCAAGGAAAGGTACTCTTAACCCCGAATCCACCGAAGGACGGCCTTGGGGACAGCCCTTGAAGAAGCCAGCGGGTGCTCCTCTGAATCTGGGATAATGGTTTTGGAACAGAAACCCGCCCGGAAACAAGGAGCACCCAATAGATGCTGCCACAGAACAAACCCGACCGTATCCGCATCCTCTTTGACGACCATCGCCTGGTGGCCAATGCCGGCCTGCTCCTGCCGGCCACCCTAGCCCGGCACCTGGGCCTGCGGGAACTCGTCGACCATCACCTTGACCTCGGCGGAGCGCCGGGACGGGCGAACACTGGGGACAAGATGCTGACGCTGGTCGCTTCCGCGCTGGCAGGCGGCGACTGCATCGACGACGCCGATGCGCTGCGCGCTGGTGGGACGGTCGGTGTTCTAGGCTGCGTGGTCAAGGCGCCATCCACCCTGGGGACCTTCCTGCGCAGCCTCCGGTGGGGGCATGTCCGTCAACTCGACCGCGTGAGCCGCCAGTTGTTGGCCCGGGCCTGGGCCGCTGGGGCCGGACCCGGCGACTCGCCCCTGACCATCGACCTGGACTCGACCATCTGCGAAACCTATGGACTGGCCAAGGAGGGAGCGCGCCACCACGACTATACCGGCGCCCGCGGCTATCACCCGCTGCTGGCCATTGCCGCCGGCACCGGCGAGGTGCTGATGTCCCGGCTGCGCGAGGGCCGGGCCAACACCGCCCGTGGCGCCGCCCACTTCCTGCGTGAGACGGTGGGGCGGGTGCGCTACGGCGGGGCCAGGGGACAACTCACGGTGCGGGCCGACAGCGGCTTCTACGCCCACACTGTCGTTGCCGCCTGCCGGGAAATGGATGTCCGCTTCTCTATCACCATCCGCCAGCGCGCCAGCCTGCGGGACCTGATCGAGGCGATACCGGAGGAGGACTGGACTCCCATTCCCTACTGGATGGACGGCGCCGCCGATGTCGCCGAGACGACTTACACCCCGTTCCAGACCAAGCCGGACGCCGCGCCGGTGCGGCTCATTGTCCGGCGGGTGAAGCCGACGCCCGGTTCCCAGCTCGCCCTCTTCGCCAGATACAGCTATCACGCCTTCATCACCGACCGCGATGGGGAGACGCTGGAACTGGAGGCCGATCATCGCCGCCACGCCGAGGTCGAGAACGCCATACGCGACCTCAAGTACGGCGTCGGGCTGAACCACATGCCGTCGGCGCGCTTCGCCGCCAACGGCGCCTGGCTGGCGGTCCAGGTGATGGCGCATAACCTGGCCCGCTGGACGGCGCGGATTGGTCTGGGCGAGCGGACCGTGATCACCAAGACCCTCAGGCGGCGGGTCTTCGCTCTGGTGGGACGGATCACCCGCTCGGCGCGCCGCCTCACTTTGCATCTCCCCCGGCGCTGGCCTTGGGAAACCCAGTTCAGTCGCGCCTTGGCCCGGCTGCAAGCCATTCCGTTCCCGGCCTGACGGCCAGCCTGCAACTGACCCAACGTCCCCGCAATCTCGCGCCACCCCGGTCGCGAGAGTCCCCTGCTGCGTATCCTCTCGCCATCCCGCGCATCGCAACTCCCGCATAGGGCCTTAGGGGCCCTGTGCGGCGACTGAAGACCATCCGCCGGCCTCCCATCTACCCCAAGACCCCAGGCCATCTCCCCTGTAGCTCCCTCACCCACCCCCCTCCGCGGTCCTCACGCCGTCCATCGGTGTCCTTCGGTGGATTCGGGTTAACACGTACTTCCGGATGTCATAGACCAAGCTTCCTACGTCGTCAACTCGCAAGTCCGACTCTACCCCCAGACCCCATCTCGTAGTTTCGATGATTCTATGGTCGCCTGAAAATACCATGTGAGAAGAGAACGTCACGTCCCTACGAAAGCCGTCGTTGCCGAAGAAGGTCCTAAGCCAATGCATCACGCCCGAACCATCGACTCGGCTGTGCACGGTGAATTCAACATTCTCTCCGTTGTGCGGGACCGGGGCACGGAACAGCATGTATGAGAGCAATGCTACTGGCCTGATTGCCGTCTTAACATTGATACTGTTCATGACCCCACTCAAAACCACCGTTGGCTCAGAGTAGTGCTTACGCACCGCCGTGTGTAGATTGATAAAGTCGTCCCCCAATGCGCGGGCTACGGGAGAGTCGTTGGCGGGGCATCCCGTCATACGTCGCGGCTTCCTCTCTTGGGATCATCAGGGCATTCCTAGCCCAAGGTCCATGTCAGGCTGCTAGCCTGAATCTCAATGTGAAGGTTCTTGATTTTGTCCAGTTTGGTGGGCCTAATTGGACGGTAGGCAGTACCATTTTCGAGATGTGGCTGGGCGCACTGTGAGGCTCCAGAGGGTTGCCATCCTAATCTCATCTTAAAGTGGGCCGACGTGTACTGCATGGCTCCGATAAGGTGAGACGAGATTGACCTGACCCCCGAAAACTAGTCCAGAGATAAACTCGCACACTGGATATGTAGAAAGGGGGGACGGATGCCGAGGAAGGGATATACGCCGGAGCAGATCATAGGGAAGCTGCGGGAGGTGGACGTGAGAAGTGGCTCCGGAAATCTGAACAGGGGGATAAGTGGAATCGCTGCCTGATTGAGGGCATGATAGTGCTCTCGGAGACAGGAGCGAGAGATGAGCAGACGACCCCGCCGTAACCACTCGGCAGAGTTCAAGGCGAAGGTGGCTCTTGCCGCAGTGCGCGGCGACCGGACACTTTCGGAGCTGGCAAGCCAGTTCGATGTGCACCCGAACCAGATCACGCAATGGAAGACCCAGTTGCTGGATCGGGCGGCGCAGTTATTTGGCGCCGGGACAGGGCAGGCTGAAAAGCCGGTAGATATGAAGGTCCTTCACGCTAAGATCGGTGAGCTTGCGTTGGAGAACGATTTTTTAGAGGCCGCGCTCACGAAGGCGGGATTGCCGGGCGCAAGGCGATGATCGACCGTGATCACAAGCTGCCTCTCGCCCGCCAGGCAAAGGCAGTGGGCATCAGCCGCGGGAGCATCTACTACCGGCCACGGCCGGTGGGCGAAGCCGGTCTCGGACTGATGCGCCGCATCGATGAGCTGCACCTTGAGTATCCGTTTGCAGGCAGTAGGATGATGCGAGGCCTGCTCCGCCAGGAGGGACTCTCCTCCGGGCGTAGGCACATCGCCACACTGATGCGGCGGATGGGCATCGAGGCGCTGTACCGCAAGCCCAACACCAGCCGGCGACGGCCCGGCCATACGGTGTATCCGTACCTGCTGCGCGGGCTTGAGGTGAGCAGGCCCAACCAGGTGTGGGCAATGGATATCACGTACATTCCGATGGCCAGGGGGTTCGTGTACCTAGCCGCAGTGATGGACTGGCATAGCCGCAAGGTGCTGGCCTGGCGGGTATCGGTCACAATGGACGCAGACTTCTGCGTGGAGGCGCTCGAAGAATCCCTGGGACGCCACGGCGCGCCGGAGATATTCAACACAGATCAGGGAAGCCAGTTCACAAGTGACGCCTTCACCGGCCTGCTGAAAGCCAATGGGATCCAGATCAGCATGGACGGGAAGGGAAGCTGGAAGGATAATGTGTTCGTCGAACGGCTGTGGAAGAGCGTCAAGTACGAGGAGGTGTACCTGAGAGCCTACGAATCGGTCCCGGAAGCCAGAACTGGACTCGGGCGGTACTTCGAGTTTTACAATGCCGGACGGCCCCATTCGAGCCTTGGGGGAATGACGCCGGACCAGTTCTTTGACAGAGCGCCTGCCGAGTCCGCGGCGGCCTAACGCACGGCAGCGCGATTCCACTTATCAAACCGGGCAGCGCTGTTCAGACAAACGAGACCACCTCTCTCGACGAACTAGAGTGGCGCTACAACAACCGCGAGAACCCATACCTATTCAGGGACACACTCATGAAACTCCTTGGTTCCGAGAATCTTCCATATCAAGAACTCGTAGCCTAGGGGACTACTTCCTCCCCGTCACTGGGTATATCGAATGGCTTCGTATCCCAGTCTTGAGAACCAGCGCGTAACCTGACATAGCCAGTTGCTCGACCATCTGACGCGCGTGAATCATCAAGCCAATTAGTAGGAACCACGAACCTCAATGTGTGGTCTTCCGGGCCTAGGATACGTGGGGTTGATCCCAGATGTATCGTGCGGTGACCAGCAATCACCATGAAGGCATTTAACCACTGCATTGGCTGTGACGGTCGAAGTGTGACATCAACGTTCGCCAATAACCTGTCCGACCTATCGTGAGCATATAACGCCACCTTCCCAACGATAATGTTGAGAACTGGGCCTTCGTCTTTTCTAGCCCTGCGAATCGAATTCGCAGTGGTTGCCGCGCGCGTCCTAATAGTGCGCCAATACCGAGGAGGGGCGTTGACGGCGACAAGAACTCCAAGTCCAGTGACCATCAACAGCGTCCTTGGCAAATCAGGGAACAACAACTCAGCAAACAAATTGGCCCACTCTCCCCATTTCTTTAGGTCTTCGGGTGTCCCACTGAGCCCGACGAAGAAGACAACAACGGCCAGAAAGGAGAGGGTGACCTTGGAAATCCGCCACATGCTGCTACTCTACGCAAAAGAACCCTTCTTTCCAAGGGCGGTACCGCGTGTGGTACATAAGCACCCTTGCAAGAAAGGCCTCCCAACACTATCTCTCGGAGGGTCGAGATAATGCGCGTCGCGGTGCTTGACGATTACCAGGATGTAGCCAGCGGGCTGGCCGACTGGAACGCTATTCCGGACGCCCAGGTGGAGTTCTTCCGTGGGCCGATCGGGAAGCCAGCTCGGCTCGTCAGCACCCTTCAGCCGTTCCAGGTGCTGGTCACGACCCGGGAGCGGACGCGGCTGCCCGCTGCCGTGCTGGAGGGCCTTCCCAACCTGCGGTTGATCGCAGGCACGGGCCGAAACCAACCCCACGTGGACATGGACGCGGCCACTCGGCTGGGCATAGTGGTGTGCGGCACCGAAGGCGGCGGCAGCGGCGCGTCCACCGCCGAGCTCACCTGGGGCCTCATCCTGGCGTGCGTCCGGCACATCTCCTGGGAGGACCGCCAGCTCCGCCAGGGCCGTTGGCAGACCCGCCTGGGCGCCGGGGTGGAGGGCAAAGCCCTGGGTATCCTGGGGTTGGGACGCATCGGCACCAAGGTAGCCCACGTAGCCCAGGCCTTCGGCATGCGCGTGAACGCCTGGGGCCCCACCCTCACCCGCGAGCGTGCGGCCGAGCACGGCGTCACCTACGTCTCGTGGGAGGGCCTCTTCGCCGACGCCGACGTGGTGAGCGTCCACGTGCGCCTGACCGACCTCAGCCGTGGCTGGGTCACGTCGCGTGAGCTAGGGCTGATGAAGCCCACCGCCTACCTTATCAACACGGCCCGCGCCGCCATCGTGGACCAGGCCGCTTTGGCGGAGGCGCTCCGCTCCGGCACCATCGCCGGCGCCGGGCTGGACGTGTTCGACGAGGAGCCGCTGCCTCCCGACCACCCGCTGCTGGCGCTGGACAACGTGGTGCTGACGCCGCACCTGGGCTACGCATCCCAAGAGACGCTGGCGGAGTTCTTTCAAGGCGCCATCGAGAACATCCAGACCTGGGCCAAAGGCGAGCCGCGGAACGTACTAAACCAATCCCTCTTGGAACAGCGGTAGCGGCCAAGCACCTCTCCCCGACCCTTCTCCTCGCCTCGCCCTCCATGAGTCGCCGTGGGCAGGGACGGTAGCGTACCATTAGGCCGTCCCATCAATCGCGTCACGGTCCACACTACGTAGGAGGGAAGCCATGCCGGCGATGGTCACGCTTATCGGCGTCGAGGGAGTGCCGGAGGTCAAGCCGGGAGACGACCTGGCAACGCTAACGGTGGATGCCGCCAACCGGCAGCGGACTCCCATCGCACCCCGCGACGTGGTGGTGGTCACGCAGAAGGTGGTCTCGAAAGCCGAGGACCGCCTGGTCCGGCTGGCGGAGGTCGAGCCGTCGGCCCTGGCGGCCGAGTTCGCCGCCGCCTACAACAAGGACGCGCGGGTGGTGGAGGTGGCGCTGCGAGAGGCCAAGCGCGTGGTGCGCATGGACCACGGCGTGCTCATCACCGAGACACACCACGGCTTCCGGTGCGCCAACTCGGGCGTGGACGCGTCAAACGTGGGGCCCGAGGCCGAGGAGGTGGTGTCGCTGCTGCCCGTGGACCCCGATGCGTCGGCGCGGGCCATCCGCGAGGGAATCAAGGCCATCGCCGGGGTGGACGTGGCGGTCATCATCTCCGACACCTTCGGCAGGCCGTGGCGGGAGGGCGCCGAGAATGTGGCGGTGGGCGTCGCGGGCATGGAACCGCTGTGGGACTACGTGGGACAGCAGGACAACTACGGCCGCGAGCTTCGGACCACAACCATCGCCGTGGCCGACGAGTTGGCCGCCGCCGCCGAGCTGGTGACCAACAAGCTGACGCGGGTGCCGGTGGCCATCGTGCGCGGCTATCCGTACCAGCCTGGCGAGTCGGGGGTCACGCCCCTCATCCGCGGCGCGGAGACGGACCTGTTCCGGTAGGCGCTGGACTCACGAGCCTCATCCCGAAGCCCTCGCCCTTGTAGGCGGGCTCGCCCCTAACCAGCGGGGCGGGGACATTCAACTGGGGTGGGGTGTAGCCACCTCTCAGCGAAATCCCCTCCCCAGGGTGTT
Organism: Dehalococcoidia bacterium; assembly: GCA_965247635.1. Lineage (GTDB taxonomy): Bacteria > Chloroflexota > Dehalococcoidia > Lucifugimonadales > Australimonadaceae > CBDFHJ01. The sequence goes on from CBDFHJ010000009.1 coordinate 211,906, forward strand.
ATCTCGCCCTGACTTGCCCCGTCGCGATTGCATCGGGACGGCCAACGGTTGCCCCACCGTACTAGAAGAGTCCCAAACTAAGCTAGGTCAGCCAGCCTGTGGACAATGCCCCGATGAACTGCCTACCAGGCTTTCCCCGGACTAGCATTTGCTATTCGCTGTGGAAATTCAGGAGGATCAATAGCACCGTGAACAACCGATACTTGCCTACTCTTTCAGGTATGTAATGGTCGCAGGACTACCACCGAGCGGTGACACCCCCCGAAGATTGAGAGCCTTCGCGAACCATTCGCCGTTGAGGGTGCCGACCAAAGTAATCTCCATCGAGTCAGCGCCCAGCACTACGCTGGTGTAACCCTGGGCGTAGAGTTCGTCCCGGTCCAGCAAGATTGTTACCTGACTAGGAGACCCTGAGACGGCCTTATCACGTATTACGAGTCCCGGGATTGTGACCGTTTGCCAGACTGGTTCCGCGCCGGACGGGAGATTGAACGTGATGGATACCTCACGGGGCACCCGGTGCCCGGTGAACTGGTCTTGAAAGTACTTTTTCAGTGTTATAGCCGTATCGACTGACACTTCATCCAGCGGTTCGGCGACAAAAAACCGGTAGGTAGAGTCGGTGGATCCCAATATGGCGGAGAGTGGGTGAACATAGCCGTACTCGTCAAGGAGCGTTTGCCCATCAGCCACTATGGGCGGATCCGGCGCCACACCCGTTGCCGGTACTGGCCGGTCCTGGGTGAGTGCCACGTGTACTGTGTAGATCCCTTGCTCGTCTACGACAAAAGTTTTCTCTTCCCCATCGATGTATCCCACCTGGCTGGCTCTGCCCGAGAACGAGCGTACCTTGCCGCTTGGTGACGTAACGGTAACAGCCACGGCTACGTCCAGAGTTGGCCATGCTTGACCGCTGAAAACGAATCTGTCTCCCACCTCGAGAACGGAGCCGGGCCGCGTCCCCATCGGGGTGACGAATAGGTCGACCTCCCTGTCCCTGATTGTCAGGATGGGTCCACAGGTAGCAAGACCTGCCGCGGCCCCCTGGTAGGGCGGGCAGAGTCGCGATCCCTTAGAGTCCTGGGAGACAACCTCTCCTGTCTCCGGGTCTTCGATCGTTTCCGGGACGATGACCGCCATGCTCGCGTACGGCACGAAGTGCTGTTCGCCACCGCCCTTTATCACCGCGCCGCCAAAGAGGAGCTTGACGTCTCCCTCCTCGTCGCCGGTTCGACCACCCTGGTCGATAGACTGCCATGCTCCGAAGCAGGTCAGCCCTATCTGGCAGTTATACGTGTCCGTGCCGTACCAGTGGTTGTGGTTGGAATCTTCTTCAGAAACGGTGTGGTGAATGCTGATGTCTGGTCTGATGCTACTTGTGTACCAGTACGCCCAGGAATCGATGGCATCCTTCCTATGCTGCCCACCCTTTCCTTCCGCGGTCTGCATCGAGAGCCTCTTCATGTCCGGCAATTCCACGGGCCCTTCGCCGATGACCACCTCAATGCGGCTGGAGGCTACCTGTGGCGCGATATCCTCCAGTATGCCCGTGGGATCTTGCAACGTAATGGTTGGGCCAATGGGCACCCCGTCCTCCAGCCAAGCCACGTCTCCCCTGAAGAACGGGTACTCAAAGCCGATCGGCTCGATTTCAAACTGACGCAAGATGAACCACGGACGGAGGGTGTCATCACCTATCACGCGTGCGATCGCCTTGTCCTTTTCGCCGTGCGCAATCAACGGTGTATCAGGGGTCGCTACGATAGACGCGCCGGCGCGAGTGCCCATCCACAAGCTGCCGTCGACCGGGTCCTCGTACGTAGCTGTCACCCGAACGATATACTCGCCATGGCGCTCAGGGGTCCACGTGTCGTCGGCCACGAAGTACCCAAACCGATTTGCCTGTCCTGATGTCCGGAACGACTGTTTCTTGGTGGGGTCCCCATCGACGTAGTGCTCTACGCTTATCTCGACGTTTGCGGGGACACCGGGCTCTATGACAACTACGGGGCTCCACTCATCCCCGACCTCGAGGGGAGTCCCTTCGAAGGTCCCCAACGAGAGGTCCAAAGGCTCTGCTACCCAGATGTCGTACGTGCCCTGGACCAGCAGTTCCTGTCCCCACAGGGTTCGCAGTGTGCCCGAGAGGGACACGGTATGCAAGCCATACTGGTCAAACTCAATATCAAAAGAGTCGAGACCTGTCGTTATGCCGTACGTCCTCCCCGGCCCTGCGAAGGAGAGTTCAACGGGATAAGCGCCTACGCCAGACCCGGATATGAAGGACTGGATGATTCGCGCGTCTTCCGCCAAGACCTCCACTTCGCCGTCAGGCTTGGTCAGCGAACCGGAGAGCACACCAGGCGACGATTGATCGAGAAAGATCAGCGGCACCTGGGGTTGCACATAGTTAAACCCGGTATAGGCCATGGTCGGCAGGAACGGTTCCAGGAGGTACGAGAGACGTCTCCCTGATAACGGGTCTTGCGGAGAAGCAATGAAGGGTCCCTGGGCAGCGCGGCGGCTTCCCAGCGCGAAGCGCCCTTCGTCTTCGTTCGCTACGACCCCTCGAATACCGCCGGAGCCCCAGCTGGGCCTCTCATTCAGCAAAGTAGCCGGAATTCGGGGTGTCAGCGCATTACCAACGTTGAGCAGTGGAAGGTAGCCGATGTCCGTGTTGCCCTCGATACCATCTAGGTTGGTCGTGAGGCTCCCGTCAATGAATTCGGAGTCGTCGGGGCGGACCCCATAAAGTACGACTCGGGACGTATACCAGCCTGGAATCAGGTCTGCTGTCCAATCTCCGAGCTCATAACGGGCAGTGAAGCCGGCTGGACATTGTTCGGTGCTTAGCTCGCCGGTGGTAATGGGCTTAACCAGCGCCCAGTACCCACGGGGACCAAAACGGGTCTCGATGGGAAGGCCCGTAGGGGTCATGACGGGTCCATGGACATTGAGGTTGACCTGCCCAGCGTATTGACCCTCCTCGTCGAACAGGCGATAGACGTGGAGGCGGGGGACAACACAAGGACGGCGCTCAGCGAGAGTCACCTCAATGTACGGTGAAGAGCCCGCCAATTGTCCGGTCGCCGACCACTCTTGACTCGAGATGGAGAACTGCACAGCGTCGCCTGGGTCGCCGATACCGTCCGGGACACGGAGGAAAACTGACGACGGGCTGTCTATCCACTGGCCCTCGCAGTGAGCTCCGGTGGCGCCCAATACGATCGTGGTGCCATCTCCCGCCGGTAACGAGGCTGAGAAGGAACCGTCGCTGTTGTAACGGACACACGTCTGGGTCCCCCATTCGACCGTAGCGATGCGAATCGAGTCTTTTCCTGTTCTTCCTGCTAGCTCCGGGACGGCGCCAGGCGCCCCCGTGATCGAAACGATACCTTCGGAGTCTGGACATGAAACGGTGATCTTTGAGACCAGTGGGGCCTCATCCCGAGCATGGTAGGTGTAGTGTCGCGAAGAGCGTGGATTGATCCACTCCGACGAGAGGTCGGTGATGGACCCCGCGAGACTCAATGGCCCTGGCGTCGGGACCGGTGTGGCGGTAGGCGTAGCCTCCGTCCGCGTAGGGGTGCGAGTAGGGGTGGGAGTGGCTGCGGGCTGCGTCGCAGTGGGCGTGGAGGTTGCCTCCGGCTGTGTAGAAGTAGGGGTTGTTGTGGCGGTGGGTTGCGTTTCGGTAGGCGTGGCGGGGAGGTATCTTCAAAAAGTGTGTAAACAGTCAGGCGGTGTACCCTCTCTCTGAACAACACGGGCTCGAGGCCCAAGAGAGGAGATAGACCGCCCATGAGGAAGGAAAGCACTGAGAGTAGGTCGGAGTCAAGGCCGGAGTGAGAGCAGTTGGAGGATTGGGTGCGAAGCCAGGTCCAGAGGCTGATCCAGGAGTTGCTGGAGGAGGAGGTGACGGCGTTTCTGGGAAGGGCGAAGTCGGCGCTCAGATCCGACTCGGACAACGATACCGGCTATCGGAACGGATACGGCAGAGCCCGGAGGCTTACGCTGAGTTCGGGAACGATACAGCTGAGGCGGCCGCGAGTCCGCGATACCGAGGAGCAGTTCGAGAGCCGGCTGCTGCCGCTGTTCGTCAACAGGACCAGGAAGGTTGCTGAGTTGATCCCCGAGCTGTACCTGCACGGTCTATCCGAAGGCGGCTTCGATCTGGCTTTGCGGGGGCTGCTGGGAGAGGACGCACCGGTATCGGCGAGCACGGTGGCCCGGTTGAAGTCCAAGTGGAACGATGAGCTTGCCCAATGGCGCAGCCGGCCCCTAGATGACCTGGAAGTGGTCTACATGTGGGTGGATGGAGTCTACGTCAAGGCTGGTCTTGAGAAGGAGAAGGCGGCAGTACTGGTGGTGGTGGCGGCCCTGAGCGACGGGAGCAAGGTGGTGGTGAGCGCTGTTCCCGGATACAGGGAGTCCACAGAGAACTGGTCCGATGTGCTCAGGGACATGAGGCGCCGCGGGCTGGAGTGCCCGAGGCTGGTGGTTGGGGACGGACACCTGGGCATCTGGGGAGCTCTGCGCAACGTCTATCCGCAGGCGGCAGAGCAACGCTGCTGGAACCACAAGATCGTAAACGTGCTCGCCAAGCTTCCAAAGCGACAACAGGACCAGGCCAAGCTCATGCTGCGTACTATCCCCTACGCGCCGACTCGGACAGAGGCTGAGCGGCTCAGGACGGTGTTCACCAGGTGGTGCGGCGACCATTCCTACGAGGCGGCCTCAGAGGCCTTGGAGCGGGACTGGGACCGCATGGTCACCTTCTATGACTTCCCAAAGGAGCACTGGGGGCACCTTCGCACGACGAACCCGGTAGAATCACCCTTCGCGGCCCTCAGGCTTCGGACCGATGCCGCCAAGCGCTACAAGAGGGTCGATCGGGCGATAGCGGTGATCTGGAAAATGTTGATGGTCGCCGAACAGCGCTTCAGGCGTCTGAAGGCCCCTGAGTTGATCGAAGACGTCTATCTCGGTGCACAGTATGCGGATGGAATCGCCATTGAATCAACGGCTGAGAAGGTCGCCGCCTGATGTCGTTTACACACCTATTGACGTAACCTCAGCTCATCGTTCCACTTGGACTTCAACCGGGCCACCGTGCTCGCCGATACCGGTGCGTCCTCTCCCAGCAGCCCCCGCAAAGCCAGATCGAAGTCGCCTTCGGATAGACCGTGCAGGTACAGCTCGGGGATCAACTCAGCAACCTTCCTGGTCCTGTTGACGAACAGCGGCAGCAGCCGGCTCTCGAACTGCTCCTCGGTATCGCGGACTCGCGGCCGCCTCAGCTGTATCGTTCCCGAACTCAGCGTAAGCCTCCGGGCTCTGCCGTATCCGTTCCGATAGCCGGTATCGTTGTCCGAGTCGGATCTGAGCGCCGACTTCGCCCTTCCCAGAAACGCCGTCACCTCCTCCTCCAGCAACTCCTGGATCAGCCTCTGGACCTGGCTTCGCACCCAATCCTCCAACTGCTCCCACTCCGGCCTTGACTCCGACCTACTCTCAGTGCTTTCCTTCCTCATGGGCGGTCTATCTCCTCTCTTGGGCCTCGAGCCCGTGTTGTTCAGAGAGAGGGTACACCGCCTGACTGTTTACACACTTTTTGAAGATACCTCAACGATACCAGCATGAATGACATGCTGATGCTATGAAGCGCACCACCATATCGTTACCAGGCGAGCTACTGAAGCGGCTGCGCTTGATCGCAGCAGAACGCCGCACCTCCATGGCCACCCTGATCCGAGAGGCCGTGGAAGCAAAGGTCCGAGGCCATCGTCCGCGACCGCGAAGCCTGGGGATTGGGAACTTCAGGGCACACGGATACGTCCCGCCGTACCGCGCAGGAACGCGCGGAGCCGCGCTCGTGGCGCTAGTCCTGGACACGCTATTGCTGGTTCCCGAAGGACCCTAGTACTTGGTCCGGAAAATACGTTTCACATCTTTGTCACCCTGAGCACAACGAAGGGTCTCTCGGGTGAGAGATTCTTCGACCGCCTGCGGCGGTCTCAGAATGACAGGAACTTTGGGACTAAGCACTAGTTGGGTCCGAGCGGTGAGGGCGGTGCGTAAATCGCCACGCCTGGGTTTGCTCCCGCCACCGCGAACCAGAACCCCTGCCGGGCAGGGATGAGCTCCAGCCGCGTTCCCTCAAGCTCGCCCGCAACAGCCCGGCCCGCCAGGTCCCACGTACTCCCCGTCTGTTCATCCTCAAAGGTCTGAGGCTGTCCTGCTTTTGCCGCCTGGGGAATAAAGGTGAGCACCCGTCGGTCCACGGTGGAAAAGAAAGGCGCCGCCGTCGTCCCCTGGGAAAGCAGCACCAAGGGCACACCCCCCACCCGGTCGTTGGCGGCCTGGGTCCGCGACTCGAAGAGCGGGTATGCCTTCCACTAGCCGCTGACTCGCAGCAGCAGCACCTGGGTACCCAAAGTCAGCCGGTCGTCGCCCGTCGCCCCCTCAGAGAGGGGGAAGAAGAACCGCCCTGCGTCGGCGCGCTGCTGAATGCCGGGTAGCGGATCTCCCGCCCCAGCGGCCTGGGTAAAGGTGTTGGACAGGACTCGCGTACCCGGGTGGAGGGCCCGCCACTGACCAAAGGTGGCCATCACCGACGGCAAGGGCGTCAGCCGCTCGCCAGCCAGCGTGCCCACGATGGCCTGGCCGCTCAGCTGGTGCCAATAGGACCCGGTCCCGTGGTCAAACATCACCATGTCGTTGTCATAGAGGTCGCTGGTGTTGCCGAAGAGGAGGGTCTGCCCGTCAAGGCGGCGGTCGTATACCACGCCACTGGCGCACAGAGGACAGTACGTAATGGCCATCGGAGTGCCACCCAGCTCCTCGTTCACGATCTCTCGAAAGTTCAGGGTTTTGACTGGATACGCATAGGCCTGCCCCGCAACCTCCATGCCGATAATTCGGTCCGCGTCGGACAGCCACCCACGCGCGGCATCCACGTCATGGTATGCGGGCTGATAGATGGGCCTGATGGCGTCGCGCAAACGGGCTATTAGCGTCCCGTCAGCTTGGTCCAGAGGCACAAAGCTGCCGTTGAAGGTATCAAAGACCACCTCTGCTAACGGCACGATGCGCTGGGCGGTCTCTACAAAGGGCACCCGCGAGAGGTCCGGCGGGATCTCCGGTAGCGGCGCGTCCACGGTGGGGTAAGATGGTGAGGTAGCCACGGAGGTCGGCGTGGGAGTAGAGGTAGGGGATGCCGTTCCGGCGCACGCCACCGCGACCACTCCAATGAAAATCAGCAGGAAGCAGCGCTTCATTCACCCTCGCTCCCACCAAGCTACTGATTAGATGCGCGGCTCGCCTGGATGGGCGCCGCTTCCGGAGCGTAGGCCAGGGCGTCGCGTGCACCCTGGCCGCGCCCCGCGCATCTCATTCTTTTGAGGGGAGTAAACGCACTCAGGGAAAGGCCGTAACGGAAGCATGGCAGTAAACAGGATAAGGCTCGTCCGATTCGGGGCGCCGGCGCTGGCGCTCGCCGCGGGCATCACGGCGCTGGCGGTTGTCTTGACCTCAACCCTTCCGGGAGGCCTGCCAAACGCCGAGCTGCCGAACGTGGGCCAGAACCAAAGCGCACCCATGTCGGGGGAAGGCGCTCCCCTGGCCCGCCAGTTCGACATCATCACCCTTCTGCCCAAGGACGCAATCCCGGCCATTCTGGAACCCCAGTTCCTCTACCGGCGGCGGAGGCGGCAGAGCAGATGCGGCCGGAGGAACTAGTCCTGGGCCTGTCCATCAACGGCGACCATCGGGCCTACTCGCTGCCGTTCCTAAGTAGCCACGAGATCGTGAACGACACGGTCGGCGGGGTGCCCGTCGCCGTCACCTGGTGACCGCTCTGCTTTACGGGCATGGTTTTTGCCCGCGAGATCAACGGCCAGGAGCATACCTTCGGCGTCTCCGGCAAGCTCATTATGAACGCCCTAGTCATGTACGACCACCAGACCGACTCCTTATGGAGTCAGTTCCTCTCGGAGGCGGTAGACGGCCCCTTGGTCGGTTCCAGGCTGGAGCTCTTGCCTGCCCAGCTTCTCACGTGGCAAGGCTGGGTCGAGGGGTACCCGGACACCCTAGTCTTGGACAAGACGAGAGGAGCTGGGGGTGGACAGAGCTACGGCGACCTGGGCGCTTCTTCGTATGACCCGTACGGGGGCTACTACCAGAGCGGCTCCGCCGGTGTCCTGGGAGAGGCCAACGCCGACCCGCGCCTGGCAAGTAAGTCGTTGGTGCTCGGGCTCGATAACGGCAAGGTGCAGCGGGCCTACCCCGGTTACGCGCTTGCCATGACCCAGGTATTGAATGACGAGTACGACGGCAGGCCCATCGTACTGGCCTTCGACCAGGACTCGGGGGGTACGGCCGTTTTCGTCCGGGTGGCCGACGGCACGACGCTCACCTTTGAGGCGATCATCGAGGAGGATGGCAGCAGTGCCCTCATGCAAGACACCGAGACCGGCTCCGTCTGGAGCCGGATGACCGGACTGGCGGTGAGCGGACCGTTGGAGGGACAGAAACTTGAGCAGCTCCCCAGCTTCCTGGCCTTCTGGTTCGCCTGGTCCGACTTCCACCCGGATACCGAGCTGTACTTGCCTGAGGAAATCCAGGACTAGGGAAGAAAGGACCAGCAAGGCGCGGTCATGAGCCCCATCCCCGTCAACGCAAAGCCCGAAACGGTCCACGTACACGCCGACCCTCGGCTGGCGTTTCAGGTCCTGACCGCCTTCGGCGCCGCCATGCCTGGGTCGGAAGGCTCCTCCAAGGTGCTCTCGGAGCGTGAAGGCCGGCTCCTGGTGGAGCTTCACACCCCCGTGAAGGACCTGCTGGGGCGGACAAAGGTGTATCGCACCGTGGAGTGGGTCACCCTCCACGAACCGGATGTCGTCGACTTCGAGGGCGTCGAGGGGCCACTGGCCCTGCTGCGCGACCGTATCACCGTTGAGGCCCAGGGTAACTGCGCCCTGCTGCGCTATGAGAGCCGGTTTGGGCTAAAGTGGGGAGCAGCCGGCTGGCTGGTGGCACGGCTTCTCGTGCGGCCCGTGATGCAGCGCTTCATACGGACCCACCTCAGCGAGCTGAAGGAAACCATCGAGCCACGCGCCGCCCGGAGCAAAGTTTACCCTCACGTGCCCTGCACGGCCGCATAGGCGTAGAGGCCAGCCTGGGAGGCTATGGACCCCGAGGCGTATTAGAGGAAGCAGCATTCGGGGCCTGCGGGCCCTGGCGCCGCGAAACCCAATAGTCGTACCGGCCGTACTCCAACGTGCGGCGGCGAAAAATCTGGAGGCCCCTTTGCGAATAACACGCGCCATATCGTCTGTTTGGAGAGCGTTCGGGACCCGCTCCGTCAAGCGATGGCCCCTGTTGGCCGTGGGTCTGGCGGCAGTGACAATCGCAGCCGCGTGCACGGGCACCGATACCGCAGACGATTCTGGGCTGGGGGTGCCAAACTTCACCGTCTCCGCCTACCAGGGTGCCGACGAGCTGGGCGGCCAGGAGGTGAAGCTCGCCCAGATCCTCGACAACGGGAAGCCACTGGTGCTGAACCTCTGGGCCGGCCTCTGTCCTCCCTGCCGGGCTGAGATGCCCGACATCCAGCGAGTATACGAGGCGCGAGGCCACGAGGTGACGGTCCTAGGAATTGACATAGGGCCTTTCGTGTTCCTGGGGAGCAGGGACGAGGGCAAAGCGCTGATCGAAGAGCTGGGGCTCAGCTATCCGGCCGGCACCACCTTTGACCAAGAGGCGATTCGGGAGATCGGAATCCTGGGCATGCCCACCACCATCTTCCTGAAGCCAAACGGCAACGTCCAGCGCACGTGGATCGGCTTTCTCACCGAAGGCAAGCTCAACGAGCTTATCGACAAGCTGATCGCCGAGGCCTAACAGGCTACTGAAAAAGTCCGCGCCGCCCTTTCCTTCGGCTTCGCTCAGGATAAACTAGGCCAGGGTGAACGGGCGCGGACAAGGCCCCTGTCATGCTGAGTCCCGAAGCAATCGGGACGAAGCATCTCTCACCGATCCTTCCCGAGAGACCCTTCGCTCCGCTCAGGGTGACAGAGTCTTGTCTGGTCACGGAGAGCTTGTCGAAGCACGAACCAAGGGTTTTTCAGCAACCGCCTAAGCCGAAACGAACGTCGACGGATCGGCCTCGAACGCCTGCCGGCAGCCGGCGGCGCAGAAGTAATACGTCTTCCCTTCGTGCTCAGCAGTGCCACCTGGGGGGCTGCTCATGTCCACCTGCATCTTGCAGACAGGGTCGGTAGCCTTGTCGGGACCCTGGAACAGGTTGTCTAGTCTGGTCATCTCCCACCTCGTATCGAAAGGTTGTGTGTCAACGGCGCCGTCCCTAAAAACGGGCGCTGGCTACTGCCTGGCGGGCTTCCACCGGCGGAGCCGCAGGCTGTTGGAGACCACGGACACCGAGCTAAAGGCCATGGCCAGCGCGGCCAGGATAGGGTTCAGGAAACCAAACTCCCCCAACGCCCAGGTCATACCCCCAGGGACACCCTGCTCCCGGAAGAACAGGTACAGCACTCCCGCCGCCAGGGGGATGAGCGCCGAGTTGTAGAAGAAGGCCCAGAACAGGTTCTGTCTGATGGTGGCGATGGTCGAGCGCGAAAGCTCGATAGCCTGGACCACGCCTCGGATGTCGGGGCGGACCAGCGCCACGTCCGCGGTCTCCATGGCCACGTCGGCGCCGGTACCGATGGCGATACCCACGTCGGCCTGGGCCAGGGCGGGCGCGTCGTTGATCCCGTCGCCCACCATGGCCACGCGCTTGCCCTGGGCCTGCAACCGCCTGATCTCCTCCGACTTCTCGTCGGGGAGCACCTCCGCTACCACCGTGCGGATTCCCAGCTCGGACGCGATAGCCTTGGCGGTGGCCCAGCTATCGCCGGTGAGCATGACCACCTCCAGCCCTCGGGCTTCCAAGCGCCGGACAGCCTCCGCTGATTCGGGCCGCACCGTGTCCGCCACGGCGAGCACCGCTGCCGGGGACTCGCCCCTCAGGAGCACCATGGCGGTCTTGCCGGCCGCCGCCAGCCGCGCAGCCGTCTCCTCGACACCATCTAGCGACAGTCCCGCCCGCTGGGCCAGCTTCACGCTGCCCACGGTTACCCACTCGCCGTCGACGCGGGCCCGGACTCCCAGGCCAGGTGCCGCCTGAAACTCCTGGGTATCCGAAGGCTCAATACCTCGCTCCTTAGCACCCTCCACGATGGCCGCGCCGATGGGATGCTCGCTGCCGCGCTCCACGGAGGCCGCCAGCCGCAAGGCCTCCTCCTGGGTAGTCCCGTTCAGGGGGATGACGTCGGTAAGCGTCGGCCTCCCCTGGGTGAGGGTGCCGGTCTTATCGAGCACCACCAGCTGAAGCCGGTGTGCCTGCTCCAAGGCAGCCGCGTCGCGAATGAGGATGCCGTGCTCGGCGCCCTTGCCGGTGCCCACCATGATGGCCGTAGGTGTGGCCAGGCCTAGCGCGCACGGGCAGGCGATGATGAGGACGGCGGTGAGGTTGAGCATGGCGAACTGGTAGGCCGGATCGGGGCCCCACGCCATCCACACCGCGAAGGTCAGCGCGCCGAGGGCCAGCACCGTTGGTACGAAGTAGGCGGCCACGGTATCGGCCAGGCGCTGGATGGGCGCTTTGGAGCCCTGAGCCTGCTTCACCATACGGACGATCTGGGCCAGGGCTGTGTCTTTCCCTACCTTCGTCGCGCGGTAGGTGAAGCTGCCCACCATATTCATGGTGCCGCCGTACACGGGGACGCCGGGCTCCTTCTCGACGGGGAGGCTCTCGCCGGTGAGCATGCTCTCGTCCACCGTCGAGGCGCCAGCGGTCACGTCGCCGTCTACCGGGACCCGCTCGCCAGGCCGGACCACCACCAGGTCACCGACTAGGACGTCGGCGATGGGAATGTCCTGCTCGACGCCATCCCGGATGGTCCGGGCCGTGCGGGGCTGCATTCCCATGAGGGAGCGGATGGCCTCGGAGGTCTGGCCCTTGGCCCGCGCCTCCAGCAGCCTGCCGAAGAGGACTAAGGCGATGATGGCCGTCGACGTGTCGAAGTAGGTGCCCGTCGACTGGGGAAAGAGCTCGCCAAAGAAGGTGACCACCGCGCTATAGCTGTAAGCGACCGACGTGCCCAGGGCGATGAGGGTGTTCATGTTGGAGGTGCGATGCTTCAGCGCCCCCCAGGCGCCCGTGTAGAACTGCCGACCCGCCCAGAACTGCACCGGCGTGGCGATGGCCAAGGAGGTCACGTTCAACCAGAAGCTCCCAATGGCCCGCTCCACGGAGGGGGTGAACATGAGGGCCATGATGATGGCGGCGCCCACTCCGCTGAATAGGAACTTATTCCGTAGACGGCGTATCTCCGCCCGGCGGGAGAGGCGTTCCACATCGGCTGCCAGCTCATCGGCGGTCTCGACGTGCTCTACCCGATAGCCCGACGCTTCCACGGCGCCTTGGATGGCCTCCAGGCTCACGGTGCCTGGCAGGTAGTGGACCTCCACCTGTTCGGCGGCGGGATTCACCGAGGCTTCGGCCACACCGTCCAGCGCCACCAAGCGCGCTTCGATAGCCCTGGCGCTGGAGGCGTCGTTGAGCCCCGGCACGCTCAGCCCGACCCGGTCGGCGCCGACACCGTAGCCGACGGACCGCACCGCCCGCGCCATCTGGGCCACCGTGGCCTCTTCGACGGTGTAGGTGACGTTGGCGGTCTCCGTCGCTAGGTTGACCGCGGCAGCGTTGACCCCAGTGACGTGCTCAAGGGCCGACTGCACCGTGGACACGCACGCGGCACAGGTCATCCCTTCGATGCGCAGGGTGATGAGCTCCTTCTCTTTCTCAACGCTGGCAGCCATGTGCCCTCACTCTTTCATCAAGCTAGGGGCGGTTTCGAAAGTCCCTTCACTTTGGTGGGAGAAGGTTCGGATGAGCGGATTTGCAATGAGCGCTAGCGGTTCGAGACTTCGTAAAGCTCCATGAGCTCACCGATCACCTGCTCCTCGCGTCCCTCCCGAACTCCGTCGGCCACGCAGGAGCGGAGGTGGCCGTCCAAGAGCACCGCCTCCAGCTTTTCGATGGCCCGGCGGACGGCGTGGGTCTGCTTCAGCACATCCACGCAGTAGGTCTCCGTCTCCACCATGCGCCGGACGCCCTCCAGGTGTCCGGAAAGGTAGCTCAAGCGCTTCAGCGCGTCCTGTTTGACGTCATTCAGCATGTGTCCAAACCCCCGAATAGATGTAGCGCTTCGTTCTGGTTTACCCTATCCCCCTGGGTAGGGTCTACTCAATATAGCTCGGGGCTCCACCCCTGTCAACCGGCCGGTAGGCCGCGCGGTTTGTGCTCCTGGCCATCCTGTCCTGTCATTCTGAGAGCAGCGAGGAATGCCACTCCAAGAAGCCCCTCTTGGAGCCCGTTCGCCCTTCGACAGGCTCTCCGACTCGTCGAGAGTCCGATGAGCAGAACATCATCGGACAGGACGAACGGGTGAGTACCCTTTACTTGGTTACACGATACCTGCCCTGTCATTCTGAGTCCGCCTAAGGCGGACGAAGAATCTCTCGGGCAACGGGACAGTGAGAGACCCTTCGCGGAGTTTACCCTGAACGAGATTCTTCAGTCGTCCCGACGTGTCGGGACTCCCTCAGGATGACAGAAAGTGAAGGGCTCAGGTTGACAGAGGCCGTGTGTATGGCTGGCCTTAGCACGCGCGTCGTATGGAGGCTGACCAACACGGGCACGCCGGATATACTGCGCAGCCAGCAGGGGTCTCAGTCCATCTTCGTGCGCCTGCGGGGAGGTCCGAGTGATGCCGGCGAGCACCATTTGGCTCGTTATCGCCATAGGGCTCGCGTTGCCCGCGAGCGGGGCGTTGGTGGTCGTGCTGGCGGCCTTCACCGGCCTGCACATCGGCGTGGGGTTGCTGCTCCTGCTGGTGCTCGACGTGGCGATCGTGGTAGGCGGGTACGTCGCGGTGCGCAGGTCTTTGGCGGCGGCGGACCGACGCTTAGGAGGTCGCTAGGCGCGACGGCTGGTCGTGTAGTCGGCCAGCTCCTCCAGCGAGCTGCGGGCGCGGTTGCGCTCGAACCGATGCAACGCCGCGCATGCCTGGTCGCGGTAGCGGTCGGCGAAGGCCAGCGTTTCGTTGATGACAGGTGAGTTCCGGATCATCTCCACGACCTGCTGGAGGTCCTCGATCTCCCTGCTGCCGTTCTTTAGCCGCTGGACCACCGGCTCGGTGGAGTAGCGCTGGGCGAAGAGCAGCGCCGGCAGCGTGAGTGTGCCGTGGAGCAGGTCGTTCCCCACCGGCTTACCCAGCTCGGCCTCCGTCCCTTGAAAGTCCAGGATATCGTCCATGATCTGAAAAGCCATGCCCAACGCGTAGCCGTATGCTTTCAGCGCCTGGCAGTCGGGCTCCGGCACGCCGCTCAATACGGCCCCGCACTCAGAGGCGGTGGCAAACAGAGAGGCCGACTTGTTGTAGATGCACTCTTCGTAGGCGGCCATTGTCTGATGCCAATTATGGGTGTTGAAGTGCTCGCTCAACTCCCCCTTGGCCAACTCCATGATCGCCTCGGAGAAACGGCGTATCGCGCGGACGTTGCCGGTGTCGCACACGTATGTGGCGGAGGTAGCGAACACGTAGTCGCCCAGGAGCACCGCCACTTTGCCGCCCCACAGGCTGCTCACGGTGGCGCGGCCCCGGCGCATGGCGGACTCGTCCACGGTGTCGTCGTGAATCAGGCTGGCGATATGGAGCAGCTCCACCGCCGTGGCCATCGTAATGGTCAAATTACGGTCGTGGGGATGAAACTGGGAGGCCAGCAGCGTGACCGCGGGGCGTAGCTTCTTGCCCCCGCCCATCATCGCGTGGCCGAGCACGCCGGCCTCCGAGGCAGGACCGGTCTGGGAGGCCAGCCTGCGCAGGGCCTCCACGACCTCCTCCAACTCCCCTTGGACCGGCCCGTAGATCTGCTGGATACGGCTATCGAGAACGTCTACCACGGCACCGCCCGAGGGTCACAGCCTTTGGCTTGTTTGGCTGCTCCCCTGAAAAGTTTACTCCCATGGGGAGCCACATGCACCCAGGGCTACGAAAGGCTTGTGGAGTCATGCCCAAGCTTGGCGCTCTGCTCCTCGGCCATCGAGTCGTCCAGCTTCGCGAACAGCGTCGATGGAGGAGGAATCGGTGTGCCGGGCTCCGGCCGTTGGATAGCCCAGCCGCCCTGTTCGACGCTCCCGCCAAACCCCAGCATCTCCCGCAGTCGTTCGCTGCTGAAGGGAAGGATTGGCCATGTCATAACGCTGAGGCCGGAGATAGCGTACAGCGCCGTGTGCAGAGTCCGCGCCGCGGCCTCCCGGTCTTCCCGCACCTGCCGCCACGGCGCTTGACGGTCGAGGTACCGGTTGGCGTCTCGGGCCAGGCCCATGAATCGCTGGACCGCCTCCCGAAACCGGCACGCCTCAAGGCTCGCGTCGACCCGCTCCAACGCCGCGTCGGTGGCCTGGACCAACTCCTGGTCGGCGGGCCCCAAATCACCTGGGTCCGGTATCCGCCCATCGAAGTCGCGGTGGACCAGGCTGAGCACCCGGTGGGCCAGGTTCCCGTACGTGGCGACCAGCTCATCGTTGTTACGGCGGACGTACTCGCTCCACGAGAAGTCGGTGTCGCCGAACTCGGGCATGTTCGCGCAGAGGTGGTAGCGCAAGGGGTCGGGAGGAAACTGGTCTAGGTAGTCGGGCAGCCAGACAGCCCAATTGCGGCTGGTGGAGAGCTGGCGGCCCTCCAAGGTGAGGAACTCGTTGGCGGGAACGTCGTACGGCAGGTTGAGGCCGCCGTATCCGAGGAGCACGGACGGCCAGATGAGGGTGTGGAACGGAATGTTGTCCTTGCCGAGGAAGTAGTAGGCCCGCGCATCGCCACCTTGCCAGAACGGCCGCCACGCCTCGGCGTCGCCGCTCTTCGCGGCCCACTCCTTGCTGGCGGAAAGGTAGCCCATGACCGCCTCGAACCAGACGTAGATGCGCTTCTCCTCGAACCCCTCCAGGGGAATAGAGATCCCCCACTCGATGTCACGGCTGATGGCCCGGTCGCGGAGTCCCTCCCGCAGGTAGCCCACCGTGAAGTTCCGAACGTTGGGCCTCCAGTAGTCTTTGTCGCTCACCCACTGCTCCAGCTGCTCCTGGAAGGCGCTGAGCCGCAGGAACAGGTGGTCGGTATCCCGGACCTCAATGGGGTAGACCTGGCCATCGCGGCGGTAGCCGGGGCTGATCAGCTCCACCGGGTCCAGGATCTTGCCGCACTCGTCGCACTGGTCGCCGCGGGCGTCGGGGTTGCCGCAATGGGGACACGTCCCCTGGACATACCGGTCGGGCAGGTAGCGTTGGAACTCCGGGGAGTAGGCTACCTTCATCACGTCCTTATAGATGTAGCCCCCCTCGTGCAGGCGCCGGAACATGTCGTGGACCACCTCGCGGTGGTTGTCCGTCCCGGTGGTGGTGAAGAGGTCAAAGCTGATGCCCATGCGCTCCCAGCAGTCCAGGAACGACGCGTGGTACTTGGCTGCCACCTCCTCGGGCGGCACGCCTTCCGCCTCCGCCCGCAGGGTGATGGGCGTGCCGTGCTGGTCGCTGCCGGACACCATGAGCACCCGGTTCCCCTTCAGCCGGTGATAGCGCGCGAAGACGTCGGCGGATAGGTAGCATCCAGCCAGTTGGCCCAGGTGGACCGGTCCGTTGGCGTAGGGCCAGGCCACCCCAATGAATATGTGTTCGGCCATACGCGCTCACGAAGCGGGGGAGTGCCGGCATTGTAGCATACGCCCTCAGCCACGCGCCTGGACGTTACCGCGAATCCCAGGTGCTAAGCCGCCCCCATGAGCGGCGGTCGGGGCCATGCGGGCCGCACCTCCGAATGTTATATTGATGACGCGACGCGCGTTACATATCACTCCTCCGCAAGGGAGTCCGTTTCCATGTCCGGCCACTCGAAGTGGGCCAACATCAAGCATAGGAAGGGCCTTAACGACACCAAGAAGGGCATCGTATTCACCAAGCTGGCGCGGGAGCTGACGGTGGCGACTCGTCAGGGCGGCAGCGGCGACGCGGCCTCCAACACTCGGCTGCGGCTGGTCATGGACAAGGCCAAGCAGGCCAACATGCCGGCCGACAACATCGAGCGCGCCATTAAAAAGGGCCTGGGCGCCGGCAACGACTCCGCCAATCTGGAGGAGTCCATCTACGAAGGGTACGGGCCGGGTGGGGCCGCCGTCCTCCTGCACGCCCTGACCGACAACCGCAACCGGACGGCCTCCGAGGTGCGCACCGTGTTTACCCGGGGCGGCGGGAGCCTGGGTGAGGCCGGCTCCGTGGCGTGGATGTTCGAAAACAAGGCGGTGGTCACCGTGGAGGGCCTGGACGACGAGAAGGCGGAGGAGCTGGCCCTGGCGGCCATCGACGTGGGCGCGGAGGAGTTCAAGATAGAGGACAGCCTGCTGGAGCTCTCCGGCCCTCCCACGACGCTCGACGACATTCGGCAGACCGTCCTAGACCACGGCATGGACCCCGCCTCAGCCACGGTCACCATGCTTCCCAAAGCGGCCACGCCTTTGGACGACTCATCCGCCGCCCAAACCCTGCGCCTGCTGGACAAGCTTGAGGACCTGGACGACATAAACCAGGTGTTCACCAACGCAGACTTCTCCGACGACGTGCTGGAGAAGTACCGCCACGAGTAGCCGCCGCCGACTATCGGCGGTTCAGGGCTTCCTTGAGCGCGGCACTGCTTTGCCCGATACGATTTGCGGAAAGGGAAGGACCACGTTCACCCTGAATTCGTGAAAAGCCTGTAGGCCGAACTTGACCCCCTCAAGCGGGGCAACTGGTCTGCATCCTTGAGGCCCGGCAAAGGCCGATGAGGCAAATTCCTCTGGAAACGCCGACGTATTAGCGACCTTGCAATCCATAACACAAAAGCTACTATAGAGACCATGGGCGCGTTCCCACGCTTGGCCTTCGTGTTGTTGCTGTTGGGCTCATTGCTGGTGGCAGCTTGTCGGCAACCTGAAGCGACGCCCACGTCCACTGCTACCCCCACACCAAGCCCAACCCTGAGTTCCGCGCCCTCCACCCTTCAACCCCTCGCAACCCCTACTGCTCCCGTGCCTGGAGTGGCGGTGACAGTGCCACATGTGAGATTGACCCGCTTACATCGTCGGAAACAGCCACTCAGAGGAGAACGCTGACACCCACGGTTCCGCCAGCCAATCAGACCCGCGTACGCATTGATGGAAGCGCTAACGACTGGACTGAGCGACCAGTCCTATCCATCGACCCGGCCGGGGATGCCGAAAAGGGGTTCCTAGATCTCACCGGCGGCTACGCCTTTGTCAATGAACATGCCTTATACATGCTCGTCAATGTGGTGGATGCAGATGCGCCTTTCCAAACGTTCGAGATCGATGTGCAGGCCGGTTCAAGACGGCTGGGATTGGAATGGTCGCCGGATTGGGATAGGGCCTTGCTCTACGACATTACCGATGAGTGGCAGGACCTCGGTGAGACTGAGTACTCCAGCTTCGATTTTGGCCCTGCTCTAGAGGCCCGGGTGGACTTGAGGGATCTGGGCTCGCCTGACAGCGTGCACCTCCTCGAGATCGAGGTCAGGGTTGGTGAGTGTTGTGGGCCGACATGGCGCACGGCAGATTCTTGGAGGCCTTTCGCTATTACTCCAGCGGTCGATGAAGTTGATCCCGAGTGACGATTTGCATTGAGGGGAAGTGCACAAGAGGCTGAACGAAGGCTCTCTGCACCTGACACACGGGTCATTTCCCTAGATTACGACCCAGAGACCCTGCGCTTACAGGTAATAGGCGGCTCGGGGGCAGTACCCGACAGCGCGATGTTGTTGGTAGGTAATCTGGAGTTAAATGACTACACTATACTGAGAGCAGATGCGCACGGCGCGTTTGAGACCGAAGTCATCGGAGTGCCCGGCACTCACGTCCTTATCAAACAGGATACGACTAGCAGGTACATCCGTCCCGATATCCAGCAGTTTGACTCCATAGGTGACCTCATTGCGCCGGGTGTGTTGATGCGTGTACCCGTCGAGCCGACCATAAACGGCATCCCCTTCGGTGCCGGTGCCCGTGTGTGTTGTGAGGAGAACAAAAACGCGCCGTGGACTATCGTGGGTGCGTTTGAGCGAGATGCACTCATACCTGGCGATTCATTTAAGATCCTTGGACAAACAAGCCTTCTTACTGGCCCCTCTAACAAACCCCCTACCGTTTCCCTCAACTTCTATGCCAGTCTGCTAGGAGACGTTGACGGGCGGCAAGTAGGCCGCGCCCTCAAGTTTGTTACCCCATTCCTAACGGCGACGGATCTGCCAATCGAACCCACGTTGCGCGATCTTCCACGAGGAGGCTTCGTCGATCTTGGCAGCGTTGACCTCGATTGGGAATTTGACGGTACATACTGGTCATCCCGTATCGACACAACTCTCCAGGCACCGAGAGGTGTCCGGCCGGGTGTGTACGCATTGACCGCTGGAGAGTTGTCGGAGCTGGGAGACTTGGGGTTGGGGCCTGCCGGATTACGGCAATTGAAGATTCCCGTAAATAGTTCTGCATTCTACCTAGCAACGCTTGGAACGGTCACCATCGGGAACCCAGAGCCGATGCGGCTGGCCACTACCTTGCTGGCCGACCAAGTGAGCGAGGGCTCACGCGGCGGCGTTTTGGCACGCGAAGATCAAGGGGTGTTCGATATCAGCCCCCGGGCCGTTACGCGTCACGATCCTGTCATACCGCGCCTTGATGGCTATGGTCAACCCTGGACGTACCGACTGGAGCCCTACTTACCAATGCTGGATGCCGGGGACTCGAACATTTCGACCCCACCAGCCATACCGCTCGATTTGGTGGCCAGTGAGTTGACCATAATCGTGAGAGGGCCCGATGGCGTGACCGAAGTCCTCGGGCCCGCGCCGTTGACGCGATACGCAGTGAAGTCACCAAGCACACCATGGGGAGATACCCTTGGCGCCGGTGGGGGCGAACTTAGGGAGATGCCCCAACTACTCGGGGATGGCAATACCTTTGCTTACAGGTTCCCGGTGGACGGCGAGTACATTATCACCCTGGACGGCCACGTTGACGATCTTGGGGGGCGCACCTATGAGATTTGTGGCACCTACGATGTGACGGTGGCCAACGTGCTGGATATTGAGACTGCGCTGCTCCCCACTACGCCCTTAGAGGTGGGTAACTCCATACCGGTTACCGTGACCATTGTGCCTGGTTATCCGGCCCAGGTCAGGTATAGCGTCTTGCACGTGGCCGCCGACGGTCAGGTCAGCGATGTTAGCAACCAACAAAAGTGGGACACATTGGGAGCCGAGAGATCAGGGGCTGGATGGAGGTCTGGCGAGCTCCCTGAGGGCCCTGTTGTAGCGTCGTCGCCGTTCGGTGGTTTGAGCCTTCACCTCCTTCCTGCGTTGTAGGATCTCTTGCCGTCTTCCCTTGAGCACGTCTGATGGTGTCACGTTGCCCAGAGCCTTGTGATAGCGCCGGTAGTTGTAGTAGCTGACGAAGGCCGCGATAGCAGCCTCAAGGTCGGCGGGCAACTCATAAGGCACCTGGTTGACGTCCCGTTTGATGGTCTGGTGGTAGCGCTCCAGCTTCCCGTTGGTCTGAGGGTGGAAAGGAGTTGCTAGGATGTGCTTGATGCCAACCATCCCCAGGTAGTCCCTGAATGCTCTTGAGACATAGCCTGGACCGTTGTCACTCAGCAGCCTGGTGCGGTCTGTGACTGGAACTTGGTCCATGCTGGTCGTGTCCACAGCATCCTGGACCACCTCGATGAAGGAGTCGGCCGTCATATCTTGCTGAAGCCTGTGAGCCAGGATGAAGCGGGAGTAGTCGTCCATAACGGTGACCAGGTAGTAGTAGCCCCACCCAACCACCCTGAAGTATGAGGCATCGGTGGCCCACATCTGGTGAGGTCCTGTGGTCTTGAGGTGGTACTCCTTCCCCGCGGCCAACCGCATCTCAGGCCTCTTCACTAGGCCCTCCCTGCCCAGGATACGGTAGACGCTGGACTCTGAGACTGAGAAGCCCTGGTTGTCGGTGATCCCCGCGGCCAGCTGACGGCAGCTCAGCTCTGGCATCTCCCTGGCTGATAACAGGACTGAGCGTTCTTCCTGAATAGTAAGACGGTTCCATGGTGGCTGATCGCCTCCTGGTCGGTCCTCAAGTCCTTGTTGGTCTTGGCGTCTGAGCCACCGGTAGTAGGTGCTCTTAGGGATGCCCAGCTCTCTGAGGACCTTTCGCTTGGGGAGGGGAGACGAGGATACTTTGGTAACTACCTCTGCCTTCTCCGGGGCGCTCATCCGCTGGTACCGGTGGCGTCCTGGGGCATGGGGATGGCCGTTTCTTTGAGACGGTACGCCTCCAGCGACAGATCGGCCACTAGCTCCTTGAGTTCCCCGTTCTCTCGCTTGAGTTGCCCTACCTCATGCTGAGTGGCGTCCCGAACCGAGTCACGGGTCAACCTCTCCTTGCCCGCCTCCATGAACTCTTTGGTCCACGAGTAGTAGGGGTGGGGCTTGATCCCCTCCCGCCGGCACAGGTCGTTGACTGTGACCTCGCGGCGGAAGCCCTCCAGAACAATTCGGATCTTCTCTTCGGGGGTGTACTTACGTCGGGCAGCCGCCTTCACTGTGCGGACGAAAGACCTGGTCTGCTCGCTTCGTTCCTCGGCGGCCTCTGCTTTGCTTACTTCTAGTTGGGACACATCTGCTCCTTTCTGTGGGTAGCTCTACCCTCATTTCAGGAGCTCACACCACCCTCCGACTCTCGGGTTTTCCTACCCTTATATGTGTCCCATTATCGCTGACTGTAGACCGTCAGCGAAGAGACCTTCAGCGGCCGGGCCAACCAGTACGGCTGGTGGGATGGAAACGGCAGGTCCTTCACCTTTGAGCGAGATGGTGAGTACAGGATTGATGTAGAGGCGCGGTACACCGACGCTGACCAGAATCTGTGGGTCGGACGTCTGCGCTTCGGCAGCGTCGTTGCCACACCGGATGTGCCTTTCATAGCTCACGGGCGACGTGGACCAGATGGACAGAGGGAGATTTTCCCTCCGTGGGCCTTCGAAAGCTCGTTAGATATCGAGGACATCGCTCACATGCACTTCCCCTATTTCACTGGCGACATCCTATGGGGTATACCCCAGCCTGAAGGTGGCGCTACGATGGCAGGTGACGCGGTTGCGACCCAGATGAGTGTCCAGCCCTTAGATATCCACCACCCACTTGTCGCAAGAGCGATTGCTCAAACCGAAAGAAAGGCCAGAGAAGACGGATCGCCATTTGATCATACATTCGAAGATATGCTCCAGGCTGGCGAATTACCTCTCGTCACGATGCCCGAGAGTTCGGCAAGGCAAGAGGGTTCGCATCCGGATGAAATAGGCCTGTGGGCGTATATGTACAGTAGTGCGGAGCGGCCAGGCGTGCGTGTGCGCGAGGTCATCCAGGGCGATGATGTGTCAGGGTCCTACTGGCGATTTGATGGTGCCTATCATGCACAGTCAGGCAATGGCCGTGAGGGGGATCTGCCAGGGGATTTCAAGTTCATGTACGGCGCTGCGGTGATCCGAGACGAGGTTGCCGGTGAAGGCATATACGCCATCTATGGGTCGGGTTGGGTGCATACTAGCCTGGATGACCCGCTCGGGTCGCGTTTCATGCCGCCGTTTCAGGGAGCTGCGGGTGGTCCAAGTGGTGGGCCGCTCTTTACCGTCCACGGACGAGACATAGACATGTTCTTTTTGCCCCTAGGCGTGCGCCCAGGAGCGATGTTGGAGACCGGCGACACCTTCCGTATGGCCGGACCAATCATGCCGACCCTGCCCAGCCGCGTCGAGTACACCGTCACCACGCCCGATGGGACCACCCGTACCTTCGACGGCCGCGCCAACGCTGTTGGATATTTCTACGATCCAGCGGATGACTTCGTGCTGGACCAGCCCGGCCTGTGGACCGTGGCGCTGCAAGTCACCCATGACGGCCTGACCAGCGCTGGGCCAGTGCAGGAGCCGTACCCCACCGGCGGTCCCCTGACGTCTGACGGCAGCACCTTCACCTTTGTCGTGACTGGACCGGAGACCCATGCGCTCGAGGTCGAGACCGACCTGGCTCGATTGACACCAGCCGAGTGGTACACCAACGTGAGACGGTCTACTTTCGAAGCAGGGCTTCCGAGCGGCTGGACCGGGGAGACGGTGCGAGTCATTGTGACCATGCCAGGGATTGTTTTAGTTGATGAGGAGGTCACAGTGCGCAATGACCAAATCAGGTGGGAACTCCACGCGCACGCTTTGAACCAACTGGCGAGCAACTTCGACTATGAGCGCGGCATCGCCGACACCATCACTGTGACGTTTTACGCAGAGGACGGAGACGCCCAGGCTGCAGGTACTATCGTGACCCACGGCGCCCGCGTGCCGGTTGCACCCGTAGCTGCACGCTGACCCACCCGAGGCCGTGCTGCGTGGCGTGGATGTTCGAAAACAAGGCGGTGGTCACCGTGGAGGGCCTGGACGGCGAGAAGGCGGAGGAGCTGGCCCTGCGGCCATCGACGCGGGCGCGGAGGAGTTCAAGATAGAGGACAGTCTGCTGGAGCTCTCCGGCCCACCCACGACGCTCGACGACATCCGGCAGACCGTCCTCGACCATGGCATGGACCCCGCCTCAGCCACGGTCACCATGTTTCCCAAGGCGGCCACGCCTTTGGACGACTCAGCCGCCGCCCAGACCTTGCGCCTGCTGGACAAGCTAGAGGACCTGGACGACATAAACCAGGTGTTCACCAACGCCGACTTCTCCGACGACGTGCTGGAGAAGTACCGCCACGAATAATCGCCGGCGACTCCATGACTGAGCTCAGCGACGGGCGTCAGGGCGGGTCCCGCGCGACGATGCAATCCCTTCCACTTCTTCAAGCTCCGATATATCTTCAATCCGTGCCATATCGGCGAGCATCCTGGTGTAAATCATTAGTACAGATTGAAGTTCTGCCAGTTCAGTGCGGAATTGTTTGCGTTTCGTCGGATCATCAAATGCGCCGACAGTCATTTCTCCATGCCATTTTGCAGAAAATGGCCGAATTTTCTGGTTCAGTATCACAATTGCAATTTTTGAAAACTCGATACAGGAGCGTCCTCTGCGTTTGATCACCTCTCGCGTGAGATCGAAAAGCATATAAACACTTTCTAACGCAGTGGTCTCAGCACCATGTTCGCCAGGTAATTGCTGTGTGGTAGTCCGTGTAAGGAGTTCAATGTATAGCTCCCAAGCAGCATCTTTATCTTCGTCTTTAGGGGCCCAGTCCATGTCTAGAAATGGAGTCTTAATTTTTAGTGACGTCATACTCCATTCCTCCAGCCATTCTTTCCATTTCATGGATACCACCTGGTCTCGCTGCGATTGTTCACAAAAGATGGGTATGAGTTGTCCGGTGTAATGTTGTTTCTACGTTGAAAGGCATCATGTATCGAATTGGATACATTGACCAGATTGGAATCCCAATAGTATATCTTCGCAAACTCGCATTCAATATTGTCACGAAGTCTGGGTGGGATGGTGTATGAATTGTATGTGCTGGGAGAAAGGAGCGGATAAGTAGGAAGAAGAATCCCGAGCAGTCCAGAGCGTGGATTGAATTGAGTATGGCGAATGCTCGATCCTATTTCCAAATCCACGTGCTTCCTCTGCCAGGTTTGTGAGCCTATCAGAACAACAGTAACTGTCGAATCTCGCAAGTATTCGTCGCGAATCTTCTGTCGCACAGTGTCCACCGCTAGGTTTGGATCGACGTCACCGATCTGAACCGACTTTGATACCATTATGTCGTAGGTGTTCGCGAATAGTTGCTCAAACGCATTTCTGTAGGCTTGGTCATTGTCGTGATGATAGCTGACAAATACCTTGTGTCGCGGTTGCATTAGGGGTCCTCTCAGAACAGTGACTCTAGTATAACGGCCCCCTGACGAACATTACATCCAAGGCCAAAATCCCTTCTACAGTCCCACCATAGGGGATTCGAACCGTTAGGCATGCCTTGCAGGTATTGCCGCGCTTGGCCTTCATCAGCCGGTATTGGCATTGCCTCGGGCACGGTGCGACGCATCGGTGACGGCGATGCCAACGCAGGGGAACGCTGTTGGCCGCATCGATGAAACCAACTAGGCTCCTAGCGGTAGTAGACTTGGTACCCCGCTGGCAGCTGCTGGGGGCAGCCTCCCTCCCCAAATGCCACAGCCATCTCCATATCGGACAGCAGCTTGAGGTAGACATGGTAGGGGGGAGCCTCGTCTACCCACTTTTCGTGCTCGTAACAATGCTCGATTGCAATACTCGGGTCGACGTAGGTTGGTTGGAGCTCGTCAATCCACACGGATGGCTGGTCTTCAACATCGATCCGGATCTGAGGAATTATCAATATCCCAGATGTATATCCCAGCCGCACAACGACGCCGAAACCGGGGTCGAACTCTACAGGGTCCCCGGGGACGTAGGGCTCCTTGAACCACTGTCCCAGGATGGTGCCCGGCTGATCGCGGGTTACCAGGCAGGTTTCACCAGGGGCAATGCCGGACAGGAGGACGTCGTACTCCCGACGCATCGCCCCGGTATAGTAGTCATACGGGCAGTCGGCATGTAGCACCCTCCTGAGAGGCCCATAAATGTCGGCGTTTTCATACCGCTCCTGGTTGATGAATTTGCCGAATTCAGCAGTGTTGGAAAAGACGAAATCCCAATTATGGGCTTGCGGCGTCCCGCCGGTGTAGCCGATGAGGGTGCCAGCCGCTAGGTACACCGACGTGTTTACTCCCGCATCTCGGGTAGTGTACGAGAGTATGGTGGGCGCGAAGGGCGCAATCGTTTCGGCCAAACGCGCTACGTGGTCAAAGTTATAAGTTACCTCGCAGCTGACCCTGAAGCTGACGCTGTATTCCCCTGGGTCCTCCACTCTATCGGCGTAAAACGTTATGTGGGTCATCTCCGAGTCGACGGGCACGTACACCGGCACCTCATACCAATCGCCGCTCTCGTCCCTGGCAATGTTCACATACGACCGGGTCTTGAAAAAGTTGCTGCCTCCCGTCGGTGGGGGTTCGATAAACTCTATCTTGGTCAGGTCGGTGAAGTGAGCAGTGAACTGGGGAGCAGGATTACTCACACACTCCTCGGCCGCGGGAACAGACGTAGGCGTAGGTGTGGGTGACGGCGTTGGGGTTGGTGTCGGGGTAGCAGTGGGAGTCGCTGTCGGTGCAGGTGTGAGGGTCGGGGTAGCGGCGGGAGTCGCTGTCGGCGTAGGAGTCGGTGTCGCCCTCCGTACGCTCTGAGTTGGAGCGGCCGTAGGCGTCGAGGCCGAGGTTGGATCTGGAGTAGGTGTGGGAGTGGGCTCAGACGTCGGTGTGGGCGTAGGAGTCGGAGGGGGAGTTGTTGCTAGTAAGGGTGTAGGAGTGGAGGTAGGTATTGGAGTAGGCGGCGGTTCCGGCTGAGTGCATGCCACCAACAGCACCGCGGTCAAGGCCACAGTGACGAGCCAGCACAATCCCTTCCTCATGGTCCCTATAGTAGCTTTCATGTTACGTCATTCAAAGGGTCGAACACCTCGGAAGGCTGCAACATTAATTGGCCCCATCTGCCTATGGTAGTGGCCTCAGGAACGCAGACCAGTTAGCCTCGCTCAAGGTGCCGTAACCCGTCTAATAACTAACCTCTAGCCCAAAAGTAGCGCGGGTATTGCCGCGCCCGTCCTCCAACCAGCTCTCCGACTTTGTCGAGAGTCTCGATGAGTCCTCCGAAGGAGTCCGGAGGACATCATCGGACAGCACGAATGAAGATCCCCCGCAACGGTGTCATCAGCCGCGTGTGGAGCCGCACCCCTGCTTGGTAGAATAACGCCGACCGAAGTCGTAGAATAACGCCGACCGAAGTCAAGGCTCGCAGCCGGAAGCACGGAAAGACGCTTTGCGGATTATCGGCGTAGACCCTGGGACGCATCGGATGGGGTTCGGCGTGCTGGGCGCCCTGGCGGACACGCCCGAATGCCTCGAATGGGGCTGCCTGGTGGCTGGACCGGCCGTTCCTCTGCACCAGCGGCTCTACCGCTTCTACACGGACCTGAAGGTGGTGGTGGACCGCTGGCGTCCCGACCACATGGCCGTTGAGGAGCCGTTCGTGAACGTGGAGCGCGGCGCGAAGTCCGCCGTCGCCGTGGGCCAAGCCCAGGCCATCGCCCTGGTGCTGGCCGCGGAGGCAGGCATGGAGGTCTTCCGCTACGCCCCCACTCAGATCAAGCTTGCCGTGGCCGACCACGGTGCGTCGACCAAGGACCAGCTCCAGCGCATGGTGCAGCTGGCCCTGGGAGTGGAGCCGCAACCCATGCCGGAGGACGCCTCCGACGCCCTGGCGGTCGCCCTGTGCCACCTGCGCGAGTGGAGCGCGACCGAGCGCGTAAAGGGTCTGGATACCGCTTACCGTGCTTCCAGGCCGTCAAGGCAAGCATGAGCCTCATCGCAGCCATCGAGGGGGTGCTGGAGGCGACGGGCCTCGACTACGCCCTGGTCAGGGTCGGCGGCGTAACGCTAGAGGTGCACGTGCCAGCCCCGGACCTCGCCAGCCTTGGCGTTCGCGGCGCTACGGTGCGGCTCCACACGCACCTGGTGGTCCGGGAGGACGACCTGCAGCTCTACGGCTTCGTCACCGAGCCCGGGCGGCGGCTGTTCCAGTCCCTCCTGGACGTCAGCGGCGTCGGGCCCAAGGGCGCGCTGGCGGTGCTCTCCATCGCCCAGGTGGAGGGCATAGCCGCGGCAATCGTGGCGGGCGACGCGAATACCCTCAGCCAAGCCCAAGGCGTGGGCAAGCGCACCGCCGAGCGCATCATCCTAGACCTCAGGGGCAAGCTGGAAGAGGAGTTCGGTCCGGTCCTGGCGGCCGGCACGGTGACGCCCGTCGTCGATCAGGACCCGGCCTTCCGAGCACTGGCGGCCCTGGGGTATTCGGCCCTGGAGGCGCGGCAGGCGCTGTCCGTGGAGCAGGACGACGGCCTCTCCGTCGAGGAGCGGGTCCGTCGGGCCCTCCAGCGCATGGGCCAGCCGAGCTAAGCGATAGCGCTCCCGGCCTTCGCTCCGTACAATACGGCCCATGCGCTCCCAACATCCGTTCGACGACTGGGCGGACATCTACGACGGGGTCTACGCCTACCTGACCCACGACATCCCTTTTTATGTGCAGCAGTCTTTGGTCAGCGGCGGCCCGGTGCTGGAGCTTGGGTGCGGCACCGGACGCGTGAGCCTGGCCATCGCGGGCGCCGGCTTCGACGTGGTGGGCATCGACATCTCGCCCCGCATGCTGGAGGCGGCACAGCGTAAAGCCGATGACCAAGGGCTGAGCGCTCGGTGCCACTTCGTCCATGGCGACATGCGCACCGTGGGCTTGGAAGGGCGGTTTCCCCTGGTCATCATGCCGTTCCGGTCGTTCCAGTCCATGCTCACCGTGGACGACCAGCGTCAGGCGTTGGCCAACGCCAAAGCGCACCTCACGCCCGGAGGCAGGCTGGCGCTGGACATTTTCGCGCCCGATATCCCCATGCTGGCGGTTGACGACCCTACGATGTTCCACGTCCGCGACGTGCCCCAGCAGGAGACCGGCCACACTTTCGTGGTGTGGGGACAGAACCGGTGGGACCACCTGGCGCAGACCAACGCCGCTCGCCTCGTTATCGAGGAGCTGGACCAGGACGCCACGGTGCTGAGACGGCTTTACCGCGAGTTCACGATCCGCTACACGTTCCGATACGAGATGCAGCACTTGTTGGAGACGTGCGGCTTCACGGTGGAGGTGGTGTACGGCGACTTCGACGGTAACCCCGTGGCAGAGGATAGCTCCGACCTGGTGTGGGTCGCCCGGGCGTAGCGAAGCGACGGCCCTCCTCACCGACCAGAATCCTGAGTCATTAATCCGTTCAATAAATGTAGCGAGAGTTGCAGAGCCCCGTTCATGGTTCGATAGGCTCACCACGAACGGGGAAAATCCGCTCGTCCTGGGCCTGTCCTGGCGAAGCCAAAGGGCTTGTCGAAGGGTGGGCGTTTATGGTTCGACAGGTCCGGCCTACCGGACTCCGTATGGAATCGGAGCTCACCACACTAGAATAGTTCCCCAACTCTGCCCAGCGGGAGAAGCGCGATGACTGCCAGTCCCGCCGATTTCGATGCCCTGGTCAACCGTATCCTGGCGCAGCGGTGGCAGGCGCACCCTTCCCAGGCGGCTGGCCTTGGCCTGCACGAGTACGACGGCCTCCTACCCGACGTGTCCGCCCAGGCCATGGCGGGCCGAGTTCGGCAGCTCCGAGAGGCACTAGAGGCGGTCGAGGCCGTGCCCGAGGAGGCGTTGGATGCCCAGCGACGGTTCGACCGTCACCTCCTGGTCGCGGCCCTGGAGGAGGAGCGCTTTCACCTGGAGAGGTGGCGTCCCTTCCGGACCGACCCCATGGCCCTTCAGTACCCCATCGAGGTAACCGGCTACATGGAGCGCTCCTACGCGCCCCTGGAGCAGCGGATGGAGGCGATGACCCGCCTGCTCGGAGGCGTGCCGGGCTACCTGGAGTCGGTCCGCGCCCTCATCGAGCCGCCGCTTGCCACGCCGGTCCTCGATGCAAACATCGAAAGCTATCAGGGGATCGCCGCGTTCTACGCCGAGGACTTAGCCCAGTTCCTACGCCAGCACCCGATGGGAGCGCTGGACCGAGAGATCGAGGGGGCGCGGGCGGCGGCGCTTGCCGCGGTCAACGGGTTCGTGGAGTTCCTCACGGGCCTCCGGGACACGGCAACGCCCGAATTCGCCATCGGCGACGCGCTCTTCACCGGCATGCTGCGCTACGGGGAGCTGCTGGACCTGCCGCTGTCCCAGGTGGAAGCCGTCGGCGAGACCGACCTGCGCCGAAACCAGGACCGGCTTCGGGAGGCGGCGGGCCGGGTAGTGCCAGGAGCGCCCATGAGCGAGGCCATGGCCCTGCTGGGCCAGGATCACCCGTCAGCCGACCGGCTGGTGGCGGAGACGCGGGAGGTGTTGGAGGACCTGCGCGCCTTCGTGGTGGACCATGGAGTGGCGTCGGTGGTCTCGGAGGTGCGGGCCAGCGTGAAGGAGACGCCTCCCTTCATGCGGTGGGCCTTCGCCGCCATGGACTCCGCCGGTCCCTTCGAGCGGGTGGCCACGGAGTCGTTCTACTACATCACCCCCGTGGAGCCGCACTGGTCTCCCCAGCAGGCCGAGGAGTGGCTCCGCAACTTCAACTACCCGTCGCTGCGCGTCATCGGCATCCACGAGGTATACCCCGGCCACTACGTCCACGCGCTCCGGGAGCGTCAGGCGCCGTCCGACGTGGCCAAGGTGTTCGGCGCCTACTCCTTCGTGGAGGGGTGGGCCCACTACTGCGAGGA
The DNA here is from genome assembly GCA_965247635.1 of Dehalococcoidia bacterium. GTDB lineage: Bacteria > Chloroflexota > Dehalococcoidia > Lucifugimonadales > Australimonadaceae > CBDFHJ01. The sequence continues at coordinate 242,450 of CBDFHJ010000009.1, forward strand.
GATGATGCTCGAGGCGGGCTACGGGGACGGCGACCCTAGGATGGCGCTGGCCCAGGCCAAGGAGGCGCTGGTGCGCAACTGCCGGCTCCTCTGCTCCATCCGCATGCACGCCCAGGGGATGACGCCGGAAGAGGCCACGCGGTTCTTTCAAGAGAACGCCTACACGGAGGAGCTACCCGCCCAGCGGGAGGCGATGAGGGGCACTTTCGACCCGGGCTACCTGAACTACACCCTGGGCAAGCTGATGATCTACAAGCTGCGCGCCGACTGGCAGACGGAGCAAGGCTCCGCCTATAGCCTGCGTGCCTTCCACGACGAGCTGCTGGGCCATGGCGCACCGCCTGTCCCGCTGCTGCGCCGCGCCATGCTGCGTCACGACGACGGCCGCGTGCTGTAGGGGGAATGAAAGCGGGAAACTTTGGAAAGTTTCCCGCGCCCTTCAAGCTTAAAGTTCTTGGGAAGGTCTGGAAACCCTTCTTTCAAGAAGGGTTTTCGGCTTCTTGCGCCACCGCCCGCGCGGCCTGGTACTCCGCGTCGGTGTTGATGTTCGTCAGCGCCACCGGCGAGCCGGCCTCCACCAGCAGCCACTCGTCCCGATGTCGCGACTCCACCTCCCGAAGTCCTTGACGCTCCTCGCTGATGGCCAGCAGCTCCGGCAGCAGTCCCGCCGAGAAGAGCCACGGGTGGCCGAACTGGCCGCCGTGCGCCAGCACCGTCAGCGCTGGTCGTGACGTCTCAAAGGCCTCCTTCAGCAAGCCTAGCATCGCGGCTGGCCGGGGCGAATCCACGTTGAGCACGACCACGCCGCCCGTATCTGCCGGTAGCGCTTGCAGGCCTTGTACCACCGAGGTGGCCCGCCCCTCCCGATAGCCGAAGTGTTCCACCACCGTCAGCCCAGGGAGCGCGGGCACGACGGGGCGGATACGCTCCGCCTCGGACCCCAGCACCACGATGATGGGGCTGTACCCTGCATCGTGGAGGGCCTGAGTCTGGCAGGCAATGAGGGGCTGGCCTTGCAGCCAGGGCAACAGCGGCTTGGGGCGCCCCATGCGCTGGGAAGCGCCGGCCGCCAGCAGGACCGCGGCGATCTCACTCATGCTTGGTCTGGCACCTCGGAAAGCGGGCGTTTATCCCCTAGTGGAACGCCGAAGGCTCTCCGTTCATGGTGAGCTTGTCGAACCACGAACGGAGTTCTTGGCACCACGCCTACTCAGCCGCCACGAAGGTGAGGTGGTACGCCCAGTCGGTCGACGGCTCCGGGTAGTCGGATCGGTGGTGGGCCCCTCGGCTCTCCTGGCGCGTCAGGGCCGCCTCCGCCGTCAGCCAGCCAACCAGCGCCAGGTTCGACAGTTCATGGGAGGCCCGGTCGCCTGAGGCGGGCGCCACCTGGCTCCACTCGCCCAGGACGCCAGCGGCGTTCTTCAGGTGCGACTCCGTCCTCACGATACCCACGTCCTGCCACATCAGCGCCTGGAGGGCGGAAAGGTCCAGCGCCGGTGCATCGGCCAACGCTGGGCCGTTGGGCGACACGCGAACGAGCCGCTCCTGGCGTGTCGTCGGATGGCTGGGGCCGTCAGTGGCCGCTCCCCTCCCGTTGGCCAAGGTGCGTTCGATAATCCGTTTGCTGAAGACGATGGTCTCCAGCAACGAGTTGCTTGCCAGCCGGTTCGCGCCGTGGACGCCGACGCAGCTCACCTCACCACAGGCGTACAGCCGTGGGATGGTCGTCTCGCCCCAAAGGTTGGTCTTGACGCCACCCATCATGTAGTGGGCCGCCGGTGCCACCGGGACCGGCTGCCGGGTCATGTCCACGCCGTGCTCGAGGCAGGTCTGGTGAATGGTAGGGAACCGGGCCAAGACTCGGGACGACGCCAGGTGCGTCACGTCCAGCAGCACGTGATCGGAGCCGGCCCGCTCCATCTCCGTCACGGCCGCCCGAGCGACGATGTCCCGGGGCGCCAGGTCGGCCATGGGATGGTACTCCTTCATGAAGGCCTGGCCCGCGGGGTTGCGCAGGATGCCGCCCTCCCCTCGGACCGCCTCCGAGATCAGGAAACGCGGCGCGCCGTGGAGCTGGAGCGCCGTGGGATGGAACTGGTAGAACTCCATGTCCATGAGCTGGGCGCCTGCCCGAAAGGCCAGGGCCACGCCGTCGCCCGTGGCCACGTCGGGGTTGGTGGTGGACCGGTACAACTGGCCCGCACCACCGGACGCCAGGACCGTGTACTGGCCCCCAAAGGCCATTCGCTGGCCGCTGCGAACGTCCAACGCCTCGATGCCCGTAGCGTCGCCGCTACCTCCGTCCACGAGCACCCGGGTGGCCAGGGCGTACTCCATGATCTGCACGCGCGACGAGCGGGCCAGGTCCGCCAGCGTCAGCTCGATGTGCGCTCCGGTGGCGTCTCCGCCGGCGTGCAGCACGCGGGCCTGGCTATGGGCCCCCTCCCTGGCCAGGGCCGTTTCCCCGTACAACTGGTCGAAGACCACGCCCATGCGTGTGAGCTCGGCGATGCGCTGCGGACCTTCAAAGGTGAGCACGCGGGCCGCCTCCTCGTCGCACAGCCCGGCACCCGCCTTCAGCGTATCTTCTAGGTGCATCTCGGGGGAGTCACCCGGCCCCACGGCGGCGGCGATGCCACCCTGCGCGTAGCGAGTGTTGCAGTCCTCGATGCTCCCCTTGGTCAGCAGCAGCACGGAGCCGTGCTCCTGGGCCGCCAGCGCCGCGAAGAGGCCGGCGATTCCGCTGCCTATGATGATGTAGTCGTAAGAGGTCTGCACTGCCATTCGCCTGCTCTAGCCCGTGGCCCGCGACTCCGGTATGCCACTTCTCGGGCCGGTCCCCTATGGAGTGACTCCCTATCGCCAGCTTCATTGACACCCGCATTCTCGGACGTTACCCTGGTGGCGTCAAACAGCCTGTTCGGGTGCGAGCGGCAACGGTGGGTAAATACTCCATGGCAACGGGTCCAATTACCTCTGTGGCGACAACAGCGGCAGTGGTTGGTGGCGCGTTCGCGCTGACAACGACCACCGGTGACACCAGCTAGGGCGCTCGGTCCCCTCCAGACCGCACGAAAGGGCGCTCGAAGCGCCCTTTTTGTTGCCCCAACCGCCCCTGTGTAGTGCGACACAGCCGGGCCAGACCGAAAGATAAACGAAGAAGGACGTCATGCCTGAGAAACAGCTGACCGAAGCGGAGCAGGAGCTGGAGGAGCGGCGGTTCCGCATCCGCCACTCCACCGCGCACGTCATGGCCGACGCCGTCCTCCAGCTCTTCCCAGAGGCGAAGTACGCCATCGGCCCGCCCATCGAGGACGGCTTCTACTACGACTTCGAGATGTCCCGTCCCTTCACGCCCGAGGACCTCGAGGCTATCGAGCTTGTCATGCGCGAGCGCATCGCCAAGGACTATCCGTTCCAGCTCAGCGAGGTGACCCGGGAAGAGGCCAAGGGGCTCTTCGCCGACCAGCCTTACAAGCAGGAGATCATCGCCGACCTGGCCGAGGGCGAACGCATTACCACCTGTCGCCACGGCGATTTCCTGGACCTGTGCCGCGGCCGCCACGTGGAGTCCACCGGGAAGATCCCGGTCCTCAAGCTGATGACGGTGGCGGGCGCTTACTGGCGCGGCGACGAGCGCAACGCCATGCTCCAGCGCATCTACGGCACCGCGTGGGAGTCCCAAGACGAGTTGGACGCCTACCTCCAGCGCATGGAGGAGGCGGGCCGTCGCGACCACCGCCGCCTGGGCCGCGACCTGGACCTGTACTCGATCTCCGACGACGTGGGCCCCGGCCTCATCCTCTGGCACCCCAAAGGCGCCACCGTCCGCGCCATCATGGAGCAGTACTCCAGGGAGCAGCACCAGGCCCGGGGCTACCAGCCGGTCTACTCCCCGCACATCGGCAAGTCCGCCCTCTGGCAGACCAGCGGCCACCTGGACTTCTACCGCGAGAACATGTACGCCGCCATGGACGTGGACGGCCAGGAGTATTTCGCTAAGCCCATGAACTGCCCCTTTCACATTCAGGTCTACAGCTCCACCAGCGCTCGTACCGGGAGCTGCCCGTGCGCTACACGGAGCTAGGCACGGTGTACCGCTACGAGCGGGGCGGCGTGCTCCACGGCCTGATGCGCGTTCGCGGCCTCACCCAGGACGACGCCCACATCTTCTGCACCCCCGAGCAGGTGGAGGACGAGGTGGTCGACGTGCTGGACTTCGCCTTCGACCTGCTGACCGCCTTCGGCTTCACCGACTACGACGTGTTCCTGAGCACCAGGCCGGAGAAGGCCGTGGGGCCTTCCGAGCGGTGGGAGTACGCCACCGCGTCACTACGCCGCGCCTTGGAGCGGCGAAACCTCGAATACCTGGTGGACGAGGGCGGCGGCGCCTTCTACGGGCCCAAGGTGGACATCAAGGTCCGGGACGCCATAGGCCGGTCGTGGCAATGCTCTACGATCCAGTTCGACTTCAACCTGACGGAGCGGTTCGACATGGTGTACGTGGGCCAGGACGGCGCCGAGCACCAGCCGTATATGGTCCACCGCGCCCTCTTCGGGTCCGTGGAGCGGTTCTTCGGCGTGCTGGTGGAGCACTACGGGGGCGCGTTCCCCGTGTGGCTAGCTCCGGTCCAGGCGGTGGTCATCCCCATCGCCGACCGACACCTGACCTACGCGGAGCAAGCGAGAGCGCAGTTGGCCGCCGCTGGGCTGCGGGCCGAGGTGGACTCCCGCAACGAGCGGATGAACGCCAAGATCCGCGACGCCCAGCTCCAGAAGGTGCCGTACATGCTGGTGGTGGGCGACCGCGAGGCGGAGGCAGTCGCCGCCGCCGTCCGGCTCCGCAGCGGCGACGACCTGGGCGCCATGCCTCTGGCCGACGTCGTGGCACGCATCCTCACCGAGGTCCAGGCCCGCACGTAGCTGTTAGTGCACCCGGGCACGCGTTACCATCCCGAGTTCCGAAGCAATCAGGACGAAGAAGCCTACCCTCCATCCTGTCTTGTCATTCCGAGTCCCGACCTATCGGGGCGAGGAATCTCTCGCAAAAGGCCTGAGAGACTCTTCACTCCGTTCAGGGTGACAGGAAAAAGGAAGCACCCCGGCGTGGGCTTACGGACGCGCCGTTGAGCAGCCGCGATAAGGGACACCGCAAGTAGGTGCCCCGACTCGTCGGGGCTGCTACAATCGCCAGCGTGAGCAACCAACCGCAGCCCAGCCCCGTTACCGTCATCGGCACCACCACCTGGGGTACCACCATCGCCCTGATGCTTGCCCTGCGCCACGTACCGGTCCGGCTCCTCGCCCGCACCGAGGAGGAGGCGGCACGGCTCCGCGAGGCTGGCGAGCACACCCAGCGGTTGCCCGGCTACCCCTTCCCTCCGAGCCTCAGCGTGACCGGCGACCCAGCGGACGCCCTCTCCAACGCCACGGCGGTCATCTTCGCGGTGCCCAGCAACTCGCTGCGGGAGAACGCGCGGGGCCTGGCGCCCTATCTCGGAGGTGCGCCCTTGGTCATCTCCGCTTCCAAGGGGCTGGAGCGCGACACCACCAAGCGGATGAGCCAGGTATTGGCCGAAGAGCTACCGGATGCAGCCGCCGCTGGTCTCTGCGCCCTCTCCGGGCCCAACCTGGCCAGAGAGATCGTGGCGGGCCTGCCTTCGTCCGCGGTCATCGCCTCCGCCAACCCCGAGGCGGCGCAGCAGGCCCAGGTGCTGCTCAACTCGAGCAGCTTCCGCGTCTACACCACCTCCGACGTCCTGGGCGTGGAGCTCGCCGGGGCTCTGAAGAACGTCGTCGCCCTGGGGGCCGGCATCAGCGACGGCCTTCAGTTCGGAAACAACGCCAAGGCGGCATTCGTCGCCAGAGGTCTGGCGGAGATCAGCCGGTTGGGCATGGCGGCTGGGGCGAACCCCGCGACCTTCGCCGGGCTGGCCGGCATGGGTGACGTGATCGCCACCTGCTTTAGCCCTCTCAGCCGTAACCGAATGCTCGGGGAGCAGATCGCCCGTGGGCGGTCGTTGAAGGAGGCGTTAAACAGCCTGAGCGGCGAGGTGGCCGAGGGCGTGGACACGACGCCTGCCGCCTTACAGATGGGCCGGGAGCTGGGCGTGGACATGCCCATCACCCAGGCGGCGTACCGCGTCCTCTTCGAAGGTCTCCAGCCGCGCCAGGCCGTGGCAGAGCTGATGGGCCGCGAACCCCGAGCCGAGCCCGAATAGCACGAGGGTATCGCTACCTCTAGCAGGGTGAGTCACTAATCCTTTCAATAAATGTGGGAGAGGTGCAGAGCCCCGTTCATGGTTCGACTGGCTCACCACACTAACTCCCATGTGCGAGCAGCGTGACCCAATCGTCGTCCACCACTGCCTCGCGCACGCTGAGCCCAGCCTCCGTAAAGGCCCGCTCCACCTGAGATCGCCGGTCTTCCAAGATTCCCGACGCTATCAGCCAACCGCCCGGCTTCATCGCCTCGCGCAACGCGGGTGTTAGGCCGGTAAGCACCGTGGCGTTCAGGTTGGCCAGTACCAGGTCGGCGGTGTGACGCGCGACACGGCGATGGGGCACGCTTCCCAGGTAGCACCGGACGACGCCCCCGACGCCGTTGGCGCGGACGTTGGCACGGCCCACGCGCAGAGCCACCCGGTCAATTTCGACCCCCGTCACGGCGACGGCGCCCAGCTTGGCGGCGGCGATGGCCAGAATGCCGGAGCCGCTGCCCACGTCCACCACGCGGCAGCCGGGAGTGAGAAGCCGCTCCAGGTTCTCCAGGCAATGATAGGTGGTGGGGTGGTGCCCCGTACCGAAGGCCAGGCCCGGGTCCACCCGGACCACCACCTCGCCTTCGCGCGGCGCGTAGTCGTGGAAGGGAGCGCTGATGACCAGCCGGCTGCCCACGCGCAGCAGAGGAAAGTGGGCCTTCCACGCCGACTCCCACTCCTCCGCGGTTACCGTCCGCTCCTGCAACGCCGGCAAGGGATGCAGCTGGGAGATAAGGCTGACCCCGATGTGGACCATCTCGCGATTGGTCCGATAGCTGGCGGTGGCGGGCATGTAGGTCCGGACCGTGGCGCTGGACCGGCTAGGCGGCGCTTCCCCTTCGTCGGGATTGAACGCGGTGGCCTCTTCGATTACCACGCCGCCCTTACCGTAGCGACGGAACAGCTCGGCAACAGGCTCTACGTACTCGTAGGGCACGTGAATGCTCAGCTCCAGCCAGGTACCTGGGGTCTGGGGGCGCGGCGAGCGGCCCCCAGCATGTTCAAGCGCCATGGGGTCACGGCCTCGGAGCGCGGGAAGATGGCTCAGTTGTGATGGCCATCCTCGGAGAGGGAGCGACGGAGCTCTTCGAGCAGCCGTTTCTGCTCCCCGGTCAGGCGATTGGGCGTAGCGACCCGCACCGTCACGAGCTCATCACCACGCCTCGTGTCCCTTCCCAAGTGGGGAATACCTCGGCCCTTCAGGCGAAAGACCGTGCTGGTCTGGGTACCCGCCGGTACCTTCAGCGGTACCTCGCCTTCCAGGGTGGGGACCATCACCTCGTCGCCCAGGGCAATCTGCGGGAACGAGAGATCCAGGTCATAGAGCAGGTCGTAGCCCGAGCGCCTGAAGATGCTGTGCGATTCGACCCTCAGGTGGATGTACAGATCGCCCGGTGGTCCGCCGCGCTCTCCGGCGTTCCCTTCGCTTCGAAGCTGAACGCGGATGCCGTCTTCCACGCCGGCGGGTACATCGAACCGGATATGCCTTTGGTGCTGCTCTTTACCGGAACCCTTGCACTGAGAGCACGGGTGGCTCACCACCTGGCCCAGGCCACGGCAAACGTTACAGATAGTCTCCTGAACGAACTGTCCGAAGATACTTCGCTGGGTGCGGCGGACGTGGCCGGCGCCCTGACAGTTGGGACACGTCACCGCCTGATGGCCCGGCTCGCTTCGGGAGCCGCCGCAGCGGGAACACTCCTCGGTCCGCTTGACGGCGACTTCCTTAGACGCTCCGAAGGCGGCCTCCTCGAAGGTAACGCGGACCTCGGATTCCAGGTCGGTACCCTGAGCAGCCCGGGGCCGGGCGGACGTGGCGCCGCCAAAGAACGCGTCGAAGATGGAGCCGAAGCCGCCCAGCAGGTCGTCGGAATCGAATCCACGGCCAAATCCTGGGCCGCCTGCTTGCGTGCCGACTCCGGCGTGGCCGAACCGGTCGTACTGCGCCCGTCGCTGCGGGTCGGTCAAGACCTGATAGGCCTCGTTGACCTCTTTGAACTTCTCGGCGGCGTCGGGGGCCTTATTCCGGTCAGGGTGGTACTCCAGGGCCTTCTGACGGAACGCCCGTCGGACCTCCTCCTCGGTGGCGTTCTGGGAGACCCCCAGTGTTTCGTAGTAGTCGCGTTTTACAGCCATGGATGGCCTCGGAGCTCCTTGGCACAGTCCATAGCAGCGTATCACGCAGGCGGGCCAGGGGACAATGCGTGTCAGCCCCGAGACTCATCCAACGCGGCGTGGAGGGTGCTCAGGAACTGACTAAGGTATCGCACGCTTGCGATGGCCCTCGCGTAGTCCATGCGGGTCGGGCCAAAGGTGCAGACAACGCCCATGACCGTGCCGGGGAGGCCATAGGCGGACAGCACGGCGCTAAAGGAGCGTAGCTGGCGGTGCCGGTGCTCTTCGCCGATGATGACTTGGACATCGCCCGGGACGGGAGTCTCGGGCATCACGTAGCTCAGGAGGTTCTCGTCTTCCAGCACCTCTAGCGCCTGCTGGGCACGGGCACCGCCGGCGAACTCCGGCTGTCCCAACATATGGGTAAGGCCCTCCAAGTGAGCACGCTCGGGGTGCGTCTGCTCCTCCTCCGCCATCAGCTCCAGGGCTTCGGATACCGCTAGGTCGGCCATAGGGTCAGACCCAGCGCCGGTCTTCCTCTCCTGTCTCACCTCGTCGGCGGTCTTTCCCGAGACCACCGAGTTGGTCCTGGCCGACAGCTCGTTAAGCTCCTCTTGCGTTTTGGGTGCGTCAAACAGCACCAGGCGTTGGCGCAGCCTCGCCTCCTGCATGACCAACACCAACAACGCGTGTCTGTCTTGTAGCTGGACTAGTTGCAGCTGCTTTATGCGGGCGCGAAAGACTCGGGGCGCGGTGGTGATGGCCAAGTTGCGGACCGCCTGGGACAACACCACGGCCGCACCTCTGGCCCACGACTCCGCGTCGGCTTCGCCAGGATGAATGTCTCGCTGCACCAGTCCTTGGACAGACCTGGGCACCCGCGAACGAGGCGAGACTCGGTCCACGTAAAGGCGGTAGGCGGGGTCCGCCGGAACGGCGCCAGCCGATGCGTGCGGCCGGGAGATAAACCCATGCTCCTCCAGCTCCGCCATGTCGTTGCGGATGGTCGCCGGGCTCACATTGAGCGTGTGCTGGCGGGCAATCTGCTGCGAGGCGACAGGTGCGGCGGTACGAATGTAGTCGCCGACGATGAAGTCCAAGATCGCATGCCGGCGCTGGTCCAATTCGGTTGCGGTCGGGGACATCGGCCCTGGCTCCCTTAGCAGTCGAGGTAGGCCAACTGCTAGTTTAGCTCGAATCTAGCACCGACCTGCCGAGGCGTCAAGTGAGCCCGTTCGGAATTTTGGGTCCCCGGCCATGAGAAAAACACAGCCGCGCCGAGGCTATGTTACGCTTGAGGGGTCAAGGTATTGTGAAATCCGGCGCAAAAACATTGACTGAGGCTTCCACCCGATGCTACAGTCTTAGGAATACGACATACAGGGGGCGTGATAGTGGTCACACTACGGGTGCAGACCAGAGAGCTCCGCAGAGCTTACGGCTTTGAAGAGGTGGCCATAGTTCCGGGCGACGTCACCACGAACCCCGAGATTTGCACGGTGGACCTAGCAATAGGTCCATTTGTTTTCCCCACACCGGTCTTGGCCTCCGCCATGGACGCGGTCGCAAACCCGGCGTTCGCGGGCCACATGTCCCGGCTGGGGGGACTGTCCGTCCTGAACCTGGAGGGCCTCCAGACCCGCTACGACGACCCAGAACAGGCCATCGAAGAGATCATCGCCGCGTCGAAAGACGACGTGACCAGCGTCTTCCAGCGGCTGTACTCCACGCCCATCCGTGAGAAGCTGATAGGCCAACGTATCGCGGAGGTTAAGGCTACAGGTGCCGTGTGCGCCGTCTCCTTAACTCCCGCGGTGACCAAGAAGCTGGCCCCCATGGCCGTGGAAGCGGGGGCAGACATCATCGCAGTCCAGTCCACCGTGACTACCGCCCGCCACATCTCCAAGAGCTACCGAGGCCTTGTCCTCTCCGAGATAGTCGAGCAGCTCAAGGTGCCCGTGATAGTAGGGAACGTAGTGACCTACAGCGCCGCGATGGAGTTGATGGAGCAGGGCGTCGACGGGCTGCTGGTGGGGGTTGGCCCCGGCGCCGCTTGCACCACCCGCGAGGTAACCGGCATCGGCGTGCCCCAAGTGTCCGCCACCTTGGACTGTGCGGCGGCGCGCGATGACCACTACACCCGGGGCGGCAAGCGCGTGCTCGTCATCACCGACGGCGGAATCCGGACGGGCGGCGACCTCTGCAAGGCCTTTGCCGCGGGGGCCGACGCCGTCATGCTCGGCACGCCCATGGCCCAGACCTCGGAGGCTCCGGGCAAGGGGTTCAACTGGGGAATGGCCAGTCCCCACCCGGCGCTGCCTCGCGGTACCCGCATCAACGTGGGCGTCAAGTCCACGTTGGAAGAGATGCTCTTCGGGCCCAGCCATCGCACCGACGGCACGCTGAACTTCATCGGTGCGCTCAAGGTGTGCATGGGTTACGTGGGCGCCACGACCATCGAGGAGGTCCACGAGCGGGCGGAGCTGGTGGTCGCACCCACCATCGCCACCGAGGGCAAGAGCTTCCAGCAGGCGGGCCTGATCTAGCGGTCTATCCGGGAAATGCGTTTCATCTCTTTGTCACCCTGAGAACAGCGAAGGGTCTCTCGGGTGAGGGATTCTTCGTCCCCGATAAATCGGGGGCTCAGAATGACAGGAACTTTGTGGACTAAGCTCTAACCCGCACCGTCGAAAGAAATAGCTAGCAAGGCGGGCCCACTTACACGGGCCCGTTTCCTTTTCTTTCTCTCGTGTCCTGACGAGGTCCCCCTCTCTCTAACTCCCCCCCCCTCGCGGGAGGGAGAACCTTCCTCCCCCGTGCGGGGGAGGATTGAGGTGGGGGGTGAGCGGACTTGCCCAGCTTCGGGCCGCCACCTACACTACCACGCAGCCGCTTCGCACTTCGGAGGTGATGCCGTGGCGAATCCCCGCGCCGACTTCTCAGCCATCGTCGATCGTCCGCCGCTCCACCTGCCCGGAGGCGCCCGCGTAGCCGTGGTGCTGGTCGTCAACGTAGAGGAGTGGGCGTTTGACCAGCCGCCCGTCCGACCCATCAATCCGCCGCCCTCCGGCACGAGCCGCGTCCCGGACGTTCAGAACTTCAGCTGGTTCGAATACGGTCTGCGGGTGGGCTTCTGGCGCATGCTCAGTGCCATGAACAGGTTGGAGATCAAGGCAACCATGTCGCTCAACGCGTCGCTGCTGGAGAGCTACCCGCGGGTGGTCGAGGCGGGGATTGAAAGCGGCTGGGAAATCCTCGGGCACAGCTACATTCAGCGCCCCCTCCCCGTGGAGGATGACGAGCGCGCGGTGATCCGTCGCAGCCTCGACGCCATCGAAGCGAAAACGGGACGGCGGCCCATCGGCTGGATGGGCCCGGCCATGGCTGAGACCTTCGACACCCCCGACATCCTGGCGGAAGAGGGCATCCAGTACGTCATGGACTGGATGAACGACGATCAGCCGTACCCGATGAAGGTCAAACAGGGCGCCCTGCTGGCCATCCCGTACACCGTGGAGCTTAACGATGTGCCCATCTACATCGTGCAACATCATAGGGCGCCCGAGCTGTACGAGCGGGCCCTCGAGCACCTGGAGACCTTGCTGCACGACAAACCCGAGACGGCGCGCGTTATGCCTATCGGCGTACACCCGTACATCGTGGGCCAGCCGCACCGCTTCCCCTACTACGTGAAGATGCTGGAGCACTTGAAGAGCACACCTGGCGTACGCTTCATGACCGGCGGTGAGGTGTTCGACTGGTACAAGGCGTCGGCTCCCTAGCCACACGCGGCGTCCGCCCACCCAAAGAACCTTGTACTCTGGTACAAGGCGTCGGCTCCCTAGCCACACGCGGCGTCCGCCCACCCAAAGAACCTTGTACTAACGTAGGGAGGTGCAAAACTTCTTTGCTGCTTTCTTCGCCAGCACCACCGCCTTGTGGCTGCGTCTGACGGCCCTCTACAATGCCTAGCGTGATGCACGCTGCGGACGTAGTCGAAGTTATCGATGCGCTCGAATCGGCTGGCGTCGACGTATGGCTCGACGGCGGCTGGGGAATTGATGCCTTGCTTGGAGAGCAGACACGCCGTCACGATGACTTGGACGTATTAATTCGGGCAGATGACGTTGAGGCGGCGATACGCGTAACTCGTGACCTAGGCTTCTCTTTGATGACCGATGAGCTACCCCAAGGATTTGTCGTTCGTGATATCGCAGACCGCCGGGTCGACTTTCATCCTGTCTTTTTTCGAAATGATGGCAGCGCAGTTCAGCAAATTAGAGGCGCCGGTGAATGGGTTTTCTCAGCACCCGGGTTGCATGGCACTGGGACGGTCAACGGTCGCGAGGTACGATGCTTGACACCGGAGGAACAGGCGGTTCGTGCTTCGGATCAACCAGGGGTTGCAGGTTACGAACCTGATGAGACTGACCGGAGGGACATGCGGTTGCTCCGGGATCGATTCGGAATAACACTTCCTTATCCCTTCGACAATGATCCAGCCTAGAGTTTTGCACCTCCCTTTTGGCGACCGACTGGCGAGGGATTCATGGTTCGACAGACCTGTCCTGAGCAAGGTCGAAGGGCTCACCATGAACGGCTCTTTAACCCGCTCGTCCTGTCCGATGATGTCCCAACAGGTCGGGACTCATCGAGACTCTCGACAAAGTCGGAGAGCTTGTCGAAGGATGAGTGGAGCGGGCGTCCCGGCGTGGGCTTTATGGCGCTACGTTGCAACGAGCGACAGGGGCACCGCATATGGGTGCAGGGGAAACCCTGCCGGCAGTTGACCTCTCGCCGGCCGACGCCGTATCCTAAATAGGCCATCTACCCCTGGTGGAGATGAGCTTGTCCGACAACTGAATCAGCCGTCCACTAGCCGCTGGGAGCCCCTGGACCTAGACGGCGTCGCGGGGACGACGCTATCGCTATCGGCTCACAGCGCTCCGAGTATCGGAGCGTTTCCTGTTTTCCCAACGCACGGGCTTGGGCTTACCAGCGCTTCTCGATACCCGGCGGCGGCGACACCGTAACTGGGTCCCCGACTCGTCGGAGGCGGCTGGGAGGCCTGAATGGACGACGGCCTGACCGACATAGCGGGCCTGGAGGTTGGCCACCATACCGACCTGGTAAACGCCACCGGTTGCACCGTGGTGCTGTGCCGGCAAGGCGCCGTGGGCGGCGTGGACGTGCGCGGTCCGGCGCCCGGCACTCGTGAGACGGACATCTTGCGCGCCGAGAACACGGTGGAGCGGGTCCACGGGGTGGTCCTGAGCGGGGGGAGCGCCTACGGCCTCAGCTCGGCCACGGGCGTCATGCGCTACTTGGAGGAGCAGGGCGTCGGCCACCGGGTCGGAAACTTCACCATCCCCATCGTTCCCGCGGCTATCCTCTTCGACCTTGGTACCATCAACCACCGGGTCCGTCCTGGGGAGACGGAGGGGTACGCCGCCGCGGCCGCGGCATCCTCGGGACCTATAGCGCAGGGAAGCGTGGGTGCGGGTACTGGTGCAACGGTGGGTAAGGCGCTAGGCCGGAGCGTCGCCATGAAGGGTGGCATGGGGACCTCCAGCCTGGAGTTGGGCAACGGCATCGTCCTGGGAGCGCTCGTGGCGGTCAACGCAGTGGGCAGCGTGGTGGACCCGGACTCCGGCCGGCTTCTGGCGGGGCCTCGCGACGAGAAGGGCCGTGTGCAGGACAGTGTGGCCCTGTTCGCCGACCCAGGCTACGCCAGCAGGCTGGCCAGGAGTCAGCCAGGCCCGCAGCCCTTAACCAACACCACCATCGGCGTGGTGGCCACGTCGGCCGCGCTCACCAAGGCCCAGGCCAACCGCCTAGCCCAGGTAGCCCACGACGGCCTGGCATTGGCCATCCGTCCCTGTCATACGCTCCACGATGGCGACACCATGTTCGCGCTGGCCACCGGCGCGGTGGAAGCTCCCGACGACGTGCCCCGGCTGTTCGCCTTGGCGCCGTCGGTGGTCGCCAAGGCTATCGTCAACGCCATCCGGAACGCCGACGGCCTGGGCGGTGTGCCCGCCTGGCGCGAGGTGCAAGGCGATGGATAGCGCTTGGACGAGGATAGGTTTCGTGGGCGCGGGGCGCGCCGCCAGCGCCTTGGCCGTAGGCCTCGCCCAGCAGGGCTACCGGGTGGTGGCCGTGGCCAGTAGGACCCGTGCGTCCGCCGAGCGTCTGGCCGGGCGGATTCCCACCGCCACCGCCGTAACCGACGCGCAGGCCGTCGCCGATACCGCCAAGCTGGTGTTCATCACGACCCCGGACGACGCCATCGTCCAGGTTGCCGCCGACATCGCGTGGCATCCTGGCCAGGCGGTGGTGCACTGCAGTGGGACGCTGACCTTGGCGCCCCTGGCGGCTGCGGCCGCGCAGGGGGTGGAGACCGGCTCCTTCCACCCGGTCCACACGTTCAATGCCGAGGGCAGCCCCGGCGTAGAAGCGCTCCGGGGCGCCGCCTACGGTATAGAGGCGCAGGGCCCCCTGTTCGAAGCGCTGGCGGAGATGGCCCGGCGTCTGGGTGGGACCCCGATTTGGGTGCCCGCCGAGGCCCGGGGCCTTTACCACGCCGCCGCCGTGATGGTCTGCGGTTACTTCGTGGGGCTTTTCAACGACGCGGTCAACGTATGGCGGAGCGCCGGCTTGCCGCCTGATTCGGTGTCCCCGGCGCTGACGCATCTGGTCCAGGCCACGCTGGACAACCTGGGGTCGCTGGGCGCCGAGGCCTCGCAGGCGGGACCCGTGCCCCGCGGTGACGCCGGGACGGTCCAGGCCCACCTCGATGCGTTACGCGGCCACGCCCCAGAGCTGCAGTCGGTCTATGCCGCGCTGGCCAGGCGGGCCGTGGCGCTGGCTGTGTCGAGCGGACGGTTGCCCGAGGCAGCGCTTCCCCGGTGGGAAGAGCTGCTGACCCCTCTGGGGTCTGGGGGCGCCACCGACAAGTCGGTCCGAAGGACGCCGGGCTCCTTCGGAGGGCAGGCGGAGAGCGACCCCCCCTGGGGTCTGGAGGCGCGGTAAGCGGCCCCCAGTGTAAGAGTGGAAAGGAGTGTGCGCCATGCGCGTGAGGATAGCTGAGATCCAGGCCATGAAGGAGCGGGGCGAACCCATTCCTTGCGTGACCTCCTACGACTTCCCCACCGCGCGTATCGCCGACGAGGCTGGCATCCCGCTGGTCCTGGTCGGCGATAGCCTGGGCAACGTGGTGCTGGGGTACGACTCGACGGTCCCGGTGACCATGGACGAGATGCTGCACCACCTGAAGGCGGTGGTCCGCGGCGCTCAGCGGGCGTTGGTGGTGGCGGACATGCCGTTCATGAGCTACCAGATCACCGTGGAGGAGGCGGTGCGCAACGCAGGCCGCATGCTCCAGGAGGGCGGCGCGCAGGCGGTGAAGCTGGAGGGCGGTCGCCGCACGGCGAACACGGTCCGCCGCCTGGTGGAGACGGGGATTCCCGTCATGGGGCACCTGGGCCTTACACCCCAGTCGGTGAACCAGTTCAGCGGCTACAAGGTCCAGGGCCGGACCTTGAAAGGCGCCAAGGAGCTGCTGCAAGATGCCTTGGAGCTTCAAGAAGCCGGGGCGTTCTCCATCGTACTGGAGACGGTCCCCGCACCCCTGGCTGAGGCTATCACCAGCCGGCTTACCATCCCCACCATCGGCATCGGCGCCGGCGTGGGCTGCGACGGCCAGATTCAAGTACTGCACGACATCCTGGGTTTCACCACCGGCTTCGTGCCCAAGCACGCCAAGCAGTACGCCCACCTGAGCAACGTCATCACCGAGGCGCTGCACGCCTACGCCGAGGAGGTCCGCGCGAAGGCGTTTCCGACGATGGAGCATGCCCACTCCTTGGACGAGAAGGTCCTCAAGGAGCTACTCGCCCCAACGGATGGCCGGCGGTAATGCAGGTCGTCTCCACGGTCGAGGAGTTACGGGACTGGTGCCGCGCCGCCCAGCGCCCATTGGGCCTCGTGCCCACCATGGGGGCGCTCCACGACGGCCACCTGGGCCTGGTCCGTCAGGCACGAGAGGAGTGCGCCACCGTGGCCGTCACCATCTTCGTGAACCCTGCCCAGTTCGACCGACCGGCGGACCTGGAGCAGTACCCCCGTACTCACGAGCGCGACCTGGAGCTGCTCAAGGAGGCGGAGGTCGACGTGGTGTTCCTCCCCGCCTCCGACGAGGTGTACCCCCAGGGGTTCGCCACCAGGGTCCAGGTAGCGGGTCCCGCACTCTCGCTGGAAGGCGCAGAAAGGCCGGGCCACTTCCAAGGCGTGGCCACGGTGGTCACCAAGCTTCTTCTTATCGCCATGCCGGATATGGCCTACTTCGGCCAGAAGGACGCCCAGCAGGTGGCCGTGGTCAGACGGCTCGTGGCGGACCTCAGCATCCCCACCCAGGTGCGCGTGGTGCCGACGGTCCGAGAGGCGGATGGCCTGGCCATGAGCAGCCGCAACGCCCACCTCACGTCGCAGGAGCGGGAGGCCGCGCCGGTGGTGTACCGGGCCCTCCAGGCCGCCGAAACGCTGTACGCCGAGGGCGAGCGCGAAGCGGAAGCCCTAGAGCGGGCATGTCTGACGGTCCTAGAGGCGGAGCCGTTGGTAGAGAAGGTGGACTACGTAGCCCTGGTGGACCCGCTGACCTTTGATCTTCTCGATCGGGTCCCCGATGGCTCGGCCGTGCTGGTCGTGGCCGTGCGCATGGGCATGACCCGGCTCATCGACAACGTGGTCCTAGGTAGCGAGGGCCAGCAGGCGGCGTGAAGGGCGTTTCAAGGAGGCTCAGCGGCACTCGCCGCTACCCGCCCTCCTCCACCACAACGATTCCATAGACGTGCAGGCTGGGAATCGTGACCTCTAGCCTGCCAGACCCCAAAGAGGTCACCGATAGGAGCTCACCTTCCGGCGACGCGGGCGTGTAGTACGTCACCCGCGGGTCGTTATACTCACCCGTCGGGTCGAAGGCGAAGTCGTTGGCATCGGTGGGAGTGACCACGTCGGCAGCAGCATCGTAGTCGAAGTTGACCAGGTGGAACGCTTCGATGCCAACGATGGGGTCCTGCCACTTGTGAATGTGGACCTCTTTGCCAAAGTCCGTGTCCACGTCGGAAGCATAGACGTCAGCGAACTGCGTTTGGAACGACGCCAGGTCAGCCGCCAGCAACGCGACGTCGTAGTTCGTGGCGACGTTGGCCCCGTTATCGTTCGGGAAGACCAGCACCTGGCCCGCCCCGTAGGCCCGCACGCCCTCGGCCTCCACCAGATCGGACCACGTGCCGTTCGCCCGCGCCCCAGGGGTGGGATAGCTGAAGTCGTCCGTCCCGGCGTCGCCGAACACCACGAGGAAGCCGCCGGACTCTACGTATTCCAGGAAGTTCTGGACCTCCGCGTCCGCCATATATCGCGTCTGGGGCAGGAGGACTGCCTGGTAGTCCTGCATTTCAGAGAGCCCGACCTGCTTGTCCACCCAGCGCGTCGTGCCAGGCCCCATGTCCGGGTCGCCCTGGTACAGCACGTCGTAGGAGTAGTGCGAGTCCTCCAACAGGCGGGCGGCCCCATAGTAAGACCCCACCTCCTCGCCTGCGCGCTCCACGTCGCCCATGTGATTGCCCAGCGAGTAGTACAGAGCGACGCGATTGTCGGTTTCCGACAAGAACTCCTCGTGCGCCTGGAGCAGCTGGTAGAAAGGATTGACCAGGTCGTTGGACTGCGGGCCCGGGTGCTGGGAGACACCGCCGGAGGCGTAAATATCCGCAAGAAACACCACCACGGATTCTGTGTCGGTGTCGTTGGCAGGTGATAGCACCTGACCAGGCCAGAACATGGGGCTGAACCGCTTCCCCAAGGCCGCCATGTTCTTGAAGAAGGAGGTGAAGTTCCGCTCCGGCCACCGCGGCGTTACCCCAATCCAGCCCGTTGTAGATGTTGGCCGAGAGGTACCATGGCTGGCCCTTCGCGGCGGCGTACGGTTTAATCTCGTCGTTCAATCGCTCGTAGATTTCGCGAAGCCGCATCCGGTTGTAGTACTCGTAGTCGCCCCCGATGAGGCGCAGCATCGGGTCCCGGCCACTGCCGCCGGCGCCTCCTTGAAGGGCTATGTTGATGGTCTGTAGAGTGTATGTCTCACCCGGTTCCAGAGGCCTTCCGAGCTGCGCCTCCCACCACTCCGCTGTTAAGGAGGCGCCTGGGTCGAAGTCGGTGCCGACGAAGACCGGCGTGTTGTCTATTTCATCACGCCAGTTGAAGGTCACGATGTCGTCTATGAGGTTACGTCAATAGGTGTGTAAACGACATCAGGCGGCGACCTTCTCAGCCGTTGATTCAATGGCGATTCCATCCGCATACTGTGCACCGAGATAGACGTCTTCGATCAACTCAGGGGCCTTCAGACGCCTGAAGCGCTGTTCGGCGACCATCAACATTTTCCAGATCACCGCTATCGCCCGATCGACCCTCTTGTAGCGCTTGGCGGCATCGGTCCGAAGCCTGAGGGCCGCGAAGGGTGATTCTACCGGGTTCGTCGTGCGAAGGTGCCCCCAGTGCTCCTTTGGGAAGTCATAGAAGGTGACCATGCGGTCCCAGTCCCGCTCCAAGGCCTCTGAGGCCGCCTCGTAGGAATGGTCGCCGCACCACCTGGTGAACACCGTCCTGAGCCGCTCAGCCTCTGTCCGAGTCGGCGCGTAGGGGATAGTACGCAGCATGAGCTTGGCCTGGTCCTGTTGTCGCTTTGGAAGCTTGGCGAGCACGTTTACGATCTTGTGGTTCCAGCAGCGTTGCTCTGCCGCCTGCGGATAGACGTTGCGCAGAGCTCCCCAGATGCCCAGGTGTCCGTCCCCAACCACCAGCCTCGGGCACTCCAGCCCGCGGCGCCTCATGTCCCTGAGCACATCGGACCAGTTCTCTGTGGACTCCCTGTATCCGGGAACAGCGCTCACCACCACCTTGCTCCCGTCGCTCAGGGCCGCCACCACCACCAGTACTGCCGCCTTCTCCTTCTCAAGACCAGCCTTGACGTAGACTCCATCCACCCACATGTAGACCACTTCCAGGTCATCTAGGGGCCGGCTGCGCCATTGGGCAAGCTCATCGTTCCACTTGGACTTCAACCGGGCCACCGTGCTCGCCGATACCGGTGCGTCCTCTCCCAGCAGCCCCCGCAAAGCCAGATCGAAGTCGCCTTCGGATAGACCGTGCAGGTACAGCTCGGGGATCAACTCAGCAACCTTCCTGGTCCTGTTGACGAACAGCGGCAGCAGCCGGCTCTCGAACTGCTCCTCGGTATCGCGGACTCGCGGCCGCCTCAGCTGTATCGTTCCCGAACTCAGCGTAAGCCTCCGGGCTCTGCCGTATCCGTTCCGATAGCCGGTATCGTTGTCCGAGTCGGATCTGAGCGCCGACTTCGCCCTTCCCAGAAACGCCGTCACCTCCTCCTCCGGCAACTCCTGGATCAGCCTCTGGACCTGGCTTCGCACCCAATCCTCCAACTGCTCCCACTCCGGCCTTGACTCCGACCTACTCTCAGTGCTTTCCTTCCTCATGGGCGGTCTATCTCCTCTCTTGGGCCTCGAGCCCGTGTTGTTCAGAGAGAGGGTACACCGCCTGACTGTTTACACACTTTTTGAAGATACCTCTCGTCTATCCCCTTCGCCGCTAGCTCCGCCGTGCTGTACCGGCCCTCCAGGTAGCTCCTGAACCCCTCCATGGCCGCGGGGCTGAAGTCGCTTCCCGGCCCAGGTCCGAGGCTTCCCCAGCCCTCATCGAAGGCGATACCCGTCATCCCTGCGTCCACCTGCGTTTTGATAACGCCATTCCCACCTCCAGCCACGCGTCGGACGCGTTGCTGGAGGTGGGAATGGCGTCTCCACCGCCTGCGCCTCCACCACGCGGGTTGATATCACCCGCATAGTCCATTCGGAGGCCTTCAGTCGGGAGGTCCGGATAGGCGGCCATGATTCCCTCCCAGCCGCTGGAGCCGTGCTCCACCCATCCGAACGGGTGATAGCTGAGGTAGACCATTCCGGCATCGGTGGCGGCCTTCACACACGCCAAGGTAAAAGGAGTCGCCTCGACGTCCGTGATAAGCCGGGGGCAGAGGTCCCATAATGCGGAGGTTGTCACCGGCGCTACATCGACGCCTCGGTTAGTTACGCCATCCAGAAGCATAGTGGCGAAGGGGTATTCCGCGGGCAGCGACGCTGGTGGGCCAAAAGGCCGGCTCCCTGGGCACTCCATATCCTCAGGTTGGGGATCCGTCGCGCCTGGACGCCACGGGTAGCCGCCATCCCCACAGGTAGTGCCGAAGTTCCAGAGGGTCCCTTCGATATTCGCGTCTCTAATGTCGGCGCCAAACAGGTCGGTGAACTGGAGGTTGGCGTAGGACAGATCAGCCTCGTTCAGGTAAGCCATACGCAGGCTAGCACCCGACAGGTCCGCCGCGGCCAGGTTAGCGCCTCGCAGGTTAGCCCCCTCGAAGTTGGCGTTTTGCAGGTTGGCGCAGGACAGGTCTATTCCTTGTAGGTCCTCATCCTTGAAGTCCATGTCAGCCAGGTCCTGGATGGTGCTAGAGGAGCACAGCTCCGCCCGCGCGACTTCGGGCCGGCAAGTCTCCAGCCTGTCAAGATCACTCTCTGTTGGCTCGATGACCCCCCTTCGCAGTTCATCGAACCGCACATCGCCCAATCCCGCACACTGTTCCAGCGCGAGACTCGCCGTGGCGAAGGGGTTGTCGGGGTCTACCGCAGGCGGTGTTGCGGTTACGGTTGCCTCAGGAGTTGCCGTCGCGGTGGGTGTAGGGCCGCCGTCATCGCCTGTCCCAGGCGGGGTGGCGGCGGGTACGGGCGTCGCGGTGTCGGTGGGAGTAGGGGTTGCGGTGGGCGTTGGTGTGTCGTCCGAGGAGTCCGTAGGGGTCGGTGTAGCGGCGTCTGTAGTTGAGGTAGGCGTTGACGTCGGCGTAGCCTGGGTGCAGGCCACGGCCAGCAATATGCCTACGGCGAAGAGAATTGGCCAGGTGGATGCCGCGCGCATGCCGCGGATTATAGCAGGGAACCACCGTGCGCATGCCATTGCGCTTTATCGGCCTCCAAAGTACCTCCTGAACCCCTCCATGGCCGCGGGGACCGAGCTCCCGAACCGCATCCGCACCCGAGGCTTTCTTGCTGTCACTGCTGCCGCCCCGGGACGAGCTAAAAGGGTTCTCCGGAGAGTGAGCTGCGAGCGTAAGCGTGAGTGGGCCAGTATGGCGATGGCAAACTACTCGGCGCGTGCAACTCGTGTGCCATGGGTGACCAGTTCACCGACCCATTGGCTAGGCCTCCCATCGATCGAACCTTCGGCGTAGAACACTACGGTGATAGTGTCAGCAATGCCGCCACGTTCGACATCGAAGTTGCTGGCCAGTTCGTTTAAGGCAACCGCGTCAAGGTCCCACCGCAGTTCTTCCGGTCCCACACTGATATCCTCGTCAACTAACACTGTTCCCGGCATTGTCACGACCACGTGGGCCCGATCAATTTGCGCACCTGGCGGAATGGGGGCTTGGAACGAGGCTTCCCGTACATCGTGACAGTACCATGAGGCAGGCGTGAGTTCTTCAAGATCGGTAGTGATTGACAATCGCTCCGTGGTCGGCTCTGTCACCAGGAACGTGAACGTCGAGCCATCGGGCGAAAGCACACCGCCGTCGGGGTACGGCTCTTCAACGGTGCCTGCGCTTGTCACACCGTCGTGGGTAGTACGGACTTCAACAGTCCATAATCCGGCTTCATCGACTGTGAAGTTGTCATTGTGATCGTAGTAGAAGCCAATGCTGTTCGCCCTACCCTCGAAACTCCTCTCCTCACCATCTGGGGAAGTTACGGTATAGGTCACCAAGCTTGGGAGAGTTGGCATGACGGGTCCGGCCATCTGAAATTGGTCTCCAACTTCAAGAATCGCTCCAGGCCGGACTCCCAACGGCAAAAAGAACATATCGATTTCACGCCCGTGGACCGTGAATAAAGGCCCCCCATCAGGACCTCCGGCGGCTCCTTGGAACGGAGGAAACACTCGCGCATCCAGTAAGTCGTCATCCGGGGTAAAGACCCAGCCAGAGGCGTAGGTTGCGTACAGCGCATCCTCGGTATCCTCATCGCGGATCACTGCTGCGGCGTACAAGAATTTAAAATCGCCCGGAAGGTCGCCCTCCCAACCGTTTCCCGACTGAACAAAGTAAGCGCCATTGAATCCCCAGTAAACGTTCTCGCCGTCGTTCCCTTGGATAATCTCCCGAACCCGTACGTCGGGCCGCTGGGCGGAACCGTACATATATGCCCACAGCGTAATATCATCCGGATGAGAGCCAATTAAGCCTGCACCAGCCTCTGGGGCTGTGATCAGTGGCATCTGGCCGACGACGATCTGGTCTTCAATCGTCACCCCTCCATCTGGTGACCCGTACCGAAAGGTGCTGCTCAACTGCCTGCGCTACCAGCGGGTGCTCCTCGTCCAGGATTTGGACACTCGTGCTGAGGTCAAGTGCCGAATCGCCTCGCGTTTCTGACACCCCCCAGTTGATATCACCCGAAAAGTATGGGAACAACAGATGTCCTTGCTTCCCGGGGTCAATTTCGTCTTGGAAGAACCAAGGGGGCGGGAGCTCCTCCATGCCCTTGACCCCGCGCCGTCCGTGGGCGATGATTGGCGGCTCTTGCGAGGCGGTAACACTCCCCATACGCATTCGACCTGACCAAAGGTGTCCGCCGGAAGCCTCGTACCGGGCTTCTAGGTCGATCTTGTACTCGCCTGCTTCCTGGAAAGTGAATACGTTCTCGTCGCCATCCCACCATCCGTGACGATTTGCAACTCCTTCGAACGTAGTAGTCGTGATCGGTCCTGTCGCTGGTGCGTGCGTAATCTGGAACCGGACCTCCGCCGGGGCAGCAGGCCATAGCCGAACGCTTAAGGGCAAACTATCTCCTATTTCAAGCGGTGTTCCTGGCAGGGCTGCAGGGCTCATCTTGAACTGGTTTGCCACTGTGACGTCGTACTCCCCACTGATCTCATACATCGTGCCGTCGTAATCAGGCACCGCGCCGCTCAGGCTTATCGTGTAGTCGCCATCAGAAGGGAATTGGTACGTGAAGACGCCTTCCGAATTCTGCAGCTGGACCATCCCTGACAAATGACCGCCGGTTGCAATGCCAAAGTCAAAACAACTCGGCGGGCCAGGAATCCGAAACCCCAAGTGCGAAAGCGGAGCTGGCCCTAACGTGTCGACACCACCATCTGGTCGTTCTACGGTGACAGTCAGCGTGCTCTCAGAAAAATCAAACAGCATTGGCGGTATGGCTGGTGGCGTGCGGTCCACCGCGCCGAACATTGGCAAGAATGGCTCAAGCCGATACGTCCACGAGTCCCCCAGACCATCAAGCCTTGGTACAACGGGGTCGTGGCGAGTAGCAATCCTCGCGCTGATATCAAACCACGACTCTGCATCAATGGGGCGAATACCTCCGCGGGCCCCTTCATGTATTACATCGGCCAACAACGTAGTAGCGAGGCGGATCGACTGCCTGTCCCCAATCGTGATGTTCCCCAGTGGCGCTTCGCAACAGTAGAATGTCCCCGCCATCTCGAAGGTCGTTTGAACGGGCTCGTCCATTCTGAGCCCCGCCGTCAACCGGTAGAGCCCAGGTTTCCATGTGGTGGGCACAGTGACGGCTCCGGTTACATCGGCACTCCATTGCCCATCTTGTAGCTCCCAATCATCAACGCGGATGGCATCGCTAATCCTTCTTGTGAACGTTTGCGCCATATACCCCATTTCGATCGGAAGGCCGGTAGGGGTGAGGAACGGAGAAACGTGCTCGGCCCCGAAGCCGGTCTGACGTCCTAAGGAGTCTCCGATTTGGGCTCCGAGCAAAGTGAGGGTTGCGTCTGGTGGCTGAGTGCTCAAATCAAAAGGCAGGACTACTTGACCCTCAAATGGCGTCTGTTCTCCTGGGGTAATATCTTCGAGCGTTAACGATGTCAAGAGGACCCACGGTACTGGGCTACCAGCTGTAACCAGACTTGCTCCGATGGTATTCATCGGGCCCATGCTAGAGAGGGGTTCGATGGCAATGAGAACGCCTGGGGTTGGGAGCCCAGCGCCGGCACCGATGAACACATGACTGCCGGGCAACGCGGACACTTCTGTTTGAAACGCACCCGTCTCGTCGACGTTTGCTCCGGCGATTATCCCAACTTCCACGTCGTATGCGATCACATCAAAGCCCGGTGGTATGGCACCGGCGCGACCCACAACGGTGGCTCGTCCTACGGGTGAACCAGGCTCGAACGAGACGGAGATCAGGCTCGCATCTCCTGTCCACTCGGACTGGTTCGATGACCAGAGGACCAGCGCTCCCGGCGCGTCCGGCCTTGACGGGCCACCGTCCGGCCCCATCGGGCCACCGAATAGCAACGTGCAGCGGCCAATGATTGGAAGCTCCTCCGTGGATGGGGGCCGCTGGTTTTCGGCGATTTCTTCGAACGCTTGGTCGCCAAGCGCGTTTCTCAGGCACTCCTTTAATTCCGGTGAGCCGGAAGTGAACACCGGGCCTTCACCCTCCGGGCCATCGTCCGCGGGCGGCTCCCGTGTCGGGGACGGCGTCGCTGTGGCGGTCGATGTGGGGGTTGCGGTCGCGGTGGGGGTAGGCGTCTCGATGTCGGTGGGAGTAGGGGTTGCGGTGGGCGTTGGTGTGTCGTCCGAGGAGTCCGTAGGGGTCGGTGTAGCAGCGTCTGTAGTTGAGGTAGGCGTTGACGTCGGCGTAGCCTGGGTGCAGGCCGCGGCCAGCAATATGCCTACGACGAAGAGAATTGGCCAGGTGGATGCCGCGCGCATGCCGCGGATTATAGCAAAGAATCCCTCCCGCGCCTGCCATCGCGCTCCTTAGGCGTCTCAGCCTTACGTTCACCCCCCGATGGATTCAAGACAGGGACACCCCGCTTGCCTTGACACTCCAGGGGGCCCGTCCTATCATGGGTCGTGTCCGCTTTGAACCCCCGCCCAACCACCGGCTACGTCCCAACCCCGGGCGGACTCCCTCTCTCCCCTACCCTCGTTTCTGGCCGCTTGTTTTTCGCGTACTCCTTTGGCGCCGTCCAAGGCCTGTGCCTCCGCGGAGTAGGGCGCGGGACGAAGACCGGGCCACTACACGCCGTGCCACTACTCGCCGTGGAGGTAAGCTGGACCTGATGTCCACCAAGTACATCTTCGTTACGGGCGGTGTCGTCAGCTCGGTGGGCAAGGGCATCAGCGTCGCCTCCATCGGGCGCATCCTCAAGAGCCGCGGCCTCACCGTCTCCGTCCAGAAGCTGGACCCGTACCTCAACGTGGACCCCGGCACCATGTCGCCCTACCAGCACGGCGAGGTGTTCGTCACCAAAGACGGCAGCGAGACGGACCTGGACCTGGGCCACTACGAACGGTTCATCGACATCGAGCTGACCCAAAGCTCCAACGTCACCTCCGGGATGATCTATACGCAGGTTATCGCCAAGGAGCGGCGCGGCGAATACCTGGGCGGAACGATTCAGTCCGTCCCCCACGTGACCAACGCCATCAAGGAGTTCATACGGGGCCTGGCGCAGGAGTCGCACCCCGACGTCATCGTGGTGGAGGTCGGCGGCACCGTGGGCGACATCGAGGGCCAGCCGTTCCTGGAGGCCATCCGCCAGATGCGCAGCGACGTGGGGCGCGATAACGTGTTCTACGTCCACGTCACGCTCCTGCCGTTTATCGGCGCCACGGGAGAGCTGAAGACCAAGCCCACCCAGCACAGCGTCAAGGAGCTCCGCAGCATTGGCATCCAACCCGACGCCATCATCTGCCGGGCGGACCAGCCCATTTCGGACGATATCAAAGCTAAGATCTCGCTCTTCTGCGACGTGCCCCGCAAGGCGGTGGTCGCGCTGACCACCGTGCCCAATATCTACGAGGTTCCCCTGGTCCTGGAAGAGGAGGGGCTGGGCGACCTGCTGGTGGAGGCCCTCGACCTGCAAGCACGCAGTCGTGACCTGGTGGACTGGCGCGCCATGGTGGACCGGATGCTGGAGCCCAAGGGGTCGCTGCCCATCGCGGTGGTCGGTAAGTACGCCGACCTCCCGGACGCCTACTTCTCGGTCCGTGAGGCGCTGCGGCACGCCGGCCTCTACCACAACCGCGACGTGGAGATCTCGTGGGTGCAGTCGGAGCTCCTGGAGAAGCAGGACCCCCACGAACTGCTGCGCAGCGTCTCCGGCATCGTGGTGCCCGGCGGGTTCGGCAGCCGGGGCATCGAGGGGATGGTCCGAACGGCGGAGTACGCCCGCACCGAGCAGGTCCCGTACCTGGGGCTGTGCCTCGGCATGCAGGTGATGGTCATCGAGCACGCCAGGCACCTGCTGGGGCAGGAGGAGGCCAACTCCACCGAGTTCGACCCGCGCACGCCGCATCCGGTCATCGACCTCATGGACGACCAACGCCAGGTCAGCGAGATGGGTGGCACCATGCGCCTGGGCAACTATCCGTGTCACCTGGTGCCGGGCACGAAGGCGGCAGCCGCCTACGGCCAAGAGATGGTCATGGAGCGGCACCGCCACCGCTTTGAGTTCAACAACGCCTACCGGGAACCGCTCCAAGAGGTCGGGTTGCTCGCCAGCGGCCTTTCTCCCGACGGCCGCCTGGTGGAGGTGGTGGAGCAGACCGACCACCCCTTTATGGTCGGCATCCAGTTCCACCCGGAGTTCCGCTCACGCCCCCAGCAGCCTCATCCCCTGTTCAGCGGCTTCATCGGCGCGGCCACACAGGTCCTGCGGGAGGGGGCCCAGACGGTCCTACCCTTAGACCCGCAGACGAGCCCAATCCGGTAGGTTCGGTCCGGTCGTTGCGTCCACGTTTGCGGCCCGTCGTCACGCCCTCGCGTCGACACTGGGTTCGTTGACAAGCATCTGGCGCCCGCCTACAATCCGACTAAGAGCGGTTGCTCAAAAATTGGAGGCGTCACAGCTCAGTGCTTCGTATCCGGTTGCGTCGAACAGGCAAGAAGAAACAGCCCAGCTATCGCATCGTGGTAGCTGATTCCCGGGCCCCCCGCGACGGGAAGTTCGTGGACCAAGTTGGCCACTACGACCCCCTGACCGACCCTCCCACGGTGGTGCTGGCCGAGGAGAAGATTCGCAACTGGCTCGCCCATGGCGCCCAGCCGTCGGATACGGTGGCACGGCTCCTCCAGGTCAAGGGTGTATTGGAGAAAGCCGGTTAGCCATGAAGGAGCTCACGGACCTGGTGGAGTACATCGCCAAGACCATCGCAAGTAACCCCGACGACGTGAAGGTCACAGAGGAGGAGGACGAAGAGGGTTACATCCTGATAAAACTGGAAGTCCACCCCGACGACAAAGGCAAGGTCATTGGCCGGCAAGGCAGAGTGGCCCAGTCCATGAGGACCCTCCTACGAGTGGCAGCCGTCAAGAACGACACTCGCGTAGGCCTCGAGATCGTCTAAGCGCGTTTTTCCTCTCGCCTCCTTGGAACACCCCTCTGAAACAGCACCTCCCGCCGCCCAGCACGTGCAGGTTGGCGTGGTGGTGGGCATCCACGGCCGGCTAGGGTTCCTGCGCGTCCGCTCCCAGACCGATAACCCGCAACGTTTCACCGCCGGCAAGGTGGTCTACGCCCAGGGGCGTCCCTACACCATCGAACAAGCCCGTACGACACCCCAGAGCATCCTCCTCAAGCTGGAGGACATCGATTCCGACAGCCAGGCGCGTGCGCTGCTTAACGCGACGTTGGAGGTGCCGGAGGAGGACGTGCCGCCCGCCCCCGCAGACACCTACTACCACTTCCAATTACTCGAAGCGCGGGTGTATACCACGTCGGGTGCGTACCTGGGCCAGGTGGCCGAGGTGCTGAACACAGGCTCCAACGACGTGTACGTGGTCGTGGACGGAGACCAGGAGCTATTGGTGCCGGCCCTTGGCGACGTGGTCGTGGAGGTGGACCTCGAGGCCAAACGGCTGACCGTGGACCTGCCAGAGGGGTTGGAGCCTCGGTCGCTCACCCCGCCGCCTGCGCGCCCCAAGCGTCCGGCACGCCGGTCCAGACGCCGCGGGCCGTCCTCAGGAACGCAGACCGCGCCCCCGGAGCAGCCGTAGCCGCGTCCAACGCCGCCTACCGGCCTCAGCCCGTGGTGCTAGAATTGGACGCGTCACCGTAAACCTCGCGGTAGCCCGGCAGGCACAGGTGAAGCCGGCCACGGTCTGGGGATAGGAGAGTTGTAATGGTGCTAAGCGACCGCTCCATCCGCGAAGGGCTGAGCAACGGACGCATCGTCATTCAGCCGCTGGGCGAAGGGTGCATCCAGCCGGCCAGCGTGGACGTGCGCCTGGACAACGAGGTCCTCGTCTTCCGGAACAACCGCGTGCCCTACGTGGACATCCGCGCCAACACCGAGCGGTTGAGCGAGAAGGTGGTCATAGGTGACGACGACCCGTTCATGTTGCACCCCGGCGAGTTCGTCTTGGGCAGCACCCTGGAGCACGTGGAGATGCCCGACGACCTGGTGGCACGGCTCGAAGGCAAAAGCTCCCTGGGGCGTATCGGCCTGCTCATTCACTCGACGGCGGGCTACGTGGACCCCGGCTGGAAGGGACACCTAACGCTGGAGCTCAGCAACGTGTCCAACCTGCCCATCACGCTGTACTACCGGATGCGAATCGGCCAGATCTCCTTCTTGCGCCTCACCACCCCCGCCGAGCACCTCTACGGGGACAAGGAGCTAGGGAGCAAGTACCAGAGCCAGACGGGGCCGACCGCTAGTCGTATCTATGAAGAGTTCCGCCGCTAGCCGCCGGATGATCTTCCACGCGAGACCAGGGTGAACCGTAGTGCGGGTCAGTCAGTTCCTCTCCAAAACGGCGCGTCAAGACCCTGCTGAGGCCGAGACCGCCAGCCACCGCCTCATGCTCAAAGCGGGCATGATGTCGCAGGTGGCCGCCGGTGTCTACGCGTACCTGCCGCTGGCCTTGCGCTCCCTGGGCAAGATCGAGCGCATCATCCGTGAGGAGATGGACGGTGCGGGAGGCCAAGAGGTGCGGATGCCGGCGCTCCAGTCCATCGACAGTTGGCGCGAGTCAGGCCGCGACGCCACCTTTGGTCCCACCCTCTTTCGGCTACTGGACCGTCGCGAACGGGAGCTGGTGCTGGCCCCCACCCACGAAGAGGTGGTCACCGCCCTCGTCCGTGCCAGCGTGAGCAGCTACCGGGACCTGCCGTTGCTGATCTACCAGATCCAGACCAAGTTCCGCGACGAGCCCAGGCCACGCGCCGGCCTCCTGCGCGGACGTGAGTTCGATATGATGGACGCCTACTCCTTCGACACCGACGTGGAGGGGTTAGACCTCTCCTATCGGCGCATGATGGAGGCCTACCGAGCCGTCTTTCGCCGGTGCGGCCTGACCACCATCGCGGTGGAGGCGGACAGCGGCGCCATCGGCGGCAAGGACTCCCACGAGTTCATCATGCCCTCGGAGAGCGGCGAGGACGTGGTCCTCACCTGTCCCACCGGCGATTACGCGGCCAACGTCGAACGGGCGTCCTCCCGCAAGCCCCCGGCGCTCGACGGCGCGCCGCTGCCCTTAGAGCTCGTGGCCACGCCAGACACCCCCACCATCGCGGAGGTAGCCGGCTTCTTGGGGGTGCCCACCAGCCAGACGCTGAAGGCCGTCCTCTATCGCGCTACGGGCGGTAGGGTTGACGACGCCACGGTGCTGGTCACCATCCGAGGCGACCTTGAGGTCAACGAGCTCAAGCTGAAGAACCTGCTCGGCGCGGTGGAGCTGCGCCTGGCGACGGCCGAGGAGTCGGCGGCCGCCGGCCTAACACCCGGCTACACCTCGCCAATCGGCGTCGAGTCGGTGCTACGCATCGCCGACGAGTCGGTGCGGCAGGGCAGCAACTTCGTGGTGGGCGCTAACCAGCCTGACCACCACTACAAGAACGCCAACTACCCGCGGGACTTCACGGTGGACGACGTGGCGGACATCGCCTTGGCGCAGGCGGGCCACGGCTGCCCGGTTTGCGGGACGGCGCTGGAGTCCATGCGGGGGATCGAGGTCGGACACGTCTTCAAGCTGGGCACCTTCTTCAGCGAGGCGCTGGGCGCCAGCTTCCTGGACAACCAGGGGCGGCAGAACCCCATCATCATGGGCTGCTACGGCATCGGCGTGACCAGGGTGCTCGCCGCGGCCATCGAGCAGAACCATGACGGCAAAGGCATCGCCTTCCCTACGCCCATCGCACCCTTCCACGTACACCTGGTGGCGCTTAACGTGGACAATCCCCAGGTGAAGGACGCGGCCGAAGGGGTGTGCAAGGAGCTGAGCGCCCTGGGGTACGAGGTGCTCTACGACGACCGGGACGAAACGGCGGGCGTGAAGCTCAACGACGCCGACCTGCTGGGGCTGCCGCTGCGCGTGGTGGTGAGCCCTCGCAACCTGGCGGGCCACGTGGTGGAGGTAACGCACCGCCGCGACGGCCGCACCGCGCAACTCCCCTTCGAAGCGCTGAGCTCTACCGTGGCGCAGTGGCTGGAGCAAGATTGAGAGGGGATAAGCGGCTAGCACGGAGGCCTCTTCGCTATTGACACCGATATAGGAGCGGCGTAGCCTTTCACCCAGATAGTCGGAGTCTCTGAGGGCGGTGTCCACCTGGGCACACGCCCTAGGAAGCAACCTGAAAAAGGAGAAGCACCATGCCGATTCAGCTAGGACTCGCCTCGTCCCACGCCCCAAGCCTCTTCTACAACACCTACGCCGGGTGGGAGAAGACCTACCAGCGGATGAAGATTAATCACCCGCAGCCGCACGAGACGGAGGCGATTGAGACCGAGGAGGAGATCGAGCGCCGCATACCGCGCATTCAGCAGAACTTCGCGGCCCTGAAAGAGCAGCTCGTCTCTTACAATCCAGACACCTTGATCGTCGTCATGGGCGACCAGCGGGAGTGGTTCGACGGCTCCAACATCCCCAACATCGCCATCTACGTGGGTGACGACGTCTGGGGGGTGCACAACACCGGCGCCGCCGACGAGGACCCGCCGGCCAACCCCAACGAGGACCACGAGCGGTTCCGGCTCGAGGTGAAGACGGACAAAGAGCTGTCGCAATACCTGCTGAACGGGCTGGTGGCCAAGGGCTTCGACGTGGCCATCATGAACAAGATGAACCCACAGTCCAACCCGAAGCGGGGCGTACCCCACGGGTGGATGAACCCGATGCCGCACATCATCCCCAGGCCAGACCTACCGGTGGTGCTTGTCTGGGTGAACGTGGACGATGGCCCGCCCGCCATCCTCGACGGCCAGCGGACCCTGGAGCTGGGCCGCGCCATCGCCGAGCTCTGTGAGCAAAGCGACAAGCGCATCGCCATCTACGGCTCCGGCGGCATGTCCCACAACCCCGGCGGGCCGCGGGCCGGCTGGGTGGACGAGCCCCTGGACAACTGGTTCCTGGACCAGCTTACTGGCGGCACCATGGACAACCTGAAGGCCATGTTCAGCTTCCGGTCGGAGAACCTGGTCGGCGGAACGGGTGAGCTCCACTGCTGGATCGCGGTGGCCGGTGCCATTGACTACGTCAAGCCTGGCCATAAGGCGGTGAAGGTGGACTACATGCCTGCCCGGAAGGTAACGACCGGGTGCGGCTGGGCGTACTGGCCGCCGGTGGAGGCCCCGGTAGCCGTCCACTAGCAGGTTAGAGAGCCGGCGATAAGAAAGAGGGGGCCGAACGGCCCCCTCTTTTACATGCCCCTTTGGCCCGACAACGACCGTGTCGCGTGTGGGCCTCGCAGTAGGCCCGCAGGACGTGGAATTGTGTCTCCGGGTTTTGGTCCTTGTCCTTGGTACTGATGCATGCGTACAGTGCTACCCTCATAGGCGTACCGCTTCGTCAAGACCGAGAAGTGGAGGACATGTTATGCACGTTGAATTTGCATTTTTCTGCATCACCGCCGGCCCTGGCGAGGCGGTAAGGCAGCTCATCGACGCCACTGGCATCGGTATAGACGGCGCATGGGGGCGGCGCTTTCCCTATACCATACCGACGTTCGCCCTGGCATTGAAGATTCGCGGCGAAGCCGCAGAAGGTGGGCGACATCGCCTTCATGTGCAATTCCAGGACTCCGATGGCAACGACGTTCGTCGTCTTCGGACCATTGACTTCGAGTTGCTTCAGCCTATGAATCTAGCTTTCACCGAGAACAACCTCACTGTTTCCCTCAATAACCTCACCTTTCCGGCACCGGGAACCTATCATTGCCTCCTGACCGTCGATGACCGTGACGAAGTGTTGGCGGACCTTCCCCTTTATGTATTCGAAGAAGTATCTGGGGCCCCGTAAATGGCCTCCTGATTACCCTCACGATGGGACACGCCAGTAGGGCTGATCGAGCTTCCGCACGGCGCTGGCTACCCTAGGCATCTGTACCCCGTCATTGATGCGGTAGCAGGCGTCGCCGTATAATGCACATGGGCCCACGTGACCGTTCGTACGCTACAAAGAGAGCCCTGGGAGTTTGAGGGGTGCGGTGAGCGGCCCCTCAGGAGATAAGAAAAGATGGAGAAGGAGACCGGCACCTGGAAGGTGAAGGCTGGCCTGGCCCAGATGCTCAAGGGCGGGGTCATCATGGACGTCGTCTCCGCCGAGCAGGCCAAGGTCGCCGAGGACGCGGGGGCGTGCTCGGTCATGGCCCTGGAGCGGGTCCCGGCCGACATCCGCGCGGCGGGCGGCGTCGCCCGGATGGCTGACCTGGACCGCATCGAAGGCATCATGAAGGCGGTCACGATCCCCGTCATGGCCAAGTGCCGGATCGGGCACTTCGTGGAGGCCCAGGTGCTGGAGGCCATCGGCGTCGACTACATCGACGAGTCGGAGGTGCTGACCCCGGCGGACGACCAGCACCACGTGTGGAAACACGATTTCAAGGTCCCCTTCGTATGCGGGTGCCGCGACCTCGGCGAGGCGCTCCGCCGCGTATCGGAAGGCGCCGCCATGATCCGGACCAAGGGAGAGGCCGGCACCGGTGACATCGTGGAGGCGGTGCGGCACATGCGCGCGGTCATGAACGAGGTCCGAATCGCCCAGGCCCTCCCCGCCGGCCAGCTGACGGCCAAGGCCAAGGAGCTGGGAGTGTCCCTGGAACTGCTCCGAGAGGTCAAGAAGCTGGGCCGGCTACCGGTGGTCAACTTCGCGGGCCGGTGGCGTTGCGACGCCGGCCGACGCCGCGCTGATGATGCAGCTCGGCGCCGATGGAGTGTTCGTCGGCTCCGGCATCTTCAAGGCCGCCGATCCCGCGGCCACCGCTCAGGCTATCGTCAAGGCGGTGACCCACTACCAGGACCCCGTCGCCGTCGCGGAGGCCTCCAAGGGCATCGGCGAGTCCATGGCGGGTGTCAGCGTCAACTCCATGCGGCCGGGGAGATGCTAGCCGGCCGCGGGTTATAGGTTGGCGGTGAGACCCACCGTTGGAGTCCTGGCCCTTCAAGGCGACTTCGCCGAACACGCGAGCGCGCTGCTCCGCGTGGGTGTCCCCTCCCTGGAAGTCCGCACGCCAGCCCATCTCGAAGGGGTGGCCGGGCTGGTCATCCCCGGAGGCGAGAGTACGACCATGGCAAGGCTGATGGACGCCTACGGCCTGCGGAAGCCCCTCATCGACTACGCCCAGGCGGGCAAGCCCATCTGGGGGACCTGCGCGGGCATGATCCTGCTGGCCGACAGGGTGGTGGAGGACCGGCCCACGCCTTTGGGCCTGATGGAGCTACTGGTCCAGCGCAACGGCTTCGGCCGGCAGGTGGACTCGTTCGAGACAGACCTTTCCATCGAAGGGCTCGCCGACGGGCCGTTCCACGCCGTGTTTATTCGGGCGCCGGGGGTGTGCGAGGTAGGGCCCGGCGTGGAGGTGCTCTCCCGCATGCAGGATGGGTCCATCGTGGCGGTCCGGAAGGGTCCTCTGCTGGGCACCGCCTTTCACCCGGAGCTGACCGACGACCTGCGGCTACACCGCTACTTTGTGGCGATGGTGGAGGCATCAGCCGCGCCATGATACGTAAGCTTCACCTCAGCGACCTGCCGCGCCAGGCGTTGCCGGGCCGGCTATCGGGCCAAGACCTGGCCTGCTCCCGAGAGACGTTGATGGCCTTGGGGCACCGCCTCTCGTTGCTGGAGCTGGCCCGGTACGGCGTTGCGCCGCCGTCCAACCGCCACGCCTTGGCGATGGTGGAGGGACTCCGTCTGCGGGCCCTCGCCGTGGTCCAGCCGCGGCACGGATCGCGGGCCTGGGAGCTGGCCCACCTCTACGCCTCGTCCTCGGCCTTGGTCCGCTGCGGTGAGCTGCTGGAACAGTCGGGCAGTTTCGCCGCCCAGCGGGGTGGCGAGCGACTGTTCCTACGTCTTGAGCAGGACAGCCCGCTGCAAGTGGTGGCGCGACGCGCAGGCTTCTTCCCCGCTTTCGCCGAAGAGGTGTACGCGCGAACGCGCCAGCGGGCCTTAGAGCCGGCGGTCCGCTACCTGCACCTACGGGCGCCCTCCACCGCCGATTTCTACGGCCTATTCCGCCTGTACAACGCCTCGGTGCCGGTCCAGGTGCGGTCCGTCGTCGGGCTCACCTTGGGCCAGTGGGCAGACGCTCAGGAGAAACCGCTTGGCCACGTCGCCGAGTACGTGTGGGAACGAGACGGCGAGATCCGGGGCTGGTTGCGGACCGTGCGTCACACGTCCACCCTCACCCTGGAGGCCATGCTGCACCCCAACGATTCGGCGGTGGCGGCCCTGATATGCAACGAAGCCTCGGGGATGGTGGGCGCGAACGAGTCTCCCATGTGGGTCGTGCCCACCTATCAGGACGCCTTCGCCTGGGCGCTTCAGCAAGAGGGGTGGACATCAACCCAGAGCTACACCGTACTGATCAAACGGCTGGCCAAGACGGTAAGGGAGTTGTCCATGATGCCGGTGCAGGCGTAAGCCACTGGGAGAGCGCATCCCCAAGAGAGCTTATCAAGGGGGAGGTAAAGGGAGACCGTTGAGCACGACGAACAGCCAAACCGAGGCGACCGCTTACCAGACGGTAGTCGACGACCTGCCAGCCCTGCTGGAACGGCTCCCGCTTGCCATTCGGCAGGACCTAGAACAGCAGCCGGACCTGAGTGCCCTTCTGGAAGTCGTGCTCGACCTCGGCCGCCTGCCGGAGGGACGATTCGCCGAGCGGGAATTGTACCTGGGCTCCGTGGAGATTACCCAGGAAGACATCGAGTACGTGGTCAAGCGGGTAAGCCTTTTTGGCGGGGACAACCGCGCGGGCATCGAGCGCACGTTGCACCGCATTTCGGGCATACGCAACCGGTCTGAGCAGATCGTGGGGCTTACCTGCCGGGTTGGTCGTGCCGTATTCGGCACCGTTCGCGTGGCGCAAGACCTGGTAGCCTCAGGTAAGAACATCCTGCTGGTGGGCCGTCCGGGAGTGGGGAAGACCACCATGCTGCGAGAGATGGCCAGGGTGCTGGCCGATGACGCTCGTAAGCGCGTCGTCATCGTGGACACATCCAACGAGATCGCTGGCGACGGAGACGTACCGCACTTAGCCATCGGCCGCGCCCGCCGGATGCAGGTGCCCACGCCCGACCAGCAGCACGGCGTGATGATCGAGGCGGTGGAAAACCACATGCCCGAAGTCATCATCATCGACGAGATGGGAACGGCGGAGGAGGCGAGAGCCGCCCGTACCATCGCGGAGCGGGGAGTGCAGCTCATCGCCACTGCCCACGGCAACACCCTGGAGAACCTGCTCCTCAATCCCACTCTGTCCGACTTGGTCGGCGGCGTGGAGACGGTGACCCTGAGCGACGAAGAGGCCCGCCGGCGTAAGACGCAAAAGGCCATCCTTGAGCGGAAAGCTCCACCCACTTTCGACGTGCTGATAGAGATGCAAAGCTGGTCCCGCGTCGCAGTGCATGCCGACGTTGCCCAGACGGTGGACCGGTTCCTTCGCGGCCAGGCGGTCACCCCTGACGTGCGTTGGCTGGATGAATCGGGGAAGACGCACCATTCCCGCCAGCGGCCCGCCACCGCTACCCCCCTTGCGTTAGGCCGAACCCACGGCGGGGCACTCTCACCGGCGTCCGCGATGCCGGGCCAACCGATAGCGGTCCCGGACACCGATGGCCCGACGGCGGTGACCCCCTCCCTTCCCACGACGCATATCCATCCCTTTGGCGTAAGCCGGGAGCGGCTGGCCCAGGCCGCCAGGGAGGTGCGTGTGCCGGTCCAGGTGACCGATTCGCTGTCCGACGTGGACCTGGTGCTGACCACCAAGGGCCACTATCGCAGGGGAGGCGCGGTGCTGCGCAAGGCCGAAGAGGAGGCCAGGCCGGTGTTCGTGCTGAGGCGCAACACCCCGGCCCAGCTCCGCAGCTTCCTCCTTCAGCTGGCGCAACAGCAGCGCACCGGCGAGCCGGACGATGAAGAGGCGAGTGCTACGCCGGCGGGCGGCTTCGAAGCGGCTGTCCAAGAGGCGGAGAGCGGAGTAGACCACATCCTCACCGGCAGAACGACGGCCGTGGAGCTGCAACCCCAAAGCGCATACGTCCGCCGCATTCAGCACCGCATCGCGGAGCAGGCCCAGCTCCAGTCCCAGAGCACCGGCCGCGAGCCTCGACGCCGGGTCACCATTCAGGGAGCGTAACCCCATGGGCTTGTTCATCTCGGTCGAGGGCGGCGAGGGCACGGGCAAGAGCACTCAGGTCAAGCTGCTGTGCGAGCGCCTCACCGCTGTTGGACACAAGGTGGTATCGGTGCGGGAGCCCGGCGGCACCGAGCTGGGCAACTACCTTCGCGACTACCTCAAGTCGACCAGCAAACCGCTGACACCGGAGGCGGAACTGTTCCTGTTCGTCGCTTCCCGAAGCGAGGTGGTGCGCCGGGTTATCAGGCCGGCGTTAGAGGCGGGAGGCATCGTGGTTGCAGACCGCTACGCCGACTCCACGGCCGCCTATCAGGGGTACGGCCGCCGTCTGCCCGCGCGCCAGGTGACCAGCGCCAACCAATTGGCCACGGACGGGCTGTGGCCCGACCTCACGCTGCTGCTGGACGCGCCGCCCGACGTAACCTTGGCCAGAGCCCGGGTGCAGACCTCCCTGGAAGACAAGCGGGACGACCGACAGCGAATGGCGGACGAGCTCAGCCGCGGGAAGGAAAGTGGTCAGCAGCGCTTTGAAATCGCGGGCGCGTCCTTCCATCGGCGGGTCCGAGAGGGCTACCTGAAGCTGGCGGCCAAGGAGCCGCAGCGGTGGGCCGTCCTGGACGCTTCCCTACCCGTGGATGCGCTGGCGGGGTTAGTGTGGCAGAAGGTAGCGGACCTCTTGAGCGTCCGCTCCGTGGCCCCAGAGTCCGGCGCGAGACGCTTCCCAGGCGTTTAAAGCCCCGCTCCAGTATCCCGTCTCTGAAATACGCTTACGAATTGCCAT
Source organism: Dehalococcoidia bacterium (assembly GCA_965247635.1). Classification (GTDB taxonomy): domain Bacteria; phylum Chloroflexota; class Dehalococcoidia; order Lucifugimonadales; family Australimonadaceae; genus CBDFHJ01. The sequence goes on from CBDFHJ010000009.1 coordinate 280,352, forward strand.
TGCGAGGACCCCGATTTATCGGGGGACGAAGCAATCTGGAGGACGAGTGCCCCCTTCGTCCAACCCTGACGCTTGGCCCCCTTGCCGCGTTGTACCTATTGATAACTTAATCCTGAGGTGGAACTGATGCGGATGAAAAGATGGTCCCTGATTGCCATGGCAGTGTTGGCCGTGATGGTTATCGGCATTGGCGGAGCCGTAGCGGCACCGTCAGCCCAGGTCGAGCCGGACCCCCCAGCCGACGAGAATGGTTCGGCTGAGCCCCCTGCGGCGTTCCTGGGAGCACGCATAGGGCCGCTGACTGAAGACCTTCGAATACACCTAGGCCTACCGGAGGATGTCGAGGGAGTGGTGGTAATGGCCGTCGCGCCGGAGGGCCCTGCCGCGGAAGCGGGCCTTCACCGCGGTAACGTCATTACCTCGGCCGATGGGCACGCGATAACCGGTCCAGACGACCTGCGTAGCATATTGGCCGCGAAGCACCCGGGCGACGAGCTGGAGCTCACGGTGCTTCAAGAAGGCGCGGAGACCACTGTAACGGTAGTGTTGGGAGAGGCACCGCCTCATCATCCAGGCCCCGACCGTCCCCAGCGCCTTCCGGAGTGGCTAGGTAAGCTGGGCGCGCTCCTCCACGCCTTCCCAAGCCTGGTGGATGGCGAGCTGCGGCTCGCGCGTGACGACGGCGCCATTACCGTCAAAGTCACCGTTGGAGTCGTCCTGGAGGCGGGCGACGGATCGTTGGCCGTCGAAAAGCAAACGGGTGAGACGGCCCGATTTGAGCTGACTGACGACTCTCTGGTGATCAAGGACCTGCACAAGGCAAGCCTGGACGACCTGGCCGAAGGCGATAAGGTGGTGGTCGCGGTTGTTGTGGATGACGACGGCGAGACGGTCAAAGCCGTGGTCGCTGGGCGCCTCCGGCCAGGTCGGGGCCACGACCGTGCGCTCCCCGCGGAGGTCCAAGAGCGGCTGGAGCAGCTTCGCGATCGGCTCCACGATAGCGTGAGGGACAGGGTTGCGGGACCGTTTGAAGCCATTGAACAACGCCTCCAAGAGGTGGAGGCGCGACTGGAGCGCCTGGAGGACGCGGGAGCACCCGTTGCCTAACCGTTAGCTCCCCACCCTCCGGCGGCCAAAGATATAGCGGGGCCCTGGCCAAATGGCTGGGGCCCCGCTTGTTCTTCCCTAGGGTTGAGCGACGGTAGAGGCGGCGTAATCGTCATCCGTGCGGAGGCGCTGGAGGTGGTCGAGAAAGCCACTGCTGGCCATCCCTCGCTCCAACACGTGCTGCAATGCGACGGCGAGCAGGGCCTCCAGCTCCTCTCCCAGCGCCGGCTCCAGCCTTAGCCTGAGTGCGTCGGCAAAGCCGTACCCCGCGAAGAAGCGCAATGCTTTCAACGCGTCGACCGACATGGGAAAAGCCTGGCCCTGCTGGCCACCGCACGCGTCGCAGAGAATGCCTCCAAGCTCCGAGCCGTACCAAAGCCGTCCCGCGCCGACCTCCGCGCCGCACGCCACGCACCGGCGCAGCTCGGGCATATAGCCGGCCTCCTCCAGCAGACGCAGCTCTAGGTATCGGGGAATAACCGGGTTCGAGCCTGACTCGTTAAGGGAGCGGAGGCTTTCGAGCAGCAAACGGTAGGCGTTGGGGTGCGGGGCGTCCTCTGGAACGATGGCGTCCGCGAGCTCCATCAGGTAGAGGGCGAGTGCGATGCGGTGGAGGTCCCGCTTCAGCTCCGCGAAGGCCTCCAGTGTTTCGGCGCCGGTGACTACGTCAAAGGTGCGCCCCTGGGCCAGGCTGAGACTCACCCGGTTGAATAAGTCCAGATGCCCGCCCAGGCGGCTGGTCACCCGGCGCGCCCCCCGGACCGTGGCCCGCAGCTTGCCGGCGGTCGGCGTTAGGAGGGTAACGAGCCTGTCGGCCTCCATCACAGGCAGCGACCGCAGCACCAGCCCCTCCGTCTTGTAGGAGCGCGGCCTGGAGCCACGACGTTGTTCAGGACTTCCCGCCCCTGAAGGTCCTATATCCTTCTCCTCTCCTCCTCACCATACCGCATTCGTGCTCGCAATTAGTTCCTAATCCCCAAAGTACGTTCCATCTCTTTGTCACCCTGAGCGCAGCGAAGGGTCTCTCGGGTGAGGGATTCCTCGTCCGCCTGCGGCGGTCTCAGAATGACAGGAACTTTGCAGACTAAGCATTAGTCCTCAAGACCCTGACCAATAGAGCCCTTCTCGCCAGTAGCGGGCCTCTTCCGCGTACTCCTCCGGGGCGCTGATGAGCGTTCAGAGATGGGCGAACTCCCCGTACATCTTGTTCATCCTGGCGGCCTCACCCCTTTAGAGCCCATGCCATATCTTACAATCTGGCAGCTTGATATTCGGAAATCCGGTTGGAATTCGTCTTGACAGACGTTTTCTGTATTATTTAGGCGGTGTCGACCCTTAGTTAAGACGAAATCCCAGGAGGAACAATGATGGCAAGCATACGAGATGAATACATCGAGAGGGAGATCCTCAGGTTCTTCAACAGTGCCAGATCACCTGACGATATTCAACAGCGCATTTTCGATGACCCACACTTCGGGAGCGGGCCAGGGCCGGCGCAGGGCATTACCCAATCGCAAGCGTATGAGATCCTGGTTACCCGCGATTCGAAATACAGTAGAAACTTCACCGAACTTCGTCAGATCTCGGATGTAGTCGGTATAGGAACCGATACGTGGCACGACATCCTATACAGCTTCAACATCCCTTTGAAGACAGGCCTCCGCTGGGTACACCGCCTGGGCACCCATCGGTTGCAATATGAGCTGCCAGACGGCAGATGGGGTCCGCTGTCGTATAATCTGACCGGTGGACCAATGGGACCCATGCCGAAGTCTCACTTCCGAGGGGATTTCTTGCAAATCGAACAACCCAATGGAGAATGGACATCATCTTCCGTTAGAGGTCCAAGAGGTTACAGAGGGCCCCAAGGGCTGGTGGGACCCATGCCGAGATCTTACTTCAGGGGGTCCTACTTGCTGGTCAAACAACCAGACGGTAGTTGGGCACGCTCAAGCTCCCTTAGAGGTCCTAGCAGGCTGCTGAAAAACTCCCGCAGAAATTGCCCGGAGAAGGGTGTAACGGAGATAAAGTAAAGGAAACGGGTGGGAGGTTGAGGGAGTGCGCGGACGACGAGAGCCCCAGGTTAGCATGCTGGCCTTCATTGATCTGGAGACGCGGGTGCCAGCCGGTCATCCCCTGCGGACCATCAAGGGGCTAGCCGACCGGGCCTTGGCCCAGCTTTCGCCAGAGTTCGACCGAATGTACGCTCAGATAGGGCGTCCTTCCATTCCTCCCGAACGACTGCTGAAGGCTTCATTACTGATTTCCCTGTACTCGGTGCGCAGTGAACGGGGATTCTGCGAGCGACTGGATTACAATCTCCTCTTCCGCTGGTTTCTGGGCATGAACCTCATGGAGCCCAGTTTCGATCCCACCGTCTTCACTAAGAACCGGGAGCGGCTGCTGAAGCATCGGGTGGGCCAGGCTTTGTTCGACGAAGTGGTGCTGGAAGCGGACCGGCGGGGCCTGCTGTCGGACGAGCACTTCACCGTGGACGGCACGCTGATTGAGGCGGCAGCCAGCCTGAAGAGCTTCAAACCCAAGGACGGTGACCCGCCCAAGACGACAGATGATGACCCGGGCAATCCTTCGGTGGACTTCCATGGAGAACGACGTAGCAATGCCACCCATCAGAGCACCACGGACCCGGAGGCCCGGCTACTGCGCAAGGGGAAAGGCAAGGAAGCCAAGCTGGTATTCATGGCCCATGCCTTGATGGAAAACCGCCACGGTCTGCTGGTGGACTTCCAGACTACCCAGGCGACGGGGACAGCGGAGCGGGATACAGTACCGGTGCTGGTGGACCAAGCCAAGGAGCGGGGCTTTCATCCCAAAACGTTGGGCGGAGACAAAGGCTACGACACTGGGGATTGCGTGGCGGCCCTGCGCCAGCGTGGGTTGACGCCTCACGTAGCACAGAACACCAATGGCCGGTCCAGCGCCATTGATGGCCGGACCACTCGCCACCCAGGGTACGCAATCAGTCAGCGGATTCGGAAACGGGTTGAGGAGATCTTCGGGTGGATGAAAACAGTGGGTGGATTCCGAAGGACGCGGTATAAGGGGCTGGACCGGACCGGTCTGGCGGGGTACCTGGTAGCTACGGCCTACAATCTGGTCCGCATGGCGAAGCTATTGGAGTTGGCCAAGGAAGCGCCGGAAGCCCAGGCGGCATGACCCGACAATGGGCTACCCATGCCCGGTGCCCCAGGAGGGCCGGGTCAGGGAGCGTCAAGGGCCAAAAGTCTCGTTCAAACGGCCCAATTCCCCCCAACAGGACCAATGATTCACAGACCTGAACCCTAGGTTCTGGACTTATACCTCTTTCTTCAGCAGCCTGCTAGAGGTAACACAGGGCTCCGAGGGCTAGTGGGACCCATGCCGAACTCTTACTTCCGGGGTTATTACTTGCTAGTCAAACAACCAGATGGAACTTGGGTACGATCACGCCCCCTTAGAGGTCCAATAGGCCCTATAGGGCCTACTGGACTTGAAGGCCCTGTGGGCCCTTCAGGGACTCCAAGGACTGCAGGGCTCGACCGGCCCTACGGGGAATCCGGGACCCAAAGGGGATCAGGGCGATAAGGGGGAACCCGGTACCCCGGGAGGTCCGCCCGGTCCACAAGGGATTCAGGGTGAGCAGGGGGACAAGGGGGACACCGGGACAAACGGGACCAAGGGGGATAAGGGGGACAAGGGGGACAAGGGAGACACGGGTGATCCGGGATTGGGGCCGTTTGGTTACATGGCCTCATGGATGGTCACGTCCTCCAACAACAGCACTGGCAACATTTATGCCCCATCAAGGTTCACTGGACACGTTTATGTTCATGGGGCGAAAGCGACGGAACAAAAAATATGGGCTGTTGGAACCGATGACAGTGCTGAATGGTGGTGGAGGGGATTCAAGAACGACGTTGGCGACCATGATATGGGATTTACCGATCTCGAATATGTATCCCCGAACACTTGGAAAATAGTTAACGCCTCAGATGGTGCTTTATCTGTAACGTTTGTAGGTAGTAAGGCGTAAAAACAGCCTCCTGGACAATGGGCCACAGAGCGGTAGGGCTAGGTGGAGTCACTTAGCTGAGCATTCCAAGCCATCGAGGAGGAGCGTTGGACGTTCAGCGATGCCCCTGGGCGGGCGACGACCCGCTGATGCAGCAGTACCACGACGAGGAGTGGGGAGCGCCCGTCCACGACGACAGGCTGCTCTTTGAGTTCCTGGTGCTGGAGGGCGCCCAGGCCGGCCTCTCTTGGCGCACCGTCCTGCACAAGCGCGAGGGGTACCGTCGAGCATTCGACGGCTTCGACGCGGCCAAGGTTGCCGCCTACGGACCCGCGGACGTGGCGCGACTGGTAACCGATGCGGGAATCGTCCGCAACGCCGCCAAGATACGCTCCGCCATCACCAACGCTCAGCTAGTCTTGGAGGCGCAGCGGGAGTTCGGTAGCTTCGATCAGTACATCTGGGGTTTCACCAACGGGCAAACGCTCCGTCGCCCTGGAGGGGTCAGTAACGAGCAGATCCCCGCCACGTCCGTCGAGTCCGACGCCATGACCAGGGACCTGAAGCGCCGCGGGTTCAAGTTCGTCGGCTCCACCATCTGCTACGCCTTCATGCAGGCGGTAGGGATGGTCGACGACCACGTCACGGGCTGCTTCCGCGCGCCGCCAGGGTGAAACCCTGGACCCACTTGCGGTGTCCCAATGGTCGATATACAACAAGGGTAGTCAAGCCCACGCCGAGACGTTGGGCACGCGCGGACGCACTCCGGGAGGGCGGGTGGCCAGGGTGCTACCCTGGACCTACGTGCGGTGTCCCTATCGTCGGAGTCAGCGAGGCGCCGGACAGCCCGCGCCGAATCGCTGGAAAGGTTCCAATCGCCCGTTTTGAGGGTGGGGCGCACGCGGATGCATCCGGGGAGGGCGGGTGGGTAAATCCAACCTAGGGGTGGGGTAATCTCCGGTGCGCCGCTAGGGTGACGAGAACGCCTACAGCTCCTGACGGCCTTCCAGGGCCCGAGTCAAGGTCAGGTCGTCGGCGTACTCCAGGTCGCCTCCCACGGGCAGTCCGCGGGCCAGGCGCGTGACCGTGGGGCCCAGGGGCCGCACCAACTGTGCTACGTACATGGCCGTCGCCTCGCCCTCCACGGACGAGTTGGTCGCCAGTACCAGCTCCTGGACCGTGCCGCCCGTCAGCCGGGCCAGCAGCTCCCGGATCCGTAGGTCGTCAGGCCTCACGTTGCTCATGGGGTCGATAGCACCGTGGAGCACGTGGTACAGGCCCTTGTAGGCGCCGGTGCGCTCCAGGGCCAGCACGTCCATGGGCTCCTGGACCACGCAGATGCGCGTATCGTCGCGGCCAGGGTTGGAGCAGATGATGCACGGGTCCTCGTCGGTCACGTTCTGACACCGGCTACAGAAGGTGATCTGCTCCTTCATGGCGCCGATGGCCTCGGCCAGGGCCTGGGCCTCCTCGGCGGGCACACGCACCAGGTAGTACGTCAGGCGTTGCGCCATCTTCGGCCCGATACCCGGCAGCTTGTGAAACTGCTCGATGAGCCGGGCCACGGGTCCCGCCAGGGAAGGATGGTGGGAGACCATGCGCTACATCCCGGGGATCTTCAGCCCGCCGGTGACGGCGCTCAGCCGCTCGTTGGCGAGGGCCTGCGACTTCTCCAGGGCTTCGTTGACGGCGGTCAGCACCAGGTCTTGCAGCATTTCCACGTCGTCGGGGTCGACCGCCGACGGGTCGATGGTGACCGCCTCGATCTGCTGATGGCCAGTGCACACAACCCGCACGGCGCCGCCGCCAGCCGAGGCCTCCACCTTTGCCGACGCCAGCTCGTCCTGGACCTTGGCTAGCCGTGCTTGCATCTGTTGGGCCTGCTTCAGCATGTTCCTATTCACCGTCGGCCTCCTCCCAGGGGTCGGGATCCCGTGGCTCCGAGACGACCTGGCCTCCCATGTTCATGGCGGCGCGGACCAGGTGGCCTTGGGACTGCCCGATTCGTGACTTGGTATCGTTCTCATCCCCTTCCACCCTCAACGTGTACTGGCCGCCCAAGGTCTGCTCCAGCACCTGCTCCACGGCCTTGCGGCAGCCGGGGTCCTCCAGCTCCTCCTGCAGCCGTTCGAAGTTCGAGCGGTGGGCGAAGCGGACCACCAGGACCGAGCCGTCCAGGTAGTGGGACTTGGCGGAGCGCAGCAGCGCGCCCACGTCGAAGCGCTTGCCTCGGTATCGGCTCAGGGCACGAAGGATCGTGTTCCACTGGGTGGTCAGCCGCTCCTCCGATGGCCCCAAGTCGCGCACGGGCTCGCTGGGTGGAGCGGGAACGCTTGGCGGGGCCGAAGCGATGGGCGGCGCGGAAGGAGCTTCAGGAGCCGCCGGCGCGGAAACCCGGCTGGTGGGTTGGGGTGGCGGCGCGGGCCCATCGTCGCGTTGCGGTGCGGGGCGGGACATCGTCGGCTGCGGGTGAGAGGCCGGCTCCACCGGCGCGGAAACCCGGCTGGTGGGGTGGGATGGCGGCGCAGGTGTGCTTTGGGGTTTTGCGTCCTCCACAGCGGGTCCGATACTCAGCTCGACAACTGCCAGTTCCAGCGGCAGGGGGGAGGGCTGGTCGTGCCGGAACGACATCTGGCCAAAGAGTCGCAAGGCCCGCAGGATATGCTCCAGCGGTACCTGCGTTACGAGCTGAGCTATCTCCTGAACGCCTTCCACGGCCAGGTCGCCCGCACCGGTCACGCCGCTTTTGATATGGAGCGCGGCCCGCAGGTACTCCACCGTCATGTGATGGAGTGGCCTCAGGTCCAGCCCGTCGGCGGCCACGGCGTTGATGACGTCCAACGCCCCAGTCGTATCGTTGGAAAGCAGGTGCCTCACTAGGGCCACTGCCTGGTCCTCGTTGCCGAGACCCAGAAGGTCACGCACCGACTCTTGGGTAAGCTCCTTGCCGTACGACGTGATGAGCTGGTCCAGCAGGTTGGTGGCATCGCGCAGGCTGCCAGAAGACGCCAGCGCCAACAGCCGCAGGACCTCCGGCGGAGCGTCGACTCCTTCGGCCTCGGCGATGTGACCCAACCGGCCCACCACGTCGGCCGTGGTAATGCGACGGAAGTCGAACCGCTGGCACCGCGAGATTATGGTGGCGGGAAGCCGCTGGGGCTCGGTGGTGCACAACACGAAGACGGCATGGGGCGGCGGCTCCTCCAGTGTCTTGAGAAAGGCGTTGAAAGCCGCGTCGGTCAGCATGTGGACTTCGTCGATGATGTAGACCTTGGACACGCCCTGGCCCGGGGCGAAGTAGACCTTCTCCCGCAGGTCGCGGATCTCGTCGATGCCCCGGTTGCTCGCCGCGTCGATCTCGATGAGGTCCACGAAGTTCCCCTGTTGAACGGCCTGGCAAACGGCGCACTGCCCGCACGGCTCGCCGGAGCCTTCGGCGCGCTCCAAGCAGTCAATGGCTTTCGCCAGCACGCGGGCCGTGCTCGTCTTACCGGTGCCCCTGGGACCGCAAAAGAGATAGGCGTGTGCCACTCGTCCGATGGCAACCGCCTGCCCCAGCGTTTGGACGACCGCTTGCTGGCCGACGATGTCGACGAAGCGAGACGGCCGCCACTTGCGGTAGAGCACCTCTGTGGTCACACGGTCACCTCCACGCGCCCACCGCCTTACCCGGGAAGAGCCGGGTAAGGGCCTCATCTTCCAGCGCCTTCATAGTCGCTTCTTCATCAGGTTCCGCATGGTCGTGGCCCAGCAGGTGCAGAACGCCGTGGACCACCAGCAGCGCCACCTCTTGTTCCACTGGCCATCCGTGCTCCGCCGCCTGGAGCGCCGCTTGGGGATAAGAGACGACCACCTCGCCCAGCACGCCCTCCTCCTCTGGGGCCTGCGGAAACGCAGGGGTGCCGGCATCGGGCGCCGTGGGCTCCATCGGTCCTTGGCGGTCGGCGAAGGAGAGGACGTCCGTCTCCTCGTCCAGCCCTCTGAAGCGGTGGTTCAGGTCACGAAGGGTATCGTCATCGGCGACGACGACGCTGGCGCTGGAGCGACCATCGGGGTCTGCGATTTCGAGGGCCTGGGCTGCCACCCCTCGTAGCCACGGCAACGAGACCATAGTGCGATAAGCGGGAAATACCTGGGCCTGGATGCGCCGTCTGGGCATGGACCACTCCACCTGTGACGGCATCATAGCACACAGGTATGCACCCCTCGACTCGCTGTTGCCACCATCTTTGGCAGGACGCGTCCTGCACCTACTTGCGGTGTCCCTATGGTCAATGGACAGCAAGGGTAGTCAAGCCCACGCCGGGACGCTGGGGTACGCGCGGACGCGCTCCGGGGAGGGTGGTTGGGTAAAAACAACCTGGGGTGGGGTTAGCAGCCCGTTAGCCATCGGCCCGAAAGGCCCCCTCACAGTCGCTTTTGAGCAGGCTCCTCGGCTATGATGGCGCCCGTACTCCTTCGGAGGAGGTTAGCAATGGAAGGTGCGCAGGTGGTGGCCGATGCCCTGGAGCGGATCAAGGGCACCCTGGAGCGGGCCGTGACGGGCCTACCCAACGATGACCTGCACCGGCAGCCTCGCGACGACTGCAATTCCATCGCGTGGCTGGCGTGGCACCTGACGCGCGTCCAGGACGACCACCTCTCCAACCTGGCCGGTCGCGAGCAGGCGTGGACCGCCGACGGCTGGCACGCCCGCTTCGGTATGGAGGCCGACCCGCACAACCTTGGCGGAGGGCATACTCCGGAGCAGGTAGCCGCCTTCCGGGCGCCCGACACCCAAACGCTGCTGGACTACCACAACGCCGTCCTGGAACGAAGCAAGGCCTACTTGGAAACGTTGGCCACGGCGGACCTCGACCGCGTGCTGGACGAGCCCCAGTGGCAGACGCCGGTCACCGTGGGCGTCCGGCTGGTGAGCGTGATCAACGACAACACGCAGCACGCGGGCCAGATAGCCTACCTGCGGGGCCTGTTCCAGGGCCTTGGCTGGCAACGGTTCTAGGCGCGGAGGAGTAGCGACATTGGCCATCGCCTTACATTCCGCCCTATAATGGCCGTAGATGGCGAGACTTCCAGCACCAGTAAAAGCAGAGCAAGATCCCGCCTCGGTGGCCCGGCGCATCGTGGACGTCGCCTCCGACAAGCAGGCAACAGACATTCTGCTGCTCGATATCCGGGAGGTGGCCAGCTACGCCGACTACCTGGTCATTATGAGCGCGGGCAGCGTTCGCCAGATGGCTTCCCTGGCCGGAGACCTGCACCGCACCGTCAAGAACGACAAGCTGCCGCTACACCACTGGGAGGGGAGCGCCGACGCCGGCTGGCTACTCCTGGACTGCACCGACGTTGTGGTCCACGTCTTCTCGGAGGAGCAGCGCGCTTATTATCAGTTGGAGCAGGTGTGGCGCCGGGCCAAGACGGTGGTCAGGATTCAGTAATCCACGGGTCCGTGTCCCGCGCGTAAGCGAGCAGCTCCTCGTCTCGGAAGAAGACCCCCAGCTCTCGCTCTGCCGCCTCCAGCGAGTCGGCGCCGTGCACCAGGTTCCGCCCGATGTCCAGCCCGAAGTCACCTCGAATGGTGCCTGGCGCCGCTTTCTGCGGGTCGGTGGCCCCCATGGTCTCACGCACCAACTCCACCGCGTTCTTGCCCTCTACGGCCATGGCGATGATGGGCCTCGAGGTCATGAACTCCGCCAGCCCGGCGAAGAATGGCTTGTCCAGGTGGGCTTCGTAGTGGACTCGGGCCGTCTCCATGTCCATGTGGACGAGCTTCACTCCCACCAGCTTTAGGCCCCGGTCTTCCAACCGGGCGATGATCCGGCCGGCCAGCCCCCGTTGCAGGGCGTCGGGTTTGAGGAGCACCAAGGTGCGTTCCATGAAGGGGGCTCTCCTCGCGGGGCGGTTATGGCCCGTGTGTCGTACTGGCCCCCTAGCCTACCACACCACCAGGGCGCAGCCCTGGACCCACTTGCGGTGTCCCTATCGTTGTACTTCAAGGTAGCGCGGCAAAGCCCGCGCCGGAACGCTGGAGTATGCGCGGATGCATCCGGGGAGGTCGGGTGGGTAAAACAACCTGGGAGGGGGTTGCCTCACGCCGCCAGGGCGTGTCCTGCACCCACCAGGGTGCACCCTGGACCTACGTGCGGTGTTCCCTATCGTTGTACCTCAAGGCAGCGCGGTTAATCCCTCGCCGAATCGTTGGAGAGGTTCCCCTCTCCTGTTTTAAGGGGTAGGACACACGCAGACGCATCTGGGGAGGGCGGGTGGGCAAAACAACCTGAGGGGTGGGGTTAGCGACGCGCGCTGGCCCCGTAGCGCACCGCCCGCGGCGGACGCGGCTGGGTGATGCCTGGCGGACGCAAGTAGCGAGGCTGAAGCCCGGCAACGGGGTCGGATTCCCCAGCTTCCAGGCGAGCAACCCCAAGGACCGCCACCCCCTGCAACCGATCGAGGGGGAACGGCTGATAGACCATATGGGCCCGCTGGCCCAGGACATCTCGCAGCCGCGCGGTGTAAGCGGCTACACCCTCGCCGCAAAAGAGGGTGTGCCGTCCTCTGGCCTGAAGCAGCTCCTCGACGGGTGTGACCCGGTCGGGGGTACGGCGGCGCCACGTTTCGCCCACCTGCTGGAACCGGGCCCACGCCACCAGGTCGCGGCCCGCCTCCAGCAAGGCGCACACCGGATACCCCGCGCTCCGGTACGGATAGGCCGACGCCTCTAAGGAGCTCACGCCCACCAGCGGGACGCCCGTGGCGAAGGACAACCCCTTGGCGACGCCCATCCCGGCCCGGAGGGTGCTGAAGCCGCCGGGGCCGATGGCCAGGGCGATGCCTCGGAGCCCTTCGACCGACTCCCCAGCCCGCGAGAAGAGGGCATCGATGGCGGGCATCAGCTCCGCCGTGTGGCTGTGCTCGGAGCGCCACTCCGCGGCCCGCGCCAGGATGCCATCGCGCCAGAGCGCGATGGCCCCATACCGGGTAGACGTATCGATGATGAGATACATAAGCCAGCCGGCCCAGCGCTAGCGCGCCGCCGCAAAGGAGCGGACCTGCGTCACCAGGTGGGCGGACCGCGCTCCCCGGGGCGTCAGGCGCAGGCGCCGCTCCTCCGGGCCCGACTCGGTAAGCTCTATGAGGAGGTATTCCTGGGGCCAGATGGACATGGCCTTCTGAGCCCACTCCACGACGCACACGCCGGCGGTCAGCATCTCCTCAACGCCCAGCTCTTGGACTTCATCGAGGCCGTCAAGCCGGTACAGGTCCACGTGATAGAGCGTTAGACGGCCCTGATACTCGTTGACCAGGACAAACGTAGGGCTGTGGGCGTATTCGCGCACCCCGAGACCCCAGGCGATGCCCTGGGCCAGCGTGGTCTTGCCGCTGCCCAGCTTGCCGCTCAGCAGCAGGAGGTCGCCCAGCTCAACCTCGGCGCCCAGGCGGCGTCCGAGCGACTGGGTCTCCTCGGCGCTGTGGGTGACTACTTCCAGGACGTTACTCATCTGCGCAGGTGCTCCCATCCACCGGTCGCCAGGGACAGCTCGTGGCCCTGGCCATCGACCACGCTCACGTGACTGGGGTTGTCAGCCGTGACCTCTCCGATCACCGTGCCCCGGCCTAGCTCCGTCACCATCCGCTCCACCAGGGCGGAGGCTCCCGCGAACAGGAGCTCGTACTCCTCGCCACCGTTCAACGCCAGTTGGAGCGCGTCGCCGGATGCGACCTGCGCCAGGGCGGGGTCCACGGGCACCCGGACGGCGTGAACGCGGGCCCCCACGCCGCTGGCCCGGCACATCTTAGTGAGGTCGGCGACCAGCCCATCAGAGATGTCCATGGCGCAGCGGACGCCGGAGCGCAGCAGCCGCTGCCCCTCCTCTACCCGTGGTGTCGGCCTCTGGTGGGCACGCACCAGCGCTTGGGCCCATTCGTTTCCTAGTTCGGCGCCGGACTCCAGCAGCCGAAGCCCGCCAGCGGAGCCACCCAGCGGGCCGGTAACCGCTAGCGCATCCCCAGGACGGGCCGACGTCCGGGTCAAGGGTGCTTCAGCGCACGCGCCGCTCAGGGCCACCGTGACGAAGAAGTGAGGGGAGTCGACAACGTCGCCTCCGACCAGCAGCAAGCGATAGCGCGTACACGCCTCCAGTATGCCCTCGTACAGCTCCTCTATCGCGGAAAGGGCAAGCTGACCGGGAAGGCCCAAGGTGACCACCGCGCAGAGCGGCGCCGCTCCCATGGCGGCGAGGTCGCTCAGGTTGGCCGCCATCACCTTCCACCCAACGTCGGGCCATGGGGTGGTAGCAGGGGTAAAGTGAACGCCCTCCACCATCGTGTCGGTGGTGCTGACCACGACCCCAGGCCCCATATCCCAGGCCGCCGCATCGTCGCCGATACCCAGCCGGAGACGGAAGCCAGGCACGTCGGGTGGTTGAAGCCTCGCCTCGGCCACCATCCGGGCCAGCAGGTCGATCAGGCTGGTCTCACCGACTTCGCGTACCGTCGTCATGCACCCATTATCGCCATGTGGCGACGGCCATGTCCACCCAGGGCGCAGCCCTGGACCCACCAGGGTGCTACCCTGGACCTACGTGCGTTGTCCCGATCGTTGCACTTCAAGGTAGCGCGGCTAAGCCCACGCCGAATCGCTGGGGCGCACGCGGATGCAGTTCGGGGAGGGCGGATGGGTAAAAACACCATGGGGGTGGGGTTGCCCCACGCTGGCAGGACGCGCCCTGGACCCACGTGCGGCAGGACACGTCCTGCACCGCAACGGGGGGCGGTGGCTTCCGCCTGCCGCAGCTCGGCGCAACGCGCAGCGGCCTCGCGGCCGCCTTCGTGCACCGCGTTCGCAATCGTGCTACCCTTTGCCTCCGGGCCTGCCATAGGGGTTGGAGGAGCGGCGCGTAGAGGTGCAGGACCCAGGAACGGGAGGTCTCCGTGGAGCTGAAAGCGGCAGCCCAAGAGCGTATCACTCAGAGCCAGGACGAGCTTGTGGCCTTGAGCCACCGGATCCACGCAAACCCCGAGCTTGGGTTCGAGGAGGAGCAGGCCGCCGCGTGGCTCACCGAGGCGTTGGCGGACGCCGGCTTTGCGGTGGAAGCGGGCATCTGCGAGTTGCCCACCGCCTTTCGGGCCACCGCCGGAAGCGGTCCCCTGCACGTCGTCATCTGCGCGGAGTACGACAGCCTCCCGGCCGTCGGCCACGCGTGCGGGCACAACGTCATCGCGGCCATGGCCCTGGGCGCGGGCATCGCCGCGGCCCGGGTGGCCGACGACGTGGGCCTGACGGTGACCGTGCTCGGCACCCCAGCCGAGGAGGTGGGCGATAGCGGCGGGAAGGTGCTACTGCTGGAACGAGGCGCCTTTGAGGGGGTCCACGCCGCGATGATGGTGCACCCGGCGCCCTTTGATATGCCGGAGCCGCCCATCATCGCCGCGACCACCTTCGACGTTTACTACACCGGCAAGGAGGCCCACGCCAGTGCGTTCCCGGAGATGGGCGTCAACGCGGCGGATGCGCTGACCATCGCCCAGGCCGGCATCGGCCTGCTGCGCCAGCACCTTAAGCCCACCGACCGGGTCCACGGGATTGTGACCAAGGGTGGCGACGCGCCCAACATCATCCCGGCACACACGTCGGCCCGCTACATGGTCCGCGCCCAAGACGTGGAAGGACTAGGTGACGTCTACGCAAAGGTGATGCGCTGCTTCGAGGCCGGCGCCCTGGCCACCGGCGCCACGCTGGAGGTGATCGGCGGTGGGAAGCCCTACTCCCATATGATGCACGACGATGAGATGGCAAGCGCCTACCGGCGCAACGCCGAGTCGCTGGGCCGTGTCTTCCCGGACCTCGGCGCCGCCGGCCAGCGCGCCGCGGCGTCCACCGACATGGGAAACGTCTCGCTGGCCATGCCCGCCATTCACCCGTTCATCGGCGTCGGCTCGTTCCCTATGGTAAACCACCAGCCCGAGTTCGCCGCCCATTGCGCAACCCCTGCCGCCGACCAGGCGCTGGTCCACGGCGCCACGGCCATGGCCTGGACCGCCATCGACATGGCCACCGACGCCTCGTTGCGGGACCGGCTCCTGGGCGCGACGCGTTAGGGGAGGCGCCGCCGTTCCCTTCGGCTTCGTCGGGGTAAACTCGGCTCAGGGAGAGCAGTCATAGCGCTGCCCGCTGTCATGCTGAGTCCTTCTTGGGAAGGATGAAGCATCTCTCACCGGCCCTTCCCGAGAGACCCTTCGCCCCGCTCTCCGATACGCCCCGACGGCGTCGGGGCTATCGAGAGTCTCGATGATGTCCCGACTTATCGGGACATCATCGGACAGGGTGACAGAGTCTTGTCTGGTCAGGGTGAACGGCATGGACAAGCACGTTGCCTACTATCTCCGCCTCCGTTCGTGCTGTCCGCCACCTTAAACCGGACTGGTGCGGACTCCGCCTCTGCGGAGAGCTTGTCGAAGTACACAAACGGGCTTTTTCAGTAGCCTGTTAGGGTTGCGCCGCCGTTTCTCTGGGCCTGACAAAGCCCCGTGGTAGACTGCGAGAGCAGGCCTGGAAGGAGCAAAAGAAGGGGATGTTGGCAGCCACCTCCCAGTTCCTAAGACTGCACCAGCTCATCCTGGTGCTCGTCGCGGTGCTCTACGGCCTGGACCAGGCGAGCAAGTTCATCGTGGCACAAAGCCTGGACCTGGGCCAGTCGGTGCCCGCCGAAGGCTTCTTCCGCATCACCTACAGCTACAACACGGGCAGCGCTTTCGGCTTCTTCCAAGGCCAGAACACGCCGCTCATCCTCGCGTCGTTCGTGGGCATAATCATACTTACGTGGATTTACCGGACGCATCCACAGCCGGGGCTGCTGCTCCGCGCCAGCCTGGGCTTGCAGGTGGCGGGCGCCATGGGCAACCTTACCGACCGCATTGCCCGAGGCCGCGTGGTCGACTTCTTCGACGTCGGCCCCTGGCCGATCTTCAACGTTGCCGACTCCTCCATCGTGGTCGGCGTAGTGCTGCTGGCGTGGGTCATCACCACGGGCGTAGGGCGGCACGAGCAGGCCGTCGACGACGAGGAGTCCAGCGTCCTCCACACATCATCGCCAGGGCCCCCGGAACCTGAGACCTCTGATGACGACCGACCTTCATAGCAGAGCCCGCCTGGTAGCGCGAGAAAGCGTGGGCCGCCTGGACCGGTTCGTCCAGGCGCACCGACCCGACCTGAGCCGCTCCCGATGCGCCCAGCTCATCAAGGAGGGGTGGGTGCTCCTCGACGGCCAGGCCGCCAGGCCGTCAAGCCCGGTCCGGCGCGGCAGCGTGGTGGACGTCGTGGTCCCACCGCCGCCGCCATCGGAGCTGGTCGCCCAGGCGATGCCACTGACGGTGGTCTACCAGGATGCCCATGTCCTGGTGGTGGACAAGCCGGCGGGGCTGACGGTCCACCCGGGCCCCGGCCATCCGGACCGTACGTTGGTCAACGCGCTGCTGGCCTTGGCGCCGGACCTGGCGGACGCTGGAAGCGCCGGCCGGCCCGGTATCGTCCACCGGCTGGACAAGGACACCTCCGGACTCATGGCCGTGGCCAGGACCAACGCCGCCTACTTCAGCATGACGCAGCAGCTCAAGGCGCGCCGGGTGTCCAAGGCCTACGTGGCCGTGGTCACCGGCACGATGGCGCGGGAGCAGGGGGAGGTCGATGCGCCCATCGCGCGCCACCCACGGCACCGCAAGCGCATGGCCGTCGTCTCGTCGGGGCGCGAGGCGCTGACTCGCTACCGCGTTCTCGCGCGTCCCCCGGGCCATACGCTGGTCGAGGCCTATCCCGTAACCGGACGCACCCATCAGATACGCGTCCACTTTGCCCACATCGGCCACCCGCTGTTGGGCGATTCCACCTACGGCAGGGCGTCGGCCATCGTAGGACGACACTTTCTACACGCGGCAAGGCTGGGCTTCTACCTGCCTCCCGACGAGCTCCAGTGGCGCGAGTTTGAAGCCCCGTTACCCGAGGACCTGACCGCTGCCCTTGCCTTCCTGGGCGGCTAGGCGCCTCTCACGCTCGTGCTACACTGAACGGAAGAAACCTCCCGTCGGAGAAGAGATGGCCAGCCCTGTTCGTGTCCGATTCGCGCCCAGCCCGACCGGCGAGCCGCACCTGGGCAATCTACGCACCGCCATGCTCGACTGGCTGTTCGCCCGCAACCAGGGTGGCGCGTTCATCATACGCATCGAGGACACGGACCAAGCCCGCGTGGTCGAGGGCGCCCAGGAGTCCATCCTGGAGGCGCTGAGCTGGCTGGGCCTCGACTGGGACGAAGGTCCCGACCGGGGAGGCGGCTACGGCCCATATGTTCAATCGGCACGACAGCAGATGGGCATCTACCAGGAGCAGGCTCAGCGGCTCATCGACCAGGGCAACGCCTACAACTGCTACTGCACTCCGGAGCGCCTGGACGTCATGCGCAAGGCGCAGCAGGCACGGAAGGAGCCGCCGGGCTACGACCGGCGCTGCCGGGACCTGTCGCCCGCGGACCGAGCAAAGGCAGCCGCCGAGAACCCGCACCCGGTGGTGCGGTTCAAGATGCCGCTGGAGGGCACCATAGCGGTCCAAGACCGGCTCCGTGGCGAAGTGGAGTTCGACGCCTCCCGGCTGGACGACTTCATCATCATAAAGGCAGACACTTTTCCCACCTACCACCTGGCCAGCGTGGTGGACGACCACCTCATGGAGATAAGCCACGTCATGCGGGCCGAGGAGTGGCTGCCCAGCTTGCCACGGCACAAGCTGCTGTACGAGGCGCTGGGCTACCCCATGCCGGAGATGGTCCACTTGCCCATCATCATGGGGCCGGACCGCGTCAGGCTCAGCAAACGACACGGCGCTACCTCCATTCTGGAGTACCGTAACCAGGGCTACCTTCCCGACGCCATGGTGAACTTCATGGCCCTGCTGGGTTGGTCGCTGGACGACCACACGGAGGTGATCTCCCGGGAGGCGCTGGTAGCGAGCTTCAGCCTCGACCGGGTATCGTCTTCGGCGGCCATCTTCAACGCGGAGAAGCTGGAGTGGTTTAACGGCCTGTACATCCGTCAGCTCACTCCCGAGGCCCTGGCCGACCTGCTGGTGCCTTGGCTGGAGCGAGAGCTGCCGGAGGAGGTTAGTCGCCCTCTAGACCGCGCCTACGTGCTGCGTCTGGTCCCGCTCATCCACGAACGGCTGAAGAAGCTGTCCGAGGCGACCGAGCTGACCTCCTTCTTCTTCGTGGAGCAGCCCCGGTATAACCCGCTGCGCGTCATCCAGAAGGGGATGGTCCGAGACGACACCCGCGAAGCGCTCTCCCGCGCCATCGCGGCGGTGGAGCCCATCGATGAATGGAGCGCCGAACGGCTGGAACCAGCGCTGCGCGACCTGGCAACGGCACTGGACCTGACGACAGGTCAGCTCTTCGGAGCGTTACGCGTGGCAGTCACCGGCCGCACGGCCGCGCCGCCGCTGTTCGAGACGATGGAGGTGCTGGGCAAGGAGCGTTGCCTGGCCCGCCTGTACGCCGCCGACTTCTTCGTCAAGGCCATCCCCATCGCCTGCTAGGTGCCGTCTCGAAGCCTCCGGAAGAGTCCAGAGGGGGACGCCCCGCTGGTGTCCAAGGCGTGTCCTAGTAGCACGCGTCACCAACCCCACCCCCAGGTTGATTTACCCAACCCACCCGCCCCAGGGGTCGACTCGCCAGCCGAGGCGCCTCGGCGAGGATTTGAGGGCGCCTCGTTGAATCACTGCGGTGGGGACAAGCACGTGGGTCCAGGGTAGCACCCTGGTTTGCTACAATGAGTAAGCGCGTTGGGGATTAGTCTAGCGGTAGGACGACTGACTCTGGATCAGTTAGCCCTGGTTCGAATCCAGGATCCCCAGCCAAGGCTTCCTCTGGCCGCTACGGCCACGACTCCCTCCCTCCCGTTGCATAGAGTGTATGGGAGAAGCCATTCTACAACCTGCCGTCCCCTTCGGCCTGCTTCGCCCAACCTGATGCTTAGCCTGCGTCAGCCGGTCCCCCCGGTCTCAGCCTGAAGAACTTGCAGTATATCGTTAGACGAGGTTTTAAGTTGAGCAAAGACCGAAACCGCAATAGTGGACTCCCCATCAGCCCTCAGGAGTTCTGGATCCTGGCAAGCTTGGCTCCGAGGCATAGGCATGGCTACGCTATGGCCAAAGACGTCGCGGAGCTAACAGATGGCAAGGTAGAGTTCAGCGCTGCCACGTTGTACGAGAACCTCTCCAGGATGTTGGACTCCGGTTTGGTCGAGCGGTACAAGGACGTGGAGGTCGAGCCGGGAGAGCGCAGGAAGACCTACCGCATTACTGGGGAAGGGGCCAAGGTGCTCTCCGAGTACGTCAAGTTGGTGGGGAGAGTCGCCAACCGCGTCCCCCGGCCAGTCGAGGGCACGAGCTAATGTTCGAGATTCTGGGCATGATCTTTGGTGGTTTAGGGTTGCTAGTGGCCTTGGTCATGTGGCGAAGGGCTGGGAAACGTAGCCAGCCCAGTTGGTTCATAGAGGAGCGCATCAGGAGAGATTTGGCAGATATATTAAAGCTTAGGTCGGCACACTATGAAGATTTACCAGTAGGAATCGTAGTAGATTGAGGTGGACCCCAAAATTCGGACAGGTGGCTAAGAGAGAGTCCCGCTCCTAAAATAGGACGGAAAGAAGGAGCAGGACATGAAGCAAACACGTAAGAAGCACAGCCCAGCCTTCAAGGCCAAAGTGGCTTTGGCCGCGCTCCAGGGGGAGCACACCATTGCAGAGCTGGCCAGCCGGTTTGAAGTCCACCCGAGCCAGATCCATGCCTGGAAGAAGGCCTTGACTCAGGGGGCGCCGCACCTCTTTGAAAATGGTGCTGGACGCCAGGAGAAGGACCAAGAGGTCCTCACTGCCCAGCTCTACCAACAGATTGGGCAGCTCAAGGTGGAACGGGATTTTTTGTCACGGAGCTTCGGGTTGTGAGCCGGTCCCAACGCCGGGCCATGATTGACCGAGAAGAACCGAAGCTGTCTCTGGTGCGCCAGTGCGCCTTGCTGGGTATCAGCCGCTCCTCGTTGTACTACCTGCCAACCGAGGCCGGCGCCGAGGACTTGGAGTTGATGGCCCTCATAGACCAACAGTACCTGAAGACACCTTTCTACGGCTCCAGAAGGATGACTGCCTGGCTCAGAAATCACGGACACCAGGTCAACCGCAAGCGGGTCCGCCGGCTGATGCAGCTGATAGGCCTGGAGGCCATCTACCGGCGTCCCAACACCAGCAAGCCAAACCCAGGGCATAAGGTCTATCCGTACCTGCTCAGGGGGCTGGAGATCAACCGGGTCAACCAGGTGTGGGCCACCGACATCACCTACATACCCATGGCTCGGGGTTTCCTCTACTTGGTGGCCATCATGGACTGGCACAGCCGCTACGTGCTGGCCTGGCGGCTGTCCAACACCCTGGAGGTAGACTTCTGTGTTGCGGCTCTGGAAGAGGCCTTGAGCAAGGGTCGGCCACAGATCTTCAACACCGACCAGGGCAGCCAGTTCACCAGCGAGGCCTTCACCAGCATGCTGCTGGCGCAAGGCGTTCAAGTGAGCATGGACGGCAGGGGCCGGTGCATGGACAACGTCTTCGTGGAACGGCTGTGGCGCAGCATCAAGTACGAGGAGGTGTACCTGAAGGCATACCAAAATGGGACTGAGGCCAGAAAGGGGATTGGGGCTTATCTGGCCTTCTACAACCAAGAGCGGCCCCATCAAGCCCTGGGCTATCGGTCACCGGGTCAGGTGTTCCAAGCAGTGAGCCCACAAAGGTGTTTACTGGAACATCCACAAGCCTTACCATCGGATGAAGGTTACGAGACACCCCAGCGGTAGACTCTCTTATTTTAGCCTCACCGCTGTCCTCATGATGGGGTCCACTTGAGATTACCTTGTCGATAAGTACCGTGGCATCAAGGACATTCCAGATCCAATGGAGGTCCTATTCGATGGCGTAAGTTTAGACGGCCTAGGATTTTCCTTGATGCGTAAGGCGGGCATCCCAGAGATGCTCAAGTTGAGACGTCGGAGAATCGCACAAGAAGCCAATGCGTCCCTCTTTCCTGACACGCGATCTCGTTCTTTTAGCCAAATCCTGGGGCTCCTCCCGAATGAATTTCGCGAGCAGTTTGGCGCAGAGATGGAGGCCTTCCAACAGGACGGCTCCAATGATCGTAGAAGCAGAGGGAGCTCGATTCGTTGGTTCAAGTTCAAGGAGATCTGGGCACTCACTTTGTTCGTCGGTAAACGAAGAATTCTTGGGTTGAACTTCCGGCGTCGCAAGACACGCACTCCGTAGGCGACACCAACTAGTACCACCTCCCAGTGGCGGCAAGCCACTATCACCGAGGTTACGTCAATAGGTGTGTAAACGACATCAGGCGGCGACCTTCTCAGCCGTTGATTCAATGGCGATTCCATCCGCATACTGTGCACCGAGATAGACGTCTTCGATCAACTCAGGGGCCTTCAGACGCCTGAAGCGCTGTTCGGCGACCATCAACATTTTCCAGATCACCGCTATCGCCCGATCGACCCTCTTGTAGCGCTTGGCGGCATCGGTCCGAAGCCTGAGGGCCGCGAAGGGTGATTCTACCGGGTTCGTCGTGCGAAGGTGCCCCCAGTGCTCCTTTGGGAAGTCATAGAAGGTGACCATGCGGTCCCAGTCCCGCTCCAAGGCCTCTGAGGCCGCCTCGTAGGAATGGTCGCCGCACCACCTGGTGAACACCGTCCTGAGCCGCTCAGCCTCTGTCCGAGTCGGCGCGTAGGGGATAGTACGCAGCATGAGCTTTGCCTGGTCCTGTTGTCGCTTTGGAAGCTTGGCGAGCACGTTTACGATCTTGTGGTTCCAGCAGCGTTGCTCTGCCGCCTGCGGATAGACGTTGCGCAGAGCTCCCCAGATGCCCAGGTGTCCGTCCCCAACCACCAGCCTCGGGCACTCCAGCCCGCGGCGCCTCATGTCCCTGAGCACATCGGACCAGTTCTCTGTGGACTCCCTGTATCCGGGAACAGCGCTCACCACCACCTTGCTCCCGTCGCTCAGGGCCGCCACCACCACCAGTACTGCCGCCTTCTCCTTCTCAAGACCAGCCTTGACGTAGACTCCATCCACCCACATGTAGACCACTTCCAGGTCATCTAGGGGCCGGCTGCGCCATTGGGCAAGCTCATCGTTCCACTTGGACTTCAACCGGGCCACCGTGCTCGCCGATACCGGTGCGTCCTCTCCCAGCAGCCCCCGCAAAGCCAGATCGAAGTCGCCTTCGGATAGACCGTGCAGGTACAGCTCGGGGATCAACTCAGCAACCTTCCTGGTCCTGTTGACGAACAGCGGCAGCAGCCGGCTCTCGAACTGCTCCTCGGTATCGCGGACTCGCGGCCGCCTCAGCTGTATCGTTCCCGAACTCAGCGTAAGCCTCCGGGCTCTGCCGTATCCGTTCCGATAGCCGGTATCGTTGTCCGAGTCGGATCTGAGCGCCGACTTCGCCCTTCCCAGAAACGCCGTCACCTCCTCCTCCGGCAACTCCTGGATCAGCCTCTGGACCTGGCTTCGCACCCAATCCTCCAACTGCTCCCACTCCGGCCTTGACTCCGACCTACTCTCAGTGCTTTCCTTCCTCATGGGCGGTCTATCTCCTCTCTTGGGCCTCGAGCCCGTGTTGTTCAGAGAGAGGGTACACCGCCTGACTGTTTACACACTTTTTGAAGATACCTCCTATCACCCAGCGCACACCATCCAAATATACACTTCAGAGAGCGAACATGCCGATGTTCGCTCAGGGATGAGGCTTGTTGTCGCTGTGGGGGCAGGAGAGGCACGACCTTGAGACAACAGGGATATCCTATTGCTACCACGATCAAAGCAACGGTGAACACCAAGGGACCTCCCGTCACGAATCGAGGGAGGTCCTTTGCTACTGAGTCCAGTTGTGGTCTAGACCGCTACTTCCACAGCCCCTTATCGCGCAGGTCGTCCCAGCTCTCGGAGTCCATGAGCTCGGCCCAGAACTTGTAGGCCCCCCGCTGGTTCTGCTCCGAAGGAGCGCGGTATCCTCTGCCCGATTCCACCGTTTTGGCGTTCTGGGGGTAGCCGAACTCTTCCAGCAACGGATTGCCAATCTGTTCCCTGCTCAGCCCCATGGAGTACTCGTACGGGTGGCGGCGGGCGATGGTGCCCTTGCTCGCCTTATGGGCGTAGCTCCAGTTCTCCATATCGTCCATTTCCGTGAGTCCAACCGGACCGCCGTACGTCATGTAGTAGTGCCGCAGCATGTCTTTCACCTCCTGCGGCGTGTCCTTGTACACGAAGTAGAAGCGCCAGCACTCGGTTACGTCTGCCCCGTGGGGGTGCCACACGCACATGCTGTTGTGGGTGCCCTGGGTGGTGTTGGGAAAGACGTTGCCGTTGCCGGCATTGACCACCCAGTGCTTGCCCATCACCTGCTTGCGACGCTCATAGGAGGTGCGATAGTACTCCTCCACGGCAGGCGGTCGGTTCGCGTAAGCGGGCATGTAGGGCGTGTCGTCCGGTATGAAGCTAACGCCCAATCGCCCCGAGCCGTGGTGGGTCACCTGTAAGCTGGTCGTCACCGTGGAACGAGCCCGCTGCGCAACGGTCATGCGGCTCTGGCCACCGCCGGGGTTGATGCCCACGATCTCCACCGACTGATGCGTCGGAATGGCGTGGTAGCCGTCGCCCAGGAAGTTCTCGGCGCCGAACTTCCAGTTCGACGAGAACAGCCACTTCAGGACCCCCAGCACTTCGATGTCCGCTTCGGTGCCGTCGGGCTTGTCCAGCCACAGGCCGATGCCGTATTCGTTGTCTCCGATGTAGTCCAGGAACGACGGCGCCTTCGGGTCCCACGTCGCCCAGATGGTGCCCTTGTAGTTGGCGAGCTGCGCGACTTCGACCAGCCCCCACTGACTCTTGTCCAACTCCTCCCGGTACGCGTCCTTGTAGCGGGGCACGCCTACCAGCGAGCCGTCGCCCGCGTAGCTCCACCCGTGGTACGGGCACGTGAACACCGGCGTGTTCCCCTCGTCGTACCGGCACACCTTCATCCCCCGGTGTCGGCACGAGTTTAGGAACACGTGCACCGTGTTGTCCCGGTCCCGGCTCAGGATGACCGACTCCTCCCCCATGCGCGAGACGAAGTAGTCGCCCGTCTTGCGCACCTGGTCCTCGAACCCCACGAAGAGCCAGCAGCGGGCGAACACCCGCTCCTTCTCGAGCTCGTACAGCTCCGCGTCCACGAACAGGTCCCGGCTCACCAGACCCGTCTGATTGGCTATGAGGGGTACGCCCTTCCAAAGGCCAGTCTCTAGTGCCATTTCAATACCTCCTGTCTACTCCCGTGGCCCCGACTCGTCGGGACACCTGCTTGCGGCCCCGACGAGTCGGGGCACCTACTTGCGGGGTTCCTATCGCTAATGTCCACGAAGCGCTGGTAAGCCCACGCCGGGGCGCTACGGGCATGTGGATGGTACCACATCAGCCTGGGCTGACCGTATTCTCAGAGATGGAACGAGCGGCGCACTCACCGGCGAACGCAACCGGTCCCAGCCATACCTTCCTCTGGCTACTGCGACCACAGCCCCTTGTCGCGCAGGTCGTCCCAGCTCTCCGTCTGCATGAGCTGGAGCCAAAAGTCATAGGCGCCACGCTGGTTCTGCTCGGTCGGCTCGCGCAGCGGCCCTCCCCTCTTCTCGGTAAGCACCCCACCCTGCGGCAGCCCGTGCTCCTCGAACAGCGGGTGGCCCTTACGCTCCCGGCTGAGGCCCATGGAGTACTCGTACGGATAACGCCGCGCGATGACGCCCTTGCTCGCCTTGTGCGCGTAGTTCCAGTTCTCCATATCGTCCATTTCCGTCAGACCCACCGGGCCGCCATAGCGCATGTAGTAGTGCAGCAAGACGTCCTTCATCTCCTGCGGCATGTCGTGGTGCACCCAGTACCACCGCCAGCACTCCGTCCAGTCGACCCCGGCGGGGTGCCACACACAGATACTGTTGTTAGTCCCCTGAGTACCGTTGGGAAAGATATTCCCGTTCGCTTGCTTGAGCCGGGAGCGTAATCCCAGTACCTCCCTGCGCCGCATGTAGGCCGTCCTGGCGTATTTCTCGGCAGCCGGGTCCTGGAAGGTGTATGCGTACTCCACGTCCTGGGGTGCTATTTGGAAGGCAAGCTGGCCGGAGCCATGGTGCGAAATGTCGAAGTTATGGGACATTTCCATGGTCCTCCAAACATTCCCCTGGACTCGGCTTTGCCCTCCGCCCGGGTTAATGCCTACGATTTCCACGGATTGATGGGTCGGCGTGGCGTGGTAGCCGTCGCCCAGGAAGTTCTCCGCCCCGAACTTCCAGTTGGACGAAAAGAGCCATTTGATAACACCGAGCACTTCGATATCCGCGTCGCTCCCGTCCGGCTTGTCCAGGTGCATCCGCAGCCCCGGCTCGTTATCGCCAATGTACTCTTCGAACGAAGGCGCCTTGGAGTCCCACGTGGCCCAGATGCTGCCGTGGAAGTTGGCCAGCTGTGCGACTTCAACGAGGCCCCATTGGCTCTTGTCCAGCTCCTCCCGGTACGCGTCCTTGTAGCGTGGCACGCCCACCAGGCTCCCATCGCCCGCGTAGCTCCATCCGTGGTACGGGCACGTGAACACCGGCGTGTTCCCCTCGTCGTACCGGCACACCTTCATCCCCCGATGCCGGCACGAGTTCAGGAACACATGAATCGTGTTGTCCCGGTCCCGGCTCAGGATGACCGACTCCTCCCCCATGCGCGAGATGAAGTAGTCACCGGGCTTTTTGACCTGGTCCTCGAACCCCACGAACAGCCAGCAGCGGGCGAACACGCGCTCCTTCTCAATTTCGTAAAGCTCCGCGTCCACGAAGATGTCGCGACTGACCAAGCCCTTGGCCCGTTCCACAAGGCCAACGTCCTTCCAGGTGCCACTCTCTAGTCCCGTTTCCAGTGCCATCTCGATACCTCCTGTCTACTCCCGCGGATGGTACCACATCAGCCTGGGCTGACCGTATTCCCAGGGATGGAACGAGCGGCGCACTCACCGGCGTGCGCAACCGGTCCTAGCCACGCCTTCCGCTAGCTGTTACTGCCACAGCCCCTTGTCGCGCAGGTCGTCCCAGCTCTCGCTCGTCATCAGGTCCGACCAGAAGTAGTACGCACCGCGGGAGTTCTGCTCCGAGCAGAACGGGGTCTCGGCGGGCGACCGCTTCAACGTGACGGTCGCGTTCTGCGGCAGGCCAAGCTCGGCCAGCTCCGGACGGCCCTTGGTCTCGTGGCCCAGGCCCATGGCGTAGTGGTACGGGTAGCGCCGCGCGATGACGCCCTTGCTCGCCTTGTGGGCATAGCTCCAGTTCTCCATGTCGTCCTCTTCCGTCAGGCCGACCGGACCGCCGTAGCGCATGTAGTAGTGGCGCAGCATGTCCTTCACTTCCTGCGGCATGTCTCGCTGCACGAAGTACCAACGCCACATCTCCGTGGAGTCGGGGCCGTTGGGATGCCATACGCACATGCTGAGGTTGGTGCCTTGAGTGCCGTTGGGAAAGACGTTGCCGTTCATGCTCCCGAGCCGCCAGTGCTTGCCCATCTGCTCCTTGCGCCGCTCGTACGCGGAGCGATAGTACTCCTCCACGGCAGGCGGCTGGTTCGGATAGGTGGTGATATAGGGGAAGTCCTCCGGCGCAATCCGGACACCCAACCGGCCCGAACCGTGGTGGGATACCTCGAAGGTGGTGGACGAGTCGAAGAGTGCGCGTTGTCCAGCGGTGCCGCGGCTCTGGCCGCCGCCGGGGTTGATGCCCACGATCTCCACCGAGTGGTGGGTCGTGGTGCCGTGATAGCTGTCGGCCAGGAAGTTCTCGGCCCCAAACTTCCAGTTCGACCCAAAGGCCCACTTGACGAGGCCCAGGACCTCCAGGTCAGCCTCGGAGCCGTCAGGCTTGTCCAGCCACAGGCCGATGCCGTACGCGTTGTCGCCGATGTAGTCCAGGAACGACGGCGCCTTCGGGTCCCACGTGGCCCAGATCGTGCCTTTGAAGTTGGCTAGCTGGGCCACTTCCACCAGTCCCCACTGCGACTTGTCCAGCTCCTCCCGGTACGCGTCCTTGTATCGGGGCACCCCTACCAATGACCCGTCGCCCGCGTAGCTCCACCCGTGGTACGGACACGTGAACACCGGCGTGTTCCCCTCGTCGTACCGGCACACCTTCATCCCCCGGTGCCGGCACGAGTTCAGGAACACGTGGACCGTGTTGTCCCGGTCCCGGCTCAGGATGACGGACTCCTCCCCCATGCGCGAGATGAAGTAGTCGCCGGGCTTGCGTACCTGGTCCTCGAACCCCACGAAAAGCCAGCAGCGGGCGAACACCCGCTCCTTCTCGAGCTCGTAAGGCTCCGGGTCAACGAAGATGTCCCGGCTCACCAGGCCATTCTCTCGGTCTACCAGGGCACTTATAGGCTGGCCACCAATTTCCAATGCCATTTCAGGCCTCCTTCCGCCCGCGTGTGGGTCCGGCGATACGTTAGCGCGGTCTCAGAAACGTCTAGGATTGGGGTGAACGTACTCTCGGCGTAGGGCCGTGTCAAGCAGGCCAAACGTACCCGCGCAAGCCGACTGGTTGCCGCCTAACCGCGGGAGTAGTCGGTCTCCTCGCTGGTGATGAACTCCAGAAGGGCGGGGCGGCCCTCCGTTTCGGTCACCTGGCGCGCCCTCTCGATGGCCGGGCCGACCTCCGCCGGGTTTTCCACCCGCTCGGCGTAGCCACCCAAAGCCCGGGCTAACTCCGCGTAGTTGCCTCCGATGTTGGTGCTCCCGTAGCGCTCCCGGGAAAGGACCATCCGCGACGTCTCGATGGCCATGGAGAAGTTGTTGGAGACGAGGGTGATGATGGGGAGCTGGCAGCGCACGGCCGTTTCGAAGTCCAGGCCCACCATCCCGAAAGCGGCGTCTCCCATCCAGTTGAGCACGACCTTTTCGGGCATGGCCAGCTTCGCGCCGATGGCCAGGGCGAGCCCCGTGCCCAGCGCGTGGGACTTGCCCCACCCGATGTAGCTGCGCGGCCCCGCCGCGGGGTAGAAGGGCACCATCTGTTCCCGGGGGCTGCCCGAGTCATGGGTGACAATCGCCTCTTCCGGGTTGATCCTATGCGTCAGCTCCCAGATGACACGGTACGGATTGATCGGGACCTCGTCCGAGGTCAGCTTGGGCATCCACTCGCTGAGCCACTCCTCCTTCACCCGCTTGATCTCTTCGACAACCGCGCCGTCGGCGGAATGGACCTTCCCCTTCAGGCGGTCTTCCACCGCCTCGATGAGCTGACGCAGCACCAGCTTCGCGTCTCCGACGATGGGATAGTCCACCGCGTGGTTTTTGTTGATGTCGGCCTCATCGTTGGTGACCTGGACCAGCACCTTGTCTGGCGGAACTGACAGGCCGGAGATCCCATGACGGCTGAGGCTGGTACCGACGGCGAGGACGACGTCCGCCCTATCCAGGAAGTGGTTGACGGGCCGTGACCTGGCGCCGGCGGCTGTTCCCAGGGCCAGGGGGTGAGTCTCTGGAAACGCGCTCTTGCCCAGCAGCGTGGTCATGACGGGCGCTTGCAGCTTCTCGGCCAACGCGAGTAGCTCGTCCGTGGCGTCCGCGTAGAGCACACCCTGCCCGGCGTATATCACGAGAGATTGCGCGTCCAGCACCACCTGGGCTACCCGGTCCACGTCCTGGGGGTCGCCCTGGCTGCGAGTGGTCTTGACCGGCTCGTAGGTCATGCTCGCCTCATCCACTTCCTCAGCTCCCACGTCGGCTGGAATCTCCAGCATCACAGGCCCGCCGCGGCCCATCTTCAAGCGAGAAAACGCCCGCCGTAGGACATCCGGTACCTGGTCCGCCGCGCCGACTTGCTCCACCCATTTCGTAACCGAGGCGAAGGCGCTGGTGGAGCTGAAGAGACGGGGCCAGCCTGCCTGGGCTCTGGGATGGCCCAGCGGCAACACCAGCATCGGGGTGGAATCGGAATAGGCGGTGGAGACCCCGGAGAAAGCGTTCTCGGCACCAGGGCCAGCCTGCATGGCGAACACTCCGATGCGCTGGCCGTTGGTAACCCGGCTGTAGCCATCGGCGATCCCCACGCCGACCCGCTCCTGCCGACAGACGATGGGCCGGATGCCCACGGCGGCGGCCGATTCGATGAGGGGGTGGACCGGGTAGCAGCAGAGGTACTCTACCCCTTCGCGCTTGAGGACTTCCGCGATGGCGTCAAATGCTCTCATGGCCGACCCCCTTCCATGCGACTTTCCAGGGCCTCTCACGCCCACGCGTCGCGGGCCTATGTTAACGCTTGGCCAGACTCGCCAACAGCACGTCCTGGGTTAAGACGCTCAAGTCTGGACACCCGTAGGCTACGGCCTGAGCATCACACATCTTGATCACTGGTGTAGGCTTATCTAAATCTCTTTGTGCATCGATGGCATTGGTTAGAGGGCCAGCTCGTGCCACACCAACTCATACCGGCCTACAAATGAGCGGGCCACCTCAAGAAATCCGAGCTTTTGATAAAGACTTAGAGCGGGGATTTGTGCGGCGGTGGTGTTAAGAACTACGACATGGAATCCTGATTCCTTGCACCAATCTATGGCCGCCTCAGTTAATCGGGTCCCCACTCCTTGACGACGCACCTCCGGCGCTACCAGCAGCAGTTGAAGCTCTGCGACATCATCTCTTCTGCGCCATTCCTGGCTTTGGGCATTCGGGGGGACATCAACAGGTCTTCACCGACACCATCGATGGCCACCATGCCAACAATCCGGCTTGGCAACTTGTTTCCTTCAACACCGGCCACCCACATTGCAAGGTGCGATCGTGCAGCCCGGTCTACCAGAGAATGTGAGGGCGGTGGGGGCATCCACCAGTCCCCCGTCTCCATTGCCCTCGCCGCCCGCTCATGCATTGCAGCTACTTCGATACGGTCTTCTGGCCTGTACGGCTCAATCCGGGCTTCAAGCGCCTTAACCTGAGCAACATCGCGCGGACGAAAAGGGCGAATTAGGATTGAAGTTGACACGTTGACATTGCGGAGAAGGTTTCGGTTACCGAGCGAACTACATTCTCACCGTTTATTACTGTGCTTGAGATGGCACTCGTCTTCAAGGATGGCATAGGGGTACTTGTCTCGCCAACGAATAACTTATAAAACTGCCGCACGGTGGTTGGCCACTAGAACCCGACGCCAAGGCTAGCCGAAATGGAAAGCTCAGGGTTCATCCCTCTCCGCCGGAGCCAATTATCCCGTAGTCCCGTTGAACCAGAATTCCGCGTAGTCAGCGACCGGTTGATATCCGATCTTCTGGTAGATGGAGTTAGAAGTAGGGTTGGCGAGGTCGGTGAACAAGGTACAGAATGAACGGCCCGAGTCGAGAAGATGCTGGCTCAGTGCGGCGGTGCACGCCGAGGCGTAGCCGCGCCGACGGAACTCCGGCGGTGTATATACCAGAGCGATCCGAACCCCACGTGGAGTTGCCCCCCGCCAACCAGCCATAGAGACTGATCTACCGTCCTCCCAAAAGTACAACGCCCCGTCTGATACCCTCCTGCGGACCGTCCGGTCCACTTCTATTGGGTCGGAGACACCAGCCTCAGTATGGAACGCGTTCGTCCAATCCGCTAACAACTGAATGTCTTGTTGATTGGCAAGGCGCAAGCGTCCCGGCACTCCCTGGGGTAGTATGACTTTCCTTAGCGAATAGATTCGAGTCGCTCGTCCTTCTCGTACAGGCAAGTCGTGGCGTGCTGCCCACCGCTGAGCAAACTGACGGCTGCTGGGAAGCACACCCCGGACCCCGGGAAGTGACACTCCCTTGTCGAAGAAACCTTCCACCATATAGTCAACAGCATCTTCCCTGCCGCGAGGGAGAACCAGGCTAAACGGCGCGGTCTGTAGAGCAGCCATGACCACCTCATCACCCTCGTGGACAGTGGCGAAATGGACATGCTCGTATCCAAAGTGGGCAGCACCTCGCCCTCGCAATTCTTCGATAATCCCAATGGGCAGGTTGTTCTCCTCCTCCCTTGCCAATAAGAAGTCAGCAGCCACCTTATAGAACGAATCCACTTCAGCGTGGTAGACGAATTCCATCCGCATTACCCCTCGTCAGCCCAACAAGCTTGAACGTCCCGCTAGGGAGCGCGCCGCTCTAGGGGAGCGCGCCGTCCACCATCTCCTTGATGCGGTCGGCCATGTGCGCCAAGGCCAGGTCGTGGGTGGCGACCACTACGGTGATCCCCTGGGCCTTGGCGATATCTCTCAGGGCGGTCATGACGCTCATCCCCGTCGCCGAGTCCAGCTCCCCGGTGGGCTCGTCCGCCAGGATAACCGATGGCCGGCTGGCAAGGGCCCTGGCGATGGCCACCCGCTGTTGCTCCCCTCCAGAGAGCTCGTGGGGGCGATGGCGGGCGCGGGCGCCCAAGCCGACCAGCTCCAGCGCCTCTTGGACGCGGTGATGACGGTCGGAACGGGAGACCCCATTGATGCGCAGGGGCAGCTCTACGTTCTCGTAAGCGGACAGGATGAGCAGCAGGCCGAAGGACTGGAACACGAAACTAACGTCGTGACGGCGCAGCTCCGTCAGCTCGGCCTCGGACATGGCGGAGACGGACCGTCCCTTGAATAGAACGGTGCCCGCAGTGGGACGGTCGAGGCCACCCAGCAGATTGAGGAGGGTGGTCTTCCCCGACCCAGAGCGGCCGGTGACCGCGAGAAACTCACCGGAAGCGACATCCAGGCTAATATCCCGGACGGCCGTTACCTCGGTGCTGCCCGTGCTGAAGCGGCGCACCAGCCCTTGGGCCACGATAATGGGCCCGTTGGCCTCCGCCTGAGTCATTCGCGCTTCTCTGGCGACTGAATCAGCGTGCCGCCGTCGGGCAGCACTTCAATCCGGGCACGCCGGTCAAGGCCCAGCTTGTCCATGGACTCTTGCGGAAGCTGCAGCCGACCGGCCCGGTCCACCACCACGTACTCCCGTTGGATCACCTCGCCGGCACGCCGATAGGTGGGCTCCATCACCGTCTCCGCGGCGATACGCCCGTCCCGTATGTGCGCCACCCGGTGCACAAAGCGGGCCACGCCTGGGTAGTGAGTCACCGCTATCACCGTCACCCTTTCCGACACACACATCTCGCGGAGCGCCTGGAATACGTCGTCGGCCGAACGGGTATCCAGCTCTCCGGTAGGCTCGTCGGCCAAGAGCAGCGGAGGGCTGTTGGCCATGGCCACGCAGATGGCGACCCGCTGTTGCTCGCCGCCGGAAAGCTGGTCGGAATAGCGGTCGGGCTTATCGGCAAGGCCGACCGTGGAAAGCAGGTGAAGGGCGCGCTCTTTTCGCGAGACGCCCGGCATTCCGGCGATGGCCATAGGCAGTTCGACGTTGTCGCGAACGCTCAGGTAGGGGAGCAAATTGCGAGAGGTGGCCTGCCACAGGAAACCCACCTCCTGACGGCGGTACGTGGACCGCTCCCGTTCCGACATCTCAAGCAGGTCTCGCTCGCCGACCTGCACTCGCCCCGCGGAGGGTTTATCCAGACCCGCCAGGATATTCAGAAGGGTGCTCTTACCGGAGCCACTGGAGCCCACGATGGCCAGGAACTCTCCCTTGAGGACCTCCAGGTCGAGGCCTCGCAGGCCCACTACCTCTAGCTCTTCCCGCTTGTAGATCTTGAAGAGGTCCTGGCATTCAATATAAATCCCGCCTTGGTCCGCCATCAGAGGCCTCCTGGGATCCCTTAGTCTCCGCCGGCCCGGAGCAGCCGTTGCACGTCCAGGTGCGAAATAGCCCACGCCAAGGCCACCACCGTCGCCGCCGTAGCTGCGGCCAGGACAGTATACGCCACCCCAAGGGCGATCCAGTTAGTCTCCAGCACCATGGGAGGGGTCACGCGGCGCCCCTCCTCCGCCACTTCCAAAAGGGGAAGCAGGGCGCCGCCTAACCACTGCCCTCCCCACGTGCCCACGGCGATCCCGGAGAGGACCACCAGCACCAAATTGAACCACAAGATGCCGTTAACCTGCGGCCGGGAGAAACCCAGAGTCCGCAGTAGCGCGAACTCCTCACTACGCTCCCGCGCATCCATATAGGTATACAGGATGAGCCCTGAGGAGCTGGCCAGCACGACAGTCACGAAGGAAAGCGCTAGGAGCCCTAGCCAACCAGCCGTGAGCAGCGGATCGCCGGTACGAGCAGCGAGCAGCTTCTCGGCCTCGTGGACCTCCAAAACTTGGCCATCCATTTCCTCGATGGCCTGAAGGACCGGCGCCGCGGGAAGCGTGCCATCGGCGGCGGAGAGCCACACCTCCATGTCCGGGTCCAGATTCCGCCGGGCGCGGAGGGCCACGTACTCCAGCACGGAGGTCAGGTCTATCACCATGAAAGGCCGCTCTAGCGGGTCTAGCGTGGAGAGGAACTCCGCTACGTCCACTATCTCCACGGGAACGAATATCTGTTGCACTTCGACGGGCAGAAGGTCGCCCACCTGGACCTGGTAGGCGGTCAAGAAGGAGGGGCTGACCACGGCTGGAAGCGGGGTCTCGGCGGGTCCCACTCGGATACCTCTTCGCGCAGACCCTCCTCCCCCCCAGCTGAAGGCGGCGCTCCGGCGTTCAGGACGGGCTACCGACTCGCTGAGCTCCAAGGCGTACAGGCCCGGAGACGAGGCGTCCTCCAGCGCGTACCATCCCTCTAGGTCCTCGAAGGAGGCGACCTCTACTGGCCCGGCGGGCGTGATGGCCTGGAGTTGGTCCAGAAACAAAGCTCCCGTGCTGCTACCCCCCCGTTCCGTGGTCACCCAAAGCGTATGCAGCGTATAGGGGGGCGTTGGTGTGAAAATAGGGGTATCACTGCGAGCCCCGGCCCGGAACCTTCGTCCTCGGAAGAACGGCTCGATGGGGCCTTCCAGATAGCGCCACCCCTGACCGGAGAGGTCCCCCACTTCCACGTCAAAGTAGACCCCCTGGCTATCTTGCAATCGGGTAAGGAGGCTAAGGTCTTCGGAGCGGCGCCCCGTTTCCACCCACACGCCCAGGTGGGTGGTGTCCGCCGGCAGCGCGATCCCGCTGGAAGTCTTATCCGCCGGCCTCAGCCCTCCGATGATTTGGGCTAGCGGGGCGTGGGTAAAGTCATCGCGCGACCATACGACTCGCGGAAACGTCTCGGAGTCCACCGCCAGCAGCGTGGTCCCGCCCGCGAGGCCTCCGACGCGCAACACGTCCGTGGCGGCGGTTACCTCGGGCAGAAGCCGAAGCGCCTGGGCTACGCCATTGCCTTCGACCACGTCTCCTCCCAACGAGTGGGTGATGCGCAGCGTGGCCCCCGCCTCGTAAAGCGCGCGCTCCTTCTGGTTGCGCTCCAGGGTAGCGGTGATGGTAGAGGCAAGGACCCCCAGCGAGGTGGCCAAGGCCAGAAGCACCAGGATCGATCCAGCCGGCACCGGGTCGCGGGCGATGCGGCGCAACCCCTGAGCAAGCCAGATGGGGGCGACGGGGTCGGCCACCCAAGCGACAGCCCGCACGGTCAGCGGAAAGAGACGGAAGAGCAGAAGCCCCACGGCTACTACTCCAAGCACTGGGCCAAGCAGCAGGGTCATGTCGACCTCCAGCCCCTGTTCTCCCAGGGACTGGACCAGGAAGGAGCCGCGGGACTTGAGCTGCAACCAAAGCATCCCGATAAGGGCCAGAAGGACAAGGTCTATGTAGTAGCGGTGCAGAAAGGGCAGCTGCGGTGGACGGGCCGCTGCCCGCCGGAACTCAACCGTCCCGTGGCGGGCCGTGCTCAGCGTGGTGGCGCTCAGGACAGCCACCCCCAGGAGCGCCGCCGCTCCCCCCAAGAGGAAAACGGATAGGGAGAGGTCTACAAACACGAGCCCTGCCCCCCCAGAGGCAGCGGGAAACAGCTTTCCGGTGACGATCACCAGCGCCTGCGCCAGGAAGGGACCTACCACGATAGCCGGGATGGCCAAGAGGACCCCCTCCGTGAGGATGACGAGCCCCACCTGCGGCATGGAGGCGCCACGGCTACGAAAGAGGGCGACCTCCGGCGCGCGCAGGCGTCCCATGAGCCCGGCGATAAGAAAGAGGTAGTAGAACAGGACGCCCACGGACAGGAACGCCAGCAGGAACAAGGGAATACGCGCCAGCGTCAAAAGGAAATCGTACCGGGCCAGCAGGTCGCCCAGGCCCGTTTCCCAGGATGGGGCTGGCCAGGTGTTGAAGAACTGCCTTCGGGCCGACACTAAGATGTTCTGTAGGGGCGCCGCGTCCGAGGCCCGCACGGCCTCACTGTCCATGAAGAAGAGCCAGTAATAGGTGGTGTACAGGCCGGGATAGGTAGTGCCAAGGGTGTCGAAGATGTTGTCCAGGTCCGTGTAGAGCGGGAGGGTGACCCAGTCCCGGCCACGCTCCGTGGACCGCACCGGGAAACCTAATTGCCAATAGGGGTCGCTCGGGTCCAGCGGCTCAACGATGCCGACCACGCGCACCGGGAATGGGCCTCCCTGGGTCGCTCCACTCTCGGGAGGTACTACGCCGAACTGTTGCCCTACCGGGAGCTGAAGCAAGGCCGACCCCAACGGGTCGATCACCACTTCGAGCTCACCCTCCGCAATCTGAGGCAGCCGTCCAGCGACCACCCGTACGTTCTCCGCGAGGTCCGTCACCCCGTGGACGGGTCCTCTCGGCTGCTCCTCTCGGGGAAGGTCCAGCTGGGGCAACCCGGTAAATAAGAAGGTGGAGGTCTGAGCTAGCACCGCCGAGCCTTTCAGATAAGCGTCAATCGGGTCATTGACCTGTGCTCGAACAGAGCGGCGCGTCGCTTCAAAGGTTGGCCGCTCCAAGGCGTGGGCCAAGCCCACCGCCAGGTTCACCTCCTTCACCGAAGCGTTCTGA
This sequence comes from Dehalococcoidia bacterium, assembly GCA_965247635.1. GTDB lineage: Bacteria > Chloroflexota > Dehalococcoidia > Lucifugimonadales > Australimonadaceae > CBDFHJ01. The sequence goes on from CBDFHJ010000009.1 coordinate 316,472, forward strand.
AGGGTATGGCGAAGGGCCGTCTCTCTCAGGGCATTGGAGTAGATGACGGCGGAGGCCATGAGGGCCACGGCCAGCACCATCCCCAAGCCAGCCGCAGCCTGCAAGCGCCAGTCGGCCGCCGTGCGTCGAAGGGCGATGAGAATGGCGAATCGAAGAAGCACTAGAGCGCCTTACTCCTCAACACGAAGAACATCCGCAAGTCGAAGGCGGTTCGCCAGGGTCAGGACCAGCAGGGTGCCCAGGACGCCCGCCAACGTTACACTCAGGTAGGTGAAGGCCATTAACCGTCCGTCCAAGACTAATGATAGCGGGGGCACCAACGACCGCCCTTCGACGGTGACGTCCAGGTACCCGATCACCCATCGTCCTAGCCAAACACCCACCGCCGCTCCAACCCCTATCCCAACCGCAGCTACCACCGACCCTTCGACGCCCAGCACCAGTCCAATCTGCCGTCGGGTAAACCCCAGTGCCCGCAGCAGTCCGACCTCCACGCGAGTGCGCTCAAAGAGCAGCGCGCCGTAGAGTACAAAGCCCAATACAGCCACTCCCCCCAGGGTGACAAGGGCGATCCAGGGCAGGCCATTCCAGACCCCCCCTATCAGCGGGTTGCCCTGGGCCTGGAGCACCTTCTCCTCTCGGTCGTGGAGCTCCCCAAAGGGGTATATCAGCTCCACCAACTCCTCGAGCACGGACCGAACCTCGGCCCTGTCCGCACCCTCCTCGAGCGCAAACCAAAACTCCGTAGGGTCGCTTGGCCGAGGCCGAGGCATCACGCGCTGGTACGTACGCAGGCCTTCCATGTCGACCAGGAGGAAGGGACGCGTGTCGGGGTTCAGCGTGGGAAAGTAATCGGCGACGTCCTTAATCTCTAGGACTATTGGTTGCGCCTCGATGCGCCCCCAGACCAGCTGGCCGGGTACGAAGGAGGGCCCGCCGATGGCGGGCAGCGGCAGTGGAACCGGCGATATGAAAAAGCCCCGCGGCTCACGGCCGGGAGGGTCGATCCACCGAAAGCGTATCCCACCATTTCCGGAGTGGGCCGCGCTTCGCTCAATCCCAACGGTATCTTGGACGGTGGCCAGGTTCGGCATCGGCTCCCACACTCCGAGGGCCTCAAAGGGCTCCACAACCCGCTGCTCTCCATCGACGACCGCGGTCACCGCGTCTATGGCCAGGGACCCCGCGCCAAAGCCTGTCAGCACCGACCCAGTGATGTAGAACCCCGCCAGGGAGAAGGGGGGTGTTAGATGAACGCGATCAGGCAGGGGCACCTCCATATAGGTCCATTCGTCAAAGTCCAGCCGGCCCATGAGGACGCTTTCGTACAAGCCCACCTTGTCCCGCAGACGGACCCAGAAATTGTAGCCTGAGGCAGCCCGCTGAGGCTGCACCCACATTCCGATACGCTCCGCCCCTTCAAGGACGATGGCGCCTGCCGGCCGCTCTGAGCGCCGTTTCAGCAACGGCCGCAGCAACTCCTCGACATCCTTGTCAGCGAAGTCAGGTCGAAACCACATTGCCTTCCCCACCTCTGCCGGATCAACCCAGAGCAGATTGGCGGAGACGCCCCCAATGGAGGTCCTGGTAAGCACCATGTTGCCTCTATTGACAGCGGAAACGACGTGCATACCAGGGACGGCGGCCAGCCTCTCCTGCTGTCTCTCAATGAATCGGGCGGCACGCTCATCCAGGGTAGTAACAACGAACTCTGCCCCGATGGCGTAACGCGCCTGGTCGCTCTGTCCGCGGGTCAGCGTCGGGCCTAAGGTGGCCCCAAAGACCCCGATCCCGGTCACCAACATCAACAGTACGGCCACCGCGCCGTAGGGCAACGGGTCCCGCGCCATGCGGTTGAGGCCATGGACCAGCCACACCCCTCGAAAGGACCGAGCAAGCGCCGCCAGCAACCTCAGCACGTACGGCAGGACCCGCAGCAGCAGCAGGCCGACCGCCAGCAGGCCGATGGCTGGACCAACCAACAACGTCAGGTCCACCTCAAGGCCCTCTCCCAGCAGCCGTTCCGTCAGAAAGCCTCCGCGGCCTTGTATCTGCCACCACACCATGCCCAGGGCTGCAAGGACCAGCAGGTCTATGGCGTAACGGTACACAGCAGGACTGCCAATGGGGCGAGTGCGCTCCCGAAGGAACTGAACGATGCTTTGGCCCGCGACGCTAAGACCAGAGGCCAGAAAGACCGCGATGCACGCGAGTCCCCCCAGTCCAGCGAATGCGAAGAGGGACGGAGAGAGGCCTATGGATAGGTCCGCAAGACCCAGCTCATCGGCCGGCAGGACGCGGACGATCGCCAACGCGAGGAATGGGCCTGCTACCACGGCAGGAACGGTGACCACCAGTCCCTCCCCCAGGCCGAGGAGGGTGGCTACCTGGAACCGGGTGGCCCCACGGCTGCGCAGCAGGGCCGTCTCCGGACCCCGGCTGCGGGCCAACAGCCACGATACCAGCACCAGGTAGTAGAGGACCACGCCCACGACTAAGGAGCTAAACAGGAACAGTGGTACCCGGGCCACGCCAAGGTCGCGCTCGTAGCTGGCAACGAAGGCGCCAAGCTGGCTCAACGCGTCGGAGCGGGGGAAGGCGCGCGCCAGGTCGTCTTCCAAGGCCTCCAACGCGTCGGCTGCGCGAGGCGCCGTACCCGCGGTAAGCGACCCCGTGTCCAGGGACTCATACCACCAGTAGTTGCCCAGCAGCATGGGGTAGCGAGCGCCCAACCCGTTGAAGAAGTCCGCTTCCCGCACGTAGAGCGGCACGAGGAACTGGGCGTCATCCTGGTCAATCGGGTCCTGTTCTTGAAGCTCCAGGCGCGGGTTATCTCCGAACCAGTAGGGGCCGTCAGGGTCGGTAGCTTCCACAACGCCCACCACGACCAGGGGCACGTGCTCCGTGGGGGCGGTGTCAAAAGGCACCAGGTATAGCTCCTGGCCTTCCGCCCATCCCAGTAGCTCGGCCACCTCGGCCCCTATGACTACTTCCAAGGGCCGCGGTCCACCATCGAGGGTCTCGGGGGCCTGCTGGGGCCAGCGTCCTTCGATGAGCCGAGTGTTGTCCTGGAGTCTGCCCTGAAAGAAGAGATAGGCGTCCAAGGTGTCGGGGAATGGCGTGAGGCGGTCAGGTCCGATCAGAAAGGGCATTGGCCGGGAGTGGCCCAGACGGTGCTCTCCCTGGTGCAGCCAGCCAAGGTGGTCCTGGACCGTTCTCTTCACTACGGTGTCCAGGCGCTCGTAGTCGGAGCGTCCCAGGGGCCGGTCCTCGACCACGACCTTGAGGCTCAGCAAATTCGAGGAGACCCTGGGGGCGAGCGCGTAGCGCAGGCCCGCCTCCGCCTGCGCGTCGGAGTAGAGCACCGCCCCTGCTATCACGGTGACCGCCAGGAGTACCCCGAAGGCAGAGGCGAGCATCAAGCGCCAGGAGCTGCGCACCCGGCGTACGGTCAACCACGCTACGAACCGCACATCCCCACCATCACCATCCGCTCATCGTTTTGACGTCCTCCCAGCGCTCGGCATCCATGTAGTCAGCCCACATCTTGTACATGCCGCGCTGGTTCTGCTCCGTCATGACCTTCTCCGTCACCAGACCGTCCCGCCGGAGCCACGTCAGGCTGCTGTGCCGCTGCTCGTAGCCGAGGCCCATGGCGTAGGCGTAGGGGTAACGGCGCGCCATGGTGCCCTTGCTGGCCCGATGCGCGTAGTTCCAGTTCTCCATGTCATCCTTCTCGGTCAGTCCGGCTGGACCCCCGTAGCGCATGTAGAAGTGCCGCAACAGGTCTTTGGCCTCTTGGGGCGCGTCCTTCTGCATGAAGTACCAACGCCACACCTCCGTGGAGTCGGGCCCATTGGGGTGCCAGACGCCAACCGTCTGCCCCGTGCCGCAGGTCGTGTTCGGAAAGACGTTGCCGCCTCGGGGTGCGTCGCCTCGGAGCCGCGCCCGCTCCCCTAGCGACTGCTGGCGTTTTTCGTGGGCCACTTGAAAGTACGTATCAACGGTGGGAGCGGTTGGGTAGGAGGGAACGTAACCGACGTTGGGTGGATAAATGCCGGCCCTCCAGCCGGAGCCGTGGTGGGAAGCGTTCATGGAGATGGCGGGGGTAAGGACTCCGCTGGCCAGCTGGCGTCCCTGGATTCCGCTTGGGTTGCTCCGCAGCAGGTCCGCCGACCGGTGCGTGGTCGTCGTGTGGTAGACGTCGCCGATGAAGTTCTCGGCGCCGAACTTCCAGTTACACGGCAGCGTCCACTTGTACACGCCGCCGACCACCTCCAGGTCAGCCTCGCTGCCGTCCGGCTTATCAAGAAACGTGTCCAGGTGAGGCCGCATATCGCCGATATACTCGAAGAACGCAGGCGCCTCCGGGTCCCACGTGGCCCAGACCATGCCTTTGTAGTTCTCCATCTGCGCGACTTCGACGAGGCCCCACTGCGACTTGTCCAGCTCCTCCCGGTACGCGTCCTTGTACCGCGGTACCCCCACCAGCGACCCGTCTCCCGCGTAGCTCCACCCGTGGTACGGACACGTGAACACCGGCGTGTTCCCCTCGTCGTACCGGCACACCTTCATCCCCCGGTGGCGGCACGAGTTCAGAAACACGTGGACCGTGTTGTCCCGGTCCCGGCTCAGGATGACCGACTCCTCCCCCATGCGCGAGACGAAGTAGTCGCCCGGCTTCTTGACCTGGTCCTCGAACCCCACGAAGAGCCAGGCGCGAGCGAACACCCGCTCCTTCTCGGGCTCGTACAGGTCCGGGTCCACGAAGATGTCCCGGCTGATCCAGCCGTCCTTCATGTCGACCAGGTCGTTCGCCCGCTGGTGCCGGGTGCTCAGGGCCATGCCATACCTCCTAGGCCCTCACTCGCTATCGCCACCAGGTCCGTTAGAGGCGACGCAGTCGTGGGCCAATAGTTGCTTCGCAGTATATCGCGCCGCTGAGAAATCTCCACCGCGTCTGTGCGCCGGTGCCCAGCGGCTTGCGTGATACAATCCGCCCACTTCCCGCGAGCCCGTAAGATCAGCACATTGGAGAAGGCGGCGAGCGTGATTGACCTGCGTAGCGACACGGTGGCTTTGCCCACGGCCGAGATGCGCCGGGCCATGTACGAGGCCGAGCTGGGCGACGATGTCTACGGCGAGGACCCCACGGTCAACCGGCTGGAGGCCATGGCCGCCGAGCGCACCGGCAAGGAGGCCGCCGTACTGGTGGCCAGCGGCACCATGGGCAATTTGGTGTGCGGGCTGACCCACTGCGGGCGGGGCGACGAGATGATCGTCGGCGACACCGCTCACACCTACCTCAACGAACAGGGCGGCGTGGCGGCGCTGGGCGGCGTGCAGGTCCGTACCATCGCCACCGACGCCCGGGGCATGCTGGACCCACAGCGGGTCGAGGCAGCAATCCGGCCCGAGGGCCTTCAACCGCCACGCACGGCCCTGGTGTGCCTGGAGAACACCCACAACCGAGGCAGCGGCGCCGCCTTTACGGCCGACGAAATGGCCGGCGTCACAGGGGTGGCCCGCGCCCATGGGGCCTCAGTACATTTGGACGGCGCCCGTATCTTCAACGCCGCCGTGGCCCTGGGTGTGCCCGTCGCGGAGCTGGCGGCGCAGGCCGACTCCCTGAGCTTCTGCCTGTCCAAGGGGCTGTCCTGCCCCGTGGGCTCGGTGGTGTGCGGCAGCGAAGAGTTCATCAAGCGGGCGCGCCGGACGCGGGAGATGGTGGGCGGCGGCATGCGTCAAGCAGGCATCATCGCCGCCGCCGGCATCGTGGCCCTGGAGACCATGGTGGACCGGCTGGCGGAGGACCACGCCAACGCCCAGCGCCTGGCCCAAGGCCTGGCCACGATACCGGGCCTTTCCATCGACCCGTCGCGCATCCAGACCAACATCGTCTACGTGGACCTGCTGGACACGACCGCCCATGAGCTGAGCGCCGCGCTCCGAGAGCGGGGCGTGCTGGCCAACGGGATGGGCAGCTGGGTACGCTTCGTGACCCACTACGGCATCACCGCCGAGGACATCGAGCTGGCGCTGGACGCCATCGAGGCGGCGGTTAGGGACGCGCGCCCGGTGGGGTGACATCCACCCTCTAGAAGACCAGCCATCCCCCCCAAAGTCCGCAAAAGTACGCCGGAGCGACCGATACGGCCCCTCCGGCGAATTGTGGCTGTTTTATCGTCAGCCTCTGTCGTGGCCTCGCGCTTGCTTCCGGTCAAACGGACCGGATGAGGCGGCGCTCCGTGGGCTCAGCCTCGTTCTTGCGCGCGGCGCCTACGGCGTCTTGGCCGTGCGCCCCATCAAGGCCGACATTCCAGCCCCGATGGGGCCCGAATTAGGACAGAGCCACTCATGGTTTAGCACGTACAGCCTCCCCATGCGTACCTCCCTTCTGGACTTGGATCCGCATCGGCTGGCCGGCCGACCGTCCCCCTTGGACCAACCCTACGTTAGCAATCAAATCCGCGCCGACTGGCCAGCCGATCGTCCGCCCCTTGGGGGCAATTCCACTCTAGCAAATGGCTGGCCCTATGTCAAGAGGATTCCTTTGTGAAAAGTGGAACATACCAATTGAAACAGCGAGTTACGGCCTATTGAAGCCGGATTCACTCACTTGGATGGGGTTTCTTTTTCGCTTTCCGCCACCAGCGCTCGACCCGCTCCGCCACCTCCCGTTCGTAGCCCTGGTCGCTGGGTTCATAGAAGCGCTTGGCCCCTAGCTCCTTAGGCAGGTTCTGCTGGCCCGCGAAGTGGCCGGGATAGTCGTGGGCGTACTGGTAGCCTTTGCCGTAGCCCTGCTCGCGCATCAGCCCCGTGACGGCGTTGCGCAGGTGCAGCGGCACCGGATACTGGTGACCCGTGCGCACCTCCTCCAGGGCGCGGTTCAGCGCGGTGTAAGCGGCGTTGCTCTTGGGCGCCGTGGCCAGGTAGACCGTGGCCTCGGCCAACGGAATGGCGCCCTCCGGCAGGCCGATGAAGTGGACCGCCTGCTGGGCCGCCATGGTCACCGCCAGGGCCTGGGGTTCTGCCATGCCCACGTCTTCGGCTGCCAGGATCACCATGCGCCGAGCGATGAAGAGCGGGTCCTCCCCCGCCTCCAACATCCGCGCCAGCCAGTAGACCGCGGCGTCGGCGTCGGAGGCCCGCACCGACTTGATGTAGGCGGAGATGGTGTCGTAGTGCGAGTCGCCCTTCTTGTCGTACATAGGAGCACGTCGCTGGAGCACCTCCTCCATGCTGGCGCGGGTCACCAGCCGTCTGCCCTCTTTGTCCGCGGACGTGACCGACGATGCAAGCTCCACGGCGTTCAGGGCTACCCGCGCGTCGCCCGACGCGACAGTCAGCAGCAACTCCAGGGCTTCGGGTTCGAGCTCCAGGTGCTGGGAGCCGATGCCTCGCTCGGTGTCCGGAAGCGCCCGGTGCACGATGTCGGCAACCTGCTCGTCGGTGAGCGGTTTCAGGGTAAAGACGCGACAGCGGGAGAGGAGCGGCGCGATGACCTCGAAGGACGGGTTCTCCGTGGTGGCGCCGATGAAAGTGACGGTCCCGTTCTCCACGTGGGGAAGGATCACGTCCTGCTGCGCCTTGTTGAAGCGGTGTACCTCGTCGACGAAGAGGATGGTGCGTTCGTCGTCGGTGCCCCATCGCTCTCGCGCCTCGGCCACGATCTGACGCAGGTCCGCCACGCCGGAGGTCACGGCGGAGACGGGGCTGAAGTGCGACTTGGTCATGTGGGCGATGAGGAAGGCCAGGGTGGTCTTACCAACGCCGGGCGGACCCCAAAGCACCATGGAGGGCACCTGGTCGGACCGAATGGCCTTCTCCAGGATGCGCCCCGGTGCCAGCAGGTGCTCCTGGCCGACGAACTCCTCCAAGGTGCGCGGACGCATGCGCGCGGCCAGCGGAGCTCCCTCCTGCTCGCGCTGGCGCCCGAGATGCTCGAACAGCGTCTGTTCGCCGCGCGTCCTGGCCACGATGGCACCTCCTGCGCCGTAACGCCTCCGGCCACCGCCATTCTAGCAGGATATCTCCTGCACCTACTCGCGCCAGGGTGTCCCCTGGACCTACATGCGGGGTCCCTATCGCCGTCTTACAACGTTTGGCGCCTAAGCCCACGCCGAGACGCTTCGCCCAGCGAGCGAGCGCCACGGGGCGGGCTGGGTGGGACAACCTACTACAGGACGTGTCCTGGCCACGATGTCACCTCCTGCGCCGTATCGCGCTGCGGTCACCGCCATTCTGCCAGGGCGTGGCGTAGGCGAACGTCTAGTAAAGTGACTCTTGACAAAGTGTTAGCGTAGATGGATTCTACGCCCAACTCCTACCACACACGTCGCATACGATCTTCTGGCTTCGAGGTGCCACCATGACTACTAGAAGCATTAGCGTTGACTTGACTGACCGTGTACACGATCTTAGGGGGCAAATTCAAAGTCGCCTCCCAGGGTTAGAAGAAAATAACACCAAGGAGGCCGCAAAGCTTGCGTTCGTTATGCCTTTCATCAGATCGATTTTAGGATATAACCCGAATGAACCTTCCGAGGTTGTTCCAGAGTTCACGGCAGACGTGGGTGACAAGAAAGGTGAGAAGGTCGACTACGCCATCATGAAGGATGGCAAGCCGATAATATTTATTGAATGCAAAAAACACGGTACACTTTTAAACAGCGACCATGCTTCTCAACTGGAGCGATACATGGGTGTCAGAGAGGCCCGTTTCGGGATACTCACTAACGGCATCATTTACCAATTTTTCACTGATTTAGATAAGCCTAACAGAATGGACAAAAAGCCATTCTTCGAGTTTAATGTTCTTGAACCTGAAGAAGAACTGATCGGTGAGCTTAAGAAATTCACAAAGCCCTCCTTCGACATTGACAAGATCTTGGCAATCGCCAACGATCTCAAATACACAGGAGAAATCAAACGTCTCTTGAGTGAAGAGTGGAATAATCCATCGGTGGACTTTGTACGGTATTTCGCATCCCGCCTCTATCCTGGAACGAAAACAAAAGCAAAGCTACAACAATTTCAATCTATAACCAAATCTGCCCCCCATCAATTCATAAGAGACCGAATCAGCGACAGATTGAACTCAGCGTTAGCTGCTGAAAAGTCATCATCAGAAACCGGAGTAGCTATCGATACTAGTGTAGGCACGGTAGAAAATGCCCAGACTTCAACACATGGCGCTACCTCAGTCACTACAGAAGATGAGTTAAGTGGCTACTATATTGTAAAGGCCGTACTTCGAGAAAGTATAGATGCTAGAAGAATTGCAAAACGTGATCAAAAGTCTTACTGCGCAGTCCTGTTGGATGATAAGAACTACAAACCTATTTGCCGATTATGGTTCAATTCAAAACAAAAGTATCTTGGCCTGTTGGATGAGCAGAAGAAAGAAGAGCGAATTCCGATCGACGATATTGACGATATCTTTAAGTATGCAGATCGCCTAAAAGCTGCAGTAAGTTTCTATGACTCCTGAATGAGTACAACTGAGTAGCTCTATACCCTGCACTCATCTTTAAGAACAAATCGTGCGAAGGTCGACGGCGCCGGCATGTCAGGAGGTCTATCGCCGCGTCCTGCCGCCTCCGTGGAGAACATCGGCGCCTCGGCGAGGACTCGAAAGCGCTTTGCCGGTGCACGGCCATCGGGACCAGCAGATGGGTGCAGGGGATACCCTGCCAAGTAGGTGCAGGACGCGTCCTGCTGGGTGCAGGGGAAACCCTGCCTGCTATAATCGCGTCATGCAGGCGCGCATTCGTCTTTTCGCCTTCTACCGCGAGCAAGCGGGCACCGACCGGCTGGAGGTGACGCTGCCCGAGCAGTCCACCGTGGCCCAGGCGGTCGAGCAATTGCTGGCCGAGCGTCCGACGCTGCCCCGCGACTTCAGACCGCACCTCATCGCGGTGAACGAGGAGTTCGCCGGTCTGGAGTACCCCCTGCACGACGGCGACGAGGTGGCGCTGTACCCGCCCGTGAGCGGCGGCGTAGACGCCGCGGTGACCCACGAGCCCATCGACGTCAAAGCGGTCGCCGCGCTGGTGCGTCGGCCTAGCAACGGAGCCGTGGCCACGTTCGAGGGCGTGACGCGCAACGAGACGGGTGGCGTCCGCGTGCTGCACCTCGAATACGAGGCCCACGATTCCATGGCCAACAAGGTGATGGCCCAGGTACTGGAGGAGACGGCACACCGCTTCGGCGTGCCGGAGGTGGCGGCGCGGCACCGGCTAGGCCATCTGGAGATCGGCGACGTGAGCCTGGTGGTGGCCGTGGGGTCGCCTCACCGGCGCGAGGCGTTCCTGGCGGCCCAGTACGCGGTGGACCGCATCAAGCAGATCGTGCCCATCTGGAAGAAGGAGTTCTTCGAGGACGGCTCGGTCTGGGTGGGCCTGGCTGTAGACCGTCAGCGATAATGGGACACATATGAGGGTAGGAAAACCCGAGAGTCGGAGGGTGGTGTGAGCTCCTGAAATGAGGGTAGAGCTACCCACAGAAAGGAGCAGATGTGTCCCAATTAGAAGTAAGCAAAGCAGAGGCCGCCGAGGAACGAAGCGAGCAGACCAGGTCTTTCGTCCGCACAGTGAAGGCGGCTGCCCGACGTAAGTACACCCCCGAAGAGAAGATCCGAATTGTTCTGGAGGGCTTCCGCCGCGAGGTCACAGTCAACGACCTGTGCCGGCGGGAGGGGATCAAGCCCCACTCCTACTACTCGTGGACCAAAGAGTTCATGGAGGCGGGCAAGGAGAGGTTGACCCGTGACTCGGTTCGGGACGCCACTCAGCATGAGGTAGGGCAACTCAAGCGAGAGAACGGGGAACTCAAGGAGCTAGTGGCCGATCTGTCGCTGGAGGCGTACCGTCTCAAAAAAACGGCCATCCCCATGCCCCAGGACGCCACCGGTACCAGCGGATGAGCGCCCCGGAGAAGGCAGAGGTAGTTACCAAAGTATCCTCGTCTCCCCTCCCCAAGCGAAAGGTCCTCAGAGAGCTGGGCATCCCTAAGAGCACCTACTACCGGTGGCTCAGACGCCAAGACCAACAAGGACTTGAGGACCGACCAGGAGGCGATCAGCCACCATGGAACCGTCTTACTATTCAGGAAGAACGCTCAGTCCTGTTATCAGCCAGGGAGATGCCAGAGCTGAGCTGCCGTCAGCTGGCCGCGGGGATCACCGACAACCAGGGCTTCTCAGTCTCAGAGTCCAGCGTCTACCGTATCCTGGGCAGGGAGGGCCTAGTGAAGAGGCCTGAGATGCGGTTGGCCACGGGGAAGGAGTACCACCGCAAGACCACAGGACCTCACCAGATGTGGGCCACCGATGCCTCATACTTCAGGGTGGTTGGGTGGGGCTACTACTACCTGGTCACCGTTATGGACGACTACTCCCGCTTCATCCTGGCTCACAGGCTTCAGCAAGATATGACGGCCGACTCCTTCATCGAGGTGGTCCAGGATGCTGTGGACACGACCAGCATGGACCAAGTTCCAGTCACAGACCGCACCAGGCTGCTGAGTGACAACGGTCCAGGCTATGTCTCAAGAGCATTCAGGGACTACCTGGGGATGGTTGGCATCAAGCACATCCTAGCAACTCCTTTCCACCCTCAGACCAACGGGAAGCTGGAGCGCTACCACCAGACCATCAAACGGGACGTCAACCAGGTGCCTTATGAGTTGCCCGCCGACCTTGAGGCTGCTATCGCGGCCTTCGTCAGCTACTACAACTACCGGCGCTATCACAAGGCTCTGGGCAACGTGACACCATCAGACGTGCTCAAGGGAAGACGGCAAGAGATCCTACAACGCAGGAAGGAGGTGAAGGCTCAAACCACCGAACGGCGATGACGCTACAACAGGGCCCTCAGGGAGCTCGCCAGACCTCCATCCAGCCCCTGATCTCTCGGCTCCCAATGTGTCCCACTTTTGCTGGTTGCTAACACGCCTGGCCTGCGAGGAGGAGCACGGCGAGGGCATAGCCCTCGACCCACTTGCGGTGTCCCCATCGCCGTCTAACAGCGTTTCGCGCCTAAGCCCACGCCAAGCCGCTTCGCCCAGCGAGCCAACGCCACGGGGCGGGCTGGGCGGGACAGCTACGAGATTCCTCGGAATGACAGGGCACCGGTCAGGGTGACACGGAATAGGCCACACTCCATGGCTATCCGAACCAAGCGCATCTACGACCCACCGTCGCCGGACGATGGCTTCCGCTTGCTCACCATGCGCTACTGGCCCCGGGGCATCCGAAAGGCGCTGGTGGACGCCTGGGACCGGGGCCTTGCTCCGTCCCGGGAGCTGCTGCTGGATATCCGCACCCGCACTATCACCTGGGAGCAGTACGTGGTGCGTTACCTGGACGAGATGGCCACGCGCCCCGACTCCATCGCTTCGGTAAGCGCGCTCAAGGAGCGGGCTCAACACGAAGTGGTCACCGTGATGTGCTCCTGCAAGGACGAGACCCACTGCCACCGCTCGCTGTTGGCGGGGCTGGTGTAAGGGTCGCAGGGTTTCCCCTGCACCCATACGCGGTGCCCCCATCGCCGTCTAACAGCGTTTCGCGCCTAAGCCCACGCCGAGACGCTTCGCCCAGCAGGGCAGCGCCACGGGGCGGGTTGGGTGGGATAAATCAACCTAGGCCTACCACACGCTAAGGTGAAACCGCTACGAGATGAGGTATCTTCAAAAAGTGTGTAAACAGTCAGGCGGTGTACCCTCTCTCTGAACAACACGGGCTCGAGGCCCAAGAGAGGAGATAGACCGCCCATGAGGAAGGAAAGCACTGAGAGTAGGTCGGAGTCAAGGCCGGAGTGGGAGCAGTTGGAGGATTGGGTGCGAAGCCAGGTCCAGAGGCTGATCCAGGAGTTGCTGGAGGAGGAGGTGACGGCGTTTCTGGGAAGGGCGAAGTCGGCGCTCAGATCCGACTCGGACAACGATACCGGCTATCGGAACGGATACGGCAGAGCCCGGAGGCTTACGCTGAGTTCGGGAACGATACAGCTGAGGCGGCCGCGAGTCCGCGATACCGAGGAGCAGTTCGAGAGCCGGCTGCTGCCGCTGTTCGTCAACAGGACCAGGAAGGTTGCTGAGTTGATCCCCGAGCTGTACCTGCACGGTCTATCCGAAGGCGACTTCGATCTGGCTTTGCGGGGGCTGCTGGGAGAGGACGCACCGGTATCGGCGAGCACGGTGGCCCGGTTGAAGTCCAAGTGGAACGATGAGCTTGCCCAATGGCGCAGCCGGCCCCTAGATGACCTGGAAGTGGTCTACATGTGGGTGGATGGAGTCTACGTCAAGGCTGGTCTTGAGAAGGAGAAGGCGGCAGTACTGGTGGTGGTGGCGGCCCTGAGCGACGGGAGCAAGGTGGTGGTGAGCGCTGTTCCCGGATACAGGGAGTCCACAGAGAACTGGTCCGATGTGCTCAGGGACATGAGGCGCCGCGGGCTGGAGTGCCCGAGGCTGGTGGTTGGGGACGGACACCTGGGCATCTGGGGAGCTCTGCGCAACGTCTATCCGCAGGCGGCAGAGCAACGCTGCTGGAACCACAAGATCGTAAACGTGCTCGCCAAGCTTCCAAAGCGACAACAGGGCCAGGCCAAGCTCATGCTGCGTACTATCCCCTACGCGCCGACTCGGACAGAGGCTGAGCGGCTCAGGACGGTGTTCACCAGGTGGTGCGGCGACCACTCCTACGAGGCGGCCTCAGAGGCCTTGGAGCGGGACTGGGACCGCATGGTCACCTTCTATGACTTCCCAAAGGAGCACTGGGGGCACCTTCGCACGACGAACCCGGTAGAATCACCCTTCGCGGCCCTCAGGCTTCGGACCGATGCCGCCAAGCGCTACAAGAGGGTCGATCGGGCGATAGCGGTGATCTGGAAAATGTTGATGGTCGCCGAACAGCGCTTCAGGCGTCTGAAGGCCCCTGAGTTGATCGAAGACGTCTATCTCGGTGCACAGTATGCGGATGGAATCGCCATTGAATCAACGGCTGAGAAGGTCGCCGCCTGATGTCGTTTACACACCTATTGACGTAACCTCTCCGGGATTCCTCGGAATGACAAAAGGGGCTCGGGTCTTCCTAATTCCTCGTGTCCCCCATGCGCACGATGCCCTTCTGGATGGCGTAGAGCACGGCCTGTGTCCGGTCGTTCACCTGAAGCTTGGAGAAGATGTTCGCAACGTGGTTCTTCGCCGTCTTTTCGCTGATGACCAGCTTTCCCGCGATCTCCTTGTTGCTGTGTCCTTCCGCGGCCAGCTGGAGCACCTGGAGCTCTCGCGGGGTAAGCGCCGCATAGGGCAGCTCAGGTTCCTTCGCGGCAGGTTCCTCGCCGACATGCTCGAGGACCTTGCCCGCGATAATGGGACCCAGGAGCACTTCTCCCCGGTAGGCCGCCTCCACGGCGCGCTTCAGCTCTTCCGGGTCCGCCTCCTTGAGCACGTACCCCTTGGCGCCTGCTCTCATACCGGCAAACACCGATTCCGGGTCGTCGAACATGGTCACCAGGATGATCCCCACGTGCGGGTTCTCGCTGAGGATGGCGCGGGTGGCCTCGATACCGTTGAGGCCAGGCATCCTGATATCCATCAAGATAACGTCGGGGACCAGGTCGCGCGCCAGCGCGATGGCTTCCTCTCCGGTCGCGGCCTCTCCCACCACCGCGATGTCGTGGATGTGCTCGAGCAGCGTCCGGATTCCCCTGCGAAACAGCGTATGGTCATCCGCCAACAACACTTGAATGTGTGCCAACTTCCACCTCCGTTAACGGGATGCGAAATAGGATCTGACAACCCTCGCCAGGGCTTGCCTGCAAGGAGAAGCTGCCGTCGAGTAGCTCGACGCGTTCACGCATGCTCTTCAGGCCCAGGTTGCGGTCCTCCGCCGTCCAAACGGCAACCTCGTGGGGGTCAAACCCACGCCCGTCGTCGCTGACTTTGACCTCCAACATCTGCTTTACGGTCCGTAGCCGCAGCTCGACGTTCCGTGCTTCGGCGTGCTTTTGGGAGGTTACGTCAATAGGTGTGTAAACGGCATCAGGCGGCGACCTTCTCAGCCGTTGATTCAATGGCGATTCCATCCGCATACTGTGCACCGAGGTAGACGTCTTCGATCAACTCAGGGGCCTTCAGACGCCTGAAGCGCTGTTCGGCGACCATCAACATTTTCCAGATCACCGCTATCGCCCGATCGACCCTCTTGTAGCGCTTGGCGGCATCGGTCCGAAGCCTGAGGGCCGCGAAGGGTGATTCTACCGGGTTCGTCGTGCGAAGGTGCCCCCAGTGCTCCTTTGGGAAGTCATAGAAGGTGACCATGCGGTCCCAGTCCCGCTCCAAGGCCTCTGAGGCCGCCTCGTAGGAGTGGTCGCCGCACCACCTGGTGAACACCGTCCTGAGCCGCTCAGCCTCTGTCCGAGTCGGCGCGTAGGGGATAGTACGCAGCATGAGCTTGGCCTGGCCCTGTTGTCGCTTTGGAAGCTTGGCGAGCACGTTTACGATCTTGTGGTTCCAGCAGCGTTGCTCTGCCGCCTGCGGATAGACGTTGCGCAGAGCTCCCCAGATGCCCAGGTGTCCGTCCCCAACCACCAGCCTCGGGCACTCCAGCCCGCGGCGCCTCATGTCCCTGAGCACATCGGACCAGTTCTCTGTGGACTCCCTGTATCCGGGAACAGCGCTCACCACCACCTTGCTCCCGTCGCTCAGGGCCGCCACCACCACCAGTACTGCCGCCTTCTCCTTCTCAAGACCAGCCTTGACGTAGACTCCATCCACCCACATGTAGACCACTTCCAGGTCATCTAGGGGCCGGCTGCGCCATTGGGCAAGCTCATCGTTCCACTTGGACTTCAACCGGGCCACCGTGCTCGCCGATACCGGTGCGTCCTCTCCCAGCAGCCCCCGCAAAGCCAGATCGAAGTCGCCTTCGGATAGACCGTGCAGGTACAGCTCGGGGATCAACTCAGCAACCTTCCTGGTCCTGTTGACGAACAGCGGCAGCAGCCGGCTCTCGAACTGCTCCTCGGTATCGCGGACTCGCGGCCGCCTCAGCTGTATCGTTCCCGAACTCAGCGTAAGCCTCCGGGCTCTGCCGTATCCGTTCCGATAGCCGGTATCGTTGTCCGAGTCGGATCTGAGCGCCGACTTCGCCCTTCCCAGAAACGCCGTCACCTCCTCCTCCAGCAACTCCTGGATCAGCCTCTGGACCTGGCTTCGCACCCAATCCTCCAACTGCTCCCACTCCGGCCTTGACTCCGACCTACTCTCAGTGCTTTCCTTCCTCATGGGCGGTCTATCTCCTCTCTTGGGCCTCGAGCCCGTGTTGTTCAGAGAGAGGGTACACCGCCTGACTGTTTACACACTTTTTGAAGATACCTCTGCTTTTGGATGTTGTTGAGGCACTCCTGAACGATGCGGAACACCATAGCTTCGGAGACGCTGTTCATCGTCAGGGCCTTGGGCGCGGCGAAGGAGGTGCGTATTCCCGCACCGCGCTCGAACCAGTCGAGGTGCTGTCGGATGGCGCCGGTCAGACCGAGCTGGTCTATCGCCGCGGGGCGCAGGTCGTAGCTGAGGGCGCGGATCTCCTGGATGTGACCTTTCAGGCTTTGGGCAACCTCCTCCACCTCGCGCTCGGCCTCCCCAGGGTCACTCCGAATCGAGTAGAGGCTGGCCCTGAGCCGGTTTCCGAGGCCAGCCAGCGATGGGCCAAGGCCATCGTGGAGCTCCCGTGAAATGCGGCGGCGTTCTTCTTCCTGGGCCATGGTCACGTGAAAGACGCGCTCCTGGAGGCCACGGGTCCGTTCGTCGGCCAGCTTCGCCTCCTGCAACCCCTCTATATCGCCGGCCGGCCGGTTAATCCGTTCGGCCAGCTCCCCAAGCTCATCCCTGTTCTCGACCTGTATCGGCTGGGAGTAATCACCCAACCCGATCCGGCGCAGGGCGTCTCCCATGCTCTGGACCGGCTTTATGACCGACCAGGCCAGCGCCGAACCAAACGCCGCCGCCGCCAGGATTCCAAACAGGCCAAACATGGGGACATTGGAAAACAGTATCCCGTGCTGGGTGTCTTCCAGCTCGTTCACGGCGCGTAGGGCTTCCGCCGGACTGGCGAGGGCCATGTCCTGAATGTCGTGCAGGTGGTCGTGCATGAACTCCATTGCCCCGAAGGTGATGAGGCTCACCAAAAGGAACAGCACGGAGAGGCCGGCGAGGACGACCTCAAACTTCCACCGGATGCTGGTGTTGGTCCGGGCAATAGAGGTGGTCTCGTTTGTCTGAACAGCGCTGCCCGGTTTGATAAGTGGAATCACGCTGCCGTGCGTTAGGCCGCCGCGGACTCGGCAGGCGCTCTGTCAAAGAACTGGTCCGGCGTCATTCCCCCAAGGCTCGAATGGGGCCGTCCGGCATTGTAAAACTCGAAGTACCGCCCGAGTCCAGTTCTGGCTTCCGGGACCGATTCGTAGGCTCTCAGGTACACCTCCTCGTACTTGACGCTCTTCCACAGCCGTTCGACGAACACATTATCCTTCCAGCTTCCCTTCCCGTCCATGCTGATCTGGATCCCATTGGCTTTCAGCAGGCCGGTGAAGGCGTCACTTGTGAACTGGCTTCCCTGATCTGTGTTGAATATCTCCGGCGCGCCGTGGCGTCCCAGGGATTCTTCGAGCGCCTCCACGCAGAAGTCTGTGTCCATTGTGACCGATACCCGCCAGGCCAGCACCTTGCGGCTATGCCAGTCCATCACTGCGGCTAGGTACACGAACCCCCTGGCCATCGGAATGTACGTGATATCCATTGCCCACACCTGGTTGGGCCTGCTCACCTCAAGCCCGCGCAGCAGGTACGGATACACCGTATGGCCGGGCCGTCGCCGGCTGGTGTTGGGCTTGCGGTACAGCGCCTCGATGCCCATCCGCCGCATCAGTGTGGCGATGTGCCTACGCCCGGAGGAGAGTCCCTCCTGGCGGAGCAGGCCTCGCATCATCCTACTGCCTGCAAACGGATACTCAAGGTGCAGCTCATCGATGCGGCGCATCAGTCCGAGACCGGCTTCGCCCACCGGCCGTGGCCGGTAGTAGATGCTCCCGCGGCTGATGCCCACTGCCTTTGCCTGGCGGGCGAGAGGCAGCTTGTGATCACGGTCGATCATCGCCTTGCGCCCGGCAATCCCGCCTTCGTGAGCGCGGCCTCTAAAAAATCGTTCTCCAACGCAAGCTCACCGATCTTAGCGTGAAGGACCTTCATATCTACCGGCTTTTCAGCCTGCCCTGTCCCGGCGCCAAATAACTGCGCCGCCCGATCCAGCAACTGGGTCTTCCATTGCGTGATCTGGTTCGGGTGCACATCGAACTGGCTTGCCAGCTCCGAAAGTGTCCGGTCGCCGCGTACTGCGGCAAGAGCCACCTTCGCCTTGAACTCTGCCGAGCGGTTACGGCGGGGTCGTCTCCTCATCTCTCGCTCCTGTCTCCGAGAGCACTATCATGCCCTCAATCAGGCAGCGATTCCACTTATCCCCCTGTTCAGATTTCCGGAGCCACTTCTAATCACGGTGGAGAGGGGGGCCGATACGTATCTGAGCAGGACAAAGACCAGGACAGGCACCAGAATAATCACCGCGATGTCGAAGCCTGAGGTGGCCAGGACGAACCCTGTCGCGGCCAGGACCAGCAGCAGCCGCGGGTCCGTGCTGATAAACCCCGCGACGCATCAGGATGTAAGCTCCCCCGGCCACGGCGAGGGGTACGATGGCGGCCGGACCCAACCTGGCGAACAGGGATAGCACCACCACCGTCAAGACCAGAGGGGTGATTAATCGTTTTCTAGTGATTACCACGTTCGGCCTCGCTTCCGCGCCCGCGTTCGGCGCCCCGGCTTACCGTGTCCAATTGCCGCGATTGTAGCACTGCACCCGCTGACCTAGGCTGGGCCAGATTCAAGTAGCGGCTGGCCCGAAATGCTCCGTTGTCCCGCTCCCTCGGCGGGTACCATCGCTCCCTTCCGCGTTCCCACAACCAGCAGCCACACTCCCACTATCAGGAGCCAGGCCATGGCAGCCATCCCGGCTATCATCCCGACGACCCAGAAGGCGTCTATGTAAAGGGGGTCCTGGATGAGCCAAATGGAAGGCATTACCACGCTCGCAACTACCGCCAGCCAGCCCAGCCCGCGCGGCAAGGCGCCGCTCCGTACGATCAGCACCCCCAAGGCTAGCAGCGTCATGGGCAGGAAGGTGAAGAGGCCATCGAACCAAGCCAAGAACGACAGTAGGGCGATGGTGCGCGCGTTGGACACGATGGCATCTGCCTTCACCACCGAAGCCGTCTCGTATTCGTCAGCGAAGCCGGCCAGTATCGCGCCGCCGATATTCGCCACGGCCAGAGCAACGGCTAACGCCACGAGCCCTACCGAACCCATCAGGGCCAGGGCCTGGCCATACGGTCGAAACGCCAGGTACGCCGTGACGGCGAGCGCCAGCACCAGGACCTTGGCCCCGTGCAAGACAATCACGTTGGCCCAGTATCGGCCCTGGTTCTCGACCAGCTCCTGAAACTCCTGCGGAAAATGGGCCGCGCTCACGTCTGTGCTGCCGAGCGCCACCGTTGCCACGATAGCTCCCAGCAAGCCAAGCAGCAGCACGCCGGAAAGTCGTTCGGACGTTCTCTGAGGTAGCATCGAGCACCTCCTCAAGGGGCTGATCTGCCAAGATTTTGGCTCATCCGAGCCCTGGGGGCATGAGGCGTAGGGCCTAAAGTCGACTGGGTAAAAAGGCCTAGGACGGCAGGGTTTCCCCTGCACCCATAAGCGTTGTCCCTATCGCTCGTTGCGACGTAACGCCATGAAGCCCGCGCCGAGGCGCTTCGCCCCGCGATCCGACGACTGGGGCGGGCCGGGTGGGATAAATCAACCCAGGCCTATCGCACGCCAGATCGAACCGCTACGAAATTCCTTGCTTCGCTCGGAATGACAGTGGAGGGGTAAAGGCGGGGCGGCTGGCCAGCGTCGGGACGCGGGGTTTACCCTGAGCTCGCTAAAGGGGGTGAGCCGGGAAAAATCAACCTGGCCCCTGACTACCCTGGTTAGGGCCAGGCCCCCTCTGGTATAGTGGAAACGGCCTGGAGGGATCGCATAGAGGCCTAGTGCGGGCGCCTGCTAAGCGCTTGACGGGTGATGAGCCCGTTCATGGGTTCGAATCCCATTCCCTCCGCCATTTGTCATCCTGACCCAACCCTGTCATTCTGAACACAGCGAAGAATCGCTCACCAGCGAATCGAACCAGCGCCACCATTCGAGGTCGTATGACCCAACAGTTCTACATCTGGACCGTCGGTTGCCAGATGAACAAGGCGGACTCCGAGCGCATGGGCGCCGCCCTGGAGCAGCTTGGCCTGACGGAGACCGCCGAGGTCAAGCAGGCCGACGTCATCGTGCTGAACAGCTGTGTGGTCCGGCAGAACGCCGAGGACCGAGTGGTGGGCATGCTCACCAGCCTCAAGCCGTGGAAGGCGCGCAACCCTGACAGGACGCTGGCGCTCATGGGCTGCATGGTGGGGCCGCAGCAGGAGGAGCTGAAGCGCCGGTTCCCCTACGTGGACGTATTCATGCGTCCCCAGCAGTTCGAGCCGCTGGTCAGCCGCCTGGGCGACCAGCTGGGCATGGACGGGTGCATTGGCCCCCTGGTGCCAGGCCACCCGCAGGTGACCACCCACGTGCCCATAATCCACGGCTGCGACAAGTTCTGTACCTTCTGCATCATCCCCTACCGCCGAGGCCGCGAGGTGTCACGTTCCGTGGACGAGCTGGTCCACGAGTGCCAGATGCTGTTGGAGCGTGGCGTGCGCGAGGTGACGCTGCTGGGCCAGAACGTGGACTCCTACGGTCACGACCTGCCCGGCTCGCCCGACCTGGCCGACCTGCTGGAGGTCGTCCACGAGCGGGTGCCGGAGCTGGCGCGCATCCGGTTTCTGACGTCGCACCCCAACGACATGGGCCAGCGCATCATCGACGCGGTCGGCCGGCTTCCCCGGGTGATGGAGAATATCAACCTGCCCTTCCAGGCGGGCGACGACACGGTGCTCGCCAATATGCGTCGCGGCTACACCAACGCCCAGTACCGAGAGCTGGTGGGCCGCATCCGCGCCACCATCCCAGGCGTGGCCATGACCACCGACCTGATCGTGGGCTTCCCAGGAGAGACGGCGGTGCAGTTCGAGCGGTCGTTGGAGATGGTGCGCGACCTGCGCTTCGACAAGGTCCACGTCGCCGCCTACTCGACACGGCCCGGCACCATCGCCGCGCGGCGGATGGAGGACGATGTCCCCCACGAAGAGAAGCAGCGCAGGCTACAGGCCGTCGAGGCGCTCCAAGAAACCGTCGCCAGCGAGACCAACTCCACCTACCTGGGCACGCCGCAGGAAGTGCTGGTGGACGGCCACCACAAGGGTAAGTGGCAGGGCCGGACCCACACCGACAAGCTGGTGTTCATCGAATCCGACGAAGCCCTGCTCGGCAGGGTGGTCGACGTCCGCGTCACCATGACCTCCCCGTGGTCGCTTCAGGGCCGTCTGCTACCAGCCGCAGGGGTTTCCCCTGCGCCCACTTGCTGGTCCCCATCCCTACTGGCTACGGAGGGTATTGAAGCCCACGCCGAGGCGCTTCGCCGAGTGAGCCAACGCCACGAGGCGGGCCGGGTGGGACAATCCACCTAGTCCTATCGCACGCCAAAGTCGGACTGTTACGAGATTCCTCGCTCCGCCTGCGGCGGGCTCGGAATGACAGGGAGCGGGGTAGACGCTTCGCCCGGCGCAGGACGTGTCCTGCACCTACTTGCGGTGCCCCTATCGCTCGTTGCGACGTAACGCGTCTAAGCCCACGCCGAGACGCTTCACCCAGCGAGCCAGCGCGGAGTTTACCCTGAGCCTGGCGAAGGGGGGCGGGCCGGGTGGGACAACCCACCTAAGCCTATGGCACGCCATAGTCGGACGAGCCGGATGGATTGAGGGGTAAGGGCGAGAGCCCTTAACACCCATCAGGCCCTTTCCTGGTAGAATACTTGTGAGACTACCCCTCCCACGAGACGCATCGAAGGACTAGAGAGGGCATCATGGCCACCAAGATGCTGCGCGCGCCGCTGCTGCCGATCACAGAGTTCGAGCACGCCGAGTTCTGCCGCCCAGAAGTAGACCTGGAGGCGCGCCCGCTAGCCGAGGAGATGAGCGCGGCCCACATCCAGTGGCAGCAGCTCCCCGACGAGTACACCCACCTGGACGCCAGCGCCCTGGACGAGCGCATCGGCGCGGCGCGCAAGGCCCTCGGCGAGCGCGTGGTCATCCTGGGCCACCACTACCAGCGGGAGGAGGTCATCAAGTACGCCGACCTCCAGGGCGACTCCTTCAAGCTCTCCCAGCACGCCTCCTCCCAGGCGGCCGCCGAGTATATCGTCTTCTGCGGCGTCCACTTCATGGCCGAGACGGCCGAGGTCCTGAGCCAGGCGCACCAGCAGGTGATTCTGCCCAACATCAGCGCCGGCTGCTCGATGGCCGACCTGGCCCCCACCGACGACGTCCTGGACTGCTGGAACGACCTGATGGAGGCCCTGGGCCCGGAGGGCATCGTGCCCGTCACGTACATGAACTCCACCGCGGCCATCAAGGCGCTGTGCGGCCGCAACGGCGGCATCGTCTGCACATCGTCCAACGCCCCCGAGATCGTGGCGTGGGCCTACGAGCAAGCGCCTCGCGTGCTCTTCCTGCCGGACGAGCACTTGGGCCGCAACACCGCCATCAAGCTGGGCATCCCGGTGGAGCAGACAGTGGTCTGGAACCCGCACAAGCCGCTGGGTGGGCTGACGCCGGACCAGCTTCGCGACGCCAAGATGGTCCTATGGCAGGGCCACTGCGCCGTTCACACTCGCTTTCGCGTCAAGCAGATTGAGGCCGCCCGCGAGCGGTTCCCCGGCGTGAACATCATCGTCCACCCGGAGTGCACCATGGAGGTGGTCCAGGCCGCCGACCTCAACGGCTCCACCGAGCAGATCATCAAGGCGGTCAACGGCAGCGAGCCGGGCAGCGTGTGGGCGGTGGGCACCGAGATCAACCTGGTCCACCGGCTGGCGCTCCACAACCCGGACAAGACCGTCTTCTGCCTCGACCCGGTGGTCTGCCCCTGCTCCACCATGTACCGGATTCACCCAGCGTACGTGGCGTGGGTGCTGGAGGAGCTGCTGAAGGGCAACGTGGTGAACCGCATCGAGGTCGACGCCGCCACGGGGGCCGAATCGGCGATCGCCCTCCAGCGCATGCTCGACGTCACCGCCCAGCGCACCGCTACGTGGGACAAGGCGTAGGCGCAGAACGCGTCCTGCACCTACTTGCGGTGTCCTCATCGCCCATTACGACGTGGCGCCGTGAAGCCCACGCCGAGACGCTTCCGCCCAGCGAGCCCGGCGCTACGGGGCGGCAGGGTTTCCCCTTCACCTACTCGCGGTGTCCCCATCGCCCATTACGACGTGGCGCCGTGAAGCCCACGCCGAGACGCTTCCGCCCAGCGAGCCCGGCGCTACGGGGCGGCAGGGTTTCCCCTGGACCTACTTGCGGTGTCCTCATCGCCCATTACGACGTGGCGCCGTGAGGCCCACGCCGAGACGCTTCGCCCAGCGAGCCCAGTGGTACGAGATTCCTCGCTCCGCCTGCGGCGGGCTCGGAATGACAGGGGGCGGGGTAGACGCTTCGCCCACCAAACCAACACCACGGGGTGGGCTTGGGCGGGAGAATCACCTAGGCCTATCGCCCGCTTAGGCCGTACCACAAGTGATCTTTGCCCTGGCTAGCTTGACAGGGGAGGTTACGTCAATAGGTGTGTAAACGACATCAGGCGGCGACCTTCTCAGCCGTTGATTCAATGGCGATTCCATCCGCATACTGTGCACCGAGATAGACGTCTTCGATCAACTCAGGGGCCTTCAGACGCCTGAAGCGCTGTTCGGCGACCATCAACATTTTCCAGATCACCGCTATCGCCCGATCGACCCTCTTGTAGCGCTTGGCGGCATCGGTCCGAAGCCTGAGGGCCGCGAAGGGTGATTCTACCGGGTTCGTCGTGCGAAGGTGCCCCCAGTGCTCCTTTGGGAAGTCATAGAAGGTGACCATGCGGTCCCAGTCCCGCTCCAAGGCCTCTGAGGCCGCCTCGTAGGAGTGGTCGCCGCACCACCTGGTGAACACCGTCCTGAGCCGCTCAGCCTCTGTCCGAGTCGGCGCGTAGGGGATAGTACGCAGCATGAGCTTGGCCTGGTCCTGTTGTCGCTTTGGAAGCTTGGCGAGGAGGTATCTTCAAAAAGCGTGTAAACAGTCAGGCGGTGTACCCTCTCTCTGAACAACACGGGCTCGAGGCCCAAGAGAGGAGATAGACCGCCCATGAGGAAGGAAAGCACTGAGAGTAGGTCGGAGTCAAGGCCGGAGTGGGAGCAGTTGGAGGATTGGGTGCGAAGCCAGGTCCAGAGGCTGATCCAGGAGTTGCCGGAGGAGGAGGTGACGGCGTTTCTGGGAAGGGCGAAGTCGGCGCTCAGATCCGACTCGGACAACGATACCGGCTATCGGAACGGATACGGCAGAGCCCGGAGGCTTACGCTGAGTTCGGGAACGATACAGCTGAGGCGGCCGCGAGTCCGCGATACCGAGGAGCAGTTCGAGAGCCGGCTGCTGCCGCTGTTCGTCAACAGGACCAGGAAGGTTGCTGAGTTGATCCCCGAGCTGTACCTGCACGGTCTATCCGAAGGCGACTTCGATCTGGCTTTGCGGGGGCTGCTGGGAGAGGACGCACCGGTATCGGCGAGCACGGTGGCCCGGTTGAAGTCCAAGTGGAACGATGAGCTTGCCCAATGGCGCAGCCGGCCCCTAGATGACCTGGAAGTGGTCTACATGTGGGTGGATGGAGTCTACGTCAAGGCTGGTCTTGAGAAGGAGAAGGCGGCAGTACTGGTGGTGGTGGCGGCCCTGAGCGACGGGAGCAAGGTGGTGGTGAGCGCTGTTCCCGGATACAGGGAGTCCACAGAGAACTGGTCCGATGTGCTCAGGGACATGAGGCGCCGCGGGCTGGAGTGCCCGAGGCTGGTGGTTGGGGACGGACACCTGGGCATCTGGGGAGCTCTGCGCAACGTCTATCCGCAGGCGGCAGAGCAACGCTGCTGGAACCACAAGATCGTAAACGTGCTCGCCAAGCTTCCAAAGCGACAACAGGACCAGGCCAAGCTCATGCTGCGTACTATCCCCTACGCGCCGACTCGGACAGAGGCTGAGCGGCTCAGGACGGTGTTCACCAGGTGGTGCGGCGACCATTCCTACGAGGCGGCCTCAGAGGCCTTGGAGCGGGACTGGGACCGCATGGTCACCTTCTATGACTTCCCAAAGGAGCACTGGGGGCACCTTCGCACGACGAACCCGGTAGAATCACCCTTCGCGGCCCTCAGGCTTCGGACCGATGCCGCCAAGCGCTACAAGAGGGTCGATCGGGCGATAGCGGTGATCTGGAAAATGTTGATGGTCGCCGAACAGCGCTTCAGGCGTCTGAAGGCCCCTGAGTTGATCGAAGACGTCTATCTCGGTGCACAGTATGCGGATGGAATCGCCATTGAATCAACGGCTGAGAAGGTCGCCGCCTGATGTCGTTTACACACCTATTGACGTAACCTCTGCTCATCGTTCCACTTGGACTTCAACCGGGCCACCGTGCTCGCCGATACCGGTGCGTCCTCTCCCAGCAGCCCCCGCAAAGCCAGATCGAAGTCGCCTTCGGATAGACCGTGCAGGTACAGCTCGGGGATCAACTCAGCAACCTTCCTGGTCCTGTTGACGAACAGCGGCAGCAGCCGGCTCTCGAACTGCTCCTCGGTATCGCGGACTCGCGGCCGCCTCAGCTGTATCGTTCCCGAACTCAGCGTAAGCCTCCGGGCTCTGCCGTATCCGTTCCGATAGCCGGTATCGTTGTCCGAGTCGGATCTGAGCGCCGACTTCGCCCTTCCCAGAAACGCCGTCACCTCCTCCTCCGGCAACTCCTGGATCAGCCTCTGGGCCTGGCTTCGCACCCAATCCTCCAACTGCTCCCACTCCGGCCTTGACTCCGACCTACTCTCAGTGCTTTCCTTCCTCATGGGCGGTCTATCTCCTCTCTTGGGCCTCGAGCCCGTGTTGTTCAGAGAGAGGGTACACCGCCTGACTGTTTACACGCTTTTTGAAGATACCTCCGACAGGGATTGGATAACTCGCAAGACTCGCACTGACTCTGGGACAAAGAATTGAGGAAGGACCAGTTTGCTGAGCAATACGTGGCGACCGAGATCGGACACAATAGGGAGGTGCACATGCGCGGTGTAGCTTTGGTACTACTAGCAGTCATTGTGACCGTAGGTCTGTCGGCGTGCAATGTTTTTGCGCCAACACCAACGGTGTCGGCACAGGTAGAAAGAGATGAGATTAGGGACATCGTTCGGGAGGAGGTAGCAGCAGCCCTTGCTGACGTGAAATCAGGCCCCCAAGGTGAGCCTGGCTCAACTCCGACAGAGGAAGACTTACCCCTGTTGATCAACCAAGTAATCACAGATCGGCAGGAGGAATTAATAGGGCCTCAGGGTGAACAAGGCTTGCAGGGTGATCCAGGGGGGCCTCAAGGGCCTCAGGGCGTTCCTGGGCCTCAGGGCGAGCAAGGGGCTCCAGGGCGAGCAGGGGCTCCAGGGTGAGCAGGGGCCCCAGGGTGTTCTTGGTACCACCGATACCACATTCGAATGTAGAGTGGAGCCGGTGGCTGCCACAGTCGAAGATCGCATTTGTAGATTGGAGGTGCTGGCTGCCGCATTCGATGCTCGCATTTCGAGCTCGGAGGCGCTGGCCCGCACATTCGATGCTCGCCTTTCGAGCTCGGAGGCGCTGGTTGCCACATTGAAGTCAAGCATCGCCACATTGGAAACAAGCATCGCAGTAATTAACGCGAGTCTACTGGAACTTCACGATGACTTGAACAATGAAATCGCTTTTCTGCTGGTTTTTATCAATGAATTGCGGGCTTCTGTTTTCCCAGGGTCATCGGTTTGGACTCAGTAGCTGATGGGAAGCTCGGTGCCGGGGAAGGTGGGGCCCAGTTGGTTCAGGTCCGCGCAGAGGCCGCGTAAGGCCCGTCGATGGAGCGGCAGGTCCGGGGATTGAGGGTGATGACCACACCAGTGGGAGTGGTGCGGTTCTCCCCGGCGAGCTCGGCAAAGTAGCGCAGCGTACTGCTCGTCAAGCCCTCGCAACTGGCAAGCGCGCCCTCGACGCGCTACACTAGCCTCATGCTGCACCAGTGGCACGGCACCATCGAGCTGATCCAGCGCGCTTTGGCCGAAGACGAAGTCATGGCGGACCCGACCACGGCCCTGCTGCCGCCGGACCTTCCAGGCCGGTCGGTGATGGTAGCCAAGGACTTCGGTGTCTTGGCGGGCGTCGACGTAGCCTTGGAGGTGTTCCGTCAGGTGGACCCGTCGGTGCAATGCGAGGCGTCGGTCTCCGACGGCGCGGGGTTGGAGCCGGGCCAGGAGCTCGCCACCATCGAGGGCTGGCTCGACGGCATCCTCCGCGCGGAGCGCACTGCCATCAACTTCGTCCAGCGCATGAGCGGTATCGCTACCGCAACCCACGCCTTGGTCCAGGCGGTGGCGGGCACGTCTGCCATCATCATCGACACCCGTAAGACGATGCCGGGCTGGCGCCTGCTCGACAAGTACGCGGTCCGCATGGGCGGTGGCCGTAACCACCGCATGAACCTGGCCGACGGCGTGCTCATCAAGGACAACCATATCGCCGCCGCGGCCAGCATGGGCATGGGCCTGACCGAGTTCGTGCGCAAGGCCAGGGCCGACTCGTCGCACACCA
Source organism: Dehalococcoidia bacterium (assembly GCA_965247635.1). Classification (GTDB taxonomy): domain Bacteria; phylum Chloroflexota; class Dehalococcoidia; order Lucifugimonadales; family Australimonadaceae; genus CBDFHJ01. The sequence goes on from CBDFHJ010000009.1 coordinate 344,371, forward strand.
TCCGCGTCGAGGTGGAGGTCGAGACGGTGGAGCAGGCCAAGGAGGCCCTGGAGGGAGGCGCCGACATCCTGTTGCTGGACAACATGGACGTGGCCACCATGCGTCAGGTGGTGAAAATGTGCGAGGGGCGCGCCAGCACCGAGGCGTCCGGCGGCATCACGCTGGAGACGGTGCGGGAGATCGCGGAGACGGGCGTGGACCTCATCTCCAGCGGCAGCATCACCCACTCGGTGAAGGCCCTCGACATCAGCCTCGATACCTCTCCCAATCCACTGGCGTCGTAACGTGACGGCCCGCTGGACCCAGCCGGCGGTGGCAGCGGCCGCCCTTCTGCTGTTCTCGCTGGCGATCGCGTGTACATCCACTTCCTTCGAGTCCGGGCCGGATACCGAGGCGCGGCAGCCCCAGCGCATCGTCTTCGTGGCGCCCGATCACGCCGTTTTCACCGTCGATAAAGACGGCTCCAACCAGCAGCTGCTTCTGGACAACATCGCAGTGGCGAACGTCAGCTTGCCCTTCCTCGCGACTGCCCGGGCCGCGGGTGGTATCAACTACTTTTGGCCCACCTGGTCTCCCGCCGGCGATGGAGTGGCTGTCTCTCGTACTCCAGGTACGGTCAGCAACTCGCCTTCCGCCATTGTGGTGGCCTCGGCCTACTCCGAAGGCCTACAAATGGTCCACAACGCGGTCCCCGGCGCCGTGACCAACGTGGCCAACAACGCCCCCCACTACGTGCAGTGGTCACCCGACGGAGGCCACCTGACCTTCCTCGCGGCGGGCGCCGATATCAGGGTAAGGGGGTTGGAGATGTTTGTCGTCAACGAGCGTGGCGCTGGCGAGCCGCGTTTCCTCGCGAGCCGCGTGCCGGTGTACCACGTCTGGACACCGGACTCGTCGGCGGTGCTTATCCACAGCCAGGAGGCGCTGCTGCGCTACACGGTGGCTGACGACCGGTGGGAGGATTTAGGGCATCGGTCGTTGCTGTACCGGACACCCGCCATCAGCCCCACGGGTGACCGCTACGCCTTCGTCACCGAAGACTCCGGCGCGCCGGTCCTGGCCGTCTGGTCCGTGGCTGAAGAGACGCTCCAGCCGTTGCTGGACGTCGACCAGCGCGTATCGTTCCTCTGGTCCCCTACTGACGACGTCTTGGCCGTAACGGTCCGGTCGGTAGACAATCCCGGCCTGAACCGGGGCGTCGTGCTCTTCGACCTCGACACCGGCGAGAGCCAGACGGTAACGGACGACGACGTTATAGCGTTCTTCTGGTCACCGGATGGCCAACGGCTGGCCATCGCCGAGCACAGCGATGGTCCGCTCCTCCGGTGGTTAGTGGTGGACGAGGCAACCCGCGAGCTGGTTGCCTCTGCACCGTACATCCCCTCCTCGGACTACGCCACGCTGTTGAGCTTCTTTGACCAGTACGCCTACTCCCACTCACCGTGGTCTCCAGACTCGTCCAGTCTGGCCTTCACCGGGAGGGTCCCCGCCGCGGACCAAGGGACACCGCCGGACCTCAGCCTGGTGTACGTGCTCGACGTGGACGCCGGGGAAGAGCCTGAGCCCGTCGAAATCGCCGAGGGCGCGCTGGCGTTCTGGGTGCCATCGCTCGCGCGCTAGCAGGGTTTCCCCTGACCCATATGCGGTGTCCCAGTCGCTTGTTACGACGTAGTGTCGTGAAGCCCACGCCGAGACGCGTCGCCAGACAGAGCGGCACCACGAGGCGGGCTGGGTGGGATAAATCAACCCGGCCTATCGTCCACTGGGCCGGACCGCTACGAGATTCCTCGTTCCGCCTACGGTGGACTCGGAATGACAGAAGCGGTAGGAGCCTTCGCCCAGCGAGCCTAGGAGAAGTCGGCCAGGAACTGGAGGGTGCGCTCCCTGGAAGCCTCCCTGTCCTCGCCAGCGACGATCACCGAGACCAGCACTTCGCCGACGCCCATGTCAAAGAGCCCGCGCAGGCGCTCGGCCACCTGCTCTTCGCGACCGGATAGCGCCACCGCTTCGCCCATCCCGTCGCTCCACTGGCCGGATAACGCTTCGGGAAACCCCGCAGCCTCGAACATGCGCGCGTAGAACGGTATCTGCGCATAGCGGCCAAGCTGCTCCCGCACCGCGGCCGCCACCTCATCCGGGTTGTCGTGAACGCAAACGGGGGCGTGGGCTATCAGCGGTGGTGCATCGCGACCGGCCCGCTCGGCACCCCGCTGCAAGGCGGGCAAGCACACCGAGCTCAGGTACTCGCCAGGACAGACTCAGCTAATGGCGCCGTCCGCCAGCTCCCCACACAGCTCAAAGGAAGCCTCTCGCAGCGCCGAGGCCATGACCGGCACGTCGGGCGCCGGCGACTGAATGGCGGCGTGGGCGTGATAGTGACGTCCGTCGAACTCGACCTGCCCCTGGTGCAGCAAGGACTTGACGATGGTGAGGTACTCGCGCAGGTTGGTGAGCGGCGCTTCGAAGGATGCACCGAACATCTGCTGCATGCCGGCCCGGTGACTGGGCCCGACGCCAAGCCGGAACCGGCCTGGGGCCAGCTGGGCCAGCACCTGGACCTGCTGGACCATCGCTATCGGGTGACGGGGCCAGGTGGGCACGATGCTGGTCCCCAGCTTGATGCGCTCCGTCTGGACCCCGGCCGCGGCGAGAAGCGTGATTCCGTCCAACCCAGCCCCGCCCGTGGTCAGCCACGCCGCGGGAACACCTCGGCGCTCCAGGTCACGGACCGTCTCCACCACCTGCGTACTGGAGCCTCCCATGGTGGCCACGCCGATCACCCTCTCGCTCATACGACCCCCTTCCGCGCGGCTGCGGCCATACTAGTAAGGATTGAGGTATCTTCAAAAAGTGTGTAAACAGTCAGGCGGTGTACCCTCTCTCTGAACAACACGGGCTCGAGGCCCAAGAGAGGAGATAGACCGCCCATGAGGAAGGAAAGCACTGAGAGTAGGTCGGAGTCAAGGCCGGAGTGGGAGCAGTTGGAGGATTGGGTGCGAAGCCAGGTCCAGAGGCTGATCCAGGAGTTGCTGGAGGAGGAGGTGACGGCGTTTCTGGGAAGGGCGAAGTCGGCGCTCAGATCCGACTCGGACAACGATACCGGCTATCGGAACGGATACGGCAGAGCCCGGAGGCTTACGCTGAGTTCGGGAACGATACAGCTGAGGCGGCCGCGAGTCCGCGATACCGAGGAGCAGTTCGAGAGCCGGCTGCTGCCGCTGTTCGTCAACAGGACCAGGAAGGTTGCTGAGTTGATCCCCGAGCTGTACCTGCACGGTCTATCCGAAGGCGACTTCGATCTGGCTTTGCGGGGGCTGCTGGGAGAGGACGCACCGGTATCGGCGAGCACGGTGGCCCGGTTGAAGTCCAAGTGGAACGATGAGCTTGCCCAATGGCGCAGCCGGCCCCTAGATGACCTGGAAGTGGTCTACATGTGGGTGGATGGAGTCTACGTCAAGGCTGGTCTTGAGAAGGAGAAGGCGGCAGTACTGGTGGTGGTGGCGGCCCTGAGCGACGGGAGCAAGGTGGTGGTGAGCGCTGTTCCCGGATACAGGGAGTCCACAGAGAACTGGTCCGATGTGCTCAGGGACATGAGGCGCCGCGGGCTGGAGTGCCCGAGGCTGGTGGTTGGGGACGGACACCTGGGCATCTGGGGAGCTCTGCGCAACGTCTATCCGCAGGCGGCAGAGCAACGCTGCTGGAACCACAAGATCGTAAACGTGCTCGCCAAGCTTCCAAAGCGACAACAGGACCAGGCCAAGCTCATGCTGCGTACTATCCCCTACGCGCCGACTCGGACAGAGGCTGAGCGGCTCAGGACGGTGTTCACCAGGTGGTGCGGCGACCATTCCTACGAGGCGGCCTCAGAGGCCTTGGAGCGGGACTGGGACCGCATGGTCACCTTCTATGACTTCCCAAAGGAGCACTGGGGGCACCTTCGCACGACGAACCCGGTAGAATCACCCTTCGCGGCCCTCAGGCTTCGGACCGATGCCGCCAAGCGCTACAAGAGGGTCGATCGGGCGATAGCGGTGATCTGGAAAATGTTGATGGTCGCCGAACAGCGCTTCAGGCGTCTGAAGGCCCCTGAGTTGATCGAAGACGTCTATCTCGGTGCACAGTATGCGGATGGAATCGCCATTGAGTCAACGGCTGAGAAGGTCGCCGCCTGATGTCGTTTACACACCTATTGACGTAACCTCTTGTCATTCGCCCCACCCCGACCTCTATCTTATCCGTCGAAGCAACGGTGACAGCCGTTGGCGCAAGGCAAGCGTCAGCTCTACCACAATCAGAATCCCCATGGCGGTGAGCACGATGGCGCCACCCGCCGCGACGTCGGCGTAGAAGGCGATAACGAGTCCGGCCACCGCGCTCAGCACGCCCGTCGCCATCGCCCAAAGCAGAGCCGCCCGAACTCCCCAGGCCAGCCGCGTGCCCACCAAAACCGGCACCACCATGAGGGCGCCCACCAGGAGCACACCCACCACCCGCATGGAAAGCGTGATGGCCGCGCCGGTGAGGATGGCGAGGCCCAGGTTTACGATTCCGAGAGGCACGCCGCTCACCCTGGCCAGGTCGCTATCGAAGGAGCTCTGGACCAGCTCCCGAAGGAAGACGCTCACAAACACCAACGTGGCAATCGCCAGGGCCATCAGCAGCCAGAGGTCTGTGTTGGAGATGCTGAGAACGCTGCCGAAGAGGAAGCCGAAGAGGTCCACGTTGAAGCCATCGGCCAGGCTGATGATGACCACGGCAACCGCCAGGGCGCCGTAGAGGACCACCGCCATGGCCACGTCGCCGGGCAGTCTGCCTCGCGAGCGGAGCTGCTCGACGACCACGGCGCCAAGCGAGGCCGCCCCCAGGGCCGTGTACGCTGGAAACACCTTTGTGAGCATCCCGATGGCCACGCCCATCAGCGCCACGTGGGAGAGGGTATCGGCCATAAGGGCAAAGCGGCGGAGCACCAGGAACATGCCGATGGCCGGCGCCAGCAGGCCCACCAATGCACCCCCAATGAGGGCACGCACCATAAACTCGTATTGCAGCACCTCAGGCATAGGCTAGCGGTGCTCGTGCAGGGCGTCGTGGAGCAGCACGTCGACGGGGAAGCCATACAGCCTGGAGAGTTCCTCTCGCGTGAGGGCGTGGGACGGTCCGTGGAAGAAGAGGCTTCGGTTAAGGCAGGCCACCGTGGCGACCCCCTGCATGACGGCGCCGATGTCGTGGGTCACCAACACGATGGTCATCTGCTGCTCTTCGTTGAGGCGGCGGAGCAAGGAGTACAGCTGCTCCTCGCCGCTGGCGTCGATGCCGGCGGCGGGTTCGTCCAGCACCAGCAGCTCCGGGCTACGGACCAAGGCCCGCGCCACCAGCACGCGCTGCTGCTGGCCCACCGAGAGCGACGCCAGGCGCTGGCCCTTCAGTCCCGCGACGCCCGCGGTCTCCAGGGCATTCATGACGTTGGGGGGATCGCTCCTGCGCCAGAAGGCCAGCGGACTCACCCCGCGGTAGAGCCCCTGAGACACCGTCTCGGCCACCGTAACCGGGAACCGGCTCCATATGCCGGTTAGGACCTGCGGCACGTACCCCACGCGGTGCCACCCACGAAACTCTCCCGGCGGCTTCCCGAAGAGGATGACGCTGCCCTCCTTGGGTTGAAGCATCCCCAGCGCCAGCTTCATCAGGGTCGTCTTGCCACTGCCGTTGGGGCCCAGCAGCGCGGTGAAGCTGCCTCGCTCCACACCCAGCGACACGTGCTCCAACACCGTGGCGCCATCGTAAGAGAAGCTGACGTCGCGAAACTCCAGGACCGGACCGGGTGCTGGCCCATGGGCCGCTAGATCGGTGTCATTCGTCTTAACCATCGGTTCACTCACACGCCAGGGCGGTGCGCAGCGCCTGCAAGTTCTCCTCCATCAGGGAGGGATACTCCTTGCCCTCCGCGTCCTGGTCATCGGACAGGTTGGATAACGGGTCCAGGGTCAGCACCTCCAGCCCCACCTCGCGGGCGAGCGTTTCCACCAGGCTGGGGTCGGTCAGCGGCTCCACCAACACGTGAGTCAGGGCCAGTGCCCGGACGGTGTCCGCCAGCCTGGCCAGGCTGGCGGGGCTGGGGACGGCCTCGGGGGAAAGGCCGGAGATGGCTAGCTGCTCGAGGCCGTACCGCTTAGCCAGGTAGCCAAAGGCGGTGTGGGCGGTGACAAAGGTGCACTGACGGCAGTCCGCCAGGCCGTCAACGTAGCGCTGGTGGAGGGCGGCCAGCTCCTCCAGCAGGGTCACGGCGTTGTCGGCGTACGTCCCGGCGTGGTCTGGGTCCGCCATGGCCAGGGCGTCCCGGATGTTCCTGACCAGGGCCATCGCCAGCACCGGGTCCAGCCACGCGTGGGGGTCCAGCGCCTCGCCGGAGCCCATCGCCCCACCGGCCTCGGACTCGTCCGACGCGCGTACCACGACCCGGTCAGCCCCGTCCACCGCCTGAATGGCATCCTCCAGCCAAGGCTCCAGGCCCAGTCCATTGGCGACCACCACGTCCGCCGCCGCGAGTTGCCGGAGGGCTCCAGCAGCAGGCTCGAAGCCGTGGGGTTCCGCACCGCGAGGGAGCATGTTGATAACTACCACCGCGTCACCCCCGACCCGTTGGGAGAAGTACTCCAGGGGGTAGATGGTCGTGACTACCTGTAGGCGGTCTTGGACGCCCGCAGCGTCGGCGGGGACGCTTTCCGCACACGCAGCGGCGATCATGAGGATGCTCGTTGCCGCCGAGACTCCTAGCCAATGGACTCCCCCTATGTGTTGTAAGATGAGACTTTGCATCATTACCGACCGCGCTTGGCGCGATGCGAGAAAGGGCTGAATGGCGCCTCACTCCCTTTCGAGGCACGCCTGGCAGGTGATGTACAGCTCGATCCGATGGCCCACCAGCTCGCCTACTACCTCAGGGGCCATCAAACGAAGCATCCGCTCGACGGAGGCGTGCCTGAACTCATCCACCCTGCCGCACTTGGTGCAGATGATGTGATGGTGATGGTGGGCGTGGTCCGTGCTGTAACGCGGCGCACCGTCGGGCAGGCTAGTCTTGCAGAGCACGCCCGCTTCCAGCAGCAGCCGCACGGTCCGGTAGACCGTGGCCCGGCCTACCGTGGGGAGCTCCGCGCACACCTGCTCTAAGCTGAAGACGCCATCCTTTTGAGCGAGCAGCCCCGCCACGAGCCGGCGCGGACCGGTAAGGCGGTAGCCTTGGTCCTCCAGGGCGACAAGCAGGTCGGGTTTCACCACAGCGTTGAGCATCAGCCAGTTCCGCCTAAGGGTTTCGTGGCTAAACGAGGTGCGCCAGTTGAGACATTCTATCACTTCATGGCATCTCATGGCGTGGAGAGAGGTCATCGGTCTTAGCCACTGTTTGTGGACAATGCGTTGATGAGGCCCGTGAAGAGCAGAATGGCTCCAGCAGCCACAGCGCTAGCGGCGACCGCCCGGACGCCAATCAGCTTGCTTTCACGAAACGCGACGATGCCGCCCGCGGTCAATGCCGCGCCGAGGATCAAGAAGATGAATCTTGGTTTCCATTCCGCGCCTCAATTCTAGTTCGCCCTGTCGCCTCGGATCACTGGGCGACGAAGGTCTCCGTCACGTCGTTGACCTCCACCGTGTAGCGCTTGCCCGACTCGAAATCGGTGCCTAGTGAAACGCTGGTGGTGACGGTCCCGTAGACCTCGGCGCAAGCTATGCCCGGGTCTGTTGGGTGCCAGTTGAGCATCTCAATCCGAACCGTATCGTCGTCGCGGGTCAGGTAGTAGCCGCCGTAAGAGAAGCAAGCGTTCGGCAGGCCGGAGACCACACGCACGCGATACTGGGCCGGGAAGCTCTCCAAAATCAGGACCTCAACGCTCTCGATGGGTGCCGGGGCCAAGACCTGACCAGCGGCATACGTCCTTCCATCTTCCCAAACGAGCTGCTCCTTGGTCCGCGCGTCGAAGAAGTCGGGGACGCGGCCATCGCCATTGCCGGTGATTCCACCGTCCGGATGGCCGATGATGTTACCGCTGGCGTCGTACAGGTTGCTGAAAAAGTCGCAGCAGCGTGCAACCGGCACGAAGTAAACGGTCTGGCCCTCGTACTCGTAGCGGGTTATGGATGCCGGCAGGTCCGCCACTGGTTCGTTCTCTAGCCGCGTTATGAGCTGGTTGAGCCATTCTGGTGCGTCCGACACGGACACCACGACCTCCGTGGTCTGCTCAAAGCCTACGACGTCGCTCACCCGTATGGTGTGCATCCCCGCAGGCACGTTCTCAAAAACGAACTCCAGGATTGGGAGAGGGGTATTGACCTGTTCAGGGTCCCTGCCATCCAGAGTTACCCGGACATCGATACCTGCAAACACACGCAGCAGCACCGTAACGGTGGCGCCGTCCACCTGGACGCCTTCCAGGTCCCACTCTCGGGTAACCCAGAGAGTAGGTGTCGGCGAGGGTGTCGGGGTGGGTGAGGCAGTGGGCGTGGGCGATGCGGTAGGCGTGGGCGTGGGAGTGGGGGTCGCCGTTGGCGCTGTGCCTGCGCACGCCGACAGCACCACCAGGGCCACCGACAAGCCGATGAGGGACACGAGCGATTTCATCACGGTCTAACCTCCTCAAAGAACCAGCGACGAGGCCTAAGTCTACTGGCCGTTATGGTTCATTCCAAGGGACCGATGGAGCCAGGAATCGCGTTGCTTTCCGCCGGCGACGCTCGTGAGGTGCTCCCAGTCGGCGGGCAGTACGCCCAGCGCCCTAGGCTTCCTTGGAGGGGTCCAGGCTGCCTTATGCCCGCTGGTTCTGGCCGTTAGCTTCTTGATTACTTCAGTTGCTATCAATGTCCTGTCCTTGTGGTTTACTGAGGTTACGTCAATAGGTGTGTAAACGACATCAGGCGGCGACCTTCTCAGCCGTTGATTCAATGGCGATTCCATCCGCATACTGTGCACCGAGGTAGACGTCTTCGATCAACTCAGGGGCCTTCAGACGCCTGAAGCGCTGTTCGGCGACCATCAACATTTTCCAGATCACCGCTATCGCCCGATCGACCCTCTTGTAGCGCTTGGCGGCATCGGTCCGAAGCCTGAGGGCCGCGAAGGGTGATTCTACCGGGTTCGTCGTGCGAAGGTGCCCCCAGTGCTCCTTTGGGAAGTCATAGAAGGTGACCATGCGGTCCCAGTCCCGCTCCAAGGCCTCTGAGGCCGCCTCGTAGGAATGGTCGCCGCACCACCTGGTGAACACCGTCCTGAGCCGCTCAGCCTCTGTCCGAGTCGGCGCGTAGGGGATAGTACGCAGCATGAGCTTGGCCTGGTCCTGTTGTCGCTTTGGAAGCTTGGCGAGCACGTTTACGATCTTGTGGTTCCAGCAGCGTTGCTCTGCCGCCTGCGGATAGACGTTGCGCAGAGCTCCCCAGATGCCCAGGTGTCCGTCCCCAACCACCAGCCTCGGGCACTCCAGCCCGCGGCGCCTCATGTCCCTGAGCACATCGGACCAGTTCTCTGTGGACTCCCTGTATCCGGGAACAGCGCTCACCACCACCTTGCTCCCGTCGCTCAGGGCCGCCACCACCACCAGTACTGCCGCCTTCTCCTTCTCAAGACCAGCCTTGACGTAGACTCCATCCACCCACATGTAGACCACTTCCAGGTCATCTAGGGGCCGGCTGCGCCATTGGGCAAGCTCATCGTTCCACTTGGACTTCAACCGGGCCACCGTGCTCGCCGATACCGGTGCGTCCTCTCCCAGCAGCCCCCGCAAAGCCAGATCGAAGTCGCCTTCGGATAGACCGTGCAGGTACAGCTCGGGGATCAACTCAGCAACCTTCCTGGTCCTGTTGACGAACAGCGGCAGCAGCCGGCTCTCGAACCGCTCCTCGGTATCGCGGACTCGCGGCCGCCTCAGCTGTATCGTTCCCGAACTCAGCGTAAGCCTCCGGGCTCTGCCGTATCCGTTCCGATAGCCGGTATCGTTGTCCGAGTCGGATCTGAGCGCCGACTTCGCCCTTCCCAGAAACGCCGTCACCTCCTCCTCCAGCAACTCCTGGATCAGCCTCTGGACCTGGCTTCGCACCCAATCCTCCAACTGCTCCCACTCCGGCCTTGACTCCGACCTACTCTCAGTGCTTTCCTTCCTCATGGGCGGTCTATCTCCTCTCTTGGGCCTCGAGCCCGTGTTGTTCAGAGAGAGGGTACACCGCCTGACTGTTTACACACTTCTTGAAGATACCTCCTATTGCGGCCGTGTTCGCGCTGGGCGTAGGTCTGGTTTTCGCTCCGGCAGCCGAAGCGGTCATGGGCGCGGTTGGGGCAGCGAAGGCGGGAGTTGGGTCAGCCATGAACGACGTGACCCAGATGCTGGCGGGCGCGCTCAGTATCGCCGTGGTCGGGTCCGTGATGTATGCGATTTATGCCGCCAGGCTCGGGGAGGCTGTCGCATCGCTGCCCGCCGAGGCGAGAGAAGTAGTGCAAGATTCAATCTGGGGGGCAGTCCAGCTGGCGGCGTCGCTGCCGCAAGCGGAGGCGCTCGCCCTAACCACCGCTGCGAAGTCGGCATTCACGGATGCGCTGGGGCTGGCGGTGCTGATTGGCGCCGGGTTCTCGCTCGTCGGGGTGCTGATCGTCGCGAGGTTCATGCCGGCGCGCGGCACTAGTGTGAAGGAGGATGACGAGAGCAGTCTGCGGGAGTTAGAGCTGGAAGGACCGCTCCCATCAACGAGCCCTCCGGCGCGGGAGATGGCGCCCGACGCTCCAGAAATCCCAGCCAACGGGAAGATCGTCGAATTCCATTCGTATCCGGATATCGCGTAGGGTGATGATGCAACTTGGCCTCATGCCCACGCCCGGCGGTTGAAAGGCGACGGGCAAGAGGTGCGGTAGGAAAGGGGGGCGCCCCGACTCATCGGGGCGCCCCCCTTTTTGCTACTGTTTGGCCAGTTGATGTCGGGGGCCGTGGACCTAGCGCAGCGCCTTTGCCGCCTCCACCATGTGCTGGAGCGAAGGTTTCACCTCGTCCCAGCGGCGCGTCTTGAGACCGCAGTCAGGGTTGACCCAAAGCTGGCCCTGGGACAACACGCCCAGTGCCTTGCGGAGCAGGTCCTCCATCTCTCCCGTTGCCGCGATGCGGGGCGAGTGGATGTCGTAGACGCCAGGGCCGATGTCGTTGGGATAGCGGTACCGGGCAAACGCCTCCAGCAGCTCCATGTTGCTGCGGGAGGACTCGATGGATATGACGTCGGCGTCGAGGTCCGCGATGGCCTCGATAATGTCGTTAAACTCCGAGTAGCACATGTGCGTATGGACCTGGGTGGCGTCGGCCACGCCCGATGAAGCGAGGCGGAAGCACTCCACCGCCCAACGCAGGTACTCCGGCCACTCCTCTTGGCATAGCGGGAGTCCCTCGCGAAAGGCCGGCTCGTCGATCTGAATGACCCTGATTCCGGCCGATTCCAGGTCAGCCACCTCGTCGCGCACGGCCAGGGCCAGCTGTTTGCACGTCTCGCTGCGGGGCTGATCGTCGCGCACGAAGGACCACTGAAGCATGGTGACCGGACCGGTGAGCATTCCCTTTACCGGCCGGTCGGTAAGCGATTGGGCGTAGGTAATCCACTCCACGGTCATGGGCTTGAGCCGTGTTACATCGCCGTAGATGACGGGCGGCTTAACGCAGCGGGAGCCGTAGCTTTGCACCCAACCGTTTGCGGTGCTGACGAACCCCGCGAGCTGCTCGCCGAAGTATTCGACCATGTCGTTGCGCTCGGGCTCCCCGTGCACCAGCAGGTCCAACCCCACCTCTTCCTGGAAGCGGACCGCCTGGGCGATCTCCTCTTTGAGAAACGTCTCGTACTGCTCCGCCGACCACGCGCCCCGTCTAAGCGCCGCGCGGGCCCTGCGGACCTCCGCCGTCTGAGGGAAGGAGCCTATGGTTGTCGTCGGGAAGGCCGGGAGTGGCATGGCCTCCTGCTGCGCCTCTTTGCGTATCGCGTGTGGACTGTCGCGGCGTAGCATCGACGCCTCGACTCCGGCGGCGCGTGCCAGTACCGATGGGTTGTGGATACGTGGGGAGGCTCGCCGGCCCTCCATCGCCCTCGCATTTTCGGAAAGGGCGGCAGCCTCGCTGTCGCGCCCGCTGTTGAGGGCGCGGGTGAGGGTGGCGACCTCGGCTACTTTCTGAGTGGCGAAGGCGAACCAGGAGCTCATCTCCTCGTCCAGTCCCGATTCCAGCTGCAAGTCCACGGGGCTGTGGAGTAGCGAGCACGACGGGCCGACGAGCAGCCGGTCGCTGCCCAGCGCCGCGGCCGCCAGCTCCAGCACGTCCAGCGCGGCGCTGAGGTCCGTCTTCCAGACGTTGCGGCCGTCTATAACACCGACGGAGAGGGCCATGGAGTCCGGCAGCTTTGGGATGACCGCTCTTAGGTCCTCCGTACCGCGGACCGCGTCAACGTGCAACGCCGCCACGGGAAGTCCCGTAGCCACGTCTAGGTTGTCACGCGGACCGCTGAAATAAACGGCCACCAGCAGTTTTAGGACCGGCGAGGCGGTGGCCAGGCGCCGATACGCCCGTCCAAAGGCCGCGCGGGCTTCGTCGTCCAGCGTCAGGCCCAGGCACGGCTCGTCGACCTGGACCCAGTCGGCGCCGGCTTCCGCCAGCCGGCGGAGCAGCTCCTCGTAGACCGGCAACAGGCCGTCTAGTAACGACAGCGGGTGCGTTGCGTCGTCTCTTGCCTTGCCCAAGAGCAGGAAGGAGACGGGACCGACCAGCACAGGCCGGGTATGGATGCCCAAGTCCTTGGCTTCCAGAAACTCATCAAGCGGCTTGGTGGACGTTAGGTGGAAACGCTGGCCCGCCTCGAACTCCGGCACGATGTAGTGGTAGTTCGTGTCGAACCATTTGGTCATCTCCATGGCTGCCGCACTGGCTCGCCCATTTTTCCCGGCGGTGCCTCTGGCCATGGCAAAGTAGGTGTCCATCCCAACTAGTCCGCCGCGATAGCCGTAGCGGGAGGGAACGGCGCCGACCATGACCGACGTGTCGAGCACGTGGTCGTACAGGGAGAAGTCGTTGGACGGGATGTGGTCGATGCCCAGGCGCCGCTGGAGCTGCCAGTTCTCACGGCGGATGGCGGCGGCGGCGCGAAGCAGGGCCGACTGGTCAAGCTTGCCGGTCCAATACTCCTCCACGGCCCACTTCAGCTCGCGCTTCGGGCCTATGCGTGGGAACCCAAGGTTGGTCGCGATGGCCATGGTCTACTCCTCACCATCGCCATCAGTCTAGCAAAACGGCCCCTCCCTGTGGGCCGTCTCGCTGGGAGCGCTGGCTTTGGCTAGCTATGACACAAAACGAAAGCCCCTTTTCAGAGGGGCTTTCGTTGGCGTTCATCTGGTAGCGGGGGTTGGACTCGAACCAACGACCTTCGGGTTATGAGCCCGACGAGCTGCCACTGCTCCACCCCGCAGCGGGTGACCGCCCTCCTCACACTCCTCGATCTTGGTACCCTCAAGGCCCATGGCTAGAGGAAGACGGAAAAAGGGTTTGCGCGTTAACAAGGAAATTCGAGCGAGTCGAGAAAAAGCAGGTATATGGTCAAGCCCTCGGCCGATTAGTACCGCTCAGCTAAACACGTTACCGTGCGTACACTTGCGGCCTATCAAGCAGGTAGTCTCCCTGCGGCCTTACCCCCTTAACAGGGTGGGAAGCCTCATCTTGGAGCCGGCTTCGCGCTTATATGCCTTCAGCGCTTATCCGAACCAGACATAGCTACCCGGCAGTGCCCCTGGCGGGACAACCGGTACACCAGAGGTCTGTCCTTCCCGGTCCTCTCGTACTAGGGAAAGCTCTCCTCAAGCTTCCTGCGCCCACAGCGGATAGAGACCGACCTGTCTCACGACGGTCTGAACCCAGCTCGCGTGCCGCTTTAACCGGCGAACAGCCGGACCCTTGGGACCTTCTTCAGCCCCAGGATGCGACGAGCCGACATCGAGGTGCCAAACCTTGCCGTCGATATGAACTCTTGGGCAAGATAAGCCTGTTATCCCCGGGGTAGCTTTTATCCGATAAGCCACGGCCCTTCCACACGGAACCGTAGGATCACTTTGCCCGACTTTCGTCCCTGCTTGGCTTGTAGGCCTCACAGTCAAGCCCCCTTCTACCAATGCGCTCTACAGGTGGTTTCCATCCACCCTGAGGGGACCTTTGGGCGCCTCCGTTACCTTTTGGGAGGCGACCGCCCCAGTCAAACTGCCTGCCAGACACGGTCCCTCTGCTTGTTCAGAGGTTAGAGCCAAAAAACGAGAAGAGTGGTATTTCAACGGTGACTCCATCCCGACTGGCGTCGAGACTTCCCAGTCTCCCACCTATCCTACACATCACGTTCTTCAGATCAATGCCAGGTTGCAGTAAAGCTCCACGGGGTCTTTTTGTCCTGCTGCGGGTAACGAGCATCTTCACTCGTACTTCAATTTCACCGAGCCCTTCCTCGAGACAGCGCCCCAGTCATTACGCCTTTCCTGCGGGTCGGAACTTACCCGACAAGGGATTTCGGTACCTTAGGACCGTTATAGTTACGGCCGCCGTTCACCGGGGCTTCGGTTCGGAGCTTGCACCCCTCTCCTTGACCTCCCGGCACTGGGCAGGCGTCAGCCCCTATACGTCGTCTTGCGACTTAAGCAGGGACCTGTGTTTCTGTTGAACAGTTGCCAGGGCCTCTTTGTTGCAACCCCAGGGCGCCTCGTCCGCGAAGGACTACACCCCCCAGGGCACTCCTTATCCCAAAGTTACGGAGTGAGATTGCCGAGTTCCTTGAGGAAGGTTCTCTCGTCCGCCTTAGCGTGCTTACGCCAGCCCACCAGTGTCGGTTTGCGGTACGGACACCCACGGCTCTAGTCACGAAGCTTTTCTTGCCGGCATAGCCTCAGCAGACTTCCTCAGGGCGAACCCTAAAGTTGCCTCACCCCTCAGCTCGTAGCCCTGGAACGGATTTTCCTATCCCAGGATGGCCTACGGGTTCAGACGCACCATGTCCAATAGGCACGCTCTACCTAGCTTCCCGTGTCCCTCCTTGACCTTAAAGCGATCCGCGGGTGGTGCCGGAATGTTGACCGGCTGTCCATCGTCTACGCCTTTCGGCCTCGACTTAGGCCCGACTAACCCTACGCCGAACGACGTTGCGTAGGAAACCTCAGGCTTTCGGCGGATGCGGTTCTCACGCATCTTTTCGCTACTCATACCGGCATTCGCACTTCCCTGCGCTCCACCCCGCCTTCCGGCGAAGCTTCAGTGCCCAGGGAACGCTCCCCTACCCCCTCTGATATGTCAGAGAGCCACAGCTTCGGTGACAGGCTTAAGCCCCGTTAAATTGTCGGCGCAGAGTCCCTTGACCAGTGGGCTATTACGCACTCTTTAAAGGATGGCTGCTTCTAAGCCAACCTCCTGGCTGTCTTGGCGACTCTACTTCCTTTCACACTGAGCCTGTACTCCGGGACCTTAGCTGGTGGTCTGGGCTGTTTCCCTTTCGACCATGGAGCTTATCCCCCACAGTCTCACTCCCTAGGCATGGACAGAACGGCATTAGTGGTTTGATTGCGTTTGGTAGGCTCACACCCCCTAGCGCATTCAGCGCCCTACCTCCGTCCCTCCCCCTAGAGGCTGCACCTCAATGCATTTCGGGGAGAACCAGCTATCTCCGAGTTCGATTGGCATTTCACCTCTACCCACAGCTCATCCGAGAATTTTGCAACATTCACCGGTTCGGGCCTTCATCCGCCGATTAGGCGGACTTCACCCTGGCCATGGGTAGCTCACTCGGTTTCGGGTCTACTCCGTGCGACTGGGTCGCCCTGTTCAGACTCGCTTTCGCTGCGGCTCCGGGACTTCTGCATCCCTTAACCTCGCCACACAAAGTAACTCGCCGGCTCATTCTTCAATAGGCACGCCGTCACCCCGACGAATCGGGGCTCCGACCGCTTGTAGGCCCATGGTTTCAGATCTATTTCACTCCCCTTCAGGGGTTCTTTTCACCTTTCCCTCACGGTACTTGTGCACTATCGGTCGTCAAGGGTATTTAGCCTTGGAGGGTGGTCCCCCCAGCTTCCCACGGGATTCCACGTGTCCCGTGGTACTCACGATCGTACCCAGAGCCTGCACCCTTTCGCTTACGGGGCTTTCACCCGCTTTGGCGGTCCATTCCAGGCGCCTTCAGCTAGAATGCAGGTTTGTAACTCTGTGCAGTCGCTGGGGCTTCTGCTGGTACGCCGTACAACCCTCACATGGCATGGGCCCCCAGGCCGTGAAGCCATATGAGTTTGGGCTTCTCCCCGTTCGCTCACCGCTACTTGGGGAATCGCGGTTGCTTTCTTTTCCTCAGGGTAATGAGATGTTTCAGTTCCCCTGGTTACCGCCGTCTGCCTAATGTGTTCGGCAGGGGCGCGTCGGTTTCTCCGACGCCGGTTCCCCGATTCGGGTATCCCCGGCTAAGCCTGCTAGGCGGCTAACCGAGGCTTATCGCAGCCTAACCACGCCCTTCATCGGCCCTTGACGCCAAGGCATCCCCCATGGGCCCTTAGTAGCTTGACCTGCTACTTAAGATGCTCGAACTCGCTCGATATTCCCTTGTTAACGTGCAAAGGCGGTGGCTGGTTTCCCGCGCCACCGCCTTTACGGCGTGCATACGCGTCAGCCTTACCGCTTCGAGCTCAGGTTGTCATCAACAACGCTGTGCGTGCTCCCGTCCTGTGAGAGAGTGGGATTAGTATAGATAGCGGCCCGCACGGGTGTCAAGGAACCGATGGGCTGAAACGGAGGGGAGCAGCGGCCCTCCAGCCTTGACTCCTCCCCCCTGCGTTGTGATAATCGTAACAAGCTGTCCTCTCCGCATGGTGATGGGCCAAACTCTGGTTCCGCGTGTTTGCTAAGGAGACCATGGCGCGCTTCCGCCGCCTTCATTGGCCCTTCGTGGCCACGGCCTTGCTCGCGCTCGCCGTCATTGTCGGCCTAGCGGCGTGCAGCACACCCCAGACATCCTTCGAGCCCAAGTCGGACGCGGCCCAGCGGACCCACGACCTCTACATCTTGCTGACCGTGCTGGCCAGCCTGGTGGGCGCCGGGGTGCTGGCGGCCCTTATCTACGCGCTCTGGCGCTTCCGAGCCCGGCCAGGACGAGTCGCCGCTCAGTTCCATGACCATACCGGTGTTGAAATCGCCTGGACCCTCATCCCGGCCGCCATTCTGGTGGTCATTACAGTCCCCTCGGTGCTGGCCACGGTGCAAGCCGATCGGGACCCAGACGCTGATGCGCTACGTATTACGGTTACCGGCCACCAGTGGTGGTGGGAGGTGGAATACGAAGGGCTAGGTCCAGACGGAGGCACGTTGGTAACTGCCAACGAGCTTCACGTACCCGTAGGCCAACAGGTGGCCATCACCCTTGAGGCTGAAGACGTCATCCACAGCTTCTGGGTCCCCCAGCTGGTGGGGAAGCTCGACGCGCTTCCCGGCAGGAGCGCTGCCTTAGAGCCGTTCACCCCCAGCGAGGTAGGTGTCTACTACGGGCAGTGCGCCGAGTATTGCGGCATCGCTCACGCCATGATGCGCTTTCGGGTCATCGTGGAGACGCTGGGGGAGTTCGAACGATGGACCGCGGCGCTTCAGACACCTCCCGCTCAGCCCGCCGGTCTGGCCGCTCAGGGACAGGGGCTGTTCCTCAGCGCCGGCTGCATCGTCTGTCACACCATTGCCGGTACCGCGGCCCAGGGTAAAATCGGCCCAGACCTTACCCGGTTTGGGTCCCGGCTTACGCTGGGCGCCGGCATCTTGGAAAATAGCGAGGAGAACTTGAGGGACTGGATCTACGACATCCGGGCCCTCAAACCGGTGACCGATGATGGTGGCGTTCGGTTTATGCCCTCGTTCGGCACCCTCGCAGCGGATGCCGTGCCCTATCGAGGAGTCACGGAAAACGAGATTACCGCTATTGCCGCCTATTTGTTAGGCATGCGCGTGGAGTGAGCACGCGCATGGTGGTGCTTCCCGCACTTCAGACGGGGAGCTATAATGAGCGCCGCGAAAGTCAACAACGAGTGATGCAATGGTAGCGAGACTTGACATCATAGCCCGGCCCATAGCCCCTTCTGGGGTCTGGAGCTGGATCACCACTGTCGATCACAAGCGCATCGGTATCCTCTACGGAACGACTGCCTTCGTCTTCTTCCTCATCGGCGGTGTCGAGGCGCTGCTTATGCGGGCCCAGCTGAGCCAACCCGAAGCTGACGTGGTGAGCGCGGAGGCCTTTAGTCAGCTGTTCACCATGCACGGGACCACCATGATCTTCATGGTGATCATGCCCTTTGGCGCCGCCTTCTTTAACTACATGGTCCCCCTGATGATCGGCGCTCGGGACGTAGCCTTCCCCCGGCTCAACGCCTTTAGCTACTGGATGTTCCTCTTCGGCGCCCTCCTGATGCACGCCAGCTTCCTGACCGGCTCCGCTCCGGACGTGGGCTGGTTCGCCTACTCGCCGCTGACGGGGTTACAGAATTCGCCTTCCAGTGGAGTGGACTACTGGATCCTGGGGCTCCAGGTCCTGGGCGTGGCCTCCATGGCGGCGGGTTTCAACTTCGTCATCACCATCATCAACCTGCGCGCCCCGGGCATGACGCTGATGCGCATGCCGCTGTTCGTCTGGATGACACTGGTGGTCTCCTTCCTCATCATCTTCGCCTTCCCGGTCATCACCATCGCCATCACCCTGCTGCTCTTCGACCGGATGATCGGCACCAACTTCTACTCCATCGCCGCGGGCGCCGACCCGCTGCTGTGGCAGCACCTCTTCTGGGTATTCGGCCACCCAGAGGTCTACATCCTCATCCTTCCGGCCATGGGCATCGTGTCCGACGTGCTGCCCACCTTTGCGAGGAAGCCGCTCTTCGGCTATTACCTAGTGGTTCTTGCGGGCGTATCCATCGCCTTTTTGGGCTTTGGCGTGTGGAGCCACCACATGTTCACCACTGGCATGGGTGCGTGGGCCAACTCTGGCTTCTCCGTTGCCACCATGCTCATCGCCATTCCCACGGGGGTGAAGGTCCTCAACTGGATAGCCACCCTGTGGGGTGGGTCTATCCAGTTCAAGACGCCACTGCTCTTCGCCTTGGGATTCATCAGCATGTTCCTGCTGGGCGGCCTGAGCGGCATCATGCACGCCAGCGTGCCCGTGGATACCCAGCAGCAAGACACCTACTTCATAGTGGCCCACCTCCACTACGTGTTGTTTGGCGGGAGCATCTTCGGCCTGCTGGCGGGGCTCTACTACTGGTTCCCCAAGATAACGGGCCGGATGATGAACGAACGCATCGGAAAGATCCACTTCTGGCTGACCCTCATTGGCTTCAACCTGACCTTCATGCCCATGCACATCCTGGGCGTACAGGGGATGCCGCGGCGCGTCTACACCTACTCAGCGGACCAGGGCTGGGGTAGCATCAATGCGCTTGTTAGCGTCGGGGCGTTGATCATCGCCATTTCCATTTTGGTCCTCATCTACAACATCATTCAGAGCGCGCGGAGGGGCGAGCCGGCGGGCAATGACCCGTGGGGCGGGGGCACCCTGGAGTGGTCTATCCCGTCACCGCCGCCGCACTACAACTTCGCCACCATCCCCGTGGTCAGCAGCCGGATGCCTCTGTGGGAGGAGCACGAAGGCGAATCGCTGGGCGCGGCCCACGCCTCCGAGGAGCAGCACCACGAGGAAGAGGCCCACGTTACCATGCCCTCACCCTCCTACTGGCCTATTGTCGTATCGATGGGTGCCGCCTTGGCCGCCGGGTCGCTGATCGTCTGGCAGGCGCACGCCATCCTTGGCCTGACGATGATCTCCATAGCGGGGGCCATCGGCGTGTACGCCGTGTACTGGTGGGCCTTCGAGCCTCCGTTCGCGGAGGCGGCGGAGGAGACCTCCCACCAAGCGGAGGAGGAGCCCCCGCCCACGGCCCCTGATTGGCGTCTCTCTCCGTAAGATCTGTGCCTTTATAGCTTGAGAGGACATGGCAGAAGCAGCACACCCCTCCATAGCGGACGAGCACCACTACACGACCACCGGTCTGAACCACCGGAAGCTGCTGATGTGGGCGTTCCTCGGTTCGGACTGCATGTTCTTTGGCGCGCTCATCTCAACGGTCCTGGTCTACCGGGGCAAAAGCTTGAGCGGCCCGACCGAGGAGCTGCTAAACATCCCGATAACGTCCGTCAGCACCTTCGTGCTGCTCATGAGCAGCGTGGCCATGGTGCTGGGCCTGGCGGCCATACAGCGGGGCGACTTGAAGGGCTTGCGCATCTGGCTGACCGCTACAGCCCTGTTGGGCTCCGTGTTCATCGGCTTTCAGATGTTCGAGTTTTGGGAGTTTGCCAAAGAGGGTCTCACCCCCCGCACCAACCTGTTTGGGAGCACCTTCTTTACCCTGACCGGCTTTCACGGGGCCCACGTGACCCTCGGCGTTATCTGGCTTTGGTCCATCGTCTTCGCCTCGTTCAAGGGCAAGGTCCGGCAGGATACGAGCCTGGACGTGGAGATCGCCGGCCTCTACTGGCACTTCGTGGACATTGTCTGGATCGTGATCTTCGGTGTGATCTATCTGATCGGCGCGCAGGGTTTCCAAAGCGTCGAGCACGCCGCGGGATAGGGGAGCGATGGAACAGTCCCACGCGCACGACGATCGTCATCCGGGGCCGGGCAAATACCTGGTCATCGGCGCCGTCCTGGCGATCGCTACCGCCCTTGAGGTGGCGGCTTTCTACCTGTACCGCTTAGACGTGTCGCCGGCGATGATCACCGCTGTCCTCCTGCTCTTCGCTGCGTTCAAGTTTGCCTTGGTGGTAGGCTACTTCATGCACCTGCGGTTCGACGACCCCCGCTTCACTTTGCTCTTCGTCTTCCCCTTCGTCATCGCCCTCTCTGTCATGCTGGTGCTCATGGGGATCTTTGGGACTGTCACCCGGTAGACCTGTAGAGTAGCCAGCAAAGCTCGAACCTGGGTGAAAGGCAGCGTATGGTTGGCCTGCACTTAGGCAGCGCTGGCACGTCGCTGTGGCTGGCGTGGAACCTCAACCCCGTACTCCTGTTCGGCCTGGCTATGGTGGGCTGGCTCTACTTTCGTGGGCTGCGGGCGAGCACGGGCAGGCGGCGGAGGCTGCATCCTTGGTGGCGGCCGAGCCTTTACTACGTGGCCCTCGCGGCCGTTTTCATCTCGTTGGTAAGCCCGCTGGACCACTTGGCCGACGAGCTGTTCGTCATGCACATGGCCCAGCACATGCTGCTCATGGTGGTAGCGCCGCCATTAGTCCTGCTCGGCGCGCCCATGATCCCCATCCTGCGGGGCATCCCCCGACCCATCCGCAGGCGGTTCGTGGCGCCTGTCCTCCGTCAAAGGACCTTGCGCAGGTCGCTCAAGTACCTCTCGCTCCCGCTCATCGCATGGCCGCTGTACGTGGTGACGTTACTGGGTTGGCACACGCCCGCCGCCTATGACCTCGCCCTGCGGAATGAGGTGGCGCACGTCTTGGAGCACTTCTCCTTCGCCGCCGTCGCCCTGCTCTTCTGGTGGAACGTGATCGACTCCGTGCCGCTTCGGAGCAGCCTTTCGTATATTGGCCGCGTGCCCTACGTCTTTCTGATGACAGTCCCCAACTTCAGCCTTGGGGCCTTCCTCACCCTTTCCCAGGAAGCGTGGTACGAGCGCTACCTGACACAGGAGCTGCGCTGGGGCCTCAGCGCCATGGACGACCAGCAGCTAGGCGGCCTGATCATGTGGATTCCCGGAGCGCTGGTCCTGCTCACGGCGCTGCTGTCGGTCCTGGCCTACATCGCGCTCAGCGAGGAGCGCCGCCAGCGAGAGCGAGAGGCGCGGGCTTTGGCTAGCGCCCGACGTGCCGTTCGGTGACAACGTATCGGCTAAGGGGGTCCTGGGGTCAGTGGACGGCGGGGAGTACTTCGACCGCGAACCGGTCCAGGTCCTCCAACGCTTGGTCCATGGGCGCGTCGGCAAAGCCGACGGCGATGTGCGTCATTCCCAGGCCTTGATAGCGGTTGATGGCCTCTGCCATCGCCTCGCCGCTGCCCCGGAGGAACGCCCTGGAGTCCCCGGAGCGTTCGTCGAAGTCCACGGACCCCCGGGTGGAAAGCTCGGGAGGCGCCGAACGGCCCCCGCGGTGCGAAAGGTCGTTCATGTAAGCCACCGCGTCCTTCAGGTCGTCGTACTCCAGGCCGTTGGGGTGCCAGCCGTCGCCTAGCTCCACTGCCCTGCGGATGGCGCGGCGGCTGCGGCCGCCAACCCAGATGGGCGGGTGGGGACGCTGTACCGGCTGGGGCGAGAAGACCACGCCCGAGAGGTGGTAGTGCTCGCTGTAGAACTCCGGCTCGGGGTTGGTCCACAGCTCCCGAATGACGCGCAAGTGCCCATCGCTGACGGCGCCCCGGTTTTTGAAGTCGGCGTTGAGCGCCCGAAACTCACCCTCCATCCACCCGGAGGCGACGCCGAGGATGACCCGGCCTCCACTCAGCGCGTCGACCGACGCCACTTCCTTGGCCACGGTGATGGGGTTTCGGTAGGGAAGGATGATGACGCTGGTGCCCAATGTGAGGCGGTCCGTCACCCCCGCGAGGAAGGAGAGCGCGGCCAGTGGGTCCAGCATGCGATCTCGGTAGACGATGGTGAGCGCCTTGGGAACGATGACGTGGTCGGTCACCCAGATGGAGTCGAACCCCAATGACTCGACTCGCTGGGCGAACTCCCGCATGCGGTGGGCTTCCATGCCAACGCCGTAGTGCGGAAGACAGACTCCGACTTTCATACTGGCCCCCTTCTGGAATTCAGTGCCCTTCTAGCAGGCCTGGCAGCCGTCCTTTCCCACACGCCCGCTCGTGTCCTGTCACCGAAATTGGCTGAGGAATTACGAACCCGCCCTCTCCGTCGTTGCGAGCGGGTTCGCTTTTCTAAGCGTACTTCAGAGCCACGTGTTCCTAGGCTCGGGCCGCGATGAATACCCAGATCATCCCGGCCGGATAGGCCACGGCAATGAGGGGCACCAGCCCGCGCAGCCAGCCCATGGTCCGGGTCCGGTAGCTCCGCAGCACCAGCAGCCCCATGGCCATGAGGAGCACCGCCATGCCACCGGCGATGAAGTGCTCGCTCGCCATGGACTCCAGCACCGGCGTGGCGTGCACCGGTTCGATGAAGGAAACGACGGCGATATTGAAGGCGCAGCTCCCGTAGACGTTCCCCAGCACCAGGCCGTAGGCCCTCCGTCGAGCGGCCGCTACCCCCACTGACGCCTCGGGCAGCGTGGTGACCACCGCAACCGCCAGCACTCCCATGAAGCTGCTGGCCATGCCTGTGGCCTCGGCGATCCCGTCGGCGCTAATGGCCAGGAAGGGCGAGGCGATGGCGATGACCAGGGCAGCGCCGCCAAACCCCAGCCAAGCGCTCCGCTTGCTCCCTCCACTGCTTGGCGATTTCTCCGCTGACTGAGACTCCTTTCGGCTGGCGTTGTACACCAAGCGCATGCCGGCCACGTACACAAGGGCGATGGCTACCGCCCCCACGCTGTACCGCCCAAGCGCCACGTCATCGGTGACGCCTATGCCCACCGCCAGCGCGGCGAGCACGACCGCCACCAGCATCAAGCGTTGGGTGCCTGGTCCATGCCCGCCGAACAGCCGCTCGACACCGAAGACCAGCGCGATGAGCGAGAGGGTCCACATGTTGATCATGTCGGCGCCGAATATGTTGCCCAGCGCCAACGGGACGGCCCCAATGGCCGTCGCCGAGACGTTGGTCACGAGCTCGGGAAGGGAGGTGGCCACGCTGACCAGGACGGTGCCTACCCAGAGGTGACCCCACCCTGTATGTTCCGCCAGCTCGTCGCCGTAGCGGGCCAGGGCGACGCCCGCCAGCACCACGAAGAGCGCGCTCCCGAAGAAGGTCGGCAGCGCTATGGCCAGACTGTCCATGACGGGACCTTTCCTCGCGTTGCCATCAGAGCTTTGAGGACACGGGCAATGGGGCGATCTTGGCGGCGCGGGACCATATCGTCATGGGGCCAGCGCCAGCCTTGGGAGCCGCCGTTATCAGACGGAGAGCGGCTTCGCAGACCTGCGCGCAGATTACCATACCGCCCCCACGATGGGTTATGATTATAGGCGCTCGAGCGGGCGCATTCTTCTAGCGCTGACCGTTGGTCTTACCTCTGAGGGCGCGAAGGACTGGGGCGGTGGATAGCCCTGGAAGGAGGGCCTCATGGACACCCAACAACTCATCAGCACCGCCCAGGCGTTGGTGGCGCCGGGAAAGGGGATTCTCGCAGCCGACGAGAGCGGCGGGACCATCAAGCGGCGTTTCGATTCCGTGAACGTGGAGGCTACCGAAGCCAACCGCCGCGACTATCGTGAGATGCTCTTCCGGACGGACGGCGCGGCCGATTACATCAGCGGCGTCATCCTCTTCGACGAAACGGTCCGGCAAAGCGGCTCCGATGGAACGTCCCTCGTGAAAGTGCTCGCGGACCAAGGCATCATCCCGGGCATCAAGGTAGACACGGGGGCAAGACCACTCGCGGGGACCGAGGGCGAGACGGTGACCGAAGGCCTCGATGGCCTCCGGGAGCGACTCGCCGAGTACCGAGAGCTGGGGGCCCGCTTTACCAAGTGGCGTGGGGTCATCACCATCGGCGAGGGGATTCCCAGCCGCTACTGCATCGAGACCAACGCCCACGCCCTGGCCCGATTCGCCGTCCTCAGCCAGGAGGCTGGGCTGGTCCCTATCGTCGAGCCTGAGGTACTGATGGACGGCGACCATAGCATCGGCCGGTGCGGCGAAGTCACCGAAGCCACCTTGCGCGAGGTCTTCTATCAGCTGGGCCACCAAAGAGTGGCCCTAGAAGGAATGCTGCTCAAGCCGAATATGGTGCTCTCCGGAAGTTCCGCCCCTGACCGAGCGGGGCCGGAGGAGGTTGCCCAGAGGACCATCGCCTGCTTCAAGCGGACGGTACCCTCCGCCGTCCCCGGTATCGTCTTCCTCTCCGGCGGACAAGGCGATGAGGAGGCGACCATCAACTTGGACGCGATCAATCGGCAGGCGGCCGTGTCGGGCGCACCGTGGCAACTCAGTTTTTCCTACGGACGCGGGCTCCAGGCGACGCCCTTGAAGGCGTGGAGCGGCCAAGCTGGAAACGTGCCGCACGCTCAGCGCGTCTATTTGCACCGGGCACGGGTGACCAGCGCCGCGCGGCGGGGAAGCTACACGCCTGACATGGAGAAGGACCTGGCTACCGTCTAGGGGACTGTTGAAAAACAGGTTTTCGTGCTTCGATAAGCTCTCCCCTATCAGACAAGACCCTGTCACCCTGAGCGGAGCGAAGGGTCTCTCGGGAAAGGCCGGTGAGAGATGCTTCGCTTCGCTCAGCATGACAAGGGGCCTAGCTTGACCGTTCACTCTGAGCCTGTCCTGAGCGAAGCCGAAGGGCGTGTCGAAAGGCGGAGAGTGCTATTCATGGCTTTTCGTGACTCACCACCCTAGAGTGGAGTCATCGGGCTTCTTCGCGCGGTCCATTCCGGGAACACGGGCTGCGGCATGGCCTACCCCTTTCGCCTACTCCTCTTCGAAGTAGCGCACCTTGTCCAGCCGCGTAAAGTCGTGAACCGAGTCGATCCACCGGACGGTGCCGGAGCGCGAGCGCATCACCAAGGACTGGGTCTCACCGCCGCCGCCGAAGAAGCGGACGCCCTTTAGCAGCTCTCCGGTGCTGGCGCCGGTCGCGGCGAAGAACACGTCCTCGCCTGCGACTAACTCTTCCGTGCCGTAGACTTTGTTCAAGTCAACTCCAGCGGCCTTCACCGCCTGGCGCTCATCGTCGTCCCGAGGCCATGGCTTGCACTGAATGGCCCCTCCGATGCAACGAATGGCGGCGGCCGTGAGCACGCCCTCGGTGGTGCCGCCGATGCCCATGAGCACGTCCACGCCGCTCTCCGGCATCGCGGCCTGAATACCGGCGGCGACGTCGCCGTCGGAGATGAGCTTCACCCGGGCGCCGGCGGTGCGGATCTCCTTGAGAAGCTGCTCGTGGCGAGGGCGGTCCAGCACCACCACCGTCAGGTCGGCCACCCCGCGCTGCAAGTCCTTGGCGATGGCCCGCAGGTTGTCCGCCACTGGGGCGTTGATGTCGATGGAGTCACGCGATGCCCGTCCCACGGCAATCTTGTTCATGTACGCTAGATGAGGCGGGACGTGCATGGTCCCCCTGGACGATAGGGCGACCGCGGCGATTGCGCCCGGCAGCCCTTTGGAAAGTAGCGTCGTACCGTCGATGGGGTCCACCGCGATGTCTACCTGCGGCTCTGACCCGTTGCCGATCTGCTCGCCGATGTAGAGCATGGGCGCTTGGTCCTTTTCGCCCTCGCCGATGACGACCACGCCATCCATGACGACGCCTCCGAGGGTAAACCGCATGGCGTCTACCGCGGCCTGGTCCACCAGCTCCTTGTCTCCCATGCCCATGTACCGGCCGGCGGCCAACGCCGCCGCTTCGGTCACGCGGACCAGCTCCATGGCCATGTTGCGCTCGATGGGTACGCGGGTGCGGTCGGAAACCACGGCTCTCTTACCTCCGAGGGCGATTATAGCAGGCAGTCCAGCCGATGCCGTACGAACTGTTGGAGGCGCGCTCCAAAGCACCCTCGTTGCCGGGATGGAGCGGTGCTGCTACACTTTTGCACGCTGGCCATCCGTGGCACGAACCGAGAACAGCAAAGGAGCGTTATGACCACTCAGGCCGCTCAACAACAGGAGCTTGAATTCGTTCCCGTCGCCAAGGTGGGCGACATTAAGCACGGTGAGGGGAAAATGGTGCGTCCCGCCGCTGGCCGGCTGCGGGGTAAGCCCCTGGCTATCTTCAACGAGAACGGCAACTTCTACATCATGAACTTCGTCTGCCCTCACTCCGCCGGCCCCATCTCCGAGGGGACCATTCAGGACGGTGTGGTGACCTGTCCCTACCACGCATGGGGGTACCACGCCGACACAGGGTTGCCCGCCGGAGCCCACGACCACTGCATCAGCGTCTACGAGGCGAAGGTGGAAGGGGACGACGTTCTGGTGGGCGGGCTGAAACAGCCGCCACCCAGCAATTAGCACAGCGCTCCTTCGGGACCCCCAGCGTCAAGGCCTTCCTCCGGCTTGCGCCCGCGCATGTGCCCCGACAGGTCGGGGCTTCCACTCACTGTGCAGCCGGTCTCCCTGGTCTAATTTGGGGTGCGCTTTACTATGGCTAAGATAGGGTCCGCTTTCCAACGCATGCGTCAGGCGATGGGCTTTGGGCATCCCCAGCGGAGGCATGGTCACGGGGAGTCCCACAGGGCGGAGGGACTGTTTCTCCGCGAGACCGTCTTTGGCGCCAACGATGGCCTGGTGTCCAACGTATCGTTGGTCGCCGGCGTGGCCGGTGCCACCGCCGATCCCAACACCGTCTTACTGGCCGGGGTCGCGGGGCTGGTGGCGGGCACGATCTCCATGTCCCTCGGCGCCTATATCTCCACCAAGAGCGAGCGGGAGTTCCGGGAGTCGGAGGAGCAGCGGGAACGGTGGGAGGTGGCCCATATGCCCCAGGAGGAGCGCGCCGAGGTCCGGCAAATCTTCCGCGAGAAGGGCATCAGCGGGCCCACTTTGGAGGCCGTGGTTGACCAGGTGACCCGGGACCGAGACCAGTGGGTCCGGACCATGATGCAGGACGAGCTTGGGTTTGCCGAACAGCCGCCCCGGCCGACGGCGGCCGCCGTAGTGATGGGCATCGCCTTCTCCCTTGGCGCCGTGTGTCCCGTAGCGCCCTATCTATTCCTGGAGGAGAACGCCGCGCTCATCCTCGCCGTGGGGCTGACGGCAGCGGCTCTATTCGGCGTAGGCGCCTGGCGGGCCTACCTGACCGCGGGGAACGTCTGGCGCAAGGCATTCGAGATGGTGGGACTGGCGGCGGTTGCCGTGGTGGCCGCCAACCTCATCGGCAGGCTCGTGGGCGTGGGCATTTACTAGCCGTCTCGTCTCTGAAGTACGCTTACGAATTGTCATTGCGAGGATCCCGATCTATCGGGGGACGAAGCAATCCGGAGGACGGGTGGACCCCACAGCCAGATTGCCACGGCCCTCTTTCGTCGGGCCTCGTAATGACATTGGCGGCGAACTTCGGGAATGCCACACTAGCCCGTGTGGCCTGTCGCGGCGTCGTCCGTACCCCCGGCACTTACGAAGATGAGACCGATGACCCGCGATGACTTCTTGAGTCCCCTGTTCGCGCTGCATCCGCTGGGAGTCGCGTTGGTTATTTGGGGGACGGGGTGGGGCTCCTTGCTGCTCATCGCCTGGGGAGCCGATACCGGCGCCGCCGACTTTCTTCGGCATCCCGGCTATATGATCGGCGACTTCTTCCTGTTGCCGCTCGCCGGTTTCCTGGTCGCGCACTTTTATCGGTCAGCCCCCGGTGCTCTTCCCGCTGGCGTCGGGGGCCGAGTGACGGTGCTGGCAGTCGGCATCGCCACGCTCTCCACCGTGGCGGCGACGCTGTTCAGCGTCTTCATCAGCGAAAACTACCACGGCGCTTGGTCGGTGCCCCATACGCTATTTATCTGGTTCATCGCGTATGTGTTGGCCGGCTTCTTCATCAGAGGCGGACTGCGGCTCCTGTCTACCAAGACCCGGGGGCTCTACCTCACCTACGCCGGCGTACTCCTCGCCCTAGCCTCCCACGGCGTTCTCAAGTTCCTCTATCCGTGAGCCTCCCTTTGAGCCCAGTAAAGAATCTCTCCTGAGAGACCCTTCGCTACACTCAGGGTGACAGTTCTTCGTTTGTCATTCCGAGTCCGCCATTGGCGAAACGAGGAATCTCGTCCCTAGAAAGGAAGGCCAGATTCCTCGTCCTTCCCAAGAAGGACTCGGAATGACAATAACAGGGTAAAGCGTGTAGCGGGCTCAGGGTGCCAGTGTGAGGTTTGGAAACTCTGGAGCGTTGACCAACTCCCTCTCTCGATGAGAGGGGGCCAGGCTGAGGGCGAGGTCAAAGTTATGAGTGGTTGTTTCTAGGAAGACGCATGTCCCCTAGCCCAGGGCCAACACCTGCTGTAACGCCCGCTCCAGCTCCTCGTCGGAGACCAGCCCCTCGAAGCGCACGGCCACCTTGCCGTCGGCGCCGACCACGAAGAGCCACGGCTCGCTGAGCAAGCCCCACTCTTGCATCTCCGGACCTCGGGATAGCTGGCCCTCGTTGCGGGCGGCGTCGAGGTCCCACGGCTCGATATGGATGAAGTTGACGCGCGCTTTATGGCGTTCGTGGACGGCTGCGGCCATGTCGGTGACCGGCCCGCACATCCGGCTGACGCAGAACATGGGTGAGCTGAACACCACCACAAAGGGAGTGCCCAGGTCCAACGCCTGCGCCACGGAGTACTCGTGCATCTCGTCTTCTGTCTGTCGAGTCGAGATGTCCGAGAACTGCTGCACGTCGTGGATGGTCAGGTTTTGAGTGGGTGGGACAGACTCCCCCACGAGCGGTACCTGGGAGTCAGTGACCACCTCGAACGCCAGGCCCTGGACCGTTGGCTGGGCCCCGGTGGCAGCGGTCACCACGAACTCGGCGCCCCATATCCCTGGCTCGTCCAGCGTGACCTCGTCGACCACGTATGCACCTCGAACGTCGAGGTGGTCGTGGAGCGTGCCATCCTGGTGCTCGTGGGGAGTCACGCCGGTCACTTCGTGCCAGTCCGCGGTAGCCTCGTCGCGGAGCTGAGGCTCCGCCTGGTTCAGCGAGTAGAAGCGCACCTGGACCGATGCGCCCCGTAGCTCCTCGCCGTTCACGTTGATGAGCCCAAAGGGGAAGCGGACCTTACCCACCAGGAACTCGGAGGCCGCCAGTATGCCGCTGTATCGGTCGCTTACGGGTCCGGTTGTGTCCGTCGCGGTTGGAGTCGGAGACGGCGAGCCGGAGCCGCACGCCCCAGCCAGCATGGCTACGGCTACTACTCCTGCGACGATCGCTATCCGGCTCCACACGGGCTGTCTCCTGCTTTGCTTGCACTTTAGGCTGGGACCTACTTTGAATACGGCTGATAGCTGTTGGTGGACTGCCTGGTGGTTCTGCGACGCGCTCAATGTATCGCTGCGGCGAGGGCTTGATCCTTCGACAAGCTCAGGATGAGCGGAGTTACGGGCCGTTCATGGCGAGCCTGTCGAACCATTGGGCCACCGCATGTGGGTGCAGGGCAGCGCCCTGGTGGGCCTAGACGATATCAAGAACCGCGTCAGTATTCCACTTCGAAGTAGACCGCTAGTGCCTAGCTAACGTTAGGCGGGCAGAAGCGAGGATAGCCGCTCTCCAAGTGAATACGTGAGGTTACGGCTCGTCATCGAGTTTATTGGAGGCATAACCAGTCGTGGTCTGGTGAACGCTTGCTTCAGGATTACTCGCGCTCGATTTCGGAGTTGTCCACGCCTAGAAGGGCCTCGGCTTCGTCGCGGTAAAGAACCCCAACAAGCTTGCCATCGAGAGTTGCGACGACGATGCTGCGGACGCCACGACGTCTCATCCGGCCCACGACAGCATCGAGTCTCTCGTCGGGCCGGACGGTCGTTGGTCCGAGCTCCATGACCTCTTCGAGGGTGTCCTGAGCTCCTCGGGCTTCAATCGCTCTCCGGCGAGTACGGCCCATGACGATTCCCTGGTCGTTGAGCACGATGCAATCGTCTTGGCCTTTTGAGGCAATCATTTCACCCATGCCTTTTATCGAGTCGCTCAGCGAGCAGGTGAATACTTCCTTTCGTGCAGCGTCCGCAGTGGTCAACAGGCTTGCCAAGGCCCCCTCTAGGGGCAGTCCAGTAGCTGCCCACGCAGCGAGCCCAACCGCGAAGTCGTATACATCTGTTGCCCTTTAGCTTGCCAAGGTCAACGTATCCCGGAGAGGTTACGTCAATAGGTGTGTAAACGACATCAGGCGGCGACCTTCTCAGCCGTTGATTCAATGGCGATTCCATCCGCATACTGTGCACCGAGATAGACGTCTTCGATCAACTCAGGGGCCTTCAGACGCCTGAAGCGCTGTTCGGCGACCATCAACATTTTCCAGATCACTGCTATCGCCCGATCGACCCTCTTGCAGCGCTTGGCGGCATCGGTCCGAAGCCTGAGGGCCGCGAAGGGTGATTCTACCGGGTTCGTCGTGCGAAGGTGCCCCCAGTGCTCCTTTGGGAAGTCATAGAAGGTGACCATGCGGTCCCAGTCCCGCTCCAAGGCCTCTGAGGCCGCCTCGTAGGAATGGTCGCCGCACCACCTGGTGAACACCGTCCTGAGCCGCTCAGCCTCTGTCCGAGTCGGCGCGTAGGGGATAGTACGCAGCATGAGCTTGGCCTGGTCCTGTTGTCGCTTTGGAAGCTTGGCGAGGAGGTATCTTCAAAAAGTGTGTAACCAGTCAGGCGGTGTACCCTCTCTCTGAACAACACGGGCTCGAGGCCCAAGAGAGGAGATAGACCGCCCATGAGGAAGGAAAGCACTGAGAGTAGGTCGGAGTCAAGGCCGGAGTGGGAGCAGTTGGAGGATTGGGTGCGAAGCCAGGTCCAGAGGCTGATCCAGGAGTTGCTGGAGGAGGAGGTGACGGCGTTTCTGGGAAGGGCGAAGTCGGCGCTCAGATCCGACTCGGACAACGATACCGGCTATCGGAACGGATACGGCAGAGCCCGGAGGCTTACGCTGAGTTCGGGAACGATACAGCTGAGGCGGCCGCGAGTCCGCGATACCGAGGAGCAGTTCGAGAGCCGGCTGCTGCCGCTGTTCGTCAACAGGACCAGGAAGGTTGCTGAGTTGATCCCCGAGCTGTACCTGCACGGTCTATCCGAAGGCGACTTCGATCTGGCTTTGCGGGGGCTGCTGGGAGAGGACGCACCGGTATCGGCGAGCACGGTGGCCCGGTTGAAGTCCAAGTGGAACGATGAGCTTGCCCAATGGCGCAGCCGGCCCCTAGATGACCTGGAAGTGGTCTACATGTGGGTGGATGGAGTCTACGTCAAGGCTGGTCTTGAGAAGGAGAAGGCGGCAGTACTGGTGGTGGTGGCGGCCCTGAGCGACGGGAGCAAGGTGGTGGTGAGCGCTGTTCCCGGATACAGGGAGTCCACAGAGAACTGGTCCGATGTGCTCAGGGACATGAGGCGCCGCGGGCTGGAGTGCCCGAGGCTGGTGGTTGGGGACGGACACCTGGGCATCTGGGGAGCTCTGCGCAACGTCTATCCGCAGGCGGCAGAGCAACGCTGCTGGAACCACAAGATCGTAAACGTGCTCGCCAAGCTTCCAAAGCGACAACAGGACCAGGCCAAGCTCATGCTGCGTACTATCCCCTACGCGCCGACTCGGACAGAGGCTGAGCGGCTCAGGACGGTGTTCACCAGGTGGTGCGGCGACCATTCCTACGAGGCGGCCTCAGAGGCCTTGGAGCGGGACTGGGACCGCACGGTCACCTTCTATGACTTCCCAAAGGAGCACTGGGGGCACCTTCGCACGACGAACCCGGTAGAATCACCCTTCGCGGCCCTCAGGCTTCGGACCGATGCCGCCAAGCGCTGCAAGAGGGTCGATCGGGCGATAGTGGTGATCTGGAAAATGTTGATGGTCGCCGAACAGCGCTTCAGGCGTCTGAAGGCCCCTGAGTTGATCGAAGACGTCTATCTCGGTGCACAGTATGCGGATGGAATCGCCATTGAATCAACGGCTGAGAAGGTCGCCGCCTGATGTCGTTTACACACCCATTGACGTAACCTCTCCGGGATACGTTGACCTTGGCAAGCTAAAGGGCAACAGAGGGGATCAAAACTATCCCATCCCAGCCGATGTCGACGTAACAGTCCAACGAAGCGTGGTCATCTACTGCAAGCCATTCCACGTGCTCTTCAGCGTGGCCCCGCTACAAGACGCGGGCTAGGCCCATGGCGGCCCGCTCCGCGTACCCTTCAGGTACTTGGGCACGGCGGGTGACCCGGGGTGCACCCTCCTTGGTCCTAGGCCCAGCTCGCTAGGTCGACGCTGGGCAGGCTCGTCTCGCCCATGAGGAGCTTGTCGATCCCATGGGCCGCATGCCTTCCCTCGGCGATGGCCCACACTACGAGCGACTGGCCTCGCGCCATGTCCCCAGCGGCGAAAACCCCCGGCACGCTGGTCATCCGCGCTTCGTCCGTCTTCACGTTGCCCCGGGGGTCCAGCTCCACCCCAAGCTGTTCCAGCAGCCCCTCGTGCTGAGGGTGCAGGAAGCCCAGGGCTAACAACACCAGCTCTGTCTCAATCTCGAACTCACTCCCGGGGACCTCCGTCATAGACCGGCGTCCCGAGGCGTCCGGCGGTCCCCATTCGATGCGCACGGCGTGGAGCTTCCGCACCTGACCCTCGTGTCCAGAGAAGCTTTTAGTGAGGATGTTGTAATCTCGAACGCCGCCCTCTTCGTGAGCGTGGGAGCTACGAAGGATAAGGGACCAGAGGGGCCAGGGGTTGCCCTCAGGGCGCCCCTTGGGGGGTTCCGGCAGAATCTCGTACTGGTAGACCACCTCGGCGCCCTGGCGGTGGGCGGTCCCCAGACAGTCGGACCCGGTGTCCCCACCCCCCAGGATGACGACGCGTTTGCCCTCGGCGGAGATACGTTCCTCAGGCGGCACCGTTTGTCCCTGGTTGAGGCGGTTCTGCTGGGTCAAGTAGTCCATGGCCAGGTGGACGCCCTCCAGCTCCTCCCCGGGGATGTTCAGCCTTCGGGCCACGGTGGAGCCTCCGGCCAGGCAGATGGCGTCGAAGTCACGACGCAGCTCGGAGACGGAGATGTCAACGCCGACGTCGCAGCTGGTACGAAACTCGATGCCCTCGGCCGCCATGACGTCGACTCGGCGGTTCACCACGCCCTTGTCCAGCTTGAAGTCTGGAATCCCCAGGGTAAGGAGGCCACCGATGTACTCGTCCCGTTCGAAGAGGGTGACCTGGTGCCCAACCCGGTTCAACTGGGCCGCGGCGGCCAGGCCAGCAGGCCCGGAGCCCACAACCGCCACCCGTTTACCCGTGCGCTGTTTGGGAGGTTCCGGGACGATCCACCCCTCCTCGAACCCATGGTCGGCGATGGCCTTCTCGATGTACTCGATGGTGACAGGCTCTTCGTTGATGGCGAGCACACAGGAGGCCTCGCAGGGTGCTGGGCAGATGCGCCCGGTGAACTCAGGGAAGTTGTTGGTGACGTGCAGCGCCGCTAGGGCGTCCTTCCAGCGGCCCTTGTAGACCAGATCGTTCCAGTCCGGAATCAGGTTGCCGAGGGGACACCCCTTGTGGCAGAAGGGAAGCGCACAGTCCATGCAGCGGGCGCCCTGGGCCCGCGCCTGCTCCTCGGACCAAACCTCGTAGAACTCGCGATAGTCCTTGATGCGCTCGGTGGTGGAGCGGCGCTTCAGGGGCTCGCGGCTAAATTCCAGAAAGCCGGTGACCTTACCCACCACGGACCGCTTCCAGCTCGGCACGCTTCCGGGCTTCAGCGACGCGCCGGAAATCTCGAGGATAGACCTTCACGAACTTGGGAAGCAACTTGTCCCAGGCGTCCAAGACGCGCTTGGCGTTGGCGCTCCCGGTGTACTGGTAATGCTTCTGGATGAGTTCGTGCAGCTCCTCTTGGTCTTCGGGCTCCACCACTGATTCCAAGTCCACCATCTCGTGGTTGCATCGCAGGTCGAAGTCGCCGGCCTCGTCCAGGATGTAGGCGATGCCACCGCTCATGCCGGCCGCGAAGTTCCGCCCCGTGGGGCCCAACACCACCACGCGGCCGTTGGTCATGTACTCGCCTCCGTGGTCTCCCACGCCCTCGACCACCGCGTGGGCGCCGCTGTTCCGCACGCAGAAGCGCTCGCCCGCCACGCCTCGAATGAAGACCTCGCCACCCGTGGCGCCGTAGAGGGCCACGTTACCCACGATGATGTTCTCCTCGGCCACAAAGGTAGACCCTTTGGGCGGGACCACCACCAGGCGTCCGCCGGAGACTCCCTTGCCAAAGTAGTCGTTGGAGTCGCCTTCGAGTGTAAAGGAGGTTCCCTTGGTCAGGAACGCGGCGAAGCTCTGACCAGCGGAGCCTTTGAAGGTGCCCTGGATAGTTTCGTCAGGCAGGCCGTCCTCCCCGTACCGCTTGGCCACTTCACCGCTGAGCATGGCGCCTACCGTCCGGTTGCCGTTGCTGATAGGGAGCGAGAAGCTCACTGGCTCCTGACGCTTCAGGGCTTTCTCGGATAGGGCGATGAGCTGATGGTCTAGCGCCCTGTCCAGCCCGTGGTCCTGGGTCTGGCAGTGATACGTGGCTACCGAAGGTGGCGCCTCGGGCTTGGTCAGGAGGCCGCTCAGGTCTACTCCTTTTGTCTTCCACCAATGCTCGATGGCTTTGGCCGCATCCAGCTTGTCCACCTGGCCTACCATCTCGTTGATGGTGCGAAAGCCTAGCTGGGCCATGATCTCTCGCAGCTCCTCCGCCACGAAGAGGAAGTAGTTGATCAAGTGCTCAGGCTTGCCCGCGAAGTGCTTCCGCAGCTCCGGGTCCTGGGTGGCGATGCCCACGGAGCACGTGTTGAGGTGGCACTTGCGCAGCATGATGCAGCCCTGGGTCACCAGCGACGCCGTGGCGATGCCGAACTCCTCGGCCCCCAGGAGGCACGCGATGGCGATGTCTCGCCCCGTCTTGATCTGGCCGTCGGCTTGGACCACGATGCGGCCGCGCAGGTCGTTCTGCACGAGCACCTGCTGCGTCTCCGCGATGCCCAGCTCCCAGGGCAGCCCGGCGTGTTTGATGGACGACTCGGG
Source organism: Dehalococcoidia bacterium (assembly GCA_965247635.1). GTDB lineage: Bacteria > Chloroflexota > Dehalococcoidia > Lucifugimonadales > Australimonadaceae > CBDFHJ01. The sequence continues at coordinate 380,253 of CBDFHJ010000009.1, forward strand.
CGACGCCCCGGTGCCGCCGCTATCGCCGCTAATGAGCACCACGTCGCCGTGGGCCTTGGAGACGCCGGCGGCGATGGTCCCCACCCCTACCTCCGCCACCAGCTTCACGTGGATGCGGGCCTCCGAATTCGCGTTCTTGAGGTCGTGAATAAGCTGCGCCAGGTCCTCGATGGAGTAGATGTCGTGGTGCGGTGGCGGCGAGATCAGTTCCACCCCGGGGGTGGAGTGACGAACCCAGCCGATGTACTCGTCCACCTTACGGCCAGGAAGCTGCCCACCCTCTCCAGGCTTGGAGCCCTGGGCCATCTTGATCTGAAGATCCGATGCGTTGACCAGGTAGTTGGTGGTAACTCCAAACCGGCCTGAGGCCACCTGCTTGACGGCGCTATGACGCCGGTCCCCGTTCGCATCCGGTGCGTAGCGGTGGTAGTCCTCGCCGCCCTCGCCGCTGTTGCTGCGCGCGCCGATGCGGTTCATGGCGATTGCCAGCGTCTCGTGGGCCTCCCGACTGATGGCCCCTAGGGAGATGGCACCAGTGGCGAACCGCTTGACGATCTTATCGGCAGGTTCCACCTCATCGAGGGGGATGAGCTCGTTCAGGGCTTTGAACTCCAACAGACCCCGAAGCGTGCACAGCCGTCGCTCATAGTCGTTGGCCAGGGCAGCGAACTCCTTGTACGCCGTGGCGTCGTTCATGTTGCTGGCGTACTGGAGCTTGGCGATGGTATCGGGGTTCCACATGTGGTACTCGCCGTCACGGCGCCAGTTGTAGAAGCCGGCCGGCTCCAGGTCCGGGCTCGCGGGGACCTCCACCTTTGGGTATGCCTGCTCGTGACGCCGGAGCACGTCGTTCTCTATGGACTCCAACCCTATGCCGCCGATGCGCGACGCGGTCCAGGTGAAGTACTTGTCCACCAGGTCCTGGCTCAGGCCCAAGGCCTCGAAGATCTGGGCGCCACAGTAGCTGTGGATGGTGGAGATCCCCATCTTGGAGATGATCTTCAGCAGTCCTTTGTTGAGGGCCTTGATGTAGTTCTTCTTGGCCGTCTCAACGTCTGCAGCGTCCTGGAAAATGCCCTGCTGACCAAGCTCCTCCAGGGTCTGGTAGGCCAGGTAAGGATTGACTGCCCCGGCACCGTAGCCGATGAGTAGGGCGAACTGGGCCACCTCCCGGGGTTCGCCTGACTCCACCACCAGTCCGACGCGCGTGCGGGTGCCCTCCCGAATGAGGTGATGATGTATCCCGGCAGTGGCCAGCAGGCTGGGAATGGGCGCATGCTCGGCGTCCACGCCGCGGTCGGAGAGGATGATGATGCTGTACCCCTCCTCAATGGCCTTGGAAGCCTTGAGGCACAGCTCGTCGATAGCCCGCTCCAACTCGCCCGCGCCGCCTTCGACACGAAAGAGCGTGGAGAGCGTAGCGGCCTTGATGCCTGGCTTGTCCATACCCCGGACCTTCTCCAGTTCTTCGTCGGTCAGGATGGGGCTGCTCAGCTTGAGCTGCCGAGCGTGCTCTGGCGTTTCCTCGAAGATGTTCCGCTGTGCGCCGAGGCCAATGCTCACGGACGTGACGAGCTCTTCGCGCATGGCGTCCAAGGGCGGGTTGCTGACCTGGGCGAAGAGCTGCTTGAAGTAGCTGAACAGGAGCTGAGGCCGCTCCGAGAGGACCGCCAAGGGGGCGTCGTTGCCCATGGAGCCCACCGGTTCCGCACCGTTGACCGCCATGGGCTCCAGCAGCATCCGCAGGTCCTCTTGCGTGTACCCAAAGGCCCGCTGCAGCTCTACCAGGGCCTCCCCACCGATGGCCCGGTGGCCGTCCCGTTGCGGCCCCAAGGCAGGGACTTCGTCCAAGCGCACCAGGTTCTCCTGGAGCCACTTCCCGTAGGGCTGGCGTTGCGACAGCTCCGACTTGATGGTGGCGTCGTCCACGATGCCGCCCCGCTCGGGGTCCAGAAGGAACATACGGCCGGGATAAATCCGGTCCTTGAAGAGCACCTTCTCCGGAGGAACGTCCAGCACCCCCACCTCCGAGGCCATCACCAAGGTGTCGTCGGTGGTGACCAGGTAGCGGAAGGGCCGGAGTCCGTTACGATCCAGCACGGCGCCGACCCGGGTGCCGTCGGTGAAGGCAATGAGGGCTGGCCCGTCCCACGGTTCCATCATGCACGCGTGGTAATCGTAGAAGTCCCGCTTCTCCTGGGACATGTGGACCTTCTCCCCCGTGGCCTCGGGAATGAGCGCCATCATCACGTGATGGAGGGGGCGTCCCGTGTGCAACATGAGCTCGAAGGCGTTGTCGATACAAGCGGTGTCGCTCTGACCCGGCCAGATGATGGGAAAGAGCTTGGACAGGTCGTCGCCAAAGAGGGACGATTCCATGTTCCCTTGACGCGCCGCCATCCAGTTGCTGTTGCCCCGCAGCGTGTTGATCTCGCCGTTGTGGGTGATGTAGCGATACGGATGCGCCAGCTTCCAAGAGCCGAGGGTGTTGGTGCTGAACCGGGAGTGGACCAGCGCAAAGGAACTGAGCACCAGCGGGTCGCTCAGGTCCAGGTAGAACCCCTTAAGCTGGGTCCCCGTGAGGAGCCCTTTGAACACCAGCAACTTCGACGAGAAGCTGCACACGTAGAAAGTGTCGGCTTCCTCAATGCCCAGCTCCAGGACCCGGCCCTCCACGACCTTGCGGATGACGAACAGCTTGCGCTCGAAGCCCGCTTGGTCTGCAACCGCGGGGCCCTGGCCCACGAAGAACTGCCGGATGCTCGGCTGACGCTCGCGGGCGGTCCGCCCGATAACGGTGTTGTCCACGGGGACGTCACGCCAGCCCAGGAACCGCTGCCCTTCTCGCTCCGTGACCTCTGCGATGACGGCCTCGCACCGGGTACGCTCCGCCGGGTCCTGGGGTAGGAAAACGACGCCCACGGCGTATTCGCCCAGGGCGGGCAACTCCATGCCGAGCTTGGCGGCCTCTCGGCGCATGAACTCGTCCGGCATCTGGAGCAGCATCCCAGCGCCATCGCCGGTCTCGGGGTCGCTGCCAGCCGCACCGCGATGCGCGAGGTTTACCAGGACTTCGAATCCATTCTCGACGACCTCATGCGACTTAACGCCCTTAGTGTTGGCAACGACGCCTACGCCGCAGGCGCTGTGCTCAAACTCCGGCCGGTAGAGCCCGAAGGGCTTTCCTTTTGAAACTCCCGTCACCAATTACTCCTTAGACCGCTTCTAGCGTCATCGACGGAACGCTTCACTCCCTCTCATCGACAGGGTGTGGCTTTCCTTGTCTTAGCGCGAGGTCTTAGCGCGAGTGAGAGAGGAATTCTACTGGGTCAGTACCATGTATATAACACAGTAGCAGATTCGATTTCCTGGGAAAAGGTGCGGGCGGGCATTAGTTCTAAAATTTGCGGCGCGCTTGACACCTTCCACCACCGAGAATAGTGTCAGCGTCAGCTGACGCGGTGGCATCCACTGGGGCTAGATAGGGGGTATCGAGATGGCACTAGAGACGGGGCTTTGGAAGGGCACGACGCTGGTGGACCGGGAGAAGGGGTTGGTCAGCCGGGACATCTTCGTGGACGCGGAGCTGTACGAGTTGGAGAAGGAGCGGGTGTTCGCCCGGTGCTGGCTGTTCGTGGGATTCGAGGATCAGGTGCGCAAGCCCGGCGACTACTTCGTCTCGCGCATGGGTGAGGAGTCGGTCATCCTGAGCCGCGACCGGGACAACACGGTCCACGTGTTCCTGAACTCGTGCCGCCACCGGGGGATGAAGGTGTGCCGGTACGACGAGGGGAACACGCCGGTGTTCACGTGCCCGTACCACGGATGGAGCTACGCGGGCGACGGGAGCCTGGTTGGTGTGCCGCGGTACAAGGACGCGTACCGAGAGGAGCTGGACAAGAGCCAATGGGGGCTGGTGGAGGTCGCGCAGATGGCCAACTTCCACGGCGCCATCTGGGCCACGTGGGACCCCACCGCGCCGTCGTTCCTGGAGTACATTGGAGACAATGAGTACGGGATCGCCCTGTGGCTGGACAAACCCGATGGGTCCGAAGCGGACGTCGAGGTGCTAGGGGTCCTGAAATGGCTCTTTTCCTCGAACTGGAAGTTTGGAGCCGAGAACTTCCTGGGCGACGGCTACCACGGCACGCCTACCCACCACTCGGTGGAGATCGTGGGCATCAACCCGGGCGGCGGCCAGAGCCGCGGTACAGCTGGCGCGCGCGCCATGCGGGCTAGGTCGACCCATTTCAACCTGACCCACCACGGATCGGGACGGCTCAGTGTCAACATCGCGCCCGAGGACTTGGAGTACGTCACTACCTACTCCAACCAGCCTCCCGCAGTAGAGGAGTACTTCCAGAGCTCCTTCGAGCAGCGCAAGCAAGTGCTGGGCAAACGCTGGCGAGCGACGGCCGGCAACGGGAACGTTTTCCCGAACGGAACGCAAGGGACCAACAACAGCATCTGCGTGTGGCACCCCGCCGGGCCCGACTGGACCGAGTGCTGGCGGTGGTACTTCGTCCATCGGGACGCGCCGCAGGAAGTGAAGGACATGCTGCGCCACTACTACATGCGCTACGGTGGTCCCGCCGGGCTCACCGAGTCGGACGATATGGAGAACTGGAACTACGCCCACAAGGCGAGCAAAGGCGTCATCGCCCGGCGCTATCCGTACGATTACTCCTTGGGGTTGGTCAGGGAGCGCAAGGGCCACCCGCTTTTGGAGGAGTTCGGCTTTCCCCAGAACGCTAGCGTCGTCGAGTCAGGACCAGACACCGCCGTTCGCGCGCCCTCGGAGCAGAACCAGCGAGGCGCCTACCACTTCTGGCGTCAGCTGATGCAGGCGGACAGTTGGGACGAGCTACGGGAGAAAGGCCTGTGGCCGTAACGGCCTCGACTACAACCAGACTCAGTAGAAGGGACCTCGCTCGATTCATGACGGGAGGTCCTTGCTGTCAGCAGGCCCAGGTTCAGTAACTGAATGCATCACGGCAGTGGTGGCCTGGGTGCAGCCTCATCTGCCTGTCGAAGCAATGTCATACTGACTCCTCTGATCCCGGTTGGTGAGCCCATCCAATCTACTCCGCAAGCTTGAGCAGGTGGAGTTCGACTCTTCTGAGTCTCCATCGGGAATAGCATTAGCTAAAAGAGGAGCCGCTTCAGGGTCAAGAGGCCAATGGGCAGGCTAACTCTACATGTGCTACAACTGCCGGGGGAGTCAATCGCCAGCAGGAGCCGAATCTTGGTTAATCTGCGTGAAATTCAGAGACCGTTGAAACAGAGGTATCGCCACGAGCCCGACACTGCCAGGATCACCCTGGTGGCCAAGGGAAGCCAGACAGATTCGGCCATGGCTTGCTCCATAGACATCGGCCGTGCTATTTACGCTGCCCAGGCGCATCGTGGCACAGGCGGGCCCGGAACCGCCGCCTGCTCTGGCGACCTGCTTCTAGGGGCTCTGGCTGCCTGTGTCCAGATCACCTGCCAGATGGTGGCAGAAGGCTTGGGGGGGTTCCCACGCGTCGCATTGACGTGGTGGTGGAGGGGGATCTGGACCTGCGGGGCACGTTGGGGGTCTCCCAGGAAGTGCCCGTAGGATTCCAGGATATCCGAATCCGGTTTGAGGTTGACGCTCCGGAGGCCACGCTGGGGCAGCTCCAAAGACTGCGGAACAAATCCGAGCAATATTGCGTGGTCGTGCAGACCCTGCTGAAGCCGCCGGCCTTCACCGTTAACTGGGACCAGGGACAATAGCTACAGCTACTCCAGGGAGAACCGAGCCAGCTGTAGCTTGTTATAGATAGAGATGTGGAGGGCTCTACTCCACGTCCATTCCCGGTTTTCAACTACCCCATAAACCGAACCCAATATAATGCGGCGATGCGGACGGACGTATTTTGGTTCTGGATATTGGCCATAAGTATCTTGCTGGCAGCGAGCTGTGATGGTGACGCCGAAGAAACGCCTGTTCCCACTCCCACCGCGATAGGGCCAACTGCTACGCCAACCCCGGCTGGTACGTTGATACCGACCCCCACCGCAACACTCGCAACGACGCCGACTCCCACGCCAACCCCCACGCCTGACCCCACTCTCACCTACTACGAGCGAGCGTGGCAACACAGGGTGGAGGCGTCGTTCTCGTCCCACGGATGCCCAGCGTCACCCGACGTCACATACCCCGCCGACTATTATCAAGGCAGCCTCATCGATACCCATCTGCACATGCCTCAGCTACCCTCCACCCCGTTGGGGTTCGAGAAGGGCGAGCGTGAGCTTGCAGGATTCGCTGAGAGCATCTACAGCAACCGCGACGATTACGATACGCCAGACGATGGGTCATTCCCCTTCTTGGAGCAATTGCCCATCGCGGGGAAGAATACGACCATCGATGAGATCGCCTGCACGCTGCAGGCGGATGGGACCAATCGGGCCTTCTCCTATTTCTCGGTATTCACGAGCCAACCGGACAATGTCCTGGAAATCGCACGTATCGCCTCGGAACGGTACCCCGGGCTGTTCGTGCCGTTCGTGAACTCACCCGGCGAGATCGACGGTGTTACGACCGTGGACGGGAGCCGGCTGAGGGAGGTGCTTTCGGCGTATCCGGGTGTCTTCAAGGGATACGGCGAGGTGCGTCTCGCCGCCGATTCGCGGCGCCGCCCGGACGATGATCCTCTTTCCGATGTCGTACTGCTCAGGACCGTCTACCCCGTCGCGGATGAGCTCGGCCTCATGGGCTACATACACCCTGAAGACGGACAGGCGGATAACCTCGCTGACGCGCTCGCAGCGCACCCCAACGTTACGTTCATAGTCCATGGGGACCAGGCGCAGGACCGCATCGGCTCGCTGATGGACGCTTTCCCGAGGTTACGTCAATAGGTGTGTAAACGACATCAGGCGGCGACCTTCTCAGCCGTTGATTCAATGGCGATTCCATCCGCATACTGTGCACCGAGATAGACGTCTTCGATCAACTCAGGGGCCTTCAGACGCCTGAAGCGCTGTTCGGCGACCATCAACATTTTCCAGATCACCGCTATCGCCCGATCGACCCTCTTGTAGCGCTTGGCGGCATCGGTCCGAAGCCTGAGGGCCGCGAAGGGTGATTCTACCGGGTTCGTCGTGCGAAGGTGCCCCCAGTGCTCCTTTGGGAAGTCATAGAAGGTGACCATGCGGTCCCAGTCCCGCTCCAAGGCCTCTGAGGCCGCCTCGTAGGAGTGGTCGCCGCACCACCTGGTGAACACCGTCCTGAGCCGCTCAGCCTCTGTCCGAGTCGGCGCGTAGGGGATAGTACGCAGCATGAGCTTGGCCTGGTCCTGTTGTCGCTTTGGAAGCTTGGCGAGCACGTTTACGATGAGGTTACGTCAATAGGTGTGTAAACGACATCAGGCGGCGACCTTCTCAGCCGTTGATTCAATGGCGATTCCATCCGCATACTGTGCACCGAGATAGACGTCTTCGATCAACTCAGGGGCCTTCAGACGCCTGAAGCGCTGTTCGGCGACCATCAACATTTTCCAGATCACCGCTATCGCCCGATCGACCCTCTTGTAGCGCTTGGCGGCATCGGTCCGAAGCCTGAGGGCCGCGAAGGGTGATTCTACCGGGTTCGTCGTGCGAAGGTGCCCCCAGTGCTCCTTTGGGAAGTCATAGAAGGTGACCATGCGGTCCCAGTCCCGCTCCAAGGCCTCTGAGGCCGCCTCGTAGGAATGGTCGCCGCACCACCTGGTGAACACCGTCCTGAGCCGCTCAGCCTCTGTCCGAGTCGGCGCGTAGGGGATTAGTGCGCAGCATGAGCTTGGCCTGGTCCTGTTGTCGCTTTGGAAGCTTGGCGAGCACGTTTACGATCTTGTGGTTCCAGCAGCGTTGCTCTGCCGCCTGCGGATAGACGTTGCGCAGAGCTCCCCAGATGCCCAGGTGTCCGTCCCCAACCACCAGCCTCGGGCACTCCAGCCCGCGGCGCCTCATGTCCCTGAGCACATCGGACCAGTTCTCTGTGGACTCCCTGTATCCGGGAACAGCGCTCACCACCACCTTGCTCCCGTCGATCAGGGCCGCCACCACCACCAGTACTGCCGCCTTCTCCTTCTCAAGACCAGCCTTGACGTAGACTCCATCCACCCACATGTAGACCACTTCCAGGTCATCTAGGGGCCGGCTGCGCCATTGGGCAAGCTCATCGTTCCACTTGGACTTCAACCGGGCCACCGTGCTCGCCGATACCGGTGCGTCCTCTCCCAGCAGCCCCCGCAAAGCCAGATCGAAGTCGCCTTCGGATAGACCGTGCAGGTACAGCTCGGGGATCAACTCAGCAACCTTCCTGGTCCTGTTGACGAACAGCGGCAGCAGCCGGCTCTCGAACTGCTCCTCGGTATCGCGGACTCGCGGCCGCCTCAGCTGTATCGTTCCCGAACTCAGCGTAAGCCTCCGGGCTCTGCCGTATCCGTTCCGATAGCCGGTATCGTTGTCCGAGTCGGATCTGAGCGCCGACTTCGCCCTTCCCAGAAACGCCGTCACCTCCTCCTCCAGCAACTCCTGGATCAGCCTCTGGACCTGGCTTCGCACCCAATCCTCCAACTGCTCCCACTCCGGCCTTGACTCCGACCTACTCTCAGTGCTTTCCTTCCTCATGGGCGGTCTATCTCCTCTCTTGGGCCTCGAGCCCGTGTTGTTCAGAGAGAGGGTACACCGCCTGACTGTTTACACACTTTTTGAAGATACCTCGCGATGTCATGGCAATCGGACATGGGTCCTCTCTTTCCTGCCCATCCTGTAGGACAGCCACATGGCTTGAGGCTTGGTACATATAGTCGGTTGCAACCTTCCTATCAGTTTACACCACCGAGAGCACCATCGGCGAAGTACGGTGGACAGCGAGGACATTTTAGTTTGATGGGTGAAGTGTGGGGTATTAGAGTCATAGTTCTCCATATTCAGCTATAAATATAGCCTGGGTTCGAATCCCATTCCCTCCGCCAGGCCATGACCGGCTAATTGCTGCGTATGGGCTGCATAGCCCATACCCTTACGCCTTGCCGGTAAAGCTGCCTATCCGGCTGAGCTGTATGGCAACTTTGCCTTTTTCGTCTCGTATCGGCCCCTTCGCGCCCGCATCAGCAGCTAGGGCGCCATCCGTGCCGAAGTCCACTCGCCCACACGCTTGAGACAGACCAAACACGCCCGGTGAAAGGCGAAAATTGGGTTGACAGGTCCGAAACACTTGGCCTATGGTTGGCCGGAATTGTGAGTGAGCGCTCACATTCATTCGTGAAGCTATTGGCAATGCTCAAGCGTATAAAGCAACGTCACGACGTCCGCCAGTTCCAGATCATGGAGGCGGTGACGCGCCTCATTACCCGCAGCGGTCTGGAGAGCGTGACCATCAAGGATATCGCCCGAGAGGTGGGGGTCACCGAGGGCGCCGTCTACCGCCACTTCGTCAGCAAGCAGCAGATCCTCTCTTACCTCATTTATCAAGTCGGAGAGTTCCTGCTGGAGACGGTCAGCGACGCTGAGTCCGCGGAAAGCTCAGCCTTGGAGAACTTGGAGCGCATCTTCCGCCTCCAGCTCAGGGACATCGAGGACTATTGGGGCCTGGCGCTCATCGTGGTCGCGGGAGCGGTGGCGTTCGAAGACGCCGACCTCCGGCCCCAGGTCTCGTCGGTCCTGAACGAGTACGTGGACCGCATCAAGACCATCCTCCAGCAAGGCGTCGTAGAGCGCAGCCTCCGCGCGGAGTTGGACGTGAATGCCGCGGCGAATACCTTCTTCGGGATGGTCCAAGGCCTCGCCGGCTTCTGGGTCCTGAGCGAGACTGCCTGGCAGCCATCGGAGCAGGGAGACCAGGTCTGGGAGATCTACAAGCGGGGCGTCGCCAACGGCGTCTCAACGACCTTCGCTCCATCCGACGCGACGGGAGGTGCAGTTCCAGAACACGCATGAGCAATTACTCGCCGATGTGCAGCCCGAGCCGCTGCCCGGTGAGCCGTCTAGGGCTTCAGGTAAGTTCTGAAGGGCGGGCGTCCGCCGGTACTTGGGCCCTCCGATCAGCGTTCAAACCGGGGTTGCGCGCGCGGCGCCAGCCTCAAAACAGAAAGAAGGAGCGGTTACATGCGAGATACAAAGAAGAGTTCGACACGGTCCTGGAGCCTTGCAAACGGCTTCCGGATGTTGCGCATCGGCGTCTTGGTGGCGGTGGTAGCGGCGCTCGCGCTGTTGCTGCTGGCGGCCTGTGGCGACGACGCTGACACCGGGGACACCGGAATCAAGCTCGGCGGGACCCTCAAGGTGGGTATGACGGCCGACCACATCACGTTCGACCCGCCTCTAACGGCCAACAATCCGGACACGGTCACTACTCAGCATACCTACGACACGCTGGTCTTCCGCAACCCCGACTCGACCCTTCAGCCGGCGCTGGCCACGGACTGGTCGGCCAACGACGACGGTTCCGAGTGGACGTTCAACCTCCGCAAGGGAGTGAAGTTCAGCAACGGCAAGGAGTTCAAGGCGGAGGACGTGATCTTCACGTTCGAGCGGATGTTCGAGGTGGACTCGCCCCTGACCGGCGTGATGGCCGAGCCCACGGCCATCGTCGCGGTAGACGACTACACGGTCCGCTTCGAGTTCGACTCAGCCAACGCGGTCCTGCTGGACGCGCTCGTCAAGTACCATGCCGCGATCACGCCGTCGAACGTGGACCCCGCGCTGTTTGCCACTGAGACCTTTGGGACGGGGCCCTTTAGGCTGACGAAATTCGTGGCGGGGGAAAACTCGACGTTCACCAAGAACCCCGACTACTGGTGGGAGGGCCATCCGTACATGGACGAGGTGATCTACGTCTTCATCGGCGACCCGGTAGCTCGGGCCGAGGCGCTGAAGGCGGGTACCATAGACATGATCTACGATATGAACACCGCCAACGTGGTTACCATCGAGGACAATCCAGGCACGATGGTCTTGCAGGCGCCCAGCGGGAGCTACATGAACGTGTCCATGGACGTCACGGTTTCGCCCTTCGACAACGTCTTGGTCCGTAAGGCGATACAAGCGGCGACGGACCGCGAGGCTATCCTCCAGACCGCGCAGTTCGGACTTGGCGGGATTGCCTACGACCATCCCGTCGTCACCACCGACCCCGTCTTCAACGAGAGTTGCAAACCTCCGGAGTACAACACTGAGCTGGCGAAAGGCCTGCTAACAGAAGCGGGGTACCCGAATGGCATCGACCTGACGCTGTACACGGCCACCGCCGGGGCGGCGATGAAGGAGATGGCGACGGTCATGAAGGAGAGGGCCGAGCCCGCGGGCATCAACATAGAAATCGTGGTGATGTCCGAAGACACGTATTGGTCCGAAGGGTGGCTGGTGAAACCGTTCACCACCGTCTGGTGGGGCGGCCGGCCACCGTTCGAAGCCTTCAGCGTTATCTACACCTCGGGAACAGCGTGGAACGGAATGAACTGGAGCAACGCAGAGGCGGACGCGCTGCTCGCCCAGGCACTGGGAGCGGCGGACGAGGCGAGCCAGAAGGACGTCTTCGGGAAGCTCCAGTGTCTCGTAATCGAGGAGGTGCCGCGCATCATCCCGGTGTTCCGGCCGGTGGTCCTGGGCGTACGCGATGACGTGATGGGCATGGCGCCCATGTGGGACGCCACGCTGTCGCTCCATCGGGCGTGGCTGGACCGCTAGGGTTACTTTGAGCGATTTCGTCCCGACTCCTCGCTGCTGAGGAGTCGGGACGCGTGGCACGGCGAGAAGCGCACCTTCCATCCCCGCGCTTTCCGCGCCACGCGTCTTGTGCGGCACCGGCAGTAGACGGGCAAGCAACGGGAGGGTACCTCTCGTAGCTGGAGATTGGCGCATGGCGACAGACTTTTGCCAGAGGCGGGTGTCTTATGGTGGGCTACCTCACTAGGCGCGTCAGCCTGATCATAGTCACGTTGCTGGTGGTCTCCATGGCCATCTTCACGGTCACGGAGATACTCCCGGGCGACGTGGCGCAGATGATGCTCAAGCAGGACGCCACCGAGGAGAGGCTGGCGAGAATCCGTGAGGAGCTGGACCTGTACCGCCCTGCTTACGAGCGGTACGCGAGTTGGATTTGGGGTGCGGTCCGGGGCGACTTCGGCAACTCCTACGTCATGGGCGAGCCCATCGCCGACATCCTGCCCCGGAGGATCTATCATTCGCTGTTGCTGGCGGTCTTCGCCCTCGTGGTCGGGGTCCCCGCGGCGGTAGCCGCGGGCGTGTGGGCCGGCGTACGGCCGGACCGATTGGGTGACCGGGCGGTGAGCGTGGTAAGCCTGGTGGGGATCTCGCTGCCGGAGTTCGTGACGGGTGTGGTCCTGATACTTGTGCTGTCTTCAACCCTCCATCTCCTTCCGTCGTCAAGCCTCTTGCTGCCAGGCGAAAGCGCTCTGGCGAAACCTCAGATCCTGATAATGCCCACGCTCACCCTCATGGCGGTCCTTTTCGGCTACATCATGCGGATGACGCGGGCGAACGTCATCGAGGTTATGGAGACGCACTACGTACGCACCGCGATCCTCAAGGGCCTTCCCATGCGGCGGGTGCTGCTCAAACACGTGCTTCCCAACTGTATGCTGCCCACCATCAGCATCGTGGCCATGAACTTCGGCTGGATGCTGGGAGGGCTCATCATCGTGGAAAACGTGTTTGCCTACCCGGGGCTAGGTCAGCTGCTGCTCTTTTCGATCAACAACCGTGACTTGCCGTTATTGGAGGCGTTGGCGCTGATCATCGCGGCGACCTATGCACTCAGTAACCTGTTGGCGGACCTGAGCTACGCCGCGCTCGATCCGCGGGTCCGGTTGAGCTGATGGCCGGCCAAGTACTTGCCAGAGAGGACCAGCCACGCCTGCTGCGGACCACGGGCGCAGGCTTGGCCAGCGTGGCACGGGGTCTCCGAAGCGCCCTCAGACTATGCCTCGCCACGCTCGCTGGACGGATCGGGCTTGGCCTGGTGGCGGTCCATCTTACCCTGGCGCTGGTCGGCCCCCTGCTGGCACCCTACTCGTCAACGTCGTTTAACTACGACGAGGCCAAAAAGGTCCAGTTTGCTGGTCTGGACGGCTCCGGGGTGACGGACCTGGGACCCGACCTGCTCTCAGAGCCCAAGTACATAGCCCTGGACATGGCCGGCGGCAAGATGTACTGGACCGACGGCGGCACCGAGAAGGTCCAGCGGGCCAACCTGGACGGCTCAGCCGTGGAGGACCTGGTCACCATCTCTGGGTTCCGCGGGCTCACCAGCCTTGAGGGCATCGCGCTGGACGTGGCCGGCGGCAAGATGTACTGGACAGACTCTGGCACCGACAAGGTCCAGCGGGCCAACCTGGACGGTTCAGCCGTGGAGGACCTGGTCAGCGAACTTAGCAGCCCGTTTGGCATCGCGCTGGACGTGGCAGGCGGCAAGATGTACTGGGTGGACTCCGGCACCGACAAGGTCCAGCGGGCCAACCTGGACGGCTCAGCCGTGGAGGACCTAGTCACTGACACCTCCGGGCTCACCCTCCCACGTGGCATCGCGCTGGACGTAGCCGGCGGCAAGATGTACTGGACCGACGGCGGCACCGAGAAGGTCCAGCGGGCCAACCTGGACGGCTCAGCCGTGGAGGACCTGGTCACCATCTCTGGGTTCCGCGGGCTCACCAGCCTTGAGGGCATCGCGCTGGACGTAGCCGGCGGCAAGATGTACTGGGTGGACTCTGGCAAAGATAAGACGGTCCAGCGGGCCAACCTGGACGGCTCCGCCGTGGAGGGTCTGGTCACCTCCGGGCTCACCCTCCCACGCGGCATCGCGCTGGACGTGGCCGGCGGTAAGATGCACTGGACCGACGATGCTAGGCTCGAGCAGCACCTGTCCCCCTCACTTCAGTACTGGCTGGGCACCGACCAGTTTGGGCGGGACATCCTAAGCCGCGTGATGTCCGGCGCCACCTCCATCATCGCCATATCGGTGGCCGGAGCGGCGTTGGGTATCTTCGCGGGCACATTGGTGGGGATGTCGAGCGCCTACAAAGGCGGGCGGATAGACGACATCGTCATGCGGGTGATGGATGGACTGATGTCCTTCCCCTCCTTGCTGCTGGCACTACTCATCATGACCACTCTGGCCATCAGGCCGGCCCCTGCTGAGTGGATCCAGCCCTTCTGGCAGCAGTCGCTTATCGTCTTCACCATAGCCATCGTCAACACGCCCCGAGTCGCGAGGGTGATGCGAAGCACCACCCTGTCGCTGAAGACGCAGGAGTTCGTCCAGAGCGCGCGCCTGCGAGGCGAGCCGGCGCCCTACATCATTTTCAGGGAGATCCTGCCCAGCACCCTGCCGACCCTGGGGGTGGAGATGTCCATACGGCTGAGCTATGCCATTCTTCTGGTCGCCTCGCTGGGGTTCCTGGGCTTGGGGGTCCAACCGCCGTCGCCGGACTGGGGGCTCATGATCAACGATAACCGGCTTTTCCTCTCCCAGGCCCCGTGGACCGTCCTCGCGCCAGCCGGCGCCGTAGCGTCGCTGGTGGTGGGGGTCAACCTGCTAGTAGACGGCATCCGACAGGCCCAAGGGCTTCCCAAGGAGTAGGTCACATGAGTGAACGTCAACAACAAGCTGTCCTGGCCCGGGAAGAGGCGACTGAGATGCTGTTGCGGGTGGAAGGACTGGCAGTCACCTTCTACACGCCGCGGGGGACGGTCCGCGCGGTCCGGGACGCGTCGCTCCAAGTGCGGCGGGGCGAGCTGGTGGGCCTGGTGGGTGAATCAGGCTGTGGAAAGTCCACCCTGGCTTTCGCCGTCATGGGGTACCTGCCGGGGACGGCGGAAGTAGGGGGGTCCATCCTCTTCGAGGGCAGAGACATAACCCAGTTGCAGCCGTCGGAGCTGCGCGAGCTGCGGGGCAACCGCATCGCCATGGTCTATCAGGACCCGTCCACATCGCTGAACCCCACCATGAAGGTGGGCGCCCAGATAGAAGAGGTGGTCCGTGAGCATCTTCGCTTCGACGCCGCGACGGCCAGGGAGCGGACCAAGGAGCTGCTTGAGAGCGTCGGTCTGCCGGACCCCGCCCGCGTCGGCCAGAGCTATCCGCACCAGCTCAGCGGCGGACAGCAGCAGCGCATCGTCATCGCCATGGCGCTGGCCTGCGACCCCGACTTGCTCCTGATGGACGAGCCGACCACCGGCCTGGACGTGACGACGGAAGCGACGATTCTCGACCTGATAGCCAGCCTCAAGGACCGGGTCAACGCGGGCATTCTGTACGTGACACACAACCTGGGCGTGCTCGCGCGAGTGGCCGACCGGGTCGTGGTGATGTACGCGGGCCAGACAGTGGAAGAGGCGCCGGTGCGGGACCTGTTCAAGGACCCGCGGCACCCGTACACGATAGGCCTGCTGAGCTGCGTCCCGACGCCCCCTGGCGAGGGGGAGGCCGCCACCAAGCTGCAAAGCATCCCGGGCACGGTCTACGCCGCGCGAGAGGTCACTCCCGAGGCCTGTTTGTTCGCGGACCGCTGTCCAATGGCCCAGGACCGCTGCCGAGAGGAAGCTCCGGTGATGTTTGACACGAACGAGGGCCACCAGTCGCGCTGCTTCTTCTGGAACGAGGTCCGCCCAGAGATTTGGGGCGAGGCGGAGCTGCGAGAGGTGGCCCACAAGGGCAACGGCGAGCAGGTCAAGCCAGTATTGGCCGTGAAAGGCCTGCGGCGGTTCTATGGCCGATGGGAGCGCAAGTACCTGTTCTTCGGTCCACGGGTGCGGCCACCCGTCCGGGCGGTGGAGGATGTTGATTTCGACGTCGGCGTTGGGAAAAGCCTTGGAATCGTGGGGGAGAGCGGCTCCGGCAAGACCACGGTCGCCCAGGCCATAGTGGGCCTGGTGCCCCGGGACCGGGGAGACCTTGACCTCAACGGCGAGAGCCTTGCAGCGGCGGTTGAAGACCGAAGCCTCGACCAGAAGGCCGCGATGCGAATGGTGTTCCAGAACCCCACGTCGTCCCTCAACCCGAAACTCCCGGTTCGGCACGCGATCCTTCGGGCGTTGCGGAAGTTCACGGGGCTTGACCGGCGGGAGCGGCGGGAACGGGCCGAGGAGTTGCTTGAGGCCGTGGGCCTGGACTCTTCATACCTCAACCGAAGGCCGTCGGAGCTGAGCGGGGGGCAGCAGCAGCGGGTAGCGCTGGCGGGCGCCTTTGCCGGCGACCCCACCCTGATCGCGGCCGACGAGCCGGTCTCCGCGTTGGACGTCTCCATTCAGGCACAGGTCCTGAACCTGCTCGCGGACCACCAACGGGACCAGAACACCGCGCACATCTTCATCTCGCACGACCTGGGAGTGATCCGCTACGTGTCGGACGATATCCTCGTGCTCTACGCTGGACACGTCGCCGAATCGGGGCCCGCGGAGGCGGTGCTGAACGCACCGTCGCACCCGTACACGGAGGCGCTCCTATCGGCGGCTCCCATACCCGATCCCGACGCCGACCAGACGCGCATTCGGCTCAGCGGTACGGTGCCTACCCAACGCGAGCAGTTCACGGGCTGCTTCTTCGCGGGGCGCTGTCCTCGGAAGATCGGGCCCATCTGCGACAACACCCCGCCCCCCACGCGCACGGACCCTGAGTCGCCCAGCCACGTGATCAACTGCCACATCCCGCTGGAAGAGCTGACGGCGCTCAAGCAGGGCGAGGTGGCGAAGGCAACGTAAGGGGGCCAAGGCGCGGCGGCCAGCGCACCGCGTGGACTCCGTAGGCGGCCACTAGGGCCACCGAGTTGGTGTCCAATACATATCTCTTGGGCCCTCACTGCCTGGCCAGTCTCCACTCTCCTCATCTCTTCGACTGGTCCGGCTTGTCGGATTCCGCATGGAATCGGAGCTTAGGGCAAGCTCTGGCCTCCTCCTTGCGGACTCGGAATGATCAACGGGGTCTCCTTGTCATTCCGAGCGCAGCGAGGAATCTCGTCTTCGCTTCCCGGAACCAGAGTCCTCGGAATGACAATGGGGTAACGCACATCCCTGACGGGTGAAGCGACTTTTAAAACTGCCTATCGACCCGCTTGCGGGGAGCTCACTGAGATGTGTTGATAGGCCTCGTCGCTCTTGGAGGCCATGATGAAGTCGTTGCGGTGAAGGTCGCGTATCTTGTGAGTCCACCACGTGGCCGTCACCCTGCCCCACTCAACCACCAGCCGGGGGTGGTGTCCTTCCTGCTCGGCGATACTTCCGACGGCGTTGGTGAACTCCAGGGCCTGGGCGAAGTCGGGGAACCGATAGACGCGCCGCAGGCGCCGGACCCCCTCCTGCTCGATCAGCTCCCAGTCGGGTATCTGGGGCTTCAGCTCGGCGATGTCCTCGTCGGTCACGTGCGGAGAGTCGGCCCGGCAGGACACGCACTTCTCCTGGGTTAGCTGGACCATGGTGTTCCTCTTGCGCTCTTCAGTGCCCCATCAATCGTCATCGGTTGGCCGGAGAGCCTTGGGTGGTCCCAGGATCTCCTGGGACAGGATGGCTAGGCGCATCCCCTGCCGACCGCTGTGGAAGAGCCGAGCGATAGCCCTCCGTGGAGCGGGCCTTGCTACCGCGCTGGGAGGGGCAGGTAGCGGCGCTCGCTCGTCCTCTAGCGGAGCCTCACGCTCGGCTTCGGCGCGGGAGGGCGCTGGTTGCGCCCACGTAGGCGCCTCGAAGAGCGGGGAAGGCGTCTCCTGATCGGGCGGCGATGGGACCGTGGACGGTGCGACGTACGCGTCCGGCCCGCTTGGTGACGTGGAGCCGTAGACGGGGAGGCGCCGCCTCCTACCGCCCATTCCAGCGCGAAGAGCGGGCCGCAGCAGCCCCAAGCCGATGGCGGCGAAGATGACGACGGTGATAATGCTTCCGACGACGTCTTCCATTGTTTCCTTTTTCGACCCCCTTCTGCCTCAGCCCTGCTTCAAGGCCTCTCTATCTAGCAACAGCTAGGACGGGGGTTGCTGGCCCTCCTGCCCTTCTTGGGAGAGCCCCTCGCGCATCTGGGTATCCGCCTGAACGTTGCGCATACGGTAGTAGTCCATGATGCCCATATTGCCGGCGCGGAAGGCTTCAGCCATCGCCAGGGGCACCTCTGCTTCGGCTTCCACTACCTTGGCCCGCATCTCCACTACTCGCGCCGCCATCTCCTGCTCCTGGGCCACCGCCATGGCACGCCGCTCCTCCGCCTTGGCCTGGGCGACGCGCAAATCGGCCTCGGCCTGGTCCGTCTGCAGCTCGGCGCCAATGTTCTTGCCAACGTCAACGTCGGCGATGTCGATGGAGAGGATCTCAAAGGCGGTACCGGAGTCCAGCCCGCCCTCTAGGACGCGCTTGGAGATGCTGTCGGGGTTCTCCAACACTCCCTTGTGTAACGTCGCTGAGCCGATGGCCGAGACGGTCCCTTCGCCTACTCGTGCCAGGATTGTCTCCTCGCCCGCGCCGCCGATGAGACGGTCGATATTTGCCCGGACCGTGACGCGGGCCATGGCCATGAGCTGAATGCCATCCTTGGCGACGGCGGAGACCTTGGGAGTGGTGATCACCTTGGGGTTGACGCTGGTCTGGACCGCCTGCAACACGTCGCGTCCCGCCAGGTCAATGGCGGTTGCACGGTCCCAGGTCAGGGTGATTCTAGCGCGGTCAGCGGAGATGAGGGCGGTCACCACCGTGGCCACGTTGCCGCCCGCCAACAAGTGGGCCTCCATCTGATTGGCGTTGAGGTCCAGGCCGGCCTTGTGGGCGGTGATCAGCGGAAGAACGACGCCCCGTGGGTTCACGCGCCGCAACCGCATTCCAACGAGGGTGGGCAACCCGATTCGGACACCCGAAGAGAGGGCGGCGATCCAGAGGCCGACAGGAACGAGGTAGAAAAGCCCCATCAGGAAGACAAGGCCAACGCCGAGGGCCACCAGCAGTACGATGACTCCTGTGTCCATCTCTATTCTCCTTTAGGTTGGGTGCTGCCCTTCTTGGGTCTGGTCTGGCCCTGGGCAAGCGCACGCGTACATCAGCCGGCGTCGGGGCCTTCCTCCTCACCGGGGGGCGTAACGGCCCGGACCACCGTCCGGTACTCCTCGTGCAAGACTACCACGACTGCGGTTCCAGCGGGGATGAAGTCGCCCTCCGTGACGACGTCGACACGGCGGCTGCCGAACATGGCCGTTCCGGCGGGACGTAGCGGTGTGATGGTAGTGCCCTGGACGCCCTCCAGCGAGCCTCCATCCTCGGCACCTTCGCCCCTCGCATCCCCCTGGCGTCCGCGCACCGCTCCCATGGCGCCCACCAGCCGCGCCTGTAAGACCAGACCCCCCAACGACCGCGTCGGGAGGAAGCGCAGGGAGAGGAAGCCACCCACCAGCATGAGCATCAGCGCCGACACGACCACTAGAAGGGAGCGCTGGTAGTCCTCACTCGACGGGATTTCTCCAATCATGGTCAGGAACAGGCCAGCCAGAAAAGCGATAATGCCAAGAATACCGGCGACGCCGAACCCTGGTATCACCAACACCTCGAGGCCAAGCAGGGCCAAGCCCGCCACCACGAGAATTATCCCCTCCAGTCCCGCCAAGCCCGCCAGGAAGTGCCCCCAGAAGAAGAGCGCCAGGAAAGTGGCCCCCAGCACCCCGCTCACTCCAAAGCTGGGGCTCTGGAGCTCGAAGAAGATTCCTAGAAACCCAAGGGCCACGAGCAAAGACGAGACGACGGGGTTTGTGATGAAGCGGACCAGCCGCTCGGCGATGCCCACATCGATTGCGACCACCGAGCCACCGGCCAGACCCTCTTGCTCCAGGAGCGCGTCCAGGTTTTCCACTTCCGCCTTGGCGTAACCCCACTGAAGGGCATCAGTCGTCGTCAGTGTCAGGAGTTTGCCGCTCTCCACCAAACCAGGGACTTCTACGTCTGGGTCCACCATGGCCTCGGCCACCTGGGGGTCCAGGCCGCGGGTCTCGGCGACGGACCCGAAGACCTTCCGCACCGCTGAGACCACCTTCTCACTGGCGGTCTCACTCGAGTCGCCCAGGACCGGGGTCGCCGCTCCCAGCACCCCGCCAGGGGCCATGTAGATCCGGTCTGTGGCGATGGCGATAAGGGCGCCGGCGGAGAAGGCCTCCCGGTTGACGAAGGCGATGGTCGGGACTTTGCTCTCCAATAGCGCGTTCTTCATCTCCAGCGCGGCGTCCAGCCTGCCGCCGGGTGTGTTGATATCCAGGACCACGGCCGTGACGCCGTCGGCATCGGCTTTTCGTAGCACCCGCCCTAGATAGGGGGCCAGGCCCAGGTCGATCTCGCCCCTGACCTCGGCTAGGTAGACAACCTCACCCTGCGCTTGGGCCTGGGGCAAGACAAGGCCAGTGAGACCTATCGCTACAAGCGAGAATGCGAGCAGGCAGACAAGCCATCTCCTGGGCGCGTTACCGCCGGTAAGGAGCGGCCTGCGGAGTAGTGAGCCCATCGTCATACAATGCCACCAGCTTGGTCCGCCTTCCGACGTAAGTAGCGGGCGGGCGCTTCCCAGTACCGTGGAACCGCGCCCAGTGTAGCAGGGTGCGGCGCGTTTCGTGCGTGCGTCGTCGCGGCTACGGCGGTGACGCATGGTGGACAGGCCTCGGCGTCATTCACTATCATGGCACGCGGCTTCCGGGCCAGTCCCACTACAAGATTCAGCCGAGGCGTTGCATGAAACTCCACGAGTACCAGGCCAAAGCCCTGCTGGCAGGTTACGGCGTGCCGGTCCCCCAGGGAGAAGTCGCCGAGTCGGCCGAGCAGGCCCGCGAGGCGGCGGCCCGCCTGGGTGGACGCGCCGTGGTCAAGGCGCAGGTCCACGCCGGCGGACGGGGCAAGGCCGGCGGGGTGAAGGTCGCCGACGACGCTGACGCCGCCCACTCCGTGGCGGCAACCCTGCTGGGCACCCGCCTCGTCACCTTCCAGACCGGACCTCGCGGCGCGCCCGTCGACCGCGTCCTGGTGGAGCAGACGGTGGGCGTGGAGCGGGAGCTATACCTGAGCGTGACGACGGACGGAGGGCGGCGGCGCCCCGTGGTGATCGCTTCGGCCGCTGGCGGGATGGAGATCGAAGAGGTAGCCCGGACCGATCCAGGCCAAATCCTCCAGGAGGTGGTGGACCTGGCCATCGGCTTCCAGCCCTTCCAAGGCAGGCGGCTGGCGATGGGCCTGGACCTGCCACCCGCGTTGGTCCGTTCCTTCGTGGAGCTCGTCACCAACTGCTACAAAGCGTACATGGAGAAAGACTGCTCCATGATCGAGGTCAACCCGCTGGTGGTCACGGCGGAAGGGACGCTCCTGGCGCTGGACGCTAAGATCAGCATCGACGACGACGCGCTGTTCCGCCGCCGGGAGGAGGGCCAGCTCCACGACCCCAGCCAGGACGAGCCGCTGGAGGCAGAGGCCGCCAAGTACGACATTGCCTACGTGAAGCTGGACGGCAACGTGGGGTGCATGGTGAACGGCGCGGGACTGGCCATGGCGACGATGGACACCATCCAGGCCGCCGGGGCCGAGCCCGCCAACTTCCTGGACGTGGGCGGCGGGGCCAGCGAAGAGAAGGTGGCCCAGGCCATCGCCATCATGCTATCGGACTCGCAGGTGGAGCGGGTGCTGGTGAACATTTTCGGCGGCATCCTGCGGTGCGATATCGCCGCCAGGGGCATCGTGGCCGCCTACGGGCAGGCCCAGCGCCAGCCGCCGCTGGTGGTGCGCATGCTGGGCACCAACGTGGACGAGGGCAAGGCCATCCTGGCGGACTCGGGGCTGCCCATTACTTTGGTCAACACGCTGCAAGAAGCGGCCCAGGCCATCGCGGTATAAAGGCCTCAGAGCTTCGTGGCAGAATATGCAGTGCCCTCCGAAGGAGTCCGGAGTCCTTCGGACCGACTCGTCGGGGCTGGGGTTCTAAAGGGGTGTCCCCTTTAGTTAAAGACGTATCGAGGGCGGAGTGGGTGGGAAGCGTGCGATAGCGAGGGGAGACCGCATGAGCATCCTGGTCAACAAGTCGTCCCGTATCCTGGTCCAGGGCATCACCGGCCGGGAAGGAAGCTTCCACGCCCAACGCTGCATGGAGTACGGCACCAACGTGGTGGCAGGCGTCACGCCCGGCAAGGGGGGTGAGCGCTTCCTGGAGCAGGTCCCGGTCTTCGACTCGGTATCCCAGGCGGTAAGCGAGACCGGCGCCGACGTCTCGCTGGTCTTCGTGCCGCCGCCCTTCGCCGCCGACGCCATCCTGGAGGCGGCCGACGCCGGCGTTCGGCTGGTGGTCTGCATCACGGAGGGCATCCCCGTACGCGATACGACGATGGTGATGCGCTACCTGGAGGATAAGCCCACGCGCCTCCTTGGCCCCAACTGCCCAGGCCTCATCTCGCCCGGCGACCGGTGCAAGGTGGGCATCATGCCCGGCAACATCCACCAGCCAGGCCAGGTGGGGGTGGTCTCCCGCAGCGGTACGCTGACCTACGAGGCGGTCAATCAGCTCACGGAGCTCGGCATCGGCCAGTCCACGTGCGTGGGCATCGGCGGCGACCCGGTATCGGGCACCACCTTCACCGACGTCCTACGGCTCTTCAACGAGGACCCGGATACGTCGGCCATGGTGCTCATCGGTGAGATCGGGGGGAGCAAGGAGCAGGAGGCGGCGGAGTACATCAAGGCGAACGTCCGTAAGCCGGTGGCGGCGCTGGTGGTCGGCCAGACCGCTCCGCCGGGCAGGCGCATGGGCCACGCAGGCGCGGTGATCACGGGCACGGCCGCGCTGGCCTCCGAGAAGGTCAAGGCACTGGCCGACGCGGGTTGCCACATCGTGCCCAGCCCCGCCGAGATCGGCTCCACGGTGCGCCAGATGCTAGGGGAGGGATAAGCATGGCCTTCCCACGGCCTGACGACGATACCAAGGCGTTCCTCAACTCCGTCCTGCCCGACGACCCCAACGTTCGGGCCCGGCCTATGTTCGGTAACCTGGCGGGCTTTGTGAACGGCAACATGTTCATGGGCGTTTTCGGCAGCACCGTGTTTGTGCGCCTCGCCGACTCGGACCGGTCCGAGCTGCTGCGGGAGGAAGGCACGGCGATCTTGGAGGTGATGGAAGGGCGGCCCATGAAGGAGTACGTGGCGGTCCCGAACGCTTGGCGCGACGAGCCCGGCAGGGTCCGCCACTGGGTCGCCCGTTCGTTGGAGTGGGTCGGCGCGATGCCGCCGAAAAAGGCGAAGGGCCGGTAGCGGTGTTTATAAAAGCACCTTCTCCCTTGGCGGGAGAAGGTTAGGATGAGGGGGATGCGGGCGTTCCGGCGCTTCGCGCTCACCCTTACCCCGACCCTCTCCCATCGAGGGAGAGGGCTTTGAAGTGAGCTCTAGTAAGCGGCCTACTGGCTAACGGGCTGCGTCACCCCGAACTGATTGCCCTCTGGGTCGGTGAAGACGCCGACGATGATCCCCGCGCCGGGGACCTCGTCAGGCCCCATCAGCACCTTCCCGCCGAGCTGCACCGCTTTGTCGAGGTACGCCTGGGCACTGTCGACCTGCACGAAGGCGCGGATGCCGAACCACCCCTCCCCCTGAAATATGCCGCCGTCTATGCCCAGGTCACCGTCCTTGGTGACGGTAAGCCCATAGTTCATTGGGTTATTGGCGTCGATGCTCCAGCCGAACAGCTCGGTATAGAAATCTCCCACCTTCTTCGGGTCCTTGGCCGCGATCTCGAAGTGGACTACGGGTGCCGCCATGCTTTCCCTCCTTAACTTGCTGGGGGCCGTTCGCCGCGCCCCAGACCCCTTATGCGTTGTAGCGGCCACACCTTACTAGAACGACCCCTCGCCAGCAAACGTCCTTTGTCAACAACGCCACCGGGGGCCACCCATGCTATTTACCCACCAACCCTCCCCGGACTGCGTCCAAGGGCGTGTGCCCCTCACCGTCTCTGGGTGTCTGCCCTCGCGGCCCGAAAGCGATCCGGCGAGGGCTCGATTACCCTTGCTGTACATCGACCATTGGGACACCGCAAGTAGGTCCAGGACGAGTCCTGGTTGACGGTCGGGGTGGCGCGCTCTAGCATTAGGCCCAGCCTGGACCGTGGGACACCAGCATGGACGACTACTTCCGCCAATACGGCTTCGTTTTTCTGCTGGGGATCGTTGCCGTAATCATCCCCACCAGCCTGCTGGTAACCTCCTGGCTTCTCTCCACGGTGCGCATCCGGCCGTACAAGCCGGACCCCATCAAGTACGACACCTACGAGTCGGGCATGCAGCCCATCGGCGGTAGGTGGGAGCGCTTCAACGTCCGCTACTATCGCTACGCGCTGCTGTTCGTGATCTTCGACGTGGAAGTGGTATTCCTCTTTCCGTGGGCGACCAGGGTCTCAGCCCTGGGCTGGGCAGGGTTCACGGCGATAGCCGTGTTCCTACTGTTGCTCACCATCGGGTTTCTCTATGAGTGGCTCCGAGGCGGTATCGAGTGGGAGGAGAGCGGCCAGCAACGCCTGACTCCTCCAAGGGCAGCAGCCCCGGCAGAGGACGGCCCCGCATAGGCGGACCGGCCCTTGACAACGCCACGACACCCTTTTAGCATTGGCGTGCTTTAGCACTCTGGCGCGATGAGTGCTAAGATTTTTAGCATGTCGCGGCCTGCCGAACGGCCGGGAAAGGAAGCAAGCGTGGTAAGTAAGGAGAAGAAAGGGGCACGTAAACTCGTACCCATGGGAGACCGAGTAGTCGTTAAGGCCATTGAACGGGAAGAGCGGACCAAGGGAGGGATCTACATCCCTGACACGGCGAAGGAACGTCCCCAGGAGGGAAAGGTGATCTCTGTTGGTCCTGGCCGAGTGACGGACGATGGCCAACGGGTGCCCATGGACATTAAGACGGGCGACTTGGTGGTCTACTCGAAGTTCGCCGGCACCGAGTTCACCGAAGACGACGAAGAGTTTCTGATCTTGTCGGAGCGGGACATCCTGGTCAAGCTGGCCTAAGGAGACCCCGCCGGCTTTACCCCATCTAGTGAACCAAAGAGGAGGAGTGTATGGCGAAGCAGATTCTGTTCAGCGACGAAGCCCGAAAGTCCCTCAAGGCGGGCATGGACCAGTTGGCCAACGCCGTTAGGGTGACTTTGGGGCCGCGAGGGCGCAACGTGGTCCTGGACAAAAAGTTTGGCCCGCCCAGCGTCTGTAGCGATGGCGTAACCATTGCCAAGGAGATCGAGCTGGAGGACCACTACGAAAACATGGGCGCCCAGCTTTTGAAGGAGGCGGCCACCAAGACGAACGACGTGGCCGGCGACGGGACAACCACCGCCACCGTCTTGGCGCAAGCCATCATTGGCGAGGGGTTCCGGAACATCGCCGCCGGCGCCGACCCCATGGCGCTGAAGCGTGGCCTTGAGACCGCGGTCAAGACCCTGCGCGAGGAGATTGAGAAGCTGGCCACGCCAGTCGAGGGCAAGGAGCAGATAGCGCAGGTGGCAGCCCTCTCCGCTCACGAGCAGGAGATCGGCGACATGATCGCCGAGGTGATGGAAAAGGTAGGTAAGGACGGGGTCATCACGGTTGAAGAGTCCAAGGGCCTCCAGTATGAGCAAGAGTACGTGGAGGGCATGCAGATCGACCGCGGATACATCTCCCCTTACTTCGTCACCAACGCCGAGCGGATGGAGTCGGAGCTGGAGGACCCCTACATCCTCATAACAGACAAGAAGATCTCCGCCGTCAGCGACCTGCTTCCAGCGCTGGAGAAGGTCCTGCAACTCACCAAGAACGTGGTGATCGTGGCCGAGGACGTGGAAGGCGAGGCGCTGGCCACGCTGGTGGTCAACAAGCTGCGCGGCACCCTGAGCGCTCTGGCGGTGAAAGCGCCCGGCTTTGGCGACCGCCGGAAGGAGATGCTTCAGGACATCGCCGTGCTGACCGGCGGCACGGTGATCAGCGAGGAGATAGGCAAGAAGCTGGACTCCGCCACCGTGGAAGACTTCGGGCGCGCTCGGAAGGTGGTCTCCACAAAGGAGGAGTGCACCTTCGTGGAAGGTCGAGGGGCCGAGAAGGACATCCAGGACCGCATTCAGCAGATCAAGGCCAGGATCGAGGAGACCACCTCCGACTTCGACAAGGAGAAGCTCCAGGAGCGCCTGGCCAAGCTTTCCGGAGGGGTCGCCATTATCAAGGTGGGTGCGGCCACGGAGATTGAGCTGAAGGAGAAGAAGGCCAGGGTCGAAGACGCCCTTTCCGCCACGCGGGCGGCGGTGGAGGAGGGGATCGTACCCGGCGGCGGCGTAGTGCTCGTGCGCATCTCCGAGGCCTTGGATACTCTTGACGTATCCGGTGATGTGGCCACCGGTGTCCGCATCGTCCGCAAGGCGCTGGAGGAGCCGATCCGGCTCATTGCGACGAACTCCGGCCAACTCGGCGACGTCATCGTCGACACCGCCATGAAGTCTGAGGGCGACTGGGGGTTCGACGCCGATACCAATGAGTGGGGACACATGCTTGAGCGGGGTATCATAGACCCAGCCAAGGTAACGCGGGCGGCCATCGAGAACGCGGCCAGCGTGGCTGGCATGGTTCTGACCACCGAGTCGCTGGTCACCGACGTCCCGGAGAAGCTCGCGGGCGCCGGCCCGATGGGGGACCCCCACATGCACGACATGATGTAATCCGGTTTTGGGATACAAAAAGGGAGGGCCACCAAATGGTGGCCCTCCCTTTTCAGCGAGTCCCTCAAAACACAAAAACTATTATGCGCCGTCCTTCGACAGGCTCAGGACGAACGGCCGGGCTAGACCCCATGTCATGCTGAGTCCGCCTCAGGCTGACGAAGCATCTCTCACTGGCCCTTCCCGAGAGACCCTTCACTCCGCTCAGGGTGACAGAGTCTTGTCTGGTCAGGGTGAGCTTATCGAACCACGTTTTGAGATAGTTTCTTAGTAGGTCCGTGGGTGCGCTAGACAGCCAATAGCCGCCGGAACCGTGCGTCGGAACGGTACGGCCCCACCACGGCCAGCTTGTAAGCGTCAGGCGTCACGAACGTCTCCGCCGCCGCCCGCACCTGCGCAGGCGTAACCCTACGCACCTCCTCCACCACCTCGTCGGGCGTTCGCACGCGGTCCACGAGCAGCTCCTGAGCCCCCAGTGACGACATGACAGCCCGGGTATCTTCCATACGCAGCAGCAGCCTTCCCGTGGAGAACTCCAC
Organism: Dehalococcoidia bacterium; assembly: GCA_965247635.1. Classification (GTDB taxonomy): domain Bacteria; phylum Chloroflexota; class Dehalococcoidia; order Lucifugimonadales; family Australimonadaceae; genus CBDFHJ01. The sequence continues at coordinate 407,474 of CBDFHJ010000009.1, forward strand.
CGCGCGGTGCAGCTCATCATCCGTCACGCCCTCTCGAAGGCGCTCCAGCTCGGTGAGGATGGCCGAGAGGGCCGCGTCTACCTTAGCCGGGTCGGTCCCACAGTAGATGACGACGCTTCCACAGTCGCGATAGTGCGATGCGCTGCTGTGCACGTCGTAGGCCAGGCCCTGGCGCTCCCGGACCTGAAGAAACAGCCGGCTGGTCATGCCATCACCGAGCACCGTGCTCAGCAATGCCAATGCGTAGCGCCTGGGGTCGGTAGCGGAAACGCCCGGGAAGGCTAGGCAGATGTGGGCCTGGTCGGTCTTGCGCCTCTCCAGGGCAACTTGGGGGCCAGACACCGTCTGATTGACGGGGTACCACTCCAGCGGTGTATTCGCCGGCCACTCGCCCATATGCGCTTGTACCGCGTCCATGACCTGTTGATGGGAGACGTTGCCCGCTACGGACACCACCATGTTATTGGCCACGTACTGCTGGCGGTGATAGTTGGTCAGGTCGCTTCGGTCCAGGGCGATGACCGAATCCCTGCTGCCGCCGACGTCCCTGCCCATGGGCTGCTCCGGCCAGATCGTCTCGTCGATCAGTAGGTCCGCCCTGGCGTCGGGCTGGTCGTTGGTCATGGCCAGCTCTTCCAGGATCACCCGGCGCTCTCGTTCCACCTCGTCAGGCGCCATGGTGGAGTGGAGCACCATGTCGGCAAGTAGGTCTAGGGCCAGGGGAAAGTGGTCAACGGCCACCTTCGTCCAGTAGAGCGTTAGCTCCCGATCGGTGGCGGCGTTGATGATTCCGCCCACCGATTCGATAGCACCGCTGATCGCGGCGGCTTCAGGACGGCGCTCAGTGCCTTTGAACAGCATGTGCTCCAGGAAGTGAGACGCACCGGCGATGGAGTCCTGCTCGTAGCGGGACCCAGCCCCCACGAAGATGCCCACGGACACCGACCGCGTGTGGGGCATGGCGCTGCTCAAGACACGAATCCCGTTGGGCAAAACAGATCGTTCGTACACGGACCCTCCTTAGCTTGCTCGTCAAGAATTGCGGCGCCAGGGTCAGGAGGCATTCTAGCAAATCGAGGCTGGCCGTTTCTCAGCCCACCGTGCCAGTGGGCTTACACCCCACCGGAGTTGTTTGGCCTATAGAGGAGAATGCTGGGTTGGCAGACGATGCGGACCGCATTCACCTGCTGAGCCGTCAGCTCCCAGCTGTTTACGTCGGAAGCGAAGTCGGGAAAGAGACGCCTCTCAACCCACTGGCGGGAAACGTCGCACGTCGCCCGTTCGCCTTGGAACGGTAAGAAGGCGGACGGGCCAAGCCAGGTTAGGGCGATGGCGGACCGCTCCCGTACGAAGTAGTCCGTTGACGATTCGCTGGCGGACCCGGTGCCGCCAAACACCGCCACACCCACCAGGAACACGAGCAGCAGCACTGCGAGCACGACCGGCTTGGCTAGTGGCCCTCTCATCTCAACCCACCGGCTCCAGCAGTTCCTGGTCTAGGTAGGGCCGCAGCACCTGGGGGACCTCGACGCTGCCGTCGGCGCGCTGATAGGTCTCCAGGATGGCGATGATGACTCGGGGGATGGCCAGGCCCGAGCCGTTGAGGGTGTGGACGAACTCAGGCCGGCCGGTGGGCTCGCGGCGAAAGCGGATGTTGGCCCGCCGGGCCTGGAAATCGGTGCAGCTAGAGCAGGAGCTCACCTCCAGCCACTCCTCAGAGGCCGGCGACCATAGCTCGATGTCGTAGCTCTTGGCGGACTGAAAGGCGAGGTCTCCCGCACACAGCTGGAGCACGCGGTGCGGTATCTCTAGGGAGCGGCACACCTCCTCGGCGTGGCCCATCAGTTCCTGGAGTGCGGCGTCGGAGCGTTCCGGCTCCGCCAGCTGGTACAGCTCTACCTTGTCGAACTGGTGGACCCGTTTGATCCCCCGGACGTCCCTGCCCGCCGCCGTCCTCTCCCGCCGGAAGCAGGGCGTGTGTGCCACGTACTTGATGGGTAGCGAGCCTGGGGAGAGGATTTCGTCCCGGTGCAGGTTGGTGAGTGGGACCTCCGCCGTGGGGATAAGCCACAGGTCGTCCTCGACGTCATGGTACAGCGCGTCGCCGAACTTGGGCAGGTTCCCGCTGCCCTCCATCACCTCTTCACGGACCAGGATCGGCAGGCCGACCTCCCGGTAACCGTGCTCGTTCCGGTGGAGGTCCAGCATCCAGCTGACCAGCGCCCGCTGGAGCCTGGCGCCCGTTTGCTGGAGCACGTAGAAACGCGAGCCGGACAGCTTGGCGCCTCGCTCCATGTCGGTGATATCCAACTGCTCGGAAAGCTCCCAATGGGGCTTCAGTGGAAAGTCGTACGCGCGGAAGGTACCCTCCTGGCGTACCACGACGTTGTGCGTTTCGTCCAGGCCGTCCGGCACGTCGTCCAGGGGCAGGTTGGGCAAGGCGAGCAACAGCGTATGGCGGCGAAGGTCAACCGCGCGATGCTCCTCCTCCAGCAGCTTTAGGTCGTCGCCCATCTGACGCACCTTTTCGCGTTGCTCGTCCGCCGGACCAGCGTCGCCACGCCGAATGAGGTCACCGATGGCCTTGCTCGCGGCGTTTCGTTCGGCGTTGAGCCGGTCGACTTGAGCGACGAGGTCCCTCCATTGACCATCCACTGTAAGGAGGTCGTCAACGACGTCGTCCTCACCGCGGCGCACCAGGGCGCGGCGCACGAGGTCGGGTTGCCGGCGGAATAGCTCAATGCTCAGCATGGGGGCCTCACTCCAGGCTACGCACCTGGGGGAAGAGCACCACGTCGCGGATGTTCTTCTGGTCGGTGAGCAGCATCACCAGGCGGTCCACGCCGATGCCCAGACCGCCGGTGGGCGGCATGCCGTGCTCCAACGCCACCAGGAAGTCCTCATCGATCCGGTCTAACTCCTCGTCCTGGTACTGCTTGCGCAGGGACTCCTGTTCGTTCCATCGCTGCCGCTGGACGGCGGGGTCGTTCAGCTCCGTAAAGGAGTTGGCGATCTCCATGCCACCCGCGAAGGCCTCGAACCGTTCCACGTACCGGGGGTTATCGGGCCTTGCCTTGGCCAGGGGCGACATCTCCACCGGGTAGTCTACCAGGAAGATGGGCCGGACCAACTGCGGCTCTACATAGGTGGCCAGGAGCTTATCAATGAGGTATCCCCGGCTGGCGGCGTAGGTGACCGTGACCTCCGCGTCGCGCATGCGCTCCGCCAGCGACGAGGCGTCCGGGTAGTCGTCGATGTCGATGCCGCCATACTCGCGGATGGCCTCTCGCAAGGAGCGCCGAGGCCACGGCGGCGTCAGGTCCACCTCCTGGCCGTTGAAGGTGATGCGGGACGCGCCCGCGACCTCCTCCGCAACGGCGCAAATAAGCGCTTCCACCATGGCCATGACGTCGTTGTAGTCGGCATAGGCCTCGTAGCTTTCGAGCAGCGTGAACTCCGGGTTGTGGTCGAGGTCGATGCCCTCGTTGCGAAAGACCCGGCCGATCTCGTACACCTTGTCCATCCCGCCCACGATGAGCCGTTTGAGGTAGAGCTCGGTGGCGATGCGAAGGTACAGCTGCCGGTCCAAGGCGTGGTGCTCGGTCACAAAGGGCTGGGCCATGGCGCCCGCAGGCACCGAGACCAGCACGGGGGTCTCCACCTCCAGGAACCCACGCTCGTCCAGGAAACGGCGGAGGGCCGCGATGGTCCTCGCCCGAGCTTGCGCGACGGCATGGACCTCCTTATTGGCGATGAGGTCTAGGTAGCGTTGACGGTATCGCTGCTCCTGGTCCCGCAGTCCGTGCCACTTTTCAGGGGGTGGGCGCATCGCTTTGGCCAGCAGGACCACCTCCTCCACGGCCAAGGAGACCTCGCCCGTCTTGGTACGGAACAAAGCCCCTCGGGCGCCCAGAAAGTCGCCCAAGTCCACGTCTTCCAAGAGCTGGTACGCATCGCCCAGCAGGTCCTGCCGCAGGTGAAGTTGGAGCTGCCCCTGGCCGTCCTGGATGTCCAAGAAGGCGGCCTTTCCCATGCGCCGTATGCGGCTCACGCGTCCGGCGGTGGAGAGCTGGGGACCTGGCTGGTTGTGCCCTTCGGCGTCCAGGAAGAGGCGTCGCGCCTCCTCCATCGTGGCGGAGCGGCGAAACGTGGAGGGATAGGGGTCGATACGACGTTGGAGCAGCCGCTCCAGCTTCGCTTGCCGGTCCCGGAGGAGCTTATCGCCGCGCTGTGGCATCTCCCCTCCGTCTCCGTATGAGCGTACGCTGGCCTAGCGGCAGTGGGGGACCACCTGAAGGGGTGGTTATTTGACTTTCACCAGCTTGAGCCGCTGGGTGCCCGCCGGGATGCGCACTTCCACGACGTCGCCGACACGCTTGCCGAGGAGCGCCCTGCCCACGGGTGACTCGTTGGAGATCAGCCCATCCGCTGGCGCGGCCTCGGTGCTGCCGACGATGGTGTAGGTGTGGGCTTTCTTCGAGTCCACGGCCGCCACCTGCACGATAGACCCCATCTCCACCACGTCGGAGGCAGCCTTTTTATGGTCAGGGATGATAACAGCGTTTTGGATCATCGCCTCCAGGGCCTGCATGCGCCCTTCCACGTAGGCGAGTTCGTTCTTGGCCTCGTCATACTCGGCATTGTCCACCGTGCCGCCGACCTCTTTCGCCTCCTGGATGCGGTCGGCGACCTCTTGGCGGCGGACGGCCCGCAGATTCTCCAGCTCCTCTTCGAGCTGGCGCAGTCCATGGGGCGTTAGGTAGGTCTCTTCCAGGGCCATGATCTCTTCTCAAGTCTCGGAGCTATCTCAGCGTCAAAGGGTCTAACAATAACAAAAGACTGAGTCCTGGCCGGCCGCTTGCTCTCCAGCCAGTCCCTACTCAGTCGCCCCTATTGTACACCAGGTACACCGAAGAGTAAATAATCTCAGCCCCAGGTCTACTCAAGCACCGGCAGTGCCAGGGCTTTGGCAAAGTCCTAAACTTCGTTTATACTTAATCCTAAACTATTGACCAGAATTCTCGCCATGTGTAAGATGCGTCGGTCGAGCTTTTGCGGCCCCACGGCCCAAGGGCCGTTGGAGGGCCGGCCATGAGGGTAACGGGCGGGTCAGCCAGGGGCGTCCCCCTGCGTTCCCCCAAACGTCCGGGGGTGCGGCCTACCATGGACCGGGTGCGGAGCGGGCTCTTCAGTATGCTTACCCCCCTTGGCATAGAGGGTGCTGTGGTGGCAGACCTGTTTGCAGGCTCCGGCTCCCTCGGTATCGAGGCGCTCAGCCGGGATGCCGCCCACGCTGAGTTCGTGGAGGCTGACTCCCGCCAGTGCGCCGACATCCAGGCCAACCTGGAGGCCGCCAAGCTGCAGGACCGAGCTACCGTGCATTCAATGCGCGTTGAGCAGGCGCTGGAAGCGCTCCGCGGCCCCTACGACCTGGTGCTCATGGACCCTCCCTACTCGCAGCCCTTCCCTGCCTACGTCGTTGAGCAATTGGAGGCACGCGGCTTGCTCCGAGAGGATGCCACGGTTGTCGTGGGACACGCGACGCGCACTTCCTCACCCGAGCAGTGTGGCGGACTGGTGCGCTGGGAGGACCGCCGCTACGGTGACTCTTCGTTGGCTTTCTACCGGCATCCGCGGCCCGAGGCGAGCGCATGACCACGGCCATCTTCCCCGGCAAATTCGACCCGGTCACCATGGGCCATCTGGACATCATCCAGCGGGCCGCCCGCCTGTTTGACCGGGTCGTAGTGGCCGTCTTCGAGAGCCCAGACCGCGAGCCGCTCTTCACGACTGAGGAGCGCGTGGCCCTGGTCCGGGAGGCGCTCGGCGATACGCCCGGCGTGGAGGTGGACAGCTTCCGGGGGCTGGTGGTGGACTACGCCCACTCGAAAGGGGCGCAGGTGATGGTCCGGGGGCTCCGGCTCAACACAGACTTTGAGTACGAGTTCGAGTGGGTGTTGATGAACAGAAAGCTGGCCGCGGACATCGACGTGGTCTGCCTGATTACAAGCTTGGAGTACCAATACGTGCGGTCGAGCCGGCTGAAAGAGGTAGCGAAGCTGGGAGGAGACATATCCGGCCTGGCGCCGCCCAACGTGGTCCAGGCCATACGAGCCCGATTTGGCGCCCATGCCTGACGGGTCACGGACCGACGAAAGGAGTTGTCGTTATGGAGATGCTTGATCTTATTGACGTGCTGGAGCAGCTGGCCTCTCAGTCCAAGAAGGTCCCGCTGACGGGCAGGTCGATAGTGAACCCAGAGCAGCTCTTGGAACTGGTGGACCAGATGCGCCTGGCGGTGCCCCGGGGGATACAAGAGGCGAAGGAGGTGCTGGACCGGCGTGAGCAGGTGATCAATCAGGCGCTGTCTGACGCCAAGCGGATCAAGGCCGCCGCCGAGTCGGAAGCCCGCACCCGCCTGGATGAGAGCGAGCTCGTCAGGTCTGCCAAACGCCGCGGGGAGGAAGTCGTCCAAGAGGCCGAGTCCCGGGGCCAGCAGCTCATGCAAAGGTTCCAGGCAGAGCTACAAACCCGCCGCGCCGGAGCCGATGAGTACGCCCGCGAGGTGCTGACGGACATCGAGCAACGAGTCAGCGAAATACTCAAGTCGGTCCGGAGCGGACTCAGCACGGTGTCCCCCAAGGCGGAGGCCCCTTCCCACGTCAACGGCGAGGAGCCCGCCTAGCGTGGTGTCTCCGAAGTACGCTTAGAAAAGCGAGCCCATTTGCGAGGCGCTCGTCGTTGCGAGCCCCGATTCCATCGGGGCGTGGCAACCTGGTGGGGTGCCGGGGTCCCAACCACCCCACCAGATTGCTTCGCTCGGAGACTCGCTCGCAACGACGGAGAGGGCGGGTTCGTAATTCCTCAGCTTATTTCGGCGACAGGACACGAGGAAGCCTCCCGAGCAGCTGAAGCACGTTACCCGTCTGGGTCCTTGAACCAGGCGCCCTTTCCAACACCCCCTAGCCGTGCAACGACGCCCTGCTTCGGTGGGCCTACCCCCTGCGGACTCGGCGAGGGCTTGACGGCGCCCCGTGGGGTTCTGCGACGGGGACCCCGCATGGGGGTGCAGGGGACACCCTGCCTGCTATACTTCCCGCAACCTTTGGACCCCAGGGCTCCAGCGTGGCAGAACAGCTCTTCCAGACCCTGAGCTATCTCAGCGAGTTCGAGGCGACCGTGACCCACGCCGATGGCCACGGCGTCGTGCTGGACCGCACCGCCTTCTATCCGGGCGGTGGCGGGCAGCCGTGCGACGAGGGTGTGCTCACCGTGAGCGGCGACCGGTACAGGGTCACGAAGGTCAGCCGCAGCGAGGGCGATGTCCTGCACGAGCTGGACAGGCCGGCGCCAGGGCCAGGCACACGCGTCAACGGTGCGTTGGACTGGGAGCGCCGCTACGCGCTCATGCGGACGCATACGGCGCTGCACATCCTGTGCGGCGTCATCTGGCGCGACTTCCACGCCCTGGTAACGGGCGGCACCATGACACCGCTCCAGGCCCGCATGGACTTCGAGCTGGAGCAGATGAGCACCCGTTTCGCCGAGGAGGTGGAAGGGCTGGCCAACGCGGAGATCGCCGCCGCCCGGGATATCTCTGTCGGGTTCCTGCCACGGGATGAGGCCATGAAGCATTCGGACCTGGTCCGCACCAAGATCAACCTCCTGCCGGAGGGCATCAGCCAGGTGCGGACGGTGGATATTCATGGGCTTGACGTTCAGGCGGACGGCGGGACCCACGTGGCCAACACCCGCGAGGTCGGCTTCATCCGCGTGGTGGGCCACGAGAGCAAGGGTCGCATCAACAAGCGTCTGCGCATCGCGATAGAAGACGCCGAGGCCTAGACCACATGGGCACGGCTGGAGTGCCTCCGCCGCAGACCGCTTCCGGGTACGGGGGCCTTATCCTCGGGGTGGCCGGGGTCTCGGTAGCCGCCATCCTCATCCGTTTGGCCGATACGGAGCCGCTGACGGTGGCGGCCTATCGAATGGGCATCGCCACCCTGGTGGTATCCGCGGTCGGGCTGGTGTTTGCACGCCGCGAATTCCGACGCATCAAACGGGGCGACATCCCGTGGCTGCTCGCCGGGGGCGTGCTGCTGGCGCTCCACTTCGCCGCCTTCATCACCTCTCTGGACCTTACCTCCGTGGCCAACTCGGTGCTCCTGGTGACCACCACTCCAATCTTCGTGGCCATCGGCGCTCACTGGGGCCTGCGGGAGCGAGTATCCCGGCCCATGGCCGCCGCCGTGGCGCTGAGCCTGGCCGGGGGTGTCGTGCTGGCCCTTGGGGGCCTGGATGACGGGTCCCAGCTGGCGGGTGACCTGCTGGCTATCCTGGGGGCCGTGGCCGCGGCGGGCTACCTGCTGATTGGGCGTAAGGTGCGCGGGCACGTGCCGCTACTCCCCTACATCACGGTGCTGTACGCAACCTCCGCCGTGCTCCTGCTGAGCGGCGCCATGGCCGCGGGCTCCCTGTTGACCGGCCTACCCGCGTCGGCGTACTTCTGGATGGTCATGGTGGCCCTCGTCTCCCAGGTCATCGGCCACTCCGCGCTGAACTGGGCCCTGGCGCACATGACCGCCACCATTGTCGCGCTTTCGGTACGGGTCGAGCCGGTGGTCGCTACCCTCCTGGCCATTCCGGTGCTCAACGAAACACCGCCCTGGACCGTGGGACCGGGGGGAGCGCTGGTGCTGGCTGGCGTCCTTTTGGCGGTCCGCGCCGAGCAACGCACGGCCGGCCCCCCGCTGGTGGACCCTCACTAGCCACTTCTGAGCCATACGGTGGACCCCGATCACGATGGCGCGTGGGGGGACTGAACGCCCGGGGTCTAAGCTAACCGGTCGTGGCTGAACCACCTCCAACACTCTCCGGAACTGTATCACGCACCAATCTGATCGCCATCGCCAAGATCCACACCACCCACAACAGGAACCCAGGCAGCCCGATGAAGGCCGCGCCCGTCCCTTCGACCGCCCACGTTACTGTTGCCGCGCTAACTAGAAGTACCGCTGCGCCAACCAGCCCGATATAGCCGTGCCACTTGGGAATGAAACTTGCTCGTAATGCTGCTATCGAGAATCCGGTCAGGGCGAGTGCTAAGCTAGCGCCGTTCAGCACGAATATCGCCCGCTGGAAGCGCCACAGTGCTTCCGTGACCCCTGAGTTCGCCGCCAGTGATTCCGCGCCAACGTTGAAGGCCACGTCCGTTGCGATTACAGTGGCGAAGATCGCGTTCTGCATAACGATGCCAAGCAACCCCACGTAGGCCCAGGCCTCGCCCTTCGTCGTGTCGGATGCGCGGATTCTCGCGAACACGCCTGAGCCAAAGAGGAGCAAAGCGACCCAGATGAGCGGCGCGAGGACGCTAACGAAGGTCATCAGGCTACCGTTGGCCGTAAAATAGGAAGCGATCTCCTGGGCCGTGGCGTCGTTATCGGGTGGGGACGAGATCCCAAACGCAATATTGAACGCTCCAACTAGAACCACGAACAGCAGACCAGATAGACCAGCAATCCTTGAATACGACATGTTTGACCTCACTAGAGTAGTACTATATTATATATAGTATCGATATAATAATGTCAACCAGCAAACGAATTTACGACTTGGATTATCGCCGCTCGTTGGCAGAGGCCACCCGGCTAAGGATCGCTGATGCAGCGCGAAAGCTGTTTGTTCGCGACGGCTACGCCGCCACGTCTATTAAAGCGATAGCCGCCGAGGCCGGCGTATCCGAGCCGACAATCTACCTGAGGTTCGGCAATAAGAAGGCCATCATCGAGGCGATCGTCGATTCCATGGACACCCAAGCCGGGGTGCTAGAGTTGATCGAGGCCCTTCCTGCAGCGGCTGGCGATCCTGGCAAACAGCTAGACTTGATTGTCGAGTTTGACCTCCGCCTCTTCGAGCGAAACCTCGACGTCTACCTAGCCGCCTCACAAGCAAGCGCGTCAGAACCAGGGCTTGGTGCGTTTCTCGAAGAGGCCAAGTCCAGAGGGCGTGCTGGGCGAGCAAGAGTACTCGAGGCCTTGCAAGCCAGCGGTATGCTGCGCCCTGGCCTCAGCGCCGACGACGCCAACGATATCTTTATGGCGCTGACTAGCCCGTTCGTCTACAAGGAGATGGTCATCGATGCCGGGTGGAACCCAGACCGGTTCGAGGCCTGGATGAAGGAGGCCATCCGCCGACTGCTTCTCTCAGACCGCTAGGCGGCTGGGAAGTTGACGATTGACAGACGCTCAAAGGCCACGCGTATACCGTCTACCCTGCATCTACCCCGTATCCACCAGCTACACGGCTTCCCGCTTTCAAGAGGTACAACACAGTATACGGACCCCTCTACAGACGACGTATGTACGCAACCCATCGTGTGTACGCAGCCCATACCCGCAACCGAGGAACCGTCAGCGCCAGCAGGACCACGGTGTTGCCCAGGGTCAACAGCAGCCCGGCGTATACCCAAATCCGCCACGGTTGCAGCTCCCGGCTTATAACGGTGGAAGATGCGAACCATTGGCCCATCTTCACCAGCAGCCACCCGTCGGCAGTAACCAACCCCAGCAAGCCCACCACGACCAGGAACCAGAACCACGCCCCTGCCGTCGCCATGGCATACCCTCCACGGTAAAGCTCCCCCAACCCTACCACCCCACGTCCGCGTCCTTTTGCCCCTTGACCTGTTCCAGAACCCATGTTCTAACCTGGACCCACAGGAGGTTTCACCATGGCCAGGGTCCTCCCTGCCCCTATGGCTGCCGCGCACCGGCCTGACCGCTGCCCCCGCTGTTCGACCGGCGTCCTGCTGCCCTGCGCCCTCGACCGCAACGACGAGCGCTACTGCCTCATGTGCGGCCACGTCGAGTACCCCGGCTTCGAGCCCGCATTCATGGCGAGCGAGACCGACCTAGAAAGGAATCGCCGCTACCAGCGCGATTACTACTACCGCCACAAGAACGACGAACGGAGCGCGTAATGCAAGACGAAACTGCTATGGCCCCGCCGACCTACACCCCTAACGTCTCCTGGTGCGCGCTGTGCGGCGCCCTGGTGGCCCATCTGCGGCCCTGGCGCATCCCGCTGGAGCTGGACACGCTCACGCCCCATATCTGCGGCATCCGGCCCCCCAAGGCGCGGCGGCGCAAGCGCCGCGAGCCGCCACCCTTCGAGCTGGTGGAAGAAGCCGTCCGCGAGCTGAATCAGGGGCTGTACGGATGAAGGTCACCCAGGCCATAGACCGATTCCTTGTCGAGTGGAGCGTCGAACGGAACCTCGCGGACCACACCACCGACGGGTACGCCCGTGGCCTCCGCAGCTTCTTTCGACCGCTGCTCACCGCCTCCCTCAGCGCCGTGACGGAGCGCGCTTGTGTCGAGCTCGGGGACGGTCTGCGCCGGTCCCTCCACCACAACACCTACCTGTACCGCGTCTCTGTGGCGCGCCTCTTCACCGGCTGGTGCCGCGACCGCGGACTGCTCCCCGTCGCTCCCATGGCCCGCTGGCGACTGCGCCGGCCCCGTCGCGCTCACCACCCGGTCCTCACGAGCGAACAGGTGGCCTCCCTGGCCGCCAAGACCGACGTCTCCCAACCCTACGGCCTCCGGGACCACGCCATGATTCTGGTGGCCTACGAGGCCGCCCTGCGTTTCGCGGAGCTGCGCGGCCTCAAACGCCACCACGTCGAGGGAGCGCCCGATGCGCTCCCCGAATTGCTCTACGTCGAGACGGTCAAGGGCGGGGAACCCCGCCGAGTACCCCTCTCCGCCGAAGCGACTACCAGCTTGGCGACGTATATCCGATTTGCCCGCCCGCACCTATTCAAAGGACCTGACCCCGGCTACCTATTCCTGAGCGGCAAGGGGAAACCCCTCTCCCACACGACGGTCTACCACAAGATGCTGCGCCTGGGCGTCCAGGCCGGTATCCCCTTCAAGGTAACTCCCCACGTCCTCCGACACTCCCGCGCTACCTGGTGGGCGGACAAGGGCCTGAACCCTTACTACCTCCAAGGCATGCTCGGCCACCGTAACCTCGAATCCTCCATGCACTACGTCCACCTGGCCCAACCCAACGCCATCGAGGCCGTGCGCCGGCTGAATCAACCGTACTACCGGGAGATTGCGCCGTGAGGCGCTTCGCCTACGCGGACCCCCCTTACGTCGGACAAGCCAGGCGGCATTACGGCAGGGAGGAAGTGGACCACCGTGCGCTGATCGCGCAGCTCGAGATGTACGACGGATGGGCTCTCTCATGCTCTAGCCCGTCTCTGCAAACCCTGCTCCCGCTCTGCCCTCCCAAGGTGCGGGTAGCGGCTTGGGTGAAGCCGTTCGCCTCGTTCAAGCCAGGCGTCAATCCGGCCTACGCATGGGAGCCGGTCCTATTCGTGGCGAGAGCAAAACGAGGCCGGGGCGAGCTGACGGTGCGGGATTGGGTGAGCGCCAATATTACGCTTCGGAGGGGGCTGCCAGGGGCGAAGCCGGGAGCCTTCTCCATGTGGCTATTCCATCTCCTCGGCATGAAACCCGGCGACACCTTCGACGACCTGTTCCCAGGAACCTACGCCGTGAGTAAAGCCTGGGAGCGGTACCAAGGTGCGCTATGCGTGTAGCCCTCTATGCCCGCGTAAGCACCAAGGACAAGGACCAGGACCCCGAAACGCAGCTCCACGCCCTCCGGGCTTACGCCGAGGCCCTGGGCCACGTTCTTGCCGGGGAGTACGTCGACCACGCTAGCGCCACGGACCTCCGGGGGCGCCGCGCCTGGCGCGAGCTGCTAGGCCGGATACACACGGGAGGATGGGACGCGGTGCTAGTCCTGCGGCTCGACCGGGCTTTCCGGTCAGTGCTGCACATGCACGAAGCCCTGGCCGACCTCGACCGCCACGGCCAGGGCTTCGTCTCGATTACCCAACCGATAGACACGACCGCGCCAATGGGGCGGCTCCTGCTGAATATCCTGGGCTCCGTAGCGGAGTTTGAACGGGACCTCATAAGCCAGCGGACCCGTGAGGGGATGGACCGGGCCCGCGCCCAGGGTAGGCGCATCGGACGGCCCCCAGGGGCGACAGACAAGCGCAAGCGTTCCACGCGGGGGTATTACGAAAGGTGGGCCGAGTGAAAAAGGGGGGTCCGAGAATGAAGCTCCTACGGTGTGTCCCGCGATGGCTAAAGGACCGCATCATTGCCTGGCTAGTGAGGCGGAAGCTCCGGCGCATCGTCTACCCCTGGGGCGGCACTAAATAACGAAACCTTTGTTTGGAGGCGCTATATACCTCCTTACAAGAACTCAGAGCTTTGTTGCCACCGCTTGCAGAACAGGAGGTTCCCGATGACTACTACCCAAATCGACCATCAACGCACACTTCTCGATAGGAAGCAAGTAGTCTGCGATGAGCATGGCAACTTTCGAGCATGGTGTGACAAGTGCCTTATTAGGTTGTCCTATATAGCTGCCGCCATGCCCGAGCCGTATCCCCACGAGATAGGCTCCCCGCGCACTCTCCAGGGCAAGTGCCGCCATTGCCGGACAGCCTATAGGTGGAGAGCCGGAAAGCCACTCCCTACACGGCTACGCGATGCGCACTGCCCATACTGCAAGCGGCGGCTCTTCTCAACGACCCACCTCCTGAAGAAATGGCCGTGGTATGGGTTGCAGGTGGCCCGGCGACAAGGAGTAACCCATGGTAGCGAGCGCCGGTAAGTACCTCTCCACCGGGGACGGCTGGAATCCACAGGCGCAGCGGATGGAGGCATACGACTATTTCACGTTCACCTGCCGGTGGTGTGAGTGGCACGGCCTGGTCGGGGCGCCGGTCCGGGCCGCCGACCGGACGGACTGGCCGTGGCAATGTCCAGCGTGCGCTCGGAAGTACCACTACTGGCGGCCCCGCAACCGGCCCACCGCCGCGCCCCGCCTCATACCGATGGACCTCTACGGCCCAGGCCGCCCGAAGCGCGTCCCCCGCGACGAGTTCAAAGGCTACGTCCCGCCCGGTACGCCGTACCCCCGGCGCCCGCAGTAACCCGACCCCCCTCTTGACTAATTCAGAACACGCGTACGCATAATGCGCGTATACTGCGTCCAGCCTATTCGGGGTCCGCTAAGGAGTTGTGATGGGTTCCTCAATGTTCCGCGTGTACACTGGCGATGATGAAGTATCACATTTCGAGGACATCGAGGCAGCGCCCTATGACGTTACCCGCGTAACTTTCGCGACGATAGCGGCAGGTACGTTTGGTGACTGGCATAACGAGGGGCGCCGGCAGTTCGTGCTCGTCCTATCGGGGGAGGCAGACATCACCGCCAGCGATGGTGAGGTGCGCCACATGGGGCCTGGCTCCGTAATGTTGGCGGAAGACCTTACGGGGAAAGGCCACCAAATGAGGGTCACTGGCGGTCAAGCGTGTCAGTGGATGTTCGTGCCCCTAGCCGAGTGAAGCAGGGGAAGTCTAGCTTGGTCCGCTGTTACCTGCTATGGCCCCTTCCCGATACGCCTCACTGTCGATGCACGATGGTTCTTGACTGTCGGGTCTCGAGGCACAAGGCGATTTGCTGTTATTCACCTGATTGCCGGGTGTAGTTCAAGACCATCATTCCATTTGTCGGAGTCATGGCTAGCCGGGTGTAAAAAGGTGTGACTTCTGGATCACACAGCAGGCCCACTGTGTATAGCCCGCTCAACTTCCTCAGCATCCTCTGCATCAGCTCCGTTCCAATTCCCACCCGTTGATAGGAGGGCAACACCTCGAGGAATGAAATATATGCGCTCAGAACATTGTCGGTAACCGCCGTGATGAAGCCTACGACGTTTTCGGTCTCATCATCGACCGCTAGCACAATCTCGTTGCTGCTTCCCAATAGCCTTAGGTGGGTGTCCGCGGTCGGTGGATTTGGCCATCCTTGGAAAAAACCTTCGAGGTGGTTGACTTTGATGACGTCGATCGATTCGGTGTAGTAGATCATTTCATGCTCCCTGAGACCGAGCCGGTCGCCGACGCGGACGGCCTGAACAGGTGCGACGACGTTCCCGGTGTTGTCTCGTCTCTACGTGAGCCGGAGACTCGCGCCAATGAAGCGTAGGCCGAGCCGGTCGGCGACGTGCTGGGAGGAGACATTCGTCCGCTGCGTACTGTAGAACAGGGCGCGCCCATGAAGCGATTGGAGCGACGCCCACCCGGCCGTCGCTGCTGTCGCGAAGCCACGTCCTCGCAACGCCGGGACTGTAACCACGCCAGCCTCGGCACCTGTCGGTCCGGTCCGTGCCGTCATCCCGATTGACGCAATCTCACCTTGGTGGAGCGCGATACACCACGGTGCCCAAATATCAGTGGCCGCCACAAACCCTAGTGCCACAAAGGTTTGTGGCATCGCCTGGTCGTCCGCCAGACTGGCAAGGAAGCGGTCGCCCTCGGGCGTGTCAGAGCGGATGAGCGTCACGTCGTGCTCGTCCCCGAGATGGTCCGGGAAGCAATAGATCAACCCGGCGCTCCGTTGCTCGACCGGCCCTCCGCAGCGAGGAGCTCGACGTAGTCGTCGAGATGGAGAGGTGTGCTGTCTGGGTCGCTAAACGGTGGCTCGTCAGCAACGAGGGCGTCGATCGCTCGTGCCGTCTGCTCCCCGACATCATGGCGGATGCGAACGACGTTGCCTGACTCACATCCCGCGAGGTACAAGCGGGGCCCCGCGGATCGATCTGGGTCGTTCTCATGCTGGATCCGACCGGATTCAGTCAGCACGAAGAGCGTGGCGACTTCGATCGCGAGCAAATCACCGTCGCCGATGTCAGGGCGCGTAATCATCTCCCCCGCCCACGCGGCTTGCCTAAACGGAGCCGCGGCCCACGTTGGATATGCCGATGGTGTTGCCTTCGCTATCCTTGAACCAAGCGCCTTTCATCTCCCCCATCGTGGCGATGCCGTCCACCGTCTTCAAGCCGGGCATTGTAGACCGTCAGCGATAATGGGACACATATAAGGGTAGGAAAACCCGAGAGTCGGAGGGTGGTGTGAGCTCCTGAAATGAGGGTAGAGCTACCCACAGAAAGGAGCAGATGTGTCCCAATTAGAAGTAAGCAAAGCAGAGGCCGCCGAGGAACGAAGCGAGCAGACCAGGTCTTTCGTCCGCACAGTGAAGGCGGCTGCCCGACGTAAGTACACCCCCGAAGAGAAGATCCGAATTGTTCTGGAGGGCTTCCGCCGCGAGGTCACAGTCAACGACCTGTGCCGGCGGGAGGGGATCAAGCCCCACTCCTACTACTCGTGGACCAAAGAGTTCATGGAGGCGGGCAAGGAGAGGTTGACCCGTGACTCGGTTCGGGACGCCACTCAGCATGAGGTAGGGCAACTCAAGCGAGAGAACGGGGAACTCAAGGAGCTAGTGGCCGATCTGTCGCTGGAGGCGTACCGTCTCAAAAAAACGGTCATCCCCATGCCCCAGGACGCCACCGGTACCAGCGGATGAGCGCCCCGGAGAAGGCAGAGGTAGTTACCAAAGTATCCTCGTCTCCCCTCCCCAAGCGAAAGGTCCTCAGAGAGCTGGGCATCCCTAAGAGCACCTACTACCGGTGGCTCAGACGCCAAGACCAACAAGGACTTGAGGACCGACCAGGAGGCGATCAGCCACCATGGAACCGTCTTACTATTCAGGAAGAACGCTCAGTCCTGTTATCAGCCAGGGAGATGCCAGAGCTGAGCTGCCGTCAGCTGGCCGCGGGGATCACCGACAACCAGGGCTTCTCAGTCTCAGAGTCCAGCGTCTACCGTATCCTGGGCAGGGAGGGCCTAGTGAAGAGGCCTGAGATGCGGTTGGCCACGGGGAAGGAGTACCACCGCAAGACCACAGGACCTCACCAGATGTGGGCCACCGATGCCTCATACTTCAGGGTGGTTGGGTGGGGCTACTACTACCTGGTCACCGTTATGGACGACTACTCCCGCTTCATCCTGGCTCACAGGCTTCAGCAAGACATGACGGCCGACTCCTTCATCGAGGTGGTCCAGGATGCTGTGGACACGACCAGCATGGACCAAGTTCCAGTCACAGACCGCACCAGGCTGCTGAGTGACAACGGTCCAGGCTATGTCTCAAGAGCATTCAGGGACTACCTGGGGATGGTTGGCATCAAGCACATCCTAGCAACTCCTTTCCACCCTCAGACCAACGGGAAGCTGGAGCGCTACCACCAGACCATCAAACGGGACGTCAACCAGGTGCCTTATGAGTTGCCCGCCGACCTTGAGGCTGCTATCGCGGCCTTCGTCAGCTACTACAACTACCGGCGCTATCACAAGGCTCTGGGCAACGTGACACCATCAGACGTGCTCAAGGGAAGACGGCAAGAGATCCTACAACGCAGGAAGGAGGTGAAGGCTCAAACCACCGAACGGCGACGACGCTACAACAGGGCCCTCAGGGAGCTCGCCAGACCTCCATCCAGCCCCTGATCTCTCGGCTCCCAATGTGTCCCACTTTTGCTGGTTGCTAACACCGGGCATGTCGTACTCTTCGAAGACCACGCCCTTCGCCCGTAGCTCTCGTACCTCCGTCTCGACGTCGTCAACGCTGAACCCGGCCACCGTGTGGTCCGCCTTGGTAGCCTCATGGGGGTAAATAAAGAGCCTTGAGCCGTCGCCGCACTCAAGGATGCAGCCCCCCTCCGAATCAGCCACAAGCTTCAGTCCCAGCTTCTCATGATAGAAGCGCTTGGCGCGCTCCATGTCAACGGCAGGCAGTATCGGGACTATAGGTCCATTGGCCAGCATGTCTCTTGCTCCTTCCCGTTTAGTGGTCCCCTTTCGGTGTATGCGATCCTATCATCAGCAGCAAAGTAGCCGATGTTAGGAAACGGCACCTTCGCCGTAAAGCCACGGCACGCGCCGAGCAATCATGCTCCAGCGGCGAAGCGAAGGTAGCGTGGCGGAGGCAAGCCTACCCCTGGTCAGCCACGTCCAGCTCGTCCACGATCTGCGGGGTGGCCAGGAGGGTCTTGTGCACGGGGCACTTGGCCGCGATCTCTCGGAGGCGTTGGCCCTGCTCCTGGGTCAGCGGGCCGCTTACTAGGATGTATCGGCGGATGAGCTCCACGTACCCGTCCGCCCGCTCGTCGCACTCCTCGCAGTCGTCAGCGTGGACGCGTTCGTGGCTCAGTTCCACCGTCACGGCGTGCAAGGGCCATCCTTTTCGTTCGGCGTACAGCCGAAGGGTCATGGAGGTTCAGGTGCCCAAAGAAGCGAGCAGCAGCTCGTAGGGGTCCATGCCCAGGCCATCGCCCGAGGGGGGTGGCTCGTCACCCACGATCCCGTGGCGGTCCGTGGTCACCAGATGGGTCATCCTGTCAATGCTCTGGACCGTGATGGTGGCCATGGGATTCCCCTTTCTCAAACGCTATCGGGTGTCGCGGCCGCTTCGCCGAAGGTCACTCCGCGCCTTCGATGGCAGCCTGGTCGGCGGCCCGCGCCGCCTCCATGGCGAAGATGGCCACCTCAATCTGGTCGTCGTCGGGCGGCCGCGTGGTGAGTTTCTGAAGGGCCAGGCTGGGCACCATGAGCAGCTTCACCAGCGCGTTGCCGCTATGGGCCCCGCTGAAGCGGATGACCTCGTAGCTGACCCCAGCGATGACGGGGATGAGGAGGACCCGGGATGCGATCCGCAAGGGCAGGTCCGGCTGGCCCAGGGGCGCGAATACGAGGATGGAGACGACCATCACGGTGAGTAGGAAGGCCGTGCCACAGCGAGGGTGGGCGGCGGAGAAGCGCCGGATGTTGGCCGTCTCCAGCGGCAGACGTGCTTCCTGGGCGTGGACCGTCATGTGCTCCGCCGCGTGATAGGCGAACACCCGGCGGATGCTGGGCATCCACCCAATCGCCACGAGGTAGACCAGAAAGATCAACAGGCGCACCACCCCCTCCACGACGTTGCTGATGATGGCGGAGTCGGTGAACCGGTCCACGCCTGAGTCCACGAGCAACAGGGGTGCGATAAAGAAGAGCGTGATGGCGAACCCGGCGGAGATCAGCATGGTGAGCGCGATGGCCCAGTTCGATATGGACTCCTCACCGGTCTCGTCGCCCGCGGCGACCCGCGCCGAGTAGGTAAGGGCGCGCATCCCGATGACCAGCATCTCCAAGAGCACCAAGGTGCCCCGTACCAAGGGGACTCGCCGCCAACTGGACGCTCCCCAGCGGGGAACGGGGTGGGTGATGGAGGAGATCTCGCCGTCTGGCCGACGGGCCGCCACGGAGTAGGCGCGCCCGCCTCGAATCATCACGCCCTCGATAACGGCCTGCCCACCGTAGACGAATTGTTGCTGCTGCGCCACGAGAGACTCCGATGGCCGATGTATGCCACGGGGCGGGGCCCGCGAAATAGGGCAATACGCTAGGTCAGGTTGAAGCGCCGCCTCAGCCGCTCGACACGCCCTTCGGTGTCGACGATGCGCTGCTCGCCCGTGAAGAACGGGTGACAGGCGCTGCACACCTCAACCTTGATCTGCTCTTTCGTCGCGCCGATGGTGAAGGTGTTGCCGCACGAGCAGACCACCTGGGCGTGGGGATAGTAGGTAGGATGAATGTCTGTTTTCATTGCTTCTGCGCCTTGTAGGGAGCGGTAGGGGGAGCCTCGTCTTCGTCCCGCGCTACGACGCCGCTGTCAGCGCCTCCACCGGAACGACGTTGGCCCGCTTTGACGTCTTGGATGCGTGATCGAAGCGAATGGTGCCGTCCACCAACGCGTACAGGGTGAAGTCGCGTCCCATGCCAACGTGACGACCTGGATGGATGCGAGTACCGCGCTGACGCACGATGATGGTGCCGGCACGAACCAGCTGACCACCGAAACGCTTCACCCCCAGGCGCTGGGAGTTGCTGTCTCGGCCGTTCCGAGTGCTGCCGCCCGCTTTCTTATGCGCCACGTGTCCCTCTCCTGCTCCGAGTGCTTAAGTCGCCGTCGCCCCGGTTACGATCTCTTTGATGACAAGCCTGGTGTACGCCTGACGGTGCCCCTGCTTCCGGTGGTAGCGTGTCTTGGACTTGTATTTGAAGACCACGATCTTCTTACCACGGCCGTGCTCCTGGACCTCGGCCACCACGCGGGCGCCGTCGACCTGGGGCCGGCCTACGGTGACGCCGTCGTCTTCACTCAGCACCAGGACCCTGTCCAGCTCAACGGTGCTGCCAGGCTCACTCCGGAGCGACTCCACTTCGATGGTGTCGCCCGGCTGAACCCGATACTGTTTCCCACCGGTCTCAATAATGGCGTAGGGCATAACGCAATATATCGATTCTAGGAGATGGCCATGTAGGTGTCAAACAACGGGCTACTCGCCATCTTCCGGCGTCTCATCCGCATCATCGTCCAGATCGTCGTCCTCAGTCTCGGTTGCGTCACCCGCATCGCCGGCGTCCACCTCCATGGACAGCTGACGCGCAGACTTGCCGTTCTTGCCGTTGGTACGGCTGTCCTGCCTCGGCGCCGACAGCCTGGGCATTTGGATCACGTCTTGAACGGCGCCCTCCTTGAAGGCGCTGATAGAGATCACTTGGTCAGCGTCGGAAAGCTTCGTCATCACCTTCACACCTTGGGTGGTGCGACCCAAGGTCCGGATCTCATCGATTCGGGTGCGGAAGACCATGGCCTTGGCTGAGCCGACCATGACCTCTTCCACGTCGGGCCCGGTGACCACGGCGCCGGCGATGGAGCCCGTCTTGTCATTGATCCGCAGGGCGATGACACCCTGGACGTTCCGTCCCGTGACCCTGAAGTGCTTGACGGCGGTGCGCTTGCCGTAGCCTCGCTCGGTGAGCACCAAGAGGTTGTCGGCGGCGTTGGCA
Organism: Dehalococcoidia bacterium; assembly: GCA_965247635.1. Lineage (GTDB taxonomy): Bacteria > Chloroflexota > Dehalococcoidia > Lucifugimonadales > Australimonadaceae > CBDFHJ01. The sequence goes on from CBDFHJ010000009.1 coordinate 428,302, forward strand.
ACGTCCATGGCCACCAGCTCGTCCTTGTCGATCAGCCGAATGCCTCGGACGCCGCCCGCACCGCGGGTCTGGCGGATGGCCACCTCGTCCAGCATGAACTGGACGCCCTTTCCGTTGCGGCTCACCATGATGATGCGCATGTGTGGCTCGGCCAGGCGCGCCACCAAGACCTGGTCCCCACTTTCGAGGTCCATGGCCAACAGCCCGTTACTGCGGATGTTCGCGAACTGGCGAAGGTGCATGCGCTTGATCTCACCCAGCCGGGTGGCTATGACGATGTACCGTTCCACGTTCAGGTCGCTGACGCGCACGAGCGCGTTGACGCGTTCCTCCGGCGGGATGTTAATCAGGTTCTGAATGGGTGTCCCACGCGTCTGACGTGTGGCGTCGGAGCGCACGTTGAACACGCGCTCTCGGTATACTCGTCCTCGGTTGGTGAAGAAGAGAAGCCAATCGTGGGTATCGGCCACCACCATCTGCTGGATGGCGTCTCCTTCACGGGTCTCCTGACCCCGGACGCCTTTGCCGCCTCGGCGCTGGAGCCGGTAGGCCTCGATGGGCAACCGCTTCAGGTAGCCCCGGTCGCTGAGGGTAATGACCACGTCGGCGTGGGGGGTGAGCTCCTCCTTGGTAAAGTTCAACGCCTCTTCGTCCCATAGCTCGGTGCGACGGCTGCCGGCGTAGGCTTTCCGATGGGTCTCGGTCTCCTCGCGCACCACCGCTGTCACCTTGGCGGGGGTGGTCAGCAACTCCTCCAGCCCTCTGATCCGATCCTGCAGCTCCTGGTATTCGTTCTCGATGCGCTCTCGCTCCAACGCGGCGAGGCGTCGAAGTTGCATGTCTAGGATCGCTTGAGCCTGTATCTCGGTCAGGCCGAACTGGGCCATCAGTCCTTGGCGGGCGGTCTCCACGTCGTTGGACCCACGGATGAGGGCAATCACCTCGTCCAAGTTCTGTAGGGCGGTGCGCAACCCTTCAAGGATGTGGGCCCGGTCCCGGGCCCTGCCCAGGTCATATTCGGCGCGACGGCGGACCACGGTGCGGCGAAACTCAATGTAGTGCCCCAGGGCCGCCTTGAGGTTCAGCAGCCGTGGCTGTCCATCGACGAGGGCCAGCATGTTGAAGTGGAAGGCACTCTGGAGCGCCGTGTGCTGGTAGAGGTTGTTGAGCACCTGCTCGGCAGCGGCGCCGCGCTGCAGCTCCACTACCATCCGCATCCCTTGGCGGCCCGACTCATCACGGATCTCGGAGATGCCGTCAATCCGGTGCTCCTTGGCCATCGTCGCAATCCGCTCTACCAAAGTCGCCTTGTTCACCTGATAGGGTAGCTCTGTGATGATGATCCGCTCCCGGGTGCCACTCCGGTCGACCTCCTCGATACTGGCCCGTGCCCGGACCGTGACGCGGCCTCGGCCGGTGTGGTACGCGGCGTCCATGCCGTCCCGGCCCATCAGGATTCCGGCGGTGGGAAAGTCGGGGCCCTGGACGAAATTCAGGAGGTCGTCGATGGTGGCTTCGGGGTTGTCCAGCAGGTGCATGATGGCGTCGCAGATCTCGCCAAGGTTATGGGGTGGAATGTTGGTGGTCATGCCTACCGCGATACCCGAGGAGCCGTTGACCAAGAGGTTGGGCAGCCGGGTAGGCAGCACCGTGGGCTCCTGTTGAGACCCATCGTAGTTATCGACGAAGTTGACCGTGTTGCGGTCGATGTCAACCATCATCTCCTCCGCGATAGCAGCAAGGCGCGCCTCGGTATAGCGCATGGCCGCGGGGGGGTCGTCGTCTACCGAGCCGAAGTTGCCCTGGCCTTGAATGAGGGGATGGCGCATGGAGAAGCTCTGGGCCATGCGCACGAGGGTGTCGTAGATGGGAACGTCGCCGTGGGGGTGGTATTTGCCCATAACCTCGCCAATGACGCCGGCGCTCTTCTTGTATGCGGCGTTGGGCCGGAGGCCCATCTCGTGCATGGCGTACAGGATGCGCCGCTGCACCGGCTTCAGCCCGTCGCGAGCGTCAGGCAGCGCCCTGGACACGATGACGCTCATGGCGTAGTCCAAGTAGGCGGTACGCATCTCCTCTTCGATTCGAACGGGCCTGATGTTGCCAGCACTGGCCAGGACCATGGTGGCTCCTTTCGACGTACTCTAGGTGTTACGCGGAAGTCGCTATGGGTGGAACCGTTTTGAGGTTAACCCGCAACAGGTGGTAGACCTCGGGTGTTTGTAACACGAAATAGTGGGTTAAATCGCCCTTTATTATAGCAGAATATGCCCCGTTCCAACAGGGAAATGAGGCCTCAATACAGGACCATGGCATGGTGGGTAGGAAAAGCCTGGGAACAGGGCCGTGACCAGCCTTCGCGAGCTCCCAGTCCCGCCTTGAACGCCCGCCCCCGACGAGGCTTCAAATCGTGCCTGCGGATTTAAGGCCGAGGCGTGTTCGGGCCTCTATCCATGGCCCGTCTCCGCGAAGCGTTCGGCCCACTGAACCAGACCGCCGAACAGGTTTAGAAACCCCCTAGGCACTTCGTCCTCGCGCTCAGGGTGGCACTGGACGCCAACCACCCACGAATGGGCCGGGCTCTCCAGCGCCTCGATGATGCCGTCGTCGTGCATATAGGCCGAGGCCAGAAGGTCGCGAGCGCGGTGGGCGTCTCTCAGCCCCTGATGGTGCTGGCTGTTCGTCCGGAAGTAGCCGCCGGCCCCGATAATGGCCCCCAGCTTACTGCCGGGCGAGACGAATACCGAGTGAACAGCGGCCTGGTGACCCGGGATGTCTTGGATGAGCGAGCCGCCGAAGGTTACGTTGAGCACCTGCATACCCCGGCAGATGCCCAGGACCGGCATGTCTTGGGCAAGCGCCTCGTGGAGCAGAGCAAACTCCATCTCGTCGCGAGCAAGGTTCGACTTCACGTTTGCGGCGGGGTCAACCTGCTGACCGTAGCGCTGGGGGTGGACGTCAGGACCGCCGCTCAGCAGGACGCCGCCGACACCGTCCAAGGCCTGCGCCGGAGTAAGACCAGCGCCTGGCGTGAGCAGACGAACGTCCGCGCCGCGGCGCTTTATGGACTCGGCATACGCTTGAGCGTGTTTCTCTGATGAGGCGGTGACGGCGATGAGGGGCACCCGCGACCTCCAGAGGGCAGTCCAGCCGATTATAGGGCCTTGGACAGTCCCCATCCAGCGGCCTTACTCGTCCTCCTGGTCGCTCTCCATCGGGGCGAAGATGGCCGCATCCAGGTCCTCGAGGAGCCACTCCGGGCCGTCCTCCTCGTCCCCGGTATCGCGGGCCTGGCCCGGCCGGTCCTGCTCGTCTTCGTCACGCGCGGGGGCGCCGTTGGTCCGGGCTGCGGTGGCCGAAACGTACGACGCGGGGAAGGAAAGGACGTTCCGCTGAGACAGGTGCCGGTAGGCCTCCCGCAGGAGAATGATGACGTGATCGCGCGTAACGTTGAACACGGCGGCCTGGTAGCGGTTCCCGCCATCCATGAGCTGAATAAGGCGACATCCCAAGGCGGACGGCAACCGCCCAAGGTACCGGTCGCCCACGTCGTGCACCTCAAGGGCCTCTCCTCGACACTTCAGCTCCACCGGCTCGCCGGCGGAAATAGCCGCCAGGGCATAGGCATCGGCGGGCGCCAGGAGGGTCACGCGAGCCGTCTTTCCGTTCTCCTCGATGAAGAAGCTGGAAGGCACGCAGCGGCCATTGGGCCGAGATGGTGAAGACGTCTTCAGGAGCACCAGGCGGTCCAGGTTCTTACGCGCGATGGCGTTGCGGGGCGACAGGTCCAGGGCGTGCTTGAACGCCTCCTGGGCGTCCTTATAGTCACCCAGCTCCAGCTGCGCTTTACCCAAACGGTTCCACGCCTCAACGTCGCCCGGGGAAAGCTCCAGGACCTGCCGGTTTACCTGCGCGGCCTGTTCCCACTGGCTCTTCACGGCCAAAGCGATGGCCTCCCCGGTCCGTTTCCGCCACAGGCGCTCACGCTCATCAATCTTGGGAATAGTCATTTGTCCCCTCGAGGCCCGTAACGGATCCGTTCTTACTACCGCAACAGGCCCGCGCTGTCTCACAACCCTTTCAGCCTTAGCCGTCGCCACCATCGGAGCAAGGCGCCGGTGACCTGAAAGGGGTGCAATCCTGCTCCTGAGGTAGCGTAGATTGCTGCAACGGCCACTACCAGTCAAGGGGGTTAGCACGCATTTGTGCGGCAGCGAGAAAACGTTTCCCGCGGCGGCAAAGCAGTCTAGCTGCTGGTGGAAGGGGCCAATGAAGGTTGACGGCGCCTAGGCTTGGTCTAGCTCGAACGCACGATGGAGGGCGCGGACGGCGTCTTGGACCCGCGATTCGTCCACGATACAGGTGATGCGTATCTGCGAGGTGGTGATCATCTCAATGTTGATCCCCGCCTCAAACAGGGCTCGGAACATGCGCGAGGCGTAGCCCGGCGCGTTCTGCATGCCCGTGCCCACGATGCTAACGTTGCCCAAGTGCTCGTCGCTGACGCACTCGGCCGCGCCGATCCGATCCGCGACTTCCCGGCAGATCTCCAGGGCCTTGGCGGCCTCTGCCTGGGTCGTGGTAAACGATACGTCGGTCAGCCGGTCGGCGCTGGCGTTTTGGACGATGGTGTCCACGCTGACGAGCGCGTCTGACAGCGGCTCGAACAGCGCGGCGGCGATGCCAGGGCTATCGGGAACGCTCCGTACCGTTATCCGGGCTATGCCCCCGTCATAGGTCACGCCCCGAACTTTATTGCGAACTTCCATCTCCGCTCCCTCATGAATTAGCGTACCAGGCACGTCACCCCTACTGGAAGCCACCAGGACCGGCACCTTGTACCACGCCGCCAGCTCAATGGACCGCGGATGCATCTTGGCGCCGTAGCTGGCAAGCTCCAGCATCTCCTCGTAGCCGATGGAATCGAGCTTGCGTGCTTCAGGCACCACGCGGGGGTCCGCGGTGAAGATGCCGTCCACATCGGTGTACACCTCGCAGCGATCGGCCTGAAGCGCGGCGGCCAAAGCGACCGCCGTGGTGTCGGACCCGCCCCGGCCAAGGGTGGTGACATCCATCTCCTCCGTCATGCCTTGGAAGCCGGCCACGATGGCCACTTTGCCCTGTTCTAGCTCGTGGCGGACCCGTGCCGGGTCCATGGCGATGATGGAAGCCCTGCCATGGACGGTATCGGTGCGTATGCCCGCCTGGCCCGCACCCAGGCTGACGGCGGGTACGTCTATTTCTCGGAGCGCCATGGCCAGCAGCGTGCCGGAGATGAGCTCCCCCGTTGAAAGCAGCAGGTCCCGCTCCCGCGGGTCCGGGTTCTGGGCAATCTGGTCGGCCAAGGTGATGAGCTCGTCGGTGGTGTCCCCCATAGCGGACACGACCGCGGCAATTTGGTGACCACGGCCCCGCTCCCGAGCGATACGCTTGGCTACGCCGCGAATAAGCTCCGCGGTGGCCAGCGAAGAGCCGCCGTATTTCTGAACGAGAAGGGCCATCTACGCCTCCACGCCCAGGGCAAGCACCATGGCACCGCTGGGCGCCGGGTCTAGGATGACAAACTCCCCAGGCAGCCGCGCCTTGTCCGCCGCATCGGCCATCTCGTACCCGATGGTCATCGCCCGGTGCTCCGATTTTCGCGTGAGCGCCACCACGGAGGAGCCGGCGCCAGAGAGGAAAACGCCGTCCGCCCCCGCGCTCAGCGCGTTGGCGAAGAGTTGCTTCATGGGCGGGAACACGCGCTGGCGGTCGGGCTGATGAAGCCGATCCTGGGTGGCCATACGCAAGTACTCCAAGTGCCCGGTAGCCAGTCCGGCGACAAGCAGTCCGGTCCGCCCGATATTGAATACGGCATCCTGGCGGGAGACCGTGGACGGCAGCACCTCTCTGGCCCTCTTGGTCGGCATCCGTTGTTCGGGAATGAACACAACGCACTGGAGGTCATCGGGGAGCGGCACCTGGGCCGCGTGGATGCGCTCCTCGTCTTTCAACGCCACGCAGCATCCCCCCAGAAGGGCCGCGGCTACGTTATCGGGGTGCCCCTCCATCTCCGTTGCCAAGTCAAGCACGTGAGGCATCGGCACGGGATAGCCCATCATGGCGTTGGCAGCCACCAGCCCACCGACAATGGCGCACGCGCTGCTGCCTAGCCCACGGCTCAAGGGCACGTCCTGCCAGGTGACGATCTGGAGCTCGGTTTCCGGCACACCGGCCTCCCGCAGAAGTCGTTGAGCGGCCCGGTAGACCAGGTTTGACTTGTCACGGCGGAGGTGTCCCTCGCCCTCTCCATGGACCGTCACGCCTGCCGGGCCACCCCACCGAATGCGGACGCGGTTCCACAGCGAGAGGGCCATGCCCAAGCAATCAAAGCCCGGCCCCAGGTTGGCGGTGGTGGCCGGGACCCGGACGGTTACCGTATGGTGAAGCGGCGTTTTCCTCATCTTCTCGTACGAAACTCCAGTATAGCAGGCAGGGTTTCCCCTGCACCCATTTGCGGGGTCCCCATGGTTCGACAGGTCCGATAAATCGGACTCCTCATGGAATCGGATCCCACCACAAGCCCCTTCTGTCACCCTGAACGAAGTGAAGGGTCTGGTACCAGATTCCGAGTCCTTCCCTGGAAGGACTCGGAATGACAGGCGCTATAGGTGTTGCTGAGCCTGTCCTGTCCCCCGGCAGGTCGGGACTGATTCACCCCACTAGAGGGCGTGTACGATATACTCCCTCAGCGACGCCCCACGATACGGTAAGGAGTGGCACACGATGGGAGTTCTCTACATCGCCGGCAGCTCTCCGGGCGTTGGTAGCACGGCCGTGTGCGCCGCGCTGGCCACCACCTGGCAGCGAGCGGGCAAGCGCGTGGCGCTCTTCAAGCCCCTGGAGCTGTCAGGGGAGACGCCGGGGGCCGATTCGCGGCTCTTTAGCACCATAGCGCCTAACGCTGGCACGGACACTCGGGAGTTCGAGGGCGGAGCCCTAGACCCAGCGCTTGGAGACTCCATCGCCGTCCAATTAGAGGAGCTCGCTCGGGAGGCCGACGTGGTGATAGTGGAGGGCCTGCCCCTCACCGACGCCCAGGGCTCGCGGGTGAGCGCAACGGGGGCATTGGCCCAAGGGGTAGCCCAAAGGACAGGAAGTAGGGTCGTTGGAGTGCTTCCTTACGCCCCAGGCCTCGACGCGGGCGCCGTTGCGCCCTGGCAAGAGGCGTTCGGAGACGGCCTGGCTGGAGTGCTTATCAACCGTTGCACCCGCTACGCGGGGCACGACGCGGCGGACCGGCTGACGCCAGCCATCCAGGAAGCGGGGGCGCGGGTGCTCGGGACCGTACCCGAGGACCGGGCCATGCTGGCGCCGACGGTCCGACAGGTGGCGGACCACCTCTCGGCCGAGCTCCTCACTTGGGCCTCCGAAGACCAGCGGCTGGTGGAGCAGTTCATCATCGGCGGGCTCATCTTGGAGTGGGGCGGCAACTACTTCGGCCGCTATCCCAACCAGGCGGTGATCGTACGGGGTGGCCGGATGGACATCGCCATGTCGGCGCTGAACTTCCCCATGAGCTGCCTTGTGCTGACGGCGTGCTCGGAGCCCCCTCAGTACGTCCACCAGCGCGCCGACGAGCAGGAGGTGCCCCTACTGGTGGCGCAGCAAGGTACCCTTGAGGCCGCCGCAGCGCTGGAGACCATCCATCAGCGGACGTCTGTCCACCATGTGGCCAAGGTGGACCGCTTAGCCGGACTGCTGGAGGGAGTGGTCGATTGGGACGCCGCCAATGCCGCGGCCGGCCTGCGGTGAGCCAGTAAGGCGGGGCCGAGACCCACGCCTTGCGGGGGTTGGGGTGGGCTGATAGACTTCGCGTTTGTGACCCCTCGGGAAGGAGGGCTGCTTGGTTGGCTGCACTGGGACATCACGTATTAGTGGAGCTGCGGGACTGTAACCCGGCAAAGCTTAACGATTTGCAGTTCATCCAGAAGTCGCTGCTGGAGGCTGCAGATGCGGTGGGCGTTACCGTCATTGACCATATCTTCCATCAGTTTAGCCCCCAAGGTGTCACCGGGGTCGTGGCCATCGCCGAGTCCCACCTATGCATCCACACGTGGCCTGAGTACGGCTACGCCGCCATGGACATCTTTACCTGTGGTGAGGGGTTTGACCCCAACCAGGCCGTCAGCTTCATCATCCACGAATTGGAGAGCACGGACCCGGAGGTGACGGAGCTTTCCCGCGGCCCGCAGAGCGCACCAGTCCCCCTCTCCTAGGCTCGATCCCCCACCATGGACCGTCTACCTGACCCTGCGGCCTGGCACCTGGAGCACATAAGCCCGGACCTTGTCCAGGCCGCCGAGCTACGGCAGGTGCTCTACACCGGCCAGACCAAGTACCAGCACGTCTTGATCGTAGAGACGGGCCCCTTTGGCCGGACCCTGGTGCTGGACGGCAAGACCCAGTCCACAGAAGCGGACGAGTTCGTCTACCACGAGGGGCTGGTCCATCCGGTGATGACGGCGCATAACGGGCCACGGCACGTCTTTATCGCGGGCGGTGGAGAGGGGGCGACGGCCCGCGAAGTACTACGGCATCGCATCGTCGAGCAGGTGGTCATGGTGGACCTCGACGCCGAGGTGGTGGAGCTGTGCCGCCGGTACCTGCCAAACCACCACGCCGGCGCCTTCGATGATCCCCGGCTGCAACTCCACCACGACGACGCCCTGACCTACCTCGAGGGCACCCCACAGCGGTTCGACGTGATCATCATCGACGTCCCGGACCCGCTGGAGAGTGGTCCCGCCTACCTTCTCTACACCGCCGAGTTTTACGAGTTGGTGCGCTCCCGCCTAAACCCGGGTGGCCTGATGGTTGCCCAGGCCGGCCCCGCCGGCCCCACCAACCATGGGGAGGTCTTCACCGCCATTCACCGTACGGTGGGGTCTCAGTTCCCGCACGCGCTCCCCTACCGGCTGTACGTGCCCAGCTTCGGCACGCTTTGGGGTTTCGTTAGCGGCGGCCTGGCGGACTCGCCCGCCGTGGCCAGCATGCATCCCGGGGAGATAGACCAACGGCTGCAGGACCGCCTCGCATCGACGCTGCGATTCTACGATGGGACCGCGCACACGGGACTGTTCGCCCTACCCAAGTACTTACGCCAGGCGCTCGACGCGGAAGCGCGCCTTATTACTAAAGACGCTCCCATCTACGCTGTCTAGCTGGATTTTCCTTCGATTCGGGGAGAGGCCTCACCTGGCCTGAGGGTCGGCCACGTTGTCTGCCACTGCGCCGGACGCTATAGTGGCCCCTATGACCCAGCCTTCTCCCCGTGCGGCGGCACTCCTCCGATGGAGGGTGCCTCCCAACTCGGTGCCCATCGCCGTTTTTCTGGCGGGCGTGCTCCTGGCCTCGGTGGCGGCCGCCATCTGGGACAGGTGGCCGGGAGACGTGGAGGGGGTGCGACTGCTCCAAGGCGTTGTCAACGACCGCACCTGGGAGCTCATCTCGTGGATGAACGTCTTGGGCCACCCCGCATTTTCGTTTCTCCTGACAGCGGCGGCCGCTGGCTGGCTCGTCTACCGAGGACTGCGGCGGCCCGCGGTGGTCCTGACGGCCATTATCGTGATGGAAACCGCAGTGGTCTACCTCACGAAGTGGGCCGTGCATCGCCCTAGGCCGGTCCTGCCGTCGGACCTTCAGGCGCTTGTCGACGCTTCTGGCTACAGCTTCCCCAGCGGGCACGTGGTCTTCGCGGTCACTTTATTTGCCGGCCTCGCCTACCTGCTGACGCGGCACTGGACACGCACTGGATGGCTTCGCTGGTCCTCCCTTGCGCTGCTTCTGGCTCCCGCGGCACTCATGGGGCCCGCCCGGGTGTCTTCGGGCGTCCACTGGCCCAGCGACGTGCTAGGAGGGTACCTTCTCTCCTTCCTGGGAGTCCTGCTGTTGGTACGGCTGCACGAGCGCACCAGACCATCGCCAGTCGCGCCGCTGCGCGACGCGACGCCAGCGCCCACCGACTGGGAAGCGGTAGCTCCTTCTGGTGACCCTAGACTAACTCCCGTTCCGGAGGGGGGACAATGAACTGGGTCGACATCACGATCCTTCTCTTGGTGCTTGTTCTAGGGTTTTTCGGCTGGCGCAACGGTGTCATCCGGTGGGCCTTCACGTTGGCTGGCGCCGCCATCGGCGTCTTGATGGCGGGACAGGTCTACACGTCAGTGCAAACGGTCTTTACGCCCTTCACGGACGACGAGGGCATTCGTCAGGTGCTCGGCTTCGGCCTCGTAGTCCTGGTAGGGCTGGCGTCAGGATGGTTTATAGGGCGTCTCATGAAGCAGATGCTCAACATCTTGATGTTGGGCTGGATAGACAATCTGGCGGGCCTGGTGCTGGGAGTGGCGGGCGGCGCCATCGCCGCCACGGCCATCGTCAGCGTGATGGGTATCGTGCCCGTCGAGTCGCTGGAAAACGCGGTGAAGGAGTCGGCAATGGCGGAGGTGCTGGTGGACAAGTTGGGCTTTGTCAGGGCCTTACTCCCGCAGGAGTTCGACAGTATCACCGAGCTGCTTAACTCGCTCTTGAACAATCCCTTGCTGGACAGGTTCCGTAAGTAGCAGGGCACTCCTCACCAGCGAATCCATCCTTCGAGAGATAGACCGCTGCCTACTCCAAGCTGGGGCTCATGGCGTCTATCGGCCCGACACGGCCTGGGCCATGAAGCGGCGGATTGCAATTTCTCAACGAGAGGCCATATGATGACGCATAGTTCCACTCGCGGGGAGCACCAGTGTGAACGCACGCGTCTTGGTACTCAACCAGAACTACGAGCCGCTGAACATCTGTGGCATCCGCAGGGCGCTGGTGCTACTGCTCCACGAGAAGGCGCAGATGTTGGTCAATGGCCGCGGTGAGCTCCACAGCATTTCGGCCTCTTACCCTATTCCAACCGTCATCCGTCTCTTCCATATGATCAAGCGCCCGGTCTTTATCAGACGCCTTTCCCGGCGGGAGGTCTTCTGGCGCGACAACTACACGTGCCAGTACTGCGGAAGCGTAGCCCGGGAGCTGACGCTGGACCACGTTGTACCCCGGGTCCGAGGTGGGACCCACTCCTGGGAAAACGTGGTGACCGCGTGCGTTCCGTGTAACCATCGCAAAGCGGGCCGCACGCCGAACTCGGCGGGGATGAGCCTGCTGCGAGAGCCGCGCCCTCCCCGGGTGAATCCGTACCATCAGTTCATGCATCGCCAGATCCCCGAGGAGTGGCGGGTGTTTCTCCCGTGGGCCGTTGCCAGCCGTACGGCGGCGTCCTTGGCTTAAGCGGGCCTCTCCGAACCCCTTTTTGTCCCTACGTCGCCCCTTTGGGCAGCTCCAGCATCATCGCTTCCAGCGCCAGCCGTGGATTCGCGTTGTGCTCCAGCGCGTCCAGGGTCTGATAGAGCAGATCGATCCATTTAACGGTCTGGGCCGGGCTGAGCGTCCGGGCGTGACCTTCCAACGCTTCCCGCCACTCCTGGTGGACGACCTGCGCTTGGCGATCCTGCTGGACCAGTAGCACGTCGCGCCACCAGCGTAACCACAGGTGGAGCTGTTCGCGGCCCTGGGCCCTGTCTCGCTGAAAGCGCTGCGCCAGGTCAGCGGCGTAGGCGAAGCGCCCTTCCAGCCCACCGTTGGACACATCGACAAGCCGCTCTAGCTGCTGGTGGAGCCTGGCGAGGAGGGCCGGCTCCTCGGCGGCCTGAAGCGCCCAGCCGACGCAGCCGCGAGAAAGCCGGGCGATGCGCTCCGCATCCTCCTCGGACAGCTGGTGGGACGATTGGAGCACCTGGGCCGTTTGGCCTACCGGCAGGGGTCGTAGCTCCATGGCTTGGCACCGGGAGGTGATGGTCGGCAGCACCGCCTCTAGGTCCGACGTCAGCAGCACCCACAGGAGGTCCGGCGGAGGTTCCTCCAGCACCTTCAGCAGCGCGTTGGCCGCCTCGGCGCTGAGCCGGTCCGCTTCCTGGATTATGAAGACCCGGTGGGTACCCTCGTAGGGGCGCATGTACGCGGCGCGTTGCAGGTCTCGAATGGTCTCGATGCCGATGAGGGTGCGGGCCTCCGTGCCGTCGTCCGACACGAGGCTGATCGTACGCACGTCGGCGTGGTGGCCATCGGCTATCCGCCGACACGACGCGCATACGCCACACGGAGGCTCGTCCTCGCGGCAGTTCAGGGCCTGGGCCAGCTGCACTGCCAGGGTCGTCTTCCCGACGTGGGCCGGTCCGCTCAGCAGGTACGCGTGGTGGAGCCTGCCCTGCCGAAGGCTGTCTTGGAGGAGCCGTACGGTGAACTCATGGCCGTGGATACGAAGCACAGGCGTCCAGCCTACAGCACGTCGGTGCGCATCAGGTCTTCGTAGGAGTCCCGCCGCCGGAGCAATCTGGCCCGGCCGTCGCCCACCAGGATGATGGCGGGCCGTCCGTTGAGGTTATACGTGCTGGCCATGGCGGGAGCGTAAGCACCGGAGGCTGGGACGGCGAGCACGTCGCCCGGTTGGACCGGCGCCAGCCTGGTGTCTCGGACCAGGATATCCCCAGACTCACAGTACTTGCCCGCGATGGTCACCGTTTCGGAGGGGTCTTGGGTGGCCCGGTTCGCCACGAGGGCATCATATTTGGCGTCATAGAGCGCGGGGCGGATGTTGTCTCCCATACCCCCGTCCACGGCGACGAAGGTGCGGACTCCAGGCACTTCCTTAATGGCGCCCACGGTGTAGAGGGCTACTCCCGCCCGGCCAACCATCGCGCGACCCGGCTCCACCAAGAGGGTGGGTTGCGGCATATCAAGGTCCCGGCACCCCTCTTGAAGCGCCCCAGCGATGACCTCGGCGTAGGCGTCGGGGGCAGGCGGGTCATCTGCCTCGGTGTAGGCGATGGCGAAGCCTCCCCCTGGACTGAACTCCTGGAGCGACAACCCCTCCTCGCGCATCCGAGACGCAAACTCCAGCACCACTTTGGTGGCCTGCTCGAAGGGAGCCAGATCGAAAATGGGTGAGCCCAGGTGGAAGTGCAGCCCGAGAAGCTCCAGATGAGGCATGGTCAAGGTCTGCCGCACCGCCTCTTGGGCCTGGCCGGTGGAGATGGGAATGCCAAACTTGCTGTCCAGCACTCCGGTCGTGGTGTGGCGGTGGGTGTGGGGGTCAATGCCGGGGGAGACGCGGATGAGCACCTGCTGACGTCGCCCCGAAGCAGCCGCGAGGCCCTCCAGAACCTCTAACTCTTCGAAACTATCTATTACCACGCGGCCTATTCCCCAGGCCAGGGCTTCGCTGAGCTCCGGGGCGGACTTGTTGTTTCCGTGGAAGTACACGCGGTCGGGAGAAACGCCCGCGGCCCGCAGCACCGCCACCTCTCCACCCGAGACCACGTCAAAGCCCAGGCCATAGCCCGCCAGCAGCCGGGCCAGGCCCACGTTGATGAACGCCTTGCTCCCGTAGATGACCTGCGAGTCGGGGTAGCGTCCACCGAAGGCGTCGGTAAAGGCCTCGGCCATGCCCCTGAGGGTGGCCTCATCGTAGACGTACAAGGGGCTGCCGAACTCCGCCAGCAGCTCGGTTACGTCGCACCCCCCCAGCACCAAATGGTCTCGGTCGTTGACCCCGGCTGATAGGGGCAGGAGTTTGGCTTTGGGCACTTGGCTCATGGAAGGCTCCTTGGAAGCAGGACCACGCTCAGCCAGCATAGCGTTGCAGCGACGGTCGCCGCAAGGTGGCTGGGCATCCGTGCCCACCTCCGGAGCCGTGCCATCGGCCCCTTTCGGCGGCGTCATCACGGCGTGGAGCGCGGTTGACTAGTCTGGGGCCCTCGGCTATATTCCGGGCGTGCTGCATCGCGGTCGACCGGCGGTGTGCCGGTGTGCGCCAAGGGCGTCACGACCACTTCGAAGCACCAAACATCTCAGGAGGTGTAGGCATGCCTCTGGGGACGGGGTACCAATCCGCAGCGGACCTGGTTGACCTGAAGGCTGGTCTGATTAGCCGTGACGTCTTTGTGAGCGACGCGGTCTACCAGCAAGAACAGGAGCAGGTCTTTACCCGGACCTGGCTGTTCATCGGCCACGAGAGCCAGGTCGCGAAGCCGGGCGACTACTTCGTCTCGCGGATGGGGGCGGAGTCGGTCATCCTAAGCCGCGACCGGGACAACACGATTCACGTGTTCCTGAACTCGTGCCGTCACCGGGGAATGAAGGTGTGCCGGTACGACGAGGGAAACACGCCGGTGTTCACGTGCCCGTACCACGGATGGAGCTACGCGGGCGACGGGAGCCTCGTAGGCGTGCCACGGTACAAGGACGCGTACCGGGAGGAGCTGGACAAGAGCCAGTGGGGGCTGGTGGAGGTGGCCCAGATGGCCAACTTCAAAGGCACGATCTGGGCGACGTGGGGCCCGAAAGCACCGCCCTTCCTCGAATACGTGGGCAATATGCAGCCCTACATGGGCGTGTTTTTGAACAAGCCGGACGGGTCGGATGCGGACCTGGAGGTCGTTGGCGGCGTCCACAAATGGACCTTGGGATCGAACTGGAAGTGGGGCGCGGAGAACTTCATCGGCGATAGCTACCATGGCAGGCCGACGCACCGCTCCACCGACTTAATAGGGACCAGGCCAGGCGGAGCCATGGGCAGGGGGCTGCGTCGCGAGAGCCCGGGCAATGAGGTCTATATGAGCGTTTCGCACCACGGTTCTGGGTGGAGGACCGGTCTACGCCTCTCAGACCTCCCGTACCAACCCCTTTTCCCAAATAGTCCCGTCATAGATGAATATTTAAAGGAGGCACACGAGAAGCGGCAGAAGCTCCCAGTCGAGAAGTCTCGAGTGCTCGGCAACGGTGGAAACATCTTCCCCAACGGGACCTTTGGTGCCCAGCTTGGAATGGCAGTGTGGCACCCCCAAGGACCCAGCGAAACCGAGGTCTGGCGATGGTATTTCGTTGACAAGGACGCTCCACCCGAGGTGCGGGAGCTCTGGCGCCACTACTCCATGCTGTACAGCGGGCCCGTTGGCGTCACCGAGCAAGATGATTCAGAAGCGTGGAACTACGCCCAGAAGGCCAGTAGTGGCACCATCGCGCGCCGCTACCCCTACAACTACGCCATAGGCGTTGGGAACGAGCAGGGAGACGGCCGGCACATGATGGGAGCGCATGGGTTGATGCTCCGGGGGCTGGTGACCGAAGGCGTCGCCGAACAGAACCAGCGTGCCATGTACCAGATGTGGGCCGAACTGATGGACGGCAGGAGCTGGGACGAGCTGCGGGCCGCCGGTGACTGGTAATAGTGCGAGGCCCTCCGCGCCGGGCTGGTCCTGTAATTGACCTGCCAAAGCGATTGCGCTAAGGTGCGCTCGGTTACCAGATCTTGGAACTTAGGGGTCGAAACGTCGGTAAGAGTCGGTAAGAGGAGAAACCATGGGAATAAGGACAGGGAAGCAGTACATAGAGGCCCTGAAGAAGGTGAAGGCCGAAATCTACATGAACGGAAGGCGCGTGGAGGACGTGACGGAGGAGCCCATCTTCCAGGGCCCCATCCAGACGGTCGCGGAACTCTACGACATGCAATTCGACCCCAGGTTCAAAGACATCACCACCTACCCCTCTCCCACCACGGGAGACCCGATCTCGATGGCGTTCAAGGTCCCTTACACCAGGGAGGACCTCATCAAGAAGCGCCAGTACTTCAAGCTACGGGCCGACCAAAACTTCGGCACGTTCGGGCGGTCGCCCGATTTCACCAACGGGCTCGTGACGGGATGGTACCAGGGCAAGGACAACTTTGCCCGAATGGGCGAACAGTTCGGCCAGAACGCCGTGGACTACTACGAGTACGTCAGGGAGAACGACCTGTTCTTGACCCACGTCCTTGTCGGTCCCCAGGTGGACCGCTCTCGAATCGCATCGGAGCAGGAGGACCCCTTTATCCAGCTGGGTAAGGTGAGGGAGACGGAAGAAGGAATAATCGTCCGCGGCGCCAAGATGCTGGGCACCATGGCCCCCATCACGGAGGAGTGCGCCGTCGTGCCCTTTGGAGGCGTGGCTGCCGGTGACCACATCTACGCCTTGGCTTTCTCCGTTCCCAACAACGCACCCGGTTTGAAATGGGTCTGCCGGGAGACGATCGCGCCGCTGCCCCGCTCCACCTGGGACCACCCCCTGAGCAGCCGCTTCGAGGAGATGGACTGCATCGCCATCTTCGACGATGTCTTGATCCCTTGGAACCGGGTCATCGTGCCTGGGACCCCCGAGTGTGAAGAGCTGGTGAATAACATGCGCGGCTCCATGTCGGCCCAGGGCGCCGGTCAGGGCGCGGCGGCCCACCTCAGCCAGATGGAGCTCATGGTCGGGGTGGCGATGAGGCTGGCGGAGTCCACCGGCATCAGCGGGTTCCTCAACATCCAACATTTCCTCGGTGAGATGATCTCCTACCTGGAGGTATTCCGGGCGGTGTTCTACGGCACCGAGGCCATGTCGGAGCCGGGCCCCAATGGCGTCTGGCGCTACGGCGGATTTGGGTCGCGGTCCGTAGACCTGCTGGGCCGCACTTGGCACCGGAGAATGGTGGAGATCATCCAGGGCATGGCGGGCGGCGGGTTCTTCCAGTCCGCCACCGAGGCCGACATGAACAACCCGGAGATACGGCCCTACATAGACAAGTTCATGAGCGGGCGCGAGGGCTGGTCCGCCGAGGAGCGGATCCGAATCTTCAAGCTGGCCTGGGATATCACCGGCGACAGCTTTGGGCAGCGGGTGCAGCAGTACCATCAGTTCCACGCGGGTGACCCCTACCGGGCCATGGCGGCGTCTTACGTGGGCTACGATAAGCAGCCGCTGTTCGACGTCGTGGACCGGGCCTTGGGCAAGACCGATACCTGGGACATCGCCATCACACCGGAGAACGCGGGCGGCGTATCGGTCATAAAGCCGGAGCCCGGTTCGTTGCAGTACGCGTACCCCGCCGCCTCGGCGCCGAAGCGGACGCGACCGCTGGCGAAGGTGTAGGGGGGGTGCTGTTGGGCGCTACCTGAGCTACCCACCGTGGTGGAGGCTCCTGAAGGAGGCAAGCGATGATAGGGCTTGGACTCGCGTCATCCCACGCGCCGGTCTTGTTCGCGCCGGCGGACCGATGGGCGATGATTTACGACCGCATTCCCGAGTACATGAAGGGGGCTCAGCCCCACACGGCCAAGCTCGAGACGTTGGAGGTCATCGAGGGATACAAAAAGCGTATCGACGCCGCCTTTGACCTGCTGCGGGGTCAGATCGAGGCGTACCGGCCGGACGCGCTCATCATGGTCGGCGACGACCAGGGCGATATGTTCGACAAGGGCAACAACCCGCCTTTTTACATCTACACCGGCGATACAGCCTGGGCCCTGGATGGAGGCTACTGGAAGAGTGAGGAGGAGCGAACCAGGTTGGAATTTCCCTGCCACGGCGAGCTGGCGCGCTTCATCCACAAGGGTTTGATGAAGCGAGGCATCGAGCTTTCGTCGGGCTCGGAGTTGCTGCCCCGGGGCCGCCCGGAACGTGGAATGTCGCACATGGTGGCCTCGCCCTTACCGACGCTATGCCCAAGATTTGACGTGCCGGTCGTCCCCATATTCCTCAACGAGTACTTCCCCCCGATGCCCACCCCGGACCGGTGCCTACAGCTGGGAGTGGCGCTGCGGGAGGTCCTGGCCGACCGTCCAGAGCGGATCGCCATTTACGCCTCCGGGGGCCTATCCCACGACCCGAATGGACCCCGCGCCGGGTGGATTGACGAGCCCCTCGACCGCTGGGTCCTCGAGCGCTTAGAGCGCAACGACACCGACGCACTGAAGCACCTGTTTACCTTTGACTCGGATACCCTGCGCGCAGGCACCGGTGAGATCAGGGCGTGGATCACGGTCGCCGGAGCGATGCAGCGGCCGGCCAAAGCGGTCGAGTACATCGCCGCGCACCATGGGAAGACGGGCCTCGCCTTCGCCTACTGGCCGAGCGTGGACGCTCTTGCCGCGGAGGCAGAGTCTATCGCCGCTGCCGTGCCCGCGCGCAGCGCGCGCTAGTCCTGGCTACACGGGTTTCGACTATCGGGGAGCCTTGCCTGATGGGAGAGGCGTTCGTGCGCTACGCGACCTGAACGCCCTCGGCCGTGGTGCTTTCGACGGGAGCGCCGTCTCGGTACATCACCTGATTGCCGAGCACCGCGGGAACGCGCGCGCCGGGCGTGAGGATGCCCACCACGTTGAGCGGATCGCAGGCGGAGAGCCGGACCTCTTCGTTGGAGGCCGGGCGCTTGTGCACCACCCGCAGCGCCTCGACCGCCTCCGGCAGGGCGAATTGCTCACCCACGAAGCCGGCAACGAAGCGTCCTCCACGCACCTCACCTCGGGCCTCGGCCCGGCGATAGACGCGCAATAGCGTCCGCCACGGCGGCGCCATGGGCTCTCGGGCCATCAGCTCCGGCACCACGACGCCGTACCGGCGCAAGAACTGTCCAGCACGGGCATCCGCGTAGTCGACAGGCTGCTCCGCCGTGCGCAGGAGCGCCCACCGGCTGGAGTGGAGGCGTACCCTGGGACGCCGGCGGAACCGGGACGCCCGCTGGGTTCGCCTCGCGATGCCGGATATCAGCCCACGCAGCGCGCCGAAGCCGTCCGCCGTCACCTGCCCAGCGGCCACCAGCTGCCATAGGGCGTCTTCCACCTCGGAGGGAAGCTGGCGGACGGCAGCCGCGATGTCCGGCAGAAAGGAGGCGCCGTGGGCCTTCAGATAGTCAAGCACTTCCTCGGCGGCGCCGGAGACCTCTACTCCATCGCCATCCTCCGCGAACGGGTCCAGCAGCCAGGGCACGTCCTCGCGCAGGGCTAGGCTCACAGGACCGTTGCGGGAGAGCCCGGCCGACGCTCCGCCGTTGCCCCCTCTGCTGTCCGGCCGGCGGGTAAACCGTCCCCAGGCCACGTTGCCGCTGAAGCACAGGGCATCAAGCAAAGAGGGTGTGTAGCCCGTGACGCGGGCCGGCAGAATGGCCGACTCCCAGGCAGCGGCGGCGGCCTCATAGCCTTGGAGCTGCTCGATCACCTCCAGCAGGCCCCCCTCTCCCGACACGCGGCTGGCGGGCGTGAGGTGCTGCCACTCCAAGAGGAACCGAATAAAGCTGGCGGCGGGCACCGGCTCGATCTCGCGGCGAAGCCTGCCGATGGTGCTACGGTGGATACGCGCCAGGATGCGGCGGTCGCAGAACTCTTCTTCGCGTCCGTCGGCGCCGGCGGACGCGGGCCGGAACCTGCCGCGCAGCACCAGGCCGTCGTTTTCCAAAGCGGCGACGGCCTGCGTCACGGCGGCTAAGGGCAGCGCTAGGTCCCGTGCCAGCCCCTGGCAGGTAAAGGGACCGACGCACTCAACGCGGCCACGGACCAGCGCCAGGACGGCGTCCTCCGTCTCGATGGCTGGGGTTGTAAGCGTCTGCGCCGGCACTAGGCGGCCGAGAGGGTACGCGGCCTGCACCAAGGACGCCCGCTCGCTGGCCAGCCAGAACTGACGTCCATTGTCGAGGGCCAGCCGAAGCGCCCGGTCATCGGCCACCAGTGCCTCGAACCACCCTCGCCAATCGGCGGCGTCCTGGAGATGCGCCGTCAAGTCGGCCTCGGTCAGCACGCCGAGGGTGAGCATCGCGTCGTGCAGCTCGTCAGCGTCACGCACGGCAGGCCACGCGTACTCCTCCTCCTGGCGGATGGCCTCCGGGTCCAGGGCGGTCAGGTCCTGAGCGTCCTCGGGAAGGGCGCGGCGCAGGCTGACAGCCCGGGCGCGGCGTTCCTCCAGGGGCGCGTCGTCCAAGAAGGCGTAGGGCATGGCGTTGAGGATCTGGTGGGAGAACACCGACGGCTGGAGGGTATCGCGCCCGCACACCTCGATCTCGCCGGCCTCGGCGCGGCGCACCATCTCTGTCAGGCCCTCCGTGTCCAGTGCCTCGGTGAGGCAGTCGCGGATGGTCTCGAACACCAGGGGATGGTCCGGGAGCTCGATGTCCTCACCGGCGGGCATGTTGTCTTGGCAGGCGACCTGGGCGGGGAAGACAGCGGCCAGCAGGTCGTCGGACCGCATGCGCTGGATGGCGGTGGGCACGCGCTTGCCGCCTACCTGCCGCAGCAGCGCCAGCGACCGGGTGGCGGTCCAGCGCCACCGGGTGGTGAAGAGAGGCGCGGCCAGCACCGCCTGGGTAAGGACGTGCTCCACCGTCGGCGACTTCAGGTACCGGAATACGTCCTCGACGGGGAAGGAGTGCTGAGGTCCCAGCGCCAAATTGACTCCATCGTCGGTGGCCGAGGCTTGCAGCTCCACGTTGAACGTTCGGCAGATGCGCTTGCGCAGGGCAAGCCCCCACGCGCGGTTGATGCGGCTGCCCATGGGCGAGTGAATCACGAGCTGCATGCCGCCGGCTTCGTCGAAGAACCGCTCCGCCACGATGCGGGTGGCCGTGGGCACGATGCCCAACACCCGCTTGCCCTCGGCCACGTACTCCACCACCTGCTCGGCGGCGTCACGGCCCACGCCGGCCCCCATGACCCAGGCCGCGGCCGTATCCGGAGTCGCCAGCCGCTCGTCGACTCCCTGGCGCAGGGCGGATACCGCCTCCGAGAGCTCAGCCGTCCTGCCGGGCGCCTCGCCCAGCCAGAAGGGGATGGTAGGGCTCTGGCCCTGGGCCTCCTCCACCCGGACGGTGTTGGCCTCAACGCGGCGGATCCGCCAGGGCGTGTTGCCCAGGAGGAAGATGTCGCCGGCCATGCTTTCGATGGCGAAGTCTTCGTTGACCGCGCCTACCAGCGTGCCCTCGGGCTCCGCGATGACGGCGTAGTCGGCGATGTCGGGGATGGCGCCGCCGCTGGTGACCGAGGCGATGCGGGCCCCGCGACGGGCCTTCAGGCGCCGATGGACGCCGTCACGGTGAAGGTAGGTGGTCCCCCTGCCCCACCGGGTGGCCACGCCGTCCGACAGCATGGCCACCACCTGGTCGAACCGGCCTCGCGATAGCTCGCGGTACGGATAGGCACGCCGGCATAGGTCGAAGAGCGCGTCCTCCTCCCAATCCTCGTTGACGCACAAAGCCACGACCTGCTGGGCCAGGATGTCCAGGGGCCACGGCGGGATGGTGAGGGCGTCCAGCACCCCGGCGTCGATGGCCCGGAGCAGGGCCACCGTCTCCACCAGCTCGTCACGGGTCAGCGGGAAGAAACGCCCCTTTGGCGTGGCCCCTAACGAATGTCCGGAGCGGCCGACACGCTGGAGCGCAACGCCGATGGAGCGTGGTGAGCCGATCTGGCAGGCCAGGTCCACGTCGCCGATGTCGATGCCCAGTTCCAGCGACGCGGTCGCCACGCACGCCTTGACCGCCCCCTCCTTCAGCCGCTGCTCGGCGTCGAGCCGCGTCTCCCGGGAGAGGCTACCGTGATGGGCCACCACCTGGCCCTCGCCCAAGCGCTCCTCCAGGAGGTGCGTCACACGCTCCACCAGCCGCCGCGTGTTCACGAACACCAGCGTCATGTGATGGGATCGGATGTGAGCAGTGATCTGGTCCAGCACCTTGGCCCACAGCTCATGGGTGGCGATGGGCCCCAGCTCCTCGCCTTCCGGCAGCTCGATGCCCAGATCCATGGTCCGCCGATGTCCCGTGTCCACGATGGTGCAGCCAGGGGGGCTTGTTCGCCCTTCGACAGGCCTGTCCTGAGCGAAGTCGAAGGGTTCAGGACGAATGGACCCAACCCCTCCCGTACCGGTAAGGAAGCGCGCCACCTCTTCGATGGGCCGCTGGGTGGCCGAGAGGCCGATGCGGGTTACCGGGCCGTCCGCCAGGTGGCACAGCCGCTCGACGGACAAGGAGAGGTGCGAGCCGCGCTTGTTGGCCACCACGGCGTGGAGCTCGTCCAGGACCAAGGTGCGGACGCTTGTGAGCGCCCTGCGGCCCCGCTCCGAGGTGAGGAGGATAAATAGCGACTCGGGGGTCGTGATGAGCACGTGGGGAGGCCGCTTGGCGTGGAGGGCGCGCTCCTTGGCCGTTGTATCGCCGGTGCGCACGGCCACGCGAATCTCCGGAAGCGGCGTCCCCATCTCCTGGGCCAGGGCGTTGATCTCCGCCAGCGGCTGCTCAAGATTGCGGTGGATGTCGTTGGACAGCGCCTTCAGCGGCGAGACGTAGACCACCTGCGTGGCATCGGGTAGTCCGCCGTTCTCCAGTCCCTGGCGCACCAGGCTATCCAGGCAGTTCAGGAAGGCGGCGAGCGTCTTGCCGGAGCCGGTGGGCGCGGCGATGAGCGTGTGCTTCCCCTGGGCGATGGCCGGCCAGCCCAAGGCCTGGGCGTCCGTGGGCTGCTGAAACCGCCGGGCGAACCAGGTCTGGACGAGCGGGTGGAAGTGGGAGGTAGGCACGGGGTGAGCATATCACGGTTGTCATCGGGCGAATGGCACGGCTATAATCGCGGCGGCGCGGCAGGGCTCGTTCTTGCACAGCCGGTCATTACTTTCGAGCCTTGCGGACTTTCCCATTTTAAGGAGGAATGAGACCTATGAAGTACCGTCAGTTAGGAAGCTCCGACCTGCAGATATCGGTCGTCGGCCTGGGGGGCAACACCTACGGCCCGCCTCGCATCGACCAGGAGATGACCTCCCGCAACATGCACCGTGCCCAGGAGCTGGGCATCAACTTCGTCGACACCGCCGCCGGCTACGGCCGGGGCGAGAGCGAGGCATACATCGGCAACGCGCTCAAGGACCGGCGCAACGATTGGATAATCGCCACCAAGTTCAACCTGCGCAATCGCGAGGAGGGCGAGTCGGTCCGCGACCGCATCCTCAAGCACTGCGAGGCCAGCCTTACAAAGCTGCAGACCGACTGTATTGACCTCTACCAGAACCACTTTCCGGACCCATCGTCGTCGGCGGAGGAGGTCCTGGAGCCGATGGCGGAGCTGGTACAGCAGGGGAAGGTCCGCTACATAGGCGAGTCCAACTACTCGGCGTGGCGGCATATGCAGATGATGGAGCTGGCGAGGCGGACCGGCGGGCCGGAGATGGTCTCCTCCCAGAACCACTACAACATCTTGCGGCGTCACATCGAGCTAGAGATCCTGCCTTTCTGCGCCGCGAACAACGTGGGGTTCCTTCCCTACTTCCCCTTGGGCGGCGGGTACCTGACCGGGAAGTACGTCCCGGGCCAGCCGGCGCCCGAAGGCACCCGGGGCGCGGCGGGCAGCCCCGTCGTCACCCGGACCCGGTCGGAGCGGAACGAGGCGATGCTGCCTCACCTCGAGAAGTACGCCAAGGATCACGGACACACGGTTTTGGAGTTGGCCTTCGCCTGGCTGCTGGCCCATCCGCAGGTGAGCTCGGTCATCGCCGGCCAGAGCAGCCCGGAGCACGTGGAAGCCAACGCGAAGACAGCCGACTGGGAGCTGACGCCCGAGGAGTTGGAGGAGCTAAACGAGATAGCCGCCTGGGACGGCAGCGGCGAACGCGTGGAGGGCGGCGGCGGGTAACCGAAGGCGGAATGACGGCTAGCAGAAAAGGGCCTGAGGCAAGATCCTCAGGCCCTTTTCTGCGTGGGAGCCTGGCGGCCTGGGGCCCCTAACGGCGGCTGGCCCGGCCTCGCAATGCGGCCAGCGCTAGCGAGATGCTGACGGTCCCCACGCCGAATATCGCCAGGAGGCCTTTGCCCAAGGCGGCGCCATCCCAACCGACGGTTATCAACGACCGGAGGGCCTCCAGCAGATAGGTTACCGGGTTGTATCCGGCGACGGTGGAGAGCCAACCGGTCATGAGGTCTCGGGGGACGAAGAAGGTGGTGAGGAACAGAAAGGGAAAGAATAGCAAGAAGCTGGAGTTGACGGCCGCGGCGTTCCCAGTCTTGAGGGCGATGGAGTAGGGAAAGCCGGTGAAGACCAGTCCCCAGAAGCCGATAAGCAGGATGAACACCAGGAGGCCGAGGATGCCCGTCTCGAACCGTACACCCAACCCAAACCCGATGAGCAGCACCGGGATCGCCAGGGTTATCACCAGCGCGAAGTCCGCCACCATGAACCCCAGCAGCAACGCTAGACGCCTGATGGGCGTGATGGCCAGCCGATCAAAGTAACCCGTCTGAATATCCGTGACCACAGTGATGCCTCGGGAGATGCCGGTGACGCCGACGATAATGGCCGCGGGAAGCTGAAAAGCCTTGTAGTCGACGCCGGGCACCGATTCGGTGAAGTCCTGGAGCGCACCGATGTTGACGATGTAAAAAAAGGAGCCGATGACGAGTGGAGGGAGGACGGCTTCTGGGTCGCGGGGGATCAGGCGCAGGGCACGGCCAGCCACCGACGCGATGTCGGCGATAAACCCAGCGCTACGGGCCCGGACTGGCTTCATCTGTTCGGTAGCCGTGGTCATACACTCCCCTCCTCGTTCACTTCAGCTTCCCCTTCGCCATCCGCCGCGGCGTCCACCTGCAGCCGAGCGCCGGTGTAGTGCAGAAATACATCGTCGAGCGTGGGCGTGCGTAGCGTCAGCTCGCGGACCTTCACTCCGCCCTCATTCAACGCGACGGCGATGGCGCTGAGATAAGACGCGCCTACCTGCACGCTGATCGTGATCTCGTTGCCGTGGGCTTCGACGCCCTCAACGCCCTGCATGCCGCGCACGGTGTCTCGGGCAGTGTCGGCGTCGCGCTCTATCTGCGCGATGATGACATCCGCGCCGATAGAGCGCTTGAGCGCCGCGGGAGTACCCTCGGCCACGACCTTGCCATGATTGATGATGGCCACCCGACCGGCCAATGCGTCGGCCTCATCGAGGTACTGGGTGGTGAGGATGATAGTAACGCCCAGCTCGCGGTTGATGTGGCGTATCTCGTCCCATACCCGGGCCCGGCTGATGGGGTCCAGACCCGTGGTCGGCTCGTCCAGAAAGAGGACCTCGGGGTTGTGGATCAGCGACGCGGCCAGGTCCAGACGGCGCTTCATCCCGCCTGAATAGGTCCCCACGAACCGGTCTATGGCGTCGCCGATATCAACGAGGTCCATCAGCTCGACGAGCCGCCGGTCGATCTCCTTTCTGGAGAGGCCATAGAGCCTGCCCTGGAGACGAAGCAGCTCGCGTCCCGTCTGTTTGGCGTCCAGGGCCGCCTCCTGAAGCGCCGCGCCGATGCGCAGACGCACCTCGCCCGGCTGGCTCGCCACGTCGTAGCCGGCGACGGAGGCGCGGCCCGCGGTCGGAAGGAGCAGCGTAATCAGCATGCGTATCAATGTCGTCTTGCCGGCCCCGTTAGGACCCAGGAAGCCGTAGACCTCGCCCCTGCGAATTGACAGGTCAATGCCGTCCACGGCACGGACGTTGCCGAACGTACGAAAGATGTTTTCAACCGAAACTGCGAGATCGTTCATCGGTGTGAGGGAGTCCCGTAAAAATAGTGAGAGCGTCACGCGGACGCCCCACCTACGTTATCAGATGCCGCTAGTGCGCGTTGTCCAAGGGGTTGATGACGACCCCCGACGGCAGCTTGGGGTGGAAGAAGGTGCTCTTGCTGGGCAGCCTAACGCCGGCGCCCACCAGCCGCTCGAAGAGGTCCAGCGGAAGCGCCTTTAAGAAGAAGGCCATTTGCGCCTGGCCACCACGCACCATGGCCAACGCCTGGTCTCCATCGTGCACGTAGGTCACGTAGTCGGCAAAGGCGTCGCCCAGGATGGGCCGAAGGACCACCTCCTGCAACACCCACGCTTCCACCTCTTGCGTGGCCGCCGCCACGCCTTGTGGGGCGTAGCGACTGACCAGGTCGGGATTGCCCAAGGTCAGGAGGAAGGGACCTTCGCCGGATGGTCCAAGCAGCCCTAAGGCCGGGTGTGCGGCGCCCTCCTGGGCGACCAGCTCTTCCAGCGGGCCGGCGGTGCTGACGTCGAGGGCCACGGGCTGAGTCACGAAGAGTTGAGCTAACCTGTCGCGTATCTGGGTGAACAGCATGGGTGGCAGGCCGGCCAGCACCCGGTGATAGGGGAGGACCAGCAATCCCGGGTCGTCGAGGTCGGTGAGGCTCATGAGCACGAGCTCGGCCGCCGGGTCCTGTCGATGCCTGGCCAGGTACTCCATCGCCGTCTCGTAGCGGTGATGGCCGTCGGCGATGTACACGGGTTGGACGGCCACGGCCTCCCCAATGGCGGTTGTGGACCGTTCGTCCGCGATGCGCCAGAGGGTGTATTGCTGGCCGTCGTCACCGATGAACTGGGCATCCGGCGCGCTGGCCATGGCGCGGTTGCGGACCGTCTCCAGCAGGTGGCCTTCGTCCCTGACCAGGCCCATGATGGGGCTGAAGTTGGCGGCACACGCCTCCATCAGGGCCAGCCGGTCGGCCTTGGGACCCGACCTGGTGTCCTCATGGGGCAGCACGGCGTTACCCCACTCCTCCAGTCGAAGCGCCCCAATCAGATTGTGCCGTTCGAACGTCCCACCGCCGTGGGAGAAGCGCTGGCGGAGCAGGTAGTATCCGGGCTGGTCGTCGCGGCGGAGCACGCCCTCCGACAGCCACCGAGCGTAGTGCTGGGCAGCGTCGGTGTAACGGCCGGGCCCGACCTCCCCGGTGATCTCCGCCAGCTCCAAGTGGACCATGTTGTGGGCGCTGCGCCCCCAGAGGGCGCGCTCGTACTCCGGAGAGATCACGTCGTAGGGAGGGCAGACCAGCCGGTCCAACTGGCCCGCTACAGCGGTGTCGTACCGAATGCCCCGGAACGGACGGAAATCAGCCATTGGAAGCCCTCGAGAGGCGTTATAGTCTGCGAGATGCCACGGGCTTCGTAGGCCCCGAGCAACGCTTCGTGTGCCCAGTATATCCGTGGGCAGGAGTCCGTCCAACAGGTACGTGAAATCCAGGGACGTGACCTGCTTCGTTTTCGGCGGCACACCTCCAGTACGGACCCCGGCTGGTGGTATACTCAGCGACGGCTGTCGAGGCGGCCAAGGACACATCCATGGCAGACCAGGCCACCATCGCCAGGACTGAGCAGCTCCGCGAGCAGCTCAACTACCACAACTACCGGTATCACGTCCTCGACGCGCCCCTCGTTAGCGACGCGGAATACGACGCGCTTATGGGCGAGCTGCGGGCGCTGGAAGAAGCGCACTCGGAGCTGGTCACCCCCGACTCGCCGACCCAGCGCGTCGGCGCGGCGCCGTCGCCCGAATTCCAGGAGGTTGAGCACCCACAGCCGCTGTTGAGCCTGGCCAACGCCTTCGACGTAGCGGAGCTGGCCACCTGGCACAAGCGTGCCTCCAACCTGCTGGAGACCGACGCCTTCCAGATGGTGTGCGAACCCAAGATAGACGGCCTGGCCATCGCCCTGACCTATCAGGACGGCAGGCTGGTCCGAGGCGCTACCCGCGGCGACGGCCTCCGGGGCGAGGACGTGACACCCAACGTGCGTACGATCAGGTCCGTGCCCCTGGCGCTCCAGCCCACCGGGACCGTCCCCGTCCGGATGGAGGTCAGGGGCGAGGTCTACCTGCGCAGAGACGGGTTCGAGCAGCTCAACGCCGAGCGGGCGGAGCGCGGCGAGCCGTTGTTCGCCAACCCGCGCAACGCGGCCGCCGGCTCGTTGCGTCAGCTCGACTCCCGCATCACCGCGGGCCGGCCTCTGAGTATATGGGTCTATCAGCTGGGATGGATTGAAGGCGGCAGCGACCCGTCAAGTCACTGGGACGCCATGATGTGGCTACGGGAGCTGGGATTTCGGGTGAGCCAGGAGGTCCAACGGGTTGACTCGTTGACCGGCGCAGAGGAGTACTACGCCCGCTGGCTGGAAGAACGTCACGCCAAGAACTATCAGACCGACGGCGTGGTGGTAAAGATCGACCGGCGGGACTACCAGCGGCACTTGGGGTTTGTGGGAAGGGAGCCCCGGTGGGCCGTCGCCTATAAGTTTCCCGCCGAGCAGGCCATCACCAGGCTGCTGGACATCGGCATCAACGTCGGACGCACGGGGAGCCTGAACCCCTACGCCATCCTCGAGCCGGTCCAGGTGAGCGGCGTGACGGTCAGGCAGGCCACGCTTCACAACGAGGATGACATCCGCCGCAAGGACATCCGCATCGGCGACTGGGTCTGGGTAGAGCGGGCCGGCGAGGTGATCCCTCAGGTGGTGGGACCCGTCACGGAGCGGCGCGCCGGAAAGGAACGGAAGTTCCGCATGCCACGGCGGTGTCCCATATGCCGAACGGAGGTGGTCAGGCCCGAGGGCGAAGCCATGCACCGCTGTCCTAACACCGTGTGTCCAGCGCAGGTCTACGAGCAGCTGCGCCACTTCGTGTCCCAGGGCGCCATGGACATCGAGGGCCTCGGCTCCAAGCAGGTGGCGGCGCTGCTGGAGGCGGGCCTGGTGCGCGAGATGCCAGACGTCTACCGGCTGAGCAAGGAGCAGCTGGTGGCCATGGAGCGGATGGGCGAGAAGAGCGCCGAGAACCTGCTGGCCGCCATCGAGCTGAGCAAGTGCCGTCCCCTGCCGGCAGTCATCTCCTCCCTTGGCATTCTGCACGTGGGCTCGGAGACGGCGGAGCTGTTGGCCAGACGGTTCGGCAGCGTGATGCGTCTCGCCGAGGCCACGGAAGAAGAGCTGCAGGCCATCCCCGGCATCGGGCCGAAGGTGGCGACGGCTATCGCCGAGCACTTCCGTCACGACGGCAATCGCCGCGTGGTCGAAGGGCTTCGCGCGGCAGGGGTGGCCATGGAGATGGAGCAGATACCCGAGCCCGAGGGGTCTGGGGTGCTCGCGGGCAAACGACTGGTGGTAACCGGGCGCCTGGAGCGCTTTACCCGCTCCGAGATCGAGGGCTTGATCAAGCAGCTGGGGGCACAGTTGAGTGGGGGCGTCACCAAGAAGACCGACTATGTGGTGGCGGGCGAGGACGCTGGCACCAAGCTGCAAGACGCCCAGCGGCTGGAGGTGCAGGTCATTACCGAGGAGGAGTTCTTGACTCTCATCGGGAGGGTTTTTCCCTAATTGAACCTGGTTAATCCCGCTTGTGTCACAGCTCAGATATCCCTACTGTGCCAGCGGAGGTAGGTAACGTTGGCCTCGCTAGACCGTAGAGTCACCCGAAGCGTCGTGGTCCACGCCGGTATCGAATACACCGGCGAGTGCATCCGAACGCCTCGGTGGGACGATGCCTTCGGGGAGCAGCTCCGGGGCGACACCTACTTTCGAGTGGTATTCCTGGAGGGGTGGCCGCCCTCACCACCAGGGCCACGCTCGCTACAAGACCAGCGCATCGCCGTGTGCGTCCTGGGCAAAGAGCCCGGCCGCCCGCTGGAGCAGTCGTCGCAGGAGCTGAGGACCGTGCGGGAAGCGTACGCCCAGTACCTCGCCGGCCCCTCATCGGCGGAGGTCGCGAGGCGCGAGGCGGAAGCCCAGCTGCTGGCGCTGGAAGAGCGCGTCAATCGCCTGTGGAGCGAGGCGTATCTGACGGGCAACATTCACGCGGAGCCACCCCTGGAGTCTGGCGGGGCAAGCGTGTTCGCCGATGGTGGAAGCGAGGAGTGGGCGGAGCGGCTCGGCAGCAGGTTGTTGGCGCGGGCCTACCCCTTACTCCCCATGAGCGTGGCCAGGATGCCGAGGCCCCTTCGGCCAGACCAAGACCTGCCGCTGGTGTTCGATGGCCTGTTCACGGCGCGTCCATCCGCCGCGGCGGCCCAAGCGTTGGACGCTTTCGCGCCCGCGCTGGGCCTGGCGTCTGTTGATGCGCCAAGGCATGTGAACCTTTCAGGCTGTCACGGCTTCCAGCTGGTCCAGGCCGAGCTGACGGCGGCAGGCGATTTCGCGGATGGCGAGCGCCTCGGGTGGCGGTTGGCCCATGTCCACGGAGTTACCTATCCCTTGGCCACGCTGTTCACGCTGCTCTTCCTCACCCAAGGCAACTGGGAGATCCAGCTTCGGCCCGGCCATCCACTCACCTGGCGCGGCGGACTTCCCCTCGACGCCAACCGTCTCACGGGGTCCGACCTGCCCAACCTAAGTTGGCCCGGCGATTTCTGGGCGTACGTAGCAGTCGTGAGACCGTCCACAGAGGATCCCTGGGAGCGGGCGGTACCCTATCTGCGGGAGCTACCCATCGACTTGACCCCGGCCGACGTTCGCGATGAGGAGGAGCAGCGGCGCCTGCTCCGGCAGCTAATGGGGCACTTGAACGATGGCCTCCAGGTGCTAAACGACAGGCTGGAAAACCTGGTGCACGCCCAAGGACGCCAATGGGAACCGGCCAACGTCCCCGAGCTGGGGCAGCTGCAGGCCGTGGCGCGACTGGACGACGAGCTGGCGCTACCCGGCGAGGCGGAGCGGGTCTTCGGGGGCGTACCGGGGTTTCACGCCGCCATGGAACTGTGGCGCGGCTGGAGCAGTGGCCTGACAGCCATCGAGCCGTTGATCGACGGACTGAGCTTCCTGGACCTGGCTGAGGTCCCGGAGGACCATGCCCAGCTCTTCACCGACCGCCAAACGCTGCTCCAACAGCTGCGCGACTCAGCGGTGGTGGTCGAGCCATACCAGTGGCAGCGCCTGGTGGAAACAGTGGTTGTGTTCCGCCGGCACTACGCCGCAGTCTACCTCCGGCACCACGAGGCTTACCACGGTCAGATGGCCACGTTGGGCCATCGCATGGCCGAGGTTCGGCGAGCAGCGCACGCGCTGGAGCTACTCAACACCATCACCGAGCTGGGCAGGTCCGTGGCGGTAGACCTGCCCCCTTTGGTGGAGGAGCTCTACAACACCATCGCCAGTTGCTCCGCCAAATTGGTAGCGGCGGTGATCGAAGGGCATCCCCTGTGCCCTATGTGTGGCGTCCGCCTCTCCACCCAGCCACCGACCCAAGAGGTCGAGTCGCTGGGCAGCTACGTGAACGAGGCGCTCCAGGAGCAGAACCACCGGCTGAGCGGCTGGGTGGTACACCGTCTAGTCGCGGGAGAGCAGAGTGAGGAGATAGACCGTTTCATCAAAGTGGTCCAGGTGAGTGACCTCTCAGGGCTGGCGCATGTTCTGGACGATTCTTTGGTGCGGTTCATCCGCGACCTGCTGAAGGGACCAGCGCGCTGATGGCCTCAGAGCGCGCGTCGTCAACGCCGTACATCATCGCGGGGTTGGGCAACCCAGGAAGGGAGTACGCCGGAAGCCGGCATAACGTGGGGTTTCAGTGCGTGGAGTTCTTAGCCCGGCGCCATCAGATACCGTTGAACGACCGTCGAAGCAAAGTGGTCCTGGGGCAAGGCGTCATCCGCGAGCGGTCCGTGGTGATAGCCAAGCCGCGTACCTACGTCAACGCCAGCGGCACCGCGATACGATACTTGGCAACGCGGTTCGGCACCGGCCCCGAGATGCTGCTGGTCATCACCGATGATATGGACCTGCCCTTGGGTAAGCTGCGCCTGCGGGCCTCGGGTGGCTCCGGCGGACACAATGGACTCAGCTCCATCATCGACGAGGTTGAAAGCGAAGCGTTTCCCCGGCTGCGCATCGGCATCGGCAGGCCCGTGGGCGGCGCCGTGGAGCATGTGTTGGGCCCCTTCACACGCGACGAGGAGACGCAAATGGCATCCACCCTAGCGCAGGTGGCAGAGGCGGTGGAAGCGTGGCTTGAGGACGGCGTGGAAGCGGCGATGAACCGGTTCAACTGACCAGGACACGTCCTGCCAGGACTCGTCCTGGACCTACGTGGCAGGGTTCACCCTGCACCCACTTGCGGTGTCCCCATGGCGGCTTTTCAGCACGACCCGGTTTATCCCTCGCCGGACCGTCGTTCACCAGGAGAGGGAAGCAAGCCCCGACGTGTCGGGGTACCCACTTGGCAGGGTTCACCCTGCACCCTCTTGCGGTGTCCCCATGGCGGCTTTTCAGCACGACACGGTTTATCCCTCGCCGAACCGTCGTTCACTAGGAGAAGAGAGCAAAGCAGGATGCGTCCCTTCAGCAAGCTCAGGACAAACGGAGGAAATCAACTCTCCCGGCGTACACTGCGTTTTGGAACCACGTACTAGGTGGCTGCCCCATGCCCGTGATGCGGACGTTGTCTCTCCTAATCGCCCTGCTGGCGCTGGTGGGCTGTGCCCAGCAACCGGCATCAGCCACGCCGTCGCCGACCTCAACCACTGAGCCGGACCTCCCTACCCCTTCCGCTACCATCCGAGCCAGCCATCCACTCTCCGAGGTCCTAGACGGGCCTGTCCGCGACCCTTTCGACCTGGCGAGACGCTATCGCGATGTCCATGCTGACCCGCTTCCCGATACCCGTCTGTTTCCCGACGAGACGGTAGGCACTGAGCGCGCCTTTTGGGTATTTGTCGCGAACGGGCCCGAAGTCCGAAGTGCCCAGGCCAAGCTTCTGCACGTGAGCGCCCACGCCCTCTGGTACGTCGAGTCCGGCGTAGCCGTCTCCCAGGAGGCCCTGGAGCTGACAGCACGGACGTTTGACGAGACGCTGTTCCCGTACGTGCGGGATACGTTCGGCCTGGGAAAAGGCCCAGAGGGACGTATCACCATCTTGCACGCCAA
The DNA here is from genome assembly GCA_965247635.1 of Dehalococcoidia bacterium. Classification (GTDB taxonomy): domain Bacteria; phylum Chloroflexota; class Dehalococcoidia; order Lucifugimonadales; family Australimonadaceae; genus CBDFHJ01. The sequence goes on from CBDFHJ010000009.1 coordinate 460,857, forward strand.
ACTGTCGAAGCTGGCGGGCTACTTCGGCGGCGCCGACCAGCTCCCTTCGTCGGTGGACCCGCTCAGCAACGAGCGGACCATGCTGTACCTCAGCACGAGCCTGGAGGTCGGCTCACCCGCGTACCTGAGCACCCTGACCCACGAGCTGCAACACCTGGTCCACTATCCGATAGACCGGAACGAAGCGACGTGGGTTGAGGAGGGCCTTTCCGAGCTGGCGGCCCGGGGGCGTGGTTATCCAGGCCTCCCCGTAAGTCGATATCTCAGTAGGCCTGGGACTTCGGTCACCCGATGGCTGATAGACCCCGGGCGTCAGCTTCCTCACTATGCCGGGGCCTCGCTGTTCATGTCCTACCTGGCTGGCCGCACCGGCGGACTCGCCTCCATCGGACAGCTCGTGGAAGCGCCCGCCAACGGGGCCCGGGGAGTCCAGCAGTACCTCGACACGCTAGCCCCAGGAGTTGAGATGGAGGAGCTATTCGCCGATTGGGCGGTGGCCAATTATGTAGGGGCCAGTCAGGGGCCGTATGGATACCCAGGGCTACCTGGCCTTCTTCAGATAGTCCAGCGGACTATCAAGCCAGGCACCACCGATACGGCGGTTAACCAGTACGGAGCGTGGTACGCGGCGGTTGACGCCGTCTCGCCCCTGGAGTTCTCTTTTACCGGCGCAATCGCTACCCGGCTGCTGCCCCTGGCGCCTCCCAGCGGGTCGTACTGCTGGTGGAGCAACCGTGGCAACGAGATGGACAGCACGCTAACACGGCCGCTGGACCTCACCGGCGTGGAGTCGGCCACCCTCCAGTTCCAGCAGTGGCACGCTATAGAGGAGGGGTACGATTACGGATACGTGGCGGTGTCCACCGATGGGGGAGCCACATGGGCACCACAGGAGGGCCTGCGGACCACGCCACACTCCCCGGACAGCCAGGCTTTCGGCCCAGGGTATACCGGGCGCTCCGAAGGTTGGGTGGAGGAGCGCACCGACCTAACACCCTACGCCGGGATGGAGGTGCTGCTGCGGTTCGAGTATGTGACCGACGATTCGACCAGCGGCGACGGCTGGTGCGTGGACGACATTTCGGTGGCGGAGGTGGGCTTCTTCGACGACGCAGAGTCGGAGGGCGATTGGACCGTGTCGGGCTTTGTACGGGCGCCCGTCGAAGGCGTGGCGCAGCGCTTTGCGCTACGGTTGGTGCACGAGCAAGACGATGACGTCACGGTGGAGGAGGTCGACCTCGACGCCGATAATCACGCCACCTTCACGGTCGCCGGACCCGCGGTGTTGGTAGTGACGGCCACGGCACCCAAGACCAGCCAGCCGGCGCGCTTCACCATCGAAGCACGAGCTTTGATCGCCGACGATTAGCGCCCGTAGCTCCTATGGACCAGAAATGGCTAGTGCTTAGTTCCACCCCGATGGAATCGGGGCCACCCGCCCACCCGAGAGGTTTCTTCTGGGGAGTACCCCAGTCCCCCGGCACGGGGGCTCTGCCCCCTTGCAACCCCGGGGGGAAGCCCTTGTGCTGGCCGAAGCAGCGATGCGGGGTGGGCTGGGTGGGAACAACTACCTGGCGTTGGCTAGCCCACAACGTCTAGTTACTGGGGTCTGGGGGCGCGGCGAGCTGCCCCCAGCTCATCCAGATGTAGAGAGATTTGTGCAACGAAGCACGAGGCGAAGAGGGTAGGCTCAGCGCGATCGGCGGCGAGCAGCACCCGCCTGGGCCGTTGAATCGCCCTGCAGCGTGCCCTTCAGCTTGGTAAGAGCGTTGCGCTGAAGACGGGAGACGTGCATCTGGGAGACACCCAACCGCTGGGCAATTGTGCTCTGGGAGAGCCCGGCGTAGAACTTCAGCGAAATGATGGCCTTCTCGCGCTGGCTCAGGCAAGAGATGCAGTGGGCCAGGTCTAGCTTATCGACGAGGCCTATGAGCTCGGGGGCCTCGCGGCCCAGGTGGTTCAGGAGTGCAGACGGCTCTGTGTTTCCGTCTTTGTCGTACTCCGCCTCCAAGGAGAGGGGCCTCCCCAAGTTGGCCACTTCAAAGGTGTCAAAGACCTCCTCCTGCGAGAACCCGGTGGCCTCCACGATCTCACCGATCGTGGGGCTCCGGCCCAGCTGTTGGCGGAGAACTTCGACGTTTCGCTGGACCTCTCGCTTTTGCGTCTGGAGCTTCCGGGGCAGCTTCACGGCCCAACCGTGGTCACGAAAGTAGTTCTTGACCTCTCCCACGATGAAGGGGATGGCGAAAGCCATGAATTTAACCCCCCGGCTAGGGTCATATTTCTTGGAGGCTCTCACCAGTCCAATGATTCCCACCTGGACGAGGTCCTCGAACGGCTCACCGGAGTGACGGAACCGTCCGCATAGCCTGTGGACCAGGGGCAAGTGGTCCTCGACCAGGTGGTCCCTGGCCGTGGCGCCGTTGGGCCCCGGTGGCGTCTCTAGGACCTGGGTCCCGGGTGGATTTTGCGTCTCAGCGCTCAACTTCCCACTCCCTGTCGCTTGGTGGATTCCCCAGACAAGAACAACGGGCCCCGATACTTGCAGGATGTGCCTTAGCCCCATTGGGCACGCCCGAGCGAGGGTCCCGTCGTCGATTTGTACTTGACCATGCCAACCAGGGTTTTATCGACGGACTCGGCCCTAAACGTCACTTCATCCATGAGGCTCTTCAACAGTTCCAGGCTCTCCTCCTGACCCTTACCATGTAACGACTGCACGAAGTCAGACGGACCGGAAACCAGGACCTCTAACTTGTTGTCTTCAACCCGAAAGCTCACGACGAAGTTATCCTGTGCCCAAGCCATCCATTCCGGAGAAAGACGCCTTAGCGCCCACTCGAACAGTTCTGATACTGCCACCCGAATCTGTAGAATTTCGTCGTAAGTAAACGAGTTGGTCCCGGCAATGACCCCCGCGGTTGCCCGAAGCACATCGAGATGCCGTAGCTTCAGCGGCAATCGCAATTCGAGCAGGTCGTTGGTCACAACCCTCCTCCTGCTGACGCTCTCGCTCTAAGCCGAACCCTGGGATGCGCATGCGTCCTCTCAGAACTTCTTCAACCCTCATCCCACCGCTCTAAACCTCTTAAGGGGCCGCGGAAGGACCTCTTCATCGTGCTTCGACCGGGCCGATTTGGCGGACTCCGCATGGAATCGGATCTCAGCTCAAACGGAATGAATGTGGCCGTGGCCTACGCGCGCCGCCACTTCGACGGGCTAAGAGCGAACGGCGCGAGCTTGGTCAGCGCCCCGTGGGCTTCGGCGACGGGGACACCGCATATGGGTCCAGGGCACCGCCCTGGCGCAGGCTTCTCAGCAGCCTGTGAGGCCGTCCCATACCATCAGGTCGTAGGGCTGAAGTACGGGGGAGAACGGTGCTTTCCACTGTATCCACCTGCGCTTTTGTGGTGACCCGTGCAAGCCCCCAAGGGCGGTGCATGTGCGCCACCAAAAGCCCAACCTTTCGCCCTGGCCCACCAGCCCGCCTCTGCTGACCTTGCCCCATGCATAGCTCCAGGCACTTCTTCCGTTTAGGTCCGGAGGAGGGAGTTGAATGTTACCGACGGCAGGCTGCTGCTCGACGAATATTGGAGAGGGCACGTTTGTAGACCGTCAGCGATAATGGGACACATATAAGGGTAGGAAAACCCGAGAGTCGGAGGGTGGTGTGAGCTCCTGAAATGAGGGTAGAGCTACCCACAGAAAGGAGCAGATGTGTCCCAATTAGAAGTAAGCAAAGCAGAGGCCGCCGAGGAACGAAGCGAGCAGACCAGGTCTTTCGTCCGCACAGTGAAGGCGGCTGCCCGACGTAAGTACACCCCCGAAGAGAAGATCCGAATTGTTCTGGAGGGCTTCCGCCGCGAGGTCACAGTCAACGACCTGTGCCGGCGGGAGGGGATCAAGCCCCACTCCTACTACTCGTGGACCAAAGAGTTCATGGAGGCGGGCAAGGAGAGGTTGACCCGTGACTCGGTTCGGGACGCCACTCAGCATGAGGTAGGGCAACTCAAGCGAGAGAACGGGGAACTCAAGGAGCTAGTGGCCGATCTGTCGCTGGAGGCGTACCGTCTCAAAGAAACGGCCATCCCCATGCCCCAGGACGCCACCGGTACCAGCGGATGAGCGCCCCGGAGAAGGCAGAGGTAGTTACCAAAGTATCCTCGTCTCCCCTCCCCAAGCGAAAGGTCCTCAGAGAGCTGGGCATCCCTAAGAGCACCTACTACCGGTGGCTCAGACGCCAAGACCAACAAGGACTTGAGGACCGACCAGGAGGCGATCAGCCACCATGGAACCGTCTTACTATTCAGGAAGAACGCTCAGTCCTGTTATCAGCCAGGGAGATGCCAGAGCTGAGCTGCCGTCAGCTGGCCGCGGGGATCACCGACAACCAGGGCTTCTCAGTCTCAGAGTCCAGCGTCTACCGTATCCTGGGCAGGGAGGGCCTAGTGAAGAGGCCTGAGATGCGGTTGGCCGCGGGGAAGGAGTACCACCTCAAGACCACAGGACCTCACCAGATGTGGGCCACCGATGCCTCATACTTCAGGGTGGTTGGGTGGGGCTACTACTACCTGGTCACCGTTATGGACGACTACTCCCGCTTCATCCTGGCTCACAGGCTTCAGCAAGATATGACGGCCGACTCCTTCATCGAGGTGGTCCAGGATGCTGTGGACACGACCAGCATGGACCAAGTTCCAGTCACAGACCGCACCAGGCTGCTGAGTGACAACGGTCCAGGCTATGTCTCAAGAGCATTCAGGGACTACCTGGGGATGGTTGGCATCAAGCACATCCTAGCAACTCCTTTCCACCCTCAGACCAACGGGAAGCTGGAGCGCTACCACCAGACCATCAAACGGGACGTCAACCAGGTGCCTTATGAGTTGCCCGCCGACCTTGAGGCTGCTATCGCGGCCTTCGTCAGCTACTACAACTACCGGCGCTATCACAAGGCTCTGGGCAACGTGACACCATCAGACGTGCTCAAGGGAAGACGGCAAGAGATCCTACAACACAGGAAGGAGGTGAAGGCTCAAACCACCGAACGGCGACGACGCTACAACAGGGCCCTCAGGGAGCTCGCCAGACCTCCATCCAGCCCCTGATCTCTCGGCTCCCAATGTGTCCCACTTTTGCTGGTTGCTAACACGCACGTTCACTCGTAGCTTGGGAGGGAGACACATGAACAAAGCGTTAGACGCTGTAGCCAGGGAGATAAGCAATGGTCTAGCCCTGGAGATATCGAGTCACCCAGACGGGGAGAAGGTCTCCGCGGCAACGATCGTCGGCCTGCTGCTTCAGCATCTTGACGGAGCCGTAGTGCGACGGCTCTTCGAGGCGAACTCTCCGACTTTGTCGAGAGTCTCGATGAGTCCCGACTTGTCGGGACATCATCGGACGGGACGAGGCGTATCCGAGGAGGAACGCGGCCTGGAGGAGCGGCTGGAACGGGTGGAGCAGAAGCTCGAGCGGCTAGCGATCCGCGCTCAGGCTGGCGCCGAGGAGGCGAAGGCCAGCGGAGAGAGCACGTTTCCCAACCTGAAGTACGCAAAACCGAAGTATAAGAATATGGAGTCGGTACTGAAGTACGTGGAGGGTGAGGAGGAGAAGGGAGGCGTGAAGCTGGTCATCATGAACTTCAACGACTAGCGCTTAGTCCACAAAGTTCCTGTCATTCTGAGACTGCCTGTGGCGGTCGCAGAATCTCTCACCCGAGAGACCCTTCACTACGCTCAGGGTGACAAAGATGTGAAACGTATTTTCCGGACTGACCTGCGAGCGTGCCCCAATGAGTGGACTAGCCTCTCGTCTTGGAGAGATGCCAAGTCACTACTCCTCGGCAAAGTCCTCAGCCGGCAGCAGACCCACCGCCTTCAAGTAGGTGGTGATGGCGTGCACCCGGGCATGCCTCGAATCGGTGTCGGCCCCAAGTTTGTTGTAGATGCCGTTGATGTGCCGCTCGATGGTCTTCTGCTCGATGCACAGTACGTCGCCGATGGTCCTATTGTTATACCCCTTGGCCATCCAGCCGAGCACCTCCATCTCCCGGGGGGAGAGGTCTTTCAGGAAGCTCTGCTTGCGGTCCATGGAGGTGATCAGTCCCTCCATGACAATCGGGTCCAGAATGACGCGGCCCTCAGCCACCGACAAGACCACTTGCGTTAGTTGGTCAACGGTATCGATGGTGTGCTTCAGCAGGTACGCGCAACCCACCGCGGCGCCTCGAGAAAACTCCCGCAACGCCTTGATGCCCCGCACGTCGTAGTAGGCGGAGAGCACGGCGATAGCCACATCCGGGTTGCTCCCACGTACTCGGTTAAGCTTTTCCACGGTTGCCTCCTGGAGGATCTTGAACCCCAGGAGCATCACAGTGGGGTGCAGTGCTGCATCTACCGCTATCAGGTCCTCAGCGCTTGTGTCAGCGGAAGCCCCCAACACGTCAAATCGAGGGTGGGAGGAGAAGAAGGCCTTGTAAGCCTCCCGCAATATCTGCTGCTCCTCCGCGATGTACAACCTAAGCGGGGCTTCGGTCATCGAGCTAGACGGCGTCTGCTCCTGGCCCAGCGCGTACGGAAGGTCCCCGTTTCCAGTTCGAGGCAACCGGTAGTTCTCGCCAAAGTAGCGGCTGGACCGGCCGGATGAGCTGCTCATGCATACACCCTTCGCGCTGTGGTATCCGAAACAGAATCGCACGGGCCACAGACCGTTGCATCAGGGGAAAGGCCCCCTTAGGAGCGGAGACAGCACCAATGAGGTTACGTCAATAGGTGTGTAAACGACATCAGGCGGCGACCTTCTCAGCCGTTGATTCAATGGCGATTCCATCCGCATACTGTGCACCGAGATAGACGTCTTCGATCAACTCAGGGGCCTTCAGACGCCTGAAGCGCTGTTCGGCGACCATCAACATTTTCCAGATCACCGCTATCGCCCGATCGACCCTCTTGTAGCGCTTGGCGGCATCGGTCCGAAGCCTGAGGGCCGCGAAGGGTGATTCTACCGGGTTCGTCGTGCGAAGGTGCCCCCAGTGCTCCTTTGGGAAGTCATAGAAGGTGACCATGCGGTCCCAGTCCCGCTCCAAGGCCTCTGAGGCCGCCTCGTAGGAATGGTCGCCGCACCACCTGGTGAACACCGTCCTGAGCCGCTCAGCCTCTGTCCGAGTCGGCGCGTAGGGGATAGTACGCAGCATGAGCTTGGCCTGGTCCTGTTGTCGCTTTGGAAGCTTGGCGAGCACGTTTACGATGAGGTTACGTCAATAGGTGTGTAAACGACATCAGGCGGCGACCTTCTCAGCCGTTGATTCAATGGCGATTCCATCCGCATACTGTGCACCGAGATAGACGTCTTCGATCAACTCAGGGGCCTTCAGACGCCTGAAGCGCTGTTCGGCGACCATCAACATTTTCCAGATCACCGCTATCGCCCGATCGACCCTCTTGTAGCGCTTGGCGGCATCGGTCCGAAGCCTGAGGGCCGCGAAGGGTGATTCTACCGGGTTCGTCGTGCGAAGGTGCCCCCAGTGCTCCTTTGGGAAGTCATAGAAGGTGACCATGCGGTCCCAGTCCCGCTCCAAGGCCTCTGAGGCCGCCTCGTAGGAATGGTCGCCGCACCACCTGGTGAACACCGTCCTGAGCCGCTCAGCCTCTGTCCGAGTCGGCGCGTAGGGGATAGTACGCAGCATGAGCTTTGCCTGGTCCTGTTGTCGCTTTGGAAGCTTGGCGAGCACGTTTACGATCTTGTGGTTCCAGCAGCGTTGCTCTGCCGCCTGCGGATAGACGTTGCGCAGAGCTCCCCAGATGCCCAGGTGTCCGTCCCCAACCACCAGCCTCGGGCACTCCAGCCCGCGGCGCCTCATGTCCCTGAGCACATCGGACCAGTTCTCTGTGGACTCCCTGTATCCGGGAACAGCGCTCACCACCACCTTGCTCCCGTCGCTCAGGGCCGCCACCACCACCAGTACTGCCGCCTTCTCCTTCTCAAGACCAGCCTTGACGTAGACTCCATCCACCCACATGTAGACCACTTCCAGGTCATCTAGGGGCCGGCTGCGCCATTGGGCAAGCTCATCGTTCCACTTGGACTTCAACCGGGCCACCGTGCTCGCCGATACCGGTGCGTCCTCTCCCAGCAGCCCCCGCAAAGCCAGATCGAAGTCGCCTTCGGATAGACCGTGCAGGTACAGCTCGGGGATCAACTCAGCAACCTTCCTGGTCCTGTTGACGAACAGCGGCAGCAGCCGGCTCTCGAACCGCTCCTCGGTATCGCGGACTCGCGGCCGCCTCAGCTGTATCGTTCCCGAACTCAGCGTAAGCCTCCGGGCTCTGCCGTATCCGTTCCGATAGCCGGTATCGTTGTCCGAGTCGGATCTGAGCGCCGACTTCGCCCTTCCCAGAAACGCCGTCACCTCCTCCTCCAGCAACTCCTGGATCAGCCTCTGGACCTGGCTTCGCACCCAATCCTCCAACTGCTCCCACTCCGGCCTTGACTCCGACCTACTCTCAGTGCTTTCCTTCCTCATGGGCGGTCTATCTCCTCTCTTGGGCCTCGAGCCCGTGTTGTTCAGAGAGAGGGTACACCGCCTGACTGTTTACACACTTTTTGAAGATACCTCCCCAAAATCCTGGCAGGAGACTTCTGAGACAGGCTCAATTGCGAACTTTTCGCTGGGAGGTCTCAATTTAGAAACGTCGGGGCCGGCCCATCCGCGAAATACCGAGGCTTCAAGGGCCACTACTAAGAAACTATCTCAAAACTGGCGGCCTCAAAGCTGGTGGCAAAGATCACCGTTGTGCGCAAGGATGACATCGCGTTACGTGTCACCCCGATCCTAACCTTCCCCCATCAAGGGGGAAGCGAGGTCGGCTTTGGAGCTACGTTCTCGTCCGACTCATGAGGCAGGAAGGTGAACGGCACGCCGAAAATGTTGACATACTCGGCGTCGAACATTTCGGTCTCCTTGTTTAACTCGCAGGACGTGCGCCTGAGACCTCGCCCGACCACCTTCTTTCACACAGCAGTTGGCTGGTGAACGCCCTGAGGCCCATGATGTGAGTCACGGTCTTGGCGTCCCACCCTTCCGAGAGCATTCCTACCGAAATCACGTTCTGTATCTGCTCGCCGGGCTGCCCCTTTCGCCCCACGGTATCGACCATCTTCCTCAGCTGCTCGGCTCTCTGGTCTGCCGTGAGCTTTGGGCTGGCCGCACCGTCGTCGGAATCATCTTCATCGTCTATACGGACCTCTGCTATGGGTTCCTCAGACTCCCCAGCCCGCTTCAGCACCCCTGAGTCGATGTGGAGTGTCCGTTCGGCATCGCAGAGTTCGTCTATGAGGATTCGCTTACGATCAAAGGCGTGCTTGACCCGGGCCGCCGTCTCAGTGCGGTTCGCGACGGTGATCATCACCGGCGGCGTCTTGTGCCCCATTTCCGCCCAGTCCTTGGCCGTCACCCTCCAGTCATAACCCAGCAGGTAATAGCCGTTGGCGATGAGATCGGGCAGCGGTTCGTCTGGCTTGGCCCGGCGGTTCAGGTCGTCTTTCACCTCCGGGTCGTTGTAGATGTCGTACAGGCGCGACTTGTACGTCTTGGCGTCGGGTAGCGCATCGTCCCGGACCACGACTCGCGGCGTCTTGACGAGACCGGACTCAATCGCGTCGTTCAGCCCGAAGTCGCTGACTATCCAGTCGAACAAGGCCTCTTCCGAGCTTCGCTTGCCGGACGGGGCGAAGGGTGTAGCCGAGAAGTCGTAGCAGGTGAGTATTCCTCTCGCTCGATGAATCCTGTCCAGGCCGCCCACCCACTTGGCGGCTTCCTCGATGTCAGCCTTCGCCACGCCCTTCACCTTGGACTCAGCGGGGACCCGCCAGGCGTGGTGTGCCTCGTCGTTGATGACCAGGACGTTGCGGGCGGGAGCCATCTCGTCCAGCACGTCACGGACGTAGGCCTCATCACTTTTGGCGCCGCGCTTATCCACGCTCCGCTTCCTGCCTATCTGCTCGTCAGTCTCCCAGTTGAGGGCGTGCCAGTTGCGGCGATTTCCCACCACGTTCAAGTAAGTCCTACTTGATAGTACGTTATAGTACGTTTCAAACCAAGAAAACGTTGATTCGAACTGACGCTCCCTTGCACGACTCGTACGCTAATGCCTCCGCCGGGTATACGCTCGACACCCCAATCCTGCATGGGCCATAATTGCCGAGCGTTGCGGAACTGGCTAGACCCGTCGCCTCGCGCGGAACGCGAGCGTTAGAGCCCCGACCAGGCTGAGGACCACAAGCGCTCCACCCACAGGGATCCCGATGGAACGCCAGGGGTTCGCTTCTTCCGGGCTTTGGAGCTCGGTGGTGATCCTCGCTTGTGCATCTTCGTCAGGCTTGTCCTTGGGTAGTCGCCCGTCGCTCCGCACCTCCTGGTGGAGGACGACTCCGTCTCCCACCAGGGAAGTGAGGACGCTGTCGAAGGCGGATGCGGGCACCAGGAAACTCAGGAACGCCTCTTGGCCGTCCTGTTGGGTCGAGACCGTTACCACCTGACCCATCGTCCCGCCGGCTTGGTCGACCAGGTCGCGGGTGCGCCTGACCGAACGCTCCACGTCGCGCACTTCGATCCGCAGGGACGCTGAGGGAGCGGAGGCCGTTGGGTCGGGAGGGAGCGCAAAGGTCACCGTGATCGTCGCGAGCGCGACGCTACGTTCGATGAAGTCGAGCTGCCCTTGCAAGCGCTCGACGTTTGCCCGCACGCGCCCGAGTTCCCGCTCCACGGTGAGCACGTCGCTGACGGATACGGCCCGGTCGAGCAGCTTCAGCAGGCTCGCCTCAGCGCTCCGCTCGCTCCGAAGCTGGGCCGCGAGGTCGATGGCGTCACCTGTGACGTCGGTCTGACCAAGGCTCTGTCCGAGCACCTCGCCGAACGCCTCGATGCGGTCGATCGTGTGGTTGAACTGCTCGGCAGGCACGCGGATGGTGGCGGAGCCGCGTCCGGGCTGAGGGCCGTCTGTCGTGGAGACGTGCTCGATAAAGCCTCCAACCGACTCCACGAAGGCGCGGAGCTCGGTGATGGCCGTGCCGACGTCTTCTACCTCGACCGTCAGCGACGCCTGCGAGATGACCTGGCGCTCGCTATTGAAGACCGGGAAGTCCTGGGCGTCGCCCGAGGGACTCGGGGCTGGCCCCCGCGTGCCCACAGGCCCTGGACTTCCAGCAGGACCCCAGACAATCGACGGCGCTGGTGTCCCGGTGGGCTGCGGTGCCGGCACCATGAGCGCGCCCGACTGCTCTTCCTCCAACGCCCGCGACAGGCGCGTGTCTGCTCCATCGTCAACATCTAAGTATTCGAAGAGTCCAGCGCTGTCATCTGATCTGATGGCGAGGTTGAATGAGTTCTCATCGCCTGCGACGAGCAGCCCATCGCCGTTGCCTGCCGTCAGACCAGCGGCGACCAGCACGATACCAGTGGCGCCGACGGCCAGCACCACGGTAGCGGCGGCGCCAACTGCTAGGGAGGCCCATCGCCGTTGCCACCAGGTGGAAGTTGTGGTGGATCCCTCCAGCCTCGGCTTGATGCGTACCCACAGGTCTGCAGGGGCGGGCGCCTCACTCCCCGCCGCGTGGAGCGCCGTCCGCAGCCTGCGTTCGGTCTTCTCGTCTTGTTCGCTCATGTCTCATCCTCGCAGTCTGCCAGTATCTCTCGCAGGTGCTCAAGCGCCCTGCTCAAGCGCGATTTGACTGTTCCCTCACGGACGCCGAGGGCATCCGCCACTTCCCCCGTCGATAGGTCCGCGAAGTAGCGGAGAGCAACTACTCGCTGGTGACCGTCGGACAGCTGGCTGAGCGCTCGCCGAACCTCGTCCTTGTCGTTCACATAGCCGAACGCTGGGTCCGTGCTGCCTTGATCAGCCTCGGATAACGGTTCGACCGACAGCTGACGGCGAGCCTTCACGTTGAGCGCCTGGTTGACCGCGATGCGGACCAACCAAGGTTTCACGGGCTCGCCGAGACGGAACGTTGCTATGCCTTTCCAGGCTCGCACGAACGTCTCTTGGACGAGCTCTTCGCTGACCGCCCTGTCATGTGTCATGAGATAGAGCGTACCCATCAGCACGTCCCCGTAGTACTCCACTATCGGACGGAATGCCTCGCGGTCGCCGCTCTGGCAGCGCCGGACCGCATCCTGCTCGTTGATCACGTTCTCTCCTGGTCGCCAGCGGCCTTCATTAGGAATATACAGGCCATTGGGACGATAGGTTCCCTACACTGCTGTGATGAGCGACAGTTGACGAGAGTGGTCTGCAAGAAAGACATGATGTTGTTCGCTAGCGGCTGGGCCATACCGCTAGCCCTTTACTACCGGACCTCACGTGACCTGTCTCCAGTGTTAGGTCCAGGAATTCCTAGAGCACGACCGGTGTTGTGCTGCCCATCTGTTCCGCGACTCCTCAGGCTTAAGAGCAGAACATGAGTCCGGTACCCAGGATTCAACGGTGACCTTCAACCTTCGATTCTCTAGATGGACGACCATTCCCTTACTTAGTCACCTCTGCTTCTGAACTTGTCATCCGAAAGCAGTTTCAGCCCGTCCAGGATAGTGTACTGCTCGGAGGCGTCGGTTGAAGGGTGCTCGTTGGCCTCGTGAAGGCTCTTCACCGTTTGCTCCAGGATGGACGCCAGCCCTAGCATAGGAACCCCAGATAGTTGCCAGCGGCTCACTTTACGCATGCCCTTTCCATCGCCAGCGGTGTTCTACCGCAACTCCATCAGCAGGCTTAGTGTCGCAGTGAGGCCAAGCTCGCTATTGAAGGGATTTCCCTCGGGGTCCTCCGTGATGGTGGTCGCTACCACTCGTATGACGCTCACCGGCAGCCAAACGGTGGCCTGCCATACAGAGAGATCGGCGCGGGCAGGCAATGGTTCCTTTGAGATAGCTACGGTCGCATGAAGCCCAGCAATCTCCATTTGCTCGCCTTCCGGAGAATCGCTAGCACCACGGGGTCTTTCCAAAAACGACAAGAGCCTGGAGCCGTGTTCCGCCGTCCCGTAGACGAAGCGGACGGGCCAAATGCAAGCTGGCTCCGGTGGGCATGCGACAGCCTCGGTCAACGTCAGCGGAGGTAGCGCCGCTTCGCCTTGGGCCGGTGCACCGGACTTCAACCCCAGCCAGAACACGGGGAAGTCCAAGGATCTTACGTAGTCCAGGTCCTCCTCCAGCGTGTCCGCCTTCGGAGCATCCCCTGTTTCACCGGACACCGCCGTTCTGGATGTGACCGGGTGGTCCCAGCCCTGGACCTGGAGCGTGTAGTCGTTCCCATAGCTCGTGTAGCTGTAATTCCCAGGGCTGTCCGGCGCGTGGTGCATGGGGGCACCGCTGAATGGGTTGATGGGCCAGACAAGTCTCAGGGCTTCCAGGGCATCCCCCACCGACTCCGGCGTCAGCGCATCTGGGTAGCGGCCGTGTTGCTCTTCGTAATACTGCAACGCCTCGTTGAGCGCGTGAAAGCCCCGCTGAGCTACCCCATCCAAAGCATCGGCCCGCCGGAAATCCATAACCTGGGTGGGCGCTTCTAGCTGCATGTTTTCGCCGTAGCCCCAGAACCCGACCACACCTTCGTCCGTGTTTGAAGAGCCTTGCCCGATAGCCATGCGTCGAACCAGGCCCGTCTCCTCGTCTATCCACAGCTGGACCCTCACCTCCTGTAGCTGCTGACTCATATACTCACTTGCGTCCTGAGCAACGGGCATAACGCGCGCGTTCTCCACGAGGTCCGGGTCGGCGCCGTAAGCTGCCAAAGCTGCACGCAGTTCTTGCTTGGCCGATGCTTCCAGCGTGGTGATCCCCTGGACGACGACAGTGACTCGTACGTCCCATTCGCTTCGCGGCTGACCTGGACGGTCGGCACGTTCGGAGAAACTCAGATGGTAAGGTCCTTTAAACGCCTCCCACTCGGCAGAGTCTTCCAGAGGGTACCCGAATACCTCGTAGCCCAGCCCCTCAAGCTTTTGGGCGTCGGCCCCTTCCGGGTAGGAAAAGCTCAAGATAGCCCGCACGTGAGGCTCCTGGGGAGGTGTCGTATCCACGAGGGCATCTACGTCGAGGCCGGTAGACACGACCAGATAGGTGTGGCCGTCGATGGCCTCTTCCCCGACGATCTCCGGAGCGTCGGGGAAGCGCAGTGCGACCCGTGGGTCTGATATGACGCCAAAGAAGAGCCCAGAGCTGGAGTTGTCAGGCGACGTTAGCCAACGTGTGCCGCTTTCCGAGGATAAGGCCGTCCCACGGGAGAGGAGGAGGAATGGAGGCCAATCGCCGCCCATGTCTTGAAGGAGAGTGAGGCCTGGAGCATAGGTGAACGTTGGCATGGGCCTCGAAGGTGCAAAGGCGAAGCTGCCCCGGAAGCTCTGCTGGTCCATCATCTCTTGGGTATGAGCAAGAATCTCCGTAGCGTTGAGCGGAGCTTCACTAGGGGCGTCGGTGGCACTGGCGGGAAGCTCCGTTGAGGTGGGTGGAGGGACTTCCGGGTCGTCTGCTGTTCCACAGGCGGCTAAAACTGCTCCTAACGCGAGCATGACCATCACCATCAACAGTCTATTCACCAGAATGCTCCACTTCGCCCCAACGTTCCCTTACTCCGCGAGCAGCCCGCCGCAAGGATGAGCAGCCAGGTGCTCGTAGTACAAAGCACCGTGAAACCCGACGCGACACCCGCGCCCGTAATAGCGGCAAATCCAGCCGTCACCAAGAAATCCCCTTTGGGAAGAGCAATCGTCACGGCGTCCTCCTCATAGCAACCTCAGAGCAGGGCCGTCGCCTGGCCTGACTGCCCTAAAGGAACAACCACTTCCGGTCCGTCGTTGGCGGGACTGTTGACCATGGAGGAGACCTCAGGGACCTCCATCGCCTCGGCGGGATAAGGTCTCACGATACCGTCGAGGGCAGCCGGATCCTGGATGTCGTGGTCCAGCCAGAGGGACTCCAGCTCCCTTGGCAGGATGACCGGCATCCGGTCGTGGATGGGACTGAGCGACTCGTTGGCCGACGTGGTAGTGATGGCGCAGGAGCGGACGACCTCGCCCTTCGGGTCCCGCCACGTATCCCACAGACCCGCGAAGGCGAAGGGCTCACCCGATGCCATCGTGATCCTCATGGGCCTCCTGCTGGAGCCTTTCCCCTGCCACTCGTAGAAGCCATCGGCCAGAACCAGGCACCGTCGTCTCTGTAACGCAGTGCGGAAGCTGGGCATTTCGGCGACCGTCTCCGCGCGGGCGTCTATCATGCGATTGCCGACGGATGCGCTCTTGGCCCAGCATGGAATCAGTCCCCACCGCATGTAGGAACCCCGCCTTTCGCTGCCGTTGGTCACGGTGAGCGCCACCTGCGTGGGGGCGACGTTGTAGCGGGGAGCGTGGGTCAGTTCAGAGCCGTCAAATCCGAACCGGTCTTGCAGCTCTCCTATGTCCGCTATCAGGCTGTATCTTCCGCACATCTACGCTCAGTTGGAAAAGACGATTCCATAGCCCGAGCCCATTAGAATTAGCCAGGCAGAATCGCCGTTCCATTCCCCTTCGTTGTTCCTCTCAATTATCCCATTTTGGCGGCATCTCCGTCACGAAGAATCCATAGTTTCTTCTCTTGATTTGTTCGCTTTCAATGCCAGTCGTGGGCGGCGGTAGTGGCGGCCCAGTTCCGAGGCGTAGCGCCGTCCCAACGTGGCGCCCTCGGCCTCCAGCCATTCGGTGAACCGGGTGGAGGCGGTGGGCGGGTCAACCGAAACCAGATGGCCCGCCAACAGGCCGTCTATTTCATCCCTGGTCAGCACGACGTCCCGCACCAGCCAACCCGCCATTCGGGCGGCCAGCAGCGCCACCGAAGGCCGTACGTGAATCAGTCGGGCTCGGCTGTCCACTCGTCTAGCTATGAGCCGTACCATCTCCTCAAACGTGAATGCTTCTGGACCCACCGCGTCTAATACGACATCTTCACTTCCCGTCGCGGCATTCACGGCAAGTTGCGCCAGGTCGTCTACGAACACCAGCTGGATCGGATAGTCCCCAGACCCTGCGATGGGGAACGCCGGAAACCGCCGCAGGAACCAGGCGATGTTGTTTATCAGCACATCCTCGGGGCTGAACAGCACCGTGGGTCTGAGGATGGCGTAGGACAACCCAGACTCGTGGATTGCCTTCTCCACCAGCGCCTTCCCCCGGAAGTAAGGAAGTGGCGAGTCTTCCGAGGGGTTGGTGATGCTGATATGGACGATGCGGCTAACGGCGGCTTCGGCCGCCGCTCCTATCAGGATGCGGGAGTTCTGAACCGCAACGTCATGAGTAACCGTGCCTCGTGCGAACCGTTAAAGTCGCCGAAGTCCAGAGGTAGAGCCTCCACCCGATCACCGAAGGGGTTGTGGGAAATAGGAGTACGGGTCAACGTCTTTACAGTTGCTCCCTGTTCCAGCAACCGCCGCGCGATGTACTTGCCACTGTAGCCAAAGGCCCCAGTGACGGAGGTTACGTCAATAGGTGTGTAAACGACATCAGGCGGCGACCTTCTCAGCCGTTGATTCAATGGCGATTCCATCCGCATACTGTGCACCGAGATAGACGTCTTCGATCAACTCAGGGGCCTTCAGACGCCTGAAGCGCTGTTCGGCGACCATCAACATTTTCCAGATCACCGCTATCGCCCGATCGACCCTCTTGTAGCGCTTGGCGGCATCGGTCCGAAGCCTGAGGGCCGCGAAGGGTGATTCTACCGGGTTCGTCGTGCGAAGGTGCCCCCAGTGCTCCTTTGGGAAGTCATAGAAGGTGACCATGCGGTCCCAGTCCCGCTCCAAGGCCTCTGAGGCCGCCTCGTAGGAATGGTCGCCGCACCACCTGGTGAACACCGTCCTGAGCCGCTCAGCCTCTGTCCGAGTCGGCGCGTAGGGGATAGTACGCAGCATGAGCTTGGCCTGGTCCTGTTGTCGCTTTGGAAGCTTGGCGAGCACGTTTACGATCTTGTGGTTCCAGCAGCGTTGCTCTGCCGCCTGCGGATAGACGTTGCGCAGAGCTCCCCAGATGCCCAGGTGTCCGTCCCCAACCACCAGCCTCGGGCACTCCAGCCCGCGGCGCCTCATGTCCCTGAGCACATCGGACCAGTTCTCTGTGGACTCCCTGTATCCGGGAACAGCGCTCACCACCACCTTGCTCCCGTCGCTCAGGGCCGCCACCACCACCAGTACTGCCGCCTTCTCCTTCTCAAGACCAGCCTTGACGTAGACTCCATCCACCCACATGTAGACCACTTCCAGGTCATCTAGGGGCCGGCTGCGCCATTGGGCAAGCTCATCGTTCCACTTGGACTTCAACCGGGCCACCGTGCTCGCCGATACCGGTGCGTCCTCTCCCAGCAGCCCCCGCAAAGCCAGATCGAAGTCGCCTTCGGATAGACCGTGCAGGTACAGCTCGGGGATCAACTCAGCAACCTTCCTGGTCCTGTTGACGAACAGCGGCAGCAGCCGGCTCTCGAACCGCTCCTCGGTATCGCGGACTCGCGGCCGCCTCAGCTGTATCGTTCCCGAACTCAGCGTAAGCCTCCGGGCTCTGCCGTATCCGTTCCGATAGCCGGTATCGTTGTCCGAGTCGGATCTGAGCGCCGACTTCGCCCTTCCCAGAAACGCCGTCACCTCCTCCTCCGGCAACTCCTGGATCAGCCTCTGGACCTGGCTTCGCACCCAATCCTCCAACTGCTCCCACTCCGGCCTTGACTCCGACCTACTCTCAGTGCTTTCCTTCCTCATGGGCGGTCTATCTCCTCTCTTGGGCCTCGAGCCCGTGTTGTTCAGAGAGAGGGTACACCGCCTGACTGTTTACACGCTTTTTGAAGATACCTCTATCTCGTACCAGCCCGAGTACATCAGGTACACGATCAGCCTGGCCCTTGTTATTCCAACGTAAAGCACACGCCGTGCTTCGGCGACTCCGTTAGGGACGGTAGCATTGTACCGAGGCAAACGCCCCTCCTCAAGGCCGGGGATAACTATGGCGTCGTATTCCCGACCCTTGCTACTATGGAGAGTAGTCAGGGTGACTACGGGAGGGTGCCCTCGGCCGTTAGCGAAGTTACCCAGTGTGAGCTTCTCCAGTGATTCTCCCGGTTCACATTGACTCCGAATCATTTTCCAATTGGCGAGATCCTCTGGATGTCGGGGACGGCTCGCCAGGTACGTAGTCACGCCTATGCCATCATTAAGGCGGTCCAGCCAATCTGCCAGAGGCATGTTGGCACTTGAGAGCGATAGGAGGAACATGTGAAGCTGGCTGCGGTCAGCCAAATCCGCCCAGCCGACAGACACGCTTGCATCCGTCCTCAGCTGTACCCATTCCTGATAGACGTCTTCAAAGGTTGGGTCGCGTGTAGACTCTGGGAATGCGGTGCACCAGGCGGCCACATCTAGTCGTTTCGCCTCACCGTTCGCACCACCTTTCGGACCACGGCGGTCACGTCGTGGGCTATGGATCTGGGTGAACTATCGAACACCCATAGCGCCGCTATATGGGCGGCCGTAGCTAGGGCACGAGCTGTGGAATCGAGCGATCTATGCAGCCAACGCACAGCCGTGGCTACCCCTCGTGCCATCGTTGTCGGCAGACTGTCGGCTCCCCACAAGAACCTCGTCCAGCCCCACTTACGTTGCACCCCGGCTACTACCACGCCTCCGGTGGCTTGTGGGCCGGGCCATTGACCCGGAGCGGTCGCCGAGGTTCCAGGCGCTGCCCGGACCCAAGCCGGTGCTTGGACTTGGGCGGCTTGGGGCTGCGCCGTCTTGGGTGGTCCTTACTGAAGGGGTGTTCGACTGGCTTGCCCTGACCCAGTGGGGGTTGCCAGGCGTCGCAGCCCTGGGGACCCAGGGCATGGAGCGGGTGGCAGGTAGCTTGCCTGCCTTCCCCCGCGTCTTCCTCGCCTTCGACGCCGACGATGCGGGCCGCGAGGCCGCCGAGCGGCTTGAGAGCTTGCTTGGACGGCGGGCCGCCACGGTGCGCTTGCTTGAAGGGGTCACCGACGTGGCGGAGCTTGCCACGCATCCCCACGGGCGGGCGATCTTCCTGGGCTTGCTTGCCAGGGCGGCCCGCACCGCTAAGTAGCACAGTCCCCTTCCATACGGGCTTCCCGCCCGCTCTTGTGCCCACGCCAGCCCACCGTCTTGCAGGCTCCGTGCCCTGCGCCATCGACCCCCCTACAGCATTACCCAAGGAGGCGCTATGCCCAATGAATGACGGGGCTTGCCCCGCCTACGGGCTCCCCATAGGGGAAACCTGCACCGACCAGAGAAACAGCAGAGACATCACAAAGGAGAAGCACAATGACGACCTCATCGACCAAGAACGGAAGCAACGGCGTCCACCCGGACGCTGCCATCACTCCGGAGCACGACCTGCTCTGGGACAGCCTGTCCCCCAAGGTGGTGACCGAGCTGGAGAAGCCCCTCGACCCGAGCCTGGTCTCCCAGCGCAAGGGACGGGCCGGGCGCAATTACAGCTACATCGAGGGACACACCGTCATCGACCAGGCGAACGAGATATTCGGTCGCGGCGGCTGGGGATATGAAGTGGTGGGCGACGTGACCCTGCGAGAGGTCGAGCAGGTCGACCCCAAGACGGGCGAGATCAGCCGCATCCGCGCCTACAGCGCTCCGGTGCGGGTCACCGTCCCCGGCGCTCCGCCCCGCACGGATATCGGGTTCCACGCCGTGGCGGAGGAGACGGCGGAGGGTCACGACACAGCCTGCAAAGGGTCGGTTACCGACGGTCTCAAACGCGCCCTGCGCAGCTTCGGAGACCAGTTCGGGAATTGCCTCTATGGGGACCAGGCGGCCACCGGGCAACCGGCGAAGCAGGAAATCGCAGCCGACTCCCTTGCTCCGTCGCTGCGGGCGACGCTGATCGACCTGGGGGCGATGCAAGGGTTCGACGAGAAGCAGGTGCGGGCTGCGGTCAAGGGCAAGACGGGCAAGGACCTAGAGGCGGTATCGGCATCGGAGCTGACGCCGCTCGTACAAGGGGCGACCCGGAAGCTCCAGCAGACGCGGGAAGCAGAGGTGGCGGAGAGGTATCTTCAAAAAGTGTGTAAACAGTCAGGCGGTGTACCCTCTCTCTGAACAACACGGGCTCGAGGCCCAAGAGAGGAGATAGACCGCCCATGAGGAAGGAAAGCACTGAGAGTAGGTCGGAGTCAAGGCCGGAGTGGGAGCAGTTGGAGGATTGGGTGCGAAGCCAGGTCCAGAGGCTGATCCAGGAGTTGCTGGAGGAGGAGGTGACGGCGTTTCTGGGAAGGGCGAAGTCGGCGCTCAGATCCGACTCGGACAACGATACCGGCTATCGGAACGGATACGGCAGAGCCCGGAGGCTTACGCTGAGTTCGGGAACGATACAGCTGAGGCGGCCGCGAGTCCGCGATACCGAGGAGCAGTTCGAGAGCCGGCTGCTGCCGCTGTTCGTCAACAGGACCAGGAAGGTTGCTGAGTTGATCCCCGAGCTGTACCTGCACGGTCTATCCGAAGGCGACTTCGATCTGGCTTTGCGGGGGCTGCTGGGAGAGGACGCACCGGTATCGGCGAGCACGGTGGCCCGGTTGAAGTCCAAGTGGAACGATGAGCTTGCCCAATGGCGCAGCCGGCCCCTAGATGACCTGGAAGTGGTCTACATGTGGGTGGATGGAGTCTACGTCAAGGCTGGTCTTGAGAAGGAGAAGGCGGCAGTACTGGTGGTGGTGGCGGCCCTGAGCGACGGGAGCAAGGTGGTGGTGAGCGCTGTTCCCGGATACAGGGAGTCCACAGAGAACTGGTCCGATGTGCTCAGGGACATGAGGCGCCGCGGGCTGGAGTGCCCGAGGCTGGTGGTTGGGGACGGACACCTGGGCATCTGGGGAGCTCTGCGCAACGTCTATCCGCAGGCGGCAGAGCAACGCTGCTGGAACCACAAGATCGTAAACGTGCTCGCCAAGCTTCCAAAGCGACAACAGGACCAGGCCAAGCTCATGCTGCGTACTATCCCCTACGCGCCGACTCGGACAGAGGCTGAGCGGCTCAGGACGGTGTTCACCAGGTGGTGCGGCGACCATTCCTACGAGGCGGCCTCAGAGCCTTGGAGCGGGACTGGGACCGCATGGTCACCTTCTATGACTTCCCAAAGGAGCACTGGGGGCACCTTCGCACGACGAACCCGGTAGAATCACCCTTCGCGGCCCTCAGGCTTCGGACCGATGCCGCCAAGCGCTACAAGAGGGTCGATCGGGCGATAGCGGTGATCTGGAAAATGTTGATGGTCGCCGAACAGCGCTTCAGGCGTCTGAAGGCCCCTGAGTTGATCGAAGACGTCTATCTCGGTGCACAGTATGCGGATGGAATCGCCATTGAGTCAACGGCTGAGAAGGTCGCCGCCTGATGTCGTTTACACACCTATTGACGTAACCTCGCGGCAGCCGCTCAAACACTGTAAGCGTAAGCGCTCGACCTCCCTTATAGCCAGTATAGCCATGTGAATGGCGGCGACGTCACCTCATTCGGTTGGCAGTGCCGATCCCCCGAACCACTACGGGAGTGGGTTCGGCTGAGACGACCTGGCGCTCCAGGGTCTGCCCCAAAATTATGGACGCGTTGGCCGCTCGATTCCATTATTATATACCGTAGAAGCACTGACGCTGGAGCGGCACAGCAGGGAGTTGCAAGCGCCAACTGGTCACCATTGTTGCAGGCACGTCGGCTCAAGGATCGTGGCAGAGGCATTGGCACCTCTCAGCTACCAGAGTTCTAAAGAAGGAAATGTCGGAAACCGGCGGCACTTCCGTACCGGCCGCCCATAGCATGGAGGCAGTTTGACGAACACAGCGCCTATCCTTGAGGTTCACGACCTGGTGAAGGACTTCGGCGGAGTGCGGGCCGTTGACCATTGCTCCCTGCGGATCAAGCGGGGCGCGATCACGGGGATAATCGGCCCTAATGGGGCGGGCAAGACGACTTTGTTCAACCTGGTTTCCGGCGCGATGTCTCCGACCAGCGGGCAAGTCATCTTCGACGGCCAGCGCATCGACAAGATGGGAATGCACCAGACTTTCGGTCTGGGCCTTGTGCGCACCTTCCAGATCCCTAGGGAGATGAAGCGCATGACGGTGCTGGAAAACCTTACCCTGGTACCCGCTCCACAGACGGGCGAACACATCTGGGCATCTTGGTTGATGCCCCGGAAAGTGGCCCGTGAGGAGCGCCAGATCGAGGTACAGGCGATGGAAGTCTTGGAGCTGCTCACCCTATCTCACCTGGCCAACGAGTACGCCGGGAATCTGTCCGGCGGCCAGAAGAAGCTGCTGGAGCTAGCGCGCGTCCTCATGGCCAAGCCCAAGATGGTGCTATTGGACGAACCCGCCGCCGGAGTCAACCGTACGCTGCTTCAAAGCATCTCGCAGAACATACTTCTGGCCAGCGTCGAGCGGGACATCACGTTCGTAATCATTGAGCACGACATGAGATTCGTCATGACCATGTGCGACCCGATTATCGTCATGGCCAACGGTGCCGTAATTGCGGAAGGAACGCCGCGACAGGTGCGGCAAAACCCGCAGGTGCTGGAAGCATATCTAGGAGGCTCAGCCGGTGACGCTGCTTGATGCCTCCGGTGTCGTGGCCGGGTATGGAGAGACCGAGATACTGCACGGTGTGTCTATTACCGTGGGCATGGGCGAGGTCGTCACGATCATCGGCCCCAACGGCTGCGGGAAATCCACCTTGATGAAGGCCATTGTAGGTCTGATTCGGATGCGATCGGGCAGCATCATGTTCCGGGGCGAGGACATATCTGGGATTCAACCGGATCAGGCGGTGCGCACTGGCTTGTCCTATGTCCCCCAAACCGGCAACGTCTTTCCTTCACTGAGCATCCGGGAGAACCTGGATATGGGCGCTTTCATCCGTCGCGACGACTACCGGGGACGCATCGACGAGATGTTCGAAATCTTCCCAGACCTTGCCATGCGGCCGGGCCGCAAGGCGGGAACCCTGTCGGGTGGCCAGCGCCAGATGCTGGCCCTCGCCCGCGCGCTGATGCTGGACCCTGCGCTGATACTGCTGGACGAACCCTCCGCCGGGCTCTCTCCAGAGATGATGGGCCTGGTCTTCGAGCGCATCAGGGACATTAATCGAAGCGGCGTAGCCGTGCTGCTGGTAGAGCAAAACGCCCGCGAAGCGCTGCGAATGTCGCACCGAGGCTACGTTCTGGTTGCGGGGGAAAACCGGCTGGACGACACCGGCCCTGACCTGCTGGACAACCCGCAAGTAGCCAGTCTGTACCTAGGAGGCTAATCAAGACGTGCGCTCAGAAAGTCAGAGATGACTACCCTGCGCGATACCGCCCGACAAATCGGCTCGGCCTGGACGCCAGCGCACACCACTGCCGTCATAGTGTTGGCGGCGCTGGCCATTGGCTTCCTGCCTTTCGTCAAGATGGGGCTGGTGGTCAACGGCATTTTCCTCGGGGCCATCATCGCCCTAGGCGCTATCGGCTTGACCCTGATCTACGGCATCCTCAATTTCGCCAACATCGCTCACGGCGACTATATGACCTTGGGAGCGTACGCCGCGCTGTTCATTATCGGCAGCCTGCTTCCGAAGATTGGAGTTGAGGGCGAGGGTCTGGGGCCATTCACATTCGGCTACCCTCTGCTCATTGCCTTGCCGATAGCGGCGGCGGTCATCGCCGCGGCGGCGATCGCTCTGGACGTGGTAGTGTACCGTCGGCTGCGGAACCGAGGCGTGAACGCCGTAGTGGTTTCAATGGCCTCGCTGGGAGTAGCCATCGCGCTGCGCGGGTTGGTGCAGCTGATTTGGGGAGGAGATGTCCAGCGCTTGCCGAGGGAGACCCGGCAGGTGTTTCACCTACCCATGGACGTGCGGATACCGCCGGACGCTATGTTCATCGCCATCGTGGCCGTCATCCTCGTGGTGGCGTTGTATCTGGTGCTGAGCCGCAGCAAAATGGGCAAGGCCATGCGCGCCACAGCGGACAACCCCGACCTAGCCCTGGTCAGCGGCATCGGTACCCAGCGCGTCATATGGTGGACTTGGGGAATGGGCGCGGCGTTGGCCGCCACCGCTGGCATCCTGCTGGCCGTATTTCAGGCGAACATGCTGCCCATAATGGGCTGGAAGTTCCTCATCCCTCTGTTCGCCGCCGTAATCCTGGGAGGCATCGGAAGCCCATACGGCGCGCTGGTGGGTGCCTTCGTCATCGGAGTAACGTCTGAAGTTTCGACTCAATGGATCAACCCCAGCTACAAACCCGCGGTAGCCTTCGCGCTGATGATTATGGTGCTGCTGGTGCGGCCGCGCGGAATTTTGGGAGGAGCACGGAGCTGAATTGGAAGTAATCGGCATCCTCGATTACCTGGTGGGATTTGCCATCATGGCGGGCATCTATTCCGTCTTCTCCCTGGGGCTGAACGTTCATTGGGGGTTCACCGGGCTATTCAACATCGGAATCGCCGGATTTTTTGCGCTGGGCGCCTACGCATCGGCGCTGTTGACCACCTCGTCGCCGGACCCGACGCTGTTCGAGGACTTCAAGTTCGGCGGCAACTGGTCCAGTCTGAGCTATCTGGACTTGGGCATCGACGTCTGGTTCGTCTTTGGACTGGTGGCGGCAGCATTGTGCTGCGGAGTGTTTGCGCTGGTCATTGGCTACGTTGCTCTGCGGCTGCGCGACGATTATCTGGCGATAGCCACGCTGGGAATCGCCGAGACGGTACGCCTCTTATTCCTGAACGAAAAGTGGCTGGCCAACGGCTCCAAGGGGCTGTACAGAATCCCAAGGTTTCTGGGCGACTGGATAGCGCCGGACATCTACAACTACCTGTATCTAGTGGTAGTGATCGTCACGCTGGCGGCGCTCTATCTGGCGGTGCAACAGGCGGTCAACTCTCCCTGGGGACGGGTGCTGAGGGCCATTCGCGAGGACGAGACGGCCGCCGAAGCCAGCGGTAAGGATGTATTCAAGTTCAAGCTCCAGGCGTTCATCATGGGGGCGATGATCATGGGTATCGGCGGCGCGCTTTATGCCCACCACATCCGCTTTCTCTCCCCGCTAACCTTCGACCCGCTCCTCGCTACCTTCGTGATCTGGGCCATGCTGATGGTGGGCGGCTCCGCCAACAACAAGGGGGCAATCCTGGGAGCGTTCGTGGTGTGGGGAATCTGGACCGGCACACAGTCCCTGCCCGGCATACTTTCCGATCCCAGCTTCCGACTCCTCATGATAGGCGCGCTCATCGTGGCGGTGATCCTGCTTCGCCCCGGCGGCATCCTGAGCGAGCAGCACCATGTCGCCCGACGCGGGCTCCCTCCAGATGCTGCTGGCTAGGGATGGCGAACGCGACGATGGTCCAACTCGCTTGATCCGTGGCGATGTGCCCGCGCCGAATAACATGCGCCGGGTCGCCGAGAATCTGCTCTCAGCGTCCCGGCGCAATCGCTAGGAGTCTAGTTTCGGCCCGCGCTGGATTTATTGGCCCAAGTCAACCGGCACTTGGCGATCCGAAACGATCTCGCCGCCTTCGATCTTCCACACTTCGATGTGGCCTGTGATGACGTCACCGTTCTCGTCCAAGTCAACCGAGCCGGCAGCTCCCTCGTAGTTAATGTCCTTGCCATCGGCGATCAGCTCCATGGCCCGCTTGATGCCCTCCTCTCCGGGCCTCACCACCTCGCCGGGGGGATTGGCCACGTCCCGGAGGGCGTCGCGAATAGCGGCAGAGTCCGTGGTGGTCCCGGCCTTGGCCGCAGCCAAGCCGATAAGGATCATCGCGTCGTAGGTTTCGTTCATGAAGGGATGCTCAGGCTCCATGTCGTAGGTCCTCACATAGGAGTCGATGAACGCCTGGGTTGACGGGTTGGCCTCGAAGCCCGGCCCGGTGCCATAGCTGCCTTCCAGAAGGTCCCAGCCGATGACTGCGAAAGATTCGGGGATCTTGGTGCCGTCCACGAACAGGAAGGTGTCCGCATAACCGCCTTCCAGGGCCTCGCGTAGGTAAACCTCGGCCTGCTGGTAGCTGATAGCGATCAGGACGTCAGGGTCGCCTTCGGTGGCCTTCTCCAACTCGGAAACGAAGGTAGGCTGGCTATCTTCGTGAGGCACCGAGGCGATTACCGTGCCACCCAAGGCGGTAAACGATTCCGTGAACTGGGCCGCCAACCCTTCCCCATATGCGTTGTTGATGTACAGGATGCCCGCGCTCTCGTAGCCCAACTCCTTGGCCAAATCCGCCAGAACCACGCCCTGAGAGGCGTCGGACAGTGAAGTACGGAACAGGAAATCGTTATCTTCCAGCACGGTTATGGTGGGCGCGGTCGATGCGCCGGAAACTTGCAGCACGCCGTTGGGGACGGTCACAGAAGTGGCGACAGGTATGGTTACACCGCTCGCCAACGCCCCCACGATCGCCACCACTCCCTGGGCATTCACCAACTCCTCAGCCGCGGACACGCCCTGGACCGGGTTCACCGCGGTGTCGCGGTGAACCAAGACCACGGAGCCGCCCTGGATGCCGCCAGCACGGTTGATTTGGTCCGCCGCCAGGCCGATGCTGTTTGAGTGGGACTCGCCGAAGTAGGACAGCGACCCGGTGAAGGCGTTGAGGTGGCCGACAATCAACGGATCAGGCGCCTTTTCGGGTTCACTGTCGCAAGCGGCCACTGCCACAGTCAAAACGGCAAGCAGAGCAACTACCACCAAACGGAACTTATCGATCTTGAACACCTTTCCTCCTCCTCAGGCTGATGCCATTTGCCAACCAGGATGAACGGGTTGAATGCAAAGGAGATTCGTCTCCTCAATACATTTCATGTGATACATCGTCACCCTCTGATCAACAACGATTGCCCTGCTGCCGGTCTATCAAGTGGACCCCATCATCAGGACAGCGGTGAGGCTAAAATAAGAGAGTCTACCGCTGGGGTGTCTCGTAAACCTTCATCCGATTGTAAGGCTTGTGGATGTTCCAGTAAACACCTTTGTGGGCTCACTGCATGGAACACCTGACCCGGTGGAGGTATCTTCAAAAAGTGTGTAAACAGTGTAGACCGTCAGCGATAATGGGACACATATAAGGGTAGGAAAACCCGAGAGTCGGAGGGTGGTGTGAGCTCCTGAAATGAGGGTAGAGCTACCCACAGAAAGGAGCAGATGTGTCCCAATTAGAAGTAAGCAAAGCAGAGGCTACCCACAGAAAGGAGCAGATGTGTCCCAATTAGAAGTAAGCAAAGCAGAGGCCGCCGAGGAACGAAGCGAGCAGACCAGGTCTTTCGTCCGCACAGTGAAGGCGGCTGCCCGACGTAAGTACACCCCCGAAGAGAAGATCCGAATTGTTCTGGAGGGCTTCCGCCGCGAGGTCACAGTCAACGACCTGTGCCGGCGGGAGGGGATCAAGCCCCACTCCTACTACTCGTGGACCAAAGAGTTCATGGAGGCGGGCAAGGAGAGGTTGACCCGTGACTCGGTTCGGGACGCCACTCAGCATGAGGTAGGGCAACTCAAGCGAGAGAACGGGGAACTCAAGGAGCTAGTGGCCGATCTGTCGCTGGAGGCGTACCGTCTCAAAGAAACGGCCATCCCCATGCCCCAGGACGCCACCGGTACCAGCGGATGAGCGCCCCGGAGAAGGCAGAGGTAGTTACCAAAGTATCCTCGTCTCCCCTCCCCAAGCGAAAGGTCCTCAGAGAGCTGGGCATCCCTAAGAGCACCTACTACCGGTGGCTCAGACGCCAAGACCAACAAGGACTTGAGGACCGACCAGGAGGCGATCAGCCACCATGGAACCGTCTTACTATTCAGGAAGAACGCTCAGTCCTGTTATCAGCCAGGGAGATGCCAGAGCTGAGCTGCCGTCAGCTGGCCGCGGGGATCACCGACAACCAGGGCTTCTCAGTCTCAGAGTCCAGCGTCTACCGTATCCTGGGCAGGGAGGGCCTAGTGAAGAGGCCTGAGATGCGGTTGGCCGCGGGGAAGGAGTACCACCTCAAGACCACAGGACCTCACCAGATGTGGGCCACCGATGCCTCATACTTCAGGGTGGTTGGGTGGGGCTACTACTACCTGGTCACCGTTATGGACGACTACTCCCGCTTCATCCTGGCTCACAGGCTTCAGCAAGATATGACGGCCGACTCCTTCATCGAGGTGGTCCAGGATGCTGTGGACACGACCAGCATGGACCAAGTTCCAGTCACAGACCGCACCAGGCTGCTGAGTGACAACGGTCCAGGCTATGTCTCAAGAGCATTCAGGGACTACCTGGGGATGGTTGGCATCAAGCACATCCTAGCAACTCCTTTCCACCCTCAGACCAACGGGAAGCTGGAGCGCTACCACCAGACCATCAAACGGGACGTCAACCAGGTGCCTTATGAGTTGCCCGCCGACCTTGAGGCTGCTATCGCGGCCTTCGTCAGCTACTACAACTACCGGCGCTATCACAAGGCTCTGGGCAACGTGACACCATCAGACGTGCTCAAGGGAAGACGGCAAGAGATCCTACAACGCAGGAAGGAGGTGAAGGCTCAAACCACCGAACGGCGATGACGCTACAACAGGGCCCTCAGGGAGCTCGCCAGACCTCCATCCAGCCCCTGATCTCTCGGCTCCCAATGTGTCCCACTTTTGCTGGTTGCTAACATACAAACGAATAAGTCTTGACGACCTGGTCATCGATACGGCTCAAGTCCGGAACAGAGATGTTGCCAAGGAACTTGACGAATTGGTTGACAGCATTAGGAGAGTAGGGCTTCTCGAACCAATTGTCGTCTGCCCGGCGGAGGAGTCCGGGAAATTCGCTATCATCACAGGTCAACGACGATTCCTCGCTCATCGTGAACTCCAAGAGGAAGATATCTGGGCGGCCGTCCTCAGTGAACGTGTGAGTGAAACCGAAGCCAAAGTTTTATCGCTTACCGAGAATCTGGTTCGCCGAGATCTGAACTCCCGTGACCTTGTCGATGTTTGTACCTACCTGTTTCGACAATATGGGTCGTTGCGGGCGGTCAGCGACGAGACGGGACTCTCGTATGAAAAAGTGAGGCAGTATGTCAAGTATGAGCAATTGCATGAACCGTTAAAAGCCCTTGTAGACAGAAATGAGGTGTCGATACAAACAGCCCTAAGAGCTCAGCAGGCCGCCAGCATTGAGAGTCCACCAAATATTGAAGAAGCCGTACAATTCGCAAAGGCAATGGCTCCGATGTCTGGAGTGCAGCAAAAGAAGATTGTTGAGAACCGCCAAAGCGAGCCAGACCGGCCGGCCGACGACGTTATTGAGGATGCGAAGGCCGGCGCAAGGATAACGCAGGTGGTAGTGACATTGTCTTCCGAGGTTCATGGTGCACTAGGACGCTACGCGGAATCTCAGGGGACAAACACAGACGACGCGGCTGGGATGCTAATCCGGGACGGTCTCTATATTAACGACTTCCTGGAGATTCGATAGTGATGAAGGGACTATCGAGTCAGGAATACCAAGCCCTGATTCTATCCGTAGGAACTCACCGGAGGAGCAGAAGCCTCTCTCCATTAGAGGTCGCCAACCTGCTTGGCAAGGCGATAGCTAAAGGGGCTACTCGAAAGGACTGCAGTGCAGCATTGGGGGTCGGGTCGACACAAATAGCCACCTTTTTGAGTTTGCTTGACCTTGCCCCAGAATTGCAACACCTAGCGGATTGGAGAGGAAATAAGAATGCTACGATCCCGTTCTCTACCCTCGCCGAGCTTGGTCGACTTAGCGAGTCCGACCAGAACGAAGCGGCTAGGGAGATATTGAGACATGGCCTCACCTGGAAGGAAGCGGTTCAAGCAGTACAGATGGCTGACAGGTCAGGCAAGACAATAATTGAGTGCATAGCGGATGTGTTGAATTTGCGGACCCAAGTCGAGACACGGCACTTATTCGTTGGGGCGATTATCTGTTCCGAAGTACGGACCAACTTGGAGCAGCTCTCCCAACACCAACGAGACGTCTTGTTTGTCCAGGCATTAAAGCAAGTCATTGGTCCGAATTACCCGTTCTCAGGAAGATTGGGCACGAAGGAATTCGCGATTCTCACTGATCATGACGTCTCCCGTCTGCTGGATTTGCAACCAGATGAGCTCGAACAGGAAGTGAACAGGATGATTAGAGCGGCGAGGACTTCCCCTTGAAGTACCCGATTGATGTAGCGATGTCCTCAGGGGCAGTAACCCTGGGCCCTGACATCGTATGCGACGGGTTTCTCAATCAGGCGAAAGCCCGAGTGCAGACGCACATCCATGTGGATCATATGAATGGCTTCGAAACAAGCAAAGGGCTGCAAGACATTGTAGTGAGCCAACCAACTTTGAAGCTTCTTATCGCCGAATTAGACGCGGATTTACCTTATAGAGTCAACTTGAGACCTCTCGAGGAATCCCAATCGTACGAATTTGGAAGTTCGAGGGTATCGCTATTACCTAGTGGCCATATGCTTGGGGCGGTGCAGGTACTGGTGGAACTCCAGCCCGGTACAAAGGTCGGCTATTCTGGGGATTTTCATTGGCCCCTTGACCAGGTAATCGAAGTCGATGCTCTGGTTGTAGATAGTACATATGGATCCCCTAACAACATTCGTGAGTTTTCCCAAGGGGAATGCGAGGAGCGATTTGTCGGTCTCGTAGGAAGTCTACTGAACCGCGGCCCTGTCAATATTAAGGCACATCGAGGAACACTTCAGCGAGCACTTCAGATCATTCAGGACGAGATCGGTTGTCCGATCATAGGCAGCGAACGCCTCATAAGAGAGGTCGAAGTTTATAAAGAATTCGGGTACACCATTGGACAGATACTCGCTCAATCTTCCTCCGAAGCTAATTTGGCACTCAACGAGGGGCGATACATAAGAGTGTATGGAACAGGTGACTTTGCTCCTGCAGACATAGGTAAGGGATCCAGAATAGCACTAAGCGCATACTTTACTCGGCCTGATCAACCAGTAACTGAATATTCAGATCGATCCTTTGCCGTAGCCATGTCTAACCACGCCGATTTCCAAGGAACCCTGGAGTACGTCGAAGCCACTGGAGCCCAATTCGTGGTTACCGACAACACCAGAGGAGGTAAGGGTTACCAGCTTGCTGTTGCAATCACTCAACGTCTAGGGATAGAGGCTAGACCGTCCTCAAGCGTCCAGGACCGGGGATGGGGACGATAGATCCGTAAAGTAGTGAGGCTTCCTTCCGGCCCTCAGCCGTTCTTCCAACTTTCCTTGGGCGGACTCACCGGGAAACTATAGAGACGCCGGGAACGTTTTCCGTCGCGGCGACGTATTATTGTATGAAAGAGGAAATCGTGAAGATTCAGGCTAACATCAGAACCAGAGCCATGCGTCTGGTGGTCTTTGCTGCCGCATTGGCGTTGTTGCTCGTATCAGGACTTGTAGGAGGAGCCATCTGGATTGCGGCCACGCCGGGAGATCAAGATCGACTTGAGGAGTATCAATGGAGCGCTTCCGAGCAGGCCCAGCGCGACCAAGCTATAGCGGCGCAGGATTCCTCTTTGTTGCCAGCGTGTACTGAGGAGTACTTCGCGTGGCGCGAGGAAACCAAGGCCGCCAGGGAATCGGCTGGCCGTAGCAAACCCGTTGAGACCGACTTTTGGTCAGCACCGGGATGTCGGGGTATGCCGGATAGATTGGTGCAGGGACCAGCCCGATCACCTGGTCCAGAGATGCCCACGGTATCCCCCCAAGACATCCCGGTGCTTGATGAGGACTATGACGACAGTTGGGTGGCAAATGTTCCTGAGGTCATTGGAGGGTACAGGGTTCTTTACATCATCACTCCAAAGAGCGTGGCATGCAGCCCTGAGCCAGTGATATTGCTACGAGCGCCACAGGAGTCAATGGACGAGTTTCTGTCGTCCCCGCTTGACGTGAACTCGTTGAGGGCAACCATCCGATCGATCCCAGGGGCTCCCTCACATTTCAATCTGAGCTTTGGCGGTCCTATCGACCGGGAGGCATTTGAAACGAGAATTAGAGAACGGAATGAGTCCATGATGACTAGAGGGGGTTGCATTCGCTTTATGAATTCCGACCCCGACCCCGACTCCCCGGCAATTCCGAAAAAAACCGGCGCCGTCGAAAGCCCGCAACAGTCCGATAGAGGGGTCATGGACCCCCAAGGCAGGCCGTGCTGAGGTACCGCTGGGAGCTGTGGCTGTTCGTCGGCGTCCCGCTGGTGATGAGCGTCACGTGGGTGATCGAATCCTCACGCCCTGAGCTGTTCACTCTGCCCCTCAGCGAGCACCAGGACCTCCCCTACATCAGCCCGAAGGCCATCTTGCTCTTGCTGTTGCTGGGCCTTTCGTACCTGCGCGTGCGCCGGTTGGGCCGGCCCACGCTGGCGCTGGTCTGGGCGTACGGCGTCGCCGCTGCACTGGCGAATGCGGTGGCTACGGTTGCTATCCAGGTATTCGGTACTCCTCTCCCAGGGTCGAGGACTGCGTTGTCGTTGGTGGCTTCGGTCGTAGCACTAGCTATCCTCGTCTGGTTCGGCCGGCAGGCGTCCAGAATCAGCCTAGGCCACGCTCTCTTGCTGGTTGGGTTGTCCACTACGCTCCCTCGAGGTACCAGTTCGCTGACCAGCGTCTTCCCGATCCTCACAGCGGTGGATGAGCCGTACCGCATCGTGTCATGGTCGATCGTGCTAGCGTTCAATATTGCGCTGAGCCTGCTGGCCGTCTGGGCGCTCGGCCGCTTCGATTCGGCGAGCGGCGTTGACCGCACGAGGATGGTCATCGCGTTGTTCATCGTGGCTGTGCTCGTGCTCATATCCACGCATTGGGCGATAGTGTCGTGGCAATCAGAATCCCTACAACCAGCTTTCACCAGCGCACTGATCAGCGCGATCGTCGCCGTCAGCTATGCAGTTGTGATCGCGCTGATCTACGTGTTGCGTGTGCGGACGCCGCGCGAGCGGGAGTCTGCGGGCTAGCTGCGCGGCGGCTTAGAGGGGGAGATCTATACAATCGTCGTGACGCTCAGCTCTTCCGACGTTCCGGTGCGCTACGGCCTGGCCTGGCAGGTGCGGGACTCGATCCTCCAGAATAGCCTCTGGCGTGAGGAGTGAGCGAGAGAAGCCCGTTCGGCATCAGCCCGTCGGAGAAGCGGACGCTGGACCTTATCACCGACCACCCGATGATCCTCCGCGAGCACCTGGCCAACTGGCTCGGTGTCTCGGAGGGACGGCTCAACCAGATGATGCACAACCTCGTGAACACCTGGGGCCTTGTCGAGCGGCGAGGAAAACGCGGAGACGTGCGCTACACGCTGTCCGCCGAGGGCATCCGCTACATCACCCACAGGGACCGCGCCCAGCTCCCGACCACGCAGGGCATCTGGAGCACGGCCCTCACGACAGACCGCCAGGGCGTAGCCGTCACCTGGGACACCGCATCGAGACATGGGCGCGGCAGACGAAGCACGCCGACGGCATCACCTGGTTCCTCTCAAAGCTGGAAGCCGAGGCGAGGCCCGACGTTGACAGCGAGCTGCTGTGGTCCGTCCCCACCGCTAGGTCCGACCGGGCCTACAACTGGGGCGATTCCGCCATCGCCCCCGACGCCGTGGGAAAGCTGATCGCCGGCGGGCTCCAGATACCGTTCTACTTTGAGTACGAGCTCCGTGCCCGTCACCCCAGGGGAGTCATAGCCCGCCTGAGACCATACACGAGCTACTACTGGTCCACCGAGCCGGGAGAAGACCAGCCCCCGTTCCCGGTCACCCTCTTCGTCGTGGACAGCGAGGACGTCGAGGCAACCTACGTGCGCACCGCGGCTCGGATGACCCGGATGTCGCTGCCCATCTTCGTGTCCTGCCGGCCCGTGCTGTCTAACACAGGGATACTGGGAAGGTCCTGGCATCCACTCTGGGAGCCGGAATCCCCGCGACTGGCACTGTCCGAGCTGCGCGCCTACCAGTGGGACTCACTCTACCACCGGATGCGGCAGCGTCCTGTAGGGGGGAAGAGATAGGGCCGATGCGTCCCTATGTCCCATTGTGTTGGCTGGGGGCTGCAAGTTGGGACAACCGGCGCGATTTCTGAGGTCTGTTGACGCCCAAACTGCCCTGTGTGGACCGTCAGCGATAATGGGACACATATAAGGGTAGGAAAACCCGAGAGTCGGAGGGTGGTGTGAGCTCCTGAAATGAGGGTAGAGCTACCCACAGAAAGGAGCAGATGTGTCCCAACTAGAAGTAAGCAAAGCAGAGGCCGCCGAGGAACGAAGCGAGCAGACCAGGTCTTTCGTCCGCACAGTGAAGGCGGCTGCCCGACGTAAGTACACCCCCGAAGAGAAGATCCGAATTGTTCTGGAGGGCTTCCGCCGCGAGGTCACAGTCAACGACCTGTGCCGGCGGGAGGGGATCAAGCCCCACTCCTACTACTCGTGGACCAAAGAGTTCATGGAGGCGGGCAAGGAGAGGTTGACCCGTGACTCGGTTCGGGACGCCACTCAGCATGAGGTAGGGCAACTCAAGCGAGAGAACGGGGAACTCAAGGAGCTAGTGGCCGATCTGTCGCTGGAGGCGTACCGTCTCAAAAAAACGGCCATCCCCATGCCCCAGGACGCCACCGGTACCAGCGGATGAGCGCCCCGGAGAAGGCAGAGGTAGTTACCAAAGTATCCTCGTCTCCCCTCCCCAAGCGAAAGGTCCTCAGAGAGCTGGGCATCCCTAAGAGCACCTACTACCGGTGGCTCAGACGCCAAGACCAACAAGGACTTGAGGACCGACCAGGAGGCGATCAGCCACCATGGAACCGTCTTACTATTCAGGAAGAACGCTCAGTCCTGTTATCAGCCAGGGAGATGCCAGAGCTGAGCTGCCGTCAGCTGGCCGCGGGGATCACCGACAACCAGGGCTTCTCAGTCTCAGAGTCCAGCGTCTACCGTATCCTGGGCAGGGAGGGCCTAGTGAAGAGGCCTGAGATGCGGTTGGCCGCGGGGAAGGAGTACCACCTCAAGACCACAGGACCTCACCAGATGTGGGCCACCGATGCCTCATACTTCAGGGTGGTTGGGTGGGGCTACTACTACCTGGTCACCGTTATGGACGACTACTCCCGCTTCATCCTGGCTCACAGGCTTCAGCAAGATATGACGGCCGACTCCTTCATCGAGGTGGTCCAGGATGCTGTGGACACGACCAGCATGGACCAAGTTCCAGTCACAGACCGCACCAGGCTGCTGAGTGACAACGGTCCAGGCTATGTCTCAAGAGCATTCAGGGACTACCTGGGGATGGTTGGCATCAAGCACATCCTAGCAACTCCTTTCCACCCTCAGACCAACGGGAAGCTGGAGCGCTACCACCAGACCATCAAACGGGACGTCAACCAGGTGCCTTATGAGTTGCCCGCCGACCTTGAGGCTGCTATCGCGGCCTTCGTCAGCTACTACAACTACCGGCGCTATCACAAGGCTCTGGGCAACGTGACACCATCAGACGTGCTCAAGGGAAGACGGCAAGAGATCCTACAACGCAGGAAGGAGGTGAAGGCTCAAACCACCGAACGGCGATGACGCTACAACAGGGCCCTCAGGGAGCTCGCCAGACCTCCATCCAGCCCCTGATCTCTCGGCTCCCAATGTGTCCCACTTTTGCTGGTTGCTAACACTTCAACTTGCCGTCCCGAGCGATCTCCTGTACACGGGTAAGACACCGCCAGTGTTCCCTCAAATCTCGCGCCCCGTGAGGGAGGCTGTCAGCGAGCGTTTAGAGTACGGTTGACAGGAGCCCAGCCCATGTCGCACTATCTTGGTAAGACTCGATAACAAGAGGTGAATATGCCGCGAACGACCAAGACCATCACCTTCTCCTTGCCACCAGAGATGGCTAACCGGGTGGACGAGGTGATGAAGCAGCAGGGACGGTCCAGGAGCGAGTTTCTTCGAGAGGCGGTGCTCCGCTACATTGAGGAGTGCGAGTGGAGACAGCTGCTCCAGTACGGAGAGGAGCGGGCCAGGGAGAAAGGCATCGGCCCCGAGGACGTGGCTGGTCTGGTGGAAGAGTACCGGGCCGAGGTCAGTTCCTCCCGTACATGAGAGTCGTCCTAGACACCAACGTCATAGTCTCCGGTCTGAACTTCCCAGGCAACGAGCGCCTCGTTCTCGAACTGGCTCTCAGGGGACGGTTCGAGTTGTGCCTGTCCCCCTTCATCTTGGAGGAGGTTGCCGGGGTACTTGGACGCAAGTTCGATTGGACCGAGGAACGCTCGTCCCAGGCTCTCAGGGCGCTGGGGGATGCGGCCACCATCGTCGAACCCCGCCGGCTTCCGGAGGTGACCGAGGGCGGCCACGCCGACAACCGCATCCTGGAGTGCGCTGTGGAGGCTTCCGCCGACTACCTGGTGACCGGTGATCGGCGGCATCTGTTGCCTCTTGAGGGGCATCAGGGGAGGTTGCGTCAATAGGTGTGTAAACGACATCAGGCGGCGACCTTCTCAGCCGTTGATTCAATGGCGATTCCATCCGCATACTGTGCACCGAGATAGACGTCTTCGATCAACTCAGGGGCCTTCAGACGCCTGAAGCGCTGTTCGGCGACCATCAACATTTTCCAGATCACCGCTATCGCCCGATCGACCCTCTTGTAGCGCTTGGCGGCATCGGTCCGAAGCCTGAGGGCCGCGAAGGGTGATTCTACCGGGTTCGTCGTGCGAAGGTGCCCCCAGTGCTCCTTTGGGAAGTCATAGAAGGTGACCATGCGGTCCCAGTCCCGCTCCAAGGCCTCTGAGGCCGCCTCGTAGGAATGGTCGCCGCACCACCTGGTGAACACCGTCCTGAGCCGCTCAGCCTCTGTCCGAGTCGGCGCGTAGGGGATAGTACGCAGCATGAGCTTGGCCTGGTCCTGTTGTCGCTTTGGAAGCTTGGCGAGCACGTTTACGATCTTGTGGTTCCAGCAGCGTTGCTCTGCCGCCTGCGGATAGACGTTGCGCAGAGCTCCTCAGATGCCCAGGTGTCCGTCCCCAACCACCAGCCTCGGGCACTCCAGCCCGCGGCGCCTCATGTCCCTGAGCACATCGGACCAGTTCTCTGTGGACTCCCTGTATCCGGGAACAGCGCTCACCACCACCTTGCTCCCGTCGCTCAGGGCCGCCACCACCACCAGTACTGCCGCCTTCTCCTTCTCAAGACCAGCCTTGACGTAGACTCCATCCACCCACATGTAGACCACTTCCAGGTCATCTAGGGGCCGGCTGCGCCATTGGGCAAGCTCATCGTTCCACTTGGACTTCAACCGGGCCACCGTGCTCGCCGATACCGGTGCGTCCTCTCCCAGCAGCCCCCGCAAAGCCAGATCGAAGTCGCCTTCGGATAGACCGTGCAGGTACAGCTCGGGGATCAACTCAGCAACCTTCCTGGTCCTGTTGACGAACAGCGGCAGCAGCCGGCTCTCGAACTGCTCCTCGGTATCGCGGACTCGCGGCCGCCTCAGCTGTATCGTTCCCGAACTCAGCGTAAGCCTCCGGGCTCTGCCGTATCCGTTCCGATAGCCGGTATCGTTGTCCGAGTCGGATCTGAGCGCCGACTTCGCCCTTCCCAGAAACGCCGTCACCTCCTCCTCCAGCAACTCCTGGATCAGCCTCTGGACCTGGCTTCGCACCCAATCCTCCAACTGCTCCCACTCCGGCCTTGACTCCGACCTACTCTCAGTGCTTTCCTTCCTCATGGGCGGTCTATCTCCTCTCTTGGGCCTCGAGCCCGTGTTGTTCAGAGAGAGGGTACACCGCCTGACTGTTTACACACTTTTTGAAGATACCTCGAAGGATGTGCAAGCCCAGACAATCGACAGGCGACGGAGCTACAACAAGACCCTCAGGGAGCTCACCCTCAGCTCTTCATAACAATAATCTTCTCGGGTCCCGATCTGTCCCACTTTTGCTGATTGACAACACCCAATGATCTCCCGCTTGCCCTCGCCATTGACCGCCGTTGCCACCACCACGCTGACGTTGACGATCCTGCCGTCCTCCCTGACCTTCTGGGTCAGTGCGTCCAGCCACAGGTAAGGGTAGGGTCCACCGTCCAGCGGACGGTCCAGGAAGCCATCCACCACCACGTCCAGCTCCTGACAGATACGCGACACCTGGCTCTTGGAGATACCCTCACACCTCAGGGCCTTGACCAGGTCATCCACCCGCCTTGTGGATACCCCTTCCACGTAGGCCTGCTGAATGACCGCCAGCAGAGCTCGCTCGCTGCGACGCCGTGGCTCCAGCAGGCTCGGGAAGTAGCTCCCCTCTCGAAGCTTCGGGATGTGCAGCTCCATAGTCCCTACCCGGGTATCCCACGCCCGGGACCGATACCCGTTGCGCTGCGTGACCCGCTCAGGGCTGCGTTCTCCATACCCAGCACCGGTCCTCGCAGACATCTCCGCATCCATGACCCCCTCTACCAGCACTCTCAGAGCCTCCCGTAGGAAGTCCACGTCACCGTCCATTCCCCCCTTGCGCAACAACTCCAGCAGGTCCTCCTTTCTCGAGCTTTCTTCTTTGCCTGCTAAGGATGACGCGGTGGTTTCTCTTTCTCCAGACCCTCTCCCTCTTACACCACTTCCTGGGACTCTACTCCCAACGCTCTCCGGCGCATTGGGGCGATTGTGGAGGAGCCAAGCTTCTACCCCTACCTCAGCGGACGCAACAACCTTCGCTATTTCCAGGGCATCGGCGATACTGAGGGCTTGGAGAACAGTTTCTTATGGGAGGGGACGTGGCCGAAGTCTTCGGCAGAGCCTGCTTCTCCGTACTCCCCTACGGGGCCCTTGTGGGCCTTGTGGCAGTGGCGACTCGCTCCTCTGCGGCGGGATGGGCGTAGGCCTAGGGCACTATTTCTTTGAGCAGATCTTCCTAGGCATCTTCATCAATCTCTTCGACTGGTTCCAGAACGTGGCGGACTTCCTGCTGATCTATAATATCGGCGCATGAGCGGTGGAGATGCAGAAGGAGCGAGTGGCGCCATCGGTGGCACTCTAGGCGATGCTCCGGGGGAGCTCCTTGCCTTTCTGGTGCTTGCGGCCTACGCTCTCGTCTTGGGCGGATTGGCCTTCTACCTTTTCCACCGCCGTGATATCCCCGGCGCCAGCAGGTCGTAGGAACCCGTTAGGGAGTTGGGCCCTCGCTGGAGTTCGGACAGCCTGAACACATCGGTTGGTACCGTTTTGGCTGGAGTGCGCCTGTGCGATGCTCTTAGGAATAGCCTTCGACAAGCTCAGGACGAATGGGCCGGGGCCCTCTAGCCCTTTGCTACAGGGGAGATTGGGTTGGAGTAGCAAATTAGTGGGTGAGGATCTTGCTTAGAAAGAGTTTGGTGCGGGACTCTCGCGGGCTGGTGAAGAACTCCTCAGAGGTTCCGACTTCGACTATCTCGCCCTCATCCATGAAGATCACGCGGTCGGCGACGTTCCTTGCGAAGCTCATCTCGTGGGTAACGCAGATCATGGTCATACCGGACGCAGCCAACTCGCCCATCACCTTGAGGACCTCGTTGATCATCTCCGGGTCGAGCGCGGAGGTGGGCTCGTCGAACATCATCAGCTTGGGGTTCATCGCGAGAGCGCGGGCGATGGCGACGCGCTGCTGCTGGCCGCCTGAGAGCTGGCCGGGGTATTTCTCCGCCTGTTCAGGTATACCTACGCGGCGCAGCAGTTGGAGCGCGAGCTCCTCCGCCTGCTTCTGCGGCATATGGCGGACCTTCTGCGGCGCGAGTGTTATGTTGCGCATGACGGTGAGGTGCGGGAAGAGGTTGAACTGCTGAAAGACCATCCCCGTGTCGGCCCGTATCTTGGCGAGAGTGCGAGCGTCGTCTGTCAGCTCGACGCCGTCAACGATGATCCGGCCGAAATCGTGTCGCTCGAGCTGATTTATGGTTCTGAGCAGGGTCGATTTGCCTGAGCCAGAAGGCCCGATGATGACGACGACCTCGCCCTTGATCACTGAGACGTCGACTTCTTTCAGAGCAGTGAAATCGCCGTAGCGCTTCACCACTCTCTCTAGGCGGAGTATCTCTTTGCCACTCTGTTTTGCCATGTACCGGTCCTCTCTATAACCCGGTCCGTTATCTCGTGCCCAGTCCTAATCGGGTTTCCGCCGCTCCGCCAAGCCGGGATAACAGATACGAAACCAGCCAGTATATGAGCCCGACCACAATATATATCTCGAAGAAAGCACCCTCCGCTATGTCCGTTTGGCCCCCGAGGATCTTCTTCGCCTCTTCCAGTGTGTTGACGAGCGATATTGCGGCGAGTAGCGCTGTATCTTTCCATAGGGCGATGAAGCGCCCGATAATTGCCGGGATAACCGACTTGATCGCTTGCGGCAGGATGATGAAGATGTACTTCTGCGCCGCGGAAAGACCTATCGCCTCAGACGCTTCATGCTGGCCACGCGGTATGGACTGGAGTCCGCCTCGCAAAACCTCAGCGATGTAGGCCCCGCCGAAGAAGGCAAAAACGATCATGACTCGATATACGAGGTCGATGTTGCTGAACGCTTCGCCGATAGGTCCGAACTCATCATCGAGGAACGTGGCGAACAGTAGCCAGACGAGCAGCGGGGCAGCGCGCACGACCTCGATGTAGCCGACGGCGGAGAACCGTATAGTCCAGTACGGAGAGGCGCGGCCCAACGCCAGCCCGAGGCCGATGAAGAAGGAGAAGAATCCCCCCACGGCAAACACCAGCAGGTCGAGGAATGCGCTCTCCCAGTGGCTGCTGGACACCCCCAACTGGAGCAAGACGATCATCGGGATGAGCAGGACCCACGCTGCGCCGATCGCCTGAAGCAGTATCGGATTGCTTCTCCATCTGGAGAGGCGCCTGCCCGCCCAAGCTCCTCCTATCAGGACCGCAAGGAGCCCAGCGAGTAGCAGCCAAGATGTACCGAACGGGATTGCGAGTCCCAGTGAGAGCGAGTAGAGCCAGCGGGGTGCCCAGCCACGCTCCCACACCAGCTCTCTATGGACACCGCTCACGATTGTGGTCTGTCCCGTGGACTGTATCTCTTGGGTGTACTGTCCCTCCTGGATCTGCAGATCGGTCCCCAGGCCGAGCGTGAGAATTATCACCGCCACCGCACCGATCGCCACTATGTAGGGCCGCAATCTTCCGATCCAGACGCCATAGGTAAGGGCAACCAGGATTACCACGATGAAGAGGGATATCCATATCCGGAAGGTGTCCTCCGCAGGATAACTGCCGACGAAGAACAGCTTTCGGTTGATCGCGACGAGGCCCCAGTTGGCCTGGAACAGAACGAACCTCAGCATCAGGAATCCGGCGATACCGCCAGCCGCTATGGTGGCTAAGCTGAGGACGGAGTTACGCCGTG
Organism: Dehalococcoidia bacterium; assembly: GCA_965247635.1. Taxonomy (GTDB): domain Bacteria; phylum Chloroflexota; class Dehalococcoidia; order Lucifugimonadales; family Australimonadaceae; genus CBDFHJ01. The sequence continues at coordinate 502,257 of CBDFHJ010000009.1, forward strand.
AATTGAACAGGTTTGTCCTTGCCCTGGTCAGACAGCTGGAGACGATGGAGCGATACGCTGCAGATGTCGTCATCTGATCTGGACTTTTCGGTTTATCGTATTCATGATCAGCGAGATGATGAGGTTCGTGATGACGAAAACGAAGAATATGAACAGGTATGTCTGCAGGAGGTTCCCGGTGTTGTTGATGATCCTATTGGATATCAGGACTATCTCGCCGTAGGCTATGGCATGCGCAAGCGTCGAGTCCTTGTTGGCGTTTTGGAATTCGTTGTTCAAAGAAGGAATCATGATCCGCAGGGCCTGGGGCAGAATGATCAGCGAGAAGCGCTGGTACGTTGATAATCCAAGAGATGCGGAGGCTTCGGTCTGGCCGTGGGGAACCGCCTGGAGCGAGCCACGCACGATCTCAGCGATGTAGGCGCTTATGTAGAGGGTGAGCGACACCAGCGCGCTCAGATAACCCAACCCGAGCAGATTGCCACCGGTATACGAGAAGAACCCGGACGCCGATTGAGTCACGTCAGGAAGAGTTAGGCGCACCGGGAAGAGCAGTCCGGCGTATGCCACCGCTCCTATGAGCACAAAGACCGCTGTTCCCCACACATTGGGGCGCAGGCTCTCGCCCGTCTTGGCCTCCCTGCGCGCACGGCTCCTCCTCACGAGCCACGCGCCCATGGCGGCGCCGAGCAACGCCACGGGCCACAGCCACCAGAGCGAACTGGCGGTCTCGAGCCAGGGGATGGCCAGCCCGCGGTTGCTGATGTAGAGGAGACCGCTCCACCCTGAGCGCTCCTCTATCTTGGGCAGTCCCCTGGACACCGCGAAGGCGAAGAAGAACATGATCAGCAGCAGGGGCAGGTTCCTGAACAGGTCGACGTAGAGCTTGCCCAGCCGGTTGACCATGGGATTGGAGGAGAGTCGGGCCACGCCAACAGCCAGGCCCAACATGGAGGAAAGGAAGATGGCAAAGACCACGACTGCTATGGTGTTGCCAGCACCTTTGAGCATCCCCAGCCATCTCGGGTCGCTCGCCTCTACGTCCAGGAACTGGAAGATCGAGCTGCGGTCCGGACTGCCGTAAGGCCCGAAGAGGAAGTCGAAATCGAAGAGGTTGATGGCTATGGAATAGCCGACGTAGCCCACAACGATCCCGGAAGCGGCACCGACGATTAGATTGACCGCGAGGTAGCGCGAGCGTCTCTTGAACCAGATGTCTTTCAGGCGCTGCATCGTCGCTTCGCAATCACACGAAATCCAACGTATGGGCAGGGGTATGCCCGCCCATACGTTCCGTCCTTGTCAGAAAGCGCTCTTAGCGCATCGGCGGGGCGTAGATCAGTCCGCCATCTAGATAGGAGGCGTTCAACGATCCGGCACGGGTGAGTCCTACGTGCTCGAGCGTACGGCTGTAGGCCTCACCGTAGTTGCCGACCTGATCGATCACGCTCTGCATGAAGGTGCTGGCGATCTTGCCGTGTCCGATGCCCAGGTTGGTAGGAGGGCCGCCGTCGAATCCCACTCCCAGGAGACGGGCCACTGTGTTGTTCGGCGGGTTCGCCGCCATCTGACCCATATTATCCGAGGTGACCCCCTGCTCTTCGGCGACGATCATGCCATTCACTACCCAGCGCACCACATCTTCCCACTCCGAGTCGTAGTCGCGTACACTCGGACCGAGAGGTTCTTTGGAGAGCGTCTCGGGGAGCACGACGGCGTCGGTCCCGTCGGCCTTCAGGGTGAACTGGTGGGCGCCCAGCTGCGACTTGTCTGACGACCAGGCGTCGCACTGATCGCTGAGGAATGCCGCACGGATCTCCGGGTTGGCCTGGAAAGTGAGCTCAGAGTAGGTGAGCCCCTGTTCAGAGAAGAAGTCGGAGACGGCACCTTGGGTGCTGGTGCCGTCCAGGATACAGATAGTGGCCCCGTCGAGCTCCTTAGCGCTGGACAGTCCGGCGCTCGCCTTCACCATGATGCCCGCGCCATCGTAGAAGGTGGTGGGTGCGAAGGCGACGTTGAGGTCGGCGTCGCGGCTGGCTGTCCAAGTGGTTGTGCGGATGAGCACGTCGATCTCTTTCGCGGCGAGCAGCTCGAAGCGGTTGGCGGAGGTGACTTCCTTGAACCCGACCTTGCTCCTGTCTCCGAAGACAGCCGCAGCCATCGCGTGGCAGTATTCAACGTCGTTACCTTGGGCCGTGCCGTCCGGGTTGAGCACGCCGAAGCCTGGGGTGTCAGCTTTGATGCCGCAGACGAGGTGTCCTCGATCGAGGATCTCATCAAGCGTGTTCTCTCGGGCCTCTCCTTCGGTGCCTCCACACGCAGCTATGGCTAGCAGCGCGACAACTACTACCATCCCAGCGGGTAAACGTACGTACCTGTCCATCTTGCCTCCTGACAACGACATCGGTTTTGGTTATTCGTCTCCTGATGGGTCACGTCCCGTAAAGCGGTGTAAGAGAGAGCGCCATCCTGTTGAACACATCTATGCCGCTGCCTTCTCTAGATCCGCCTCGGGTAGAGCTTCGTCGATGCTGTTGGCCGCAGGTGTCATGTAGCGTCGGCCGATGGCCCACTCGTCGTGCTGTTCGGCCAGGACAGCCCCAACCAGGCGACGCGCGGCTGGCCGATTGGGGAAGATGCCCACCACGTCCGAGACCCAGCTGCTCTCGCCGGGTCATTGGCCAGAGGGTCAGATAGCTGGCCCGGCCAGCAAGGGACTCGGAGACCTGTCGCATCAATAGCAGGTTGGCCTAAACCGGTGATGAGGAACTTCCCGGGCTGGCGCTGCTGGTCTATGGCCCGCTTCACCGCATGCAGAAGGTCCGGCTCTCGCTGCACCTCATCGAGGGTCACCTGCTAGCTGCCCCCAGGAGCGCCTCGGGATCGCGGCGGCTGCATCTACCACGTCGAGGTCGTCCAGGGAGAGGAAGCGCCGTCCGCCCGGCATAAGCTCCTGGGCTAGGGTGCTCTTCCCCGTCTGACGGGCTCCGGTCACCACCACCGCAGGCATGACTCGGAGACGGTCCTGAAGGCTTGGCCCAACGAGGCGGGGGAGTGTGTCATTCGCCAAGACACCATGATAGTCATTCACGGTATGTTTTGCAATGGTGAGGCACCTTCCACAGTCTTCCTTGGGTTTTTCCAGCCGCAGCGTCAGACAGCTGAGGAAACGGTGGTTGGCATCGGACACATGAAGGGGGACCTCGATTTGGTCTCTTCCCGTGCTCCCTATTCGTCATAGACCGAAGCGTTTCTGCCGACCACGTACTCTGATGGACAACAAAAAAAGACCTCACATGAGCCAGTCTCAGAAGTCGGGGAACTGGTGAATGGAACCGTGTTAGGTGTACCTTTGAGGCGACATCAACGAAGGAGAGATGGAGATGCCGCTTCGGGATATGGACCGAGAGCAGATGTGGCTGTTGCCGCCGTCTCTTGACGAGCTGGTGCCATTGGATCACCCAGCGCGATTCGTGGCTGAGTTCGTGGACGCGTTGGATAGAGAGGGCTGGTCAGAGCTCGGCGTGGAGATAGAAGGGGACACGCTGGGAGCTCCGGCCTACCACCCTCGTGCGCTGTTGAGCGTGTGGCTGTACGGATTCATGATCGGGGTGCGCTCGTGCCGGAAGCTGGAGGCGGCCTGCCGGGATCAGATACCATATCTGTGGCTGACCGGGTGGCAACATCCAGACCACAACACCCTGTGGCGATTCTACAAAGGACACAGGCAGGCCATGAGGAAGCTGTTCGAGCGGACGGTTCGTACGGCGGTGACGATGAAACTGGTGGACCTGGCGGTGCAGGCGGTGGATGGTACAAAGGTGGGCGCCAACGCATCGGTCTACAGGACCCACGACGCTGAGGAACTGCGCCAGTTGTTGAACCGGGTAGAAGCGGCGATACGTGACCTTGAAGCTCAGAACGAAGCAGGAGAAGATACGGCCACTGCCCATCTGCCTGGGGAGTTGGCCACAAGGAGATGCTGAGGAAGCAGGTGAGGCAGGCGGTGGCCGACCTTGAGAGTAAGGAACGCCAGAAGCGCATTAACCTCACTGACGGAGACGCCCGGCTGATGAAGACGCGCGGCAGCGTTTTGCTCGGCTACAACGCCCAGGCTATGGTCTCACCCTTAGAACCTGACGGGGGAGCGACCGGCATGTTTATTACGGCGGTTGACATGGCAGACGATAGTCGTGACGAAAAGCAGTTGGTTCCCATGATTGAGCAGGCTGAGGAGACGACGGGAACGAAACCAGAGATGACGTTGGCAGATGCCGCTTACCACTCCGGGAAGGGCTTGGAAGAATGCACTCGCAGAGGCCAGTCAGTTGCGATGCCGGAGACGCGACAACAGTTGCTTGGGGACCCATATCACAAGGACCGATTTATCTATGACCAGCCCAGCGACAGCTTCATGTGTCCACAGGGACAGAGGCTCGAGCTTCTACGCAACGTACGAATGGAGTCCCGTGGCGTCTGTACCGGGCCTCTGGAGGCGTCTGCCAAGCGTGCCCGGCCTTCGGAGTCTGTACGAGGTCCAAAGAGTTCGGCCGCAGTCTGGCGATAGGGCCTTACGACGCCGCGCTGCGCCGTCATCGTGCCTGGATGTCTACCAACGAGGCCAGGGAAGCGTACAAGCGGAGAAAGCCGTTGGTCGAACCGGTCTTCGGAATCATCAAAGAGCAACTGGCGGCACGGAGGTTCCTGCTGCGCGGCATGGTCAACGTGTTGGCCGAGTGGACTCTGTTGGCGACTGCCTTCAACCTGCGCACCCTCTGGCGGGTGTGGTGCCTCTGCATCTTCGTTAATCTACTTCGCGGCCCAAAGCATCACTTCGCTTCTTAGGCCCTCGCGATAACAGCGGGCACCCACTGGTCGCAAGTCCGGTCACCTGCTTCAGCCCTACAGGCTAGTTCGTTTGGCGAGTCCCGTTGACCTAAGCTGGTCGCAACATCGCTTTTGGGACAGGATCATCTACCGGCTTTTCAGCCTGCCCTGTCCCGGCGCCAAATAACTGCGCCGCCCGATCCAGCAACTGGGTCTTCCATTGCGTGATCTGGTTCGGGTGCACGTCGAACTGGCTTGCCAGCTCCGAAAGTGTCCGGTCGCCGCGCACTGCGGCAAGAGCCACCTTCGCCTTGAACTCTGCCGAGTGGTTACGGCGGGGTCGTCTGCTCATCTCTCGCTCCTGTCTCCGAGAGCACTATCATGCCCTCAATCAGGCAGCGATTCCACTTATCCCCCTGTTCAGATTTCCGGAGCCACTTCTTAAGTTTACTATAGCCAGAACCACGTTTGAGTTTGTCGTTACGATCAGAAACCCTATTGGACTAGGTGGTGGATTTTAAGATGTCATGTACTAGCTATTTATGGGCTTAAAAGCGTTGTACGTTTGGCAGATAATGGTGTAGCCTTGAGTTGTATTCCGCACATGGTTTGAAGTCAGCTCGGAGGCACACGCCGCGCACGAATCTAAGGGGGTTGCACGTCTTCTATGCGTTCTAGCTCCCGGCTCCTAAGACTGTCCCTGGCGGCGGCGATCACTCTTTTGATCATGGTCTCCTGGTTCATTGGTCGATCAACCACGTCTGCGCAGAGTGACACCGCCCCGGAACAGCCGTCCGGGCTGTCCACCGAGGCCGGCGACACCCAGGTGAGGTTGAGCTGGGAGGACCCCGACGATTCGACGATAGACAAGTACGAGTTATGGCGGATTGCCGAAAGCGCAACGCTCACTGCCGCCAACAATGAGTTCGGCTATTCCGTGGCGGTGGCTGGCGACATCGCTGTGATCGGCATGCCCGATGATGACGAAAGCGGCCTTGATTCCGGAGCGGCCCTCGTATTCAGCAGGGTTGACGGTGTGTGGACCCAGAAGTACCGGCTCAGGACCGGCGATGATGCCGGTGTTGTTAAGGATGATGGGTTCGGAAGCTCTATAGCCTTCGACGGTGAGACCATAGTCGTTGGCGCGCCTTTCGACGACAGCAAAAAAGGCGCTGCGTACCTTTTCGTCAAACCTGGCGACGGATGGGACAACCCGAACGGCACTGACCCGGTCGATCTGACTGACCCAGCCAAGCTTACCGCTCCCAACGCCGCGGTGGAGGACGAGTTCGGCTATTCCGTAGCGATGGACGGTAACACCGTTGTGGTCGGGGCGTACTCGGATGACAGCGCGGACACCGACGGCAATACCGTCGCCAATTCCGGTTCGGCCTACGTATTTACCAAGCCCGGCAACGCCTGGGTCTCCACCAGCACTGCGGCCACGTTGACCGCCTCCGACGCCGCGGCGGGCGACGAATTCGGCAGCTCCGTAGCGGTTGACGGCAACACCATCGTGGTTGGGGCGAGCGGTGATGACGGTGATGCTCTTGAATTTACGGGTTCGGCTTTCGTGTTCGTCAAGCCCAACGGCGGCTGGGTCTCGACCAGCACTGCGGCGAAGCTGATCGCCTACACCCGCGGGAATCAAGACTACTTCGGCCGTTCCGTAGCAATAGACGGTGACACCATCGTGGTTGGGGCCGACGGGCAAGAAAGTAATAAGGGTTCGGCTTTCGTATTCGCCGAACCCAGCGGCGGCTGGGTCAACAATACCGAGACGGCCAAGCTCACCGCCTCCGTCCGCTCCGGCGGCCACAGGTTCGGGTTTTCCGTGGCGCTGGACGGCGACACTGTCGTAGTTGGGGCCTACGGGGAGGCCAGCTCGAGGGGTTCGGCATACGCCTTCACCGTGCCTGGCACCGGCTGGGCCACCGGTACTGAGACGGCCCAGCTCACCGCCTCCGACGCCGCGGATAACGATAGGTTCGGCTCTTCCGTCGCAATAGACGGTGACACCGTCGTGGTTGGGGCGCAAAACAACGATACGGCCTACGTGTTCGACATCGATGATTGGGCCGACATCGCCGGTAGTAACGCGGCGACCACGTCCCACATCGTGACCGGTCTGACCAACGACACCGACCACACCTTTCGGGTGCGTGCGTTGGACAGTGCCGAAGCCAGCGATCCGTCCGACTCCGTGGCAGGAACCCCGAAGGCAGCTTCCTACGCTCCGGTCAAACCCTTAAACTTTTCCGCCGCGCAGACTGGCGACGGTGAGGTGGAGATGACATGGGACGCGCACCGCTACCCGCTGACCGTCAGTGGTTATAAGTACAACCAGGACGGTGGCGATTGGGACGCCATCACGGGGAGCGATTCCAGCACCCATTCCCATACCGTCACTGGCCTGACCAAGGGCACCACGTACACCTTCGCTGTACGCGCCGTCAACGGCGCCGGTTCAACTAAGTCCGACTCCAGGTCCGTAACTATCGTCGCCAAACCGGCGGCGCCCGACTCATTCACCGCCGTCGCGGGCGACGAACAGGTGTGGCTTGGCTGGAGAAGCCCCGCGGATTTCACCGTATCCGGGTACGAATACCGGCAGAGGGAGGGAACCGACGACTTCGGCGTTTGGCAGAAAATCCTTGGGAGCAGGTCCGGGACCACCTTCCATATCGTGACCGGCCTGACCGACGACACGTCCTACACCTTCCGGGTCCGGGCCGTGAACGCGGCCGGGAAGAGCGATGCGACCGACCCCATCACCGCGACCCCGGTGGCGGAGACCTCGACCCCGGGCGTACCCGAAGGCTTTGCCGCCAGACAGACCGACGTCGGCCACGTGGAGTTGACGTGGGTGGCGAGTTCCAACCCGTTGAACGTCACCGGTTACGAGTTCAGACAGGACAACGGCTCTTGGACCACCATCTCCGGGAGCGATTCCCGCACCGTCTCCCACTCCGTCACTGGCTTGACCCAAGGCGTTACTTACGCCTTCCGGGTCCGCGCCGTCAATAACTCCGGCAATGGCGCCTCCTCCGGCGCCGAGTCTGTGATTGTCGTCGCCGTACCGGCAACGCCGACCGATCTCGCCGCCGAGGCGGGCGACACCCAGGTGCGGCTGACCTGGAAGGACCCCGGCAATGCGTCCATAACCAAGTACCAGATCTTGCAGTTTGCTAAGAGGCTGGTCTCTAACGACCGCAGCGGCGGAGACGAGCTAGGGTCGTCAGTCGCCGTGGACGGTGACACCCTGGTGATTGGGGCCCTCGGGGACGACGATACCGAGAATCTATCCGGTTCGGCCTACGTATTCACCAGGGTTGCCGGCGGCTGGACCCAGGCGGGCAAGCTCACCGCCAGCGATCCCAAGGAGGATGCCGGCTTCGGGCGTGCGGTCGCTGTGCATGGTGACACCATCGTGGTTGGAGCGTACGAGGACGACTACATCGATCCCGACGACAGTAGCAACAACTTGACTGATTCCGGCGCTGCATACGTCTTCACCAAGCCCGCCAACGGCTGGGCCGACATGACTCAGACGGCCAGGCTCACCGCTTCCGACGCTGCGGCCGACGACGAGTTCGGAACTTCGGTGGCAGTGCACGGCGACACGATCGTGGGCGGGGCGCCCGAGGAAGACTCCGGAGCGAGGGGCTCGGCCTACATCTTCACCAAGCCAGCCAACGATTGGGCCGACATGACTGAGACGGCCGCACTGAGGGGCGAGTCGGGTGGCGACCGGTTCGGCCGTTCCGTAGCGGTGTACGGCGACACAGTCGTTGTGGGAACGCCCGAGGAGGGCACCAACGACCGAGGGGAGGCTTATGTATTCACCAAGTCCGCCGCCACGGGCGTCTGGGACGATTGGAATAACAAGAATGCAAGTAACGCAACTGCCAGTCTGACTGCACTTGACGGCAGTAGTGGCGACTACTTCGGTCGGTCGGTCGCGGTGGACGGCGACACCATCGTGGTTGGGGCGCCCTACAACGACTACGACGACCCCGACGATAACGCCAACGACGTCAGCAACTCCGGTGCAGCGTACGTCTTCACTAAGCCCGCCACCGGCGGCTGGGCCACCGACACCGAGACCGCCAAGCTGATTGCCTCCGAACGCGCGAAGAACGACCAGTTCGGATTCTCCGTCGCGGTGGACGGCAACACCGTCGTGGTTGGTGCGGACCAAGACGACAGCAACCGCGGTTCCGCGTACGTATTCGCCGAGCCTCAAGGCGGCTGGACCGATACAGAAGGTACGGACCCGCTCACGGCCTACGATCGCAGTGGGAACGACCGGTTCGGCAACTTCGTGGCGGTCGACGGTGACACCGTGTTGGTTGGGGCAGTCGGGGACGATAGCGATAAGGGTTCGGCCTACGTATTCGGCACCGGTGAGTGGGCCGACATCCCCGGCAGTGGAGCGGGGACGATCTCTCACATAGCCAGGGGTCTGCGTAACAACGTCAAGTACACTTTCCGGGTCCGCGCGGTGAACGCGGTTGGAGAGGGCGGTGCGTCCGAAGTGGCGGAGACGCCAGTGGCGGCGGAGTCGGGCCCCTCCAGACCCGCTGACTTCACCGCCACTCAGACCGGCGTCGGCCAGGTGCGCTTGGCGTGGACCGCGAGCACTGAACCGCTGACCGTCAGGCGTTATCAGTACAAACAGAACGATGGTAGCGGCTTCGGTAATTGGATCATCATCTCCGGAAGCGATTCCGGCACCGCCTCCCACACGGTCACCGGTCTGATGGACGGGATCGAATACTCCTTCACCGTCGGCGCCGTCAACGGTGGCGGTCAAAACGCCTCGGAGGTCGAGTCCGTAACTCTAGAAGCCCAGGCCGCGGCGCCCAGCAATTTGGACGCGGACGCGGGCGACGAGCAGGTAAAGCTGAGTTGGCACGATCCCGGTGATTCGACCATAGACAACTACCAGCTCTTACAGATCGACCCGAGCAAGCTGACCGCCGCCGACGGCCTCCGGGGCGACGAATTCGGAATCTCCGTCGCGGTGGACGGCGATACCGCAGTGATCGGAGCGTACCAAGACGACGACGCCACCAACGGCGACAATTCCGGTTCGGCCTACGTGTTTACCGAGGTCTCCGGCGTGTGGAGGCAGGTAGCCAAGCTCACTGCCGATGACGGCGCGGCGAACGACAAGTTCGGGTATTCCGTCGACGTGGACGGCAGCACCATCGTGATTGGCGCGCGCCAGGACGACGCGCGTAACGGCGCGGCCTATGTCTTCACCGAGCCTACCGACGGGTGGAACGGCGAAATCACCGAGACGGTCAAGCTCACCGCCTCCGACGGCGCGGCCGACGACGAGTTCGGAATTTCCGTGGCGGTCGACGGCGACACCATCCTGGTGGGGGCGCACCAAAACGACGCCGATACCAGCAACAACAACGAAGGTGCGGCCTACATCTTCACCAAGTTCGGCGATGTCTGGGGCAACCCTCCGGCCCTTGGAAACCACCGAGTAGAGACCGCCAAGCTCGTCGCCTCCGACGCCGCAGCGGACGACGAGTTCGGAATCTCCGTTGCGTTGGACGGCAACACCGCCGTGATCGGGGCGCGTCAGGACGACGCCAGGAACGGTTCGGCTTACCTATTCACCAAGGTCTCCGGCGTGTGGAGCCAGAAGGCCAAGCTCACCGCCTCCGACGGGGCGGCGGACGACGAGTTCGGCATCTCCGCGGCTGTGCACGGCGACACGGTGGTGGTTGGGGCACGTCAGGACGACACCAGCGACGGTGCCGCTTACGTATTCACCGAGGTCTCCGGCGTGTGGAAGCATGTAGCCAAGCTCATTGCCGATGATGGCGTGGCGAACGACGAGTTCGGAATCTCCGTGGCCGTGGACGGCGACACCATCCTGGTGGGGGCGTACCAGGACGACGACAACGGCGATCTATCTGGCTCGGCCTACGTCTTCACCCGGGACTCCGCCGGTGGGTGGCGCCAGAGGGACAAGCTCACCGCCTCGGACGGCGCGGCGAGCGACCGCTATGGGTATTCCGTCGGGGTCAGCGGCGACACCGTCGTGGTTGGTGCGTATTCGGATGATAGTAACGAAGCCAATACCGGTGCGGCTTACTTTTTGCGCATTCCGGGTTGGACCGACATCCCCGATAGCGCCGCGACGACCACCTCTCACATCGTCACCGGCCTGAGCAACTACGTGGAGCACACCTTCCAGGTGCGCGGTGTGAACGCCGCAGGCGGGGGCTTGGCCTCGGACCGCGCCGGTGGTACGCCCACGTTTGCGATACCGGACCTGCCGGAAGGGCTGACCGCGGACGCGGGCGATGCCGTGGTGGACCTGACTTGGGTTGACCCCGAAGATTCGACAATAGAGAAGTACCAGTTGCTGCAGATTATTCAGGGTGGCAAGCTGACCGCCGCCTCCACCGACGATCCGGTGGTTCGGGGCGACGGGTTCGGAATCTCCGTGGCGGTAGACGGCGACACCGCCGTTGTCGGGGCCTACCAGGACGACGACGCCACCAACGGCGACAACTCCGGTTCCGCCCACGTCTTTGCCAGGAGCTCGCCTACCGCTCCGTGGAGCTGGTCGGCCAAGCTCACCGCTTCCGACGCGGCGGAGAACGACGAGTTCGGAATCTCCGTGGCGGTCGACGGCGACACCATCGTCGTGGGAGCGCACCAAAACGACAGCAACAAAGGCGCCGCCTACGTCTTCACCTGGAATTCCAGTAACAGTAAATGGGAACAGAAGGCCAAGCTCACCGCTTCCGACGCCGCGGCCAACGACGAGTTCGGAATCTCCGTGGCGGTCGACGGCGACACCATCGTGGTCGGGGCGCACAAGGCCGACTACATCGATCTCAACAACAGTAGCAACAATTTGGCTGATTCCGGTGCCGCCTACGTCTTCACCAAGCCCGAGAGCGGCGGCTGGGCCGATGCCACCGAGACCGCCAAGCTCACTGCTTCCGACGCCGCGGCCAACGACGAGTTCGGAATCTTCGTGGCTGTGCACGGCGAAACAGTGGTCGTAGGAGCGCACCAAGACGACGACGCCACCAACGGCGACAATTCCGGCTCGGCCTACGTCTTTGACGAGCCCTCCGGCGGCTGGGCCGACGCCACCGAGACCGCCAAGCTCACCGCTCTCGACGCCGCGGAGAACGACGCGTTCGGGATCTCCGTGGCTGTGCACGGTGACACCGTCGTGGTCGGGGCGCACAAGTACGACGTCGATGACAACGGCACCAGTATACCCAACGCCGGTGCGGCCTACGTCTTCACCAAGCCCGAAACCTACGCCAACGACGACGACTCGGAAGACTGGAAAGACTGGGGCTCCCTGGATGACGAAGGCAAGGCCGGATTGACCGCCAAGCTCATCGCCTCCGACGCTGCGAGAGGAGACGAGTTCGGGATTTCCGTGGCCGTGGACGATGACGAGGAGACCATCGTGGTTGGGGCATACCTGGACGACGACACTGGCGACAATTCCGGCTCGGCCTACGTCTTCACCCAGGATGCTAACTCCGGCAAGTGGAGCCATACGGCCAAGCTTACCGGCCCCTCCCGCGGACGGGACAACTGGGTGGGGCATTCCGTTGCGGTGGTAGGCAATACCGTCATCGCCGGAGCGGACAAGTCCAACATCAGCGGGCCCGATTCAGGCGCCGTCTACCTGTGGACAGTCCCGGGCTGGACCGACATTGCCAATAGCGACGCGACGACCACCTCCCACACTGTCACCGGTCTGACCAACCGGGTCGAGTACAGCCTTCAGGTCCGCGCGGTGGACAAGGTGGAAGAGGCCGGCGCCGGCCCGCCCTCGGACGTCAGGGCCACACCGCTAAAGCCGAGGCCAGCAAAGCCAACGGGGCTCTCCGCTGCGCCCGGCGATACCCAGGTGAAGCTGAGCTGGAACGATCCCGTCGAGGGCTCGCCGCCCATCAACAACTACGAGCTATGGCAGCATGCCGAGCGCCCTATGCTGACCGCCGACGACCGGGCGGCGAACGATGAGTTTGGGTATGCCGTAGCGATTGACGGCGACACCGCCGTGGTCGGAATGCCCGGAGAGGACAACCCCGATAATTCCGGCGCCGCCTTCGTGTTCACCAGAGACTCATCCGGCACGTGGAGCCAGGTGGCCGAGCTCAGAGCCAGCGATCCGAATGCTCAGGATAGAATCGGACTATCTGTGGCGGTGCATGAAGACACTTCGAATGGCGACACGATAGTGGTTGGCGCTCCCCACCACTCGAGCAGTAAAGGTGCGGTGTACGTATTCACCGAACCCAGCGGCGGCTGGGCCTCCACCAGCACTGCGGCGAAGCTCACCGCCTCCGACCGCGCGGATGACGACGAGTTCGGAATTTCGGTAGCGGTGGACGGTGGCACCGTCGCGGTCGGGGCCCACAACAATAATGCAGCCTACGTCTTCACCAAGCCTACCGACGGCTGGACCTCCACAACTACTGCGGCCAAGCTCAGCGGGAGCGACAGCTTCGGCAGGTCGGTAGCAGTCGACGCCGGCACCATCGTGGTTGGGGCCAGCGGAGACAGTGACGACGACCAGGGTTCGGCTTTCGTGTTCACCAAGCCCGCCACAGGTTGGGCCGATAGCACCAGTGCTGGGGCGGCCAAGCTCACCGCCTACTCCCGCAATAACAACGACAGATTCGGGCGTTCAGTAGCCATAAATGGTGACACCATCGTGGTCGGGGCCTACGGGAACGACAGCAATAGGGGTTCTGCCCATGTGTTCACCAAGCCCGATACCGGCTGGGCCAACAGCCCAGGGACTGAGACGGCCAAGCTCACCGCCTCCGACCGTACGGACGGCGACCAGTTCGGATTCTCTGTCGCGGTGGACGGTGACACCATTGTTATTGGGGCGGACGCCCTGAACGAAACCAACAGGTCAGGGTCGGCTTACGTTTTCACCAAGCCTGCCGCCGGCTGGGCCGACAGTACCGAGGCGGCCAAACTCACCGGGTCCGGCACCGCTAATGGTGACAGGTTCGGGCTTTCCGTGGCGGTCGCCGGCGTCACCGTCATGGTCGGGGCAAACGGGCAAGGCAGCAACAGTCAGGGGGCCGCCTACCTTTACGACATCGCGGTGTGGGCCGACATCGCTGTGAGCACGGGAGAGACCAGGTCCCACTTTGCGACCGGCCTGACCAACGGCTTGGAGCACACCTTCGCGGTCCGCGCAGTGAACGACGGCGGTGCAAGCGGCCGGTCTAATCAGGTGTCAGAGACCCCGGCGGGGGCCGCCTCGCTACCCATCAAACCCAGGAACTTCTCCGCGGTGCAGACTGGCGCAGACGAGGTGCGTTTGGAGTGGGAGCGGAGCGTCCAGCCCCTGGCCGTCGCCGGTTATCGCTTCATCCAGGACAACACCTCTAGTGACGATGACGTCCCCGCTTGGACTCCCATTTCCGGTAGCGATTCCAACACCAGCTCCCACAACGTCACCGGGCTGACCGAGGGAGACACCTACAACTTCGCCGTCCGCGCCTTTAACAGCCAGGGCGACAGCGACTCCTCTAACTCTCTGTCAGTCACGATCGTCGCCGCGCCCGCGGCGCCCACGGGGTTCACCGCCTCCGCGGGCGACAGCCATGTGGAGCTGAGTTGGGGAAATCCCGGCAATTCGGCCATAACCATGTACCAATACCAGCAAGCGGCGAACGGCGCGTGGACCGACATCCCGGGAAGCGGAGCTTTGACCACCTCCCACCTGGTTTCCGACCTGACCAACGGCACCGAGTACACCTTCAGGGTCCGCGCGGTGAACGCGGCCGGAGAAGGTGCAGAGTCCCAGTCGGAGACCGCGACCCCGAGGCGGGCCGGCTCGCGCCCCGCCCGGCCCGACAACTTCGCCCCCGCGCAGACTGGCGTCCACCAGGTGGAGTTGACGTGGGACGCAGCTTCTCAGCCCCGGGTCGTCACCGGTTATCAGTTCACCCAGAACGGCGGTTCCAGTTGGACCAACATCGACCGCAGCGATTCCAGCACCGTCTCCCATACGGTCTCCGGTCTGACCGAGAGGGACACTTACACCTTCGCCGTCCGCGCGATAAACAGCTCCGGCGTAAGGACCTCGGATTCCATTCCCGTGACAATAGTCGCCAAGCCAAGTCAACCCGTCGGGCTAGGCGCTACCGCCGGCGACACGCAAGCGACGGTCGACTGGAATCAGATCGTCGATACGAGTGATGATACGAACGATGCGCTAATTGACAAGCACCAGCTATTGCAGGTCCCCCTGACCAAGTTGATCGCCGAAGGCGGCGCTGACAACGACGAGTTCGGAATCTCCGTGGCGGTCGACGGCGACACCATCGTCGTGGGAGCGCACCAAAACGACAGCAACAAAGGCGCCGCCTACGTCTTCACCTGGAATTCCAGTAACAGTAAATGGGAACAGAAGGCCAAGCTCACCGCTTCCGACGCCGCGGCCAACGACGAGTTCGGAATCTCCGTGGCGGTCGACGGCGACACCATCGTGGTCGGGGCGCACAAGGCCGACTACATCGATCTCAACAACAGTAGCAACAATTTGGCTGATTCCGGTGCCGCCTACGTCTTCACCAAGCCCGAGAGCGGCGGCTGGGCCGACGCCACCGAGACCGCCAAGCTCACTGCTTCCGACGCCGCGGCCAACGACGAGTTCGGAATCTTCGTGGCTGTGCACGGCGAAACAGTGGTCGTAGGAGCGCACCAAAACGACGCCGATGACCAAGACACCAACGAAGGTGCGGCTTACGTCTTCACCAAGACCGGCGGCGCTTGGACCTCCACCACCACTGCGGCCAAGCTCACCGCATCCGACGGCGAGGCTAACGACGAGTTCGGGGTTTCCGTAGCGGTGGACGAAGATACTGTTGCGGTAGGAGCCCACCTGCACGATCTCGACGTCGACGGCGCCAGTATGCTCGATGCCGGTGCGGTCTACGTCTTCACCAAGCCAGCGGCCGGATGGACCAGCAGCACTGAGTCGGCCAAGCTCACGGCAACAGACGGCGCGGCGGGGGACGAGTTCGGAATTTCGGTGGCCATCGACGGTGATACCGTGGTGACCGGGGCCTACAGGGATGACAGCATGGCCACCGACAGCGACGATGGCCTTGATTCCGGTTCGGTCTACGTATTCGACAGGGACCCTGAATCCGGCAAGTGGAGCCAGACGGCCAAGCTCACCGCTTCCAATGGCGACGGAGGCGATAGGTTCGGGAAGTCCGTTGCGGTGGACGGCGATACCGCCGTCGTCGGCGCGTACCTGGACGACAACCCCGGCATTGTCCTTACTGATTCCGGTTCGGTCTACGTGTTCACCAACCAGTCAGGTGTGTGGAGCGAGGCGCTCAATCTCGCCGCCCCCGACGCCGCGACGGACGACCACTTCGGGCGTTCCGTTGCGGTGGCAGGCGGTATCGTCCTGGCGGGCGTGCCTCAGGTCGACGAAGATCGCCCTGATGCCGGTTCGGCCTACGTGATGGACATCTCGAATGCGATGTGGGAGGACCTCAAAGCTGAAGAATTGACCGTATCCTACGAAGTCAAAGACTTGCCAGTAGAGGAAGATTACTTCTACCGGGTGCTCGATCTGACCAACGACCAGGAGTACGCTTTCCGGGTGCGTTCGGTGAACGCCGCCGGCAACCATCCGTCTGCGGAAACCGTCAGCGCCACGCCCAAGCTTGGCAGGCCGGTCAAGCCAACCGGGCTGGTCGCGGAGGCAAGAGACCGTGCGGTGGAGCTGAGCTGGGACCTCTCCGACGATTCGACCATAAAGCACTACGAGGTACTGCAGCATCCCGAGCAAAGCAGGTTCACCGCGTCCGACGGGGCGGGCGGCGACCAGTTCGGGAGTGCCGTGGCAGTGGACAGTGGCACCGCCGTAGTGGGTGCGCCCCAGGACGACGACAACGGTGACAATTCCGGCTCGGCGTACGTCTTCACCAGGCACCCGCTTTCCGGTGGGTGGAGCCAGCCGATCAAGCTCACCGCTTTCGACGGCAAGGAGAACGACTGGTTTGGATATTCCGTAGCGGTGCACGGTGACACCATCGTGGTCGGGGCGTACCAACACGACCTCGACAGCGAATCCGACGCCGGTGCGGCCTACGTATTCACCAGGCCCGACGGCGGCTGGGTCGCCACCAGCACCGCGGACAAGCTCACCGCATCCGACGGGGTGGAAGACGACCGGTTCGGGTACTCCGTAGCAGTGCACGAGAATACCGTCGTGGTTGGGGCCCGCGGGGACGATGGGAAGAAAGGTGCGTCGTACGTATTCACCAAGCCCGCCGGCGGCGATTGGACGTCCACGAGTACCTCCTCCAAGCTCACCGCATCCGACGGCGTCGCAGTCGACTATTTCGGGCACTCCGTTGCGGTCCACGGTGACATCATCTTGGTTGGAGCGTTCCGGCACGACCTTACTGGTGCGGCCTACGTATTCACCAGGCCCGGCGGCGGCTGGGTCGCCACAAGTACCGCGGCCAAGCTCACCGCATCCGACGGCAAGCACGACGACCAGTTTGGGCGTTCCGTGGCGGTGGACGGTGACACTGTCGTGATCGGGGCTCAGCAAGACGACGGACTAAGGGGTTCGGCCTATGTCTTTACCGACGCCATAGAGACGGCCAAACTCACCGCTTCCGACCGCGACGCAAATGATTATTTCGGATCCTCCGTTGCGGTCCGGGGTGGCACGATCGTGGTCGGGGCGTACGCCGCCAACGTCGACGTATGCGATCCCGACGAATCCGACGACGACGACTGCGACGAAGACCCTCGTTCCGGTGCGGCTTACCTCTTCACCAAGCCGGCCGGCGCAGTCTGGGCCAACGATCCGAACGAAGACTACAGAACGGAGTCGGACAAGCTCATCTTACCCACCGACGAAGAAGAAAGGGGCGACGAGTTCGGAAACTCCGTCGCCCTGGACGGCCAGAGCATCGTGGTCGGGGCACCCGAGGGGAACGATGGCTTCGGTTCGGTCCACGTGTCGGACATCCCACAGTGGGCCCATATAGACGACAGCAAAGCTACGACCGTATCCCACAGGGTCACAGATCTGGAGAACGGCGTCGAGTACACCTTCCAAGTCCGCGCGGTGGACAAGGTAAGCGATGTCGGCGAAAGCCCGCCCTCGAACATCGCCCGGGCGACGCCTCTGGTGCGCAACCACGCTCCTGAATTCGATCTCGGCGAGAGCGCAACCCTCGCCGTCGATGAAGAAGAGCCCCCGGGCAACGACGTGGGCAGCGCCGTCACCGCCACAGATCCCGAAGGCAATACCCTCGCCTACTCCCTCTCAGGAACCCACGCGTCTTCCTTCGACATCGACGCCTCCAACGGTCAGATCGCCGTGGGCTCCGGGACCACGCTCGACTACGAGTCCGGCCTCAGGGAGTACAGCGTCATCGTCTCGGTCCACGATCGTCTTGACACAGACGGCGACCAAGACACCACGAACGATGACTCCATCAACGTCACCATCAATGTCAACAACGTCGACGAGGCCGGAACCGTCTCCATGTCTACCACCCGGCCGCGGGAGGGGACTACACTGTCCGCTTCCCTGACCGATCCGGACGGCTCGGTGTCCGACACCTCCTGGCAATGGGCCAGGTCTGCCAACGGCTCGACCGGGTGGCGCGACATCGTCAGAGCCAACTCCTACAGGTACAGGCCGGTCGCAAACGACGGGGGCAACTACCTCCGCGCCACCGCCTCCTATACGGACGGCCACGGCTCGGGCAAGGAGGCCGCGGTAGTTTCCACCAATAGGGTTCGTAGCCTCGACAGGCCTGAAACCAGTCCCCCTCCTACGCCGACTCCGGTGCCCATCACTGTGGTCCCCCCAGGTGTCGGAGATGCGACAGTCCCTCCAGGTCTGCTGTTGGTGATCGGACTCATGGGCATGCTGCTGGTGATCGCGGGGAGCATAGTGGTCCGCGAGCGCAGATCGAACAGGCGACTCTGATTGTCTCTCTGATTCCCAGCATCACGCAGGCCGACTCGAACCCGCCGTTGGCTCGGTCAACATCAGCCCGGCGGAAGGTCCGCCTATCACCAGCGCGCGTGCGTCCCCAACGCCGCGCCGCTACGCGCCTCCCCCGTCATACCTGTATGTGTTAGCTAATTCGTTGACAGATTGGCGTGAGAAGGTAGGCCGATCTGGAGACGAAGATGACCGTGACCGGCCCCCGATCTTTGTACGACCCGTTATGTTAGTCCTGCAAGGACTGGGACAGGGCAGGCAGGACGACTTGCGGTGCCGGTGGTCTGTAGCGCAGTGAGTTTTGTGGCCTGATGCGGTTGTAGGTCTGTCTGTACTGCTCTGTGAGTCTCTGCACCTCCTGCAATGTGTAGAAGATGTCCCGGTCTAGCAGTTCATCCCTGAGGTTTCCGTTGGAGCTCTCCACGTATCCGTTCTCCGAGGTATCTTCAAAAAGTGTGTAAACAGTCAGGCGGTGTACCCTCTCTCTGAACAACACGGGCTCGAGGCCCAAGAGAGGAGATAGACCGCCCATGAGGAAGGGAAGCACTGAGAGTAGGTCGGAGTCAAGGCCGGAGTGGGAGCAGTTGGAGGATTGGGTGCGAAGCCAGGTCCAGAGGCTGATCCAGGAGTTGCTGGAGGAGGAGGTGACGGCGTTTCTGGGAAGGGCGAAGTCGGCGCTCAGATCCGACTCGGACAACGATACCGGCTATCGGAACGGATACGGCAGAGCCCGGAGGCTTACGCTGAGTTCGGGAACGATACAGCTGAGGCGGCCGCGAGTCCGCGATACCGAGGAGCAGTTCGAGAGCCGGCTGCTGCCGCTGTTCGTCAACAGGACCAGGAAGGTTGCTGAGTTGATCCCCGAGCTGTACCTGCACGGTCTATCCGAAGGCGACTGTTAGCAACCAGCAAAAGTGGGACACATTGGGAGCCGAGAGATCAGGGGCTGGATGGAGGTCTGGCGAGCTCCCTGAGGGCCCTGTTGTAGCGTCATCGCCGTTCGGTGGTTTGAGCCTTCACCTCCTTCCTGCGTTGTAGGATCTCTTGCCGTCTTCCCTTGAGCACGTCTGATGGTGTCACGTTGCCCAGAGCCTTGTGATAGCGCCGGTAGTTGTAGTAGCTGACGAAGGCCGCGATAGCAGCCTCAAGGTCGGCGGGCAACTCATAAGGCACCTGGTTGACGTCCCGTTTGATGGTCTGGTGGTAGCGCTCCAGCTTCCCGTTGGTCTGAGGGTGGAAAGGAGTTGCTAGGATGTGCTTGATGCCAACCATCCCCAGGTAGTCCCTGAATGCTCTTGAGACATAGCCTGGACCGTTGTCACTCAGCAGCCTGGTGCGGTCTGTGACTGGAACTTGGTCCATGCTGGTCGTGTCCACAGCATCCTGGACCACCTCGATGAAGGAGTCGGCCGTCATATCTTGCTGAAGCCTGTGAGCCAGGATGAAGCGGGAGTAGTCGTCCATAACGGTGACCAGGTAGTAGTAGCCCCACCCAACCACCCTGAAGTATGAGGCATCGGTGGCCCACATCTGGTGAGGTCCTGTGGTCTTGAGGTGGTACTCCTTCCCCGCGGCCAACCGCATCTCAGGCCTCTTCACTAGGCCCTCCCTGCCCAGGATACGGTAGACGCTGGACTCTGAGACTGAGAAGCCCTGGTTGTCGGTGATCCCCGCGGCCAGCTGACGGCAGCTCAGCTCTGGCATCTCCCTGGCTGATAACAGGACTGAGCGTTCTTCCTGAATAGTAAGACGGTTCCATGGTGGCTGATCGCCTCCTGGTCGGTCCTCAAGTCCTTGTTGGTCTTGGCGTCTGAGCCACCGGTAGTAGGTGCTCTTAGGGATGCCCAGCTCTCTGAGGACCTTTCGCTTGGGGAGGGGAGACGAGGATACTTTGGTAACTACCTCTGCCTTCTCCGGGGCGCTCATCCGCTGGTACCGGTGGCGTCCTGGGGCATGGGGATGGCCGTTTTTTTGAGACGGTACGCCTCCAGCGACAGATCGGCCACTAGCTCCTTGAGTTCCCCGTTCTCTCGCTTGAGTTGCCCTACCTCATGCTGAGTGGCGTCCCGAACCGAGTCACGGGTCAACCTCTCCTTGCCCGCCTCCATGAACTCTTTGGTCCACGAGTAGTAGGAGTGGGGCTTGATCCCCTCCCGCCGGCACAGGTCGTTGACTGTGACCTCGCGGCGGAAGCCCTCCAGAACAATTCGGATCTTCTCTTCGGGGGTGTACTTACGTCGGGCAGCCGCCTTCACTGTGCGGACGAAAGACCTGGTCTGCTCGCTTCGTTCCTCGGCGGCCTCTGCTTTGCTTACTTCTAATTGGGACACATCTGCTCCTTTCTGTGGGTAGCTCTACCCTCATTTCAGGAGCTCACACCACCCTCCGACTCTCGGGTTTTCCTACCCTTATATGTGTCCCATTATCGCTGACGGTCTACAGCCAAGGTTGTCGTCCGGAGGTTACGTCAATAGGTGTGTAAACGACATCAGGCGGCGACCTTCTCAGCCGTTGATTCAATGGCGATTTCATCCGCATACTGTGCACCGAGATAGACGTCTTCGATCAACTCAGGGGCCTTCAGACGCCTGAAGCGCTGTTCGGCGACCATCAACATTTTCCAGATCACCGCTATCGCCCGATCGACCCTCTTGTAGCGCTTGGCGGCATCGGTCCGAAGCCTGAGGGCCGCGAAGGGTGATTCTACCGGGTTCGTCGTGCGAAGGTGCCCCCAGTGCTCCTTTGGGAAGTCATAGAAGGTGACCATGCGGTCCCAGTCCCGCTCCAAGGCCTCTGAGGCCGCCTCGTAGGAATGGTCGCCGCACCACCTGGTGAACACCGTCCTGAGCCGCTCAGCCTGTGTCCGAGTCGGCGCGTAGGGGATAGTACGCAGCATGAGCTTGGCCTGGTCCTGTTGTCGCTTTGGAAGCTTGGCGAGCACGTTTACGATCTTGTGGTTCCAGCAGCGTTGCTCTGCCGCCTGCGGATAGACGTTGCGCAGAGCTCCCCAGATGCCCAGGTGTCCGTCCCCAACCACCAGCCTCGGGCACTCCAGCCCGCGGCGCCTCATGTCCCTGAGCACATCGGACCAGTTCTCTGTGGACTCCCTGTATCCGGGAACAGCGCTCACCACCACCTTGCTCCCGTCGCTCAGGGCCGCCACCACCACCAGTACTGCCGCCTTCTCCTTCTCAAGACCAGCCTTGACGTAGACTCCATCCACCCACATGTAGACCACTTCCAGGTCATCTAGGGGCCGGCTGCGCCATTGGGCAAGCTCATCGTTCCACTTGGACTTCAACCGGGCCACCGTGCTCGCCGATACCGGTGCGTCCTCTCCCAGCAGCCCCCGCAAAGCCAGATCGAAGTCGCCTTCGGATAGACCGTGCAGGTACAGCTCGGGGATCAACTCAGCAACCTTCCTGGTCCTGTTGACGAACAGCGGCAGCAGCCGGCTCTCGAACTGCTCCTCGGTATCGCGGACTCGCGGCCGCCTCAGCTGTATCGTTCCCGAACTCAGCGTAAGCCTCCGGGCTCTGCCGTATCCGTTCCGATAGCCGGTATCGTTGTCCGAGTCGGACCTGAGCGCCGACTTCGCCCTTCCCAGAAACGCCGTCACCTCCTCCTCCGGCAACTCCTGGATCAGCCTCTGGACCTGGCTTCGCACCCAATCCTCCAACTGCTCCCACTCCGGCCTTGACTCCGACCTACTCTCAGTGCTTTCCTTCCTCATGGGCGGTCTATCTCCTCTCTTGGGCCTCGAGCCCGTGTTGTTCAGAGAGAGGGTACACCGCCTGACTGTTTACACACTTTTTGAAGATACCTCCCGCGGGCTAGGAACATTGTGACTGAAACCAGGTCGATGTCCTCTCAGGAGCCTCAAAGTGTGGGGAGCTGAGGTTACGTCAATAGGTGTGTAAACGACATCAGGCGGCGATCTTCTCAGCCGTTGATTCAATGGCGATTCCATCCGCATACTGTGCACCGAGATAGACGTCTTCGATCAACTCAGGGGCCTTCAGACGCCTGAAGCGCTGTTCGGCGACCATCAACATTTTCCAGATCACCGCTATCGCCCGATCGACCCTCTTGTAGCGCTTGGCGGCATCGGTCCGAAGCCTGAGGGCCGCGAAGGGTGATTCTACCGGGTTCGTCGTGCGAAGGTGCCCCCAGTGCTCCTTTGGGAAGTCATAGAAGGTGACCATGCGGTCCCAGTCCCGCTCCAAGGCCTCTGAGGCCGCCTCGTAGGAATGGTCGCCGCACCACCTGGTGAACACCGTCCTGAGCCGCTCAGCCTCTGTCCGAGTCGGCGCGTAGGGGATAGTACGCAGCATGAGCTTGGCCTGGTCCTGTTGTCGCTTTGGAAGCTTGGCGAGCACGTTTACGATCTTGTGGTTCCAGCAGCGTTGCTCTGCCGCCTGCGGATAGACGTTGCGCAGAGCTCCCCAGATGCCCAGGTGTCCGTCCCCAACCACCAGCCTCGGGCACTCCAGCCCGCGGCGCCTCATGTCCCTGAGCACATCGGACCAGTTCTCTGTGGACTCCCTGTATCCGGGAACAGCGCTCACCACCACCTTGCTCCCGTCGCTCAGGGCCGCCACCACCACCAGTACTGCCGCCTTCTCCTTCTCAAGACCAGCCTTGACGTAGACTCCATCCACCCACATGTAGACCACTTCCAGGTCATCTAGGGGCCGGCTGCGCCATTGGGCAAGCTCATCGTTCCACTTGGACTTCAACCGGGCCACCGTGCTCGCCGATACCGGTGCGTCCTCTCCCAGCAGCCCCCGCAAAGCCAGATCGGAGTCGCCTTCGGATAGACCGTGCAGGTACAGCTCGGGGATCAACTCAGCAACCTTCCTGGTCCTGTTGACGAACAGCGGCAGCAGCCGGCTCTCGAACTGCTCCTCGGTATCGCGGACTCGCGGCCGCCTCAGCTGTATCGTTCCCGAACTCAGCGTAAGCCTCCGGGCTCTGCCGTATCCGTTCCGATAGCCGGTATCGTTGTCCGAGTCGGATCTGAGCGCCGACTTCGCCCTTCCCAGAAACGCCGTCACCTCCTCCTCCAGCAACTCCTGGATCAGCCTCTGGACCTGGCTTCGCACCCAATCCTCCAACTGCTCCCACTCCGGCCTTGACTCCGACCTACTCTCAGTGCTTTCCTTCCTCATGGGCGGTCTATCTCCTCTCTTGGGCCTCGAGCCCGTGTTGTTCAGAGAGAGGGTACACCGCCTGACTGTTTACACACTTTTTGAGGATACCTCGGGGAGCTACGGAGAAAGTGCAAGGAGAACACGCGATGAGCGCAGCAATTGAGACCGACAATCTCACCAAGCTCTATGGAGGCCATCGGGCCATCTCAAGCATCAATCTGGAGGTCCGGGAGGGCGAGGTCTTCGGTTATCTCGGCCCCAATGGCTCGGGCAAAACAACTACCATCCGCACTTTGCTGGACTTCATCCGGCCCACAAGTGGCGGCGCCTCGATTTTTGGACTTGACACCCGCGCGAACAGCCGCGAAATCAAGCGACGAGTCGCGTACCTCCCGGGGGACATCATGCTCTACGAGAAGCTGACCGGCTGGGAGGCGCTAACCTACACAGCGAACCTGCGAGGGGGCGTGGACTGGCGATTCGTCACGGACCTCGCTGAACGCCTTGAGTGCGATTTGACTCGGAAGATCCGCTCGCTCTCCCGTGGCAACAAGCAGAAGGTCGGGCTGGTTAAAGCGTTCATGAACAAGCCGGAACTGATCATCATGGACGAACCCTCAAGCGGGTTGGACCCCTTAATGCAGCAGGAGTTCTATCACCTCATCGACGAGGTCAAGGCCGACGGGCGCACGGTGTTCATTTCATCGCACATCATGCCAGAGGTTGAACGGGTCTGTGACCGCGTCGGGATCATACGCCGGGGAGAGCTGGTCACGGTGGAGGATGTCAGCGCCCTCAGGGAACGCGCGCTGCATCAGTTGGAAGTCCATTTTTCTACATCAGTGCCTTTAGAGGCATTCGCCGGTTTACCCGGAGTACGCGACGTGGCGGTCATTGACCGCGTTCTGAGCTGCACGACTATGGGTAGCCCAGATGCCTTGATCAAGGCTGTTGCGCGGTACGAAGTCGTCAAGCTGGTCAGCCCCGAGCCACATTTGGAGGACGTCTTCCTGTCTTACTATGGCGAAGGTGAAAGCCATGCTGCGTAACGTGTTCTTGAAGTCGCTGAGAGACCAACGACTGTCCCTAATGTTCTGGGGCATCGGGGTCGCCGTCCTTCCGCTCGTCACCATCCTGTTCTATCCGAGCATTAAAGACGTGCCCGAGTTCAGCAAGCTTTTTGAGGAGTCAGAGGCCCTCGCTCGAATGTTCGCCGGGGGATTTACCGATCTCGCGTCGCCAGAGGGCTATCTGAACAGCCAGCTATACGCGCTGCTCGTGCCCTTCTTGTTCCTGGTCTTCACCATCGGCCTGGGAAGCGGCGCCATCGCCGGAGAGGAGGAGAAGGGAACGCTCGGTATAGTGCTATCCAACCCGACGACGCGTCGCCAGGTCCTGATACAGAAGTTCGCCGCGATGGTGGTCGCGACATCGGTGCTGGCGTTCGTCCTGTGGCTCACTGTGGTTATCGGCGGTGCAATCGTCGACATGGACCTGAGTCCGTGGCGGGCCGCACAGGCAACCCTGAGTGGCGTGCTGCTAGGCATTCTCTTCGGCGCGTTGGCACTGATGCTGGGCAGCGCATTTGGCAAGCGCGGCCTGAGCATCGGCATTGCTGGCGCCCTTGCCATAGGGACCTACTTCATGTATGCGCTCGCACCTTTGGTGGAAGGTCTCGAGTCCCTAGAGAAGGTGTTTCCTTTCTACTACTACATCGGCGCGGACCCGCTGACGAACGGTCTGAACCTGGCGCACGCTGCGGTATTGATCGGCATCACCGCAGCGTTGCTCGTCGTAGCGATCGTTACGTTCGAGAGGCGCGACCTCGCGGTGTGAGGGTAATCCCACTTCGGCGTGGTCCACCGCGTTCTGAATCGTGCAGTAGGAGTCGGCCAGCGACCCATCGCCTCCAGCCACGGTCTCAACGCAGTCGTCATCAACATAAATGGTGTTGGGGGAGGTATGGACCGCCAGAACGACACTGGAAAGCACGACAACGAGCGCCAATAGACTAACCACCACCGTCGCGCCACGAAGTAGGGTTCTCCCTTATCCGATCTTACCAACATCGGACGTTCCACACCTCCAGCAGGTCTTGTAAGCCATCCGGATAGAAACGACGCCCTAGGGAAAACCCTAATTGCGGCAAGTCAAACGCTTCCCGTCGGTAGTTGTCAAATGCAGGGGATCACACAAGTCTCACAACCGTTACGAGCTGCGACTAGATTCCCGGAATTCCCAGGCTCCTTCGAGCAGCTCCGGGAGCCGCATTTCACCAACACCCGGCGGCATCACGACCCGCGTGAGGACTAGCTGCGAGCAACTCGAAGCAACGCTAGCAGGCTGTTGAAAAGCCAGGTCTTCGTGCTTCGACAGGTTCTCCGACTTCATCGAGAGTCTCGATGAGCGAAGCATCATCGGACAGCACGAACGGAAAGGATATGGTCACGGCCTAGCCCGCGCCGTTCACCCTGAGCGTGTCGAAGGGCGGTGCGGACTTTTTCAGCAGCCTCCACGGTTAGGGCGGTTGCGCGTCATGAGACGACGATGACGGTGCCATCCATGTTCGAATGGATGGTGCAGACGTACGAAAACGTCCCGGTGCTGTTGAAGGTGTGTTGAAAGCTATCGGGGCTCTGGCGGTTCCCACTGTTCCAGGGCTCGCTGCCGGTCCTGGTTGAGGTGTGCGTCTTAGAACCCGAATATGTCCAGTTCCACGTCACCGTCCCACCGACCTTGATGGTGACCGTGCTCGATGAGAAGATATTTTTATTGTCCTCTCCCACAACAACAGAAGCCGTTAAAGACGCTGGCGTGGGGGTAGCCGTAGCCGTTGGCGTTGGAGTGAACGTCGGCGTAGGTGAAGGCGTGGGCGTGGGCGTAGACGTAGGGAAGGTCGTGGGAGTTGCCGTCGGCGTGGGGGTAATGCCAGGGGTTGGGGTTACCGACGGCGTTGGGGTGACTGTCGGCGTGGGGGTAACGCCAGGGGTTGGGACTGCCGACGGCGTTGGGGTGACTGTCGGCGTGGGGGTAATGCCAGGGGTTGGGACTGCCGACGGCGTTGGGGTAAGCGTCGGCGTGGGGGTAATACCAGGGGTTGGGACTGTCGACGGCGTTGGGGTGGGGGTCGGCGTGGGAGTAACGCCAGAGGTTGGGACTGCCGACGGCGTTGGGGTAAGCGTCGGCGTGGGGGTAATGCCAGGGGTTGGGATCGCTGACGGCGTTGGGGTGGGGGTCACCGACGGTGTTTGAGTGGTCGTAGGTACGGGGGTCGGGGTAGGGGACGGCGTCGGTGTCACGGTTGGAGTGTTGGTCTCCCCCGATGTCGTCAGCAAAACAGTAGCAGCAGGAGTAGTCCGAGGACTGGCCGTTGGCTCCTGGTCAGGCACCCCGCAGGCCATGACCAGAAGGAGGATGGCGATCGCTGCCGCCGGCTTCCTAACCACAGCGCTACCCCTTACTGATACCTGATTTACGAAGGCGGGGGTCTGGCCGGATTCACAGCTGAAAATTTGACAATTGCCAAAGGTCGCCTTTCAACTGGCTTAGTTTTGAAGAGGGGAGTCCTTTTGGAGCGCCGCGCAAGGGGCTTTGGCCGCGATTGTGTGGCGGGCTATCCTTATCGGAGCGCCTCATCCCTCTAGCAGCAGTATACCGACGCAGGGTTCATCAAGTCGCTGCTCAAGAAGCACGGTGTACGGGTGGTGTCAATCACCGAACCTGCGGAGGATACTCCCAGCGGTATGCTGATGGAGAGTGGGATCGCAGAACGCAAGGTCTTCATCCAGTCGTTCGTCAAGGAAATCATGGTGACGGGTCGTGAGGCAATTCTCCACTACACCGTCCCGCCACCGCCCGAGCGGCTCATTCAGGACTCAGAGAGCTCGGTTCTTGCTATTGGTACAAATGGTACGCTTGGCCCCGATTCATCGGGGCAACCTTCCCGACTCGTCGGGACGCTCGTTCACCAGGACAGAAAGCGCAGATGAGGGAAAGGAAGGATGGTACGCTTGGCGGGACTCGAACCCGCAACCTCAGCCTCCGCAGGGCTGCGCTCTATCCATTGAGCTACAAGCGCACGATGTTGACTTAAGGTCTCCCGGCGCCTCAATCCGCCGGGAATGTATGGCCAGTTGGTGCCGAGGGCGAGATTTGAACTCGCACACCCTTGCGGATACTACGCCCTGAACGTAGCGCGTCTACCGTTCCGCCACCTCGGCCCGTGTACCGCCGAATACTACTCTACCCGGCTCGCGCTCCGGCGTGGACTCGCGAGCATATGCCAACCCCATTGTCAGGGACGCCGCAAGTAGGTCCAGGGCTGTACCCTGGTGAGCGGAGCACCGGCATCCCTGCGTGGACTCGCGAGCGCATGCCATCTCCATCGTTAGGGACACCGCACGTGGGTGCCCCGACACGTCGGGGCCTGGTGGGCGAAGTAGGACTTGAACCTACGACCTCCTGCGTGTGAAGCAGGCGCTCTAACCAACTGAGCTATCCGCCCTTCCCCTTGGCCGTTAGGCCCGTGCGAGGCCTGGACGGCCATTTCAGTCTAGGCGCTTCCCCACGCAAAGGCAAGCATCATCCGCACACGCCAACGGGGGGCACCCGCTACGCTCTGGAGCGGCCTGGCTCCCGATGATGCTCGCGCGCCGATGGGGTTTGACGGGCCAGGGGGCTATGTCTATGATTTGCCATAGACCAAAAAGGCCAACACGGCGCAGAAGAGGAGGAACCCGTGCCTACGGCGACGATTAACGAGCTCAAGCACTACTATGAGGACCAGGGGCAAGGTGAGGCGCTGATCATGCTCCACGGCGCCACGAGCAGCGCCCAGTCCTTCGAGGAGCACTTTCCGGAGCTGACCCAGAAGTACCGGGTTATCGCGCCCGACATGCGGAGCATGGGACGCAGCGCGCATGTTCCGGAGATGCCACCCTCAGCGTGGGTGGACGACCTCCTGGCGCTGTTGGACCACCTTCAGATTCAAAAAAGCCACGTCTACGGGACGAGCCTCGGCTCGCGGGTGGCTATGCGTTTCGCCATCGAACACCCCGACCGGGTGCTGTCGCTCGTCCTGGGGAACCCCATCATCGCCATCACGCCAGAGGCTACCGCCAACCTCAATCGGGCCGGCGGCGACTGGCGGAATATCCCCAAGCCCCAGCAGGAGAACTATGCACTGCGTCACGGTGACGATTGGAAGGACGTGGTGCTGAACTACTTCAACATCCGCAACAAGCCCGACCTCCAAGAGTATTTCAGCCTACGGGAGCTGGTGCCGCAGATCAAGGCTCCGATGCTCATTCTACGCGGCGATAGCCTAGAGGACACCACCCACCCCTACGCTCACCCCTTCGAGCTGCACACCTTGATCCCTCACTCGCGTCTGGCCATCTTGCCAACCTACTCGGGGGGAAGCGTTTGGGGGATGAACCCGACCAGACTCCGACACGAGATTATGGCGTTTCTAGAGTCGCTGGCCCCGGTGCCCGCAAGCTAGCGGCGGGGACCCCACGTCTGGGCGACAACGAGGAGGTGCTGAGATGACGCTGGATGCCACAGTCCTGAGTGCAACGCAGCCTGTGGACAAAGAGAACGGCTTGATCAGCCGGGACATCTTCGTAAATCCCGAACTGTACAAGCTGGAACAGGAGCGGGTGTTCGCCCGCGCCTGGCTCTTCATAGGGTTGGAAGACCAGGTACGCAAGCCCGGCGACTACTTCGTCTCGCGCATGGGGGAGGAGTCGGTCATCCTGAGCCGGGACCGGGACAACTCCATTCACGTGTTCCTGAACTCGTGCCGACACCGGGGGATGAAGGTGTGTCGGTACGACGAGGGGAACACGCCGGTGTTCACGTGTCCGTACCACGGATGGAGCTACGCGGGCGACGGAAGCCTCGTGGGCGTACCGCGGTACAAGGACGCGTACCGGGAGGAGTTGGACAAGTCGCAATGGGGCCTTGTCGAGGTGGCACAGCTAGCCAACTTCCATGGCACCATCTGGGCCACGTGGGACTCCAAGGCGCCCCCCTTCGAGGAGTACCTTGGCGACGTAAAACCGTACATGGATATGCGGTTTGACAAGCCGGACGGGAGCGAGGCGGACCTCGAGGTTATCCCGGGGGTCCTGAAGTGGCTCATTCCGTGCAACTGGAAGTTCGGCGCCGAGAATTTCATCGGCGACTGGTACCACGGGCCAAGCCATCGCTCGGTGGACCTGGTGCGCATCAGTCCTAGCGGCCGGCAAGGCCGGCACACCACCGACTACGTCCGTGAGCAGGCCCATCCCTACTTCCTCTCGCACCATGGCCATGGCCTCCGCGCCACTATAGTCCAGGGCGACTACCCTCCATACACCCCCGTCTACCCGAACGATCCCGTTGTCGAGGAGTACTTTAGGACTGCCTACGAGAAGCGCCGGAAACTCCTGGAAGAGCGTGCCAGAATCCGGCATTCCAACGGGACCATCTTTCCGAACGCGAGCCCGGGCACGGGAAACGAGACCGTGGCGGTGTGGCACCCCAATGGCCCCGACTCGACCGAGGTGTGGCGTTTTTACTTCATGCAGCGCGACGCTCCCCAGGAGGTGAAGGACCTTCAGCGGCACTACATCATGCGCTACGGAGGTCCTGCGGGCCTGACCGAAGAGGACGACATGGAGAACTGGAACTACGCCCATAAGGCCAGCAAGGGGGTCATCGCGCGCCGGTACCCGTATAACTATCTGATTGGACATGGGCACGAGATGGGCACCAGCAGCCACGCGGGCGTCATGAAGGACGGGGTGATCACGGAGTCAGGGGTCTCGGAGCAGAACCAGCGCAGGATGTACTACATGTGGGCCGACCTGATGGACTCCGAGAGCTGGGACGACCTGCGCGAGAAGGGGCTGTGGTAGTAGCCTCCTCTTGGCTTTGTCGGCGTGGGAATTGACTACACGGACGCAACGAAGGTGGAGGCATCGAAATGACGCTGAACGCAAGGGGTATGACCGGCAGCGAATTGGCGGACCAGGCGACCGGCCTCGTGAGCCGGGACATTTTCGTGGACGCGGAGCTGTACGAGATCGAGAAGGAGCGGGTGTTCGCCCGCTGCTGGCTCTTCGTGGGGTTCGAGGACCAGGTCAAGAAACCAGGCGACTACTTCATCTCCCGTATGGGGGAGGAGTCGGTCATCCTGAGCCGGGACCGGGACAACACGATTCACGTGTTCCTGAACTCGTGCCGGCACCGGGGAATGAAGGTATGCCGGTACGACGAGGGGAACACGCCGGTGTTCACGTGCCCGTACCACGGGTGGAGCTACGCGGGCGACGGGTCGCTGGTGGGGGTGCCCCGGTACAAGGATGCGTATCGGGAGGAACTGGACAAGAGCCAGTGGGGATTGGTGGAAGGTAGCCCAGATGCAACTCCACAAGGGCACGGTGTGGGCCACGTGGGACCCTGACGCTCCCGACTTCTTCGAGTACATCGGCGATAATCAGTACGGGGTAGACCTATGGATTGACAAGCCGGACGGGACTGAGGCGGACCTGGAGGTGCTGGGACTGTACAAGTGGATCTTCCCCTCCAACTGGAAGTTCGGCGCCGAGAACTTCCTCGCGGATGCCTACCACGGGACAACAACGCACCACTCGGTGGAGATCGTCGACATCAACCCCGGCGGTGGCCAGAGCCGGCAGACCGCCGCTGGGCGCGCCCACCGTGACGCTGCGACGCGCATCGAGGTGACCCACCACGGCCCGGGCAGGCTGGGCGTGTATTTCGCTCCCGAGGACTTTCCCTACATCCCCACCTATCCGAACCAGCCGCCGGTTGTTGAGGAGGACTACCGCGCGTCCTACGAGCGTCGTAAGCAGGTGCTGGGTAAGATGTGGCGGGTGATTGGCAGCAACGGCAACGTCTTCCCGAACGCCACACAGGGCACTCATAGCAGCATGTGCGTGTGGCATCCCGACGGCGTCGATTCCACGGAGACGTGGCGTTGGTACTTCGTGCGTGAGGTATCTTCAAAAAGTGTGTAAACAGTCAGGCGGTGTACCCTCTCTCTGAACAACACGGGCTCGAGGCCCAAGAGAGGAGATAGACCGCCCATGAGGAAGGAAAGCACTGAGAGTAGGTCGGAGTCAAGGCCGGAGTGGGAGCAGTTGGAGGATTGGGTGCGAAGCCAGGTCCAGAGGCTGATCCAGGAGTTGCCGGAGGAGGAGGTGACGGCGTTTCTGGGAAGGGCGAAGTCGGCGCTCAGATCCGACTCGGACAACGATACCGGCTATCGGAACGGATACGGCAGAGCCCGGAGGCTTACGCTGAGTTCGGGAACGATACAGCTGAGGCGGCCGCGAGTCCGCGATACCGAGGAGCAGTTCGAGAGCCGGCTGCTGCCGCTGTTCGTCAACAGGACCAGGAAGGTTGCTGAGTTGATCCCCGAGCTGTACCTGCACGGTCTATCCGAAGGCGACTTCGATCTGGCTTTGCGGGGGCTGCTGGGAGAGGACGCACCGGTATCGGCGAGCACGGTGGCCCGGTTGAAGTCCAAGTGGAACGATGAGCTTGCCCAATGGCGCAGCCGGCCCCTAGATGACCTGGAAGTGGTCTACATGTGGGTGGATGGAGTCTACGTCAAGGCTGGTCTTGAGAAGGAGAAGGCGGCAGTACTGGTGGTGGTGGCGGCCCTGAGCGACGGGAGCAAGGTGGTGGTGAGCGCTGTTCCCGGATACAGGGAGTCCACAGAGAACTGGTCCGATGTGCTCAGGGACATGAGGCGCCGCGGGCTGGAGTGCCCGAGGCTGGTGGTTGGGGACGGACACCTGGGCATCTGGGGAGCTCTGCGCAACGTCTATCCGCAGGCGGCAGAGCAACGCTGCTGGAACCACAAGATCGTAAACGTGCTCGCCAAGCTTCCAAAGCGACAACAGGACCAGGCCAAGCTCATGCTGCGTACTATCCCCTACGCGCCGACTCGGACAGAGGCTGAGCGGCTCAGGACGGTGTTCACCAGGTGGTGCGGCGACCATTCCTACGAGGCGGCCTCAGAGGCCTTGGAGCGGGACTGGGACCGCATGGTCACCTTCTATGACTTCCCAAAGGAGCACTGGGGGCACCTTCGCACGACGAACCCGGTAGAATCACCCTTCGCGGCCCTCAGGCTTCGGACCGATGCCGCCAAGCGCTACAAGAGGGTCGATCGGGCGATAGCGGTGATCTGGAAAATGTTGATGGTCGCCGAACAGCGCTTCAGGCGTCTGAAGGCCCCTGAGTTGATCGAAGACGTCTATCTCGGTGCACAGTATGCGGATGGAATCGCCATTGAATCAACGGCTGAGAAGGTCGCCGCCTGATGTCGTTTACACACCTATTGACGTAACCTCTCGTGCAGCGGGACATGCCGCAAGAAGTGAAGGACATGCTCCTCCACTACTACATGCGCTACGGCGGCCCGATCGGCCTAACGGAAATGGACGATATGGAGAACTGGAGCTACGCTCAGAAGGCGAGCAAGGGGGTCATCGCCCGCCGCTACCCGCACCACTACGCCATGGGCCTGGGCCACGAGACCAAGGGTCATCACAACCTGGCCGAGCTAGGACTGCCCCAAAACGCGCTTATTTCCGAGGTCATGTCGCCTGAAACTCGACGGCTCTGCTCCGAGCAGAACTCCCGCGGTGCGTACTACTTCTGGGCCGACCTCATGGACTCGGGCAGTTGGGACCAGATGCGAAAGAAGGGCCTCTTCCCGTAGCCGGTGTCGCTGGCCGGATGTCAGCGCTCGACCCTAGTAACCTGAGTCACTAATCCGTTCAGTAGATGTAGGGAGAGTTGCAGAGCCCCGTTCATGGTTCGACAGGCTCACCACGAACGGGGAAAATCCGCTCGTCCTGAGCTTGTCGAAGGATGAGCGGATTATGGAATGGTTTCCTGACTCACCACCCTAGAGGGGTGTAGGAAAGTAAGAATTCCTGCTTTGACAGGTCTGGCTTTTCGGACTCCGCATGGAATCGGTCCGAAGGACTCCGGATTCTTTCGGAGATCCCAGCACCAACGGGAAAAGTAGGTCACCCCGACACGTCGGGGCGCCGCCCTTCGGCGTGCTCAGGGTGAACGGCGCGGGCTTTTTTCAGCAGCCTTAGGACTCGACCAGGACCTGGCCGACCATCTTCCATCTGCCCTCTGTTATGGCCAGCAAGTAAGAGGTGGACATAGGAGCGCCACCGACGCTAAGCCGCGCGTCCACCACGGCCAGCCCCCCCTGCATGTGTTAGCAACCAGCAAAAGTGGGACACATTGGGAGCCGAGAGATCAGGGGCTGGATGGAGGTCTGGCGAGCTCCCTGAGGGCCCTGTTGTAGCGTCGTCGCCGTTCGGTGGTTTGAGCCTTCACCTCCTTCCTGCGTTGTAGGATCTCTTGCCGTCTTCCCTTGAGCACGTCTGATGGTGTCACGTTGCCCAGAGCCTTGTGATAGCGCCGGTAGTTGTAGTAGCTGACGAAGGCCGCGATAGCAGCCTCAAGGTCGGCGGGCAACTCATAAGGCACCTGGTTGACGTCCCGTTTGATGGTCTGGTGGTAGCGCTCCACTTCCCGTTGGTCTGAGGGTGGAAAGGAGTTGCTAGGATGTGCTTGATGCCAACCATCCCCAGGTAGTCCCTGAATGCTCTTGAGACATAGCCTGGACCGTTGTCACTCAGCAGCCTGGTGCGGTCTGTGACTGGAACTTGGTCCATGCTGGTCGTGTCCACAGCATCCTGGACCACCTCGATGAAGGAGTCGGCCGTCATATCTTGCTGAAGCCTGTGAGCCAGGATGAAGCGGGAGTAGTCGTCCATAACGGTGACCAGGTAGTAGTAGCCCCACCCAACCACCCTGAAGTATGAGGCATCGGTGGCCCACATCTGGTGAGGTCCTGTGGTCTTGCGGTGGCACTCCTTCCCCGCGGCCAACCGCATCTCAGGCCTCTTCACTAGGCCCTCCCTGCCCAGGATACGGTAGACGCTGGACTCTGAGACTGAGAAGCCCTGGTTGTCGGTGATCCCCGCGGCCAGCTGACGGCAGCTCAGCTCTGGCATCTCCCTGGCTGATAACAGGACTGAGCGTTCTTCCTGAATAGTAAGACGGTTCCATGGTGGCTGATCGCCTCCTGGTCGGTCCTCAAGTCCTTGTTGGTCTTGGCGTCTGAGCCACCGGTAGTAGGTGCTCTTAGGGATGCCCAGCTCTCTGAGGACCTTTCGCTTGGGGAGGGGAGACGAGGATACTTTGGTAACTACCTCTGCCTTCTCCGGGGCGCTCATCCGCTGGTACCGGTGGCGTCCTGGGGCATGGGGATGGCCGTTTTTTTGAGACGGTACGCCTCCAGCGACAGATCGGCCACTAGCTCCTTGAGTTCCCCGTTCTCTCGCTTGAGTTGCCCTACCTCATGCTGAGTGGCGTCCCGAACCGAGTCACGGGTCAACCTCTCCTTGCCCGCCTCCATGAACTCTTTGGTCCACGAGTAGTAGGAGTGGGGCTTGATCCCCTCCCGCCGGCACAGGTCGTTGACTGTGACCTCGCGGCGGAAGCCCTCCAGAACAATTCGGATCTTCTCTTCGGGGGTGTACTTACGTCGGGCAGCCGCCTTCACTGTGCGGACGAAAGACCTGGTCTGCTCGCTTCGTTCCTCGGCGGCCTCTGCTTTGCTTACTTCTAATTGGGACACATCTGCTCCTTTCTGTGGGTAGCTCTACCCTCATTTCAGGAGCTCACACCACCCTCCGACTCTCGGGTTTTCCTACCCTTATATGTGTCCCATTATCGCTGACGGTCTACAGTCGGGGCGCCGCCCTTCGGCGTGCTCAGGGTGAACGGCGCGGGCTTTTTTCAGCAGCCTTAGGACTCGACCAGGACCTGGCCGACCATCTTCCATCTGCCCTCTGTTATGGCCAGCAAGTAAGAGGTGGACATAGGAGCGCCACCGACGCTAAGCCGCGCGTCCACCACGGCCAGCCCCCCCTGCATGTAGCGGAGGTCCACCTCTACCAGATCCGTCGTCCATCGTCGGATCTCCGCGTTGGCCAGGTGCATGAGGAGGGCTTGCGTTGCCTCGTCCGAGGTAGGTGTGCTCCTCTCGATCACTGCTTCGGCGTCGTAGCCGTTCCACGCGCGCAGATAGCTCTCTATGGCGTTGGTGATCTGGGAGGGCACGGCTTCCTCGCTCGATGGCGCCGCCTCTGGAGGAAGGTCTGCGAAGTCCACCACCCCCGCCTCTGGTGGTGGGAGCTCCAAGTCTGGAGCCAGACGCA
Organism: Dehalococcoidia bacterium; assembly: GCA_965247635.1. Taxonomy (GTDB): domain Bacteria; phylum Chloroflexota; class Dehalococcoidia; order Lucifugimonadales; family Australimonadaceae; genus CBDFHJ01. The sequence continues at coordinate 538,535 of CBDFHJ010000009.1, forward strand.
CGGCCGACCTGTACGCCTCCAACGCCAGGTCCCACTCACCTTTCGCTACTCGAATTCTGCCCAGGTTCAGGTACGGAAAGTGGGGTGTTTCGTACCGCACGGCGGCTATGGCCTTTTCGAGCCAGGGAATAGCGTCATCCGGCATGCCCTGGTCAATCAGGTAGGTACCGATGTCGTTGTACGGGTTCCCGTACCCAGGGTCGAGGGCGGTGGCCTTCTGAGCTTCTTCGATAGCGTTGTCGTAGCGACCCATCCAACTGTACGTCCAACCCAGGTAAGTGTGGGCTTCCGCGGTGCGGAACGTGGCGATTGAGCTTTGGTACGCCTCGACTGCCTCCTGTAACCGGCCTTGCAGTTGGAGCTCATAGGCCTCGTTGAGCAGGTGTGTGGCAAACTCCCAGGTTAGGGTGGCGCCGCCCTCAGGCGTTGGGATCACCAGCAAAGCGATGGGGCCAATGGCTGTGGGGGTGGCCGTGGGCGATAGGATCAGCGACGGCGTGGATGCCGTGGTCAGTATGGGTGTCGGGGTGAAGGTCGGGGTGGGCCCAGCCACGTCTGTGACCGAGGCGGTGGGGTCCATCGTGCCTTCCGCCTCCGGAGCCGGCGTCGAGGTACACGCCACGCCCACGGAAGCGATTATAGATACGAGCAACAGCAACACGCTGGCCATGCACTTGTACCGCTGCCATGCGCTGGCGGGAGCGGAACGTACGGCTATACCGGTAGCACGCAGTCCGGGTGCTCGTTGCGGACCAAGTTTACTAGCGGTGACACGGCGTATGCCTCCATCGCTTCCGATGGGTAGGGCGTCAGCAGCGACAATAGTGCGTTGGGGTCTTCCACGTCCGGGTCCAGCCACACTTCCTCCGTTTCCCTCGACATGATCACCGGCATGCGCGCGTGGATTGGCGACATTAGGCTGTTCGCGTCGGTGGTGATAATGGTGCACGATCGCACCTGCTCTCGGGAGGCGGGGTCCCTCCATTCGGCCCAAAGGCCCGCGAAGCCGAAGGGCTCTCCGGCGTTCAGGGTGACCCGCATTGGCATCCTGGCGGCGCCCTCTTTTTTCCACTCGTAGAAACCGTCGGCGAGCACCAGGCACCGATGCGTTCGAAGCGGCGCGCGGAAGCTGGACCTGGCCGTCAGCGTCTCGGCGCGAGCGTTGATCATTCGGTGCCCAAGGGAGAGGTCCTTGGCCCAGAAGGGTACCAGCCCCCAGCGCATGTACTCGGCATTGTGAGGGCCCTGGGCGCCGTACACCAGCACCTGCTGCGTGGGAGCGATGTTGAATCGAGGCTGGTAGGCGAGAGGCCCCACGTCGAAGGGGAACCGCTCGAGGAGTCTCTCGACATCGATGGTCAGCGTAAACCGTCCGCACACTGGGCCGCCTCGGCACTGCTGTGGGTTAGCACCAGGATAACACTTGGCCTGAGTGGAGGAGAGGCGCCCTGGCTGTGAGGGACTCTGGTAGAATCGGGCACCACTCCTCCCAGAAAGTATGCGGGCGGAGTGTATCTCTTCTTGACAGCTGGCTGACCAGCGCGTCGTCAGGATTCGAGGATAGACGATGGAAGGGATCATCTACGCGCTGATAGCGGCGTTCGCGTGGGCCGTGGGCGCTATCGTCATACGCTTGGCGTTGCTCCACCTGCGCCCCACCTCGGGCACCGTCATCTCGCTGGCCTCGGGGACCGCGGTCAGCATGGGTCTGGCAATTGGCTTCCACAGCGGCGCAATCGCCGGGCTTTCGATAGGAGCCTTGCTGGGGATCGCCCTTTACGGCGCCATAAACTTTCCCCTGGGCAGGCTCTTTAACTACTCCAGCGTGAGGCTTCTAGGGGTCAGCCGCGCCACGCCCGTCTTTAGCGCCGCACCCTTCATCGCCATGGTCCTGGCCATTATTTTCCTGGATGAGCAGTTGACCGTCCCCATTGTCTTGGGAGCCTTGGCCGTCATGGCGGGGGTTGCCCTGATCGTGAGCGAGCAGTGAGGAAGATCGGCCAGCGCCCAAAGCTAAGGGGCTATCTATTCGCCGTGGCGGCAGCGGCGGCCTATGGCGGAAGCCAGGTCCTGGGGAAGCAGATCATTGACGATGTCCCGCCCCTCGTTGCCTCCGCCTTTGGGCTCATGCTTGGGATGGTCCTCTTAGGCGTAATGACCGTGCCCGATATGCGGCATGACCTGGCACGGAGCAACGGGGTCCCGGCAGTGGCCTACGGTTGGGCCGCGCTGGCGGGCCTCGCTTCCTCAACCGGGGTCATCATGATGTTCCTGGCGCTGAGCAGCGCCCCTGTTGTGGTGGTCTCACCCATATTCGCCGTCAACCCGTTGATTGCCATTCTTCTCGCCCAGATTTTTATCCGACGGCTGGAACGGCTGACCTGGCGGGTCGTGATAGGGGCTATGCTGGTGGTAACCGGCATCGCCATCATCGCCATCGGTCGTAATATCTAGCGGTCCCTCCGCCGGTAGCGGTGGTGTTGTATAGTGGGTAGTGGCCAGGGACAGGGTAGGTCCCTCGGCCGTTGCGTGGGCCTGTAGCGCAGCTGGGAGCGCACCTCAATGGCATTGAGGGGGTCGTGGGTTCGAATCCCACCAGGTCCACCAACGTGTACTGAACTGCGAACTGGGCCGTGGAGAGCCACCTCTGCGGCGTCTCCGCCCCCTATCGGGCTGTCCGGCGGCGTGGGTAGGGTGTAGTAGACCGTTGCTTTTCCTGGCTTGACCTTGATCTCCTTGACGAAGGACTTGATGAAGGCCCTCGATTCGGTGATCTCGCTGGTCATCAGGAAGTCGCTCATGTCCTGTGCATAGGATGCGATGGTGTCCACGTTGTCCAGCACGGCCCGGCGCTCTGAGAGCAATGCCCTGGCCTCCTCTGCGGCGATCTCCAGCTTCTCCTGACGCTCCCGGTGCTCTCTGATGCGGGAGGTGGCGTCGGATATGTCGAGTTCCGAGTTCTCGATGACGTGCCACACCCGGTCCAAGCGCCGCCGCACCTCGATAAGCTCCGCTTCGATGTTTTCCAGCCTCTCCCGCTGCTCAGCAGCCACTCCGTCCATCTCCTCGTCCATCAGCCTAACTAGGTCCCGGATGTTGCTTTCCGTGAGGATGTTTGCGCGAATCTGCTCGATCATCAGCTTCTCAAAGCGCTTGGAGTTGAGGCGAGGCGTCTTGCAGGTTCCCTTGCCCTTTTTCAGCAGTGAGTGGCAGACGTAGTAGCTGTACTTGCCGCTTTTGGCCTCAGCCGCAGTGAGCGCCTTTCCGCACTTCTCGCATTTCACCAAGCCGCTGAGAAGATAGGGGCTGGATGCCCGCCGGGGGTTGACCCTGGCAGGGGCCTTGGAGCGAAGGAAGCGGGTGATCCGTCGAAACTCCTGCTGAGAGACGATGGCGGGAAATGCCTTCTCCACCCGCACCGGTGGCGCACCGTCCTTGGCATCGACACCCCAAACCAGCGTTCCTGTGTACGCTTCGTTGGAGAGGATGCGGTGCACAGTGGACTTCAGCCAATGCTTGCCCGTGGACGTGGGGATGCCCTCACCATTCAGCGTCTTGGTGATGTCCAGGGTGCTCTTGCCCTGTAGGGCCATCAGGAAGATGCGCCGGATCACTGATTCCGCCGGCGGGTCCAGCTCCAGCTTGGGCCGCTTCTTTGCTCCGTCCTGGACCGACACCTTCCTGTACCCGAAGGGAGCGTAGGTGGAGACCCAGAAGCCCCGTATGGCGGCTTCCCGCATCCCTCGGACGACTTCTTGGGCCAAGTTTTCAGAGTAGAACTCGTCCACGCTCTCGATGATGGCCTCCATGAGCTTGCCGGTGGGAGAGTCGTCGGCGTGCTCGGTGATAGAGACGACTTTGATACCCCGCTTCCTTAGCATGGACTTGAAAGCCACGGCGTGCTCCCGTTTGCGGGTGAACCGTGAGAACTTCCAAGCAAGAATCTCATGGAAGGGAGCAGTGAGCTTGCTGGCCTCGTCCAGCATCTTGCGGAACTGGGGCCGGTCGGCGATGCGCCCGCTCTCGGCCTCGTCGACGTACTCCCTGGCCACGATGTAGCCGTTAGTCTCGGCGTAACCCCGAAGCGCCCTGAGCTGGGCGGACACGGACAGGTCCACGTCCTGCCGGTTGCTGGACACCCGTGCGTAGAGGGCTGCCGGTGTTGGGTCATTTTGTTGTTTCATGTATATCTTCACTCCCTTGAAAGTTGGTTTGCAATGAGATCGATATCGTCTTCATGTCCTGGCGTTTGCTATCAGCCCTCAAGCGCCGACAAGAACCGGGGTGCATTGAGTATTCTTATCCCTTCATGCTCTGCAAGGGGAAGAAGGTGCCGCCGGTCTCCCGTGACCAGGTAGGCGGCAGAAGCCTCTACCGCACACCCCAGGATCCGGTTGTCCGCTTCGTTTCCCTCGATCACCTGTGGCACCTGCTGGGGGTCGATGATGTTTGCCGCGTCCCGCAGCATCTCGATGGCCCTGTGTGTGTTCTCCTCCTCCCAGCCAAACTTGCGAGTCAATACCCCTGCACCCTCCTCCAGGACAAAAGATGAGAGACAGAGCTCGAAGCGCCCCCTGCGGGCCAGCTCCAGCACTAGGCGCTCGTTCCCAGGGAAGTTGAGACCTGAGACGATGACGTTGGTGTCCAGGACGACCCTCATGCCCGGGTAGGACCGACTTCAGAGCGGTATTCCTCCACCAGCGGTCCCACATCCTCGGGTCCGAGACCCTGCTCCCTGGCCCGCTGCTCTCCGTACTGGAGCAGCGCTCTCCACTCACATTCTTCGATGTAGCGTACCAGCGCCTCTCGGAGGAGCTCACTTTTGGTGCGTCCCTCTTGCTTCATCACCTCGTCCACCCGCTCCGCCATCTCTGGAGGCAGGGAGAAGGTGATGGTCTTCGTTGTTCTTGGCAGGTCGGCCTCCACACTATGTTACCGAGTCTTACTCTAATATTGCACCGACGATGGACCCGCTGTCAACGGCCCGGAGACACCTTCACAGGTATGGAGATGCTGGGAAGAACTCCTTCGATTCCTTTAGGGTTCTGCTGAGTCCTCCCCTGTAGGACCTAAATGTAGAGCAGAGCTAAAGACCCAGCGCTCCGGGGCCCCTATTGCTAAATGATTGCTGCATGTGAGCGAGCAATTTCGAGCGAGATGCCCAAAATACCCTCCCTACAGCATGGGCCCGGCAGCGCACCCAGAAACGGTCTCGGTTGACCTTGCTGGACGCCTGAAGCAAGGGGCGCCTAGATCAGAAGCATTGACCCAGCTTCATTCATGAGGTGTGGGGGAGGGCACGCTCACCCTCCCTTTCAAGCCCTGACGTTCCCAGGGGCCTTCGTGGTGTGATGGACGTGTACAGAGATTTGAGTTTGTTCCAAAAAGGGAAGTCGGGGTCCTGAGCAAGCTAATTCGGGGAGAAACCACCCCCTATAGGACCATCTCAGCAAGCACTTTGTGTCCAGAGCGGGTTCCAGGGGGTGGTGCCAGGAACGGGCTAGGGAAACTTCCCGAAAAGGAAGTGCCGATTTGTGAGCCGACTTCCCTTTCGTCGTGGAGAAGTTTCCTTTTCGGAAGTGGGAGTGAGGGACCGATGAAAGAGAGGGCTGTAGCGATGGAAAAGACGAGGAGCCTGGAGAACCTGCACGAGTTGCGGCTCATGGCGCTGCTGCTCGACGTGATACGCGAGAAAGGGCGCATGGAAGCGGCGGACCTGTTGGGCGTCAACTACAAGACCCTGGCTAGAGCCGTGGAGACCGGCAGCCTTTCGCCGCGCATGAGCCATGCGTTGGATCGTTTGCTCCTGTCCAGGGAGTCCAAAGCTATGGCCGCGCAGCAGGAACGCATCGCAGCTCTGGAGGGGCGGGTGGAGGGCCTGGAACAGAAGATCAAGAGCAGTCTCGGCAAGGTGCGAGCCTTCGTCGAGGGCCAGGTGAAGGCCCTGGGAGAGGAGCACACCAGGGCTCTGCGCCAGTTGGAGCGACGGGTGGCTGAGGTCGGGGCCGGGCAGGGGTCGGGGAGCGGGGCTAATGCGGTTCGCAAGCCGGTTGGTAATACCATGTTTCGGCGGAAGTATCCCGAGCTGGTGACCCGTGAACCTGCGCCAGACGACGAGGAGGTCTATGGCGCGGCGTGGCCGCTGGTCGAGGAGTGGCGAAGGCTCAGGAAAGGCCATCCCAACGACGGCAGGAGCCTGTCGTGGCTGGTGACGGAGGAGCGCATCCTGAATCTGGAGCTGGCTATGGCCGAGGAACACGGGCTGACCCTGCCGCCCGAGACCCAGCCGCTCGCGGGGGTGTGGAGGAACGGGCAGCGACGCTCGATAGAAGCGGCCCTGAGCGACACCCGGTGGGCGCGGACCAGGAGGGAGCGGCTCAGGTGGGTGCGGCGGTTCTTCACCGTGGGACTGTGGTGGAAGTAGGCGCTGCGTCGTCTCCGCACCATGTTTGCTGCATGAGTGCAAGTGATGTGGGTGGTGAGGCCCAAAAGGTATTGCCAAAGGGGAGATGGGGCGTAATACTGAGATTGTTATCAGGTTTTTCCAGTGTTTCTTTGCCATAGAAACCTGGGGGTCCTTTCCCTGAGCCCGGGATGTACCAGAGGGATCGAGCCAGGCTCTCCCAACGGTCGCCCAAGAGGGATGCTTCCACAAAGGCCGGAGTGCGTCCTGCGTTTCGACCTTTCGATACGACGGTTGGAGTGCCCATGCCCTCTGACCGTCCCCCCATGCCTGCGGCATAGCTCTTCAGACAGCTAGGCCGCAGCTTCGACACGCGCCCGTCTGCCATTTGCATCGCAGGCTGGCCGCTTCACGTCACCGCAGCCTCCCCAGAGTCGGCGCGCCATATTGACCCTGGTCGAGCTGTGCCCTTATTCACCCGCGTCTGTTCCGTGACCACGTCGTAGGGCAGCCGCGCCGCGTCTTCGTAGCTCCCCAGAACTCGCGTTGCGACGAAGAGACCCTGGCCGAGCTGCGTCTTCTTCACAACCACACTCCGTTCTCCGCGTTTGGCATCCGACCGTGGGCGGAGTGTGTCCATCGACAGTCAACCCATAAGCCACGACCCGTGCTGTGGATGCCGGTGCGGGCAACACACTAAGGAGGTGCGCATGCACATCAAGGAACGGGTTCCACGGGTCCTGGCCGCCGTCGCCGGGACCGGAAGAGCCATGCGGCGGCACAAACGGAGGACGCTGGCGGCAGGCGTGGCGTTGCTCCTGGTAACGCCCCTGTTGACCGGTTCAGGCGTTGACGCCTTCACCGTCAACGCTCTGGCCCTTGGATGCGGGGCGCTGATGCTCCGGCGGTTCATGGGCGCAAGGAACAGGAAACAGGCGATACAAGCACTACGGCAATCGAAAGTAGAAAGGAGAACACGATGACAACGGCAGTGATGAACAACAGAACGATGGTGGTGGGTGAAAGGCCCAGGCGCAGTCTGGAGGAGTTGGTGGACCGGGTGATGGATGCCCTCTTTGCCAGCAACCGCGAGCAGTCAACGGCGCAGGGCGTGGCCAAGAGCGTCCACGACGCACGGCGGCTGCGCAAGGCGGGGAACCTGGACGGAGCGCTGGCGGTGTTTGCCAGCGTCGAACCGGACACGACCGCCCCAAACGAGACGCGTTGGACCTTCGCCGAGTGGCAGGACCTGGTGCGACGACGGTTCGGGCAAAGCGAGACCCTGGTGTACAGCCAGGGCGCCGGCAGAGCTGCGGCGCTCGCTCCCCACGGCGACGGGACCGTGAAAGTCCTGGCCGTGCTGGGGATGGTGTGGCAGCCGGGCAAGGTGGTCTCCGCGAGGAGCCTGCGGGGCCTGAAGCCCCTGAAAGGAGGTGGGTCATGGTCGTAGCCAACACACAGGTGGACCTGGAGGCCCTCAAGAGCCGCCATTCCCTGGCCGACGTGGTGGAGGCTGCGGGCGTGCAGCTGAGGGGAAGGGGCCGCGTCCGTCAGGGCGTCTGCCCCTTCCACCAGGAGTCGGAAGGCAGCTTTACGGTGTACGGCGATTCGGAACGTTGGTATTGCTTCGGGTGCGGTCTAGGAGGAGACGTGCTGGACTTTATCCAGCGGGCCGAGGGCCTGACCCTGCCCGAGGCGATACAGAGGCTGGGTGGTGGGACTGGGCTGGCTCCCAGCCCAGCCGTCCGGTCGAGGACGCAGGCCGCGCCACGGCGTACCGCTGCTCCCGTGGTTCCCCAGCGGGACCCGGCGGCGCTGTCGGCGGCAACGAGGTTCTACCTCCGGTCCATGCTGCGCAGCAGTGAGGCGCGTGAGTATCTGGCGTCCAGGGGCATCGGCTTCGATACCGCCTGCCGCCTGGGTCTTGGCTACGCGCCGGGGGACGGGCTGCGCCGATACCTTGAAGCCTACGGATTCGGCGGCGAGCGGATACGGGCCTCGGGCCTGTTCACCGAGCGGGGAGAGCGGTTCGCAGGGATGGTGGTGGTTCCCGACCTGGCCTCGGGACGCGTCCGCTGGCTTGTGGGCCGGGCCATTGACCCGGAGCGGTCGCCGAGGTTCCAGGCGCTGCCCGGACCCAAGCCGGTGCTTGGACTTGGGCGGCTTGGGGCTGCGCCGTCTTGGGTGGTCCTTACTGAAGGGGTGTTCGACTGGCTTGCCCTTGTCCAGTGGGGCCTTCCCGCCGTGGCGGCCCTAGGAACGCAGGGCATGGAGCGGGTGGCAGGTAGCTTGCTTGCCTTCCCCCGCGTGTTCCTCGCCTTCGACTCAGACGACGCGGGACGCGAGGCCGCCGAGCGGCTTGAGAGCTTGCTTGGACGGCGGGCCGCCACGGTGCGCTTGCTTGAAGGGGTCACCGACGTGGCGGAGCTTGCCACGCATCCCCACGGGCGGGCGATCTTCCTGGGCTTGCTTGCCAGGGCGGCCCGCACCGCTAGGTAGCACAGTCCCCCTTCCATACGGGCTTCCCGCCCGCTCTTGTGCCCACGCAGCCCACCGTCTTGCAGGCTCCCGTGCCCTGCGCCATCAAAACCCTACAGCATTACCCAAGGAGGCGTTATGCCCAATGAATGACGGGGCTTGCCCCGCCCACGGGTTTCCCATAGGGGAACCCTGCACCGACCAGATAAAGAGCAGTCAGCACATCACAGACATCACAAAGGAGAAGCACAATGACGAACGCATCGACCAAGAACGGAAGCAACGGCGTCCACCCGGACGCTGCAATCACTCCGGAGCACGACCTGCTCTGGGACAGCCTGTCCCCAAGGGTGGTGAGCGAGCTGGAGAAGCCCCTCGACCCGAGCCTGGTGTCCCAGCGTAAGGGACGGGCCGGGCGCACATACCAGTACATCGAGGGACACACCGTCATCGACCAGGCGAACGAGATATTCGGTCGCGGCGGCTGGGGCTACGAACTCGTGGGCGACGTGACCCTGCGGGAGATCGAGCAGGTCGATCCCAAGACGGGCGAGATGAGCCGCATCCGCGCCTACAGCGCTCCCGTGCGGGTCACCGTCCCCGGCGCTCCGTCCCGCACGGACATCGGGTTCCACGCCGTGGCGGAGGAGACGGCGGAGGGTCACGACACAGCCTGCAAAGGGTCGGTTACCGACGGTCTCAAACGCGCCCTGCGCAGCTTCGGAGACCAGTTCGGGAATTGCCTCTACGGAGACCAGGCGGCCACCGGGCAACCGGCGAAGCAGGAAAGCGCAGCCGACTCCCTTGCTCCGTCGCTGCGGGCGACGCTGATCGACCTGGGGGCGATGCAGGGGTTCGACGAGAAGCAGGTGCGGGCTGCGGTCAAGGGCAAGACGGGCAAGGACCTTGAGGCGGTATCGGCATCGGAGCTGACGCCGCTGGTGCAAGGGGCGACCCGGAAGCTCCAGCAGACGCGGGAAGCAGATGTGCCGGAAGCGGCATGAGCCCAACGCGCCATAGCGAGCCCACGTAACGGGGCTGTCTCCACACCGGGGCAGCCCCGTTTTCATCTACAGGACAGAAAGGAGACGACATGAAAGTGAACACTATGTATACCCCGTGGGGACCTCCCCAGGACGTCGTAGCGCTGGCCGAGGGCGTGGTGCGGATTGAAACGGCCAGCCACGGCGGACTGAAGCTGAGCCGGGAGCGGTGGGACTCCCTTCCCCCTGCCGTCCAAGAGACGCTGCTGACCCCGGCCTACGCCGAAGAGGACTGCGAAGAGGTCATCGTCCAGACGCTGCTGGGCATCGGCGACAAGAGGGACCGGGAGTGTGCCCTCAAGGTCGCCAAATTCTTCGACCGCTACGCCCCAGCGCTTCCCTATCTCCTTGAGAAGGGGGAGGGGCCATGACCCCGGCGACACGGCCCAGGCCCCGGACGCTGCCTAGCAGTACGACCAAGCTCAAGACCGAGCATGGCAACTTGTACGTCACGGTGTCCCTGGACGAGGACGGTGAGCCCTTCGAGGTCTTTGGCTCTATCGGCAAGGCGGGATCGTTCACCTCCGGGGTGACGGAGGCGGTCTGCCGCCTCGTCTCGCTGCACTTGCGGAGGGGTACGCCCTTCGCCGAGATCGTGGACCAGTGCCAGGGCATAGCTGAGATGCAGCCCTTCGCCAATCAATTGTCGGATGGGTCGAGCGTGTGGGTTCTGGGCCTCGCAGATGGCATCTCCCAGATCCTCAAGCTCCATCTGAAGGAGCGAGAAGAGAGGGCGAAAGAGGGGATAGAGGAATCCGAATCCAAAGCCGCCGCATGAGCGGCGCACACAACCGATGGTTGCTCAACTAGCGGGGCTGTCTCCACGGAGACGGTCCCGCTTCTCATCTATAGGAACGAAGGAGGACAGACCATGAACCAGAACGAAGACCCCACCGGAGACCGGGCGGACGTTTACTCGCGACCATCAGCCTACTTCGACGAAGACGGGGCGCTGGTGGTGCGGGCATCCGCCGCAAGCGGCTGCCGCCGCGCCCTGTGGTATGCCGCCACGGAATGGCAGCCCACAAACCCACCGACCGACGAATCCCTGACCGTCATGGAGGTGGGGCAGGCCCTTGAGCAGGTGGTGCTGCGAGCGATGGAGCGGGCGAGCTGGGACGTGATCCCGGTGGACCCCAACAGCCCCAGGGAGGTGACTGTCCTCATCGCCCCCAACCTGCGCGTTACCGGACATCCCGATGCCACCGCCGTCCTGCCCTTCTTCGGAGGCGACGAGGTGATCGTCGAGGTCAAGACCAGGGGGCCGGACGCCTACAAGCGCTGGCAAACCCTTGGCGCAGAGCGGAGTCACCCCGAGTCGGTGACCCAGGCCGCTCTCTACTCCTACGGGAGCTACGAGGACGCCCGCGACGTGGTGATCGCCACGATGGATACCGGGAGCCGAGTTTGGGATACCGAGACGATCCCCGCCGAGCGGGTAAAGAAGGCGATGAGGTCCGTCACCGCCCGGCTCGGTGAGCTGGCCGACCACTACGCCGCCCACGGGCAGAACCCCGACGAGTTGCCGGAGCGGGACTTCCGGGCCGGTAGCTGGCAGTGCCGGACCTGCCCCTTCCTGAACACCTGCAAGCCCGGCACAGCCGAGGTTGAAGGAGACACGGGCGAGGCGTCTGAGAACGAAGGAAGGGAGGTGAGCACCGAAGAGGTGCGGGCTGCGGTGCGGGCATACCTGGAAGCGCAGGAAGCCTTGAGGGAGCCGGAACAGGCCAAGCGCCGGGCGCTGGATACCCTCAAGGCGTGGATGCGCCAGCGGGGTATGCCCAAAGCAAGCGTCGAGGGCCGGTCGGTAAGCCTGGTGCAGACCCGCCGCTTCTCGGTCGACTACCGCAAGCTGAACGCGCTGCTGGACCCGGACACCCGAGCTGGCATCGTGACGGAGGCCGTCTCCCAGTACGTGCGGGTGAGCTAGACGCTTCATGCTTGGGAGCGCCGGACCGGAGCTACCTCCCCTCCAGGTGGTGGACCCGCTTCATCCCAGGAATCGCATCCCTACAGGAAAAGGAGGAACACATGAGCAGATTCGCACCCAAGACCCTGAGGCGGATGCCGCCCGCGACACGGGAGATCGCAAGGCTCGCAAACGAGCTTGCCTCGGTCCAGACCCGGCTCGCCAACCGCGTAGAGCGCCTCACGAGCATGGAGATGATGGCGGGCGCCTCCCAGAGGGTGTTCTGCAACAACGGAGCTCACGCCAACGTGGTGAACGCCGCGCTGCACTACGCCCAGGCCCTCGACGACCCTGAGATGCACGGCAGCGTCAGAAGGGACGGGCTGAGCTGGCTGAGAAGCGCGGTAGCGCCCCTGGACCCCGACAGGCTGTTCCCAGAGGCGGGGCCGGACATTCACGAGCCCGAAGTAGCAGAGCACAGCTAGACGCTCCGCAACGGGAGCGCATGGACAAGGCCGTTTCCCTCCGAAGGGAGCGGCGCTGCATTTCCATTCGAGTGCGGCAACGCCGCACTACTACACACACAAACCAAGATACAAGGAGAAAACGACATGGCACGCACAATCAACAAGGTAGAGCTACTGGGACGGGTCGGAGCAGACCCCGAAATGAAATACACCCAGAGCGGCACCGCCATCACCCAGCTACGGCTGGCCACCGACCGACACCGCCAGAACGGAGAGACGAGCACGGACTGGCACAGTATCACCTGCTGGTCCGGCCTGGCCGAAGCGGTGAACCAGTATGTCGCCAAAGGGGACCGGCTGTACGTCGCAGGCAAGCTGGTCCAGAACTCGTATGAAACCGAGGACGGCCAGCGCAGGCACCGCACCGAGATTCACGCCTCCGAGGTGGTATTCCTCGACTCCCGCAACGGGGGTAGCTCCGAGGAAGAGTCCGCAGTTGCCAGCGCCGAGGAGCCGGTGAAGGCCAAGTCACCCTTCTAGCCCAATCGTCATACGGCCGCCTGCCAGCAGGCGCAGCACGGGGCCGCTCCCATCTTCGGGGCGGCCCCGCTTCTCGTTTCAGTCCATTTACACCTACGGGAGGTCCCTATGACCAATGCACAGCACAACGACGCACTGCTAGAGACCCTCCGGCGCAACGTCAGCATCCTGGGGGAGCTGGCCGTGCGCTACGGGGTGGAGACCCATCCACCGCGCCCCGCCGACCCTCCGGCGGTCTATTCGCCCGAGGCGGTGCGGCGGTTGCTCGCCCCGGAGATGGCCCACCTCGCCCAGGAGCAGTTCCGGGTCCTCCTGCTGGACACAAAGACCCGGATCGTGGGCCAGCGGGTGATCTACCAGGGGGACGTGAGCTCCATCACCGTCAGACCGGCAGAGGTGTTCCGGCCCGCTGTCATGGAGGCGGTGCCCAAGATCATCGTGATCCACAACCATCCCTCGAACGACCCCGAACCGAGCCCGGCTGACGTGGCCCTGACCAAGAAGCTGATCGAGGCGGGCAAGCTCCTGGGAATCGAGCTACTGGACCACCTGGTCATCGGCGGGGACAAGGCGGTCAGCCTCAAGGAGCGCGGCCTCATCATCGCCCTCTAATCCTATAGGAAAACCCAGGCAGCCCAGCAACGACCCTTACCGGCCCCCACGGAGTCACCACACCTCCGCGCATCAGCATTCCAATTGCCGAAAGGAGACATACCCATGCTTGCAACCGAAAACACACTCGACCCCGAAGCCCTGTACACCATCAACGCAGCAGGCTTCAGCGCCACCGCCGACGCCTTCGCCCGCGACCCTCACTCCCAGGGACTCTGGTTCCTCTCGATGGTGGGCTCCCAGACGGCGCTCAAGGCGATCTGGGCCTCCCTGCTCAAGCAACCGCCCGACGTCGCCCACCTCATCCAGGGCGCGGATGGGATGGCGCTCAGCGGTGGCTATGAGCGGTGCGGCATCCCCTACGGGACCGTCGGCACGTGGACGACCAAGATAGCCAAGCTGCCGGTGAGTGGGGGCTGGCACGCGTTGGTGTATACGAAAATGGCCCAGTACGCCTCCGAACACGACACCTTCCTCCTCCTGGCCCAGACGGAAGGCGAGGCCCCCAGGCTCCACTACCGCTTCCTGGACAAGAGGAGCCCGCTGCCGTTGCACCCCTCCTGGGCAGACTGGCTGTGGCGGCGGGGCCTTCAGAAGGAAGAGATCACCCAGCTCCAATCGGCGGGAGTGGTCGCCTACCGCTGCAACCCCAACCCCGAATCCCTCAAGGAGGACCTCTCGGAGGCGGTGGCTTCTGGGACGCTGACCCTACCCGGAGAGGAAGAATCCATCGTGGCAGCAGTGAACGGAGGAGGGTATGGATAGCACCCTGACGAGAGCCAAGCGCACCAATAAGCACCGGCAGGAGCGGAACTTCAGGGCCTGGCAGCGCTTCTCGCCGGACGGGACGACCTGCCGTTTCTGTAAGCACGATCACACGCAGCACCTGTGCACCTCCGCGCAACCCCACTTCTATCGGCCTGCGACTGAGGCAGAAAGGCGCGACCCCAGGGTGATGCTCTACCGGCACACCAGCACAGACAACGGCTCGGTGCTGGTCAGACGAGTGACGGTGGCGAAACACACCGAGATCGTCACCGCTTTCTGTGTGGCATGTGCGCCGCGTAACGCGGCATAGGATACCTGACTCAGTTAGGAGAAATTCGGAGGAAGTTTCTGGGTCAACCGACTTACCTGGAGGTGAAAACCAAAGGGGAACACAGCATGTCGGTAAAGCGGTTGCAGTCCCAAAGCGTTGTAAGGCTGGCTCCGCAAGACCCGCGCGATATGGTGAAAGCTGGATTGCTTGAACCCTAGTCCCCCGACGGTGGATGCAGACACCCGTCGGTAGAACGCTTGTAACCCGACGCCACTCATTTCACTGACATGCATGCGGGGTCGGTGTACCTCCGATGAGTGGGCGATGACCATGTGGTCATTCCAGGGGATGAACGGGGCACCTAAGTCGCGCTAGACACGTCCTATGTCGAAAGACGGAGGAGACAGGGTTCGGCTTCTACTAAATCACGACTTTAGACATCGGGGTCGCGTCCCAGTTCAATCTGGGCGCACCATAGGGCTATGGCGTCATCCAACAACTGGGAGTTTGTTCTCGCCAGTATCACGATGTCATCCCGGAGAATGGGGTCGGACATCCTGACCTTGTTCTCGGCTCGCTGCCTCGCACCCTCGTGAGGTGTTCTCACCTTGAATAGGTAGTACGCGAACACGAGGACTGCAACCGCAACCACACCGATGAACAGCGCATTCAGAAGCTGTAACACAACAACAGAGAACGGAGGAACAACACGAGGGCTCGCGCTGAGAGAGCTATAGGAGAACCAGCCACCGGGTACATAGGTTAGGTCATAAACCCAAAGTAGCAAAACTGCTGCAAGGACGACCACGACCACCACACCCAAGGCTATGAGTGGAGTCCTCATGCTACTTCTCATCGTGAGATCAATCTAGCCGAACCAATCCCCAAAGTCAAACGGAACGCGGGATTGCCTACGGGGGGAGACCCCTATGGCAACGGAGCCCTCGTAGTAGTCCGAGCCGGGGAAAGCCCGGCACATGGCGAAGGAGGGCAGGTGGTTTAGACGAAACATGACAGAGAGGTACTCATGATGAGAAACGCCGAAACTGTACTGAACGTCATCCGCGAACGCGGAGAACGAGGATTGCCGCTGGAGAACATCTTTCGGCTGCTTTACAACCGGGAACTCTACCTGCGGGCCTACGGTCGTCTCTACTCAAACCAGGGAGCGATGACCAAGGGGACAACCGCAGAGACCGTGGACGGTATGTCACTGTCGAAAATCGACCGCATCATCGACAAGCTTCGGTACGAGCGGTTCCGGTGGACGCCAGTGCGACGGGTCAACATTCCCAAGTCTAACGGCCAGACCCGTCCCTTGGGCATACCGACGTGGACGGACAAGCTGCTGCAAGAGGTCATCCGGATGATTCTGGAAGCCTACTACGAGCCGCAGTTCTCCGACCGTTCCCACGGCTTCCGGCCCCGCCGGGGGTGCCACACCGCCTTGAGCGAGGTGGCCAACACCTGGACAGGCGTCCGCTGGTTCGTCGAAGGCGACATCAAGGGGTGCTTCGACAACATAGATCACGAGGTCTTGTTGTCGGCACTCGGAGAGAAGCTTCACGACAACCGATTCCTACGCCTGCTCAAGTATCTACTGAAAACAGGCTACATGGAGGAATGGACATATGGCCGCACGCTGAGCGGTACACCGCAAGGCGGCGTGGTCAGCCCTGTCCTCGCCAACATCTACCTAGACCGGTTGGATAAGTACGTCGAGAAGATGCTCATGCCAGCCCACACCCGAGGCCAAGTGCGAAGACGCAACCCCGCGTGGACACGGTTGAGAAACCGGATGAGCTACCACAAGAAAGTAGGGCACCACAGTCTGGCGGTAGAGCTGCGCAAAGAGATGCAGCAACTGCCTTCAGGCGACCCCTACGACCCCGGATACCGGCGGCTGCGATACGTGCGCTACGCAGACGATTTCGTGCTGGGCTTCATCGGGCCAAAGGCCGAAGCCGGGCAGATCAAGGAGTCCTTGGAGACGTTCCTGCGCGATAGCCTCAAACTGGAGCTATCCAAGGAAAAGACTCTCATAACCCACGCCACCAGCCAGGCGGCGAGGTTCCTCGGCTATGAAATCGTGAACCAACAAGTCCACGACAAGCTCGACCGCAATGGACAGCGACAAGTCAACGGACGAATTGGGTTACGGATTCCCGCAAAAGTCATCGAGCAACACTGCCGTGCCTACATGAAGAACGGCAAACCGGCACACCGCAACATCCTCATACACGATACGGATTACACCATCGTGGACAGGCACCAGGCGGAGTTCCGTGGAGTCGTCCAGTACTACCTGTTGGCCCAGAACGTAGCCCATCTCGGGCGACTGCAATGGGTCATGGGAGGGTCGCTCGCCAAGACCCTGGCGGCCAAGCACAAAACCACCGCTCGGAAAATCTTTCGACGCTACAAGGGCGTCGCCCAAACCGAGCACGGAGAAAGGGCTTGCCTCAAGGTCGTGGTGGAGCGGGGCGAGGGGAAACGCCCACTCGTGGCACAGTTCGGTGGCATACCCCTGAAGCGGAACAGGCAGGCCGTCCTCGTAGACCGACAGCCCCAGCGGTACAGGTCTGAACGCACAGAGCTGATACAAAGGCTCCTAGCTGACAAATGCGAGATGTGCGGATCAACGGACAACATTGAAGTCCACCATGTCCGCGCGCTTCGCGACCTGAACGGCAACGGCCAAGGCGAGAAGCCCAAATGGGTACAGGTTATGGCGGCGCGGCGGCGCAAGACTCTCGTGGTCTGCCGTTCGTGTCACCTTGCCGCCCATGAGGGCAGTTGGAAACCGCGAAAGCAGACTTAACCACTGGAGAGCCGGATGCGGTGAAAGCCGCACGTCCGGTTCGGAGGGGGGCCGATGGAAAAGTGCTCCGGTAACACGGGGTAACTCGCCAGCGGCCTACCCTACTCGTGGAGCAGATCCAAGGCATTCAGGAAATGCAGCCCTTCGCCAATCAATTGTCGGATGGGTCGAGCATATGGGTGCTCGGTTTAGGAGACGCTATCGCCCACATCCTGCGGGGCTTCCTCAAGGCCAGGCAGGAGAGAGAGGAGAAGCAGAGAGGAGAGAAAGAAGGAACCGAAGCTAAGGCAGCCGCATGAGCTGCACAGACAACCGAGCGTTTCGCAAAGGCGGGGCTGTCTCTACGGGGGCGGCTCCGCTCTTCATATTCAGGAGCAAAGGAGTGTTAGCAACCAGCAAAAGTGGGACACATTGGGAGCCGAGAGATCAGGGGCTGGATGGAGGTCTGGCGAGCTCCCTGAGGGCCCTGTTGTAGCGTCGTCGCCGTTCGGTGGTTTGAGCCTTCACCTCCTTCCTGCGTTGTAGGATCTCTTGCCGTCTTCCCTTGAGCACGTCTGATGGTGTCACGTTGCCCAGAGCCTTGTGATAGCGCCGGTAGTTGTAGTAGCTGACGAAGGCCGCGATAGCAGCCTCAAGGTCGGCGGGCAACTCATAAGGCACCTGGTTGACGTCCCGTTTGATGGTCTGGTGGTAGCGCTCCAGCTTCCCGTTGGTCTGAGGGTGGAAAGGAGTTGCTAGGATGTGCTTGATGCCAACCATCCCCAGGTAGTCCCTGAATGCTCTTGAGACATAGCCTGGACCGTTGTCACTCAGCAGCCTGGTGCGGTCTGTGACTGGAACTTGGTCCATGCTGGTCGTGTCCACAGCATCCTGGACCACCTCGATGAAGGAGTCGGCCGTCATATCTTGCTGAAGCCTGTGAGCCAGGATGAAGCGGGAGTAGTCGTCCATAACGGTGACCAGGTAGTAGTAGCCCCACCCAACCACCCTGAAGTATGAGGCATCGGTGGCCCACATCTGGTGAGGTCCTGTGGTCTTGAGGTGGTACTCCTTCCCCGCGGCCAACCGCATCTCAGGCCTCTTCACTAGGCCCTCCCTGCCCAGGATACGGTAGACGCTGGACTCTGAGACTGAGAAGCCCTGGTTGTCGGTGATCCCCGCGGCCAGCTGACGGCAGCTCAGCTCTGGCATCTCCCTGGCTGATAACAGGACTGAGCGTTCTTCCTGAATAGTGAGACGGTTCCATGGTGGCTGATCGCCTCCTGGTCGGTCCTCAAGTCCTTGTTGGTCTTGGCGTCTGAGCCACCGGTAGTAGGTGCTCTTAGGGATGCCCAGCTCTCTGAGGACCTTTCGCTTGGGGAGGGGAGACGAGGATACTTTGGTAACTACCTCTGCCTTCTCCGGGGCGCTCATCCGCTGGTACCGGTGGCGTCCTGGGGCATGGGGATGACCGTTTTTTTGAGACGGTACGCCTCCAGCGACAGATCGGCCACTAGCTCCTTGAGTTCCCCGTTCTCTCGCTTGAGTTGCCCTACCTCATGCTGAGTGGCGTCCCGAACCGAGTCACGGGTCAACCTCTCCTTGCCCGCCTCCATGAACTCTTTGGTCCACGAGTAGTAGGAGTGGGGCTTGATCCCCTCCCGCCGGCACAGGTCGTTGGCTGTGACCTCGCGGCGGAAGCCCTCCAGAACAATTCGGATCTTCTCTTCGGGGGTGTACTTACGTCGGGCAGCCGCCTTCACTGTGCGGACGAAAGACCTGGTCTGCTCGCTTCGTTCCTCGGCGGCCTCTGCTTTGCTTACTTCTAGTTGGGACACATCTGCTCCTTTCTGTGGGTAGCTCTACCCTCATTTCAGGAGCTCACACCACCCTCCGACTCTCGGGTTTTCCTACCCTTATATGTGTCCCATTATCGCTGACGGTCTACAGTCAACTCTTTGACCTAGCGCTCGTCGATGGAGGGCTGGAAATCGAAGTTTTTTTGCAGGGTATCATTGCCTATATTGGGTGAGCCCTGACGGCATCTGGGAGTGGATGTACACTAGATCGCTGAGGAGCCGCTTGTTCATGGAACGAAATGGGCAGTTGAGGCGTATACTCGAATAGACAGAATCCAGATGATGAGAGTGCTGAGCGTCTGAAACACGACCGAATCCGCGTATTCGGCGCCTTGCGAAGAAGCTCATCCCACTATTGGCATCGTTCCCGGCCCCTGTTGGCCGATAACGTCCGGGTAGAGGCAGGTCGTTTAGGAAGAAGTTGGGGGTTCGCTCCGTGGGCCAGCGTCGCCGCTGATACAGAATCTGCTTGAAAAAGAAGGAGGAGCGCCATACTCGCCGGGAACTATTCCTCCGGCAAGAGCGTCTTACTTGGAGATGGTACTCGATTCTCGACTTAATGGAGGTGGCATCATGCGATTTCTAGCAACCATCGTAGTTGGAGTCGTGGCCTTGACGCTAGGTGCCTGCGCTAGTTCCTCACCAACGCCTACCGGCGACGTGGAGTGGGGCGGTGGGACGGGGATTCGGGCAGAGACGCCAGCAAGCACACGAACAGCTATGAGTGAAGCGGAGTCGGGCACTGGGACGCCGCTCCAGATAGAGACGCCATCAAGCACACCAACAGCTACAAGTGAAGTGGGGGCGGACACTGCGACACCGACACAGGCAGAGACGCCACTAGCTACAGCAGGGACAACTCCAACTCCAGCCGGTACTCCAATAGTTGGACAGTCCGAACCTTCCCTGGACCGTCAGGCTCGGGACGAACAGCGTCGAAGAAAGGTTATGGAAAACATTCCGGTAGGGATGAAGACTTGGATAGACCAGGATACCATTGTGTATCTGGTCCCTCGCGATGCTCACGACCTCGAGGGAGGGTTGGTCGCCGTTGCCCACGATATGCCAACTGGAACAGGCAGGAGCTACGAACTCGAAACAGGCAGTGATGGTCAGGCTCGCATTAGGTTACACGCGGAAAAAACGCGTGGCGGTTCTCAGGGTGAAGTCGCTGCCTTGCGGCTAGAACAGGACCCAAGAGTTGAGGCCGCTGCACTTCAGCTTCTGACGACCGTGGATAGGTGGTCTCGATGATATATCGCATGGGCCATCACAAGATTTTCATGATTGCTGTCGCGTTTGCAGCAGCAGCAGTTTTCCTGTTAAACGGCATCATTGCTCTAGCTGACGAGCATCACGAGGGACACGTCTATGACTCTAATGGCTGGGAGCAAGTCGCGGAGGGGTGGAACGGCAAGATCGACTGGGCCATTGATTCTGACTTTCCTACGAACAATCACCAAGGCTACAACATCCGAAGCAATATGAGAGACGGCATGGACTCGTGGAGCGAATTGCGATTCAGTGATGCTGGCGAGTGGGCGAATGAAATCACCACATATGCCGACGCGGTCTACCAGTATGTCGATTGCTCCGATCAGAATGAGTGTTACGGTAGCAACATAAGGCAATGGTATGACGACGACGAAGACTGTGACCATGATTGGGGCTTCGTTGGCCATGCGGGCCACGACCATGACCATGGCCCAATTTGTTTCGCCGTTTCACATCTTGACCATGATTCTTTCACTCCGTCCAATGAGGTCGCCTTCCGAGGGGCAATCGTCCATGAAATGGGCCACGCTTTCGGGCTTCAGGAGGTAACAGATAATTCCGGCTGTGACACCATCATGAACGGTTGTTGGGGGATTATGAACGAGCCTGGCTCCGAAGATGAAGACAGCATGGACAAGATTTACGGGCTTCCCCACGACGTCGATATAGAGATTGTCTCAGGAACTACCATTAAGGGATCAGCCCTCGACTATTCCGAGTACGAGGACACCTATCGCTTTGAACTCTGGAAGTGGAATACGTCCACGGAGGAATGGGACTTTCTGCATTCCAATGATGCTGATCAGGATGGCGATGATAACACCAACGGTACTGTGTCGTATAGCGAGGATGTCAGCGATGAAGGCTGCGGCAATTTCCTCTATGGTGTTTGGGCAGAGAATGAATATCCGGATGATTTGGAGGCGTCTCAGTTCGGCGGCTTTACTACATATGTCTACGTGTGCGGTGATTAGACGAGCCTGAAGTTGAGTAATGGAGGTGCTTCTCCGATTGGAATGGAGGTTTGCTTACAGGTAGAAGTTCTGGCTCGTCGGGATTCAGCGACGACATAGTGAACGATCCCGTATGGGCCGGGTCAGCCACCGTTTGAAGACTATACTCCCGCCCTGCACCATATGTGTAGGGCCTTTTGTTTTTACGGGGGATCGTTGCCTATATTAGGTGAGCCCTGACAACATCTGGGAGTAGATGGGCACTAGTTCGCTGAGGAGCCGCTCGTCATGGAACGGAATTGACAGTTGAGGCGTATACTTAATTGGAACAAGAATCCAGCTGATGAGAGTGCAGAGTAACTGAAACACGACCGATCCGCTGATTCGGCGGCTTCCGAGGAAGCTCATCCCGCTAATGGCTTCGTTCCCGGCCGTCGTTGGCCGATAACGTCCGGCTAGAGGCAGGTCATTGACAAAAGTTCGGGGTTCGCGCCGTGGGCAGCGTCGCCGGTGATACAGGATTGCTTGACGAAGAAGGGGCAGAATTATACTCACCGGGAACTATTCCTCCGGCAAGAGCGTCTTATTTGGAGAAAGTATTCGATTCTTGACTTGATGGGGGTGGCATTATGCGATTTCTAGCAGCCATCGTGGTTGGAATGGTGGCCTTGAAGGGAGCTGCCTGCGGCAGCTCCCCACCAACGCCAACCATGGATGTGGAGTGGGCCGGTGGGGCAGGGACTCAGGTAGAGACGCCATCAAGCACACCAACAGCTATGATTGAAGCCGGTTCTGGCGCTGGGACGCCGCTCCAGACAGAGACGCCATCAAACACACCAACAGCTACAGGTGAAGTAGGGTCGGACACTGTGTCGCCGACACAGGCAGAGACACCTTCGGGTACAGCAGGGACAACTCCAACTCCAGCCGGTGCTCCGCTAGTTGGACAGTCTCAACCCGTCCTGGACCATGAGGCTCGGGACGCACAGCGTCTAAGAGAGGTGATGGAAGAGTTTCCTGAAAGGATGAAGACGTGGATAGACCAGGATACCATTGTGTACTTGCTTAATCGCCATCCTCACGGCAGTGAAGGAGATTTGGTCGCTGTAGCTCTATACCTGCCAACCAAGACAGTCAAGAACTATGAACTTGCAATAGACGGTAATGGCGAGGCTAGCATCGCCCTATATTCGGAAAGAACGCCCGACTCTCCTGAAGGCAGAGCGGCTTCCCTACGGCTAGAACAAGACACAAGAGTTGCCGCCGCTGCGCTTCATCTTCTAACGACCGTAGAAAGGTGGTCTAAGAAATGATATATCGCATTGTAAAGGTGTCCTTACGGCCTAACCCCTTGTCGCCTGTGTCATCTACTTCTGGATGTTTCAGAGCAAGGACATCGCCGGGGCGAGAGGCGAATGATTATGGTTACGTCCCGCCTGATCTCCTGGAGATGCGCTTCCGCGGGCAGAGCTCTCGTGGGTGGGTCACAAGGCAACGGCCAATCGAAAAGTTCGCAGTACA
>CBDFHJ010000010.1:0-975074 GCA_965247635.1 Dehalococcoidia bacterium
GAACTGGCGAAGCAGCAGAAGGGTCATGTGGCCAGTCTGTTCGGCGGGCCGTTTCAAGGGTTGCTGGCCGCCACCGCTACGATTGAAGAGTTGCGCCGTATCCCGGATGCGACGGTAGAACAGGCCGAGCGCAGCAGCTCGCTTTTTGCCGAGTTCGAGAAATCCCAAGCTCCATACAAGAAGGCCTTGCACATATGGGTTAGCAGGCATTTCGGCAACAAGCGAGCCCAGGAGTACCTCACGCTGGCAGGCCCCGATCTTGTCCAGCAGATTAACTCGGGAGGAAAGGGTCTGTCTCCACAATACCAAGAGACAAACGGCCGGGGAGCCGAAATCGGCAAGGAGAAGCGGTTCTTCCATTGGGACCTGGAGTTCCCAGAGGCGTTTGTGGATCTCCAGGGTGGGCGATGGAAGCCTAAGGAGGAACGGGGATTCGACGCGGTGGTAGGCAATCCACCATACGATGTATTGGGCGGCGAAGGCCTAGACACAAGACTGGAACAGGAACTCGCTTTCTATCGGGAAGCAAGAATCTACGCGCCTGCCGTTCCCAGAGTCAAGAACCTCTACAAGTTTTTTGTCTGTCGTGCGATTACTTTGCTGGCAAGGGTTGGAAGTTGCTCGTTCATAGTTCCGATGAGCCTGTTGGGAGATATACAGACTACAGAACTTCGTAAGATGCTACTGGAACAGACGCAACTACAGTCTATTGAGGCTTTCCCTCAGAAGGACGACCCCGCTAAAAGGGTCTTCCCTGACGCCAAACTCTCAACGGCCGTCTTCGTAACCAGTGCGCGCCCTGAGGGAAACCGGTTCTTGGTTCGGACCCATCCTGGCCGGTGGATTTCAGAGTGCTCGGAGACTCTTCAAGTATCGTCCAGCGAGACACTCACTATAGACCCGGACAATGCTGCTATACCCGCATGCACCCAAAGAGACTGGGAAATAGCAACTGCCATCTGGACAACAAGGGTTGGCAGACTCGGCGATTTGGCAAAATGCTTCAGAGGTGATATGGAGGAAACAGCGGAGATCAGGGCTGGCACATTAGGACCACACATCAGCGGGCCTATGGTGTTACGTGGTGCCAACATTACCCTCTACACAGTACGGGAAGCGTCGCAGGGAGAAGACCTCTTTCTAGATGTGTCAGAGTTCTTAGAACGCTCCGGGTCTGGATCGAAGGCTGTATTCAATTATGGTAAACAAAAGATCGGATACCAAAGAAGTTCTCCACAGAACAATTTCCGCAGGCTGATAGCTGCGCCAATTTCACCAGAGATGTTTTGCTTCGATACAGTTAGTTACGTTAGCGAGGGCTCGTCAAAGATCAACCTCGACATCTTGCTTGCCCTCCTCAACTCCAAGTTCTTGGATTGGTATTTTCGCCTCTGCAGCACGAATTCCAAGGTGAACGAATATCAATTCAACAATCTGCCTGTTGTCCAAACTCCAGATTATGTGTCCGACACACCTTGGGGGGCATTGATAGACGAACGGAGATGGGATCAATTGGAGGCGTCACTCCTCGACGAATGTTCTGAGCCGGGGTTCTTGCCTGGGCCTGTAGCCGCAGCCCTCGCAAAAATGTGCAGACAGATCCAACGCATAGAAGCCAGTCGAACGCTCAAGAACCGGTCAGAACGTTCACACCTGGCGCCCGAGAGTCAACCTATCCAAGACGTCATAGACAGAGTGCTCTTTCGTTGCTACGGCTTGTCAAACGATGATGCTCGCTACGTTGAGGAGCGGCTTCGGGAGATGTTGTGAGGGGGTTACCTCTTGAAGTTAAGGGATGCCTGACTAAAGCTCGAGAGTCGGCGCTGTTGGCCGTTGAGACCTACAACCGGCCGGGCACAGTATTTCGTTCCGGTGGATTCATAGTGTTTATGGTAATAGCCTGGACAGCCCTATTTCACTCCATATTTCTCCGGGCTGGCACGAAGCCCTTCTACTATGTGACAAAGAAGGGCAGATACGTGCGCTATGAGAAGCTCGATGGGGAAAACAAAGCATGGGAGCTGGCGGAGTGTGTTCGACAATTCTATAAGGACAAGAATCCTGCCGAACGAAAGAATCTGGAATTCTTTATTGGCCTTAGGAACAAGATCGAACATCGCAATATGCCACAACTCGATGACCAAATATTTGGCGAGTGCCAGGCTTTGCTATTGAACTTCGAAGCTCTGCTCGAAAAGGAGTACAGTGACCGGTATTCCTTAAATGAGAGTCTGGCAGTCTCGCTTCAATTCTCAACCATCACACCTCAAGGGAAAGCCCGCGCAATTCGACAGTTGCAAACTAAGACATATCGGTCAGTGCAGGAATATGTGAGGCGATTCCGAAGCAGCTTGTCCGCAGAAATCGAACGAAGCATGGAATACAGCTACAAGGTGTTTCTCGTGCCTAAGACAGGTAATCATGCCAACTCGTCAGACCTTGCGGTCGAATTCATCAATGTGAACAGCCTTGATGAGGCTGCGAGGCAAGCAATTGAGCGAGCAATCTCTCTGCTTAAGACCCGTGAGACCGAGGTGGCTAACCCAGGAAAGATGAAGCCAGGTGATGTGGCTCAGAAAGTCCAGGAACATCTCGGAGTTCACTTCGGCACCAACGACCATACCAGGTGCTGGAAGCATTTCGGCGTCAGGCCTCCAACTACATCCAACGACCCCACGCGCTGTGAAGTTCAGTACTGTCACTACGATGTACCGCATAAGGACTATGTCTACACTGACGAGTGGGTGGAACGGTTGACCAAAACTCTGTCAGACCCGAAGAAATACAAGGAGATCCTTGGAAAGGTGCCACGCTCACCGTTGAAGTCGGCGGTCTAGGTTTCGTTATGCACATCCCGTACGTCATAGACAACGAACGCCACCGCATGGCGGATGTGCTCGGAGAGCTCCTGTCTGGGCATTCTGGGAAATCGCTGGACATCGCCACCGCTTACTTCAACGTGCGTGGCTTCACGCTATTGCAGCAGGGTTTGCAGGGTCTCGGCAGCTTTCGCCTGCTCCTGGGTGACGAGCCGGGCGACGGTGAGGCCGTGGGGCTACGACCCCGCGCCGCTCGACAGTTGACCAGCGAGCTGAACGTTGCGCCCTTCGACGAAGCCACCCTCAGGGCAGTAGAAGACCTGATCGCGTTCCTCCGCCGTGACATAGTGGCAGTGCGTGCATACCAAGAGGGCTTTCTACACGCCAAGAGCTACATCTTCTACGGCGACCTGCCGGTAGGTGGCGCAGACCGATTCCAGCCCATCGCCGCCATCGTTGGTTCCAGCAACTTCACAGGCGCAGGCCTCACCACCAACAAGGAACTCAACCTCTCCCACAAGGCAGTGCTTACTGAAGAGGAAATGGCCAGGATAGGTCCACCGCCTGTGGACGGGCCAGGGGAGATGAAGCTACGTCGTGAGTTGATGAGGGGCGTCGGTGCCCAAGCCATCACCGAGTTGGACCATTGGTTCCGAGAGCACTGGGAAGCATCGCCAGATTTCAAAGACGAGCTCATAGACCTCCTGGACGCCTCCAAGTTCGGCCAGAAGGAGTACACCCCGTACCAGGTCTATATGAAGGCCCTGTTCGAATACTTCAAGGATGACCTTGCGACTGACGCGCCAACGCCAGGCAAGTCAGCGGTCGAGTTAGCCGAGTTTCAGGAGGATGCTGTCAAGAAGGCCCGCTTGGTCCTGGCCCGCTACGACGGCGTGCTGATTGGGGACTCAGTTGGCTTGGGGAAGACATGGATCGGCAAGAAGCTACTTGAGGACTATGCCTACCACCTGCGGCAGAAGGCGCTGGTCATCTGCCCGGCATCCCTTCGTCAGATGTGGACGGCCGAGCTTCGGGACGTGACCATCGCAGCCACCATCCTCTCCCAAGAGGAGTTGGGTCAGGCAGAATTCGACCCGGGTCCCGTAGGTGACACGGACGTCATTCTCATCGACGAGTCGCACAACTTCCGGAATCGCACCACCCAACGCTATGAGAACTTGGAGCGGATCATCAGCGCGAACGGCCGACGCGGAAGGGACGGCAGCCGGAAGAAGCTCATCATGCTGACGGCGACGCCAATCAACAACAACATCTTCGACCTGTACAACCAGATTACCCTGATAACCGGGGGTGACCGGAGCTACTTCTCCGGTGCTGGTATTGGAGACCTGTACCGGTTCTTCCTCAGCGCTCGCCGTAATGCAGCCGATCATGAGACCGGGGTCGCGCTCTTCAACTTACTGGAGGAAGTCGTAATTCGACGCACCAGAGCCTTCGTGCGCAAGACCTACCCTGAGGCCATGATCAATGGCAAAAAGATTACATGGCCTGAGCGCCGTCTCAAGACGATCCACTACGACTTGGAATCCACCTACGGCGGTATCTACGACAAGGTGGTGGCCGCGATAGAGAACCTAGAACTCGCCCCTTATCAGCTTGAGACCTACAAGAAGGCCGGTGTTGAGAGGGACGAGTTCGAGCAGGGCCGAGAAGAGGCCCTGGCGGGAATCTTCAGAAGTCGCTACCTGAAGCGCTTTGAGTCCAGCGTGGATGCTTTTCGCATCAGTATCAGGCGAGCGCTGGAGTTCACCAGGACCTTTGAGAGCTACTTCTTGGAAGGCAAGCTCCTCGACAGCTCCTCTTTCCAAAAGGCCATGCGTCACCTGTCCAGCGAGGATGAAGAGGAAGAGGCGACCCCCGGGGGCAGAGCCGATGAGTTGGACGCCAACGAAGACGCCAGCGAACTGCTCGCTGACCTACCAGAGCTTGATACGTCGCAGTACGACCTGCGAGGCATTCATCAGGCGCTTCAACATGATGCTGACTCGTTGACGGAGCTTTGGCGGCTCGTCAACAGCATCACACCCGATGAAGACTCCAAGCTCCAGACGTTGAAGAGCCTACTGTCGACAGACTTGAAGGGCCAAAAGGTCATTGTGTTCACTTATTACCGCGACACCGCCCGCTACCTCTACAGGGAGCTTGGCGGTGATGAGGGTGCCGATTTCCGCCTGCAGATGGGAGATCCCACGATTCGGCGTATGGACGGCGGTGCGTCTCCAGCCGAGCGAGTCCGCCTAATTCAAGCCTTCGCGCCGCATTCGAATAACAGACCAGACCTCGCTGGCTCCGATAGAGAGATAGACATCCTGCTGTCTACCGACGTTCTGTCCGAGGGACAGAACCTGCAGGACTGTGGCCTCTTGGTTAACTACGACCTGCACTGGAATCCCACTCGTATGGTGCAGAGGGCGGGCAGGATTGATCGCATTGGCTCGAAGCACCCGCTGCTTTGGGTCTACAACATGTTTCCAGAGGCTGGGCTGGAGAAGCTCCTCCGCTTGGTGGAAAGCCTCAACCGTAAAATCACGGACATCGACCGAAGCGGGTTTCTAGACGTGTCAGTCCTTGGGGAGACGGTCCACCCCCGTAACTTCAACACGCTGCGCAGGATATTGGATGAGGATGGCAGCGTAATCGAGGAGCAAGAGCAGTTCGCAGAGCTTGCCAGCAATGAGTTCCTACTCCACCAGTTGCAGAACCTACTCGACACGGGCGCGAGAGAGATGCTAGATGAGCTTCCGGACGGCATTCACTCGGGTCTTGCCAGGGCCGGTGAACGAGGTTTGTTCTTCTACTTCACCGCACCAGCGGGGCGTGGTGAGGGACGGCGCCACTTCTGGCGTTACTACGACATGAATCGTGACCGGGTGCTCGACAACCGTTTCTTGATTGCAAACCTCATCGCATGCGCACCCGACACTCCGCGAGTGCTGGGCGACAGCGATGTCTTCGCCATTCAGGACAAGGTGATTGACGACATCCTCAATTCGGTACAAGAGCAGCAGGCCGTGGAAGCCGCTCCGACGATACTCGACCCGCTTCAGCAGACGGTCATTACGCTATTACGAGGATACCTGCATAGCCCGGCAGTCACACGCAGCGACGTTCGGGGTGCGATGCAGCGTCTACGCGTCCCAATGACTCACGCTGCCATACGAGACTTGCGCCGGGTCTATGACAGGTTCCAGTATAACCAAGACATTGGGTCGATTCTTATCCACGTACGATCAATCGATTCGGTCGATTCCCAGGGCAGCGCCTCTGACCGCCACCCGCAGGATCCACTCTCAAGGGATGACCTCCACCTCGTATGTTTCGATTTCGTTTGGAGTTGATGCAACAGGATAACTACCCATTCAGTGAGTTGTGATGGATATACAGGATACAGAAGACCCCGATCTTCTTCGAGAGATGTTTGACACAGGCGTATTTGCCTCCTCGTACCAAAGATCAGAGACGATTCAAAAGGCCGGGAACCTGTTTATCGAAGCCGGACGAGGGAAAGACGCAGACGAGGCACGGTGGGATGCCGCTCTGTTCAGTCACCATCGGCGGGACTTAGGCCAAGAGGCTGAGGGGCGATTTGGTCCCCTCGCGGAGTTTTCGAACGGATTCGTGTTGCCAGACCCAAGCATCTTCACAGAGGAAGTCCTCGACTATTACGAGCGTCGCGCGGGTGAGGTCAATAACCCTGTCCTGAGGTCCTGGTATGCAGACTTCATTTGGGAACGCCGTCGCACTCACGTCTTCGCGCGGATCGCAATCCAAGCTATGCACGAGACGTACCCACTGTTCCTTGAAGACGGTGAGAGGTGGCATGAAGCGGCAGATTCGATAGTGCGGCCTCTTAGGCTGGCCCGGGCGTTGCGACAGGCGGAGCTTGTAGGCACAGCCAAGAAAACAGCATATGCGGCATTGCAGGATTTCATGTCAGCTAAGGCTCATCCGGCTGTTCGCTACGCTCTTGAACCCATCGACACCATCCTGGAAGGAAGCGATGTTACAAAGGATGAGACTGCGATTCTCCTTCAGTCAGCCAAACTAGGAGAGGCGTTCTACAAAGGCGAACACACTTATCACTTAGCGCAATCCTTTGCAAAGCGAGTGGCAACGCTTCAGAGCAGGCTGGGTGCCGAGGGTGAATCCCAAGAGGCCCAGTTGCGAATTGGGCAGTACTATGAGGTAGAGGCAGAACAAGCAGATAGCGGCATCGCGTCGGCCATCCACCTCCAAGAGGCGATACGACACTACGTGAGTGTGGGCAGCACGCAGGATGTTGAGCGACTCAAGAAGGAGGTCAACGTGCAATGGGGATCCGAACCAGTACAACGGGAGTTCAAGACGATTCATGCAGAGATGGAATACCCGCTGGAAGAGGTGCGGACGTCAGCGCGGCGGTTGCTCACGACAGGTCTTGAGGCAGCGTTGATACAATTAGGGCTCGGACGCCTCTTTATCCCGGCGATTGACTCAATGAGGAACCGAAGCCGGAATCTGGCTGAACAGTTCCCTCTTCAACACCTGGTCACACGAGTCATCATGAGAGGGTCCCTGAACAGGGGGATAAGTGGAACTGATTGAGGGCATGATAGGCTCTCGGAGACAGGACAACGAGGGGATAGGTGGCTCTTGCCCTACGCGGCGAGAAATCCGAGGAGGCCTCTCTGTATCAACAGTATGATCTCGAAGTGGGGGTCATGGGCATCAATCTCCATGAGACCTCAGCCGCGGGAGCAGACCTTGTCGGTGTTTCGGGAAGAAGGCGGGCTAAGCTTGGACTCGCTTTCGGATTTCCTACGAAAAAGCCCGTTCATCGACAAAGAAGTCGGTGAGATCTTGGAAGTGGGTATCGAGCGGTACCTTGCCGCCGATTACATCAGCGCGATACACGTGTTGGTACCCAAGTTGGAGGATGCGCTACGTAAAACTCTGGGAATGCTGAACGGCTCGACCACATCCATCCGAGGGGACATGACACGCGCAATCGACTTGGAACAGGTCCTGCGCGCTCCAGAACTGGTCAAGCTCTTGGGAGAGGATACAATTTTCTTCCTCAAGTACCTCCTAGTCGAACAACTTGGGGAGAACATGAGGAACGATGTAACCCATGGGCTAATGCGGAAATCGGACTGTACACCGGGAGCCGCGTCTTTGGTACTGTTGGCCTTATTCCGTCTTGTTCCCTACGAACTGGACTCGGGATCAGATGCTGGGAATGCGCAGCCCTCGGTTTAGCCGATGGATGCTTGCCAGTCTGGTGCACGTCTGTAGACTCAATCTGATAGCAAGCGACCTGGCTGAGGGACCTAAATGGAGGGCCTGACTGAGTCGGAGCATCCCCTGTGGAATCCCACTGTTGCCGGGCAGCAAAGAAAGCCCAGACAGATGGAGAAACAGGCTGCGATGACTGGGTGCAAAAAAGGCCCTGCATATATGGGCAGAAAGAGGGAAGCCATCGCTATCCAACGATGACTCTCCTCTGTAGCCTTCTGGTCAGCGCAGGGCGCTGACCAACTCCTCCTTCCCTTTCTGCTCAAGGCTAAGCGCCCACTCAACCATGGATAGCGTAGCGGGCTTGGGCTTGTTATTCCTTCTGGAAGGCTTCTCCGGTTCCTCGGCCATGAACTCCGCCCAGGAGAAAAGAGATCGCTGCGGCTCTGGGACTTCGTTGCGGTGACCCTCTGGCCTTACCACAAAACTGCTTTCTGTACAAGGGCTTGCAGGGCATTACATACGCCGAGTTTCCCGTTCACAATGAGATATTGGCCCATTGCGAACGGGAGCAGTCGATTGATTGTCGCGGAGCCAAGAACGCAAACGGTGAACGGCACCACGCAGGCCGGACCGCGCCTTGAGAGAGCGGTTCGGGGCTACGTGCGCGCCTACGCGTCGCTGCATGGACGGCGGAAAACTGCTGTAGACCTCGGCGTGTCCCGCCACACCCTCTGGCGATTCCTCGAACGGGATCAGATGGGGCGCGCCGTGCCCTCCGCCGTCCTGAGCTCCGTCGGCGGGAGCGTTCGAGCGATTGAGGCGGCCACATTCGAGATCATCATCGACCTGGAGGGCCTGCGACCAGACCTCGCGCTGCGTGGCTTGCGCCAGGGTTTCGAGGAGGCGCTCCTGCTGCTGTGCGCCGCGCCCCTGGCCACCGTGGACGAGCTTTCCCGCTTCGGGCGCATCCCGGCCTCCACGCTCCGAGACCGGCTGAAGAAGCTGACCGAGCGGGGCCTGGTGGATTCCGTGCCGCACCATCTGAGCGTGCTGGGGACTCGCCCGCAGCTCCGGTACTTCCCAACGGAGAAGGGCGTCACCGCAGCGGGCGCAGCCACCAAGGGCCGGGAGCACATGCTGCGGTCCTACCCGGTGTCCAGGCAGTGGTTCCGGCTTCTGGCCGAGCGGCTGGACGCCGTGGCCGTGCTCCACCGCGCCGCCGCCATGGTCGCCGACGCCGACCCGCACGACGACCCGGTGCGGGTGGACCACTACCGCAACGGACCCTATGACGCGCTTCTCACCCTGTCCGGGGATCGTTCCATCGGCCTGATCCGCCAGGGTCCGGCCCTGCCCACGTCCAGGCTCCGCTACCGCCTGAGGAGCATCGAGAGACTGGACAGCAGCGACAGGCCCTTCGCGACCCTGGTGCTGACCCACGCAGACCAGGCCACCCGCAGGGCCGTCCGCTCCCTGGGCGACCCGTCGGAGCACCTCAGGACATTCGTGGCGACGGAAGGGGAGCTTCTAGCCGGAGACCACACGGGAGTCGTCTGGCAACAGTGTGGGAGCGGCCTGGGCGAGGACAAGCCCGTGCGCATCGCCGCCGACGCATCCCTGGCGGGTATCCTGGCCTTGGCGGAGCGACTGCTGGACTCGTCCCACTCCTTCCTGGGCAAAAGCCCGAAGCTGAATCCCACCG
Organism: Dehalococcoidia bacterium; assembly: GCA_965247635.1. Taxonomy (GTDB): domain Bacteria; phylum Chloroflexota; class Dehalococcoidia; order Lucifugimonadales; family Australimonadaceae; genus CBDFHJ01. The sequence continues at coordinate 9,760 of CBDFHJ010000010.1, forward strand.
CCCTGTACTCCTCCGGCGTGCAGGCCTCCATGCCGGAGCCTACCCAGCAACTCACATCAACCCTCCCTGTGCAGCTGACCTGCGCCGAGAAGGACGCCCTCGACCTGCTGGCGGCCTGGCCCCTGTGCACCCGTGAGCAGCTCGCAGGACTGATGGGCGGCGTCACCCTGCGCAGGGTGAACCAGGTGCTCCGCTCCCTGGCCCAACGCGGTCTCGTCCGATCCGACGAGCCCCTACACATGCTCACCGACGAGGGACTGACGTACCTGGCCCGCAGGGATCGTGCCGCCGTGGGGCTGACCCTCGACCGGTGGAGCGCCGAGCCTCTCTACCTGAACGCCGACATCTACGCGGGGACCGCGGTGCGCGCCCTCGCCTCCCAGCTCCGGCACCACGCCGGCGTCACCGGCTTCGCCGCCGCCCTGTCAACCGAGGTCGCCCGCTCCCCGGACCATGACCTGTTCGACCTGCTGCCCACGTCCCGCTCCAGCATCGGCTACCGCTACGACTGGACCACCTACGTCATCCATCCCGACGCCTCCTTAACCCTGGAATACAAAGGCCGGTGGCGTCCGTACCTGCTGGAGTTCGAGCGACGGGCCACAACGCCGAAGCGCGCCCGCTCCCGCCTGAAGTCCTACCAGCGGTACTTCCAGAGCGGATGGGCTGAGCGGGACCACGAAGGGCGTCTGCCCCGGGTGCTCTTCGTCTTCGAGTCCTCCGACAACGAGAGCGCCTTCCTCGACGTCGCCGACGGAGTGAAGGGGGTGCCCATCATCACATCCAACGCAGAGACCATTGCCGAACAGGGCATCCTGGGCGACGCATGGATTCTTCCGCCCCCGCACTCCCTCGACAGGAGGCCGCTATCCTCCCTGGACCCGGTGGCAGAATGACCACCACGCCGTTCCGACCACTTCCTGTAGGGGGTGTCCCAGCATGGCTGCTGGGACCATTTTGCAGGACTTCGCCGCCCTTGTTGCATCTTCCGCCCTCCCGATTGCAATTTGGTGCAGAACTGACACGTCAGGGGAGTCCCCGTCCACCTCACTTCTCCGTTGCACTTCAGCTTTGGCTCGTAGCGACACACGCCTCGCCGAGGACACTGACTACCAGCCCCATGATGGCCACTGGAGCATGTACCACCGGCCCCAGTCCGTTCCCACGACTTCCTGTAGGGGGACAAAAGGGCATTCCTCTACTTACGGTGTCAGCCCCCAACAGGTCGAAACGTGACAATTGTTGCAGCGCCAAGACCCGCGACGACACCACCCTCATTGGGGTTGCGGGCCAGTGTCATGATAGTGTATAGTAAGATAATGTACTACAACAGGAGACAAGAGGCGTGACCACCCCCAGGCGATCCAAGACCATCACCTTCTCCCTGCCGCCGGAGATGGAGGCGCAGGTGCGCGAGGTGATGAAGGAGGACGACCTATCCGTGAGCGAGCTGCTCAGACAGGGTATACGCCTGTTCATGGAGGAGCGGGAGTGGCGAAGACGGGAGCGGCTGGAACGACTGCGCTCCCGCACTACTACCGAGCAGGAAGAGACAGGGAGGAGAGAGCGATGAACGACCGACTCGATCTGATACCAGCCGCCCTCTACGCCAGAGTATCCAGCGATCGCCAGGACGTGGACTTGTCCGTGGCGGCCCAGCTTCGGGCGCTCAGGGACTATGCCGAGAAGAACGGCTACCTGGTCGCCCGCGAGTACGTGGACGAGGCCGAGAGCGGGCGCATCGCCGACCGGCCCCAGTTCCAAAAGATGCTGGATGAGGCCGTCAAGCCGGAGGCCCCCTTCAAGGAGATCCTCGTCTGGAAGTTCTCCAGGTTCACCCGGAAGCGGGAGCACGCCGTCGCCTTCAAGGCCATGCTCCGGCGGCGGGGCGTCCGGGTCGTCTCCATCACCGAACACGCCGACGACTCCCCCACCGGCAAGCTCATGGAGGCCATCATCGAGAGCGTGGACGAGTTCTACAGCGAGAATCTGGCGCAGGAAGTTGTCCGGGGTATGCGAGAGGCCGCCTCTAGAGGTTTCTGGGTCGCCAGCCGCGTGCCCTACGGCTACCGCAAGCTCATGGTGCAGGACGGGGCCAAGAAGCGGCCCTCCCTAGAACCAGACGCGGCGACCTCCGCCGTCGTGGAGCGCATCTTCGGCATGGCCGAGGCAGGCAGGGGAATCCTGGCCATCACCCGCACCCTCAACGACGAGGGCATCGCCAACCCCACCGGCAGGCTCTGGTCCAAGAACGGCGTCCACATCATCCTGAGAAACGAGTCGTACACGGGGACTCTGGTCTGGGGTACCGACGCCAAGGACAAAGCTGAGCCTGTGCGGGTGGAGAAGGCCTTCCCCGCGATCATCTCCAAGGCCCAGTTCCGCCGGGTGAACCGGAAGCTCCACTCCCGCGCTCCCAAGCTGAGCCACCCCCGCCGTATCGGAAGCTCCTACCTCCTCAGCGGCCTGGTCAGGTGCAGAACGTGCAACCGGGCGCTCTCCGGCCAGGACGCCAAGAGCGGGAAGTTCGCCTACTACGTCTGCCAGTCGGTGATGAAGCGGGGCCGCGGGGCCTGCGACGCCCCGCGGCTCAACGCTCGGCGCTTCGAGGAGTTGGTGGTCGGCAAGATTCGGGAGAACGTGCTCACCGAGTCCAACATCCGGGAGTTGGTGAAGCTGGTGGACGAAGAGATGGACGGGATTGCAAAGGAGCAGCGGCAGAAGCTGGAGACCATCGAGGCGGAGCTTGTGGACGTGAAGCGCAGGCTGGGACGACTCTACGACCTGGCGGAGACCACCGACCTGGACATCGACGACTTCAAGCCCAGGATACGCGACCACCGGGAGCGTCAGGAGAGGCTTGAGGCATCTGCGGCGGAGGCCAGGTCTATGCTCTCGGAGAGGCGGGAGGTCCTGGACGACGTGGAGACCATCACGGCCTACGCCCTGGACTTGAGCATGTTCCTGAACGAGAGCGAGCTGACGGAGCGCAGGGCCTTTATCGAGAGCTTCGTAAAGGAGATCGTGGTCATGCCCGACAACGCCGTGGTGCGCTACACGATTCCGATGCCAGACGATAGCCCCATACCTGGGAGAGATGCCGAGGAGATGGCCCTGCACGCCCCGGTTCTGTCTACCGTCAAGTTTGGTGGGCGGTACTGGACTCGAACCAGTGACCTCCGCGATGTCAACGCGACGCTCTAACCAAGCTGAGCTAACCGCCCACGACCCACCAAAGGCAGTATAGGGTGACCCTTTCCAAAGCGTCAACGCAATCGGTCGCGCGCCTTGCTAGGGGCCTAGGGCGATGCTATACTCCGCGCGGTCAATACCGGATAGGGAGGGGATGCTGTGGAGAGCGCATGGCCAAAGTGTCAGAAGTGCAACACCGGAGACCTGGTTCCGCTTTCTGACTTCGGTAGTCAGGGAGCCGCTATCTATTACAAAGCTTGGGTCTGCACCAATCCCGACTGTGGGTTCAACATCAAGATCCGCAACGGCGATGTGTACGTCAATGAACCCATCACCAGCGGTGAGTCCTACGTTCCGCGGGTCCGATAGCCCTTACCACCTTCAGCGTTGCTCTGTACCGTGGCGTCCAGCCGTCGCGCGTTCCCCGTAATACATCCAAAGTAGCACATCCAGACCAACGCGCAGGCCGTAGCATAGGAAACTGACCACCAGGGGCCGCCACACGCCTCTCGAATGCCCCCAGACTTGGGCCGGATGCAGAACACCGCGTCACCAACCAAGGCACACTTATCTCGACGTTTCCTGGGCCTAGCGTTGCTGGGCGCGGGAGTCGTGCTGCTAGGGGCAGCGGGCGCCTACTACGGCTACGGTTACTTCGCGTCCCGCAATCTCGACCGGTTGGTGTACCAGGCCCAGGTGGAAACGGAGAGCACCGGCGAGGGAACCCTGGGGATGCGCAGCGCCTCCTCTTCGGAAGGGGCTGCGGGAGCGGTCGCCGGGCCGTCGCCGGCCGCGTATGCGCTCTACCCCGGCGGGCTTATTCCGGTTCGGCGGTGGGCAGACCCTCGGGGCACGCAGGCGTGGGACCAGGGCTCTCTGCTGGATGGGTTTACCCCAGTGCAACGGCTTGGGGACCCGCTCGTGGAAGGACAGGCCAGTGCCGCCCATCGGATCACCATCCCCGCGCTGTATATCGAGGCCGCGGTAGAGGAGCTGCGGGTGGTGAACCTGCTGGACAGCCGTGCCTACGAGACGCCAAAGTTCACCGTGGGGCACATCCCCACCACGCCGAACCCTGGGGCCACGGGCAACGGCTGGTTCTTCGGACACCTGGAGAGCCCACTTCAGGGCGAAGGGAACGTCTTCTCACGTCTGCCTGAGATCCCGGCGCTGCTGCGAAACGGCGAGGACGTCTACATCGTGGTGGAGTCGGAGGAGCAGCGGCACCTCTATCAGGTGACGGAGACCGACCTCATTCACGAGGACGATCTCGACCTCTACGAGGCGGACGATTCGAGGCTGACGCTGGTCACCTGCTTCCCCCGACTGAAGTACGACTACCGGCTGCTGGTCACCGCCAAGCTGGCGGGCTCCAGCGACCTGGCCCAGCCAACGGGATAGACAGCATCCGTGGCGCGATTCATTCGGCCAGCATCAGGCCTGCTCCTTATCGTCTCGCTGCTGGTGCTGGCGGGCTGCTCTTCGGGCGAAACGGCGCCCACGCTCACGCCAACGGCGACGCCGAGCCCCACCATCCCCCTCTCGCTTCTGGCGACCCTGGACATCGTCCAGGCCAGGACAGCCGCGCTACGCGGGTTGGATCTCTTGGAGGACGTGGACCGGAGCTTCCTGGCCCGCGATGAGCTGGAAGCCTTCCTCGTGGCCGACCTGGAAGAGGAGGACCGGGAAGACCTGCTCAAGGTGCAGCAGGTCATGGCGATCCTGGGCCTTATCTCGCAGGACACCGACCTCTATCAGCTCTTGCTCGACCTCTACGCGGAGCAGACACTTGGGCTGTACGACCCCGAGACGAAGCAGATGTACCTCATCGGCGAGCCGGACCGGTTCGGGCCGCTAGCCGAGGTGACCCTCGCCCACGAGTATGTCCACGCGTTGCAGCAGCAGCACTTTGATACCCATGCGTTGCGTGAGGCGATTAAGGAGGACCCCGAGGCGCTGGACGGCCTCACCGCCCTCATCGAGGGAGATGCCTACCTGCACTCGTTCGACTACATATCCGCCTTTCTGACCCCGGAGGAGCGGGAACAAGCGTTCCAAGGCGATGACGCGGGTAGCTCGGTATTTGACGCGGCGCCCTACGCCATCCAGCAATTCTTTCTCTTCCCGCTAGAGGGGTTGGCGTTCGTCGCTGACTTGGTCCGCCGCGGTGGACAGGGTGCTATCAACGATGCCTTTCTTAGACCTCCCGTGACCACCGAGCAGGTTCTGCACCCGGAAAAGTACAGGCAAGAGGAGGAGGCGATATCCGTCTTCTTGCCGGACCTGACAGGGGCGTTGGGCGCCGGTTGGGTCCAGGTGGACGACCAGGTCCTGGGGGAGCATTTCCTGCGGACGTACCTGGAAACCGGCACCTCGAAGCGGGCAGCCGCCGTGGCAGCCGCGGGATGGGGTGGCGGCCGATACCTGCTGCTGGAGGGTCCTGAGCAGCAGCGGCTCTTCGCGGCCCTGGTCATCTGGGACACGCAGGCGGATGCCCGTGAGTTCGCAGCCGCAGCCCTGGCCCCCCTCGCGGGCGTTCCACGCCAGCGGTACGCGGGGGTTGACGGAGCGCGAGTCTTGCTCATCGTGGCCCCGTCGGCAGAGCTGGTAAGGACCGTGCGCACCCAGTTTCCAGGCTTCCCGAATTGAGCGAGGAACGTCAAGCTGCGCGCCTCCCAACGCCGCCGTTGACACGCTGCCGTCGCACTCGTATAGTCCTTATTAGAGGCGAAGAAGGGGACTAGTAGGCCTTCAGGCGAGACTCCAGCGAGCCGGCATGAGTGAGAAGCCGGCGTCGGCGCGAAGGCTGAATGGACCCCGGAGCCGCGGTCCGAACGGGGAAGGCTTAGCACCGCACTACGGTGCTTACCAAAAGCGGAGCGCCGCTGCTGGTGAGCCGGTCAGCAGTGGGTGCAGGGCACGCCCTGCTTAGGCGCCGCCGGGACGTCCCGTTACAGGCGAGCGGTGATAGCGGACGCCGACAGCGTGGCCGCTGTCGCCGGGTAAGGACCCCGATTCGTCGGGGAAGAAGGGTGGCACCGTGGCTAGCCCCGCCCCTTTGGTGGCGGGATTTTTTGTTTGTAGCGACGAGGCGAGCGAGAGTACATGTACTACCCGACCTTGGAAGAGGTGAAGGAGCTAGCCCGCGGCGGCGGCAACCTGGTGCCCGTGTACCGGGAGGTCCAGGCCGACCTGGAGACGCCCGTATCGGCCTACCTGAAGGTTGCTCAGGGGCCCTACTCCTTCCTGCTGGAAAGCGTGGAGGGTGGCGAGCGGCTGGCCCGCTATAGCTTCATCGGCGCTGAGCCGTATCGCGTGTTGAAGACCGGGCCCGGCCAGCCGGAGGGCGCGGTGGACCCGTTGGCCCACGTGCAGGCGGAGCTGGCGCGCTCCGAGCCGGTCGTCGTGCCTGGCTTGCCCCGCTTCCTGGGCGGCGCCGTTGGCTACCTGGCCTTCGAGTGCGTCCGCTACTTTGAGCCGCGGGTCCCGGCCAGCCCAAACGATACCTTGGGGCTGCCTGAGTCGGTCTTCCTCTTCACCGACACGCTGGTGGTGTTCGACCACGTGAAGCACAAGATGCAGGTGGTGGGCCACGCCCGCCTCGACGGCGACGTGGAGAGCGCATACCGCGAGGCGGTGCGGCGCATCGATACGCTGGTGGCGCGGCTTCAGAAGCCGCTGGCTTCTCCGGCCGTCGTGGCCTACCTACAGGCCGGCGGCGGCGTGGTCTACGACAGCGATCCCGAGCGCGAGTACCAGGAGACGCTGCAGAAGATGAATGCCCTGCTCCGGGCCATCGCCATCGCCGAGGCGCGTGAGTAAATCCATGAGAGGGTACAGGAATCTTGATTCCTGGCCGGGGGTCGAAGGGGGTGTCCCCCTTCATTCAAAAAGGTAACGAGGGCGGAGCGGGTGGGAGCGACGACGCCCGCTATGTAAGCCGCCCCCCTGGTGGCGACGTTGTCGCGACGGCTAACGGGTGAGCGTAGAATAAAGCGGGCATTGTCATTCTGATCCTTTCACTTTGTCATTCCGAAGGAGCGAAGCAACTGAGGAATCTCGTGCAGGGTAAACTCCGCGGAGAATCTCTGAGGAGTAGGGTGAGAGACCCTTCGCTCCTCTCAGGGTGACAAAAGGCAAGAGTATGGTCCTGCTCATCGACAACTACGATAGCTTCACCTACAACCTCTACCAGTACCTGAGCGAGCTGGGCGCTGACGTGCGGGTGGTCCGTAACGACGCCGTCACCTTGGAGGAGATCGAGTCCATGGCGCCGGAGAGGATCGTCATCTCCCCCGGGCCGTGCACGCCCGCCGAGGCCGGCATCTCTACGGAAGTAGTCCGTCGCTTCGGCCCCACGGTGCCACTGCTGGGAGTGTGTCTCGGTCACCAGTGCATCGGCGTGGCCTACGGCGCCACCGTGGCGGGCGCGGGCGAGATCGTTCACGGCAAGACCAGCGTCATCAGTCAAGACGGGCAGGGCGTGTTCGCCGGCCTGCCTAACCCGTTGGAGGGGATGCGCTACCACTCCCTGGCCGTGCTTCCGGACACGGTCCCCGATGAGCTGGAGGTAACCGCCAGGACGGAGAGCGGCGTCGTCATGGGCGTACGGCACCGCCGCCACCCGGTGGAGGGCGTCCAGTTCCACCCGGAGTCCATCGTGACCCAGAGCGACAAGGAGCTACTGCGGAACTTCCTAGAGCGGTGAAAGTAGACGGCGGGCGATAACTAAGGCAGGAGGAAGGCGTGGTCCAAGCGGGTATCCAAGCCCTGGTCGGCGGTAGGTCCTTGACCCAGGACGAGGCGGCGGCCGCCGCCGAGGAGATCATGGCAGGCGACGCAACGCCCGCCCAGATCGCCGGCTTCCTGGTGGCCCTTCGGCTCCGGGGGGAGACGGCTGAGGAGATGGCCGGTATGGCCAAGACCATGCGGGCCAAGGCGCTGTCCGTGCCCGTCGAGGGCCAGGTGGTGGACGTGGTGGGCACCGGCGGCGACGCCATGGGCACCTTCAACATCTCCACGGCGGCGGCTTTCGTGGCTGCCGCGGCCGGGGTGCGCGTCGCCAAGCACGGCAACCGCGCGGCGTCGGGATCCGTGGGCAGCGCCGACATCCTCGAGGCCAACGGTGTGAAGCTCGAGCTGAGCCCGGATAGCGTGAAGCGGTGCATCGACGAGGTGGGCGTGGGCTTCATGTTCGCCCAAGCCTTCCATCCGGCCATGCGTTTCGCCGCCGCGCCCCGGCGTGAGCTGGGGGTCCGCACGGTGTTCAACATCCTGGGCCCGCTCACCAACCCGGCGGGCGCCCGCTATCAAGTTATCGGAGCGCCCAGCGAAGAGGTCGCCGAGAAGATGGCCCAGGTCCTGCGGATTTTGGGCACCGCCCACTCGTGGGTCGTCCACGGGGGCGACGGCATGGACGAGATCACCACCACGCGGGAGACCGCGGTGTGGGAGGTTCGTGGAGACCACCTGCGTCGGTACGAGATCACGCCGGAGAACGTCGGCGTCCGCAAGGCGTCCCTGGCGGAGCTCCAAGCCGCTGGGCAGGACGGCTACGCCGCCATGTTCTCGCAAGCGCTCGGCCGTGAGGAGTGCGCCCCGAGGGATATCGTGGTGCTCAACGCCGCCGCCGCCCTGGTGGTAGCGGACGCGGTCCCGGACCTGCGCGCCGGCGTTGGCATCGCCCGGGACGCCGTCGACAGCGGCGCGGCCCTGGACAAGCTGCACCAGCTGGCCCGGCTCAGCCAGACACTTAGCTAGGGTGTGTCCATTGTCATTCTGAGTCCGGATGCAATCGGGACGAAGAATCTCTCGGAGCAGCGAGAAGTGAGAGACCCTTCCCCCGATAAATCAGGGTCAGGGTGACAGAGTGGAGTAACCTACAATGGAGCCACGGGTGGTATGACAGTTCGCGTCCTTATAACTCTTGAAGGCGGGGAACATCGTGTCCACCTACGCGGTGACCTTAGTGAAGTATCCCAACTCGCCGAAATTACTAAGTCGCACCTTTTCCTTCGGAATACTACGGCTGTAGCGTCCGGGCCAGAAAAACATTGGCGGGAGATCGAAGCATCGTGGAGGAACAACGGCAGTGCATTGGCGCTCAACGCGCTCAGTCTGATAAGGGATGAGCGCCGTGACCACCTTCTCAAACATCCAGACTGCGCTTACCGCAACCCCGGAGAAGGAAGGCCCAAGAGAGAGAGTAAGAAGGGAGACCTACCATGACCACCGGCACGATTCTGGACACCATCCTGGAGTACAAGCGCGTCGAGGTGGAGCGCCACCGGCGCGAGGTACCCCTACCCCAGCTGGAGGCCCAAGTGAAGGAGGTGGCCCCGCCGCTCAACTTCTCCGGGGCGTTGCTGGGAGACCGGGTGCGCCTCATCGCCGAAGTGAAGAAGGCGTCGCCTTCCGCGGGGCTCATCGCGCCGGAGTTCGACCCGGTGGCGCTGGCCACGACCTACTCTGACAACGGCGCCGCCGCCATCTCCGTGCTGACGGAGGTTGACCACTTTCAGGGCAGCCTTGCGGACATGGAGGCGGTGAAGCGGGTGTCGGGGCCCAAGAACGTGCCGGTGCTGCGTAAGGACTTTCTGTACGACCCCTACCAGCTCTACGAGGCACGCGTCCACGGCGCCGACGCGGCGCTGCTCATCGTGGCCATGCTCGAACCGTCGCAGCTCAAAGAGATGATGGCCGTGGCGAAAAGCATCTGGCTTCAGGTCCTGGTGGAGGTGCACAAGCGTGAGGAGCTGGACGTGGCCCTGGAGGCGGAGGCCGAGATCATCGGGGTCAACCACCGCGACCTGAAGACGTTCAAGGTGGACACGTCTCTGTCAGTCCAGTTGAGACCCCTGGTTCCGCCAGGAAAGGTAATGGTGGCTGAGAGCGGCATCCGCTCCGCGGACGACGTACGGCCCCTGAAGGAGGCGGGCGTCAACGCCATTCTGGTAGGCGAGGCCGTCATGACGGCGCCCGATATCGCCGCCAAGGTACAGGAGTTTTCGAGCGTTTAGGGGAACGGCATGACCCACGTACAGATCTGCGGATTTCAGCGCGCCGAGGATGTGCTGGTGGCTGCCGAGGCTGGGGCCGAAGCTATCGGCTTGGTCTTTGTGCCATCGGCCCGTCGCCGGCTGGCCGTTGAGCAGGCGGAGAAGGTCCTGGCCGAGTTCAAGGGCCAGTGGGGCGAACGGCCCATGCCCCGGTGGTTCGGCCTCTTCGCCGACCAGCCGGTGGACGAGGTCAACGGTATCGCCACGCGGCTGGGGCTGGACGCCGTCCAGCTCTGCGGCGACGAGGGGATGGGCTACTGTCAGGAGATGGCAGTCCCCCTCGCCAAGGTCATAGCCGTGGACTCGTCGCTACCCCAGGCGGTCATCCTGCCCAAGCTCATGACGTTGCTGCAGCGCCACACGCTGGCGGGCCACGAGCTCGTCCTCGACACCTTCGTCCAGGGCGCCCATGGGGGCACTGGTCAGAGCTTCGACTGGCGCTTGGCCGCCGAGCTCGCCCAGGTGTTCAAATTCAGCCTGGCGGGAGGTCTGCGGCCGGAGAACGTGGAGGAGGCGGTGCGATTGGTACGGCCGTGGGGTGTCGATACGTCCAGCGGCGTCGAGACCGATGGTCAAAAGGACCCTGCAAGGCTCCGTGCCTTCGTGGAAACGGTGCACAGGGCGGACCAGGCCATGGCGCCAAAGGGGTTGCGTGCCCTCCTCCGCAGGGGCCGCCGATGAGCGGTACTCCTGTGTACCCGGACCGGCACGGCCGCTTTGGCCCCTACGGTGGCCAGTTCGTCCCCGAGACGGTCATGCCGGCGGTGGGCGAGCTGGTCGAAGCGTACGCCGCCGCTAAGGAGGATGCCGCCTTTCAGGAGGAGCTGGCGGGGCTCCTGACGAACTACGCGGGCCGCCCGACGCCCCTGTACCACGCCGCGCGGCTCACCGAATGGGCGGGCGGGGCGCGCATCTACCTCAAGCGGGAGGACCTGGCCCACACCGGGGCCCACAAGATCAACAACGCCCTGGGCCAAGCACTGCTGGCCAAGCGTATGGGCAAGCAGCGCATCGTGGCCGAGACGGGGGCCGGGCAGCACGGCGTGGCCACCGCCACGGTCTGCGCCATGCTGGCCCTGGAGTGCGTGGTCTACATGGGCACCGAGGATATGCGGCGGCAAGCGTCGAACGTGTACCGCACGCGTATGCTGGGCGCCGAGGTGCGTCCGGTGGAGTCGGGGAGCAGGACCCTGAAGGACGCCATCAGCGAGTCCATCCGTGACTGGGTCACCAACGTGGACACCACCCACTACCTCATCGGAAGCGTGGTAGGCCCCCACCCCTATCCGGCGATGGTGCGCGATTTCCAGTCGGTCATCGGACGAGAGGCAAGAGAGCAGATGCTGGAAGCCACCGGAGCCCTGCCCCACTACGCGGTTGCCTGCGTGGGCGGCGGGTCCAACGCCCTGGGGCTCTTCCATCCGTTTCTTCAGGACGCGGAGGTGCGGCTGGTAGGAGTGGAGGCCGGCGGGGAGGGTCTGGACACCGGGAAGCACGCCGCCAGCCTGGAGGCCGGCCGGCTGGGTGTTCTCCACGGCTCCATGTCCTACCTGATGCAAGACGCTGAAGGCCAGATCATGGCCACCCATAGCGTCTCCGCGGGGCTGGACTACCCCGGCGTCGGTCCGGAGCACGCCTGGCTGAAGGACGCCGAACGGGCCACCTACGTGAACGCTACCGACGACCAGGCGGTGGCCGCCTTCAAGTTGCTCTCCGAGTTGGAGGGCATCATCCCCGCCTTGGAGCCCGCCCACGCCCTGGCGTACGTGACCAACGAGCTGGCACCGGCGCTTCCGCAGGAGCAGGCAGTGCTGGTCTGCCTCAGTGGACGGGGCGACAAGGATATCGACACCATTATGGAGCTGGACCAGGGATAAGGACGCGGGGCCCCTGTTACAGTGGATGGGGTCCTAAGCAGGGTTAACCATCGGTGGGTTTGACCCGCCAGCCGCGCATCCAATAAAGTCTTATCTACAAGGGCCCTCCCTGCACATGCGTTGGCTTTTGCCGTGTCGGAGGGGGGCTGTACTGCTTACAGGCCCCGCGCTTGATGCCCGCCGCTTGAACAAAGATGGAGGACGATGAAGATCGGGGTGCCGTCGGAGACCGCCGAGGGGGAGCGCCGCGTGGCGCTGACTCCGGATGTGGCCGCCAAACTGGTGGGGTCCGGTCTCGACGTGCTGGTGCAAGCCGGCGCGGGAGACGGGTCGTTTCACTCCGACTCAGAGTACCAAGAGGCGGGCGCAACGATAGTGAATGCAGCCGCCAAACTCCTTGGCGAGGCGGATGTGGTGCTGAAGGTGCAGAAGCCGACGACCGAGGAGGTGGGGCAGATGCGCGAGGGGGCTGGCCTCATCAGCTTCCTCTACCCCAGCTCGAACGTTGACTTGGTGAAGCTGCTGGCGGAGCGTCGCATCACGAGCTTCAGCTTGGATTCCATACCCCGCGTTGCGCGCGCCCAGAGCATGGACGCGCTCAGCTCGATGAGCTCCATCGCTGGGTACGAAGCGGTGCTGATTGGGGCGGGTGTTCTTGGGAAGTACCTGCCCATGATGACCACGGCGGCGGGCACCGTGCCACCCGCCAGGGTGTTGGTGCTCGGCGCGGGCGTAGCCGGGCTGCAGGCCATCGCCACGGCCAGGAGGCTAGGGGCGGTAGTGGAAGCCTACGACGTGCGACCCGCGGTCAAGGAGCAGGTGGAAAGCCTCGGCGCCGAGTTCATCGAGGTCGCCGAAGTGGAGGAAGCGGAAAGCGCCGGCGGTTACGCTCGACAGCTCGACCAGGACACGCAGCAGCGTCAGCGGGAGCTACTCCAGACGCACCTCCACGCCGCCGATATCGTGATCACCACGGCGCTGGTGCCTGGAAGGCCCGCCCCGGTGCTCCTGACCAAGGAGTCGGTGAGCGAGATGCGGGCGGGGTCTGTGATCGTGGACATCGCCGCCGAGGCTGGCGGCAACTGCGAGCTGACCGAGCCGGGCAAGCAGGTGGTCCGGGAGGGCGTCATCATCTGCGGCCCGCTCAACCTGGCTAGCGAATTGCCGGTGCACGCCAGCCAGCTCTACGCCCGGAACGTCTCGAACCTGCTCCAACACCTGTTGAAAGACGGGGAGCTAGTCGTGGACCTCGACGACTCGATTACGGGTGGGTGCTGCATAACCCACGAAGGGGCCGTTGTCCACGAGGCTACGAAGGCGTTGGTTAGCTAGTCGTGAGGGTGATTCACAGGCAGACGGAGTAGTCCCTCCGTAAGGGAGCGAGAGATATGGAAGGCGAGCTGATCTTCGCGCTATGGCTCTTTGTTCTGGCCATCTTCGTGGGCTTCGAAATCATCACGAAGGTGCCCCCGCTGCTCCACACGCCGCTGATGTCGGGCGCCAACGCCATATCGGGGATCACCTTGGTGGGCGCGGTGCTGGTCGGTGGCGTCGCCGTCGCTTCCTCCAGCAGCATTCTGGGCCTGGTGGCGGTGGCCATGGCGACCATGAACGTGGTCGGGGGCTTCCTGGTGACCGACCGCATGCTGCGGATGTTCAAGCGAAGTTCCGAGGACCGGAGCTAGCGGATGCACCATGCTTGACGCGCCAGCCTACATCGAGTCCGCGTACCTGGTCAGTGCGGTCCTCTTCGTACTGGGCATCAGGCGGCTCAGCTCTCCAGCCACGGCCAGGTCGGGCAACGCTATCGCCGCGGCGGGAATGCTCGTCGCCATCGCAGCCACGCTGTTCAACGAGGAGATCGTCACCTACTGGACCATCGCCATCGGCATCGCGGTCGGTGCGGTCCTGGGCGGGCTGCTAGCCCGGACCATTCGTATGACGGCCATGCCGCAGATGGTGGCCTCTTTCAACGGGCTTGGGGGCGGTGCGTCCGCCCTGATAGCGACCGGTGAGTTCCTTCGGCTGAGCGACCTTGGCGACGGCATCAGCGTCGAGACCCTGCTCACCATCGCCTTCGGGTCCTTGGTGGGCGTCGTGACCCTCTTCGGCAGCCTGGTGGCCGTGGGCAAGCTCCAGGGATTCGTGCGGGACCGTCCGGTCACCTACCCGCTCCAAAAGAGCCTCAACCTGCTGATATTCCTGGCTATTCTGGCTCTGGCCGGCTATCTGGTGGCGGCCGACGCGAGCCTGCCGGTGCTGGTGGCCATCCTGCTGCTGGCCACGCTGCTGGGAGTGCTTCTGGTGCTGCCCATCGGTGGGGCCGACATGCCGGTGGTGATCTCCTTGCTCAACTCCTACTCGGGCATAGCCGCGTCGGCGGCTGGGTTTGTGCTGGACAACACCGTGCTGATCATCAGCGGGGCTCTGGTGGGCGCGGCGGGCCTCATCCTGACGCGCATCATGTCCAAGGCCATGAACCGCTCCCTAGTCAACGTCCTCTTCGGCGCGGTCGGCGCCGTGGCCGCCGGAGCGCGTCCGGGGGCGTCGGACGACAAGGTAGCCCGATCCGTCACGGCGGACGAGGTCGCCATCATCCTGGGGTTCGCTCGCTCGGTGATCTTTGTTCCCGGCTACGGCCTGGCGGTGGCCCAGGCGCAGCACGGGGTGTCGGAGCTGGCCACGGCGCTTCGGGCCAGGGGGACCACGGTAAAGTACGCTATCCACCCGGTGGCGGGCCGAATGCCTGGCCACATGAACGTGCTCCTGGCCGAGGCCAAGGTGCCCTACGACGAGCTGTACGACCTAGACGAGGTCAACCCCGAGTTCGATCGTGCTGACGTCGCCGTCGTCATCGGCGCCAACGACGTGACCAACCCCGACGCCAGGAACATGGCCGACAGCCCCCTCTACGGGATGCCCATCCTCAACGTGGACCAGGCGGCCAGTGTAGTGATCATCAAGCGAAGTCTCAGCCCAGGGTTCGCCGGGGTGGACAACCCTCTCTTCTATCTTCCCAAGACCATGATGTTTTTCTCCGACGCCCGAAAGGCCGTTACCGAGCTGGTGGCCGCCGTCAAGGAGATGGAGTAGACCTGCCTTGGCCGTGATCGGCGTCATAGGCCTTCCGAAGAGCGGCAAGTCCACCGTGTTCAACGCGGTTACTCGGGGCCACGCGCAGACCGGGCCCTTCCGCGCCGGCGGCGTGCAGCCGAACGTAGGCGTCGCCAAGGTGCCGGACCCACGCCTGCTACGGGTGGCCGAGATCGAGCGCTCCCGACGCATAGCGCCCGCCGAGGTGGAGTTCATCGACATCCCCGGGGGCTCAGAGGGCGCCGACCGTTCCAGGGGCATCGGCGGTGAGTCGCTGAACGTGCTCCAGCGGTGCGACGCCCTGGCGCTGGTGGTCCGGGCCTTCGACGACCCCTCGGTGCCCCACGTGGAAGAGACCATCGACCCCTACCGTGACGTGGCGACCATGGGGTTGGAGATGGCCTTTTCGGACATGGCCATCCTGGAGCGGCGGGAGGAGCGGGTCCAGGCCAGCATGAAGGGGGCCAAAGCGGCGGAGCGCGACGCGCTGCTCAAGGAGGCCGGCCTGGTGAAGGACATCCGCGAGGGGTTGGAGGCGGAGGTCCCGGTCAGGGAACAGGTGCTGCCCACGGATGCTGGCGGGGTCATCGAGAACTTCCATCTGCTCACTGCCAAGCCGCTGTTTATCGTGTTCAACGTTGGCGAGGACGGGCTGCCACGGCTCGATGTCGTGGACGGAGAGGTGCGGGACCGCCTCGCGCGGCCCAAGGTGGACGCGGCGGCCATGTGCGGGAAGCTGGAGATGGAGTTGGCGCAGATGGCAGCGGATGAGGAGGCCGAGTTCCGCGCTTCCCTGGGCGCGGGGGAGCCGGCGCTGGAGCGCATCGTGCGCTTGTCTTACGGTGTGTTGGACCTGGTCACCTTCCTGACCGCCGCCGAAAACGAGGCCCGGGCTTGGAGCATTACCCAGGGTACGACGGCCCAACAGGCGGCGGGCAAGATTCACACCGACCTGCAGCGCGGCTTCATCCGCGCGGAGGTGGTGGCCTTCGACGACCTAAATCGTGTCGGCAGCGTCGCCGAGGCCAGGCGACACGGGTTGCTGCGCGCCGAAGGCAAAGGCTACGTGGTGCACGACGGCGACGTCATCCTTTTCCTGTTCAACGTGTGAGGCAAGACGTCCTCCGTCCGCACGATCTCTTAGCTGTTCATCGAACTGTTATCGAACTGCTGGACCGGACCCCGCCACTGTGCCATTGGCTCAGAATGACAAACGAAACGCTGTCATTCCGAGCCGCCGGAGGCGGAGCGAGGAATCGCGTCTTTGTTTCCCGAAGGGAGCGAGATTCTTCGTCCCGATTGCATCGGGCCTCAGAATGACACAGCAAGCTTAATGCAAGGCGCCAGGGCATCAACGATAATGGCCGCGTGATGACCTCGCCGCAGAGACGTGCAACTGGCTCCGGGACAGCCTCAGAGCCCGGCGTCGAGCCCCTGGCCCTCTACGTCCACATCCCCTTCTGCGAGACCAAGTGCCCGTACTGCGACTTCAATACCTACGCGGGTATCGAGGCGCTGATGCCCGCATACGTGCACGCGCTGGCCCATGAGATTACGCAGTGGGGCGCGCTGCTGGACCACTCCACGCTCGGCAGCGTGTTCTTCGGCGGCGGCACGCCGTCCTACCTTCCCAGCGACGACCTGACACGGCTGATGCATGCGATCGCGGCGGCCTTTCGCCTCAGGGACGATGCCGAGGTATCCCTGGAGGCCAACCCCGGCGACCTGACCCAAGCGCGCGCGCGCGCCATGCGCACCGCCGGGTTCAATCGGATAAGCGTCGGCGTCCAGTCGCTGGACGACCAGGAGCTACGGCTGCTGGGGCGGCGCCACACTGCCGACCAGGCCATGCGGGCCGTGGCGGCCGCGCACCGGGCAGGGTTCGACAACCTGAGCCTCGACCTCATGTTCGGCCTTCCGTACCAGTCCGAGGAGTCGTGGAAGCGAACGCTGGAGGGAGCGCTAAGGTCAGGGACCAGCCACGTGTCGCTGTACGCGCTCACCTTGGAGCCTGGAACACCCCTGGAGGCGGACGTACGCGCGGGCCACACTCCGGAACCGGACCCCGACCTGGCGGCGGAGATGTACCTGCACGCCCAAGGGGTGCTGGCCAGCGTCGGCTACCAGCAATACGAGATCTCCAACTGGGCGCGGCCCGGCCACGCCAGCCGGCACAACCTCACGTACTGGCGCAACCGGCCGTACCTGGGCGTCGGGCCGGGGGCGCACTCGTACCTCTTCGCCAACGGCGCTCCCGAGCTGGATGGCGTAGGGCGCCATGGGGCCCGCTTTGCGGGCATCCCGTCGCCGCGGGGGTACATGGGTCGTGTCGCCAAGTGGCAGGCGCCGCAAGGGCCGCTGGCGGAGCACGTCTTGCGCTCCGCTGGATTCCTGACCTCCGTGGATCTGTTGGACGATGCCCAAGCCATGGGCGAGACCATGATGATGGGGCTACGGCTGAACGCTGGCGTGTCGAACGACGAGTTCCACATCAGGTTCGGCCGCTCCATCACCGAGGCGTTCCCTCAGGCCGTAGACGAATGCCTGACGCTAGAGCTGTTGGAATGGCACGACGACAGCCTGCGGCTCACTGAATACGGCCGCCTGCTCGGCAACGAAGCCTTACATCGCTTCCTCGCCACGCCCACCTAAATGGGAACAGCAGAGAACCCTCTTTTCCAAAAGAGGTTTCCCGGCTGCTCCGTCTAGGCGGGTTTGGCGCTGAGGATGTTCAGGGCGGCGCCAGCTTTGAACCACTCGATCTGCTCGTCGTTCAGCGTCTGGTCCAGGCTTATCTGGTCCTCCGAACCGTCCTCGTGGTGCAGTGTGCACGAGACCGCGCGGCCCGGCGCCAGCGCTGCGAGCCCCGTGATGCTGATGCGGTCCGTCTCACGTACCTTGTCGTAGTCCGCGGGGTCGGCGAAGGTGAACGGCAAAATGCCCTGCTTCTTCAGGTTGGACTCATGGATGCGGGCGAAGCTGCGGACGATAACCACCGCCGCGCCGAGGAAGCGAGGCGACATAGCGGCGTGCTCGCGGCTACTCCCCTCGCCGTAGTTCTGGTCGCCGACCACCACCCACCGAAGGCCCTGTGCCTTCAGGTTGCGGGCCATCTTCGGGAAGGCGACGCTTTGCTCGCCGGTCGAGGGGTCGCGCCCCTTACCCGACTCTCCGGTAAAGGCGTTGGCCGCACCTAAAAAGGCGTTGTCGCTTATGTTGTCGAGGTGCCCACGGAACCGCAGCCAGGGACCGGCCGGCGAGATGTGGTCCGTGGTGCACTTGCCCTGGGCCTTCAGCAGCAGCGGAAGCCGGTCGAAGTCGTTGCCGTCCCACGGCGCGAACGGCTCCAGCAGCTGCAGTCGCTGGCTGTCCGGCGCTACGTCGATCTCGACTCCACTCCCGTCCTCCGCGGGCGGCTGATAGCCGAAGCCTCGGCCCACGAAGCCCTCCTCCGGGACCTCGGGCGCCGGCGCCGGCGGCTCCAACCTCCACTCCGACCCGTCCGGTCCGGGAAGCGTGTCGGTCAGCGGGTTGAAGGAGAGCCGTCCCGCTAAGCCGTAGGCCATGACGATCTCCGGGCTGGCGATAAACGCCATGGTCTCGGCGTTGCCGTCGTTGCGGCGGGGGAAGTTCCGATTGAAGGAGGTGACGATGGTGTTCTTCTCGCCGGGCTTTATCTCCTCGCGGCGCCACTGGCCGATGCACGGGCCGCAGGCGTTGGCCAGCACCGTGGCCCCCACCTGCTCCAGCGCCAGCACTTGTCCATCGCGCTGGATGGTGGCGTGCACCATCTCGGAGCCGGGGGTTACCAGCAAGGGCGTGACCATCTTCGCACCGTGGGCGTCCGCCTGCTTCGCCACGTCGGCGGCCCGGCTGACGTCTTCGTAGGAGGAGTTGGTGCAGCTGCCGACCAAGGACACTGATATCTCGTCGGGGTAGCCCTCCTGGCGCGCTGCGGCCGCCACCTCGGAGATGGGCCGCGCCAGGTCGGGGGTGTGTGGCCCCACCACGTGTGGCTCCAGCGTTGACAGGTCGATCTCGATGATCTCGTCAAAGTACTTCTCTGGCGCTGAGAGCACCTCCGGATCCGCGCCGAGCAGGTGCTGGTACCGGTCCGCCAGGTCGGCGAGCGCAGCGCGTTCGGTGCCTCGCAGGTAGGTCTTCATCCGCTCGTCGTACGGGAAGATGGAGGTGGTGGCGCCCAGCTCGGCGCCCATGTTGGTGATGGTTCCCTTGCCGGTGCAGCTGATGGAAGCGGTGCCGGGGCCAAAGTATTCGATGACCCGGTTCGTGCCGCCCTGGACGGTCAGGATGCCGGCCAGCTTCAAGATGACGTCCTTGGGGGCGGTCCAGCCGCTCAGGGCGCCGGTCAGTCGCACCCCGACCAGCTTGGGGTACAGCACCTCCCAGGGGAACCCCGCCATCACGTCCACGGCGTCGGCGCCGCCCACGCCCACGGCGAAACTCCCCAGGCCGCCCGCGTTGGGCGTGTGGGAATCGGTGCCGAGAATCATGGAGCCGGGGAAGGCGTGGTTCTCCAGCACTACCTGGTGGATGATACCGGCCCCGGGTCCCCAGAAGCCGGCGCCGTACTTCCTGGAAGCGGACCGTAGGAAGTCGTACACCTCCTTATTCTCGATGACCGCCTCCGACATGTCGGACTCCGCGCCCACCCGCGCCTGGATAAGGTGATCGCAGTGCACCGTGGTAGGCACCGCCACCGTCGGCGCGCCCGCCTGCATGAACTGCAACAGCGCCATCTGTCCGGTGGCGTCCTGGTGCGCCACGCGGTCTGGACGTAGCATGATGTAGCTTTCACCGGGCACGAGGTCCGCCCCGGCGGGGTCGTCCAGGTGGCCGAGCAATACTTTCTCGGCGTACGTCAACGGACGGCCCAAGCGCTGCCGGACGGCCGTTAGCCGCGCCTCGATCTCGCGGTACGCCGCCTCGACAAATTCGGGGGTGGACTCCACCAAGGGGGCTGGCATGCGCGTCACCTCATCCGTCAGATACGGGGTAGCAAGCGCTCGACGTAGTCCAGGCGCGCCGCCCGTGCGCGTAGCTTATCACGCGGCCTCCTACCACGGAACGGGAGAGCGCCACCGTGCGCCTGTAGGACAAACGGAGGCCCGTGCTATGCTAGCCCCATGTACGTCGTTGGGACCGCGGGCCACGTAGACCACGGCAAATCCACCTTGGTCCAGGCGCTGACCGGCATTGACCCCGACCGCCTTCAAGAGGAGAAGGAGCGCGGGCTCACCATCGACCTGGGCTTCGCGTGGCTCGTTACGCCCAGCGGCCGGGAGGTGAGCATCGTGGACGTCCCCGGCCACGAGCGGTTCATCAAGAACATGCTCGCCGGCGTGGGCGGCATTGACCTAGCGCTGCTGGTGGTCGCCGCCGATGAGTCGGTCATGCCCCAGACCCAGGAGCACCTGGCCATCCTGGACCTGCTCAGCGTCCGGAGAGGCCTGGCGGTCATCACCAAGCGCGACCTGGTGGAGGAGGACATCCTTCAGCTGGTCCAGTTGGAGGTGGAGGACGCGCTGAAGGGAACGACGCTGGAGGGAGCGCCCATCCTGGCGGTCTCCGCCACCACCGGCGGTGGTCTGGATGAGCTGCTCGCCGCCATTGACCAGGCCCTGGATGCGACGGAGCAACGCAGCGACCTGGGCCGCCCTCGCCTGGCCATCGACCGCTCGTTCAGCATAGCCGGATTCGGGACGGTGGTTACCGGCACCCTTATCGACGGCACTTTGAGCGTGGGACAAGAGGTCGAGCTGGTGCCCAGCGGTAAACGCAGCCGCGTTCGAGGACTCCAGACGCACCAGAATAAGCTGGAGCAGGCCACCCCCGGCAGCCGGGTGGCCGTGAACCTGAGTGGCCTCTCCTCCCACGAGGTCGGACGAGGCGAGGTGCTGACCACGCCCGGATGGCTACGGCCGACCCAGGCCTTGGACGCCCAGGTCCGCTTGCTCGCCGACGTCCCCAAGGCCGTGCGTCACAACTTGCCCGTAACCTTCCATGTGCACGCCACGGAGACGCCGGCTAAGCTGCGGCTGCTGGACCGCGACGAGCTGGAGCCCGGCCAGGACGCTTGGGGGCAGCTCTGGCTGACCGAGCCTGTGGCGCTGGTGCGTGGCGACCGTTTTGTCGTACGTTCGGCGGACGCTACGCTCGGCGGGGGCGTGATCGTGGACGCGCACGCCAAACGACACCGGCGGCGCCACGAGCCCACGTTGGCCCGGCTGGCCGTTTTGGCCGAGGGCAGCCCCACGGCCCAGCTCATCCAAGCCTTGGAAACGCAGGAGCCGGCAACCGTTGGCAGCCTGGCCCGGCGCATCAACCAGTCAGAACGGGAGGCGCTCACGCTGGTCAAGGCCGCGGTGGAAGAGGGGGCTATCGTGCCCCTGGTCCGTAACGGCCTCGACTTGGATACCGTCGTCTACACCACTCCCGGCTGGTCCAGGCTCTCCAGCAGGGCACAGCAGGCCCTGGCCGCCTTTCATGGCCAGTACCCGCTACGCCGTGGGATGCCCCGGGAGGAGCTGCGCAACCGCCTGCGGCTCACGGGTCAGGCGGGTGCCCAGGCCATTCAGCACCTGGCCCAGGCGAGCATCATGGTGGAGGAGGCAAGCCTGGTTCGCCTGCCGGACCATCGGGTCACCCTATCGCCGGCGCAGCGTCAAGGGACCGACGCCTTTGTGCAGGCCCTGGAAAAGGACCCCTTCGCGTCCCCGCCCGCGCTGGATGAGGCGCTGCTGAACCTGCTGGCCGACGAGGGTGCGGTGGTGAAGGCGGCGGATGGGGTGGTTTTCGCCGCGGCCCCCTATCGGCGCATGGAGGAGGCGGTCGTCGCGCACCTGCGCCAGCACGGCAAGGTGACGGTAGCCGAGGTGCGCGACGTGCTGGGGACCAGCCGGAAGTACGCGCTGGCGCTCCTGGAGCACCTGGACGACATCCACGTAACCCGCCGGGTAGGCGACGAACGCACCCTGCTCCAGCACTGAAGAAGAGGAGTGAGCCATGTCCCTCGACCTCCACAAGACGGCGGCCCAACTCCACCACCTGACGGCGCGGCTGCGCGGCCAACGAGAGGCCCAAGCCGAGGCGCTGGCCAACGCTCAGGCGTACCTGCGTGAAGCCGACGCGGCGCGGGTGGAGGAGCGGCGCACGCCCCAGTTCACCTGGTTGCCCGCGGGGCTGGACGGCGAGTTGGCCGAGGCCTACGCACCCCCCGTGCCTCCTACGGAGTACATCGTGGTGGCCACCGATGGCTCCCACATCGACGTGGACCGACACGCTCCGGCCCGCAGCAGCCTGGTCAATATCGGCCACGTGGTCCTGCGCTACGGCGAGCTGGCGGACGCGGCGCTCTGGAGTACGCCCACCCTCTACGCCGATGAAGCGGAGCTTGCCCTACGCGACCCAGACTCCGGCCTTCGAGAGCAGCCGCTGGAGGGGCCGCTGCTGGGCATCAAGCGGACCGTCATGGAGATAGACGCCCTGGCAGACCTGGTGGAGTCGCTACCGCCGGAGCTGCCCGTGTTGGCCTTGCTCGACGGCTCGCTGGTCATGTTTGGCCTGGCGGGACAAGGTTTTCCCGACTATGTCAGGCGTGAGTTGCTCGATAACGGCCTGATTCCCGCCCTGGACCGGCTGCGGGACCAGGCCCAGCGCCGCACCCTTGCCGTGGCCAGCTACATAAGCTTGCCGGGAAGCAGGGAGGTGGTGAACGCCCTCCGGCTGCACGCCTGCCCCTACACGCCCGTGGACTGCGACCGGCACTGCAGGGCCCTCCAACCCGGCGACAGGCCTTGCGACACAGTGCATGACGTCACGGACCGCCTCCTCTTCGACTCCTACCTTGCGCCGGGCTATCGCACACCCCTCTACCGGTCCCTCTCCTCCGTGGTAAGGGAGCACTACGGCGAGCACCAGGTGCTGTTCTTCTACCTCCACGTTGGCGAGGAGGTAGCCAGGGTCGAGGTGCCCGCGTGGTCAGCCCGCGCGGCGAACGTCTTGGACTTTGCCCACGCCGGTCTGCTGGCGCAGGTGGCGAAGGGCCACGGCTATCCGGTGGCGCTGTCGGAGGCGCACGAGCAGGCGGTGGTGACGGGCCAGGACCGCCAGCACTTCGAGGCGCTGGTGGAGGACGCGCTGGCCGTGGAGCGCTTGCCGGTCTTCACCTCCGAGAAAGCGCGCACCAAGCGCACCCGGTACGTGTAGGGCAATCTGGGGAGGTTACGTCAATAGGTGTGTAAACGACATCAGGCGGCGACCTTCTCAGCCGTTGATTCAATGGCGATTCCATCCGCATACTGTGCACCGAGATAGACGTCTTCGATCAACTCAGGGGCCTTCAGACGCCTGAAGCGCTGTTCGGCGACCATCAACATTTTCCAGATCACCGCTATCGCCCGATCGACCCTCTTGTAGCGCTTGGCGGCATCGGTCCGAAGCCTGAGGGCCGCGAAGGGTGATTCTACCGGGTTCGTCGTGCGAAGGTGCCCCCAGTGCTCCTTTGGGAAGTCATAGAAGGTGACCATGCGGTCCCAGTCCCGCTCCAAGGCCTCTGAGGCCGCCTCGTAGGAATGGTCGCCGCACCACCTGGTGAACACCGTCCTGAGCCGCTCAGCCTCTGTCCGAGTCGGCGCGTAGGGGATAGTACGCAGCATGAGCTTGGCCTGGTCCTGTTGTCGCTTTGGAAGCTTGGCGAGCACGTTTACGATCTTGTGGTTCCAGCAGCGTTGCTCTGCCGCCTGCGGATAGACGTTGCGCAGAGCTCCCCAGATGCCCAGGTGTCCGTCCCCAACCACCAGCCTCGGGCACTCCAGCCCGCGGCGCCTCATGTCCCTGAGCACATCGGACCAGTTCTCTGTGGACCCCCTGTATCCGGGAACAGCGCTCACCACCACCTTGCTCCCGTCGCTCAGGGCCGCCACCACCACCAGTACTGCCGCCTTCTCCTTCTCAAGACCAGCCTTGACGTAGACTCCATCCACCCACATGTAGACCACTTCCAGGTCATCTAGGGGCCGGCTGCGCCATTGGGCAAGCTCATCGTTCCACTTGGACTTCAACCGGGCCACCGTGCTCGCCGATACCGGTGCGTCCTCTCCCAGCAGCCCCCGCAAAGCCAGATCGAAGTCGCCTTCGGATAGACCGTGCAGGTACAGCTCGGGGATCAACTCAGCAACCTTCCTGGTCCTGTTGACGAACAGCGGCAGCAGCCGGCTCTCGAACCGCTCCTCGGTATCGCGGACTCGCGGCCGCCTCAGCTGTATCGTTCCCGAACTCAGCGTAAGCCTCCGGGCTCTGCCGTATCCGTTCCGATAGCCGGTATCGTTGTCCGAGTCGGATCTGAGCGCCGACTTCGCCCTTCCCAGAAACGCCGTCACCTCCTCCTCCAGCAACTCCTGGATCAGCCTCTGGACCTGGCTTCGCACCCAATCCTCCAACTGCTCCCACTCCGGCCTTGACTCCGACCTACTCTCAGTGCTTTCCTTCCTCATGGGCGGTCTATCTCCTCTCTTGGGCCTCGAGCCCGTGTTGTTCAGAGAGAGGGTACACCGCCTGACTGTTTACACACTTTTTGAAGATACCTCTACGCGGCTCGCCAAGCGCACGCCGGTAGAGGCGCGGCGGTGAGCGGGCAAGCTCTACCGTTAACCCTGTCCTCCGACCTGTCGGGGAGACTCTCGACGAAGTCGGAGGGCTTCTCGAAGGGTGAATCTCGCGGAGAGGATACGCAGCGCAGAGGTACACAGTGACCCAGAAGGAGCGCTTGGCCACCTTGGAAGCCCAGCAGGGGGGGACACGAACGGGAGCACGAATACATGCACCGGCTGTGGACCGCGCATCTAAAGGCCATCGAGACCCGGCTGGCCAAGATCGAGGCGGCGCTGAACAGCTGGAGAGCCGAGCTAAACGGAGGCTCACTGGCCAACGGGTCTACGGCTAGGCGCCGAATCTCCCTGAGAGACGTGGGCGTATCCGATGGGACCATGGCGGTGGCCACGGCCCTCTGGTGGGTGGTACGCCTGCTGCAAGCGGCGGAGGGCAGCGGGTGACCAGGGACCCTTTTACCCCACCTCCGCGTCGTGGGGCAGGAGCAGGCACGGCTCGCCCCACTGGCCGGGGTCGCCCAGGTCCCACGGCTCGATGGAGTCGCCATCCTTGAGCCGGATGCCCTCGCCGCCGCCGTACACCAGCAGTACCACGCCCTCGCCCGAGTCGCCAACCCGCGCCGCGTAGGCCGGCACCGGCCCTTGGCTCGACCAGCCCGTCACCTGGCACAGCCCAGTCGAGCCGTCAGGCAGGCCGCACACCACCCGAGTGACCTCCCGAGGTTTTTCCTGGGCCTCGAACATCTTCACCACCGCCCAGTCGGTATTGGGCCCGGCTTCAACGTCTACTTCGATGAACGGCACGGCCTCTCCTTGATTCGGAGTCCCCTCAACCCTAAGCCGACCAAAGAGTACTCACCGGAAGGCGCAAGGGCAAGCAGGCGTGAACTTCGCTGGCGTAGGACAATTAACTGGGACGTGTCCAGGCCTTAGTCCGGCGGTCCGGCGTGGGCTTGAGCGAGCTAAGTTGACTCGCAGCGATAGGGACCCTGCAAGTAGGTGCCCCGATACGTCGGGGCCGGCGTGGGCTTAGCGGCGCCTCGCTCTCTGCCGGCGATAGGGACCCCGCAAGTAGGTGCAGGGGAAACCCTGCCGCAAGTAGGTGCCCCGACGAGTCGGGGCCTAGAACAACGCGGTCAGCGTCTTGGCAAGCGCCCAACCCACCACAAGGCAGAAGGGGTAGGTCACCACCCACGCCAGCATGATGGTGCGGGTGACACCCCATCGGACGGCGGAGAGGCGCCGTGTGGCGCCCACTCCCATGATGCTGGAGGCGGCGGTGTGAGTGGTGCTTACGGGCAGCCCAATGTTCGAGGCAGCCTCGATAACTGAGGCTGCGGTGAGATTGGCCGCGAGCCCGTTGATCGGCTCCAAACGGGTGACCCGCATCCCTAAAGTTCGGATTACCCGCATCCCGCCGATGGCGGTCCCCAGGGCGATGGCTAGCCCGGAAACAAGAATCATCCAAAGCTCTATGCTCAGGTCCTGAGCGTAGTAGACCGCCCACGCCAAGGCGATGATTCCCATGGCGTTCTGGCCGTCGTTCTTGCCGTGGCTGTAGGAGAGGAACCCCGCTGAAAGGATCTGGAGCCTACCTCCCACAGCGTTGACGGCGTAAGGAGACCGCCGTCGCAGTAGCCAATAAAGCGCCATCATGAAAAGGAATCCACCGATGAATCCCAGCAACGGTGAGAAGGCCAGCGCCAGAAGCACCTTCACGACCACGACCATGTTCAGGCCATCGACGCCCGCAACCGCGATGCCCGCCCCCACCACGCCCGCAATGAGGGAGTGGCTGACGCTGACTGGGTAACCCCAACGCGTGGCGACGACCACCCAAAGGACCGAGGCGCCGATAGCGGAGATGACCGCGTACTGGGTCATTAGCGAAGGGTCAATGATCCCTTTACCGATGGTTGTGGCCACCGCGGTACCCGTGAGGGCGCCCACCATGTTGAGGGTGCCCGCCATCGCCACGGCGATCCCTGGGGTAAGCACCCGGGTAGAGATAACGGTCGCGATGGTATTGGCGGCATCGTTCATGCCGTTGGCATAGGCGTAAGCCACCGCC
This sequence comes from Dehalococcoidia bacterium, assembly GCA_965247635.1. GTDB lineage: Bacteria > Chloroflexota > Dehalococcoidia > Lucifugimonadales > Australimonadaceae > CBDFHJ01. The sequence goes on from CBDFHJ010000010.1 coordinate 36,680, forward strand.
AACACGATGCTCACCACGAGGAGTGTCACCTCAGGCATGCTTGAGCACGATAGCCTCGAGGATGTTCGCGGCATCCTCGCACCGGTCCGTGGCCTCCTCCAAGTCCCCGTAGACCTCCCGCCACTTGATAACCTCTATGGGGTCCTTTTCGTTGGCGAACAACTCACCCAACGCCTTCGATGTGACCTGGTCAGCCTCGTTCTCCAAGCGGTTCAGCTCCACGGAGAGGGGCAGGATCTGCCGCAGTCGGGAGCCCCGGTGATGGAGCATCTCCACGGCCTGTTCCAAGGTTTCCCCCGCCTGTTGGAGGATCTTGGCCAGCTCGATGGCCCGAGGCGTGGGCTCACGAATCTGGTACTCCACCATGGTCCGGGCCACCTCCTCCGCCATGTCCACCACGTCGTCTAGCCGCTCCCCCAGTTGAGCGATGTCCTCGCGGTCAAAGGGAGTTACGAAGGTCCGGTGCAAGTTCATCATAATTTGGTGGATCAGGTGGTCCCCCACCTCCTCCAGGTCCTTGATCTCTTTTGCCCTGGCCTCCGCCTCCTCGTAGTGCTCCATGAATTCCACCAGCTTTATGGTCACCTCGTGCAGGTTCCGCGTACTGCTGCGGAGCAGACCAAAGAACCGGTCCTCTCGCGGCATGAGCAGCTGCGGAATGAAGTTAGTCAACCGCACACCTCACCTCCTTCAGCATCGATTTCTCTCGTTCCCACCACTGGAATCGTACGGACGTAAAAAGCCCTTTCCGCTAGCGGAAAGGGCTTTCAGGGCTGTATCGGTAATCCATCACATTGTTGCCGATTATAGCAATAGGCTAAGGAAAAGTATCAAGGTTTTAGCTGCCATTTTCACACGAAGCGCTACGCTAAGAAGCTGATGTTACTGTTTCCAGTCGTTCGCGAATGACCATCTTCAATTCGTTGATTTCATTCAAGCCGATCCCGACGAGACCCCGTTCCTTGTTGTTGTAGACCAGGTCTCCGGCTACGTACACCTCGAGCCGGCCACCCCCAACCGGGGTCATGGAAATACCCACGTCTCCGCTGAACGCATTGTTCAACTCTACCGCCGTCCAGACGGCCATTGGTAAGTACCCTCAGATGAGGCAGTAGCGGATCTCTGCCTGAAGCCTACCCGCTAAATGCTCCGCCATCATCGCCTCCGCCATAGGGCGTATCGATCAGTACGAGTCTATCATTTGGCGCGACCGTGCTCAACCGGCGCCAGGCCTTGCCCTAAAGCACGAGCTGGCCCTCAAAGGCCGCTCAGACCCACGGTTGCGGGCGGGAGCATCGGCCTCTATCCTTGCGATACCTTGGTCTAAGGTAGGAACGATATGGCCATCGCCCAGAGCGTGCGAGCGCACATGGCGAATAGCTCGTGGATCCGGCGCATGTTTGAGGCCGGCATCGCCATGAAGCAGGAGCGCGGCGAAGCAAACGTCTTCGACCTCTCCTTGGGCAATCCAGATATGGACCCGCCCCCAGAGTTTTATCGAGAACTGCGGCGCCTGGCGAGCGACCCGCAGCCGGGGATGCACCGCTACATGCCCAACGCAGGTTACACGGAGACCAGGCAGGCGGTGGCGGAGCAGCTCGCAAAGGAGACTGGTCTGCCGTACCAAGCCGGGCACGTCATGATGTGCGTTGGGGCTGGCGGCGGCATCAACGTGGCGCTGCACGCCATCCTGGACCCGGGTGACGAGGTGGTTATCTTCGCCCCCTTCTTTGCCGAGTACCTCTTCTACGCCACCAACCACCAGGGAGTGCCGGTGGTGGTCGGCTGCGACGGGCAGTTCAACCCGGACCTAGCTGAGCTGGAGGCGAAGCTGACGCCCCGTACCAAGGCGGTGCTGCTGAACTCGCCGAATAACCCCTCGGGAGCGGTCTACAGCGCCGAGTTGGTGGCCCGGATCGCCGCACTGCTGGAACGCGCTGGCCGTGAGCGAGGCGCGGAAGTTTACCTGATCAGCGATGAGCCGTACCGGCGGTTGCTTTTCGATGGCCTCCAGTACCCATTCCCCCAGCACGTCTACAAGCGCACCATCACCATCACTTCCCACTCGAAAGACCTGGCCCTTCCCGGCGAGCGCATCGGTTACGTGGCCGTCCACCCCGAATGTCCCGGCCACGAAGAGCTCATGGACGCCTTCATCTTCTGCAACAGGGTTATGGGCTTCGTCAACGCTCCCGCCCTCATGCAGCACGTGGTGAAAGCGCTTCAGGGCGTGACGGTGGACGTGAGCGAGTACCAACGCAAACGGGACTTTCTCTACGACCGTCTCACCTCTATGGGCTACCATGCCGTCAAACCGCAAGGCGCTTTCTATATGTTTCCGGAGTCCCCAGGGGAAGACGAAATGGTCGTCGTGGACGCGCTCCAGCGGCATGGGGTGCTCGTGGTGCCAGGCAGGGGCTTCGGCCTTCCCGGTTACTTCCGCATCTCCTTCTGCGTGGCGGACCGAGTGCTGGAGGGCGCCATGGAAGGGTTCCGCGCGGTCGCCAGCGAACTGGACCTTACTCCCTCGGCGTCTGGTACCCCAGGTCCGCGCTGAGGGGCCGCCTATAATAAACTGCGCGAGGGTGAGTCAGTCCTGACCTGTCGGGACATAATCCGCTCATCCTTCGACAAGCTCAGGACGAGCGGATTTTCCCCGTTCGTGGTGAGCCTGTCGAACCATGGACGGGGCTCTGCAACTCTCCCCGCATTTATTGAACGCATTAGTGACTCAAGCCCTAGAGGGTGCCGACCACCCCTCTCCAAGACACGGTATAGTATGCGAAGGCCGTGACTGCCCCGTGAGCGAGCCCGCGGCCTCCGCCACAGAGGTGAAACCGATGATGCAAAGAGACATTGGCAAAGACCCCCAGCTTCAGGCGCGGATGTTCATCACCCTGTTGCTCCTGGGTCTGGTCTACGGAGGGTTCATCTTCGGGCTCCTCCAGTTGGGGGCGGCTATCCCAGTCATCCTGGTCTTCGCCGTCGTGATAGTCGGCATCCAGTTCATGCTCTCCGGTCGCATGGTGCTCCTGTCCATGCGGGCCAAGGTGGTCTCGGCGGAGCAAGAGCCCAAGCTGCACGCCATGGTGGAGGGGTTAGCCGAGGTCGCGGGTGTCCCAAAGCCCAAGGTCGCCATCTCCGACACCCAGGTCCCCAACGCCTTTGCCACGGGTCGCAGCGCCAAGTCTGCTGTCATTGCCGTCACCACCGGCCTCAAACAGCTCCTCAACGACAAGGAGATGGAGGCGGTGCTGGCCCACGAAATGAGCCATATCAAGCACCGCGACGTGGTAGTGATGACCTACGCCAGCTTCTTCGCGGTGGTCGCTCCCACCCTCATGAGCCTCCTCTTCTGGATGGGGTTGTTCGGCGCCTTCTCGGGCCGCGGTGGACGCGGCAACGCAGCCGGCGCCATCATGATGGCGTATGTTCTTACGATTGTCGTATGGCTGGTGAGCCAGCTCCTGCTGGCGGCCCTATCCCGGTACCGCGAGTTCTCCGCCGACCGGGGCGCGGCCATCCTCACCGGCAGGCCCATGGACCTGGCCGCGGCCCTCACGCGCATCAGCGCCACCTTGACCCGCGTTCCCAAGAACGACCTGCGGAAGGCCGAGGGGTTGAACGCCTTCTTTATCCTCCCGGCGGTGGGCGATTCCGTGGTCAACCTCTTCTCCACTCACCCCAAGGTGGCCACGCGGATCGAGCGGCTCCGAGAGCTGGAAGCAGCCATGGGCTAGCCATGGGGTTACTCGGCGCACTCTTCGGCCGTCGGGCCAAGGCACCGGCCGATTGGGCCGAGGCCCTAGAGGCCATGGCCCAGTTGGCCCAGAAGCTCCAGAACGAGCTAGGCACTTTCACTACCGGACAAGCTGGCCTCATTATCCGCCCGTCCAACTCCCCGCCTGAAGGCGGCGATACCGCCGTGGAGGTGGAAAGCGCCCTCCGCAGAGACGGTTCTTTCCTCAGTGTCGCGTACCGAGTCCAAGCCGACGACCACGACCACGCCTGGGTGATCGCGGAAGCCGAGAAGCTGGATGCGCTGGCGCGGTCGCTGGGGCGTGCCTCTGAGGCGCTCCAAGCGCAGGGCGTAGGCGAGCGCCTGCTGGCCGCGGTCTTCCCCTTCACCTGGATGGACAGCCGCCTCTACTGGGTCTGCCACCCGAAAACGGGGCGCTACACTCCCTTCGTTCCTAAGGGCGACCCCCAGGACCAGCTTCGGGACTACCCCCTGGAGGTCCGCATGGAGAAGGCCCTGCGCAAGGACCTACCCACCGAGCGCGACGTCACCGAGTGGTACCCCCTTTGGGGCATTCCCATCTAGCAGGGTTCACCCTGCACCCTCTTGCGGTGTTCCTGTGGTTCATTACCACGTGGTGCCGTGAAGCCCACGCCGGGGCATTCCCTTCGTCAGGGCCGGCGATACGGGGCGGGCCGGGTGGGAAAATCACCTGAGGGGCGGGGCAACCCTCAGGTGATGAAGGTCTAACCAAGGGCTCCTAGCTGTAGCGATATAATGCCTTGGCGTAGCGCCCCTTTACACCACCGCCAAGCCGGTAGCGCCTATGTAAAGCCCTCGAGGAATGTCAGGCTCTCAGGCAGGTTTACCCGCTCTCCCGCCCAGGCCGAACCCGTAGGTCACCCCTCGACGCCTTTGCAAAAGCCGCATCCGCGTTTGGGAGCGCCTTGGTGACCTGGAAACGGCCTGGTATGATAACCAGGTCATGCTGGTCCGCGACACCATCGCCCATCGCCTCGCCGACGCCGTGGAGAGGGCCCAGCGGCTGGATATTCTACCCATCGCAGCCACGCCAGCCGTGCTCATAGAGCGGCCGCAGAACCCGGAGCACGGCGACTTCGCCAGCAGCCTGCCTCTGCGCCTGGCTCGAACGGCGCGCATGGACCCCCTGCAGATCGCTGAGAAGCTGGCCCCCCTCGTGCAGGACGACGAGGCCATTGAGCGGGTCTGGGCGGCGCCGCCGGGGTTCCTCAATTTCGTGCTGCGGCCGGAGTGGCTCCAGCGCCAGGTGAGCGTCATCAACGAGGCCGGCGGCAGCTACGCTGATACCGATACCGGCGGAGGCCAGCGGGTCCAGGTGGAGTTCGTCAGCGTGAACCCGACCGGGCCGCTGCACGTCGGCCACGCCCGTGGCGCAGTCTTGGGCAGCACCCTGGCCAGCGTCCTGGCCGCCGCCGGCTACGACGTCACCCGCGAGTATTACGTCAACGACGCCGGCACTCAGATGGACCTGTTCTACACCTCGTTGTACGCCCGGTACGCCCAAGCCCTCGGCCGTGACGAGCAAGTCCCCGCGGGCGGTTATCAGGGCCAGTACCTGGTGGAGATGGGCCGAGAGCTAGCCGAAGAGTTCGGCAGCCGGTTTGCGGACATGCCTCGCGATGGCGCCATCGCCGAGATAGGTGTCATCGCGCTGGAGCGTATGCTGGCCGTCATCCGCCGGGACATGGAGGCGCTGGGCATTACCTACGACGTGTGGTTTAGCGAGCGGGACCTCTACCAGAACCACCAGTACGAGACCGCCATGAAGCTGCTGGAGGACGGCGGATACACGGTGGAGCGGGAGGGCGCCCGCTGGTTCACCTCCTCCACGCTGGGAAACGACAAGGATAACGTGCTGGTGCGCAGCACCGGCCAGCCAACGTACTTCGCCACCGACGTGGCCTACCACTACAACAAGTTCGTGGAGCGGAAGTTCGACTGGGTCATCGACGTCTGGGGCGCCGACCACCAGGGCCACGTGCCCCGCATGAAGGCCGTGGTGGGCGCTTTGGGGGCCGACCCCGACCGGCTGGCCATCATCATCAACCAGCTGGTCACTTTGAAGCGGGACGGGGAGACCGTCCGCGCCTCCAAGCGCACCGGCGAGATGGTGACGTTGCAAGAGTTGGTGGACGAGGTAGGCCCCGATGCCTGCCGCTACTTCTTCCTCTCCCGCGCCGCCGAAAGCCAGATGGAGTTCGACCTGGAGCTGGCCAAGACCCAGTCCGCCGATAACCCGGTCTATTACGTCCAGTACGCCCACGCCCGCATCGCCGGCATCCTCCGCCTGGCCGAGGAGCGCGGCGTTACGTGGGACGACGGCGACGTATCGCTGCTGGCCCACGAGGCGGAGCTAGCGCTCATCCGCAAGATGGTCATGCTGCCGGAGGTAGTCGATACCGTGGCCCGAACGCTGGCGCCGCACCACCTGCCCCACTACGCCACGGAGCTCGCCACGGCCTTCCACTGGTTCTACGACCACTGCCGGGTGGTCTCCAGCGACCCAGCCGACGAGCCGTTGACCAAGGCCCGCCTCAAGCTATGCCAGGCCAGCAGAACGCTCCTGGCCCGCACCCTGTCCCTTATGGGCATGGCCGCGCCCGAGCAGATGTAGTACGTCGGGGAGACCCCTTCGCGAAAGAGGTCCCGCCGAACCCCTGCCGAAAGCTCCACCGCTGAAAACACGCTAGACTCAAGCATGGCCATCGACCGAGAACAGCCCTACCCGCCCTGGTACTTCCGCCGCGAGGACGAGTCACCCGACCGGTTCTTCTACATCGAGCCGCGGTTGGTGGTGCATATCGATGACCACGCCATCGCAGCCATCGCCGACTACTTCGGCCGCACGCTGCCCAAGGACAGCGCCGTCCTGGACCTGCTGAGCAGCTGGCGCTCCCACCTGCCGGAGGGTTTCCTCACGGGCAAGCTGGTGGGCCTGGGCCTGAACGCTGTGGAGATGCGGGAGAACCCTCAGCTCGACGAATGCGTGGTCCACGACGTGAACGTCGACCCAAGGCTGCCCTTCGACGACCAGGTCTTCGACGCGGCGGTCATCACCGTCTCCATCCAGTACCTCACCCGGCCGGTGGAGGTCTTTCAGGAAGTGCGTCGGGTGCTCAAGGAGGGCGCCACCTTCCACGTGGTCTACTCCAACCGCATGTTCCCCACCAAGGCCGTGGCTATCTGGCAGCGGCTGGACGACGCTGGACACGGCGAGCTGGTCGCGTCCTACTTCGCCAACGCCGGCGGGTGGGAGCGGCCCGAGAAGCTAGACGTCAGCCCTCAGCATGGCTTTTACACCGACCCGGTCTACGTGGTGACTGCAAGGACAAAGAGTGGCGGATGATAAAGTCCCTTTCCCTCCTGCAGGGGAAGGTTAGGATGGGGTCCTTCATCCGCCGCGCGCACGTAGCGTCGCGCCCCGGAGCGCTGCTCCGTGGCGGGCCTGGGTGGGACAATCAACCTAGGCCTACCGCACGCTAACGTCGAAACACTACGAGATTCCTCGTCCGCCTCAGGCGGACTCGGAATGACATGGAGGGGAAGAGGGCAGCGCCTCTGCCCAGCGAGCAACGCCACGGGGTGGGCTGGGTGGGAAAGTCACGCAGGACGTGTCCTGCACCTACTTGCGGTGTCCCTGTCCCAGAGCATCAACGTGAAGTGTCTAAGCCCACGCCGAGACGCTTCGCCCAGCGGAGGAACCGCACGGGGCGGGCTGGGTGGGAACAGTCACGTTGGCGTCTGGCACAGACCCCAATCAACGCGCTAGATCATATCGCCGTAGAGAGCCATGACTTCGTCCTTCGACAGGCTCAGGACGAACGGGCAAAGGGTTGGTTTCCGTTCGTGGTGAGCTTGTCAAACCACGAACACACGACCTAGCGCTTCACCACGCGCACGTAGCGGCGGGTGCCGACCTTGATAACGGAGCCAAAGCGGATCTCAGTCGATGGCTCCTGAACGGCCCGCTGGTCATCGATCTCCACCGCGCCCTGAATAAGCAACCTCCTCGCCTCGCTGCTGCTTGCCGCCAGACCCACGGTCAAGAGAAATTGCCTCAGATCGACAGTGACGACCTCATCGCCGAGGGCCTTCACCCCAGATGTGGCCTCCAGCACGACCAACTCCGGCACATCCTCCGGCGCGTCGCCGCGCTGGACCACGCGACCAAACGCTACTTCCGCCTCCCGCGCGGCCTCCGCCGAGTGAAACCAGGCTACCATCTCCCCAGCCAACCGCTTCTTTAGCTCCATGGCGCCGGCCCCGCCGCGCTCGACGGCCTGCCGCACCTCGGCTAGCTCAGCCTCCGGCACGTCCGTCAGCAGCTCGAAGTAGGTGGGCAGCACGGCGTCCGGCAGCGACATGGTCTTGCCGAACATCTCGTCGGGCGGGTCCTCCAGGGCGATGTAGTTGCCCAGCGACTTGCCCATGCGCCGCACCCCATCGGTGCCCGGCAGGATGGGCATGAGGAAGCACTGCTGCGACCGCTGGCCCATCTTCTCCTGCAATTCACGGCCGACCAGCAGGTTGAACTTCTGGTCGGTTCCGCCGAACTCCACGTCGGCCTTTACCTCCACGGAGTCGTAAGCCTGGAGCAGCGGGTACAGCAGCTCGGTCACGGCCACGGGCTGGTTGGCCTCGTAGCGCTGCGCGAAGTCGTCGCGGTGCAAAAACTGGTTCACGGTGAACTTGGCGGTCAGCTCGAAGACCGTCCCCAGCGTGAACGCGCCGAACCACTCGCTCTGCTGCCGCACCTCGGTCCGCCCTCGGTCGATGACCTTGAAGAACTGATGCATGTACGTCTCGGCGTTGGCCCTCACCTCATCGGCGGTCAGCATGGTGCGTGTGTCCGACTGTTCCGACGGGTCGCCGATCTGGGCGGTCCAGTCGCCGACGATCAGGACCACCTGGTGCCCAAGCTCCTGGAGCTGCCGCAGCTTTCGGAGGCCGACCACGTGGCCTAGGTGCAGGTCCGGCCTGCTGGGGTCGAACCCCATCTTCAACCGCAGCGGACGGCCTTCATTCAGGAGCCGCACAAACTCCGATTCCACGATGATCTCAGCCACACCGCGCCGCGTAATGCGGTGGAGTGTTTCGGCGTCAGGCTTCAGCATAGGGCCCCTCGTGGCCTCCTAATCGTCGAGACTCGCTCGTTGCGGCGTCTGAGCCAGCACCTCCCGGACAAGGGCCACGTCCTCGTGCATCCGCTCCACTAGCGCGTCCACCGTGGGAAAGCGCTCCTGACCCCGGACTCGATGCGCGAACTCCACCACCACCCTACGCCCATACAAATCGCCGCTGAAATCCAGCGCGTGCGCCTCTATCTCACGCGGGCCCGCCTCGTGGAAGGTAGGCTTGGTGCCAATGCTGACGGCAGCCGGATAGCAGGCCTTGCCCACGGTGAGCCACGCGGCGTACACCCCGTCGGCGGGCAACGCCAGGTCGCCCTGGACCGCGACGTTGGCGGTAGGGAAGCTGAGCTGGGCGCCGCGGCCCTCGCCTCGCTCCACCACGCCGGCGATGGCGTAGGGCCGGTCCAAACAGCGTGCCGCCTCTCTTACATCGCCCGCCGCCAACGCATCACGCACCGCCGTGCTGCTAACGACACCTCCCTCCAGGGTCAGGGGCGTTACGACCTCCACGGAAAACCCGTGCTTTGCGCCCAGCGCCTGCAGCACCGGAATGGTGCCCTGGCGCTGGTGGCCCATGGCGAAGTCCGGACCGACTACCAGGGCAACCATACCCAGCGCCTCCTGCAGCGCCAGGACAAACTCTTCGGCTGTGAAGAGCGACAGGTCCCGCGTGAAGGTGATGGGCACCACGTACTCCACGCCGGCGGCCCGGAGCAGCGCCAAGCGCTCCTCCAGGGTGGTAAGCAAGGCCAGAGGTATCTCAGGGCGCAGAACGGTGATTGGATGATTGCCGAAGGTGACTACCACCGGCGTGACGCCCTCACGCGCGGCGACGGCTTGGAGGTGTTGGATAAGGTGCCGGTGCCCCCGATGCACGCCGTCAAAGACGCCCAAAGTGAGGGCCGTGGCCCCTCCGGGACCACCCCTGGCCAACTCTCGGTGCAGGCTGGTCATGGGCACCTTCAGGCGGCGCTCGCCGCCAACGATGTGTACGCCTCGGTCAAGAGCGCTTCCGTTTCCTCCCAACCGATACAGGCGTCGGTGATGGAGACCCCGTACTTCAGTGTGGAAGGGTCGTCACCGAGCTGCTGGTTCCCGGGGAAGAGGTGGCTCTCCACCATGCAGCCGATGATGCCGGTGATGCCGGTGTTTCCCGCCTGGCGCTGCGCCATGACGTCACGGAACCCAATCGACTGGCGGGTGTAGTCCTTGGATGAGTTGGCGTGACTACAGTCCACCATCAGCCGGGGCGGCAGTCCGGCGGCGCGGAGTTGGTCCTGGGCCTTGGTGATGGCGGCCGCCATGTAGTTCGAGCCGCCGGTCCCTCCCCGCAGGACGATATGGTCATGCGGGTTGCCCTTGGTGAGGACCACGGAGGTATTGCCGTCGCGGTCGATGCCGAGAAAAGCGTGCGGCGAGCGGGCCGCCACCGCGGCGTCCACGGCGTTCTGCGAGTTGCCGTCGGTGCTGTTCTTGAACCCCACGGGCATGCTCAGCCCGCTGGCCATCTGCCGGTGGACTTGGCTCTCGACCGTTCGCGCGCCGATGGCCGCCCATGAGACCAGGTCGGCCAGGTACTGGGGCACGATCGGGTCCAAGAACTCGGTGGCCGCCGGCAGCCCCAGCGCTCCCACCTTCAGGAGAAAGCCACGCGCCTGCACGAGACCCGACTCGATGTCGAAGGTGCCGTCTAGGTGCGGGTCGTAAATGAGCCCCTTCCACCCCAAGATGGTCCTCGGCTTCTCAAAGTAGACCCGCATGACCACCAGCATGCGCTCACAGAGCCGTTCCGAGAGCCGTGCCAGCCGCTCGGCGTACTCAAGACCCGCCTTTTCGTCATGGATGGAGCACGGCCCGACGATGAGCAGCGGCCGTGGGTCTTCCCCTTCCAGGACCCGTCTGATCTGCTCACGGCCTTGGAGGACCGTATCGGCAACGTCTGGCGTGACCGGCAGCCGCTCAATGAGCCCCCGGGGGGCCATGAGGGAGACGATTCTCTCAACGTTTACGTCGTAGATGGATTGCGTCATGGCGCAGTCCTTTCTGGCTCACATGCTTGGGGCGGTGTAGTGCGATTGTCGCTACGCTAGCGATAGGTGCCCGCGATGGTGCCAGTGGCAGGAGCCGTCCCTGTATAGAGGAACGCGTGCTCCTGCACCGTAAAGAGGGGGGAGAGACGCGAATGATTAGAAGCCCACACCCCTGCGTTCCAAGGAGCTGGGTTACCACCCGCGTAGATGTTTGTGGAGGTCGTCACTGTGCCGTTCCTCGGGCCCGCAAGTTACGGGCGCCCTTCAGGTACACGTGAACCAGGCTCTCTTTGCTCCGCTCCGTGTTGGCCAGGAGCATCACCCGAACTACCGATGGTGTCCCATCCGGGACGTCCAGCTCTGGGCCGTTCATGAGCGCCGTCTTCTCCCACCCTAGTCTCACCCTAGCAGCCACGGCCGGGAATTCGGCGTTCAAGTCCTTTGTTGTCGTAAAGAATACCGCAGCGACGTCCTCCTCCGCAATCCCGTTCGCCCGCACCATCTCCCGCAGCAACTCCTCCGTTGCGTCTACGATGGCGCCCTTGGTATTCTCATCGGCGGTCGTGGCGCCCCGGATGCCCAAACACGCGCTGCTCATCACCGTACCTCATCCTTAGACGCGGGCGTTGCCTCTTCGACCAGCTCGGCGATGTACCGGCCGGCCTGGGCCACCCGCTCGTTTGGCGGCGCCGAGTCTATCACGGTCAGGAGCCTGCTGCCTACAACCACCATCTCGGCGTAGGCGCCGACCGCCTTCACGTGCCGGCGCTCCGAGATGCCGAACCCCACGGCCAGGGGGAGCGCCGTGTGCCTGCGCACCCGCTCCAGGAACTCCACCAAGCCCGGAGAGACCTCCGACCTGGCGCCGGTGACTCCAGTAACGCTGACGCAGTAGACGAACCCATCGGCCGCTTCGCAGGCAAGGGCGATGCGCTGGTCGGTGCTGGTAGGCGCCAGCATAGGAATGAGGCTCAGGCCGTGGCGCTTCAGCTCCGCACGTAGCTCTCCCGCCTCCTCGGGCGGCAGGTCCGGCACGATTGCGCCATCGGCGCCCGCCGTGGCGGCATCGTCGGCGAAGGCGGCGACGCCACGGCTCAAGGTAGGGTTGTAGTAGCCCATGAGGAGAAGAGGGATGGTGACCCCGCGCTGCCTAAGGGTCTTGCACACCTCAAGGCAGACGGCAGGCGTGACCCCCTGTTCCAGGGCGCGATAGCTGGCGGCCTGGACGGTGGGACCGTCGGCCAGCGGGTCGCTGAAGGGGATGCCAAGCTCTATGGCGATGGCGCCCGACTGGGCCAATGCGGGCACCAGGTCCAGCGTATCCTCCACCGTGGGAAAACCGACGGTGAGGTACGGGGCCACTCCGACGCGCCCTCCCGGCTTCAGACCTGTCAGCGCTTGTTGAAGGCGCGCGCTCATCTGTACAACGCCGCGCTGAAGGCCAGGCCGTTTTGAACGGCGTGGGCCGCCACCACCGGCCATAGCGATCCGGACCTGCGAAACGCCCATACGAACACGAGTCCGCTGGCGAACGCCGGCACCAACAGGCCAAGGGTCCCATGGGCCACGGCAAAGAGGGCTGCGCTCGCGAAAGCGGCGGGCCACAACCCCCAGCGCCACGCCAGCCCGGCGAAGATGAAGCCTCGAAAGAACGCTTCCTCGGCCAGCGGCCCCAGCACCACCACCAACACAAAGCCCGGCACCACGGCGCCCTCTACTCCTAGCTCCTCGGGAACAGGCGGAGGCACCAGCTTATCGGGCGCGATCTGCTCCGCGATCAGGATGTACAGCGTGCTGACGGCAAAGCTCCCCAGGAGCACCACCAGGGCGTAACGGGCCGTGGCGCCCAAGCCGATGCTTCTGAAGCCTAGGGCTGACAGCGGCAGACCCCTGGCTCGAGGACCAAACCACCACGCCAGGGCCAGAATCCCGCCCTCCAACATAATGGCCGCGGCGAGTACTATGTTTGCATCAGGGAGGGCCCTCTCCAGCAGCTCCAGCGCCACTCCGCCCAGAACCCAGATGCCCACCAGGCCCAGCAGGCTAGCGGCCACATGCCGTGGCCCCCACAGAGCCTGCGTGAGAGTGGAGGGCGGAGACGGAACCTGCATCGCCATGCGCACCACCGTTGAGAGTCAGACCGATGCTAGCAGGTGCTCTCGTACCCCGGCAAGCCGCGGCACCGACACACGAGGCGTCTTTTCCATGGCCAGCTCCATCGGCGCACCGAAGCACCGGCGGGTTCATCCACGTCGGGCCGCCGACGGAATCGAAGGTTGTGTGCCGCTTGGAATCGTGCTACAGTACCCCTTTGCATACGCATTCCGCGAAGAAGGGAAGTAGTAGGGGGGACCCCACCTCAGCGAGCCGGCGGTTGGTGCAAGGCCGGTGGTGCGAAGGCCCCGAACTCGTCCTGGAGCGGCCAGCCTGAAAGAGCCATAGGGCCAGATAGTAGGGCGGCGGAGCGCACCGTTACGGCGCATTGAGGTGCCCCGATGTACTTCGGGGAAGAAGGGTGGTACCGCGGGAAAACGTCCCGTCCCTGCGTGGGGCGGGATTTTTTGTTTCGTGAGGGTACCCCCTTCCGAGGGGCTTATGGCCGCGGCGCGCGTCATAGGTAGCGGACAAGCAATAGGGCAGCTAAGGCGAGGCAGCCAGTTATGCAGCTGACCGGTGGACAGATGGTATGCGAGAGCCTCCTCCGCGAAGGGGTGGAGGTCATGTTCGGGTTGCCCGGAGGCGCCATCCTGCCCCTGTACCAAACGTTTCCGGAGTACCCGCAGCTGAAGCACATCCTCGTACGCCACGAGCAGGGCGCCGGCCACGCGGCCGACGGCTACGCCCGGGCGTCGGGCAAGGTCGGTGTCTGCATCGCCACCTCGGGCCCCGGCGCCACCAACCTGGTGACACCCCTGGCCACGGCCATGATGGACTCGGTGCCTATCGTGGCAATCACCGGACAGGTGCCCCGGGCCGCCATCGGTCGAGACGCCTTCCAGGAGACGGATAGCACCGGCATAACGCTTCCCATAACGAAGCACAACTACCTGGTCATGCACGCCAACGAGCTTCCCAGGGTCTTCAAGGAAGCCTTCCACATCGCCCGCACGGGCCGTCCGGGACCAGTTCTCATCGACATCCCTCGCGACGTCCTGACGGAGCGCGCCGAGTTTGAATACCCCGATTCGGTGAAGCTCCGGGGCTATAAGCCGACCCTGGAAGGCCACGGCCAGATGATTAAAAGGGCCAGCCGTCTCATTCGGGACTCCCAGCGGCCCCTGATTCTGGCGGGCCACGGCGTGGTTATCTCCGGCGCGTTCAGCGAGCTTCACGAGCTGGCGGAGAAGGCCCAAATACCCGTCATCACCACCTTGCTCGGCATCAGCAGCTTCCGCGAGGACCACGTCCTGAGCCTGGGCATGCCGGGCATGCATGGCATGGCTTTCAACAACTACGCCATCGACCAGGCCGACCTGCTGGTCGCCATAGGCATGCGCTTCGACGACCGGGTTACCGGCAGGCTCAGCGCCTTCGCTCCTCGGGCCAAGGTCATCCACATCGACATCGACCCGGCCGAGGTAGGCAAGAACGTGCGGGTTGAAGTGCCCATCGTGGGCGACGCCAGACACGTGCTGCGCGCGCTGGTCCGCGAGGTGGAGCCTGCCACGCACACCGAGTGGCTGAAGCAGGTCGATCAGCTCCGCGATGAGCACCCGTCTCACAAAGTGCCGGAGACCGACAAGCTGCTCCCGCAGTATGTCGTGCACGAGCTGTCGGAGGTGACCCGCGGGGAGGCCGTCATCGTCACGGGCGTTGGGCAGCACCAGATGTGGGCGGCCCAGCACTACGCCTTCCGACGGCCCAATAGCTGGATCACGTCCGGCGGCCTGGGGACCATGGGCTTCGAGGTGCCAGCCGCCATGGGCGCCCAGATCGCTCGCCCTGGCGAGACGGTCTGGAGCGTCGCGGGCGACGGGGGCTTCCAGATGACCATGTCCGAGCTGGCCACCATCGTCGAAAACAAGGTCCCGGTGAAGTTCGCCATCATCAATAACAACTTCCTGGGCGCGGTGCGGCAGCTCCAAGACCTGTTCTTCAACGGCGTGCGCGTCGCCGTGGGGTACACCGGCAATCCAGACTTCGTGAAGCTGGCGGAGGCGTACGGCATCTGGGCGGTCCGAGTCACGGAGAAGGCCCACGTGCGCCAGGCCATCGAGGATGCCATGGCCCATCCGGGTCCGGCCATCATCGACTTCCGGGTTGAGCCGGAAGAGAACGTCTACCCCCATGTCCCTGCGGGCGAGAGCGTCGCGGAGATGCTGGAGGGCCCAATAGCCGAGGAACGTATATGGCAGAGGTAAGCGAACATACCATCTCGGCCCTGGTGGAAGACCTGCCGGGCGTTTTGACCCGGGTCACGGGCATGTTCCGGCGGCGCGGCTTCAACATCTCCAGCCTGGCCGTGGGCCACAGCGAAGTCCCAAGCCTCTCCCGCATGACATTTGTGGTCCAGGGCGACGAAGGCGTAGTGGAGCAGGTGACCAAGCAGCTCTACAAGCTCATCGACGTGGTGCGCGTCAGCGATATCTCCCAAGAGCACATGGTCTCCAGAGAGCTAGCGCTGGTGAAGGTAAAAGCGTCCCAGGCCAGCCGTGCTGAGATCATTCAGCTGGTGGACATCTTTCGCGCCAACATCATCGACGTGGCCTCCGACCTCATGATCATCGAAGTCACGGGAGACGAGGACAAGATAGACTCGCTTATCGAGCTGCTCAAGCCCTTCGGCCTGCGGGAGATGATGCGCACCGGACGCGTGGCCATGGCACGAGGCGCTACGAACACGGGAGGCAGGCCAATCAGTGCGGCGGCCACCACCGAGAGCGCGCCCGACGTGGAGGCGGTGCCGTAGCGCACCAGTTGCGGAGTTCTTAATCGGGGGACACCCCCCTGGTCCAACTCCCTCCAGCAGGCTGATGAAAAAAGGGGAGTGCAGAGGGGCGCAGCCCCTTTGCCGAGAGTCTGAGGGTGTCCCTCAGATATAAATTCTCCCCCCTTCCTGGCCAGGAAGGGGGCCAGGGGGATGGTCGAAAGGGTTTTTCAGCACCCTGCTAGGCGAGAGGGAGAATAAACGAAAAGCTGTCACGGCCAAGGAGGAAGGTCCAATGGCGACGATCTACTACGAGAAGGATACCAACCTGGGGCGGCTCGAGGGCAAGCGCATGGGCGTTTTGGGCTTTGGAAGCCAGGGCCACGCCCACGCTCTCAGCCTGCGCGATAGCGGCTGTGAGGTGATGGTTGGCCTGTACCCCGGCAGTCCAAGCTGGCCCCGAGTCGAAGCGGAGGGCGTCCGAGTGGATACGCCCGACCAGGTCACCAAGGAGTCCGACGTCATCATGATGCTGGTGCCGGACATGGCCCAGCGACAGGTGTATGAGGAGTCAGTGGAGCCGTTCCTCGACAGCACCAAGACCCTCATGTTCGCCCATGGGTTCAACATCCATTTCCAGGAAATCGTGCCGCCCCAAGACGTGGACGTGACCATGATCGCGCCCAAGGGGCCGGGCCACCGGCTGCGGGAGCTCTACGTGGAGGGATCAGGAATCCCTGCATTGGTAGCCGTACATCAGGACGCATCGGGCCAAGCGCTCCAGAACGCCCTGGCCTATGGCATGGGCATCGGCTGCCTCCGCGCCGGCATCGTGGCCACCACCTTTCAGGAGGAGACGGAGACCGACCTGTTCGGCGAACAGGCTGTCCTGTGCGGAGGGACCACCTCCCTCATCAAGGCCGCGTTCGAGACGCTGACCGAGGCGGGCTACCAGCCGGAGATCGCCTACTTCGAGGTGCTGCACGAGCTGAAGCTCATCGTGGACCTTATCTACGAAGGCGGGCTCAAGTACATGCGCTACTCCGTCAGCGACACTGCCGAGTACGGCGACTACACGCGTGGACCGTCCATCGTGGACGACCACGTCCGCCAGAACATGAAGAAGATTCTGACAGACATTCAAGACGGCACCTTTGCTCGGGAGTGGATCGCCGAAAACCACGAGGGCGCCCACAAGTTCCACGCCATGCGGGAGCAGGACGCCAACCACCCGGTGGAGGACGTAGGCACCCAGCTGCGCGAGATGATGACGTTCCTCAAGCGAAAGTAGGGGGGTCTATAGCCCCGGTTAGACCGGAGAGAGGCTGAGTTATGGACGATAAGGTACTGATCTTTGACACGACCCTGCGAGACGGGGAGCAGTCGGCCGGCACGGCGATGACGGTGGAGGAGAAGCTGGAGATCGCCAAGCAGCTGGAGCGGCTGGGCGTGGACGTCATCGAGGCGGGGTTCCCTATCAGCTCCAATGGCGACTTCCATGCGGTCCAGACCATCGCCCGGGAGATCCGCAAGCCCATCATCACGGCGCTGGCCCACGCCAACGATAAAGCCATAGACCGGGCAGCGGAGGCGCTAAAGGACGCGGCCCACCCACGGATCCACGTCTTCCTCTCCAGCTCGGACTCCCACCTCGACCAGCTGCTCCGCAAGAACCGGGAGGAGGTGGTGGAGATGGCGGTGAAAAGCATCTCCCGGGCGCGTGGGCACGTGAACGACGTGGAGTTTTCTCCCATGGACTCCAGCCGCACCGACCGCGACTTCCTGGCGCACATCGTCCGTGCCACCGTAGACGCGGGCGCCACCACCATCAACATCCCCGACACGGTGGGCTACGCCATTCCCGCGCAGTTCGCGGAGCTCATCACCTTCCTGCGCAAGCAGGTGCCTGAGCTGGGCGACAGCGTGCGCATCTCCGTCCACTGCCACGACGACCTGGGCATGGCGGTCTCGAACAGCCTGGCGGCGGTGAAGGCCGGGGCCCGGCAGGTGGAGGGGTGCATCAACGGCATCGGCGAGCGGGCGGGCAACTGCGCGCTTGAAGAGGTCATCATGGCCCTCCGCACGCGCAAGGACTACTTCGGCACCGACACCACCATCAACACCTCGGAGCTCTACCGCTCCAGCCGGCTGGTCAGCCAGATCACCGGCTTCGCCGTTCAGGCCAACAAGGCGGTCATCGGCCGCAACGCCTTCCGGCACGCCTCGGGCATCCACCAAGACGGCGTTATCAAGGAGCGGACGACCTTCGAGATACTGGACCCGCGAGAGGTGGGAGTGCCAGGCAGCGAGCTCGTGCTGACCAAGCTCAGCGGACGCCACGGCCTGAAGGCCCGCCTCAACGAGCTCGGCTTCGCGCCTAACGACGAAGAGCTGGACGGCATCTTTCAGTCGTTCAAGGAGCTTGCGGATAAAAAGCGGGAGGTAATGGACCGTGACCTCATCTCCCTCATGTCCGGTCAGCGCACCAGCATCGAGGAGACGTACTCGCTGGAACACGTCCAGGTGACCTGCGGCAACCACGAGATGCCCACGGCGACCGTGCGGCTCAAAGACGCCGAGGGCGCGGTGTACATCGACGCCGCTACCGGCACCGGCCCCGTGGACGCCGTCTATCAGGCCATCAACCGCATCATCCACGTGCCGAACCAGCTCACGGAGTTCAGCGTCAACTCGATCACGGAGGGCATCGACGCCGTCGGCGAGGTGAGCATTCGTATCGAGCAGGACGGGCGCAGCTACATCGGCCGCGCCGCCGACACCGACATCATCGTTGCGTCGGCCCAGGCGTACATGAACGCGCTGAACCGGCTGCTGGCCATGGGCGACACCAGCAAAGCACCTGAGGCAGCCCTCACACCGTAGCCAGGACAAAGTCCTGGACCTACAACTGGGTCCCTTACCATAGCTGGGTGCACTCGCTATCAATCCCTGCGCGTGGCCGCCGCCTGCCGGAGCTAGGAAGAGTAAGGGGGACGTGCATCTCTCACCTGGCGCCTTTCGCTCCTTGGGCGTATTCTAGCCACGCTTCACACTCCGCTTGAAAAGGAAGACTTATGGCCCCGAAGACCATGTTCGAAAAGACTGGGACGCCCACATCGTGCGGGAGGAGCCTGGCAAGCCAGCCATGCTCTACGTGGACCTGCACCTGATCCACGAGGTCACGTCGCCTCAGGCCTTCGATGGACTGCGTATGTCGGGCCGAAAGGTCCGGCGTACGGACTTGACCGTCGCCACCGCGGACCACAACGTCCCCACCTCAAACCGCTCCCAGCCCATCGAGGACGAGGTGTCTCTGGCGCAGCTTGACGCCATGCGGCGCAACGCCGAAGAGTTTGGCATCACCTACTACGACATGCACAGTCCCCTGCAGGGGATCGTCCACATCATTGGCCCCGAGCAGGGCTACACGCAGCCGGGGAAGCTCATCGTCTGCGGCGATAGCCACACCTCCACTCACGGCGCCTTCGGTGCCTTCGCCATGCCTATCGGCACCACCCAGGTGGAGCTGGTCCTCGCCACCCAATGCCTGGTCCAAGCCAAGCTCAAGACCATGGAGGTCCGGGTAGACGGCACGCTCCCTGACGGCGTCACCGCCAAGGACCTCATCTTGGGCATCATCGACCAGATAGGCGTCGCCGGTGGGGTTGGCTACGTGATCGAGTACACCGGGGAAACCATCCGCAACCTCTCCATGGAAGGCCGCATGACGGTCTGCAACATGACCATCGAGGCAGGCGCCCGTGCGGGCATGGTGGCCCCGGACGAGACCACCTTCGACTACTTGCAGGGCAGGCGTCAGGTGCCGAAAGGCCCTGACTTCGACGCCGCGGTGGAGCGATGGCTGCGGCTTCCCTCCGACCCTGGCGCTCAATACGACAAGGTGATGGAGATCGACGCCGCCAGACTGGAGCCCTACGTGACGTGGGGCACCAACCCCGGCCACGTGGTCTCCATTAACGGCGCGGTGCCCGACCCAGCCGACTTCGAGTCGCCGGACGAGCAGACCTCGGCACGACAGGCGCTCCAGTACATGGACCTGAAGCCGGGCACGCCCATGCAAGAGGTCACCCTCGACCGGGTGTTCATCGGCTCGTGCACCAACTCGCGCATCGAAGACCTGCGTGCCGCCGCGGCGGTGGCCAAGGGCAGGAAGGTGGACCCCAAGGTGCGCGCCATGGTAGTACCAGGCTCTGCAGTGATCAAGCTCCAAGCGGAGAAGGAGGGGTTGGACAAGGTCTTTACGGACGCCAACTTCGAGTGGCGCGAGGCCGGCTGTTCTATGTGCCTGGGCATGAACCCGGACATCCTGATGCCGGGTGAGCGGTGCGCCTCCACTTCCAACCGCAACTTCGAAGGCCGCCAGGGCAAGGGTGGCAGGACGCACCTGGTCAGCCCCCCCATGGCGGCGGCGGCGGCCATCGCCGGCCACTTCGTCGACGTCCGCCAGTGGGGCGTGGGCTGAGGCGAGCTCGTGCCGAAGCCAACACCGAAGCATCTTGATGCGGCCACCCCTGGCTAAGGCATTACGGGAGGTCCCATCGTGGAAATCGCCATCCTAGCCGCGCTCATCATGCTCATCGGCCTGGTAGCGCTGCTGCTGCTCCGGGGGCGCAGCGGCGATGCGGCCATCGGCGTCCAGGCCGCGCTGCGAAACGAGTTCCTGTCGTTTCAGTCCAGCATCCATACCGAGATGAACAGCGCGAAACAGGGGGTGGAAAGCGCCAAAGACGTGATCTCTCAGAACGCGATCCGAACGCTGGAGCAGGTCAAGAACGTTGGCGAGACCGTCCAAAAACTCATTCAGCAGCAAGAGGAAGCCCAGCGGTTGGGTCAGTCGCTCAAGGACTTGCTGCAGGCCCCCAAGCTCAGGGGCAGCTACGGTGAAGCAATCCTCGAGGAGCTGCTGGACAGGGTGTTGCCCAGGGGTATCTGGGAGCGCCAATACGCAATGGAGGGTGGCGAGGTTGTCGACTGCATCGTCCGGTTTAGGGACGTGGTGGTGCCCATAGATGCCAAGTTCCCGCGCGACGACTACGCGCGCTACCTGGAGGCGGAGTCAGAGGAGGAGAAAGCGTCCCGCTGGAAGAGCTTCGAGACGGCGGTGAAGACGCAGACCGCCAGCATTAAGTCCAAGTACATCAAGCCCGAGCGAGGCACCACTGAGTTCGCGCTCATGTTCATCCCGTCGGAGGCCATCTACTACGAGACCATTGCCGAAAAAAACTACCTCGGACAGCCTTCGGCTATCTCAGAGTATGCGCAGCAGAACCATGTCCTGCCTGTGGGCCCCAATACCTTCTACGCCTTTCTCCAGGTGGTGATCTTGAGCCTCAGGAACGTGGAGATAATCAAGAGCGCTCGACAGCTCCAGGAAGGGCTTGCGCGCTTGGAAAGAGACTTCGGGCTCTTCGACGACAGGTTTCAAGAGGTCGGCAGGGCCATTGAGCGCGCGTCCGATGCGTACCGGGTGGGCAGCGGCCATGTTGACAGGTATAAGCGCCGCTTAGAGGAGGTCCTACACTTGGAGGCGCTCCAAAGTCCTGAGCCGTCCGAGCCGGCGTTGGCGGCGCCAGCCAGTGAGCCATCCAGCACCCATACCAAGGAATTGTAGGAGCTAGCCATGCAACCTTTTATCAAAGAGACCGGCGGCGTCGCGCCCCTGGACCGGGCTAACGTGGACACCGACCAGATCATCCCCGCCGTTTACCTGAAGCGTATCGAGCGGACCGGGTTCGGACCGTTCCTGTTCCATAGCTGGCGCTTCCTTCCCGACGGCCGGCCCAACCCGGAGTTCGTCCTGAACGCCCCCGCCTACCAAAGCGCAACCGTCCTCGTCGCCGGACGCAACTTTGGGTGCGGGTCGTCGCGGGAGCACGCGCCGTGGGCCCTCCTGGACTACGGCTTCCGCGCCATCATCGCGCCCAGCTTCGCGGAGATTTTCCACAAGAACTGCTTCGACAACGGCATCGTTCCCGTGCACCTGCCAGAAGCTCAGGTTAACGAGCTCATGGCCAAGGCGAAGCAGGAGCCCGGATACCAGCTGACGGTGGACCTGGAGGCCTGCGAGATAACAGACCAGGACGGCCTCTCCATTCCCTTCAAGGTGCACAACGACCCTGAGACTCACGAGTTCCGGCGTGACTGCCTGCTCCGTGGGCTGGACGACATCGCCCTGGCCCTGGAGCACGAGGACGACATCGCCGTCTACGAGGCCAGGACCGGAGTGTAGGGGGTGGCTAACGAGCCTAATGAAAATCCGTCCGTACTTCGACACGCTCAGCACGAACGGCAAAAGGGCATTATGACCTGTTCTTACGTTCGTCCTAAGCCGAGTTTACCCAGAGCGTAGCCGTAGGGAGACCATGCCTGCATTCAACGTCCTTGTGCTGCCTGGAGACGGTATCGGGCCGGAGGTAACGGCGGCGGCGCGCCAGGTGCTGGAAGCCGTGGCGTCTCGCTGGGGCCACACGTTCCGGTTCAGCGACGAGCTGGTGGGCGGCGCGTCCATCGATGCCCATGGACACCCCCTCAGGCAGGAGGCGGTCCAAGCTGCCAGGCAAAGCGACGCGGTGCTGTTCGGCGCCGTTGGCGGCCCCAAGTGGGACGACGCCCCCGTGCGTCCGGAGGCGGCCATCCTCGGCCTGCGCAAGGCCCTGGGCCTCTACGCCAACCTCCGTCCCGTGACGGTGCCGCCCGGCATGGAGGATGCCAGCCCATTGAAGCGCGACCGAATTGAGGGAACGGACATCATCATTGTGCGGGAGCTGACGGGAGGGCTCTACTTCGCCAAGCCCAAGCGCCGTTGGTCCACGGCGCGGGGACGCCGCGGCGTCGACACGCTGCGCTACACCGAGCAGGAGGTGGAGCGCATCCTGCGCGTGGGGTTCGAGCTGGCCCGTGGCCGGCGCAAGAAGCTCACCTCCGTGGACAAGGCAAACGTGCTGGAGTCCAGCCGTTTGTGGCGGGAGGTCGCCAACGAGGTGGCCACGGCGTACCCCGACGTGACGCTGGAGCACGCGCTGGTGGACTCCTGCGCCATGCAGCTGGTGGCCAGCCCCACCAGGTTCGACGTGATCGTCATGGAGAACATGTTCGGCGACATCCTCTCGGACGAGGCCGCGGTCCTGGTGGCGTCGCTGGGAATGCTGCCGTCGGCCAGCCTGGCCGGACTACCCCGCTCGGGCACGGGACGCCGTCGCACCGTCATGGGCCTGTACGAGCCGATCCACGGCTCGGCGCCGGACATCGCCGGTCAGGGCAAAGCCAACCCGATTGGCACGGTCCTCAGCGCCGCCTTCATGCTGCGCTACTCCTTCGGCTTGGAGGAGGAAGCAGAAGCAGTGACCGGGGCGGTTGACCGTGCCCTCGCCAGCGGTCTCCGCACCGCGGACATCGCCGCCGGCGGGCCCAGCGTGTCCACCCAGCAGATGACCGCTGCCATCGTGGACCAGCTCCGCTCCGCGTAGTGGTTTGTCCGGGGAATACGTTTCATCTCTTTGTCACCCTGAGCGCAGCGAAGGGTCTCTCGGGTGAGAGATTCTTCGCCCGTCTACGGCGGTCTCAGAATGACAGGACCTTTGTGGACTAAGCACTAGCCCCAGTCCAGCCTCAGCGTGGCCATCGGTCCAGGCAAGCGGAGCGGTGGTATCATGCGGCGTATGAGGGATCGCACCCGCGCCAGCCGGAAGGCCACCGCCCCGAAGTCTCGCGCCGCCCGATCGGGTAACGACGCGCAGTCGCGCCTCCGCGTGCCGCCGGACCGGCTGACGACCCGGATTAGCGAGTCGGAGTTGGGGTTCACCACCACCCGCGAACTTCCGCCGCTGGAGGGGACCATCGGTCAGGACCGGGCCATGCGTGCGCTGGAGTTCGGCCTCAGCATCCAGACCCCGGGCTACAACGTCTTCGTCACCGGCATGCCGGGCACGGGCAGGAACACCACGTTGGCCTCGTACCTCAATCACGTCGCGGCCGCGATGCCGGTCCCGGACGACTGGTGCTACCTCCACAACTTCGCGGAGCCGCTGAAGCCGGCGGCTATACGCTTGCCACCGGGCATGGGGCGTGAGCTGGCGGCCGACATGGACGAGCTGGTCCAGGAGTGCCGCAGACGTATTCCCACCGCCTTTGAGAGCGCTGACTACCAGGGCCGCGTCGAGCAGGGAATGAAGGGTGTGCAGGAGCGGCACCGGCAGATCACCCAGGAGATGAGCGACGAGGCTAAACGGCAGGGAATGTCCCTGGCCATAACCAACACGGGTGTCATGGTCACGCCCCTAGGGCCCGCGGGAGAACCCATGGAGCGTGACGAGTTCGAGAAGCTTCCCCAAGAGGAGCAGGAGCGGCTACAAAAGATACACGACGAGCTCTCCAGCTACGTGCAGCAGCGCACCGGGGAGCTGCGCCAGTTGGAGAAAGAGGCAGCGCGGCGCCGTCAGGAAGTGGACAAGGAGATGATGAGCGGCATCACCGGCCCCCTCTTCGAGGAGCTACGGGCCAAATTCCACGACCTGCCTGGGACCCTTCACTATATCGACCAGGTCCAGGAAGACGTCCTCAACAATCTGTCCCAGTTCCGCGGTGGTGAGCAAGCACAGCCCCCCAACCCCCAGGAAGCGGTAGCGGCCACGGGTGGCCAGGGCGAGGACCGATGGGTCAGGTACAAGGTCAACGTGTTCGTGAGCCACCATGGCGGCACCGCGGCGCCCGTGGTCTTTGAAGACAGCCCCACCTACTACAACATCTTTGGGAGGGTGGAGCACCAGTTCCGCATGGGGGCCATGGCCACCGACTTCACGCAGATCAGGCCTGGCTCGCTGCACCAATCGAACGGCGGCTTCTTGGTCCTTCAAGCCAAAGACGTGCTGGCCTCTCCCTACGTCTGGCAGGCCATAAAGCAATCGCTCCGGCATCAGCAGGCCCGTATCGAGAACCTAGGTGAGCAGTTCAGCGCGCTACCCGTCTCCTCCCTGACCCCGGAGCCGATCCCTTTTAGCGTCAAGATCGTCCTGGTGGGCAACCCCAACCTCTTCCGCATGCTCCTCCTCTACGACGAGGACTTTCGCAAGTTCTTCAAGGTGAAGGCCGATTTCGACACGGCCATGGACCTGAGCTCGGAGAACGTCCGCAAATACGGCTCCTTCATAACCAGCCGCGTGGAAGAGGAAGGGCTGAAGCACTTCGACGCCGGCGCCGTGGCCAGAGTGGTGGAGTACTCCTCCCGGCTCGTGGAGGACCAGGAGCGGCTTACCACCCGCTTCAGCGATATCGCCGCGCTGGTCACGGAGGCCAACTATTGGGCAGGGTTGTCGGGCAACGGTCAGGTCACCGGGCCGGACGTGGAACAGGCTATCGCCGAGCAGGTCCAACGCTCCAACCTAGTGGAAGAGCGGCTCCAAGACATGTACAAAGACGGCACCCTCCGTATTCAGGTGGACGGCGCCGTGGCCGGTCAGGTAAATGGCCTGTCGGTTATCGACATGGGCGACTACTCCTTCGGCTGGCCCTCCCGCCTCACGGCACGGGTCTCGTTGGGCCGTGGTGAGATCTCCAACATCGACCAGGAGAGCCACCTGGCCGGGCCTATTCACTCCAAGGGTTTCCAGATCCTCCTGGGTTACCTGATGGGTAAGTACGGCGTGGACAGCACCCTACCGATCCGGGCCAGCGTCGCCTTCGAGCAGACGTACAACGAGGTGGAGGGGGACAGTGCTTCCAGCACGGAGCTCTACGCCCTGCTCTCCAGCCTGGCGGAGGTCCCCACTATGCAAGGGCTGGCGGTCACCGGCTCCGTCGACCAGCATGGCGTGGTACAGGCGGTAGGCGGTGTGACCAGAAAGGTGGAGGGCTTCTACCACGTGTGCAAGGCCCACGGACTAACCGGCAAGCAGGGCGTCGTCATCCCAGCCGCCAACGTCAGGCACCTGGTGCTGAGGCAGGAGGTGGTTGATGCCATCGAACGAGGCATGTTCCACGTCTACGCGGTCAGCACCATCGAGGATGGCTTGGAGTTGCTGACGGGGATCCCCGCCGGCCAACAGCGGTCCGACGGCACGTACGAGCCCGGCACGTTGAACTACCTAGTCCACCAGGCCATCGAGAGGATGTGGGAGCGGACCCGGGCGGTACAGCGCTCCTTTAGCGGCGTTCAGACCGAGCGGGTGGTCCGCACCGAGGTGTCACCGCCAACCGGTGTGCCGCAAGCAGGAGGCGAAGGCAGGGAGCGCGACCGTCGCGAGGGCGAAGGCGACCCGCCTGCCCCACCCCCCGCTTAAGGGAATGGCTGAGAACCCTTTCTTGCAAGAAAGGGTTCTCACGCTCTCCCAAAGAACCTCGCGTATGGTCTGCTAGGTGGGGCCATTAATGGCCCCCACCTAGCAGACGAAACATGAAGTTTTCTGGAAGGGTCTGGGAAACCCTCTTTGCAAAAGAGGTTTCCCGGCTACTCCCTAGGTGTGGATGGTGAGGGCGCGAGGCCTGCCAGAGAGGTCGGGCGCAACGGCGACGGAGGCTCCGGGAAATGCGGCGTTGGTTAGCTGAGTGGCCCGCTCGACCTGGCGTGGGTCCAGCTCCAGCACCAGCGCCGCGCCAGGCTTCAGGTGCGGTCCCGCCGTCTTCAGAAGCCGGGCGATGACCTCCAGGCCGTCGCGGCCGCCATCCAGCGCTTCCAGCGGCTCGTGCAGGCGCACCTCTGGGTCGAGGACCGGAATCTCGGCCGACATCACGTAAGGCGGGTTCGCCACTACCAGGTCCACCGGCTGGCGCACCGCCGAAAGCAAGTCACCTAGGACCAAACGGACCCGGTCGGCCACGCCGTGCCGCTGCGCGTTGAGCGCCGCCACCTCCAGCGCGCGCTCCGAGATATCTGTGCCGTAGACGATGGCCTGAGGCAGCTGGACTGCCAGGCTTACCGCAAGCACCCCGCTGCCGGTACCCACGTCGGCCACGGTAGGCGCCCCTCGTTCTGACGGGCGTGGGCGAAGCAGACGTAGCGCCTCCTCGACCAGCGTCTCCGTCTCGGGACGCGGGACCAGGACTCCGGGCGCAACGAAGAAGTCGAGGCCGTAGAACTCCCGTTTGCCCATGAGGTAGGCGGCCGGCTCACGCCGCAACCGCCGTGTCAGGAGGGCCTCCGCCCTTCCCAGGGCGGGCTCCTCGGGCTGCGTGCGTAGGTGGGCGAACAAATTGGTCCGGTCCAGCTCCAGCGCGGTCATCCACAGCAGCTCCGCCTCGGTGCGGGCATCGTCGATGCCGACGCCTGCCAGCCGCTGCTCCGTCTGGCGCAGGAGCTGTGCCACCGTCGTCAAGCCACGGCCTCTTGGATCAATTTCGCCTGCTCGTCCTCCATCAACGCTTGAATGAGCCGGTCCAACCCCCCGTCCATGATCTCCTCCAGGCCGTGGAGGGTCAGCCCAATGCGGTGGTCCGTCACGCGGTCCTGAGGGAAATTGTAAGTCCTGATCTTCTCGGAACGCTCACCCGTGCCGACCTGCGCGCGGCGAGTGGCGGTGGTCTGCGCCTGCTGCTCTTGCAGCTCCCGCTCCAGCAGCCTGGCCCGCAGCACCGTCATGGCCTTGTGCCGGTTCTTGTGCTGGGAGCGCTCGTCCTGGCATACCGCTGTGATGCCCGTCGGCAGGTGCACGATCCTTACAGCCGTGGCCACCTTGTTAACGTTCTGTCCACCAGCGCCACCGGAGTGGAAAATATCGATCCGCAGGTCCTCAGGCTTGATTCGAACGTCCACCTCGTCGGCCTGAGGAAGCACGGCCACCGTGGCAGCGGACGTATGAATGCGTCCTTGGGCCTCGGTTATGGGCACCCGTTGCACCCGATGGCCACCGCTCTCATGCTTCAGATGCCGGTAGGCGCCGGGGCTGTCCACCTGGAAGACCACTTCTTTCATGCCGCCAAGGCCACCTTCACTGGTAGAGGCAAGCTCTACCTTCCAACCTTTACGCTGGGCGAACCGGAGGTACATCCGGTACAGGTCCGCCGCGAAGAGGGCGGCTTCATCACCGCCCGTACCTGCCCGGATTTCAACGATAACGCTCCGCTCGTCGTTGGGGTCGCGCGGCAGAAGCGCGCCTTTTACCCCATCTTCCAGGCGTGCCTGACGTTCAATCAAATGGGGTAGCTCCTCTTGCGCGAGAGTGGCCAATTCGGGGTCGGGTCCATCCGCCAGCTCTTGGGCTTCCTCCAGTGCGTGCTGTACCTCAAGGTACTTTTGATAGGCGTGCACAACGGAGGCGAGGTCCGCCCGCTCCTTGGCCAGACGGCCCAGTCGCTCCGCATCCGAAGCAACCTCCGGCTGGGCCAGGAGCTTTTCAATCTCGTCAAATCGTTGTACGAGCACCTGAAGCTTCTCGAACATGGTTTCCTCAAAAAAGTACTGAAACGAGACCCCCCGGCAGACGGGGGCCTTCCTCATCCAGTATAGCATGGAGTGCCCTTTCGCCCGCATCACCGCCTAGTGCTCACTCCTTGAGTACCCCTGACCCGACACCGTCAGAAGCTTGGTGCGTGAAGCGCGGTAATTTGGTCAAAATTTGAGACTTTACTCATCCAACGTTTGCGTTCTTGTACCTCACCCTTTACAATGCGCCAGAATTCAGCGCGTGGCCCATCGTCGTTTAGAGGCGGGTGACCAGCATCCGTAGCAGAGGATAATGAGGCGGCCGCAACTCTCACTTTGGGCTGTTCTCCTAGTGGGTCTGGTCGGGCTGTGGACAGCGGCGTGTGAACCGCTAGCTACCCCAACTCCCACGCCAGCACCTCCCACGCCCTCGGCAACGCCGACGGCGACGCCTACCCCGTCGCCCACGCCGACCGCAACGCCGACGCCGCTGCCGCCGACGGCAACACCGTCGCCTACACCGTCACCTACGCCATCGCCTACGCCCACCGCCACGCCGACGGCTACTCCCACTCCCACTCCGACCCCGACGCCGATCCCAACGCTAGGCGACGCCATCGAGATCGCCAGGCCGGCCATGGTCTCAATCTCGCGGGGCTCCACCCAATGGTCCGGAGTGATGATCGAGTCATCGGGGCTTATTCTCACCACCTCGGTTAACCTTGGCCCAGCGCCGGTGGCCGATTTCCTAACCGCCGAGGGAGCCGTCGGCCAAGCATGGGTCATTGGCCGTGACGACACGGTGGACGTGGCTCTCCTTGAAGTCATTGATCCCGACCCGGGGTACGCGACCATCGAGGTTGCCTCAATCCCGCCGCCGCAGCTTGATCAGGACCTCGCCGCCCTCTTCTTCCTGGCGGCGACAGGCACCACCCCCAACATCCGGAACGCTCGGGTGATAGGGGCGGTGCAGGACCTTAGCACCGGGACCCGATACGTCCAGATTCAGGCCATCCCGGAGGTCGGCGCCGAGGGTGGAGCGCTTGTCGACACAGACGGCAGACTGCGGGGACTGCGGATGACCGAAGCCCAGATGCTGAAACTGGGCTTTGGGCGGGCCGGTGAGGTCTGGGCCATGGCCTCCGACGTGCTCGGCAACGTCATCGTGCCCCGGTTGCAAACGGGTGTACTGGAAATACTTCCCCCGGGTTCCTCCGGCACCGGCGGCGAGGACCCAGGGGCGCCTCCAGGGATTCCAGCCATTTACCATGGCTCCGTCACCACCGGTGGAGAAGTGCCGAGCCAGTCGTCGCGAATTTATGCCCGCGTGATAAAGTCCAGCCTACCGGACCTGTGGTTCTCTCAGCCCCTCGACACTACTGGTCAGTTCCTCATACCAGTCGGTGTGACCGTACCGGACTACGACAACGCCACGGTCGAGTTCTGGACCGATGCCAAACGCGCTACTCAGGTCGCCGTGTACACGCCGAGCCTCGTCGTAACCCTTGACCTGACCTTCCCGTAGGACAGCGGCGCCGCGCAATTAGGGGACCCCGGGTCCAGGTTGCAGCCCGCTTAGCCAGTCCTAAGGGTAACGACAACGGCGCCCAACGGCACCTCGTGCTGCGTTCCCAGGCCCATCTGCCGTACCGTAACCATCCCCTGGGCCAGTTCGCGCTCGCCCAGGATAAGCACCTGCGGCGCGTCCAGGCCGGAGGCGTAGCGCAGCTGCGCTTTCAGGCTCTTTTCCGGCGCCAGCACCGCTTGCACCCCCTGAGTCCGGAGTTGCGTCGCCAACCTCATGCCCGCCATCTTGGCCCCCTGTCCCCGATAGGCGACGACCACAGGTCCTCCGTCGTCCAGGGATACGTTCACACGCTGGTCCTGCACGTTGAGGATGAGGCGCTCGATGCCGGACGCAAAGCCGATGCCGGAGGTCGGCTTGCCACCCAGCTGCTCAATCAGTCCATCGTAGCGGCCTCCGGCGCAGACAGCACTTTGGGAACCCTCGCCTGCAGGCATCACCTCGAAAACGGTCCGAGTGTAATAGTCCAGTCCACGCACCAGGCGATGGTCCAGCTCATACCCGATTCCCAAGTCGTCGAGGCCGCCCAGTAGCTGCTCCCAATGGTCCTTGGCCGCCACGCCCAGGTGCTCCACGCTTCGCGGCGCGTTGACTAGGTACGGCTGGCAAGAGGCTTTCTTGCAGTCCAGCAGGCGTAGCGGGTTCTGCCGGTAGCGGCGCCGACAGTCGGCGCAAAGCCTGTCGAGGTGGGGGCCGTAATACTCGTGGAGCGCCCTTAGGTAAGGAGACCTATCTTCGAAGTCGCCGATGGAGTTGAGGAACAGCGTCATTTGGCCCAGCCCAAGCGCCTCGATGCTCGCCATGGCCAGTTGAATAACCTCCACGTCCACCGCGACGCTGGCGTCCCCGATGGCTTCCACACCGAACTGATGAAACTGCCGGTACCGCCCAGCCTGAGGCCGATCGTAGCGGAACATCGGGCCGATGTAGAACAGGCGGACGGGCTGCGGTCGGTTGTGCATGCCGTGCTCCAAGTAGGCACGACAGACCCCGGGGGTGCCCTCTGGACGGAGGGTAAGCTGCTGCTCCCCTCGATCGAAGAAGGAGTACATCTCCTTCTGGACGATGTCCGTTTCCTCTCCCTCGGTGCGCAGGAATAGGCCGGTGTCTTCAAAGACGGGCGTATCGATGCGCCGATAGCCGAACAGGAGGGCCGCCTGGGTCAGCTTGGCCTGAACAAAGCTCCAGTACGGCTGCTGGTGCGGCAGGATGTCCTGGGTGCCCCGCGGCGCCCGGTACTCCTGGTTTGCCTGCTTCTCCACTCCTCAGACCTCCTCCGCACTATTGTACATGGCGTGGGCATGGGAGACCGCGTGGAGGAGAGGGGTATCAGCCACCCTCGGGACCAACGCCTTCCTCCCCAGGCCTGCGCCTCGTAAGCAAGGTGCCTGGCACCGTGGCGCCGTTCTCGGTATACTGAGAGCGCTTGGCTTTCGCAGTGAGGCCCCAGCGAGAGAGATAGTGCTATGCCGACCGGCCTGTTAGAGCAAACGCGCTCCTACCTCCCGGAAGAGAAGGTGGAACTGGTGGCGGACGCCCTCGCGTTTGCCACTGAGCTGCACGCCGGGCAGAGCCGCCGCTCCGGCGGTCCGTATATTGAACACCCCATCAGCGCCGCCCGCTACCTGGCCGACCTTCACTTGGACGCCACCACCATAGCCGCCGCCCTGCTGCATGACGTCATCGAGGACTGCGGTGTCTCCACTGAAGAGCTGCATAAGCGGTTCGGTCCGGAAGTAGCCCGGCTTGTAGACGGTGTCACCAAGCTGACCCGTCTCGATATGCTGCAGAGCGATAACGAGGACGTTGCAGCGCGTAGGAATAGCGGCACCCAGGCGGAGAGCCTGCGTAAGATGCTGCTTGCCATGGCCGAGGACATCCGTGTCGTCCTCATCAAGCTGGCGGACCGCCTGCACAACATGCGGACCCTCAGCGCCATGCCGCCTGCCCACCGCGTGGCCACCTCCCAAGAAACCCTCGACATCTACGCCCCGCTGGCCAACCGCTTGGGCATGGGCGAATTTAAATGGCAGCTGGAGGACCTCGCATTCCGGTACCTGCAGCCGAACCAGTACCGCGCCATCTATCGACTGCTGGCAGGCAAGCGCCAAGAGCGCGAAGCGTATGTCCATCAGGTGACCCAGGTGCTCAATCGCGAGCTGGCCCGCGCAGGGCTCCAGGCCGAGGTGAGTGGACGTCCCAAGCACATCTATAGCATCTACCAGAAGACCCAGTCCTACACGGCCCAAGGAAAGCAGTTCGGCGACATCTACGACTTGTTTGCCGTGCGCGTGCTCGTACCCACCATTACCGACTGCTACGGGGCCTTGGGCGTGGTCCACGCGCTCTGGCATCCGGTCCCTGGACAGTTCGACGATTACATCGCCAACCCTAAAGAGAATATGTACCAGTCGCTGCACACCACCGTGCGGTGCATCGACGGCGTGCCCATCGAGGTACAGGTACGCACCACCCAAATGCACCAAGTAGCGGAGTACGGCGTGGCCTCCCACTGGAGCTACAAGGAAGGCTCGGCAGCCAAGGACGGGCGTTTCGACGAAAAGATGGCATGGCTTCGCCAGCTCTTGGAGTGGCAGCGAGACGTCAGCGGAGCCGAAGAGTTCCTGGAGTCGGTCAAAACAGACATCTTCAACGACCAGGTCTTTGTTTACACTCCCAAGGGAGAAATCAAGGAACTGCCCAGCGGCGCCACGCCCATCGACTTCGCCTACCTCATCCATACCGACCTGGGCCACCGGTGCATCGGGACCAAGGTCAACGGCCGGCTGGTATCGCTTGGCTATCAGTTTCGCAACGGCGATACCGTGGAGGTTCTTGCCAGCAAGGTGGCCCGAGGGCCAAGCCTGGACTGGCTCAACCCGCACCTCGGGTACACCAAGACCGCCAACGCCCGGCAGAAGATTCGCGCATGGTTCCGCCGCCAGGAGCGGACTACCAACATCCAGCGAGGGCGCGACCTGCTCAAAAAGGAGATCCGCCGGCTCAACGCCGTGATAACGGAAGCGAAGCTGGCCCGTACCCTCAAGCAAGAGAGCATCGAAGACCTGCACGCCGCCCTGGGCAGTGGGACCATCAGCATCGCCCAGGTTGCCGCCCGCCTCTCCGCGCAGCAAGACACCGAGCCCGACCTGACGACGGAGCCGGAGACTCCGCTTACTCTGCCGTCGACTGGCATTCAGGTGCTAGGGGTGGGTGACCTGCTCACCCGCCTGGCCCTATGCTGTCAGCCAGTGCCAGGCGACCAGGTCGTCGGCTACGTCACGCGGTTGCGCGGCGTAACCGTCCATCGGCAGGACTGCCCTAACCTTCGTCACGAGGCCGAATCGGAGCGGTTCATCCCAGTGTCGTGGGGTCAGACCCAAAACCTGTACCCCGTACGTCTGCGCATCTCGGCATGGGACCGCGTCGGCCTGCTGCGGGACATCACCGCTTCCGTTTCCGCTGAGGGCGTAAGCATCTCGTCTGTTCAAACCAACGTGCATGACGATGGGATGGTGAGCAGCAACCTCACCATTCTCGTCTCCAACATGGCACAGCTAAGCCGGGTCTTTGCCAGGTTGGAGGGCGTGCGGGGTATCGCCAGCGTGGAGCGGATCAGCGGAGGCCGGCCACCATCCGCTAGAAAGGCCCAAAGCAGGGCCAGGAACGCCTAGCCCCGGCCTGACCCGCGGGCCCGGGCTGCCATTTGCTCCACTCACTCAAATCCACTAAGATGCAGGTCGTTCAATCCCTGGGAGGAGGCATGCTTGCCCGCTGAGAAGAGTGCCCGTGTCCAAGCCCGTCGCCGGATAATAAACCGGGGAGTGCGCTCCAGCAGCCGCACCTACCTGAAAAAGGCGGAGCACCTCATTCCCCAAGGTCCGGCGGAAGAGGCAGCCGCTGCCGTCACGCAGGCGATTGGAGCACTGGACTGGGCAGCCCATAAAGGGGTAATCCACCGCAATAAAGCCGCCCGCCAGAAGTCCCGCCTCGTCCGTAAGCTCAACGCCAGCGTCGCCGCCCAACCAAAGCCTAGGCGGCGAAGGTCTACCAGACAGTAGCAAGAGTCCACCGTCGTCAGGGCGCTGCCCTGAGGCGGCCGCTTCTACCCGCCGGCGCTCTGTCCAGACGGTCGGACACCCGGCCATTGACAGGCCCAGGCCAGGCTCGATACGCTTCACCAGAACGCTTGTTCCTTTATAGCATCTCAAGGCCGCACCGGAGAGACCGATGCCAAGACTATCCACGCGACAGGAACAGGTCCTGGAGTTCACTCGGGCATATCGCAGGGAGCACGGTTACGCGCCCTCGATCCGCGATATTCAGATGGGTTGCTCCATTAGCTCCACTTCCGTGGTGGACTATAACCTGCGCATTCTTCAACGCGAGGGGTACATACGCAGGTCACCCGACGTGTCCAGAGGCCTGGAAGTGATAGGCGACGAAGCTAAGACGCAGCTGACCACGGTGCCTTTGCTGGGTTACATCGCCGCCGGCGCGCCGCTGCCGGTGCCTACCGACGAGCGAGAGGCCAGTGAGACCATAACCCTCTCTCCAGAGATGTCACCCCGGAATACCGAAGGGCTTTTCGCCCTTCGCGTGCGGGGGCTTTCGATGGTGGATGCCCTCATCGACGACGGTGACGTGGTGGTGCTCCGTCCCGCCACGGAGGTGCGTAACGGAGACATGGTTGCCGCCTGGCTCAAGCTCGAGCAAGAGGCAACCCTGAAGCGTTTCTACCTCGAAGGTAGCCAGGTACGGCTTCAGCCGGCCAACCCCCACTTTGAGCCTATCGTCACACCCGCGGCCAATGTCGAGGTGCATGGCAAAGTTGTGGGGGTGATCCGCAACTTGGAGTAGGCCGCGGCTCCCCACTAGCCCATCCGATTGAGGACAGCCGTTCATGGTTCGACAGGCTCACCACGAACGGCTTCTCTGTGTGCATTCTGAGTGGCGTCATGGTAACAACGTCCTGGACAAGCAACACGGAAAGGAACCATAGACCGTTCGTCCTGAGCCTGTCCTGAGCGAAGCCGAAGGGCTTGTCGAAAGACGAACCCGCAACCGGTCAGCCCTCCCACCCGAACAGCTCGTGGCGGCGGTAGCGAAGGTAGTGCTCTGCCATGAAGCTTAGTGGCTTCTTGGCTTTCACGATGTGGTCGCGGAGGAGCTGAATGGGCTCCACAAGCCCGCGCTCCGCTGCCTGTGGGTGTTGCGCCGCCAGGCCGTACATTTGCTGCCCCAGCGTTTCGTACTCCTCCGTGTTCAGCCGCTGGTTAGCCCGGCCGCGAGGCCGAAGGGCGCCTGTCCCAGGGTACCGGTTCGCGGTGGCAGGGAAGCCGGAAAAGACTCCAATCATGAAGAGACAGACATCAGCGATACGCTTGTAGAGCGGGAATCGCGTCTCTTCGTCGCTCTCTTGGGCAAGGCGCAACAGGCTGCGCACGTCTATATCGCTGTACCGAACCTTCCGGAGAAGGCCTCTCCTGACCCACACTCGCACTGTGTAGCTTTCCACCCGCGTGAAGGAGACCAACATATCCGCCAGGTAGTGGAGCACTGCCGGGGCCGAGACCAGCTCCACAACGTCGCTTGCGTCAAAGACGGCCAACCGCTGACCGCCCGAACGCTCTAGAGTATGGCTCGTGCGGCTTAGCTCCCCTACCGTCTTCCGAAGAAGGATCTCGAAAAATAAGTGAGGAGAGATAAGGGCCAGTGCGTCGTCCCTGGCCATCACCTTTTGGAAAAGGTGCTCATTTCCTACAATTTCACACCGCGACGACTCATCCTCTGACAGCAGACGGCTCAGCTCGCGGCGGTCGGCCAGCCACCCAGCGGAGCTATCGAGGACGAAATCGAGGTCCGCGTCCGTGAGTTGGTGGACCCGAAAAGGCTGCGCTAGCACGTAGTGCCCCCGGCGTTGGCTGGCGAGGTTACGTCAATAGGTGTGTAAACGACATCAGGCGGCGACCTTCTCAGCCGTTGATTCAATGGCGATTCCATCCGCATACTGTGCACCGAGATAGACGTCTTCGATCAACTCAGGGGCCTTCAGACGCCTGAAGCGCTGTTCGGCGACCATCAACATTTTCCAGATCACCGCTATCGCCCGATCGACCCTCTTGTAGCGCTTGGCGGCATCGGTCCGAAGCCTGAGGGCCGCGAAGGGTGATTCTACCGGGTTCGTCGTGCGAAGGTGCCCCCAGTGCTCCTTTGGGAAGTCATAGAAGGTGACCATGCGGTCCCAGTCCCGCTCCAAGGCCTCTGAGGCCGCCTCGTAGGAATGGTCGCCGCACCACCTGGTGAACACCGTCCTGAGCCGCTCAGCCTCTGTCCGAGTCGGCGCGTAGGGGATAGTACGCAGCATGAGCTTGGCCTGGTCCTGTTGTCGCTTTGGAAGCTTGGCGAGCACGTTTACGATCTTGTGGTTCCAGCAGCGTTGCTCTGCCGCCTGCGGATAGACGTTGCGCAGAGCTCCCCAGATGCCCAGGTGTCCGTCCCCAACCACCAGCCTCGGGCACTCCAGCCCGCGGCGCCTCATGTCCCTGAGCACATCGGACCAGTTCTCTGTGGACTCCCTGTATCCGGGAACAGCGCTCACCACCACCTTGCTCCCGTCGCTCAGGGCCGCCACCACCACCAGTACTGCCGCCTTCTCCTTCTCAAGACCAGCCTTGACGTAGACTCCATCCACCCACATGTAGACCACTTCCAGGTCATCTAGGGGCCGGCTGCGCCATTGGGCAAGCTCATCGTTCCACTTGGACTTCAACCGGGCCACCGTGCTCGCCGATACCGGTGCGTCCTCTCCCAGCAGCCCCCGCAAAGCCAGATCGAAGTCGCCTTCGGATAGACCGTGCAGGTACAGCTCGGGGATCAACTCAGCAACCTTCCTGGTCCTGTTGACGAACAGCGGCAGCAGCCGGCTCTCGAACTGCTCCTCGGTATCGCGGACTCGCGGCCGCCTCAGCTGTATCGTTCCCGAACTCAGCGTAAGCCTCCGGGCTCTGCCGTATCCGTTCCGATAGCCGGTATCGTTGTCCGAGTCGGATCTGAGCGCCGACTTCGCCCTTCCCAGAAACGCCGTCACCTCCTCCTCCAGCAACTCCTGGATCAGCCTCTGGACCTGGCTTCGCACCCAATCCTCCAACTGCTCCCACTCCGGCCTTGACTCCGACCTACTCTCAGTGCTTTCCTTCCTCATGGGCGGTCTATCTCCTCTCTTGGGCCTCGAGCCCGTGTTGTTCAGAGAGAGGGTACACCGCCTGACTGTTTACACACTTTTTGAAGATACCTCTGGCTGGCATCACTTGGGGTTTGGAGGGTGTATAGAGAGGAAAAAGACGTCCTGAAGAAGTTCAGGAGTTGCTGGCCTGGTCACCCAGCTCCGTTAGAAACTCCTGCACCGAAGGGGGAAGGGGTGGGAGGGTTTCTTCCGAGGGTTCGTCATCCTCCGCGGCTCGGGGACGCGACCCCCTTCTAGCGTCGTAGTCGGCCTCTAGCTGTCGCACCAGGCCCTTCAGGTCGGAATTGTTTTCCATCTCGCCGTTCACAATGGCGTACTGCCGCTCCCCACGCCGGCTCACTCCAAGCTCCGAGGGGAAGCCGTAGAGGGCGCAGAGGGACTCTAAGAGTCGTGTCCTGCCCGCGTAGTCCCGCTCCAATTGCAGGTAGTGGGGCAACCGGACCATCAGCGACATATTCTCGATTCCCAAGGCCCTGGCCTTCTCTCCAACCATATTCAGGATGGAGGTAGGCCCCTGGTAGCCACGACGCCGCCACGTTTCCACCCCTGCTACTCCCGTGAGCGGCCCGTCGTTCAGCGTGCCGATCACCGGCAGCGGTCTGGTGTGGGGTACGGCGTCGTAAACACCCCCGACCCGGCAAAACCGTTCGACCTTGAAGTGCTCCAAGACCTGCACGATGGAGTCTATGTACTCCTCAGCGAACACGTGGGGTTCGAGCATGTGGAGGAGGATGAAGTCATGCTCGTCTGGCCCCAGCCCGTAGTGAAGGTCGGCGTTCGGAATCATGAACCGTCGCTGGCCGTCCTCGTAGTACACGGTGGGCCGGTACCTGGTGAAATCGAAGAACTTCCCTGGCGTCGCCAGCGTGCCCAGCTCACCCGCCGCAAAGTGCCGCTCCAAGCGGCCCAGAGTCGACGAGCCCACGTGCCCAGCGTCGATCCAGGGAGTGAGCGACGCGATAACGTGAGGCCTTCTCAGCTCCGGAACTGGCTCTAGGAGTTCAAACCCACCGATTCTCATAGCACCCTACTGTCAAATACGCCGCTACTTTTCAACTCCCACCATGCTACTACAGAACCCCATCCGCCCGTCACCCCTTCTATGGCCAGCACAGCTTGAGCCACGTCAACGGACGTACGGCGCCACTGAGGTCACGCCTGGCCTACCCGACCTCGTCAACCACCACCTGATGAATATACTTGCCGACGGCCTCGCTCAGGGGCCCCTGCCGCAAGATCTCCGGGTCGCTGGCTAATAGACGGCGTGACTCCTCCCGAGCCCAAGCCAAAAGGTCCCTGTCGCTCAAGCGTGCCATGCGCAGCGTCGGCAGGCCGGACTGCCGGGTCCCGAAGAAGTCGCCGGGGCCCCGCAGGCGCAGGTCGGCCTCCGCGATCTCGAACCCGTCGTTGCTCTGTACCAGCGCGTCCAGCCGCTGGATGGCCTCTTCCGAAGGCGCTTCGGCCAGGAGCAGGCAGTAGCTCTTGTGCGCTCCCCGGCCTACCCGGCCTCGGAGCTGGTGAAGCTGGGATAGGCCGAACCGGTCCGCGCCTTCGATAAGCATCACGGACGCGTTGGGCACGTCGATCCCCACCTCGATGACGGGCGTGGAGACCAGCACGTCTAGCTCGCCTTGCCGGAACGCCTGCATCACTGTCTGCTTCTCCTTCAACGCGAGGCGACCGTGCATTAACCCCACGCGCAAGCCGGCCAAGGATGTCGTCCGCAGCCGGTCGAACTCCTCGGTGGCAGCCTGGGTTTGGACCACCTCTGACTCGTCGATGAGCGGGCAGACCACAAAGGCCTGCCGCCCCTGCTCCACCTGGGAAATCACGAACTCCTCCGCCCGGTCCCGTTGCTCCGGCCGCAAGCGTCGCGTCACGATGGGTTGGCGGCCCGACGGCAGCTCAGGGATGGTCGACACCTCCAGGTCGCCGTAGATCGTTAGCGCCAGGGTACGGGGGATCGGCGTAGCCGACATCGCCAGCAGGTGGGGCTGACCGCCCTTTCCGCGCAGCGCGGCCCGCTGCAGCACCCCGAACCGGTGTTGCTCGTCTACCACGCCCAACGCCAGGTTGGGCACGTCTACTTCCTGCTGGATCACGGCGTGGGTGCCGATGAGGACGTCCAGCGTCCCATCGCGCGCCCGCTCGTACAGCTCCCGCCGCGGCCCGGCCGGGGTGCTGCCCATCAGCAGTCCAACGCTGACGGGCAGCGGATGCGGGTCCACGTGGAAGGAGAACGAGTAGGTGTCTTGAGCAGGCTGAGCAAGCCCGCTCAAGAGGTTTGCGACGGTCAGGTAGTGCTGCTCCGCCAGCACCTCGGTGGGTGCCATGAAGACGCCCTGATAGCCGTTCGCCACGGCCGTCAGCAGCAGCGACAGCGCCACCACCGTCTTCCCGCTGCCCACCTCGCCCTGAAGCAGCCGGGTCATGGGCTGTTTGCTGCTGCCCATGTCGGCCAGTCCCTCTTGAATGGCCACGCGCTGGCCCCGGGTGAGTTGGAAGGGGAGCGACCGCAGGAAGGATTGCAGCACTCCTGGCACAGGGTGCAGGGGAATGCTACTGCCCCCAGGCGCTTGCTCCGCGCGCTTGCTGGCCACGGCTAGCTGCAGCACCAACAGCTCGTCGAAGGCGAGTCGCCGACGCGCCCGCTCGCGGACCTCCAGGCTGTCCGGGTAGTGCGACTGGGCCACCGCCTCAGTCAAAGGCATCAGGCCGTGACGGTGTCGGAGGTCCGGGGATAGCGGGTCCTGCAACAGCTGCCGCTCTGGTTGGCCCGGCTGGCCCAGGACGATGCCCAGCGCTTCGCGGGCCATTCGCCGCAGCGTCCGCTGGGACTGCAGGCCCTCCGTGGCGGGATAGACTGGCACGAGCCGTCCGGTGTGCACCAGGTCGGTGTCCTCCGCTCCTTCCAGCACCTCCCACTCCGGCGACTCGAATTGCCGGCGGCCCGCGAAGGTGGTGACCTTTCCACTGAGCACCAGCTTTACCTCTTTGTCCGAGTGCGCCCGCGCCGCCAACAGCACCCGCCGAAGCGTTTGTGCCAGGTAGCGCTGGCCAAACCAGACCGCCCGGATATTGCCTGTCTCGTCGCCCACAACCGCCTGGGTGGAGCGGAGCCGTCCATTCCGGCCGAGCCGCACTTCAGAGGCCTCCCACAGCGATACCACCACCGTCTGCTCGTGGCCTGGCCGGAGCTGGGACACGGTGCGGCGTTGGCTATAGTCCAGGTGCCGGCGAGGAAAGAAGTAAAGGAGGTCGCGCACGGTCGTCACGCCCAGCCGTGCAAGCTTCTCGGCGCTGGTGCGGGAGACGGAACGCATGACCGTGATGGGCGACCCAAGGCCAATGGGGGCCGGGGAGGAAACGGTGGGTTTTGCCCTGGTCCGCACCCTCGAGCCCCGGCCTCTGACCGGCGCCGGCACGTCGCCCAGCAACCGCTCAGCCTCGCGGGCCCACGCCGCGCGACGCTCAAGGGTC
Source organism: Dehalococcoidia bacterium (assembly GCA_965247635.1). GTDB lineage: Bacteria > Chloroflexota > Dehalococcoidia > Lucifugimonadales > Australimonadaceae > CBDFHJ01. The sequence continues at coordinate 77,174 of CBDFHJ010000010.1, forward strand.
AGCTCGCGGTACGCGACGTTCAGCATCCCGTGGTCCAACAGCTCGCGCAGCGCCGGGTGCAACGCACCGTCATCACGCAGCCGTTCTAAGAAACGGTCCAAGCCCCCAGTAACGGCCTTGTCCTCAAAGCCGTTCTGCGACTCCAGGGCCACGATATTCTGAAACGCCAGCAGGCGGTCCTCGGGCGTGGTGTTCACGGCACCAGCGTATCGCAACGGGGTGCCACCTTGCACCAGTGGATCGTGCCGGTTCGGGAGTAAGTCCTGCTAATGCCCGCCAGGCACCCGAAGCCTTAGCTGTCGGTGCCCGCGTTCCACGCGCTTCCCAACGATGGGATGGACCATTCTGCGGGTGGCCGCCAGGAAGCCCAGTCTCGATCGAACGGAGGCATCCCTTTTTGGATGCGCTCCAACACTGACCTGCCTTCTGCGTAGAGTTCGTCCGCTCGTTGCTGGCTCACTACGCCAAGCTGAACTGCTTCCTCAAGCTCGTCTTCGTCCTTCCAATGCCAACTGCTTTTGTCAGGTGTGATGACCAGGTCCAGAAACTGGTCAAGGTACTCAAAGCCAAAGGAGGTCCGTTCGTGAGGGGTCTGCAAGTTGATGTACCAGTGGTTCAGGATATGTGCAGGCTCGTCCCAGACCACGAACGTATCACTGCTGGCCTTGGGCTCTGTTAGGGATAAGACGGAAGTCCCGGTCCACCTCGAGTCTGCCAAGACGAAGTCAGCGCCTGGCAAGCTCTCGCGCGGTGTGAGCCTCGTCCCAGTCAGCGTCTGCGGTCGTTTCCACATCGTCCCCTCAGACAAGTACAAAGCGACGAGCTGCGAGCTGTCTTCGACAACGGTAACGGGCATTGCGAACAAGGCCTTTCCGTGCAGCAACTGACGGATGACGATCTGGTCGCCTGGGCGCCAATGGGCTGTCTCGCGTCGGTCCCTCATGCCAGGATTACATGGCCTGCCATCGAGCTGTCAGGGGATATCCGTGATTACTCCTCGTATGGTGAGTCAGTCCCGACCTGTCCCGACCCCTCGGGACCTGTCGGGATATAATCCGCTCATCCTTCGACAAGCTCAGGACGAGCGGATTTTCCCCGTTCGTGGTGAGCCTGTCGAACCATGAACGGGGCTCTGCAACTCTCCTCACATTTATTGAATGGATTAGTGACTAAGGATACTAGTCTTGCTCACGACGTAAGCAGTCCAGCGGCCTGGGCCCGGCGGAGCGCTCGCTCGGTGGCGTCGGCCAGCGCCGCGTGGGCCTCCTCTTTGGTAGCCGGGGGAGATGTATCCGCATCAGCAGTCGCCTCCACCATATCTACGCCGTGATCGAGCACCGCTTCATGGCCGCTTCCCAAGCTCCCAGCCACCGCCACAACCCTCACCCCCTGCGCTTGGGCCCTGTGCGCTACCTCGATGGGCGCCTTGCCTACGGCTGTCTGGCCGTCCATCCGGCCCTCGCCTGTCAGCACCAGGGCCGCACCCCCTATCTTTGCATCGAGCCCCACCATGTCGCACACCAGCGGCGCACCCCGGACCAGCTCCACCCGGCCCTTCCTCGTGGGGTCCAGGACCGCCAGCAGTCCCGCGGCGGCCCCTCCCGCGGCGCCTGCCCCCGGCAGGTCGCTGATATCCAGGCCCAGGTCCTGCTCGATGACGTCGGCCAGGTTGGCCAGGGCCGCTTCGAGCCACGGCAGTTGCTCAGGCCGGGCCCCCTTCTGGGGCGCGTAGACCATGGCGGCCCCGTTAGGCCCGCACAATGGGCTGGAGACGTCGGTGGCAATCTGGAAGTGGGCCTCGTGGACCCGTGGATCGAGCCCCGAGAAGTCCATGTACGCCAGCCGTAGCAGCGCCGCCGCCCCGAAGCCAACGTCGAAGGCGTCGCTACCGTACAGCTGGGCACCCAGCGCCTGGGCGGCTCCCATGCCGCCGTCGTGGGTGGCGCTCCCGCCCATTCCAACGACGATGCGCCGGTATCCAGCGTTAAGCGCCGCCTTGATGAGCTGGCCGGTGCCGTAAGTCGTGGTGCTCATGGGGTCAAATTGCTCGGGACGGAGCAGGGCCAACCCCGACGCCTGGGACAGCTCCACCACGGCCGTGACCCCATCCGCCATGGCGCCCCACCGGGCCTCCACGGGCGCGCCCAGCGGCCCCGCAACCGTGGCGTGGAACGCCTCACCACCGGATGTCAGCAGCGTATCCAAGGTCCCGCCGCCACCATCGGCCACGGGGCACAGCACGACCTCAGCGTTTGAAAGGACACGGCGGACGCCCTCGGCCATCGCCTCGGCGGCTTGCGGGCCGGAGAGGGTCCCCTTGAAGCCTTGGGGAGCTACGACGATGCGCATGGCACTGGGCAAGACCGAGTAGAGTCCAGAGCGGCTCAGCTTTTGGCTTTCCGAGGCGAGACCCGCGACCGCTCAATCTCCAGTATCTCCATGATACGGGTTACCGGCCGCTCCAGGTCATCGGTTGTGTTTACCACGACGTGGTCGAACCAGGCCGACTGTTCCATCTCCCGACGGGCGCTCTCCAGACGCAGCGCCAGCTCCTGGCCGCCCTCGGTGCTGCGTTGCCGTAGCCGCCGCTCCAGGTCGTCCAAAGAGGGCGCTTCGAGAAAGATAAGCACCGCCTCCGGCATCTGGCGCCGTATCGAGGCCGCGCCTTGCACGTCCACCCTCGCCACCACGTCCTGCCCACGGGCCAACGCCTGCTGCACCTGGGCCTTGGGCACGCCGTACCACTGGCCGTAGACCTTGGCGTGCTCAAGGAGCTCGTCCTTGGCCAGCATCTCCTGGAACTGAGCCTCGCTCAGGAAGACGTGGTCCCGACCATCCACCTCTCCCGAACGTGGTGACCTGGTGGTGGCCGTCACCACGTAGTACATGCCCGGGAAACGCTCCCGCAAGTGGGCCAGAACGGTATCCTTGCCCACCCCAGAGGGGCCGGAGAGCACCAGGACAAGGGGCCTGGCGTTTGGCTTGGGACCGGAGGAGCCCTGGCTCACGCCCGGGCCCCTGCAGGCGCCAGCGCGCGCAGGTCGGACCAAAACGATGGGTAGGAGACCGACGCCAGCTCGGCGTCCTGAACGCTGGTAGTCCCGCTGGCCAGCAGGCCGGCGATGCCGACGGTCATGGCGATGCGGTGGTCGCCGTGGCTCTCGCACTCCACGCCGGTGAGCGACGCGCCGCCAGTGATGCGCAGGCCGTTGGGCAGCTCCTCCACATGGCCACCCAGACGCGACAGCTCCCGCGTTGTGGTCACGATCCGGTCCGACTCCTTCACGCGCAACTCTTCAGCATCGGTGATGACGGTGGTGCCTTTGGCAAAGCAGGCCGCCACGGCCAGAACGGGGATCTCATCGATGAGGCGGGGGATCATATCGCCGCCGATTTCGGTCGCTTCCAGGGTGCTGGAGCGGGCCACCAGGTCGGCCACCAGCTCGCCACCCTGCGTCCGCCGGTCCTCCACCGAGATATCCGCGCCCATGGCCCACAGCGCGTCCAGAATTCCCGTGCGGCTGGGGTTCATGCCCACACCCTGCACTCGCACTTCGGCGTCCGCGTGGCATACCCCCGCCACCAGCCAGAAGGCCGCCGAGCTGATGTCCGCCGGGACCGTCACGTCCACGGCCTTCAGCCGGCCAGGATGTACCGTCAACGTCAGGCCATCCTCTCGCACCGGTACGCCCATGGCATCGAAGAGCAGCTCGGTGTGGTCTCGGGAGCGTGCGGGCTGCTCCAACACCGTCTCGCCCTCCGCGAACAGGCCCGCAAGCAGGAGCGCGCTCTTCAGCTGGGCGCTGGCCACCGGCATTCGGTAGTGGATACCGTGCAGCCCGCCACCCCTGATCGCCAGCGGCGCCAGCCTGCCGCCGTCACGCCCTTGCACCTCGGCTCCCATGAGCCGTAGGGGTGTCACGATCCGGTCCATGGGCCGCGAACGGATCGAGGCGTCGCCGGTAAGCACCGAGAGGAACGGCTGGCCGGCCAGCACGCCCGCCATGAGCCGGGTCGTCGTGCCGCTGTTGCCGGTGTCCAAGACGTCTGCCGGCTCGCGCAGGGCCTCCGCGCCAATGACGAGGGTCCCACCATCCTCCTCTATCGTTACGCCGAGCTGGCGCAGGACACGCAGGGTCGCCACCCCATCATCGCCAGGGCAGAAGTTCTCGACTCGCGCGCTTCCCTCCGCGATGGCGTTGAAGATGGCGGCCCGGTGGGAGATGGACTTATCACCCGGTGGGGTGACCGCGCCTGCTAGGTGGGAGGGACGGCTTACCGCTTCGTGCATGGCTTGTTCCTGCTCAGCGTCTCCCCAGCGCGTTGCCTACCCTAGTAAAGCCGTAGTGCCCCAGTTTACCACGGGGCCTACGAGGCGCCATAAGAGGCCATAGCCGAAGGTGATGTCTAACAGGATTACGCTGACCAACACGGCTGGCCCCAAGAGCTGCAGCCGAGATACCGTCGGAACCCATCGGTGCGGTGTGACTCCCAGCAGCACCGAGGAGCCGTCCAGCGGATAGACCGGCAGCAGGTTGAACACGGCCAGCACCACGTTCAGAAATACGCCCACAAAGGCTATGTAGGCCGGCAAAAGGCCCAGGTCCAGGCCCCGCGGCGGCCACACCTGGGGAATGGTCAACAGGCCAAGGTGAAAGGGCAGCGCGAAGGCCGCCGCCACCAGGACGTTGGCGATGGGGCCCGCCAAGGAGACCAGGGCCATCCCCTGACGGCCATTGCGCAACCGGGACGGGTCCACCGGCACTGGCTTCCCCCAGCCAAAGCCAGCCACCAACACCATGATGGTGCCCATGGGGTCCAGGTGGACGCGTGGATTCAGGGATAGCCGGCCCCTCCGCGCGGCGGTGGCGTCGCCCAGCCGATAGGCAACGAGGGCATGGCTGAATTCATGGACGGTGATCCCGACCAGCAGCGACGCGGCGATGGCGATAAGCATGGCCAGGAACGCGCCGGGGTCCGAGAGGAGCAGCGAGCCGCTGGTCAAAAACATGGCCCAGGCCGCCTCAGCCTGTCCGTGGCGGACTACTCGTACTCATCGTCATCCTCGTCCTCCTGGCGCTCCGGCCTGGCGGCAAGACTCACCGGAGGCAGCAAGGGGGATGGACGGTCTCGTCGGCGTTGAGGCGCTGCATGGGACAGCTCTTGAAGCTCCGCGTGGCAGGCTTTCAGCGCGTCTACGGAGTGGCTGGCCACGTCTACCACCATGGCGTCTACGCCGGCGTCTCTCAGGTGGGTCATTTCTTCCTTGGATGGAAGAGCGGCTAGATGGACCAGCAGGTATTTGGAGACCACGCTCCGCACCCGCGCGATGCGCATCAGCTGACGGACCGTGAGCGACGGCGCGTCGGCGACCGACACGAGGAACGCATCCACGGGAACGTCCTCAATGGTACGCAGCAGCGCATCGTCCAGCTCCGGCGATACCTGCATGATCGCGGTGTGCTCTTCGGTGTTGAGCACGCTCAGCGGCGTCTCGTCAGAGGAGAACACCTCAAAGTCGGCGCTCTCCTCACGCTGGGGGCCAGCCTCGCTTTGCCAAACGCCCCAAGCCATCCCTGCCAAGGTCTTTCGGGTTGCCGCCGCCTGGGCCCTCTCGCCCGCCGAGTCCACCGCTAGCAGTGCTCCATCAAGCCCCGCTTCTACGATGTGCTTGGCCGCCGCATCCGCATCCCCTCCGGCGCAGCCCAGCAGCAACATCGGCGGCACCTTCTCTCCACGGCTTATCGCGCTAAAGCCCATCGAGTGCCCCACTCCGCTAGACGCCCGTTCCAGCATGTCCAACAGCTTCCCCATGGACGCGCCCTCCTTCGGCCTGGAGCTGGCCTACAACGGTTCGGTGGCCATCTTCTCCGGCGCAAAGACCATTGTAGCAGCGGGTATCCCCACCAGGAAACCCTCCCAGCCCAGGGCCGTCCGGCGGGCAAAAGCGTATGCTAGGCTCCATCGTATGGACCAAGAACCTAAAGACCTCGCACCGCCCGATGCCCACGGCCCATTGCCGCTGGTTCGGTACCTCGTGGCCGCGGGCGTGGGCGCTCGCCGTGCGAGCGCTGCCCTGGTGATGACGGACCGGGTCCGCGTCAACGGACAGCCCGCCGACGGTCTCACCCAGGAGGTGCTGCCGACGGACCGCGTGACGGTAGACGGCCGTGAGGTCCACGCCAACGCCGAGGTTGTCTACATCCTTCTTCATAAGCCGGCGTCCTACCTGACCACCGTACAGGACACCCACGGCCGACCGACGGTGATGGACCTCGTGCCGCCGGAGTACCTCGTGCCGGGCCTTGTGCCCGTCGGGCGTCTCGATATGGAGAGCACCGGCCTCCTGCTGCTGACCAACGACGGTCACCTCGCCCACCGCCTTACTCACCCCAGCTACGGCGTGGAAAAGGAGTACCACGTGACGGTGGACACCCCCTTGGCCGCCACCCAGGTGAGACAACTACTCCGAGGGGTCTACTTGGAAGATGGGCCGGCCCGCGCCGCGGCGTTATGGCCCCTCACCGTCCGCTCCAGGCGAAACGTCACCAACCCGACATCGCGGGCGGGGGAGGACGGCGTCAGCCGGCCGTCGCGTTCAGGGGTGCGCCCTCCGCCTCAGAAGCCCACCCGCTACAGCGTCACGCTGGGGGAGGGACAGAAGCGGGAGATACGGCTGATGTTCCGCGCCGTGGGCCACGCCGTGCTCGGGCTCAAGCGGGTCCGCATGGGCACGCTCCGATTGAGCGCGCTGGAGCCGGGAAGGGTGCGTTCGCTGACGCCCGTCGAGGTCCAGCGCCTGAAAGAGCTGGTGGCGAGACCGTCGTTGCCCCCGCGGCAGAGTGCACCTCGCGCTCAGCGGTCCCCGTCTTTCAGGACAGGCAGTGGCGATAGACCGCCTCAATTGACAGCTCGGCGGCCCGCGGCTACAGTAGCGCCACCGAGGCGCCGGCGCGGCGTCTAAAAACAGAGGAGGGAACCATGGCAACCACTGTGCAATTGACGGAAGCCACGACCAGCAAGTTTGCCCAGGCAGGGAAGATCAAGGTCCACTACAACGAGACGGGTACGGGCGATGCGCTGTTCTTCCTGCACGGCAGCGGGCCAGGCGCCAGCTCTTGGAGCAACTTCAACCGCAACGTCGGACCCCTCTCCGAGAACTACCGCTGCCTGCTGATGGACCAGCCCGGCTACGGCAAGACCGACTCCGTGACCATGACCACCGAGTCGCGCTCCACCGTGAACGCCCGGGCCGTGAAGGAGCTGATGGACACGCTGAACATTGAGAAGGCAAGCCTGGTGGGCAACTCCATGGGCGGAGGAACCGCGCTCGCCTTCGCGGTGGACTACCCGGACCGGCTGGAGAAAATGGTGCTCATGGGTTCGGGCGGCGGCGGCGTCAACATCTTCAGCCACCAGCCATCCGAGGGGATAAAGCAGCTCAACTACACCTTCGACCACCCCTCGGTGGAGGAGTTCCGTAAGCTGATCAACATCATGCTGTACGACGGTTCGCAGGTGCCGGACTCGTTGCTGGAGCAGCGCTACGAGACGGTGAAGGCCACCCCAGGGCACCTGGAGGCCCGCAAGAACTCCGTAAACGTGCAGCGCGACCTGAGCGCCGACCTCCCCAACATCAAAGCGCCGGCGCTTATCATCCACGGACGCAACGACCGCGTGGTGCCGCTGGAGGGAAGCCTGCGGCTGCTCACGGCGCTGGAGAACTCGCGGCTGGTGGTGTTCAACCACTGCGGCCACTGGGCCCAGTTCGAGCACGCCAATCTGTTCAACCGGCTGGTGGAGGACTTCCTCTCCCACGACGACTAGGCCCATTAACCGCCTAGCAGGTCAGCGAAGGGACGCCTCGTGAGGCGTCCCTTCGCATGCCGTCAAGCGGGCTACTCCCACCATCGTTGACACCCATACCGCGTGTGATAGAGTGACGCCGGTTGGCGCGGCGCGCGCCCAGGCTCTTAGCATACAAAGGAGGGAACAATGGCAACAACGACACAGCTAACCGAGGAAGCAACCAGCAAGCTCGTTCAGGCTGGCGACATCAGGATGCACTACAACGAGGCGGGCACCGGCGAGACGGTGATCTTCCTGCACGGCGGTGGCCCAGGCGCCACCGGGTGGAGCAACTTCGTCCGGAACATCGGACCGCTCTCCGAGCGCTTCCACGTGATGTTGGTGGACATGCCCCAGTACGGCGGGTCCGACGACGTGATCATGACGGAGCCGCACTCCACCGTGACGGCCCGGGCGGTCAAGGACATGCTCGACGCCTTGGGCATCGAAAAAGCCAACCTCGTGGGCAACTCCATGGGCGGGGCCGCCACCCTGGCCTTCGCCGTGGACCACAACGAGCGATTGAACAAGATGGTCCTCATGGGCTCGGGAGGCGGCGGAGTCAGCTTCTTTGACCACAGCCCCTCCGAGGGCATCAGGATCCTCATGGAAGTGGCCAACAATCCGTCGGTGGAAGGGCTCCGAAGCCTGTTCAAGGTCATGCTGTACGACTCCTCTTTCGTCAGCGAGGAGCTGCTCCAGGCGCGCTACGCCGGCATCGTGGCCAACCCCGGCCACCAGGAGGCGCGCAGGAAGTCCAACAGCGTGTGGCGGGACGTCCTAGCCGACCTGACCAAGGTGAAGACCCCAGCTTTCATCATCCACGGACGCAACGACCGTGTGGTGTCCCTGGAAGGCAGCATGCGACTGCTCTCCGTGCTGGAGAACTCCCGAATGGAGATTTTCAACCACTGCGGCCACTGGGCCCAGTTCGAGCACGCCAGCCTGTTCAACCGGCTGGTGGAGGACTTCCTCTCCCACGACGACTAGGCCGCTGGACCGGTATCAGCTCTACAAAGGGACGCCTCGCGGTTGAGGCGTCCCTTTGTGCGCTCATGCGCATGCGTCGCCCGCAACCCGCCGATTGACAGCGCAAGGCCCTATGGTAGGGTGACGCCAACACGCTATTGGCGCGGCGATTGGAAGTCCAACCAACGTCAGCAAGCAGCAAGAGGAGAGAAGCATGGCGACCGCACAACAACTGACTGAAGAAGCGACCAGCAAGTACGCGCAGGCGGGCAACATCAAGGTCCACTACAACGAGGCGGGTACGGGCGATGCGGTCATCTTCCTGCATGGCGGCGGTCCCGGCGCCAGCTCTTGGAGCAACTTCGTCCGCAACGTCGGACCCCTCTCCGAGAAGTACCGGTGCCTGCTGGTGGACCAGCCGGGCTACGGCAAGACCGACTCCGTGACCCTAACCACCGAGTCGCGCTCCACCGTGAACGCCCGCGCCGTGAAGGACATGATGGACACGCTGAGCATCGAGAAGGCAAGCCTGGTGGGCAACTCCATGGGCGGAGGCACCACGCTGGCCTTCGCGGTGGACTACCCGGACCGGCTGGAGAAGGCGGTGCTCATGGGCTCGGGCGGTGGCGGCGTCAACATCTTTAGCCATACCCCTTCCGAGGGGATCAAGATCCTCAACGAGGCGTTCGATAACCCCTCCGTCGACGCGTTCCGGCGGCTGATCAACGTCATGCTGTACGACGGTTCGCAGGTGTCGGACGCGTTGTTGGAGCAGCGCTACCAGACCACTATTGGAAACGCGGCGCACCTGGAGGCCCGCAAGAACTCCGTGAACGTGCCGCGCGACATCCTGCCAGAGCTCTCCAACGTCAAGGCGCCGTCGCTTATCATCCACGGGCGCAACGACAGGGTCGTGCCGCTGGAGGGCAGCCTGCGGCTGCTATCGGCGCTGGAGAATTCCCGACTCGTGGTGCTCAACCACTGCGGCCACTGGGCTCAGTTCGAGCAGGCCCCGTTGTTCAACCGGCTGGTGGAGGACTTCCTCGCCAACGACGACTAGAGACGACCGTACACGGACGTAACTTCCAAAAGGAGGGACTATGACGACGGCGCAACTGACCGAGGCGGCGACGAGCAAGACCGTTCAGGCTGGGAAGTACCGGGTCCACTATAACGAAGCGGGCACGGGGCATCCCGTTATCTTTTTGCGCGGCGGCGGGCTGGGTGCGACGGGCTGGAGCAACTTCGTCCGGAACATAGGCCCCGTCTCAGAGCACTTCCGCGTGCTGCTGGTGGACCAGGTCGGCTACGGCAAGACCGACGACGAAGTCTTCACCGACGAGCCGAGCTCCACCGCGCGGGCCCGCGCGGTCAAGGACACGATGGACGCGCTGGGCATCGAGAAGGCGACCTTGGTCGGAAACTCGCTGGGGGGCAGCACGTCGCTGACCTTCGCGGTGGACTATCCCGACCGCATCGAAAAGATGGTGCTGATGGGCTCCGGGGCGGGAGGCGTGAACCTCTTCGCCCATTGGCCCACCGAGGGCGCCAAGGTGCTCCTGGCCATGTTCTCGGAACCAACGGAACAAGGGCCTGCGGGACCTCTTCAAGGTGATGCTCTACGATTCCTCCTTTGTCACCGACGAGGCGATTCAGCAGCGCTTCGCGGGTATCATGGCCAATCCAGGACACCTGGAGGCGTCACGGAAGTCCAAGAGTGTCCCCCGCGACCTGATGCCGGACCTCCCGAACGTCAAGACGTCCACGCTGATCATCCACGGACGCGACGACCGAGTCGTGCCGCTGGAGGGGAGCCTACGGCTGCTCTCGGCGCTGGAGAACTCCCGGCTGGTAGTGCTTAACCAGTGTGGCCACTGGGCTCAGTTCGAGCACGCGCCGCTGTTCAACCGGCTGGTGGAGGACTTCCTCGCCAACGATTAGGCCCGTTCCAAGCGTTGCCCAAGAGGAGGCTGCCTTTCGGCAGCCTCCTCTGATTTTTGCCGGTGTGGTCCCCTTCGCGTTACGCTAGAAGACGGGGCTAGCCGTTAGGCCTATGCTGCCTCAAGGCGCTTAGGCGCTACGGCAGCGCTGCCCTAGCGCCCTAGCGTATGGTCTTCAACGACTGGTTGACTCGGTACAATGCACACGTCGGCCGGTGAGCAAGCACAGCCAAAGGGAGGACGCTGATGCCAATCGAACGCTTGGGCAGAAGACGCGGAATGCACGAGTCTGTACGGACCGGGAATACAGTCTACATCTCGGGGCAGGTGGCCACCGACGAAAACGGCGAGATCGTCGGCAAGGACGACATCGAGGCCCAGATCGAGCAGGTCTATAAGAACCTGGAGCGGCATTGTCGCGCCAACGGCGGGACCCTGCGTAACATTGTGAAGACCACCACTTACGTCTCAGACGGCGCTTACCGCGCTGCAATCGGGCAAATGCGAGCGGCGGTCTACGGTGATGACCCCCCTACCAGCACCACGGTGGTCGTCTCCTTCCCTGGCCCCGACCGCCTCGTCGAGATCGAGGCCATCGCCTATATCGAGTAGCGAACGGCCGAAACACCCCTGGAACACGGGCAACCGTCGCGGGCAAGCCGGACCCGTGCGACAGCGCCGTGCAAGGCGGGGACCAACGTGAGTGATATGCAGCCGCGCTCATTCGGACCGTTGAAGGCCGCTGCCCGGCGTTAGCCCTGGGCCTCCGGCGCTGGGACCTCCACCCGTAGTTTCATACCCGCTGCCTGCTCCACCACTTGGAGGCCGGACCACCACTCAAGTTCTGCCCAGCCTTGTGCCATGGCCCGCTGAAGGATTTCCAAGACCGGCAGTCCGATGCTAGCGGGCGCTTGGACCTCCCGTGCCAGCTCCACCGCCAGACGGATGTCCTTGGCGACGATATCGAGCTTGCCGGTGGCGGTCTCAGGAGTCCCGTAGTCCCCTTGCAGGGCTTTGGGGAGCCGGCGGTCCCCGAAGGCGGGTTGCCCGACAGCATCGCTTAGAAACGCGACCATGGCCGGCATGTCGGCGCCTGCCTTAGCGGCGATGAGGAGCGCCTCCATCACGCTGAAGGAGCCGATAAAGCCTATGTACTGGCGGCATAGCTTGGCCACATGACCCTGTCCCGCCAGGCCCATGTACAAGACGTGCTCGTGCATGACCTCAAACGCCGGCCGGAACCGCTCGAAGACCTCCTTGTCTCCACCGACGGTGACGAACACGCCGCCGATACTCACAGGCGCGTCAAGGGAGTTGCAGCCCTTCTCCCGGAAGGCCGCGTCGATCTTTTTGGCCATACTAGGTGTGCTCGTGCTCATGTCGATAAAGGTGCCGCCAGGCTGCATCCCCGCCAGCACCCCTGTCTCCGGCTCCCAAACCACCTGCTCAATTTGGTATGCGTGCCGCAGCGACGTAAAAACCCCTTCGGAGGCCTGTGCCACGGCAGCCGGGCTGTCCGCCCAGTGAGCGCCCATCTCGCAAAGCTTGGTCGTGGCCTCACGGCGCACGTCGAAGACGAAAAGCTCATGCCCCGCCTCAAGCAGTCTTGAGGCAAGCCGGCTGCCTATAAAGCCGGTCCCGACAAATCCAAGACGCATTTGGATCCTCCTTATGAGTGTGATGAGCTCCCGATTGTGGGCTTCGGGGCCCGTGGACTCCGTGGCGCCGAGCATAGGTAAAGCCTAGACGCACGTCAAGCCACGATAACGTCGACGGTGCCGGGCCTCAGCGTGACACATCCCTCTCGCTTTGGTAGCGCGCTTCACAAAAAGGGGAGCCTCCGAGCACGAGCGTGCTCGGAGGCTCCCGAAATGCCGGCTCGCTCACCTCGGGGCTAGTGCCACAGCCCCTTCTCACGGAGGTCATCCCAACTCTCCGAGTCCATCATCTCCAGCCAGAAGTTGTACGCGCCCCGCTGGTTCTGTTCGTTGGGCGCGGGGCCTCCTCGCCCCGACTCGGTGACGACACCGCGCAGCGGCAGGCCGAACTCCTTGAATAGCGGGTGCTCCCGCTGCTCGCGGGTGGTGCCCATGGCGTAGTTATACGGATAGCGTCGGGCGATGGTACCCTTGCTCGACTTGTGGGCGTAACCCCAGTTCTCCATGTCGTCTGACTCGGTTAGCCCTCCCGGCCCGCCATAGGTCATGTAGTAGTGGCGCAGCAGGTCCCTCACCTCTTGCGGCGCGTCCCGTTGCACCCAGTACCAGCGCCACACCTCGGTGGAGCCGGGCCCATTCGGCTGCCATACCGCGATGCTGTTATGGGTGCCTTGGGTAGCATTGGGGAAGATGTTCCCGTTGAAGATCCGTATCCGGGAATGCTTACCCAGCACCTGCTTTCGGCGCTCGTGCGCCTCCCTAAAGTAGTCCTCCACCCCGGGGAGATTCCGGTACCCCGGCATGTAGGGCATGTCTTCCAAGGCGAACGAGAAGCCCAGTCTCCCTGACCCGTGATGCGAGACGGTAAACCCAACTGATCGGCCACCACCCCGGGTCTGCTCGCGGAAGGTGCTGGCCACGTGGCGGCCCTGGCCTCCGCTGGGGCTAATACCCACGAGGTCCACCGAGCGGTGGGTAGGCTGCGCGTGGTAGCCGTCGCCCAGGAAGTTCTCCGCCCCGAACTTCCAGTTGCAGGGCATGATCCACTTCATAATGCCGCCGAATACCTCCATGCCCGCCTCGTTCCCGTCCGGCTTGTCGAAGAACAGGGCTAGCCCTGGATCGTTGTCGCCGATGTACTCCAGGAACGGCGGCGCCTTGGGGTCCCACGTCGCCCAGATGGTGCCGTGGTAGTTCTCGAGTTGTGCGACCTCGACGAGGCCCCACTGCGACTTGTCCAGCTCCTCCCGGTACGCGTCCTTGTATCGCGGCACGCCTACCAGACTCCCATCTCCTGCATAGCTCCACCCGTGGTACGGACACGTGAACACCGGCGTGTTCCCCTCGTCGTACCGGCATACCTTCATCCCCCGGTGACGGCACGAGTTCAGGAACACGTGAATCGTGTTGTCTCGGTCCCGGCTCAGGATCACCGACTCCTCACCCATGCGCGAGACGAAGTAGTCGCCGGGCTTGCGCACCTGGTCCTCGAATCCCACGAAGAGCCAGCAGCGAGCGAACACCCGCTCCTTCTCAACCTCGTGCAACTCCTCGTCCACGAAGATGTCCCGGCTCACCAAGCCCTTCGCCCGGTCGACAAGGTCTTTTGCGTTCAGGCCTCCGATGTCCAACGCCATCGCAATACCTCCTTCGTTGGGGGACCGGCATATGGGGGGTTCGCTCTGTCCGGTCTGTGAGACGTCTCGATTACCGTGAACTTTACTCTGGCGAAGAAGCGACATCAAGGTAAAAACTGGCTAACCAGCGAGAAACGGTTGCTACCATCCACTTCCCCACTCGGGTGAGTCCACGTGCGAATGAATCAACGCGCCGGCTGAGCTAGACCTGGTGCGTGACCTTCCTCGGTGGCACCGCGAAAAGCGCGGCCACGGAGCACGCGATCGGCAACGCGAGGAACACGAGAATGGCGGTGCTGTAAGTGCCCGTAAGGTCGAAGATGAACCCAAAGGGCAAAGGACCTAACGCGGCAAACCCCACCATGCTGGTCTGGGCTGCTCCTCGGATGCTCCCCAGGTGGGGTCGGCCATAGTAGTTTGCCCAGATTACGGTCATGGTAGTGAGCGAAGCACCACCGGATAGCCCCAGGCCCGCACCGTAAACAAACGCTTGCCAGGGCTGCGCTATGGCAAAGACCCAGACCATCGCCAGCACCAAAAGGAGTTGGCAAACAGCCAAAATCAGCCTGTTGGGAAGCAGGTCAGTGAGAAATCCCGCGGTGAAGGCCCCCACCAAGGAGCTCGGAGCCAGCACCGCAAACACGCTGGCGGCAACCGAGGCATCCAGCCCTCTGCTGCCCAGCAGCGATATCTGATGGAAAATCAAGGCGGTACCAATGAGCGACTGCCCCGCGCCGGCGAACAGGAGCAGCCAGAAGGCACGCGTACGCATGGCCTCTCCAAGGCTGAAGGCCTGCTCCTGGGCAACCCCCGCCTCTTGGGCAACCTTAGAAGGCATAGCCTCGGCAATGGGTGCGGGCCTCGCATCACCATCGGGCAGCAGGCCCACCGACTCCGGCGAGCGCCGGACCAATAGGAGGGAAGGGAGCACTACTACGCCCCAGATGATGAACGCGAGCCCGATCCATGCACCTCGCCATCCCACGCTGGTGATGAGCAGGTGAATGATCAACGGAAAGGCAGCCTGGCTGAGCGCCATGCCCAAGGACATCAGGGCGGTGGCCCTGCCGCGCTTGCGGACGAACCAGATAGCGACCAGCGTGGTAGGCACCAAGGTCAAGGACCCTTGTCCCAAGATACGGATGGCCGCAAATCCGACGTAGAGATGAACGGGGTGGTCAATCTGGCTCATGGACAGGGCGACGAAGCCAAAAAGGATACCCAACCCCACCAACATGACCCGCGCGCCAAATCGGTCCAGCATGCGGCCTACCAGGATCATGGTAAGGGCGGCCGTGAGTGACCCTGCCGAATACAGTCCAGAGACCAAGGTCCTGGACCAGCCGAAGTCATCGATGATGGGGTCGAGGAAAACGGAGACGGCGTACGTCTGCCCAGGTCCGGAAGAAAAGGCGACGGCACTGGCCACCCCGAGGATGACCCAGCCGTAGAAAAAGGGTAAGCGGGTCAGGGGCGTCGACGGTTGCGATACCGGGCTGGCCATGGCGTCCGACGATTATACCGGTAATCAAGGTACCCCCCTTCTATCCCGTATCCACCACCTACACAAGAACCCGATTCCAAGAGGCACCGACGATTATACGGCCCTTAACAAAGGACCCTTCAACGCTACTCCCTTTTGCCCCTTGACCTGTTCCAGAACCCATGTTCTATCCTGGACCCACAGGAGGTTTCGCCATGGCCAGGGTCCTCCCTGCCCCTATAGCTGCCACGCAC
The DNA here is from genome assembly GCA_965247635.1 of Dehalococcoidia bacterium. Classification (GTDB taxonomy): domain Bacteria; phylum Chloroflexota; class Dehalococcoidia; order Lucifugimonadales; family Australimonadaceae; genus CBDFHJ01. The sequence continues at coordinate 92,963 of CBDFHJ010000010.1, forward strand.
CGGCCTGACCGCTGCCCCCGCTGTTCGACCGGCGTCCTGCTGCCCTACGCCCTCGCCCGCAACGACGAGCGCTACTGCCTCATGTGCGGCCACGTCGAGTACCCGGGGTTTACCCCCGGCTATATGGCCTCCGAAACCGAGCTGGAAACGCGCCGCCGCTGGCAGCGCGATTACTACTACCGCCACAAGAACGACGAACGGAGCGCATGATGCAAGACGAAACTGCTATGGCCCCGCCGACCTACACCCCTAACGTCTCCTGGTGCGCGCTGTGCGGCGCCCTGGTGGCCCATCTGCGGCCCCGGCGCATCCCGCTGGAGCTGGACACGCTCACGCCCCATACCTGCGGCATCCGGCCCCCCAAGGCGCGGCGGCGCAAGCGGCGCGGCGAACGCTGCAGAAACCCTCGCAAGACAGCCCTGGACGCGTGCTCTAGGGCTGCTGTTAAGCACCCTACGGTGTGGAGCCACGGGACGGATTCGAACCGTCGACCTGCGGTTTACGAATTCGTTTCCGCTCGTCCATCAGGTGTTGGTGTGTCCCTTCCAGTGCTTCACAGTCTAAGGGTCATGCTAGCTGGTGAGACCCTATGACCACCCGTGTTAGCAGGTATGTCGGCAAAACCGTGCCAGGCTTGGCGGGTATTGAAGGAGGATATGGGTACTATGTCGCACACTTTTTATTGTTCAGGCAAGACGTGGTGGTTGTGTAGTCTGGGTGCACGCCAAACTAGAGTTGGATGCTACTATCCGGCGAAGGTCACAGCGGTTACCCGAGTAACCGGTCAGAAGGGGGCGACGATCCACTTCCACCATGAGACCACCAGGTCGACGGTGCGGTAGTTTTCCAGAACCTGGTTCCAATGCAGCACATACTCCTGGAGTTCCTTCAGCAACAGCAGGGGTACCATCCACGCTGCGGCCCTTCTCCATGTAATCTCGTAGCCAGGTCGGAACCGTTTCACCCCAGCCACAAACACGAACCAGAACTCAAATACGTTAGGAAAGAGGAGGAGAACGCCCCGCCAGGAGGATAGCTCGAATGCGGCGACTCCCAGGATTCGGTAGCCGAAGAGCGCTATTGCAATCGTGCGGGGTGTGCCGGACCATTTGAGACCGGCGACCAGGAAGGTAACCATGTATACGAGGTCCACTGCCTTATCGAACGATTGGTAGTCCCGAACGCCACCGAACTGCAGGAGGCTAATCATAGCGGTGTCGGAGAAATCGACGAGGATTGCTAGAATCGCTCCCGCAAGTGCCCACCTCAATACCGGCAGCGATCCAGCGATCCGGGCAGCTGCAATAATCAGCTCTTCAAGTGTCATAACGTCTCGTGGCTACCGGAGAGTCTGAGACAACGCACGAGAAGTCGACCTAGGAGTCGATTCGAGCCTGTTCCCTTCAACAATACCCTTAACAAGACGTTCGCCAAGAAGATGGCGGTCATGCGGGCGAGGTATACAAGTCTGCACATGGCCAATAGGGCAGTGCGAGAACGACACTACACTCCGAAAGGGCACTTTTGACAGGTCGATAAGCGCTCTGTTACCCGCTCACCCTGACGACGTGTACAATATCGCTCCCGGTCATCTTTGAGCCTTATACACTCCCTGTTGCCTGACTTCCCCACTAAGTGGCCAGGAAGAGCTTTTGGCCGCGGAAAATGTGGGCCTATACGTCGCTAGGTGACCTCTAGTCGTTGTACTTGCCACCGATAAAGGAAAAGTTCATGTCGTTTGTGTCTCAGACAAGAAGTTGGCTGGGCACGTGGAGCTTCCTTGTACTCTGCTCATGGTTGATACCTGCTGAACACGGTATGAGTATAGTCCTCAAACGGTGAAATGGTCACGAATTGGTCACAGCGTTGTCTCCCAGCCTGTAGGTGTGAGTGGCTAGGACTCCCAGTCAACTCGACTAGACTCCGCGAAGTGACCCAGGCTATTAGTATCTAGTAGGCCGTGTCTTAACGTGCAGGCGAGTGAACCTCCTCACCTGCACTCATTCTACGGGCCCTGGGAGTATCTAGACACTAGCTGGCGTCGATGATGCGTATATGATCTCGGTTGGGCCTAAGAAGGCTAGGCTAGCAGGCAAACAGTGCCCGCCTTGGCGGGTATTGAAGGAGGGCATGGGTAAACTAGCCCACACACTAAGGCATTCACAAGTGCGATGGCAGGGTCTGGCGCAAGTGGAGCCACGGGACGGATTCGAACCGTCGACCTGCGGTTTACGAAACCGCTGCTCTGCCACTGAGCTACCGTGGCTTTAGGTGGTAGTGGCCTGGTCGCTAGCTAGTCATAGTATAGACATCTGTCGTCTCCACGTCTATTCGCGGCACAGCCGTGAAGTCCAAGCAAGCCCACAAGATTGGTTGGAGTTCCCTTCCAGCTATCCCTGTCATCCATAACCTGAAGAACGGCCCTTGCGAGTCTGGGAATCCGGCGTAGCCTGGAGGCGTCTGGGGTGATCCCTCCATGCTGTGTTGGTTGGGGTACGGTCTGTAAACCTGATCCGGTCGCCGCCGAAGGCGGCTTGGGCGTCGACCCCCTCCCACGGTACAGGGCCTTATGGTAGGGGTCAGTAGGCAAGTTACGGATGGCTAGGCCGTCAGCGCGATACCAGGTCGCCCTCCGAAGCAGAATCGCTAGGCTAAATCTCTGGCTTGCCAGTCACCTGTCATCTTCAGCAGGTTCCAGGGTTCTTGAGACCGGCCGGATTTGTCTTCTTGCGGCCACGTTTATGTGTCTAGAAGACTCGCGTAGTCATCTAGGGGATTAAGCCATCTCGTAGAACTCTATGTAGCTCTCTTCCTGGAGTTCGCTAAGCTGGCTATAAACGGACTGAAGCTGGTCGGGTTCCTTGGCTGCTGGGTCATAAGGAGAGCCAAGCGTCTCCTGGGTCCAGTCCATGTAGACCGTGTTGGCGGGCCCTGGCACGGTGTAGCCGCTCCAATAGACCCTGGTGGGAGACCGCCCTACTTTCTCGTAAGCTTTCCCAATCTGATCGATTAGCTGAGCTGCCTTACGTGTTGCCCCCGGCTTGACCCTATATATCCGTCTGATGAGGTACATTCGACTCCTTTCTTTCTAGTTCGGGATATTGTGACAGCCGTCTCTCTCTAGCTTAGTGTAAACCGAGAATGGCCGATGTTGGCAACCTATTGGAATATACGGGTGTGGGGGCACGCCAGTGTTACGGTAACGGCAGCAGGAGTTTTTCCGAAGTCAAATCGTCGAGGCCATTTCGAACACCGTGACCCCGAAGCCTGAGTCTTATCCGCCCCCTTGCCTAGCATTGGTCCCATCCGAACTCGAGCGTCGGCCGGGGCAACAGCCCTCTGGACTCTAGCAACGCCCTGTTTAGAGTCGCACTGAACGCCAATTCACGACGACGTCTGATGGTTTCGTGAGCTTGATTGGATGGTTGACAGCATCCGTGAGTGATACTACCCTGGCGCTCGTCGAGGATGGCGCGTTGCTTGGGTACAGGCAGCTTGATAGGGGGGTTCCAGGTAGGCGCGAACCTACCATTGTCACTAAGAGGAGGGACAAACATGAGTACAGAATCGACACAAGGGTCTGGTAGTGAGGAGCTGACGGAAGAGAATCTCGTCCATACTCCGGGAATCGCGAGTCGATTTGTTCGGCTGGGCAGTGGGGCTAAGGCACACTACATGGCCTCCGGCGACACCGGCCCGGCGGTGATCCTGCTCCACGGTGGAGCCGCCGGTGCGTCCAGCACGCTCGGCTGGCGGCACCTGCCGCAGTTCCTTGGGGCCAACGGCTTCCGGGTCTACTGCCCCGACCTGCCCGGCTACGGCTTGACGGACCCTGGCCCCGCAGGACAGGAGTACAGCAAGTTGGGCACGATAGGTGAGAGCCTGTTCCTCAATGACTTCGCCGACGCGCTGTGTCTGGACACGTTCTTCATGGGGGGGCAAGGCACGGGGATGGAGCTTATCGTTCAGTACGTCATGGCCCATCCGGAGCGAGTGCCGGGCATGTTGCTGATCGACGGCCGCTTGTGGGGCCTGGTGGATATTGCCAAGCGCGTAGTGACCAAGGACGGGAAATGGGCTTCCGAACCCGGCCGTGAGCCGCTCCCATCTGACAGTCCGGAAGCAGAGAGGATGGCATCTCAAATGCTTGGCATGACCGTCAACCCCAGCACGGTGTGGCCATCGCTGGTCACCATGCGGCTCAAGCATGCGGCCTTCCAGGCCGAGAGCTTCTCGTTGAGGCAGCCAGCGAATGAACGCATCGCGAATGACCCTAACCTGCAGCAGTTGGTCAGCATCAAGGGCCGGTTCGACAAGTTGACCATTCCTGCCGTGTACCTGTTCGGATTGCAGGACAACAATAACCCTGTGGAGAACGGGTTCCTCCAAGAGGACCTGGGGTTGGAGAACATCCAGTTCTTTTACATCGACGAGTGTGGCCATCAGGGCCAAAACGACCAGCCCGAGAAGTTCGGCCAGATTTCCTTGGAGTTCTTCAGGGACGGAAAGGTAAGCTGGAAGACTGCGGAGTGGGTTGGTGTCTCCCGGCGCACGCCCATCAACGCCAACCTGGTCGAGGAACCTTCTGGAGGGTTCCCATCGCCGGTCCCGGACTTTTACAACCAATTCACGAGGGAAGCAAAGGCCGCTGTCAAGGCCTAAGTTGGCGGTGGCTAACAAAAAATCGACAAGCGGCTAAATCTGTCTGATTTAGCTGCTCTTAGGGTGAGGAAGGCCTTCACGCACCGGACCTACGGGTAAGACAGACATATCTGGGGATTCCCGCTGTAGGTTAATCCCCAGTGAGTTCAAGTCGCTCTAGGCAACGATTGCCGCTTACTGAGGGCGTCCAAAGCGTTGGACGTGATACGGAGCACCCCTTCATCTTTCAGGTGGTTGTGCAGGGGCCGGCGTCAGACTGCCTACAAAGTCCAGGACGAACTTGCAGGTGGTCTCAACGGATGTCTGGGGAAAGCCCGAGGCAGCGTCAACGCCGAAGGGCGGAATAATCGCCAGGCGGGCGTTGGGGACCCGTGCTCTTATCTCCAAGGCGTGGTCGTAAATGGCCCCGGCGTTGTCACCGCTCATGGTAAGCACGGGGCAGGAGATCCTGTCGATGTTGTCCGTGAAGTTGTAGAACTCCTGCAGCTCGCTGACGTTGCGGATGTTGTAGTAGTTTCGGACCACGTCCAGCCAGTCCTCGCCGTGGCGTTGACGCAAATCCGCCTGTCGCTCCGGCGTATGGTTGGTCCCGTCGCCACCGGCCCGGTTCTGCGCCTCTTGCATCTGTTGCGTCAGATGAATGTGCGGCGAGTCCAGGATAAGCGAAAGGGCGCGCTCCGGGTGAAAAACCCCCACCCGAATGGGGATCCGCGTCCCCAGCCTATTGCCGAAGAGGTGGGCCTTGCGAATCCCCAGGTGGTCCATCAGGCTCAGTAAATCATCAGTCCAGGCCGAGGGCGATAGCTCTTTCACGTGCTCGCTGCGCCCCATGCCCCGCATATCCACCGCGATTACCCGAAGCTTCTTGCTCAGAATGGGCAGATACGCCTCGAAGTTATGGGCGCTCCCCAGGGCGGCAGGGAGCATGAAGATGGCGTCGCCTGAGCCCTCCTCCTCGTAGTAGTGCTTGAATCCGTTGATCGTCACCGTAGGCATGTTAGACCTCTACCGCCATAGTCCCTTGTCGCGCAGGTCGTCCCAGCTCTCTGCCTGCATCAGCTGCACCCAGAAGTCGTAGGCGCCACGTTGGTTCTGCTCACTCGGCGCGCGTTGGGTCCCCCCAGGCTTCTCGGTAAGCACTCCATTCTGAGGCAGCCCATGCTTCTCAAACAACGGGTGACTCATCAGCTCACGCTGCAGCCCCATGGAGTAGTCGTAGGGATAGCGCCGCGCGATGACGCCCTTGCTCGCCTTGTGGGCGTAGTTCCAGTTCTCCATATCGTCGGACTCTGTCAACCCAGCCGGCCCACCGTAGCGCATGTAGTAGTGCCGCAGCACGTCCTTCATCTCCTGCGGCATGTCCCGGTGCACCCAGTACCACCGCCAGCACTCCGTCCAGTCGACCCCGGCGGGGTGCCACACGCAGATGCTGTTGTTGGTCCCCTGGGTGCCATTGGGGAAGATATTCCCGTTCGCTTGCTTCAGCCGGGAGTGTAGTCCCAGTACCTCCCTGCGCCGCATGTGGGCCTGCCGGGCATACTCCTCGGCCACCGGGTTCTCGAAGGTCCTCGCGTACTCCAGGTCTTCGGGTGCTATTTGGAAGGCAAGCTGACCGGAGCCGTGGTGCGAAATGTCGAAGTTATAGGACATATCCAAGGACCTCATCATGTTTCCCTGGGCCCGACCTTGCCCTCCGCCCGGGTTGATACCCACAATCTGGACCGATTGGTGAGTTGGGATACCGTGATAGCCGTCACCCAGGAAGTTCTCGGCGCCAAACTTCCAGTTGGACGAGAACAGCCACTTGACGAGCCCCAGCACCTCGATATCCGCGTCGGTGCCGTCCGGCTTGTCCAGGTGCATCCGCAGCCCCGGCTCGTTATCGCCAATGTACTCTTCGAACGAGGGCGCCTTGGAGTCCCACGTGGCCCAGATGCTGCCGTGGAAGTTGGCCAGCTGCGCGACTTCAACGAGGCCCCATTGCGATTTGTCCAACTCCTCCCGGTACGCGTCCTTGTAGCGCGGCACGCCCACGAGGCTTCCATCTCCCGCGTAGCTCCACCCGTGGTACGGACACGTGAACACCGGCGTGTTCCCCTCGTCGTACCGGCACACCTTCATCCCCCGGTGACGGCACGAGTTCAGGAATACGTGGACGGTATTGTCCCGGTCCCGGCTCAGGATCACCGACTCCTCCCCCATGCGCGAGACGAAGTAGTCGCCGGGCTTGCGCACCTGGTCCTCGAACCCCACGAAGAGCCAGGCGCGGGCGAACACCCGCTCCTTCTCGATCTCGTACAGCTCCGCGTCCACGAAGATGTCGCGGCTGACCAAGCCCTTGGCCCGTTCCACCAGGTCAACGTCCTTCCAGATGCCACTCTCTAGTCCCGCTTCCAGTGCCATCTCTCCACCTCCCCTAGGGTTCCACGGATGCCATGAATCAGTGTGTGGGTGACCGTACTCCTGCGGGAAAGGGGTGTCAATCAGTGAGCGGGATGTCCTACGGACGACAGAAAACCGTGCCCGCCTTGGTGGGTATTGATTGAAGGAGGACATTGGTACTAGCCCACGCGCGGTTGATTGCTCTACGGGCAGATGAGGCCATACCCGGAAGACCACCGTGATGATGCATTCAGCACCGAACCTGGGCGTACTAACAGCAAAGACCTCCCGTCAAGAATCGAGGGAGGTCTCCGCTCCTGAGCCCAGGCGTGATCTAGGCCGCCACTACCCACGTCACCACGTGTATAAGTGGCTCTTCTCAATCTTCCCTGCACGAATGTCGTCCCAACTGTCCGCGTCCATCATGGTGGCCCAAAAGTCATACATCCCACGCAGGTTCTGCATGGCGGGCCCTTCGATGATCACTCCGCCCGTCTGCATGAGTCCAATGTCGGCTAGCCGCGGGTGTCCACGGGTTTCGTAGCCCAGACCGATCTGGTAACTGTACGGGTGCCGCCGTGCGATGACACCTTTGCTAGCCTTGTGGGCATAGTTCCAATTCTCCATGTCATCCTGCTCGGTCATGCCGGGAGCCGCCCCGTAGCGCATCATGTAGTGACGAATCAGGTCCTTCACCTCTTGTGGTGCGTCCCGCTGGACCATGTACCAGCGCCACTGCTCGTACTGGTCCGGCCCACTGGGCTGCCACACGCACATGGTGTTGACGGTGGTGCCGGTGGTCCCGTTGGGGAAGATGGTCCCGGTCCCGCCGAAGTTTAACCGGGCCTTCTTGCCCAGGAGTTTCTTGCGTTTTTCGTGCGACTCCCGGTAGTACTCCTCAACGATAGGATCGTTCGGAAAGCTCGGATTGTATGGAAGGTCATCGAACGTCAGGCCAGCCCCTCGGCTGCTGCCATGGTGGGTTATGTCGTACCGCATGGATTGTCCGTGCTGCATGTAGAGCCGCTGGCCCTGATCCTGGATGCCCCGGCCCTGACCGCCCCTGGGACTGATACCCACCAGGTCCACCGATTGGTGGCTGGTCTTGCCGTGGTAGTGATCCCCGGTGAAATTCTCGGCTCCCCATTTCCAGTTAGATGGAACGAGCCATTTGCGGACGCCTCCAATCACCTCGTGGTCCGACGAGCTGCCGTCCGGCTTGTCATAGAACATCTCCAGGTACGGCTTGTTATCACCTAGGTACTCATCGAAGGAGGGTGCCTTAGGGTCCCATGTTGCCCAGATGGTCCCTTTGAAGTTAGCTATTCGTCCTACTTCAACGAGGCCCCACTGACTCTTGTCCAGCTCCTCCCGGTACGCATCCTTGTACCGTGGCACGCCTACGAGGCTTCCGTCACCCGCGTAGCTCCACCCGTGGTACGGACACGTGAACACCGGGGTGTTCCCCTCGTCGTACCGGCATACCTTCATCCCACGGTGTCGGCACGAGTTCAGGAACACGTGGATCGTGTTGTCCCGGTCCCGGCTCAGGATGACCGACTCCTCCCCCATGCGCGAGACAAAGTAGTCGCCCGGCTTCTTCACCTGGTCCTCGAACCCTACGAACAGCCAGCAACGGGCGAAGATCTGCTCCAGCTCCTGCTGGTAGACCTCCTCGTCCACGAAAATTTCTCGGCTGATGAGGCCCTTGTTGACGTCCACTAAATCACGCATCGATCCATAACGGACATTCAATGCCATCTCAATACCTCCCGGGGGTCCAATGGATGCTACAATGTCAACTTGACGTGACCGTACTCTCGGTGTGGAGGAGTGTCAAGCAAGCCAAATGCGTACGCCAAGACCAGCCGACGGAGATGCATTGTGGGCGGCAATTCCCATTTACTCCTGGGAGCAACACCTGCAGCTACTCCGGCAGCGACGATTGAAGAAACATCACCAAGTCTCCTGGGAAAACGAACGGAGCACCCCTGGCGAAAACCTCAACGGCGCCGTCCGGACTCATCCGATGGATGGTACGCGTGAAGTTCTCCAGCACGAACAGGTCTCCAGAAGGTCCCACGGTCAAATCAGCCAGGTTTCCCGAGAATCCTTCGGCGATCGTCGTCATGTCCCCTTCGAGGGTGACATGGAATAGCTTGCGGAACGCGGTTACGAAATAACCCGCCCCCAGGGGGTGGTCCGCCGGCGCTATCGCCACCGCGGTAAACCTATCCTCCAGGGCAGGCACATCCTGGATGACGCGGGTGACCTCGCCGCTCGGAGCCACCCGCAGGAGTTGCCTGAGGGTGGAAGGGCTGTTGATGATCACGTAATCTCCATTTTCGGCGATGGCGATGGCCAGGCCCTGCGCCCCGGTAGACGTTCCCGCAAGGCTCACGATGGTCGTGATTTCGCCTTCCGGCCTGATCTTAACCACGACGTTCTCCAGGTTGTCGCCCACCAAGAAATCGCCTTCATGAGTGACCGCCAAAGCCACCGGCCCCCTCAATGGGAGGTCCTCCACCACGGGAGTCAGCTCGCCGGAGTGCGTCGCTCGAAGAATCCTCAGGTTGTCCCGGTCCAATAGGTAGATGCGGCCCTCGCGGTCCAATGCGATATCCACCAAGCCGAAGAGGGTGGCCCCAATGTTTTCGTTCAGGATGACCAGCCTGCTCGCGCCCTCGAAGGTCAATTCGTAGACCCCAAGTCCGCCTCGGTCCACGAAACTATCGTCGACCCAGAACAACAGGCGAGGCTCAATGGTTACTCCCGCGCTGGCAGCCTCGGTCACGCCACTCTGGCTGACGTTGACGCTTATGCCGCCCTCGTAGGTCCCAGCCGTCCTAGCCGTGAACCTTCCCTGCTCATCGATGATACCCACCTCTTGCCTGACGGCGAACGTATTTGGCAGTCCGGTTATCCGGTTGCCGTACTGGTCAAAGGCGCTCACAGTGAACTGCTGTTCCTGGCCAACTTCCATGGTTGGAAAGTCCGGTTCGATGGTAACGTGGTCCAGGGGCCCGGGCTCGACGGCGGCGCTCGCCGCCGCCGCCACAGCGACGCCTCCCTGGGCAACCTTGACCGTCACGACTTCCGCGTAGAAGCCAGCCCGCGTCGAGGTGAATCGGCCTTCCGCGTCCAATTCGCCAACCTCAGGGTCCGCGCCGAACGCATAGGTGAGACCTGAGACTGGGTTGCCGTACCGATCGAACGCCTGGGCAACCAGCAACGCCTCGCCGCCGGCCTCGATGGCCACCGGTTCGATGGTAACGTGGTCCAGGGGCCCGGGCTCGACGGTGACGCTTGCCGATGCCTTCAGGGTGACGGTTCCATAGGTGGCTCGCACTTCCAGCGTGCTGGGGAAGTGGCCCGCAACCGCCCCCGCCGTGAACACACCGTCGCGGACTGAACCGCCCTCGCTGGCGGTCCACTCGAACGTCAGCCCCTCGATGCGGTCCCCGGACTGGTCCGTCGCGATTACGAGCACTCGCTTGGACTCATTGGGGGTCAACGCCAGATCGCCGGGCTGGAGCTCGAGCTTGGCCAACGTTCCCGGTCTGACGGTAGTGGTCACGAGAGATACCGGTGCAAACACCGCCCGCACTACTTTCGAGCCGTCCATCAGGATGGTCTCTTCAGCGTTGATGCCGGCCAGGTCACGCTCCCAGCGGGCGAATTCCCAGCCCGTATCGCTGGACTTGGCGACTAAATTGACTAATTTCCCCCCTGGAAACGGTACGCCAACGCCCGAGGTGATGATGGCGCCGTCGATTTCCACGTACCCTTTGTCTGGTGGGCCGATGAGGACACTGAGCTCCACGTTGTCCGGAACGGTAGTAGGTAACCTAAGGCCTAGGTCACAGGCAACGGCGGAGAGGAGCATCACCACTAAAGAGGCGGTCCATCTCACCATGTGGTCCATCGTCACGCCCCTCCTGTCAGGTGATGGACACACCTTACGTGGGGTTCCTTAGCGGCGATTTAGCGGAACCTTACCGGTTCCTTAACCGATCGCTATCGTCCTCTTCCTTGGGTGTACCCCTAGGTAGAGACCCTCGGAGACATTGGGCAGACGTTAACACGGCATATCGGGGCATAGTTGAGGGGGTACGGGAGTGCAGTCTCAAGTGGACCCCATCATGAGGACAGCGGTGAGGCTAAAATAAGAGAGTCTACCGCTGGGGTGTCTCGTAACCTTCATCCGATGGTAAGGCTTGTGGATGTTCCAGTAAACACCTTTGTGGGCTCACTGCTTGGAACACCTGACCCGGTGACCGATAGCCCAGGGCTTGATGGGGCCGCTCTTGGTTGTAGAAGGCCAGATAAGCCCCAATCCCCTTTCTGGCCTCAGTCCCATTTTGGTATGCCTTCAGGTACACCTCCTCGTACTTGATGCTGCGCCACAGCCGTTCCACGAAGACGTTGTCCATGCACCGGCCCCTGCCGTCCATGCTCACTTGAACGCCTTGCGCCAGCAGCATGCTGGTGAAGGCCTCGCTGGTGAACTGGCTGCCCTGGTCGGTGTTGAAGATCTGTGGCCGACCCTTGCTCAAGGCCTCTTCCAGAGCCGCAACACAGAAGTCTACCTCCAGGGTGTTGGACAGCCGCCAGGCCAGCACGTAGCGGCTGTGCCAGTCCATGGTGGCCACCAAGTAGAGGAAACCCCGAGCCATGGGTATGTAGGTGATGTCGGTGGCCCACACCTGGTTGACCCGGTTGATCTCCAGCCCCCTGAGCAGGTACGGATAGACCTTATGCCCTGGGTTTGGCTTGCTGGTGTTGGGACGCCGGTAGATGGCCTCCAGGCCTATCAGCTGCATCAGCCGGCGGACCCGCTTGCGGTTGACCTGGTGTCCGTGATTTCTGAGCCAGGCAGTCATCCTTCTGGAGCCGTAGAAAGGTGTCTTCAGGTACTGTTGGTCTATGAGGGCCATCAACTCCAAGTCCTCGGCGCCGGCCTCGGTTGGCAGGTAGTACAACGAGGAGCGGCTGATACCCAGCAAGGCGCACTGGCGCACCAGAGACAGCTTCGGTTCTTCTCGGTCAATCATGGCCCGGCGTTGGGACCGGCTCACAACCCGAAGCTCCGTGACAAAAAATCCCGTTCCACCTTGAGCTGCCCAATCTGTTGGTAGAGCTGGGCAGTGAGGACCTCTTGGTCCTTCTCCTGGCGTCCAGCACCATTTTCAAAGAGGTGCGGCGCCCCCTGAGTCAAGGCCTTCTTCCAGGCATGGATCTGGCTCGGGTGGACTTCAAACCGGCTGGCCAGCTCTGCAATGGTGTGCTCCCCCTGGAGCGCGGCCAAAGCCACTTTGGCCTTGAAGACTGGGCTGTGCTTCTTACGTGTTTGCTTCATGTCCTGCTCCTTCTTTCCGTCCTATTTTAGGAGCGGGACTCTCTCTTAGCCACCTGTCCGAATTTTGGGGTCCACCTCAGTCGGTTGGGGGGTGGAGCTAGAGTCCCGGCAATGAATGCCCGTCTTCTGCCCCGCCGTCCCTGATAACCAGCATGACGTCATGCCAACGTCCTGGGCATGCATCTTGAGCCCGGTGCTTTTGCCTACTCTCTCACCCCACAAGAGTGATGCGCTCACCCGCGGGTCACCCGAAAGGGGTACCTCGAGGGCTACCCTCTTTTTCACCCGTGAATCAACCCCTAAGGGTGACGCGGAAACGGGCGCCGTAGCGCACCATATGTGCAGCGGCAGGAAAACCTGCCAAGTCCCCACGAGGAGACCAGCGATGTGGAATAGGCTACGGACCGAACGAGGATTCACCCTGATTGAGCTGGTGGCCGTCATGGCCATCCTCGCCATTTTGGTGAGCATCGTGGCGCCGGCCGTGACCGACACGGCACAGACTTCCGTCCAGGCCCAGGCCCAGGCCCAGGCGGACAGCCTGCAGGCCAGAAACGCCGCCTACCAGTTCTACCAGCGGGAAGAGAAGGCGGAGTTCCTGACGCCCCACACCGCGGAGCTCACGGCCACCATCAACGACGAAGACATCACCGCGACCCAGAAGATCAGCAGCCGGTGGCCGGAGCTGTTCATCGCCATTGAATCGGACTCGGGCTTCTTTAGCGAGGCGGGCTATCCCGCAGTGTTCCCAACCGAAGACAGCCCCGCCGACGATTTGGTCGTCGCCATCACCTTGCTGAACAGGCTTAACGAGGATGTGGACGGTGGGGGCGTTGGCTTCCTGGAGAACCACACCGCCCTCGACTTGGACCTGCTGGTAACCCAGGGACTGCTGACCGACCTTCCTAGAGGATTCGGTTGAGATCCCGCAGTTCCTGTGGCTTCTGGAGAAGAAGAGCTCCTCCAGCGGAATTGAAAACGACAGCCGTGACGTGAGCGTGTGGGTGCTGATCGCTACGGAGGAGGTTGAGGGTTCGGGTGGTAGGGTGCAGGTGACCTACAAGGAGGTCGTGTAACCAGCACGGCGAGACGCAGAAGTTCGCGGCGAATCAATCAATAAAGCACGGCACGCCAAGGAGCGGGACCAATGAAAGCGGCAAGGGAATATCGACTCAACGGTCAGCGAGGGTTCACCCTCATCGAGATGATCGTGGTCATCGCCATCATCGGGGTCCTGGCAGCCATCGCGGTACCCATGGTCACCGACTACCTGGGCACTTCCAAGGAGCGGGCCTACGAGAGCGACGTGGCCCAGGTGCAGCTGGCGACGCCTACTACGGCGACCCCAACAACGTACGGTTCCTGGGCCAGCGCCAGTATTCACAGATCGGCCAGGGCCAGACGGATCAGGGCACCCTCGAAGTAAGGACGGCCTCCTTTGACCATGTGGACGACGGTGCGGCTTTGACTAACGCGGCCGCCACGTGGAGCTCGTTGGGAGGTGTTGCAGGCAGCGACATCAGCGCACGTGGACGGACGATGGAGACGGCGTGCGAGAGATTGAAGCGGGTTCGGGCGACACGTGGACCACGGTGGAGGTGGACAGAGGAGGGAGCACGTATTACACCGACGCCCGGTACTACTTCGTGGACATGGACGAGCTGGTGACGGCGGGGCTGCTGAGCGAGCCGCTGGCCTCGGCGGCGTCGGACAACTGCCCGACGTCCACTTGCACCGGCTCCTACATCTACTACGTGGACGAGAGAGGGCTCATCAAGACCCTGTACACCTTCTTTCCGACCAGCGCCAACAAGGGCTACATCGACGGCGTGCACCCGTAGGCGCTACGGGCACCGCCCGAGGCTAGATCGATGGGATACATCTGCCCTCCGGCAGGCCTCCGCCGGAGGGCGGATGTGTTTCGGGGCCTGTCGCTTGTGGAATGTAACCTACTCCTTGGGATAACAATCGTCGCCGCTGGCGCGGGAGAGGCGTGCCCGCGGTGGTCAACGTGGACAACGCCCCGAGGCTGTAACCGACGTCCAGATGGTTGAGGTAGACGGGACCCGTGGGACCGTACGGCTGTTAAGGCGCACAGCTATAACCTCCTAATCTTCGGAAGTAGTAGCAGACCGGCGAGCGCGAGCACCACGAGGCCGACTCCGTGCACGCCTAGTGCGAAGCCAATCGTGAACGCGGACGCCAAGGCGCCGATCTGCAGGTTGCCCAACGGTGCCGTCCCCGTCGCCAAGACCCACGCGCCCATCGACCTGCCCCGCAACTCATTGGGCACGACGAGCTGCATCATGCTCTGGGAGTAGACGTCTGAGAGCGCCGCCATGCCGCTGATGGTGGCGATGGCCACAATGACCAGTGCGAAGTTCGAAGCGAGTCCCAGCAGGAGCACGGCCGCGCCGAACACGAGCAGGGTGATGAGATACGTAAGCCCCTTGGGAAGCCGATCACCCAGGACGGTGACAAAAAGGGCCGCCACGACCCCGCCCAGCGACCGCACGGCGCCCATGACGCCAAGGCCCACGGCGCCGACGTCAAGAACGTCCCGCGCGATACTCGGAAGCAACGCCTGGTTGGAGAAGCCCAGGACCTCCACGGTGGCCGTCATAATCACAAGAGTCAGGAGCGTGCTGTTGCGCCGCGCCTCAACGCCAAAGTGCTTCAAGCTCTCCCACACCGGCTCGGTCGAGGTTGCCGCCGCCTGGCTGCGCGAGTGAATGAGCAGAAGCACCGCCGCGGAGACAAGGTAGCTGACCGCTAAGGCTAGGTAGGCTACGTCCCAGCCAATGCGGGCCATGATAAAGCCCATGGCCAGTGAGCCAATGGCCCCTCCGGCCCGCGTCCCGAGCCCCACGAACGCGAGCCCATTCACGATGTGGTTTGGCCCCACGATGTCGTAGACATAGCTATGCCGCAGCGTCATGTAGAGGGTGCTCATGGCGCCGGCGACCGGCGCGAGCACAAAGAGGTGCCACACTTCCAATGAGTCGGTGAAGAGCAGCAGGCTTACCCCGGCGGCCATCGCCGCAAGCAGCACGTTCAGCGCCCGCATGAAGACCCGCCGGTCAACCATGTCGGCGATGGTCCCCGCGGGAATTCCCAGGAAGAACGACGGTGCCATCCGCGCGCCCAGCGCCGCCCCGACCATGAACGGCGAGCCGGTGAGTTGAAGCACTATCCAGCCAAGGGCAATGGCCTCGCCCATGAAGCCGATGGAGTCGAACACTCCGGCCACGCCGAGCAGTCGCAAGTCGTGATATGACAAGACATGGGTCCGGAGCACATTTCGGAAAAGGACCCGCGCCAGGGAGTTCAAGGCGTTACCAGCCAAGAGTCATCTCCTGAGGTAGATGAGGCCGCGCATGACGCGGTTGCCTCAATCGGAGACATGCCGCTCCGAGATCGGGCCGCGGAGCAGCAATTATGCACCGCCGCCGGGTTGTCAACAACGAAGCGCGATCTGCGCGGGCACGCCGACCGGGCTGAGAACATCTCATGTAGAATAGGAGGCGGCTTCTAGCAGCCGTGTTCCCATCGCCAATTCCCCATGGACTACAACCGCCAGTCCAGTTTCGGAGTGATAGATGACTAACAGGCAACGCGCTGCCCCACCAGGTCCAGCACCTTCCGCCGAGGTAGTGGCGAAGCTGGTCGAAGACGTGCGTCAAAAGCTTCGGGCCGCGGCCAACGAGAAGGCCGCCGCTGAAATCAAGCGGACCTACGGAGAGGAGGTCCCGTGTTTGGGAGTTCCCTCCTCTCAGGTTAGCCAGATTGGCCTGGAGAAGGTCCGTCAGATGCGCACCGGCGGCCTGGCGCTGTCACTGGAGGTGGCCGACCCGCTGTGGCGCTCCGGCGTGCTGGAGGAGGGGTTGGTGGCGACCCAGATCGTGAACGCCATGGGCCGGCACATCGGCGGCGGCGACTTTGGCCGTTTCGAGACGTGGGCCGGCTTCCTGACCAACGCGGCCAACGCCGATGGCCTCGCGCTTCACCTGGTCTCTCGTGCCCTCGCCGCCAAGCCGTCCTTGGTAAACAGACTGCGGGAGTGGGCGAAGTCGCCCAACGCCATCCGCCGCCGTGCGGCTATCGTGTCCTTCGTTCCGCTGGTCCGGGAGGGCCGGTTCTTGACCGATGCCCTGTCGGTGGTGGGAGAGGTCATGGCCGACTCGGACCCGCGGGTCCAAGAGGGCGCGGGACTGATGCTCATGGAAGCCAGCCGGCTTCAGGCGGACCGAGTGGTGGAGTTCATCCGCCCCTGGCAGGGGAAGAGCCCTCGGCAACTCCTCGCCAAGGCCGCGACTAAGCTCTCCGACTCGCACCGGGCGGCGGTCCTTGGCGGCTGACGAGCAAAAGGAAGAGCAGGGGGCGCGAGATGCGGCGAACGGGTCGGGGCGTGGTGATGGCGGTGTTGGTGGGTAGTGTCGCAGCCTTCATCTCCGTGGCGCCGGCGCTGTTTATTCAGTCGGTGTTCATCGGCTCGGCCCAGCGGTGCGATGACCAGCAGCGCTACGAAGAAGCAACCGTGGGCGAGATCCAGACCACCTGCGAGGAGGAGCTGGGCGAAACACCCTTCTGGTTTCCGGTGCTCATCATCGCGGTTGGGGGGGCTACCGGCCTCGCGGGTGGCTTCGTCTACGGCTTCTTTACGGAGCCGAAGCCGCGCCGGCGTCCGATACTGGCATCACGGTACGCCCCACCGGCGTCGCCCGAGGCTGAGCGTCCGAGTGGATGACCCGACGTGCCGTGGCCAATCGGCCCGCGCTACCTCTGTGCTAAGAGGCCGCGGAAAGACGTTCCCTAACACGGTTGACGAACCGCCGGAGCGTTCTCAGACTCATTGGGTGGCAACGTCCAACATTTTTGACGAATACTAGTTTTTGTTTTAGTATTCCGATGATCTATGTCTAAGGTACATCCCTCGGCCCTTCCATTTCCTTCATCTCGCCTGAGCGCTGGGCACGGGACACGGTCTCTGTTGCGCCGCACGCTGGGATTGCTGATCTTGGCAATGGTGGCCGGCGTCACGGCCGCGGCGTGTGGGCTGCTCAGCGATACAGGCTTCATTGCCTATACCGAGGGACCGGAGGGGACCAGGGACATCAGCGTCGTGCGGCCCGATGGCAGTCAGCGCCGCGTGGTGATCAATCATCCCGCCGACGACTTTGCGCCCCGCTGGTCACCCAACGGTCAACGGCTCGCCTTCCTCTCGGACCGCGACGGAAACGTGGAGCTTTACGTGGCGCCTGCCGACGGGTCCAGCGCCATGCGGTCCACCAACTCGGGCGTGGCGGAGTCTCAGCCCGTTTGGTCTCCCGACAGTCAGCACCTGGTCTACGTAGCGCCCGACTTCGAGGGGAACCCGCGCATCTACCTGATAGACCTCTCGGAGCTCATTCCCCGCCAACTCACCTTTGGAACGGCAGGGGAAACGGACCCCGCCTGGTCGCCGGATGGCAGGTGGGTCGCCTTCGCGGGGCAGGACGCTAATGGCACCTCTTTGGGCATCTTCCTGCGTAACCCAGACGGGGTGAACCGAATTCACCTCACGCACGGTATCGACTACAGCCCGGCGTGGTCGCCCGATAGCAAGCGCCTGGCCTTTGTCTCGGAACGGGACGGCAATCAGGAGCTCTACGTGGTGAACGTGGGCGGAGGCGTCGAGTTCCCCGAGCCGGTCCGCGTGACCGACCATCCGGCCGCAGACTACGCGCCTGCCTGGTCGCCGGACGGCAAGCGCATCGGCTTCCTCTCGCGCCGTTCCGGCTACACAAGCATCTACAGCGTCTTGCCCAAGGGCGAAGACCTGAAGGCGCTCACAGCCAACGAAGTAGAAGAGCGCACGATGGCATGGGGCCCCAACGGAGACCTGGCGTTCATTTCCGAGCTCACTGAGCAGCCGGGCCTGTTCGTCATGAAGGACGACGGCACCGGACAGCAGCTGGTAACCCCGGCCGGCACTACCTACACGTTCCCCGACTGGTAGGAACCATCCCTTCGGTTGTTGCGAAAGCCTCCTCCTGACCGTAGCGGCCCACGGAGTCTAGTCCGGCCGTGATTCGTGTCCCGAAAGTATTACCCTCGTTGCTGTTGCTCCTAGTAGCCGCGATGGTAAGGTCTTGTTGCCCGGTTCGTCTCTGCGGGTACCGTTCTACAGCGACTTGAATTCACCGAAGGAGACGGCCTTGCTCCAGGTGCGTGTGTTGGGCCGGCCCAGACGGGTCTTCTACGGATGGGTCGTTGTCGGCGCCGGTTTCATCAACCAAGTCTTCAACTCAGGTCTGGGTTTTCAGGGCTTCGGCACGTTCATCGTGCCCCTGGAGGGGGCGTTTGGCTGGAACAAGACCCAGCTTTCCGCGGCCCGCTCTTTCATGCAAATCGAGAACGGCCTGATGGGACCCATAGAGGGGTTCTTAGTCGACCGGTTCGGCCCGCGGGTGATGATGGCGACGGGGATGTTCATTTTTGGCCTGGGCCTGTTTCTCCTGGGCTTTATCCACTCGCTCTGGGCCTACTACGCCGTCTTTATCCTCATGGCGTTGGGCACCAGCATCGGCGGATTCCTCGTGATGTCGACCGCCATCAACAACTGGTTTCGGCGGAAGCGGACCATGGCCATGTCCCTGGCCCAGACCGGCCTCGGGTTCGGGGGCATCGTGGTCATTCCGCTGCTGGTCTGGGGACAGGGTGAATTCGGCTGGCGCACCGCGGCCATGGGCGCAGGGGTGATCGTGTGGCTCATCGGCATCCCCGCCGCTATGCTCATGCGCCATACGCCTGAAAAGTACGGTGCGTTGCCCGATGGCGACCCACCGCCGACCCCGGCTCAGGACTTGGCGGCCGCCACGGCAGCTCGCCCCAAGGGTGGCGGCGAGGTGGACTTCACGCTACGAGAGGCGTTCCACACGCCGGCATTCTGGCTCATCGGACTGGGGCATGGCCTATCCATCTTGGTCATCACTGCCATTGCGGTGCACCAGTTTGCTCATTTGGAGCAGGGGGTGGGCCTGACCCGGTCGTCAGCAGTGTTGGTGGTGATCGTTCTCAATGTCATGAACATCATAGGCCGTCTGGTCGGGGGTGTGCTGGGGGACATGTATGACAAGCGTTACATGGCGGCCGCGGGCGTGGCGGGCGCTAGCATCGCTGTCTTCATCCTGGCCATCGCCGACTCGCTGGCCGAAGCCATGGCCTTCGGCGTCATCTATGGCTTCTTTTGGGGTCTACGCGGGCCATTGATGAACTCCATCCGGGGGGAGTACTTCGGCCGGGCCTCCTTCGGAAAGATCATCGGCACCTCCTCGTTGCTCACCATGCCCGCGTCCATATTCGGGCCGATCCTCGCCGGGTTCATGGCCGATACTCAGGGCGACTATGTAATGGGGTTCATCATCCTGTCGGCGATAAGCGCACTGGGCAGCGTCCTGTTTCTGGTCACGAAGCCACCCGCTCCCCCCGCGCGGCTCCGCGGGCCGGTGGCGCCGCGAGCGTCCACCGCGTGAGGGTCCAGCCGCGCGGTAGCGCCGGCGTCAGGCGGTGTGGGACAGCCGCATGACTATTTCTCCGCCTGAGATAATAGAACTATGCGCCTTGCCAAGAAAGTCCCATTACAACGGGTGCGACAGTGGTTAGACGACCGCATTCTGGACCGTGACCGAACGGATCGGGCACGACGAGTAGTGGTCCGGATGACTCGGGAGGCCGAAGAGGAAGTAAACCGGGCATATAACGAAGGGAAGAGAGGGAATGACCTTGAATATGCCCGCTATGCTGCGTATTTTGATGTAGGACTTGCCGAGGACGATCTAAGGAGACTGATTACCCGTCGCCTTGTACAGGAAGCATATCGTCGCTATCTCGAAGTACCACCTCGTTCGGAAGAGTCTGAGTTATAGTACGCTGGGCATGAGGGTGACTGGATTCTTACCAATGCAGGGATTTCAAAACTCCGAGCAGAAATCCGAGCGGACCGGCTTGCTGAGTGGCAGCTACCCTTGGCTAGATGGGCAGTGGTGGCTGGAATTCTGAGCGGGGTGGCAGGCATCCTAGCCTTGGTTGTAGCCCTACGGAACTAAGGTCCGGAGTTCTATCATTTTGCAGTCGCAGAATGGAGACCAATACCGAAAACTTTCACTTGTTAAGTCGGCCTGGATATGTGACGAATGACTTGAAGGCCGGCAAGTCGATCCTGACGCAGTTGTTCAAGCCATAATGCTGGAACTTCAACAAGAGTGGGGTACAAATTCGAGAAAGTCGCTCATGGGGAACATGATGGATTACAACACGAACGAATATGACCAGTTGCGAGGTGAATACCTCAAGGTTGCCGCGGCAACTGATATGCCATGAGTTGGGTGACTGCCTATATGTTGGAATTAGGAGAGCACGAGGTATTTCAACCGTGGTACGTTGCAGCACCAATTCCCTTTAGCTCGAAACTCAGGCTTTTTGCAGATTTGATGAAGCCAAATGCAACGCCAGGATTTGAGGGCTTGCCCGACCGGATCAGCAAGGTGCAGGAGTACCGAAATGTGGTCGCTCACTCGTTTCGAGAGCATTTTGGTATTCGCACTTCGAGGGGACTGGATGTAACTAAACAGCTAGGCGGCCTTGAGGATATGCGGAATAGGCTCGAAGAGGCCCAAAAGGTAGAGTCTCTCCTGGGTAGTATGCTCTACAGCTACCTGACAGGTCCAATGCCGTTGGTATCGGCAGACGACATCGCAGACGCTCCCTTGTAACACGTTCCGCTGTAACACGTTCCGCTGTAACACGTTCCGCTGTAACACGTTCCGCTGTAACACGTTCCGCTGTAACACGTTCCGCTGTAACACGTTCCGCTGTAACACGTTCCGCTGTAACACGTTCCGCTGTAACACGTTCCGCTGTAACACGTTCCGCTGTACGTTCCGCTGTAACACGTTCCGCTGTAACACGTTCCGCTGTAACACGTTCCGCTGTAACACGTTCCGCTGTAACACGTTCTGTAACACGTTCCGCTGTAACACGTTCCGCTGTAACACGTTCCGCTGTAACACGTTCCGCTGTAACACGTTCCGCTGTAACACGCGCTGTAACACGTTCCGCTGTAACACGTTCCGCTGTAACACGTTCCGCTGTAACACGTTCCGCTGTAACACGTTCTGTAACACGTTCCGCTGTAACACGTTCCGCTGTAACACTAACACGTTCCGCTGTAACACGTTCCGCTGTAACACGTTCCGCTGTAACACGTTCCGCTGTAACACGTTCCGCTGTAACACGTTCCGCTGTAACACGTTCCGCTGTAACACGTTCCGCTGTAACACGTTCCGCTGTAACACGTTCCGCTGTAACACGTTCCGCTGTAACACGTTCCGCTGTAACACGTTCCGCTGTAACACGTTCCGCTGTAACACGTTCCGCTGTAACACGTTCCGCGTGTGGCATTAGATTTTAGTAGACCACTCGGAAGTGTCGATTCTTCAGAGCCTGGCAGCAACGCGTGAAGGGGAACATCGGGTTTCTTTGTGCCTCCTACCCAGCAGACCCTCGAGACAATGAGTTTCGCGAAACCCACCCTTGACAAAATAGAACATTAGTTCTATCATGGCGCCCACTGTTGGGGAGGGCTACTCCTATGGGCGCCATTCGAAGCCTCCGACCCTATCAAAGTGCTATCGCCCGCGCTGTCTTGGACAGCGTTCTCCATCGTCGTGGGCTTACCTTCACCGTCGAGATCGCCGAGCACGGCGGGGGCCGCGAGCTCTCCGCGCAGCTTGAGCTAGCGCTTCTGGCGCTCCACACCCACGGCGGCGGCCGGGTGGTGAAGGTCGCGCCCCGGGTGGAGGCGTCCGGCCGCGACTGGCTGGGCCGCCACCTCGCCGAGGGACGGGTCCAGGGGCTGTGGTCCCAGGAGGCCACCTCCATCCGTGTGGGCAGGGCCGAGCAGCTCTTCTTGACCCCGGAGCAGGCCCGAACGCTCCAGGGCCCTCTAATGCTCCTCGAAGTGGCCGGGGCCCAGGAGATGGAGGCAGAGGTCTACTACCGGTACCTGGCGCTTCTGGCGGAAGAGTCCGGCGCCACGGTGGTCCTCTACGGGACCCCCTGGAACGGCGAGACCTGGTTCGAGCGGGTGAAGCAGTGCAACCGGGAGCTGGCCGGGACCGACGGCCGACAGCGGCACTTTCGGGTCCCTTGGCAGGAGGTGGCTCGCCACTTCCCCCTCTACGCTCACTACGTCGACCAGCGGCGCTCCCGGATGGGCGAAGGCCACCCGTGGTTCCAGACCCGCTACGAGCTGCGCCCCGTTCCGGTGGCCGGCCCGCTGCTCTCCGAGGTCCAGCGCCGGGGAATTCAGGGACTCCACGCACGGAGACGCACCCCTGGGCCCGGTGTTACCTCGATAGCATCGGTCCAGGTCCACCCTGTCCACCGACAGAGAGCGCTGTCGGCGTCCGGCCCTTGGCCTGGCAGGGACATCACAGCCCTGGTCACGTTGGCCGAGGTGTCGCCATCCTCCTCAGGTACGCGAGGCAGCCTGCGCATCGTTGACCATCGGTGGTGGCAGGCCGCCACCGTGGCCGACGTCGCCGCGCCGTTGGCGGGCCTCCCGCGGGACGACTGGCGGTGCCGTCGGGTGGTGATGGCGCCGCCACCCGGCCACGGGGAGCTCGTGGCCCAGCTCCAACAGGCCCTGCCCATGTCGGTGGTGGACGGCTATACCCCTAGCCCAGAGGAAGAGTCGGCCCTGACCATGGCCCTGCTGGCCGCGGCAGGTACCCGACGGCTGGAGCTGTACGCCGCCGACGGCTCACCCGAGTACCGAGCGATGCGCCACGAGCTGGAGTCCGCCAGGGCCGTGGCCCGCCCCGGAGGTCTGCTAAGCATGGAAGTCCAGCCGCCCGTTGAAGGGTTCCTACAGGGGATGCTCCTCGTCCAGCGAGCGGCGATGCCTCCTGTCAACGAAGAGTCCTGGTCGTCTACCGCCGCCCTCGCATCGTAAGCCGCGGCCCATTGGATAGCAGTACGAACGTTTGGAGTGCCGGAACTTTAGGAAGTAAGGAGAGGGTCAATGCGCAGCTACAGCAAGTCTTACCGCCGACGCCACGAGCCCAGTGTAGATTCCCTGCCCGAGCTGATGAGCTATCAGGACACGGGCTGTGAAGTGTCCCCATCCTGCCTGCGTTGTCCCCTACCCCAGTGCAAGTACGACGACCCCATCTGGTACCAGCAGTACCGGCGGCAGGGCCGAGACCAGACTATCTGGAATGCCCAGCAGCGCGAGGGAGCAACGGTGTTCGAGCTAGAGGAGCAGTTCCAGCTGAGCCCCCGCACCATTCACCGGGCGCTGCGCCGGGCCCGGCTGCCCGTCGCCGCCAGCGCGTAGCCGTGCGTGGCTATGGCGTCTGGGCTTGAAGCTAAGCGGCCAGGCCGAAGGTGAGCGGTAGCGCGTTGCGGGATCACCCGCCGGCTGCGGTACCTTCCTGAGGGGCAGGAGCCGTGTCCGGCGCCGGTGTCCGCGGCTTGAGCGGCCGGGCGAAGTAGAAGAGAACGACGGCGAGCATCCAGCCGATGAACATGACCATGAACGCTGGGTCGTAGTTCCCCGTAACGTCGAAGATAAACGCGGCCATGAAAGGCCCCCCAGCGGTGGCCCACCGCGAGGCTACGCCGAAGGTGCCACGGATGGCGCCGATATGATGGCGGCCGTAGTAGTTGGGCCAGACCAGCTGGTTCACCGCCACGTATCCGCCCAACGTCAGGCCTGACAGCGACGTGTAGACGAAGGCGAGTAGCATGGTATCCACCCGGATCATGAGCGCAAGCGTCAGGCCCGTGGTCATACAAAGGATCAGCATGAGGGGCCGGATATGGACCTTGTCCGCCAGATTGCCCCAAATGATCCGGCCCGCGAGGGCAAACCCACCGTAGGTAGACACGGCCAACGCGGCAGCTGCCTCGGGGACCCCCACGTCAATGAAGTACGGAAAATAGGTCGAGCCGAGCCCGACGGTGGACTGGGAAGTCACTATCGAGGCTAGGATCAGCAAGTACGTAGTCCTGTAGCGGAGCGCCTCACGCACGGTGTAGCTGTGTTCGGTGTCGGCCGCGCGAGGCCGTCGCTGGGGCACGGCGCCCGTTTGCCGCGCCGTCCCGTCCGGGCCTGTCTCCTCCGCGTCGTCCGGTTCGGGCTTGTCGCCGTCTGGCAGCAGGCCCAGGTCCTCCGGAGCGCGACGCACCAACAGCGTGAAGGGCGCCACGATGATGAACATGATGATGCCCATGAGGACCCACGAGGTCCGCCAACCGAAGAGGTCGATGAACAGGACTATGTACAGGGGCGAGAGGAGCGCCGACGCCGCGCTGCCCATGGAGGCGTAGGCGGTGGCGCGGCCTCGCTTACGGACAAACCACTTGGGAATCAACGCCTGGTACAGCCCACCCGCCGCTCCGGACGCGCCGATGCCGCCGATGACGCCGTACACCAGGTAAAACTCCAGCAGGGACGTCACCCTGGAGACCGATATCAGAGTGAGGCCGAAGATGACGGAGCTGCCAAACATGATGATCCGCGGCCAGCGCTGGCTGTCCATCAGGCGGCTGGTGAAGGGCATCAGCACAAAGCCCAGCAGCATCCGCACGGTCATCGTGCCGTACAGCGCCGAACGGCTCCACCCCAGGTCCTCCTCCATCCCCACGGCGAAAAGGGGGAATGACCAGGGGCCGATGTTGATCAGGGCCGCGTTGAACTGGCCGATGACCAGCAGCCAGCCATAGTAGAAGGGGAGCCGGCGGGCCCAGGTGGGCGGTTGGGCAACTGCCATGGGGACTCCGTGTCTAAGGCTGCATCCTATCCCACGGCGAAGAAAATGTTGACCCAAGCTTGAGGCTAGTCAACGGCCGGCCTCAGGCCTAACAATGCGACGAGGATGCTCAGGCTTTCCTTGGCGACGTGCCACGGTCAGACAATGGCCACTGACCGTCCCAATGGTCGGGGTGACTGGATTTGAACCAGCGACCCCCTGCACCCCATGCAGGTGCGCTACCGGGCTGCGCTACACCCCGACCGCCCACACTCTAGCATAGCCCCACCGCGGCTTCAATTTGCCGCATTAGGGGAGTGGGCGCATAGGCGAAGGGGCTAACGGGAGATGTCGCGCCGCTGAAATATCACCGTCGCCGCTGCAAGCCCCATGACGCCCACGCCCAGGAGCACGGCTACGTCCCGCCACGGAATGCCGCCGTTCCGGGCGATAGCCAGCGGGTCATAGTAGTGGAACACGCTGAAGAAGCCCAACGTCTCTACCGGGCTCCACAGAGTGGCCAGGAAGTCGATAAAGAACATGGTTACGCTGATGCCCGCCGCCAGGGCTATGGTCTGACCGCCATCGCTGCTCAGGGCCGAGAGGACCAAGCTAAGCCCTCCAATGGCCATGGCCAGCACCAAGGCGTTGAGGAGCACCCGCAGAAAGACCGTCATGACCACCTCATCGGCTATGCCGGTAACCACCGAGCCGATCCACGTGCCCACCCAGGCGCAGGCCAAGACGATCACCACGCCCGCCAGCATGGCGCCGACCTTGGCAAGCAAGAAGCGCCAGCGAGCGACGGGGCACGCGAGGAGCACCAGAATGGTGCCACGCTCGATCTCCCTGGCCATGGCGCCGCTGGCCGTGGCTATCATGAAGGCCGAGACAGTAACCAGATAGATGGGGTGCCGATAGTCGGCCGCCAGGAAGCCGGTGGCGTCGGTGGCGAATCCGCCCTGGGCCTTCAGCAGCGCCTTGACGCTATCGGGGAGGAGCTCCTCCAGCTCCTGCGCTGCTTCCAGGCCGCCGAAGGCCTCGAACGTGTAGGTGATGAGCAGGCTGACACCGAAGAGGCCCAACGCGGTCAGCGCAATGCCGAGGCGGTAGCCCCGCAGGCTCTGGCTGAACACGCTACCCATCGGACTGGCCCTCCTCCCGATAGTAGTCGAGGAAGAGCTCCTCCAGGCTGGCCCGTTCGAAGGTCAGGTCCACCAGGTCGTAGTTGGCCAGCTCGCGGATGACCGGGTTGATGTCGCCGGAGACGGCCAATTGCCACAGGTTGTTCTCCCTCGACACCACGGCTACGCCCGGCGCCGACAGTCCGTTGGGAGGTGGCTCGCGGAACTCCACCCACATGGTCCGCGTGTAGCTTGCCAGCAGCTCCGCGACGGGACCCGTACTGACCACCCGGCCACCGCGGATGATGGCCACCTCTTGGCACGCCTCCTCCACCTCGGAGAGGACGTGGGACGACATGAACACCGTGTGACCTCGGTCGGTGAACTCGCGGAGGAAGCTGAACAACGCCTGGCGCACCAGGGGGTCTAACGCCTCGGTGGGCTCGTCCATGATGAGCAGGTCAGGGTCGTGCTGCATGGCCTGGACCAGCATCACCTTCTGCCGCATCCCGTGGGAGTAGCCTTTGAGTTTTCTGCTCAACGCTTCGTCGGAAAGCTCCAGCCGCTCCCGCAGCTCCCGTTGCAGGGGTGGGCGCCGGTGCCCTCGGAGCCGAGCCACGTAGTCCAAGAACTCACGTCCGGTCATGCCTCCATACACGGCGGCTGTGTCAGGGAGGAAGCCGAGGCGGCGGTTCAAGGCCACCGAGTCGCGCCACGCGTCCAGTCCGAACAGTCGCGCGGTCCCCGCGCTGGCGCGAATAAAGCCGGTGAGGATACGAATGGTGGTTGTCTTGCCTGCGCCGTTAGGGCCGAGAAACCCGAACAACGTGCCTGCCCTCACCGTCATGTCTACTCCGTCGAGGGCGCGGACTCGGCCGTACGCCTTGGTGACTCCCTGGAGCTCGATGATGGGCTGAGCGCCTGTATCCGTGGTGGTCATGGGGTGGTCTGGAGGCTCCCACTGGTGAAGGGCTGTGCTCGCATTTTACGCCTGGCAGGGTGCTGAAGTAGCCTGTGCCGCCCTTCCCTTCTGCTCCGCTCAAGGTCAACTCCGTTCATGTCATTCTGAGGACCCCGATGTTATCGGGGGGACGAAGAATCTCTCTGGGGAAGGACAGGTACGCGATTCCTCGTCCCGATGCAATCGGGACTCGGAATGACAAGGGATTGCTCAGGATGAACGGCACAGGCTTAGCTTATACGGGTTGTATCCGCTCGTGCTTCGACAAGCTCAGCACACGTTTCCTTCTGTCACCCTGAACGAAGTGAAGGGTCTAGTACCAGATTCCTCGTCCTTCTTAAGAAGGACGAGGAATGACAGGGGCCGCTCTAGCCGGCTAGTCCAGTCCCTGGTCTTTGTACTGCTTCCCTAGGCCCACGTAGTTGGCCGCGGCGTGCTCGATGAGCTCCCGATGCCGCTTGAGCAGGCGGCCCTTCAGCTCCGCCGGAGCACCCGCCATGAGCGACCCTGGCGCCACCTGCTTACCCTCCAGCACCACGGCCCCCGCCGCCACGATGGAGTGGTCGCCGATGACGACGCCGTCATTTACCACACAGCCGTTGCCCAGCAGGACGTGGTCGTCAATTCGGTTGGCGTGACAGACCACCCGGTGCCCCAAGGTGACGTAGTCGCCCAGCGAAGCGTCGGCATCCGAGTGCACCACGCTGTTGTCTTGGATGTTGGTGTTGCTGCCGATGGTGATGCGGCCGTGGTCGCCGCGGATGACCGCCCCGGGCCACACGCTGGAGTGGGGACCAATGACGACGTCGCCCACGACGTAGGCGGCCTCGCTCACGAAAGCGGTGGGGTCGACCTGGGGTGTCTTGCCGTTGAGGCTGCGGAGCATGAGGGCTTCCTTTATCTGCCGGGAAGTGTCTACAGGGTAACTGGGCCGTCGCCCCGTGGCAACGCTTTAGCGTTCGTTGACGCACCCTCGTGCCCTGCCTATAATCGTTGTGACAACGCAAAGGCTGTGAAGGGGAGTAGTAGGCCTCGAAGCGAGACTCCAGCGAGCCGGACAAGGTGGAAACCGGCGTCGGCGCAGAGGTTGAATGGACCCCGGAGCCGCGGCCCAGGCTCCGACTTGCAGGGGTGAGGCGCCGACGGGACGTCCCGTTATAGACGAACGGCGGAAGGCTCCAACGATGTGTGGACGCGTCCGCCGACTGAGGACCCCGATTCGTCGGGGAAGAAGGGTGGCAACGTAGTTGACCCCGCCCCTTTGGTGGCGGGTTTTTTGTTGTGCGTAGACATCAGGCGCGGGTGAGAATGGAGAGTGCCCTCCGAAGGAGTCCGGTCCGAAGGTCGAAGGAATTTTTAGCACCCTGCTAGTATCCTGTCCCAGCGATTCCTTGAAAAACTGTTCGGGGGTTTGGCAAGGGGGCAGAGCACTCTTGCCCGGGGTCCTAGGGGTGTCCCCTAGAAGCAATTCGAGGGCGGGTGGGTGGGTAAGCAGCGCCTGCCTTTAACAGACTTTATGAGCGATTCGTAGGACACAACACTAAGTTAGCGAAGGAACGAAACGAGAGGACATGTCATGCCAGGCCGCATCTACTCCGCCATGCGCCCGTCCGGGCGGCTCCACCTCGGCAACTACTTCGGCGCGCTGAAGAACTGGGTGGAGCTGCAGGAAGAGTACGAGTGCGTCTACTCGGTGGCGGACATCCATGCCCTGACCACCATCGAAGGCGAGGAGACCCAGGAGATCCTGCCCAACACCCGGGAGATGGTGCTGGACTGGCTTGCCGCCGGCATCGACCCCGAGAAGAGCATCGTCTACGTCCAGTCCCAGGTGCCGGACGAGCTGGTGCTGCACACGCTGCTCAGCATGGTCACGCCCCTGGGCTGGCTGCTGCGCGTGCCCACGTTCAAGGAACGCGTGCGGCAGATGAACGAGTCGGAGGAGAACGTGAGCTACGGGCTGGTGGGCTATCCGGTGCTCCAGACGGCGGACATCATCCTTTTCAAGGCCAGCGCCGTGCCGGTGGGAGTGGACCAGGCGCCTCACGTCGAGATCTGCCGGGAGATTGCCCGCCGGTTTAACCACCTCTACGGCGAGACGTTCCCGGAGCCGCAGGTACTGCTCACGGAGACGCCCTCCATCACCGGGACCGACGGCGCCAACAAGATGAGCAAGAGCCTAGACAACCAAATCGAGCTGGCGGCAACGGAGGAGGAGACCACGCAGCGCGTCATGACCATGGTCACCGACCCCCAGCGGGCACGCCGCACGGACCCCGGCCGCCCGGAGGTGTGCAACGTCTACGCCCTCCACCACATCTTCAACCCGGACCTTCTTCAGGAGGTGTACCGTCAGTGCACCACCGCCACTATCGGGTGCGTGGAGGACAAGCAGCAGCTCGCCGACGGCATCAACCGCTACTTTAGGCCGTTCCGCGAGCGGCGGCGCGAGCTGGAGGAGCATCCCGAATACGTGGACCAGGTGCTGGCCCACGGCGCCGAGCGGGCCCGCGTCATCGCTCGACAGACCTTGGAACAGGTCTATCAGCGCATGGGGCTGGCGTAGCGCCGTGAGCGGCGGACCTGCCCCCTTGACCCCAACGCCGGCCGGGACCAGTGGACGCACCGCCTTGGAGGTGGCCGAGGAGGCCGCCCGCGCCGCCGGACGCATCATCATGGACCGCTTTGTCGCCGCCACGGGCGCCGAACCCGCTCAGACCGTTCAGGTCGGCTACAAGGAGCCTGACCATATCGTTACCGACGTGGACCACGCGGCTGAGCGGACGATCATCGA
Source organism: Dehalococcoidia bacterium (assembly GCA_965247635.1). GTDB lineage: Bacteria > Chloroflexota > Dehalococcoidia > Lucifugimonadales > Australimonadaceae > CBDFHJ01. The sequence continues at coordinate 123,042 of CBDFHJ010000010.1, forward strand.
GATTCTGGCGCGGGAGTTTCCCGGTTACGGCGTCTTGGCGGAGGAGTCGGGCCGGACGGCTGGACGTGGCGAGTTTACGTGGGTGGTGGACCCGCTGGACGGGACACGAAACTTCGCCGCCGGCATACCGCACTTCGCCGTCAGCATAGCGTTGGCGCGTGGCGACGACGTGCTGCTGGGCCTGACCTACGACCCGGCTCGCGACGAGCTGTTCCACGCGGAGGCTGGCCGTGGCGCGTACCTGAACGGGGTGCGCGTCGCGGTGTCGGACGTGAAGTCGCTGGAACGCTCCATCGTAGGCTTCGACATCGGGCCCATTGACGAGAAGGCGGGCCGGCTGCTGGACCTGCTCCGCGACCTATGGCGGGAGATCCTCGCCATCCGGATACTTGGCTCGGCGACCTTGGGCTACGCCTACGCCGCCGCGGGCCGCGTCCAACTCTACGCGCACCACCACCAGGCGCCATGGGACGTGGCCGCCGGCCTGCTCTTGGTACGCGAGGCTGGCGGCGTGGTCACCGATCTGCAAGGGGCGCAGGCCCGCATGGAGAGCACCGCCGCCGTGGCGGGAAACGAGACCCTGCACGCCCAGTTCATGGCGGCCACCGAAGGCAGCGCCTGGCGCGATATCGGGGCCTAGGGATGCTAAGCACTTATGGTTCACCCTTCGACACGCTCAGGGTGAACGGGTAGGTTTGACCACGGCATTACTCCTCCGCTCGTGCTGTCCGCCACCTTAAGCCGGACTGGTTCGGACTCCGCCTCTGCGGAGAGCCAGTCGAAGTACGAACGGAGAGCACTCAACTGGATGAGCGTTGGTGCATCAGATGATAAAGGGCCTCATCTTCGACTTCGACGGCCTCATGGTGGAGACCGAGGAACCCGGCTTCCTGTGCGTGCGTGACGTGTTCCACGCCCACGGCGTGGACCTGCCAACGGAGCTGTGGGCCCAGGTCATCGGCGGCACGGGCGGCTCGTTTGGCAGCTCGGCAGGCGAGCCGGGGGACGTGTATGACCACCTGGAAGCCGAGCTGGGTCGGCCGGTAGACCGCGACGCCCTGCGAGCGCAGGTCCGCGAGCGGCACGGGCGGATGGTGGACCAGCTACCTCTTCAGCCGGGGGTCGCGGGGTACATAGCGGACGCTCAGGCCATGGGGCTGAAGCTGGCCGTCGCCTCAAGCTCGTCGCGGCAGTGGGTGGCCGGCCACCTAGAGCGGCTGGGGGTGTTGGACCGCTTCGACGCCGTGGTGACCCGCGACGACGTGGCGCGCACCAAGCCGGAGCCGGACCTGTACCGCGCGGCGCTGGCCGGGCTGTCCGATGATGTCCCGACAAGTCGGGACTCATCGAGACTCTCGACAAAGTCGGAGGGCCTGTCGCCTGGGGAGGCCATCGCGCTGGAGGACTCGCCCAACGGCGTGACGGCGGCCAAGCGCGCGGGCCTGTTCTGCGTGGCCGTGCCGAACCCCATGACCCGCGACCTGCCGCTGGACCACGCCGACCTGCGCCTCGCCTCGCTGGCGGACGTGCCGCTGCGGGAGCTGGTGGGACGGGTGGGCAACTAGCTGCTATTGGCGCGCCGCTGCCTTCTGCCGGCGGGTGCTGGGGCGCTTGGCCACGCCGTTGGCCTTGCGGTCGCCATCGCGTGACCGCGGGCCGTTGGACCGGCGGCCGTTGCCGCTGGGCGGGGTCCAGCCGTGGCGCGCTAGGATAGGCGCCAGGTACTGGCCGGTGAAGGAGCTCTCGATCGTCGCCAGCTTCTCCGGCGTGCCGGTGGCCACCACCTTGCCGCCGCTCATGCCGGCGCCGGGGCCCAGGTCGATGATCCAGTCGGCGTTCTTGATCAGGTCCATGTGGTGCTCGATGAGCAGCACCGTGTTGCCGGCGTCCACCAGCCGGTGCAGCACCCGCAGCAGGTGGGCGCAGTCCTCGAAGGCCAGCCCCGTGGTGGGCTCGTCCAGGATGTACAGCGTCTTACCCGTGGCGCGGCGCGATAGCTCGGTGGACAGCTTCACCCGCTGGGCCTCGCCGCCGCTCAGGGTAGTGGCGGGCTGCCCCAGGCGGATGTAGCCCAGGCCCACGTCCTCCATGGTGGAGAGCCTGGGCTGGATGCGTGTGAAGTTCTCGAAGAAGGCCTGGGCCTCCGTCACCGTCATGTTCAGCACGTCGGCGATGTTCTTTCCCTTGAACTTAATCTCCAGGGCGTCGTCGTTGTACCGCTTGCCCTGGCATATCTCGCACGGCACCGTCACGTCCGGCAGGAACTGCATCTGGATCTGGATGTAGCCGTCGCCCTTGCACGCCTCGCACCGGCCGCCCTTCACGTTGAAGGAGAAGCGGCCCGGCAGGTACCCGCGGGCCCTGGCCTCCGGCAGCGCGGCGAACAGCTCGCGGATGGGCGTGAACGCGCCGACGTAGGTGGCTGGGTTGCTCCGGGGTGTGCGGCCGATAGGCGACTGGTCGATGTTCACCACTTTGTCGACGTACTCCATGCCCTCCACGCCCTTGCTGGCGCCCGGCCGGTCCTTGGCGTTGTACAGCCGTTGGGCCAGCCACTTGTACAGCACCTCGTAGACAAGGGTGGACTTGCCTGAGCCGGAGACGCCGGTGACGCACACCAGCTTGCCCAGCGGGATGTCCACGTCGATGCCGCGCAGGTTGTTTTCCCGCGCGCCCTTCACCCGCAGCCGTTGGCCGTTGCCCTTCCGACGCTGGGTGGGCAGGCTAATCTTCCGGCGTCCCGCCAGGTAGGCGCCGGTGAGCGACTCCTCGGCGTCCATGATGTCTTGGACGGTGCCCGAGGCCACCAGGTAGCCACCGTGTTCGCCTGCGCCGGGGCCCAGGTCCACGATGTGGTCCGCCGCGCGCATGAGCGCCTCGTCGTGCTCCACGATAACGACCGTGTTGCCCAGGTCGCGCAGCTGCTGGAGCGTGTGGATCAGCCGGCGGTCGTCCACGGCGTGCAAGCCCACGGAAGGCTCGTCGCACACGTACAGCACGCCCATGAGGCCGGAGCCGATCTGGGTAGCTAGCCGGATGCGCTGGGCTTCGCCGCCGCTGAGGGTGCCGGCCGTGCGGGAGAGCGTCAAGTACTCCAAACCGATATTCAGGAGGAACCGGAGCCGCGCCTCGATCTCCTTCAGGACCTGATAGGCGATGGTCTTTTCCCTGGGAGAGAGGACCGTTGGCTCCTGGTGACGGCGTGTAGCCTTGGTGTCGATTTTGCTGCCGTCCTTAGCGCCGTCAGGCGGGGGCGCCGGGTCGGCGGTGATCTGCCGCACCCACTCCGCGGCCTCGGCCACGGAGAAGTCCGTGAACTCGATGATATTTTTGCCGGCCACGGTCACGGCCAGCGACTCGGGTTTCAGCCGGGCCCCGTGGCACGACTGACACGCCTGGGCGGCCATGTACCGTTCGATCTCGCCGCGCATGTAGTCGGAATCGGTCTCCTGGAAGCGCCGCTCCATGCTGGGGATGACTCCCTCGAAGGTGGTCTCCCACTCGAAGTCCCTACCGTGACGGGACCGGTGCCGCATGGTGACCTTGGCAGGGGTGCCGTACAGCAGCAGGTTGATGTGCTCGGGGTCCATGTCCTTCACCGGCACCTGCGTGGAGAAGCCGTACTGCCGCGCCACCGAATTGACCAGGCTGTAGTACCACCGGGTGGCGGTGCCCGCCCGCGCCCACGGACGAATGGCGCCCTCCGCCAGGCTCATCTCTTTGTTGGAGAGCACCAGGTCGGGGTCAACCATCAGCTTAAAGCCCAGGCCGGTGCACTCGGGGCAGGCGCCGTGAGGGCTGTTGAAGCTGAAGCTGCGAGGCTCTAGCTCCGTGAAGCTGATGCCGCAGTACACGCAGGCGTAGTGCTCCGAGAACAGCCGCGCCTCGTTGGTGTCCACGTCCACCGTTTGCACGCCGCCCTCGCCGAACCGTAGCGCCGTCTCCACCGAGTCCACCACCCGGCTGCGCTCCGTCTCGTCGTCCATCACCAGCCGGTCGACCACCACCTCGATGGTGTGCCACTTCTTCTTATCCAGGTCGATGGGCTCGTCCAAAGTGCGGACCTCGCCGTTCACCCGGACGCGGACGAAGCCGGCCTCCCGCGCCTCTTCGAACACCTCCTTGTGCTCGCCCTTGCGGTGGACAATCTTGGGCGCCAGCACCATGAAGCGGGCGCCTTTGGGCAGGTCCAGGATGCTCTGGACGATCTGTTGGACCGTCTGCCGCGCCACAGGACGACCGCAGTTGTAGCAGTGGGGGTGCCCAACCCTGGCGAAGAGCAGCCGTAGGTAGTCGTAGACCTCCGTAACGGTGCCCACCGTGGAGCGAGGGTTGTGCGAGACGCCCTTCTGGTCGATGGAGATGGAGGGTGAAAGGCCCTCAATATCGTCCACGTCGGGCTTGTCCATGCGTCCCAGGAACTGGCGGGCGTAGGCCGAGAGCGACTCCACGTAGCGGCGCTGTCCCTCGGCGTAGATGGTATCGAAGGCCAAGGTGGACTTGCCTGAGCCGGATGGGCCGGTGATGAGCACCAGCCGGTCTCTGGGTATGGAGACGTCGATGTTCTTGAGGTTGTGCTCTCGCGCACCCGTGACGACGATCTCTGTTTGCGCCATGAGACTCCTACCCTGCGGTAAGCGGTGAAGCCCTATCGTATCACGCGAGGCGGCCCCGCTCCTAGGTGCCGCCTTCCGCTGCTTCGACGGCGAACGGTGGCCCCGTTCTTCGTTGGATTGGCCGGCTGGACGTGCGTCGGCATTGGTGTAAACTATGCGCGCCGCGGCCCGGTGGCTCAAGATAACCGCTGGCCCCGTAGCCGCGGAGGACAGGACGTAGGGGAGGGATTGACCCAAATTTCTTATGGAGGCGCGCCCATGGCAGGAGTAGTTACCGAGACCCCCGACTTGCAAGTACCCGATGGCCAGATGGCCACGTTCAGCTATAGGCCGGAAGGGGACGGGAAGTTCCCGGCCGTTATCGTGATCCAGGAAATCTTCGGCGTGGAGCCGCATATTCAGGACGTGGCCCAGCGCTTCGCCAACGAGGGCTACTTCGCCACCGCGCCCGACCTCTTCCACCGCTCCGGTCCCAAAATCGTCGTCCCGTACGCGGAGGCGCAAACAGGGATGGGATACCGCCAGCAGATGACCGACGAAGGCGTCGTCGACGACCTCAACGCCGTCGTACAGTACCTGAGGAGCCAGCCGAACGTCGACGCCGACCATATCGGGATAGTCGGCTTCTGCTTTGGTGGCCGGGTCACGTTCCTCGCCGCGGCGCGGGTGGCGGGCATCGGCGCGGCCGCTGTCTACTACGGCGGAGGCATCGTTCCTCGGGCCGACGCCGCGGCGGGTACGCCCAACCTGCTGGACGAAGCGGAGAACATTCCGTGCCCGGTCATCGGATTCTTCGGAGACCAGGACCAGGGAATCCCGCTGGAGGCCGTGAGCAAGATAGAGGAGACGCTCAAGAGTCACGGCAAGGACGTTCAAGTCCACGTGTACCCGGGCGCGGGCCATGGCTTCTTCTGCGACGGCCGCGGGAGCTACCACGAGGCGTCGGCCAAGGACGCCTGGCCCAAGACCCTTGATTTCTTTGGCCGTCACCTGAAGGGCGCCACGGTTGCAGGGTAAGGCGACCGGTCCTTCACCTCGTTGGGAACATGAGTAGAGGCCGCGGCTTGTAACGCCGCGGCCTCGAGGTGCTAGGCTCGCACACCGGCTTCCGAGTCCGCTTCCATCACTCGCAGTTCCATTGTCATTCCAGCTCTTCTGTCATTCTGAGTCTGTCTGAGGCGGACGAAGGGCTCAGGGTGACAGCACTTCGTTCGTCATTCCGAGGAATCTGGCTTTCCTTTCTAGGGACGAGCCTAGGGGACCTGCCGCAGGGCTCAGGCTAAACTCCGCGCCGATTCGCTGGCCAGAGGCGGTCCGGCGTGGGATTAGCGGCCGCATCGCCTCCTGTCGGCGACAGGGACCCCGCAAGTAGGTCCAGGGCCGCGCCCTGGTCAGCGTCGTGGCCGGTGTCGGTCGGCGCTGTCGATCAGGATGGTCACCGGGCCATCGTTGACCAGGGAGACGTGCATCCGCTCCTGAAACCGGCCCGTAACCACCCTTAGACCCGCCGATCGAAACCGCTCGGTCACCTGGGCGAACTGGATGGCGGCAACCTCGGGGGCTGCCGCTTCGGTGAAGCTGGGCCTTCGTCCCCGCCGTGTGTCGGCGTAGAGGGTGAACTGGCTCACCAACAGCACCTCGCCACCTACATCCAACACCGACCGGTCGAACCGGCCAGCGTCATCGGGGAATACGCGGAGGCCCGCCACCTTCCCCACGATGTAGTCGGCGTCCGCCGGCTGGTCGTCTTGGGCGATGGCCAGGAACACCAGTAAGCCGTAGCCGATGGCCGCGACCTGCTCGCCTTCCACGGCAACGGAGGCGTTGCGGACCCGCTGAAGGAGTGCTCGCACGGCTACCCCCCCCCCCCATGGAATGATACCGGTGGATAGCTGGGGTCTAGGCGGAAGCTGACCGGGGAGAGGCCAACCCTTTAGTCGGAGTCGCTGTCGGAGTCTGAAGAGGCCGTGCTCGAGGCACTCTTATCGTCTTTGGAGCTGGAGGATGCGGTGCCAGAGGCACTTTCGCTCCGCCTACCGTAGTCAGTGGAGTAGAAACCGGACCCCTTATAGATCACGCCCACTGGGTGGAACGTGCGCTTGGCCGAGTTGTGGCACTGGGGACACTTTTGCACCGAAGCGGCATCGAAGCCCTGCTTCAGCTCAAACTCGTGGCCGCATGTGTCACACGCATAACCATAAGTAGGCAACGGCGTTCCTCGCGCGGTAATGCTTAGCACTCCCCGACGGGGAGTGCTAAGCATTAGGATACGCGCGGGGCGTCAATGGTGTCAATGGCGGTCCGGTGGTTGCGGGCCTGGTTGCCGCCCACCCTGGACCTATGGTATCGTGTCCCGCGTAGCGGTCGGCATCGCTTTGAAAGGAAGTGCGAGCTACATGGCTTTTGTAACGTTGCGGGAAGGCGAGTCGCCGGAGGGTCTTGTGGGCCGCTTCCGCTCGGCGGTGACTCGAGCGGGGGTCCTCAAGCAGCACAAGGAGCGCCGCTTCTTCCGCTCCAAAGGTGAAAAGGCTCGGCTAGCCGCCAGGCGGGCAGCGCGCCGCCGCCGTCGCTCCGCCGCCGGCTAGCCCACTCACCCATATTCCGGCACACGCACACGGGCCTCCCTCAGGGGAGGCCGGTCTTGTTCCTCCCTCTAGCAGGCGCCTTCTCGGGCCTCCCGCAGCCGCCTCCCCACGCGTCCCGCACTCCCTTGTCCTTAGGAATGTATTGACATTCTAAAGGCCGTGCGCCAAGATGAAGTTGAGGAGGGCGCCATGAGTTTATGGGAGGACACCGAGCGCCGGCACGGCAGGCCCATGCAGGAGATCCTGCTGGACGGTTACGTTCGGCACGGGACGATCCAGGGCATCGCGGACGAGCTCGGTGTGTCGCGGAACACGCTACACATCTGGCTTCGCGTGAGCGGGCTGACCGCTATGGCGTTGCGTGCCCATGCCAGGGCGAGACGGGCAGGGAGTCAGCCCGCCCTTGGCGATGGCCGCACGTCGAGCCCGACGCCGCGGCGCGGACCGGATGCCCCCCGACACCGCAGTGTGATTGGAGGGGGCGGAAGGAGGACCATGCGACAGTTACGTTTGGCCCTGGCGCAGATGAACGCTACCGTGGGCGACCTTGAGGGCAATACCACCCGAATCTTGTGGTTCATGGAGCAGGCGCGGGACCAAGGCGCCGACCTCGCCGCCTTCCCTGAGCTCGCCATTACCGGATACCCCCCTGAGGACCTCCTCTTCAAACGCCAGTTCCTCCAAGAGGCCGCCGCCTGCCTGGACCGGATTGCCGCCGCCACCGGCGACCTGGCCGTGGTGGTGGGCGTGCCGCACATCGACGGGGGTGACCTGTACAACGCCGCCGCGGTGGCCTACGACGGAAAGGTAGTGGGTATGTACCACAAGATGTACCTACCCACCTACGGTGTCTTTGACGAAGACCGCTACTTCCGGGCCGGCCACGAGTGCCCCGTGTTCCAGGTCAGAGGCGTGGGCGTGGGCGTGAACATCTGTGAAGACATCTGGTACGCCGTCGGACCCATAGCCGTGCAGGCCGCGGCTGGCGCCGAGGTTATCGTCAATATCAACGGTTCCCCCTACTACCGCGGGAAGGGTGATTACCGCCAGCGCATGATCGAGACCCGCGCCGCCGACCACGAAGTGTACGTTGCCTACGTGAACATGGTGGGCGGCCAGGACGAGCTGGTCTTCGACGGACAGAGCATGGTGGCGAACCATAAGGGAGAGTTGATCGCGCGTGCCCCGCAGTTCGAGGAGGACCTCCTGGTGTTGGACCTGGACGTCGAGGCCGTCCTGAACACCCGCCTGCACGACCCCCGCCCGCGCAAGGAGCGAGAGGCGATCTTGCGGGAGATAGGTGAGGCGAAGGTCTATCCCGTATTCGATTACCGCGAGCGGGAGCCGGGCCCACCCAAGGCCGGGAGTGTCGATCCAGCGCTGGACCCCCTGGCGGAGGCCTATACGGCGGTGGTCACCGGCACCCGCGATTACGTGCGCAAGAGCGGTCACGGTAAGGTGGTGATCGGCCTCTCGGGGGGTATCGACTCGGCCCTCACGACAACTGTCGCCGCCGACGCGCTGGGGCCTGGGAACGTAACCGCCCTCTTCATGCCCTCCCGCTATACGTCCGACCTCTCCCGCCGCGACGCCCAGACCGTGGCCGAAAACCTTGGCGTCCTCATGCACACCATCCCCATCGACTCCACGTTGGACGCCTACTTGGGTGTGCTGAAACACCTCTTTGAGGGGTCGGAGCCGGGTGTGGCGGAGGAGAACATTCAGGCACGGATCAGGGGTAACCTGCTGATGGCCATGTCGAACAAGTTTGGCTGGCTCGTACTAAACACGGGCAACAAGAGCGAGATGGCCACCGGCTACTGCACGCTGTACGGCGACATGGCGGGAGGCTTCGCGGTGCTGAAGGACGTGCCGAAAACCTTGGTGCGCCAGCTTGCCGTGTACCGCAACGGGCTTGGGGGTTCGCCGGTGATCCCCCACTCCACCATCTCACGGCCACCCACGGCGGAGCTACGGCCCGACCAGAAGGACGAAGACTCGCTGCCGCCCTACGAGGTGCTGGACCCTATCCTGGAGGCCTACGTGGAGGACGACCGCAGCGTGGAGGAGATGGTGCTTTCCGGTCTACCGTCGGCGGCGGTGGCCCAGGCGGTCCGGCTGGTGGACCGCAGCGAATACAAGCGGCGTCAGGCGCCTCCCGGTGTCAAGGTCACCCACCGGGCCTTTGGGCGCGACCGCAGGCTACCCATCGTCAACCGCTACGAGCCGACGTAATCCGCTCGCTTTGCTCGCCGTTTCCTGCAAAAGCCACCGCCGTTGTTCCGCCTAAGGAGCGACAAATTCTGCTTGTGAGGCCGTTTACCAGTGTGGTACGATGGCCGTTGAAGTGGTGTAGGGACGAGAGGTTATTGCGTGACTGAGAAGGAGAAAGCACTGGAGCTGGCCTTAGGCCAGATTGAGCGTCAGTTCGGTCGCGGGGCCATCATGCGGCTGGGTGAAGCCAGTCAGCTCACCCAGGTGGAGGCCATCCCCACCGGTTCCATCTCCCTGGATCTTGCCCTCGGCATTGGGGGTATTCCCAGGGGTCGTGTTACCGAGGTGTTCGGCTCGGAAGCGGCGGGGAAATCCACGTTGTGCCTTCACATCATTGCCGAATCGCAACGCTTAGGTGGTACTGCGGCGTACGTCGACGCTGAGCACGCCCTTGACCCGCCATACGCGGCCCGTTGCGGTGTCCAGGTGGACACGCTCCTGCTCTCTCAGCCTGACACGGCTGAGCAGGCGCTGGAGATTGTGGAGTACCTGGTGCGCAGCGGAGCGGTGGACATAGTCGTGATCGATAGCGTAGCTGCCTTGGCGCCCCGGGCAGAGTTGGAAGGCGACATGGGGGATACCCACGTCGGCCTCCAGGCCCGGCTCATGTCCCAGGCCCTGCGCAAGCTCACGGCGGCGACCAGCCATTCCAACACGGCGGTCGTGTTCGTTAACCAGCTTCGGGAAAAGGTCGGCGTGTTCTTCGGGAGCCCTGAAGTCACCCCCGGCGGCCGGGCGCTTAAGTTCTACAGCTCGGTGCGCATCGACCTACGGCGCGTGGAGAGCATCAAGCACGGCACCGAGGTCGTCGGCTCCCGCATACGTGCCAGGGTCGTCAAGAACAAAGTGGCCCCGCCGTTTCGGGTGGTCGAGTTCGACATCATGTTCACTCACGGCATCAGCAAAGCTGGCGACCTGATTGACCTTGGTGTGAGCATGGGGCCGCTACGGAAGTCCGGTGCTAACTACTCCTTCGGTGAGGTCCGCTTAGGCCAGGGTAGGGAAAACGCTAAGGAGTTTCTCCAGGGGCACCCTGAGGTTATGCAGGAGTTGGAGCAACACATCCGCTCCTTGCATGCCGCCAGCACAAACGGTGCTCCGGCCCCCTCGAAAACAGAGGAGGAGCTGCCCACAGAGGAGGAACTGCCCGTGGCAGCCTCCGCCGTCGCCGAGTAGCGGACCCCTCTCAGCGCGCGCCTCGCTCCCTACACCACCAGCCCGAAAGGGTGGTGGTTATTTGTCATGAGTGGACTTTCGGACCAGGCTTATGAGGCAGCCCGTACGGCGGCCCTTCGTGCCCTTGCCGTGCGGCCGCGCAGCGTGGTGGAGCTTCGCCGGCGCCTGAGAGGCCGGTTTGAGGAGCCGGCGGTGGCCCAGGTGCTTCAGCGTCTGGAGCAGCAGGGCTTGCTCGACGACACCCGCTTCGCCCAGGAGTGGCGCCGGAGCCGTGAGCAGTCTCGGCCTCGCAGCGCCCTGCTCGTGCGGCGCGAGCTGCTCCAACGTGGAGTGAATTACGACGTGGCCGACGCGGCTGTCGAAGGCATGGATGACGAGGAGGCGGCCCAACGGGCGGCCCGTGGCCACCTGCGCCACCTCCGCCATCTGGACCAGAGCCACGCCGACCGACGGATGTGGGCTTATCTACAACGCCGTGGATTCAGCTCAGGCGTGACCCAGCGGACGATGCGCCTCCTGGCTCAAGAGGAGGCCTCTCCGTTGGGTGGCGGCGAGCTGACGCGCCTGTCCCCCGACAGACCAAGGTAGTGCCACTTCACTCGATTGCCCCAGCCCGCTGGAGGGCTAAGCAGTGGTAGAAAGGAACAAAAGTCATGGATGCAGCAGTTATTGGGATCGCAGCCGTTGTTGCGTTGCTCGTCGGCGTGGGCGCCGGTTACCTGGTGCGCAACATGCTCCATAGCCGTGGGGTGAGCGCCGCTGGCTCCAGTGCCGCCAAGATTTTGCAGGGCGCGGAGGAGGAGCAAAGACGTATTCTCGTGGTGGCCAAGGAAGAGGCCCTGCAGACCCGGACCACGGCGGAGGGCGAGGTCCGGGAGCGGCGGCGCGAGGTGCAGCGGTCCGAGGAGCGCCTGTCAAACCGTGAGGAGACGCTGGAGCGCCGCCAGCAAGGCCTGGACCAACGCGAGCAGAGCGTGGTGACGAGAGAGCAGGAAGCTGAGGGTGTGCGAGCGGAGGCTGAGACCCTAAAGCAGGAACAGACCGCGGAGGCTGAGACCCTAAAGCAGGAACAGACCAAGGTACTCGAACAAATAGCCGCCCTCTCCGTGGCCGAGGCCAAGGACGTTCTGATGCGCCGTGCCGAGGACGAATCCAAGCACGACTTGGCCAAGCGCTACTACGAGCTTGAGCAGGAGATGCTCACCGAGGCCGACAATAAGGCCAGGAAGGTCATCGCCCAGTCGATCCAACGTCTGGCTGCGGACGTGGTCTCCGAGACCACCACCTCGTTGGTGCCGCTGCCCAACGACGAGATGAAGGGGCGTCTTATCGGCCGGGAGGGACGCAACATCCGCGCCATTGAGGCCGCCACGGGCGTCGATTTGATCATCGACGACACGCCGGAGGCGGTGACCATCTCTTGCTTTGACCCTATCCGCAGGGAAGTGGCGAAGATGGCCCTGACCAAGCTGATCCAAGACGGCCGGATCCATCCGGCGCGCATTGAAGAGACGGTGGAGCACGCGCAGGTGGAGGTCGAGGAGACCATCCGGCGCGCCGGTGAACAGTCGGTCCTGGACGCCGACGTCCGTGGCCTGCACCCCGACCTCGTCAAACTGATAGGCCGGCTGAACTACCGCTACAGCTACGGTGAGAACGTCCTTCAGCATTCGGTGGAGGTTGCCCGCCTGGCTGGACTGGTGGCCGGCGAGCTGGAGTGCGACGTGCAAGCGGCCAAGGCGGGCGGGCTGCTCCATGACATCGGCAAAGCCCTTACCCACGAGTCCGAGGGTTCGCATACTGAGTTGGGTGATGAAATCGCCGAACGGTACAAGCTTCCCAAGAAGGTCAGAGACGCCATCGTGGAACACCACGAGGATGACCGTGGCACGCCTGAGGCGTTTGTCGTGGCCGCGGCCGATGCCATGAGCGCGGCCAGGCCCGGCGCCCGGCGCGACACCGTGGAGTTCTACCTGAAGCGGCTGGAGGCACTGGAGGATGTGGCTAATAGCTTCCCGGGCGTGGAGCGCTCCTTTGCTATCCAGGCAGGCCGGGAGGTGCGTATCCTGGTCCAGCCAGACCAGGTCGATGACATAGAGGCGGCGAATCTGGCCCATGACGTGGTCAAGAAGATCGAGGAGAACCTGGTCTACCCCGGGCACATCAAAGTAACGGTGGTCAGGGAGACCAGGGCCACCGAGGTGGCCAAGTAGCCCCGCCGTTAACGCGGGAAAGGACAGAGGTGCTTCGTGCGAGTCCTTATGGTGGGCGACCTCGTCGGCAAGCCGGGACGGCGCGCCTTTGCCGAGGTCCTGCCGCGCGTCAAGGCCGATCACCGGGTGGATTTCGTGGTGGCCAATGGCGAGAACGCCGCGGGAGGCTTTGGGCTGACGGAGGAGATAGCTGAGGAGATTCTCGCGGCTGGAACGGACGTCATCACCTCTGGCAACCATATCTGGGACATCCGAGACTTCATCCCGGCGCTGGACGGTGAGCTGCCCATCCTGCGGCCCGCCAACTATCCTCGTTCGGCCCCGGGCCGTGGGTACATTCGTATCGGCGACACCGCGGTCATCAACTTGCAGGGGCGCGTGTTCATGCCCGAAGGGTTGGACTCGCCCTTTGACACGGTCGACGATATCCTGGCGGAGCTCGATCGTGACCCGCCTAGAGTGACCCTCGTGGACTTCCATACGGAGGCAACGTCTGAGCAGGGCGCCATGGGCTGGTACCTGGACGGACGGGTCACTGCCGTGGTTGGGACGCATACCCACGTCCCAACGGCGGATGCCCGGGTCCTCCCCGGCGGCACCGCCTTCGTTTCCGACCTGGGCATGACCGGCCCAATCAACTCCGTTATCGGCAGCAAAGTAGAGGACGTGTTGGAACGGTTCCTAACCGCCATGCCTCGCCGGCTGAACGTGGCGGAGGGCGGCCCGGTCCAGTTCAACTCTGTCCTCATCGACGTGGATGACCTGACTGGCAAGGCAGTGAGCATTCAGCGGATGGACCAGGTGGTGGACCGGTGAGCGCTCCGTCGAAGGTTGACCTGCACTTGCACACCACCCGCTCCGACGGGCGCCTCTCGCCCACGGAGCTGGTGCGGCTTCTGGTTGCCCAGGGTGTCACGACGGCTGCCGTCACCGACCACGACTCCACCGAAGGGCTCGACGAGGCCTTCGCCGAGGTCGCCCGTCACCCCCGTCTGCGGCTGATCCCGGGCATCGAGATAAGCGCTGACCATCCCTCTGGCGGGGGCGACCTCCACATCCTCGGCTACTTCATGGACTACCACGACGCGGAGTTTCAGGGGCGGCTGCGCACCTTCCGAGCGGGGCGGGCCGACCGCATCAAGCAGATGGTGGACAAGCTGGCCGAGCTAGGCCTTCCCGTGGAGTGGGAACGGGTCCAGGAGCTCGCGGCTGGGGCCAGTATTGGCCGGCCCCACATCGCCCAGGCGATGGTGGAGCGCGGTTACATCAGCACCCCGAAAGAGGCATTCAACGGGTACCTAGAAGACGGTGGCCGGGCTCACCTCACTCGCCCTCACGTTCCCATGGAGGAGGCCGTACGGCTCATCCAGAGCGTCGGCGGCGTAGCCGTGCTTGCGCACCCGGTGTACGTCCGGGAGTGGGAAGCGCTGCTGCCCAGGCTGGCGGAGTTAGGAATCGTGGGTATGGAGGTCCACTACTCCGAGTTTTCGCCGGAGCAGCGGAGCGGCCTGGCCCGGCAAGCCCAGCAGTACCGTCTTCTGCCGTGCGGTGGCAGCGACTATCACGCCCTCGGTCTGCCCGGCGAGTTCCTCCCGGGGTCGGCGGGGCCACCCGACGAAGTGGTGAGCAGCCTAGAGGAGCTGGCGAAGGAACGGCGGGCAACCGCTTGAGGGGCGGGCGCTCACCTACGCCAGTGAGGTCGGTTCCCCCATGGACGAACCCCTGAAAGGCACCCTAGTCCTGGCCTACGGCTACCTGTTGGGCTCCGTGCCCCTGGCCTACGTCATCGGCCGAATGGTCAATGGGATCGACCTGCGCAAGGTCGGCAGCGGGACGGTGGGCGCTTCCAACGTCTGGCACAACGTGGGGAGGTGGTGGATCTTGCCCTTGGGTGTTTTCGACCTGTTCGTCAAGGGACTGACGCCGATTACACTGGCCCGCAACGTGTTCGACCTAGGCATCGAGGCTCAGGCCGCGGCGGGTCTCATGGTCCTGCTAGGCCACAACTGGCCAATCTTCCTGAGCTTTAAAGGCGGCCGGGGCGTCGCGCCGATGGTGGGCGTGTTCATGGCGATGGCGCGGATTGAACTGGCCCTGTTCATCATCGTAGCGGTGGCGGGCTGGCGGCTGACCAACAGCGCCGCGCTCTGGGTGCTCCTTTCGCTGCTGCTCCTGCCCGTGTGGAGCGTGCTGTGGGGGAGGCCCACGGCCATTGTTTGGCTGATGGCGGGGACCGTAGGACTAACCATCACCAAACGGCTGATATCCAACTCGTTGCGGGGGACCTCCGTCAGCACGCCCCGCCTGCTGTGGAACCGGTTGGTGTACGACCGGGACATCACGGAGCACGATGCTTGGATGCGCCGAGGGTCTTCAACCTCGCCGGACTAGGAGCCGCCGGTGACACAGGCCCAGACCTGCCATTGGCACCCGGAGCGGGAAACTCGCCTTTCTTGCGCCCGGTGCGGCAAGCCCATCTGCGTCGAGTGCATGCGTCAGCGCCCCGTGGGCGTGCGGTGTAAGGAGTGCGACCGGCGCTTCCCGTCTGCCCACCTACCAGGTGTCGACTGCCTACCTGGTACGCGGTCTATCGGCCATGGCCGGCCTGGGCGTTGGCGGCAGAGTAGCGCTGTTCGTGCTGGACCGAGTGGTCGGGATAGGCTTCTTAAGCCTGCTCCTGATGTTTGGCCTGGGCTACGTGGTGGGTGAGGGCATTGGCGCGGCTGTGAACCGCAGGCGCGGACTACCCTACCAGTACATGGCCGCCGGAGCCGTGGTCCTCGCCTTGGTTATCTCCACGGCGGGCACGCTGGTGTTCCACGGCTTTATTCGGCTGGACCTGTTCGCGCTCATCGGCGCCGTTATCGCCGTGGTGGCCGCTACCGCCCGGCTGAGGCCCTAGCCACTAGCCCCCGCGCTCCACTCGCGATTCCTCCGCTTGACGGGCAGTCCGAGGGGGACTAACATCCTGTCACCTTATTCAGAGGAGGGGATCTATGGGTATGGAGCTTACGGTGGACCTCGCCAGCCAGGGGTTGACCGAAGAGGATATCATTCACATTCCGGGATTGCAGAGCCGTTGGGTTCGGCTGGCCAACGGGGCTGCGGCGCACTACGTGACCAGTGGCGACACGGGACCGGCGGTAATCCTGCTGCACGGTGGGATCGTCGGCTCGTCTGGAACGGCGGGGTGGCGCTTCATGGCGCCGTTCCTGGGAGCCAACGGCTTCCGCGTGTACTGTCCCGACCAGCCCGGTTTCGGTTTGTTTGACACCGGCCCCGCGGGGCAGGCGTACGCGAACCTGGGCCAGCTGGGCCACGTCGAGTTCGTCAACGACTTCGCCGACGCCCTCTGCATCGACAAGTTCTTCCTCGGGGGCAACTCCATGGGCATGGGGAACACTGTTCAGTACACCATGCACTACCCCGAGCGCGTTCTGGGCATGCTGCCCATCGCCGGTAGCTTTGGCGACCTGGTAGACCCGGCACGGCGAGTGACTCCCAAGGATGGGAATTTCACCCTCAATACCGAGTACGTGAGCATTCCCTTCGACGGGACCGAGAAGAGCATGGTAGACCTGATGCTGGGCATCATCTACAAGGCCAGTGCGGTATGGCCGTCGCTGGCCACCATGCGGACCAAGGCCGCGCTGAACCAGGCGGAGAGCACCAAGCTCCGGCAGGCCGCCGCCGAGCGCATTGCCTCGGACCCCAACCTGCAGCAGAAGGTCAGCCTCAAGGGCCGGTTCCAAAAGCTGACCGTGCCCGGCATATACCTCTACGGCCTTCAGGATGTACTGAGCCCGGTGGAGAACGGGTTCAACCAGGAGGAGTTAGGGTTCGACAACATCCAGTTCTTCTACCCGGACGAGTGCGGCCACCAGGGCCAGACCGACCAGCCTGAGATGTTCAATCAGGTTGCCCTGGAGTTCTTCCGCGACGGCAAGGTGAGTTGGGAGACGGCCCAGTGGGCCGGCGTCTCGCGACGCACACCCATCAAGGCCGGCCTGGTAGAGGAGCCGTCCGGAGGGTTCCCGAAGCCCGCCCTAAGCTTCTACGACAACCTCACTCGGGAGGCCAAGACGGCTGCCGGAGCAGCCGCCCGCTAACCCGCTCCGGTATGAAGAGACAGGCCCCGAGGGTTATCGGGGCCTGTCTCTTTTTGGGTAAGTCCTTGCCTAACCTACACTAGCGAAGGTCTCAGGCCGCTACCCCTGTCTTCGACCGTGGCCCACGCTGGCTTTCTTAGTCTATTGAACGATAGGCCCAGACGGCGCTAGAATACGTCCTGCTAGCGGGCGTGACGCAGTGGTAGCGTACCTGCTTCCCAAGCAGGTTGTCGTGGGTTCGAGTCCCATCGCCCGCTCCAACATCCTCGACGCATACCCATCCCAAGCCCGTCCGGCTGCTCCTCGGTGGCCTGGTGCCCTGGCTGCCCATATAATCGGTGCTATGGGAGCGGCGTTCCATTTGCACTTCATCGCTGCCGTGGGGGTGTACCTGGTAGTGGCGTGTACTCAGCCGGGACCGACGGCAATGCCCACCTTCACGGCACCACCGCCTCCGACACCAACCCCTACCGTCACTCCTGCCGCAACGCCGACTTCCACCCTCACTGTCACACTGACGCCGACACCTACCCCCACCTTCACGCCGTCGCCGACCGCTACCCCACGTCCTCTCCTACACCACCGCCAAGCGAACCTAAACTGTTATGGAATTGGGCCAAGGTTGGAGAAGATGGTGAGCCGCTTCCAAGCTGTGGTGGTTCCATATTCACCCACCCTGTAGTAGACCCGGAAGATGCTACCCCTTTCTTCTGGGAGAAGGGGGGATACCCACATGGCCACGTGGTGTACCGGGGTACTCGCGAGTTCAGTGAGGAGGCCCCACTGGCTGGTGTGCCTGTCTCAGAGCAGGTCCAACTGTATGCCCCCGCGGATATCTACTTCATGAACTTCGGGCGGGATGTCAGGGAGTCGCATGATGGGGGGACGTACGAGGAGTGGGGCGTGTATACCATCATCTGCGAAGGCTACAGTCTGTTCTGGGGCCACGTTGGAACACCGATCGAAGAGGTCCTCGATAACTTCAGGACGACCGCTCCGGTCGAGTGGACCGACTGTCCAGCGTCAACAACCGAAGAGGCGCTGGTAACGACAGAAATTGGACACTGCCGATGGAACATGTTTCTCGATCCTCCAATTAAAGCAGGAACCCCCATCTGGAAATCCAGCGGGTACACAACAGGATTTGACTTTGGTCTTCAACTGTTTGGTCTCACGGCCGCGGAGCTCCAACAGCATCCCAGCTACGGGTACGCCATTAACCCTTGGGTTCACTCGGGTGGGAACGCTGTCTGTACGCTAGAGTACTTCCCGGAGCCCTATAGGACGTCATACCTGGAATCGATGTCCGGTAGGTGCGGCCCGTTTAATCAAGACGTACCGGGCACTGCCATGGGGATGTGGCTGCCAATACCACCGCTTGCCGACGGGAGCATCCCTAACCATGGACATGGGACTGTATGGGACGCATTGGGAGAAGGGGATACTTCAGGGCTTTACCTTCACCAAGACTGGATAGATGACTCGGTGCACAAGGTGAATATCGGGAGCCAGTTGCCCAATATCCCAGCGGGTAAGTATCGGGTTGAGACGGTCGCAGACGGTCTTGTCAATCGTAAGTGGGACTCGGTGGTCCCGGGTGAGGTGTACTGCGCCGAACTTCACCGCCAGACATCTGTGTGGGGATCGGATGACACGGTCCAGAGGCTGATCCAGGAGTTGCTGGAGGAGGAGGTGACGGCGTTTCTGGGAAGGGCGAAGTCGGCGCTCAGATCCGACTCGGACAACGATACCGGCTATCGGAACGGATACGGCAGAGCCCGGAGGCTTACGCTGAGTTCGGGAACGATACAGCTGAGGCGGCCGCGAGTCCGCGATACCGAGGAGCGGTTCGAGAGCCGGCTGCTGCCGCTGTTCGTCAACAGGACCAGGAAGGTTGCTGAGTTGATCCCCGAGCTGTACCTGCACGGTCTATCCGAAGGCGACTTCGATCTGGCTTTGCGGGGGCTGCTGGGAGAGGACGCACCGGTATCGGCGAGCACGGTGGCCCGGTTGAAGTCCAAGTGGAACGATGAGCTTGCCCAATGGCGCAGCCGGCCCCTAGATGACCTGGAAGTGGTCTACATGTGGGTGGATGGAGTCTACGTCAAGGCTGGTCTTGAGAAGGAGAAGGCGGCAGTACTGGTGGTGGTGGCGGCCCTGAGCGACGGGAGCAAGGTGGTGGTGAGCGCTGTTCCCGGATACAGGGAGTCCACAGAGAACTGGTCCGATGTGCTCAGGGACATGAGGCGCCGCGGGCTGGAGTGCCCGAGGCTGGTGGTTGGGGACGGACACCTGGGCATCTGGGGAGCTCTGCGCAACGTCTATCCGCAGGCGGCAGAGCAACGCTGCTGGAACCACAAGATCGTAAACGTGCTCGCCAAGCTTCCAAAGCGACAACAGGACCAGGCCAAGCTCATGCTGCGTACTATCCCCTACGCGCCGACTCGGACAGAGGCTGAGCGGCTCAGGACGGTGTTCACCAGGTGGTGCGGCGACCATTCCTACGAGGCGGCCTCAGAGGCCTTGGAGCGGGACTGGGACCGCATGGTCACCTTCTATGACTTCCCAAAGGAGCACTGGGGGCACCTTCGCACGACGAACCCGGTAGAATCACCCTTCGCGGCCCTCAGGCTTCGGACCGATGCCGCCAAGCGCTACAAGAGGGTCGATCGGGCGATAGCGGTGATCTGGAAAATGTTGATGGTCGCCGAACAGCGCTTCAGGCGTCTGAAGGCCCCTGAGTTGATCGAAGACGTCTACCTCGGTGCACAGTATGCGGATGGAATCGCCATTGAATCAACGGCTGAGAAGGTCGCCGCCTGATGTCGTTTACACACCTATTGACGTAACCTCACACGGTCACGGGAGTGGTACTGATTGAGGTGTCTGAGGATGGTCGGACGCTAACGATCGAAGGGATTACGCGAACGCAGTGCGGGGAAGGCCCGCATTCGTTCTCGACTGATGCGCACACGATGTATCGTTGAACCCCTCTTCGCAAATCCGGACTATAATTAAGCATAAGCCACGTTTGTGAAAGCCGCTGCTCTCGTTAGCATCTTCCTATTTCTTGGGCAGGGTTGCGCCTCACCAGAGCCGACTGCCACATCGACTCCCACTGAAATCCCTACGCCTACCGCAACGCCCGATCCCACTCCCACACTGACGCCGACTTCCACCCCCACCGTCACGCCGTCGCCGACCGCTACCCCAACGTCCTCTCCCACGCCGACGGCAACGCCTACCATGACCTCGGTGCCCTCGTTCGTGCCCTCGGACCGGCCCGTGCGCAGCAGCAGGATGATCGTCGTCGCCGATGCGCTGTGGACTGGCCATCCCGCCAGCCAAACGGTCACGCGTCTGAGCGTGTCCGATGGCCTCCCGGCGTGGCGGACCGACATTGGCTGCGAGCCGGCGACCATGGACCGCGCCGAGTCTCGCCTGTTCGTAGCCTGCTTCGACTCGGGCGAGCTAGTCGTGCTCGACGATGCGACAGGCGAACAGCTCCTTCGGCGTTGGGTTGGCCATGGGCCGTTTGGGGTGCTGGCCGCGTCGGGCCGAGTGTACGTCTCCCTGGCCAACGAAGACGCGCTCCTGGCGTTGCACGACGACTCATTAGCGGAGCTGGGCCGAGTTGCCACGGACCGCCAGCCACGGGGTCTCGCGCTTCAAGGCAACCGGTTATACGTCGTCCATATGCTCGACGCCTCGGTGCGGGTCTGGGACGCCGAGAGCTTGGGACCCCTTGGGGAAGCGACCATCGGCTTTAATAGCGCGCTGGCGGAAAGCATCACCTTGCACCCCGACACGCCGCGTGCCTACGTCGCGCACCAGCGCCAGAACGTGACCAACATGGCGCGCCTATTCGATAGCACCGTGTTTCCGGTGGTCAGCACCTTGGATACCGAAGCGCTCCAGTCCGTGCGCCGGGAAGCGCTAACCCTGGACACCGTGGACACGCCCGTCGGCATGCCTGCCGCCGTCGTTTTGGGCCCGGATGGCACCACCCTCTACGTGGTGAACGCGGCCAGCGATGATATGTCGGTAGTCGACCTGGAGCAGGGGTTGGGCGTCGGGCATGTGGCCGTGGGCCACCACCCCCGGGAGGTGGCGCTCTCCTCCGACGGAATGCTGCTGTACATCCTCAATCTGGTCTCGGACGACGTCACCGTGGTGGCCACGGACACCCTGGACGTGGTGGATACGTGGGGAGCTAGCCGAGGACCCCAGGCTGGCCGTTATCCAGCAGGGGGAGCGGCTCTTTCTGACCAGCCAGCCCGACGAGATCGCTCGAGACAACTGGATCGCGTGCGCTTCGTGCCACTTCGACGCCGGGTCCGATGGGAAGACGTGGCTGGGCACCACGGGCGGCGCGCGCAATACCCCTGTCCTGCGTGGCATCGGTGACACCGAGCCCCTGCACTGGTCGGCCGACCGGGAAGACGTCCAGTCGTTCCGAAAGACCTTCACCGGACTGATGGCCGGGACGGGGCTATCGGAGGCGGAGCTTGACGCGCTGGCCGAATACTTGAACAGCCTTCAGCCCCTCGTTAGCCCTTTGCGCCAGGTCGATGGGGCGCTTACCGAGGAGGCAAGGCAGGGCGCCGCGCTGTTCCAAGAGGCCGGCTGCGCGGTCTGCCACGGCCCGCCCCTGTTCACGGACCGACAGCTGCACGACGTGGGTACGGGGGAACCTTTCCACGACCACCCATCCGGCGGAGGCACGGTGGCGGAGACAATGGGTCCCGCCTTCGATACCCCCAGCCTCCGCGAGCTGTGGCACACCGCCCCGTACCTGCACGACGGCCGGGCACCGACGCTGCGGGACGTGCTGGTTACCCACAACCCGGGCGGCCGTCACGGCGAGACGGGCGACCTCTCGGAGGCTGGCCTCTCGGCCATCGAGGCGTTCTTGCTCGCGTTGCCGCTGACGCTGGACGAGCTGGACAGCCTGTTTGGCGAATAGAGTATTTATAGGCCCGCTCAGTTCAGGTCGTAGATGTCGTCGCCAACCAAGGTCAGGAGCTTGGCAGCGTAGGCCTGTGCTCCGGAGGCGTCAGTGCCGCTGAGCAGGACGGAGATGAACACCTCGTCCGAGAACCCCGGTTCGTAGGTGTGCCGGCTCGTTATGTCGATGTTTAAGAACTCATCGCTCAGCTTGACCGGATCGTAGACCACCTCAACCACTCCTCCTTGCGCTGTCAGCGGCCCCTGCTCCAACACAAAGCCAGGCATGCTGATGCTGTAGGAGCCCTCCACACCGACCCAGCCTTCGGGCACCCGGGGGTAGAAGCTGAGCGCTTAAAGAGCTGGGCCTTGGCGGGTTTCCTCGAGCTCCAGGTCATAGATGCCGAAACTCGGCAGCCCGAAATCAAGGCCGGTACTCAGATTGAAGCCCGACTTGAGCGGCGCCGCCAGCACCGATTCGCTGTACAGCGAGACGAAGTAGTCGAGGATTTCTTCCTCCGACTGGCCTACGGCCAACCGGTCGCGAAGGATCTGACGCATCTGCTTCGCTAAAGGCGTCTGAGACTGGTCGAGGTGTAGACCGTCAGCGATAATGGGACACATATAAGGGTAGGAAAACCCGAGAGTCGGAGGGTGGTGTGAGCTCCTGAAATGAGGGTAGAGCTACCCACAGAAAGGAGCAGATGTGTCCCAACTAGAAGTAAGCAAAGCAGAGGCCGCCGAGGAACGAAGCGAGCAGACCAGGTCTTTCGTCCGCACAGTGAAGGCGGCTGCCCGACGTAAGTACACCCCCGAAGAGAAGATCCGAATTGTTCTGGAGGGCTTCCGCCGCGAGGTCACAGTCAACGACCTGTGCCGGCGGGAGGGGATCAAGCCCCACTCCTACTACTCGTGGACCAAAGAGTTCATGGAGGCGGGCAAGGAGAGGTTGACCCGTGACTCGGTTCGGGACGCCACTCAGCATGAGGTAGGGCAACTCAAGCGAGAGAACGGGGAACTCAAGGAGCTAGTGGCCGATCTGTCGCTGGAGGCGTACCGTCTCAAAAAAACGGCCATCCCCATGCCCCAGGACGCCACCGGTACCAGCGGATGAGCGCCCCGGAGAAGGCAGAGGTAGTTACCAAAGTATCCTCGTCTCCCCTCCCCAAGCGAAAGGTCCTCAGAGAGCTGGGCATCCCTAAGAGCACCTACTACCGGTGGCTCAGACGCCAAGACCAACAAGGACTTGAGGACCGACCAGGAGGCGATCAGCCACCATGGAACCGTCTTACTATTCAGGAAGAACGCTCAGTCCTGTTATCAGCCAGGGAGATGCCAGAGCTGAGCTGCCGTCAGCTGGCCGCGGGGATCACCGACAACCAGGGCTTCTCAGTCTCAGAGTCCAGCGTCTACCGTATCCTGGGCAGGGAGGGCCTAGTGAAGAGGCCTGAGATGCGGTTGGCCGCGGGGAAGGAGTACCACCTCAAGACCACAGGACCTCACCAGATGTGGGCCACCGATGCCTCATACTTCAGGGTGGTTGGGTGGGGCTACTACTACCTGGTCACCGTTATGGACGACTACTCCCGCTTCATCCTGGCTCACAGGCTTCAGCAAGATATGACGGCCGACTCCTTCATCGAGGTGGTCCAGGATGCTGTGGACACGACCAGCATGGACCAAGTTCCAGTCACAGACCGCACCAGGCTGCTGAGTGACAACGGTCCAGGCTATGTCTCAAGAGCATTCAGGGACTACCTGGGGATGGTTGGCATCAAGCACATCCTAGCAACTCCTTTCCACCCTCAGACCAACGGGAAGCTGGAGCGCTACCACCAGACCATCAAACGGGACGTCAACCAGGTGCCTTATGAGTTGCCCGCCGACCTTGAGGCTGCTATCGCGGCCTTCGTCAGCTACTACAACTACCGGCGCTATCACAAGGCTCTGGGCAACGTGACACCATCAGACGTGCTCAAGGGAAGACGGCAAGAGATCCTACAACGCAGGAAGGAGGTGAAGGCTCAAACCACCGAACGGCGACGACGCTACAACAGGGCCCTCAGGGAGCTCGCCAGACCTCCATCCAGCCCCTGATCTCTCGGCTCCCAATGTGTCCCACTTTTGCTGGTTGCTAACACTGGTCGAGGGTCTCTCCCGGACACACGGGGCAGAGGAGTTGTTTGTCTAGCGCCTGCGCACGTGCTTCAATCTGGGACCAGACCACAAAAAACTTGAAGCGCCCATTCTCTGCGCCCAAAACGCCGCCCGTCGGATACGGCGGCTCTACCTGGCCGGCCGAGGTCAGGCCGTCGTGCAGCACCTGTACGTCCACGGTCCACGCGCCCGGCTCGTCCACGGCGAACGTGTCGTCGGGCGCGGCGAAGTAGCCAATGGTGTTGGCCTGGCCGCTCATGGTGCGCACCGCTCCGCTGGGTGAGGTGACCTGGCCGGTGAACACGAACTGGTCCCCCACTTCGAGCACGGCCCCGGGACGCACCGCCGTGGGCACGATGAACAGGTCGATCTCCTCGCTCCTCAAGGTCATGATGGGCCCACCCGTGGGGCCGCCAGCGGCGCCCTGGAAGGGCGGGAAGACCCGCGAGCCGACCGGGTCGTCGTCTGGGACCTCCACCCACAGCGAGCCGTAGATGGCCACCTCGCCGATTCCGAGGTCAGGCCGTTTGAAGACCGCGGCGCCGAACTGCCACTTCACGTCGTTGGGGCTATCGCCCTGGACGCCCATACCCCGCTGGGCCAGGTAAAGATCTCCAAAACGCCAGTACGTGCCGCCGATGGCATCGGTTGTTACGGTCTCTCGCACGCGGACGCCAGGCCGCTCCACCGCCCGATAGGCATAGCCCCACTGGTCGATGGCGCCAGGATCAAAGGTGGCCTCGATGCCGCTGGCGGTGCTGATAAGCATGGGTAGCTCGCCGAGTGTTTGTCGCTCCTCAATGGAGGGTCCCTCCATGCGCGATTGCCACTGCCGCTCCGTCAGCAGGTCGGCCACCTCGCCTACGGTGTCTTGGACGCTCACGCGCATCTGGACCGAGTCGTCATCGGTGGCCCAGACGATGTCGCCCGAGTGGTAGGGGAAGTTGAGGTGGTGTCCCCCCACCGCCACGCCGATGGCCTGGCGGCTGAACCAGGGCAACTGCTCGTCCACTTGGCCCGAGTCTTCGCCCCGGCGTCCATGGGCAATGAGGGCCGGCGACTGGGACGCCACCCCGCTGCCCCA
Organism: Dehalococcoidia bacterium; assembly: GCA_965247635.1. GTDB lineage: Bacteria > Chloroflexota > Dehalococcoidia > Lucifugimonadales > Australimonadaceae > CBDFHJ01. The sequence goes on from CBDFHJ010000010.1 coordinate 148,203, forward strand.
TCGCCGGGTCCCCATCCACAGCCGTCCCTCGTCGTCGGTGTAGCTGGCCCGCACCCGGACCAGGTACTCGCCTGCCTCGCTCAACTCGAAGGCCTCGCCGTTGCCGTCGAAGTAGCCAAACCGGTTGGCCGTCCCGGTCACCGAGTCGGTCAGCGGCGGCGAGCCGTCGAAGCTCCAACGACATCTCGATGTCGGCAAGCACGCCAGGGTAAACGTTGACCACAGCAGGCAATTGGTCGCCGGCCTCAAAGGGCGTCGAGGGCAGGGAGGCCGTCTCGATATCCAGCGTCTCGGCGGCCCATACCTCGAACGTGCCGTCAAGCGGATACTCCTGCCCCCAGACGTCCGGAACAGAGCCGGACATGGAGATGGTGTAGCGGCCGTACTCGGCGAATCTGATCGGCAAGCACGCCAGGGTAAACGTTGACCACAGCAGGCATTGGTCGCCGGCCTCAAAGGGCGTCGAGGGCAGGGAGGCCGTCTCGATATCCAGCGTCTCGGCGGCCCATACCTCGAACGTGCCGTCAAGCGGATACTCCTGCCCCCAGACGTCCGGAACAGAGCCGGACATGGAGATGGTGTAGCGGCCGTACTCGGCGAACTGATAGGCAAACTCATCGGATAGGGTGGTCAGCTGTAACACGTCGCCCGGATTGCCGCCACCGCTGTCCAGCACCCCTCAGCGGTAGAGCGCTGGCCCGTTTTGGTCTGAAGGATGGGAAGGCTCCCCAGCGCTTCGACGCTGCCTGAAGGGGTGGTCACGGTGACGGTCAGCTCGCCTCCCGGCACGTTCAGGGGCACCACCGGCGCGCTGGGCAGGTTGCGGTCGGCCATGGAGAGGAAGGGGAAGAAGGGCTCCAACCGATAGGTGATGGGCTGGCCGTTGGCCCTGTCGCGAGGCTCAACTACGAAGACGCCGGACTGGGTCGCGACGCGGTTGGTGAACTCGTAGCTACCCTTGTCCTCAAGCGCGATGGCCCCCCGGGTGCCCTGGTTCGGGTTGTCCACCAGCAGCATGGGGCTGAGCCGGGGCGAGTCCGGCGAGCCTACCGTTATCAAAGCGACGGTTGCTCCCCGATGGCCAATCAGGATATTGGGGCCCTGCTCCAACATTGTGCCAAGGGAGTCCAAATCAGGGTTACCGGGAAGCCACGCGTAGAGCCGGTAGGTGCCGGATGGCAGGGAATCGGAGATGAGTACGGAGGTGTCTATGGGGCCGGCCAGCGCGCCATCTTCAGCCACCAAAGTGATCCCCAAAACCTGAAGCGTGTCGAACAGGCTGCTTCGATTCCGTTCTATGGGCAGGCCAGTGGGCGTGAGCAAGGAGGAGACGAAGTTGGAGCTTGCCGCAGTCTGAACACCCTGAGCATCGAAGAGCAGGTCAACGCCGAAGTGGAGGTTGCCGGAGACCTGGGACGGGGCCTGCGTCGCGCCCGGAGTGTAGAGACGCAGCGTGCCAGAGACGGTGACGTCGTCGCCAGGCTGGACCGCCCGCTCGGCCACGCTCCCGGTGATGCCCCAGAAGGCAAACCCCCCGCCGACGTTTGACCAGGACGCGCTGGAAAAGGGCGTACCTGCGTCGTCGGAGGGAGAATCAGCGACGCGAATGAGGGTACCGGGCCAGTAGTTGAGTTGGTGGACGTTAACTCCCTTCTCCTTTGCCTTATCTTTTGTCTTATCTGGCTCCTCCTCTGCTCGAGGATGTGGGCTGTAACGCACCTGGACCGTGGCGCCCGGCGCCGAAAGCACTGATGCGCTGAAGCTGCCGTCGGAGCCAGACCGCACGAAAGCAGCGTCGGCGTACTCCACTGTCGTTACCATCACGGTGGTCGCGTTGGGTATGGCCCCTGCGGCGCCCGTGACCTCCGTCGTGCCGTCGGCCGCCGGCGTGCCGATGGTGATGAGCGACGCGATGGGCGGCGGCCGGTCAGCGTAGTCCAAAATCAAGGGCCGGGTGGACTTCAAGGGTGTGGTGGGAAGCAGCCTTGGGGTAGAGGTTGCCGTGGGCGTGGGGGTGATCGCAGCGGTAGCTGTTGGAGTCGGCGTGGCCGTGGGAGAGCGATCCTCTTCAGGTGCCGTTGGCGTTGGTGTAGCAGTGGGGAAAAGGTCTTTGTCGGGCACCGTGGGCGTTGGCGTGGCGGTGGGCGGTGAGGCCGTTTCGGTACCCAGCGGCGTCGTGGGTGTAGCGTCAGCTCCGCCGGTACAGGCGATTGTTAGCACGAGTAGGGTGACGACGGAGCCGCGGGCCCAGGATTTCATCCCCACCCCTCCTTGCAAGACGGGTAGTCGCCAGGCGGGACAACAGTAGTCGCCCTTACTCTCGTCGTCAACCGCGTGGCGCTGGGCTTCCTAGCGCCCAGTACAAGGAAATACCACGGAGTAAGCCCCCCTCCCTTTTCGGAAGCGGGTTAGGGTCAGGGTCGAGCAGGGTTACCGGGAATTGGGCGGCGCGCTGGGCACGCGAGCGCCGTGGGTGACGATGGTTCCGGCTGCCTGGGCCGGACTCCCGGCCAAAGAGCCTTCGGCAAAGAACGTCACCGTGACCGTGTCAGCGATACCCCCCCCACCCGCTGTCGAAGTTACTGGCGAGCCGGTTCAGCGCCTGGGCGTCCAAGTCCCACTGGATAGCTCCGCCAGAGGCCGAGACGTCTTCGTCGATCAGTACTGTCCCTGGCATGGTCACGATCACCCGGGCAGTCGTGCCGCTCCAACCGGTAGGTAGGGCAGCTTCGAAGTGAGCGGTGCGGCCGGTGAAATACCGGTTGGCCGGAGTGAGTTGTGCCAAGTCGGTCTCGATCTCCAGCGTATGGGTCTGGGCGTCGGTCACGACGAAGGTGAAGGTCGCGCCGTCCGGGGTCAACGGCCCACCCCTGGGATAGGGAGGCTCCACGGGGCCCGCGCTTGTCTGGCCATCGTGGGTAACGCTCAGCGACACGGTCCACACGCCAGGTTGATCCAGGACCAGGTCATCGTCTTGGTCGTAGAAGTAACCGATGGCGTTGGCGCGCCCGTCGAAGGCATGCACCGTGCCGTCGGGCGCGGTCACGGTGTACGCCACGCGGCTGGCCAGCGTGGGCATGATTGGCCCGGCCATCCGGAAGAGGTCGCCAGTCTCGAGGACGGCGCCGGGCCGCACGCCCAACGGGAGGAAGAGGATGTCTACCTCCCGGTCGTGCACGGTGAACAGAGGCCCTCCGCTGGGCCCTCCGGCCGCGCCCTGATAGGGCGGCATGATTCGCGAGCCCATGGGGTCGTCGTCGGAGAGGAGTATCCAGCCGGAGCCATAGATGGCGTAGACTCCTTCCCCCGAGCTGGCGTCGCGAATCACGGCGCCCCCATACATAAACTTGAAATCGCCCGGCAGGTCGCCCTCTGGCCCGTTGCCCGATTGGGCGTAGTAGGCGTCGCCGAATCGCCAGTACGATCCACTAACGTCATCACCTTGGATGACCTCGCGGACCCGGACGCCGGGCCGTTCCGCTGAGCTGTACGTGTACGACCACAGGTCGACGTCGTCGGGGTGAGCACCCCGACTGCCGCGCTCCCGGTCAGGCAAGGTGAAGAGCGGCATTTGGCCTGCCTGCAACAGGGTGGCCGCCGGATACTTCAGCATCCACGGAAACTCTTCGGCGAGCTGCTCGAACTGCGCCGTGGCGCGGGTGAGCAGCGCATGGTCGTCGTCCATCGATTGAACGCTCATGTGGGTGACCACAGCGGTGCCGGAGTTACGCGAGTCCGCCCGCTCCTCGTGCAACCGTTCTGTCCCCCACAGCACATCGCCCGTGAAGTAGGGGAAGTGCATGTGGGGCGCTGTCGAATCCTCGTCGTACTCAAAGTCCCGCTCCAGGCCCCACGGGCGGGAGAGCTCGGCCAAGCCATCTGAACCGCGTCGGCCGTGCGCGATGATCGGCGCGTTGGGCGTGGCGACCACGCCCCCGAAGCGCAGACGCCCAGCCCACAAGCTGCCGTCCGTGTCGGTGTACCGCGCCTCCACGTCGATTCGATACTCACCGTCGCGGACAAAGGTCCAGCTGGCGCCGTCGCCGTCCCACCAGCCGTGGGCATTGGCGCGGCCGGTGAAGGTTTCGCCGGTGGATATGCCGTCGGCGACCACGTGGGTCACCGTGTAGGTCACTTCAGCCGAGACTCCCGGCATGACGGTGAGGGACACCGGAATCGCGTCGCCTACTTCGAAGGGCGTCGTAGGCAGCATGGCGGTCTCGATATCGAGCACGTTGGCGATAGTCAGGTCGTAGGTGCCGCTGATTTCGTAGCCGCGCCCACCCACGTCGCAGACGTATCCCGCCAGCCCGACCACGTAATCGCCGTCCAGGGGAAACTGGTACGCGAAGGTGTCACCATGGCCCAGCAGTTGGGGTATCTCCCGCAGCTCGCCGCCACCCAGTCCCATGCCGATACTGGCCCACGGCGCGCGGGGCGACTTGACGGCGTAGCGAGCGAGCGGGGCGGGGCCAAGCACGTCCGTCTCGCCGTCGGGGCGGGCGACGGTGACGGCCAGCTCGCTCTTCGAGAAGTCCAGCACCATTGCCGGGCTGGTGGGCAGTGACCTGTCCACCACGTCGATCATGGGCACGTACGGCTCCAGACGGTAGCTCCAGGCCTCGCCATAGCCGTCGAGGCGGGGGATGATCGGGTCGTGGCGGGTGAGCGCGCGTCCGGAGATATCGAAGAGACCCTGGTCCTCTCGCGCCAGCACCCCGCCGTGGGAGCCTTCGCTGACCTCGTCAGCCAGCAACGTGGTGGCCAGCCGCATGGGTGCGGGGTTGCCCACGGTGAACGTGCCCAGCGTCGCCCTGCTGGCGGCGGAGTCCCGAATCACGATGACCATGGGCCGCGTTCCCGCGGGCTCCAACCCCTCATCGGTAAGCCCCCGCAGCCCTCCGGCGGTCAGCGTGTACAACCCAGGAGGGGTATCGGACGGCAGGTGCAGTCGGGTGTCAAAGTCGGCTACCCAGCGGGCGCCGTCGAGCTCCCAGGTGACACGCTGGCCGCCCAGGTGGATGTCCCCTAGCGGTGGGCCTCCCATCGTGCGTTCAATCGGAAGCCCGGTAGCGGTGAGGAAGGGGGTTACGAACTTGCCCGCGCGTCCCACCTGTCGTCCATCGGCATCCCCCAACAAGTTGGCGGCAAATTCCAGGTGCGCGGGGGGTGGTGTGGCCGATGCGCCCGTGAGGAGAGACACACGCCCGGAGATTGGGAGCCAGTCGCCGGGAGCCAGCGAGTCGTCTTCAAAGGTCCCTTCGATGGCCCACGTGATGATGTCGCAGCAAAGGCGCGCCCCAGCGCCGAAAGCGATGCCTTCGCCGGCTTCTTCGACAGGGATGCGCAGCAGCACTCCCGGAGCGATCACGTTCTCGAAGCCGGAGGTAGTGATGTCCGTGAAGATTTCACCGGTGACGTCCTGTTTGATAAGGACATGGGTGCCAGGTGCGCCGACCACTTCGGTCTCAAAGACGCCATCGGCATCCGCCCGCAGGACCGTGAAGTCGTTCAGCTCCAGGTTGCCCACCAGCAAAGAGGCGCCACTGGGCACCGCTCCCGCGGCACCTATGACCTGGACATGGTCATCGGTAGAGTCGTAGTCCAGCGTGATCGCGCGGGTGTCGGGCGCGGAGAGCGTGCGTTCAGCTTCCCGCGACCCACCTTTCAGCGCCAGGCGCCAGGCTGGGTCGGCCTCGTCCACCATCGGGATAGACGCCCCAGGCGACCAGGTGTCCGCGAAGCGCCACTCGGGAAACTCGCAGCACTCGCCTACTCGCACTCCGACCTCGGTGAGGGTGATGCTCTCGGAGGAGCCCAAGCCCCGCAGGTCGATCCGAGCTTCCAGGGCGGTGTCAAAGGCAAAGCTGGAGTAGGTCGTCTCCCCGATCTGTTCCCATCCAGCCGTTATATCCACCACGGAGAAAGGCCCGCGGCCCCAGAGGGGTGACCACGCCACCCACAGCTCTCTGGCGCCGGCCTGGAATCGAAACTCGAAAGACTCGAAAGGCTCAGAAAAGTCGAAGGGAAGGCCAGCATTGCCGAGCTCCACCAGCACGTAAAGCGCGTTCTGGTTGACGAAAGCGTAGCCCGTGGTCAGGTCCGGGAAGCCCGCCTCCGCGTCGCCCAAGGCATCGGCCAACAGTACGGACCGGTCCACCCAGTCGTCCGTTCTGCCGTCCACAAGCAGGCGGGTCTCGTTGGACGGCGGCGCTTGCGAGTCGGCCGGCATGGCCGCCGTGGAAGCAGTCCCTGGCGCTGAGTAGCCTGATGGCGGGCACGTGATCTCGCCCTGTCCAACGAGCGGTTGAGTGGCGCTCGATGAGGGGGTGGGGGAACGCAGCGCCGGGGTCGCGGACGGGGTCGGTGTGGGGAGGCCTGTCGGAAAGCCGGGCGTGGTCGGCGTAGGCGTGGGGATCAAGGAAGGCGTTGCCGTGGGGGTGACGGATGGAGACGTGGGGGTTACGTCTGTCGGCGAAGTGGACTGCTGACAACCCGTGACGACCACCGCGGCGGTGGCGAGGAGGATTATGAGACGCGTCCAATGCTTACGTGACATTCGCGTTCGTCCTGGCCGCGAAAGAGGCTTTCAACGGGCCGCCGCACCGGGAGGCAGGCGTTGAGTTCCTTCCATGGCCCAGCGCGCGCTCCCCTAGCATAACGGTTCACCTAGGGCGGGGCACTGTAATCATAAAAGCAGGCCTCGGCTTGTGACCCTCCCTTCATGCCCTGATAATGGTTTTATGACCTCTAGCGACGTAGAGCCGTTATCAGTGTCACCTGCCCCAGGGCCAACCGCTCCCTTCAAGAGTGGGCTCGTCGCCATCATCGGGCGGGCCAACGTGGGCAAGTCCACGCTGCTCAACAAGATGGTGGGGCAGAAGATCTCCATCGTCAGCCCCAAGCCGCACACCACGCGGCACCGGCTGCTGGGCATCCTCAACGGCGAGGGCTTCCAGGTTGGGCTGTTGGACACCCCTGGCTACCTGGTCAGGGGGCGCGACCAGCTCGACGCCGCCATGTCGCGCCAGGGCGCTACCGCGCTGGCCGAGGCCGATCTGGTGGTGCTGGTGGTGGAGCCACGGATGCCGGGCGACGTGGAGACGCACTTCATGGACCAGCTGAAGCAGGTGGGCACGCCGGCCATCCTGGTGGTGAACAAGGTGGACACGGTGCAGAAGGTCAAGTTATTGCCGGTGCTGGAGGCCTACGCCCACGCCTACGCCTTCGTGGAGGTCGTGCCGGTGAGCGCGCTGCTGGAGGATGGGCTGGACCTCCTGGTGCGGCTGCTAAACGACTACCTCCCTCGGGAAGAGCTCCTGTTTGACCCCGACCTGGTGACCGACCGGCCGCTACGGTTTCTCCTGGCGGAGGCCATCCGAGAGAAGGTGTTCCTCCGCTACGACCAGGAGGTCCCGTATTTCGCCGCGGTGGAGGTCGAGGAGTTCGAGGAGCGCGAAGGGGAGCAACCCGACTATCTCCGAGCCACCATCTACGTCGACAAACCCTCCCAGCGCCAGCTCCTCATTGGACGTGGCGGAAGCGCGCTCAAGGAAGTGGGGATCCAAGCGCGGCAGGAGATCGAAGCGCTGGTGGGCAAACAGGTGTACGTCGAGCTATGGGTGAAGGTAAACCCCAAGTGGCGCAGGAAGGCGGGGTTTGTCCAGCGGCTGCTGTAGCGGGTAGCTCTCCTCTCCCTCGACGGGGCTTTGCAGGGCAAAGCGTCCCGGCGTGGACTTCATGGCAATACATCGCAATGAGCGATAGGGGCACCGCAAGTAGGTCAGGACACGTCCTGCGGATTAGTGCAGCACTCGACGGCGTGGCGCACGCCTTGTAATATAAGGCCCTATAAGAAAAGAAGGAGTAGCCACGCGGCCACCGCCAACGGCTACTCTTTTCGTACACAGCGCCCTGCTGAGAAGGAGGACCACTGGTGAGCAGCTCTGGAAGCCAGCGAGAGTCGTCGGCACTCGCCGCACCCGCCGTCGACCCCGCGTTCAGTCAAGCCCTGGATGACCTGGTGTCCGAGGCGAGGCGAGGCCATCGTCCGGGCAGCGAGTTCTTCAACCCGTCCGTCGAGTGGCTCATGCAACGCATGCGCGTCCTCCAGGACCTGCCGGTGGAGGAGCAGGAGCGGCTGGACCAAGAGACGGCGCGCATCGCCGAGGAGGCCGCTGAGGCGAACGCCGCAGGGCGGGCGGCCCGTCGCGCGGGGCCGGACGTCGCGGTCCGCTTGGACAACGGCGGGGTGTCCTTTTTCAGTCAGCTTGGCGTCGCGCGGAGGCCTGACCTTACCCAGTACTTCATCGATGGCTTCACCCGAAACCGGGACGCCCTCGCCTTCAGCGAAGCCAATCAGGCCCTGTTCGCGGAGGTCTTTCCCTATATCACGAATCTGATGAAGGAGCGCTTCGCTTCGGGGGACACCATCATTCAGACCGACCGGCGGCTGGGCGACGCCCCGGGGCGCTCGTTCCACGCCCGGCAACTGCTATTCGGCGCGCACTACATGCAGCTCCCCTACATGTGGCGTCAGCTCACCTTCGACCTCCCCGAAGCCGAGTGGGTCAACCCCCCCGATATCCTGGAGGTGTCGGTACCCCAGTGGTTCGATGACCTGGGCATGCCGGAAGAGCTGAAGGCGCGCATCCGAGAGACCGGCATCACCCAGCTGGTCTTCAAGGCGCCCACCAAGGGGCTGTCGCTGCACCTGGGGTTCGACTACGTCGGGGAGCACAAGATGGGCCCCCTTTCCATCGCTATGTTCAAGGTGAAGCAGTCGCAGGGACTCGCGGTACAGGCGGCCCTGAGCGTGGCGAGGGTGAAGGCTATCGACGGCTCCACCGCCAACACCGCGCTGGTGACCGTGGGGCCGTCCCTGCACGGCAAGAGCACGCTCACCATCATGATTGAGCTAGCCAACAGCCAGCTTTCCAAGCAGCTGGGGCTAACGGACTCCCCCGACGAGGGGGTGTATCCGATGAACGACGACATCATCCTCTTGCAGCCGTTGCCGCAAGCCGTCGAGTCAGCCCGTGGTGGAGGCAAGTTCAAGATATCCCACAGCATCGACGGCACGGAGAACAACTTCTACGCGGTGCCCTTTGGGCTGAGTAAAGCGGATGACCCCATCACCTACGACGTAGTCCGGGGCAGCCAGGACACTCCGAACTCCCAGGAGACCCTGGAAAACGTCCTCGTCGACCGGCAGAGCGAGGTGCCAGTGTACGAGCAAAACCCGGTGCGCAACATGCGCATGGTCCTTTCCCGCTCGCGGCTGCTGGATAGGAAGCAGGTCGGGGGACTGCTAAGGGCGATGACGGACGGACGCGTCGACGAGGCGGTCCACGTGCCCATGGAGGAGATGGATAGGGTGTTCTGGCAGGGCGTCATGCGCCAGAACACCGTTGTGCCACCCCTGGTCCGGCTGACGGCCGAGCAGTATATCCGGTCGCTCATGTTCGGCGAGGCCGTTCAGACAGGCGCGGCGACAGGCGCCATAGGCAGGCCCTACGTGGAGTACTTCTCGGACCCGTTCATCATCGGCCTGGAAGACGAGAACGCGAACCTGATGTACAACATCTTGGGGAAGATGACCGAGGGCGGGCTGCCCATGACCTACTACATGTTCAACACGGGTGGTGTCGGGGCGGAGACCAACCAAGAAGCCAGCGGGCCCCGGTACAAGAAGATCTCGCGGGAGATAACGCTGATGCTCCAGGAAGCCCTGCTGCGTGAGGCCATCAGGTTTGAGCACGACGACAGGCTCGGCGTGGACGTAGCGGTGGCAATCGTGAACGCCCAGGGGCAGGAGGTGGTTGACCTCCGCAAAGAGTGGCTGCCCGTCGAGATTTATGGCGAAGCGGAGTACGACCAGCGGGTGGTGGAGCTGAAACGCAAGCGCTACTACGGGGAGAACGCCGAGGATAAGGCCGGCATCCTGCGCTACACCAAGGCGGCGGATGGCATCTTCGACTTAGACGACATTCCAGCGCCTCGAGACGAGCGCGAGCTGGCCTGCCTGCTCTCCTTCTACTGGCACGTAGACCAGGGCTATAGCACCGTGGTGGAGCTGGCCCAGCACCTTGGAGAGGGCGGGCGCCCAGACAATGCACTGCTCCAGAGGCTCCAGCAGAAGTACGCGGCTGAGGGGCTGGACCTGTCCGCCGAGGCGCGCGGTGCATTGGATGCGCTAGGCATCCGTGGGGCCTAAGCCTCCTGGCATGAACAACCCGTTCGTGCTTCGACAGGCTCTCCGACCAGAAGAGGTTCTGTCACCCTGAGAAGAGCGAAGGGTCTCTCGGGAAGGACCGGTGAGAGATGCTTCGCTCTTCCCAGGAAGGACTCAGCATGACAGATGGCTTGGCCCGCGCTGTTCGTCCTTCGAGAGCCTCAGGACGAACGGGCGTTTTCAGCAGCCGCTAGCTCAGGCGCTCGAAGATGGTGGCCACGCCCTGGCCGCCACCCACGCACAGGGTAGCCAACCCCAGGTGACCATCGCGCCGCGTCAGCTCCTCCATCAGCTTGACCACTATGATGGCGCCCGTCGCCCCAACGGGGTGGCCCAAGGAGATGCCGCCGCCGTTGACGTTGGTGACCTCCATGTCCATGCCGAGGTCGCGGGCCACGTACAGGACCTGGGCGGCGAAGGCCTCGTTCAGCTCGATGAGGTCCATGTCGGCCAGCGTCAGCTTCGTCCGTTCTAGCGCCTTGCGGGTTGCCGGCGAAGGCCCGATGCCCATGTAGGCGGGGTCCACTCCCGAAACACCCCGGCCCATCCATCGCAGGCGTGGCGTGAGCCCATCGGCCTTCGCCCGCTCCTCAGACATGACGACCACCGCGGCGGCAGCGTCGTTGATGCCGGCGGAGTTGCCCGCCGTCACCGTGCCGCCCTCCTTGAACGCCGGCACTAGCTTGCTAAGCGTCTCCATCGAGGTGTCAGCGCGGGGGTGCTCGTCCTCCATCACCTCGACGCTTTCGCCTCGACGCTGTGGCACGGGCACCGGGACGATCTGGGAATAGAACCTTCCCTCCCGTTGCGCGGCCACCGCCCGGGCGTGGCTCATGACCGCTAGCTCGTCCTGGTCCTGCCGGCTTACCTCGTAGCGATCGGCCACGTTCTCCGCCGTCACTCCCATGTGGTAGTCGTAGATCGGGCAGCTTATCCCTAAGAGCACCGAGTCCACCAGCGTAGCGTCCCCCAGACGCAGGCCATCGAAGCGGGCCTTCGGCAGCAGGTAGGGCGCTTGGCTCATGCTCTCCGCCCCGCCGGCGACTATCACCTGCGCCTCGCCTACTCTGATGGCCTGGACCGCCATGTTGATGGCTTCCAGCCCGGACGAGCAGGCACGGTTTACCGTCATGGCGGGTACGGTATCGGGCAAGCCGGCGGCCAGCGCGGCCTTCCGCGCCGCGTAGCCCGAGTCCGCCGCCTGGATGACGTTGCCCATTATCACTTCATCGATTGCGTCAGGACTGACACCCGAGCGCTCCACGGCGGCGCGTATGGCTATCGCCCCCAGCTCCCATGCGGGAATGTCTTTGAGGGCGCCGCCGAACCTCCCGATGGGTGTCCTGGCGCCACCTATGATGACGGCCTCGTGCATCCCGTGGTCGCTCCTGTTCAAAATCGTCTCATGGCCATTGTGGGCCGGAAAGCGAGAGGGTGTCAACGTTAGCGAGCTGGCCGCCCAGCAGGCCAATAGGCGAAGTTGCAACCGTGGACTGGAAACTCAATCTCGCCGCCGGTTGTACCGCGGCAGGGGCCGCCCGTATAATCCAACTGATAGCTCCCTTAACCTACCCTTCCCAGGAGGAACCATGGCGAACCTGCGCCTTCCAGGCCCCACACCTGTCCCCGACGACGTGGTCGCCGCCATGAGCCAGCCGATGATCGACCACCGGGGTGTGGCGTTCAAAGAGATACTCACGCGGCTCACCGAGAACCTTCAGCTGGCCTTTGAGACCAAGAACGACGTCTTCATCCTCACCTCGTCAGGCACGGGCGCCATGGAGGCTGCCGTAACCAACACCCTCTCGCCCGGAGAGAAGGTGCTGGCGGTCAGCATCGGCAACTTCGGCGATCGTTTCTCCAAGATCGCCAAGGTGTTTGGCGCCGACGTGGTCGACCTGAAGTTTCCGGAGGGTGAGGTCGCCGACCCGGAAGCGTTGCGCCAAGCCCTCAAGGACAACCCGGAGGTTACCGCGGTCCTGGTAACCCACAACGAGACCTCCACGGGCATCACCAACGATATTGAAACCCTGGCAGGGATCATCAAAGGCGAGTTCAATAAGCTTCTCCTGGTGGACGCCATCTCCTCGTTGGGCTCCATCCGCCTGGCCACCGACGCGTGGGGCTTGGACGTGGTAACGTCCGCCTCCCAAAAGGGATGGATGTGCCCCCCGGGCGTCGCCATGATCTCCATAAGCCCCCGTGCCTGGGAGGCAGCCGCTCAAGCAAAGATGCCACGGTTCTACTTTGACCTGGCCGAGGCAAAGACCTCCGCGTCCAAGGGGCAGACGCCTTGGACCCCCGCCATCTCGCTGATCTATGGCATGGACTTCGCCGTTCAGAAGATGCTGTCGCACGGCGATATGCAGGCCGTGTACGACTTCCACGCCCAGATCGCCCAGTACACACGCGATGGCCTTACCGACCTGGGACTTAAGCTGGTGGCAACCGACCCGAAGTACGCTTCGAACACCGTCACCGCTGCTTGGCTGCCGGAAGGGATCACCGACAAGGCCCTTCTGGATATGCTTCGCGACGAATACGATATCGTGGCGGCCGAGGGCCGTGGCCGCCTGACGGGCAACGTGTTCCGTATCGGTCACATGGGCTACGTGTCCGAGAAGGACATCGACGGAGTCCTCGAAGCCCTGCGCGAGGCCCTGCCCCGCCTTGGCTTTGTGCCGGCGGCGGCCGGCTAGCAAGTCGTACCGGACCTGGAGTACAGACATGGCGCGCATCCTGGTAGCTGACCCCATAGCCCAGGAAGGGGTCGAACGTCTCATCTCAGCCAACCACGAGGTGGACGTCAAGACGGGCCTCGAGCCCGATGCCCTAGAGAAGGTCATCGGCGGCTACGAAGCCCTGATCGTCCGGAGCGAGACCCAGGTGACCGCCAGCCTCATCGACGCCGGCGAGAACCTGCAGGTGGTGGGTAGGGCCGGGGTTGGAGTCGACAACATTGACCTGGACGCCGCGACACGCCGTGGCATCCCGGTGGTGAACGCTCCTACCGGCAACACGGTGGCCGCCGCCGAGCACGCCTTGGCCATGATGCTGGCGCTGGCGCGCAACATTCCTCAGGCCGACGCCTCCATGCGCCGCGGGGAGTGGCGCCGACGCGACTTCACGGGGGTGGAGGTCCGAAACAAGACCTTGGGCGTCATCGGGTTGGGAAAGGTAGGCTCCGAGGTCGCCCGACGCGCCAAGGCGTTCCAGATGCGCATCCTCGCCCACGACCCCTTCGTGCCCCAGGAGTTCGCCCGCAACATCGGGGTAGAGTTGACTGACCTTGACCGGCTCGTGGCGGAGTCCGACTTCATTACCATCCACACACCCCTCACGGCCAGCACCAAGCAGCTCTTGGGGCCGAGCCAGTTCGAGCACCTGAAGCCCGGGGTGCGAATTATCAACGCCGCTCGTGGCGGCCTGGTGGACGAGACGCTCCTGGACGAAGCGCTCAAGTCTGGCAAGGTGGCGGGCGCCGCCTTGGACGTCTTCTCTTCAGAGCCGCCGAAGGAGCTGGCGCTACTAGAGAACCCCCACATGGTGCTGACACCGCACTTGGGCGCTTCCACCGCCGAAGCGCAGGTGGAGGTGGCCCTGGAGGTGGCGGACCAGGTGCTGGCGGTGCTGGCGGGCGCATCCGCCGCCTACACTGTCAACGCCCCGTACGTGCCTGACGAGGTCCGGGAGGCGCTGGCGCCGTTCATCCCCGTGGCCAGCACCTTGGGGAGGATAGCCATCCAGCTCTCCGACGGCCAGCTGGAGGCGATTGCCCTCACCGTTTCGGGAGAGATCGCCACTTACGACACGAGCCTGCTCAGCGCCGCCGCGCTAGTCGGCGTTCTGGGCCACGCGACGGAGAAGCGGATAAACCTGGTCAACGCGGGCCTGTTCGCCCGTCAGCGCAGCCTCAAGGTCACCGAGCAAAAGGACACTGGTGGCGACGAGTACACGAACCTGGTCACCGTGGAGGTCCGCACCAATGAGGGGAGCACCCTTCTCGGGGGCACCTCCATCAACGGCCAGGTACACCTGGTCCGGGTCGACGGCTACTCCCTGGACCTCCAGCCCGGCCGCTACATGGTGTTCACGGAGCACGTGGACCGGCCGGGCATGATCGGCCAGGTGGGCACCATTGCCGGTAAGCACGACGTCAACATCAGCTTCATGGAGGTGGGCCGCCTGGCGCCTCGCGGTGAGGCCACCATGATCGTCGGCCTGGACGACCCGCCCTCCGACGAAGTGATGGCCGAGCTCCGGGCCATTCCTCACGTGAGCCGTGTACGCGCGGTCGAGACTTAGGGATCCAGAGTCACTAATCCGTTCAATAAATGTGGGGAGAGTTGCAGAGCCCTGTTCATGGTTCGACAGGCCTGTCCTGAGCAAGGTCGAAGGGCTCACCACGAACGGGGAAAATCCGATCGTCCTGAGCTTGTCGAAGGATAAGCGGATTATGTCCCGACAGGTCGGGACTGACTCAGCACACTAGCGGCAGGGATAGCAACCCTTCCCTCGTCTACTTCATTCATTACTCCTTGACCTACCGTCCCCGGCGCGCCGTTCTGTCGCCCTCCGGTGTCCTCAGCCAAGGGCTGCCGCGAGGCGCGCCACACGTGGTGGCGCGGGTGCATGTGCTATACTCTGTGGCCTGTGAGCGGCGCGGCCATCAGGTTTCCGGGGTAGTGGGATGAGCGAAAAAGACGGGTTTCTGCCCGACGGTACGGTAACAACCCCTCGGGGGTTTGTGGCGGGCGCTACCTTCGCGGGCATGAAGAACTACAGCAAGGACAAGCTGGACCTGGGCATCCTGCTCTCCCAGGAGCCGTGCACCACCGCGGGCACCTTTACCACTAGCCTCATCAAGTCCGGTTCGCTAGTGCTGACGCAACAGCAAGTGGAGGCGGGTGGAGTGCGGGCGGTGGTGGTCAACAGCGGCATCGCCAACGCCTGCGTGGGCGAATATGGCCTGCAGGATGCCCAAGAGACCGTGGAGCTGGCCGCGACCCACGCCGGCCTGGCCGTCGAGGAGATGGCCATCTGTAGCACCGGCCTCATTGGCGTGGAGCTACCCATGGCCCTCATCCGCGCCAGCGTTTCCAAGATAGCTCTCTCTCCCGATGGCGGCGGCGACTTCGCCAAGGCCATCCTGACCACCGACCGCCACGCCAAATCGGCGGCGGTGCAGCTACAGGTCGATGGGAAGAACGTGACCATCGGCGGATGCATCAAAGGCTCCGGCATGATTCATCCGAGTATGGCCACCATGCTGGCCTTTCTGACCACAGACGCTGCGGTGGAACGGGACTACCTCGCTGCCGCCCTGCGGAAGGTGGTGGACGATACGTTCAACATGGCCACGATTGACGGCGACGGTAGCACCAACGACACCGTGTTGCTGTTTGCCAACGGCGCCGCGGGCAACACGCCGCTGACCACGAAGTCGGCTGACGCACCGCGGTTCCACGACGCGCTGCTGGCGCTCTGCGATTACCTGTGCAAAGAGATGGTGCGGGACGCCGAGGGGGCATCGAAGATCTTCTCCGTCCGGGTGGAGGGCGCCAGGTCGGTGGAGGACGCCCGCCGGGTGGCCAGGGCCGTCGCCAGCTCGAGCCTGGTGAAGAGCGCGGTGCACGGAAACGACCCGAACTGGGGCAGAGTGATCGCGGCGGCGGGCCGCAGCGGAGGCTACATCGAAGAGGCGAAGGTCAACTTCTACATCAACGACGTCGCCATCATGGAAGCCGGCCGGCCCATCCCCTTTCACAAAGACTCGGTGGTCGTCATCATGAGTAACCCAGAGGTGGCCTTCACGCTGCGACTCAACCTGGGCGACGCCACCGCAACATCGTGGGGCTGTGAGCTGACCGAAGAGTACGTAACGTTCAACAGCGCTTACACTACCTGATACGCTCAACCTCCCCCTTAGCTGGACGCTGACCAGCTGTTTCACCGGGACCGGGAGCCTTACTCACGTCATGGCAACTTCCTCCTCCATCGTAGTGGTCAAGATCGGCGGGAGCACTCTGGGGGGCCAGGACACGTCTTTGGCCGACGTGGCCTCCTTACAACGGGAGGGCGTGCAGCCCGTCGTGGTGCATGGTGGAGGCTCCACCATCACGGAGTGGATGGCGAAGATGGGCGTGCGCGCTGAGTTCGTCGACGGCCTGCGGGTCACCGACGAAGCAAGCCTGGAAGTGGTGTCCGCCGTTCTGGCCGGCCTCATCAATAAGCAGTTGGTCGTCACGATGCAGGGCATGGGCGCTCAGGCGGTGGGCCTATCGGGCGCTGACGCGGGGTTGCTGCAAGGCAACGCCGGCGACCCTCGCTTGGGCTTTGTAGCCGATACGGTCGAGGTGGACGCGCGGCCCCTCCAGCTCCTCGTAGCGGGGGGATACATTCCAGTCGTCGCGCCGCTGGCGGTGCAACGCCCCGGGACGGACGTGGCGGCCTATCACCTGCTCAACGTAAACGCCGACACCGCCGCCGGTGCCATCGCCGTGGCGCTAGGGGCTGCTCAACTGGTCTTTCTGACCGATGTGGACGGCGTTCTGGATACCAGCGGCCGCCTGATACCGAGGATCTCCAGTCAGCAGGGTTACGATCTGCTCACCTCAGGCGCCATCAAGGGAGGCATGATTCCCAAGCTAAAGGCGTCGCTGTATGCCGCCTCCCAGGGGACATCTTCCTGCTTGATCAACGGCACCCGGACGTCGGCCCTGCTGGAGGGCGTCCGTGGCAAGGGGAGTAGGACGCTCGTGGTGTAGCCTCGCCAGAGGCCCAACCAGGCGAGCTACACGCACTCGGGAAACGCAGGTGTAGGTATGCTCGAGTCGGACGGTAACGGGGCCAACGCGCGGCCGCCCTTCGGCAGGCTTGGAGAGCTGCAGAACCTGCCCCCCTACACGGGGCTGGTGATCAGGCTCAGCATCCTGGCGGCCGGCTTGATCGCCCTCTTTATCCTGCTGAATATCGGCAGGAGCATCTACACCAACATGCTGTGGTTCTCCAGCCTCGACCTGCGGTCGGTCTATACCACCATCCTCGTGACCCGTGTGTGGCTGTTCTTTGCGGGCTTCCTGGTGATGGGTGCGCTAACCGCGCTCTCCTTCTGGATCGCCTATCGCACCTCGTGGGGGCCTTCCCAGGTGGGGTTGCCGGAGTCGACTGTCCTCTGGCTCCGGCGTGTGCTCCTATGGAGTATGGCCATAGTGGGTCTCCTTATCGCAGCCAGCTTCGGCGGAGCGCTCACCGGACGGTGGGAGCTGTTCTTGAAGTTCATGAACTCCACCCCCTTTGAGCTACAGGACCCCCTTTTCAACAGAGACGTCGGCTTCTACGCCTTTACCATGCCGATGCTCCATACGATCCAAGGTTGGCTCATGGGCGCGGCCATCGTGCTGCTATTGGCCTCCGGCAGCGTTTACTTCGTGGTGTACAGCATTCGGGGCGTCAACCCCTTGGCCTTGCGCGGACCCATGGTGCACATCGCGGTGCTCAGCGCCTTCCTCATGTTCACGATCGCGGGGGGGCACTACCTGGATACCTTCGAGACGCTCTTTTCAACCCAAGGCGCGGTAGTGGGCGCCACCGCCACCGACGTCTCCGCCCGGATCCCAATGTTGTGGCTGCTCACAGGTGTCGCCACGCTGTCGGGCCTGATGATGCTGGCCACCCTCCGCGTCAGGGGCATGCAGCAGTCCATCCGGCTTATCGCCATGGCCTTTGGCCTATGGGTGGTGGCAGGCCTGCTGGGAGGGCTGGCGGTCCCGGCCGTATACCAGCGGTTCGTGGTGGCTCCCGGTGAGCTGGAGCGGGAGCGCACCTACATCGAACGTAACATTGAGTGGACACGATACGGGTTTGACCTGGACCGGGTTACCGAGCAACCGTACGACGTTCGTGACGATGCCCTGGCCAGCGACCTGATTAACAACCCGGAAACGGTCAACAACATCCGTCTCTGGGACCCACGCCCGCTACTGGACGTCTACAACCAGATCCAGCACCTGCGGCTGTACTACAACTTTCAGGACGTGGACGTCGACCGTTATGAGGTGGACGGCGACTACCGCCAGGTGCTGCTGGGCACCCGCGAGCTGATCCCAGAGGGGCTGGACCCGTCGGCCCAGAGCTGGGTGAACCGAAGGTTGGTGTACACCCATGGGTACGGGGTGGTCATGAGCCCCGCTACCGACTTCACCGCCGAGGGCCAGCCCACCTTCTTCATCAAGGACATCCCGCTTCAAGGGGAATTCGCCGTGGACCAGCCGCGGGTCTACTACGGCGAGAACACAAACGAGTTCGTCATCGTCAACTCCAGGGAGGCCCAGTTTGACCGGCCGGCCATCGCGCAGGGAGAGCAGCCCGTGTACATCGAGCGGTACGACGGGGACGGAGGCGTCACCCTTTCCAGCTTCCTGCGCCGCGCCGCCTACGCGTGGGAGTTCGCCGACATCAACATCTTGATTAGTAATCAGTTCACCTCGGAGAGCAAGGTCTTATACCGGCGGAACGTGCGTGAACGGGTGGAGGCACTGGCACCCTTCCTGCTTTTAGACCGCGACCCGTACATGGTGGTGGACGATGGACACCTCTTCTGGATTCAAGACGCCTACACCACCACCGACCGGCTGCCCTACTCAAAGCGCCTGGACAACCGGGACTACAACTATATTCGGAACAGCGTCAAGGTTGTGGTGGATGCCTTCGACGGCACCGTGGCCTTCTACACCATTGAGCCGCGCCGTCCAGACCCCATGCTGCGAGTATACGAAAACATCTTCCCTGACCTGTTCCGTCCAATCTCGGAGATGTCCGAAAGCCTGCGGACCCACATCCGGTACCCGGAGAGGCTGCTCCGGGCGCAGGCGACGACGTTCCTGCAGTACCACATGACCGACCCCAAGGAGTTCTTCCTGAAGGAGGACCAATGGGCGATCCCCGACGAGGTGGTGCTTGAGGGGATCAGCCAGCCGGTGGACCCGTACTACGTGATCATGAAGCTGCCAGGCCAAGGGCGGGAGGAGTTTGTGCTAATCCTTCCCTTCACACCCCAGGACAAGCCGAACCTGGTGGCGTGGATGGCCGCCCGAAGCGACGGCGAGCACTACGGTGACATTCTGCTATTCACGTTCCCCACCGATCGGCTGTTCAACGGCCCAAGCCAGGTGGAGGCGCGGATCGACAATGACCCGCTCGTCTCGGAGCAGTTCACCTTGTGGGGCCAGTCCGGCTCCATCGTGATCCGGGGCAACCTGCTGGTCATCCCGGTGGGCGAGAGCCTGCTCTACGCGGAGCCCATCTACCTGCAGGCGGAGTCGCTGGAGTTTCCGGAGCTAAAACGAGTGATCCTGGCCAGCGCCGACCGGGTGGTCATGGAACCAACCTTGCAAAGGGCCGTGGCTGCGTTGCTCAGTGGACGGGACGTGACCGTCTCCCCAGGCGGTGGTGAGCCCGTGCCGGGCGGCATCGCACCGGAACGGTTTCTGATCGAGCTCGAACGGCTGCGCCAGGCCGTGGACGCGTTTCAGGATGGCCTGGATACCCTTGACGAGTCCCTGGAGAGCCTAGAGGGCCTAGCGCAGGAGGAGACGTAATGACCACTGGAGGCACCGACTGGAAGGCCATGGAGTCCCGTTACTACATGCACGTGGTGAACCGGCAACCCGTGGTCATCCAGCGAGGAGCCGGCGCCCGCGTATGGGACGTCGACGGCAAGGAGTACTTGGACTTCACGGCGGGATGGGCAGTGAACAACTTGGGCCACAGCCACCCGGCGGTGACGCAGGCCATCCAGGAACAGGCCCAGACCTTGCTCCAAACGTCCAACCAATTCTACTCCCTCCCCCAGCTGGAGCTGGCCCAGGTGCTGGTGGAGAGCAGCTGCATGGACAAGGTGTTCTTCTCCAACAGTGGCGCCGAGGCGAACGAGGGAGCGGTGAAGCTGGCCCGCAAGTACGGCCGTCTGAACCGCAATGGCGCTCAGGAGGTCATCACCACCTTCAACTCCTTCCACGGCCGCACCGCCGCCATGATCGCCGCCACCGGCCAGCCCCACTATCAGGAGATATGGAAGCCGCTCGCCCCCGGTTTCGTCAACGTCGAGTACGACAGCCTCGACGCGGTGAAGCAGGCCACCACCGAGCACACCTGCGCGGTCATGGTCGAGGTGGTCCAGGGCGAAGGGGGCGTCAACGTCCCGACGGAGGGCTACCTCAAGGGCCTGCGTGAATGGTGCGACGCCAATGGACTGCTGCTCATTTTTGACGAGGTCCAGACGGGCATGGGCCGTTTGGGCACGCTGTTCGGCTACGAAGTCTTTAACGTGGAGCCGGACGTGATGACCTTGGCCAAGGCGCTGGGGAACGGCGTACCCGTTGGCGCCTTTCTCAGCAAGGGGCACTGCGCCGTCCTGGAGCCAGGCGACCACGGCTCCACCTTCGGCGGCAACGCGCTTGCGACCGCTGCCGCCAACGCCGCGGTCCGCTACATGATCGAGCACGACGTGCCGGCCCACGCCCGCACCGTAGGTGCCTACCTGACCAACGCACTCCAGCAACTCCGCTCCCGCCATCCGGACGCCATCACCGACGTGCGTGGCGTCGGCCTTTTGCTGGCCGTCCAGTTTGGTGATACGATAGCCGCCAAGCTCGTGGGCGCCTGCAACGACGAAGGCCTTCTCCTCAACCCCGTACGCCCTGACGCCATCCGCCTGATGCCCGCGCTCATCATTACCGAGGCCGACGTGGACGAGGCCGTGGAGAAGCTGGAGCGGGGCTTGGCTAAGGTACAGACGGCGTAACCACTCTGGCGGTAGGCATGGCAACGAAGATAGTGTTGGCATACAGCGGCGGGCTGGACACGTCCGTGGCCATTCGCTGGCTGATGGAGCGGTACGACGCGGAGATTATCACGCTGACCGTTGACCTGGGGGGCGGCAAGCTGGAGGAGGCCAGGCAGCGGGCGCTGCAGATCGGCGCAACCAAGGCGGTGGTCGTGGACGCCCGTCAGGAGTTCGTCGGCGACTTCGTACTGCCGGCGCTCAAGGCCGGTGCCATGTACGAAGGGACCTACCCCCTCGCCACGGCGCTGGCCCGGCCACTCATCGCCAAGCATCTGGTGCAAGTAGCCCAAGCCGAAGGCGCGGCGGGCGTGGCCCACGGTTGCACCGGCAAGGGCAACGACCAGGTGCGCTTCGACGTGAGCACGGCGGCCCTGGCCCCTCACCTGAAGGTCTTCGCTCCGGCCCGTGAGTGGGGTATGACCCGCGACCAGGAGATCGCCTACGCCGACGCTCAGAACATCCCCTTGGACCTCAATCGGCGCAGCCCCTACTCCGTCGATGAGAACCTGTGGGGCCGCAGCATCGAGGCCGGCGACCTTGAAGACCCGTGGGTAGAGCCCCCGGAAGCGGCCTACGCGTGGACGAAGCCCATCGATGAAACGCCGGGTGAGCCCCGCTACGTGGAGGTCGAATTTCGCTCCGGCGTCCCGGTGGCAGTGGACGGCGAGGAGCTGCCTGCCGCGGACCTCATCGGCTGGCTTCATGAGGTCACGGGCGCTTACGGTATCGGCCGCATCGACCATATCGAGAACCGGCTGGTGGGCATCAAGTCGCGGGAGGTGTACGAGGCCCCCGCGGCCGTGGTCCTGCATGCAGCCCACCGCGCGCTGGAGACCATGTGCCTGGGCAAAGAGCAGGCACGCTTCAAGGAGCGCATGGCCCAGGAGTACGCCGACCTGGTGTATAACGGGCTATGGTTTACCATGCACCGGGAGGACCTGGACGCTTACGTGCGCAGTACCCAACGCCACGTGTCTGGCACCGTACGGCTTCGGCTGCACAAGGGCACGTGCGTGGTGGTCGGCCGCCGCAGTGACAAGTCCCTTTACCAGCACGACCTGGCCACGTATGACACCGGCGACCAGTTCGACCACCGTGCGGCGGAGGGCTATATCAGCATCTACGGGCTGCCTATCCGCACCCAGGCCCGGGTCCAGGGGCAGAGCCCCCCAGGACCGGTAGGTTGACACCCTACGACGCCGGCTGCATCATTCCTCCTGTCCCCACCGTTTGGGCTGGTCTGTCTCACGGGCGTCAACAGCCAGTGACCAAGTAGCGGGACGGGCACCCGGTCAGTAAAGGTGTTGGCCAGCACGGCGTCATGCCATCCGGCGGCCCTTGGGAAGGGGCATCGATGTTCAGTCTGCCGGTCCGTGCCCTGATCGTCCTCTTCACCTACCAGTCCGTCATGATGTTTAGCGTAACCGGCACGGCCTTGGCCCTACCGGTCATGGTGGACGACTTCAACACCTCGGTGACCACGGTGATCTGGGTCATGCTGGCCTATAGCCTGGCGGTTGCCGGCTCCTCCCTGCCCATTGCACAGCTATCGACTTTATTTTCCAGGCGCACCATGCTCGTCGCCAGCATGGCCCTGGACATTGGCCTAATGGTGCTGGTCTTCTTTACGCCCTACATCTTTGTCGTCATCGTCGCCCGGTTCATTCACGCCGCCGCCCGCGTCGGCCCGCTCTTAGTGCTCCAGGTGATGGGTGTGGGCGGCTTTCCCTCAGAGCAACGAGGGAGAGTCCTCGGCATCATGGACTTGGTGATGGGCTTTAACACGATGATGGTTATCCCCGCCTCCGGGTTCATCATCGACCAGTGGGGCTGGCGATGGATCTTCTTGGGGTCGGCCGTGGTGATGTCGCTGGTGGCCATTGCCGTGGTGTTCGTCCTACCCAAAGACGATCGCCCCGCCGACCGCGAGAAGCCTCGGCTATTGAGCTTTGACGTGCCCGGGAGCTTCTTCTTTCTGGTGGGTGTCGTCGGCGTGCTGTTGGCGGTGCAGATGTACACGCGTGAGATGGGCGTCACCGTGGCGACCCTGACCTTGGTAGGCGGCCTCGCGGCGCTGGTGGCGTTCGTAAGGGTGGAGCTGCGGACCGAGCGGCCCATCATCTTCTTCCCGCTCTTCAGAAACCCCGGCTATCTGGTGGGCTCGAGTCAGGGCGTTATCGCGGGCCTGCTCAACCAGTCTCCAATGGTCATCCTGCCGTTTCTTCTGATCGGCGGCTACGGCTGGTCAGCGGCGCAAGCGGGCGCCATCCTCTTCTTTCTCAGCGTAGCCAGGCCTATCGCCAGCCCACTGGCGGGATTTCTGTCCGACAGGGTTGGCAGTAATAAGGTCATCATCCCCGCCGCGGCCATCTCCATGGCGGCGATGATATCCATCGTGTTGCAGGGCACTCAGCCGGTCGTGCCGGTGCTTGCCGCAAGCCTCGTTTTTCTGGGATTTGGCCAGGGCATGATGATGGTCGCCATGCAGCGCCTCCTCTTCACATCACTGCCTCAGTCCCAGATGCACATGGCGCCCGGTACCAGCATGATCTTCAGACACTTGGGAAGCACCAGTGGCCTGGCCATAGCGGCCGTAGCGCTGGCCATGGGGGCGGCCTCGATGGTGGCGACCGGCGAACCGGACCCTGCCATAGCCTCCGCAGCCACTACCGGGCTCTTGTGGATCACCATTGCCGTCGGTATAGGAACGGTGGTAGCTCAACTCGTCGGGTACTGGTCTCGCCAGAGGGCCCAGGCCGAGCTTGCGTCTACAGAGGCCCCTTCCGAGTCGATTGACCTCGCTTCCCCGTAGGCGAGCCTGGGCCGGTTACCTGCCGAAGAGGTCTTCTCGGTCACGCTGGCGTTGGGCTTGAACGGTGAGGCCACCGTCGAAGCCAGCCATCTCCGCGTAGAACTCCGCGTCGTAGTCGCGCGTGTGCACTACCACGGGCATGGGCAGCGCGTGGCCGAACATGAGCGCTTGCTGCTGCGCTTCCAGGCGCGAGAGTACGGTCTTGAGCTCGCGGGCGCCCGGAGCGCCGGCGAGGACGGCGTCCACGTCGTGCTCGTTGTCCAGCTGACACGTGATCTTGGTGCCGATCTGGCTGAGCACCTCGTCGTCGATGCCCGAGGGGCGCTGGTCCACCACCAGCAACGTCACGTTGTACTTGCGCATCTCCCGGGCGATGGTGCCGAAGATAGTCTGGCCGGACAGCTGGGGACTGAGGAAGCGGTGGGCCTCCTCGATGGTGATGACCAGTGGAGTGGGAGGCGCGCTGTTCATGGCCAGCGCCTCCTCCGTGCGGCGGCGGTAGGTGTCGTGGAGGCGGCGGGTGATGAGGTTGGCCACCAGCAGGTAAGCGGCCAGCTCGTCGCCATAGCGGCCGAACTCCAGCACCACGTGCCTACCCCTGTCCAAGTACTCCAGGAGGGTGGCCACCGTACCCTTGCCACCGAGCGGTTGTTTGGACAGAAAGCCGAAACGCTCCAGCTGCCGGAGCCGCCGGCGGAGGGCGTCCAAGGTGCTGAGGCTCTCGCCGAGCTCCCCGGCCAGCGCCTGGAGCCGCTCGGGCTGTAGGTCCAGGAAGCTGGCGATCCAGCCGCCCTTCCCCTCAAAGTGGCGCGCCAGTGTGTAGGACGCCTGGACGCCCAGGTCCGTGACGTTCAGGGTAGGCGCGAGGATGGCGATATCCTCGGGCTCGATCTCGTTGTATCCGATGCGGGCGACGTAGTCCGGCGAAAGGCCCCGGCGGGCGGAGTTCTCCTCGTCCAAAGTGAAGACCGCCACCTGACCGCCGAAGAGTTGCTTCAGGCCCTTGGCGCTGTATCCGGCCTCGGTCCTGCTCTCCCAGCCGTACTCGTTGTGCATGTCGAAGACCAGGTTGGTGGCCAACCCCTTCTGCAGGATGCCGGAGAGCAGAATGCGGGTGAGGAAGCTCTTGCCGGTGCCGCTCTTGCCGAACACCCCGTTGGACCGTTTGACCAGCTCCGCCAGGTCCAAGCACACCCGAGCCTCCTCCATATCCAGCGGGCTGCCCACGTAGATGTGGTGCGCGTCTTCGCTGCCGAAGATGGCCTGTACGTCGGCGTCGGACGCCCGGTGGACGCGGGCGAAGTGCCCGGGGAGCGAGCGGGCCGGCTGTGGCGACGGTTGGTCCACCGAGGTGGTGAGCATGGGAGTGACTTTGGCCACGGCGTAGGCGCTGGTCCCCGAGAGGACGCTGGCCATGGCGGGGTCGGCGTCGGATACCGCGGCGGCGAATCGCGGGTCGGCGCTTTCGAGAGCCAGATCGGTAATGATGCCGAAGAAGCGATGCCAGCTGCCCTGCACGGTCACGAACGTGCCTACCTTGGCCGCTTCCACGGATGCGCCGGGGGACATCCGTACCTGGAGCCCGCCGCTGAGCGACCCACCCACGACCACGCCCAGGGGGCCCGCGGCCTCCTCGGTACCGTCTCGCTCCTCTTCTAGCATGCTGTGTCCTTGAATGAAGGTCTTCGGAGGGTCTTGGGAACCCTTCTGTCCAAAAGGGTTCCCAGGTCTCTACAGCGGCAGCCGCCGCAGTATCCCGCTGAGCCGGATGGTGTCGCTGCCCAGCAGCAAGGCCACGGCCCGACCGGCGCGGACCAGGAAGCCGTGGGGGTCGTCGTATGCCCCAGCGGCCTCCCGTAGCGCCGCGGCAAGCACGTCGTCGGTGGAGGAGTCGCGGCCTCCCGCCAGCGACGCCACGAAGTCCAACCGCTGCGTGAATCGGCGCACCTCCTCCGGCGGGCAAACGTAAACGAAGGTGTGGACCCTCGGGGGCAACGGCGGTAGGTAGTGCTGCACCTCGCCGCCTTCGGTGTGGCCTACGACCGACAGGGTCACGTCGGTGCGGAGCAACCGTTCGAGCTGTGGGTTCTCGCGGTGTACCTCGGCCTCCGACTCCGCGTCGGCCCCACGCGCCACCGCGCGCCGGGTCGGGTCAAGGCTCGAAGTGGCCACGCCGCTGACCACCGCGTACACCGGCGTGGCGTCACCGGCGCGGACGAAAGCGCCTAAGGGCGGCGCTTCGTAGAGCCGGTGGCACTGGGCCACCAGCCGCTCCACGGTGGCCTCCACCACCTCGCCGAACCGCTGGGCTGTCGCGTGTTGCGTCACGGACGCATTGTCGGGCAGGGGCCTTCCGCGCTGCAAGAGGAACGTGGCGATATGTTTCGGGAAGCGAGGGCTGCGCCCTGCCATCCGCTGTCATTCCAAGCCCGTCGTAGGCGAACAAGGAATCTCGCTTTCTCGTCTGGAAGAGGACGAGACCCTTCGCTTCACTCAGGGTGACAACGGAGGCACTGGTCTGTCATTCCGAGTCCCGATGCAATCGGGACGAGGAATCGCTCAGGCAAATCAAAGATGGGAGCTAGCGCTTAGGTTGATTGTCCCGCCAAGCCCACCCCTGTGCGCTGTTCCTAGCTGTGCGAAGCGTCTGGCGTGGGCTTCACGGCGAGCGTTGTAATGAGCGATGGGGACACCGCATATGGGTGCAGGGGAAACCCTGCTAGGGGCGGCGCGTGGCCACGCCCAGAAGGCCCGGGCCGGTGTAAGTGCCGATGACCGGGCCTATGGTCCCAATGACGACCGGACGATCAGGGCACAGGGGTTGCAGCTCTTCCCTCAGGGCCTGCATCTCGTCGGGCGTGGTGGTATGTAGCACGGCCATCTCGACGTAGGGACCGTTGGCCTGCACCACCTGCTTCATTCGCGCCACGGCCTTGGCCCGGGTGCGGGCGCGCTCGAAGGGGTGGACCTCACCGTCTCGCAAGGTCAGGATTGGCTTGATGCTGAGCAGCGTACCCACCAACGCTTGGGCCCTGCCGATCCGGCCGCCTTCCTGCAGGTACTCCAACGTGTCCACAACGAAGTAGATTTCTACCTTTGGGGCGGTCTCCCTGGCGGCCTGGGCTACCTCCGCCAACGTGCCGCCCGCCTGGGCCAACCGGGCCGCTTCCATCGCGACCAGCCCCTCGCCCAGGGACACGTTGAAGGTATCCACCAGCTCGATAGCTACGCCAGCGGTCTCTTTCGCCGCCTGGGTGGCAGAGTTGAACGTCCCGCTGAGCAGCCCCGAGGCGTGGATGGACACTATGTCGTGGCCTTGGGAGGCCAGGTCCGCGTACACCTCGGCGAAGGCGCCCACCGATGGTTGCGCCGTCGTAGGCAGATTCTTTTCCGTCACCAGGCGGCTGAAGAACTGCGACGACGTGATGTCGATGCCGGCGCGGTAGCTCTCTAGGCCGAAGTTCACCGTCAAGGGGACGACCGTGACGTCTAGGCTCTTGGCCAGCTCAGGCGGCAGGTCGGCGAGACTATCGGTGACAACTTTGACGGCCATCTCAGCTCCTGGGTATACGCTCGGTTACTCGATGGAGACGAGGTAGTGGTAGTGGGGCTGGCCACCGGCCACCGCCTCCACCTCCACGCCGGGCCATTCGCGTCTCACCGCGTCCGCCGCTTCGGAAGCGGAGGGCTCGTCTACGTCGCCGCCCCAGTAGAGCGTGACCAGGGCATCGTTCGACACCTCGGCGTGGCGCAGCAGCTCCACCAGGGCCTGCGAGGGAGCGTCTGCCGCGGCCGCCAACCTTCCGTCCAGCAAAGCGATGGTTTGGCCCTGACGCACCTTGACGCCATCGACGACGGAGTCCCGAACGGCGGTGGTGACCTCCCCGCTGCGGACGCCAGCCAACGCTTCGGTCATGCCCTGGGCGTTGGCCTCGGCGCTTAGGTCCGGATTGAAGGCCAGCAGGGCAGCGACACCCTGGGGGACCGTCCTCGCGGGGACGACGGTGCATGGACATTCGCTTAGCTCTTGGGCCTGCTGTGCCGCCATGAGAATGTTCGGATTGTTGGGCAGCACCACCACGTGCTGGGCGCCGGCGCGCGCCACCCCGTCCAGCAACTCCTTGGCGCTGGGGTTCATGGTCTGGCCTCCCGAGACGACCACGGCAGCCCCAAGCTCGCGGAACACGCGCTCCAGCCCCTCGCCGGGAGACACGGCCACCACGGCTACAGGCACCGGCCCCCTCACGTGGCCATGAAGCGCCATGAACTCCTGGTGCATCGCATCCATGTTCTCAATCTTGATCTGCTCCAACGCTCCCGTGTTGGAGCCTAGGCTCAGCAGCGGGCCTGGGTCGGCGGCGTGGGCGTGGACCCGCGCGATGGTCTCGTCGCCCACCACGACAGTGGACACGGCGATAGCTCCCACCCGCGTCCGCAACTCCTCCACGTCGATGCCCGTGCCCCGGATCACGAACTGCGTGCAGTAGCCGTAGAACTCGTCTTTGGTGTGCTCGATGAACTCGCGGCTGACGGCTGCAGGTGCGGTAGCTGCCGGTGTTATGCCGGGCGTGGCAATCTCCACCGAGGTGGCGTCGCGGCCATCCAGAAACGCCAGTCCGCCGGCCATGAACGACACCACTCCGTGACCGCCGGCGTCGACCACTCCCGCCTCCTTCAGGACCGGAAGTTGGTCCGGTGTGCGCAGGAGGGCGGCATAGGCTGCCTTGTACGCCGATTCCCATACATCACGTAGTGGTACGTCCCTGCCTGTGGCATCGCTAGACGAAGGCGCAGCCTGGGCCGCGGCCCGCATGACGGTGAGCATGGTGCCCTCCACTGGCACCCCGACCGCACCGTAGGCGCCGTCGGCGGCGATGGCGAGCGCACGCCAGATGGCTGGACCGTCGCACTCCACGCTCTGGCCCAGGCCGTTTGCCAGGCCCTTGAGGAACTGCGAGAAGATGACACCGCTGTTGCCGCGGGCGCCCAGCAGGGCACCGCGAGCGATGGCGTTGCTCACGTCGGCCACGGTGCCGGAGCCGCGCTCGGGCAGCTCTGTGGCGTTGGTCGCGTCTTGGAGGGTCAGCAGTAGATTGGTGCCGGTGTCACCGTCCGGCACGGGGAAAACATTAAGCGCGTTAATGGTGTCGACGTGGGTCCGCACGCAGAGGGTGCCAGCCTCGACAAACCGGCGGAACGCGTCACCGGTGAGGAAGTGGCCACCCTGGAGCGTTTCGTCGGTATCCGCCACGCTTGCGTCCTCGTCTGGGGGGTGGTAGACTCGTTGCGCTGAAAACACCGCTTACCGATGCATTCTAAGGGCCGCTGTAAACGGCGTCAAAAGCCGTAGGCCCTCTTTCCAAAGGACTAGTTTCATGGCCAAGTGCGCGCTCTGTGGTGCGGGCCCCAGGGCTGGACATAACGTTAGCCATTCGAACCGGAAGACCAACCGGTGGTTCAAGCCCAATATTCAACGGGCATCCCTGACCATCAACGGCGTGCCACGGCGTTTGAACGTGTGCACTCGGTGCCTGCGCACCCACCAGAACGTGCGTCTGCTAGCCTAGGCAGGACGCGTCCTGCACCCACATGCGGTGTCCCCATCGCCTATTACGACGTAGCACCGTGAAGCCCACGCCGGACCGCCTCGACCTTCGAACCGCGCGGAGCTTACCTTGGCCCGCGGACCGGGGCGGATGAGAGTCCTTCTTTGAAGAGGGTTTGGTCCGCTACCGATGAGAAGCGGACTTGATGCCGTCGCGGAGCGCAGTCACGCTCTCCGTGACCGACCGTCCCGCTGCGTAGACGGCAGACCCCGCGACGATAACCCTGGCGCCCGCGTCCACCACCTGGCCCACGTTGTCCGGGGTGATGCCGCCGTCCACCTCCAGCTCGGTAGCCAACCCAGCCGCGTCTATCAACTTCCGCAGGTACCGCAGTTTCGGTAGCACGCTCGAGATGAACTTTTGACCACCGAAGCCCGGGTTCACCGACATGACCAGCACGAGGTCCAGGTCGGGTAGGACTTCCTCCAGCGTCGACGCGGGTGTGGATGGGTTAATGGACACCCCGGCACGCACGCCGAGTTCCTTGATCTGGTGGATGACCCGGTGCAGGTGGAGGACCGTCTCCTGGTGCACGGTAAGGATGTTGGCGCCCGCGGCGGCGAAGTCGGCGACCAGGCGCTCCGGCTCCACGATCATGAGATGGACGTCCAGGGGAAGCGAGGTGTACGGACGGATGGCCTCCACCACCACCGGCCCGATGGTGAGGTTGGGTACGAAGCGGCCGTCCATCACGTCCACGTGAATGTAGTCGGCGCCAGCGCTGGTGGTCTCCGCCACCACCTCCCCCAGCCGGGCGAAGTCCGCCGAGAGGATGGAGGGCGCAAGCTTAATCGGGTTGGCGGGCATCGGTTCTTACTCGCTCCTTGCGTGTGAACGACTACCCGGCGTTGGCCTTCTGCCACCGCTTCCGAGCGGCCTTGAGCTCCGCGGCCACTTGCTTCGGTGCTGTTCCGCCGGCCACATTCCTTGCCGCAGCCGAGGTCGCCGCCGTCACCTCAAAGGCGTCCGCGTCAAAAGCGGGGGAAAAGCGTTGGTACTCCTCCAGGGATAGCTCACGCACCGGCCGGCCCTGCTGGTCCGCCAGTTTGCAAAGCTTGCTTACGGCGGCGTGGGCCTCCCGAAAGGGGATGCCCTTGCCGACGAGATAGTCGGCCAGGTCCGTGGCCAGCAGCGAGCCTTCCTCCGCCGCCGAGCGCATGCGCTCGGTATCCACCTCAACGCTGCTGAGCATGCCGCAGAACACGTCGAGGGTCGCCTCCAGGGTGTCCACGGTGTCGAAGACGGCTTCCTTGTCCTCTTGCAGGTCACGGTTGTAGGCGAGCGGCAGCCCCTTGAGCACCGTAAGCAACCCCAACAGATGGCCATAGACGCGGCCGGTCTTCCCCCGGGCCAGCTCCGCGAAGTCCGGATTGCGCTTCTGGGGCATGATGCTCGACCCGGTCGTCCACTCGTCGCTCAGGCGGATGAACCCGAACTCCTCGGACGACCAGAGCACCACCTCCTCCGCGAGGCGCGAGCAGTGCATCATGCAGGCCGCCGCGGCTGCCAGGAACTCCACCAGATAGTCGCGGTCCGAGACGGCATCGAGGGAGTTGGTGCTGACGGCCTCAAACCCGAGCTCCTGGGCGACGAAGGTGCGGTCGATGGGGTAAGGGACCCCGGCCAAGGCGCCACTACCCAGGGGTAGGACATTCGCCCGCCTCGCGCAGTCCGCCAGCCGGGCCGTGTCCCGCTCGAACATCCCCACGTACGCCAGCAGGTGGTGGGCCAGGAGCACCGGTTGGGCCCGCTGGAGGTGGGTGTAGCCAGGCATGAGCGTCTCGGCGTGGGCGTCGGCGAGCCCCAGCAGCACACCCTGAAGCCGGTGCGCTTTTGCCGTAATCGCCTGAATGGCTTCCCGGAGGTACAGCCGCATGGCAGTCTCGACCTGGTCGTTACGCGACCGGCCGGTATGCAGCCTGCCGGCTGGCTCGCCCACGAGCTCGTGCAGGCGGCGCTCGATATTCATATGCAGGTCTTCCAGCTCTTCCCGCCACGGAAAGGTGCCCGCATCGATTTCTTGACGGACCTGCTTGAGACCTGCCACGATGGCCTCGCAGTCCTGTTGCGAAATGATGGCTTGGCGTCCCAGCATCTGGGCGTGCGCGATGGAGGCCCGGAGGTCGTAGGGGTAGAGCCGGCGGTCGAAGCCGATGGACACCGTGTAGCGGGAAACCGCCTGAAAGTGATGCGTAGGGTACTCCGTCATGGCAACCTTCATAGTGTACCATCAGGGCTTGCCGTCGACCCGCGGGCCGGTCTTAGCGATCGGTGGTAGCGCGTGGGACGCACAGCCTGCGAACCTTCAGGGGCTGGATGCGGATTAATCGCAAATTGCTCACTCAGGTCGCCTTGATGGCGCTCGGGGTAGGGCTGGGCCTTTTTTTTGGCAGGCTGGCCCTCCAAGGCGCTCGGTGGCAGGAGGTGCGTGAGACGTTGCAGGGCTGGTCCCTGCTCGCGCTCATTGTGCCGGTGGCGCTGGTGTTGGCGTCGTCTTATCTGCGGGCCTTGCGCTGGAGCTTTATGTGGACGACCCACCGAGTAAGCACGGTGCGTCTGATGCTCATTGAAAACGCGGCTTTGGGACTCAACAACGTCTCTCCGGTCCGCATTTTCGACGAGGGATTGGAGCTGGGTATCCTGACGCTGCGGGACCGCCTCCCTGGCGGGGTCGTGTTGGCTACCATGATGATGTGCCGAGTCCAGGACCTCGTCTTTACGCTGCTGTTCATTACCGTTACCGTCGTGTTCTTGCCGGAGCTTTGGCAGTACTCCCTCGTTTTGGCGGGTGGAACTGTCTTCCTCATGGGCTGGCTCCTCCTCCTGCTCTTGCTGAACCGTATCGTCCAGCGCTTCCCCATCCTCCGTCGCATACCGGGCGTGGCCTCTTTCGGAAACGCAGTCCGGGACCTTTGGAAGCAGAAACGCCTGGTAGCGCTCACCTTTAGTATCACTTGTGCCTACTGGCTGCTGCTGGTCCCAGTTGGGATGCTGTTGGCTCGTACGGCCGGGATAGACATAGGATTTCACCTCATCATGGTGGCGGTGATAGGCGGCATCTTCTTTGCCACCGCCGTTCCGGGCCTTCCTGGCGCCCTGGGCACCTTCGAATTCGCCGTCGTAAGCTTGCTGGACTTATGGGACGTTCCCAAGGCCAACGCCATCAGTTTCGCCATCGTCCTGCACGCAGTGCTGTTCTTACCCATCACCGCCTTCACAATATTCGTGCTTCCCCGTGAAGGTATCGCCTCCATTGGGGCGCTCAGGAACATGTTGCGCAACCGCCAAAAGAGTCCCCTGGAAAGTGGCTCTTGCCCCCCTTCTCCGCGGCCCGCATCTAACTAACTGCAAGCGCGTGCGTGATAGCCCCGGTTGTCCAAGCCCCACGCCCTTGATAGCATCAATCACGGCTGGTGGGACTGCGGCCCAGGCTACGGTACAGTCCATCGCAGGGGAACACGTTGAACATCTCCGAGTACATGGAACAGCACGGCCATGAGCAGCTGGCCATCTGGGTGGACCCAGCCGTGGGCCTGCGGGCGTTTATCGCCATTCACGATACGACGCTTGGTCCCGCGCTCGGCGGCGTCCGCATCTGGCCGTACAAAACGGAGGACGAGGCCATCCTGGACGTGCTGCGTCTCTCCCGGGCCATGACCTACAAGTCGGCGGTGGCGGGACTGCCGTTGGGCGGTGGCAAGGGGCTTATCATGGCCGACTCACGAACCGATAAGACCGAGGGCATGTTCCGCTCCTACGGCCGGTTTGTGGATTCGCTGGGTGGCCGTTTCATCACCACGGAAGACGTGGGGGCCAGCCCCCAAGACCTGGAGTGGGTCTCCTACGAGACCGAGCACGTGCTTGGCGTTTCTCAAGCGATGGGTGGCAGCGGAAATCCCGCCACGGTTACGGGGTTCGGAATCTTCCAGGCTATGCGGGCATGCGCCAAGGCCACCTGGGACAACGACTCCCTGGAGGGACGGATCGTCGCGGTCCAGGGTTACGGCAACGTGGCCTCCGCCCTGAGCAAGCATCTGGTGGAAGCGGGCGCCAAGCTCATCATCACGGATATCCGCGAGGAGAAACTCCAGGCGGCGCGGGCCCTGGGCCAGGCCGTGACCATAGTGAGGCCCGACGAGATTCTTTCAGCAGAGTGCGATGTCTTCGCCCCCTGCGCCTTAGGCGGCGTGCTCAACGCCCAGAGTATTCCGGAGCTCCGGTGCCAGGTGGTCTGCGGTGGGGCCAACAACCAGCTGGCAGAGGACGGGGACGCTGAGCTGATGACCCAGCGCGGCATTCTGTACGCGCCGGACTACGTGGTCAACGCCGGCGGGGTTATCAACGTGTTTTACGAGCTGGACCGGGAGTACGACCCAGAGCCCGCCTTCGAGAAGACCTCCCACATCTACGATACTATCCTCCAGGTCATTCGCACCGCCCAGGACCAGGGCGTTACCACGGCCCAAGCGGCCGACGCCATCGCCGAAGCGCGTCTGGCCCAAGTCCGTAGCGCGCGCCGCATCTAGACAACCCTAACCTGACCTGCCGCGGCCTCAAGCCTCCCCCTTCCTAGTGCTTGCTTGCGGAAATACCTAGTCATTCCCACCCACCCACAAGCGTCTCAGAGGGCAGGACCTCCTGAACCCCGGGGCTGGGAGGGTGCCTCTGCTAGTCGAAGCGGCGCGGAGTTTACCCTGAGTTCTCCGAAGGGGAGCGGATGGGTGAGGAAAACCACCTTGCGTTGGCCTACCCGGACGCCCTGCTATTTGTAAAGAGATTCGCGCAACTAAGTGCTAGCAGGAAGGGCATGTCCGGTCCGCGGCGAGCGTACCGGTTGGCTTAGGCGGGAACCCCTTCTGACCCTCAGCCTATCGAAGGGCCCCGGGCGAGGCCGAGAGATTACGAGGCGAAGGAGAGAATAGAGAGCTATAGGTAGGTCGGAAGGTAGAGGACCAGGAAGTAAAGGAGCATCACCGGCGCGCCCAGGGGGACCCCCACCTTGGCCCACTCCTTCATACCGATGCGCAGCTTGCCCGCCGAGATGATATTCGGAATGTTGCCCGGTATCAGCATGACCCCCGACACCAGCATGGCGATGAGGGCGCCCTGAATCTGGTCGGTACTGAGCGCGGGACCGATCTCCGCCGCCGCCACGGTGGCGTTGTCTAGGATGGCCGAGGTGGCGTTGGCCCAGTAGAGCCCCTCAGGTGGCACCTTCACGAAGTACTGGTCAATGATGGGCTTGAAGCCACCGCCCAACAGTGTCAAGGCCATCACAAACACGTACACCTTCACGACCCTGATGAGGACTTCCTGAAGGCCGCTGGCCTCCTCAGCAGTGGCCACCTCTTCGGTCTTGCCGGCCAGGGCCGGGACCAAGAAAGCCCCTATCAGCCCGGCGCCGAACACTCCGGGCAAGACGTATGGCCACAGCAAACGGGCTAAGAAGAAGAAGTCCGCGTTGTGAGGCGGACCCTGGAGTTTGGCGGTCGCAATGGTCGAGAGGGGCTCTCCCAGGGGAGTCATCACGGCCCCGATGCCGATGGAAAGGCACGCGACCACCGTGAGGGCCACCGTGGCCCGGCGCTCCAACGAGAGGGCGACCACGATCTCTACCAGCACCAGCGCCGCGATGATGGCGGAAATCACGCTGGACACCAGCCCGATGGACACCACCAGGAGCCCGACGAAGAGACCGAGCGGCACTCGCTTCAGGATCGCTTGAACGCCCCGCTTGATTACCCGGTGTCCAACGTAGTGGAACAACAGGCCCGCAAACAGTACAGCCAGCGTAATCTTGATGGGCTCGACCAGGGCTTCTTCTACCAGGTGCAGGGTCCAGACGCCTGAGGCGGTAGCGGCCAACGCACCCATCACAAAGAGGAAGACTTCCAGGTTCTCCTCCAACCTTCTGAATAAAAAGGGGGAGAGGAGGACGACGAGAACGATGCCCAATAAGGATAGGTTGACGGCGACGTCACTCAAGGCAAAGAACCGCCAACCGGCGAGACCCTCCGAAGGTGGGGGCTTCCTGGACTTGGGGCGTAGAGGGAGTGGGGCGGAGGTCTCCGCTCATTTGCTCTTTCGGTACTACGGTCAGGAGGGCGTTGCGCACCGCCACGGCCATCGAGACATCGGCGCCCTGGACGGTAGCGAAGCCTAAAGGAGCGCCTGTAGGGTGTCAAGCACGCAGGGCGCGGCCCTGCACCTACGTGCGGGGTCCCTGCTGCGAGTCAACGTAGCTCGCTCAAGCCCACGCCGAGACGCTTCGCACAGTAGAAACAGCACACCGGGGCGGGCCGGGCGGGACAACCAACCTAGGGTTTCTCTTACACCCGCCAGGGCCGAGCCCTAGACCTCCGCCTAAGGCGGACGGTGTCCCTATCGCTCATTACGACGTAGCGCCATGAAGTCCGCGCCGGGACGCTGACTGTCACTCTGAGCGGAGTGAAGAATCTCGCTTTCCTGTCTGGAAGGGGACGAGACCCTTCGTCCGCCTAAGGCGGACGAAGGGTGACAAAGGAGACAATGACCCGTCATTCTTCGTCCCGATTACACCCGAGCGAAGGATCTCTCACCCACCACACATGGCTGGCCGGTCGGACCACGAGTGGCCCCGTGTGCTAACCCGCCTCCACATCTCGCTATAATGGGGCCCAGGAGGCTTCTCAGGCCATGGCACTCACGTTCGACTCGGGCGACCCCCGGCACCCGCGGGGCCACGCCCTCCTTTACTTCCGCGACCGCGATAGCAACCGCGTCGTCGCCACCTATGTCCTGGTCCTGCCCATTCAGATGGACATGGGTAAGTACCTGCCTCCTTTGCTGGCCTCCCAGCTTGGCAGCTTGGTCACTGAGTCCATGGCCGGCTCTCTGAACAGCTTTGCCGCGCCCCCGCTGCCAGAGGCAGTGGAGAGCATAGGAGAGATGGAGCGGCTGGCTCAACTCCGAGGGGATGACCTGGTCAACGGCGGGAACCTGTCGGTGTCAGACCTCGCCATTGCCATGCAGGAGACGGCCGAGGCGGTGCAGGCCTACGCCGGCATCTACCAGCAGTACCTCGACGCGCAGCCCACGCCAGCCCAGATTCGAAGCGAGGACGTGTCTGGCGGCGCCGACGTGCAACAGGTGCTATACGGGCTGATGAGCGAGCGCGACCGCCTGGCGGAGCTGTCCAAGCATGTGGGCATGCTGCGCTTCGCCTTGGAACGTGACGACGCAGCCTTGGCAGGTGAGTCCGACGGCTCCATGCAGGCGCTGGAGGAGCTTCTGCCCGAACGCTACTGGACCGCTAAGGTGCGTGCCGCCGCCCACGATCTATCCGACCGGGGCGCTTCTTTGGCCAAGCTCTACTTGGAGCGCTGCTACAAGCTGCTGGACGAGCAGTACGGGGCGGTCGAAGCGCTAGAGCGTCAGATAACGGCGACCGAGGGCCACACAGGCCCATAGGGCGCGCTCACGTCGGACCGCCGTTGGGGACGAAAGCCTGCCGTTAGCTCCCACCCGCCGCTCGGGCCTGCATTGCCCTCCCCATGGCGATGGTCTCCTCCAACGACTGGACGACCGTGACCTTGTAGGAGGAGAGGATGGGCAACCCGCCGAGCATGAGCCGTCCCACACTGGAGACGCTGTCCGCTTCCAGCAAGGCATAGAACACGTGCTCCGGGGCGGCATTCAGCAAGAAGTGCACCTTCACGTTGAACTGCTTGCCCAGGTCCTCGAACTTTTCGGGAGGTTACGTCGATAGGTGTGTAAACGACATCAGGCGGCGACCTTCTCAGCCGTTGATTCAATGGCGATTCCATCCGCATACTGTGCACCGAGATAGACGTCTTCGATCAACTCAGGGGCCTTCAGACGCCTGAAGCGCTGTTCGGCGACCATCAACATTTTCCAGATCACCGCTATCGCCCGATCGACCCTCTTGTAGCGCTTGGCGGCATCGGTCCGAAGCCTGAGGGCCGCGAAGGGTGATTCTACCGGGTTCGTCGTGCGAAGGTGCCCCCAGTGCTCCTTTGGGAAGTCATAGAAGGTGACCATGCGGTCCCAGTCCCGCTCCAAGGCCTCTGAGGCCGCCTCGTAGGAATGGTCGCCGCACCACCTGGTGAACACCGTCCTGAGCCGCTCAGCCTCTGTCCGAGTCGGCGCGTAGGGGATAGTACGCAGCATGAGCTTGGCCTGGTCCTGTTGTCGCTTTGGAAGCTTGGCGAGCACGTTTACGATCTTGTGGTTCCAGCAGCGTTGCTCTGCCGCCTGCGGATAGACGTTGCGCAGAGCTCCCCAGATGCCCAGGTGTCCGTCCCCAACCACCAGCCTCGGGCACTCCAGCCCGCGGCGCCTCATGCCCCCGAGCACATCGGACCAGTTCTCTGTGGACTCCCTGTATCCGGGAACAGCGCTCACCACCACCTTGCTCCCGTCGATCAGGGCCGCCACCACCACCAGTACTGCCGCCTTCTCCTTCTCAAGACCGGCCTTGACGTAGACTCCATCCACCCACATGTAGACCACTTCCAGGTCATCTAGGGGCCGGCTGCGCCATTGGGCAAGCTCATCGTTCCACTTGGACTTCAACCGGGCCACCGTGCTCGCCGATACCGGTGCGTCCTCTCCCAGCAGCCCCCGCAAAGCCAGATCGGAGTCGCCTTCGGATAGACCGTGCAGGTACAGCTCGGGGATCAACTCAGCAACCTTCCTGGTCCTGTTGACGAACAGCGGCAGCAGCCGGCTCTCGAACTGCTCCTCGGTATCGCGGACTCGCGGCCGCCTCAGCTGTATCGTTCCCGAACTCAGCGTAAGCCTCCGGGCTCTGCCGTATCCGTTCCGATAGCCGGTATCGTTGTCCGAGTCGGATCTGAGCGCCGACTTCGCCCTTCCCAGAAACGCCGTCACCTCCTCCTCCAGCAACTCCTGGATCAGCCTCTGGACCTGGCTTCGCACCCAATCCTCCAACTGCTCCCACTCCGGCCTTGACTCCGACCTACTCTCAGTGCTTTCCTTCCTCATGGGCGGTCTATCTCCTCTCTTGGGCCTCGAGCCCGTGTTGTTCAGAGAGAGGGTACACCGCCTGACTGTTTACACACTTTTTGAAGATACCTCCTTTTCGGCCGCTTCCAGGACAGCGGGCATTTGCTCCGGATGATAGCCGGGGCAATTGTCCTCGGTGTGGGTCGCGGTCACGTGAAATAGCATAGTCCCTCCTCCAGAAATTCAGGATTGATACCGAAAGAAGCCAGGGTTCAAAGCTTGGAGTGCGTGTGTTCGCGTCAACGGCCCGCTTCCGGGGAGGAGTGTATTGACGCTCCGATGTCCTGTCAATCGGCCCGCCGAGGTGGGCCTACAACTGTCATTCCGAGTCCCGATGGAATCGGGAACGAAGAATCTCTCATGCAAAGCAAAGCTTAGGGCTGCCACTTAGGTTGGTTCTCCCGCCCAACCCACACCGGTACGCCGGTTTGCTGCCTGGAAGCGGTCCAGCGTGGGCTTCACATCACTACGTCGTAGTAAGCGATAGGGACACCGCAGGGGGGTGCCCCGACAAGTCGGGGCTGGCGTGGGCTTAGGCGCGAACCGTTCTAAGACGACGATGGGGACCCCGCACTCGGCAGCGGGCCCTGCCCGTTAGTCCATGTCACCCCAGGTCTCGCCGGTCTTGATCTCAACCTTCAACGGTACAGCCAGCTCCAAGGCGTTGGGCATAACGTCCAGCACGAGCTTGCGCAGGTCCTCCAGCTCCTCCCTAGGCGTCTCGAACACCAGCTCGTCGTGGACCTGCAGCAGCATCTTGCTACGGGCGCTGGACTCTTCCAGCCGGCGTTGCACCACCACCATCGCCTCCTTGATGACCTCGGCAGCGGTCCCCTGGACCGGCATGTTCACCGCCATGCGCTCGCCTGCCTGGCGGACCTGGAAGTTGGGCGCCCGCAGCTCCGGCACGTAGCGCCGCCGGCCCAGCAACGTCTCCACGTAGCCGTCGGAGCGGGCCCTAACGATGGTCTCGTCCAGGTACTCCTTCACTCTGGGGTAGCTGCCGAAGTAGGTAGCGATGAACTGGGCTCCCTCCTCGTTGGTCAGCTCCGTCTGCTGGGAAATGCCAAAGGCGCTGAGCCCGTAGATGACTCCGAAGTTCATCACCTTGGCGATACGCCTCATGTCCGCCGTCACCCCGTCCAGGGGCACCTTGTAGACCAACGAGGCCGTAGCCGCGTGGATGTCTTCGTCCCGCTCAAAGGCGGCGATGAGGCCGGGGTCCAGGGAGAGGTGGGCCAGCACGCGCAGCTCCACCTGGGAGTAGTCGGCGGCCAGGAGCAGCCAATCGGGCCGGTCCTCGGCGATAAACGCCTTGCGCACGCGACGGCCCAGCTCGGTGCGGACCGGGATGTTCTGTAGGTTCGGCTCGTTGCTGGCGATGCGGCCCGTGGCCGAACCCGCCTGGTTGTAACTGGTATGGATGCGATGCGTCCATGGATTCACCGCCAGGGGAAGGGTATCCACGTAGGTTGACTTCAGCTTGGTCAGCGCGCGGTACTCGAGGATATTGCCAACCACCTGCAAGCTCTGAGGCTTCGTGTTTTCCAGCACCTCGGGTGGCATTCTGCTAAAGGACTCCAAGGTGGCGGCGTCCGTCGAATACCCCGTCTGCGTGCGTTTGCCCGTGGGAAGCTTCAGCTCCTTGAACAGGACCTCCGAAAGCTGGGCGGGCGAGTTGATGCTGAACCGGTGGCCCACGTCGTCATAGATCGCCGCCTCGCAGGTCTGAATCCCCTCGGTCAGCTGCTCCGATAGCTCTTCCAGCACCGTGGTGTCGACGGCGATGCCGTTGCGCTGCATCTGCACGATCACCGGCACCAGGGGCATTTCGCGCTGAGCGAGCAGCTCCAGCTGGCCCTCCTTCCGCAGCTCGGCCTCCAGCACCCTGTATAGGCGCAGGGTCATGTCAGCGTCGGCCGCGGCGTAGGGTGCCGCGTCGGCGATATCCACAGCGTCGAAGGTGATCTGCTTACGCCCGGTGCCGATCAGCTCGGTGATGTTGGTCATCTCCACCATGAGCCGATTGAAGGCCTGGGCCTTCAGTCCCAGTGCCTTGTCGCCCAACAAGTGGACGGCCAGCATGGTATCGAAGGTCAGGTTCACGCTTCTGGGACTGATGCCGTAGTTGGCCAGCAGCGTCATATCGAAGTTGGCGTTGTGGGCCACTTTGCCGATGGACGGCTCCTCCATGACGAGCCGGACCTGTGCCATCACCTGGTCCAACGGGAGTTGCTGGCCCGAGCGATGTCCCACCGGCACGTAGTAGGCCACTCCCTGCTTTGCAGAGAGGGAGAGGCCTACCAACTCGGCCTCCATGGGATTGGTGGAGGTGGTCTCCGTATCGAAGGCGATGGTGGAGGCGGCGCGCAGCTCCTTGACCATGGCGTCCAGGCCTTCGGGAGTGTCCACGATGATGGTCTGCGTAGGCTCGGCTTTAGGGCCGGCCTCGCGCGCCGGACCGGCGTCGGCCTCCTCCCCTGCCTCGCCTAGGGGTGGCGGAATGCGCTGGGCCAAGGAGTTGAAATCCAGCTCGCGAAAGACGTCCAGCACCTCGTCGCGGGTGTACTGGCCGAAACGGCTCTCGTCCAAGTCGAACCCCACCGGCACCTCTGTGACGATGGTGACCAGCTCATGGCTCTGCCGGGCCGCGGCCTCATGGTCACGTAGGAGCTGTTGGATTCGCGGGGGTTTCACCTCGTCCAGATGCTCGTAGATGCCATCGACGCTGCCAAACTCCTGGACCAGTTTGATGGCTGTCTTGTTGCCGATGCCCGGCACGCCGGGAACGTTGTCGGACGTGTCGCCCTGCAGCGCTTTGATATCGATCTGCTGGCTGGGCTCCAGCCCGCCGTACCGCTCCCGCACGGCCAACTCGTCGTACATCTTCTGGTCGCCGAAGCCGGTGGTCATCAGCACGCGGACGTGTGGCGAAACGAGCTGCAAGGTGTCGGAGTCGCCGGTGAAGATAATCGTGTCGATGCCCTGCTTGGCGGCGCGCTTCGAGATGGTGCCGATAACGTCGTCAGCCTCGTAGCCGGGTACTTCGTGGATAGGCACGTGCATGGCCCGAACAACCTGCTTTA
Organism: Dehalococcoidia bacterium; assembly: GCA_965247635.1. Classification (GTDB taxonomy): domain Bacteria; phylum Chloroflexota; class Dehalococcoidia; order Lucifugimonadales; family Australimonadaceae; genus CBDFHJ01. The sequence continues at coordinate 189,814 of CBDFHJ010000010.1, forward strand.
CCCGTTCCACCTGGGCGTGGAGCTCGGGTGGCGCCTCCGGCCGGTTGGCCTTGTACTCGGTAAACTGCTCGTGACGAAAAGTGGGGCCGGGTGGGTCGAAGGCGATCGCCAGGTGGGTGGGACGAAGGTCGGAGATGGCCTTGAACATAGTGTTGATGAAGCCGTAGACGCCACGTACCTCTTCGCCGGTGCGCCGGACGGTCATGGGCTGGTTTTGCAGCGCGAACCAGGCCCGGAAGACCATGGCGTGGCCGTCTAGCAGTATCAGAAGCGGAGGACGGTCCTTGGGTCCGGCGTCAGGTATCTGGCTGAACAGGGTAGGGCTATCAGCCTTCGTGGCGGCCTTCCCCACGCGTGCCATGACTCCAACCTCCCCAACGGCGGGATTGCGAGCCTAAGGTATCATAGCTTGGGTGAACCGTGGGGCGGCAGGCCACAGAAGTAAAAACGCCCTGTTGTATGTCATTCTAAGGCCCCCGGGGTTATGTCATTCTTGAGGACCCCAAAGGGGGACGAAGAATCTCGCCCCCTTTGTCCTTCGACGGACTTAGGGCGGGCGCCCATGGGCGGTCGTTCGTGGCGGGCCTGTCGAACATGAACGGTCCCATCGCCTGTCCTAAAGTTGGTGATAGGCGAATGGTTTACCAACCAATGGAGGGGCAGCGCTATGAGCGGCTGGGACAGCTACAAACACGAGATAGAGCTGGCGGCTGAGCGGTACCGCAACGACTTCGAGGTAACCTGGCGGTACTTCCAGGAAGACCTGGAGAAGACCTTTGGAGACCGTAAGTTTGCCAAGGAGTTCGAGCAAGGACGGTCCAACACGGCCCGGGCCATCGCCCGGTTCTGGGACCGGGTGGACCGTCTAGGTCAGGCCCTGAACGGCAACGAGATGGCCGCCTTCCGCGACAACCTCATGCCCACTCGAGACGCCGCCAAAAAGCAGCCGTAGCGGCTACTCGCAACGGGCTGCTTACCCTAGGCCAGTCCAAGCGTGAGGCCATAAGTGCCGAGGCGCTCCCTCATGTCATTCTGAGTCCCCCGATAAATCGGGGGGCGAATAATCTCGTTTTCCAGTCTGGAAGAAGACGAGACCCTTCGTTTCACTCAGGGTGACAAAGGAAGCGTCCCCTTGTCATTCCGAGTCCGCCGCAGGCGGAACGAGGAATCTCTCAAGCAAACCAACACTTAGTGCAAGCCCTTAGGTTGATTGTCCCACCCAACTCGCCCCGGAGCGTCTCGGCGTGGGCTTCGTGACGCCACGTCGTAACGAGCGATGGGGACCCCGCAAGTGGGTGCCCCGATACATCGGGGCCTAATCATCCTCCAACGTCGATGTGTCACCCTCGGGCAGGCCCAACTCGCGGGCCTTGAGCAGCCGGCGCATGATCTTGCCCGAGCGAGTCTTGGGCAGCGAGGCGATGAAGTCGATCTCGCGCGGCGCCACACCGGCCGCCAACTTGCCCCGAGCAAACCCCATCAGCTCCCGACGCAGCTCATCCGAGGCCTCGTACCCCTCCTTCAGCGATACGAACGCCTTGACCACCTCCATGGCGATGGGGTCCGGCTTACCGATGACCCCAGCCTCGGCCACGGCGGGGTGCTCGATGAGGGCGCTCTCCACCTCGAAGGGGCCTACCAGGTGGCCGGCGGTGTTAATGACGTCGTCGGCGCGGCCGATGAACCAGAAGTAGCCGTCCTCGTCGCGTCGAGCGCGGTCGCCAGTGGTGTACCAGCCGTTGACGAACTTCGAGTTGTACCGCTCCTCGTCCTTCCAGTAGGTCTGGAACATGGCCGGCCACCCGGGCCGGATGGCCAGGTCGCCCTCTTCACCCGGCGGCTGCTCGTTGCCCTGATCGTCTACCACGCCGGCGGTGATGCCGGGCAGGGGCTTGCCCATGGAGCCGGGCCGAATGGGCAGCACGAGGTAGTTGGCGATGAGGATGGCGCCAGTCTCGGTCTGCCACCAGTTGTCGTGGATGGGCAGGTCAAACGCCTCCTGGCCCCAAATGACGGCCTCCGGGTTGAGCGGCTCGCCTACCGAGCAGACGTATCGCAGGCTGGAGAGGTCGTGCTGCCGTGGCAGCTCCGTGCCAGCTCTCATGAGCATGCGGACCGCCGTGGGGGCCGTGTACCACATGGTGACCTTGTACTTCTGGATGATCTCGTACCACTTGCGGGCCCCGAAGCCACCCTCGTAGACCACCTGGGTCACGCCGTTGGACCACGGCGCGAACATGCCGTAGGAGGTACCCGTTACCCAGCCAGGGTCGGCGGTGCACCAGTAGATATCGTCCGGGTGCAGGTCGAGTACCAACTTGCCAGTGAGGTAGTGCTGGATGACGGCGTTGTGCCGGTGCACGGCGCCCTTGGGTTTGCCGGTGGTGCCGGAGGTGTAGTGCATCACTGAGTAGTCGTCCCTCGTGGTGTCCAGCGGTCCCAGCTCCGCGGAGGCGTCCGCCATGAGGCGATAGTAGTCGAGGTCGCCATCGGCCATCGGGTCCGTGGACCGCCCACCTCTATTGACGATGATCACCTTCTCCAGCTCAGGCAGCTGTGGCAATACGTGAGCGATGCGCGTCCGTAGCTCCGGCTGGGTGACCAGCACCTTGGCACCGCTATTCTCCAGCCGGTCCTTGACTGGGTCCGGGCCAAAGGCGGAGAAGAGCGGGCCGATGATGCAGCCCGCCTTGAGCGTGCCGAAAACGACGGAGTAGTGCTCGGGGATGCGCTCCATGAAGGTGAAGACCCGGTCGCCCTTCTTCAGCCCCAGCCCCTTGAGGACGTTGGCGAACCGGTTGGACTCCTGCCGCATCTCGTCGAAGGTGTAGCGCTCCTCTTCCCCGTTCTTCCCTTCCCACAGCATGGCCACCTTACCGCCCAGGCCAGCGTTGCAGTGACGGTCGATGGCCTCATGGGCCAGGTTCAGCCCGCCGTTGGGCAGCCAGTCCAGCTCCCCTTCCACCTGGGCCCAGTCGAAGCGCCGCAGGGTGCCGTCGTAGTCTGCCAGGTTGGGTGGAACACGTTGCGGGCCACCCTTTTCAATGACCGGATACGTGTTCATGGCGGTACCCCCTCTGAGACGTTTGCCAGCGCGGCGGTTGCAGTGTAGGAGCGGCTGAGAAGGCCGTCAACCAGGGCACAGCCCTGGCAGGACGTGTCCTGCACCTACTTGCGGGGTCCCTTATGGTCGATGTACAGCAAGGGTAGTCAAGCCCACGCCGGAACGCTTCGCGCAGCAAGCCGGCGCACCGGGGTGGGCCGGGCGGGAAAAACAACCTAAAGGCTTGCAGCTAGATAGGAAGTGCTACCCGGAGGAACCAAACGCCCTGGCCAGGGCGGCTTCGACCCGCTGGCGCAGCTCACCCTCGAAGGGCCTGGCCAGGAGGGGCAGCTTGGCGTCCACGATGACCTCGGCGTCGGTGACCAGCGCGGAGCCCGACACCTTGAAGCCAAGGGTTTGGGGTGGAAATAGGAGCTCGTCGCCCTGCCAGGTCCGGCTCTGCTCCATCACCTGGCTGCCGTATACCTCCAGCATCTGAGACACGAACTGGTCTAGCCTGGCGACGGCCTGCTCCTTGGAGAGGCCATGCTGATAGGAAACTTTCATCGGTCCCTCAGCGCGGCCACGGCCTCGGCCAGGTCGATTGCGCCAGTGTAGGCGGCGCTGCCCACGATAGCGCCAGCGGCCCCAAGGTCAGCCAACCGCTCCAGGTGGGCGATGGTGCTAATGCCACCAGCAACCGCAAGCGCGATGCCGCCGGTCCAGCCGCCTCCTACCACCAGGCCACGGGCATGGCGGACCATGGCCGCCGCGGCGTCGAAGTTCGGCTCCGTCAGCGTGCCGTCGCGGGCGATGTCGGTGTAGATGAACCGGCCAACGCCCATGACGGCTATACGGGTCATGAGCTCCATGGCGTTGACGGGAGTCCCTTCGGTCCAGCCTTTGATGGCCACGAGGCCATCGCGGGCGTCTAAGCCCACCACCACCCGCTCGGCCCCGTGCTTAGCCACCACCTGACCAACCAGGTCCGGGTCCGCCACGGCGGCCGTCCCCAGGACGACCCGGTCCGCGCCCACGGCCAGGGTTTCGTTCACTGCGTCGAGGGTCCGCAGTCCGCCGCCGACCTGGAAGGGGACTCGCACGCTTCGGGCGATACCCTCGTAGACACGCGTGTTGCGCGGCGCACCCTCCAGCGCGCCGTCCAGGTCCACGATGTGGAGCCGCGGCGCCCCGGCAGCTTGAAACGCCCGCGCCACCGCCACCGGGTCGGTGGAGTACACCGTCTGCTTCCCGTAGTCGCCCTGGTGCAGCCGGACTACCTGTCCCTCCCGCAGGTCTATGGCGGGGATCACTTCCATGATACGTCAGCTCACTCCAAGGTTTGGCGTCACCGCGATGGGGCGGTCTCCCTATACACGAAGCGCCGGACGAAGTTGTCGTAGAGCCTCAGCCCCAGCGGGCCGCTCTTCTCCGGGTGGAACTGGGTGGCGATCAGGTTGTCGCGGACCGCCACCGAGCAAAACTGGACACCGTAGCTGGTGCTGCCCAGCAGGGATTCCTTGTCCTGGAGGTCCGCGTAGTAGCTGTGGACAAAGTAGAAGTGGCTCTCCTGGGGCACGCCCTCAAAGACCGGATGGCTGTCGTTGAGGTACACGCTGTTCCAGCCCATGTGAGGCACCTTGAGCCCCGGCGGCAGGCGCTTGGTGGTGCCGGGAAGGATCCCAAGGCACTTGGTGTCACCCTCCTCCGACGACTCCATGAGCAGCTGGAGTCCCAGGCAAACGCCGAAGAAGGGCTTCCCCTGCTGGATAGCCTCGCGGACGGCATCGGCAAGACCGTTGGCGTTCAGCGCGGCCATGGCCGGCGGCGAGGCGCCCTGGCCAGGGAACACGAGCGCGGGAGCGTTGGCGACCGCCACAGGGTCGGAGGCGAAGACGGTCTCGTGCCCGAGCCGTTCAAACGCCTTCTGCACGCTTCGGAGGTTGCCCGCCCCGTAGTCGATGATGACGATAGGGTCCACGTGGGCCATTGTAGCAGGCTAGGGTCTGGGCCTCGTTATGCGGTGGGCTTGCGGTCGCCGCTCAGGCGCTCCAAGGGAAGATGGCGGTCTTCAAAACGGGCCAGCATGAAGGCCAGGTCGGCCACCCGGTTCAGGTAGCGGAGCACCTCCGGGTTCACCAGCAGCTTCGCCTCGTGCAAGGCCACGGCCCGACGCTCCGCGCGGCGCAGGATAGTCCGGGCCAGGTCGAGCGCGCCCGACGCGGCCGAAGCACCGGGGATAATGAACGCCCTGGGGAGCTCGACTTGCGCGGTTAGCTCGTCGATGAACCGCTCAACCTCGGCCGTCATCTCCGGCGTGACCACGCTGAAGTGCTGCTGGAGCTTCGCGTACTCTGCCGCGTCGGTGGCCAGCTCGGCGCCCACGGTGAAGAGGTCGCGCTGCACCTGCTCTATGGTCTGGCGCACCAGTGGGTCTTGGGCCAACGCCCGGGCCAGCCCCAGGGCGGAGATCGCCTCGTCCGTGGTGCCGTACGCCTCGCATCGGGGGTCCGTTTTCGACACGCGCCCGCCATAGAGCAGACCCGTCTCGCCTGAGTCGCCGCGCTTGGTGTAGATGCGCATAGAGCCCTGTCTGCGTGCCAATGGGTCCACCACTGACTGACCCTGCTTCTAGGCAGTTATTATACATGGGTGAAAACGGTGGAAATTCGTGGGGTTGCCATGGGTGTTCGGAGGGCCGCCCAAGGCGCGCCGTCGCGGTTGACACTATTATGGCCTGGCTGGTAGGATTGTATTTTGGCGTCTGAGGGACGGATAGTTCCTTGCGCCGTCGGGGAACCGAGCGAATGCCTACGGTCAATCAGTTGGTACGACATGGTCGCCAGCGCTTGGTCAAGAAGACCAAGGCGCCTGCGCTTCGCCTTGTCCGCAACTCCCTGCGCAATCGCGTGTACCGTGGAAAGGGCAGCCCTCAGCGGCTGGCGGTCTGCACCCAGGTGCGGACGGTGACGCCTAAGAAGCCGAACTCGGCTCTGCGGAAGGTTGCCAGGGTGCGGCTGACCAACGGTATGGAGGTCACCGCCTATATCCCTGGCGAAGGCCATACCCTCCAGGAGCACTCCGTCGTCCTGATCCGTGGTGGTCGTGTGAAGGACCTGCCCGGCGTCCGATACCACATCATCCGTGGTGCGTTGGATGCCACCGGCGTCACCGGCCGCCAGCGAGGACGGAGTAAGTACGGCACAAAGCGCCCTCGGTCCTCAGGTAGCTAGGCATCCCCGACCTCACCTCCACGATGGACTACCAATCAATCGTGGGGGTGTTTTTGTGCCGCCGGCTGGCAAGGCGCGGGCGTGACGCGGCGGATGTGATGAGGAAGCTAGGCCGGCCCGTGGAAACGCGCGTGAAGAAGAAGTAGTAGAGGAACGACAGAGATGGCAAGGCGAAGACGGGCAGAGCCGCGGGTCCTACCGCCTGACCCCCGCTACAAAAGCGCGGAGCTCTCAAGCTTCATCAACCGCGTGATGCAGCGAGGGAAGAAGACGGTCGCCCAACGCGCCGTCTACCAGGCCTTGGACCAGGCCTCGCAGGAGGCCCGCCGCGAGGGGCTGGAGCTGTTCACTCAGGCAATCAGAAACGTAACGCCAAGTCTGGAAGTCAAGCCACGCCGGGTCGGCGGCGCCACGTACCAGGTGCCCATCGAGGTCCAGGGTCGGCGGCGCACGTCCCTCGCCATGCGGTGGCTCATCGCGGCGGCCCGGTCCCGATCGGGACGGCCCTTTTCGGAGCTGTTAGCCCAGGAGCTGGTGGAGGCATCCAGGGGACAGGGTACCGCGGTCAAGCGGCGCGAGGACCTGCACCGGATGGCTGAGGCCAACCGGGCCTTTGTCCACTACCGATGGTAACGCGTCTGAGGAGCTGACCCCTCGTAACGCGCGGTCACTAAACGTTGAACGTTAAGTCGCTGAAGGAGGAACGGGAGAAGACTCCCTACGCAATGGTCAAGGTTGAGGCAACGGGCCTTGAGAGGGTCCGCAACATAGGATTCATCGCCCACATCGACGCTGGTAAGACCACCGTCACGGAGCGGGTGCTGTTCGTCACGGGCCGCACCTACAAGCTGGGCGAGGTCCACGAGGGCACCACCGTTATGGATTGGATGGCCCAGGAGCGCGAGCGGGGTATCACCATCACGTCGGCGGCCACCAAGTGCCAGTGGGATGGCCACGTCATCAACATCATCGACACTCCCGGCCATGTGGACTTCACCGCCGAGGTAGAGCGCAGCCTGCGCGTGCTCGACGGCGGCGTGGTGGTCTTCGACGCCGTGGCGGGGGTGCAACCCCAGTCCGAGACCGTGTGGCGTCAGGCCGACCGCTACCAGGTGGCCCGTATCTGCTTCGTGAATAAGATGGACCGGTTGGGGGCCGATTTTGAGCGGACCATGGATATGATCCGCCACCGGCTGAAGGCCACGCCCATCCCCGTGCAGTACCCCATCGGCAGCGAGGAGAACTTCCGCGGAGTGGTGGACCTGCTGGAGGAGAGGGCTTGGTTTTTCGTCGAGGACGGTGAGGTGGGTACGATGACCGAGGCCCCTGTTCCCGCGGAGCTGGAGGCCGAGGTGACGAAGGTACGGGAGGAGATGGTGGAACGGGTGGCGGAGAACGACGACGAGCTGCTCGAACGGTACCTGCACGGAAGCTCCATCGGTCCGGATGAGCTGAAGGCAGCCCTTCGCCGGGCGACCATCGCCAATCAGGCGGTACCCGTGCTATGCGGCTCCGCGCTCGATAGCAAGGGTATTCAGCTGCTGTTAGACGCGGTCATCGACTACCTCCCTTCCCCACTGGACATGCCCCCCATTCGCGGCCTTCACCCCCAGACTAACCTGCTCGTGGAGCGTCTCGCCGACGCCGACGCTCCTTTCGCGGCGCTGGCCTTCAAAGTGGTCACCGATCCCTTCGTGGGAAGACTCGTCTACTTTCGAGTCTACTCGGGCAGGGTACGCTCCGGCGCCATGGTCTATAACGCAACCAAGGGTGTCCGGGAACGGCTCGGGCGCATCGTGCTGATGCACGCCAACCGCCGGGAAGAGGTCGAAGAGGTGGATGTGGGAGAGATCGCCGCCGCCGTGGGCCTCAAGCATACCTTTACCGGAGAGACGATCTGCGACGAGCGCCACCCGCTGCTGCTGGAGTCCATCCGCTTCGCCGAGCCGGTGATCTCGGTCGCCATCGAACCCAAGTCGCGAGCGGAGCAGGACAAGCTGACCGACACGCTTATCAAGCTGGCCGAAGAGGACCCCACCTTCCAGGTGCGCTACGACGAGGGGACGGGCCAGACGGTGATGTCGGGCATGGGTGAGCTGCACTTGGATATTCTGGTGGACCGGATGCGCCGGGAGTTCAACGTCACCGCAACCATTGGCAGGCCCCAGATAGCCTACCGGGAAGCCATCACCCGCGCGACCCGAGCGGAGGGACGGTTTGTCCGTCAGACAGGCGGCCATGGCCAGTACGGCCACTGCGTCTTGGAGGTCGAGCCGAGCGAGCCCAACGCGGGTTTCGTATTCGAGAACCGTGTGGTTGGTGGGACCATTCCCAAAGAGTACGTTCCAGCGGTGCGGCGAGGGGCGGCGGAGGCACTCGGGAACGGAGTGATCGCAGGGTACCCAGTGGTGGACGTGAAGGCCACTTTGGTGGATGGAAGCTTCCATCCGGTTGACTCATCGGAGATGGCGTTCAGAATCGCAGGCTCCATGGCCTTGAAGAGCGCCCTCCGCAACGCAGGCCCGGTGCTGTTGGAGCCGATGATGAAGATTCAGGTCATCACGCCCGGCGAGTACTTAGGCGACGTGCTAGCCGACCTCAGCGGCCGGCGGGGGCATATCAAGTCAATGGAAGGACATGGCGATACTCAGGTGGTAGAGGCAGAGGTGCCGCTGGCGGCGATGTTCGGCTACGCAACGGCCGTACGCTCGCTGACCCAGGGCCGCGCCACTCACAGCATGGAGTTCGGCCATTACGAGCGGGTCCCTGAGGCGATGGCGGAGACGCTGGCCCGGAGCGCGTGAGCGCATAGCCCGGAGCGCGTGAGCGCATAGAAGGTCAATAGAGGAGAAGCGATGGCAAGAGATAAGCTGCGGATCGTCCTTCAGGCGTATGAACACCGGCTACTGGACCAATCAACGGCCCGGATAGTCGAGGCCGCGGAGCGCACGGGAGCCGCGATAAGAGGGCCCATACCGATGCCTACGCGCATCAAACGATTTTGTGTGATCCGATCGCCCCACGTCGACAAGGACTCCCGGGAACACTTCGAGCTGCGCATTCACAAGCGGTTGGTGGACATCCTGGAGCCGAACGCGAAGACCATCGATGACCTGACCCGGCTGCAAATGCCCGCCGGGGTGGATATCGCTATCAAGGCGTAGAAGACAGATAGAGGCGTACCGTGCTGTCGGGACTACTAGGCAAAAAGGTTGGGATGAGTCACCTCTTCGGTGAGGACGGACGCTTGGTGCCCGTCACCGTGATGGAGGTGGGACCGTGCGTGGTTATCCAGGTGCGGACCCGTCTGACCGATGGCTACGAAGCCGTGCAGCTTGGGTTTGGCGAGGCCAAGCAGCTCAACAAGCCTGCCCAGGGGCACCTGCGGCGTGCCAGGGCCACAGGCGTGCGAAACCTCCGCGAGTTTGCCGTCACCGATGTTTCGGCCCACGAGGTAGGACAGGTGCTGAACGTGAGTCAGTTCTTCGTGGGAGAGCGGGTTCACGTGACCGCCCACTCCAAGGGCCGCGGGTTCCAAGGCGTAATGAAGCGTCACGGCTTTCACGGAGGCCCCAAGACCCACGGCCAAAAGGACCGGGGCAGGTCTCCAGGCTCCATCGGTGCCGGCACGTCGCCTGGCCGTGTCCTGAAGGGCCAGAAGATGCCTGGTCACATGGGCAACCACCAGGTCACCGTCCGCGGCCTTCGGGTGGAGAGAGTCGACCCGGACCAAAACGTTTTGATGGTCCGTGGAGCGGTGCCGGGGAGCCGAAACACGCTGGTGACCCTGAGTCACGCCAGCGTGGAAGCCGCCGAGAGGGCCTACGAGGAGCTGCTGGCTGCGCCGTCACCTTCGCCGGAACCGGAAACCATTGAGGAGCAAACGCCGGCCGGGGAAGCTGTCGAGGACGCTATAGAGCAGACAGCGGTAGCCATCGTCAGCGAGGCCGCCGAGCCTGAGGCTGCGGTGGAAGAGGCCGTCGCCGAGCCGGAAGCCGCGGTTGAAGCGGCTGTTGCTGACGAGGTCGCCGAGCCTGAGGCTGCGGTTGAAGAGGCGGTCGCCGACGAGGTCGCCGAGCCTGAGGCTGCGGTTGAAGCGGCTGTTGCCGGCGAGATCGCCGAGCCGGAAGCCGCGGTTGAAGCGACTGTCGCCGACGAGGTTGCCGAGCCGGAAGCCGCGGCTGAAGAGACTGTCGCCGACGAGGTTGCCGAGCCGGAAGCCGCGGCTGTTGCCGCCGAGGTTGCCGAGCCGGAAGCCGCGGCTGTTGCCGACGAGGCTGCCGAGCCTGAGGCCGCGGTGGAAGAGGCCGTCGCCGACGAAGCTACCGAGCCCGAGGCTGCCGCTGAGGAGCCCACAGAGAAAGACGAGTCCGAAGAAGAGAAGGGGCGAGGCTAGAGGTGGAGTTACCGGTCCACAATATAAACGGCAAGGTGGTTGGCAAAGCAGAGCTCAGCGACTACGTGTACGCCGCGCCGCCCAACCCTACGCTGCTGCACCAGGCCATGGTCTACCACCAGGCTAACCAGCGCCAGGGTACCCACAGCACGAAGACGCGGGCCGCGGTGTCGGGAGGAGGACGCAAGCCCTTTGCCCAAAAGGGCACCGGCCGCGCTCGGATGGGCACGATCCGCTCGCCTCTGGCCCGTCATGGCGGCATCACATTCGGACCGCACCCCCGCTCCTACCGGCAGCGGCTACCGAAGAAGATGCGGCGTCAGGCCATCCGCTGCGCCCTCTCCGCCAAGGTACAGGAAGCACGGTTGGTCCTGCTGGAGGACATGGAGTTGCCCGACGCGAAGACCAAGACGATGGCTGCGGTGCTCAGTGCGCTAGACGTACGCTCGCCCACGCTGGTGGTGGTGGCCAGTCCGACCCCCAACGTCTCCTTTGCGGTCCGGAACCTTCCTCGGGTCAAGACGCTGACGGCGGACCTGCTCAACGTGCTGGACCTCTTGCGATACGACAGGGTGGTGATGACCATGGACGCGGCCCGGCGCTCCGAGGCGCTCTGGTCAGCGGTGCACGCCGAGACGGCGGCTGAGAAGGCCTAAGGAGAGGAAGCGCTCATGCAAGTCCTGTCTGTGATCCGGGCGCCGGTCGTCACCGAGAAGTCAACGCTTCTGCAGGAGCAGAACAAGTACGTGTTCGAAGTGTCTACCAGGGCCAACAAGGCCCAGGTCAAGGAGGCCGTGGAGCGGGCGTTCGAAGTGAAGGTACGCTCGGTGAACATGATGCGGACCAAGACCCAGCACCGCCGGATAGGGATCTCCGGGCGCATAGTAAAGGTGCCCGGCGTGAAGAAGGCGGTAGTGACCCTCCGCCCGGGGGACACCATTCAGATCTTCGAGGGAGCGTAGGATGCCGTTAAAGCGACTAAATCCGACCTCTCCAGGCCAGCGGGGTGCGCTGCGGCCCGACTTTGCCGAGCTGACAAGGCGAGAGCCGCATAAGCCGCTTACCCATGGCAAGCGACAACACGGCGGACGAAACGTGCGCGGCAAGATTACCGTTCGCCATCAGGGTGGGGGCGCCAAGCAGCTGTGGCGGCGCATCGACTTCAAGCGCGACAAGGTAGGCGTGCCCGGCCGCGTGGAGACCATCGAGTATGACCCGAACCGGTCGGCACGGATCGCGCTGGTGCTGTACGACGACGGCGAGCGCCGATACCATCTGGCGCCGGTGGGCGTGAAGCCCGGTGACCGGCTTATGGCGGGTCCCCAGGCGGAGATCAGGCCCGGAAACGCCCTCCCCCTTCGGACAATCCCCACCGGCACCGTGATTCACAACATTGAGCTGAGGCCTGGGATGGGGGGCCAGATAGTGCGTAGCGCCGGAGCAGGCGCCCAGTTGCTGGCGAGGGAAGAACGCTTCGCCATGGTCCGCCTACCCTCCGGAGAGGTGCGCCGAGTCCTTAGCGAGTGTATGGCCACCATCGGTCAGGTGGGCAATTCCGACCACAAGAACACCACCCTGGCCAAGGCGGGACGAAGCAGGCACCTGGGTCGGCGCCCAACGGTACGAGGCTCCGCCATGTCACCCCGGGACCATCCCCACGGTGGGGGCGAGGGTCGCACAGGCATTGGAATGAAGCATCCGAAGACGCCTTGGGGGAAGCCAGCCTTGGGTCCGAAAACCCGTCGCCGGCACCATACCGACGTCTTCCGGGTGAGGGATAGGAGAAGCAAGTAGTGTCGCGCTCCACCAAGAAGGGCCCCTACGTGCACCCGAAGCTTGCCAGAAAGGTGGAACGGGCTCAGCGTGCGACGACCAAGGTCGTTATCCGCACGTGGGCACGGGCTTCCACCGTCATGCCGGACATGGTCGGGCTGACCATCGCCGTGCACGATGGGCGCAGGCACATTCCGGTGTTCATTACGGAGAACATGGTTGGCCATAAGCTGGGAGAATTTGCCCCTACTCGGACCTTTCGTGGGCACACCTCCCGGTCGGAGCGGGCCAGTTCGGTGAGAAGGTAGGACCATGCCAGCCAGAGCTGTGGCAAAGCGTGTAGGACTGTCTCCCAAGCGGGTCCGTCCGCTGGTGGACGCCCTGCGCGGCAAAAACGTGCAGGAGTCTCTCCAGGCGCTGCGATTTGTCCCGGGGCCGGCGGCCGTCCGGGTAGCCAAGGTGCTCCGTTCGGCGGCGGCGAACGCGGAGAACAACCTGTCGCTGAACAGCGCCCGCCTCAAGGTAGTGCGGGCCTTTGTCGACGGCGGGCCCATGCTCAAGCGCTTTCGGGCTAAGGCTCGGGGGCGCGTGGGCCGAATCCTCCGCCGGAGTAGTCACATCACCGTGGAAGTGGACGAGGAGCAGTAGTGGGACACAAGACACATCCCATAGGGTTCCGCGTTGGGGTCATCAAGGGCTGGCAGTCCCGATGGTTTGGCCGTGACGCGGCCGATTACGCCGCTCAGGTGCAGGAGGACCTCCTCATCCGCAAGGCCGTTACGGGCCAGTACGTGGACGCCGGCATCTCTCGCGTCGAGATCGAGCGAAGCGCTCAAGACCTCACGGTGAACGTGCACACCGCGCGGCCGGGCATCGTTATCGGCCGGGGCGGTCAGCGGGTAGACGAGCTGCGGAAGGTCATCGAGAAGGTGGCTGGGGGCAAACGCGTGCGGTTGAACGTGGTGGAGATACGCCAGCCCGAGCAGGACGCGTACTTGGTGGCCCGCAACATCGCGGACCAGCTGGAGCGGCGCGTGGCGTACCGCAGGGCCATTCGACAGTCGGTGGCCCGGGCCATGCAGGCTGGACTAAAAGGAATCAAGGTGCTCGTTTCCGGCCGGCTTGGCGGCGCCGAAATCGCCCGGCGGGAAAAGGCGATGGATGGCCGAGTTCCCCTGCACACGCTGCGGGCGGACATTGACTACGGCCTGGCGGAAGCCCACACCAACATGGGCCGCATCGGCGTCAAGGTGTGGATCTATAAAGGCGAGATACTACCGGAGCGGGTCGAGCAGACGCCCGCCGAGGAACTGGTCCCCGCAATACCAGCACCGCAGGTTGAGGCCCAGGCAGATGTTGCAACCGAAACGAACTAGATACCGGAAGGCCCACCGAGGCCGGATGCGAGGCTTGGCCCAGCGGGGTAACTCTGTGTCCTTCGGGGAGTTTGGACTGAAGAGCCTGGGCCGCGCATGGCTCACTGCCCGGCAGATTGAGGCGGCACGCCGCGCCATTACGCGCCACCTGCGCCGAGGCGGTCAGGTATGGATCCGCGTCTTCCCCGACCGGCCCTACACCCACAAGCCCGCCGAGACCCGGCAGGGTGGGGGTAAGGGTCCGGTGGAGGGGTGGGTCGCCGTGGTGAAGCCCGGACGGGTCATGTTTGAGGTGGGGGGTGTCCCTGAGGAAACGGCCAGGACGGCCCTGGCCAGGGCGGCCCAGAAGCTCCCTATCCTTACCCGTACGGTAGGCCGATTCGACCTGGCGCACGTGGAGGCATAGCATGGCGCACCTGCGAATTGATCAGGTCCGGGCCCTTTCTGATGAGCGGCTCGGAGAGGAAGAGGCGAGTATCCAACATGAGCTGCTGAACCTCCGCTTCAAGGTCGCTACTCGCCAGGTCGCGGGCGCCGATGAGCTGCAGAGGACCAGGAAGAGTCTGGCTCGCGTCAAGACTGTTGTGCGGGAGCGAAAGTTGGCACAGGAGACGGCATGACCAGTGTGCGAGGCCGCCGTAAGGTCCGTGCGGGCCGAGTGATCGGCGACAAGATGGACAAAACGGTTGTCGTGGCAGTGGAACGCCGCGTGCATCACCCTCTGTACGGAAAGTCCTTGCGCATGGTGACAAGGTTCAAAGTCCACGACGCGGAGAACCGCTACAAGGTCGGTGACCTGGTCAACATCGTAGAGACGCGCCCTCTCTCTCGCACCAAGACGTGGCGGGTCCTGGAGCTGCTCTCGCAACGCGAAGTGCCGGAGACCCAGCCAATTCAAGCCATTGAGGAGGACGTTGCCGAGGCCCTTGCTCCCGTGAGCGTTCAGGAGGCGGAAGCGCCGGCCGCTGAAGAAGCCGTGGAGGAAGCCGAGACCGAGCCCGAGGCGGAAGCGCCGGTACCTGAAGAAGAGGCGCAGGAAAAGGCAAAGGAAGAAGAGGGGGAGAAGGAGCGATGATCCAGACGTACAGCCGCCTGATCGTCGCAGATAACTCGGGAGCCAAGGAGATCATGTGCTTCAACATTCCGGGGGGCAGCGGTCGGCGCTACGCCCGGGTGGGCGACATCATCGTGGCCTCGGTCAAGGTTGCGCAGCCCAACAGCCCGGTCAGAAAGGGTGAGGTGATCCGGGCGGTGGTCGTGCGCACCAAATCGGTCGTCAAGCGGACGGATGGCTCTACCATCCGGTTCGATGATAACGCTGCCGTTATATTGGCGGACAAGGAAAACCCCCGAGGCACGCGTATCTTCGGCCCCGTGGCCCGGGAGCTTCGTGAGCGCAACTTCATGCGCATCGTATCCCTGGCGCCGGAGGTGTTGTAGCGTGACCGCACGGTTGAAGCGGGACGATCTCGTACTGGTCATCCGCGGCAAGGACAAGGGCAAGCGAGGCCGGGTGCAACGGTTCGTCTCGGAGAAGTCCCGGGTGTACGTGGAGGGCGTGAACCTCGCGAAGCGCCACCTGAAGGCGGGGGCACAGGGCGCGCGCCAGGCGGGGATCGTGAGCCAGGAGATGCCCCTGGACACCTCCAAGGTGATGCCCATCTGCCCAATCTGCGATAAGCCAACGCGGATACGGATCCAAACGTTGGACGACGGTACGAAAGCACGAGTGTGCAAGCAATGCAACGGGATGATGAACTAGACCCTCAACAAGAGGGCGTGGAACAGGAGCAGGCACCGGAGGCTGCAAAGGAGCAGACGCCGGAGGCCGAGAAGGCTCCTCCTCGCCGTACGCGTGCCGCGGCAGGTCCCGCACGCCGTCCCCGGAGCGCTGGGCGCGCACCGGGAGGCGGTACACGACAGCAGGCACCGGCGGAGCAGGGCAATGGGGCCGCTCCAAGCCTGCCGCCTCGATTGCTGACGCGCTACCGTGAGGACATTCGACCGTCCCTCGTGCAAGAGTTCGGCTACAGCAGCCTCATGCAGGCGCCGAACGTGGTGAAGGTAACCCTTAACATGGGGCTGGGTGAAGCGCTGACCAACGCTCGGGCGCTGGAGACGGCGCCGGCGCAGATGGGGATTATCGCGGGACAGCGGCCGGTGATCACCAAGGCCCGGCGATCGGTGGCCAACTTCAAAGTGAGAGAAGGGATGTCCATTGGCTGCAGCGTGACCCTACGAGGCCGGCGTATGTGGGAATTTTTGGACCGGTTCCTCAGCCTGGCACTGCCCCGGATACGCGACTTTCGAGGGGTGTCTCGGAACAGCTTCGACGGACAGGGGAACTACTCCGTCGGCATCCGGGAGCAGCTGATCTTCCCGGAGATTGACTACAACACCCTCGACCGGATCCGCGGACTGGAGGTAGCGATAGTCACCTCGGCCCGCTCTGACCGGGAGGGATTCAGGCTGTTGGAGCAGTTGGGTATGCCCTTTGCGCGCGAGGGATAGGCGCAGGCCAAGGAACTAGAACAGGACCCACCATGGCGAAGAAAAGCAAAACTGCGAAGTGGAAGAAGAAGCCCGCCTTTCCGGTACGGGCCATGAACCGATGCAATCGGTGCGGGCGGCCGCGGGCGTACATACGCTTTGCCGGCCTGTGCCGGATCTGCTTTCGGCAGCTCGCGCTGGAGGGCCAGCTTCCCGGCATTCGCAAGGCGAGCTGGTAGAGGCAAGGAATGAGGCTATGCCGGTAAGCGACCCTATCGCGGACTTTCTCACACGCATCAGGAACGCGCAGATGGTGCGCCACCAGACGGTGGAGTTGCCCTCATCGAAGGCAAGCGTCGCCATCGCCGCCATCCTGAAACACGAGGGGTTCGTTCAGGACTACGAGGTGACCACGCAACGTCCCCAGGACGTGCTGCGGGTTCGGCTTCGGTACGGTGAGAGCTGGAAACCGGCCATCGCTGGGCTGAGGCGCGTAAGCAGGCCAGGCCTGCGTGTCCACGTCCAGCGCCGTGAGGTACCCCGGTTCTACGGGGGCATTGGCATCTCCATTGTTTCCACGTCGCAGGGCGTGATGACCGGCCAGGAGGCGTGGCGGAAGAACCTCGGTGGCGAATTGCTCTGTTACGTGTGGTAGAGGAAGAGTCATGTCACGCATTGGAAAGCAGCCCGTTGTCATACCCTCTGGGGTATCGGTGGAGATCGGCGAGGCCACCATCCGGGTCCAAGGCGCGTTGGGCACGTTGGACCAAGCGTTTCAGCCGGGCCTGACCGTGCGCGTTGACGATGGGCAGGTCCTGGTGGAGCGCAAGAACGACAGCCGCGCCCAGCGGGCGTTCCACGGCCTTACCAGGGCCCTCATCGCCAACATGGTCCATGGGGTAAGCGAAGGCTTTACCAAGACGTTGGACATCGTGGGGTATCGGGTACAGCAGGTCGGCCAGGGAGTCAACCTGCAGGTCGGGTACAGTCACCAGGTCGTCGTGCAGCCCGAACCAGGCGTGACTTTAGAAGTGGAAGGGAACAACCGCATCCACGTTCGCGGGGCCGATAAACAGCGGGTAGGTGAGTTGGCCGCGCAGATCCGGCGGGTTCGTCCTCCCGACGCCTATAAGGGCAAGGGAATTCGCTACCTGGGCGAGCAGGTCCGGCTGAAGCCTGGGAAGACCGCGGGGAGAAGCTAGCACCATGGGCCGGGTCAAAACGTCACAGGCTGCGCGCCGCCAACGGCACCTCCGGGTACGCCAGCGGGTGGTCGGCACACCGGAGCGCCCGCGATTGTGCGTGTTCCGGAGCCTGAACCACATCTACGCCCAGGTTATCGACGATACGCGAGGGCACACCTTGGCCGCCGCCAGCACCTTGGAGTCCACCGTCGGCGGTGGGCCGAAGAGTAGCGAGGCGCGGCAGGTGGGCCAGCTGGTGGCCGAGCGGGCCAAGGCCCAGGGCGTTGGCAAGGTAGTGTTCGACCGGGCTGGTTACAAGTACCACGGCCGTATCAAGGCAGTGGCCGATGCCGCCCGGGAAGGAGGGCTGGACTTTTGACGATGTACGCTGGTCCCGAGCGCAGGTTTGACACGGACATCGGCCCCGAGCTCCTAGAGAAGGTGGTCCACATTCGCCGAGTAGCCAAGGTGGTCAAGGGCGGACGTCACCTGAGCTTCAACGCCATGGTCGTGGTGGGCGACGGCCAGGGCCGGGTTGGTATCGGCATGGGCAAGGGCGCGGCTGTTCCCGACGCCGTCCGTAAGGGCAACACCATCGCTAGAAAAAACATGATCTCCGTCCCGATGAAGGGGAGCACCATCCCGCATCAGATAACAGCTGCCTTCGGCGGCTCGAGGGTGCTCGTCAAGCCCGCGTCTCCCGGGGCGGGCGTTATCGCGGGTGGACCCGTCCGCGCGGTCATGGAGGCGGCTGGGATCAAGGACGTGGTCGCGAAAAACCTCGGCAGCCGGAACCCCATCAACGTAGTGAAGGCTGCCCTGGAAGGCCTTAGCCACCTCCAAGGCGAGATAAGACAGGGGCCCGTGGGGGCCCCAATGGTAGCGCGTCCTCCGCGGCAGCAGCGTGCGTCGCGGACCGCTCCGCCTCGGGCCCGGCGGGCCGCTCCCGCTGCGCCTGCCCCAGCACCAGAGCGCCCCGTCGCCGCCGTTGAGCCCGAGTCCCAGGCCGTAGCAGGGGCGGAATCCAGCGTCGAAACAGCCATCGTTGCCGCGGAAGCGGCGGCAGAAGAAGTAACCACTCCCGCCAAGGAGGTCGTCGAGGCCAGCGATTCCGTGGCTCCCGAGCCTGAAGCTGGAGAGCCTGCTGAGGTGGAAGCTCCCGCCGCGGAAGCGAGTCCAGCGTCTGAGTCGACCGAAGAGACGGAGGAAGGTGAGGCCGAGGATGGCAAGGCTAAGGATTAAGCGGGTGCGCAGCCTCATCGGCTACGAGCGCGACCAGCGCCGGACCGTACAGGCCCTGGGCCTTCACCGCTTGCACCAGACGGTGGAGCATGAAGACACGCCCACCATCCGGGGTATGCTCCACAAGGTCCGCCACCTGGTGCAGGTCACCCCTGCGGAGGATGGTGCCTCCGAGCAGCCCCAACTCCAGAAAGAGGGGGCGTAACGCGATGCAGCCGCATCAGGTCAGACCCCTACACAATCGGCAGTCTCGCAAGCGGATCGGCAGGGGGGGAGGCAGTGGTACTGGAACGTACGCCGGAAGGGGCCTGAAGGGTCAAAAGTCCCGGGCGGGCGGTGGCGTGCGCCCCGGATTTGAGGGGGGGCAGAACCCGCAGATTAAGGGCCTGCCCATGCTGCGGGGATTCAAGAACAGATTTCGCATCGAATACCAGGTCGTGAACCTGGACCGGCTCAGCGGCCTACCGGCAAACGTCACCGAGGTCACGCCGGCGCTGTTGGAACAGCACGGCCTGGTGAGGAGCGCAAGCAAGCCGATCAAGCTCCTGGGCCAGGGCGAGCCGGACCGGCCCCTCCAGGTCCAGGCGGTGAAGCTGTCGAAGGCGGCGCGGTCCAAGATCGAGGCCGCCGGCGGCCGCGTGGAGGAGGTCTAAAGGGTATGCGGGTCGGGCAACCGGCAGGACGTCAGCCAACGGGAAGGCCTCAGCTGTTGCAGGCCATGCTCGACGCGTTCCGCACGCCGGACCTGCGTGCGCGCATCCTCTTTACGCTCTTCATCCTCGTCGTGTTCAGGTTCCTAGTTCACGTCCCTGTACCTGGGGTCGACCGCGGCCAGCTAAGCGCCTTATTCCAGGGCAATCAGCTGGCGGCTTTCTTCAACCTCTTTAGCGGTGGGGGCCTGCGCGACCTGGGCATCGTCGCCCTGGGTGTTTATCCCTATATCACCTCCAGCATCGTTATCCAGGTCATGGTCCCGGTGATCCCGCGGTTGCGGGATCTCTCCCGCGAGGGCGACGCAGGTCGCGCGCGGATCAACCAGATGACCCACTACCTGACCCTGCCAGTAGCCTTCCTGCAGGGCTACGGGCAGATGCTCATCTTCTCCCGGGCGGGCGTGTTTACCCACTCTATCGCCTTATTTGGAGATGGCTCGCTGCTGACCTTGACCACGGTCCTCTCCTTCGTGGCCGGGACCATGTTTCTCGTGTGGCTTGGTGAGCTCATCACCGAGAAAGGTATTGGGAACGGGATATCAATCATCATCTTTTCCGGCATCGTGGCCAGCCTGCCACAGCTTCTGGGTCAGGGGTTCCTGGCCAGAGACAACATAGGTGGGCTCATGTTCATGGGGCTGGCGACGTTCGGACTGATCTACATCATCGTGGTGTTCACCGAGGCGCAGCGGCGCATCCCCGTGCAGTATGGCCGCAGCGTGTTCCGCGGCAACCGAATGTACCGGCAGGCCGGCGCCACGCACCTGCCGCTTCGAGTGAATTCGGCGGGCATGATCCCACTGATCTTCGCTTCGAGCCTCATGGTGCTGCCCGGTACGGTGGCCAACTACGTCGCGAACCCCTCCAGCAACAACTTTTTCGCTCGGGCGGGCTTGTTCCTCTCCACCAACCTAAGCCCGACCTCCATCTTCTATTGGCTCATTCTATTCATTCTGGTGATTGTCTTCGCTTTCTTCTATACCCTCCTCACTTTTCAGCAGCAGCAGCTTGCGGAAAACTTGCAGCGTAACGGCGGGTTCATCCCCGGTATCCGGCCAGGGCAGCCGACCCAGCAGTACCTGAACCGCGTCATGATCCGTATTACCTGGGGTGGTGCTATCTTCCTTGGCGGGGTGGCCGTACTGCCGTTCTTCCTTGCCCGTATCACCGGACTACAGGGCCTGGGCTTTGGGGGCACCAGTGTGCTCACCATGGGAACCAGTCTTCTGATCATGGTGGCCGTGGCTTTGGATACCATGCGACAGCTGGAAGCCCAGCTGCTTATGCGCAACTATGAGGGGTTCCTGCGTTAGGAGAGGGACGATTGCGTGTTGTTCTGTTGGGCCCGCCAGGGGCCGGCAAAGGTACTCAGGCCAAGCAGCTCGCCCACGTGGCGGGGGTGCCGCACGTGGCTTCTGGTGACCTGTTTCGACAGCACCAGGAGGAAGGCACCGAGCTGGGGCGGATAGCGAAAGGCTACATGGAGAAGGGTGAGCTGGTCCCCGACGAGGTGGTTATTCGAATGGTGCTGGAACGCATCCACGGGCCCGACACGGAGGACGGCTACATCTTGGACGGCTTCCCTCGGACCCTGGAGCAGGCCGAGGCGCTGGATGAGGCGCTTGGCAAGGATGGAGCGACGATCGACTTAGCGCCGCTGATCGAAGTCGGGCAGGAGGAGCTGGTACGGAGGCTCGCGGGCCGATGGCTCTGCTCTCGTTGCCAGACGCCGTACCACGAGGAGACGGCCCCGCCCGCTCAGCCAGGTGTGTGCGACGTTTGTGGTGGGCCGCTATATCAGCGGCCGGACGACCGAGCGGAGGCGGTGAGTCGCCGGCTGGAGGTCTACCAGGAGCAGACGGCACCCCTGGTGGAGTACTACCAGCGGCAGAGAAAATTACGGAAGGTTAACGGCCAGCAGGAGATCGACAAGGTGGCCGCCGACCTTCTGGAGGCGGTGCGGGGATGACGGACTTTGCCCATAATCGCGCGACAGGGTAAAATTTACGTTTTGAAATGAATGATCGAGCACAGATATTGAGTACAACTCCCTGGGGATCTCCGGGCACCGGTATCACGGTGAAGTCCTCCCAGGAGCTGAAGAGCATACGGGAGGCAGGCTACATCGTGGGCCGCGCCCTGCAGAAGCTGCGCGAGTCCATTCAGCCGGGCATGCGCACCCACGATCTGGACTTCATCGCCGAGCAGGAGATTCGGCGTCTGGGCGGCAAGCCCGCCTTCAAGGGGTATCGGGGCTTCCCCGCCACCCTCTGCGTATCCGTGAACGAGCAGATCGTGCACGGCATCCCGGGGGACCTGGTGGTCCGCAATGGCGATATCGTCAGCTTGGACTTGGGCGCCATCGTGGACGGGTTCTATGGCGACTCGGCCATTACGGTAGCGGTAGGCGACGTGCCCTCACCGGAGCAGCGCCTCATGCAGGTGTGTGAAGCCGGACTCCACGCGGGAATCGAGCAGATGCGGGCCGGCAACCGCCTGGGCGACGTTTCCGCGGCCATTCACGGCAGGATCGCGAGGGATGGCCAGTATGGTATCGTGCGTGAGTACGGTGGCCACGGGGTTGGCCGAGCGCTGCACGAAGAGCCGTTCCTGCCGAACTTCGGCCCCGCGGGACGGGGAATACTGCTGCGGCCTGGGATGGTCATCGCCATCGAGCCGATGGTCAACCTGGGCGGCGACGACACCCGCGTCCTGCAGGACCGTTGGACCGTGGTAACGGCTGACGGCGCCCGCTCGGCCCACTTCGAGCACACGGTGGCGGTGACCGAGGACGGCCCGGTGGTGTTAACGGCAGCAGTGTAGGAGGCAAGGAGCAGCACGCGCGTATGGTGAAGAAAGAGACCATAGAGGTCGAGGCGACGGTCAGGGAAGCCCTGCCCAACGCCTCCTTTAAGGTAGAGTTGGCCAATGGACATGAGGTGCTGGCCCACGTGTCGGGAAAGATGCGGATGAACTTCATCCGTGTGTTGCCCGGCGACCGAATTCTCGTGGAGCTGTCGCCTTACGACCTTTCCAGGGGCCGGATTACGTATCGGTTTCGGTAGCGGCCCGGCGCTACGCCAAGGGAACGCGAGCCGCCTGGTAGGAGGAGCAAGATGAAGGTGCGCGCTTCGGTCACCCCACGGTGCAACCGGTGCAAAGTCGTTCGCCGGGGCCGCGTGGTGCGTATTATCTGCAGCAATCCACGGCACGCCCAACGGCAGGGGTAGGTAAGCGATGGCACGCATTGCGGGAATCGACGTTCCGGACAACAAGCGGGTAGAGGTGGCGCTGCGCCGTATCTACGGCATCGGCCCAACCAGGGCGCTCCAGATTGTTGAGCGCGCCGGGGTCGGTGGCAATCCGAGGGTCCACGAGATGAGCGACGCGCAACTCAACCGTATTCGGGAAATCGTGGACCGAGACTACATGGTGGAAGGGGACCTGCGCCGCGAGGTAAACGACAATATCCGCCGGCTCATCGATATCGGCACCTACCGGGGCCTTCGGCACCGCCGGGGGCTGCCGCTCCGGGGCCAACGGACCCGGACCAACGCCCGCACCAAGCGTGGGACCAGGCGCGCCGTAGCCGGCAGGCGCCGCACAATGGCCAAGACGTAGCGCGGGCCCCTGGCACCGCTTTCAGGAGGAACATGGCACGAGCACGGACCCGGAGCAGACGTCGTGAGCGCAAGTTCGTCCCCAAAGGGAAGGCGTTCATCACGTCGACGTTTAACAACACCATCGTCACCCTTACGGACGGGGAGGGCAACGTCATCTCCTGGTCCAGCGGTGGCGGAGTCGGCTTCAAGGGCGCACGGAAGAGTACGGCCTTTGCTGCTCAGCGAGTCTCAGAGACGGCGGTGCGGAAGGCGTTGGAGCACGGCCTCCGAGACGTGGACGTGTTCATAAAGGGCCCAGGCACTGGCCGAGAGGCCGCCATCCGCGCCCTCCAGACCAGCGGCCTGCGCGTGGGCAGTATTCGAGACGTCACCCCCATTCCTCATAACGGTTGTCGTCCGCCCAAACGGCGGCGGGTGTAAGGAGAACATGGCACGGTACACAGGACCTGTATGCAGACAATGCCGCCGGGCGGGCGAGAAACTCTTCCTGAAGGGGGAGCGCTGTTACACGGCCAAGTGCGCGGTGGACCGCCGGCACAAGACCCCAGGCGACCAGGTCCCACGCCGTCGGCGCGTTTCCGACTGGGGTGTGCAGCTGCGTGAGAAGCAGAAGGCACGTCAGTCCTACGGCATGCTGGAGCGCCAGTTCCAGAACTACTTCCGTTTGGCCCGCGTGCAACCCGGACCCACGGGCCCCAACCTTCTCGGGCTCCTGGAGCGGCGGTTAGACAACGTGGTCTACCGGCTGGGCTTCGCCTCGGCTAGGCAACAGGCCAGGCAGTGGGTCCTTCACGGCCACATTACGGTCAACGGGCGGAAGGTCAACATCGCTTCCTACCGGGTGAAGCCCGGCGACGTGGTGGGTTGGAAGGAGTCGTCTAAGCAGGCCGGGTTTGCCCAGGAAGCGCTGCGTATGGTGGGCCAGCGCCCGATCCCGGAGTGGCTAGAGTTGGACAGGTCCGCCATGGCCGCCACGGTTGCCCGCCTCCCTGAAGCGGCAGATATTGAGTCTACCGTGGACACGCGCCTTATCGTAGAGCACTACTCGCGGTAACGGCGTGCTTATCGGCTAGGCATATTCATTCACACAGGAAAGTAGGGCTGCGTTTATGCTGGAGTACACTTACGAGGAGGCCCGCGAAGACCTCTTAGAAGCGGTCCCCATCCCTACGACGTCCATCAAACCGGTGGAGGTGGACGACGTCCATGGGTCATTCGTCATAGAGCCACTGGAGCGGGGCTATGGAACGACCCTTGGCAACCCCCTGCGCCGGGTGTTGCTGAGCTCGGTGATGGGCACGGCGGTTACCTGGGTGCGCATCGACGGCATACAACACGAGTATTCGGCAGTCCCTCACGTCAAAGAGGACGTGGTGGACATCCTTCTCAACATCAAAGCGATTCACCTCCGCTCCCTCACCGACCGGCCGGGGAAGCTGCGGCTGGAGGTGCAGGGGGAGGGCCAAGTGTGCGCCGGGGATATCATCACCTCCTCGGATTTTGAAATCGTAAACCCGGAGTTGCACATCGCCACGCTGGACAGCCCGAAGGCCCGGCTGGTGATTGAGATGAACGTGGAGCAGGGCCGAGGCTACGCCCCCGCTTCCCAGGTCAGCGGCCTGCCCATTGGAGTACTGCCGGTGGACGCCATCTTCACGCCGGTGCGAAAGGTCAACTACACCGTGGAGCGCACCCGCGTCGGCCAGCGCACGGACTTTGAGCGGCTGATGTTGGACGTGTGGACCAACGGCGCCGTAACGCCCGTGGAGGCGATACACCAGGCAGCCCAGGAGATGGTGGAGCACTTCTTTAGGATAGCGAACGTAAACGAATCGCCAGGCGACGACGGCGGTAGGCCGGCATGGGCGCTGGCTATTCCTGCCTCCCAGTTCAACCTGACGGTGGAGTCGTTGGGGCTGTCGGCGAGGACGCTCAACTGCCTGAAGCGCGCGTCCATCCACAAGGTGGGCGAGGTGCTGGAGAAGAGCAGGCCGGGGCTGCTGCGAATCCGGAACTTCGGCGAGCGCTCGCTGGATGAGCTGATGCAGAAGCTAACGGAGGCGGGAATTCACCATCCGCAGCTCCACGAGGACGTCGACGCGGCCGAGGAGGCCGAACCGGAAACCGAAGCGGAATGGGTCGCTATCCCCGACAACGCCAGCGATGAGGAGCAGGAGTAGCGATGCGCCATCGGGTAGCAGGACGGGCCCTACGCCGGCGGATAGCTCATCGACTATCGTTGGTGCACAACCTGGCCACGGAGCTCTTGAAGCACGAGCGCATGACCACCACCGCGGCCAAGGCTCGTGAAACCCAAGGCGTTGTGGAGAAGATCATCACCAAGGGCAAACGAGGCACCGTCCATGACCGGCGTCAGGTGCTTCGTGTGGTGACCGACGAACGGGTCGTCCGCAAGCTGTTCGATGAGCTGGGACCGCGCTACGCAGACCGGCCTGGAGGGTATACCCGCCTCGTCCGGCTAATGCCCCGCATCAGCGACTCCGCCCCCATGGCGATGCTGGAGCTGGTGTGAGGCAAGCAACGGAGACGGCGGAGGCGCGCCGGAAGGTCGCGCTGGTGCTGGAGTACGACGGCACCGCCTACGCTGGCTTTCAGCGTCAGGCCAACGCCCCCTCGGTGCAGGCTGCGGTGGAGGAGGCGTGGCGGCGGCTGACAGGGTCGTCTGCTCGTCTAAAGGCCGCGGGGAGGACCGACGCCGGCGTCCATGCCACAGGTCAGGTGGTGGCCTTCGAGACCACGTCGGCCCTAAGTACGGAGGCGCTTCAAGGAGGGCTGGACCACTACCTGCCCTCCGACATCGCGGTCACGGCAGCCTACGAGGTGCCAGCGGGGTTCGACCCCCGACGTAGCGCCCTGAGCAGGGTCTATCGCTATACCTTGCTCAGCCGCCGGAGCCGGTCGCCGTTGCGGCGGCGCTCCGCGTACCTGGTGGGGCGTCCGGTGGACATAGCGACCATGCAGGAGTGCTTGGCCTACCTGGAGGGCGTGCGGGACTTCGCTCCCTTCTCAGGGCCCGTGGACGAAGGCGCGAGCACCATCCGGCGGCTCTTCCGGACGGCGGTGTGGCGCGAGGGGGACGAGGTTCATTTAGAGCTTGAGGGTAACGCTTTCTTGCCACAGCAGGTGCGCAGGACCGTTGGCGCGGTGCTGCGGGTGGGAGTGGGTAAGGAGACGGTGCAAGCGTTCAAGGCGCAGGCGGACAGCGGACGAAGGGGGGCCACCCACTGGGTGGTTCCGCCCTGGGGGTTGTGCTTGCGCCAGGTCAACTATCAGGAGTTTCCATCGAGGAGCTATGCGAGGCAGCAGAATAACCACTCATACGTCATCAACCAAGCTGGACCCGCGCTGGCAGGTCGTTGACGCCAGCGGTCAACGGTTAGGCAGACTGGCCTCGGCTATTGCCGGCCTGCTGATGGGAAAGCACAAGCCGGACTATAGCCGGCACTTGCTGACCGGCGACTACGTCATCGTCGTGAACGCCGGAAAGGTAGAGGTAACCGGCAACCCGTCGGCGATGAAGACGTACTATCGCCACTCAGGGTACGTGGGCAATTTGAGGGCTACGCCTATGGCCGAGATGCTGGCTAAACGTCCCGACCGGGTCATTGAACGGACGGTCAAGGGCATGCTGCCGCACAACCGCCTGGGGAGGCAGATGTTCAGGCGCTTGCGGGTGTACGTTGACGCAACCCACCCGCATGAATCCCAAGTAAACGCGGGGATGGGCAAGCCCAAGGAGGTCCCTGCTCCCGCCTCCGCCACCGCGGAGGCCACCCCCAGGCGAAGACCTGCCCGCACTCCGGCGGCAACGGAAGCGGGGGGTGCCCCCCGTGCGGCCCGGCCGGCTCGAGCAACGTCCAGGGCAGCACGAGCCCCGGCCACGACTGATGAAGCGCCACCCACAACCGAGGAGGCACCACCCACCCTGGCGCAGGAAGCCGAAGCCAAACAGCCCGCCACCCCCCGACGGCGGAGGGCGGCCCCGAGGAGACAGAGCACATGACGACTGCTCCGCAGTACTACTATGGGACGGGCAAGCGAAAGACCGCCATCGCCCGCGTGCGGCTTTACCCAGACGGGGACGGCAGCGTCATCATCAACACCAAGCCGATAGAGGAAGCCCTTCCATGGATGGACTGGCAACGACGGGCGTTAGAGGTGTTTTCCGCCATCCCCAGCGTGGCCAACCGCTTCAACGTGGTGGCCAAGATCGAGGGTGGTGGGGTCTCCTCCTGGGCCGACGCCTTGCGCCACGGGATTGCCCGAGCCCTACTGGTGTCGGACCCTTCCCTGAGGCCTGAGCTACGCAAGCACGGCTTTTTGACCCGCGACTCACGGATCAAAGAGTCGAAGAAGTACGGCCTGAAGCGCGCTCGCCGCGCCCCTCAGTACACCAAACGGTAGCTGGTATCCTGAGTCACTGATTCGTTCAATAAGTGCGGGGGAGTTGCAGAGTCCTCCGAAGGAGTCCGGAGTCCTTCGGACCGTTCATGGTTCGACAGGCTCACCACGAACGGGGAAAATCCGCTCGTCCTGAGCTTGTCGAAGGATGAGCGGATTTTGCAGTGGTTTCCTGATTCACCACACTGCGGTTTCTACTGCAAAGGGCCCGCTTCTTCTGAGAGTTACCCCACCCTTGGGTATTTTTCCCACCTACCTGCCCAGACCGCGTCTGAGGGCGTGCTACCCCGCCCCGCTGGGAGGAAGCGCCATAGGCTTCTTCGAGGCGCCCTTATAACCCAGCCAGGGAGCGGAGGTCGGCCAGGACCCCTTGGACGCGCGCCGGGCCATCAGCCTCGGCGTACAGCCGGACCAATGGCTCCGTACCCGATGCCCGGACCAGCCCCCAGAACCCACCTTCCAGCCGAAAGTAGGCGCCGTCGGTGACGTCGGTACCCTCCACCCGCATGCCGCCCAGCCGGTCCGGCGCCCGTTGCGCCAGCGTCTCGGTTGTGGGGGCGTGCGCGCCGGGGGCCAGGGCCACGTCCCACCGGTCGTAGTGATGTGGCCCCACCTTTTGGTGCAGCCATTCCACCAGCTCCGACGGGCGCTTGCCCGTGCGCACCATCAGCTCCAGGAACAGGAGCGCGCTGAAGATGCCGTCCCGTTCGGGGATGTTGCCTCGAAAGGCATACCCTCCACTCTCCTCTCCGGCGGCCAGCGCGTCCTCCTGCATCATCACCGGCCCTAGGTACTTGAACCCCACCGCCGTCGTGTGCACCGGGATTTCATACTGGTCGCCCAGCTTATCGATCATGGTGCTTTGGGTCAGCGACTTCACCAAGGGACCCCGTTGGCCACGGACCTCCAGCTGGTGCAGGCAGAGGAGCGCGAAGGTCTGGAGCGTCG
This sequence comes from Dehalococcoidia bacterium, assembly GCA_965247635.1. GTDB lineage: Bacteria > Chloroflexota > Dehalococcoidia > Lucifugimonadales > Australimonadaceae > CBDFHJ01. Next base: position 218,257 of record CBDFHJ010000010.1, read on the forward strand.
AGATGAAGCCACCGTGTTCGTCCAGGATGCCCAGCCGGTCGGCGTCCCCGTCGGTGGCAAGCGCCAGGTCGAACCCGTGCTCCCGAACGGCCTCGGCCGCCGGTTCCAGGTTCTGCGCGACGGGCTCGGGCTGCATCATGCCGGGAAAGTTGGGATTGGGCTCGGCGCGAAGCTCCGTCACCGTCGTTCGGCCACCGTCCAGCAGTCCCGCCAGGTACCCAGCGCCCGCGCCGTGCATGCTGTCCACGGCGATACGAAGGCCCGCGCTCCTGATGGCCGTGAGGTCAATGGTGCTAGCCACGCTTTCCAGGTAGGCGGTGGAGGGGTCGTGCCATTCCAGTAAACCGTGTGCCTTCGCCTCGTCTAACGAGAGGACCTTAGCGGCGGTGCCTTCCGCCTGGCGGCGTTGGGCGTCGGCGATGTAGCGCTCCAGCTGGGCCGTGACTTTGCGCGAGGCGCTGCCCGCGTACTGCGGCTTGTACTTAAACCCGTTCCACGCCCCGGAGTTGTGGCTCGCCGTGATGACGACCCCGCCACCAGCCCCTAGGTGTAGGACTCCGTAGCTGACCACCGGCGTGGGGGTGACCCGGTCGCACAGGTAGGTCTTGGTGCCCTGGGCAGCCGTTACCTGGGCCACCTCCGCCGCGAACTCCTGGGATCCGAAGCGGGTGTCGTAGCCCACGAGCAACCCGCGCGAGGCGGTGCCTTCGTCGTGCAGCAGGCGGCTGACCCCTTCGGCGCAGGCACGGACATTGGCGAACGTAAAGTCGCGAGCGATCAGCGCCCGCCAGCCGTCGGTGCCAAACTTGATGGAGGAGGCCTGGAGGGCCATGGCGCCTCTCGCGCTTTCGACTGGGACGTTCACGGCAGTATACCAGTGTCGTTGTTCTACGATTATGTCAGTAGCTAACTGGTCAGCGAAAATGTCATCCCATGGAAGGAGTGACATTGACGCAGAAGGAGCAGACGAGACTTCAGGTGCTCAACAGCGTTCTGGCAGATCAGGTGCCGGTATGTCAGGCGGCCGAGGTCCTGGGAGTGAGCGAACGCCACATGAGGCGTATTCTGGCGGCCTATAGGAAGGAGGGCGCCGCCGCACTCGCCCACGGGAATCGTGGCCGCCGACCGGCCAACACCACGACGGAGACCAAGATGACTTACGTGGTGCAGCTGGCCCGCACTCGCTACGCTGGAACGAACCATACGCATCTGACCGAGTTGTTGATGGAACGGGAGGGGATCGACCTGAGCCGCTCTACGGTGCGCCGCATCCTGGTCAGCGCCGGCGTGGACAGCCCCCGCCGCCGCCGGCCGCCCAGACACCGTGTCCGGCGCAAACGCATGGCCCAAGAAGGGATGCTGCTGCAGATAGATGGGAGCCACCATCGGTGGCTGGGGGAACAAGGACCCCGGTTCGTCCTGCTGTTGGCCGTGGACGACGCCACCGGCACTGTGCCTGACGCTCTGTTCAGCCAGAAGGAGGACACCCGCGGCTACTTCCTTCTCATGGATGGGTTGATCCGGCAATGCGGGATACCGCTGGCCGTCTACAGCGACCGACACGCGGTCTTCAAGCATACTGGAGAGCCTCGCCAGAAGTCGGCCGGGCCAACCCAGTTCGCCCGCGCCATGGGGGAGCTGGGGATACGCCAGATATTCGCCAGGTCACCGCAGGCGAAGGGCCGGGTCGAGCGGACGGCGGGGACATTCCAGGACCGGCTGGTGACCGAGCTGCGCCTGGCGGGCGTCACCACCATCGACGAGGCCAATGAAGTCCTGCGACGAGGCCAATGAAGTCCTGCACCGCTTCCTGCCGCGCTTCAACGAGAAGTTCGGGGTTCCGGCAGAGCACTCAAGCGTTGCTTACCGCTCTATGGAGTCATCGGTGTCCCTGGACCAGATACTCTGCTTCAAGCACCGCCGCAAGGTGGCCAGGGACAACACCGTCAAGTACAACTGGCGTACCTTGCAGCTGCTGCCTGGTAAGGAGCGGCCTAGCTACGCCGGAGCGCAGCTGGAGGTCCATGAGGGCTTGGACGGTCAGCTCCTCGTGCAGTACCTGGGACGCACGATCCCCACACAGGAGGCGCCGCCGCGCCCTGGAGTTCTCCGTGCCTCCAATGGTCCTCTCCGATATGGCCCCGGCTTTGAGCGTAGGGTCAACGGCGTGGGCAGCCACCCCAAGGAGAGCTTGGCATCCCTCGACGCCATCGAGGCCGACAGCGCCACATTGAACGGCGGCGGCAGAGTTCGCAAGCCTCCGGCATCGCCACGCAGGAAACCCACGCCGCGACAGAGGGTCCGGTGGAAGGCCGTGCAGCAGGCTAAGCTTCGGGGCCTCTCCATTCGGGCAATCGCCAGGGAGTTGGGCATCCACAGGAACACGGTCCGCAAGTACGCCGAAGCCAAGAGCCCGCCCATGATGCGCACCAGGGGCAGGTCCCGCGTATCACAGTCCGATGGTATGACAGCGGCCTAGATGGACATTTTCCCTGACCACTTAGGCGGACATAATCGCTGGACATCGACAATACCAGGGCATAGCCTGGACCCACTTGGGGTGTCCCAATGGCCGATGTATACCAAGGGTGGTTAAGCCCTCGCCGGCCCCGACTTGTCGGGGCACCCTCTTGCGGGGTGGTGAAGTTGAAGAGGGTGCCGAAGGGGTTAGCGTACGACAAAGCTGCTTCGTGGTAGCATCTGGGTGAAGCGAAATCACTCGTAAGTGAAAGGAGCTGGCGATGGCGACTTACATCATGCTGATGAACTGGACGGAGCAGGGAATCCAGAACGTGGGGGACTGGCCGCAGCGGGTGGCCAGCGCGCGAAGTCAGGTCGAGGCTGCCGGAGGAAAGCTGGACGGCGCCTACGTGACCATGGGCATCTACGACGTGGTAGCCGTGCTATCCGGCATCGATGACGCCGGCATAGCCAAGCTCGCCATGGGGCTTGGCAAGGCGGGCAACGTCCGTACCACCACGTTGCGCGCGTTTCCGGAGCAAGAGGCGGCCCAGATCGTCCAAGGGCTTTAATCCGGATGATCGACCACTTGCTCTTCGCCTTGACCATTTTCTCGGCGCTGGGCTGTGGGCTGGTGGCCGGAATCTTCTTTGCTTTCTCCACCTTCGTGATGAAGGCTTTGGCCCGTGTCCCGTCGGCGCAGGGCATTGCCGACATGCAGTCCATCAACATCACGGTGATCAATCCATTGTTCATGGCGGCTTTCCTGGGGACCGCCGCGGCTTGCGTTCTGGTCGCAGTCTTCTCGCTGTTGAGGTGGAACGAAGCCGAAGCCGTCTACCTGCTCAGCGGTGGTCTAGCCTATCTCATCGGCACCATCCTGGTGACGATAGTATTCAATGTACCGCGGAACAATGTACTGGCGGCCGTGGACCCGGCCAGTGCCAATGGCGCCAGGCTGTGGGCGAGCTACATCACCAGTTGGACGGCCTGGAACCACGTGCGGACAGCAGCAGCGCTGGCGGCGGCGGTATTACTTACCATCGCGCTCTTGCGTTGAGGGGCAGGATGTAACAAAGAAGGACCTCACGGGCAAGTGCACCTTTGAAGTCTACAAGAGTTAGGTCAGAGCGCTCATGTCGTTTGTGGACAAAGCGACTTTCAATCTAGTGAAATGAATCCAAGATCGTCACTTGACCGGTTATGAAGGGTTTTAAATCCCTCTATGAGGGAAGGCGACAGCGGGGAGGCCTCACTGCCCGTTGAGGCAACCGTTGCCAAGGCAATCGCTTTCGGTGGTTTTCTCACTCGGCCCACTCTGGAGGGGGTCTGTTATTTGGTGCGGCTGGCCATGGCCGCCTCCGCGCCGGCACGAAGGCTGTCGGCCTTATCGATGCGCTCCCACGGCAGATCGAGCTCCGCGCGGCCGAAGTGTCCGTAGGCGGCTGTCTGTGCGTATATGGGACGTCGAAGCCCTAGGTCACGGATAATAGCCCCTGGGCGCAGGTCGAAATGCTCGGCGATGAGGCTGGTAATCAGCTCATCCGGATAGTGGCCCGTACCAAAGGTCTCTACCGAGATGGCGATGGGGGCCGCCACCCCGATGGCGTAGGAGACCTGGACTTCGCACCGGTCGGCTAGGCCTGCGGCGACGACGTTCTTGGACACATAACGGGCTGCGTAGGCCGCCGAGCGGTCGACCTTCGTTGGGTCCTTGCCGGAGAAGGAGCCACCCCCGTGACGCGCGACTCCGCCGTAGGTATCCACCAAAATCTTACGCCCCGTAAGACCTGAGTCGCCGTGGGGTCCACCCACCACGAAGGTGCCGGAGGGATTCACGAGGACACGGGTCCGCTCGTCGAAGAGGTGGGCTGGCACCACCGGCCTGATGACGTGCTCGTGGACATCACGCTGAATAGTCTCCAAGGGTATGTTGGCGGCGTGCTGGGTGCTGACGATGATGGTGTGGATGCTCTTGGGCTTCCCGTAGGAGTACTCCACGGTGATCTGGGCTTTGCCGTCGGGCCGGAGGTAGGGAATGATACCCTCCTTCCGCACGATGGCAAGCCGCTGGGTCAGCCGGTGGGACAGCGCTATGGTCAGCGGCATCAGTTCCTCGGTCTCGTCGCACGCGAACCCCACCATCATCCCTTGGTCGCCCGCCCCCAACGATTCAACCTCTCCCCTCGCGCTACCGTCATTTCCTCGGTATTCCAGGGCCGTGGTCACCGCCTGACTGATGTCGGGCGACTGTTCGTGGACTTCCACCAGCACGCGGCAGGAGCGGAAGTCGATACCTGTGTCTGAGTTGTCGTAACCGATCTCCCGAATTTTGTCCCTGACGATGGCTTCGTAGTCCACCGTGGCGGTCGTGGTTATCTCACCAAGCACGACAACCAGGTCGGTAGTGGTAACGACCTCGCACGCCACTCGAGCGGAGGGGTCTTGGGCGTAGATCGCGTCCAGAATGGCGTCGGAGACCTGGTCGCACAGCTTGTCGGGGTGTCCCTCCGTAACCGACTCCGAGGAGAGAAGAAAGGACGGAGAGTTCAGGAAGCTCAGTTCCGCCATGTGGCGTTTCCTCCTAGTAAATTAAACCGGGACGGCCACAGGCCATCCCGGCCACGGGCAGGGTGATGCTACGTGCCGCTTTCCCATCCCTTCAGGTACGCTTCTTGCTCTGCCGTCAGCGAATCTATGGCCATGCCCATGGCTTCGAGCTTCAGGCGGGCTACCAGCGCGTCCTGCGCCGGGGGCACCGGGTAAACGCCCGGTTTCAGGTCGTCATGGCTGCTGGCTATGTACTCCACGGCCAGCGCCTGGTTGGCGAAGCTCATGTCCATGACCGTCGACGGGTGCCCCTCAGCGGCGGCCAGGTTAACCAGCCGGCCCTCCGCCAGCAGGTAGACGGTCCGCCCGTCGCGAAGGGTGTACTCCTCCACGAAGGGACGCACCAGACGGTGCCCCGTGGCCTGCTGTTCCAGGGCAGGGATATTGATCTCCACGTCGAAGTGACCGCTGTTGGCGACAAGGGCGCCGTTTTTCATCCGTTCGAAGTGCGGGCCGTCCAGGGCATTGATGTCGCCGGTCGCGGTAATAAAGATGTCTCCGACCGCCGCCGCTTCGGCGATGGGCATCACCCGATAGCCGTCCATGACGGCCTCCAGCGCCCGTACGGGGTCCACTTCCGTGATGATTACCTGGGCGCCCATGCCGTGTGCGCGCATGGCGATGCCCCGGCCGACCCAGCCGTAGCCACAAATGACCAAAGACTTGCCCGCCCACAGCACGTTCGTGGCGCGGGTGACGCCATCCAGGGTGCTCTGCCCAGTGCCGTAGCGGTTATCGAAGAGGTGCTTGGTATCGGCGTCGTTCACGGCCACGATGGGGTATTTAAGCGCCCCGTCGTCGGCCATGCTGCGGAGCCGGACCACCCCGGTTGTGGTCTCCTCGGTCCCCCCCTTGACACCCTCCAGCAGCTCCCGCCGCTGCGCATGGACCGTCGCGACCAGGTCAGCGCCGTCGTCCATTGTCACGTGGGGGTGCGTGTCCAGGGCCGAGTGGATGTGCTGGTAGTAGGTCTCGTTATCCTCGCCCTTGATGGCGAAGGTTGGTACGTCGTAGACGGTGGTGAGGGCCGCGGCCACGGGGTCTTGCGTGCTGAGGGGATTGCTGGCGCACAAGGCCACGCTGGCCCCTCCAGCCTTCAGCGTCAGAGCCAGGTTGGCTGTCTCCGAAGTGACGTGCAAGCAGGCTGCCACGCGCAGGCCGGCCAGGGGCTTTTCCCGTTGGAACCGCTCGCTGATGAGCCTGAGCACGGGCATCTCCCGCGCCGCCCAGGCGATGAGCCGCGCTCCCTCCTCAGCCAGGGCCGGGTCTCTAATGTCACCGGCTTTGCCCTTCACTTGTGCCATAGACCGCTCCTTATGCGCCGTAATCGGTGGGAAGGTCCCGCTCGACCCAGACCGGCGTTCCCTCTTCGATGTTGTAGAGCCGCTCGGAGGCATAGCCCAGGGCGGAGGCCATCTCGCACGCCAGGCCACTGCGTACGCCCGCCGCGCAGATGAATAGAAGGTCACGGTCTTTGGGCAGCTTCTGCTCAGCCTCGGTCAGCACGTCGTCTACCGGGAGATAGATAGCCCCGCGAACGTGACCAGACTCCCACTCGTCGGGGTTGCGCACGTCCACGACGAGCGCTCCTTGGTTTTGCAGCTCGGCTGCCTCTTCCACCGAAATCCGGCGGTACGGTTCTCCAGGCTCCTGTCTTCCATGTGTTGCCATGCCGTTCCTTTCCCTTTTTTCCCCAAGCCCCTTGGAGAGTGCTGAAAAACTCTTTAGACCATCCCCTCCCCCGATATATCGGGGAGAGTCTCCCCGACCTGTCGGGGGACCTGACCCCCTTCCCTTCGGCTTCGCTCAGGACAGGCCTAGCCAGGAAGGGGGAAGACTTATACCTGAGGGACGCCCCTTCGACGATGCTCAGGGCAGGCTCTCAGACTCCCGGCCCCGACGAGTCGGTCCGAAGGACTCCGGACTCCTTCGGAGGGCACACCCCTTGTTTCATCAGCCTCCTGAAGCGCCTAGGAGAGATACCTGCCGATAATAGCCTCCAAGCGCTGACGCGTCTCCTGGGTGATGTGCTCGCGCGCGGTGATGATACCGTTCTCCAGCGCGTTTGGGCACCCACACTCGCGTTCGTCGTCTAACCGAGGGACCAAAGCGCGCAGCACCTGCTGCGACGTAGCCACGTTCTTCTGGAGGTTCGCCACTATCAGCGCCACGGAGACCTGCTCCTCGCTCTCGTGCCACACATCATAGTCGGTGACGCACGCAAGCATGGCGTAGCAAAGCTCCGCCTCCCGCGCCAGCTTCGCCTCCGGCAGCGCCGTCATGCCTATGATGCTGGCGTTCCAGCTCCGGTACATGTGCGACTCCGCCTTGGTGGAAAAAGCGGGCCCCTCCATGACGATACAGGCGCCCCCCTGGTGGACGGTGCCGCCAGCCTCCTGCGCAGCGTCCGCCAGTAGTCGGCTCAAGTGTGGGCAGAAGGGGTCGGCGAAGGCGATGTGAGCGACCACACCGTCGCCGAAGAACGTATTGTCCCGCAGCCGGGTACGGTCGATGAGCTGGTCGGGAATCACCAAGTCCAGGGGCCGCACCTCCTCCCGGAGGCTCCCCACGGCGCTGATGGAGATGACCCGCTCGACGCCGAGCCGTTTGAGCGCGTAGATGTTCGCCTTTACCGGGATGTGCGTCGGCATGATGCGATGGCCCCGGCCGTGGCGTGGCAAGAACGCGACCGGGACACCGGCCAGCCGCCCGATGGCTATGGCATCGCTGGGCTTGCCGAAGGGGGTGGTCATCTCCACCTCCTGCACGTCTTCCAGTCCCTCCATGTGGTAGAGGCCGCTCCCGCCGATCACGCCGATCCGCGCGCTGGGGCCGTTCATGCCGCCGCCTCCGGGTCCTGGTGCGCGGCCAGGGCCGCGAGCCCTTGCAGGTAGGGCGGCCGCACCACGCCATGCTCCGTGACGATGGCGGTGACCAGCTCGCTGGGCGTCACGTCGAAGGCGGGATTCCGAACGCCTATGCCCTCCGGCGCTGTAGCGTGGCCGGCCCAGCTCGTTACCTCCTCGGGCGCCCGTTCCTCGATGGCAATGCCCTGGCCTGAGGGAATGGAGAAGTCGATGGTGCTGAGCGGCGCCGCGACGTAGAAGGGAAGTCCGTGCGCCTTGGCCAGCACCGCCAGGGTGTACGTGCCAATCTTGTTGGCGACGTCGCCGTTAGCGGCGATCCGGTCGGCGCCGACCACCACGGCCTGGACCTGGCCCTGGTGCATCAAGGAGCCGGCAGCCGAGTCCACGATGAGGTTGGCCGGGATGCCTAGCTCCACCAACTCCCATGCCGTTAGGCGCGCACCCTGGAGCCACGGGCGGGTCTCCGTGCAGAAGACGGAGAACCGTTTGCCTGCGTCCCAGGCGCTGCGGATAACGCCAAGGGCCGTACCCCACCCAGCGGTGGCCAACGCGCCAGCGTTGCAGTGGGTAAGCACACCTCCTGCATCGGGGAGCAAGGCAGCGCCGTGCCGGCCCATGGCCTGGTTGGCCGCCACGTCGGCCTGGTGCATGCGTTTCGCCTCCTCCAGCAGCCGCGGGCGGGCTTCATCGGGCGTCGTACATCGGCTGGCCACCCGCAGGCAACGGTCCACGGCCCACGAGAGGTTGACCGCCGTAGGCCGGGCGGCGGACAGTTCTGCGCCGGCCTCGCGGAGTTGGTCTAGGAATCCCTCCATGGAGCTGCCGTCCACCTCTCGCGCGGCCAGGGCCATTCCGTAGGCCGCCGCGACACCGATGGCCGGTGCGCCACGCACGCTCATCTGACGGATGGCAGCAGCGGCTTGGCCATAGGTGTGGATAGCCAGCCACTCCTGCTGGTGCGGTAAAAGACGCTGATCCAGCAGCTCTAGGCGGTCGTCTTGCCAACGGATTGGTTGAATCTCGGCCATGGCCTACGAGTGATGTGGTCCTATAAATAGAAAAGACTTCTCCGAGATGAGAGAAGTCTTGTCACGTCTCACTCTCATCTCCCAGGCCGAGCACGCTCGACCTGCCGGAATTGGCACCTTGTCGTGGTAGACACCCACCGGAGTATCCACACTTGACCGGTTGCCGGGCTTCTTAGGGCCGGTCCCTCTGCCACTCTTGATAAGAGCACACTATTCGGTTGTAGGAACGTCGAAATCGTACCTGGAGGGCCTAAGGGTGTCAAGAAGCGCGGTGGCGCGTTGTCGGCTGGGGCGCTTCGTCCGGTAGAATGGCCCGGATGGAGCTGACCTCCCTTACCCTTACGAACTACCGAAACATCGGGTCCTTGGAGTGGGAACCGCCGTCGGGGCTCGTGGTCCTGTCTGGAGACAACGCTCAGGGCAAAAGCAACCTTCTCGAGGCGGTCTACCTGCTCGCCATCGCCAGGTCGTACCGGGCGTCGGCCGAACGCGAGCTGCTCGCGTGGGACGTCGTCAAGCAGGGGGGGTACGCGCTGGTCAGCGGGACCGTGCGACGGGAGGACGGTCCCTTGGAGATCAGGCTAGGGCTGGAGTGGGAAGCGGGCCTCTCCGCAGGCGCCGGAGTCCGGAAGCTGGTCCGCGTTAACGGGATCGCCCGCCGCGTTTCGGAGCTGGTCGGACTGTTTCGGGCGGTGCTCTTTTCGCCCGACGACATGGAGATGGTCTACGGCCCGCCTGCGATTCGCCGCCGCTACCTCGACGTGATGCTCTGCCAGGCGAGCAGCAGCTATCTCCGAGCGCTGCAGCGCTACCAGCGGGTGCTGACGCAGCGGAACCACCTCCTACGTGGTCTCCGAGAGCGCTCTGCCCAGCAGGCAGAGCTGACCTTTTGGGACGAATCGCTTTGCACCGAGGGGGCGGTTATCCTCAAGGCCCGGCACGACGCCATGGAACGTCTATCGGACCTCATTCAGGGGGCGTACGCCCGGCTAGTAGCCGCCGGCCATGCCTCGGAGCAACTCCTCGAAGTGGAGTACGTCGGCACGGCGCCTCCCAGCGGCGCGAGTAGCCCCGAGGCCTTTCGCCAAGGCATGGCGGAGGCCCTGCAGCGCTCTCACGGCCAAGAGCGTGCGCTGGCCCAAACGGTGGTGGGACCGCACCGCGACGATGTGCAGCTGTCCATCGCTGGGATGGAGATGGGCCGCTACGCGTCGCGAGGACAGGCACGCATCGCCGCCCTGGCCCTTCGCCTGGCGGAAGGGGAGTTGCTTACGGAGCGCCGGGGCGAACCGCCCATCCTGCTTCTCGACGACGTACTCTCGGAGCTGGACGAAGGCCATCGTGCATTGGTGCTGGAGGAGGCGTTGCGCTACCCTCAGGCGTTGGTCACCACCGCCAACATCGGCCTCCTGCCCGCATGGTGCCAGGAGCGCGCGCACCACTTTCGGATCACCGATGGCCAGCTAACGGCGGAAGCCCACGAGGAGTGACCCCGTTTAGCGGGGCGCGCCGGGCCGGCAGAGCCGTACGCCCTTGTGGGCCTGTTGCATGGACAGCTACACTGCTCGAAGGGAGATCGGGCCTTGGCAGACCCCATGTACGAGCCAAACTCTATCCAGGTCCTCGAAGGGGGCCTTGAGGTCCTCTGGAAGGACGGCCATCGCACGACGCTGGCGCCCCGCTACCTGCGTGGCCACTGTGGGTGCGCTCACTGCGTGGACGAAGTGACACACCAGCGCCGCGTGAGCGTTCAGGACGTGGACGCGGAAATACGGGTGGAAGAGTTCATGGGAATCGGCAACTATGCCGTGGCGGTGCTGTTCAGCGACCTCCACGCCACCGGCATCTACCCCTTCACCTTGCTCCGTGGCCTGTGCGACTGCGCGGAGTGCCAGGCCCTTAGGCGGGCCCAGCATCAGGCATAGGGCCTTCTCGCCCCGCGGTCAGCTTTTCTTTCAACGAGTTGATAGCCTCGTGGCAGCCATAGAGCGTGGTCAGCTTGCCGTTGACCCGGGCCTTGAGCTTGCCGATGAACCCGTCTTTGGCCAGCAACCAGAGGGACCAGTTGAGCGCCGACCGCTTCAACCTGGGGAAGACGCGCAGGAGCTCCTCGCCCTGGTACTCGAACACCTCGTCGGAGCGGCGTATCAGCTCCTCGTAGACCATGGCCTGCAGGGGCGGTAGGCCCCCCTTGGCCAGCATACTGTACTCGGCGATCTGGCTGATTTTCATCTCGATGCCTCTAAACAAAACTCAAATTTTTCCTAGCTAAAATTTTAGAAAGATTTCTGAAATATGTAAAGCACTTATCAGCATGAATTAGCGCCTTTCCATGCTTATGCCGTTTCTACGAGTATTAGCTTTCGTATAATCACTAGCTATCGTCTAAGCTTTCTCAGCAATCTGACAAGATGCCATCGCTCGGAACGCAGCGATTTGCCCAGCACCCGCGTGTCTTCGTCTGTAAGTGCTGGCGTTTGCTACAATGCACTGGCTTGGAATCCCTCACCGTCGCCACCCTTTTCACCGAGGTAACACCCATGACCAGCCAGCCCCAGCCTGAGCGTCTCAGCGCCGAAGAGGTACGGCACATCGCCACCCTCTGCCGCATCGGCCTGACCGATGCGGAGGTGGAGCAGATGCGCGATGAGCTGACCAGCCTCCTGGGTGAGGTCCGGGTGGTCCAGGGTATCGATACGACCGGCGTCGAGCCCACTGGCCACGCGGTGGAGGTGGACAGCGTGATGCGGGACGACGTGGCTGGGCCTCCCATGACGGTGGAGGAGGTGCTGTCCAACGCTCCCGTACGCGAGGGAAGCTACATCCGCGTGCAGGCCGTGTTAGAGGAATAGACAGCCCATCATGGTAACTCCACTCCACTACATGAGCCTTCGTGAGCTGTCCGACGCGCTCCACCGCCGTGAGGTGTCCTCCGTGGAGCTGGCCACCGCGCACCTGAAACGCATGGAGGAGGTCGAGCCGCGCCTGGGTGCATACTTGGCGGTCACGGCCGACCTGGCCCTCCAGCAAGCCCAAAGGGCCGACCAACGTCTCTCCGAAGCGACCGGCGGCCCGTTGACCGGCGTCCCCATGCAGCTCAAGGACAACATCTCCACCGCCGATGTGACCACCACCTGCGCGTCGCGCATGCTGGACGGCTACGTTCCGCCGTACGACGCCACGGTGACACGCCGCCTGGCGGAGGCGAGTGCGGTCCTCTTGGGCAAGGGCAACATGGACGAGTTCGCCATGGGCTCCTCCACGGAGAATTCCGCCTTCAAGAACGCCGCCAATCCCTGGGATACGGCCCGGGTGCCCGGCGGCTCCAGCGGCGGGCCCGCCGTGGCGGTGGCCGCCGGCGAGGCCGCTTTCGCCCTCGGCTCCGACACCGGTGGGTCTATCCGCCAACCCGCCTCCCTTTGTGGGATCGTCGGCCTCAAGCCCACCTATGGGCTGGTGAGCCGGTACGGTCTGATAGCCTTCGCCTCCTCCCTGGACCAGATTGGCCCGCTGACCCGCACGGTGGAGGATGCCGCCATGGTGCTCAACGCCGTGGCGGGCCACGACCCCTTGGACTCCACGTCCATAGCCCAGGCGGCGCCCGATTACACGAAAGGCCTGGACCAGGGGGTAAAGGGCCTGCGCGTCGGCGTGGTGCGGGAGTATTTTGGCGACGCCGTGGACCCCGAGGTGGCGCGGGTGACGCGCCAGGCTATCGCCAGGCTGGAGGAGCTGGGCGCTGAGGTGGAGTGGGACGTGTCGCTGCCCATGTCCGACATCGCTCTGGCCGTCTACTACATCCTGGCGCCATCCGAGTGCTCCGCCAACCTGGCCCGTTACGACGGGGTGAAGTACGGCTTCTCAGACCAGGAGACGGACGGAGTGTGGGCGGCGCTGGAGGCCACGAGACGGCACGGCTTTGGACCGGAGGTGAGGCGCCGGGTCTTGCTGGGCACCTACGCCCTCTCCGCCGGCTACTACGACGCCTACTACCTAAAGGCCCAGCAGGTCCGTACCCTCATCCGCCAGGAGTTCGCCGCTGCCTTTAAGAAGGTGGACCTGCTGGTGACCCCGACTTCGCCCACCACGGCGTTCCGCTTGGGCGAGAGGGTCCACGACCCGCTGGCCATGCACGCCAGCGACATCTGCACCGTGCCGGTGAACATCGCCGGCATCCCTGGCATCTCCGTCCCGTGTGGCTTCGTGGACGGGCTGCCGGTGGGCCTACAGCTGCTGGGACCGCACCTGAGCGAGCCGACGCTGCTCCGCGCCGCCTACGCCTACCAGCAGTCCACCGACTGGCACACCCACCACCCCGAGCCGTAAAGCCAGCGATCTATGCTCCGCGAGCCGTCGTTCATAGTTCATTCGTTAATTAATTGTCCCCTATGTGCTGCAGCCATGCATCATCCCATTCGTCGCTAGAAATAGCTTTCAGACGATCCCCTTCATCAAAGATATTTTCTGTCAGTTTGATGTATCCCTTATTTCGCCCGCTATTCCACTCACAAATACTATCTTCATCCCAAATTTCAGAAGCGCTTTCTTTCCAACCTCTAATTGAGAGCCACTTATTCAACTCTTGTCGAGTTGTGAAATACACTCGATAGGCCGTTTTAGTGATGTCAGCAAAGCGACGGAAAACAGGGTGGTTACCGAGAAGGATATGCGACATTGCTTCAGCTTGATTTTCTCTGTCTTCACGTAAGAACCGCATGACTTCATTTAGAGTACCAGCGACCGATTTCAGTTCATCAATTACTTTAAGTTCAGTAATCCGCTGTTGAGCTTGCAAGTATCTCTGAAGTAAGCCTGCCCATTGTGTTCGAAGATATTCAACGATGTCGGCAGATGTTTCGAATTCAGCAATAGGGTTGTTGCGCGGAAGAGCGTAAAGTTGTTCAATAAATTCATATACTCTTTTGTCGTCAACAAACCGGAATTTAATAGATCAACTGCCTTTGTTAAGCAAGTAGGTAGCATACTCTGAACGGACGCTCTTTTCTATGAAAGTAAAGACAGAGATTCCTCGCTCAAGCGCTCTTTGTAATTCAGTCTGCGATATCGAAGAGTCTTCTGCTAGTTGAGATTCAGTACCGAATCTTCCGCCGATTATAGAAATAATGGCATCGCATAACTCCACTTCACGATACGCGTAACTCTCTGGCGCCTCGTCACTGCCATAGGGAACCTCACCTATTTCGTATCTAACGGATTCATACCCTAGCTCTCTGATAAATCTCTCAAGGTCTTCGCGAACTTGCTTCAAGTCATAGAACGTCGAGCTAATGAAGATCCTAGGTTTAGCCATACATCACCATTCAATCTATAGGGAAGCTTGCGTAGGTCATTTTCCTTTCACAGCCCTACCATTTCAAGGAGGTTTGACCAGACCTCCTACTCCGTGACCAATCTCGTGGATGTCGCAAGCTATCAATCATTACTTTATCAGAGTAGCGTGCTAGTTTGGTTATGGGCTCATTAGCCTGGTGCTACCTATTAACCCTGGAAACGCTCCCCAGGCAGGGGCGGGGAACATTCGGACGCAGTCTGGGAGGAACCCGGTGGGTAGCTGACCAGGGGGGTGGGCGACCTTGCAACGTGGTGAAACCTTTGCTAGGAGTCCAAGGCGCCGCCGTTCATCGCCGAGTTCAAGCGGGTAAGCAGCGCTATAACTAGGCAGAGAGGGCATCGCTCCGCAAAGGCGCTGCCGCTGCTATACTAGAGGCGTCACCGGGAAAGCTGGCGGCCCCACTGCTGCTATACTAGAGGCGTCACCGGGAAAGCTGGCGGGGCTCTGGGTCGAAGGCCCAGGGCCCCGCGGGGTGCTTGCCTCCTTGCACCCACAACACCTGCCAAGGCGAGGCGACCATGGAAGAGCTCAAGGGACGGCTGACGGCACTGTTAGAACGGGTCTCCACTATCATGGTGCGGCTTTGACGTCCCTGGCCAGCAACGGGAGATTGAGCGGTTAGAGCGCGAGGCGGGCGCCCCTGGCTACTGGGATAACACGCAGGCGGCGCAGGGCGCCATGCGCCGATTGGCCCGGCTCAAGGAATCGGTGACCGCGTGGTTGGCCCTTCGCGAGCGTATCCACACCACCGTGGGGTTGCTCGACATGGCGGCCGAAGAGGGCGACCAGCCGATGCTTGCCGACCTCTCCCAGGAGGCCGAGGCCCTCTTTGACGAGGCGGAGGAGCGCGAGGTGGAGCTGGTCCTTTCCGGCCAATACGACGGCCGAAACGCCATTCTCGCCATTCACGCCGGCGCTGGGGGCACCGAGTCCCAAGACTGGGCGGAGATGCTCCTCCGCATGTACCTGCGCTGGGGCGACCGCAAGGGGTACCGCCCGGAGGTCCTCGACACCTCTCCCGGCGAAGAGGCAGGCCTCAAAAGCGTTACCATCGAGCTGACCGGCCCCAACGCGTACGGCTACGCCAAGGCGGAGCGGGGCGTCCACCGGTTGGTGCGGCTATCGCCCTTCGACGCCGCCCACGCCCGTCACACCTCCTTCGTCTTGGTGGAGGTGCTGCCCGAGTCCGAGGGAGACGTGGAGGTCGTCATCAACCCCGACGACCTCGACATCGACACCTTTAAGGCCAGCGGGGCCGGTGGACAGCACGTCCAGAAGAACGCCACCGCCGTTCGCATTACGCACAAGCCCACCGGGATCGTGGTGAACTGCCAGAACGAGCGCTCCCAGCTGCAGAACAAGGAGAGCGCGCTGCGGGTCCTGAAGGCGCGGCTGATGCAGCGGGAGATGGAGCGTCTGGCTAAAGAGCGTGAAAAGTTAAGGGGTGAGCACGTCTCGGCCGAATGGGGGAACCAGGTCAGGAGCTACGTGCTGCACCCCTATAAGCAAGTGCGGGACCACCGGAGCGGTTACGAGACCTCTGACCCTGACCAGGTCTTGAATGGAGAACTGGATCCCCTTATCCGGGCGTACTTACTGTGGAGTATTGAGAGGGAGTAAGCGGTGCGGCTGGGGTGGCCCGTCATGGTCGGGGTGCTGCTGGGCCTGGCGGCCTTGGCTCCCGGCACGGCCCTCGCCCAGAGCACCCCTCAGGTCCTGGACCACGGTACGGACGTCGGCTTTCCTGACACCGTTACCTTCTACCTGACCGCCACCAGCCCGCTGTCCATCGTCAAGGCGGAGCTACGCTATCGGGTGGACCAGCTCGCCTGCGGGACGGTGGTCTCCACCGCAAAGCCGGACTTCGAGCCGGGAAGCTCGGTGGACATCACGTGGGAATGGGAGCTGCGAGAGCGCGGCGGCCTGCCCGTCGGCGCCTCCGTGCGCTACCAGTGGGTCGTGGAGGACGAGATTGGCCAAGTCACTCGTACACCGGAAGCCACCCTTACCTTCGAAGACCCGCGGTTCCAGTGGCGCACCGTAGCGGGTGAAGGCGTCGCCCTCCGCTGGTACGAGGGTGATGATGCCTTCGCAGGCGAGCTCCTCGCCGCCGCCGAGGACGGCCTCGAACGGCTTTCCGAAACCACCGGCGCCGTGCCCGCTGATGACGTGGTAGTGAATATCTATGCCGGCGCCGCCGCCATGCGCGAGGCCCTAGCCTTCGCCCAGGAGTGGACCGGCGGAGTCGCCTTTCTATCTCATGGGCTGGTATCCATCGGCGTGACCCCAGCCAACCTCGCCTGGGGAAAGCGGGCCATGATCCACGAGTTGACCCACGTGGTGGTCCACCAAGCCACGTTCTCGTGCGGCGCCAGCCTGCCGTCGTGGCTCAGCGAGGGGACCGCCGTGATGAGCGAGGGGCCCTTGCACTCCACCTACCGCAGCGCCCTCGATGAAGCGCTCATCCAGGAGAGCGTCTTCTCAGTCCGCGGTCTCGCGGGGGACTTTCCGTACGCTCAGCAGGACGTGTACGCGGCCTATGCTCAAAGCTGGAGCTTGGTCTCGTACCTCTCCCAGCTCCCGGGCTCCGAGGGGATCAACGAGCTGTTCGCGGCCTTTCGGGAGAGCGGCTCCATCGACACGGCCCTGGGGGAGGTCTTTGGCTTCGACCAGGACGGCCTCAACACCCGATGGCGTGCTTCGATGGGGCTTCCCAGTTTGGAAACGCAACCCACCGTCACGCCGCGCGTGAGGGCGTTACCCACCATCGAGCCGTACGCTCCGCCAGCCGGACCATCGGCCGAGGGTGAAGCTACCCCTACAGCGACCCCTTTGCCGGCAGCCACAACGACTCCTACTCCGACGCCCACCGTCGCTACGAAGCTCACGCCTACGCCCACCTCCACCCCAACGCCCCAGCCGCAGGAGGGGGGTGGCCCCGGCTGTAGCCGCGCCGCCGCGGGCCCTAGTGGCATCGAGGTCAGCGGGATTATCGCGGGCCTCGCCTTGGGCCTGGTGGCGGTCCGACGCCGTACAGCGCGTGGCCTCAGTAGCCAAGGGCGCTCATCCATGGACGGGCGTGAGGACCGGCACGATGCTCCATAACCGCTTGGCACCCTTCAGGCCGCGTAAGGGTCTGGGGGCGCCACCGACAGGTCGGTCCGAAGGACTCCGAACTCCTTCGGAGGGCAGGCGGTGAGCGGCCCCCAGCAAGTTATCGGTGCGCTGCTGCTTGGGGCTGTGCTGACGCTGACGGCGTGCGCGCCGGGCGAAGAGCAGCCGCCCTCCCCGACTCCCAGCGGGAGTCCAATAGCGACTCCAACCCCGACGCCAACGCCAACCCCCACTCCAACACCCACGGCGACCCTTTCGCCGACATCCACGGCGACCGCTACGGCCACGCCCTCGGCGACCCCGACTGCTACGGAGACGTTCGAGCTATCGCCCGAAGGGGTGCCCGCCGAACGTACGTTATTCCTCGCGGGCGGCGACCCGATAACGCTCGACCCCGCCGTGAGCAAGGAGTCTCGGTCGCACGCCTACATATCCCAGCTCTTCAGCGGGCTGGTCAGGATCGACGAGGACCTGCGCATCCAGCCCGACCTCGCGGAAGCGTGGACGGTGGGGGACGAGACCATCTACACCTTTACCCTGCGGGAAGGCGTTACGTTCCATGATGGCAAGCCCATCACCGCCGAGGACTTTCGTTACTCCATCGAGCGGGCCACCGACCCCGCGCTTGGCAGCCCGACCGCTCGCATCTACCTGGGAGATATCGTTGGCGTCTCCGACAAGTTGGAGGGCAGGGCAGCCGAGGTAACGGGTGTGGAGGTGCTGGACTCTCGTACCGTGCGCATCACCATCGACGGCCCGAAAGCCTATTTCCTGGCGAAACTCACCTACCCGACCGCCGCCGTGGTGGACCGAGCTAACGTTGCGGCGGGCGGCCTGGACTGGTGGCGCGCCCCCAACGGCTCCGGCCCCTTTAGGCTCGGAGCGTGGGAGGAGGACGAATACTTGGTGCTGGTGCGTCACGACGGCTACCTGCCCAGTCCCAGCAGGCTGGAGTTTGCCGTGTTTCGGATTTTGAGCGGCGTTCCCACGCGCATGTACGAGGCCGGGACCGTGGACGTGGCCTCCGTCTCCCGCGCCGACGTTGCCCGCGTCCAGGACCCGGTGAACGGGCTCTTCGAGCAGCTGACTATCTTTCCGAACCTGAGCGTTAGCTACGTGGGCTTCAACGCCGGCGCTCCACCCTTTGACGACCCGCGGGTCCGGCGGGCCTTTGCCATGGCCATTGACCGGCAACGGATGGTGCGCGTGGTCTATCACGACGCGGTGGAGCAGGCCACGGGCATCCTCCCACCGGGCATGCCGGCGTACGACGCGGACCTGGCCGGCATTCCCTTTGACCCTGAGGAGGCGAAGCGGTTGATTGAAGGGTCAACCTACGGCTCTCCGGAGGCCCTCCCACCCGTGGTATTCACCACAGCGGGCCTAGGGGGGTTGAGCTCCAGCGTGGCCTTTCTCCTGGATAGCTGGCGTCAGAACCTGGGTGTGGAGGTGCAGGTGCATCAGCTCACCCCGGACACCTACTTCTATCGGTTGCGCGAGGAGGTGGACCACCTGTTCAACTACGGGTGGAACGCCGACTACCCGGACCCGGAGAACTTTCTGGACGTCCTCTTTCACTCGGCCCATCCGGAAAACAATCCCGGCGGCTACTCCAATCCCGTCGTGGACGGGCTACTGGAGGAGGCGAGGACCGAGCGCGAGGTGGTACGGAGGATGGAGCTGTACCAGCAGGTGGAAAAGCTGCTCATAGACGACACTGCGGCCGTCCCCATCTACCATGACCGCGACTACGTGTTGATCAAGCCGTACGTGAAAGGATTCGTCATCAGCGGAGTAGGCATTCCGGTCCTAACGAGCGTCGAGCTGCTTCCCCGTTAGGGCACACGCGGTCCGCCGCTTTGTGCTCGCGGCTCGCCGCGCTCCAGACCCCAACTGGACCCTACGCCGTTCGACCCAGGAGTCCCAGGAGCTTAACCTGCGTGCTAGCGTCCTCCGGCGTTGGCACGTACGTGGCGAAGGGCCCACCCGTCCGCTCCTTGTCTATGCGCGGCTCGAAGGCGGCATAGCACGCCTCCACCAGGTCGGCCGGCAGCGTGGTGTCCTGGCCCGTGGCCACGGCCAGGTCCCAGCCGTGGATGAGCGTATCCATAAAGGAGCCTGTCAAAAACTCCCCCGCTGGCGTCTCTCCCCGACGCGTCGTCACCGTCTTCTCCAGGGCGCCGGGCGCTTTCGCCAGCTCCAGCACCTTGGCGGTGGTGTCGGCAAAGTCGGCCGCGGTGGCGTCCCCGGTGGGTTCCTGGGGCTCTGTACCGCTCAGGGTAGCCAACGCCCTGGCGGCGCTGGTGGCAAGGTGGTTCAGCACCGCCTGGACGTTCCACTCCGTACAAGGGGTGGAATTGTCCAGCTGGCCGGGCTGGATAGCCGCGGCGATCTTACCGGTTGACCGCACGGCTCCTTCGTAGAGCTCGGCGGCAGTGGGCGTGGCTTGCTGTGTCATGGTGTGTACTCCTAGTGCGAGAGAGATTGGATAAGGCTGAGCAAGAACGAGGATACTCAGTCGCCCCAGCGTGACGCAAGCACCTGGTTTCGTAAAAGAGCGCTATGATGTCCGCCCATCGTGAGCCTGTCGCAAGATAAACGAGGCAATATCCGCAACGCCTGTCATTCCGAGTCCCGATGCAAGCGGGACGAGGAATCTGGTACCAGACCCTTCACTTCGTTCAGGGTGACAGAAGGGAGCTTGTGGTGAGCTCTCCGAAGGAGTCCGGAGTCCTTCGGACCGATTCCATACGGAGTCCGGCAAGCCGGACATGTCGAACCACAAGCCGCCCCGGGACCTGACTACGCTTCTGGCTCTCCGTTGGACTCGTTGGTTTGTTTCCCCAACGCCTGGAGGATGGCGGTCATGAAAAGCTCATCGGGCACGGCGCCCGTGAACTCGGCCGTTTCGTTGATGACGGTCTTCGGCACTCCCATGACCCGGTACCGTTGGGCCAGCTCCGGGAACTCTTCCACTTCCACCACCGACGCGCTGATGTGTGGGTTTGCCATGGCAAATGCGTGGGCCGCACGGGCCACACGAGGGCAGTGCGGTCAGGTGGGTGTGACGAACACCTGGATATGGACCGGCGCCTCGACGAGCCGCTCCATGGCTGCGGCCAAGTTGGAGCTTAGGTGGGGAGCATTCTGGGACAGGGCCTCCACCGTGGCTATGATGGTGGCGAACTCGTTGCCAATGGGCGTGCCGTAGAACCGAAGCCGCCCCGTCGGGTCGTCGCCCAGGAGGTACGCCGGGGTCATGTCGATTCCCATGGCACGGGCAGCCTCGGCGCCGTCGCCGTGAACGTCGTACACCTCTAGCTTGATCTTGGGAGAGAGCTCCGCGAGCTCTTCCGCCAGGTCCCTGGCCAGCTTGGCCATGGGATTGGGAGTCCGTCCGGGGAGGGTGAGCATGCTGCGTACCCCGCTCTCCGAGAAGAGCTTGATGGTCACCTCCTGATCGAGGGACTCCTCAAAGCGCTGGCGCAGGGCAACGCGGTCTGCTTCGCCGATGATGGGCATAGATCCTCGTCTTCTACATACCTCAGATAGTGCTGGCTATTCTATACCAGCGCGCCCTGGCTTCCCACCCCCAAGGTTGGTTTACCCGCCCACCCGCCCCGTGGCGCGTCCGAGGGCGTGCCCACCACGCTATCGCGTCGGCGGGGGCTTAGACACGTTACGCTGATACGCTGGGACAGGTGCACCGCATATGGGTGCAGGGGAAACCCTGCTGGCGTGGAGCTCACTCGTCCCGCATCTGGCGAGCGGCGTGGACAACGCGCTGGACCACCGTCAGCGACGCCAGCGTCAGAATAACCCCCAGGGCGGGCAGCGGATACCCCACCAGCAGGCCAACGCCCAGTACCACGATGCGCTCAGGCCGTCCCATGAACCCCACGTCGGCGGAGACGCCCAGGCTCTCGCTGCGGGCCCGCAGGTAGCTGACCATCATGGAGGCCACCAGCGCACCGACGCTCAGGTACGCCCCCAGCTCATGGGACTGGTCCACGTAGTAAATCAGCAGCCCGAAGAAGACTACGGATTCGCTCAGGCGGTCGGCCACCGAGTCGAGGAAGGCGCCAAATCGGCTCACTCGACTGCCCAGGCGGGCCACGGCGCCGTCCAACATGTCCCCCGCGGCTCCCACCAGCATCACGATTCCGCCAATCAGGAGGTGACCCTCGGCCAGCAAGCACCCCGCAGCTGCCGCCACGGCCAAGCCGGCCAACGTGAGCGCGTTCGGCGGAACGTGAAGGGCCAACAACACCCGGGCTAAGGGCGTGCTCACGTACCGCGTGATCCACGCCCTGGCGTGTAGCCGAGGTGCCAAGGGCAGGGTCACGGGGCTGCTCCGTTTCGGTCTTGCTGGCTGCGTTGCCAAAGCAGCGTCCGGTAGTAGCTCTCCACACGTTGGGCCACCCATTCCCACCGGTACTCCTCCGCCGTTATCCGTCCCCGGGCGCCCATCTCCTGCCGCAGCTGCGGGTCGGCCACCAGACGGGCAATGGCCTTGGCCAAAGCATCCTCATCGCGCGGAGGCACCAGCAGACCCTGAACGCCATGGTTCATCACGCTGCTGTAGCCGTCAATGCGCGTGGCCACGATGGGCTTGCCGGAGGCCATGGCCTCCAGCAGCACGATGCCAAAGCTCTCTCTGCCGGTGGCTGGAGCGCAGAAGATGTCTGCCGTTTGGTAGTAGCGCGGGAGTTCAGCCGCGGCCACGCCACCTACCAGCTCCACGTCCTGAAGGTTGCGCTCGCTGAGGACACGCATGCACTCCTCGTCAAGGTTACCGGGGCCGACCACGATCAGACGCAGCTTGGGGTAGTCCCACTTCAGCTGGCCATAGGCCTTGAGCAGCCGGCTGAGGCCCTTCCGCCGCTCCATACGGCCAACGAACAGCAAATTGGTCATTCCGTCCTGGTACTGCTCCAGCGGTGGCAGCGGCACGGAGAACCGTTGCACGTTGATCCCGTTGGGGATGACTTCGTACTCCCCCGGAAAGAGCTTGCTCACGTACTCCAGGGCGGGCCGGGAGACCGCGATGCGGCCATCCAGCTTCTTGAACCATCGCCTGCTAATGTAGCGCCAGAGCCGGTACACCCGGTTGCCGCGATAGCTGTGGAAGGTGCCGACGTTCACCGCGTTGGAACAGTGGAGGACCGTGAGGGGAAGCGCCGGCGCCATCGGCTCATGGATGTGGATGATGTCGAACCGTTCGCGCTCGAGGAGCGCCTTCACTCGTGGCTCGAGCCATACGGAAAGCGAGATGCGGGCGATGGAGCCACCGCTGGGGATGGGCACCGGACGTCCCAAGGGGATGATGTTCTCGTCCAGGTCGCGCTCTTTTGCGTTGGAGACGGGCGCGATGACCTTTACGTCATGGCCCATGCGGATGAGCTGTTCGGCCAGGTTGGAGATGTGGTCGTTCACCCCACCCGGCGCCAAGTAGTCGTAGGGCGACACCAGGGCAATCTTCAGCGCTTGCCCTGCTTTGTCTCCGACTTCCGATGACTGAAGCGTCTCGACCACCGTGGCCATCCCCCGTCGGCCCATTATCCGTCGGAAAGAAGCTCCTCTGAGGACGTATGCTGCCCCGCTACTCCCCTCCCTCGATAAAGGCCTCGACCATGTTGTGCGCCTGCTCATCCGTGTACTGGCGGGGCGGCGACTTCATGAAGTACGCGCTGGGTGCCGTTAGGGCACCACTCACGCCTCGGTCCATGGCTATCCTGGCGCACCGGATGGCATCCACCACGACACCGGCGGAATTGGGGCTGTCCCACACCTCTAGCTTCAGCTCCAGGTTAAGCGGCACGTCGCCGAAGGTGCGTCCCTCCATTCGGATATGACACCACTTGCGGTCCTCCAGCCAAGGCACGTAGTCGCTGGGGCCCACGTGCACGTTCCCCTCTCCCAAATCGTAGTCGAGTTGGGAGGTGACTGCGTTGGTCTTGGACTCCTTCTTAGACTCAAGTCGCTCCCGCTCCAGCATGTTGTAGAAGTCGGTGTTGCCGCCGAAGTTGAGCTGGTAGGTGCGCTCCACCTTCACGCCTCGGGCGCGGAACAGGTTGACCAGCACCCGGTGGGTGATGGTGGCCCCCACCTGCGACTTGATGTCGTCACCGACGATGGGCACTCCCGCGTCTTCGAAGCGCTTCTGCCAGTAGTCCTCCCGGGCGATGAACACGGGGATGCAGTTCACCATCCCACATCCGGCCGACAGCACCTGCTCGACGTACCACTTGGTGGCCTCCTCCGCGCCCACGGGCAGGTAGTTGACGACCACGTCCACCTGGCGCTCCTTGAGGATCTTGACGATGTCGGCCGTGGGGCCGGGCGCCTTCTCAATCATCTGCGACAGGTACTTGCCCAGTCCATCGTGGGTCATGCCCCGCTCCACCGTAACGCCCATGGGGGGAACGTCGGCGAAGACGGCCGTGTTGTTGGGGGTGGTGAAGACCGCTTCCGAGACGTCCTTACCCACCTTGTTCTTATCGATGTCGAAAGCGGCGACGATGTTGATATCGCCGATGTGATAGCCGCCCAAGACGGGGTGCATGAGCCCGGGGATGAACTCGTCCGTAGGGGCCTCCCAATACTTGTGAATTCCCTGCACCAACGATGAGGCGCAGTTGCCTACGCCGATGATCGCCACGTTTATCTTGCCATTAGTTCCCACGAGTCCCACTCCTCCTCAGACGGTATGTAGTAGTCCGGCCAGCATAATAACCTATCAGCGCAAGTGGCATGGGCCTAAGGGCCCAAATCGTCGAGACGTCGTTCAGCCGTGGCCTAGTGCTTAGTTTCACCCCGGTGGAATCGGGGCCACCCGCCCACCTGAGAAGTTTCTTTTGGGGGCACCCCCACTCCCCCAGCACGGGGGCTCTGCCCCCTTGCAACCCCCGGGGAAAGCCCTTGTGTTGGCCGAAGCAGCGCTGAGTTTACCCTGAGCCTGGCGAAGGGGGGTGGGCTGGGTGGGAACAACTACCTGGCCCGCCTGAGGCGGGCTGGCCCACAACGTCTGGTCACTGGGGTCTGGGGGCGCCACCGACAGGTCGGGGCAGGCGGCGAGCGGCCCCCAGCTCGTCCAGATGTAGAGAGATTGGTGCAACGAAGCACGCGGCTTATTGCGGCGGCAAGGCTACGGCAGAATACTAACGGAGAGGTTCTCAGCCGTCCACTCTCGACGCCGCGTAGGGAGAGGGCAAGGGCAGGCTGAACAGCTTCTCCGGTTGCCAGTGGTCCTGGGCCCGGTTGAACCGCACCACTCCCAAGAACCGGCCGTCGGTGGAGTAGGCGCGGCGCGCTTCGAGGTGCTGCGCGTAGACGTCGGCGCCCCGCAATGCAACGGGTTGGCCGTTGCTTAGGCGGCGCTCGGCCGCCGGCGCCACCGTCACTGCTTGCATGTCCCGGAGCACGAAGTCGGGAGGTGCTACCAGCTGCTCCCACGCCCCGTCGTTCGCCGCCACCTCGAACTGCTCCGGCGTTACCGACTCCTCGATGCTCAACAGTCCGGTGCGTAGGCGGACAAGGTCGCTCAGGTGGGCACCACAGCCTAGGACGGCACCCAGGTCGTGGGCCAAGGTCCGCATATAAAAGCCACGGCCGCACTCCACTTCCACCGTGAGCCTCGGCGGCACCCAGTCCAGCAAAGAGATATTGGTGACCACGACCTCCCTGGCGGGACGCTCCACCTCCACACCCGCGCGGGCCAGCTCGTACAGCCGCTTGCCCTCGTGTTTCAGCGCGCTGTACATGGGAGGCTGCTGAAGCGTAGTCCCCACGAACTGGGGAAGCGCGGCCTCTACGTGAGCTCTATTTATCCCCGACCAATCGCCCTGCTGGACCGGCGTCCCGTACGCGTCGTAGGTGTCCGTGGCCACTCCCAGCGTGAACTCGGCCCGGTAGAGCTTGGTGCTGTCCACCATAAACTCCATCAGGCGCGTTGCCTGACCGAAGCAAATGGGCAGCACGCCGGTAGCGATGGGGTCCAGCGTGCCAGCGTGGCCGACCCGCTTTACCCTGGTCAGGCGCTTGACCAAACGTACCATGTCCATGGACGTGGCGTCCTTGGTCTTGTTCAGGGTGAGGACTCCGTGGACCACCGGCCTGGTGCTGGAAGGCTTAATCATGGTGCTTGGCCTCCTCGGCCAGCACTTGGTCGAGGAGCGCGAGGGTGTGGTCACCCTCGGCCAGGGAGGTATCCACGGCGAACCGAAGAGCTGGCACGGACCTCAGGCGTAGGCGATGGCCCAGCTCCCGCCGGAGGAAGCCCACCGCGGACTCCATCGCACGGACGGCTTCTTCCCCGGCCGCTGGGTCCCCCATAACGCTAAGGAGTACCGAAGCGTGCTGAAGGTCCACAGAGACGTCGACGTGGGTAACGGTGACCAGGGTCTTCAGCCGCGGGTCACGCAGCTCAGTGGAGATAATAGCGCTAAGTTCTTGTTGGAGCAGCTCGCTGACGCGGTCGGCGCGCCTGGACATACTCCACCTCCCCTGCAAGGGCGGGGGGACGATGACCAGTGGAGGCCTATCCGACCCGCTGCTGGCGATGGGCCTCGATAATGTCGCCCATCTCGAAGGCGTTGAAGCCGTCCAAGGTTACGCCGCACTCGTAGCCGGTGGCCACCTCGCGTACGTCATCCTTGAACCGGCGCAAGCTGGCCACTGGGCCTTCGAACACCACTTTGCCACCCCTTAACACTCGGGCTGTGGAGCTCCGAGTCATCTGGCCTTCCATCACGTAGCATCCGGCGCTCGTCCGGGTCCTGCCCAGTGAGAAGATCGCTCGCACCTCGAGCTTGCCTTCTGTCACATCCTCGATAGTGGGTTCCAGTATGCCCGCCAGCGCCGCCTGAATGTCATCCGTCATGCGGTAGATGATCTCGTAGTGGCGAATCTCCACGCCGTCCTGATCGGCCAGGCGCTGGGCCCCCGGCTCGGTGCGGGTATTGAAGCCGATGATGACCGCCTCCGATGCCTCCGCCAGCATTACATCGCTCTCGACGATAGAGCCTGCGGCGGCGTGGATAACTCGGACCCGGCTTTCCTCTGATGCGAGCTGCTCAAGGGCGGTACGTACGGCGTCGACGCTGCCCTGGACGTCGGTCTTCAGGACCAGATTCATCTCCTTCGTCTGGTCGCCGGCGGCCCTGGAACGGAACTCGCCCAAGGTCATGCCCTTGGACCGCAGGCTCTCCGCGGTACGGAGGTTGCTGGTCGTCAGCTCCCGGGCCACACGGTCATTGGCCACCACCTTGAACCGGTCTCCCACCGTGGGTAGCTCGTTGATACCGAGCACCTCCACGGGCTCCGACGGCCCGGCGCCCTTAACACGGCGGCCAAGCGGGGTCAGAAGCGCTTTCACGCGGCCATAGGTGGTGCCAATCACCACGCTATCTCCCACGTGGAGCGTGCCGGTCTGCACCAAGACCGTGCCCGTGGCCCCGCGGTTCTTGTCCATCCTGGACTCCACCACTACGCCCACGGCCTCTCGGTCCGGGTTGGCCTGGAGCTCCTCCACCTCAGCCACCACCAAGATGCTCTCCAGCAGGTCGTCGATACCCGTTCCCTGTCTGGCTGAAACGGGCGCCGCGATGACCTCTCCACCCCATTCCTCCACGACCAGCTCGTGCTCCGAGAGCTGACGCTTGACCCGTTCGAGGTCTACGCCGGGAAGGTCTATCTTGTTTATCGCCACGACGATAGGGACCCCCGCAGCCTTAATATGGTCGATGGCCTCCACCGTTTGGGGCATAACCCCATCATCGGCGGCTACCACGAGGACCGCGATGTCCGTGGCCTGAGCACCCCTAGCGCGCATGGCGGTAAAGGCTTCATGGCCTGGGGTGTCCAGAAACGTGATGGAGTGGTTGTTGTACTCCACCTGGTAGGCCCCGATATGCTGGGTAATCCCGCCGGCCTCCGCGGCGGCGACGTTGGTTTTGCGAATGGCATCCAGCAACGTCGTCTTCCCGTGGTCCACGTGACCCAGGATCGTGACAACCGGCGGACGCGGTTGGAGGTGAGCGGCGTCTTCCTCTATGTCGCCACTCGCCGTCCTACCGCTATCTTCCGCTTTCCGGGCGGAGTAGCCGAAGACCCGTGCCGCCTTTGCCGCGGTGTCGAAGTCGATGACCTGGTTGATGCTGGCGAAAACGCCGATCCGCATGAGCTGCTTGATCAGCTGTACCGGTTCGACCTTCATCCGCTGGGCCAACGCGCCGACGGTGACGGCCTCCGGCAAGGTCAGCACCTTGAGGGTGATCCGTCTGGTCTGAGTGGCCTCGGTTGGGCTTTCGGCTTCCGCCATATTCGCTCCTCTGTTTGGTCTAGCGGCTTGGACCAGTTGAAACCGGTCCCTTCTGTAACACCTCAGCATAGGCGGTTACGCGCAACCGGTCTTCCGCCGTTAGCTCGGTCCGTAACGCGTCAGCCAGCCGGCTGCCGCGAAGAGCCTTTTGCCAGCAGGCGGGGTTGTGACATAGGTAGGCGCCCCGTCCTGATTGCTTCCTCGTCACCCCCACCAGGATGTCGCCCTCTGGGGGCCGCACCAGCCGGACCAACTCCCGCTGGGGAGCCCGTGTGCCACACACCGTGCAGCGGCGCACGGGAACGTGCTTCATCATCTCCTCCACTCTCTCCGACGTGATGGCGCACGCTGGCGACCACCGAAAACCTTCGGCGATTACTCCTCTGGATCAGTGGTCGCGGGTATCTCTTGAGTCCGGCGAGGGGCAGGGGCAATGGCAGTGCGACTGCCAGGTGCCGCGGGCCGGCGTTGGGTGGACGACGGGCGACCGCCGCCTCGTCTACGGCCTCTCGGGCCTCCGCGGCGACCTCTGATGGGAGCATCGGTGATGTCTTCGGCAAACCGAATTTGCGGGCCGCCGGCGACGGTCTCGGGGATCTTCCAGATGTCCTCGCCGTCTATAACCAGCTCTTCAACCTCCACCTCTTCGACCTCTTCAGCCCCCGCCCCCACGGTCGTGGGCAGGTCCAGCGACGCCAAGGCCAGCTCCTCTTCGGCGCTGAGCCTGGCCGCCTCCTCGGCGGCGATCTCCGCCTCCAACACAGCCAGCTCTTCGTCCTCCCCGGCAGGTTCAGCCGAGGCTTCCGTCTCAGCGGCAGGAGCTACTGCCACGGGCTCCTTCACCTCGACAACCTCCGGTGCTTCCGTTTCCGCCGCAGGCACGGCCTCCGCGGTAACGGTGGTGTCGGCAGCGGCCAGTTCAGCCGGCAGCTCCTCGGTTTCACGCTCGGCTACCTGGCCTTCGATGGCCCGCTTCATCCGTTCGATCTCCAGCTCGGTGGAGCTCTTGATGTCCACCTTCCAACCGGTAAGCTTGGCGGACAAGCGCGCGTTTTGACCGTCTCGCCCGATGGCTAGGGAGAGGGAGCGGTCGGACACTACCACGGTGGCAGCGCCCTCCTCCTCGTCGAGCTCCACGCGGAGCGGCTGCGCGGGGCTCAGCGCCCGCGACACGAACATCGCCGGGTCGCGGTACCACTGAATGACGTCGATCTTTTCGCCTTGGAGCTCGTTGACGATGTTCTGGATACGGATGCCCCGGAGGCCGACGCAGGCGCCGACGGGGTCCACGCCCTCCTGTTTGGCGACCACCGCAACCTTGCTGCGCGAGCCCGCTTCCCGGGCGATGGCCCGGATCTCCACGATGCCGTTGTAGATCTCCGGCACTTCCATCTCAAAGAGACGACGGAGCAGGTCCGGGTGTGTCCGGGAGACGATGATCTCCGGACCTCGGTTGGTGCGCCGCACCTCCAGGACCAGCACCTTCATCTTCAGGCCAGGGCGGTATCGCTCGAAGGGTGCTTGTTCCGTCGGTGGTAGACTCGCCTCGGCCCGTCCGTTCAGGTCCAGGGTGACGGCGCCGCCGTAGCGGGCTTCGCTGCGCTGAATGGTGCCGGTGAACACCTCGCCCTCGCGTTCGGAGAACTCGCTGTACACCAACTCTCGCTCTGCCTCCCGCAGCCGCTGGATGACGACCTGCTTGGCTGTCTGAGCGGCGATACGGCCCGCCTCTTGCGGTGGCAGCTCAAACTCCAGCACATCGTCTATCTGCGGCGCGGGCGTACCCTTGCGCAGCTTCTTGGCCTCCTTGACGGTAAGCTCTAGCTCGGAGTCGGTGACTTCCTCAACGACCGTTTTCTGCTGGAACACCGCCGCGTCGCCGGTATTGGGGTCGAGGCGCACAATGATGTTCTGGCCGGTAGAGGAGCCGTCCTTTTTATAGGCGGAGGCAAGGGCGGCCTCGACCGCCGAGAGCACCATCTCCCGGGGGAGGTTCCGCTCTGCCGCCAGCTGAGTTACGGCGATGAGGAAGTCGCTTTTCATCTCGCGCGTACCCTCCTTCTGAACCAGCAATATGCCCACTAACGCGAGAGAGTGGGCCAAGCCCACTCTCACTGTGCTTATGGTACCCTTACCGTTCCAGATTGTCCACCTCTTGTACTCGTCTAGTACGCATCCTCTGCCAAGAAGCGGCAACGTGCTCAGGTCTGTACTGCTCATTACACCGCTAGCTTTGTTGGCCCTCCTTGGATGTAGTACTCCACTCACGCCAACTCCAATGCCCACGGCGGAAGGGGGTCTACCCGAGGAACCTCCGCTGGGACCGGGCGTGGAGATTGGGACGCCTTACTCGTACACTCTCATGCTCCACTGCGGGGTCAGAGACGCATACTTTGACGGGCGCCGCTGGATGGCGCAAGACGTCCCTGAAGCGTGGAAATACAATCCTCCGGCCGGATGGACGAAAGACGACTCCCGGGGTCACATGACCCTGGTGGAACCGGAGTTGGCCGTGTTCACTGCCCTGACCGGCAGGACCATCGACTTCACACCATGGCCCAGCGACGTGCCTTGGTCGCCTTGCTTTTAGTTACTGAGCCCTCCAACGGCCGATGTTATACTCCGGGACGACCCCTAAAAGGGTGCTGAAAAAGCCCACGCAGACCCTTCGACTTCGCTCAGGGCGAACGGCGTGGGCAGACCGTTACCAGGCGGAGCCCGTTCGTGCTGAGCCTGTCGAAGTACGAACAAACATTTTCAGCACCCCCCTAAAAGGAGTGTCGCACTATGAAATGGGCCTCTGCCATCTCCCGGAACCCCGATGCTGTCGACGCGCTGAAGGAGTGTGTTCGGACTATTCGGGAGCACCTGGGTAGCGGTCAAGAGGCGCATCTCGCGCTGCTCTTTGCATCGCCCCACCACCAAGAGGCGTGGGAGCGCATCGCCGCCGACGTGGCCCAGCGTCTCCCTGGAGCAACCGTCATTGGCTGCTCGGGTGCTGGTGTTATCGGCGCGGGACAGGAGGTGGAGGCCGCTCCAGCACTCTCCCTCACGGCTGGACACTTGCCCGGGGTGAACATTACAGCCTTTCACCTGGCCCCCGATGAAGTGCCATCCCCCGATGCGCCTCCCGATGCGTGGTGGACCAAGGTGGGAGTGCAACCGGAAGCCAGCCCCCAATTCATGCTGCTCGTGGACTCTTTCTCCACACCTCCTGACGCACTCCTCGCGGGCCTGGACTTCGCCTACCCCGCCAGCGTGAAGATCGGCGGCCTGGCCAGCGGCGGCCACATGGGAGGCGGCAACGCGCTGTTCCTGAACGAGCGCGACTCCCACGGCGGCGCCGTGGGAGTCGCGCTCTCCGGGAATGTCATCGTGGACACGGTGGTGGCCCAGGGGTGCCGGCCCGTCGGCGATCCCATGCGCGTTACCCACGCCGATGGAAACTTGCTCCTGTCGGTGGATGAGGAGCCGCCTCTCTTGGTCCTGCAACGCCTCTACGAACGTCTGGCGCCCGAGGACCAATCGCTACTGCGAGGCGACCTGTTTTTGGGTATCGCCATGGACCCGTTGCAGGACCAAGCGCACCCCGGCGAGTTTTTGGTCCGCAACCTGCTGGGCGGCGACCCGAAGGAAGGGGTCCTGGCCATAGGTGCTCTCCTCCACGAGGGTCAGGTGGTCCAGTTCCATGTCCAGGACGCCCAGACCTCTCGAGAAGACCTGGACCGCTACCTGAAGCACTACGCGGCGGAGGAGCGAGGGCAGGCATCGGAAGGCGCGGTTCTTTTCTCTTGCGTTGGACGGGGACAAGGCCTGTACGGCCAGCCTAATCACGACTCAGACCTTTTCCGTGACGTCGTGGGCGGTCTACCGCTAGGTGGCTTTTTCTGCGATGGCGAAATCGGCCCCGTGGGCGACACTACCTACCTCCACGGCTACACCAGCTCCTTCGCCATCTTTCGGCCCGCTTCGGCCCCGGACTAGTGGCGTCGTCTGGTCAAGCACCGACCAGCGCGCGATGGACGCTCCTGGCTTTGTTTTGGGTACTCTTGACCGTCGCCTGCGTTGGTGACGAGGCCCCCACCCCAACCCCCACTCCCACGGCCCGGCTCCTGCTCGTGGACCTCCCTGCCGACGAGGCGCCCCACACCTTCGCGACGGAGTACGGAGTGGTGGTACTTCAACGCTCACCTCCAGACCGATGACCAGGAGCAGTACGCCCTTCACTACGTGGTCTTCCAGGTGGTAGCGGGGCAGCTTGGCCTGGTGCTGCACATTGGCCAAGTGGCCGTTGCCGACCCTCAGTCCGGGCGCTATATCACCGGCGAGCACGTCGGGAGTCTTCAAGGCGTCTCAGAGAGTGAATCTCCTGGGTTTCGCTTACGGTTGGGAGAGTGGCTGATGGAGGGCGCCGATGGCGAGTACCGGCTTCGAGCTAACCTCCGTGAGGCATCCTTCGACTTGGAGCTGCGGGACACGGGGCAGGTGCTGTTCCACGGCGAAGACGGCCTGGTGGACTTCGGCGCGGCGGGAATGAGTTACTACTACTCCCGGCCGAGATTGACCGTGGCCGGCACCCTGGACCTGAACGGCGTCAGCAAGGAGGTCACTGGGCTGGCGTGGTTGGACAAGCAGTGGGGCGATTTTGAGCCGCTGCCTATCGCGTGGGACTGGGCCAGCGTTCAGCTAGACTCAGGCCTCGACCTGATGCTTACCAGAATCGTGGACACCGAGGGCGGGTTGGTGGAAGCGTACGGCACCCTGGGACGGGACGATGGGACCTTCGTACACCTGAACCAGGAGGAGTTCACCTTCCTGCCCGTGCGTGGCGAGACGTGGGAGAGCCCCCAAACGGGCGCGGCGTACCCAACGGAATGGGAGGTCACCGTTCCTGCGTACGGCATCGACGTGGTGCTGGAGCCGCTGCTGCAAGACTCAGAGTACGTCAGCAACGCGCTGGGCGTGGTCTATTGGGAAGCTGGCGTCTCGGTCAGTGGGACCCAGGCGGGTGCAGCCGTAAGCGGCCAGGGGTTCGTCGAGCTGACAGGCAGGACCAGACGCAGCGAGTAGGCGGCTTATTTTACGGCTGGCTGCCGCTCCAGCTGCTGCCACAGCTTTTCGCCCTTGGGGGTGGGAGCGTAGGCATGCATGGCATGCGTGCTTTCCCGCTTTTGGATGAGGTTGCTCTCCTCTAGCGCCCGCAGCGATACCTCGCCCAAGTAGGGGACAAGGCCCAAGAGGTAGTCCGGCACCGCGTCGTTTCGCTCTCGGTACAGAGCGCACGTCTTCCTGAACAGGTCCAGGGGATACTGACTCAGCTCGTGGTGGAGCCGGCTGATGGGGCCTGACTCATTGATGATCTTCACCAGCTCCTCTTGAGCGGCCTGAGACCGCTCTTCTCGGGTGCCGCTCCGCCTTCGTCCCTTCGCCTGCGTCGAAGTCATCGTATTGCCTCCCACCCGCGCAGGGTCACGTGCGCTGTGTCGTCTGTGAGATACTGGGTGCAGCGTCCTCTTGCTGAGCTCGCAGCCGCGTCGCCAGCTCCAGCGCAATGGCCCGCGCCACCGCTGGCCCCTGGTAGACCAGCGCGGTGAAAAGCTGCACCGTGTCCGCTCCCGCCTGAAGCGCCTGCCACGCCTCTTCGCCGGTGGAAATCCCACCGCACGCGTTAATCACAAGGTCGGGACCTGCCTCCCGCCGGAGCTCACCGACTACTCTGAGCATATCAGGAAAGATTACCCTGCCGCTAAGCCCACCCTGGCCCGTGGCTAATCTTCGGTCCGCAACGGGGATGGTGTTGATGGCGGTCACTCCAGTCACTCCCGCAGCGAGGCAGTGGTGGAGCAACGAGAACACTTGCTCCTTGCCCTGGTCGTCAGTATAGGGCGGCAGTTTTACAAAGAGGGGCTTGCGGCGCTGAGTGTTGACGCGGCCCAGGAGCTCGGATATCTGTCCGGGGTCTTGAAACCGCCGGAGGCCCTGGGTGTTGGGAGAGCTGATGTTCAGCTCTATGGCGTCCGCCAGCGGCTCCAGCTTTTGGTGGCACTCCTGAAAGCCCTCCATGTCCAGGGCCGCGATGCTGACGACCACCGGCACCGGCCGGTGCCCGAGCCGTCGCAGGCGCTCGGCGACCACCCGGACTCCGTCGCCGGGAAAGCCCATGCTGTTGATGAGCGACTGCGTTGTTTGCTCTCGAAGGAGCCGCGGGCGGGGATTGCCTGGCCGCGAGTCTGGGGTCACGGTGCCGCCCACCAGGTACCCAAACCCCAAGTGTCCCAGCGAGCCCAGATACTGGCACTGCTTGTCGAATCCCGCCGCTAGACCAATGGGGTTGTCCAGGTCAATTCCGGCTACCGTGCGGCGCAAGATCTGGTCCTTCACTCGCCAAGTGCTGCCCAGGGCATGCCACACCGGCCGTATCGCCAGGAAGGACTCGGCCACACGCTGGGCGCGCTCTGGTGGAAGCCGGAACAGAAGCGGGCGTACCAGTCGTTGGTACCATGGAAGGCGAAAGCGGAGGCGTGGAGTCCTCAGAAGCGCCAAAAGCCCAATGCCCTATCCCCAGTGTTGGCCCGCCTGATGCAGGGGCCACGGCCGTTTCTAGACCTCGATGGAAGCAATTCGGTAACGCAGCACCCCCTTGGGCACTGTCACCTCGACCTCGTCGCCAGAATACCGGCCCACCATGGACCGTCCCACAGGAGAAGAGACGGAGATCTTACCGTTGGCGGGGTCAGCCTCGGAGGAGTCTACCAAGAGGTAGCGCGCCTCCTTTCCAGACGCCAGGTCGTGCAGCACCACGCGGTTGCCCACCTGGGCCCCGTTCCTTATCGACCCATCGCCGTCTCCTATGACGACGGCGCGGCGAAGGGTCTCCTCCAGCTCGCGGATGCGGGCTTCCGACTTGCCCTGGTGCTCCCGGGCGGCATCCAAGGGTGCATTTTCGCTGAAGTCCTTGTCCGCCGCCGCCTTGCGGATCTCTCCGGCTACGTGTACGCGGTTGCCTTTAAGCTCACCTAGCTCAGTCCTGAGCGCTTCGTGGCCGGTGATGGTCATCGAAACGGCTTCCGCTATTGTTCGCTCCCTGGCCGCGGTGGCTCTGTTAGCCCTGGGAATCTTCACATGGGGAGCCAGGCTATGGGTGAGCTCTCCTTGGCGTTTCAGGAAGGATAGGAACTCTTTGAGGGGCGTCAAACGATTGTAGGTATCGCCGCCAGCAGCGCGGGTCTCCTCGGCGTACTGCGCTATCTCGGGTGGGGCCAAGTCGGCTACGGAGCGCTCCCAACCTACCCATCGGCCGAATCGATGGAGCTCTTGGTTGCCATAGGCGTCGGGCTGGGACGAGCGCGTGGAGAGGTAACGGCTTAAGGCATCAGCCAGTTTCAAAAGATGACCTCAATGCAGATGAAATCGCGGCGAACAGCCGGGCGTTGCCGCCCCTGACACTATAATTGTAGGGGGCGTCCGAAGCACGTGTCAACGAGGCGGGAGAGGTTACGTCAATAGGTGTGTAAACGACATCAGGCGGCGACCTTCTCAGCCGTTGATTCAATGGCGATTCCATCCGCATACTGTGCACCGAGATAGACGTCTTCGATCAACTCAGGGGCCTTCAGACGCCTGAAGCGCTGTTCGGCGACCATCAACATTTTCCAGATCACCGCTATCGCCCGATCGACCCTCTTGTAGCGCTTGGCGGCATCGGTCCGAAGCCTGAGGGCCGCGAAGGGTGATTCTACCGGGTTCGTCGTGCGAAGGTGCCCCCAGTGCTCCTTTGGGAAGTCATAGAAGGTGACCATGCGGTCCCAGTCCCGCTCCAAGGCCTCTGAGGCCGCCTCGTAGGAATGGTCGCCGCACCACCTGGTGAACACCGTCCTGAGCCGCTCAGCCTCTGTCCGAGTCGGCGCGTAGGGGATAGTACGCAGCATGAGCTTGGCCTGGTCCTGTTGTCGCTTTGGAAGCTTGGCGAGCACGTTTACGATCTTGTGGTTCCAGCAGCGTTGCTCTGCCGCCTGCGGATAGACGTTGCGCAGAGCTCCCCAGATGCCCAGGTGTCCGTCCCCAACCACCAGCCTCGGGCACTCCAGCCCGCGGCGCCTCATGTCCCTGAGCACATCGGACCAGTTCTCTGTGGGCTCCCTGTATCCGGGAACAGCGCTCACCACCACCAGTACTGCCGCCTTCTCCTTCTCAAGACCAGCCTTGACGTAGACTCCATCCACCCACATGTAGACCACTTCCAGGTCATCTAGGGGCCGGCTGCGCCATTGGGCAAGCTCATCGTTCCACTTGGACTTCAACCGGGCCACCGTGCTCGCCGATACCGGTGCGTCCTCTCCCAGCAGCCCCCGCAAAGCCAGATCGAAGTCGCCTTCGGATAGACCGTGCAGGTACAGCTCGGGGATCAACTCAGCAACCTTCCTGGTCCTGTTGACGAACAGCGGCAGCAGCCGGCTCTCGAACTGCTCCTCGGTATCGCGGACTCGCGGCCGCCTCAGCTGTATCGTTCCCGAACTCAGCGTAAGCCTCCGGGCTCTGCCGTATCCGTTCCGATAGCCGGTATCATTGTCCGAGTCGGATCTGAGCGCCGACTTCGCCCTTCCCAGAAACGCCGTCACCTCCTCCTCCAGCAACTCCTGGATCAGCCTCTGGACCTGGCTTCGCACCCAATCCTCCAACTGCTCCCACTCCGGCCTTGACTCCGACCTACTCTCAGTGCTTTCCTTCCTCAT
This sequence comes from Dehalococcoidia bacterium, assembly GCA_965247635.1. Lineage (GTDB taxonomy): Bacteria > Chloroflexota > Dehalococcoidia > Lucifugimonadales > Australimonadaceae > CBDFHJ01. The sequence goes on from CBDFHJ010000010.1 coordinate 254,742, forward strand.
GGGCGGTCTATCTCCTCTCTTGGGCCTCGAGCCCGTGTTGTTCAGAGAGAGGGTACACCGCCTGACTGTTTACACACTTTTTGAAGATACCTCAGGCGGGAACCGAAAGGATACAGCATCACGCATGCGGCGTATAGGATCATAGAGACAGGGCGTGCTCTTCGAATCCGTGACGTAGGCATTTTGATTTTTGGCAAGGGGTGAGATAATCTAATGGCAAGGGCCAGACAGCGGCCAGTGCCAAGGGCGAAAACACCTTAGCTATGAACAACAAGCTGCTCGGCAATGCTTTCATCTATCTGATCATCTTCGTGGCGGTCATCGCCATCTTCTTCACGCTGTTCAACTCTGGGGGCCGAGAAGACAAGATCGGCCTTTCACAAGTCCTGGCCATGGCCAAGAATAGCCAGATAAGCAGGATTGTCATTGATGGCAACAACCTGACCATCACGCCCAAGAGCGGCACCCCTGGGCAGCTGTTTACCGCCACCAAGGAGGAGGGGACCAGCATCTTTGAGCTGCTAGCGGCCGAGGGAATTACGCCCGGGGAGTCCGGCATCGATATCGAGGTCAAAGGCTCTGGTGGCTTCGGCAGCATTTTTGGGGTGCTTTTGCAGTTCTTGCCGCTCATCTTCTTCGGCGCCATCCTCCTGTTCATGATGCGTCAGGCCCAGGGCAATAACAGCCAGGCGATGAGCTTCGGCCGAAGCCGGGCCCGCATGTTCACGGGCAGCCGGCCCACGGTCACCTTTACAGATGTCGCCGGCATAGAAGAGTCGAAGACCGAGCTGCAGGAGATCGTCGAGTTCCTCAAGTACCCCGAACGGTTCTTGGCCCTCGGTGCGCACATTCCCAAGGGGGTGCTGCTTGTGGGCCCTCCGGGCACCGGCAAGACGCTGCTCGCTCGAGCGGTGGCTGGCGAGGCCGGTGTGCCCTTCTTCTCGATCAGCGGCTCCGAGTTCGTGGAGATGTTCGTCGGCGTGGGCGCCTCCCGAGTGCGTGACCTGTTCGACCAAGCCAAGCGCAACTCCCCCGCCATCGTCTTCGTCGATGAGATCGACGCGGTCGGGCGGCACCGCGGCGCGGGCCTTGGCGGCGGCCACGACGAGCGTGAGCAGACCCTAAACCAAATCTTGGTCGAGATGGACGGCTTTGATACCAGCACCAACGTCATCATCATTGCCGCCACCAACCGCCCGGACATCTTGGACCCGGCGTTGCTGCGACCCGGCCGGTTCGACCGGCGCGTGATGATGGACCTGCCTGATATCAACGGGCGATGGGCCATCCTGAACGTCCATGCCAAAGGTAAACCGCTGGACGAGACGGTCAGGTTGGAGCACGTTGCCCAACAGACCCCCGGGTTCAGCGGAGCGGACCTGGCAAACCTGGTGAATGAGGCGGCCATTCTGGCGGCACGGCGCAACCTGAAGGAGATTGGCGCTAGCGAGATCGCCGAGTCGATAGATAGGGTGATCATGGGGCCGGAGCGCCGCACTAGGGTGATCAGTCAGCAAGAGAAGGAGATAGTGGCCTACCACGAAAGTGGGCACGCGCTTCTTGGACACCTGCTTCCCTTGGCCGATCCCATCCAGAAGATCTCGATTATCTCTCGGGGCATGGCCGCCGGATACACCCGTTCCGTCCCACTGGAGGACCACATCTTCCACTCCCGTCCGGAGATTTTGGACAGGATGAGTATGGCGTTGGGCGGACGGATCGCCGAGGAGCTCACCTTTCATCAGGTGACCACGGGCGCCAGCGATGATCTGGAAAAGGTGACCCAAATGGCACGGGCCATGGTCACCCGATTCGGCATGAGTGAGAAACTGGGCCCCCGCACCTTCGGCAAGAAGGAAGAGCTTGTCTTCTTGGGCAGGGAGATCAGTGAGCAGCGTGACTACAGCGAACGCGTGGCCCAGGAGATCGACGATGAGGTCCAGAGCCTCATCATCGAAGCGTACTCTCGGGGCAAACGGGTACTCATGGAGAACTACGCCAAGCTCACCCAGATAGCCAGGCACGTGATGCACCATGAGGTGGTCGAGGGGGCCGAGCTAGCGGAGCTCTTCGACTCGCAGGCCCCGCCCTAGAGCAGTTGCCCGTCGGCGCCTAGGCGCACCTTGACGTCCGCCTTCTTCACGCATCAGGCGCTGCCACTGCCCGCTTACCCCAGGGCCGCCCTAAGCCTACCGCGGTACCTCTCCACGCCACGTCACGTTGGGTCCGCCGGAGGTGGACGAAGCGTGGCAGGCGGTGCTAACTCTCCACCTGTTCCTCGTCCCCTTCGGCGAGCGGACGCTCCCTGAAGTAGATGCCCCACCGCTGCATCAGCCGTTGGACCTCTGGGGCTCCGAGCTGGGCCAGTTCCTTGAAAAACCCCGCCAGCGCGTGAGCGTGGACCAGCTCCGCAGAGCATACCCAGCTCGATTCGGCCGGTACCACGTACAAGAGCCCGTTCTGGTGCTTGCACTGGACCTCCACCCGGCTGCCACCGGAATCTCGCTTTACCGTTATGCCGTATGCCATGACAGTCCGCCTTTTAGTGTTCTTGTGTGGCCCTGGCGCAGCTGATGCGGACCGCGCCGGGCATGGTCTAGTATTATAGCCCCATGGCGCGGGGCATGCCGTAGCGACGGCCGCGGCCTCCGCCAGCTTCATTCCCTCCAGGAGGTCGCTATTGGAGTTGCCCAAAAAAGTCGCCGACGCCATCATCGCGCACGCCCTGGAGGACGACCCCAATGAGTGCTGTGGCATTTTGGCGGGCGAAGCCGGCCGGGTGGTGCGCCACTACCGGATGACCAACGTTGAGCACAGCCCGTACCGGTACAGCATGGACGGTAAGGAGATGCTCCCTATTTTGAGGGAGATTGACGATAACGGGTGGGAGCTACTCGCCATTTACCACTCTCATACCCATAGCCCAGCGTACCCGTCGGCGACGGACGTGCGGCTGGCCACGTGGCCCGATGCCCACTATCTGCTGGTCTCGCTCATGGACAAGGCAAAACCGGACCTGCGTGGCTTCTCTATCGTCGAGGAGCAAATCACGGAGGAGCCCGTCGTGGTGGCCTAGGCCGTACTTGACTTCGTGGTGGACAAGGCGTACATTACCATTCCCAGCCAGATAGCTGGCCGGTGAGATTTGCACCTTAACAAGGGAATAGTGGAAGGAGCGCGCCCCGTATCGTTTGATACGGTTTCTGATGAAATTGAAGGTCAATAGACCCGAAATTTTTTTGAGAGTTTGATCCTGGCTCAGGACGAACGCTGGCGGTGCGCCTAATGCATGCAAGTCGAACGGGTCCGATGGCTTCGGCTATCGGGCTAGTGGCAGACGGCTGAGTAACGCGTAAGCAACCTACCCACAGGTGGGGGACAACCCCGAGAAATCGGAGCTAATACCGCATGTGGTTTCCGGCCTTATGACCGGGAAGGAAAGCCTTCGGGCGCCTGTGGAGGGGCTTGCGTCCCATCAGGTAGTTGGTGAGGTAACGGCCCACCAAGCCGACGACGGGTAGCCGGTGTGAGAGCACGACCGGCCAGAGGGGGACTGCGACACGGCCCCCACTCCTACGGGAGGCAGCAGCAGGGAATCTTGCGCAATGGGCGAAAGCCTGACGCAGCGACACCGCGTGGGGGAAGAAGGCCTGCGGGTTGTAAACCCCTTTTCTGGGGGAAGAAACAAGACGGTACCCCAGGAAGAAGCCTCGGCTAACTACGTGCCAGCAGCCGCGGTAATACGTAGGAGGCGAGCGTTGTCCGAATTTACTGGGCGTAAAGGGCGTGTAGGCGGCCGGGTCCGTCGGTGGTGAAAGCTCCAGGCTTAACTTGGAGAGGTCTTCCGATACCACCCGGCTTGAGGTCGGTAGAGGAGCACGGAATTCCTGGTGTAGTGGTGAAATGCGTAGATATCAGGAGGAACACCTGTGGCGAAAGCGGTGCTCTGGGCCGATGCTGACGCTGAGGCGCGAAAGCGTGGGGAGCAAACCGGATTAGATACCCGGGTAGTCCACGCTATAAACGATGAATGCTAGATATAGGGGGTATCGACCCCTCCTGTGTCGAAGCTAACGCGATAAGCATTCCGCCTGGGGACTACGGCCGCAAGGCTAAAACTCAAAGGAATTGACGGGGGCCCGCACAAGCAGCGGAGCGTGTGGTTTAATTCGATGCAAAGCGAAGAACCTTACCAGGGCTTGACATGGCGGTGGTACCCTGCCCGAAAGGATGGGGGACCCTTCGGGGAGCCGTCACAGATGCTGCATGGCTGTCGTCAGCTCGTGCCGTGAGGTGTTGGGTTAAGTCCCGCAACGAGCGCAACCCTCGTCGCTAGTTACTCTCTCTAGCGAGACTGCCTCGTAATTCGGGGAGGAAGGTGGGGATGACGTCAAGTCAGCATGGCTCTTACGCCCTGGGCGACACACACGCTACAATGGGTGGGACAACGGGTTGCCACGTCGCGAGGCGGCGCTAATCCCTTAAACTCACCCTCAGTTGGGATTGCAGGCTGCAACTCGCCTGCATGAACGCGGAGTTGCTAGTAACCGCAGATCAGCCGTACTGCGGTGAATACGTTCCCGGGCCTTGTACACACCGCCCGTCAAGTCATGGAAGCTGGTAACGCTTGAAGTCGCACAGCCAACCCCGATTCGTCGGGGAGGCCTGCGCCGAGGGCGGGACTAGTGACTGGGACTAAGTCGTAACAAGGTAGCTGTACCGGAAGGTGCGGCTGGATCACCTCCTTTCTAGGGAGTTCCTCTCGAGGAAATCCTAGGTCGGTCCGTCTTGGAGGGCTAACCTCCATCACCAACGGTTGAGTGTATGCTCTCGGCGGTGGTGGCGGTGGTCCTGTACCTCGATCCGTCGGGGCCGGACGGTAACCGCGTTGCTCCTTCCACTATTCGCTTCGTTAAGGTGCGGATATGTAATAGACCAGCCCAATGGGCTGGTCTATTACATTGGAGCGAGGGGGAGCGAGGGCCAAGCGACCCCCGCCCGCGCCCAACGGGCCCCAACGGTCTCATATGTGGTAGACGAGTACACTCCCTTGACCCCTCTCCAGGGCCCTCCTATACTTCCATTCCACCGCTTCCAATAAGTGGGCCGCTAGCTCAGTTGGTTAGAGCGCAGTCCTGATAAGACTGAGGTCCCTGGTTCGAGTCCAGGGCGGCCCACCAGGTCCCTATGCCCTTCCTGCTCTCTTGTCCGGCCCGGCCATGCTTATCACCAATGAGTAAGTGATAAGCACCAAGGGCTTCCAGCTTCGTGCGGAGAGCCTCTGGAAGAGGACGTTTCCCCGCCCTAATCTGCGATAGGAACGGTTGGCTAACGCCCAGAATCTTCGCCAGTTGTCGTAGTGACGTGCTGCTAATTGCGCTCACGGTCATGGTCCTGCCCTCCTTGTAGCTCCCTCTCCCTCTCAATCTTCTCCAACAGTGCCTCCTCCACCCACTTGCCCACGGGCTTCCCTTGGGCGCGCGCAGCGCGCCGGGCCATCTCAGCCACGTCCCCGCGCACCCGTACATTGAAGCGAGGGGTGACGCCGGTGGGTGGCCTGCCGGTCCGAGGTGCCATGGGGTAAGGCTACTAACTGTCACACAGTAAATCAAGGACTGCCTGACTTGTGTGAGAGGCAGGAAAGCACCGTAGTTATAGGAGGGTTGAAATCCTGGTGCGGACCGGGCGCCCCGAAAAGCGTTCGTCCTCTGCCGCTCGTCAGACGAGGGAACCTACCCCGCGACATTTTTGAATAGCTAAGGGCGCGCCAAGAGCGCTGCCTTGCCAGGACGACCAGGGGAACGCGCGATGTGGGCTGGTGGCGCGCCTGCGGCGCGCACCAAGGAGGGCGACTTCGCTAGTCACTGGGCGTAGCTACTCCTTGGCCCTAGCTTCATCAAAGTCTCTGATTTTCACTCCGCAGGCCGCGAAGGCTGCAAGCTCATCTTCGGTGAGGGGTTGGTGGTCGTCCCTTTGCGCGTATTCCGCCAAGACGGCTGCTCCAACGGATTTCAAGAGGCACTCAATCTGAGCGGCAGTCCGGTCTGGCTCTTCGCTATCGTCTTCGCCTCTGGATATGTCCACCCCGCAGGCCGCGAAGGCCGCCCGCTCATCGTCCGTGGGCCGGCGGTCTCCGGATAGGATTCCATCTATAGTGTCAGACCCAATGGCATCCGCGATGCACTCGTTGTCACTGGGCAGGAATCTCTGGGTAGCCGTAGAACCAGAGTCATGTTCGTCTCCGGTGCTTATCATCATGCGGCAGTTCGCGAGGGCTGCTTTCTCATCGGCCATAAGCGACGTATGCTCATCGGCCCGCTGAAGGAATTCGGGGCCCAGCGCATTTAAGATGCATAAATCGTAGTCGCCTTTGACTAAGCCTACGCCGCAGGCCTCGAAGGCCGCCCGCTCATCGGCGGTAAGCGACGGGCCCTCATCGTTCGTCTGGCGGGACTCGGGTGCCAGTTCGCCTCTGAGGCACTGGAGCTGGTCGGCGGTGAGGTTAGGGCCCTTGCCGTCGCCGGAGAGGTAGTCGAGTACGTCAAAAAAGCCGCAGAGCGCTAGGGCTCCTATCTCTGCATCAGTGAGGGGACGCTCCCCGGAGAGGTACACTTGCATGGCGGCGTATGCCGCAGGGTCGAAAAAGCAGTCGGTTAACGCGGCTTGCAGGCTTGACGGGAGGCCGTTGCCATCGCCGGTTGGTAGGTCCACGTCGCAGTCCAATAGGGCTTGGAGCTGGGCGCCAGTGGGGTTCGTGTCCCCGGAGCTCAAGTCCTGGACGTCAGCCCCTAGCGCGTCTCGGATGCATTGCTGCTCGCTGCTGGTGAGCTGCTTGAGAAGGTCCCCGATGCTCGATGCGCTGCTCACTGAGATGGGAGGTAAGGGTGTTGGGCTAGGCGTGGCAGTGGGAGTGGGAGTGCGCGTGGGGGTCCGCGTTGGAGTCGGCGTTGAATCACCGTTGCACGCCACTGCTAGCAGGGCGAGGGCCAATAGCAACACGCCGAGGACTCCCAGCAACACTCTTCCACGGACCATGGAGCGGCCCTCGGTAATGGTGCCATACCCTGCTCCTGTGGGGTAGCGACACGAGTACCTCCGGATGTTGAAGCTGCATTATAAGTGAGACACGTCGAGGTTACGTCAATAGGTGTGTAAACGACATCAGGCGGCGACCTTCTCAGCCGTTGATTCAATGGCGATTCCATCCGCATACTGTGCACCTAGATAGACGTCTTCGATCAACTCAGGGGCCTTCAGACGCCTGAAGCGCTGTTCGGCGACCATCAACATTTTCCAGATCACCGCTATCGCCCGATCGACCCTCTTGTAGCGCTTGGCGGCATCGGTCCGAAGCCTGAGGGCCGCGAAGGGTGATTCTACCGGGTTCGTCGTGCGAAGGTGCCCCCAGTGCTCCTTTGGGAAGTCATAGAAGGTGACCATGCGGTCCCAGTCCCGCTCCAAGGCCTCTGAGGCCGCCTCGTAGGAATGGTCGCCGCACCACCTGGTGAACACCGTCCTGAGCCGCTCAGCCTCTGTCCGAGTCGGCGCGTAGGGGATAGTACGCAGCATGAGCTTGGCCTGGTCCTGTTGTCGCTTTGGAAGCTTGGCGAGCACGTTTACGATCTTGTGGTTCCAGCAGCGTTGCTCGAGGTATCTTCAAAGAGTGTGTAAACAGTCAGGCGGTGTACCCTCTCTCTGAACAACACGGGCTCGAGGCCCAAGAGAGGAGATAGACCGCCCATGAGGAAGGAAAGCACTGAGAGTAGGTCGGAGTCAAGGCCGGAGTGGGAGCAGTTGGAGGATTGGGTGCGAAGCCAGGTCCAGAGGCTGATCCAGGAGTTGCTGGAGGAGGAGGTGACGGCGTTTCTGGGAAGGGCGAAGTCGGCGCTCAGATCCGACTCGGACAACGATACCGGCTATCGGAACGGATACGGCAGAGCCCGGAGGCTTACGCTGAGTTCGGGAACGATACAGCTGAGGCGGCCGCGAGTCCGCGATACCGAGGAGCAGTTCGAGAGCCGGCTGCTGCCGCTGTTCGTCAACAGGACCAGGAAGGTTGCTGAGTTGATCCCCGAGCTGTACCTGCACGGTCTATCCGAAGGCGACTTCGATCTGGCTTTGCGGGGGCTGCTGGGAGAGGACGCACCGGTATCGGCGAGCACGGTGGCCCGGTTGAAGTCCAAGTGGAACGATGAAGCTTGCCCAATGGCGCAGCCGGCCCCTAGATGACCTGGAAGTGGTCTACATGTGGGTGGATGGAGTCTACGTCAAGGCTGGTCTTGAGAAGGAGAAGGCGGCAGTACTGGTGGTGGTGGCGGCCCTGAGCGACGGGAGCAAGGTGGTGGTGAGCGCTGTTCCCGGATACAGGGAGTCCACAGAGAACTGGTCCGATGTGCTCAGGGACATGAGGCGCCGCGGGCTGGAGTGCCCGAGGCTGGTGGTTGGGGACGGACACCTGGGCATCTGGGGAGCTCTGCGCAACGTCTATCCGCAGGCGGCAGAGCAACGCTGCTGGAACCACAAGATCGTAAACGTGCTCGCCAAGCTTCCAAAGCGACAACAGGACCAGGCCAAGCTCATGCTGCGTACTATCCCCTACGCGCCGACTCGGACAGAGGCTGAGCGGCTCAGGACGGTGTTCACCAGGTGGTGCGGCGACCATTCCTACGAGGCGGCCTCAGAGGCCTTGGAGCGGGACTGGGACCGCATGGTCACCTTCTATGACTTCCCAAAGGAGCACTGGGGGCACCTTCGCACGACGAACCCGGTAGAATCACCCTTCGCGGCCCTCAGGCTTCGGACCGATGCCGCCAAGCGCTACAAGAGGGTCGATCGGGCGATAGCGGTGATCTGGAAAATGTTGATGGTCGCCGAACAGCGCTTCAGGCGTCTGAAGGCCCCTGAGTTGATCGAAGACGTCTATCTCGGTGCACAGTATGCGGATGAAATCGCCATTGAATCAACGGCTGAGAAGGTCGCCGCCTGATGTCGTTTACACACCTATTGACGTAACCTCGACGTCGACGCCAAAGCCCCAGCCGACTGTGGACATGGGCGTGCCGCCTGCTGACCCGGTAGAAACAGGGAATGCCTACGACTTCAAGTTCGGGACTGTAGACCGTCAGCGATAATGGGACACATATAAGGGTAGGAAAACCCGAGAGTCGGAGGGTGGTGTGAGCTCCTGAAATGAGGGTAGAGCTACCCACAGAAAGGAGCAGATGTGTCCCAATTAGAAGTAAGCAAAGCAGAGGCCGCCGAGGAACGAAGCGAGCAGACCAGGTCTTTCGTCCGCACAGTGAAGGCGGCTGCCCGACGTAAGTACACCCCCGAAGAGAAGATCCGAATTGTTCTGGAGGGCTTCCGCCGCGAGGTCACAGTCAACGACCTGTGCCGGCGGGAGGGGATCAAGCCCCACTCCTACTACTCGTGGACCAAAGAGTTCATGGAGGCGGGCAAGGAGAGGTTGACCCGTGACTCGGTTCGGGACGCCACTCAGCATGAGGTAGGGCAACTCAAGCGAGAGAACGGGGAACTCAAGGAGCTAGTGGCCGATCTGTCGCTGGAGGCGTACCGTCTCAAAAAAACGGCCATCCCCATGCCCCAGGACGCCACCGGTACCAGCGGATGAGCGCCCCGGAGAAGGCAGAGGTAGTTACCAAAGTATCCTCGTCTCCCTCCCCAAGCGAAAGGTCCTCAGAGAGCTGGGCATCCCTAAGAGCACCTACTACCGGTGGCTCAGACGCCAAGACCAACAAGGACTTGAGGACCGACCAGGAGGCGATCAGCCACCATGGAACCGTCTTACTATTCAGGAAGAACGCTCAGTCCTGTTATCAGCCAGGGAGATGCCAGAGCTGAGCTGCCGTCAGCTGGCCGCGGGGATCACCGACAACCAGGGCTTCTCAGTCTCAGAGTCCAGCGTCTACCGTATCCTGGGCAGGGAGGGCCTAGTGAAGAGGCCTGAGATGCGGTTGGCCGCGGGGAAGGAGTACCACCTCAAGACCACAGGACCTCACCAGATGTGGGCCACCGATGCCTCATACTTCAGGGTGGTTGGGTGGGGCTACTACTACCTGGTCACCGTTATGGACGACTACTCCCGCTTCATCCTGGCTCACAGGCTTCAGCAAGATATGACGGCCGACTCCTTCATCGAGGTGGTCCAGGATGCTGTGGACACGACCAGCATGGACCAAGTTCCAGTCACAGACCGCACCAGGCTGCTGAGTGACAACGGTCCAGGCTATGTCTCAAGAGCATTCAGGGACTACCTGGGGATGGTTGGCATCAAGCACATCCTAGCAACTCCTTTCCACCCTCAGACCAACGGGAAGTGGAGCGCTACCACCAGACCATCAAACGGGACGTCAACCAGGTGCCTTATGAGTTGCCCGCCGACCTTGAGGCTGCTATCGCGGCCTTCGTCAGCTACTACAACTACCGGCGCTATCACAAGGCTCTGGGCAACGTGACACCATCAGACGTGCTCAAGGGAAGACGGCAAGAGATCCTACAACGCAGGAAGGAGGTGAAGGCTCAAACCACCGAACGGCGACGACGCTACAACAGGGCCCTCAGGGAGCTCGCCAGACCTCCATCCAGCCCCTGATCTCTCGGCTCCCAATGTGTCCCACTTTTGCTGGTTGCTAACAATTGAGACTCTGTGTCCAGAATCCAGGAAGTGCCAAAAAACTGCGCCTATGGCTAGTCCTCCGACTAAGGTAAGTACGGCCGTACCGAAGAGGCTATCCGAGGTAGCAAGCCTTCTGGTGGCGCACAAGATGTAGAACGCCGCGGGTGAGAAGACCGTGGTGGCTAGCGCAAAGGATGCGATTCTCGCGGCCAACGAAAGCAGGTCGACTGCCGCCAGAATGACCTGCCCCCAATAGTTGTACCACAAATCATGAGACACTGATAGCGCTTGGAGCAGAGGAGGTGAGGATGGCCTCTGGAGCAGGAGGGCGATAGCCCAGGGCGCTGTGGGGGCGTTGGTGGTTGTACTCGTGGCGCCACTCTCGGTGAGGACCTGCACCTCCCAGAGGGTATCGAAGAGTGACCTGACCCCCGAAAACTAGTCCAGAGATAAACTCGCACACTGGATATGTAGAAAGGGGGGACGGATGCCGAGGAAGGGATATACGCCGGAGCAGATCATAGGGAAGCTGCGGGAGGTGGACGTGCTGGTGCAGCAAGGGCACGCCGTAAGGGAGGCTGTCAGGAGGATAGGAGTGTCTGATCACACTTATTATGTATGGAGGAGGGAGTATGGCGGCATGGGTGTAGAGCAGGCCAAGAGACTCAGGGAGTTGGAGAGGGAGAACGTTCGGCTGAAGAGGCTGGTGGCAGACCTGAGCTTGGACAAGGACATCCTTAAGGAGGCACTTCGGGGAAACTCCTGAGCCCGCCTAGGAGACGGAAGCTGGTGGAGAGAGTATGTGAGCAATTGGGAGTGTCTCAGAGGCGGGCGTGCCAGGTGATCACCCAGCCCAGAGCAACCCAGAGGTACTCTCAGGGCAGGGATCTAGATAAAGATGCGCTGGTCAATAGGATAGTGGAGTTGGCCACTAGGTATGGTAGGTACGGTTATCGTAGGGTGACAGCCCTGTTGAAGAGCGAAGGGTGGAGGGTGAACCACAAGAGAGTGGAACGTATATGGAGGATTGAGGGATTGAAAGTACCCGGTAAACAGCCTAAGAGAGGCCGGTTATGGCTGAACGATGGGTCGTGTATAAGGCTTAGGCCGGAGCGCAAAGACCATGTGTGGAGCTACGACTTCGTGGCGGCAAGGACCGCAGATGGCAGGGCTTTCCGTATCCTGGCGATCGTGGACGAGTACACCAGGGAGTGTTTAGCCATGGTGGTGAAGCGGAGCATCACATCACAGGATGTCCTGGACCAGCTCTACATGCTGTTCCTGGTCAGAGGGGTGCCGGAGCACATACGCTCGGACAACGGCCCAGAGTTCACCCCCAAAGCGGTGAGGGAATGGCTATCTAACCTGGGGGTGATGGCCCTGTTCATAGAGCCGGGTAGTCCTTGGGAAAATGGTTACGTCGAGTCATTCAACGGGAAGCTGAGGGATGAGTTCCTAAATGGTGAATTGTTCAATACCCTTGCTGAAGCCCGGATACTCATTGAATGGTGGAGAAAAGAGTATAACCAGGTAAGGCCTCACAGTGGCCAGTACAGTCCACTCGGCCGCGACGTTAGTGAGGCCGCGCAGTAGGAACTTCCGTGCCCCCTGTTGCTCCTTGATAATTCCGAATACCGGTTCGACCAGGTGCTTTCTCAGCCTGTAAGCCTCTTTGGCTGTCCAGGTGGACATCCAGGCACGATGACGACGCAGCACTGCATCGTGCGGCCCTACCGCCAGGCTGCGGCCGGTCTCTCCGGCCTTCGTACAGACTCCGAAAGCTGGGCACACCTGACAGACGGCACCCGAGGCCCGGTACAGACGCAACGGGACTCCATTGGTGTGTTGGATACGGACGAACTTGAGCGCCTGTCCCTGTGGACACGTAAAGCTGTCGCTCTGCTCGTGATAGGTGAATTGGTCCTTGTGATAGGGGTCTTTGAGGAACCGTTGTCATGACTCGGACACCACCACGTGCTGACCGCGACGGGAGCACTCTTGCAGGTGACTCGCAGCGAAATATCCGGTATCGGCCAATGTCATCTGCGACTTCGTCCCCGTAGTCTCCTCGGCCTGCTCCATCATCGGCACCAACATGGCATTGTCATTGGCTTGATCCACCACGTCCACGGCAGTGACCAACATGCCGGTCGCTCCCCTATCCGGCTCCATGGGTGAGACCATAGCCTGGGCGTTGTAGCCAGCCACGATGCCCTGCCTACCCTTCATCAGTCGGGCCTCTCTGTCAGTCAGGTTGATCCGCTTGTGGCGCTTTTGACTCGTAAGATCGGCCATCACCTGCCTCACCTGCTCTCTTAAGACCTCCTTATCGGCCAACTCCTCAGGCAGATGGACAGCAGCAGCGTCTTCTCCCCCTTCGTTCTGAGCCTCAAGGTCGGCTATCGCCCTCTCCAAACGCTCCAACAACCCACGCAGTCCCTCGACATCATAGCTCCTGTTCACTGATGCGTTGGCGACCACCTTCGTACCATCCACCGCTTGAACCGCCAGGTCCACCAACTCCATGGCCACCGCCGTGCGCACGGTACGCTCAAATAGCTTCCTCATAGCCTGCCGATTCCCTCGGTAGAACCTCCACAGGGTGTTGTGGTCCGGATGCTGCCACAGATACGGTATCTGGTCCCGGCAGGCCACCTCCAGCTTCCGACACGAGCGCACCCCGCTCATGAAGCCGTATAGCCCCACACACCCAGCAATGCGCGAGGGTGGTATGCTGGCGCCCCAAGCACCTCCCCGTCTATCTCCACCCCAAGCTCTGACCAGCCCTCCCTATCCAACGCGTCCACGAACTCGGCCACGAATCGCGCCGGATGGTCCAACGGCAACAGTTCGTCAAGTGTCGGCGGCAACATCCACATCTGCTCTCGGCCCATTGGTCGAAGCGGCATCTCTGAGGTCGGACGTAAATAGTGGACACCAAACCTTTCATGCTGCTGGTAGTCCGGCATAGAATCTCTGCTCATACGCCGCGGGTGACAGGAACCCCAGCCTGGCCTGGCGGCGCTGGCGGTTATAGAAGAGCTCGATATATTCCGTGATCTCTCGAGCTGCCTCCTGCCTGCTTCTGTAATGACGGTGGTGGACCAACTCCTGCTTGAGTGTAGCCCAGAAGCTCTCCATCGGAGCATTATCAAAGCAGTTCCCCTTCCCGCTCATGGAAGATCGCAGGCCAGACCGCTCGAGAAGACCTCTGTATTCCTGGGAGCAATACTGACTGCCTCGGTCAGAGTGATGCATCAGGCCCCTCGCTGGACGTTTGGCTCTCAGCGCCCGGAATAGAGACTGACTAACCAGGTTCTTGGTCATCCGCTCTCCCATGGCATAGCCCACAATCTCTCCGGTGAACAGGTCCTTGTGACCCGCCAGATATAGCCAGCCCTCATCGGTCGGTATATAGGTGATGTCACTCACCCACACAGTGTTCGGCCTCCAGACCTTGAACTGCTGGCCCAATATGTTATCCGCAACCGGTAGTCTGTGCCCGGAGTCGGTGGTGGCCTTGAATCTCCTCTTCTGCCTGCAGCGTATGCCAAGCTTCTTTCGGATACGCTTGATGCGACAGATGCCCACCCGAACGCCATGCTCCGCCAGGTCGCGCTGTAACCGTTCCGGGCCATAGGTCTGTCTCGTCCGCTTGTGGGCTGCCCTGATCTCCAGCTCCAGCCGCACTTCCTCCTGTGCTCGCCTGGACGATGGCCGGTCCACCCAGGCATAGTAGCCACTGGCCGATACGTTCAACAACCGGCCCAAGACACATTTGGGGTAGTCGAGCCGCAGTTCTTTCATCATCGCGTACCGGGCAGCGACTCCCTGGCAAAGTACGCGGCTGCTTTTTTTAGTATGTCCCGCTCCATCTTCACTTTCGCCAGTTCCTTCTTCGTCCGCGCAAGGTCTATCTCTACTTCTGTCATGGGCCTGTACGTCTTGCCCACATCTCCCAGTTTGCCAGCCCTATGTGCCTTCACCCAGTACCCTAATGTCGATGGCGGCAAGGACAGCCGGCGGCCTGCCTCTGGCAATGATCGGGACAGATTGCAGCAGACCCGCGGGGGTTGACCATCCAACTTAAGCTCCTGCACAGGGCTGTCATGGACACCGGCAGAGCGTGGGAGAGATGTCCATTCAGCTTGAGGCTCCTAATGCCAATCGTGCCTCTAGTCGTTTCGTCTCACCATTCGCACCACCTTTCGGACGACGATTGTCACGTCGTCAGTCAGGGATCTGGGCGAACTATTGAACACCCATAGCGCCGCTATACGCGCGGCCGTAGTGAGGGCACGAGCTGTGGAATCGAGCGAGCTATGCAGCCAACGCACCGCCGTGGCTACCCCTCGTGCCATCGTTGTCGGCAGACTGTTGGCTCCCCAAAAGAACCTCGTCCAGCCCCACTTACGTTGCACCCCGGCTACTACGATGCCTCCGGTGATTGCGCCAATCGCCATACCCCCGATAGCTACGAGCGCCAGGGCCAGCGCAGAGAGTTGTGGGCCACGATCATTCGTCACCGAGGGCATCGGCCCGGTGGTCTCTGCCGTGTGCTCGGCCGTCGACGTATCGCCGAATTCAACAGGGTCGGACCTCGTGGTCCTGTCGCGGCCGACGTCGAGGTCTGTCAGGTGGACGAGGTCACGCAGCGCTACGGGGATGGGGCCGGTGAGCTGGTTGCCGCCGAGGTGAAGCTCGGTCAGGTCCGTCAGGTTCCCCAGCTCGGGAGGGAGCGGACCACTCAGCCCATTCGCACTCAAGCTGAGAACCGTCAGGTTGATGAGGTTGCCAAACTCGGCGGGGATGGGACCACTGAAGCGGTTGACGTTGAGATGAAGCTCGGTCAGGTCTGTCAGGTCCCCCAGCTCGGGAGGGAGCGGACCACTCAGCCCATTCGCACTCAAGCTGAGAACCGTCAGGTTGATGAGGTTGCCAAACTCGGCGGGGATGGGACCACTGAAGCGGTTGACGTTGAGATGAAGCTCGGTCAGGTCTGTCAGGTTCCCCAGCTCGGGAGGGAGCGGACCGGTGAGCGCGTTGTTGTTGAGGCTCAGGACTGTGAGGCCAGTGAGATTGGCCAGTTGGAGCGGGATGGAGCCGCTGAGCTCGTTGCCCTCGATGCTAAGGTTTGTCAGGTCGGTGAGGTTGCCTAATTGCGGAGGGATCGCACCGCTCAGTTCATTGTTGCCGAGCGTGAGGATCGTCAGGCTTGTGAGAGTACCTAACTCCATCGGGATGGGGCCGTCGAGCAGGTTGTCGCTCAACGTCAACTCCCTCAAGTCGGTCAGGCCGCCCAGTTGGTGAGGAATCGCGCCGCTCAGTTCGTTGTTGTTGAGCGTGAGGACCGTCAGGTATATGAGTTCACCCAACTCCACCGGGATGGGGCCCATGAGCGTGTTGTCGCTCAGTGTCAGCTCCCTAAGATTCGTGAGGTGCCCCAGTTCGGGGGGGATGACGCCACTCAGCTCATTGTTGCCCAGTGTGAGTTCCCTCAGGTCCGTGAGGTTGCCCAGTTGGTGAGGAATCGCGCCGCTCAGCCCATTGTTGTTGAGCGTGAGGATCGTCAGGTCGGTGAGGTCGCCTAACTCCACCGGGATGGGGCCGTCGAGCTCATTGTTGCCCAGTGTGAGTTCCCTCAGGTCCGTGAGGTTGCCCAGTTGGTGAGGAATCGCGCCGCTCAGCCCATTGTTGTTGAGCGTGAGGATCGTCAGGTCGGTGAGGTCGCCTAACTCCACCGGGATGGGGCCGTCGAGCTCATTGTTGCCCAGTGTGAGTTCCCTCAGGTCGGTGGGGTTGCCCAGTTGGTGAGGAATCGCGCCGCTCAGCCCGTTGTTGTTGAGCGTGAGGATCGTCAGGTCGGTGAGGTCGCCTAACTCCACCGGGATGGGGCCGTCGAGCATGTTGTCGCTCAACGTCAACTCCCTCAGGTCGGTGGGGTTGCCCAGTTGGTGAGGAATAGCGCCGCTCAGTTCGTTATTGTTGAGCGTGAGGATCGTCAGGTCGGTGAGGTCGCCTAACTCCACCGGGATGGGGCCGTCGAGCATGTTGTCGCTCAACGTCAACTCCCTCAGGTCGGTGAGGTTGCCTAGTTGGTGAGGAATCGCGCCGCTCAGCCCGTTGTTGTTGAGCGTGAGGATCGTCAGATCTGCCAGGTTGCCCAGTTCGACGGGGATCTGATCGGTGAGCTCGTTGTTGCTGAGATCAAGTTGCGTGAGGCCTGTGAGGGTACCTAGTTCTGCCGGGATCGATCCGGCTAGGTCGTTTCCGTAGAGATACAGATGCGTCAGAGCGGTCAGGTCGCCCAGCGATGCTGGGATCGGGCCGCTGAGCTCGTTGGCGTAGAGATAGAGATGTGTCAGAGCGGCCAGGTCGCCCAGCGATGCTGGGATCGGGCCGGTGAGCTCGTTGCTGTGCAGGTTGAGGAGCGAGAGGTTGGTGAGGTTGCCGAGCTCAGGAGGAATGGAGCCAGTGAGCTCGTTGCCTTGAAGCTGGAGATTCGTCAGGGCGGCCAGGTCCCCCAGCTCTGCGGGGATCGGGCCAGTGAACTCGTTGCTGTGCAGACTAAGGACCGTCAGGTCTATGAGGTTGCCCAGCTCAGCGGGGATGCGGCCGCTGAGTCCGTTGGCGTAGAGATAGAGGAGCGTCAGGTCGGTGAGGTTGCCTAGCTCTGTGGGGATGAGACCGCTCAGCTCGTTGCTGTAGAGGTAGAGCCTTGTCACGTTGGTGAGGTTGCCGAGCTCCGCGGGAATTGGGCCGGTGAGCTCGTTGCCTTGAAGCTGGAGGTTCGTCAGGGCAGCCATGTCCCCCAGCTCAGTGGGGATGGAGCCAGTGAGCTCGTTGCTATGCAGGTTGAGGACCGTCAGGTTGGAGAGGTTGCCCAGCTCAGCGGGGATGGGACCGCTGAGTCCGTTGTTGAAGAGGTAGAGGAGCGTCAGGTCGGTGAGGTTGCCTAGCTCTGCGGGGATGGGACCGCTCAGCTCGTTGCTGTAGAGGTAGAGCCTTGTCACGTTGGTGAGGTTGCCGAGCTCCGCGGGGATTGGGCCGGTGAGCTCGTTGCTGTGCAGGTTGAGGAGCGAGAGGTTGGTGAGGTTACCGAGCTCAGGAGGAATGGAGCCAGTGAGCTCGTTGCTGTGCAGGTTGAGGAGCGAGAGGTTGGTGAGGTTACCGAGCTCAGGAGGAATGGAGCCAGTGAGCTCGTTGCTGTGCAGGTTGAGGACCGTCAGGTCTGTGAGATTGCCCAGCTCTGCGGGGATCGGGCCGGTGAGTTCGTTGCCGTCGAGGTAGAGGAGCTTCAAGTTGGAGAGGTCGCCAAGCACTGCCGGGATCGGGCCGGTCAGTCCATCGCTGCGAAGATTGAGCGCCACCAAGTTGGTGAGATTGCCCAACTCAGGAGGGATTGAGCCGGTGAGACTGTTGTCGGCGAGGTAAAGCTCGAGCAGCCTGGGGAGGTCGCCCAGCTCTGCGGGGATGGAGCCGGTGAGTCCGTTGTTGAAGAGGTAGAGGAGCGTTAGGTTGGCCAGGTTGCCCAACTCAGGAGGGATTGAGCCGGTAAGATTGTTGCCGTCGAGGTAGAGTTCGGTCAGGTTAGAGAGGTTGCCCAGCTCAACGCGTAGGGAGCCGCTGATCTCGTTATTGCGGAGATTGAGGACCGTCAGGTCTGTGAGATTGCCCAGCTCTACGGGGATCGAGCCGCTGAGGTCTCTCCTTCTGAGCTGGAGTTTCGCGACCCTGCCACGTGAAACGGAGACACCTTCCCAGTTAGCGATGGGCGTGTTGACGCTCCAGTCCAACACATTTTCCGGGTCGAGTGTTGCCTTGACATCAAGCAGGGTCTCGCAATTGGCGACGAGGCCTACCTCTTGGCCGGGCACGGCTATACCGTTGTCGCAGCCGTGGCTGTTGGCAAAAACGGGGTGCTCTAATGTGGCAGCAGCCGCAAACAGGAAGACGATAAAGGCAGCAATACCCAGCTTGACTGGGATGTTGCGGGTTCTCTGACTCGCGGTGGGAACGCGATCGGCTATCACCCCAAGGCCTCGGCGTGATAGCCGTTGTTTCAAGTTTGATTTGCCCAACGATCTTCCTTTGGCGACAATCCTCACCCATTCTTCCCAGTACGGAGACAGTGAAGCGCCAACTTCGACCGGAGAGCGCGCCACAGGGCCGCTTCAGATGCGCCCCAGCATAATTTCCCAAGATACAAGATAAATGTTGATGAATTATTAGCTAATTGTAGACCAGCAGCGATAATGTGACACATCTGATTCAAGTGGACCCCATCATCAGGACAGCGGTGAGGCTAAAATAAGAGAGTCTACCGCTGGGGTGTCTCGTAAACCTTCATCCGATGGTAAGGCTCGTTGATGTTCCAGTAAACACCTTTGTGGGCTCACCGCTTGGAACACCTGACCCGGTGACCGATAGCCCAGGGCTTGATGGGGCCGCTCTTGGTTGTAGAAGGCCAGATAAGCCCCAATCCCCTTTCTGGCCTCAGTCCCATTTTGGTATGCCTTCAGGTACACCTCCTCGTACTTGATGCTGCGCCACAGCCGTTCCACGAAGACATTGTCCATGCACCGGCCCCTGCCGTCCATGCTCACTTGAACGCCTTGCGCCAGCAGCATGGACCAGATGCAACCGACACAAAAACCTGCGGTACTCCTGGGCGGTTGATTTGGATGCAGCGAGCGGAGACGGTCGCATATCCTAGCTGGTTTGGCGTCGCCAGCTCGTTGATCTGACGCCGAACGGCCTGATGACGGGTCCGAGTCTCAATACGTGGGCCGGCGCATGGTCCTGGTAGACCTGGCGGACCGTCAGGCCGGCACGCTCTGCGTACTCGGTGCAGGCGTGGATCTGAACGCCGAGGTCCTAGCGTTCGTCGTTTGTGCTCACTCTGGCATAGATCACGACGCTCGGCATTGGATCACCAGCCTATCCGCCCACAGTGCGGGCATGCGCTCCATACCACGCGCCGCCACTCGGCGGACGACCGGGGAGACTCACTCTGGACCTGGCCTCCACCCTTCAACGTTGGCTGAAGGTCTGGCGGTCAAGGGCGTCAGCATGCGCCGGAGCGGTCAAACCGCCGTCAACCGGGAGGCCGACGGAAGGGAAAGGCTGATACCCCGTTTCTCGGCAGCGAAATGCGCCATAGTCAAACACGCGCTGGGAGCGCCTCCTGGACGATATGCTGTCCGTCCCCGGCTGAGGGCGCGTGACTGTTAGCAACCAGCAAAAGTGGGACACATTGGGAGCCGAGAGATCAGGGGCTGGATGGAGGTCTGGCGAGCTCCCTGAGGGCCCTGTTGTAGCGTCGTCGCCGTTCGGTGGTTTGAGCCTTCACCTCCTTCCTGCGTTGTAGGATCTCTTGCCGTCTTCCCTTGAGCACGTCTGATGGTGTCACGTTGCCCAGAGCCTTGTGATAGCGCCGGTAGTTGTAGTAGCTGACGAAGGCCGCGATAGCAGCCTCAAGGTCGGCGGGCAACTCATAAGGCACCTGGTTGACGTCCCGTTTGATGGTCTGGTGGTAGCGCTCCACTTCCCGTTGGTCTGAGGGTGGAAAGGAGTTGCTAGGATGTGCTTGATGCCAACCATCCCCAGGTAGTCCCTGAATGCTCTTGAGACATAGCCTGGACCGTTGTCACTCAGCAGCCTGGTGCGGTCTGTGACTGGAACTTGGTCCATGCTGGTCGTGTCCACAGCATCCTGGACCACCTCGATGAAGGAGTCGGCCGTCATATCTTGCTGAAGCCTGTGAGCCAGGATGAAGCGGGAGTAGTCGTCCATAACGGTGACCAGGTAGTAGTAGCCCCACCCAACCACCCTGAAGTATGAGGCATCGGTGGCCCACATCTGGTGAGGTCCTGTGGTCTTGAGGTGGTACTCCTTCCCCGCGGCCAACCGCATCTCAGGCCTCTTCACTAGGCCCTCCCTGCCCAGGATACGGTAGACGCTGGACTCTGAGACTGAGAAGCCCTGGTTGTCGGTGATCCCCGCGGCCAGCTGACGGCAGCTCAGCTCTGGCATCTCCCTGGCTGATAACAGGACTGAGCGTTCTTCCTGAATAGTAAGACGGTTCCATGGTGGCTGATCGCCTCCTGGTCGGTCCTCAAGTCCTTGTTGGTCTTGGCGTCTGAGCCACCGGTAGTAGGTGCTCTTAGGGATGCCCAGCTCTCTGAGGACCTTTCGCTTGGGGAGGGGAGACGAGGATACTTTGGTAACTACCTCTGCCTTCTCCGGGGCGCTCATCCGCTGGTACCGGTGGCGTCCTGGGGCATGGGGATGGCCGTTTTTTTGAGACGGTACGCCTCCAGCGACAGATCGGCCACTAGCTCCTTGAGTTCCCCGTTCTCTCGCTTGAGTTGCCCTACCTCATGCTGAGTGGCGTCCCGAACCGAGTCACGGGTCAACCTCTCCTTGCCCGCCTCCATGAACTCTTTGGTCCACGAGTAGTAGGAGTGGGGCTTGATCCCCTCCCGCCGGCACAGGTCGTTGACTGTGACCTCGCGGCGGAAGCCCTCCAGAACAATTCGGATCTTCTCTTCGGGGGTGTACTTACGTCGGGCAGCCGCCTTCACTGTGCGGACGAAAGACCTGGTCTGCTCGCTTCGTTCCTCGGCGGCCTCTGCTTTGCTTACTTCTAATTGGGACACATCTGCTCCTTTCTGTGGGTAGCTCTACCCTCATTTCAGGAGCTCACACCACCCTCCGACTCTCGGGTTTTCCTACCCTTATATGTGTCCCATTATCGCTGACGGTCTACAGTGTTGTGGAGCCCCCGGTAATCCTGTCTGGGTTGCCACATAGGTTCCCACAGGTAGCGGGGCATCCCCCCCACTTCGTCCGTAGAGAAGCAGCGCAGTATTAGGGATTCGGGTTCCCACTCCGCCCAGGCCCAGAGTCTTCCCTCTTCAGCTTGCTCCGAATCCACTGAGTCAATCCAAGCTCCGTCAATTTCAAGAAACTTGCGTCCATGGGAGTTATTGCAGCCGTTAGGTTTCCTGGTTGGATTCCACTCCTTCCAATCGCCGTGATCCGGAGAGTGCTCTCTTCCCGGGTGAGGGAATTGGATGAAGCGTCGATTATCGGATGCCATGCCGCCACCACTCTTTCACAATCCTACCCGCTTGCCTCTTTTGCTCATGGCTCAATCCAGCCAGGGGTTTCTGTGACGCCGGAACGTGCGCTATGAGGGCGCGTTTCCCAGTGGAAAGCGCGAACCAGCGGACCGCGATTCCTATTGGCCGGCTGCGCCGATTGCCATCTCTGGTCAGGTCAAACGTGTGGATTCGTTCCCAATCGGTGAGCGGCGTGAATTCAACCAACTCCAGCCACCGCCGCGCCGTGGACTGGAGCAAAACATCCGGCTGAAGCCGCTCAATGAGCCGGTGCCAAAGCGGTACGCCTTCCCTGGTCAGTCTCCAGCGTACAGGAGGGTCAAGACCGCTCCAAGTGGGATCGGTGGGAAGCGCTGACCCGGTGTCAGTATGCAGGGCTACGTTCTCCGTTCCTCCGTAGTAGGACGATCCCATTCCCTTCAGAGCCTGCTCATAGAAATCGAACCACGAACTGTATGGCGAATTCTGGAAGTATGCAAAGAGAGACCGTAGGTAGGAGCTGTCATCATCCGAATCGGCTTCGGGAAATCGGCTGAACGGAGTCTCCATCGGAAACTCGTGCCGTGACGGATTCAATCCCACAGTGGCCACTCGGAATTGCGATGTTTCGAATCCGGGAAGGTCACCGAAAAAGAGCACAGGCGCAGAGGGCTTTACTACCCAATTCTGTTCACGGTTTGCTTGGTAAGAGGTGGTCTCGTTTGTCTGAACAGCGCTGCCCGGTTTGATAAGTGGAATCACGCTGCCGTGCGTTAGGCCGCCGCGGACTCGGCAGGCGCTCTGTCAAAGAACTGGTCCGGCGTCATTCCCCCAAGGCTCGAATGGGGCCGTCCGGCATTGTAAAACTCGAAGTACCGCCCGAGTCCAGTTCTGGCTTCCGGGACCGATTCGTAGGCTCTCAGGTACACCTCCTCGTACTTGACGCTCTTCCACAGCCGTTCGACGAACACATTATCCTTCCAGCTTCCCTTCCCGTCCATGCTGATCTGGATCCCATTGGCTTTCAGCAGGCCGGTGAAGGCGTCACTTGTGAACTGGCTTCCCTGATCTGTGTTGAATATCTCCGGCGCGCCGTGGCGTCCCAGGGATTCTTCGAGCGCCTCCACGCAGAAGTCTGCGTCCATTGTGACCGATACCCGCCAGGCCAGCACCTTGCGGCTATGCCAGTCCATCACTGCGGCTAGGTACACGAACCCCCTGGCCATCGGAATGTACGTGATATCCATTGCCCACACCTGGTTGGGCCTGCTCACCTCAAGCCCGCGCAGCAGGTACGGATACACCGTATGGCCGGGCCGTCGCCGGCTGGTGTTGGGCTTGCGGTACAGCGCCTCGATGCCCATCCGCCGCATCAGTGTGGCGATGTGCCTACGCCCGGAGGAGAGTCCCTCCTGGCGGAGCAGGCCTCGCATCATCCTACTGCCTGCAAACGGATACTCAAGGTGCAGCTCATCGATGCGGCGCATCAGTCCGAGACCGGCTTCGCCCACCGGCCGTGGCCGGTAGTAGATGCTCCCGCGGCTGATGCCCACTGCCTTTGCCTGGCGGGCGAGAGGCAGCTTGTGATCACGGTCGATCATCGCCTTGCGCCCGGCAATCCCGCCTTCGTGAGCGCGGCCTCTAAAAAATCGTTCTCCAACGCAAGCTCACCGATCTTAGCGTGAAGGACCTTCATATCTACCGGCTTTTCAGCCTGCCCTGTCCCGGCGCCAAATAACTGCGCCGCCCGATCCAGCAACTGGGTCTTCCATTGCGTGATCTGGTTCGGGTGCACATCGAACTGGCTTGCCAGCTCCGAAAGTGTCCGGTCGCCGCGTACTGCGGCAAGAGCCACCTTCGCCTTGAACTCTGCCGAGTGGTTACGGCGGGGTCGTCTCCTCATCTCTCGCTCCTGTCTCCGAGAGCACTATCATGCCCTCAATCAGGCAGCGATTCCACTTATCCCCCTGTTCAGATTTCCGGAGCCACTTCTCATAGTCCGGTTCTGAAGAACCCACCAATAAACGAGACCGGCCCAGGGAACCATTCGCTGGGCCGTTGATGTTGAAAGCGGCTTAGTTGTAAAGGCTCAATCGCGGGGTGCTCGCACGCGTTGCGCACATGCTTGCTAGGGCTCCCAGGAGGTTCAATATTAGGTACCTGAAAGAGCGAGTTCAAGCTTCCCGATGTAGTTGCCCCTAGCTCAAAATCGCTGCGGCAGCATCGAAATCCAGTCGTTCTTGCCAGAGAGCTACAACAATCACTGGATTCGGGCCAATGGGCGGATGCTGCAGATCTAGCCCGAGGCCTAGGCGTCTCAAGGGCCAGGGTTACTCAGCTCCTTGGGGTTCTGCACCTTGCCCCGGCCGCCATTCAGCACATCGAGGGGCTTGGGGACAGATGGTCCACACGACTTGTAGGCGAACACACGTTGCGGGATCTTGTCCATCTCCCCGAGGAGAGCCAACTCAAGAGGGTGCAGTATCTATCCAGGGCACAAGCCAATCCCTCTCGGCATGCGTGAAAGTTCGAATCCCAGAACTTTCGAACTCGCACTGCAGCTGTCGCTGTGACGGCGCTCCGGCTTCTGAATCACTGCTTCTTACGAGCCGACAGACCGGCGCCGATTGCAAGCCCCGCCCCTGACCCAACGGGCAACAAAAATGCCAACCCGAAGTTGCCTATCGCAGCGCCAATAAGTATTCCAATGGCCCCGATGCCTGTGCCTAGGACCAGACCCATGCCAATGAGTTTCCTATTGTTCTCCGGCTCAGTGGACATAGCTAATTCCTCTCCTTTGCAAGTTAGGGATACTCTGAACAAGTCTGGGCATAGTAGCATAGGGAATAGCACTGTGTTCGGGGAGATTCAAGTGGACCCCATCATGAGGACAGCGGTGAGGCTAAAATAAGAGAGTCTACCGCTGGGGTGTCTCGTAACCTTCATCCGATGGTAAGGCTTGTGGATGTTCCAGTAAACACCTTTGTGGGCTCACTGCTTGGAACACCTGACCCGGTGACCGATAGCCCAGGGCTTGATGGGGCCGCTCTTGGTTGTAGAAGGCCAGATAAGCCCCAATCCCCTTTCTGGCCTCAGTCCCATTTTGGTATGCCTTCAGGTACACCTCCTCGTACTTGATGCTGCGCCACAGCCGTTCCACGAAGACGTTGTCCATGCACCGGCCCCTGCCGTCCATGCTCACTTGAACGCCTTGCGCCAGCAGCATGCTGGTGAAGGCCTCGCTGGTGAACTGGCTGCCCTGGTCGGTGTTGAAGATCTGTGGCCGACCCTTGCTCAAGGCCTCTTCCAGAGCCGCAACACAGAAGTCTACCTCCAGGGTGTTGGACAGCCGCCAGGCCAGCACGTAGCGGCTGTGCCAGTCCATGGTGGCCACCAAGTAGAGGAAACCCCGAGCCATGGGTATGTAGGTGATGTCGGTGGCCCACACCTGGTTGACCCGGTTGATCTCCAGCCCCCTGAGCAGGTACGGATAGACCTTATGCCCTGGGTTTGGCTTGCTGGTGTTGGGACGCCGGTAGATGGCCTCCAGGCCTATCAGCTGCATCAGCCGGCGGACCCGCTTGCGGTTGACCTGGTGTCCGTGATTTCTGAGCCAGGCAGTCATCCTTCTGGAGCCGTAGAAAGGTGTCTTCAGGTACTGTTGGTCTATGAGGGCCATCAACTCCAAGTCCTCGGCGCCGGCCTCGGTTGGCAGGTAGTACAACGAGGAGCGGCTGATACCCAGCAAGGCGCACTGGCGCACCAGAGACAGCTTCGGTTCTTCTCGGTCAATCATGGCCCGGCGTTGGGACCGGCTCACAACCCGAAGCTCCGTGACAAAAAATCCCGTTCCACCTTGAGCTGCCCAATCTGTTGGTAGAGCTGGGCAGTGAGGACCTCTTGGTCCTTCTCCTGGCGTCCAGCACCATTTTCAAAGAGGTGCGGCGCCCCCTGAGTCAAGGCCTTCTTCCAGGCATGGATCTGGCTCGGGTGGACTTCAAACCGGCTGGCCAGCTCTGCAATGGTGTGCTCCCCCTGGAGCGCGGCCAAAGCCACTTTGGCCTTGAAGACTGGGCTGTGCTTCTTACGTGTTTGCTTCATGTCCTGCTCCTTCTTTCCGTCCTATTTTAGGAGCGGGACTCTCTCTTAGCCACCTGTCCGAATTTTGGGGTCCACCTCACTGCGCCGGTCCCATTTCGGGTCAGACCCGACCCGAGAAGGCCCGGGAAAGATTATCGCAGTCCCAATTAGAAGTAAGCAAAGCAGAGGCCGCCGAGGAACGAAGCGAGCAGACCAGGTCTTTCGTCCGCACAGTGAAGGCGGCTGCCCGACGTAAGTACACCCCCGAAGAGAAGATCCGAATTGTTCTGGAGGGCTTCCGCCGCGAGGTCACAGTCAACGACCTGTGCCGGCGGGAGGGGATCAAGCCCCACTCCTACTACTCGTGGACCAAAGAGTTCATGGAGGCGGGCAAGGAGAGGTTGACCCGTGACTCGGTTCGGGACGCCACTCAGCATGAGGTAGGGCAACTCAAGCGAGAGAACGGGGAACTCAAGGAGCTAGTGGCCGATCTGTCGCTGGAGGCGTACCGTCTCAAAAAAACGGTCATCCCCATGCCCCAGGACGCCACCGGTACCAGCGGATGAGCGCCCCGGAGAAGGCAGAGGTAGTTACCAAAGTATCCTCGTCTCCCCTCCCCAAGCGAAAGGTCCTCAGAGAGCTGGGCATCCCTAAGAGCACCTACTACCGGTGGCTCAGACGCCAAGACCAACAAGGACTTGAGGACCGACCAGGAGGCGATCAGCCACCATGGAACCGTCTTACTATTCAGGAAGAACGCTCAGTCCTGTTATCAGCCAGGGAGATGCCAGAGCTGAGCTGCCGTCAGCTGGCCGCGGGGATCACCGACAACCAGGGCTTCTCAGTCTCAGAGTCCAGCGTCTACCGTATCCTGGGCAGGGAGGGCCTAGTGAAGAGGCCTGAGATGCGGTTGGCCGCGGGGAAGGAGTACCACCTCAAGACCACAGGACCTCACCAGATGTGGGCCACCGATGCCTCATACTTCAGGGTGGTTGGGTGGGGCTACTACTACCTGGTCACCGTTATGGACGACTACTCCCGCTTCATCCTGGCTCACAGGCTTCAGCAAGATATGACGGCCGACTCCTTCATCGAGGTGGTCCAGGATGCTGTGGACACGACCAGCATGGACCAAGTTCCAGTCACAGACCGCACCAGGCTGCTGAGTGACAACGGTCCAGGCTATGTCTCAAGAGCATTCAGGGACTACCTGGGGATGGTTGGCATCAAGCACATCCTAGCAACTCCTTTCCACCCTCAGACCAACGGGAAGCTGGAGCGCTACCACCAGACCATCAAACGGGACGTCAACCAGGTGCCTTATGAGTTGCCCGCCGACCTTGAGGCTGCTATCGCGGCCTTCGTCAGCTACTACAACTACCGGCGCTATCACAAGGCTCTGGGCAACGTGACACCATCAGACGTGCTCAAGGGAAGACGGCAAGAGATCCTACAACGCAGGAAGGAGGTGAAGGCTCAAACCACCGAACGGCGACGACGCTACAACAGGGCCCTCAGGGAGCTCGCCAGACCTCCATCCAGCCCCTGATCTCTCGGCTCCCAATGTGTCCCACTTTTGCTGGTTGCTAACAATTCTATTGGTCGCCATGCGGTCGGTCCGCTACGCAGTCGTCACGCTGATCCCGGTTGGGCTGGTCGTGGCCTGGCTGTACGGTATCATGTACGCGGCGGGGTTCTCGCTCAACTTCGTCACCGCCACCATCGGCGCGATCTCGATCGGCGTGGGCATCGACTTCTCCATTCACATGACCGAACGCTTCCGAGAAGAGCTAGCGCGGTCACCAGGCAACACGCAGGCGCTGACGAGGGCGCTGGGTGGCACTGGCATGGCCCTGATTGCGTCTGCCGGATCGAGCATCGTGGGCTTCCTCATCATGAGCATGGCACCAATGCCACCCTTCGCCGCCTATGGGCTCTTGACGGCCGTGATGATACTGTTGGCACTCATGGCCTCGGTCATCGTGCTTCCGTCGCTGCTGATCCTGGTGACTCCGGATTTGAAACCTGAGGCGGCTGCGGAGGTAGTTGGAGAACGGCTGCAGAGGCTCAACGACAAAGCATGAGCCATTGCGGAGTGGCATAGCGTGCTGGGGGCCCCGTCACGGCGGGGCCCTCGATGTTTCCCTGACGGTCCGGAGTGGCCCACCAATCATGACCCTTCGGTAGTGTATCAATTTGAACGGTCAAGTAATCCAAGTAGGTCTTCGATTGTCCAGATTCGATCAGTTAGGCCAGCGGCCATCGCGGGACTCCGGTGATAGGGGTTCGCAAGGCTCTTGTGAGGTCGGCAGAAGTTGTAGTGTACAAAGTACAGGGCCAGAGCATAAGTGTGATTCTCTAGCTTCTTGCTAAAGGCGTTGGTTAGCCGAGTGAACCGCCGCATCGACATTCGCATCGTCAGGTTGTGGCGCTCGACGTAGCTGGTAGAGATGTGGCCCGCATTTGGATCGCCTTGGATCACTTGGGCCTCAGTGCCCACACACTCGGCAGGACTGTAACGCCGCCTAGCTTCGCGTTCAGGCTCGGTTGAACCGTACAGCTTGACTAGCATCGCGTAGTCGATATCTGAGCCAAAAGCCCCGTCCACAGCCTCTAGGTATGCCCTGTGTCCGTCCGTCGTAAGCTGGACACGGTTGCTCAGCCGTGCCGATAAGTCCCTCACGAACGTCCAAGCATCTCGACCGCTCCGACCGCCGACGTGCCAGCACGGAACGAGCTTCGTGTCGGCGTCTATGGCCGTCCACGTCCACACGTCGCCGAAACCAAACTCGCCTTGATGTTCAACGGGTACATTCTTGGCCTTGCTGTAAACGAAGCTCCAGATTTCATCGCACTGAAGCCGTTTGCACTGTAGGCCGTGCATTACCTCGTCATGGTAGTCCAGACACGCTGAGCCAAGCTCAGTCAGGAGCTTCACGACCGTGTTGACGGCGGTTCCAGTCATACGAGCCGTGCTACGAATGGAGTTTCCCTCACAAAGTGCATTAACGATCTGGACCTGGCGTTCGCGCTTTAGCCTATTCATAATGACTATATTATACTTAACCGATCATGTTTTATCAAGGTACTACTGAAGTCAGTTTGCATTTATGCGCAAACTTTAATACTCTTCGCTCATGGAATATACACAATCGGACCACCGAACGCCAGGGCAACTCTTGGAGGATTTGTTGGAGGAACGAGGTTGGAGCAAGAGAGTATTGGCAGTTGTACTCGGAGTAGACGAGACTGGAGTCAACCGACTTGTCTCAGACAAGCGCCAGGTCACCGCTGAGATGGCCCTCGCCCTGGAGGAGGTGTTTGAGGTCCCCGCTGAGCGATTCCTCGAACTCCAGAAGTCTTACGACCTAGCCAAGGCACGGATTTCCGCCAGGCCAGACCCGCGAAGGAACACTCGCGCACAGCTCTTTAGCGGCCTCCCAGTCGGGGAGATGATCAAGCGCGGTTGGATTGACGCTTCAGACGTTCGCGATGTCCCCGCTGTCGAGGCAGCTCTTGCGAAGTTCTTCGGCGTTCCGTCGCCGGACGAGATAGAGATACTGCCCCACGCCGCCAAGAAGACAATGGTGAGTACGGAGGTAACGCCCGTCCAGCTAGCTTGGTTGTATCGAGTCAAAGAGATTGCTAGCGAGATGATGGTTGCCCGTTATTCTCGTCGGGCTGTCCGTGCTGCCGTTCCGAAACTCAGCGCCCTGCTCGCAGTTCGCGAGGAAGCTAGGAAGGTCCCGAGGATTCTGGCCGAGAGCGGTATTCGCTTTGTCATTGTAGAGTCGTTGTCGTCAGCGAAAATAGATGGTGTTTGCTTCTGGCTCGATGACACTTCACCAGTTATCGGGATGTCTCTGCGATATGACCGAATTGACAACTTTTGGTTTGTCCTCCGCCACGAGCTTGAACATGTCCTACGTCTTGATGGACGATCGGCCATGATTCTTGATGCTGAACTTGAGGGGGATAGGGCTGGAATAGGTCCCGATCTCTCTGAAGAGGAACGGGCAGCCAACCAAGAGGCTGCGGAATTCTGCGTGCCCCGTGATCCGCTAGAGAATTTCATGGCTCGTAAGTCCCCATTTTTCGCCGAGCGGGACATCTTGGGTTTTGCCCGCACCATGAATATCCATCCGGGACTGATCGCCGGCCAGCTCCAGCATAATACCAACAGGTATGACAGATGGCGCAAGCACTTGGCGAAGATCAGGTCTGTGGTAACACCGAGTGCGATGGTAGACGGCTGGGGCGATGTCGCTCCAGTCGGACTCTAAATCAAGGAGGTTACAGTGGCAACGAAGAATCAGGAGAGGCAGCGCCTAATCCGGCTCTACAAGCAGGAGACGGGTGAGACAGAAGTAGACATGCACCAGGTTGCATCGTTTGCAACACGAGTGGGGTGGCCGCTTCCAAGGCCCACCAACCCCCTTGACCTTCTCGCTTCACAGTTCTCCCAGGCTGCTAGGGAGGAAACCAAACGTGACGAACAGACTGGCAGACCATATCGCGTGAACCATGCGGTTCCCACGATGCAAACGGGGAGACAGCTATCCTACCTTTGGGTCGATATCGACGAGGCACCCCGTGGCCCAATGGTCAAGTCACTGATCGGCAGGCGTGAGCAAATGGTTGGCGACGCCTTGCAGTTGGACCTCGACGCCGAACATTGGAACAACATTCATCCTGAGGAACAACCGATCCAGCTTCCCTTGGATTTCACAGATGATGTTGAATGGAGAAAGAACGCGCCCGATGAGGAGGCTAGCGAGAAGGCTAGCTAGGTGAACTTCCCCACCTGGCTGCCGCCGCCTTCCGAGCAATCTCGCTACGCCGTTCCGGTGTGAGCTTTGCGGCCCTAGCTTTGCCACCCTTCTTCCCGCCCAGGCGGCCTAGAGCGACGGCGGCGGGGTCCTTTCCCTGCAGGTCTTCCTGTTGATCGACTTCCTCTCCAGCCCTCTCGGGTTGGGGAGGAACATCTTGGTCAGTGGCTTCTTGCACAACGCGGAACGCAGTCACCGCGAAGTCGTGGTCGTCCTTCTTCTTGCTTGAGCGCTTAGCCATACTCCAAGGCTAGCACTGTCACCCCATCCCGTCAAATTCAAATTGATACACTACCGACCCTTCGTAGCGCTCGTGGTGAAATACTGCCGGAGGTGGACTCTCTGGCGAAAGCGTCCCTGGCTTGCTGCGGGATGCCCGTCGACTAGCCCACATCAAGTCCGGGATCAATCCCAATAATTACACCTGCTGCCTAAAACCCTAGAAGTGTGCGGACCACCCTAGTCCTGTCAAACAAGCTAAAGCTTATTCCGGGAAGACAACGAGAAGAGATCAACTTCACGGTGAACAAGCCTTGGCTATTTCAGTTCAGGTCGCAACGGGCTTAACGAGCTCCTGGGCACATCGCCCGTACGGCCCCTAGTCGGCTGCAGCGGCGGGCGCGGACTCCCGCTCTCCCTCCGCCGAGATCCTTGGCAGCCACCGGAGCCATGACGGCAACCACCAGTTCCAGTCGCCCAGCAGTTTCATGCTGGCTGGCAATAGCACAGCCCGAATAATGGTGGCGTTCTGGATAGCGGCGGTGCTCATTCATCAGGGCACCGAAAAGCACCCACGATGGGCTTTTGTTCCAACCTGTGGCCTGACTTACGATCCATCAGACAACCTTGGAGAACACGTACACCTCGATTCCATTGGGGTCAACCAGCCGAAAGCTACGATGTCCCCATTCCTGGTCCGTCAACTCCTCCTTGATAGGAAGCCCCTTGTCCAGAACACGCCCGTACCAGGCGTCTACGTTATCAGTCTCGATAACTATCCAGGCACCTTGCGGCTGCCGGTAGTCCCACACCAAGTCGGGCGCTTGCTGCCGCGGTAGCTTTAGCACCTCGATCAGCCCAGATGCGGCACGGAATAGGGTCCCTTGGTCATCTGGCCCGTGGTCCCAGGACTCTACGACAGGCAGCTCCAACCCGTCCCGGTAGTAGGCCGTAGTGCTATCGTAGTCGCTAGCGTGAAAAGCGAAACGAAACTCACCACTCACCATGGTTGCGTTGCTCCTTAGGACGGTGTGGCTTTCAACATCTACTGACTCTACGCCACTAAGCAACACCCGTCTCGGAGCAGCCTTCTTTGTGATCCGTGCCCACGGCGCACCCGAACGGCTTGTCAAAGGCCCTCCCAAGGCCCAAACTCGGAGAGTAAGTCCAGCCTGGCCTGACAAGCCTGGGAGACCTCCATGCGCTGTCTGATCTGCGGCCACGCCATGGTATCCATCCACTGCAAGCTGCTATGCCACAACTGCGGCTACACCATCGACTGTAGTGACTGAGCGGCGACCTCTATGAACAGTACGATATGAAGGTGCTTGTCACCGGGGCTACCGGGTTCATCGGCCGCGCCTTGTGCCAACGGCTGCGGGACGCCGGTCACGGCGTGGTAGCGCTCTCGCGCGACCCCGCCGCGGCCCAACGCCGCCTGCCGGAGCTAGACCAAGCCTTCCCGTGGTCGCCGCTCACCTCCGAGCCATCGCCCGAGGCGTTCGCGGGTGTCGAGGCGGTGGTACACCTGGCCGGCGAACGCATCCACGGCCGCTGGACCGCTGCGAAAAAACGAGCGATTCTCGACAGCCGCGTCCTCGGCACCCGAAACCTGGTGGCGGGTATCGGACGGCTGGAGAACAGGCCCGCGGTGCTGGTTTCCACCAGTGCAATCGGCTGGTACGGCGACCGGGGCGACGACCCGTTGACCGAAGAGGAGCCCGCAGGCCTCGACTTCCTGGCTGGCGTCTGCCGGCAGTGGGAGGCGGAGGCCACCCGCGCCGAGGACGTGGGCGTTCGCGTGGTTCGGCTGCGCAACGGGTTCGTGCTCGGCCGGGGCGGTGGGTTCCTCGTCCCGCAGCTCCCCCTTTACCGGCTGGGGCTGGGCGGCCCCCTGGGGTCGGGCCGGCAGTGGTGGTCGTGGATACACGTCGCCGACATCACCCGCCTGATTATTGCGCTCCTGGAGCAGCCGGTCAGCGGAGCGGTCAACGCCGCAGCGCCGACACCGGTGCGCCAGCGGGAGTTCGCCGCTACCCTGGGCCGCGTGCTCAGGCGTCCGGCGTTCCTCCCCGCGCCACGCCTCGCGCTGCGGCTGGTGCTGGGAGAGTTCTCGGGAGAGGTGTTGACGAGTAGACGGGTCCTGCCGCACCGGGCCCAGGAGCTGGGGTTCCGTTTCGACTTTCCCGAGCTGGAGCCCGCCATGCGGGACGCGCTCGGGCGATAGACGCAAGGCACGGTGGGGACCGCAAGACAACAGCCTGGGGAATGCTACAATCCTCCCCACAACGCTAGCACGGAGCGAGGAGCGATGCTTCGAAAACTACTGGTCCCGTTGGACGGTTCGCGCCTGAGCGCCAAGGCCATACCAGTGGCCCTAGAGCTGGGCCGCGGCTTGGGTGCGGAGGTGGTCGTGCTGCGCGTGGTGCAGCCCAAGAGCATCGCGGGTGGGCTGGCGTTCAGTGGGGAGCCTATGACGGACATCGCCTACCCAGAAACGGTGCAGATGGTGGCGGAGCAGGCCGCGCTGGAGGACCGAAGAAACCTTCAGACGGCCGGGCGATACCTGGACCGGTACGTCAGAATGCTGCGTCAGGAAGGGGTGGGCGCGGCCAAACAGGTGGTGCTGGGAGAGCCCACACCAGCCATTCTGGACGTTTGCCGAAGGGAAGGGGTAGACCTCGTGGTGATGACGACCCGAAGCCGGGGCAGGTTTCGTCGAGCGCTCCTCGGCAGCGTTGCCGACCACGTGATGCGGTCGTCCCGAGTGCCGGTCCTGGTCGTTCGACCATAACGCATCTCATAATGCGAAGGGCATGTCCAGGGCGGATAGCTCAGTGGTGAGAGCACCTGCTTTACACGCAGGGGGTCGCAGGTTCGAGTCCTGCTCCGCCCACCAAACTGGACAAAATCAAGAACTTTCACCTTAAGGTTCAAGTTGGCGCTATAGCTAAGCACTCACAAGGGACCAAGATTTGCCACGACACAACAAAATGCGCGTTAGCGGCCCGCAGAGGCTACCGATCGTGAGTTAATGGTACTCCTCCCGAAGCGGCGGTGAGTTCCAGAGGGAACTCGGTCTTGATAACCTGTCGCGCTCGGTCGATCCCCTGTGCCTTGTCAAGCTGCTCAGTGGTCTCTACGCCCACTCGCATTCCTGAGAAATCCGGGAGTGGTCCCGCCTCAACGACGTTCACCCCTGTCCCGGCGAGATCAAGTTCGACAAGTCGCCTTGCCTCTCCCTGCAGCTCGCTGAGTGAATAGCGTCGATCAACGACTCGGACTGGGACGCTAGCTCGCAAAGCCTGGACAAGCGCGGCCATCGTGGGAGGGACTTGCCCTTTCCAGTAGAGGACCACTTCCCTTCTGGCGTTGTCGAGCCTTATCCCTGTGAAGCCTTGAAGTTCTGCTGTCTGCCAAAGCTCGTGGATCTGACTCGCCGCATCCGCCAGAGGCATCTGCGCAGCGATTCGAGGGTCTATCTCTCGAACGGAGTCGGCCTCCTCATATACTGTCGGCGTGTTGCCGTCGTTGCTTCGGACGCTTAAGACCCCCGCAATGGCGATTGACGCCAACACAGCTACAAGAATAGCCACATATATAGGTATAGGTTTCCGATGCATGGTCAGGTGTTCCGCATCTGGTAAGGGACCCCAAAGAAGTACTTCCCGTCTCCCAATATCAGCTTTATGGCTTCCCGATCCCTCGCCGTCGCATACAGGATTTGGATGTCGGCCCTTCCGGGGCAGCTGAGCGTATTGATGTCCAGAACCGTGAATCCGGGGTTGATAGACTCTATCTGACGGACGACTTCCTGGTGCTGGTCAATGACTCGCCGAACTTCGTCAGGGGTGGGCCATTGGTCGCACGGCACGCGGTGGGGCTTCGATCCGGACACAGTCTCCATGAGCAAGTCACGGCCATAGTAGGTTCTTGCTTCCACGACTGTCAGGACGAGAATACCCAACAGCGCTAGCCCGAAGACGTAGCGCAGACGCCGGAGCTTAAAGAACGTGGCATTTTCACTCTAAGACGCGCCTCACCAACGGAGGATTGGCCTACCTTTAGGCCATCATTCTACCATTTCGGAAACATGAAATCTGATGGATAGGAGCACCCTGATCGGATATAATCTAACCTGGGTTTGCCGCTTCTTCCTGGGGGAATAGGGTCCAGTCTTCGTAGTTCCCCTAGTGGCTTCCTCCATCGGGCTTATCCGTGACGGCGGCGCAGGCTTCAACATGGGGGTGTGTATCGCATGAACGCCAGAAGGTCCTCAGCAGGCATGTTCTGCCCCGACCTTCAACGGTTCGAATCAATGGTATTCCGACTGGCTTTTAGGTGAGTGAATTGAGGAATCAGAAGCGTGGGACTAGGGCGGCGGTGGTTGGTGGCGCTGCAGGCCTCATTCCCGCTATCGCGCTGGCCTTCTACTCGTTCTTGTCACAGGAACCCGATGTCGCCGAACAGCGTGTGGGCTATGTAGTGTTGGCCCTGCTCTTCCTTTCGCCGTATGTACTGGCGCTCATTGCCTCTAGGGTGCGAGAACCTGGTGTACGTGGTGGACTGCTTTTGGGTGTAGGTCTGCTGTCGTTGGTCGCAAGTTTCTCAACTCTCTCGTCACTCTTTTTCGTTTTTCTGCCTGCGACATTCGTGATTTGGTTCGCCGCTATCAGAAGTCTAACTGTCGCGCGGCGCCCGTTGGCGACTGTGGCACCAACTACTGTCGCTGGGATGTTGATCGCTGCGATCGTGGGATTCGGCTTCTTTTCTCTGTTATGGATGCAGAACCAGGACTCGGAGGTTCGTTGTTGGGTGCTGACTCGAGGCCCAGACGGACACTCCAGTTGGGAGTCACGACCCAACGTCGGGGTCCAGGGGAGTGTTAGCGTCGGAGCCATAGGTGGCGAGCGGTCCAAATGCATCAGCGGCGTCATCACCAACTCCGAGGCCGCGATGAGTATTGGTGCGGTTGCCATAGCTATCCTGGGTATGTTGATGGTGTCAAGGTGGTCAGGACATCTAGGACGGCCCAGCTACGGGGAATCCCGGCAGCTCTAGCATTTCCTTCTATACGGATAGACGTTCACTTCCTAGATACCCAATCATATCCAAGCCCACAACCCACGAGTACCGTCATTCTCCCTTGCGGTTGCCTGTAACCATTAACCTGGCGGCCACGGCAACGCCCGCCCCCAGGTGAGTGAAATCCTGTGGCCCACTTCGAAAGGTGCTGGTAGTCCGGTCTCCACCTGCACCGATACGACCGGATCGCTTCAGTGAGGGAACGCTTTCTTGGTTTGAAGCGTACTATCAAGTGGGGGCTCATCTGAACGCCGCAGGAGATCGCCGCAGTGGGGGCGGACGAACATCACGGTCGGCTTCGTTGCTATCGGGGAACTTTTCCTTGAGCCGATGCGTCATACTTATTATGGGCTCACTTGGAAGCAGGACGGCAGTCGCGTGTCGGTACGGGGGCTTTCCTGTGGCGACGCAATATCCGATAGAGAGGGACGGTCTATACGATGAGGCTTCACAGCAAGGAGCTGGGATTGAGCGGGCGATTGGGGGTACCAAAGCTTGGCATCGTTGGAGGACTGTTGGTCCTCCTAATGTTGGTCTCTGCGGCTTGCGATGATAAGGCACAACCCACTGGACCCACGGCTACTCAGGAGTCACCAGGTACCGGCACACAGACCCAACAGGTGGCCACACCTACGACCACGCCATCTCCACACGTTCCCGGCTCCATCACACCGGCACCTGCCTCCGAGAGGTACAGGCTGGACCTGGGTGGCGATGTGGTAGTCGCCTTCGTGGAGGGGCTGTCGCCAGAGCACTCGGGCAAGGTCGCTTACGTCACTCACGTGCCCTCCGGCTCGCAACTCGTGTTAGACCCAGCTGGTCGGACCGTCGAGCGGCATGATGGACGAGGCGATGGCCCATCCCGACTGGACGGGGTTCTAGAGGGCGAGGACAAGATGGAACGGATCTTGCAGGGTCTCCAGGGTGATGAGAGTCTCCGCTCCCGCGCGTCGGCTGCCGACTGGTTCCACGCCATTCAGTTCGACGGTATCACCTACTTGGCCAAGGGCAGCTTGGGTGGACCTATCATCACCGAAGGAGAGCGTGCCCTGACTATTGACGACTTAGGCTCAGAGCTATACCGGGTCGCCTTCCGGATCGACGGTTATGGCGGCCACTTTCACCAGGACGGCGACGCAACTTACCTGAATCCGGGCACTCCGGTTTACGAGGTCAAGGGATACGCACCGGAGTTTCGACTGGCGGCGCTGGAAGATGGTAGAGCCAGGCTATTCGAGGCGGACACCAACACTGCGGCCAAGACCGGCGAGGACCTGTTGGACATTCGAGGCAAGGTCACGTTCATCGACATCAACAGCGAAATGAACTCGATCAAGGTGCTCGGCACGAAAGAGGAAGATGAGGAGGATGTGGTCCTCGGAACGATAGAGGAAGGACGCGCCGTCGAGCGGTTCGTCGAATTGGTGCTCGAGTCGCCGGTGGACCAGGGGCGTCGTGACCATGAGGGGCCGCGCTATTTCCTCAACTTTCGGCTCGCCGACGGCACGTCGGTGGTGCGCGCCTTCTGGTTGGAGTCCGGTGAGCTCTCCCGAGGCATCATGACCGACCCCCTGGTAGCAACGCTCGTGCGTAGCGCGCTCGGGAAGGAAGGAGGCACGCAGAGTGCCAACAGACAGTGGGGTGGCGGCACTGGAATTCGGTTGAGCGCACCTTCAGCTGCGGTGCAGCAGTCGGTTGCCGGGAACCGGATTCAGCTGCCCCAGGCCGTCGAACAGGCTTTCGCCGCCCAACCTTCGCCAGACTGGAATTTGGTCGAAGCGCCGGGCCTCGGTGACCAGCCAGGTTTCTCTCTTCGTCTACCTAGAGGTTGGGAGTTGCGTGAGACCCGGCCACTTGATTCCTATGTAGGCGAACTCGTAGGTGATGGCGTTGTGCTCAGGTTCGACTACGGCCGATTCTCGTCGAGCCTTGACCCCGCAGGGAAACTCGAGACCATCTACGTCTTGGGGTACGAAGACATTGGGGGCTATGAGGCCAAGCTAGTAATTCCTCTGAAAGCCTCCGGCGGGCTCACCGGCGTCCACTTCCGGGCGATGGATGGCCTCAGACTGACCGTTTCGGGGGAAGACCTGACGCCCGAGCAACAGCGCACCGCATTCGCCATCTTCAGGACCATCCGGAGCGCCAATAGAACCGCTGATGGTTCATCTGAGGAACCTGGCGCCTCCAAGTCGACTTCACGTCTGGTCATACGTAGAGGGCCTATGTCGGTTACTCATGAAGGCATCGACTACGAGGCCGTCGCTGGGCCAATACGAGAGGAACTGCTAGACGTAGATCGACTCGAACCGACCCAACTGGCGCTAAACGATAGTGGGCTGAGAGACAGTAAAGGTGGTCGAGTTTACCTTCTCCCCGGAGTGCCCCTTGAGCAGGGTTTCCTGGTGCGGTCTACAGAACAGGGGTTGTACAAGGACATCTGGTATCTTGATCCGGAGACGGCATACCCCGTGTGTCAGCCCGGAGCACGCAACTACTTCTACGTCGCCGAGGGGACCTCGCCAACGCCCTCGTCTGTCCCTGGTACCGATACTCCCACGATTGCGACAGACCTGTCGTCGGAGGGATTGCTGGACGCAGGTTGGCCACTCGTGAACATGGCCAATCTGCGGATCGAGTTCCGGGGAGTGGAGTACAACTACGTTGACCACAGCCACTTCGGCGGCTACGTGCAGATAGAGGAGCTAGAAACGCTGGCTATCGACTATCACCTTGACTTCGGGCCGTTGCCGTCTCCCGCTCTGCAGGAGATAGCCACAGGCGCCACAGTCCAAGACCGAATCCGAATCTACCGGCTTCCGAAGAGGCCGGTCGGCGAGGTCATCCTGGTCAGCCAGTGTCCGGGCGACCTTCACGGGCAACAGTTCGTCTACTATCGGCAAACCGGGCTACATAGGAAGTACACATCTGAGGCCCCGAAGCTGGCCGCTACCCCTACGCCGGAGCCATTGCATCCGGGCACCAAAAGGACCATGCCGCCTGACCACGTGAGGCTTGACCTCGACCCCAAGGTCGTGGTTGCGTTTATTGACGACGATGACCGCGGCCGCATCGCCTACGTCACTCACGTACCGTCGGGGACTCAGGTGGCGTTGGACGCAGAGAGCAATGTGTTTGAGAAACACTCTGGCTCCACCGCGGGCGACAGAGCAATTAACATGGCGCTCCGAGACGCCGATGTCAGGGAGCGAATCAGGAGAGGTCTCCAATACGAGGGCGACCTTCCTGGCAACGCGATCATGGACTGGGTCAACTTCATTCGGTTCGGCGGGCACGAGTACCTCTCGAAAGCGAGGCGGGGCGGTGGCGACCAAGTCGAAGAATCCCGATTGGGCGAGGTGCTGTACCGAGTAGCCTTCCACGTTGACGCCAATCTGGTGCCCGGCGACTATCGGCCCAGAGACGGCGACGCCGCCTTTCTGCCACCGGGGACGGCTATACACAGCGTCGATGGCCATTCACCGTCCGAGACGCTCGCCGCAGCGGTGGATGGAGAGGTGTGGTTGTTCAGAAAGTCGTCTCCGGGCCCTTCAACCCCTACGCCTGTTGTCGTGCCTCGCAAGCCCTGATGTCCAACTTCCAGGACGTTGAGATCGTCAGGCAACGGTCGGGCTAAGGAAGGTATCGCCATGAATAGGAGGACAGCCATTGTCTTATCCACTACCGTCGTGCTGCTGGCTGTGATCGGGACGACAGCATTACTAGCCCAACGAGCGGATAACCCGCCGCCCAACCCGCACGTGGTCGAACCAAGCCCGATCCCGGAGGTCGTCGATCTAAGCCAGATCAAGGAGGACGTGGTCAAGGAGCTGTTCTACAGTAGCGGAAGAATGATAAATCCGGATAGGCAGCTAGCCGAGGTGGCGAGGGATCACGAAGGCGGTTTCGGTGGCTACTACTTCGCCGAAACTGACAAGAGCATCGTCTACGTCTACATGCTGGACGTTACGAAGACAGCTGCTGCTGAGGCCGCCTTCCACGCAGCATATCACGGTGATCGTGAGATCACCCAGATAATCCCGGTTCAAGGCGACTACTCTCTCGACCAGTTGGTCGAGTGGTTCTACATCCTCGACAGAGCTTTGATTGAGAGCGGCATACCCCCGGCCAGGGCATCCGTGCGGGAGATCGAAAACCGCATCCGGATCGGACTGTTCGATGCGGCTCAAATCGACGATGCTCTGCACATAATGGAAAGGCTCGGGATTCCCGAAGGGGCTGTAGTGCTTAATGAAGACTACCTAAGACCGCTCGCGGAGTAAGGGAACGTGAGGGCGAAGTGGAGCTTGCTATTGAATATACTGTTGACGGTGATGGGCGTAGTCGCGTTCAGTTCACTCGTCGTCGCCTGCGGGACAACAGACGAGCCCGAAACCGCTCGGCCCACAGCCACAGCGGAGCTTCTCACTGGTGCAACCGACGCCCCTGGTGATGGTCCCCTCACCGCCGCAGAGATTCTTGCTCATGCTCAAGGGGCGATGGACCGGCAGAGCTTCCGGGGAAGCTTCGCCTTCGCACCCTCCCGGCCTGCGCCAGTATTCACCTATGCTCCAGGCCTCACTCTCCTTCAAGACATAGGTGGCGATTGGCCTCCATTCCTCCTCCTTTCCAACGGTACGGCCTTGTCCTCTGAGAGTGGCACTCGTTGGCTAACGTCGCCTGACAACTCCAGCTCTGGACTCTTCTTCGGCGTCATTTCAGACCCACGGGTCGCACTACACTTCGCCGATTCTCCAGAGATCATCGGGGAGGAAGCCATCGACGGTCGTACGTACCTGATCGTGTCCACGGGCCTCGACGTACAGGCTATCCTGGATATGACGCCTCCCCTGGAGTCGCACGTCCGCACTAGTATGAGCTTCCCGTACCCGGAAGGGGCCGACGCCCAGGAGCTTGAGGGGCTGGGCTATGAGGTGTTCGGCCACCTGCTGGAGGACTCCGCCAAGTGGGAGGCGTTCAAGGGACCCTACCAGCTGAGCTTCTCCGAGCGGGCCGACCGTCCAGGTCAGCCCCGAGAAGAATGGAACGTACGAGTCACCGTCATCGTCCAGGGGATCACCACGTTGGAAGCTTCGGCGAAACAGGAGCTCCGGGCAGCCCTGGAGGGCTACGGCGCCGACCCGGACCTCGTCGAGAACATGCGCGTCATGCCCGTTGCCCAGGACGCAGGTGAGTACATTAGTCAGCAGCTACAGGAGGTGAGGGTCCGGCTATGGATAGACCCACAATCCGGCCTGGTGGGTCGCATGGCCATCGGCCCAAGCTTTTCAGACACGGATGAAGTTGCGGTCGGGTTCTGGGGTTACGATGACGATATCCAGTTGCAAACGCCCAGCCAAGTCATGGAACTCCGACGGGCTGAAGCTCTGAATGGGGTAGCTCGACGGGGCTTTCACGCGCTCAACGAGGCGCTGCAGCGCTACGAAGAGGAGCGCGGCCACTACCCTGATGCGCTGACGCCCGAGACCTTGGGTGATGCCCTGGAAGCCCTCGGGCTTGTATGGCCCACCAACCCGTTCAAAGATGCCCCCGTGCGCCACGCCCCGGGCAGCCCCGGAGATTTCAGCTACACCGGGTATGGGAACGACTACACCTTCGAAGTACAGGGCTGGGACCACCCGGTGACGTCCAGAACGGCGGCGTCCGGTGAAACAGAGGACGCTCCGAAGGCGGACACGCTGGAGAAGGACTTAGAGTTCATCAGGTCCTTGGACTTCCCCGTGTTCTGGCTGGGGCTGAAGTCAGGTGCACCGGACCAGGACGAAGTGGCGCTACTTCCACTGACGTTGACAGAGGCTATGGCATGCCCACCGGAGCCAGCCTGCATCTGGCCTGTCAGATTGGTCTATGGGACAGAGGAACAAGGTTCCAGGCTCTTGTCGTTCTTGGAAAGACCCCGCGTTGAGAGCGATACCCCGGAGGGCGAGCAGATGGAGATTGCAGGGCTAAAGGCGACCGTGGCTGTCTCAAAGGAACCATTCCCAGCCCGCGCCGACCTTTCAGTATGGCAGGCCACTGTGTGGCTGCCAGAGAGCGTCATACGAGTCGCAGCGACCACCATCACAGAGGACCCTGAGGGGAATCCCTTCAATAGCGAGCTTGGCCTCACTGCCGCCGTCCAATTGCTGATGGAGCTGCGGTAGAGCACCGATGACGATGGGAAGGGCACGCAAAGAGTGAATCGCTGGCAACAATCTGGAGTTTATACCCTGGGACTGGCGGTAATTCTTGCCTGTGCCGTGGCTTGTTCGGAACCACTGCGGCCACCAGAGAATCTCTCGATGGGGAAGTTCCCAAGTGGCACCTTCGCCCTCTTGCAGTGGAATAATCCGAACCAACGCGCTATATCATTCGAGTTACAATGGCGGTTCAGCGATGTACCTCACTGGGTACCCCTAGCCTCCACCCCTCCAGGGGCAACTACGCATCCAGATTCTGGTCCCGGCCATATCGCTGAATGGAACTTCACCG
This sequence comes from Dehalococcoidia bacterium, assembly GCA_965247635.1. Classification (GTDB taxonomy): domain Bacteria; phylum Chloroflexota; class Dehalococcoidia; order Lucifugimonadales; family Australimonadaceae; genus CBDFHJ01. Next base: position 297,188 of record CBDFHJ010000010.1, read on the forward strand.
GTTATTGCTATCGAGGGCGCGCGGTACTCGGCAACTCAACGTCCGAATGGTCGGATGAGTTATGTGCTGACATGGGAGCTGGGGAGCCACACCCACCCCCCTATTGGCCTCCACCAGCAAGGGAAGTGAGCGCAGAATCAACGGATGGAGGAGTGAGGATAACCTGGGAAGCTCATGACGCTGGGCAGTTCGGCTTACCCGACGCACTGGTACTCCGACGAGAATCAACGGAGGGGGCATACGACGTCATTGCCACCTTGCCCTACGGGACCTTCGATTTCACTGACGGTGAAGGCGGCCGTGACCACTGCTACAGGATTGGCACGAGTTTCAGGGACCGAGGGAAGAGTGTCAGTGGAGATGTGTGCCTGCGTTGATACGGACTGATCATCGGGCGACAAAGGCCTCTTCACGGGCAGTTCATCGAGTTTAAGCGAGGGGCTCGACTACTTCCACCACAGCCCCAGCGTGAGCACACGCCGGACCCACCGCACCAGCGCCCGCCTGGCCCGCTCCCTCTGGATGTTCGCCAGCGCCCTCTCCCGCCAGTCCAGCTCGGCTCCCCTGGCGAAGTCGTCCAGGGGAGATGTTCCTGGGGGCAGAGTCAGCTTGTACTCACCCAGCATGGCGATCTCCAGCTCCATGATCCGCTCCCTGGTCTTGGCCTGGGTGAGCTTGGTTCCGACCTCCCGCTCCTTCATCAGCCGCCGCCACTCCTCAACCAGAGGCATCCCAGGACCATATGAAAGCTCTTCGTTGGGATGGGGCTCTTTGGAGATCACGCCGAAACCGAAGTAGCTACTGTGATAAACGCGCCTGGCCTCCCTCCCTGAATCAGCGGCATTTAGCTCCGCATCCTCCGGTGCCTTCTCCTTGGCTTGCTCCAGCCGAGTGAGCCTGTCCTTCGTCTCGCTCAACGCCTCGTCGAATTCGTCGAGCCTACTATTCAGCTCTCTCCAGACCTCAGGGGGTCCGGCTTCGAGAGCGGTGCGCATCTCCTGCTCCAACGCCTCCACACGCCGCTCCATCTCCTCCATTCTCTGCTCCCGCGAGTCGTTGCCCTCTCGCTGAGAGGCCCCCGCGCCAACCTCTGACCCCAGCCCCCGCTCCATCGCCTCGCGAACCCGCCAGGAAATACTTCCCCCTTCCATGCTGGCAGCTACCGTCCTGGGGTCTATCTTCAGAGCCGTCGCCGCTCCTCTGACCCCTCTCTGCCTCACCAGCTCACGAAGCAGCGCCATGAGCCGCTCATCGGACATCTCCTCCATACTCTTGCCTTCGTTCATGATTGACTCTCCTGATTCCATTTGGGCAGCCCCGATGCAATCGGTGCCTTCCGCCGGAGCCACCGTTCAACGACCCCCACCTCTTCCCGCATGCAACTTGCAAAAAAGACCTGAGTTTTGCACATTCTCCATGCAACGCCCCCTTAACCCCAAATAACCCAAAGTGCTTGCAAACATGACGCTGTCATCATCCTGTAGGGGCTGAATTCCTTCTGAAATGGCCTCATTCACGACTCGACGTGCAACTTGCAACAAAACTCATTTCTCTGTACAGCCCCCTGACCTCAACAGGGGCTCCGATGCCTAATGGCCCTTGCATCTGGAGATTGAATGGCTCACACTAGTCTATAAGAACACATGTTCTCTCACATGTCCAGGAGGTGACGACATGGTCCTGCCATCGACTGGCCGGTCAACACAGCGAAATCATGAGAACGAGTACCCGCTAACAGAATCAAGATACGAGGAGGATCCACTATGAAACTGAATCCCATTAGTTGGCTGTTTAACCGATCTACACGCAAGGCCCCTGTGCTTCTGTCGGTGACGTCGCCAAGGACCGGAGAGCGCACCCTGCTGGGGGTGGAGAACTTCCTCAGGTCCATCGCCATTCCCGAGCCCTTCTCCCTGGAGCTGGCGGGGGACATGGACGGCGTGACCCTGATGGCCCGATGCCGGGACAAGGAGGTGGTCCAGAATCAGATATCGATTCACTACCCCCAGGCCCGCATCGCCGAGGTGACCCCAGAGGAGGAGCCCCTGCGTCTGGAAGAGAATGATGAGGCCTGGGGAATGAGCCTGAGGGTGCAGGGCCCTCCCTATGTTCCCCTGAGGACTTTCCGGGACGACGACCTTTTGGACCCCGGCTCAGACCCCATCCTCGCCCTCCTAGGGACGATGGCGTCGCTGCGCCCTGGAGAGCGCATGGTGGCCAGACTGGTGCTGTCCTCCCTGGGACCCGGCTGGTCTCAGCCCTACCTGGACAAGGCTCTGCCGAAGCCCGTGACCGAGCGAAGGGACGCCTCCTACACCTACCAGACCAAACCTCTGCAGACCGACGGCGCACTGATGGCCGTCCTGGGTTTGATAGCCCTGGGGTCCTTGCAGGGCTACTTCTGGATGCAGGGCGGGGAGCTGTGGAAGACGGTACTCTTGGGCATCGGAGTAGTCGCCGGGACCGTGGTGGCGGGCTGGGGATGGTGGCGTTGGAAGAAGAGGCGATCCCGCGTCTACGACCCCATACTAGTCAAGGAGAAGGTCTCCAGCCTGGCCTTCGACTCCCACCTCCAGGTTACTGCCATCCTCCCCAAGAGTGATGGAAAGGAGCGGGCCAAGGCGCTCCTGGAATCGGTGGCGGCAGCCTACCGCCACTACGACAACCTCGCAGGAGCCCATTTCAAGGTGAGCAAGATCAGGCAGGTGGTTCCCACCGCTTCCTTTCACATCCCCGGCCCAGGGCTCTTCGGGTCGAGAACCATATTGGGCGTGAGGGAGGTGGCCTCTCTATGGCACCCGCTCGGGGCCAGGGACGACACCCCCCTGGTGGCGCGCTCGGGGGCCAAGGTACTCCTGCCTTCCTCCGGGGGAGTGAGGGAGGGAGCCCTCATAGGCCACTCCACCGCAGGGACGGCCCAAAGGGACATTCGCTTCCCCGAGGACCTGCTGCGCCGCCATCACCTCTACGTGGCAAGGACCCGCATGGGCAAGTCCACCCTCATGCACCACATCGTCTCCCACAAGCTCCAGCAGAAGGCCGAGGGGAAGGACTCCGACGCCATCGTGGTCATCGATCCCCATGCGGACCTCGTTGAAGGGCTGCTCAACCAGGTGCCAGAATCCCTGGTTGACCGGGTGCGCCTCATAGACCTGGCAGACGACCGGAACGCTCCCGGCATCAACCTCCTGGACAGCAGGGTCTTCTCCGACAGGGACCGCACCGCCGACTCGGTAGTGCGGATAGCCAAGGGGTTGTGGGAGCAGTGGGGACCGAGGATGCAGTCCATTCTGGAGCAAACGGTGAAGAGCCTTCACGAGGCCAACGAGCACCCTTCAACCGACGCCTCCGAGCAGTACACTATCCTGGACGGGCTGAAACTCCTTTCGGACGACAAGTTCAGAAGCAGGGTCTTGGCCAAGGTCAGCGACCCCTACCTGCTGGAGTGGTGGGGCCGGGACTTCCGTAGCTGGCACCGCCAGTACAAGGCCGATGCCCTGGCCCCCGTACAGACCCGGTTGTCCTACTACGCCTCATCCAAGAAAGCCAGGGCCATCCTGGGACAGTCCCGCTCCACCATCGACATGCGCCGAGTGATCCAAGATGGTGGGGTGCTCCTGGTCTCCACCTCCCAGGGGACGGCTGGCAGGGACGTATCGGCCCTGGTGGGAGCCTCCATCCTGAATCTGGTGGACGGCGTGATACGGGAGCAGGGGAGCGTGCCTATAGGTCAAAGGAGAGGTGTGCTGGTAGTGGTGGATGAGATGCAGTCCATGCCAGGGGTGGACTACGAGGGGATGCTATCAGAGCTGGGGAAGTTCGGGGCTTCATTCATCCTGGCAACCCAGAGCCTGGCCAAGCTCTCCGACCTCTCCCGCACCATGCAGGACACCCTGCTGGCCAACATCGGCTGCCTGGCCGTCTTCCAGGTGGCCGGAGCCGACGCTCGAACCCTGGTGTGGGAGCTGGGCAAGGACCGGGTCTCCGAGGATGACATCACCTCCCTGCCGGTGCACCAGTGCTACGTCCGAGGCACCGTGGGGGAGGAGCGGATGCCGGCATTCTCAATGAAGGTGCGCAAGCCCGATGAGGGTGAACCCGAGATCGCCGTCCGCATTCGAGCGGCCGCATCTTCCTACACCACCCCAGTGAAGGAGACCGTCACCAAAGAGGCGGAGTCGGAGGTGTTGGTGGAGAAGTACAGAGCGGGCATAGAGGCCCTTGAGAAAGGTGAAGCCCCGAAGTCCGGTAATGGCGCTGCCCCAAAACCAGCCAAGCGGCGCAGGCAGCGCTCCCGTAAGCCCAAGGATGATGTTGGACAGGAAGCGGAGGCCACCGAAGAGAACGTCTCTCCTAGTGTCGAGGAAGGGCAATGACAGGAAAGGATTGCTATTTGGACACCCTGCGGTGCCTGGCCTCCATGCCCTTCCTTGACCGTCTGGAGTTGGCGGCCCTATCCGGCGGGGCTGACCGCACCACCTACAACGCCGTAGCCGACCTGGAGCGTCGGCGGTTGGCAGCTTCCCTTCCCCATGCTACAGACCTACTGAGGACGACGCAGCGATTCTATGTCACCGCAGCAGGGCTTCGGTACCTGGCATCGGCGGATGGTATGAGCCTGGACCGGTTGCTTCACGTCTATCCCGTCTCCGCCCAGTGGCGGCGCATCCTGCTGGAAAGGCTGGACGCGGTAGCGGTGGTCTACCGGCTGGCAGCGACAACCGCTGATGAGGAAGATGACATAGCCTTTAGATGGTATCGAACAGGGCCGCTGGATGCCGCCATGTCCCTGCCTGGTGGTCGGACTATTGGGATCGTGAGGCAGGGAGCCACTGCTGACAGGACAGCCTTCGCCAAGAGGCTCTGGAAGCTGCGGGAGGGGCCTCTGCCCGGGGCCGTCCTTCTATTAGCTCCCGACGCCGTGCGTCTTCACCACGCCCGGAGGTTGCTTGCCGGACTCCCCACGGCGGCCTTTCTAGCCCAAGAGGAGGATGCGGCCCTGGCCGGTTGCGACGATCCCGTATGGCATCCCCCGTCCATCTCCGCCTCCCTCGACCTCCGCTACATCCTGTCACGCATGAGTCAAGGCGGCACCCTTCCGGAGGACTCTGAGCTCTCACGAGTGACCCTCCCCAAGGACATCGCCGTGGATGGCGAAGGAGGGGCTGTCCCCGGCCACCTGCTACCCGCCCTGCTAAAGCCCGCCGAGAAGCGCACCTTGGACATTCTCTCCGACTGGCCCTGGATCACTTCGGTAGATCTGTGTCAGTTGCTGGGCTTCTCTAAAGCTCGGCTGTCCCAGGTCGTGGTTCCCTTGGAAAGGGCTGGGCTAGTACGGAGACCCTTTGCCGAGGGACGCCGCCTTGCCTTGACCGATAGCGCCATCGACCTCCTGGCCCGCAGGGACCGCGCCGCCGTGGGAGCGGCCAGGAAGCGCTGGAGTACTACGGGCCTCGACTCACAGGCTCCCACGGACTGGCGTAGGGTTTCGGGAAGGCGAAGCCGCCAGCTCCTCAGGAACATCGATCACACCGACGCCGTGCACGGGTTCGTGGCGACGCTGGCCGAGCAAGCCAGGTCTCAAGGTTGGGAAGTGGCGCAGCTGGACCCCCCTGGACGGGCAGCTAGGTACTTCAGGTATGGTGACAAGCTGCGTTCCATTCACCCCGACGCATTCGGAATCCTGCGCAAGAGCGACTATACGTGGCCCTTCTTCCTGGAATGGGAGCGCCGGGCGGTGCGCCCGGTGACCATGGCGGCACGGCTAGCTCCCTATCTTCGTTACTACTCGTCACACCGGCCCACCGACGACCACGGCACGCAGCCCATCGTCCTCGTGGTCTTCCACAACGACCTGGCAGAGACCCACTTCCTACGGGTGGCCAGGAAGGAGATGGAGCACGCCAGGGTCAGGGTGCCGCTTTGGGTATCCCACAGGAGGTACTTGGAGGAGTTGGGACCTTTGGGACGGGCTTGGCGCACACCCGATAGCTGGGAGCCTACCTATGCTCTTGGGGGAGGGTGAAGAGAGTCACCAAACGGGTTGGTCATCTGGATCATCTTCCCCAATCATGGCAAATATGGTATGATGTACTAAACATGGAATTCATATGAGGTTAGGCATGAGAATATCCGAAAGAGGGCAGATCACCATCCCCAAGAGACTGAGAGATCGCTTTGGTATGAATCAAGATGTCGAGGTGGAGATCACGCCAACCGAGGATGGACTACTCATCCAGAAGCGGGCAGCATCCAAGCATCCCGTGGAGAGGGTCAGTGGGATCCTCGACGGGGCTGTCGATGTAGACCAATACATAGAAGAGACCAGGGGAAGGTGATTACTTCAGTCGATACCAACGTCCTGCTGGACGTATTCATATCCGATGCGCCGCACCACTCCCAATCGCAGGAGTGGCTTACGCACGCCTACGATAGAGGAGCTATCCTCGTCTGCGATGTGGTCTATGCAGAGCTGGTTCCGGCCTTCGGTGACCGCTCCTCTTTGGATGGAGCGCTGCGGGAGATCAACGCAACGATTTCGCCCATTGACACCGATATCGCATATGAAGCTGGACTCCGGTGGTTGCAATATCGACAGGCTGGTGGGCCGAGAGGCCGGATCATCTCCGACTTCCTGATAGGTGCCCATGCGTCTGCCAATGCCGACACCTTTCTGACCAGGGATCGTGGCTTCTACGCCACCTACTTCCCAGAGTTGCAAAAACCTTAGCCATCAGGAGAACTCAATCATGAAACATAAACAAGCCCTCACACCAGCAGCCCTCTACGCCAGGGTGTCCAGTGACCGGCAGGACGTGGACCTCTCGATAGCCGCCCAACTCCGGGCGCTCAGGAACTACGCCCAGGCCAATGGCTACATTGTTGCACGAGAATACGTCGACGAGGCCGAGAGCGGGCGCGTCGCCGACCGGCCCCAGTTCCGCATGATGATAGAGGAGGGGAGCAAGCCCAATGCCCCCTTCCAAGAGATTCTAGTGTGGAAGTTCTCCCGGTTCACCCGCAAGCGGGAGCATGCTGTGGCCTTCAAGTCCATGCTGCGTAGGAAGGGTGTCAGGGTAGTCTCCATCACCGAGCACGCCGACGACTCCCCTACTGGCAAGCTCATGGAAGCCATCATCGAGAGCGTGGACGAATTTTACTCGGAAAATCTTGCCCAGGAGGTCACACGGGGTATGCGGGAGGCCGCGTCACGGGGCTTCTTCCTGGGTTCCAAGGCTCCCTTCGGATACAAGCGGGTCAAAGTATCCGACGGGGCAAAGGAGCGTCCTACGTTGAAGCTTGACCCCGCCACGGCTCCGATAGTGAGGGAGGTGTTCGAGAGTTCTCTCATGGGTAACGGCCTGAAGGAGATATGCAAGGAGCTGAACGAGTGGGGCATCACCAATAAGGGATGGCGCTGGCACAAGACCGGCCTTCACTACCTGCTGACCAACGAAGCCTACACAGGGACTTCGGTCTGGGGCAGAACGACGAAGGGTGACAAGGAGCCCGACCCTGTACGAGTGGAGGGAGCTTGGGAGGCACTGGTCTCAAGAGACTTGTTCGAGAACGTGCAGCAGGGCCTAAAGGAACGCGCGCCGAAAGTGCAGAGACCGGCCCGCGTGGGGAGCAAGTTCCTGTTGAGTGGGTTGCTGCTCTGTGGTACCTGCGGCAAGCCCTACATCGGCCAGGGAGCCAAGAGCGGTCAGTACGGCTACTACGTCTGCGGCACCCTTCACCGGCAAGGGGCAGGAACCTGCCAAGCCAGCTACCTGAACGCTCCCAAAGTGGAGGGCTTCGTCATCGACAAGATTAAAGAGCGCATCCTCACCGACGAGACCATCACTGAGCTGGTAACCATCGTCGCCGAAGAGATAGACGCCATGGCCGGGGAGCTTGACGGAAGACTCGGGGCTGTCGAGGCCGAGCTTGGAGATGTTGAGAGCAGGCTGGGGAACTTATACGAAGCCCTGGAGACCAAGCATCTGACTTTGGAGGCCCTCTCGCCCCGCATTCTGGCCCTGAAGCATCGCCAGGACCAGCTCACTGGGGCGAAGGAAGAAGCAGAGAGCCAACTGGAGCAGAGAAGGGTCGATCTACCCGGCACCGAGGAGATCAGAGGTTATGTGGAGGACCTCCGCACGTGTCTGCAAGAAGGAACGATGCTAGAGCGAAAAGCCCTCATTCGGAACTTCGTGAAGGGCATCGAAATCGTTGGCGACGAAGCTACCCTTACCTACACGATACCCATGCCAAGGGATGGGGTGACCAGTGAGGGGGCCTCGGTTCTTGATTTTGTCCAGTCCGGCCCACCAACGTGTACTGAACTGCGAACTACTGGGCCGTGGAGAGCCACCTCTGCGGCGTCTCCGCCCCCTATCGGGCTGTCCGGCGGCGTGGGTAGGGTGTAGAAGACCGTCGCCTTTCCTGGCTTGACCTTGATCTCCTTGACGAAGGACTTGATGAAGGCCCTCGATTCGGTGATTTCGCTGGTCATCAGGAAGTCGCTCATGTCCTCGGCGAAGGCGGCGATGGTGTCCACGTTGTCCAGCACGGCCCGGCGCTCTGAGAGCAATGCCCTGGCCTCCTCTGCGGCGATCTCCAGCTTCTCCTGACGCTCCCGGTGCTCTCTGATGCGGGAGGTGGCGTCGGATATGTCGAGTTCCGAGTTCTCGATGACGTGCCACACCCGGTCCAAGCGCCGCCGCACCTCGATAAGCTCCGCTTCGATGTTTTCCAGCCTCTCCCGCTGCTCAGCAGCCACTCCGTCCATCTCCTCGTCCATCAGTCTAACCAGGTCCCGGATGTTGCTTTCCGTGAGGATGTTTGCGCGAATCTGCTCGATCATCAGCTTCTCAAAGCGCTTGGAGTTGAGGCGAGGCGTCTTGCAGGTTCCCTTGCCCTTTTTCAGCAGTGAGTGGCAGACGTAGTAGCTGTACTTGCCGCTCTTGGCCTCAGCCGCAGTGAGCGCCTTTCCGCACTTCTCACATTTCACCAAGCCGCTGAGGAGGTAGGGGCTGGATGCCCGCCGGGGGTTGACCCTGGCCGGGGCCTTGGAGCGAAGGGAGCGGGTGATGCGTCGGAACTCCTGCTTGGTGACTATTGCGGGGAATGCGTCCTCCACCCGCACCGGTGGCGCTCCGTCCTTGGCATCGACGCCCCAGACCAGCGTTCCTGTATACGCTTCGTTGGAGAGGATGCGGTGCACAGTGGACTTCAACCAGTGCTTGCCCGTTGGGTGGGGATGCCCTCACCATTCAGCGTCTTGGTGATGTCCAGGGTGCTCTTGCCCTGTAGGGCCATCAGGAAGATGCGCCGGATCACTGATTCCGCCGGCGGGTCCAGCTCCAGCTTGGGCCGCTTCTTTGCTCCGTCCTGGACCGACACCTTCCTGTACCCGAAGGGAGCGTAGGTGGAGACCCAGAAGCCCCGTATGGCGGCTTCCCGCATCCCTCGGACGACTTCTTGGGCCAAGTTTTCAGAGTAGAACTCGTCCACGCTCTCGATGATGGCCTCCATGAGCTTGCCGGTGGGAGAGTCGTCGGCGTGCTCGGTGATAGAGACGACTTTGATACCCCGCTTCCTTAGCATGGACTTGAAAGCCACGGCGTGCTCCCGTTTGCGGGTGAACCGTGAGAACTTCCAAACAAGAATCTCATGGAAGGGAGAGTTGGGCTTGCTGGCCTCATCCAGCATCTGTTAGCAACCAGCAAAAGTGGGACACATTGGGAGCCGAGAGATCAGGGGCTGGATGGAGGTCTGGCGAGCTCCCTGAGGGCCCTGTTGTAGCGTCGTCGCCGTTCGGTGGTTTGAGCCTTCACCTCCTTCCTGCGTTGTAGGATCTCTTGCCGTCTTCCCTTGAGCACGTCTGATGGTGTCACGTTGCCCAGAGCCTTGTGATAGCGCCGGTAGTTGTAGTAGCTGACGAAGGCCGCGATAGCAGCCTCAAGGTCGGCGGGCAACTCATAAGGCACCTGGTTGACGTCCCGTTTGATGGTCTGGTGGTAGCGCTCCAGCTTCCCGTTGGTCTGAGGGTGGAAAGGAGTTGCTAGGATGTGCTTGATGCCAACCATCCCCAGGTAGTCCCTGAATGCTCTTGAGACATAGCCTGGACCGTTGTCACTCAGCAGCCTGGTGCGGTCTGTGACTGGAACTTGGTCCATGCTGGTCGTGTCCACAGCATCCTGGACCACCTCGATGAAGGAGTCGGCCGTCATATCTTGCTGAAGCCTGTGAGCCAGGATGAAGCGGGAGTAGTCGTCCATAACGGTGACCAGGTAGTAGTAGCCCCACCCAACCACCCTGAAGTATGAGGCATCGGTGGCCCACATCTGGTGAGGTCCTGTGGTCTTGCGGTGGTACTCCTTCCCCGCGGCCAACCGCATCTCAGGCCTCTTCACTAGGCCCTCCCTGCCCAGGATACGGTAGACGCTGGACTCTGAGACTGAGAAGCCCTGGTTGTCGGTGATCCCCGCGGCCAGCTGACGGCAGCTCAGCTCTGGCATCTCCCTGGCTGATAACAGGACTGAGCGTTCTTCCTGAATAGTAAGACGGTTCCATGGTGGCTGATCGCCTCCTGGTCGGTCCTCAAGTCCTTGTTGGTCTTGGCGTCCTGGGGCATGGGGATGGCCGTTTCTTTGAGACGGTACGCCTCCAGCGACAGATCGGCCACTAGCTCCTTGAGTTCCCCGTTCTCTCGCTTGAGTTGCCCTACCTCATGCTGAGTGGCGTCCCGAACCGAGTCACGGGTCAACCTCTCCTTGCCCGCCTCCATGAACTCTTTGGTCCACGAGTAGTAGGGGTGGGGCTTGATCCCCTCCCGCCGGCACAGGTCGTTGACTGTGACCTCGCGGCGGAAGCCCTCCAGAACAATTCGGATCTTCTCTTCGGGGGTGTACTTACGTCGGGCAGCCGCCTTCACTGTGCGGACGAAAGACCTGGTCTGCTCGCTTCGTTCCTCGGCGGCCTCTGCTTTGCTTACTTCTAATTGGGACACATCTGCTCCTTTCTGTGGGTAGCTCTACCCTCATTTCAGGAGCTCACACCACCCTCCGACTCTCGGGTTTTCCTACCCTTATATGTGTCCCATTATCGCTGACGGTCTACAGTCGCTGATCGCAGAAACCACAGGGGCAGCCATCGTTTGAAGACGGTAGCTGCCCCTGCCTATCCATATGTGTGGGCTTTTTTCGTTGCACGAAAACCCCGCATAATGAATCCAGGAACCGATCACAGATGTGCCACCATTTACTCAATTGAAAAGCAAGAAACTTCATTGACAGAAATGCCGGAAAGTCGGATGATCCAATGGGATGTACCGTTTCTTCATCTAGGAACGAGAGTTCTCCCTGTCAACTCTCTTCAGTAACCTTTGGTGACAGCGTTGCAGGCAGCGGCACACCCGCTGACCCGCTCTCCGGACTGGCCAAAGTCAGCGAGCCGACAGTAGGCTCCTCCGAGAGTCCCTGTCCCTTGCCGGCTCTGCTTCATCCCGCCGTAGAATCCTAGCGTCGAGGGTCCGGTGGGCGATTAGACTTGCGTGCGAAAGGAAGATACATGAATGAGAGCGTGATTCGGACAGATGGGCTGACGAAGCGATATGGCGACATCCTTGCCGTAGACGACCTCTCACTGGAGGTGCCCCGCGGACAGGTATTTGGTCTTCTCGGTCCCAACGGATCGGGCAAGACGACCACCATGGGCATGTTGCTTGGGCTGGTCAGACCGACAATGGGCAGCTTCAGCCTGTTTGGTGGAAGTACATCCCATCAGAATGCGCTCCATCGTGTCGGCGCCATAGTGGAGACCCCCTCTTTCTACCCGTACATGTCGGGCCGCGACAACCTCGCCTACTACCAGGGCATCACCGGCAGGGGCAACCGGAAAGAGTTGGACGACTTGCTGAGCAAGGTAGGCCTTGCCGACCGCGCGAAGAGCCGCTTTCGCACCTACTCCCTGGGCATGAAGCAGCGCCTGGGCTTGGCCTACGCGCTGCTGGGCGATCCTGAGCTCCTGTTCCTGGACGAGCCGACCAACGGCATGGACCCTGCGGGCATGGCCGAAGTACGGGAGATGATCCGAAGTCTCGGCACCGGTGGACGCACGGTGTTGTTGTCGAGCCATCTGCTGCACGAGGTCGAGCAGGTGTGCGACAGCGTGGCCATCCTCTCCAAGGGGAGGCTCATCGCCCAGGGGAAGGTCGCCGACCTGGTGCATTCCCGAGCGGGCGAGCGGGTGCGCTTGCGTACCACGGACAATGCGAAGGCCATCGAAGTCCTGTCGGCGCTGGAGTGGGTGGGGGACGTAAGGATAGAAGGCGAGTCGGTGATAGTGGAGGCTCCGAGCGAGCGGTCGTCGGAGCTGAGTGCTGCTCTGGGCCAGTCTGAGGTCTACGTCACGGAGATGGCAGCCGATGAGATGTCACTGGAGCAGTACTTCCTGGACATAACTGGCGACGATCAGAAGGAGACTCGATGATCGTCCCGGTCCTCCGCCTCACCCGCTGGGAGTGGTTCAAGCTCCGCAAGCGATGGATGCCGTGGATACTCGTATTCGTTGCCGTCGCCATCGCCCAGGCCACTCTATGGGGCATGTTCTACTCGTACAACGACCGTCCGTCCGTTGAAGAGCAGACCACCTTTTACTTGCCGGGGCCAGTGGATGCAGCTGGGAACTCTGCTGCTATTCCCGTAAGCTGCGTCGACATCTGGGAGGGCACCGCCGATGCCAAGGTGGAGCAGAGTGATGAAAAGCTTCGAGAGGACGCACTCAAGACGGTGGAGTTCCTGCGGGAGGTAGTGTGCCAAGACCAGATTGAGGAGGAAGCTCGGTTCCGCGACAACACCCGCCAGAGTTTCGTCCTCCCCAACAGTCTTTCCAACGGGCTCGCCGTTGCTCATAGCATCGGGGCCGTCCTCATCATGATCCTGGCCGCCTCTGTGCTCGGCACCGAGTACGGTTGGGGCACCTTGCGAGCGACCTTAGCCAGAGGTGTCAATCGCTGGCAGTTCCTGGGGTCGAAGGCGTTGTCGCTTCTGCTGTTGGGCGCCGGTGGGTTCATCATCGTGGCTCTGACCGTCGCGGTCAGCAGCCTGATCGCCGCTTCGCTGCTCGTTGACGACGGAGGGCTTACAGACTCCGGCGAGTGGTCTACTGCGGCGGTGATGTTTGGCAAGGCGGTCTACGGGCTGATGCCGTACGCCATCCTGGCGCTGTTCCTCTCGGTGCTGACTTCATCATCGAGCATGGGGATCGCCTTCTCTCTGGCGTACTTCTTCGTCGAGTCGATTCTCGTCCAGATACTTGACGAACTGTTCGAGTGGTTCGGCAACGTGACCGACTTCCTGCTGGGTCCCAGCGTTACCTCATGGATGACCGAGACGGGCATCCGCACGACCGGTCAGGGGTCCATGTTCCCCGTGAGCCATCCGTCGAGTCAGCTGCACGCCTTCCTCGTCATCACGGCGTACATCATTATCATCGGTGTAGCTGCCTTCTGGCTCTTCCAGCGTAAGGACATCGCCGGAGCGAGGGGCGAATGATCGTCCCAGTCCTTCGCCTCACCCGCTGGGAGTGGTTCAAGCTTCGCAAGAGATGGATGCCGTGGATTCTGCTTGGCATCGTTGCCATTGTGACCCAGATATCGGTATGGGGCAGCTTCTCGGCCTACCAGAGTTCCCGAGCGCCCCTCGCTGCGGAGTTCAGTGCTAGCTTTGAATCCAGCGTAACCCACCCCGACGGCGGCCTCATTGAGTTGAGCGTTCAGTGCGGCGATACCCTAGACCAGACTGTGCCACAGGAAGTGCTGTCGCGCCTCAGCGATGAGGACCGCGCAAGACTCGATGAAGAGATTGGCTGGGAACTACGCCGTTGCGCGGGCCTGTCGGTGCGGGAATCCCATCGACAGGAAGCGAGGGAGAGATTTGTGCTCCCAGACAGTCTCGCCAACGCACTCGGAGTCGCCCATTACATCGGCCTTCTCCTCGTTATGATCCTGGGAGCGTCGACAGTCGGCGCGGAGTACGGTTGGGGCACCTTACGAACAGCGTTGACGAAGGGTACCGGCAGGTGGCAGTTCCTGGGGGCGAAATCGTTGTCGCTCGTGCTATTGAGTGTTGCCGGGCTGCTTGTCGTATCCCTGACCGTCGTGGTCAGCAGCCTGATCGCCGCTTCACTCACACTAGGCGACGGCGGTGGGCTGGCCGGTGCCGGCCAGTGGTCAACGGTGGCGGTGATGTTTGGCAAGGCGACCTATGTGCTGGTCGCGTACGCTATCCTTGCGCTGTTCCTCACGGTACTGACCTCATCGTCAAGTATGGGGATCGCGATGTCTCTTGCTTACTACTTCGCTGAGCTCATACTCGGACGCATCCTGGGTGACCTTTTCGCCTGGTTCGACAAGGTGTCCGACTTCCTGATTGGATTCAACACGGCCGCCTGGATGACCGAAACCGGGGTGGTGACGACCGAGGGGACCCTGTTCCCCGTCAGTGACCCGCCTGGTGTGCTGCACGCCTTTCTTGTCCTGCTGGCCTACATCGTCGTGCTGGGCGCGGCGGCGTTCTGGCTCTTCCAACGCAGAGACGTGGCAGGCGCGAGAGGAGAATGATCGTCACGGTACTACGCCTCACCCGTTGGGAATTCTTCAAGCTACGCAGCCGATGGATGCCGTGGATACTTCTTGGCATCGTCATCCTCATCACCCAGTTCTTCCTCTGGGGCAGCCACATTGCATACCACAATAAGTCGGTGCAGGAGCTCTTCTCAGGGTCGGTTGGTCCGATCAAGGCGACGATTGAGAAGGACGGTCAACCTGTACCCATAGAATTGACCTGCGACGACATCCTAAGCGGAAACATCCCCCCAGAGATCGAGGCCCTCCCTGAAAGTGAATGGGAGGGCCTTCTGGGAGACGTGGAGGCGTTCCGAGCCGACTGTGCAGAGGTATACGGACGTGAGGTGCTTCGCGAGGGCTTCACTCTCCCGAGCGGCGTTACCGGGGGTATCGGAGTGGCGCACGGCCTTGTCGGCTTCCTCATCTTGATTCTTGCAGCGTCCCTTACAGGTGCTGAGTATGGGTGGGGCACTCTGCGTAACGCCCTGACCAGAGGCGTCGGGCGCTGGCAACTCCTTGCGTCCAAGCTCCTCTTGCTCCTGTTGCTCGGGGCGGCCGCCATCATCGTCGTATCCATCCTGATCGCCGTCGCCAGCGTCATAACCGCCATCATTCCTCCAGACGAGACGGGAGGGCTCTTCGGTTCCGGCAAGTGGTCCGAAGCCGCGGTGACGTTTGGCAAATCGGTCTATGGGATGGCCCCATTCATCGTGCTGGCCACGTTCCTAGCGGTGCTGACCCAGTCATCCTCCACAGGCATCTCTTTGTCCCTGGGGTATTACGTCACTGAGATGATAGTCACTCCTATCTTCCTTTTCACCTCCTGGCTTCAAAACGTCCCCTACTACCTGATCGGCCAGAACGTGAACCTTTGGATGAGCCAGGCCGCTGTCTTCAGTGCTGAAGTCACGAGGGATGGTGTGCCGCTCGAACCTCCAGGCACGCTGCACGCCTTTCTCGTGCTGCTTGCGTACATTATCGTGCTCGGCGCTGCCACCTTCTGGCTGTTCCAGCGCAGAGACGTGACTGGAGCAAAGGGTGAGTGATTGTCCACATCCTGCGCCTCCCACGAGGGGAGCGGTTCAAGCTCCGGCGCGGGAAGCCCCACGGTTGTCGCCCTCTACTACATCAAATCCCACTGCCCACGAGTACCAGAATCTTAAGTGTGGAGCTACCCTCGCTTAATTCCTCTCCAATAGGGAAGTTAAACATGACTCGTGGCACCCATGTGTGCTGATTTCGCCGCCTTGGGGACGTGGGAACTCTAGGACGACACCTCTGGGCCTGCTAGGGCACATGGGGTCACGAAGGTAGCCGCAGCGTCATCCCTAAGGTGACCTAGCCAGGTCTTGTGGAGATAGTGGAAGCAACAGGAGAGTATGCACCCAAGCTATTCGATCAGGATTCCTTCCTCGAACAGGCTCTCACAAGTGGTGTGGTTCGTGGCGATTTCTCTGTTGATGATGACGTAGTCGTCGGATCCCGAGGAGCTGACATGCCAGCTACAGCCATGCTCCGTTCGTTCTCCTTTAACAATATACATGCGACTGTTGTCCAGCTCTTCTCCCCTGCGGTAAATGACAATCCCATCTTGTTGTAGCCATTCGGCAACAACGGGATCATCCACTTCCAGGCTGGGCTGGAACGGCCACAGCATGAAGTAATAGGCAGCGAAGAGGATAAATCCGACTACTAGGACCACGCCGACAACTATGGGGATTGAATATCTCATACGGGGTTAATTGTAGCCCAAATCTACTCCGGGAGCCATGTGATGGAGTACGTGCGGTCCACGTTGCGCCCCAGCGTGCTGCCCGCCGCTGCGGTAGAGGAGATGGATGATGGGAACGTAGTTGTGGTGGCGGATGGCCCGTGGCTAGGCAACTTCCCAGGGGTCAGCACGGGACGGTGTTCGTGACCATCGAGGACGAGACGGGGAATGTGCAGCTCATCCTGTGGCCTAGGGTCTTTGCCCGGTGCCGCAGGGCGCTGGGGAACCAGGTAATCCTTGCCAGGGGCAGGGTCTCCCGGTGGGACGGCGCCACCAACGTGGTCGTGTCAGAAGTGGAGCGCATCGGCGCGAAGGTCGCCATGCTAACTGCCCATGATTGGCACTAGACGGGAAGGTATTTGGGGAAGTGCAACCGAGGTCTATTCTTGGCGGAGATGCCGCCAAAGTGGGATAATTGAGAGGAACTATGAAAGGAATGGAACGGCGATTCTGCTCCGCTAATTTAGTGGAATCGGGACGTGGAATCGTCTTTCCCAACTGAACGTAGATGTGTGGAAGATACAGCCTGATAGCGGGCATAGGAGAGCTGCAAGAGCGGTTCGGATCTGACGGCTCTGAACTGACCCACGTTCCCCGCTACAACATAGCCCCTACCCAGATGGCCCTCTCCGTGACTAACGGCGGCAGAAGGCGGGGCTCCTACATGCGGTGGGGACTGATACCCTCCTGGGCCAAAAGCGCATCGGTGGGTAGCCGCATGATAAACGCTCGCGCCGAGACCCTGGCCGAGCGGTCCAGCTTCCGCACTGCGTTACAGAGACGACGGTGCCTGGTCCTCGCCGACGGGTTCTACGAGTGGCAGGGGAAAGGCTCCAGCAGGAGGCCCATGCGGATCGTGATGGCGTCGAGGGAGCCCTTCGCCTTCGCGGGTCTCTGGGATGGATGGCGGGACCCGAAGGGCGAGGTCGTCCGGTCCTGCGCCATCATCACCACGTCGGCCAACGAGTTGCTTAGCCCCATCCACGACCGGATGCCGGTCGTCCTACCGAGGGAGCTGGAGTCCCTCTGGCTGGACCATGACATACAGGACTACGCCGCCCTCGCCGGAATTCTGACTCCTTACATCACCGACGAGATGGAGGCATACGAAGTCTCCTCCCTGGTCAACAGCCCCGCCAACGACGGACCGGAAATGGTCGTTCCTGTAGGGCAGGTCAGGCCGTGCGACGGCCCTGCTCTGAGGTTGCCACTATGGAGGGAGACGCCGTGACGATTGCTCTTCCCAAATGGGATTTCTTGGTGACGGCTGGATTTGCCGCTATTGCGGGCGCGGGTGTCGCGTCGAGCTTCACGGTGTTTGACGACGCCAGCACATGGTACCTTGGTCTGGTTGCGGTAGTCACGCTGGGCGCGTACCCCCTTCTTGCGGGCTCGCTATCGCCACCGCTCAGAAATGTTGCGCTCTTCCCCATCAGCATATTGTTCGGCCTTTCAGTCGCGTGGGCTATCGACGGGCCGCTCTCTTCAGATTCACATCCCATCTGGTTCATCTTCGTCCTCACCATATTCTATGGTGGCGGGGCATCTGTGGGATTCTGTGTGGGCTGGATAGCTAGGCAGTACCTTCTCCGGTTACGGGGACATAGGATGCCCATGAGCCACCTGGCCATGGCGTCGCTGGTGGCTGTTTGTCTCTCGTTCGCCCTCACTGTGCTCTATTTTGGGTTCGCTGCCATTCCCGATCTGAGTGGATTGATAGGAGTCGTTGCGGGGACCGCGATCATCTGGAGTGATCGCCACAGGGGTCGTTGGAGTTCGCTTGGACTTGGACTTTCCCTGCTCTACCTGGGGGCATCAATAGGAACGCCGGTCTACTGGGGGGCATCTGTCGTCAAAGTATTGGTCTACACGGCAACAGGGTATGGGTATGGGTGGGTCGCGCTGGCTCTGGTCGGGCTTGCGGTTTGGAACATTCTCAAATGGAGGCAAGGCGGCGAAAGAGCCGCCTTGGGTGATTCGTAATCGATGACGGTACTGCCGTTGTGTTGACCATTACCGAAATCGAAAAGGATGAGATTGAAGAATAGGCGGTCCAGGCCATCAAGTATACAGCTATGTGCCCTGGCAGTTGGGGAGTCGGCACGAGCGTTAGCAGTTGGTTTGACATCGGCTAGCGGCAGAGTGCACTAGATGAAGCGGCTTAGTCTCTTACACAGGTTCTACAGCGCCTTATGTGGTGAGAAGCTCTTCTCCTCATCGCCAGGACACAGGGTATCGCACAGCCGGCAGGTTGTAGACCTGCCTATTCTTCACTTTGCGGAGCCGGACAGCTTCACGTTCGAGCCATTGGTGCTGGATGTTTCTCATCTCGGCATGGGGTTCCGCCTCAAACAGTGGGGGTCCACCGAATCTGGCCGCTGCAACTTCCTGAGCATGTGTTACGTGTCGCCCGCATTCGACAGTCCGTCACGCTGCATCCAGGTCGACCAGCGCGACCTGGTAAAGTCTAACGTTATCCCCGATCCATCCGTCTCAGACGAAGGGAGGCAAGAGGTCCGGCTAATTAGACATCAGGAGCTGTACCCCGAACCAGACCGGGAGCTATGGTTCCATCACACCACCAAGGAGGCTGTTGCAATAGATGCTCTGGGGCCGAATGCGGTCATGGACTCGTGGCAAGGCCCACGGCGGAGTTATCAGGTCGTACGGAGCTTTCTGGGTGGAGTCGAGCTCGTGGCCGTACTGTCGGCCATGGACGGGCAGGAGGCCCTCAGCCTGTTGGAACGGCTTGTTCCGATCGTGGCTGATAGCCCCCTGGCCCGGTGGCATGACGCCCAGCAGGAGGCGTACATGCACCTTCTGGAGACACTTTAGTGCGGCATAGCCTCCGCTCAATATTTCGTGCAGTCGCGCGAAAGGGGGGCACTAATGGCCTCCGTAGACCGTCAACGAGGGTTGGACACGTCCGAGGGACACAGAACCCGAGAGTGTGAGTGGTATGAGGTCCCCAAACGAAAGTAGAGTACCTTGGATGCGGCGCATCCCTGCTTGCGGGTCAGGCAGGATGTCGTGGCGCACAGTTCATCCGGCAAGTCGAAAGTCCTATGCCCGAAACGTCTGCTTGGCAGGCTTCCCGGCCATTGGGAGTTGGGCAAGTGGTCATTTTCCCAAGGGACGATGGTCGATTGAGCGATAGTTATGGCTGATAATCAACCAGACGGCTTTGTGGAGGCTCAGGCGCGCAATACCCGTTGCCACAGGTGCGGCGGTTTGTTGGGCATGGGGCAGGCAATGCTACTGCGTGCGGAAACAGGCCAGGTAGATCAGATCCCCCAGGACCAACTTGGCCTCCTCGAATCATCGCTCCAGTGGCACATGGATGAGATGGCAAGTGACCCGGCTCGTGTCCTCGAAAAGCTCCGGGAGCAAATGGGCCGGTCGCGAAGCGGTAACGTCCACCCGCTTAGGAGGTTACTGCTCAGGCTACGCCGGATGTTAAAAGGCCCTGCCCCGATAGGCTATTTCGGCTACGAGGCATTCAAGGGTGATATGTTCTGTCGCACATGTGGGGAGAAGTCGATTGAAGGAAGAGCAGCTACGTACTCCCAGAAGGACACCGGCAACGTGCTCAAGCGGCTACTGTATCGGCTGAAGGAGAGGCATCTCTTCGTGGCCGCCCTGAGACGCAACGCATCCTACGAGACTGTAACGGGCCTCATCGATCTGTCCCGCCTGGTGGCCGATGCTGCATTCCCGGTTTATGGTCTCAAGGGTAGTCCCCTGGGACTGCGCCTAGAGGACGTAGGCTGGAGTAGCAAAGGGAATGGTCGCAATGTTGATCGTGTCACACTTACCTATGTTGCAGGGGGGCCGAAGGGCGCTCAACAGGCCATAGAGCTAAGCCAGCATGCCGACACCACCGGAGTATCCAACGAAAGCCGTCTTTCTAGGGAGTTAGACGCCATCCTTATCCTGGTGAAGTCTCACGGCTCAGAGAAGTTGAGGCGAGAGTATCAGCGCAGAGGCAACATCCACCGCGACTGGAATCTGGCGCGCATCAGCAGCGCCGAGGGTCGAAGGTTGACTGTCGAAGTGGATGGAGCACCAGCTGACGTGGAACTGGCCTTCTGGTGGGAGCCGGAACCGGTGGGTCTGGCCCACATCATGCGAGACGGTGACTCGATCCTGGCTACGTCGATCGGCATCACGCATGTACGGCTGCTCAGCCTACTCAAGACGATGGTAGTGCTCCAAAGGGACCCTGAAACCCTAGCGGGGCACCAGCAGGAACGCGAGCAGACTTACAGATACAGGACAAGCCCCCAGCGCGGGACACCATCCTAGAACAATGCGAAGCATATTGAGGTTCAGCTTTGCTCAATAGGCCCTACTGGAGACAGTCTCCTGTTAGCAACCAGCAAAAGTGGGACACATTGGGAGCCGAGAGATCAGGGGCTGGATGGAGGTCTGGCGAGCTCCCTGAGGGCCCTGTTGTAGCGTCGTCGCCGTTCGGTGGTTTGAGCCTTCACCTCCTTCCTGCGTTGTAGGATCTCTTGCCGTCTTCCCTTGAGCACGTCTGATGGTGTCACGTTGCCCAGAGCCTTGTGATAGCGCCGGTAGTTGTAGTAGCTGACGAAGGCCGCGATAGCAGCCTCAAGGTCGGCGGGCAACTCATAAGGCACCTGGTTGACGTCCCGTTTGATGGTCTGGTGGTAGCGCTCCAGCTTCCCGTTGGTCTGAGGGTGGAAAGGAGTTGCTAGGATGTGCTTGATGCCAACCATCCCCAGGTAGTCCCTGAATGCTCTTGAGACATAGCCTGGACCGTTGTCACTCAGCAGCCTGGTGCGGTCTGTGACTGGAACTTGGTCCATGCTGGTCGTGTCCACAGCATCCTGGACCACCTCGATGAAGGAGTCGGCCGTCATATCTTGCTGAAGCCTGTGAGCCAGGATGAAGCGGGAGTAGTCGTCCATAACGGTGACCAGGTAGTAGTAGCCCCACCCAACCACCCTGAAGTATGAGGCATCGGTGGCCCACATCTGGTGAGGTCCTGTGGTCTTGAGGTGGTACTCCTTCCCCGCGGCCAACCGCATCTCAGGCCTCTTCACTAGGCCCTCCCTGCCCAGGATACGGTAGACGCTGGACTCTGAGACTGAGAAGCCCTGGTTGTCGGTGATCCCCGCGGCCAGCTGACGGCAGCTCAGCTCTGGCATCTCCCTGGCTGATAACAGGACTGAGCGTTCTTCCTGAATAGTAAGACGGTTCCATGGTGGCTGATCGCCTCCTGGTCGGTCCTCAAGTCCTTGTTGGTCTTGGCGTCTGAGCCACCGGTAGTAGGTGCTCTTAGGGATGCCCAGCTCTCTGAGGACCTTTCGCTTGGGGAGGGGAGACGAGGATACTTTGGTAACTACCTCTGCCTTCTCCGGGGCGCTCATCCGCTGGTACCGGTGGCGTCCTGGGGCATGGGGATGACCGTTTTTTTGAGACGGTACGCCTCCAGCGACAGATCGGCCACTAGCTCCTTGAGTTCCCCGTTCTCTCGCTTGAGTTGCCCTACCTCATGCTGAGTGGCGTCCCGAACCGAGTCACGGGTCAACCTCTCCTTGCCCGCCTCCATGAACTCTTTGGTCCACGAGTAGTAGGAGTGGGGCTTGATCCCCTCCCGCCGGCACAGGTCGTTGACTGTGACCTCGCGGCGGAAGCCCTCCAGAACAATTCGGATCTTCTCTTCGGGGGTGTACTTACGTCGGGCAGCCGCCTTCACTGTGCGGACGAAAGACCTGGTCTGCTCGCTTCGTTCCTCGGCGGCCTCTGCTTTGCTTACTTCTAGTTGGGACACATCTGCTCCTTTCTGCGGGTAGCTCTACCCTCATTTCAGGAGCTCACACCACCCTCCGACTCTCGGGTTTTCCTACCCTTATATGTGTCCCATTATCGCTGACGGTCTACAGACGTCGGTACTGATAAAGGGTGGACGTATCGTTACGGCCGTGGACGACTACACCGCGGACATCCTCATCGATGATGGTCGGGTGCGGACTATCGGCCTGGATATCTCCGTCGGCGCCAACGTGGAGGTGCACGACGCCACGGGGCTGCTGGTGCTACCGGGCGGCGTGGATGTCCATACCCACCTGGACTGGGAGTTCGGCGCCGCCCGCACCGCCGACACGTTCGGGACCGGGACCACGGCGGCGGCCTTCGGCGGCACCACAACGCTGGTGGACTTCGCCGCCCAAACGCGAGGGCAAAGCCCCCTGGCCGGGCTGGAGGACTGGCACCGACGCGCCCAGAGTGCCTGCGTGGACGTCGGCGCGCACATGATCATGATCGATGTCAACGCGCAAACCCTGGAGGACATGAAGACGCTGCTCACCCATGAAGGCGTCACCACGATCAAGCTCTTCATGGCGTACCCTGGCGTGCTCATGGTGGACGACGCAAACCTCTTCCGAGCCATGCGAATCGTGGGGGCAAACGGCGGCATGGTGTGCGTGCACGCCGAGAACGGGCAGGTTATCCAGGTCCTCGTTGAAGAGGCGCGCGCCCAGGGACACACCGGGCCCAAGTACCATATGCTGACCCGTCCAACCGTGATGGAAGGGGAAGCCACGCATCGGGCTATCCGCATTTCGGAGCTTGCGGAGGCGCCCATCTACATCGTCCACCTCTCCGCTCTGGAGGCCCTCAGCGCGGTCACGGAGGCGCGAGACCGCGGAATTCCCATCCACGCGGAGACGTGCCCGCACTACCTGTTCCTGACCGACGAAGAGTACGACCGGCCGGGCTTCGAGGCGGCCAAGTTCGTGATGACGCCGCCGCTGCGCACTCGCGAACACCAGGCGGCCCTCTGGCGGGGCCTGCAGACCGACGACCTCCAAGTCATCTCGACCGATCACTGCCCCTTCTGCTTCCAAGCGCAGACCTTGGGGATGAAGTTCTCCAAGGAGCTGGGACGCGAGGACTTTAGCAAGATCCCCAACGGCGCCCCCGGTGTCGAGGCACGGCTTCCTTTGGTGTTCGACGGCGGCGTCCGAGACAACGGCATGTCCCTGAACCGCTTCGTGGAGCTGACCTCGACGGCCCCCGCGAAGCTGTTCGG
The DNA here is from genome assembly GCA_965247635.1 of Dehalococcoidia bacterium. Classification (GTDB taxonomy): domain Bacteria; phylum Chloroflexota; class Dehalococcoidia; order Lucifugimonadales; family Australimonadaceae; genus CBDFHJ01. Next base: position 320,636 of record CBDFHJ010000010.1, read on the forward strand.
GCTCTTCCCAAAGAAGGGCACCATCGCGGTGGGCTCCGACGGAGACATCGTCCTGTTCGACCCCAACGAGACGTGGACCATCACCGCCGCGGAGCAGCATAGCCGAGCGGACTACACCCTGTTCGAGGGACGCTCGGTCACGGGACGCGTGGCGAAGGTCTTCCTCCGCGGGGAGCTTATCGTCGATGGAGCACAGTGGCGTGGGCGGGAGGGCATGGGGGAGTTCGTCCATCGCGGCGAGGCGGGCAAGGCGTAGCGCTTGATAAGCGGTCCGCTTGCCCCCTCTTGCTTGCGGGTCAAGCCGTGATAGCAGTTGGGAAATGTTGGAGGTCCCATGACAGACCAACACGAAGCTAGTAGTCTGTCCGGGAAATACGTTTCATCTCTTTGTCACCCTGAGAGTGGCGAAGGGTCTCTCGGGTGAGAGATTCTTCGTCCGCCTGCGGTGGCCTCAGAATGACAGGAACTTCGTGGACTAAGCACTAGTATGACCGTAGCGGAGATAAACGGCGACCGCCTCTGGCAGCGGCACATGGAGATGGCCCAGGTTGGCGCAACCGGACGTGGCGGCGTCAATCGCCAGGCCCTCACGCCGGAGGACGCACAGGCCCGTGTCCTGCTGCTGGGTTGGGCAGCGTCCAGGGGCTTTTCAGCGGAGCTCGACCCCATCGGCAACCTGTTCATCCGCCGCCCAGGCCGCGATCCATCAGCAAGCCCGGTGCTGGCCGGGTCACACCTGGACACCCAGCCCGCGGGAGGGAACTTCGACGGAGTCTTTGGCGTCCTCGCGGCCTTTGAAGCGCTGGAAACATTGGAGGATGCGGGTACCACGACCCAGCGTCCCCTGGAGGTCGTGGTGTGGACCAACGAGGAGGGCGCCAGGTTCCAACCGACAACCATGGGCTCAGCCGTCTTCGCCGGCGCGCTGGCCCTAAGCGATGTTCTCAATACGACGGACAGGGCTGGCGTTACCGTAGCGGAGGCCCTTGGCGAGACGCTGAAGGCCTTGCCTGGCACCGGGCGGCGCGGTCTGGGGTTCCCGGTACACGCATACCTGGAGGCCCACATCGAGCAGGGGCCAGTCCTAGAGGCGACTGGGACCACCATCGGCGCGGTGACTGCCATCCAGAGCCTCCGTTGGTTCACCGTTGAGGTCCATGGCGAAGAGGCCCATGCCGGGACGACCCCTCGACGGTCGAGGCGGGACGCGCTCGCGGCCGCCGTGCGCATGGTGACGGCCCTGGAGGAGCTGATGCGAGATGAGGCGGACACGGTGCGCTTTACCGTGGGACGGTTCGAGGTCTCGCCCAACTCCCCAAACACCGTGCCGGGCCGCGTGCTCTTCACCATCGACTTCCGCCATCCGGAGCGCGAAGTGCTTGCCCGCCTCGGAGGCCAGGTGGAGCAGGTCTGCCGTCTCCACCAGGGTGACTGCACCGTAACCGTTACCGAGACGCTCAACTCATCTCCCACCAGGTTGGACTCCACGGTGCTTGACGTCGTTAGGCGGGCAGCTCGGCGCTTGGAATTGCCGCAGATGGACATCGTCTCGGGAGCAACCCACGACGCCAAGTACATGGCGGGGCTCTGTCCCACTGGCATGGTATTCGTGCCGTGTCTACAGGGGATCAGTCACAGTGAAGCCGAGCGCGCATCCCCCGAGGACCTTGTCTCAGGGGCGCGTGTCCTCGCGGAGGCGCTGGTGGAGCTGGCCGGCCGCTGAACAACAAGGGGGGGCATCCCGCTAGCCGACTTCGGTCTCCGCCACCACCGTAGACTCCTCGCCAAAGCCCCTTAGCTCGCGCAGCTGAGGACTGAGTACGCCCGCCAAAGCGACGACCACGAACACCATGAACGCTCCGCCACCCACCGCCAGCGGGGCCCCTACGAAGTTCGCGGTCACCCCGAGGGTAGCCGCGCCTAGCGGCACCATGCTCCACCGAAGGCTCTGCAGTCCCATGACGCGGCCCCGAAGCGCGTCAGGTACGATCATTTGTATCGCGATGGTGATGAGCGTCACGTTGGAAAAGGCGAAAAAGCCCAGGAACGGCATCAGCGCCACCGATAGGACGTACCAATGACTGAACGCGAAGGCCATTAGGATGCCGCACGCCATTAGCAGCTGGACGGTCAACAGTTTGCCCACGTGGAACCGCTGCGCCAGCAGCGGGGTCGTGAAAGTCCCGACGATAGAGCCCACCCCCGTGGCGGAAGCCAATAATCCGAGGCCGCGGGCATCCACGTGGAGAATGTCCTTGGCGAATATCGGCATGAGCATCATGTAGCTGAAGGCAAACATGCCTGAGAAAAAACTGAGGCCGATAAGTATCCGGACCGTCTTTTCCCTCCAACAGTAGCGGGCCCCCTCTTTAAGGTCTTCCAGTGGACTTGCCGAGCTGGCTCTAGGCATCCGGCTTACCCGGACCAACCGGACCGCAATGGTCAAAATAGCGAAGGACATAGCCGAAACAAGGAAGCTTTGACCAGCGCCGGCGTAAGCGATAACAAACCCAGCAATGGCTGGTGCGACCACGCTGGTAACCTGCCATATGGCTGAGAATACGGTCACCGCGTTCACGAGCTGGGAGCGGTCTGGCAACAAAAGTGGATACAGTGACATACGACTGGGGTTTTCGAATGATTGCGTCGCGCCGATGAAGAACGCCGCTACCATCAGGTGCCACAATTCCACTAGGCCAGCTATGGTGAGAGAGGCCAGCGTGCCTACGACTACCATGGCCACTAGCTGAACCGTAATAATCACGTAGCGCTTGTCCAGCCGGTCGGCGGCAACGCCTCCCAACATCGTTAGCGCAATCGTAGGTATGGCCTGGAAGAGCGCAACGTAGCCTAGGGACAAAGGAGAGCCGGTCAGGTCGAAAGCGAGCCAGCCCAAAGTGAAGAGCAGCATCATCTGGCCCGTCACCTGCACCAAGAGGCCGGACCAGAATACGCGGAAGTCCCGGAACCGTAGAACGGCCAATACGTGAAGAGGGTTGGTGTGTGTAGCCGTCTTCATCTCGTCAGTTGTGCACTACGCCCCGGAATAGCCAACCCTTCGCAAGAAATGCCCCGCTTTTCCAAGCACCGGTCCCCCTATCATATGGCAGAGGGTGATAACGCCTGAAGTGCCTAATCTACTACCGATGGACCGAATGAGCGAGTCTAGCGTAAAGCTCGACTCTCCCCCATCTCGACCGCTAACGAGCACTTCTCATTCCACTGCTGATAAACTGGCGACGTGCGTACCCTTGTGCCGTGGGTACTAGGCTTTGCCGCGGGCCTGCTACTTCTGGCGGCCTGCACCCAGCCGGGCTCGACTCCTGACACAACCCCGGACTTCACACCGACGGCCACCTCCGCGTCGGCAACTCCCACACGGTCACTCACGCCGACACCCAGCCCTTCGCAGACCACAGCGGCGCCATCACCGACGGCCACTGCTACGGTACCGACGCCATCACTCACACCCACGCTGATGCCATCTCCCACGCCGTCGCCGACCCCCACGCTGCCCCCAGGGCCCGCGCCCACCCTTGAGGTCGGATGCGCCTTCACCCGCGTCCCGCTGGACCAGCGAGTGAGGTGTGGGTCCACTCCGAGGACGACATCGAAACGCTCTCCTGGTCCGCCCCGGGCGGCTCGCCCGACACGGGTAGCGACAACACGTTCTGGCCACGCTTTTCCTCCCTGGGCGAGGCCTTCATAGCCCTGGAGGCGTGTAATCGGGGGGCCTGCACAACCGCGGTGCACTACTTCCAGGTCGTCGAGGATGCCAGGACCTGGATCGGGCCGCCTGAGTGCTCAGGCAAGGACGTGAAGTTCACGGCGTCACCCATGGGCTCGGACGCGCTCGTGGGCATAACGCCCATGGGGCAGATGGGGGATGATCACGTGACACCCACCGACCACACCTACTTCTACCACGATCAGCCGGAGGTGTTCCCTCTACCGTACGACATCAGGGCGCTGGCTGACGGGTACATCGTCAAGCTCAGGACGATGCCTGGGCATCTGAGGCCCAGCCCTGAGGACCCGGACGGTCTGTGGGAGGACTGGCGCCTCATCATTTGGCACTCCTGCACCATCTCCACGATCTACATCCACGTGGGCGGCATCGCTCCGGAGATTCTCGATCAGGCGGAAAACGACCGGGAGTGGCCGGAGTACCGTTGGGAAGGGTCTCCCGCCATACCGGTCAAGGCGGGGCAAGTCATTGGGAAGGCTCACTATCGATACTCCCTTGACTTCAGCGTCCACGATATCTCGGTTATCCTCAGCGGCTTCATGGTCCCGTCTCACTATACAAGCGCCTGGAAGATCCACACCATGGACCCCTTCGACTACTTCGCGGAGCCCCTAAGGAGTCAGCTCCTGGAGAAGAATGCCAGGACCGCGGAGCCCAGGGGCGGCAAGATCGACTTCGACATCGACGGCCGGCTGGTGGGAAACTGGTTCCTAGACGGTACCGTGACTTACAACGCCTCTAGGCCCCTGAGTGTCCCCTACAAGTGGTACGGGCATCTCTCCATCGTCTACGACCACTACGACCCGGCGCTGATCAGGATCAGCATCGGGGCCGATACGGGAATCAACGAGGAAGGATGCAGCCAGTGCGCTGGCACCTACGGGGTGAGAGGCAACGCTCCCGACCCCGCCGCGATCACCGTGGATTCAGGGCTCGTGAAATACGAGCTCCTCGACCGCTCCGGATATCCTAGCATGAGTGAGCGGAACGACGAGCGCAGAACGCTTGGGGTCTTCCTGGCACAGATGATCGACGACCGGACTATCCAGGTCGAAGTGGTCCCAGACCAGACCGCCGACGAGGTGTACGGCTTCTCCGACGCCGCAAGCATTTACCGCAGGTAGCCAAGCGCACATTGCGCCAACGAGGGCGGCTGGCGGCACGTACCGAATTCAATAGGCTGGTAGCGAGATCGCGTGGCTTTCTCAGGGAGTCCAGGATAGCTTTGGGGGGCTGGGCTTCGTCCCTCTCCATCTCCACCAGTAACAAGCGTTCGCCTATTGGCAAATTGGCCTAATTTCCTGTTCTGTTATTACAAACTGGGACAGGCTGGGAGGTTCAGTCGGCGGCTCCGTCGGGGAGCGGAACTCGCGCGCCGTGCGTCACGATAGTTCCGGCAGCTCGTGCTGGCTCGCCGTTCACCGTGCCCTCGACGTAGAACGTCACCGTGATAGTGTCCGCTATGCCGCTGTCCGCCGATGGATCTTCCGCTATGTAATCGAAGTTGCTGGCCAGTTGGTTTAGCGCTCGCGCGTCGAGGTCCCACCTCACCAGGTCTCCGCTTACCGTGACGTCTTCGTCTACCAGCACGACCCCTGGCATAGTCACGATCACCCGGGCGGTATCGCCGGTCCAGCCCCTAGGAAGGGATGCCTCGAAGTACGCCTGCCGGACGGGTTCGCCGCCACAGCGCCACTGGTCCAGCGTCGATTGGGCCAGGTCTGTCTCCACGCTAAGCGTGTCAGTGTCACGGTCGATAACCACGAAGGTGAACGTGCTCCCATCCGGAGTCAGCAGTCCGCCAGTGGGATATGGAGGCCTCACGGGGCCGGCGCTGGTCAAGCCGTCATGGGTTACTGCTAGATTCACGGTCCACAAGCCCACCTGATCCAGTACAAAGTCATCGGCGGGGTCGTAGAAGTAGCCGACTGCGTTGGCTCGGCCATCGAAGTCACGGACTGTGCCGTCCGGTGCGATGACGGTGTAGTCGATGCGGCTCGGTAGCGTGGGCATAATCGGCCCTGCCAACCGGAAGACGTCACCGGTTTCTAGGACGGCGCCTGGCCGCAGGCCATGGGGCATGAAGAACATGTCTACCTCGCGCCCGTGAACCGTGAGGAGCGGCCCACCGCTGGGACCTCCGGCCGCACCTTGGAATGGGGGCATCACGCGCGCGCCCAGCGTGTCGTCCTTGGGGGTCAGCACCCAGCCGGAGCCGTAAATGGCGTAGATCCCTTCGCCCGCATTGTCGTCCCGTATCACGGCGGCGGCGTACATGAACTTGAAATCGCCCGGCTCATCTCCTTGCGGCCCAGTACCCGACTGGAAGATGTAAGGGTCGCCGAAAGCCCAGTAGGGGTCTGCGGTTTCTTCGCCGACGATGAGCTCCCGCACCCGTATGCCCGGGCGTTGGGCGGACCCATATGTGTATGTCCAAAGCGGGACTTCCGCGGGGTGCATGCCCGGCCACTTCTGCGGGCGATGGATGAGCGCTAATTGTCCGGCCTCTCTGCCTCCCTCGACTCCAGCCTCGTCGAATTGCTCCAGCTGCAAGGCACGGGCGATCAGCGGGTGTTTCTCGTCGACTATCTGCACACTGTTACGCAGGCTTATGGCGGGGTCGCCCCTTTCCGCGGTCACTCCCCACTGAATGTCCCCGGTAAAGAAGGGGGGCCAGAGGTGCCCTTCGTTGTCGGGGGCAAAGTTGAGTCTGAAGAACCAGGGTGGGGGCACCTCTCCGAAGAGTGAGGACCCGCGCCTCCCATGCACGATGAACGGCGCGTCGGGCGTGGCGACGGCGCTACCGAACCGCAGTCGGCCCGCCCATAGCTCTCCATCTCGGTCCCTGTATTGGGCCCTCTACATCGATCCGAAACTTGCCGTCGCGCTCGAAGGTGAACAGTTCGCCGTCGCCGTCCCACCAACCGTTGGCGTTGGCGCGGCCCGTGAAGACGCGCGCCGTGGTCTCACCATCGGCTGCGATATGCGTCACCGCATAGGTGATATCGGCCGGGACGCCGGGCATGACCGTCAGCGTAGGGGGAATGGCATCTCCCACTTCGAAGGGGGTTCCGGGCAGCATGGCGGTCTCGATGTCCAGCACGTTGGCGACCGTAACGTCGTAGGTCCCGCTGATCTCGTACATCCTGCCGTCTTGGTCGGTGATATGGCCTCCGAGGGTGATCACGTAGTCGCCATCAAGAGGAAACTGGTAGGCGAAGGTATCGCCCTCACCCTGGAGCTGTGGCATTCCCGACGGATGCTTACCGGAAGCAATAGCCCCGCCGTTACAGTCGGGGGTCGTGGGCCGAAGGAACACGTAGCGCGTCAGCGGTGCGGGGCCAAGCACCTGAGTCTGGCCGTCGGGCCGGAAGATGGTTACGGTGAGCTCGCTATCGAGAAAGTCGAGGGCAATCGGTGGAACGGGCGGCGCACCAGACTCGGCCGTGCCAAAGAACGGCACGTACGGTTCCAGTCGATAGGTCCAAAGCTCATCGTAACTATCAAGCCGTGGGATAACGGGATCGTGGCGGGTCATCACACGAGGGCTAAAATCGAACAGGTTAGAATCCTCGCGGGCTCGAACCCCACCCCGCGTGCCTTCGCTGACCACGTCGGCCAGCAAGGTAGCGGCCAGCCGCATCGGCGCTGGATCGCCGATGGTGACATTCCCCAGCGAAGCCTCACAGCAATTGGCTGGATGGCGAAATGCACTCCTTATGGAATCTCTTTCAATGGGAACATGAAGGTTGGCCGTCAACTCGTATAGTCCGTCAGGGTAGTCATCAGGGACGGATAGATCTCTGTCGAAATCGGCCACCCAGTTGCCGTCATCAAGCTTCCAGTCGATTTCAATGGTGCTAAGACTGTCCAAGGCATCGTAGTGGATGAACCGCATCTCGATCGGCAGGCCGGTGGGGGTCAAGAAGGCGGTGGCATAGTCCTGTACGCGGCCAACCTGCCTGCCCTCCCCATCGCCGATTAGGAACGCACCTATTCGGAGCCTCGAACGTGGAGGCTGAGCGTCCGTTTGGAATTGAAGGATCACGCGTCCAGAGATGGGGACCCGCTGGCCGGGCATGAATGCATCAGTCGCCAGCGTGCCCCTGATGACCCACGCATCGCTGCTATACTGACTGAGGCGCATCGCGCTGCTAAAGGCAATCCCCTCGGAGGCTTCCTCGACCGGAAGGCGCAACAGGACGCTGCTAGGTCCCTCGTCACTATCGGTACCCCAGGAAGTACCCCATTTCGGGTGCCGAGCGACAAGGATATGCGTGCCTGCCACAGCATCGATCTCTGCCTCGAACGCTCCGTCCGCATCCGCCGACAAGAACGTCTCATCCTCGTAGCCAGGCACGCGAGCAACGTCGCCCAGCTCCAGATTGCCAACGAACAAGGCGTCGCACGGCCGGACTGCCCCTGCCGCTCCGATCACACGCGCACGGCCGATATCTCCACCGCTGATGAAGTCCACAGTGATCGACTCGACGTTGGGCGCGATATTGAAGTACCGTGCGTGTAGACCGTCAGCGATAATGGGACACATATAAGGGTAGGAAAACCCGAGAGTCGGAGGGTGGTGTGAGCTCCTGAAATGAGGGTAGAGCTACCCACAGAAAGGAGCAGATGTGTCCCAATTAGAAGTAAGCAAAGCAGAGGCCGCCGAGGAACGAAGCGAGCAGACCAGGTCTTTCGTCCGCACAGTGAAGGCGGCTGCCCGACGTAAGTACACCCCCGAAGAGAAGATCCGAATTGTTCTGGAGGGCTTCCGCCGCGAGGTCACAGTCAACGACCTGTGCCGGCGGGAGGGGATCAAGCCCCACTCCTACTACTCGTGGACCAAAGAGTTCATGGAGGCGGGCAAGGAGAGGTTGACCCGTGACTCGGTTCGGGACGCCACTCAGCATGAGGTAGGGCAACTCAAGCGAGAGAACGGGGAACTCAAGGAGCTAGTGGCCGATCTGTCGCTGGAGGCGTACCGTCTCAAAAAAACGGTCATCCCCATGCCCCAGGACGCCACCGGTACCAGCGGATGAGCGCCCCGGAGAAGGCAGAGGTAGTTACCAAAGTATCCTCGTCTCCCCTCCCCAAGCGAAAGGTCCTCAGAGAGCTGGGCATCCCTAAGAGCACCTACTACCGGTGGCTCAGACGCCAAGACCAACAAGGACTTGAGGACCGACCAGGAGGCGATCAGCCACCATGGAACCGTCTTACTATTCAGGAAGAACGCTCAGTCCTGTTATCAGCCAGGGAGATGCCAGAGCTGAGCTGCCGTCAGCTGGCCGCGGGGATCACCGACAACCAGGGCTTCTCAGTCTCAGAGTCCAGCGTCTACCGTATCCTGGGCAGGGAGGGCCTAGTGAAGAGGCCTGAGATGCGGTTGGCCGCGGGGAAGGAGTACCACCTCAAGACCACAGGACCTCACCAGATGTGGGCCACCGATGCCTCATACTTCAGGGTGGTTGGGTGGGGCTACTACTACCTGGTCACCGTTATGGACGACTACTCCCGCTTCATCCTGGCTCACAGGCTTCAGCAAGATATGACGGCCGACTCCTTCATCGAGGTGGTCCAGGGTGCTGTGGACACGACCAGCATGGACCAAGTTCCAGTCACAGACCGCACCAGGCTGCTGAGTGACAACGGTCCAGGCTATGTCTCAAGAGCATTCAGGGACTACCTGGGGATGGTTGGCATCAAGCACATCCTAGCAACTCCTTTCCACCCTCAGACCAACGGGAAGCTGGAGCGCTACCACCAGACCATCAAACGGGACGTCAACCAGGTGCCTTATGAGTTGCCCGCCGACCTTGAGGCTGCTATCGCGGCCTTCGTCAGCTACTACAACTACCGGCGCTATCACAAGGCTCTGGGCAACGTGACACCATCAGACGTGCTCAAGGGAAGACGGCAAGAGATCCTACAACGCAGGAAGGAGGTGAAGGCTCAAACCACCGAACGGCGACGACGCTACAACAGGGCCCTCAGGGAGCTCGCCAGACCTCCATCCAGCCCCTGATCTCTCGGCTCCCAATGTGTCCCACTTTTGCTGGTTGCTAACAAATGCCGAGCTCAGAGAGGAGAAGGGTCCAAATCGCTGTTTGCGGGAGAAGCTCAGCACCACCCAGTGCAAGTGTTGAGATAATAGCTCCGCCAGCCACAAGAGCGACGACGGCCGGAAGACGCCCGACCACAGCGCTGCTCTTCCAATAGCCCATGACACCACCCACCACCAGGGTTGCGGATAAGACCAACAGGGCTACTACCATGAGCAGCATGCCAATGTTAAAGGTGCCGCTAGTCTCTGTAATGGATTCCATCGTCGTGCTCCGCGTTCCGGGTTGGGGACGCGACCTCTTAAAAGCTAAGACGAGACTCCGTGGAGTTTTGTTCCGCGGGCCACATTATCTCCACGCTGGGGTTCTCTGTAATCCTCCATTGTGACGACTGTAAAGTAACCTTAGCTCGTTTGGCTGCACGACTCCCGTCGCACTGCCGGCAGGTGAGGCCGAGCAAGCGGAGTCATGGCCTCGTCTGAGCAACACCTAGCGCCGCATTCCCCTCCGAAGTATTCTTGTCTCCCTAGGCCTCCGGCTCGCTGATCGCTTCGTTCGAAAACAAGCAGTGTGGTGAATATCAGAAGGGACCTGCAAGTTCGAAACCCGCCCGGGGAGCCAAGCGTCACTACTCATAAGTCGCGCGTACCTGAGGCCGTAGTGAAGTTGCGCTACATCACGGCAGCATTGGCATCCGTTATTCTCCTCTCAGCTTGCACCGGCGAGCCCGATCCGACTGCTATCCCCACACCGACGGCGACGCCCACGGTTACACCAGACTCCACTGCAACCTCGACACCAACCCCCACGCAAACTCCAACGCCATCCGCGACACCCACATCCGCCCCTGCTCCGAGTCTCATCTTTGTTAACGGCCAGGTAGTGACCATGGAGCCAGGTCTAGCCCAGGCAGAAGCGCTGGCGGTCCTGGGAGAGGGGGTCCTGGCGGTAGGTAGCAACGATGAAGTCCTGGCGCTGAGCGGACCGGGAACGGAGGTAATTGACCTCGACGGCAAAGCGCTGCTCCCGGGCTTTGTTGACACTCACAACCATCGTTTCAACGATTCCAACAAGAGGGGCCTCACCGAGGTATCTTCAAAAAGTGTGTAACCAGTCAGGCGGTGTACCCTCTCTCTGAACAACACGGGCTCGAGGCCCAAGAGAGGAGATAGACCGCCCATGAGGAAGGAAAGCACTGAGAGTAGGTCGGAGTCAAGGCCGGAGTGGGAGCAGTTGGAGGATTGGGTGCGAAGCCAGGTCCAGAGGCTGATCCAGGAGTTGCTGGAGGAGGAGGTGACGGCGTTTCTGGGAAGGGCGAAGTCGGCGCTCAGATCCGACTCGGACAACGATACCGGCTATCGGAACGGATACGGCAGAGCCCGGAGGCTTACGCTGAGTTCGGGAACGATACAGCTGAGGCGGCCGCGAGTCCGCGATACCGAGGAGCAGTTCGAGAGCCGGCTGCTGCCGCTGTTCGTCAACAGGACCAGGAAGGTTGCTGAGTTGATCTCCGAGCTGTACCTGCACGGTCTATCCGAAGGCGACTTCGATCTGGCTTTGCGGGGGCTGCTGGGAGAGGACGCACCGGTATCGGCGAGCACGGTGGCCCGGTTGAAGTCCAAGTGGAACGATGAGCTTGCCCAATGGCGCAGCCGGCCCCTAGATGACCTGGAAGTGGTCTACATGTGGGTGGATGGAGTCTACGTCAAGGCTGGTCTTGAGAAGGAGAAGGCGGCAGTACTGGTGGTGGTGGCGGCCCTGAGCGACGGGAGCAAGGTGGTGGTGAGCGCTGTTCCCGGATACAGGGAGTCCACAGAGAACTGGTCCGATGTGCTCAGGGACATGAGGCGCCGCGGGCTGGAGTGCCCGAGGCTGGTGGTTGGGGACGGACACCTGGGCATCTGGGGAGCTCTGCGCAACGTCTATCCGCAGGCGGCAGAGCAACGCTGCTGGAACCACAAGATCGTAAACGTGCTCGCCAAGCTTCCAAAGCGACAACAGGACCAGGCAAAGCTCATGCTGCGTACTATCCCCTACGCGCCGACTCGGACAGAGGCTGAGCGGCTCAGGACGGTGTTCACCAGGTGGTGCGGCGACCATTCCTACGAGGCGGCCTCAGAGGCCTTGGAGCGGGACTGGGACCGCATGGTCACCTTCTATGACTTCCCAAAGGAGCACTGGGGGCACCTTCGCACGACGAACCCGGTAGAATCACCCTTCGCGGCCCTCAGGCTTCGGACCGATGCCGCCAAGCGCTGCAAGAGGGTCGATCGGGCGATAGTGGTGATCTGGAAAATGTTGATGGTCGCCGAACAGCGCTTCAGGCGTCTGAAGGCCCCTGAGTTGATCGAAGACGTCTATCTCGGTGCACAGTATGCGGATGAAATCGCCATTGAATCAACGGCTGAGAAGGTCGCCGCCTGATGTCGTTTACACACCTATTGACGTAACCTCGGGCCTCACCCCTGAAGAGTCACAGGAGCTTGCCCTCAAAGGCGGCACTACGACGATGGCGAGTATGTTTGTAAGAGAAGAGTTCCTGGACCAGATGGTGCGGTTTGAACAGAAGGGAAAATTGAAGGTCCGGACCAGCCTGTACCTGCTCTACACCGATAATTGCGGTCGAAGAGTGGGCGACTGGTACTTGGATTACCCCCCCCGTCCGAGACCCAGAGTTGATGCTGCGGATTCCAGGGGTGAAGCTGTTCTCCGATGGTGGATCGTGCATGAGGGGAGCTTATAGCTTTGAGCTACCGGAAGGTCTAGCGAAAGAGGACCCCAGGGGAGACCTGTTCCTATCGCAGGAAGAGGTCGCGCAGATCGTATCCGAGGTACAGGCCGCGGGGTATCAGGCCGCGATATACGCCATAGGAGACCGCGCCATCGAAACGGTCCTGAACGGTCTAGAGGCTGCGCTAGCCGGCGGGGCCAATACGTTGCGCCACAGGATCGACCACAACTGGATGGTCCGCCCGGAGTTCCTACCGCGTTACGGAGAGCTGGGCATCGTGCCATCGATTTGGGCGGGCGCGGCGAGTGCTGGATGTTAGACGCCGGTGAGGTCGGTGCATCAGGAGAGGTCGACAGTCCATTTGGGGCCATTACCAATTCTTGGACCAATCCGGTCCGCTCGCTGATCGACACCAACCCAGGACTGCACGTCGTCTGGCAGAGTGACTGGCCGTGGGTGGGGGAGGGTCCGATAGCTGATCTGTACCGCTTTGTCACTCGCAATGAGACTCGGGACGACGGAGCGACCGTCTGCGAGGCGCCGGACTGGCTGGCCGAGGAGGCCATCACGGTCGAAGAGGCCCTCCGGCTCATGACCATCGAGGCGGCTTACGCGCTCTTCATGGAGGAGAAGGTCGGGAGCTTGAAGCCCGGCAAGTTCGCGGACCTAATCGTTCTCTCTGCCAATCCAATCACGATCGACCCAGACTCCCTCAAAGACCTGGAAGTGTTGATGACGATGGTCGGTGGGCAGGTGGAGCATTGTGCATCGGGATACGAGCAGTTGTGTCCCTAACCTCTTTGGCCCTGCGTCGCATCCAGCGGAAGGCCAGATATACCACTGACGCTGAGCCCGTCGTGTATTCCGACACCGCCCGCATTTACTGCAGATAGCCAAGCCTGAAACGTAAGGTCCCAACCCACTAGATTCACCGGCGGTCCCTCAACCAGGGGGTTCTCGTTGAAAAGCTGGACGATCTGCCAAGATTTCCAATAAACCGTAGCTATTCGATGGAGAGGAGGAGCGCCCACCGGCGGCCACGCACCGCGGCCAGCAGTCTGGGCCCGGTCCGCTGGAGGTGAGCCGCCAAAGGGACCAGCGTGAGGGTCATGCAGAGGAGGACCTGCTCCAGCGGTTGGCCCGTGAGCACCGTGAGCGTATTGAGCACCCAAAAGCCCGCGACGACAGCGGGCACGACGTTGCGCGTCTGCCAGAGCACCAGCACCACCAGAGCAGCGGATGCCAGGGTAAGGAGCGGGAGAACCGCCAGGGAGATTCCAAAGACCGGCGCCGCGCCTCTACCGCCCTGCAAGCCCAGGAGCAGCGACCAATTATGCCCCACCACCAAGGCCACGACTACGGCGTAGATCAGCCACTCCGGCGCCCCTAACACCATGGGGACGAGGACCGCCAGGACGCCTTTGCCAACGTCGGCGGCCAGTATGATGAGACCCGGCACGAGGCCGACGGAGCGAATGGCGTTGGCCGCTCCAACGTTTCCAGAGCCAACGGCCCTGATGTCCACGCCACGCATCCAGCGGGAGACCAGGTATGCCACCGGCACTGAACCCGCGGTGTACGCTAGCGCCGCCGCTGCAACGCCCCACAGCCAGTCCATGCCCTCTCCCTAGCCGCATTCAGCCTTCGCTGCTCGCGGAGCCGCCAGCCGTCGTATAAGCAGCAGAAGGGCCACCTTGCTAGGTAGCCCTTCACCCAACATTCCGGACCATACTTAAGCGCAGCCGTTAGGTGGGCAGGCCGCGCTCCTTGGCCATATCGGCGGCCAGGTCGATGATGGTGTCCTCCTGGCCCCCGACGGTCCCCCGGCGGCCGAGCTCCATCAGGATGTCCCGCGGCTCGACGTTGAACTTGGCAGCGGCCCGGTAGGTGTGGAGCAGGAAGCTGGAGTAGACTCCCGCGTAGCCCAGCACCAGGCCGGCGCGGTCGATGACCTGAGGGCGTGGCATGATGGGCTTCACCACGTCTTCCGCCGCGTCCTGGATCTTGAAAACGTCTATCCCTGTCTCGTATCCCTCCAGCTCCAGCACCGAGACGAGCACCTCCGTGGGGGTATTACCCGCGCCGGCGCCCAAGCCCACCGTGCAGCCGTCCACGTAGTCGGCGCCCTCTTCAATGGCAGCCAAGGAGTTGCCGATGGACAAGCCAAGGTTGTTGTGGCAGTGGGCACCTACCTTCACCTCATCAGACAAGGCGCCCCGGAGCGCGTTGACCCGCTGGCGGACACCATCGAGCCGCAACGCGCCGGCGGAGTCCACGATGTAGACACACTGGGCGCCGTAGCTCTCCATGAGCTTGGCCTGCTCGGCCAGGTGCTCCGGCGAGATCATGTGGGCCATCATCAGAAAACCGATGGTCTCCATCCCCATATCCCGGGCCAGGCTAATATGCTGCTGGGCGATGTCAGCCTCGGTGCAGTGCGTGGCGATCCGGGCCACCCGGGCACCCAAGTCGTACGCCTCCTTCAGGTTTTCCTGCGTGCCGATACCCGGCAGCAGCAGCACGGCGATCTCCGCATTCTTCACTACCTTAGCCGCCGCGCTGAGCCAGTGCTCCTCCGGCTCCTTGGAAAAGCCGTAGTTGAAAGAGCTGCCGCCCAGGCCATCGCCGTGGGAGATCTCCAGCGTGGTAAGCCCAGCGCCGTCCAGGGCCGCGGCTATCTGTGCGACCTGCTCCGAGGTGAACTGGTGTGCCATGGCGTGACTACCGTCACGCATGGTGGAGTCGATAACCCGAATGTAGCGCTTCTTGGTTGCCACTACGATGCCCTCGTGGCAAGGTCCGTGGTGGTAGGCAAACCGAGCAAGTGCCTGGCAAACTGGTCCCCCACCTCCACCGCCGCCGCGGTCATGATATCCAGGTTCCCCGAGTACGCGGGCAGGAACATGCCCGCGCCCTCCACCTCCACGGTCACCACCACCCGGTCCTCGTAAAACACCGGGTCGATTCGCAGCCGATAGCCCGGCACGTAGGTCTGGATCCGCTCAACCGTCTCGTGGATGGAGGCAAGGATGGACTCCTGGTCCATCTCCTCTACCTGGCAGTAGATGGTGTCCCGCATCATGATGGGCGGTTCGGCCGGATTGAGAATGATGATGGCCTTACCCTGCTCCGCGCCGCCGACGCTCACGATTCCCCGGGCCGTGGTCTGGGTGAACTCGTCGATGTTTTGCCGCGTGCCCGGGCCGGCGCTCTTGCTGGCAATGGTGGACACGATCTCGGCGTAGGGGACCCGCGTGACCTTGCTGACGGCCGCTACCACTGGAATGGTTGCCTGGCCTCCACAGGTGACCAGGTTGACGTTCGGCTCTTGCAGCACGTCAGGGAGGTTTACGTAGGGGACCACGTACGGGCCTATGGCCGCGGGGGTGAGGTCGATGGCGATCTTGTCCAGCCCCTTCAGAATGGGTGCGTTGTGCATGTGGGCTTTGGCGCTGGTGGCCTCAAATACGATCTTGGCCATCTCGTGCTGCTTGACGAACCCGTCGATCCCCTCGTGGGTAGTCTCATAGCCCATCTGATGGGCCAGCGCCAGCCCCTCCGACTTGGGGTCGATTCCTATCATCATCGTCAGCTCGAGGGTTGAGTGGTCCTCCAGCTTCATCATCAGGTCGGTGCCAATGTTGCCCGACCCAATGATGGCGCACTTGATCCGTTGCTGCTCCACGACTGCCCTCCCTGTCTAGGTGAACCGGACGGATACGGAGCCAAGGCTCGAGAAGGTGGCCTTTATCGTGTCGCCTGCTTGCACCGGCGTCATGGCCGTCAGCGCTCCCGGCATAATAAGGTCGCCGGCGTTCAGGGTGACCCCCAGGCTGTGCATGGTGTTCGCCAGCCACGCCACGGCGTTGGCGGGGTGTCCCAGCACCGCCTCACCGGTAGCGCGCCCGATCTCCTCTCCATTCTTCTCAAAGACCATCTCTACGTTGGCCAGGTCAAGCCCCTGCACGGGAATGTGGTCTGTGCCGACCACTACCCTGGCCGACGAGGCGTTATCGGCGATGGTATCCGGCAGCTTGATCTTCCAGTCCTTGATACGGCTGTCGATGACCTCCAGCGCCGGAACGATGTAGTCCGTGGCCGCCAGCACCTGTTCGGACGTCACGTCTGGGCCCGGGAGGTCGGCCTTGAGTACAAAGGCAATCTCCCCTTCAATCCGTGGCTGCAGAAGCTGGCCCGTGGCATAGTCGGCGCCATTTTCGATGAGCACGCCATCCAGCAGCATTCCGTAGTCCGGCTCGCTCACGCCAAGGGCCTGCTGCATGGCCTTGCTGGTCAGGCCGACCTTCTTTCCGATGATCTTTCGGCCTTCGCCAAGCCGGTGGTCTAGCACGGTCCGCTGTACCTCGTAGGCGTCGGCGATGCTGAAGTCGGGATAGCGGTCGGTGATGGGCGGGACAGGAGCGTGGTTCGCTTCCGCGTCTATAAGCTCATGCGCTATTTGGTGCACTGTTTCGCTGTCGACAGTCATGGTGCTCTCCTCCCTGTTCGGACTTAGAACTTCAGAGCTGGCGGAGTCCCAGCTCTCGGGCCGCCTCTATGTACGAGAGGCCCCGCGCCAGGTTCTTCTTCATCTCTGTCTCGCGCGTCTGGATCTTCTGTACCTCGATTATTACGGACTCCGTCATGGACTGAGGACAGACCACCACGCCACTCTCATCGGCAAAGATGAAGTCTCCCGGATTCACCGCCACGCCGCCGCAGAGGACAGGCTCCTCGTTCACCGATCCCAGCCGAAGCCTTGTTTTGCCCGCGGTAGGGACGATGTGCCGCGCCATGACGGGAAAACGCGCCGCCCTTATTATATCCGCGTCTCGAACGGCACCGTCAACCACGAGGCCAACGATACCCTTGTTCTGGGCGGCGATGGTAGTCAACTCGCCCCACACCGACACGGGAGCGCCGCCCACGTCAACGACGATGACATCCCCGGCCCCGGCCGCTTCAAGAACGCGTCCCAAGGCGATTTCGTCCGCGCCGTAGGTGCCGGGCGTCCCCCGCAGCATTCGCACGGTCATCGCCGGCCCATGAAAGTGCTGACCTGGATCCAGCGGTGCCAGCCCGGTCATGGCGCCGTCGAACCCCAGAATGTCCAGGGCGTCGGCCACCATCCCGGAGTCCACTCCCTCAAAGGTCTGCTCCTGTACCATCGGTCCTCCTCCGTAGGTCCAACTCAGGAAATGTGGGCTGGGCGATTGTAGCAGATGGCCCGTTTTGCCCGGCTATCTTGGGCCCAAGCTAGTGCGCGATGAAGTCCTGGACCAGCCGGTTAAACTCTTCCGCGTGCTCAAACTGCGCCCAATGCCCGCACTTGTTGAACACGTGCAACTGCGCGTTGGGAAGCCCCCAGAGCAGCTTGAGCCCATGGTCCAGCGGAACGAATCGGTCGTCCCGCCCCCAAGTCACGAGCGTCTCAGCCTGGATCTCGCCCAATCGAGACGTGAAGTCCGTCAAGACGGCGTTGGGGTTGCCCATTGCCTTCACGAAGTTGTCCAGGTGGTGCCTATTGGCCATCATGGCCTCGTAGCGGCCTTGGACCAGCTCCTCCGTGATGGCGGAGGGATCATAGACAAACACCTGGATCATTCGCTTCAGACCTTCCAGCGTGGGGTTCCGGTAGAGATCAAAGAGGATCTTGATCCCCTCCAACGGCATGGGCTGGAAGATGCTGACACCGGCGCCGCCGGGGCCCATCAAGACCATCTTGTTGATTCGGTCCGCGTACTCCAAGGCAAAACGGAGGGAGGTAGCCCCTCCCATGGAGTTCCCTACCAGGTTCGCCTTCTCGATGTCCAGCGAGTCGAGTAGGTCCCTGACCGCCAGGGCATTCACCGCGTCTCGAGACTCGCTGGTATCGGTCACCGGGTCGGACCGGCCAAACCCGGGGCAGTCCAACAGGATGGTGTGATAGTTTTCAGCGAAGGGACCGATGTTGCGGGCGAAGTTGCTCCAGCCCGTGGCTCCGGGGCCGCCCCCGTGAAGCATCACGACCGTCTCGCCACTGCCCGCCTCGTTGTAGTAGACCTTGTACTTACCCGCCTGGGCATACTTACCAGTGCTCTGGTCTGTCAGCGTCTGAATCGCCATGAATTCTCCTCTCTACTTTTTTCTTCAATCTCAGAAGTCTCTCGCTGATGGCAACGAAGTCCGGCTCGCAGCGGGGCTGCAAATTCTCAAACCAGCCGCGGCTTCGAGTCCGATGACGAGTACTCTGGGTCCTGCGCCGATAGCCGGATAATAGTGCCGCCAGTCCTCTCCGTCAACGATTTCGATTTCCCCACGTCAGACGTACCCGCCGGCGGCTACCGTTGGATGTCTATATGGAGGCCTTGCTCCGCTATGGAGCGGCGTCCTCGCCGTTATAGGCGCTGAAGACCAAGCAGGCGTTCTGACCGCCAAACCCAAAACTGTTCGACAGCACCGTCCGCACCGGCAGCTGGCGGGCCGCGTTTGAAACGTAGTCCAGGTCGCAGGCGGGGTCGGGGGTTTCCAGGTTGATCGTCGGGTGGACCACTCCAGTACGCATGGTCTGAATACACGCCACGGCCTCCAGGCCACCCGCACCGCCCAAAGCATGCCCAATCATGGACTTGGTAGAGCTCACCGGCATTCGGTAGGCGGCATCGCCGAAGGCCCGCTTGATGGCCAAGGTCTCCGAGGTGTCGTTCAGCGGCGTGGCGGTGCCGTGGGCGTTGATGTAGTCCACCTCCTCCGGCGCAATACCCGCATCCTCCAGAGCGAACGTGATGGCCCGCGCAGCGCCGGCGCCATCGTCGTCAGGCTGGAACTGATGAAAGGCATCCGAGGAGCAGCCGAACCCGATGATCTCCGCCAGGACGAGGGCGTCCCTTCGTTGGGCGTGCTCCAGTGACTCGATGACCAGCAACCCGGCGCCTTCGGCCGGCACGAACCCATCGCGGTCAGCGTCGAAGGGACGGCTGGCCAACTCCGGCGTCTCGTTTCGAGCGGTGCTGAGGGCGCGCATCACCGCGAACCCGGCCAGGCCCAGCTGGCTGATGCCCGCCTCGGTGCCCCCGGTAATCATCACGTCGGCCACGCCCCGGCGGATGACCTCCGTAGCCTCGCCGATGGCCTGGGCGGCTGCCGCGCACGCCGTGGTGACGGTGCTGTTGTATCCCTTGGCCCCCAAAAGCCTGCCGACATTGGCGGCCGCCATGTTGGGCAGGATCATGGGAAAGAAGAAGGGACTCATCCTCATTCCGCCTTTTTCGACCAGTACCCTGGCGTTCTCTTCGATGGTGGGAAACCCACCGTTCCCGTTTCCCAGAAGGACGCCAAACCGGTCGGCGTCCACCTGCTGGAGGTCCAGCGCGGACTGGGCCATGGCCTCCTGGGCCGCGGCGACGGCGAACTGGGAAAACCGGGCCATGCGGCGCGCCTCACGCCGGTCGATGTACTCCTCTGGGTCAAACCCGCTGACCTCTCCCGCCACGCGACAGGGAAAGCCGGTCGTGTCACACAGGGTCATGGGGCCGATACCCGACCGGCCGTTGGCCAGCCCATCCCAAAAGGCGTCCACCGACTCGCCCAAGGGCGACATCACACCCATGCCGGTGACTACAACCCTTTTGCGGCCGTTACGTGTCATCTCCACCATTTCCGTTTGTTTCCCCTATCCGGTTTGCGACGCTGCCCTAGGCCCAGCTACGCTCCGCGGCTCTAGCTCCGCGTAGCGCTCAGGCGGGATGTCGAACCACGCCTCCAACGCTTCTGCCACGATAAAGAGGGAGCCTGTCACGAGCACGAGGCCCTTATCGGTGGCCTCGGCCTGCGCGATGGCCAGGGCACTCCGTACGTCGGTGGCCACTTGGGCCGTCATGCCCGCCTCCTCAAAGCGCTCTTTGAGCTGCTGCGGCGGCACGGCCCGAGGGTGGCGGGACGCGCAGACGACGGCCTGTTCCGTTATGGGCGCCAGCTCGGCTAGCATCCCATCAAGGTCTTTGTCCAGCGAACAGCCGAATACGACAACGGTCTTGCGAGGAGTGAAGTGGTCCCGCACCGCCTCGCGCAACCTGGCCATGGACTGCGGATTGTGGGCGCCGTCCGCCACGACGGCGGGAGCGGAAGAAAGCACCTGGAACCTCCCCGGCCACTCGACGTCACGGACGCCTTGGACCACCTCTTCCACCCCAATGCCTAACTCCATCGCCTCCACGGCGGCCACGGCCGCGGCGGCGTTCTCCCGTTGATGGGCCCCTAGCAGCGGCACCCAGAGCTGGTAGGGGCGCGCTGGGGTCCGGACGGTGACCTCCTGACCGGCCAGGTCGGCACTCCCCACCTGCCAGGTCACCTCCTTACCGAGCCGCCGTAGCTCGGCGGCCTGCTTGCGGCACACTTCGGCCACCACCGCATCGGCCTCGGACTCCTGGGGCGAGAGCACGACCGTGGCGCCACGCTTGACGATGCCGGCTTTCTCCGCCGCTATCTGGTCGAGCTGGTCTCCCAGCACCGCGGTATGGTCCAGGCTCAGCGACGTAATGACGGCAACTCGCCCGTGGGCCAGGTTCGTGGCATCCAGCCTGCCTCCCAGGCCTACCTCCAGCACCTGCACGTCGACCCGCTCACGACGGAACACCTCAAAGGCCATGGCCGTCAACACCTCGAAGGTAGAGGGCGTGCCAAAAGGGCTCTCGCCCTCCATCGCTTCCACGTGCCGCCACACCTCGGCCAGGTAGGCGGCGAAGGAACCTGGAGAGATGGGTGCGGTGTCCAGCCGGATCCGCTCCGTGAAGGTGTGGAGGTGGGGTGAGGTGAACAGTCCGGTGCGCAGACCGGCGGCCTTGAGAATGCTGGCCACCATCGCCGCCACGCTGCCCTTGCCCTTCGTCCCCGCCACGTGCACCACGGGCGCGCACCGTTGCGGGTCGTCCATCCGGTGCGCCAGCTCCTCCATCCGTCGCAGGTCGTACTTGGGGACCGGCGAGCTCATGCCAGCCATGCGCTCGTAGTCCACCAGGCTAAGAAGCCGGCGGAGGGCAGTGTCGTAGTCCAGGGGAGTAGTGGTCGAGTGGTGAGTAGGCTCCATAAGCGCCGATGGAGCGTATCAGAGGGGCTAAAGTGCGTCAACGAAGGTGCCGATGCACACTCCTGCTACTGCTGACCTCTCGGTGAGGGCTTGAACGCCACCGGCGAAGGAAGCCGCGGGGAACCCATCCCGACATCGTCGGGAGGTCTAGGTGACACCCTGCCTGTCATTCCGAGTCCCGATGAATCGGGACGAGGAGTCTCTCAGGCAGGCCAGTGATTCGTGCTGACGCTTAGGTTGATGTCCCACCCAGCCCACCCCAAGGTGCGGCTTGCTGGTCAAGGCGCTCCGGCGTGGGCTTCACGGCGCCGCGTCGTACTGGGCGGTAGGGACACCGCAAGTGGGTACAGGGCCGCGCCCTGGCGCACAGGGGTCCAGGGGACACCCTGGTACAATAAGTCCACCATGCTCAAGACCACCATCGCAACTCCTCAGCCCTTCGACTTCCATCTGACGGCCAGCCATCAGACCTACTTTCGTAGCGCGGCGGGGGCAGACCTCTACACCGACGGGGTTTACTGGCGTGCGTTGCGCTACGGTGAGCAGGTGGTGGTCACCTCCGTGGCGCCCGCCAGCACCGACCCCGGTGCCGACCTCGAAGTGTCGGTCCACGGCGACGACGTAACCCCAGCGCAGCTCCAGCACGCCGCGAGCTCCATGACAAATATGCTGGGCCTAGACGTGGACCTAGCGGGGTTCTACGGCATGTTAGAAGGGGACCCAGTGCTCGGCGAGACGGCCAAGTCCCTCTATGGGATGTGCCCTCCGCGCACGGAGAGCGTTTTCGAAGCCCTGATCGTCGCCATCGCCTCGCAGCAGATCGCCAGCGCGGTCGCCAGGCTGATCCGCGATGGCCTCGTGTCCACCTACGGTTCGCCGGTGGATGCGATGGGCCAGCGCCTCTACGCCTTTCCCACGCCCCAGGCCTTGCTGGAGGCGGGCACCGACGGCCTGCGAGCGCTAAAGCTAAGCACACGTAAGACGGAGTACATCCAAGACGTGTGTCTCCGAACGCTGGACGGGTCGCTGAGCGATGCTCGTCTACGCGAGTTGGACAACGACACTATCACCGAGGAGCTGCTAAAGATACGCGGTGTCGGACACTGGACCAGCGTCATGGTGCAGCTTCGGGCCTTGGGCAGGCCCGACGTCTTCCCCGCCGGCGACCTGGCGCTGGCGAAGGTGATTTCCCAGCTCTACCTTGGGGGACAACCTCTGAGCGAGCGGCAGCTCGCCGACTTCGCAAGAGAACGGTGGCACCCGTACGAAGGACTGGCTACCACTTACCTCTTCGCCCACCTACGGCAGCAGCGTATGGCCGCCGCTACGCCTTAGTATCCTGAGTCACTAATCCGTTCAATAAATGTGGGGAGAGTTGCAAAGCCCTCCGAAGGAGTCCGGAGTCCTTCGGACCGTTCATGGTTCGACAGGCTCACCACGAACGGGGAAAATCCGCTCGTCCTGAGCTTGTCGAAGGATGAGCGGATAATGTCCCTACAGGTCTGGACTGACTCACGCCTTAGGCCGGTCCTGGCCGCACTCCTAACCAAGGCTTTACCGTCTCGATAGGCGTTCTCAGCAGGCACCGACCTACTGAATGGCCTTGTCCATGCCCCTCTATAATTTCGGTAGGCCCAAGCCCATCGGTCCACCGCGCTTGCCGGAAGCCATCTGGCGCATTATCTTCTGCATCTGCCGGAACTGATTGAGCAGCTGATTGACCTCCGTGACCGTCACGCCGCTTCCCAGCGCGATGCGCCGACGCCGGCTGCCGTTGATAAGGTCGGGGCGCTTACGCTCCTCACCGGTCATGGATGAAATGATGGCCTCTAGGCGCTTGACGCGCCGTTCGTCAATATCGACCGTGGGCAGCCGGCCTCGCATGGCCTGAGGGAGCATCCCAAGGAGCGAGCTCAAGGGTCCCATGCGTTGGACTTGCCGAAGCTGCCCAAGAAAGTCGTCCAGGTCGAACTGGGCCCTCCGAAGCTTGCGCTCGAAGGCGAGCACCTCCTCTTCGTCGACCTGCTCCTGGGCCTTCTCCACCAACGTCAATACGTCACCCATCCCCAAGATGCGCGACGCCATCCGGTCCGGATGGAACAACTCCAGGGCGTCGGGCTTCTCGCCTACCCCGGCGAACTTTACCGGGACGCCCGTAACGCGGTGGGCCGTCAGTGCGGCGCCTCCACGGGCGTCGCCGTCCAGCTTGGAGAGGATGAGTCCCGTGAGGCCCACACGCCGGTGGAACTCGCTGGCAGCGTTAATGGCGTCCTGCCCGGTCATGGCGTCCACCACCAGCAAAGTCTCCGCCGGCTCCAAACGCTTCTTCATCTCCTCCAGCTCATTCATCAGCTCGTCGTCGATGGCAAGCCGCCCACCCGTGTCCACGATGACCCAGGGGATGTTGAGCTCCTTGGCGCGCTTCACGCCGTTGGCCGCTACCTTCACTCCATCATTCGGGCCTGCCTTCTCCTCCCGATAGAAGGGAACGTCAAGCTGGCGGCCCAAGGAGATGAGCTGCTCCACGGCAGCGGGCCGGCGGAGGTCGGCCGCCACCAGCAGCGACCGCTGACCCTGGCGCCGTAGGTAGAGCGCCAGCTTGGCCGCAGTGGTGGTCTTGCCCGAGCCCTGAAGCCCAATCAGCATGGCCACGCTCGGGGGCGCGGGATTGGGCTGAAGGGAGGGTTCTCCGCTCCCCAGCAGCTCTACCAGCTCGTCGTGGACGATCTTCACTACCTGCTGGCCCGGAGACACGCCCTTCAGCGCATCGGTGCCGACGGTCCTCTCCCGGATGGAGGCCACGAACTCCCGGACTGCCCTGAAGTTGACGTCGGCCTCCAGCAGCGCAAGGCGGACTTCCCGCATCGCATCATCCACGTCCGTCTCGGTCAGGCGTCCCTTGCTGCCCAAGCGGCTGAATACGGCGGTCAGTTTTTGGGTCAGGTTTTCAAACATGGCTTCGTCTTCAGAATACAACGAACCGAGACTATTTGCTCATCGGTTTACGCTTACGCGTTGTAAGGGTATTTCTGATTCCGTGTTTCACGGTGCATTTTCGCTATGGTGGAGCGATGTAACAAGCTGCTCCAGCGTAACTAAGTAGTAGGTGGTTGGTATGCTTTGGTAATAGCGGTTGACCGTACGCTCATGGCAAATGACGTTTATCCTGGATTTCTAGGCAGGCTGGGCCGTCAGTAAGGGTAACCAGTGGAACGCTTGAGCACCATACCAGGGCGCGGCCCTGGACCTACTTGCGGTGTCCCAATGGTCGATGGAGGTATCTTCAAAAAGTGTGTAAACAGTCAGGCGGTGTACCCTCTCTCTGAACAACACGGGCTCGAGGCCCAAGAGAGGAGATAGACCGCCCATGAGGAAGGAAAGCACTGAGAGTAGGTCGGAGTCAAGGCCGGAGTGGGAGCAGTTGGAGGATTGGGTGCGAAGCCAGGTCCAGAGGCTGATCCAGGAGTTGCCGGAGGAGGAGGTGACGGCGTTTCTGGGAAGGGCGAAGTCGGCGCTCAGATCCGACTCGGACAACGATACCGGCTATCGGAACGGATACGGCAGAGCCCGGAGGCTTACGCTGAGTTCGGGAACGATACAGCTGAGGCGGCCGCGAGTCCGCGATACCGAGGAGCAGTTCGAGAGCCGGCTGCTGCCGCTGTTCGTCAACAGGACCAGGAAGGTTGCTGAGTTGATCCCCGAGCTGTACCTGCACGGTCTATCCGAAGGCGACTTCGATCTGGCTTTGCGGGGGCTGCTGGGAGAGGACGCACCGGTATCGGCGAGCACGGTGGCCCGGTTGAAGTCCAAGTGGAACGATGAGCTTGCCCAATGGCGCAGCCGGCCCCTAGATGACCTGGAAGTGGTCTACATGTGGGTGGATGGAGTCTACGTCAAGGCTGGTCTTGAGAAGGAGAAGGCGGCAGTACTGGTGGTGGTGGCGGCCCTGAGCGACGGGAGCAAGGTGGTGGTGAGCGCTGTTCCCGGATACAGGGAGTCCACAGAGAACTGGTCCGATGTGCTCAGGGACATGAGGCGCCGCGGGCTGGAGTGCCCGAGGCTGGTGGTTGGGGACGGACACCTGGGCATCTGGGGAGCTCTGCGCAACGTCTATCCGCAGGCGGCAGAGCAACGCTGCTGGAACCACAAGATCGTAAACGTGCTCGCCAAGCTTCCAAAGCGACAACAGGGCCAGGCCAAGCTCATGCTGCGTACTATCCCCTACGCGCCGACTCGGACAGAGGCTGAGCGGCTCAGGACGGTGTTCACCAGGTGGTGCGGCGACCACTCCTACGAGGCGGCCTCAGAGGCCTTGGAGCGGGACTGGGACCGCATGGTCACCTTCTATGACTTCCCAAAGGAGCACTGGGGGCACCTTCGCACGACGAACCCGGTAGAATCACCCTTCGCGGCCCTCAGGCTTCGGACCGATGCCGCCAAGCGCTACAAGAGGGTCGATCGGGCGATAGCGGTGATCTGGAAAATGTTGATGGTCGCCGAACAGCGCTTCAGGCGTCTGAAGGCCCCTGAGTTGATCGAAGACGTCTATCTCGGTGCACAGTATGCGGATGGAATCGCCATTGAATCAACGGCTGAGAAGGTCGCCGCCTGATGTCGTTTACACACCTATTGACGTAACCTCCGGTCGATGTACAGCAAGGTTAGTCGAGCCCTCGCCGGGTCGCTTTCAGGCGGCAAGTGCGGGCAAAGCAGGGTTTCCCCTGCACCTACTTGCGGTGCCCCAATGGTCGATGCACAGCAAAGTTAGTCAAGCCCTCGCCGGGTCGCTTTCAGGCGGCAAGTGCGATGTGTACGAAACGGGCCTCAGCTTCAACGAGCTGATGCAGTACGTGTTTTCGGATGGTATGATTCTCCCACACCACCTGGAGAAACAACCGCTGTCAGAGCTTTCGGCCGAACCACCACCGGTACCAACCCCGTGATATCAACCTCAGCCCAACAGACTATCCCTTCCCCGGCCCACGACGGACGTACCCACGCCCGGGTCATCGTGGCCATGAGCGGTGGCGTCGACTCGGCGGTGGCTGCCCTGCTGCTGCATCGCCAGGGTTACGACGTCATCGGCGTCACCATGCGCCTCTGGTCGGCGGACGATAGCGCCATCACGCCCGACCACCAGGGGTGCTGCTCGATTGAAGACGTGGAGGACGCCCGCCGCGTGTGCCAGACCATTGGGGTGCCGCACTACTTCCTCAACGTAGAGCGCGAGTTCCGCGCCCACGTCATGGACTACTTCGTGGCCGAATACCAGCGGGGCCGCACGCCCCATCCGTGTATCGCCTGCAACGACCGCATCAAGTTCGATTTCCTGATGCAACGCGCGCGTTTCATGGATGCCGACTACGTGGCCACGGGCCACCACGCCCGCCTCCGGTACGACCCAGACTCAGCTATGCACGCCTTGATTAAAAGCGTCGACCCCAGCAAGGACCAGTCCTACGTCCTGTTTGGCTTGGGCCAGGAGCAGCTGGCCCATCTCCTGCTCCCGGTGGGCGATTACACCAAGGAGGAGGTCCGTGCTTTGGCCGCCGAAGGGGGCCTTGCGATCGCCGACAAGGCGGACAGCCAGGAGATCTGCTTCATCCCCCAGGGCGACTACCGCCAGTTCCTGCGAGAACGGATAGCACCACAGCCCGGCGAGCTCGTCGACGCAAACGGCACGGTGCTGGGCGTACACCCCGGCATCGAATACTTCACGGTCGGACAGCGGCGCGGCTTGGGGATCGCCACCGGGCAGCGGCTGTTCGTCACGCGCGTGGAGCCGGACACCCGCCACGTAGTCCTGGGGACCGAGGAGGAGCTGTACCATCCGGCGGTGTGGGTTACGCGCGTCAACTACGTGGAAGGCGTGGCGCCTCCCGGACCGTCCAAAGTGACGGCCAAGGTCCGTTACAACTCACCCGCCATTTCGGCCCTCCTGGAACCGCACTCCGATGGGGTGGTCCTCCGTTTCGACCGGCCCCAACGGGCCATAGCGCCGGGTCAGGCAGCCGTCTTCTACCGCGGTGACCAGCTTCTTGGCGGCGGCTTCATCGAGTGTCCGCTGGACTGATTCACAACACGGCCGAGGGGCAATCGAGGAGAGATGCCGTCCACGTCCGTTATCACGCCTACCCAGGATGAGGAGCGGCGCCTGCGCGGCGACGGCTACCTGCGGATCGCGGGCCTCGACGAGGTGGGGCGCGGCCCCTTGGCGGGTCCTGTCGTTGCCGCGGCGGTCGTGCTGCCCGACTTGGGGGACAAGCACGACCGAGAGCTAAACCTGGTGCGCGATAGCAAGACGCTGTCGCCCCGCCAGCGCGAGCGGGCCGCTCTCTTGGTCCACCGTCTGGCCATTGGGATTGGCATCGGCATGGCCGGTCCCGACGACATCGACCGGCTTGGTATCGTCCCCGCGACCCGTTTGGCCATGTACCGCGCGGCGGAAGGCCTGCCGGAAAGGCCGGGCCACCTGCTCGTGGATGCGCTACGCCTCGCGTGGGAGAACGTGCCCTGCACCCCCATCGTGCACGGCGACCAACGGTGTACGGCTATCGCGGCGGCGTCCGTGGTGGCCAAGGTCCACCGGGACGCGCTAATGGTGGAGCTCGACGCCAGCTACCCCGGCTACGGCTTCGCTGCCCATAAGGGGTACGGCACGAAAAGACACCTGGCGGCGCTGGCACGCTCGGGGCCAACGCCCATACATCGGTGGTCCTTCGCCCCGCTCCGACACGGAAGCCATGCCTAGCTCCCGTACCCGCCTGGGGACCCAGGGAGAACAGCTGGCCGCCAGACACCTGGAGGCCCCGGGCCTCCGCATTTTGGCCCGCAACTTCCGCACGCGCTACGGCGAGGTGGACTTGATAGCCAACGACGGCGAGACCATCGTCTTCGTCGAGGTCCGTACCCGGCGCAGCCAAGCCTACGGCACGCCGGAGGAGTCGGTGACCCGCGCCAAGCGGCAGCGCCTGGCGATGGTCGCGGAGCAGTATCTTCAGGACCATGACCTCAGCTCCAGCCCCTGGCGAGTGGACGTGGTGACCATCTTCATGGCCGAGGGAAAGCCTGACATACACCGTTTCAAAGGCATCGACATAGAGGTAGACCCATGACTGGGGAATCGTCCGACGCCACGGTACGCCGGCAAGCCGCCGCCAAGGTGGCCGGCCTCTACGTCATCATCGACCCTGAGCTGACCGGCGGCCGCGACCCGCTGTGGGTAGCCGAGCGAGCCTTGGCGGGAGGCGCCAGCGCTCTTCAGCTCCGCGACAAGGCCCGCGATAAGGGGGACTCCCTCCCCCTGGTCCGGCAGCTCATAGCCCTCTGCCACGACCACGGCGCCGTTTGCATCGTCAACGACCACGCCGACCTGGCGGTGGCCGCCGATGCTCACGGGGTACACCTAGGCCAGCACGACCTGCCCGTCGGCCTAGCCCGCGACGTGCTGAGACCGTGGCAGTTTGCCGGTAGCTCCAACGCCCTGGTGGAAGAGGCGGTCGCCTCCTACCAGGACGGCGCCGACTACGTTGCGGTGGGCGCCATGTTCGACACCAGCTCCAAGAGCAACACCCGGCCCGCCGGACCCGAGACCTTGGGCCGTGTCCGGGAGCGCATACCCACCAACGGCCCGCCCCTCGTCGCCATCGGCGGCATCACACGGCAAAACGTTGCTCAGGTAGCAAAGGCCGGGGCCGACGGAGTCTGCGTCATCAGCGCAGTGACGCTGGCGGACGACCCCACGAACGCCGCCAAAGAGCTGCTGGAAGCGTTTCGCGGGGCCCAAGAAGCCAGTAAACGCTAGGCCTCAGGGCTTGTGAGTAATCCTCCCCCTTGATGGGGGAGGATTAAGGTGGGGGCGAAGCGCCAGGCCGTGGCTTGGCTCCCCCCATCCTACCCTTCCCCCACAAGGGGGGAAGGAGGAAAAGTCACAAGTCTCACCCTGGGACAAAGGGTCCTAGGTCCCTTCGTCTCGTACTTACCTCCGGCCGCAGTGCTCCGTGTGGTCTCTTTGTGGTAGCTGCTGTTCCCCTCGGTCGCGGGAACTGCAGCCAGCGCAACCGGCAAAGCCCTGATAACCACGCCCGAGGCCGTACAATGGAAGCAAACCGTTGGAGGCTCCTCGAAGGTGCCAACGATAGTCCGAAGGCTTAGGCAGGGGTTGCAGGGGTGGATATACGACCTCCCCGCGCCGCGGTTCGCCCGTATGCTCACCGACTTCGGCCATCGCACTTTGCGGAACTTCGGCCGCAACGACGGCTCCCTCATGGCGGCGGGAATGGCCTACTACACCGTTTTCTCCCTCTTCCCGCTGGCGCTGGGCGCCATATTCGTGGGCAGCTTTTTCGTCAGCTCCGACGAAGCCCAGGTGCGGCTGTTCGAGTTCCTCGACGACCAGTTCCCGGGAGTGGGCGATAGTGAAATCCTCCGGGAGAACATCCGAGGCCTGGTCCAAGCCCGGATCGGCGTAGGCTTGGTCTCGCTCGTCGGCCTCTTCTGGGCCGGCAGGGCCGTTTTCGGTGCCCTCCACCGCACCCTGAACCGCGCCTGGCGCGTGGCAGAGCCACGTCACTTTCTCATTCAGCAGGTCCGTCAGCTAGGCATGGCCCTGGCCGTGGGCCTGGCTTTCCTGGCATCGGTGTTCATCAGCACCTTTGGACAGGTAGTGGGGGAGGGTCCAGGGGTACTTGGGGTGGAAGTGGGCTTTTTCGTGTGGGCTTGGGCGCTCCTCTTTGGGCTGGTGCCCCTGTTTCTGAGTACCAGTGTGTTCATGCTGCTCTACCGGTTCGTTCCCAACGCGCGGGTGCGCTGGCGGCACGTGGTCCCCGGGGCGCTACTGGCGGGCATCCTATTCGAGGCCTCCAAAGCCGGCTTCGTCTTATACCTGGACAACTTCGCCAGCTTCGACCGTATCTACGGCAGCATCTCCGCCATGGTAGTGCTCTTACTGTGGGCTTACGTCGCCTCGCTCATCCTGGTCATCGGCGCGGAAGTGGCCAGCGAGTACGGCCGCTCCCATGAGGGGGGCCAGATACGGTTCCACGGCAATCTGCGCTTCGTCAAGGGGGGCTTCCGGCCCCAGAGCACTCTTACACAGGAAGAGTAAGGGCCCACAAGAAGAGTAAGAGCTGGCCTTGGCCCAGCCGAGGCTATTAAGAAGCGGCCACCGGAGGGTGCCTACCGGAACAGGCTAGTGGCGGCGGTGCGGGCCACGTCCAGCAGTTCGCCGGGAATAATACCCAGTACCAGCACCGAGACACCGGTCACCAGGAGCGCGGCCCCCGCCGGTATGCCGGCTGAGATGCGCTCCTCCGCACCCGCGGGCTGCAAGTACATCACCCTGACGATGCGTAGGTAGTAGTAGGCGGAAAGCACGCTATTGACCACGCCGAACACGGCGAGCCATATCAGGTCGGCTTCGACAGCGGCGTTAAAGAGAAACAGCTTGCCCATGAACCCCGCCGTGGGCGGTATCCCCGTCAGCGAGACCAGGGCCAAGGCGAGGACACCGGCCACCCACGGGGCACGCTGGCCCATCCCGGCCAAGCCGTCGATCTCGTCACTCCCGGTCCTGTTGGTGATGACGATAACGGCAAAGAAGGCGGCCATGGTCGTCACGGCATAGGCGCCCAGGTAAAAGAGCAGGCCGCTGGAGCCCAAAGCGTCCCCGCCGGACCCGGTGCCATCCGCCGTGACGGCCGCCACGCCGATGAGCATGTAGCCCGCGTGGGCGATCGCGCTATAGCCCAGCAGCCGTTTCACGTTGGTCTGGACCATGGCCACCAGGTTGCCCACTGTCATGGTCGCCGCGCTGAGCCCAGCGAAGAGCAGCACCCAGTCGGTACTTACCGCCCCGAGGCCGGTGTGAAAGACGCGTAGCACCACGGCGAAGGCCGCCGCCTTGCTAGCCACCGCCAAGAAGGCTGCCACGGGCGTCGGCGAACCCTCGTACACGTCGGGCGTCCACATGTGGAAGGGCACCATGGAGAGCTTGAACCCAAAGCCAGCCACCGCGAGCACGGCTCCCACCATCAACGGGAAGCTCCCGAAGGGGAGGGCGGCATCTCCCTGGCTGGCCATCATCGCGATAGTCGGCACGGCAGGGTCCAAGCTGAATATCCGCACGGTGCCCGTGGCGCCATAGAGAAAGGCAAAGCCATACAGGAGTATCGCTGAGCTGATACCCGACAGGAGCAGGAACTTGATCCCCGCCTCCGTGGAGCGGATCTCCGTCTTGAGAAAGGCCGCCAGGGCTACTACCGGAAGCGCCGCCAGCTCCAGGGAGATGTAAACGGTGATCAGGTCGGCTGCTCCAGCCAGGAGCATCAGGCCCGTGGCGGAAAGAAGCACCAGCGCGATGAACTCGCCCTGGTACTGGCGGAACCGCTCCGCGTACCCGCCGGACGCTAGAAGCAACAGCGCCAGGATGCCCACGATGAGAAGCTTAAAGAAGAGGGCGAACTTGTCGACCACGATGGTCCCGAAGAACGCCGCCTCGGCGCCGGCGGGCAGCGAGTGAACCTCGTTCCAGAGCACGATGCTGAATCCCGCCGGTACGAGTAGCCCTATCGTGCCCACGGCCAGCAGCACGCCTTTGCGCCGGCCTATCACGAGGTCCAGCAGAACAACCAACACGGCCAGTCCCGTCAGCGCCAGCTCTGGCGAGATGAGCAGGACGTCGCGCAGGCCCATTTCAGTCGGCATACATTCCGCCTATCCGAACCGAGCGATAATCGGCAGGATTCCAACGTCGAAGATATCGGTGAGCAGCTTCGGGTACAGTCCGATAACCATGATAGGCACCAGCAGCACCGCCATGGAGGCTGTGTCGACCAGCGAAGCGTCCGCCAGGCCATCGTAGCGGGCTGGCCGCGGACCGAACAGCGTGCGCTGGGCCATCCACAGGATGTACCCTGCCGCGAGCACGATGCCGAAGGCGGCGAGTCCGGTGGCCCATCCCCACACCGAGAAGGTCCCCAGGAACACGAGGATCTCAGCCACGAATCCGCTGGTGGACGGCAGGCCAAGGGCCGCCAGGCCCGCCACCAAGAACACCACTCCGATGATAGGCATGCGCGCGGCCAGGCCTCCCATGTCGGGAATATGCCGCGTATGTGTCCTATCGTAAATGAGACCAACGACGACGAAGAGCAAGCCCGTGATGGTGCCATGGGTGAAGAGCTGCATGGCGGCGCCGTTCAACCCCACGGGTGTGAGCTGTCCGGTAGCGGCGCCCACGGACGAGATACCCAGCAGCACGAACCCCATATGGCTGATGCTGCTATAGGCCACCAGACGTTTCAGGTCGGTCTGGCGCATCACGATGAAGGCGCCGTAGAGCACGTTGACCACGGCCAACGTGGCCAGTAACGGCGCCACGTCCACCGCCTTCTCGGGAAACATGCCCACGTTGATACGCAGCAGACCATAGCCGCCCATCTTCAGGAGCACCCCGGCCAGCATCACGCTCACCGCCGTGGGTGCGTCCGTATGCGCGTCGGGCAGCCACGTATGCAGCGGAAACACCGGCAGCTTCACCGCGAAGGCCACCAAGAAGCCTGCGAACACCAGCCACACCGGCACCAGCAGCGCGGTCAAGTCGCGCGTCGCCAGCACCGTCATGTCGAAGGTACGCTCCGCGCCAGAGAAGGAGAAGTAGAGGGTAAGGATCGCGGCAAACATGAAGGCGGAGCCCAGGAAGGTGAAGATGAGGAACTTCATTGCGGAGTACTCCCGCCGTCCGGTGCCCCAGATGGAGATGAGGAAGTACATCGGCAGCAGCTCAAGCTCCCAGAAGACGAAGAAGAGGATGAAGTCCAGGGAGACGAAGACGCCCGTTACCGCCATCTGAAGCAGCAGCAGCCAGAAGAAGTACTCCCGCACCCGTTCGCTGACACGCCACGAGACCAGGACAGCGCTCAAGCCAAGGATGGCCGTCAGCAGCACCATCGGCAGGCTGAGGCCGTCCACGGCCATGAAGTACTGGATGTCAAAGGCAGAGACCCAGTCGAATCGCTCTTCATACTGGAAGCCGCCGGTGGCGCTGGAGTACCCAGCGAAGACCACCCCCACCAGCGCCAAGTCCACCAACGCCGCCAGCAGCGCGATCCCCCGCACCAAGCGCACGCTACGCCCGGCCACGAGGATCAGCAGCGCCCCAGCCGCTGGTATGAACACGATCGCTGAAAGCATCCGGCCCCTTCCCCTACCGCTGGGTTAAGTAAGTCAGCAGAATGACAACGATGCCCAACGAGATGCCAACGCCGTACACCTGCACCTGGCCCGTCTGGAGCTGCGCGGGAGCCCGGCCCACGCTCCGGCCCGTCCACGCCACCAGGTCGACCACACCATCGACGATCCGTGAGTCCAGCCAGTCGGACAATCGGAAAACGCCCCGATACACGAGCCGGCGCACCACAAACCCTTCGTAGATGTGGTCCACGTAGTAGCGCTTGGAGAACAGCACGTGGAACCCGCGCAGCCGTCTGGTCAAGCCCTCGGCGGAAATGCGTGCGGTCTGGTACATCAGCGTCGCCAGCACAATCCCGCCTACCGCCAGCGCGGTGGACCCCACCGCGACGCCCCAGTTGAACCCAGGGGCATCCTCCACCAAGAAATTGGAGAACCAGTGGATGGGAATGCCTATAAAAGAGGTGACGGGGTTGACCAAGAAGCCGGAGACCACCGCCGCCACGGCCAGGACCACCATGGGCACGATCATGACGGGGGGTGATTCGTGCAGGTGCACGTGGTGCTGGTCCCCCACTCGCTCGTCTTCGGGCTGGGCCTCGACGCCGCCACGGAACTCGCCGTGGAAGGTGAGGTACACCAGCCGAAACGCGTAGAAAGCGGTCAGGAAAACGGCCGCCAGGGCCAGCCAGAACACCACCTGAGCGACCGCAAAGGTACCCGTATGCTCCCCGCTCCACGCGACGGCCAGGACTTCGTCCTTACTCCAGAAGCCGGCCAGTGGAAAGATACCCACCAGGCTTATCGCCGCGATCACGGTGGTCAGGTACGTCAGAGGCATTGCTTTCCGCAGCCCGCCCATGTACCGCATGTCGAAGGTGCCGGTGGCGTGGTTCACGCTACCCGCGCTCAGGAACAGCAGGCACTTAAAGAAGGCGTGGTTGAACAGGTGGAACATGGCCACGGCCGGCGCTCCCACTCCCAGGGCCAGCATCATGTAGCCCAGCTGGCTCACGGTCGAGTAGGCCAGTACCCGTTTGATGTCGTTGGCCACCAGGCCCATGGTCGCCGCGAAGACCGCGGTGAATCCGCCTATCACGGCCACCGTGTTCAAGGCCACCTGGCTGTGCTCAAAGAGGGGAAACATCCGGGCGACCAAGAAGACGCCGGCGGCCACCATGGTGGCCGCGTGGATCAGCGAGCTTACCGGCGTGGGGCCCTCCATGGCGTCGGGCAACCAGGTGTGGAGCGGGAACTGGGCCGACTTACCTACCGCCCCCGCGAAGATGCCCAAGGCAAGCCAGGTAACCACCGCCGCCGGCAATATCGCCGCCGCGACGTGAATGTCGGGTATCTCAAAGGGGCTGAGTCCCTGGGCGATGAACGTCGATCGGTTGGTGAACAGGTAGAGCAGCGCCAGCAGGAAACCGAAGTCGCCCACGCGGGTCACGATAAACGCCTTCTTGGCCGCGTCGGCGGCCGCGGGCCGGTGATGCCAGAACCCGATGAGCAGATAGGAGGAGAGGCCCACCAGCTCCCAGAAGACGAAGAGCTGGATCAGGTTGCGGGACAGCACCAGCCCCAGCATCGCCGCCGTGAATAGCGCCATGTACGCGAAGTAGCGGGGGTAGTCGGCGTACGTTTGCCCCGGCTCCGGCTTGGCCATGTAGCCGAGCGAGTACACCTGTACCAAGAGGCTCACGCCGCTCACCACGACGACCATAATCGCCGTGAGGGGGTCGAGTAGGAGCCCTACGGTCATTTCGAAGCCGTTGCCCGAAGCGGGATCGCCTATGGTCAGCCACTCGTGTGGCTGAAACCCAATTGCGCCCTCGTGGCCTAGGGTCGATTTCAATGCCCAGATGGAAAGGGCCAGGGAGCCGCCGATGGCAACGACCGTCAGATAGCCACTCAGCCGAGTAAGCGGACCTTGCAGCGGCCGGAGCAGGGCTGCGATGAGAACAAAAGAAGCCAGGGGAAGGCCGATGATACCCCATACCGCAAGCTCGGAGATCACTAGAGCTTCCTCAGTATCTCGTCGGCGACGTGCTCTCGGCCCCGCGGCACCATGACGCGGAAGGCCACCTGCTCACCGTAGGTGGTGATGTCGCCCTCTGGAAGCAGGCGCACGGGCAGGCCTTCGCCTTCCAGGATCTCCATCCACATCTCGGCCGCCATCAGCGTTGGCACGCGCTTGTACTCAACCCACATAGGTACCGCCCGCCTTTTGCGCCACCGGAGGCCCGCTGCCTCAGCGCCGCAGTAAGTTCATCTCCCCCACGTCCACCGTGTCCCGGTGCCGGAAGAAAGCGATAACGAGCGCCAGGCCCAACGCAACCTCCGCCGCGGCCACGACCACCACGAAAATCGCGAAGGTCTGGCCCGTCAGCAGCGCGCTGGCGTCCGCTCCCTGGCCGTCCGTCCCGCGTAGCACCGCCGGCGTTATGTAGCGGGAAAAGGCCACGAAGGCCAGGTTCACCGCGTTGAACATGATCTCTATGGACATCAGCACCGCGATGATGTTGCGCCTGGACAGCGCGCCGTACAGCCCAATGGCGAAGAGCACCGCGGAAAGCAACAGAAAACGCTCTACGTCCACGGCTCTCGCCTCCTCACTGCCCCCGCTCCCGCACTATCGCCAACGCGCCGAGGACCGCCGCCAGCAGCACGACCCCCGCAATCTCAAAGGGCAAGACGAACTCGCGCACCAACAGGCCGCCCAACCGCTGTGGTGTCTCCACAAACGCTTGTTGGAGCTCTTGCGGCAGCACCGCCGGAAGCGCATCCCACTCTGCTTCCACAATGCCCCATACCAGCAAGCCCAGCAGCAGCGCGCCCACCGTGAGGGCCACTAACTGGACCGGCGTGCTCGGATTACCGTGGGCCACGTCCCTGGTGAGCATGACCGCGAAGATGATCAGGACGGCGATAGCGCCGGCGTAGATCAGCACCTGGACCACCGCTAAAAACTCCGCGCTCAGCAGCGCGAAGAGCCCAGCAATGCCCAAAAAGGTGACCACTAGCGCCAGCGCCGCTCGAAACACGTCCCGAAGGTGCACGACGAGCAGCGCACCACCCACGGTGGCCACCGCCAGCACCCAAAAGGCAGCTTCTTGAAAAACGTTGTCCACGGAACTTCCCCTAGGGCAGCCGCTCCTGAATGACCTGCGCCAGCACCAGCAACTGCTCGATGTCCATCAGGTATGGCCGTCCCGCCGCCGCCGTGGAGTGCAGTTGGATGATGTACGGCCCTTGCCTGAAACCCACGATGCCGGCTATGCCTGGCTCTTGGGGAACGACTTGATAGGAATCTGGGGCAAACGTGTCGAATTCCATCTTATCCCCCGCCACTTCGCGCGCTCGCATCTGGGTCGTGAAGGTCTCCAAGTGGTCAGTCGCGGAGATCTCCGAGTCGAACTTGATGGCCGCCAGACCGATGGCCGCCTGGTGGTCGTTCAACTCGAACCCCGCTTGGCACGACTCATCAATAGCCGGGTTGAGCTCCTTCGACCCCTCTGTTACGTCTATGGCGCGAAAGACCAGGTGCGGCTTGCCCAGGAAAATTTTGATTTCATTCAAGCTGAGGAAGCTTTCGCATCTCCTAAAGTCCACCTCGTCCTGCGGAATAACGCCGCCACTACACGCCGCTAGCAAGAGGACGATCCCTAACCCTGTGACAGCAACAAAGGAACGAAATCCCATCCCTTCTGAACGCTCCCAGGCCCCTGTTGCGGCTCCGCGGAGAAGCTACCTCCACGTCGTCCGCTTCGAAGAGGGCCCTATTACCGGTATTCGCCGTCGGCGCTGGCCTCTGTGCGATGGGGTTCATCCACTTCTTGGGGCCGCTTGGGGTGCCAGTAGGAGTCCTCGCGGCCTACCTGTTCCCAGCCGACCGTTTCCTGGTAGGGATCGTAGGCCTGCCGTTCCAGCTGCGGACGGAACCACGTACTCGGATGTTTCTCGCGGGCCTTTAGCTCGTCCACGGTAATAACCAGGTCCTGGCGCCGGGTCTGGGCAGCCTCGAACCCGGTACCCATATAGAGCGCGTCGTAGGGGCATGCCTCCACGCAGAGCCCGCAGTACATGCACCGTGCCTGGTCAATGTCAAAGACATCAACCTTATAGTCACCGCCCTCCTGCTCATGCCCTCCGTCTGGGTCGGTCACGATACGGATGATGCCCAGCGGACAGTACTTGGCGCAGATAGCGCACCCCGTGCACCGCTCCTCGTACCACACGAACTCCTGTCCTCGGAACCGCGAGTGCTGTTGGGCCCGCTGCTCCGGATACTGGATGGTAAACGGCTTACGAAACAGGTTCAGCAAGGTAACGGCAAGCCCTTTTGCGATGCCGACGCCGTACATCAGCTCACCTCCGCGCCAATTGGCCTGGGTGCGGCGCTCACCGTTTGAATGGCGACGCCCCGGCGCTTGGCAAGAACGTTACTAAAGAGCACGATTGCAACGGCCGCGATGCCCCAGTTGATGCCCGCCATGACCCATAGCTCGGCGGTGGTTGGAGCGGGCCACACCAGTTTCTCCACCGCGGCGGCCACGACGTTGATCAGGCCCAGCGGCAGCAAGAACTTCCACGCAAGCGTCAGGATCTGGTCGATCCGCAGTCTGGGCAACGTGGCTTTGACCCAGATAAAGACGAAGGCTATGACCGAAATCTTAAGCAGGAACCACAGGAACCCCAACTCCGACGGCAGCAGCGGTCCTCGCCATCCTTGCAGGAACAGCACGGCGATGAGGGCGCTGGCCACCAACACCCCTGCGTACTCCGCAAGGTAGAACGCCCCAAACTTCATACCGCTGTACTCCGTGTGATAGCCCGCTATGATCTCCGATTCCGCCTCGGCCAGGTCAAAGGGTGGGCGGTTCAGCTCGGCGGACATGCCAGTCACAAAGACGAAGAACCCCAGGGGCTGGACCAACATCAGCGGGAGGCCCTGGCCCTCCACGATATCCGTCAAGGACATGGAACCAATGATGATGACCACCCCCAGGAGGGACAGCACCACGGGAATCTCATAGCTCAGGAGGGCGGCCACGGCCCGCATGCTCCCGAACATCGCGTACCTGTTGGCGGAGGCCCAGCCAGCCATGAGCACCGCCATGACCCCGATACCGGAGACGGCCACCACGTAGAGGACGCCGATATTGAGGTCCGCCAGCACGCCGCCAGCCGCGAAGGGGATCACGGCCAGCGCCAAAAACACCGGCGCCATCATCACCACCGGCGCCATGTTGAACACCCAGCGGTCGGCGACCCTGGGCACGATATCCTCCTTGCTCAGCATCTTGATGGCGTCGGCGATGGGTTGGAGCAGGCCAAAAGGGCCCGCTCGATTGGGTCCAAGCCGGCTTTGGAACCGGCCAAGCAGCCGGCGCTCCGCGTACGTCAACCACGTGGTCATGGTAAAGAGAACATTGACCACCAGCAGGATGATAGCCATCGCCGCCAACAGGTACGCCAGCCACGCCCAGTCCGATTCCCACCCCGATGGGAGGAGGTCCGTCACGAAGTCGTAGACGTTCCGATAGATGACGTTGCCCTGAAGACCCTCGCCCATCAGCGGTCCACCTCACCCATGTTGAAGTCTAAACTCCCCAGCGTCACGACCAGGTCAGCCACCTTCCAGCCAACCATCATCTCCTTCAGCAGCGACAAGTTGATGAAGGAGGGGGCCCGAATCTTGCATCGGTACGGCGCGATGGTGCCGTCGCTTATCAGGTAGAAGCCCAGCTCGCCTTTGGGAGATTCGATGGGAACGTACGACTCGCCCGGCGGCGGGCGAAAGAGCATGGCGATGGTTGCGCGTACCGGCCCGGGTTCGACCTGCTGCTGGCACTGCTCCACTATCCGGATGGACTGCCGGACCTCAGCGAACCGCACGGCTAGACGGTCGTAGTTGTCTCCGACCGAACCTACCGGCACGTCGAACTCCACCCGATCGTACACGTCGTAGGGGTTGGCCTTGCGCAGGTCCCACGGCACACCGGTGGCGCGCAGCACCGGACCCGTAAGCGACGCGTTGATGGCCTGCTCCGGCGTTATGATGCTCACATCCTTGGTGCGGGAAAGAACGATCTCGTTCGTGGAGATCAGCCGGTCCAACTCGTCGACGTAGTGGGGCAGCTCGTCGAGCAGACGCCGTAGCGCGGGCCAAAACTCCTCCGGTGCGTCCTGAAAGACCCCCCCAATCCGCATGTAGCTCACCGTGATACGAGCCCCGCACAGCATCTCGAACAGGTCCAGAATGCGCTCCCGCTCCCGGAAGCAGTACATCACCGGCGTGGCGAAGGCACCCAGGTCCTGCAGGAAAAAGCCGATGCCGATCAGGTGGCTGGCGATGCGCTGCAGCTCGGCCGCGATCACCCGCAGGTACCTGCCGCGGTCGGGGGCCTCCAGCCCCACCAGCTGCTCGCAGGAGAGCACGAAGGCCTGGTTATTGGTCATGGACGCAACGTAGTCCAACCGGTCGGTCAGCGTAATAACCTGGGTGTACTGGCGCTCCTCGGCCAGCTTCTCGGTGCCCCGGTGCAGGTAGCCCACCACCGGCTCCAGGTCCTGGACGTTCTCCCCATCGAAGGTCACCCGCAGGCGGAAGACGCCGTGGGTGCTGGGGTGGTGCGGCCCCATGTTGATGGTGATGGGATCCGTACGCAACGACACGCTCTAACCTCCGTGGGGCCAGGTGTACGGGAGCGGCGGCTCCAAGTAATCCCTTCGCAGCGGGTAGCCCTGAAAGCCCTCCCACAGGAAGATACGCTTCAGGTTGGGATGGCCTGAAAAGTGAATGCCCATGAGGTCGTACACCTCGCTCTCTTGCATCTCGGCGCCCTTCCACACCGAGACCACCGACGGGACCGTGGGGTCTTCCCGCCCATAGCAGCGGGCCTTGAGCACGGCGCTGCAGTTCCGGCTGATGGACGTCAGGTGATAGACCACCTCGAAGTACTCGACGTAGTCAACGCCGGAGATGGCGTTGAGGAGGTCAAAGCGTTGCTCCGGCCCATCGTGAAGGAAGGCGCAGACCTCAGCCACCGACTCCGGCGTCAACCACACGGCGGTGCCATCGGAGTCCACCACGGCGCGAGGAAAGCGTTCACGAAGGGCAACAGCCAAGTCGTGGCCCGAAACGGCGGCGGTCACGCTACGCTCCGGCTGGTTGGTGGGTCAGGGTGTACTTCTTGATCTTGTCGTGGAGCTGCATGATGCCGTACAGCAGGGCATCGGGGCGGGGCGGGCACCCGGGGACGTAGACGTCCACCGGCATGATGTGGTTCACGCCTGACACCACGCTGTAGCCCTGGTAGTAGGGCCCGCCACTGGTCGCGCAGACGCCCATGGCGATGACCCACTTCGGCTCGGCCATCTGGTCGTAGATTCGGCGGATGACCGGCGCCATCTTCCACGTTAGCGTTCCAGAAACGATGAGTAGGTCCGCCTGGCGGGGCGAGGCGCGGAACGCCTCCATGCCGA
Organism: Dehalococcoidia bacterium; assembly: GCA_965247635.1. Taxonomy (GTDB): domain Bacteria; phylum Chloroflexota; class Dehalococcoidia; order Lucifugimonadales; family Australimonadaceae; genus CBDFHJ01. The sequence goes on from CBDFHJ010000010.1 coordinate 361,915, forward strand.
AACGGGAGATGTCGAAGCGTGACATGGCCGACGCGAACATCTCGAAGACGCAGCAGGCCAGGCCAAAGGCGACCGGCCACACCGAGGAGCGGCGCCCCCAGTTCAACAAAGCGTCGACAGACGTGATGGCAACGCTCCGGCGCAGGTCGTCGGGAACGTGGATCTCCGGCTCAGGGAAGGCCTCCTGGCAGCTCCATTTGAGCTGCTCGATGGTGGCGCCTTCGATGCGGTCCAGGTCCCACTCTATCGGGGCGATTGGTTGGCTGTGGGCCTCATTTTGCTCCGGTGTTTCATCTGTTGGATTGAGCATGTGCAGCCCCTTTCAGCGCCCCACAAAGCTGGCCAATGTCAGGCGGTTACCGGTCAGTATCTTCGCCGGAAGAATAGCACAGGGCAGGAGGCCCCACAAGGTGAAAAAAAGTACAAACTCGTTGCCAGGGCTCGGCCCTGGACCCACTTGCGGTGTCCCCATCGCCCTTCACAACGGAGCGCCATGAAGCCCTCGCCGAGGCGCTTGCGCAGGCGCCGGGCACAGGGGCGGGCTGGGGGTGGGAAAAACAACCTGGGGGGTTGGGGTTCTTGCAGAAGCGGAAGGCCTTCGCGATGGCCCATGCGGCCTAGGAAGCCTCCGGCTATAGCCACCGGCGCACCCGCGCCCGGTACTGCTGGTACTCGTCACCGAACCGGCGGCCTAGGTAGCGCTCCTCGCGGGCGATGACACCGTAGTGCAAGAGCGCCAGCGGCGCGGGAAGCAAGATGACGTGCCACAGGGTATTCACCGCGAGCCCAGCGCCCAGGTGCGCCAGGATGAAGGCCAGGTAGATGGGGTTGCGGCTAAAGGCGAAGGGTCCGCTTGTAATAAGCTTATTGGTGGGCCGGTAAACGTCGGGGCTCTCGCGCTGTCGAGTCATCGTCCGGACGCTCCATACCATCAGCGCGACACTCACCAGTATCAGCGGCCAGCCAGCCCCATGCCCGATGAGCGCGTCGGGAAACAGCCGCAGGGGCATCCACAGCCGCAGCAGGACTCCCGCCACCAAGAAGGGGGCAGCGAGCAAAGGCGGCGGGGCAACGACGTTCGCGTGCTCACGGGCCATACGACCGCACCTCCAGAAACGCCGGGTGGCTAGTAAGGCAGCAAGTATGCCACGAACGGGCCCAGCAGCGTCAAGGAGGGTGCACGAGCACGCCGGGCCTGATACCCTGGGCGCGCCATGAAAGACGACACCAACCCCATAAGTCAAATCACCAACGAGGCGCTGGCCCGGTTCTCGCAAAAGCACGAGATGCGGGAGCAGGCGCTACGCACCTCCCGTGAGGTGATCCGCAGCTCCGCCACCGCCATCCGGGCCATCCACCGCAACGAGCTCGACGAGGCCCAGGCCATGGTGCAAGCCACCGGCCGGCTGGTATCCGAGACCCGGGAGTTGCTGCGGGACCACCAGGACCTGTACTTCACCGGCTTCACCCAGGACGCCCAGAAGGAGTACACCGAATCGTGCGCCGTGTACGCCTTCATCGCCGGCACTCCGCTGCCACGGCCCAACGACCTGGGCGTGGAAACGGCCCCGTATCTCAACGGACTGGCCGAGGCGGCCAGCGAGCTACGGCGCTACATTCTCGATTCGCTCCGGCGCGACGACGACTCCCGATGCGAGGAGCTGATGGAGAAGATGGACGAGGTGTACAACGTGATGGTGGTCATGGACTTCCCTGACGCGTTGACAAACGGGCTGCGCCGCACCACCGACGCGCTGCGGGCCGTGCTGGAGCGCACCCGCGGCGACCTGACCCTGGCCGTGCGCCAGCGCCGCCTGGAGCGAAAGCTGGCGGCAGAAGAATAACTACCAGCGTGGAGTATCGGCGAAGGTCGTGGATTGACCCAAGAGTTGTGGTGCGAGCGTCACGAGTGCACGGTCGCGGGGTATTCACCACCGCACCTATCGCCGCCGGTGAGGTCGTCATTATCTGGGGTGGAGTGCTGTTTACCGCCGAACAGGTTGCGAAAGGCGCCTCACGACAATTTTCCTACGCGCCGATCGACGAAGGCCTGTATCTAGGTGAGTTTGCCGATGGACCAGAAAATCCTGATGATCTGATGAACCATTCGTGCGACCCAAACGTCTGGCTGATGGATGCGGTGACGATAGCGGCCCGTCGGGATATCACGGCTGATGAAGAACTCACTATTGATTACGGCATGTTCAACTCACCCGATTGGGACCCGCCGTGGAAGTGTAACTGCGGGTCCCCAATTTGTCGTAAAAGGGTCACTGGGCTCGACTACCGGCTTCCTCAACTCCAACAACGGTACGGTGCACATTGGAGCCCCTACATTAGAAAGGGAATCGAACGGGAAGATGCTGAAGCCTAAAGCGCCTAACCAGCCCATAAGTCTGCCTTTGCAGACCGAGCGGCTTCTGCTCCGGGAGTTTGTCGCAGAGGACTGGCGTGCGGTCCATAAATACGCCACCGACCTGGAAGTGGTGCGGTATATGCCATTTGGCCCGAACACCGAGGAAGAGTCCAAAGCGTTCGTTGAGCAAGTCCTGGCGCTTCAGCGTGAGGTTCCCCGCACGAAGTTCGAGTTGGCGGTCGCGCTGAGGTCAAATGGGCAATTTATCGGCGGTTGTGCCATCAGAATTAGAAGCCAGAGCCTTCGGGACGGGGATATCGGTTACTGTTTCAACCGTGGGTATTGGGGCCAGGGTTATGCGACGGAGGCGGCCCGGGCGGCGGTCCGCTTCGGCTTCGAGCATCTCGGCCTCCATCGAATTTGGGCCACTTGCGATGCGGACAACGTAGCCTCGACGCGTGTGTTAGAGAAGGTGGGCATGCAGCGAGAGGGCTATTTTCGACGACACATGCTTGTCCGAGGGAGCTGGCGGGACCACCTGCTGTACGCCGTGCTGGAAGATGAGTGGCGCTGACGAAGGATTTCTCTGGCAAACCAACAATTAGTGCAAACCTTTGGGTTGTTTTTCCCACCCAACCCACCCCGGTGCGCTGTTTCTCCTGAGCGAAGCGTCACGGCGCGGGCTTCATAGCACTACGTCGTAATAAGCGCTCGGAACCCCGCAAGTGGGTCCAGGGCTGCGGCCCTGGTGGGTGTCCTCCGAAGGAGTCCGGAGTCCTTCGGACCGACGAGTCGGGGCCGTCAGTCTGTCATTCCGAGTCCGCCGTAGGCGGGGCGAGGAATCTCTCAGGCAAATGAAAGATTAGAGCTGGCGTTTGGTTGGTTGTCCCGCCCAGCCCACCCCGGTACACCGTTTCTACAGAACGAAGCGCCCCGGCGTGGGCTTGACCAAGCTACGCTGACTCGCAGCGATAGGGACACCGCAAATGGGTCCAGGGCTGCGCCCTGGTTGACGCGATTCGTAGCGGGTGATAACGTTTCGGCGCTGAGGAAGCGCATCATTACCACGTAGGAGCCTGCTGAGGAAAAGCAGGCTCCTTTTCGGGAGGCACTGGCATGACCGGCCTGTATCTGGCCATCGGCGCGGGTGTATTGGCCCTGCTCTTTGCGATCGCCCTAGCGATGAGGGTGCTGCGGGAAGACGAAGGGCCCGAGGCCGTCCGGACCATCGGCAAGGCCATTCAGGAGGGGGCCTCTGCTTTCCTGAGCCGCGAGTACCGCGTCCTAGCCATCTTCGTCCTTATCGTCTTCGGTGTGCTGCTCATCCTGGGCCTGCTGCGGGACGAACAGCATTGGGAGGTGGCCATCGCCTACATAGTGGGCGCCATCAGCTCCGGAATCACCGGCCTTATCGGGATGAACATCGCCGTGAAGGCCAACATGCGAACCGCGACCGCAGCCATGCGAGCGCTCAACCCGGCCCTCCGGATCGCCTTCTCCAGCGGTGGTGTCATGGGCGTCTCGGTGGTGGGTATCGGCCTTTTGGGTGCTCTGACCCTGTGGTTGATCTACGAAGACCCGGCCATCGTGGCTGGGTTCAGCTTCGGCGCGTCCAGCATCGCCCTCTTCGCCCGCGTGGCAGGCGGCATCTACACTAAGGCCGCCGACGTCGGCGCTGACCTAGCAGGGAAGGTGGAGGCGGGGATACCCGAGGACGACCCCCGCAACCCCGCGGTTATCGCTGACAACGTAGGCGACAACGTGGGCGACGTCGCCGGCATGGGCGCGGACCTCTTCGAGTCATACGTCGGCGCCATCATCGCCTCGCTGGCCCTGGCCGGAGGCGCTGCCTTCCTTGGCGGCGCCACCGAAGTGGACTCCGTCGCGATGGTCCTACCCTTCCTCATCAGTGGCGTCGGCATCGTCGCGTCCATCCTTGGCACCTTCGTGGTCCGCACGGGGGAACGAGCGAATATCAGCAGCCTGCTGTGGTCGCTGCGTCGGGGTATTTTTACCGCAGGCATCCTGGGCCTTGGCTTCTCCTTCCTGGCTATATGGTGGCTGTTCACCGTCATCAACGACCTGACCATGACCGAGGTATGGAACATCTTCGGCGCGGTGGCCATCGGCCTCGGCGCTGGAGTGATCATTGGCCTGAGCACCGAGTACTTCACCAGCTATGAGAACAAGCCGACGCAGAGTATTGCCGCTAGGTCCCTCACGGGTCCGGCCACCGTTATCATCAGCGGTTTCGCCACCGGTATGCTCAGCACCGGCATCCCACTCATCATCATCGGGGCCGCCGTGCTCGGCGCGCACGAGGTCGCTGGCCTCTACGGGATTGCCATTGCCGCGGTGGGTATGCTATCGACCTTGGGCATCACCTTGGCCACCGACGCCTATGGGCCCGTGGCCGACAACGCCGGCGGCATCGCCGAGCAGGCGCATCTGGGCCCTGAGGTCCGAGAGCGGACCGACTCCCTGGACTCCCTGGGCAACACCACCGCCGCCACCGGCAAGGGCTTCGCCATCGGCTCTGCCGTGCTTACGGCGCTGGCGCTGATGGCGGCCTACGCCAGCGTGGTAGGTCTGGAAAGCATCAATCTGCTGGACCCCCCGGTGTTGGTCGGCCTGCTCATCGGCGCGCTCATGCCGTTTATCTTCAGCGCCCTCACCATGGAGGCCGTGGGACGTGCGGCCCAGGCCATGATCCAAGAGGTGCGGCGACAGTTCCAGGAGATTCCGGGGCTGCGCGAGGGCGTCGAGGGTGTCCGCGCCGACTACGCCCGTTGCGTAGACATCAGCACCAGCGGCGCCTTGCGGCAGATGGTGCTCCCCGGGCTGCTGGCGGTGGTCGTGCCCATCGGGGTCGGGCTGATCCCCTTCCTGGGCGCCGAAGCAGTGGGTGGCCTACTCGTCGGCGCCATCGCGACGGGATCGCTCTTGGCCATCACCATGGCCAACGCCGGTGGCGCCTGGGACAACGCCAAAAAGTACATCGAGGCAGGCCAGCACGGAGGCAAAGGCTCCGAGCCCCACAAGGCAGCGGTAGTCGGCGACACGGTGGGGGACCCGTTCAAGGACACCTCCGGCCCCTCTCTGAACATCCTGATCAAGCTCATGTCCATCGTGGCGCTGGTCTTCGCCTCCACCTTCGCTACGTAAACTCAGGTGGAACGCCACGCAACGAGGGCTCGGTCCGGGGCGATTGGGTGGGTAAAATGCCTTGGGGTGTGGCTTCGAATCTACACGATCCGCTACACAAGCGGCTGCGTTGCCATTGAGCTCCCAGGTGCCAGCTAGCAGTACACGTGCGATAAAGGGAAAGTCGTCTTGGACCTTGAGTTAACCGACAAAGTAGCTATCGTTACGGGTGGGAGCCGGGGTATCGGCAAGGCCATCGCCCGCCAGCTTGCCCGTGAAGGGGTGGACATGGCCATCTGCGCGCGCAACGAAGGGCCCCTAAAAGCCGCCGCCGAGGAGCTGGGCGCCGAGACGGAACGCCGTTTTCTAGCCGTCCCCGCGGACATGCGCAAGCTCGACGACATTCAGCGCCTGGTCCAGCGGACCGCCGATACCTTCGGCCGCGTCGATATCCTCATCAATAACGCCGCCCAGATAGGCGGCACGCAAGGCCCCGACGACATCGCCAACGTGTCCGACGAGCTGATCATCAACGACTTCGAGACCAAGATGCTGGGATACGTGCGGTGCGCCAGGGAAGTGGTGCCCTACATGGAGCGTCAAGGCTGGGGCCGGATGGTTCTGGTCAGCGGAATGGCGACCCGGATGGCGGGTGGCGTGAGCGGTGGGATGCGTAACGCCGCCGTGACGAACCTGGGTAAGTCTCTGTCCAACCAGCTCGGCCCCAAGGGCATCACCGTCAACGTCATCCAGCCTGGAGCCGTCGGTTCCGAGACACTACAAGACCGTCTGGAAGCCGTGGCGCAGCGCCAGGGCATCACGGTGGACCAGGCCCGCCAGCATATGGCCCAGGGCAACGCCATCCGCCACATCGTGACCCCAGAGGAGATCGCCAACATCGTCGCCTTCCTCTGTTCCCCCAGGGCGCACTCCATTACGGGAGAAAGCATCTCCGTCTCCGGTGGCACGGGCGGCGGGGTATTCTACTAGGCTGCAGTGCCTTACGGCACGTTCCGGAAAGAGAAGGTGCCATGGAACTGGAGTTGACGGACAAGACGGCCATTGTAACCGGCAGCAGCCGGGGCATCGGCAAGGCCATCGCCCGTCAGCTTGCCCGCGAAGGCGTGGACGTGGCCATCTGCTCGCGGGGCGAGGAGGCCCTGCGGGCGACCGCCGAAGAGCTGGCCAAGGAAACAGGCCGGCGCATCCTGCCCGTCCAGGCCGACATGCACGCGCTCGACGACATCCGCCGGCTGGTCCAGCAGACGGCCGAGGCCTTCGGCCACATCGACATCCTGGTGAACTGCGCCGCCCGGCTCTCACCCACCGCGCCTAGCCCCACGGGCTACGAGCAAGAGCGCCTGAGCACCATCTCGGATGAGACCATCATCGACGGCTTCGAGACCAAGATGCTTGGCTACTTCCGCTGCTCCAGAGAGGTCGCCCCCTACATGGAACGGAAGGGCTGGGGCCGGATCATTCACCTGGGTGGACTGACGGGCCGCTACCCGCTGGGCGTCAGCGCCGGTATGCGGAACGCGGCGGTGAGCAACATGACCAAAGCCCTGGCCGACCAGCTAGGCGCCAGTGGCATCACCGTCAACGCCGTTCACCCGGCCTTCGTTTGGAACGAGGCGGCCCAGGCGCGAATTGAAGCCATGGCCCAGCGCGAGGGTATCACCGTGGAGGATGCGACGCAGTTCACGGCCCAGGAGAGCGCCATCCAGCGCATCGTGGATGCCACCGAAGTGGCCGACGTCGTAGCCTTCCTCTGCTCTCCCAAGGCCTCCTGCGTCACCGGCGAGAACATCTCCACTGGGGGCGGCTACGGCAGGGCTGTGTACTTCTAACCGTTTGTCCAGGAAATGCCTTTCATCTCTTTGTCACCCTGAGCGCAGCGAAGGGTCTCTCGGGTGAGAGATTCTGAGTCCCGATGCAATCGGGACTCAGAATGACAGGATCTTTGTGGACTAAGTACTAGTACTTGGTTCCAAAACTCAGCGTACGCTAGGATCCCGATGAATCGGGACGCTCGTCCTGTCCCTCGACAGGTCGAGGAGACTCCCGACGAAGCCGGAGAGCTTGTCGAAGGGCGGGCGGCTGCAAACACTTACGCGTCTCGTTGAACCGCACCCCGTGCACCCACTTGACCCACTCGAACCCGCGCTTCCCGGGCGCCCCCAACCAGCTTGCTTTATGGGCGGCCTGGGCCTTGGTCTACACGTCAACGCGCTGGCCCAGGCCCTGCTCCAACGCCTTTCGATAGACGTGCATGCCGGCGGCTACGTCCTCCATTCCGATGCCCTGGGACTCGAAGAGAGTGACTGCGTCGGGGCTCGGTCGCCCCGCCACCTGGCCGGAGACCACTTGCCCCAGTTCTACCACCTGCCCCCAGTTGAAAACCCGGCGCTCATGGGCCCAGATCAGGTCACCCGCCTCGATCTTCGCCTGGGGTAGGTCGTCCACTACGATGAGGTCGCTGCGGCCCACCGCGGCATCGTCCAACTCTTGCCGTATCCAGTGGTTGCTGCCGGCCGCGTTGACGTGCATGCCTGGCCGGAGGGCTTCGCCCTTCAGCACCGGCTCTCGGGAGTTGGTGATGGTCACGACGATGTCCGCTTCCGCCACCGCCGCCTCCGCGCTCTCAACGGCCGTGACCGGCACGTTGAGCGACGCCGACATCTCTTTCGCAAACCCCTCCCGCCGCTCGGGTGTCCGGCTGAACACCCACGCCTGGCGAATAGACCGGGCGCAGCAGACGGCGGCCAGCTGCGTCCTAGCCTGGTTCCCGCTGCCGATAACGCCGACCGTCGCGGCGTCGGGGCGCGCCATATACTTGGTGGCGAGCCCGCTGGCCGCCCCGGTCCGGAGCGCGCCCAGGGCGTTGGCGCTCATCAACGCCACCGGCTCCACGGGGTCTAGGCCGTAGAGCAGCACCAGCATATTGCCACCCGCACCGCCGGTGGCGTACGTCTTGATGCCCGAGACCCCCAAGGCAGTGGACATCCCCCCCATGACCTGGTGGACCCCACTGGGCAAGGGCATCCGATACCGGGTGGCGTTAAAGGCGTTTCCCGCCCCGGCGTCCTGGAACAAGCGCTCCATGACCTCTACGCACTCGTCCATCGGCAGTAGCTGGCGAACGTGGTCCTCACTGAGCAGTAACAATTCGGTACCTCCCCAGAAAAGTAAGCCAAACGCCGATAAACAGGCCGCTTTTGTACCTCGGACCTAGCAGGGGGTGCTGAAAAACCCTTTCGACCATCCCCTTGACCCCCTTCCTTTCGGCTTCGCTCAGAGCCAGCCCTGAGCCTGCCGAAGGGACAAGCCTGGCCAGGAAGGGGGAATAATTTATATCTGAGGGTATCCCTCAGGCTCCCGGCAGAGGGGAGAGGCCCCTCTGCACTCCCCTTTTTCATCGACCTGCTAGGCGCCCTCTTCCTGCAGCAGGGCCGCCAACGGTAGCTGGCCAGGGGCCTGGCGAGGCCGCAGGTTACTCACCCCAACCCCCACGAGCCGCACGGGTTGGCCAGGAGTCCAGTTGGCCATCAGAAGCTGCACGGCTGCCTGGTGGATGGCCTCGGGGCTGGCCGTGGCGTTGGGCCGGCTGATGGACCGAGTGATGGTCGTGAAGTCGGCGAAGCGAAGCTTCAGGGTTACGGTACGCGCCACCAACTCGTGGCGCTGGAGCGACTCGCCAACCTCGGTGGACATACGCGCCATGCGTTCGTCCAACGGTCCCGTCTGGTCGATGTCGATGGGAAACGTCTGCTCGGAGCTGATGGACTTAGCCTCGCGCTCGGTGTGCAGCGGCGACTCGTCCTGGCCCTGGGCATGGCGCTGAAGCACCGCACCCCAGGGCCCCATCAGCGCGGTCAAGCGGTGGAGCGGCGCCGACGCTACCTGTCCTAGGGTCTCGAACCCCTGGGCGTTGAGCCGCTCGGCCGACCTGGGGCCGATGCCGGGTAGCTGCCGCACCGGAAGGCCGGCAAGGAACCCGGCCTCGTTGCCAGGCAGCACGATCACAAAGCCGTTGGGCTTGCCCGTCTCGCACGCCACCTTCGCCACCATCTTGTTACCGGCCAGTCCCACGGAGCACGGCAGGCCGATCTCGTCCTTCACGCGTCCTTGCAAGTCGCGCATCAAGGCCTCCACCTCTCGCATGCTGACCGCCACCGGCGTGAGCTCCAGGTACGCCTCGTCGATGGAGACCTGCTGCACCACGTCTGTAACCTCATTCAAGAGCGCCATTACCCGGCCGGAATAATCGCGGTACACCTGGTGACGGGCCGGCAGGACCTTCGCTTCAGGGCAGCGACGCAGGGCTTGCGACATGGGCATGGCGGAGTGGACCCCGTACTGTCGGGCCTCGTAAGACGCCGCGGCCACCACGCCCCTTCCACTCGGCGAGCCGCCGATGAGCACGGGCTTGCCCCTGAGCTCCGGATGCTCAATCACCTCGACCGAGGCGAAGAACGCGTCCAGGTCCATCAAAGCAACCCATCTGGGGGATGTGTGCTCCATGACGGTGTATATGATGCAGCGCCCGTTGAGAGCTTGGCAAGACGGGAAGTGCCGGTATGGCATCCAGTGGGGGATACGGCGTGGACTCAGTGGGGTATGTAGTGAGGCAGGACGGAGACAGAGCGAGTGGGTCCAGGGGATACCCTGGGAGCGGTCCGGCGTGGGGTTGATAGAAACAGGTGGTCAGGCGGGGATAGGGACACCGCATAGGGGTCCAGGGGACACCCTGGTATGGTAGCCCAGCGCAAGGGACACGCGCCAGCACCCGTTCGCGCGCCCTACTCTCGTCCTCGAAGGGCCAGCCTTTGATCGACGGCAAGGTGTTCGTCACCCGTCAGCTCCACGCCGACGCCATCGAGCTGCTCCGGCGCGAGTTCAGCAGGGTGGACGTGTGGGAAAGCCCGCTCCCCCCGACGCCAGCCGAGCTCCTCGAGCGCGCCCAGGGATGCATCGCCCTGGTCACCATGCTGACCGACTCCGTGGACGTCGCTCTGCTGGACGCCGTGCCCGGGCTGAAGGTGGTCTCGAACGTGGCCGTGGGATACGACAATTTCGACCTCGCGGCCGCGAAGTCGCGTGGGGTCCTGCTTGGCAACACACCCGGCGTGCTGACGGAGGCCACCGCCGACCTCACCTTCGCGCTGTTGCTGGCCGCGGCCAGGCGCGTGACGGAGACAGCCAACGCGGCCAAGGCGGGCAACTGGGGTCCCTGGCATCCTCAAGGCTGGCTCGGGTATGACGTCCACCAGCGGACCTTGGGCATCGTGGGGCTCGGACGCATCGGACTGGAGGTGGCCAAGCGGGCCAGAGGGTTCGACATGCGGGTGTTGTACCTTGCCCGGCACCGTCGCCCAGAGGCGGAGCGCACCCTTGGAGTGGTCTACGCAGGGGCCCTGCGGCCGTTGCTGTCGGAGGCCGATTTCGTGACGCTGCACGTCCCGCTGACTCCGGACACCCACCACCTGATAGGCGAGGCGGAGCTAGCGGCCATGAAGCCAACGGCCTTTCTCATCAACACCTCTCGCGGGGACATCGTAGACCAGGAGGCGCTAACCCGCGCCCTGGAAAGCGGCGCCATCGCCGGCGCCGGCCTGGACGTGACCACTCCGGAGCCATTACCCGCAGACCACGCCCTGTTCAGGCTTCCCAACGTGGTCCTCACGCCACATATCGGCAGTGCATCTCACGAGGCCCGGCGGCAAATGGCCCTGCTTGCCGCGCGGAACGTGGTCGCCGCCTGCGCCGGCAGGCCAATGCCCGCGCCTATTAAGTGAGACGGGAGAGTGGAAAAAACGACATAAAGAGACCACCCGGCCGGGTGGTCTCTTTAACCGGCTGTCACGTTAAGGGACGAACGCGGAGGCTGAGTCGCTTACCTTCTGCCGCGCACTGCCGCGGACAGCTCTGAGCCAGGCGTGAATCCAACGCGGTTGTGCGCTGGCACGGTAACCCGAGTACCAGCCGCAGCCCCGCGAATGGCGCGGACCTGCCGCTCCTTCACTCGCCGCGACTCGAAAGCGCCAAAACCAGTGAGAACGACTCGGTCGCCCGCCGCGAGGCACTCGCGAATGCTACTAAGCACTGCGTTAAGAACGGCGTCTCCCTGAGAACGTGGCCCTCCAAGTTTCGAGGCAACCCGTCCAGCCAGATCTCCTTTTCGTAGTGTTGCCAAGACCACACCTCCTAGAATTGGCTCACAGCACAAAACAATGGGCGGAGTATACCACAGAAACGACCGACGGCAATACCTTTCGCTGGTAATGATGGGCTGAAATTCAATCTAAGGCCCTTATATGCCCTTCGGTGCCGCCCACCACTGATGGAAGTGGTGCAGCAGGCCGTGGCCTGCGCCAACGGCAAAAGCAGCGCTGATGGCGCGATGGACGTACCCCTTCGCCTCGCGTACGGCCTCCTCCACCGCACGGCCATGAGCTAAACCGGCAGCGATGGCAGAGGCGTAGGTGCAGCCCGTGCCGTGGGTGCTGGTGGTGGGTACCCGGGGTGCGGCGAACTCGGTACACCGGACGCCATCGTATAAAACGTCGGTGGCGTCGTCTCCGAAGTGCCCGCCCTTGACCACCACGTACCGAGGTCCCATCTCCCCAATGGCTTGGGCCGCAGCCCGTGCCTCGTCCAGGTCTCGCACCGGCAGTCCGGCCAGCACCTCGGCTTCAGCGGCGTTGGGAGTCAACACCAAGGCCAAGGGCAGAAGCAGGTCTCGCAGGGCGTCCACGGCGTCCTCTCGAAGCAAACGCTCGCCGCCCTTCGCCACCATGACCGGGTCCACCACCACGCGCTCCAGCCCGTGGCGGCGCAACCGCTCCACCACCACCTCGATGATCGGAGCGCTGGAGAGCATGCCGGTCTTCACCACGTCCACGCCGGGGTCAGCCACGACCGCATCCACTTGAGCAGCGACGATGGCAGGGTCCATTTCCTGGATGGCAGAGATGCCCAAAGTGTTTTGGGCGGTAACGGCGGTGATGGCGCTGACCCCATAGACCTCAAAGGCAGCGAAGGTCTTCAGGTCGGCCTGAATGCCCGCCCCGGCCACTGAGTCGGAGCCCGCTATGGTTAGGGCCACAGGCACCCTCACCACTATTTTCCCGTCCTTTTGCTCAAATGCACGAAGCGGGTAAGCTCAGCGTTCTTTCGGAAGGGCTTGGGAAACCTTTCTCACAGGAAAAGGCCCCCCAAGAGCGACTAGACCTTGATGTAAACTTGGCTGCCCCCCTCCGTGAACTTCTTCGACTTCTCCTCCATGCCCGCCTGGATGGCCTGGGCCGTATCCAGCCCATGCTTTTTCGCATACTCGCGAACGTCCTGGGTAATCCGCATGGAGCAGAACTTGGGCCCGCACATGGAGCAGAAATGGGCAACCTTGGCCCCGCCGCTGGGCAACGTCTCGTCGTGATAAGCGCGGGCGGTCTCGGGGTCCAGGCACAGGTTGAACTGGTCCTCCCACCGGAACTCGAAACGAGCCTTGGAGATGGTATCGTCCCACTCCTGGGCACGAGGATGGCCTTTGGCCAAATCGGCGGCGTGCGCCGCGATCTTGTAGGCGATGACCCCCGCCTTTACATCGTCCCGGTTCGGAAGCCCCAGGTGTTCCTTGGGCGTGACGTAGCAGAGCATGGCGGTGCCGAACATGCCAATCATGGCGGCCCCGATGGCCGAGGTGATGTGGTCGTACCCCGGGGCGATGTCGGTGACCAGCGGCCCGAGGGTGTAGAAGGGGGCCTCGTGGCAGACCTCTAGCTGGCGGTCGATGTTCTCCTTGATCTTGTGCATGGGCACGTGGCCGGGCCCCTCGATCATCACCTGGACGTCGTGCTTCCAAGCGACCTGCGTGAGCTCGCCCAGGGTTTCCAACTCCGCGAACTGCGCCTCGTCGTTGGCGTCGGCGATGGAACCAGGGCGGAGGCCATCACCCAGCGAGAAGGATATATCGTAGGCCCGCATGATCTCGCAGATCTCTTCGAAGTGTGTGTAGAGGAAATTCTCCTGGTGGTGGGCTAAGCACCAGGCAGCCATGATGGAGCCGCCCCGCGACACGATGCCGGTGACCCGGCGAGCGGTGAGGGGCACATAGCGCAGCAACACCCCGGCGTGAATGGTGAAGTAGTCCACGCCCTGCTCGGCCTGCTCAATGAGCGTGTCACGATAGACCTCCCAGGTCAGCTCCTCAGCTCCGCCGTCCACCTTTTCCAACGCCTGATAGATGGGCACGGTACCGATGGGCACCGGGGCGTTCCGGATGATCCACTCCCTGGTGGTGTGGATGTCGCTGCCGGTGGAGAGGTCCATGACGGTGTCGGCACCCCACCGGATGGCCCAGACCATCTTTTCCACCTCCTCCTCGACGGACGAGGTAACGGCGGAGTTGCCGATGTTCGCATTAACCTTTACGAGAAAGTTTCGGCCGATAATCATCGGCTCGCTCTCGGGGTGGTTGATGTTAGCCGGGATGATTGCCCTTCCCTGCGCCACCTCCTGCCTGACGAACTCCGGCTCCATCCCTTCCCGGACCGCGATGAACTCCATCTCAGGCGTAACGATCCCCTTCCTCGCATAGTGCAACTGGGTCACGTTCCGACCCGCCTTGGCCCGGAGGGGCTGGCGCATGAGGCCCGGAAAGGCCCGCGCCTTGCGGCCGCGGCCGACCCGGTGCGTGCCATTGCCGCCAGGGTCGACCCCTCGTCCAACATCGGGCTCGACGTCGCCGCGCTCCGACACCCAACCTTCGCGCAAGGGCGGTAAGCCCTTATAGACGTCAGGCGCCGCGGCGGGATCGGTATACGGCCCGCTGGTGTCGTAGAGTCGAAGCGGTAGGTTCTCTCCCGCTTCACCTAGGCCAGCGGTGGGCGTAAGGGAGACCTCGCGCTCCGGCACCCTGATATCAGGCCGTGGCCCGGACAGCCATACCTTTCGACTGTTCGGAAGGGGTGGCATGTGCGTTGGCTGTCGTTTACGGCGAATGGTCTGGGTCATCACGACTCCTTCCTAAAACAACGAGGGCCGTCCCTGCGAAGAGGAACGGCCTTTGGAAGCTCCAGAGGCATGCCGTGCCGCTCTCCCTCCGCTGGTATTACCCAGGTCAGGTTCAAAGGGTCGCCCCGAAACGTCGAGGCCTCTCAGCCAGGCTCCCCCGGCTCCCCTAACGATGGCTGCTATTACGGTCCGGATACATGGTAGTGGAGCGGCGAAGGAGCGTCAATACAGGGCCAGTGCTCACCGACGTCCTGATGCACTCCTCGGCCGCACCTAACCGGCGCCTTGGACGGCGGGGCATCTCCACACATGCGCCTCATGGCCGTGCAGCCGATGTTGATGGGAAATGCTTACGAGAGGTCTATACATCTGACGCGCTTGTACTATAATGCGGGCCGCAGGATGGTTGCCTGACGAACGTCTCATACCCGCTGGCTGAAACCACCTAGTCGCAGCCAGTGTATCGTTAGTGACCACAATTTAGAGTAAGCGCCGTCTTTCCGGGTGTCCTGCCGTCTGCACGAAGGCAGCCCATAGACCAGCGCTAGGAGGCGGAATGTTCATGCGCCGCGTACTTCCAGTAAGCGTTCTCCTTGCCTTGATGCTGACTTTGGTGGCCTCCGTCGCCGTGGTCAGCGCCCAGGAGGAGACGACCATCGCCGACGTGGAAGCGAAGTTCCAAGGCTGGACTCAGGTAGATGCCATCGGAGCAGGCTACGCTGCCGACCCCGAATGCGTGGCAGTACCTGGACTAGGAGGCATGGGCCGCCACTACGCTAACGCAGCATTGCTTAGCGCCCCTGTTGATGCCCTTAATCCGCCCCGTCTCCTGGTGGACACGGATGGGCTTGTGATAGGCGCAGAGTACACTGCTCCCGCCGACGCGGGTGCATCGCTCTTTGGGAACGAATTCAACGTCTCCCCACCTGACCCTACGCTCGTCGCACTCCACATGTGGTTCATACCCAACCCAAGCGGCCAGTTCGCCGACTTTAACCCCGATGTGACCTGTCCCGATGTAGCTCCCGCTCAAGTGGAGGAAGCGGCCGTGACAGGGTCCGTGGTCTTCCGGGACGCCAACGCGCTCAGCGACAGCCTCGTGATTGACCTCGAAGGGGTGTCGCAGCCCGCGACGGGCACGCAGTACGAGGGATGGCTCATCGCCGCGGGCGGCGCCTCCAAGGTCAGCACCGGCCTCCTCGCCGTCTCCGCTGAGGGCGCGATCAGCTCCACGTACACCGACCCTGACGGCGCCAACCTGCTGGCTACGTACAACACCTTCGCCATCTCCTCGGAGCCGGACCCCGACCCCGCGACGCCCGGCGCAATCCTTTACTCCGACCACGTTGAGGCTGGCGCGTTCGTGCACGTGGGCCACCTGTTGGTGGCGTGGCCCGCGAACCCCGACGAGAAGGGCATCGCCGTTGGCCTGCGAGAGCAGACGCTGGCAGCTTTGCTCCACGCCAATTTGGCCGATTCTTCCGCCAATTTGTCGGATAAGCAAGCCCACCTGCACCACGTGGTGAACATTATCGAAGGCGCCGAGGGCGACAACTACGACGCGAGCTTTGGTGACCCCGGCGACGGCAACGGCGTGCTGAACTACGTCGCCGATGCCATTTTCCACGCCAACCTGGCCAGGGCCGGCGCACCCGACAACGAGACGGTGGACACCCACGCGGACGGCGTCATCGCTTCCGCCACCAACGTGAGCACCCTCGCCACTCAGGCCAGGGACAACGCCCTCACTGGCATTGCTCAGACCACGGACAACGTGCTACTGAACATATCGCTTGACAACGCCGTTTCCAACCTCACGAGAGCGGTAGAAGGCACCGACGACGATGGCGACGGCGTGGCGGGCAGCACTGCTGCGGAGGGCGGCGCTAACAAGGCGTACACCGAGGCCCAGGACATCGCAATGTTCGTTCCACAGATGGGGACCGCGGGGTTTCCGGAGGCCGACGCTCCTGGCACCGGCGACGCCCTGGTGGGCAACGCGGCAATGGGGGTCCTCATCGCCGGTCTGGCCCTGGCCGCCGCGGGGACGCTGGTCCTCGTAAGGCGCAAGCGCGAGACGGCGTAGGCGCTATCGGCACAACGTGACGACGTATAAGAGGCCCCGCTCCTAGGAGCGGGGCCTCTTATACGTTACGGTTTTCGAATGGAAGGGCAACCGCCTTATGTCCCACCCACCCTCCCTCGGTAGGTTATTGGGTTTGAGGGGACACCCCTCAAACTCCCCGGCAGGGCGCTCTTTGCCCCCTTGCAACCTCACGAACGGCTGTGCGTCCCGGCGTGGGCTTAACCCGTTAGACCCGACCTACCGCCACCGGGACACCGCAAGTAGGTCCCCCGACAAGTCGGGGGCTAGGTCCGCAGGCGCAGGTGCTTGAAGAGCGAAGGGTGTACGTTACGCACCTTTTCCAGCGCCTGCTGCATCACGGCCACCAAAGAGAAGTGGGCCGTAGGCTGGGTCCGTAGCTTGAACAGGTGGTAGCACTCGCGCAGATTCATCGTCGCCACCACCCGTCGTCGGTGGGAGTGGGTCACCAGGTATTGGGCTACCTGGGGCGACACATCGGCCACGGCCTTAAACCCCGCATCCGACGTCTGCATGGCATCCTGGAACACGTCTCCAAGGCCGGCCTCCTCGACAAGCGAGGGCACGACGTAACCCAGGGCCGTGGTGGCGGGCTGCGGGATGTACGTCTGCATGCGATGGCGCTTGAACTCCCGGTACGCCCCGTAGTCAAAGATGAACTCGAAGGTGCAGTAGGCGGACTCCATCTCCCTAATCGGGGAGTCGTGGGAGCCCAGGTGCTCCAGAGCGGTATCCAAGACCCGGTCCCGCTCCGCCACGCTGAGGCCTCGGACGTGCTGCCGTATCTCATCGTAGGGCCTGTGGGAGAGCCCGTACAGAAAGGCCGTAGCCACCTTCTCCTCCGCATCCGGGTCGTGGTGGACGAGCGTGACGTCGGACGCCGACGGCGCCGGCGCTTGGAACGCCGCCGCGGCCTGGTGCTGGCCCTTCCGCGTCTTGACCAAGTAATCGTTCCGTTCGGCGTACCTGATGAGCGTGGGAGTTACCTTGCTGCCCTGTTCCTTGAGCGCCTCCCCCAAGACGTGCTCCTCGGCCAGCTCGGCGGAAAGCAGCTTGCGGACGGCGTGCTCCAGGCTTCTGGCGTTCATGGTCACGCCCACGTTGGTGAGGGTCGCCGCTGGAAGCAGGAACCTGGCTGTATCGGTGGCCTCGCGCCGCAGCCGGAGGTTGTAACCCGAATCTCGCTCGTTCTCTCTCCGTGAACGCACCTGGGGGAGGTACGTTTTCCAGAGACCATCCACCACGCGTTGGTACAGCTCAAAGAGCCGCTGGCAGGTGTCCACAAAGGTCTGGCGCAGCCCCGACACGTCGGGGTCTAGCTCCGCGGGAACGTGGTAGTAGTCCGACTCAAATATCTGATAACGGCTGGACTTCTCCGTATAGGATGCCAGCCGGTTATCTTCCAGGGTATCGCAGGCCAGGCGCGAGACGTTCTCCACCGCCATGTGGATGATCGCGTGCTCGGCCACCGAGGCGTGGCCGTAGTTCAGCACCCATCGCTCGTGGAAGTCCGCCGCCTTCTCTTCGGTCACCACCTGGCGTATCTCGTCGAAGGGCTCCGGCCTGCGCGAGGTCATGGCGAAGATGACGGCGATCTGCTCCTCCGCCAGCTCCTTGGGGTCCATGGGATAAACGCGGATGGGATAGGCAGTGACCGTGCGCATCGTCTCAAGCCCGCAGTGGCTACGTCATCGGGGATGGCCTCATGATACACCCCTGGTGGCGGCACGATGCAATGCGCATACGGGCACTTCAGCGCGGCTCAGCGCCGGGACGGAGCGCAGGGGGTGGACACCACCGCTCAAGCGTGGGAGCCGTAGCCGGGGGCTCCGTCTGCCCTACAGTCCATCCGTGGGCACGTAGATGACGTCGCGGGGTTTGCCCGGTTCGGCGCCGGGGCCCACGATGCCGTCATCCTCCAGCTGGTCCATGAGACGAGCCGCCCGCGGATATCCTATGCGTAGCCGCCGCTGGAGCAATGAGGTGGAGAGCTGGCGGTTGCGGACGGCGAGGTCAACGGCTTTCTGAAAGAGCGTATCCTGATCGTCTCCATGGTCGGCCACCTCCACCGCGGCGGCTCTCTCGGCGGCGTACGCCTGCTCCTCCAGATGGATGTCGGTTACTGGTGGACCGTGTTGGCGGCGCCAATGCTGGGTGAGCGACTCCATCTCCTCCTCGGAAATGAAGACGCCCTGGACCCGGCGTGGCTTGGGGGCGTTAGGCGAAAGGAAAAGCATGTCGCCCCGGCCCAGCAGCCGCTCGGCCCCCACCGCATCCAATATGGTCCGCGAGTCCACCTGCGAGGCGACGGCGAAGCTAATACGACTGGGGAAGTTGGCCTTGATCAGCCCCGTGACCACGTCCACCGAGGGCCGCTGCGTGGCGACCACCAGGTGTATGCCCGTGGCCCGGCCCAACTGGGCCAGGCGGCAAATGGCCTGCTCCACGTCGTAGGCGGAGGTAATCATCAGGTCAGCTAGCTCGTCGATGCAGATCACCAGATAGGGGATATGTTCCTTGGCCCTGGGGCTGCTGTTGTAGGCGGACACGTTGCGGACGGCGGCCTCCTCCAAAAGCCGGAATCGGCGTTGCATCTCCTGGATGGTACCCTTGAGCAACCTCACGACCCGCTCCGGCTCCACCACCACCGGTGTTACCAGGTGCGGGATACCGTTGTATGGCGTCAGCTCCACCCGCTTGGGGTCCACCAGTATCAGGCGGACCTTGGACGGGTGCTGGTGGGTGATCAGCGAGGCGATGACGCTGTTCAGACACACGCTCTTGCCGCTGCCCGTGGCCCCGGCAATGAGCAGGTGGGGCATGTCCACCAGGTCGATGGCGACCGACTCGCCCGCTGAGGCCTGGCCTAGGGCTACAGGCAGGCCACCGTTGGCCAACGCCTGTTGGTAGGCGTCCGACTCCATGACCGAGCGAATGGACACCAGAGAAGACGTTCGATTCGGCACCTCTACCCCGACCACGGGCTCACCCGGTACAGGCGCCTGTATGCGGAGGCTCGGCGTCGCTAGGGCCAGGGCCAGGTCCTTCTCTCTCGCAAGGATGCTGTCCACCTTCACCCGGCTACTTGGCGTTCCGCCGCTGACCTCCGTCTCCCCATTCACGTTTTTGGCGTCTGATGGCGCTTCCGCCACGGCTGACGCGGCCCTCCCGCGACGGTTCCAGCCCGGCACCAGACCAAACATGGTGACGGTGGGACCAGGCCGGATTTCGGTCACGTCTACCTCAACGCCGTGCTGCGCCAGCGCCTTCTCGATGAGCCGCGCGGTGGTGGTATGTTCGTCGTTCACCTTGAGGGTTAGCGGCGCTGTGTGGAAGAGGCTTGGCGGGGGCAAGGCCCACCCGTCCTTAGGCCTAGGGCCAGACACTTTGGGGGCTGGCGGCTGGCTCACGCGGTCCTCACGGGCCGGCCGTACCGCTACCGCCTGCCGGCTATTGGATGCAGCGGATGCCGTCGACGCAATAGGCAGCTTCATCTGCTCGGCGCCGGTATCTGGCGGCGAAGGCCTTGGCGCCGCCTGGGAAGCGGTCCCCAAATACGCCTCTGCCTCGTGGGCGAGCTGCGCGTCGAGCCTGGCCGCCTCCCGGCCCGACACCCTGTCTATCGACTGCTTGGACACCGACGAGAGCCAGGGCACGAGCCGATACGCATGGCGGGATAAGCGTCCTAGCTCGATAAGGCCACGAACCGCCAGGCCCAGGCCGTACATGGACCGTAGGAACGCGATCCCTACTGGCCTGCTGGCGACCTCCGGGCCGTTGATTTTCATAACCCACAGGCCGAAGAGTCCCAGCCCGGTGACGCGTACATAACTCAGCCAGGCCGTCTCGCCCTGAATGTCCAGGCCGAAATCGCCCCCCATGTTGGCGTCGCCCACCAGCGGCAGCGATCCATGGAAGTAGGCTAGGGTCCCTTGGGCCGCCACGAGTACCAAGGCCGAGCCCACCATCAAGCGCCACCGGCGAAACAGGGCTCCCGGTCGGGAGTAGAACAGCAGAAGAAAGACGAGCGCCCAGGCCACGATGAAGGCTAGCCCCGCGCCGAAGTCCAGCAGCAGGCTCTCCGTTGCGTCACGGGTAGGATCGACGGTCCACGTGGGTTGGAGCCACACCACGATACCGGCGGAGACCGCCAGCGCCAGCAGCACCAGCCGCCCTGCCAACGTGTTCACCAGCAGCCCTAGCACCGAATGCCCTCCTTGCTCATCACGTTGCCAGCACCCCCATACCGAACGCTCCAGCCACTACACCTCGACGGGCACGGGGATGACCATCGGCCGGCGCCCCGTTTTCCGGTGCAGGTAGGCGGGGAGCACTTCCCGCACCTTGGCGCTGATGTAGCTCCACTCCATGGGCTGGTTGGCGCCACGGTCTAGCTCCTGGTGGACCATCGCCGTGGCCTCCTCCACCATCTCCGGCTGCGTGGCCATGTCAATAAAGCCACTGGACACCATCTCTGGCTCGCCCACCACACGGCCGGTGGAACGGTCCAGGCGCACCAGAACCACCACGAAGCCGTCACGCGCGAGGACCCGCCGGTCGCGGAGCACGACGCTGCGCATATCGTACTGCCGCAGGCCGTCCACGTAGATGTGCCCCGCCTCCACGTGATCCACCACCGCCGCAGCGTCGGGCGTCACTTCCAACACGTCGCCGTCCTCCAGCACGAAGGTGTCCTCCGCTCGCATGCCCACCTCCCTAGCCAGGCCGGCGTGGGCCACCAGCATGCGGTACTCACCGTGGATGGGCACGAAGTACTGGGGTTTTACGAGGTTCAGCATGGTCTTAAGCTCTTCCTGACTGCCGTGGCCATGCACGTGAACCAAGGCTGTGCGGGCGTGCAACACCTTGGCGCCCAGGCGGTTCAGGTTATCGATGGTCCGGTGTACCACCGTCTCGTTTCCCGGGATCGCCGTGGCCGAGATGACCACGGTATCGCCCTCCTGGATGGAGATCTCCCGGTGGCCCCGGTTGGCGATACGGACCAGCGCGGAAGTAGGCTCGCCCTGGCTGCCCGTCGTCACGATGACCTGGCGCTCCGGAGGAAGTGTTCCAAGCTCTTTGATCGGCAGCACCGTACCGCTGGGAGCCTTGATGTAGCCGTTTTCCATGGCCATCCGCACGTTGTCCACCATGCTTCGGCCCACCACGGCCACCTTGCGGTCGTGCTTCACCGCGGCGTTGATGACCTGCTGCACTCGGGCGATAAGCGAGGCGAAGGTGGCTACCAGCACGCGCCCCGGCGCATCGCCGATCACGTGGTCCAAGGCGGTGCCCACCACCTGCTCGGACGGCGTATAGCCTGCCTCCTCGGCGTAAGTGGAGTCGGAGAGCAGGAGGAGCACGCCTTCCTTTCCCAGCTCCGCCAGGCGCTGCATGTCCAGCTTCTTACCGTCTACCGGCGTGTGGTCGATCTTGAAGTCGCCCGTGTGAATCACCACGCCCCTGGGCGTATGCAGGGCGATGCCACAGGCGTCGGGGATGCTGTGGCAGACCTGGAAGAACTCGGCCGTGATGCTGCCCAGCTCCACCCGGTCGCCGGGCTGCACCTCCCGTAGCTGGTGGCCTCGAAGCTCATGGTGCTCCTGGAGCTTCACCTTAATGAGGTCGCGGGCCAGCGGCGGCGCGTATACGGGCACGTTCAGGTCCCGCAGCACGTAGGGAAGGGCCCCCACGTGATCTTCGTGCCCATGGGTGATCAGAATGGCCCTGACCTGCTCCTTGCGTTCCCGAAGGTAGGTGGTGTCCGGCAGGACCAGGTCGACTCCGAGCATGTCTGCTTTGGGGAAAAGGATTCCGGCGTCGATAACCACGATGTCGTCGCCATACTCCACGGCCATCATGTTCTTGCCGACTTCACCCAGGCCACCGAGGGGCACGACGCGCACGGGGCTATTGCGAAGCGGGGTAGACATCCTTAATTCCTGAATTCCTGCCTCTGCGAGGGGCTCACGGCTGAGTAGACGGCACGAGGCGAAGCGGGCCTCACCGGCGCGGGAGAGCGGTACCGGGCTACAGCATGCTGAGCTGGTGGCCCTGAGAGGCCTCCTTGGCTACGGCAACAGCAGGCTCGGGCGCCTTCTCCAGCAGCCGGCCAACCGCTTGGAAGTCCCGCTCAATCGTCCCTCGTAAGCCTGAGTTGTGTAGCGCCGCGGCCGGGTGGTAAAGTGGGAAAAGCGTCACATCGCCTATCCGGCGGGGCTTGGCCCGCATCTTGCTAATGCTTTCGTTGGGAAACCAGTTGGCCAGGGCGTGCCGGCCCAGCGGAATGATCACGCGCGGCCCGATAAGCCGGACCTGCTCGTCCAGGTACTTGCTACAAGCCGCGACCTCTCCCGGAAACGGGTCCCGGTTGCTGGGCGGCCGGCACTTGACCATATTGGTGATGTAGACCTCCTCGCGGGTGAGACCGACGGAGGCGAGCAGCTCGTTGAGAAATTGCCCGGCGGGCCCAACAAATGGCCGTCCCTGCCGGTCCTCTTGAAAGCCGGGGCCTTCCCCGACAAACATAATCTTCGCATCGAGGGAGCCTTCGCCAGGCACCGCCTGAGTGCGGGTCCTGTGCAGGGGGCAATCGGTACAGGAGTGGACGCGCTGGTGGAGATCATCAAGTGCTGACAAAGCGTGCTCCCTCCATAGCCCATTTTTGAACAATGGCTAGCAATTGAACAAAGAATAGCACTGCTCCCACGCCAGGTACAAGCCTGGCGAAGGTGAATTTCGCAGAGGCCGCAATGGGTAATAGGGCGCTACCAGAGGGGTCCCAAGGTCCAGGCTGGTTAGTCCGCGATGCCCTGGGCGTGGATAAACTTGACTGCGTCTTGGACCGTGTGGATGTTCTCCGCGTCTTCGTCGGAAATCCTGAGCTCTTTACCCTCCTGCGAGAACTCCTCCTCCAAAGCCATGATCAGCTCGACCAAGTCCAACGAGTCCGCGTTGAGGTCGTCCAGGAAGGACGCCTCCGGGGTGACCTTGGCCTCCTCCACTGCTAGGCGGTCCATTACCACACCCTTGACGCGATCATAGACATTCGCCATGTAGCCTCCTCAAAGCTCGGTTGTCTCGGCCTCGCCGCCTGACTGCTCCTGTTCGGCTAAGACCGAGCCCAGCACTCCATTGATGAACCGGGGAGAGGCATCGCCTCCGTAGGCCTTCGCCAGCTCCACCGCCTCGTTGATAACTACCTTGGGCGGCGCGGTCGCCGCAAAGCGCAGCTCGTACAGGGCCAGCCGCAAGATGTTGCGGTCCACCACCGCTAGCTGCGACACGGGCCATGCGGGAGCGAACCTCCCGACCAGCTCGTCCAGCTCCTGCCGGTGCCCCAGCACTCCACCCAGGTACTGCGTCGCCAGAGTGACCGCGCGTTGGCTCAGGCGTGAGCCCTCGGCCCACATCCGCAACGCCTCCCGCCACGGGTGACCGGTAAGGTCTACCTCGTACAGCACCTGCAAGGCAAGCACCCGCCCCTTGCGCCGGGACGCCGGGAAGCCAGCCTTGGCCGTTGTGGGCGGGTCCGTCGCCATGGAACGCCCCTACGTTGTAAAAGAGCACCAGTCCGCCCTTAGCTTATCGCCAGAGCCGCTATAGCGTCTAGGCCTTCCACTGCAACGGCTTCCACTTCTGGCGCGATTCGTCTGGTAAGCCCGGTCAGCGCGTTACCCGGGCCAACCTCGACGAAGCGGGTGACGCCCTGGGCCACCATGTACTCCACCGACGCTTGCCACATCACGCAGCCACATAGCTGCTGGGCCAGCTCCTGGCGGACCTCCTCGGGAGTCGTCACCGGCCCAGCGGTGGTGTTGGCGACGACGGGCACCGCCGTGTGGTGAAGCTCCACGTCTCGAAGCGTGCCGTCCAGCGCGTCCTGTGCGGGCCGCATCACCTCGGTATGAAACGCACCGCTGACCTCCAGGCGGACCACCCGCCGGACGTCCTGCGCCTGCGCCAGGGCCACCGCCTCGTCCAAAGCCGCGAGCGGTCCGGCGATGACGTACTGTCCAGGGCTGTTCAGGTTGGCGACCTGAGAGCCGGTTGCCGCACACACATCCTGGACCGTCTCCAGTGAGGCTCCCAGCATCGCCGCCATGCCGCTGGGCGCCCTGTCGCTCGCCGCCTGCATCAGCTCACCCCGGCGTCTCACCAGCCGTAGGCCATCGGCGAAGGTAAGGGCCTGGGCCGCCACCAGCGCGGTGTACTCACCAAGGCTATGGCCGGCCACGAAGGCAGGGGTTGGCATGGCGTCCCCAAGCTGCTCCTCCATGGCGCGCAGGCAGGCGATACTCACGCAGAAGATGGCGGGTTGCGCGTTCACCGTCTGGCGTAGCTCTTCAACTGGTCCCTCAAAGATGAGCTTGGTCAGCGGGAAGCCCAGGACGGCATCGGCTTCGTCGAACACCGACCGGGCCACGGCGGAGGCGCGATAGAGTTCGGCCCCCATACCGACCACCTGGGCCCCCTGGCCTGGGAATAGAAAGGCAGTGGTTGGACTGCTTGCGATGGACACCTGATGCGCTTTTGTGGCCTAAGAGTGCGGGGTGAGTGGTCGCGAGTAAGGGGCCAGCTTAGGCGAAAACGGACTACGTGATCTCCGTCTCCACTCCCAAGATGTCTCGCCCCCGGTAGTAGCCGCACGACGGGCAGACTTGGTGGCTCAGCATGGGTTGATGGCAGTGGGAGCATTCGGTCAGGTGGGGCAGCGTGATGTGCCGGTGGGCGGCATGGGTGCCCTGCCTGGACTTGGAACGCCGCCGTTTGGGTAGCGGTGGCATGGTATGTCCTCGCTTTGACTGTTTTGCTACCGGTCCGTGTCACTGTCCAGAAACCGCTTCAGCGGCTCCCACCGCGGGTCTATGGGCGGCGTGCACGCACACGTCTCTTCGTTGAGGTTAGTACCGCACTGCGGACAAAGCCCCTGGCAGTGGGCCAGGCACAGCGGCTTAAGGGGCATCGCCGCGATGGTGTATTGCCGCACAGCCTCGGTGAGGTCCAAAGTGTGGTGCTCGTCGATGGTGAAGTGCGCTTCCGCATCCTCCTCAGGCTTCACGCGTCTGCCGGTCTGGATGTCCAACGTCAGCAGGAACACCTCGTCGAGCTTCACGGTAACCCAGAGGCCGAAGGGGACCAGGCACCGGCTACACTCAGCCTCGGCCGTGGCGTCGAGACTTGCCTCGACCCACACTCCCTCGTCGGTCCTTATCAACCGCGTCGTCCCCTTGGCACGAGCGGCCGCATCGCCATCGGGAGTCGGGACCTCGCCCTCCACTTCCACCCTGCGAGTGGAGCCTACCGTTTCCTTGAGCAGCTGAGCGACGTTCATCACCAGGCTCATCCCCCATCACCTCCGCGCGGGCCATTATAGCCCACCGACGCCGACGCCACCAGGTACACGACGAAGGGGCGTATAATGGCCCCGGCGTTGGGATGCAGCGGAGAAAGCTCCATCTTCACAGCGGAGGAGCAAGGCGATGGCGAACTACATTCAGTTGCTGACCCTCACACCGGAAGGCCGAGAACGGGTACTGCAAGAGCCTGAGTATGTGCTGCGCGCGCAGCAGGAAGTAAGGAAACGCGACGTCCGGGTACTGGGGTTGTACGCCGTCTTAGGGGAGTATGACTTCGTTTCCATCGTGGATGCTCCGGACAACGATGCCGTGGCCCGCTTCTCCATTGAACTGGGCGTGCGGGCTGGAGTCCACATCACCACCCTCCCCGCCGTCCCGGTGGCGCTCCTGGACGACTGGTCCGACGATCCGTTGACTGAGCTCCAGACGGGCGTGGAGCTGGAGCCTCCCGTGAGCGGGTCTCCGTAGCCCTACCAGCAGGCCCGCAGGCCCACAGGCCCATCTCAACCTCCGCGACGGCGGTGGGCGGTTGCCAGCTGCTGGACTAGGTCAACGATCTCTTTGGTGGTGGCGCCTGGGCCGAAGACGGCGGCGGCACCCATCTCCAGCAAGGCCAGCCGGTCGGGTTCGGGGATAATTCCCCCAACCATAAGGGCAGTCCGCTCCTGTCCCGAGCGGTGAAGGGCATCCAGCACCCTGGGGACAAGCTCCATGTGTGCGCCGGAAAGGATGCTGATCCCAACTATCTCCGCCCCGCAGCGCTGAGCGGCTTCGGCGATGGCCTCGGGCGTCTGGCGGATGCCGGTATACGTTACTTCCATCCCGGCGTCCTGCAACGCCCGGACCACCATGCGGGCGCCTCGCTCATGGCCATCCAACCCCGGCTTGGCGACGAGCACCCGGTAGGCGGAGCCGGTCACGGGCGTCCTCGCTCGGGCGGTTGCACCAGCTCTACCAGTACGTGACGCGTCGCCTCAGGACGGAGGAACGCGATACGGCCGGTCAGCCCCTGGCGTGGCTCCTGGTCCACCAGCGGAACGTCCAACGCCTTCAGCTGCGCCAGCTTGGCGTCGATGTCGTCCACCTGAAAGGCGATGTGGTGCAGGCCCTCGCCGTGCCGGGCGATAAACCTGCCGATAGGGCCATCAGGGTCCAGGGGCTCCAGGAACTCGATGCGCGTTTGGCCCTGGGCCACCAGGGCGGCCCGCAGCCCGACCTCAGGGACCTCGATGATTGGTGTCTCCGGCACGTCGAGGAGCCGGCCGAAGACAGCGAGCGCCTCCTCCACGCTGGTAACGGCGATGCCCACGTGGTCGAGGTGACCCACCGTGCACGAAGCATCTTCAGAGGTCATAGCGCCTCCAATCGGGGGTGTGGATACGTGCCCTTCAAGGGCGGCGGCCGGGAACGCGGGCTACCGCAGCGACCTGACGTACTCCAGGAACTTCGGGGCTAGGCTCACGTCGCCCGCCGTGGAGTTACTCTCGGCCTGGGCGGTGTTCTTCGCGCCTGGAATCGTGGTGGACACGCCGCTGTGGGTCAGCACCCAGGCCAGCGCCGCCTGCACCAACGACACTCCTCCCTCATCCGCAAGCGCTACGAGCGCGGGAACCTTCTCGAGCTCCCGCTCCACCTGCTCGCGGGGCACGGTCCCGTTGCCGCGGGCGTCGTTCTCGGCGAAGCGCGTAGCGCTGGTGTACTTCCCGCTGAGCAGGCCACTGGCCAGCGGGACCCGGGCGGCGATGCCAACGCCCGCCTCCTCGGACCGGGGCAAGAGTCCGTCCACTATCTGCCGCTGGAAGATGTTCAATGGCACCTGCATGGAGGCGTAACCGCCCTGGCGCAACGTCTCCTCTCCCTGCTCCAGGGTGAGGGCCGTCACGCAGGAGACGCCGTAGGTGCGGACCAGGCCAGCGGCCTGCAGCGCCTTCAAGGCCTCCTGAACGGCAGGGTCCGCGATCTGCGCAGTGCTTGGGTTGTGCAACAGGTACACGTCGATGGCATCCCGCTGAAGCCGGCGTAGGGACCCCTCGGCCGCGCTCCGCATCCGCTCCGCCAGGCCTTCGCCTCTGGCGCTGACCTTGGTGCAGATGACCACGTCCGGCTTGTTCCCCAACACCTTGCCTATCACCTCTTCGCTGCGGCCCTCGCAGTAGCTCTCCGCGGTGTCGTAGAAGGTGACGCCCAGCTCGTAGGCGCGCTGTACCGCGGCGATGCCGTCGGCCTCATCCGTCATGCCATAGATCCCCTGCCCAGAGATGGCGTCGGCGCCAAAGCCGATCTCCGAGACCTGCATACCCGTGTTACCGAACGGTCGATACTTCATGTTCCTCCCTCCCTGTCAGTCGATGACCAATCCCTGTCTTTAGAGCGTCCGCGTCAGCTCCAGGAACGCTGCGGATAGCGTCACGCCGCTGGCCGAGGCGTTGGACTCGGCCTGGGCCGCGTTCTTGACGCCAGCGATCACGGTGGATACGCCGCCGTGGCTCAGCACCCACGCCAGCGCGGCGTGCACCAGAGGCACCCCGTCGTTGGACGCCTGCTCCATGAGCGCCGGAAGCTTCTCGAACTCCCGCTCCAGCTGTTCCCTGGGGATGGTCCCAGTGGCGCGGCCGTCGTTCTCGGGGAAGACGGTCTCCTTAGTGTATTTGCCGGTCAGCAGCCCGCTGGCAAGGGGCACCCGCGCTATGATGCCAACGCCCGCCTTCTGGGCGTGGGGCAGAAGTCCGTCCACTACCTGCTGCTGGAAGATGTTCAACGGAACCTGCATGGAGGTATAGCCTCCCTGCCGGATCACCTCCTCGCCCTGCTCGACAGCCACCCTCGTCACACACGAGACGCCATAGGAGCGGACCAGCCCATCCGCCTTGAGCGACTCCAAGGCCTCCTTGACGGCGGGGTCGCTGATCTGCTCGATGGCCGGGTTGTGCAGTAGATATACGTCGATGGCATCGCGCTGCAGACGCCGGAGCGACGCCTCCGCCGCGGCCCGGATACTCTCCGCCGTGAAAGGGCCGGCCCTGCCGCCGACCTTGGTGCAGATGACCACGTCCTGCTTATTCCCCAAGGCCTTGCCCAGCGCTTCCTCGCTGCGGCCCTCAGCGTAGCCCTGCGCCGTATCGAAGAAGGTCACGCCCTTCTCATAGGCCCGCAGGACCGCGGTGATGCCGTCGGCCTCGTCCACCGCGCCGTAGGTCCCCTGACCGGAGATGGTGCTGGTGCCGGCGCCGATCTCCGAGACCTCGATGCCGGTACTGCCTAGCTGTCGGTACTTCATGGCTCCCCTCCTTATCCTTATCCTTCGGCTGCCGCTTCCCTCAGCAAGCTGCGAGCGATGACAAGACGCTGAATCTCGCTGGTGCCCTCGTAGATCTCCGTGACCCGCACGTCCCGGTAGTAACGCTCCACTGGGCTGTCGCGGAAGTAACCGTGACCGCCGTGGACCTGGAGGGCCCTATCACACGCGAAGTGGCCCGCCTCCGACGCGTACAGCTTGGCCATGGCTGCCTCCCGGCTGTAGGGGAGCCCGGCGTCCTTGAACTGGGCGGCCCGTCGAGCAAGCAATCGGGCCGCATCCAGGCGGGTGGCCATGTCGGCCAGCATGAACTGAATGGCCTGGTGTTCGGCGATAGGCTTGCCGAAGGTCTCACGCCGCTGGCTGTAGCGGAGGGCCGCCTCCAGGGCCGCTTGGCCGATGCCCACGGCCTGGGCCGCCACCGAGATACGGCTGGAGTCCAGCACGGTCATGGCGATGGTGAAGCCCTGGCCCTCGTCACCCAGCAGGCCAGACTCAGGCACGCGGCACTCCTGAAACACGACCTCTCCGGTGCTCGACGCGCGCATCCCCAGCTTGCCTCGCTGAGGGGTGACCTGCAGGCCCTGCGTTCCTTTTTCCACCAGAAAGGCGCTGATGCCGCGAGTCCCCTGGCTAGGGTCCGTGGCGGCAAAGACCACCATCACGTCGGCCTCCGGGGCGTTGGAGATGAAGGTCTTGGCCCCGTTGAGCACGTATCCACCATCGCGGTGGACCGCCGTGGTCTGCATATTGGCGGCGTCGCTGCCGCTACTCGGCTCCGTCAGACCGAATGCGCCCAGCTTTTCGCCCGACGCCAGGTCTGGCAGGTAGCGCGCCCGCTGCTCCTCGTTCCCGTAGCGGATGATGGACTCGGCGCCCAGCGAGAGGTGGGTCAGGTACGTGGCGCTGGTGGCGGCGCACCCCCGGGCGACCTCCTCCACCGCGATGGTCACCTGCTGGGCGTTGCCACCCGAACCCCCATAGGCCTTGTCAACGCTGAGGCCCATGAGGCCCAGCCGACGTAGCCCCGCGATGTTCTCCCAGGGAAACTCCTCCCGTTCGTCCAGCTCGGCGGCGCGCGGAGCCAGCTCCTGGTCCGCGAACTCACGGACCATCGCCTTCAACCGTTTCTCTTCGTCGGTCAGCAGCAGCTCCACGGCTCGCTCCCTGGCCAGGGCCGTATAATGGGGGACGCCCTATTTCCCCAGAAGAACGCATGCATTATACGCGCCGACTTGGGGGTCTGGGGGGCGTGGTGAACAGCCCCCCAGCAGTCAACGTAGGGTCTGGGGGGTGTGGTGAGCGGCCCCCCAGCAGTCAAAGTGGGGTCTGGAGGGCGCCGCCGACAGGTCGGTCCGAAGGACTCCGGACTCCTTCGGAGGGCAAGCAGTAAACGGCCCCCCAGCACTCCAAGCGGGTTTGAGGTGTGACGGTTGGGTACGCTCTACGTAGTCGCCACGCCCATCGGCAACCTGGAGGACACCACCCTCCGGGCCCTGCGCGTCCTCAGAGAAGTCGGCCTGGTGGCCGCCGAGGACACCCGTATCACCCGCAAGCTGCTGGCCCACTTCGGCATCCAGGTGCCGCTGGTCAGCTACAACCAGCACAACGCCCGCCAGCGCATCCCGCGCATCCTCCAGGCGCTGGGTCAGACCGACGTGGCCCTGGTCTCCGACGCCGGCGTCCCGCTGGTCAGCGACCCAGGGCATGAGCTGGTGCGAGAGGCCAGCCGTCAGGGGTTCCGCGCCGTCCCGGTGCCGGGCCCGTCGGCGGTGACGGCGGCGTTGGCCGTAGCCGGCCTGCCGGCGGACTCCTTCCACTTCCTGGGCTTCCCGCCTCGTGTCCGAAAGGACCGCCGCGGCGCGCTGCGAGCCGTGGCCCCGCTACGGCAGACGCTCGTGGCCTTCGAGGCTCCCCACCGGCTGCGGGCGTCGCTGGACGACATGCTAGCCGTCCTGGGCGACCGCGTGGTAACGGTCTGCCGCGAGCTGACCAAGGTATACGAGGAGGTGTTCCGTGGCTGCGTCTCCGAGGCCCTGGCCTACTTCCAGCAACCGCGGGGCGAGTTCGTGCTGGTCATCTCAGGCGCCGAGGCGTCCTCAGGAAAAGACGAAGTGGCATGGGATGCCGTGCGGCAGGAGTTGGCCTCCCTCAAAGCCAGCGGCTACTCGCGGCGGGACGCCGTGGCCCAGGTGACCGCCATCCACGGCATCTCTCGGCGCGACGCCTACCATCTGTGGTTGGAGGCCTCGAAGCGGTAGCAGCAAGCACCAGCCGCACCGTGCCTCCCCTGTTCTATACTGGACCTAAGAACGTCTGGCTAAGTTTTCCCCGTTCGCACTTCGACAAGCTCAGCACGAACGGGACTTACTGTGGAAGGAGTTGTCCATGACCCTAGTCTACGACGACCGCTTCCAGGTGTACAAGGTGGCCGGCATGGGCCCCTTCAACAACAACGGGTACGTACTGGCCGACCCTAGCTCCCGTGAGTGCTATCTAGTCGACGCCCCTGCCGAGTTCGGGCGGCTGCTTGAAGCGGCGCAAGGGTTCCACGTCAAGGGGGTGCTGATCACGCATTCGCACCCCGACCACATCGCGGGGTACGCCGAGCTAAAGCGCGCTGCGGAGGGGGGACTGCTAGGGGGAGTGGTGGGGGTCCACGTCGCCGACGCGCCCCGCTTGCCGGAACAGCCGTCCTTTCATCTGGGCCACGGCGACCTGCTCCACATCGGCCAGACGCCCATCCGAGTGCTTCACACCCCTGGCCATACCGCCGGTGGCGTCTGCCTAGCGCTGGACGGCTGCCTCATCTCCGGCGATACGCTGTTCCCCGGCGGGCCGGGCTACACCCGAAGCCCGGAGGGTTTCCAGCAGGTGGTCAAGAGCATCACCGAGCAGTTGTACGGCCTGAACGACGATGTGCTCGTCTTCCCCGGCCACGGCGCCGACACCACCATCGGCGAGTCCAAGCGTGAATACGCCTCCTTCGAGGCCAAGCCGCACCTGTCGGACCTCCACGGCGAGATCCACTGGCTGACCAGCTAGGCAAGGGCTAACATGGGAGACCTTTCTTGAAAGAAGGGTCTCCCAAACCCTCCCAAAGAACCTTGTAATAGTAATCCTTCGGCGAGGGCTTCACGGCGCTACGTCGTAATGAGCGATGGGGACACCGCAAGTGGGTGCCCCGACGAGTCGGGGCCCGCAAGTAGGTCCTCCGATACGCCCCGATGTGTCGGGGCTATCGAGAGTCTCGATGAACGCAGCATCATCGGACAGGGCTGCGCCCTGGTAGGTGCAGGACGAGTCCTGCTATGCTGTAAGCATCATGCTTACTAAGCGCATCATTCCGTGCCTGGACGTGGACGCCGGCCGTGTGGTCAAGGGCGTTTCCTTCGTGGACCTGCGTGACGCCGGCGACCCGGTGGAGCTGGCCGCCCGCTACGACCGCGAGGGCGCCGACGAGCTGACGTTCCTGGATATCACCGCCAGCGCCGACGGCCGGGAGACAATGGTTGAGGTGGTCAAGCGCGTCTCGGAGCAGGTGTTCATTCCCCTGACCGTCGGAGGCGGGGTGCGCACCAGCGCCGACGTCCGCAAGCTGCTCCAGGCCGGCGCCGACAAGGTGGCCATGAACACAGCGGCCGTGCTCAACCCTCAAGAGTTGGCCCAGTGCGCCCGCGACTTCGGCAACCAGTGCATGGTCATCGCCATCGACGCCCGGCGCGTCACCTTGGATTCGCCCGCCGCCGACCCCGCGCTGCTGCCGGAGGACCACCCCGGTAAAAGGGAGCTGGCGCTGGCTGAACGGCCCCAGTGGGAGGTCTACATCCACGGAGGCCGCACGCCTACGGGGATCGACGCCGTGAAGTGGGCGCGCTACGCGGTGGAGCTAGGGGCCGGTGAGGTCCTCCTGACCAGCATGGACACGGACGGGCACCTCGAAGGGTACGACCTCGAGCTGACCCGGGCCATCGCGGACACGGTCCCCGTCCCGGTTATCGCCAGCGGTGGCGCGGGCACGCCCGCGCACTTCCACGACGCCGTGACCGAAGGCCACGCCGATGCCGCCCTGGCCGCCTCCATCTTCCACTACGGCGAGGTCTCCATCCAAGAGACGAAAGATTACTTGCGCTCGCGGGGGGTCCCCGTGCGCCCCACGGCGGTGTAAGCCCCATGGCCTCTCAGCCCACCATAGCCATCATCGCCTTCGACATGTACGGCACGCTGGTCCGCAACGACACGGAGCAGTGGTACGCCGTCTTTTCCGAAATCGCCACGGAGCAGGGGCTGCCCCTGGACGGCCCTACCCTCTACAGGGAGTGGCATAGTCGGGAGATCAACTTTCGCAACACCCGCACCGACATGCGTGACCCGGACACCAGTCCACCCTTCCAGACCTACGAGTCGGCCTGGGGGCATGCCTTCGACGAGACCTTTGCCGCCCTTCACCTGAACGGCGATTCCACCGCGGCCGCCCGCCGTTGCGTCGGCCACCTGGCCACGCGGGCCGCCCTGCCAGACGTCCCAGACGTATTGAGGCGCCTGGCCACGCGCTGGCCGCTGGCCGTCCTGTCCAACGCCGACGACGATTTCCTGCGGCCGGTCATCACGCGCCACGGCTGGTCTTTCGATCCCATCGTCTCTTCGGAGTCCACGCGGTCGTACAAGCCGGACCCGCGCATCTTCAGCGCCTTTTGCCGCGAAGCGTCCGTAACGCCGGAACGCGTCCTCTACGTAGGCGACTCCATCTACGACGACATGCACGGCGCCAAGCTCGCCGGCATGCAGGCGGCATGGGTCCGTCGCGACGATGCTACGCCCGGAAGGACGCCTCCACCCGAAGGCCAAGAGTTGCTCAGCCCTGACCTCGAAGTCGGCTCGTTTCAGGAGCTGGAGCACGCGCTGTTGGATGGCGCACCTTGGGGTCTGGGGGCGCGGTGAGCGGCCCCCAGTATGTTCAAGGGTCGCGGGGGTGCCATCGACAGGTCGGTCCGAAGGACTCCGGACTCCTTCGGAGGGCAGGCGGTAAGCGGTCCCTCAGAAAGTGCGAGGTGAATGGCCATGAGCGAGACCAAACCGCTCGAGGTAGTGCTGGATGAAGGGGGTCTAGTCCCCGCCATCTGTCAGGACGCCACCACTGGCCAGGTGCTGATGCTGGCCTACATGAACGCCGAGTCCCTCAAGCGGACCCTGGAGGGAGGCGAGGTGGTCTTTTACAGCCGCAGCCGCGAGGAGCTGTGGCACAAGGGCGTTACCTCCGGCAGCTACCTGCACGTCGAGTCAGCCCAGGTCGACTGCGACGGCGACACTCTTCTGTTTCGCGTCCACGCCGACGGCCCCGTCTGCCACACCGGCCAGACCAGCTGCTTCTTCACGCCGCTCTCCCAGGAGCCGGACTTCGCCCACTCCGAGCCGGGACCTGGGGTACTCCAAGAGCTGTTCCAGGTGATCCGCCAGCGCCAGCAGGAGCGGCCCGAGGGCAGCTACACAACCAGCCTCTTCGAGGCCGGGACCTCGCGCATCGCTCAGAAAGTGGCCGAGGAGGCGTCGGAGGTGGCCATCGCCGCCGCCAGCGGCGACACCGCCAACATTCCTGCCGAGGTGGCGGACCTGCTGTACCACACCATGGTTCTGCTGGCCGACGCCAACGTCGCGCCGGAGCAGGTGTGGGCTGAGCTACGCAAGCGTCGTCAGGGCTAACCAGGCAGGACGAGTCCTGCACCTACATGCGATGTCCCCAACGCCGACATCCAGCGAACGCGCTCAAGCCCTCGCCGTGGCGTTCCGCACAGCAAGCCGGGTGAACGGGGTGAGCTGGGTGGGAAAACCAACTTGGTGGGTGAGGTTAGCCAGCCCCGCGCTACCAGGGTGTGGCCCTGCACCTACGTGCGATGTCCCCAACGCCGACATC
The DNA here is from genome assembly GCA_965247635.1 of Dehalococcoidia bacterium. Lineage (GTDB taxonomy): Bacteria > Chloroflexota > Dehalococcoidia > Lucifugimonadales > Australimonadaceae > CBDFHJ01. The sequence continues at coordinate 397,099 of CBDFHJ010000010.1, forward strand.
CATCGAACGCGCTCAAGCCCTCGCCGAGGTGCAGTCAAACGGAGCGGCACTGTGACAAGATACGACCTTGCATCTGCTTATGGGAGCTCGTCCTTCGACAAGCTCAGGACGAGCGGGTTAAGAGGCCGCGCATGGTGAGCCTGTCGAACTATCAAGTCCCCGCCGTGGCGTGGTTCGCTTGTAAGACGCGCAACGCCGCCCAAGGAGAATCGTCATGGGGCCCACCCAGACAATCGCCCAGTTCGTCGTTTCCACCGACGCCGTGCCCAGCCGGACCGTCCACGAGGCCAAGCGTACGCTCATTAACTTGCTGGGCGTCGCCTTGGCCGCTGCCTACGACCAGCCCGCTGAGGTCCTGGTGCGGTGGGCCGAAGCCGAAGGCTGCACGCCCCAGGCGACGGTCATAGGCCGGACCCTGCGCACCAGTCCCTCCAACGCCGCGCTCCTGAACGGCTACCTGGCGCACCTACACGACTACGACGACACTCATTTTCCAACCGTGCTGCACCCCAGCGCGCCGGTGTGGCCGGCGGTGCTGGCCTCGGCAGAGGCGTTTCACCTCTCTGGCAAGGCGACGCTGGTCGCTTTCGTGCTGGGCGCGGAGATGGCCTGCCGCCTCGCCCTCTCCGTGCATCCGTGGCACTACGACCAGGGCTGGCACATCACCGGAACGGCGGGCGTCTTCGGCGCTGCCGCGGGCGCGGGCCGGGCCCTCGGCCTGGGTGTTGAGCAGCTCACCAACGCGCTGGGGATCGCGGGTACGCAGGCCTCGGGCGTACGCGAAATGTTTGGCACCGACGCCAAGGCGCTTCACCCGGCCAAGGCCGCCAGCAACGACCTGCAAGCGGCGCTCCTAGCCCAAGCCGGGTTCAACGGTCCCGGCGACATCATCGGCGGCAGGCGCGGCTTTTGGGCCGTCCTTTCCCCGGACGGCCACAGCGAGACGGCGCTGCTCGACGGCCTGGGCGAACGATGGGAGCTGGACAACAACGGGCTTAAGCCCTACGCCAACGGCGTGGTCGCCCATCCCATACAGGACGCGGTCATCAGTCTGCGCAACGCCCATCACTTGAGCCCAGAGCAGGTCACGAGTATCACCGCCCGTGTTCATCCGCTGGTCTTGGAGCTGATAGACCGTCCGCAGCCGCGCCGGGGGTTGGAGGGTAAGTTCTCCTACCAGCACTGCGCCGCGGCGGCGTTGGTGGACGGCGCAGGCCACGACGCTCAGTTCACCGACGCCCGAGTGAGCGACCCCATCATCGCCAGCGTCCGCTCCCGCGTTTCGGCTACGGTGGACCCATCGCTAGGCGAAGACGAGGCCCACGTGACCATTGCTCTAGGCGATGGACGCACCCTAGCGCAGCACATAGCCCACGCTACCGGGTCGCCAGCCAACCCTATGACGGATGCAGCGTTGGAAGAGAAATATCGCACGTTGGCCTCGGACGTACTTCCCCCGGGCCAGGCGGAACGGTTACTTGAGGCGGTATGGCGCATGGACGAAGCCGACGACGTCGCGAGACTGACCGCACTCATGACGCCGTAAGCTCCCCATAAAGTGAGTTGCGCCGAGGTGCCCCGACGCGTCCTGCACCTACCAGGGCACAGCCCTGGACCCACTTGCGGGCAGGGTGCAACCCTGCACCTACTTGCGGTGTTCCCCATCGTTGTATCTCAACGTAGCGCGGCTAAGCCCACGCCGAGACGCTGGGGCGCACGCGGACGCCCTCCGGGGCGGGCGGGTAAAACAACTTGGGGGTGGGTAGCAGCCCCGTGCTACCAGGGTGCGACCCTGGACCTACTTGCGGTGTCCCAATAGCTGGCGTACTGCAAGGGTGGTCAAGCCCTCGCCGGGCCGCTTCCAGGCTGCGAGGACCGACCAAAAGACAGTGGGGGACGCCTTCGGGCGCAGTCCGGGGTGGGCGGGTGGGTAAAACAACCTAGGGGTGGGCAACCCCGGCAGGGTTCACCCTGCACCTACTTGCGGTGTCCCTAACGCCCTCCACCAGCACCGCGTGTTCAATCCCCCGCCATGGCGCGGTCAAGGCGTCGGCCTATCTGCTACACTAAGCCACCATGTTCTCCAAAGTACTCATCGCCAACCGGGGCGAGATCGCCTGCCGCATCATTCGCACTTGCCAGCGCCTGGGTATCAAGACCGCGGCCGTCTATTCCGACGCCGACGAGAATGCGCTTCACGTCCAGATGGCCGACGAGGCCCACCGCATCGGCGCCCCACCCGCCGCCGACAGTTACCTCCGAGTCAGTCGCATCATCAGGGCCGCCAAGAAGGCCAAGGCAGACGCCATCCACCCGGGCTACGGGTTCCTGTCTGAGAACCCCAAGCTGGTAAAGGCGGCGGAGGCCGAGAAGCTGAACTTCATAGGGCCTTCCTCCACGGTCATGGCCTGCATGGGCGACAAGGTGCTCGCTCGCCGCCTGGCGAAAGAGGCGGGAATCCCCGTCATCCCCGGGACCGAGGATGAAGTTGACGATGCCGAGCTCCTGGAAGCGGCCCGCGAGGTGGGTTACCCCCTTATGGTCAAGGCAGCCGACGGCGGCGGCGGCATGGGCATCCGTCTCGTCGAGAGCGAGGCAGACCTGGCGGACACCGTGGAGCGGGCGCGTACCCAGGCCAAGAACGCCTTCGATAGCTCCCGTCTCTACCTGGAGCGTCACATTCCAAACGCCTCTCACGTAGAGGTCCAAATTATCGCCGACCATCACGGCAACGTGGTGCATCTGTTCGAGCGTGACTGCTCCATTCAGCGCCGCCACCAGAAGGTGATCGAGGAGGCGCCATGCCCCAAGCTAACCGCCGGCCAGCGTCGGGAGATCACCCGCGCGGCGGTGCGGCTCGCCAGCCACGTCGGCTACACCAACGCGGGCACCGTCGAGTTCCTGGTGGATGAGAAGGGAAGCTTCTACTTCCTGGAGGTGAACGCCCGAATCCAGGTCGAGCACCCCATCACGGAGATGATTACAGGCCTGGACCTGGTGGAGCTCCAGCTGCGGGTGGCAGCGGGAGAGGAGCTACCCATTACCCAGGCAGACGTTAAGCAGCACGGCCATGCCCTGGAGGCCCGGCTGTACCCGGAAGACCCGCTGACGCTGGTCCCCACGGCCGGCACGGTATCCAGCTTCACCAATCCTTCGGGCGACCACGTGCGCGTGGATAGCTCCCTCTACCCCGGATACGAGGTCATAGGCCACTACGAGCCGCTCATGGCGAAGCTCATCGTTTGGGGCGAAGACCGGACTCAGGCGGTGGAGTCCATGCGAAACGCGCTGTTGGACTTCAAGCTCGAAGGAGTCACCACTAACATCCCCATCATCAGCCGGGTCCTCTCCGAGAACGCCTTCATTCAGGGGACCTACCACGCGGCCTTCCTTGAACAGTTATTGGAAGAACCCTCAGCGGCCGGCGGCGGAAACGAGCTGGTCGCCCTCATCGCCGTGGCCATGGCCATGGACCAGGACCGCGCCGCGAGAGCACGGCCCGGCCGCTGGAAAATGCATGCTCGTCGCCTCGCCATCATGGCCAGACTGAACGGAGGGATGCCCTGATGCGTCGGATGCGAGTGCGTGTCAACGGCCAGTGGCATGCGGTGGAGCTCGGCGACTTCTACCAGAGCCCGGTAGAGGTAAACGTGGACGGAGAGGTCTATCTCGTTGAGCTGGAGGGGGGCACCGACACAGGCCAGCTCCAGAGCGTTGGGACCCGCCGAGAGCGGAAGGCGGAGTTGCCTGGCCTGCGAGGAATCACTCAGGGCAGTGACGACGTGGTCCGCTGCCCACTCCCCGGACGAGTCATCGCGGTTTCGCTCACCAAGGGCCAAGAGGTAGAGCCGGGTGACGAAATTTGCGTACTGGAAAGCATGAAGATGGAGCAGAGCGTCCGCATGGCCCAGCGCGGCATCGTGAAGTCCATCAAGGTCAAGCGGAACCAAAGCATCACCGCGGGCGCGCCGCTGATAGAGCTCCAGTAGCGGCGCCAACCCATCGTGTTCGGCGTGGTATCCGCTCTGAAAGAATGCAGATGCCTGGAGAACCTTCAGACCGCTACGCCTTTGACGTCTGCGGCTTCGAGGAGCTAACGCAGATAGGCGCCATCGCCGTCACCTTCCGCAGTCCCGAGCACGGGGTGCATGACGTCGGTGTCTTCTGGGACGGTGAGGCAACCTACGCCATCGAGAACTCGTGTCCCCACGCCTTCGGTTTCTTACACGCAGGGAATATCCAGCACCGCAAGGTCATCTGTCCCGTCCATGCCGCCGTCTTCGACCTGGAGACCGGCCAGTGCCTCGATGGTTTCACCTACGACACCAAGGCCTACGCCACGGAAGTACGGGACGGACGCGTGTGGGTCCACCTGGCTGGCGAAGAACCGTGGGAGCGGAGCGGACCCAAGTGGGTGCGGGGCAAAGGCTTCGTCAAGTAGGCCACCAGCTACGTCAGCCTGAGCCTTTCTCTTTGTCATTCCGAAGGAGTCCGCCTAAGGCGGACGACTGAGGAATCTCGTCCAGGGTAGACTCCGCGAAGAATTTCGGCCCAAAGACCCCTTGGCACCAGTTCGCCCTTCGACAGGCTCAGGACGAACGGGTGAGTGCCCTTTAGCTGGCGACCCGATATCTGTCCCTGTCATTCTGGGTCCCGATCTTATCGGGACGAAGAATCTCGCTCCAGAAGCCCCTCGCCCATCCCTCCACCACGGCAAAGTGGCCACCCTCTGATGGATGGCCCACGTCTAAGTCTGGTCCGCTTCTTTGGAAACGCTGAAGCGGAGCGCCCGCGGCTAGGCCTGGGCGGGCATCGTCTCAGCGACGGTCTGGACTTCCTCCATGAGGGCGCTTAGCATGTCCGCCTCGTCCACCACGCGGGCCTTCTGCCCCTTGCGGAAGATGACCGCGCGACCGTTCCCGGCGGCGATGCCCACGTCCGCGTCCTTGGCCTCTCCTGGACCGTTCACCTCGCAGCCCATGACCGCCACCTTCACCGGGCTGTCCATCCCCTTGAGCATCTCTTCTACCGTGTTGGCGAGCTTGCGGATGTCCACGTCGGCGCGCCCGCAGGAGGGGCACGCTACCATCTTGATGCCCTTCTGCCGCAGGTCCAGCGCCTTGAGGATCTCATACCCCACGACGACTTCTTCCCTGGACTCATCGCTCAGGGAGACGCGGATGGTGTCGCCGATGCCTTCGTACAGCAGGATACCCAGCCCCATGACGCTGCGAATGCTGCCGGACTTGGCCGTTCCCGCCTCGGTGATGCCCAGGTGGAGTGGGTAGGGGACCAGCCCCGCCATCCGGCGGTACGCCTCGACCGTGGTGTCGATATCGTAGGCCTTCAACGAGATCTTGATCAGGTCGAAGTCCAGGTCCTCCAGCAGACCGATCTCCCACAGCCCCGTATCCACCATATGGTCAACCACCGAGTACTCCTCGCTTCGGGCGGCCTCGGACCCCTTTGCCAGCAGGTTGACGCCGTCCCGGGAGCGGTGCTGACCACGGGTCTTGCCAATTTGGCCCACAGGCGGCAGGCTGCCGAAGTTCACGCCGATGCGGATGGGCACCTGGCGCGCCTTCGCCTCCTGGACCACCTGCCGCACTTTGTTGGCGTCGCGGATGTTGCCGGGGTTCAGCCGCAGGCAGTCCACACCCTGGCGCAAGGCCTCCAGGGCCAGCTGGTAGTGGAAGTGGATATCCGCTATCAGGGGAATGTGTATCTGCTTCTTGATGGCCCCCAGGGCCTGGGCGGCCTCCATGTCCGGCACGGCAGACCGAATGATCTCGCAGCCAGCCTCCTCCAGTCCCCGGACCTCCGCTACCGTGGCGGCCACGTCCCGCGTGTCCGTCTTCGTCATGGACTGGACGGTGATGGGCGCATCGCCCCCCACCTTCACCCCTCCCACGTATACGGGCTTGGTTACCCTCCGGCTCGGCATAGCACACGCTCCAAGGTCATATCATAACTCAGCAAATCATTATCCCTCAGTCGAGCAGGCGTTGAATATCAGCAATGCTTACGTACACCAGCACGGCGATAAGCAGCGCAAACCCGGCCACGTGGACCACCCGCTCCTTTTCAGGAGACACCCGGCGGCCACCTCGCGCCAATTCTAGCAATACAAACGCGATTCGGCCACCATCGAGGGCCGGAATCGGCAAGAGGTTCACGATGCCCACGTTCATGCTCAACAGCGCGGTCCAGAATAACAAGGTGTTGATCCCACCCCTGGCCGCCTCGCCGGTGAACTGGGCGATGCCGATGGGACCAACGGGGTCTGGCCGCACGCCATGGACCCATCGAGAGACCTCATTCCGAAACATGACCAGGATGTCCCACATCTGGGTCATGCTGGCAGGCACCGCGCGCCAGATAGGCTTCGAGCGCCGGACCTCGGGGTACACCGCCAGCTCCATCCCCGATAGATCAGCGGCCGTGGTGGGCAGCGACAGCTCCACCAGGTCTCCTCCGCGCAGCACCAGTATCGGCACCTCGGCGTCAGGCGTCTCCGCCCTCGCCGCCACGATGGCCTCCGGTGGGCTGGCGGGCGAGCCGTCGACAAAGAGGATGCGCGCGTCACCAATGTGAACCAGCAGATCGCCGGGGCGCAGCCCGGCCTGACCTGCGGAAGAGCGTGTTTGGACCGCCGTTACGGAGACGCGAGCATCCGTCAGCAGCACCCCAGCCGAGCCCTCGCCCTCCGGCGGTTTGACCCGCGGGACCAGGCGGATCTCCGTCAGACGGCCACCCCGTTCCACTATCCAGCTGCTCTCGGCCCCCAGCCGAAGTTGGACCCCCGTCCGCAAGTCGGCGGAGTTGTTGACCTCACGCCCGTCGATCTCCCGGACCACGTCGCCAGGCAGGATATTAGCCTGCGCCGCTGGAGAGCCATCAGCTACTTCCAGGATCACTACGTCCGTAACCGGCACGCCACGAGGAAGGAGGAAAAAGATGGTGAACAGCACGACGGGCAGCAGGCCGTTCATGGCCGAACCCGCCACGAGAATAATCAGGCGCACCAGAGGGGACCGGCCAGCCACGTTCCCCGGCTCCGTGGGGTCATCCTCGCCGGGCAACCTGACGAAGCCACCAAAGGGCAGCGCGTTGATGGAGTACAGGGTCTCGCCACGCCTGATGCCCAGCAGGCGTGGGGGAAAGCCCACGCCAAACTCCAGCACCCGGACTCCGGCCAGCTTCGCGGCGGTAAAGTGGCCCAGCTCGTGGACCAAGACGACCACGCCCAAGACCGCGATGAACGCGAGGATCGTTACCACTTAACGACCACTGGTGAGTTCCGCTACCCGTCGCCGCGCCCAGGCGTCGGCCTCCAAGACCGCTTCCAAGGAGCCATCGGCCGTGGGCCGGTGGCCACTCAGCGTCTCGACGACGAGCCGGTGGATGTCACTGAATCCGATGCGCCCCTGCAGGAAGAGGTGTACAGCCTCTTCGTCGGCGGCGCTGAGCACCGATGGGTACGTGCGGCCCGCCCGGCCCGCCTCCAGGGCGGTGGCGAAGCAGGGGTAGCGGTCGACGTCCAGCGGCTCGAAAGTAAGCGATGGATACCGTAGCGGCTCGTACCTGTTCAGCGTTTCGTTGGGGACGCGCTCGGGGTACAGCAACGCGTACTGGATGGGCAGTCGCATGTCCGGCGGGCCCAGCTGCGCCTTCACGGAGCCGTCGGCAAGCTCGACCATGGAGTGAATGACGCTCTGGGGGTGCACGACCACTTCGATCTTGTCGAAAGGCATGTCAAAGAGCCAGTGGCTCTCGATGACCTCGAAACCCTTGTTCATAAGGGTGGCGGAGTCGATGGTGATCTTCTGGCCCATTACCCAGGTTGGGTGCGCCAGCGCTTCCCGCGGCGTCACCCCAGGCAGCTCCTCCAGCGGACGTTGCCGGAAGGGGCCACCCGAGGCGGTGATGATGAGTCGGGCCACGGGCTGCTCCTCGCCGCGAAGGCACTGCCAGATGGCCGAAGGTTCGCTGTCCACGGGCAGAAGGGGTGCGTCGTGCTCCCGGGCGGTGGCGCAGACCAGCTCGCCCGCCATGATGATGACCTCTTTGTTGGCGAGGGCTACCGCTTTGCCCAACCGGAGCGCTCCGAGGGTAGGACCCAGTCCCGCCCGCCCTGTGGTGGCCACCATGACTATGTCCACGTCAGGTCGTTGGACCATTTCTTCCATGGGCGTGAGCGTGGCGCCATTGAGAGGGGCTTCGACAGCGCCGGAGCCCTCGGCCCAGACCACCGAAGGCTTGAACTCGCGTACCTGCTGGGCCAGCAGCTCCAGGTTCTGTCCGGCGGCCAGACCGACCACTCGGAAGCGGTCTGGGAGGGCCCGGACCACGTCCAGCGTCTGCCTCCCAATGGAGCCTGTGGAACCGAGGATGACGATGCCTTTCATACTATGCCTGAGGGGGAAGGTCTCGCTACAGCCGGACTAACGGCGTTATGCCGTCGGCCAGACCATGGCCACATAGTAAACGAGGGGGAAGACCAGTACAAGGCTGTCCATCCGGTCCAGCAGGCCGCCATGGCCAGGAATGAGGACCCCTGCGTCCTTGACTCCGGCCAGCCGTTTTAGCCGCGACTCCGCCAGGTCGCCCACCTGGGCCGCGACGGTAATGCCAACGCCCAGCGCCACGGTTGCCCACGCCACGAAGGGTAATCCTAGCAGCGCCACCAAACCCACCGTTGCCCCCACACCTCCTGCAAAGCCACCCGCCGCGCCTTCCCACGTTTTGCCTGGACTGATGCGTGGGGCCATGGGCCTGCGGCCCACCAAGCGGCCCACCGCGTAGGCGGTGGTGTCGGTAGCGAAGGCGGCAAACAGGCCCAGCAACAGCCACTCCATTCCGTCGTCCCGGTGCCGCAGCAGGAGCACCGTAGCCAACGGAAGTCCCACGCCTGCGGCGCCCATCATGGTGGCCAGCCAAGCACCTGGGCCTCGACCTATCCCCTGAAGGAGCAGGGCCAGGGCCAGGAGTAGTCCTACCCCGCTCCCCAGCACCAGTAGCACCAGCACGCCACTATCAAGGGCAGCCGCCGCCAGGAGCCCCACCGCCAAGAAGCTGCCGGCCCAAGGGATAGGCCGATAGCCCGCGGCCCTGAACATGGAGTACAACTCCCGGAGACCCCAGATGACGGCAAGGGCGGCCACTACCGCTATCCAAGGCCTACCGGCCCAGACCACAACGCCCAGGACGGGTAGCGCCACCGCCGCGCTGAGCAACCGTTGGCCCAGTGACTGCGACAGGTGGCGGGTGAGGAGCGGCATCTACGTCTCGCTGAGGAGTTTGCCAAACCGGCGTTGGCGGCGGCGGTACGCTTCCAAGGCCTTCTTCACCTCGGCCTCGTCGAAGTCGGGCCAGTAGGTGGAGGTGTAGTACATCTCGCTATAGGCCGCCTGCCAAATAAGGAAGTTGCTGAGCCGCTGTTCGCCCGCCGTGCGGATGATGAGGTCCGGGTCCGGCACACCTGGCAAGCACAGGTGCCGCCGTATAGTCTCCTCGGTAACCTCTTCCGGAGGGGTATTTTTCTCAAGAATCCGCCGCACGGCCTCCACGATCTCCGCCCTGCCTCCGTAATCAAAGCCCACGCAGAGGGTCATGCCGGTGTTGTTCGCCGTGAGGACCAGTGCCTGTTCGATGGCGTCGACAAGTGCGGGGTGCAGCCGCAGCAGGGTACCCATGTGCAGAATGCGCACGTTCTCTTGGTGAAGCTTGGGCACCTCCTGGTGGATTACCGACTCAAGCAGCTCCAGCAAGCCGCTGACCTCATGCGACGGACGACCCCAGTTTTCGGTGGAGAAGGCGTAGAGCGTCACGTAGCGCACCCCCCGGTCCCAAAAGGCGCTTAACACCCGGCGGATACGCTCCGTCCCGATGCGGTGGCCCTCCAACCGAGGCATGCCGTGGCGCGCCGCCCAGCGGCCGTTGCCATCCATGATGATGGCCACGTGGTCGGGAACGCCTGCCCGTCGCGCGTCTTGCTGTTGCGCGCCCGAAGTTTTCAGTGCCATCCGGTCCTACCCCTCCATCAGCTCGGATTCCTTCTTCTTGCTGAGCTGGTCCGCGTGGACAATCTGCTCATCGGTGAGCTTCTGAAGCCGGTCTTGCGCGCGCCGGAGATCGTCCTGGGATATTCCTCCGTCCTTCTCCAGGCGGCGCAGGTGCTCCAAGCCGTCTCGCCGGACGTTGCGGACTGCGACGTGCTTGTCCTCCAGCAGCTTGTGCACGCGTTTCACAAGCTCACGTCGACGCTCGTCGGTGAGGGGTGGGACCGGTAGACGGATGACGGCGCCATCATTACTGGGGGTTAGGCCCAGGTCTGCTCGCAGGATCTCTCTTTCGATGGTGGACACGGCGCTTCGGTCCCACGGCTGGACAACGAGAAGCCGTGCGTCTGGAGCCGAGATGGTAGCGAGCTGGTTCAGGGGCATCGCCGTGCCATGGTAGTCAACGTTCACGCTGTCCAGAAGGCTGGGTGTCGCGCGGCCGGTGCGGACAGTGTCGATCTCCCGTTGAAACAGCTGGACCGACTTGCCCATCCGTTCGCCGACATCATGCAGGATCTCATCAACGGTGGAAAGCTGTGTCACAGCCCCTCCTTAGCTCGCGCTGTCGCCTACCGGGTGCCGGTCTCGACTCCCACTGGTCTGTCGGGGGGGTCGATGAGCGTCCCGATGGGCGCGCCCTGCAAGAGCCGAAGCGCGCTGCCAGGCTGAAAGATATCAAATACTCGGATGGGTAGGTTGTTTTCCATGCAAAGGGCGAGGGCGGTCTGGTCCATGACCTCCAGGTGCTGGTTGATCAGCTCCATGTGGTGTATATGGACAAGCTTCTTGGCGTTTGGGTTCTTCTGTGGGTCGTCGTCGTAAACGCCGTCCACCTTGTTCTTGGCCATGAGAAGGATGGTGGCGCCAATCTCTACGGCGCGCAGTGCCGCTGTAGTGTCGGTGGTCATATACGGGTTGCCGGTGCCGGCAGCGAAGATCACCACCCGCCCCTTCTCCAGGTGTCGGATTGCCCGGCGGCGAATGTACGGCTCAGCGACAGACCGAATGTCGAGGGCCGATTGGGTTCGCGTGATAACGCCCTGTCGCTCCAGTGCGTCCTGAAGGGCTAGCGCATTAATCACGGTGGCCAGCATCCCAGCGTAGTCGGCCGTGGCCCGGTCCATTCCCCTGCGTTCGGCCTCGACGCCACGCCAAATATTCCCACCGCCAACCACCAGCGCGAGCTCCGTGCCGGTAGTCAGGGCGGCCTCTACCTCAGTAGCGATATATTGGAGTACCGCCCAGTCGAGTCCAACGGCGCTTTCGCCCTGCAGCGCCTCGCCGCTGAGCTTGAGGACTGCTCGCGTATAGGGAGCTGGCACGGGCACCTCCCGGCGAAACGGTTTACTCGCCCAGGCTAAAACGGGCCATTCGGCGCACCCGAATGTTCTCTCCCAACTGGGCCTTCACGCCTAAGAGCAAGTCATCGACGGTCTGGGAGGGGTCTTTAATAAAGGCTTGCTGAAGCAGGCAGACCTCCTCCGGAGGCCGAGAGTCTTCGGCGGGCATGTCCTCTTTGTCGAGGTACTCGGGGGCCATGGCCGCCACTTGCATAGCCAGGTTGTGGGCAAACTCCCTGAACTCGGCTGTACGGGCCACGAAATCGGTCTCGCAGTTGACCTCTACCATGGCGCCGATACGACTACCCGCATGGACATAGGCTTCAACGGCACCTTCCGAAGTAGCCCGTTCCGACTTCGAAGCAGCCTTGGTGACCCCTCTGGTCCGCAACAGTTCCTCGGCCTTGGCCAGATCACCGTTCGCCTCCTCCAAGGCGCGCTTGCAATCCATGATGCCCGCGCCTGTCCGCTCGCGTAGGGCGCGAATAGCGTCGGTAGTGACCTGCACTGCGTTACCTCATCTCTCGTGACGTATGGTGATTGGTGAGCCCAGCACGGCAAGCACGTGAGCAGGTGACGGGTAAGGGAGCTATGCCTCGGATGCCACCAGCGGGGCCGCTTCGTCGGCTTCAACCTCCTGCTCGCTCTGCTCGGCAAACCACTGGTTGTGACCCTCGATGGCAGCGTCGGCGAGGAAGCCGCTCACAAGGCGTATGGAGCGGATGGCGTCGTCGTTGCCCGGGATCGGGCAGTCCACGAGGTCTGGATCGCAGTCCGTGTCCACCACGGCAACGATGGGAATGCCTATCTTGCGCGCCTCCGCCACGGCGATGTCCTCCCTGCCGATATCGATGATAAACAGGGCTCCGGGAAGGGTTGTCATCTCCTTAAACCCACCCAGGTACCGGTTCATCTTCTCCTGTTGCCGCCCCAACTTCTGGACCTCTTTTTTGGGCAGCAGCGTCAACTCGCCCTTGGCGCGTCGGTTTTCCAACCGCACTAAGTAATCGATCCGCGTCTGGATTGTCTCAAAGTTCGTGAGGGTGCCCCCAAGCCAACGCTGGTTGGAGTAGTACTGGCCCGAGCGAACCGCTTCCTCCTGGACGCTATCTTGGGCCTGCTTCTTGGTGCCCACCATGAGAAGTTTCTTGCCCGCGGCGGTTACGCCCGTGACAAAATTGCACGCGCGCTGCAGCAACTCCATGGTCTGCTGGAGGTCGATGATGTGGATGCCGTTGCGCTGGGCAAAGATGTACCTTTTCATCTTCGGGTTCCAGCGCTGGGTCTGGTGGCCGAAATGGACGCCCGCTTCCAGCAGAGCCTTCATGCTCAACGGTTCCGACACCTTGGTAGGTTTCTCTACCGTGGCGCCCTCCACTACTACGCTCTCGTCTGCCATTCACCCTGCCTTTCCATGCTTGATGGGGTGGCCAAGCTCGGCTCCTCCCACTCAGCGTGCGCGTGGTAACGGCGGTCAGTATAGCATAGGCCACCCATCGCGACAACGGCGTCGTTCGTGGCTGTGGGAGTCACGCAGCCGGGTAGTGTTCCGCGTGGTAGCCGCCTCAAGATTTCTGTGTCCAGCGGCCTTGGCCGCCGAGCTTAGCCATGGGGGAATCAGCGCTAGGGCGAACCGTCTAACCAGCGGCGGACGTCGGAGAGCACGGCATCCAGCCCTTCACTCGTCAACCGGCCGGTGTTGGTATTACGCGGGCTCGGGTGATAGGAGACGAGCAGCACCGGCAGACCAGGCCCAAGGTCGTACCGCGCCCCATGTTGGAAAGCGAGCCGCACGCGGCTGCCCACGCGTTCCGACAGGGCACGCAAGAAGTTATCAAAGGCGATACGCCCAAAGGTCAGGACCACGGCGGTGTTCGGCAGTAGCCCCATCTCCTCCACGAGAAACGCGCGGCAGGTATGCTGCTCTTGGGTGGTGGGTTTGTCCTGGGGGGGTGCGCATCGGACCACAGCCACCTCGTAGGCATCGATAAGCCGTAACCCGTCGCCTCGGTGCTGCGAAGTGGGTTGGGTAGCGAACCCTGCCCGGTACAACGCGCCCACCAGAAAATCAGCCGTCGGGTCGCCGGTAAACATACGCCCCGTGCGATTGGCGCCGTGGGAAGCCGGCGCAAGTCCCACCAGGAGGAGCCGGCCCCGCGGGTCGCCATGGCTTGGCACCGGGGCCCCCCAGTACTCCCAGTCGGCGTACCGGGCGCGCTTCTCCCTGGCTATCCGCTCCCGGTGCTCCACCAATCGCGGACAGGCCCGGCAGGAAACGATCCGTTCTTGAAGGACCGCCAGCGCCCCCGATATCCGGTCATCCAGCCAATCGTGATGTATGGACTCGCTCACCTTGCCCCTCTCGGCAAGGAGTGGTATACCACACTCACATCACTATCGCGGAGGGGAATATGGCGACGACAACGAGCAGCATTACGTTGAACCGACACGCAGGCGCGAAGCCGTACACAAAGACGTGGGAGTCTATCTACGTCGAGCTGTTGGGCGCCCAGGTACGAATGGTGAAGGGGAAGAAGTACGTTACCCGAACCATCGAGGCCGGCGAGGGCGAGCCGCTGATCCTGGTCCACGGCTCCGGGGGCAGCGCCGAGTCGTGGTTCCGGAACATCAAGAACCTGGCCGACAACCACGGGTTCCACGTGTACGCCATCGACGCGCTCTACCACGGCTTCTCCAGCAAGGAGCCGGCGGATGACGCCGACCGGGTCGGCCGGCAGGTCGAGCACGTGCTGGACTTCATGGACGCCGAGGGCATCGAGAAGGCGAACTTCGAGGGCGAGTCCATGGGCTCCTACATCGGGTTCCGGTTGGCGTTGGAGCACCCGGAGCGACCCTCAAGGTCGGCTTGAACACGGGCGCTTACTTCATGAACTTCAAGCGGGAGTTCGCGCCGTCGCTCCAGCCCTCTAATGCGTTACAAGTCCTCACCCAGGAGTTGCTTGAAAACCCGAGCCCGGAGACCGTCCGGCATCGAATGGAGTGGCTCATGGCCTCGCCAGAGCGGGTGCAGGACGAGCTGGTGGCGCTCCGGGTGAAGTTCTTCAACATGCCGGAGCTGCGGCAGGCCCAGAGCCGGACGGGGCCCAGCGCGGCGGGCGTGACGATGCGCCGGTACGAGGAGGAGGACTGCGCGAAGATAACGGTCCCCACCTTGGTCTTTTGGACCGAGTTCAACCCGGGCAACGGCCCGGACCAGGGCGAGTACTTCGCCAGCCTGATCCCCGGCGCCAAGTACTACTGCATGGCCGACGCGGCCCACTGGCCTCAGTACGAACACCCAGAGGAGCGCGACCAAGTTATCGCCGACTTCCTCAAGGGCAAGTAGCGAGGCACTGACACGGCACGTCCACCTGCGAAGGGAGTGAATAACGTCCCGGGCCAGGTGGGCGTGCTTCTCCGCTACGGCAGCGGTCCTCGCTGAGTCGGTGTCGTATACGGCCGGTTGCAATCGGCATGTCTCGGTGATATACAGAAGCGCAGCTATCCCAGAGGAGGGAACGTATGACGACTACATTGGCGGTAAAGGCACCGACTGTGAAGCCCCTCAGCGATTGGCAGTCCGTCGCCACGGAGCTGCTGGGCACGCAGACCCGCATCGTCCAGGGCAAGGAGTTCCATCACCGCATAATCGAGTGTGGAACGCAGGGCGAGCCCCTGATTCTGATCCACGGCGTCGGCGGCCATGCCGAGACCTACGCCCGCAACATGCACAACCTGGCCAACAACGGGTTCCACGTCTACGCCATCGACGCGCTCTACCACGGTTTCTCCAGCAAGGGGCCGCAGGTGGACAACCGCACGGAGAAGCAGGCCGACGCGCTGGCCGACCTTATCCAGGCGCTGGGCCACCCGTGGGCCCACGTGGAAGGCGAGTCCATGGGCGGCGCTATCACCTTCATGTTCGGCATGAAGTACCCACAACTATCCGGCAAGCTCATTCTGAACACCGGCGTCGGCGCCATTGACTTTAAGAAGACCGACTTCCCTCAGAACCCGGGCGGCGGGGACACGCTTCAAGAGCTTTCGCTGAAGTCCATCCTGGAGCCTACCTTCGAGACCGTTCGAGCACGGATGGAGTGGCTGGTGGCTGAGCCAAGCCGCATGACCGCCGAGATGGTGGACATCAGGCTGCGGCTCTACAGCTTCCCGGAGATCTACGAGTCCATCAAGTGGGTCTATCGGGTCGGCCAGAGCCAGAACTGGGCGCAGGCCCAAACAGCCCAGCGCAGGTACACGGAGGAGGAGGTCCAGGAGCAGTTCAAGCCTCAGGCCCTGGTCTTCTGGACTGAGAAGAACCCAGGCCAAGGCCCAGCCTACGGCGAGTACGTTTCCAACGTCATTCCCGGGGCCAAGTTCTACTCCGTGGCCGATGCCGCCCACTGGCCACAGTGGGAGAAGCCCGAGGAGCACGACCAGGTGCTCATCGACTTCATCAAGGGCAAGTAACTAGGCACCGACATAGCGCGCCCACCTGCGGGAGATTGAATACATCCCGGCCCAGGTGGGCGCGCTTTTCTGCTATGGCACGCGGTCCTCGCTGAGGAGACAAGAAGATGGCCGCCATGGAGTACGCCCGGCTGATCCGCGAGATTCCAGACTTCCCGCAACCGGGCATCCTTTTTCGCGACATCACGCCCCTGCTGAACGATGCGGAGGCCTTCCGTCAGGTGGTCCACGACATGGCCGCGCCCTTCAAGAGCCACGGCATCGACCAGGTCGTGGCCATCGAGGCTCGCGGCTACCTCCTCGGAGCACCCATCGCCCTGGAACTCGGTGCGGGGTTCGTGCCGGTGCGCAAGGTGGGTAAGCTCCCCTTCCGGACTTATCAGGCGGACTACCAACTGGAATATGGCTCCGCCACCATCGAGATGCACCAGGACGCGCTCCTGGACCACCATAAGGTCCTGCTGGTAGACGACGTGCTGGCCACGGGAGGGACTATGGCGGCCACCATACGGCTGGTGGAGCAGTCCCACGCCCAGGTGGACGGCATCGTGGTGCTGATTGAGCTTACCGCCCTGGACGGCCGCGCCAAGCTAGGGGACCACCCCCTCTTCTCCCTCATGCAGCTCTAGGCACTGCCTAGGGGACCGTCATGGCCATAGGAAGCACTGTCATTCCTCAGCTTTCATTCCCGAAGGGAACGAGATTCTTCGTCCCGATTGCATCGGGACTCGGAATGAGCGTGTTACATGTTTCTTAGTTGCCGGTTTGTTGTTTAACACCTAAAGGGTTTTGCTATCTCACAATGGTTGTGAAGACGTAGAGGAAGCGCTTTGACTGTCGATGAAGAAGTAGGCCGATATCTCCGGACAGACCCTCGTGTAGCCAATGTCCAGCTAGTGGGGTCCAGGAAACAAGGACGCGCTGGGCCACTTTCCGATTGGGACCTCGTAGTTGATACAACTGACGTGGAAGGCACTGTTAATGCCATTCCACGACTTTTGGAGCCACTGAAGCCCATCTATCAGTTTTTGAATCCACTTCCGGAGGAGATGTGGAATTACATCATTATGCTTCCAGGCCCTGTGATCGTTGACCTTCATTTCCAGCAGGAACTCCAACCAGAACCTCCTTGGCGTATGGCTGCAGAAAACCTGCAGTTGATTGACACCCATTTCTGGGACTGGGTTCTCTACATGGCCAGGAAATCGATGAAAGGTGAGGATGGCCTTGTCATCTCTGAACTCCACAAAATGCATTGGTATCTTCTATCGCCGATGGGGGTCACTGATTCGCCTACCATAATCAAAGACGCGATCGAGGTATCTTCAAAAAGTGTGTAAACAGTCAGGCGGTGTACCCTCTCTCTGAACAACACGGGCTCGAGGCCCAAGAGAGGAGATAGACCGCCCATGAGGAAGGAAAGCACTGAGAGTAGGTCGGAGTCAAGGCCGGAGTGGGAGCAGTTGGAGGATTGGGTGCGAAGCCAGGTCCAGAGGCTGATCCAGGAGTTGCTGGAGGAGGAGGTGACGGCGTTTCTGGGAAGGGCGAAGTCGGCGCTCAGATCCGACTCGGACAACGATACCGGCTATCGGAACGGATACGGCAGAGCCCGGAGGCTTACGCTGAGTTCGGGAACGATACAGCTGAGGCGGCCGCGAGTCCGCGATACCGAGGAGCAGTTCGAGAGCCGGCTGCTGCCGCTGTTCGTCAACAGGACCAGGAAGGTTGCTGAGTTGATCCCCGAGCTGTACCTGCACGGTCTATCCGAAGGCGACTCCGATCTGGCTTTGCGGGGGCTGCTGGGAGAGGACGCACCGGTATCGGCGAGCACGGTGGCCCGGTTGAAGTCCAAGTGGAACGATGAGCTTGCCCAATGGCGCAGCCGGCCCCTAGATGACCTGGAAGTGGTCTACATGTGGGTGGATGGAGTCTACGTCAAGGCTGGTCTTGAGAAGGAGAAGGCGGCAGTACTGGTGGTGGTGGCGGCCCTGAGCGACGGGAGCAAGGTGGTGGTGAGCGCTGTTCCCGGATACAGGGAGTCCACAGAGAACTGGTCCGATGTGCTCAGGGACATGAGGCGCCGCGGGCTGGAGTGCCCGAGGCTGGTGGTTGGGGACGGACACCTGGGCATCTGGGGAGCTCTGCGCAACGTCTATCCGCAGGCGGCAGAGCAACGCTGCTGGAACCACAAGATCGTAAACGTGCTCGCCAAGCTTCCAAAGCGACAACAGGACCAGGCCAAGCTCATGCTGCGTACTATCCCCTACGCGCCGACTCGGACAGAGGCTGAGCGGCTCAGGACGGTGTTCACCAGGTGGTGCGGCGACCATTCCTACGAGGCGGCCTCAGAGGCCTTGGAGCGGGACTGGGACCGCATGGTCACCTTCTATGACTTCCCAAAGGAGCACTGGGGGCACCTTCGCACGACGAACCCGGTAGAATCACCCTTCGCGGCCCTCAGGCTTCGGACCGATGCCGCCAAGCGCTACAAGAGGGTCGATCGGGCGATAGCGGTGATCTGGAAAATGTTGATGGTCGCCGAACAGCGCTTCAGGCGTCTGAAGGCCCCTGAGTTGATCGAAGACGTCTATCTCGGTGCACAGTATGCGGATGGAATCGCCATTGAATCAACGGCTGAGAAGGTCGCCGCCTGATGTCGTTTACACACCTATTGACGTAACCTCGACTTGAGCGCGGAAATGTGCAACACGCTCGGAATGCCGAACAGTGAGCCCTGTCATTCTCAGTCCGCCCTAGGCGGACACCGTTTGCTGCAATAGCAAAATGCCCTAGATAGCAGACGTTGACGCGATTTTCCTACCCAAAGCCCGCCCCCATCGCTACTTATTAGAGCCGTCGCTGAACCCCTGGCTTGCAGGGCTTTGCCGCCCAAGCCATACTAGAGCCATACCTTGCCAGGGAGACCGGCCATGGAGCCTGCCACCCAGCCGATGCATCAGGCGCTGGCGCTAGCCCACAGGGCCGTGGGCAGCACGAGCCCGAACCCAGCCGTGGGCGCGGTGCTGGTGAAGGACGGCCAAGTCGTGGGCAGCGGCTTCACGCAGCCGCCGGGAGAGGCCCACGCCGAAGTGGTTGCCCTACGCGAAGCGGGCGCCCAAGCCCACGGGGCCGCCATGTACGTCACCTTGGAGCCGTGCCCACACCAAGGCCGCACGCCCCCCTGCGTCGACGCCATCATCGCGGCGGGCGTGGCCGAAGTGCACATCGGTGTCCTGGACCCGAACCCCGCCGTCGATGGCCAGGGCAAGGCGGCCCTAGAGCGCGCGGGTGTTCACGTAACCATGGCCCGCCCGGGCGGCGATGAGACCCAGCAGGCCCAGCGGCTCATCGAGGCTTTCACCAAACACGTCACTACCAAGCTACCCTTCGTCACGGCCAAATTCGCCATGAGCCTGGACGGGAAGCTCGCCACGTCCACGGGGCACTCCCAGTGGATCAGCGGCGACGAAGCCCGGCTGGAAGCCCACCGCCTCCGGGCCGGGTCCGACGCGGTGATGGTGGGCATCGGCACGGCGCTGGCCGACGACCCTCGTCTGACGGCCCGGGCGGGGAGTACCCTGCACCCCCAGGCGGTGACCCCATCCTCGGCCAAACGCGCGAAGCCGCAGCGCCAGCCCGTAAGGGTGGTGATAGACAGCCACGGCCGTCTGCCTCCCGGCGCAGCCATGCTCAAGGAGCGGGGCCAGACCTTGGTGGCGGTGGCCGACGCCCCCCGCGATAGCCAGGACGTCCTCCGCGCCGCCGGTGCGGAGGTGGTGGTGGTGCCGGGCGAGGATGGGCGCGTAGCCTTGCCGGCGCTCCTGCGGCTTTTAGGAGCGCGGGACGTCACGTCGCTGCTGGTGGAAGGCGGCGCCGAGCTGCTGGGGGCGCTCTTCGACCAGCGCCTGGTGGATAAGGTCGTGGCCTTTGTCGCGCCATTGGTCATCGGTGGCGGCCTGGCGCTGTCACCGGTGGGTGGCCGCGGAGCATCCAAGGTGGCGAACGCCCTTCAGCTGCGGGACGTCCGATACGAGCAGGTCGGCCGCGATATGATGGTAATCGGGTATCCAAGCCTCGGCGGCGCGGAAGCGGCCGATGGCGGGCAACCATAGCAGAGGCAACCGTGTTCACCGGTATCGTGGAAGAGGTCGGCACCGTCAAGGAAGCAGGGTCCCACAGGCTGGTGGTGGGCGCCGCCACCGTGATGTCGGACCTGGCCGTGAGCGATAGTATCGCCGTCAATGGCGCCTGCCTCACGGTGGTAGAGACGACGGCGAACGCCTTCACCGTGGAGCTTTCCGAGGAAACGGTGGGCCGGACCAACCTGGGCGTGCTCAAGCCCGACGAACCGGTCAACCTGGAGCGGGCCCTGGCCGCCAACGGGCGCATGGGAGGCCACATCGTTCAAGGACACGTGGACGGCGTCGGCACCGTGCTGGAGCTCGGTGGTCCGCCCGAGGAGTGTGTGCTGCGGGTGGGCCTGCCGGACCCGCTGGCCAAATACGTCGTCGAGAAGGGGTTCATCGCCGTGGAGGGCATCAGCCTAACGGTAACGGACCTCCGCGATTCGGAGTTCAGCGTGGCCGTGATACCATATACCTTGGCGCAGACGAACCTCCGTTCCCATCGGCCAGGCAACGCGGTCAACCTAGAGGTGGACATCGTGGCCAAGTACGTGGAGCGGCTGCTGCCAGGGAAGTAGAGGCGGAACATGCCACTATCGTCAGTGGACCAGGCAATCGAGGACATTCGGGCGGGCAAGCTCGTCATCATCGTCGACGACGAGGACCGGGAGAACGAAGGCGACCTGGCCCTGGCCGCCGAATGCGTGACGCCGGAGAGCATCAACTTCATGACCAAATACGGCCGTGGGCTCATCTGCGTGCCCATGACGGCCACCCGGATGGATGAGCTTGGCCTGGAAATGATGGTGTCCCACAACACCGCCCGTAACGCCACCGCCTTCACCGTCTCGGTGGACTCGGTCAAAGGGAGCACGGGCATCTCCGCCTACGACCGTGCTGCCACCGTGAAGGCCCTGCTCGACCCTGCCACCATGCCCCACGAGCTTGCCAAGCCGGGCCATATGTTCCCGCTCCGCTACCAGGAGGGTGGTGTGCTGGTCCGGGCCGGGCAGACGGAGGCCATCGTGGACTTGGCCAGGCTCGCGGGCATGCAGCCCGCCGGTTGTATCTGCGAGATCATGAACGACGATGGCACCATGGCCCGCCTCCCAGAGCTCGAGGTGTTCTCGGCGGCCCACGGCATCAACATCGTTAGCGTGGCGCAGATCATCACCCATCGGCTGCATCACGAAAGCATGGTGGAGCAGGTCGCCGAGGCCCGGCTGCCAACCCGTTACGGAGAGTTCAGGGCCATCGCCTACCGCTCGGCGGTAGACTTCGCGGAGCACGTGGCCCTGGTCAAAGGCGACATTCCCAGCGAAGAGCCGGTGCTGGTCCGCGTCCACAGCGAGTGCCTCACGGGCGACGTGTTCGGCAGCCTGCGCTGCGACTGCGGCTCGCAGGTGGAGATGGCCCTGGAAGCCATCGCGCGCGAAGGGCGGGGCGTGTTCCTGTACATGCGCCAGGAGGGGCGAGGCATCGGCCTTCACAACAAGATTCGAGCCTACGCGCTGCAGGACAACGGCGCCGACACGGTGGAGGCCAACCAACAGCTAGGGTTTGCACCCGACCTGCGCCACTATGGCATCGGCGCGCAGATCCTGGCGGACATAGGCGTGCGGAGGATGCGGCTTCTTACCAATAACCCCCGCAAGGTGGTGGGCCTGGAGAGCTACGGCCTCGAATTGGTCGAGCGGGTGCCCATTTTGGCCCAGGACAATCCGGAGAACCGCCGCTACCTGGAGACCAAACGTGACAAACTGGGCCACCTGCTGGGGACATCGCTCGACCATCCCTCAGATACGACCTCGTAGATAGAGCGACCCACTTTCCCCGCCAGGGCGCGGCCCTGGACCTACTTGCGGTGCCCCCATCGTCGTACTTCAACGTAGCGCGGCTAAGCCCTCGCCAAATCGCTGGAGTGTACGCGGACGCGGTCCGGGGCGGGTTGGGCGGGTTAAACAACCTTGGGGGTAGGACGAATACAACACCCTGTAAGCGCCTTGCATCGCGTCCTAGCCACCTCACCCCTGCTACAATAGGGCCATGGCACGAGAGCTGAAAGCCGACCTGACCGGCCGTGGCCTGCGCGTCGGCGTCATCGTATCCCAGTTCAACGAGTTCGTAAGCGCTCGGCTGCTTCAGGGCGCTCGCGACGCGTTCCAGAAGCACGGCGTGCGTGAGGAAGACCTCACGGTGGTCTGGGTGCCGGGCTCGCTGGAGCTGCCGCAAGCCGCCCAGCGCATGGCACGCAAGGGCCAGTGGGACGCCCTGGTGACCCTCGGCGCCGTCATACGCGGCGAGACGGTCCACTTCGACCTAGTCGCTAAGGAGTCGTCGCAGGGCGTCGCCGAGGTGGCACGCCAGACCGGCGTGCCCATCGCCTTCGGCGTGCTGACCACCGACACGGTGGAGCAGGCCACCGAACGCGCCGGCGGCCGGCTGGGAAACAAGGGCGCCGATGCCGCTGCGGCGGCTATCCAGATGGCCAACCTCTTCCGCCGCCTGGACACGGACGATGCCGGGCAGGAAGCCTCCTCCGGCGAGTCCCGTGCCCCTGGCGCACGGCAGAAGGTGCGGACGTGACGCTTCAAGACCGGCTGATGGACGACCTGAAAACGGCCATGCGCGCAAACGACGAGGTCAGGCGCTTGGTCATCCGGTTGATCCGCGCGGAGGTCCAGAACGACGAGATCAGCAAGGGCCAGAAGCTAGACGACGCCGGCGTCGTGGAAGCCCTCTCGCGTATGGCCAGGAAGTACCGAGAAAGCATCGAGCTGTACAAAGGCCATGGCCGGCTAGACATGATGGAGCGGGAAGCGCTGGAGCTGAGCGTAGTCATGGAGTATCTGCCTCAGCAGCTCTCCCAGGAGGAGGTCCTGGAAATGGCCAGGCAGGCCGTCCAGGAAGTAGGCGCTCAAGGCCCCCAGGATAAGGGCAAGGTTATGGGCAAGGTTATGCCCCAGCTCCGGGGCAAAGCGGAGGGAAGCACCGTCAACACGGTGGTGACCGACCTGCTGGAGAGCCTGGCGCGCTAGCGGCTCGGACACGGGCCAGCAGACCGTCGCAGGAGGCGAAGATTGCGCTTCGGAGTCTTGGTCTTCCCCGGCACTTGGAGTGACGGCGACTGCTACCACGCCATCCACGACGTGCTCGGTGAGGAGGCCAGCTACGTCTGGCACAAAGAGACGTCGGTGGCCGGGTACGATTGTCTGGTCCTTCCCGGTGGCTTCTCCTACGGCGATTACCTGAGGCCCGGCGCAATCGCCCGCTTCTCGCCCATCATGCCGGCGGTGGTGGAGTTCGCGGCCCAGGGTGGATTGGCGATCGGCATCTGCAACGGCTTCCAGGTCCTGTGCGAGGCGGGGCTGCTGCCGGGCGCGCTGATGCGCAACAGCCACCTCCAGTTCCGGTGTCAGTGGGTCCACCTCCGTGTGGAGAACGCCCACACCCCATTCAGCAACCAGTCCCAGCAGGGCGGCGTGCTGGCCATCCCCATCTCCCACGGCGACGGCAACTACTACGCCGACGACGAGACGCTGGCGGCGCTGGAGGCCAACGGCCAGGTGCTCTTCCGCTACTGCGGCCCGGACGGCTCGCTGACCGACCAGGCGAACCCCAACGGGTCGCGGAGCCACATCGCCGGAATCACCAACACCGCCGGCAACGTGCTGGGCATGATGCCCCATCCCGAGCGGGCGGCGGAGGAAGCGTTGGGCGGCACCGATGGCCTGGTGGTCCTTCGCTCCATCGTCCACGCCTCCGCTGGCGTCGTGCCTTCGTAGGTGCTACCCCAGCGAGAGAAGGCTAGGAGAAGCTGACGCGCCATGACCTCAGGCATGTTCTTTGCGTTTCTGGCGGCGCTGGGCTGGGGGTCCGGCGCCGTGTTCGCTCGCCGTGCCATGGCCTACGCGCCCGCCTCCATCGTGCTCATCGTAGCCTTGGCCTTTATCCTGCTCATGGTCGGTGGCCTGGGCCTGCTGACCCTCGGCACACGAGCCTACGTGGACGTGGACCCATCGTTTTTCGCGTGGGTTGCGCTACTGGCGGTGTTCAACTACCTGCTGGGAGAGTTCGCCCACTTCCTGGCCATACACAAGGCCAGCGTCACTATCGTGGCGCCCATCATCGGCGCGGCGCCGCTGTTCGCCTTGGCCCTGGCGGTGACGTTGGGTAATGAGCGTCCGAGCGTGGTCACCGTCATCAGCGCCTTCATCATCGTCGCCGGAGTGGCCATCACTCTCAGCGACCGCGGGAAGGTGCTGCGATGAGGAGGGCTATCCCCTCTCCATTGAGCCGCCTTGCACCCAGCGCCTTGACACTGGGTATCCTGGGCGGTGTAACAGCCTGCCTCTCTTACGGTTCCGCGGGGTTCGTCGCCAGCCGGTTGGTGGGAGAGGTAGCGCCGGCGCTGGTGATCGCGAGTTACGAAGTCGTCTTCGCGCTCCTCTACATCGGGACGCTGCGTTACCGTGAGGTACTTCGCATCCGGACCACGTCACCCGCCGCCATCCCTTGGATACTGCTCACCGCGGTGGGCCTCAGCAGCGGAGTGGGTTTCTTCTATACCGCGTTGGGCAGGGCGCCCCTGAGCGTGGCCGCGCCCATCGTGGGCATCGTGCCCCTCGTGTCCTATGCCTTCGTGCTGCTGCTCCTGCGTGGTGAAGAGCGCATCACTCGCCGCGTTTTGGTGGGCGCCATGCTCGTAGTCGGAGGCGTGGTCCTTGTCGGACTGGACAACAGCTAGCCAGGAGGTAAACCGGGTGCCCGTCTCCCAGAAAACGCTCGATGAGATAGCCCTGACCAAGGAGGAGTACGACCTCATCGTTCAACGGCTGGAGCGCGAGCCCACGCCCGTGGAGCTGGGCATGTTCGGCGCCCTGTGGAGCGAGCACTGCGGCTACAAGCACTCCAAGCCGCTCCTGGGCCTCTTTCCCACGACGGGCGACCTGGTGCAGGTGGCCGCCGGCGAGGAGAACGCCGGCGTGGTGGACATCGGCGACGGCCTGTGGGTGGTGTTCAAGGTGGAATCGCACAACCACCCGTCGGCCGTGGAGCCGTTCCAGGGCGCGGCCACCGGCGTCGGCGGCATCATCCGCGACATCCTGGCCATGGGAGCTCGGCCCATCGCCCTGCTCAACTCCCTGCGGTTCGGACCGCTCAGCGAGCCTCGAAACAGGTACCTGTTCGACGGAGTCGTGGCCGGCATCTCCGCCTACGGCAACTGTGTCGGCATCCCCGACGTCGGCGGTGAGATCGCCTTTGCGGACAGCTACAGCGGCAACCCCTTGGTCAACGCCATGTGCATAGGCTTACTCGCCCAGGGCGAACTGGTGCGGGCCGCCGCCGTTACCCCCGGCAACGCGCTGATGCTGGTAGGCGCCGCCACCGGACGCGATGGGATCCACGGCGCTTCAGGCCTCGCCTCCCGGACCTTCGAGGAGGAGCGAGAGATGCGGCCCACGGTACAGGTGGGAGATCCGTTCCTGGAGAAGGTGCTGGTGGAAGCGTGTCTGGAAGCCTCTCGCAGTGGACACTTGGAGGGGATGCAGGACCTGGGTGCCGCTGGCCTCACCAGCTCCGCCGTGGAGTGCGCCAGCCGAGGCGGCTCCGGTATCTGGCTGGACGTGGCGTTAGTGCCCAGACGTGAAGCGTCGATGACCCCCTACGAGGTGGTGCTCTCCGAGTCCCAGGAGCGGATGCTCCTCGTGGTGAAGAAGGGACACGAGGCGGACCTGCGGCGTCTCTTTGAAAAGTGGGACCTTCCACTCGTGGCCATCGGTGAAGTGACCAGCGACCGCATGGCCCAGGTCTACGACGGCCCCGAGCTGGTGGCCAACGCACCCGTGCCGACCTTGGTCGAGGCCCCTCAATACCGGCCGCCGGCAGCGCGGCCCGCCTACCTCGCGGGGTTGCACGCCACTCCCATGCCGGAGCCACCCCCTCCGCGAGAGGCAGGCGCACTGCTCACGATGCTCCTTGCATCACCCAACATCGCCAGCAAGCGCTCCGTCTACCGGCAGTACGACCACGAGGTGCAGACCAACACGGTGGTGAAGCCGGGCCAGGCAGACGCGGCGGTCCTGCGCCTGCGGGGCAGCAGGAAGGGCCTCGCGGTAAGCATCGACGGCAACGGTCGTTACGCCTACCTGGAGCCGTACGCAGGCGGCGCCCTGGCGGTGGCTGAGGCGTGCCGCAACGTGGCTTGCACCGGCGCAAAGCCGCTTGCCATCACCGACTGCCTGAACTTTGGCGATCCGGAGAAACCCGAGGTCTACTACCAGCTCGAACAGTGTATCCAGGGCATGGCCGACGCCTGCAAGGCCCTCGGCGTCCCCGTGGTGAGCGGCAACGTGAGCTTGTATAACGAGACCCACGGCCAAGCAGTCTACCCGACTCCGGTGGTCGGCGCGGTGGGTGTGCTGGCCGACGTCCGGCGTCACGTAACGGCAGGGTTCCGCTCGGAAGGCCACATCGCCTTGCTGTTGGGCGTTGGCGAGATTGCAGGTGACGCCCAAGCCTTAGCCGGCAGTGAGTACCTGTCGCATGTCCACGGCCTGGTAGCGGGCCAGCCGCGGATCGACCTTGGGCCGGAGGCCCGGCTCCAAGCGGCGTTGGTATCGCTGATCGAAGCGGGACTGGTGGAATCGGCCCACGATTGCTCCGACGGTGGGCTGGCGGTAGCCCTTGCCGAGTGCTGCATGCTAAGCGGCATTGGATTTCGGTGGGAGGCCCCGGCCCTAGGACGGTGGGACGCCGCCCTTTTCGGCGAGGCGCCATCTCGAGCAGTGGTCTCCGTGGCCCCGGAGAGAGTGAGCGAAGTGGCCCAGCATGTGAATGCGGCGGGGGTACGATTCGCGCGCTTGGGCACGGTGGAGGGCGACCGTTTGGTGCTGCCGGGCCTGCTCGACGAGGCGGTGTCGGCCCTGGCCGAAGCCTACGAAGGGGGAGTGGAGAGGGCAGCGCGCGGCTAAGCCTCACCACGGCGGTATCGCTTCACGTTTCCTGGGCCGTGGCCCAGGAAACGATAGCTCGAAAAGTGCCCCGAAAATTCCAGGCCGGCCCTCTTGCTACCCCCAAAGCCACCCATGGGATAATTCGGCACGGCGCGGCTCCCTGACAGTGGCTGCTTGACATGGGAGCTACTTGTGACCCCACAGTTATCCTAGAAAGCCGTTACAATCGAGGTGGCGGCCCCACGCCCTCGAGGGCAAGGCCGACTATTTCGTTTGAGGATACGTAGCTATGCGAGTCATTTTCCTAGAGGACGTTCCCGGCACTGCTGACGCCGGGGAGGTGAGAGAAGTCAAGAACGGGTTCGCCCGCAACTACCTGATGCCTCGAAAGCTGGCAGCCCCCGCCACGCCGGGCCAGCTCCAGCGCATTAACACCATCCAGAAGGATGCCGAGCAGAAGCGGCTGAAGCTGTCGGACGACGCCAAGGTCGTTGCCGAGGCCCTGGACGGCCAAGAGATCACCATCGAAGCACGGGTAGGCCCTACCGGCCGGCTCTTCGGCGCCGTCACGAGCCGGCACATCGCCGACGAGCTGAACAAGCTAACGGAAGGCAGCTTGGACCATCGAAACGTCCTTCTGGGTGCGACCATCCACGACCCAGGGGAGTACGACGTGCCCGTGCGCTTGTACCGGGAGGTGACCTCCCAGATCAAGGTGCACGTCGTGCCGGAGGGCTACGTCGAGCAGCAAGCCGCCCTCGCCGACGCCGGTGCGGAGGCCCCTGAGCCGTCCGCTGAGCTAGCCCCGGTGGAGGAAGCAGCTTCCGAGGAAGACAGTAGCGAATTGGCCTCCGAGGACACAGCAGCAGGCGAGGAAGAGGACACGCCAGAGGCATCCGCGGTAGAAGAAACGGCCGAGGACACGGCTGAGCCGTCCGCTGAGCTAGCCCCGGTAGGGGAAGCACCTTCCGAGGAAGACAGCGGCGAACCGGCCTCCGAGGACACAGCAGCAGACGAGGACAAAGACAAGGACAAGGAGTAACCCCCAAGGTGTACGCGGAGAAGCTCCCCCCCCATGACGTAGAGGCAGAGGAAGCCGTCATCGGCTCTCTGCTTATTGACGGTGAGACCATCAACCGGGTAGCCGCCGTCCTGAAGCCCGAGGACTTCTTCCGAGAGCGCAACCGCTGGTGCTTTGACGCGTGCAAGGCGCTCTACGAACGCGGCGACGCCATCAACCAGGTCTCCGTGGCCCACGAGCTCAGCATCCGGGAACGGCTGGACGACGTGGGCGGAGCCTCGTACCTGAGCCACCTTGTGGCCACGGTGCCCACGTCGGTCCATGCGGAGCACTACGCGCGTATCGTGAACCGCTCCGCCACCATGCGCCGGCTCATCCAGGCTGCTGGAGATATCGCCACCATCGGCTACGGTGGCTCGGCCGACGTGGACGCCGCCATCGCCCAGGCGGAAGACCTGATCTACCGCATCCGCAGCGGCCACGCAGTGCGTGACTTCGTCACCATCCGAGAGGTGCTGGACCAGTATCTGGAAGAGTCGACGGCCATGGGTGGGCCGCTGGAGCACGGCGTCGCGCCCATCCCCAGCGGGTTCACGGATATCGACCGGCTGCTTGGTGGCCTCCAGCGGGGCGACCTCCTCATCCTGGCGTCGAGGCCGGGGCTGGGTAAGTCCACGCTGGCCATGAATATCGCTCGCAACGCCGCGGAGCACGGCGCCGTCGTAGCCGCGTTCAGCCTGGAGATGAGCCGGGAGCAGCTGGCCCTGCGGCTGCTCTCCGCCGAGGCGGAAGTGGATAACCACCGCCTTCGCCTGGGGCTGTATACCGAACGGGAGGGCGACCGCATTATGTCCGGGATAGGCGCCCTCTCCGACCTGCCCATCTACGTCGATGACACGCCCATGCAAACGGTCATGGACATGCGAAGCAAGGTGCGGCGTCTGTTCACGGAGCGGGGCACCGATCTCATCATCGTTGACTACCTCCAGCTCATCCGCGGCCCCAGCGACCGCACCGAGAACCGAGTCCTGGAGCTGGGAGAGATTACCCGCTCCTTGAAGGGCATCGCCCGGGAGTTGAACGCGCCGGTGATAGCGTTGTCCCAGCTCAGCCGGTACATCGAACGCCGTCCCGACCACCATCCGCAGCTGGCGGACCTGCGGGAGTCGGGAAGCATCGAGCAGGACGCCGACGTCGTGGTCTTTATCCACCGCGAGGACAGATACCAGACCCAGGAGGAGTGGGCGCGGGTGCATGCCGGCGAGCCCTACCCGGAGAACATCGCTGAGCTGGTGGTGGCCAAGCATCGCCACGGCCCCCTGGACAGCGTAAACCTCTACTTCCGGGGCAATCTGGCCCGGTTCGAAAACCTGGATACCCGAGCCCGGGTCTAGTGTCCCATGACGAGCTTCCCTGGATTTTCCCCTGGCACCCGCTCCGTCCCCGTTCCCAGCCCGCTGCTGGGCCCCCTGCTGGAGGAGATCACCGATGTAGCGGAGCTGAAGTGCACCCTTAGGTTCCTCTGGCACCTGGCGCAGCGGCGGGGACAGCCCCGCGCCGTGCCAGCATCGATACTCTTGAACGACGAAGTCCTCCTGGCTTCCCTGGGCTCCGGCGTGGCCATCAGCCAAGGGTTTCGCGCCGCCGTCGAGCGAGGAACGCTGCTCACAACCTCCATCGCAATCACACCGGGCGCCAGCCGTGAGCCGTCCTACTTGCTGCACACGCCCGAAAACCGGCGGTTGGCCGACTCCGACAAGTCGGGGCCTCAGCACGACGGTCCGCTGCCACAGACGGAGCCTCCGGATGACAGCCGGCCCAACATCTTTGTGCTGTACGAGGAGAATGTCGGTACGCTAACCCCCATGGTGGCCGACGAGTTACGGGACGCTGAGACGGTCTACCCGTGGGTGTGGATCAAGGACGCCTTTCGAGAGGCCGTGAACAGCAACAAGCGGAGCTGGCGCTATATTTTCCGCATTCTGGAGCGATGGTCCACAGAAGGTCGTGGTCATGGAGCAGATGGAGAGCCTGGGCGCGATACTAAGGCGCTTACAGCAGCAGAATACCTTCAGCGATACGGGCTACCTGGCGGGCGTCGAGACCGCGGGGAGTGACCCTGAGACACCGCCCTGCCCCCTCTGCGGAGGCCGCGGGTGGGTACGACACGATGTGCCCGTGGGCCACGCCGACTTCGGCAAAGCCCTCCCTTGTGAGTGCCAGCAGCAGGCCAGCGAGGAGCAACGGCTGGAGCGGCTGCGCCGGTTCAGCAACATGGGAATGCTGGCGCACATCACCTTCGCGGCCACGGACCCCGATGGCCGGGTCGAAACGGCCGAAGGCCACGCCCGGTTCCAAGCGGCCGTCAAGGCAGCCCAGGCATACGCGGAAGACCCCAATGGATGGTTCATTTTGCTGGGGGCCAGTGGCACCGGCAAGACCCACCTGGCGGCGACGATCGCCAACCGGTGCATGGAGCATGGCGTCCCTGCGTTCTTCACTTTGGTCCCCGACCTGCTGGACCACCTACGCGCGGCGTACGGCCCGGACCACGAGACCTCCTACGACGACCTATTCGAGCAGGTGAAGGGCATCCCCCTCTTGGTCCTGGATGACCTCGGAGTCCAGAGCAGCACCCCGTGGGCGGAGGAAAAACTCTTCCAGGTGCTCAACCACCGTTATGTCAACAGCCTTCCCACCGTCATCACCAGCAACATACCGCTGGAGCAGATGGACACCCGGCTTCAGAGCAGGCTCACCGACCCGAAGGCGTCTCGCGTTATGGACCTCGGTCTGGGCGGCAGGGAGAGTAGGGCGCGCATCGGGGCCGTGGAACCGCAGATGCTCAACCAAATGGCCTTCGAGACCTTCGACCCCTCAGGCAAGGCGGCCGCGAAGGGAGAGCGCGAGACGCTCGCAGCGGCGTTCACCGCCACCAGCTCGTTCGCTCAGGAGCCGCAGGGCTGGTTGGTCCTGCTCGGCGATTCCGGCTGCGGTAAGACCCACCTGGCCGTGGCCGTGGCCGCCAAGCAGCTCCAGGCAGGGCAGCCCGTCTTTTTTGCCTTCGTCCCGGACCTGCTCGACCACCTGCGCTACACGTTTACCCCTGAGAGCCGGGTGACCTACGACGAGCTTTTCGAGCAGGTGAAGCAGGCGCCGCTCCTCATTCTGGACGACCTGGGAGGACAGAGCTCCACCGCTTGGGCCAACGAAAAGCTCTATCAGATCATCGTGCACCGGCACAACGCCAGGCTTCCCACCATCATCACCTCCCGGGGAATCTCCGACAACCCCAAGGACCCCGTCGCCTCGCGCCTCAACGACCCCCGGCTGGTGACCGTGGTCCCCATCACCGCGCCCGATTACCGTCAGCAGTCGCGGAGGCGGGCCGCTGATGGGCGGGGCGGAAGGCCGGGCCCGTCTCCACGGGACCAGTAGAATGGCCAGCGTCCAGCCCCTTCCCGGCCCCGACGGCTCCCCGTGTGCGTTCTGCGAAATCGTGGCGGCCCGAGTGCCACGGCGAGTCAGGTTCGAGGACGCCGACCTGCTGGCCTTCGACAACCGGCTGACGTGGGCGCCCGTCATGCTGCTCGTCGTCCCCAAGGAGCACATGACCCAGCAGGAGTTCTGGGAGTCGGACGTTTTCCCACGCGCCGCCCGGCTGGCCGTCCAGCTAGGCGAAAAGGAGTGCCCCGGTGGGTACCGCATCCTCTCCAACATAGGCGAGGACGCCCTCCAGACCCAGACCCACGGCCACCTTCACGTCCTAGGCGGCACAGCCCTGGGTTTGTACGTTTCCCGCCGCCTGGCCGTGCTGCCGCCCGACTTCCCCTACCGAGACCCGGACAAGTAAGGGGCGTCCACCGCACCATCGCCGCAAGCAGAAAGAAGGAGGAACCCATGCCGCCACTTCAAGGTTGGAACCCACCTGAGCTACCGCCGAAGCGAGGCAAGTCGGTCCACGTGGTCAAGGCAGGGAACTTGGTCTATGTCGCGGGGCAGACCGCCGAGGACGTAGATGGAAGCGTCGTCGGCATCGGTGACCCGGATGCACAGGCCCGCAAGGCATACTCCGGCGTCGCTACAGCCGTCCGAGCCGCCGGTGGCACACCAGACGACATCGTGCACCTGACCATGTACGTCACGGACCGGGACCACCTGCCCGCCATTCGAGGCGGCAACGCCCGTCAGGAGGCCCTGGGCGACATCATGACCACCACCACGCTCGTCGTCGTTTCAGGGCTCGCCCGCCCGGAGTACCTCATCGAGATAGAGGCCATCGCCTACGTGGAGAGCTAGTCGCAGCTTCCAAGTAGCGCTCCCTATTTGTCATTCTGAGCCCCGATGCAATCGGGACCAAGAATCTCTCCGGGAAGGGACGGGTACGAGATTTCTCGCTCCACTCGGAATGACAAGGGACCGCTCAAGGTAACGAACCACGCTCGTGGTCAGCCCTTCGGTTTCGCGCTCCGTCCGGCCGAATTGGTACGAAGCCGGCCGCGGAGCTATAATTTGCTGGCCTCGGCGCCCGCTCACCCCTTTACCAGGAGCATTGCCATGACGACGGACCCTCTGAAGAAGCACAGCGCGGAGATGACGGACGGCCCCTCTCGGGCGGCGGCCCGGGCGATGCTGAAGGCCATCGGCTTCTCCGACGCGGACGTGGGCAAGCCCATCATCGGCGTGGCCACCAGCTGGATCGAGACCATGCCGTGCAACTTCAATCAACGAGACCTGGCCCAGCACGTGAAGGCTGGCATCCGCGCCGCCGGTGGCACTCCCATGGAGTTCAACACCATCGCCGTTTCCGACGGCGTGGCCATGGGCACCGAAGGGATGAAGGCGTCGCTCATCAGCCGGGAGATTATCGCCGACTCCATTGAACTGGTGGCGCGAGGTCACTCCTTCGATGGCCTGGTGGTGCTGGTGGGATGCGATAAGACCATTCCGGCGGGCGCCATGGCCCTGGCCAGGCTCGACATCCCCGGTCTGGTGCTCTACAACGGCTCCATCGCGCCCGGGAGGTTCCAGGGCAAGGACGTGACCATCCTGGACGTGTTCGAGGCCATCGGCGCCCACGGCGCGGGCCGCATTACCGACGCCGACCTGAAGCAGCTCGAGGATGCCGCGTGCCCCGGCGCTGGCGCCTGCGGTGGCCAGTTCACCGCCAACACCATGGCCATGGCCATGGAGTTCCTGGGCATCAGCCCAGGCGGCGCCAACGCGGTCCCCGCCACCGCCAAGGCAAAGCAGGAGGCCGCTTACCAGGCCGGCGAGCTGGCCATGCGCCTGCTTCGAGAAAACGTGACGCCTCGCCAGATCCTGACCCGCGAGGCCTTTGAGAACGCCATCGCCGGCGTGGCCGCCACCGGTGGCTCCACCAATGCGGTGCTGCACCTCCTAGCCATCGCCCGCGAGGCGGGTGTGCCGCTCGACATCGATGACTTCGACGCCATCTCCGAGCGCACGCCCATCGTAGCCAGCCTGAAGCCCGGAGGCGACTACGTGGCCGAGGACCTGTACAACGCAGGCGGTTACGGCCTGGTATCGAAAGAGCTCGTCACCGCGGGGATAGCCCACGGCGATGCGCGCAATGTGGACGGCCGCACGTTCGGTGATATCGGTTCCATCGCGGCACCGACTCCCGGCCAGCAAGTGGTGGTGCCCTTCGACAAGCCCATCAAGAGCACCGGTGGCATCGCCATCCTGCGCGGCAACCTCGCGCCCGAGGGGTGCGTGGTGAAGCTGGCGGGGCATGAGCGCGTGTACCACCGGGGCCCCGCGCGCGTATTCGATGGCGAAGAGGCGTGCTTCCAAGCGGTTCAATCGCATCAGATCCAACCGGAAGACGTGATAGTCATTCGGAACGAGGGGCCGGCCGGCGGCCCAGGCATGCGCGAGATGCTATCGGTGACCGCGGCGATCGTGGGCGCGGGAATCGGCGACCAGGTGGCGCTGATTACCGACGGCCGCTTCTCCGGCGCCACTCATGGTCTGATGGTGGGCCACGTAGCCCCCGAGGCGGCCAAGGGCGGTAACATCGGCCTGCTGCGCGACGGCGACTCCATCGTGGTGAACGTGACGGACCGCCGCCTCGACGTGGAGCTGTCCGACGACCAGCTAGCCCAGCGCCGGGCCGCGCAGCAGCCTTCCGTGCCGCGCTATACTAGCGGCGTCATGGCCAAGTACGCCCAGGGCGTCACCTCCGCCAGCCTCGGCGCCACCACCAGCCCCGGGTTGCTATGATAGAGAGACGTCGCGTGGTACTCTAATCGGCACGCGACAACCAGGAGCACCGTGCAGCATTGATCGAGACGATTCGCGACATCCTCTTCATCATCTTCCTCTCCATAGGCACGCTGGTGGGGCTGGTGGCCTTGGTAGCCACGCTCCTGGTGGCGCGCACCACACTGCGGGTGCTCCGGGCAGCCAGCCGCACGACGGAGAACGTGCGGAACCTGACCGACACGGCCGTGGAGAAGCTGGGCAAACCGTTGGCATCCGGCTCGAAGGTCGCCTACGGTGCGGGCAGCGTGCTGGGATTCATCACAGGACTCGGCCGCAAACGCCGAAAGAAAGACTCCTAGCGCCAGACTACGGGACCTCAGGCGTGCTCGCGGCTGTGCCCTTTTCCCAAGCCCCTACTAGTGTGGTGAGTCAGTCCCGACCTGCCGGGACATAATCCGCTCATCCTTCGACAAGCTCAGGACGAGCGGATTTTCACCGTTCGTGGTGAGCCCTTCGACCTTGCTCAGGACAGGCCTGTCGAACCATGAACGGGGCTCTGCGACTCCCCCACCTTTATTGAACAGATTTGTGACTCAGGATACTAAGGGGCCGTACCAGCCTTCGGTACGATGAACCGGGGATACGACCCAAACACCTTGAGCATGGATGTGGAACGCGCGACCGCATCGAGCACCTCGCGGACTTCCGCGTCCTGCCGATGGCCCTCCAGGTCGATGAGGAAGTAGTACTGGCCCAGGCCTTCCCGCGTGGGCCGCGACTCGACCTTGCTCAGGTTGATATTCCGCTCCGCCAACTCCCGCATCACTCCGTACAGCAGGCCCGGCCGGTCATCAGGGAAAGAGAAACAGACCGAGGTCTTATCGCCTCCGGTCCTCGGATGGTCATGGGTGGCGAGCACCAAGAACCGGGTCGCGTTGTTGGGGTTGTCGTGGATCCCTTGCGCCACGATCTCGGCGCCGTAGAGCTCAGCCGCCCGCCGTGGAGCGATGGCTGCCGCCACCACGTCGCTTTGCAGCATCTCTTGCACCGCCGCCGCCGTGCTGAGTGACGCGCGAAGCTGAACGCTTGGCAGGTGGCGGTCCAGGTAGTCGCGGCATTGGCCCAGCGCCTGGGGGTGGGAGTAGACCGCCGTGACGTCAGCAAGCGCGGCGCCTGGCTTGGTCAGTAAGTGGTGGACGATGGGTAGAATCAGCTCGCCGTAGACGGAGATGCCGTCCTCGTGGATGAGCACGTCCAGGGTATCGGTGACGGCGCCTTGGAGGCTGTTTTCCACGGGTGCAATGCCCCGCTCCGCTTCTCCAGACCGCACCGCCAGGGCCACGGCCGGGATGGTAGCATAGGGCACTAGCTCGGCCTCGGAGTCGTAGCGGGCTGCCGCCTCTTCCGTGAACGTTCCGGCCGGGCCCAGGTAGGCCACGCGCATGGGAGTGCCTACTTCCCTGTGGTCAGCGTCTGCCACAGCTGCTCTTCGTACTCGGACGGCGTGATGGCCACCACCGCGTCATCAGCCTCAAAGCGCAATTCATCGACAACGGTTGGGTAGGCGGGAAGTTCCCTTAGCTACCTAAGCGTAGCTTCTCCAGCACGTCCTCCTGCCCACCTATGACCAGGACATCGCCAGCCTGCAACTGCTCGTCTTTTGACGGAGTCAAGATAGGCTCGCGCCCTCGTTTGATAGCGATAATCGCAGCGCCAGATTTGTCGCGGGCCGTGGTAAACCCAGCCTCTTCCACGGTCTTGCCAACCATCTCCTCCGTCACGTTGGCCTTACTGAAGCCGAACTCTTCTGTCAGCTCCATGTACTCCACAACATCGCGCTGAAAGAGGCTATGTGCCGTGCGGACGCCGGTCTCTTGCTCTGGATACACAATCCGGTCGGCGCCCACCGCCGAAAGGGTCTTGCCATGGACCTCATTGGAAGCCCTGGCTATCACGTGGCCAATGTTGAACTGCTGCTTTAGCAGGACAGTGGCTAAGATGCTGGATTGGACGTCGGTGCCTATGGCCACCACTGCGGTATCGAAGTTGGTGATGCCGACCTCCTGTAGCAGGTCCGGCGAGGTCGCGTCCCCCGAGACCACATAGGTCACCTGCCCCATCATGGTCTGGGCAAGTGCCTCGTCACGGTCGATAACCAGCACGTCGTGGCCGATATGGTAGAGCTCCCTGGCGAGGGTGCTTCCGAACCGGCCCATGCCAATTACCGCTACTTGGTGCGCCATAGCCTCTCTACAAGCTAGCCTATTCTAACGCTTTCCTCAGCATACCGGTAGATTGCACGACGCTCCTGTAAGGCCAGGCCCAAGGCGATGGTCAGCGGTCCCAGGCGCCCGATGTACATGACCAATGTGATGATGTATTGGCCCGGATTGGTAAGCTGTGACGTAATGCCCGTGGAGAGCCCTGTGGTGCCGATGGCCGAGACCACTTCGAACAGCAAGTCCATGAATTGGAACTGCCCTGACGCAAGGTGAGAATCCTCAGTCACGGCCAGGGCAACGACCCCCATAAAGAGGACGCTGCTCGCCAGGACCACCACGGCCGCGGCCCGGGCCACCTGCACGTAGGGCAGCTGCCGTTTGAAGACCTCCGGCTGGGTGCGTCCTCGTAGGGACGCCAAGACTGCTACCAGCAAGACCATCGCCGTGTTCACCTTGATGCCGCCTGCCGTGGACGCGGAGGCGCCCCCAACGAACATCAGACCCATGAACAGAAAGTGGGTCCCCGCCCGAGCTTCTCCGAAGTCGATGCTGCTGAAGCCGGCGGTCCGAGCGGTAACCGCCTGGAAGGCGCTATTCCCAACTTGCTCAGCCACCGATAGACCTCCCAGGGTTGCCCCATTCCCTAGCTCAAAGAGGAGCATCGCAGCCCCACCCACCAACCAGAGAAAGAGGGTGCCTAGGACTACCAACCGGGTGTCCAAGCTCCAGCGGTTGAACCTGCGCCTTCGGGACAGGTCGGCAACGACGGCAAAGCTGATGGCGCCCAAGACGATGAGCACGCCCATGACCGCAAGCACCATGTAGTCCTGCCGGAAGTCCGCGAGGCTCGCCGAGTCTGGCAAGATGACGAATCCGGCGTTGTTGAAGGCGGAGATAGAGTGGAATAGGGCCTGCCATGAGGCCTCCCCTACGGAGAAGCGGGACAGGAACCTGATCAGCAGGAACAAAAAGCCCACCGCTTGGATGGCGACGGCAAATATAAAGACCTGGCGCCCCAGGCGGGAGACGCTCCCCAACGTCATGGCGCCCATGGGCTCACGGAGCGCGATCTGGTCGGCAAGGGTCAGCCGCCGCCCAATGGCCAGCAACAGGAGTGCGCCAGCCGTCATGATGCCCAGCCCGCCCAGGAACATCAGGCCCGCGATAACCACTTGGCCAAACCCCGTCCAGTAGGTGGCGCTGTTCACCACCACAAGCCCCGTAACGCAGGTGGCGGAGGTGGCGGTGAACAGGGCGACTCGGAAAGGCGCCATTCCTTCAGAAGTGCTGGCGAACGGCAGCAACAGAAGGCTCGTGCCCAGCGCGATGAGAAGAGCAAACCCGCCCGTCAGGGTGAGGAGTGCGCTGGTAGCAGGGGAGATGGGAAGACGTCGCGGATGGTGCGAGCTAAACCGCATTGGGGGCCCCTTCACGCTCGCGCGGCCGACACACCACCCGGTCTCCTACTCCGCGGCGCCAGCCATTTCTCACGGCCGCGCCCCTTGTCCTCTTTGCCTGGGCATCAGCCAGGTCGGGAGGCCTGCGCCCCAGAGGGGGTAGCTCCAAGGCGAGTCGCCTACCGGTCTCGGATGGGAGACTCGCGACCGTATTCCCTCGGGCTATGAAGTTGTGTGGCCGACGCACGCGTCCGGTACCCCTTTACAGACCGGCGGATTCTAAGCCTGAGCTATTTCCCTGTCAACCGCCGTGGTCACGAAAATTTGGCCTTTCGCAGACTGGCCAGCGGGCTACCCCCCTCGAAAGCGTCGGACCGCGATTAGCCTGAGGGCGACGAGAACAACCGCCAAGAAGCACACCGTTAGCACGCTGAGGGCAGCGGCCTGGCCGGCATGTTGGCCCCATAGCTTCCAGATGAGCACGCTGACAACGAAGGGCGGCGACTCCCTGCCGATGACCAGGGGTAGCGTGAACTCTCGGAAGGCCACCAGGAACAGCAGCACCCAGGCCCCAAAGAGCGTAGGCGCCATCAAAGGCATCACCACCCGGCTGAAAGTCTGCAAGGGCGAAGCGCCAATCGCACCGGAGGCGTCTTCCAGCTCCGGTGCGATCTGCATGACGCCCGCCCGGCTCATGCGATAGACCACCGCCATGCGATAGGAGTACACCAGCACTAGGACCACCAGCGTCCCATACAGAGGGACCACGTGGTTCACCCGCAGGTAGAAGAGCAGGAAAGCGTTGGCCGCGACCACACCCGGAATGGCGATGGAAGAGGAGAGGAAGAGGTCGAGCAGGACCCGCAGCCCACCCGCACGCTTGGCCCGCGTCACCACCCACGCGATGACCAGGGCCACCAGCACCGAGATCGTTGGCGCCGCCACGGCCACCAACAGCGTGTTCATCCACGCAGAGAGCACCCGGCTATCGCTCAGCACCGCCGCGTACTGGGATAGCGAGACCCTGTCAAGGGCGTCGACGCTCGGCTGCACGTACTGGGGCAATAGGCTGGTCCACACCAGAACAAAAAACGGCGCGGCTGACGTTACGAGCAGGAACAACCCCACCAGCGCGAAGAGCGGCCAACGCCATGACCCCAGTGTCATGCGTTGGGGGCGGTACCCCCTGCCGGTCGCGGTCACGTACCGGTCCGCCCCCCTGGTGAACCGGTGATACAGAAGAAACAGACCGTAGGTAAGCACCAGGAAATGAAGCCCCATGGCGCCAATGGTACCGTAGGCTGGCGGCGCACCTGAGGCATCGTTCAGGGCGAAGTAGAGCCGCGTGCTGAAGATGTCAGCGCCGGCGCCCGACGCCAGCAACAGCGGTACCTCGAAAGACTCGACCACGAGAATGGCCGATATCAGCGCTACCCCCAGAATGCTGGGCCGGAGCACCGGCAACGTGACCCGACGCAGCGTGGTCAGAACAGAGGCCCCGGAGCTCCGGCTGGCCTCCTCTAGGGCGGGATCAACGTTGCGTAACGACCCGCTGAGAAAGATAAACACCAGCGCCACCAGGCCGAAGCCTTGGACCACCACCATGCCGTAGAACGAAAACACGTCGAACGGCCCCGCCTCCCAGAAGGGTAGGACCGCCCTGACCGCGACGTTCAGCACACCCACGCGCTCCGTCAAGAGGAGCAGCCAGCCCATGGTGGTCACGAGGCTGGGCATCATCAGCGGGAACAGGACTAGAACGAAGACCGTGTTCCGGAAAGGGAGGTCGGTCCGCTCCACCAGCCAAGCGAGGACGAACCCGATAACCAGGGCCAGGAGGACCGAGCCGGCGACGAAGACCGCCGTATCGGCCATCGTGCTCAGCAGCGCCCCGCTGGTGTAGATTCCAACGAAGTTGTCGAAGCTCCAAAAAGCACCCGACTCGAAGGGCAGCCGGTCGGCCGGGGCCCGAAACGCGGAGTAGCCGGTCAGCACGAGAGCTGGCGCCAGGAGGTAAACGGCCACGGCGACGGCCGCGGCCGCCAGCAGCCGGTCGCCTCGGAGCAGGCCAGACCTGCGCCAAGGCCGCCATCGCCGGTCCTCACTGCTCGTGGTCGCCATAGACAGACCCTCGCAAGCCAGGTACGTCAACGCCACTAGCGCCGAGCGCCCCTATTTTACAAACGCTCCCGCTCCCTTAGACCGGGACCTCCCCGTCGGTTACGTCATACGACGGGGCTGCGGTCCGTCTCGGAAACTCCGGCTTGACCGCCAGGAGGAAGGAGAGAGAGCCCAGAGCCACCACCACGGCAATGATGAAGAACGCGAGACGGTACGACCCCGTGATTTGAAACATTAGCCCCGCGAAGACAGGCCCGATAGTGCTGCCCACCATGGCAAAGGTCGTCCCCAGGCCCATAATGGTGCCCAGCGCCCGCCGTCCGAAGTACTCCGCGCGGATGGTGGTCATCAGCGGTCCACGCACCCCCCAGGCGGCGCCGTGGATGATAGCCGCGACGAAGATCAGCCACAGCGCAGACGCCATGGCGAGGATGAGCATCGCCGCCGCATGGCCAAGCATGGCCCCCGCGGCCTGCAGCCGCTTGCTGTACCGGTCCCCCACAATCCCGCCGATCACCTGGGCCACGATCTGAGTCGCCAAGATGGTGGAGAAAACAGCGGCCGCCGCGGTGACCGACAGCTTTAGCAACTCCACCAAATGAATAATGAGCTGGGTGTTAATTGCCGAGACCGCCAGAAGCGCCACCCCATGCCCAATGCCCAGATGCCAGAACGACCGGTTCCGCAGGGCCTCCTTCACCGTAAAGCCCTCAAGGACCACTGGCCCCTGTGCTCCTTCTATTTCATCGCCATACTCAACATCGCGTAGGTCGCCGTCGGGGAGCAGCCCGTAGCGCTCTGGCGACTCGCGCATAAGCTGCGCGATGGGCAGGCACACCACCATGGTCGCCACTCCAGAGACGAAGGCCGTATCACGCCAGCCAAAGGTCTCCAGCGACCAGGCCAATAGCGGCGCTCCCAGTCCTCCAATGCTGCCACCGATCATGGTCAGGCTGATGGCCCGGGTTCGCCACCGCTCAAACCACCGGGCCACGGTGATGTTGATGGTGAGGAAGCCCGCAAGGCTCGCGCCGATGGAGAGAATCGCAAAGGCGACGTAGTAGGAGAAGAGCGAGTTGACCTGGCTCAGCATTATGAACCCGCCGCCTACCATCACCGCGCCGACCCGCATGAGCGTGCGCGGGCTTAGCTTGTCCAGAAGCCATCCCTGGACCGGAGCGACGATGCTGCTCTCCATCCGCGCCATGGCGTAGGCGCCGGAGAGGGCGCCACGTCCCCAGCTGAATTCCCGTTCGAAGAAGACGAGATAAGCGCCAAAGGACTGGTAGTAAAGAAGGCTGAAGAGGCCCTGGACCACAGCTGCCCCCGCGACGATCCACCAGCCGTAGAAAACACGGCTGCGGATACGCCGCAGCGAGGAGATGAGAGCCAACGAGGACATCCTCCTGGGGCGAGCCGAAATGCCGTGGGGCGAAGCGCCCCTATCCTATCATGGGCGCCAACGACGAATCACGCGCCAGGTCTGTGCCTTCGCCGGCAGCGCACCTTCATGGTATACTCGGCTGACCGCCACGACTGGCATGTTTCGTCCTCTCATTGCTGGGTTCCTAGGTAGAGGTTCACTGGTCTGTTCAAGAATACCGATTTAATGCCTTGTTATCGAAAATTACCGTCCGGATTCCGTCAGGTGCCTTGGGCCCTCGCGGCGGCGACCCTGTTAGCCTTTCTCGTCGCGTGCGGAGATAACGACTCAGGACCCGGGACCACGCCAACTCCTGGCACAACCCCTACTGGCGAAGGCCTCGCGGCGCAACGGTTGCAGGAAGGGCTCGTCTACCGCACCCTGGACGCCGATTGGACCGTCACCCCAGAGGTAGAACGGCTGATAGCGGAGGCGCAGCGCGAGGGATCGGTCCACGTCACCACCTACAACCAGGACCAGGTGGACGCGTGGTGCCAGGCCTTTACCGAACGGTTCGCCGTGGAGTGCGCGGGCAGGGGCATCTGGGGAGCTCAGGTGGTGGCGACCCTTATCACGGAGCGAGAGGCGGGGGAGGCGGTCACCGACGTGGTTCACCTTTCGATGTCGCAGGCCCAGCAGGTACTGGACCGCGATTACATGGCCCTGGTGAAGTGGGAGGCACTTGGGGTAGACCCCGGCAGGACATGGGAGTCCCAAGGCAGCGGCA
Organism: Dehalococcoidia bacterium; assembly: GCA_965247635.1. Taxonomy (GTDB): domain Bacteria; phylum Chloroflexota; class Dehalococcoidia; order Lucifugimonadales; family Australimonadaceae; genus CBDFHJ01. Next base: position 439,186 of record CBDFHJ010000010.1, read on the forward strand.
ACGCGGTAGGCGCCACGCAGAGCCAGTACACCCATTTCTACAATACCAACGTCTTCGCCGAGGCCGACCTGCCTCAGACCCTCGATGCCTGGCTGGAGCCGAAGTACAAGGGCCAGGCCTGCGCCGCCGATTTCCTGATCCGTGCCGGAAGCGGCTTCACCGCCCTGTACCTCGGCATGGACGCGACGGTGGACCTGGTGAGCCGGCTCATTGAAGACCAGGACATGATCGTAACAGCCACCTGCGACCCGCTCGTCGTCTCCGAGGAGCGGCCACTGGTCTTCTTGGGCTACGGCAACCCTCCGTCCTTGCTCGAAGGAAACCCCATCGCCCAGTTCTGGAACCCCGGCCTGGGGGTGAACCTCTTCAGCAACATGGTGCCCAACGACGCCCCGCACCCCAACGCCGCCCGGCTCTTCGCGGCGTGGGCCACCTCCCGTGAGGCGTCCCGCCTTTCCTACGAGGCTATCGGACAGGGGTGGGCCGCCTACGGCCACGGGCCGGAGGGCTTGGTCTCCGGGCAGTTCGCGGAGATTGACCTGGTATACGAGAGCCCTTCAATCTTCGCGGAGCGCGGCGAAAACACACGGACCTTCCAGGAGCGCGTGTTCGGGGCCGTGCCCTGACCAACCGGTCTGGAGTCGGCCCAGCGAAGCGCCCCGATGCCGCTAACGATTCGGGGGTCCGACCAGTCATCTAGCAGTCTGGTGAAAAAAGGGGAGTGCAAAGGGGCTCCGCCCCTCTGCCGGGAGTCTGAGGGTGTCCCTCAGATATAAATTCTTCCCCCCTCCTGGCCAGGAAGGGGGTCAGGGGGATGGTCGAAAGGGTTTTTCAGCACTCTACTAGAGCCTGGAACACGGATTTGACGGGCCTTTCAGGCCCTCGTAAACTCCGGACAGCGCGCGATGTAACGAAAAGACGACAGGAGGGTACGTCCATGGCTATCGCACTTTCTCACGGGGGAACAACCATCTACTCCTCGCCTTCGCCGTCCGATGAGGTGCTGGTGGGGACTACGGAAGGCGTGGTCATCCTTGGGCGGCAAAGCTCCGGGTGGGAGGTGGTCCACCGGTCCCTCCCAGACGCGCACATCAGCTCCATCATCATGCCGCCGGAGAGTGGTCTTATCTTCGCCGGAGTCTTCCATGGCGGCATCCACGCCAGCAGCGACGGCGGCCGGACGTGGGAGCGCCGAGACGAAGGCCTCACCCAGGAGGACGTGTTCAGCCTGGCGTGGGTGCGCACCGATGACAACGTCCGTCTCTACGCCGGGACCGAGCCGGCCCACCTCTTCTTCAGCGACGACCTCGGACTCGGGTGGACGGAGCTGCCCGCGCTCAGGTCGGTCCCCAGCGTGTCCAAGTGGAACTTTCCCGCTCCACCCCACGTAGGCCACGTGAAGCACATCAACTTCCTCCCCGGCGACCCTGCTACCGTATTTGCCGGCATTGAGCAGGGCGGCTTGCTCAAGAGCACCGACGCCGGGCAAACGTGGAGCGAGGTCCACGGCGTGGATGAAGATATCCACCGCGTCATGGTCCACCCCTTCGACACCCAGCGGATCTATACGGTTACCGGGGCTGGCACGTATGTGACGTCCGACGGCGGGGCCACCTGGGAGCACCGGCTCGACCGTGAGCACGAGGTTGGCGGATACCCCGACCAGCTCGTCTTCCACCCGCGCAATCCGGACCTGATGTTCCTCTCGGCGGCCCATCACAACCCCGGCGCGTGGCGGGAAAGCCACTTCGCCGGCTCGCGCATCTCCCGCAGCATGGACGGTGGCAAGACCTGGCAGGTCCTGCGAAACGGCCTGCCGGACCGGTTGCAGTCCAGCGTCGAGGCCATGTGCCTGGAGGAGTGGGGTGATTCAGCGGCGGTCTTCGCGGCCACCACGGCGGGCGAGGTCTACTGCACCGAGGATGGCGGTGAGCACTGGTCGCTCATCGTCCATGGTCTGGCGCCCGTCTCCAAGGGTGGTCACTTCAGGCCGCTTGTCCAGGCGCCAGCCTAGGTCCTGGGCCCTATGGCGAGCACGCGACCCCGTTGCTAGGGGGGCAGGTCGTTGTCCCCCTCTCCGTCGTCCTCCGCCGCGGCAAAAGCCAGGTTGCGCCGGAGGGTGTCCAGTAACGACTCCACCGCTTGGTCGTCGTTCCCGGTCCTCAGCATGGTGTGTCGGAGGATCTCTAGGCCACCCTCCATCTCTGGCCACACCACCTCGGCAACGCCAAGGGCGATGAGCCGCTCTCCCTCTTCTCGCCAGCCGACCCGGGCCACCACGTCGAGGCTGGGGTTCATGCGCAGGGCGTGCTGGGCCGTGAGCAGCGTCTCCACCGGGTCATTGAGGCTGATGGCCAGCATCTTGGCCTGGCCAACCATGGCGGCCTCCAACACCGTCGGATTGCCGCTATCGCCGTGGATTGCGTACAGGCCGGCACGCAGGCTCCGCTCCACTCGACGCGGGTCCATGTCGATCACGACGATAGGGATGCCTTGACTGCTCAGCTCCTGGGCGACGAGCGACCCCACGCGCCCCAGGCCAGCGAGCACCACGTGGCCCTGCAGCCTGGGGCGCCTATCGGCGGCCCGCACCGCACGCCCACGACCGGGTAGGTAGGGCCGGAACGCCCGGGTCCGCATGCTTAGGCGTGCCGCTGCCCAGGCCCCGCCTGCCAAGGCCCACGGCGTTATGGCCATGGTGACCACGGCGACCGTCACCGTTAAAGGCAGGAACTCATCATCCACGATCCCTTGCGTCGTGGCCACGCCCGCGAGGATAAAGCTGAACTCACCTACTTGCACCATTCCCACGCCGGTAAGGAGCGCGGTATGGGGAAGAAAGCCGACGGACCACAGCAGGAGGGCCGTCACGGTGAATTTGACCACCACCACCAGCGCGACTACCGCCACAATGACGTCCGCATGGTCCACTAGATACCCAGGGTCCGTCAGCATCCCAAGGGATACGAAGAAGAGCGCGGCGAAGGTGTTACGCAAAGGCACCACCTCGCCAAGCGCCCGGTGGCTAAAGTCCGACTCGCTCAGGGCAAGACCGGCAACGAAGGCGCCAAGGGCAGCCGATAAGCCAATGGAACGGGTCAATGCGGCCGTGGCGAAGGTAATGGCCACAACGGCAACGATGAAAGCCTCTCGCGAGCCCAGCACTCCTGAGTAACGTAGCAGCCATGGGATAAGCCTGCCGCCCAGCAGCACCACGGGGATAAGCACGCCCGCCGCCTTGAGGAGCCCAAGCCCCAACTCGGAAGGAGAGAATAGGCCATCGTCGCCGAGCGCCGGCAGAACCGCAACCATGGCCACAAAGGCGAGGTCTTGCATCAGTAATAGCCCGGTGAGCAGGCGTCCGTGCAGGCTCTGGAGTTCTCCTCGGTCGATGAGCGCTTTCAGGACGACCATGGTGCTGCTCATCGAGACCACTAGTCCCAACGCCGCGGCCTGTGCTCCAGACCATCCCAGCAGCAGGCCGACGCCGTAGCCAATAGCCGCGGTGCTCACCACTTGGGCCAACCCCACGAACACCACGACCCGGCCCAATCGCACCAGGTTCTGAATGGAGATCTCGACACCCACCGCGAAGAGGAGGAGTATGACGCCGAACTCCGCCAAGGTCTGGACCGTCTCCACGTTGCCCACCAGGCCAAAGCCATGGGGCCCCACGACCATCCCCACCGCCAGGTACCCCAGCAGCATGGGCAGACGAAGCGAGCGCGCGATGAGTCCGCCACCAAAGGCGGCCAGGAAGAGGACGACAATGTCGCTGAACAGGCTATCGTCGAGGTACGACACGGGCTTGGGCTCCCGCCACCCAGTATAGCTCGCGCTGCGTCCGACGCCGACGCGGCGCAGGCGTCTCGCTACCTCCGCTGGATCAGTCGGAGGTTGGGCCGCTGTGTTCAGACAGGGCGGCTAGGTGCTAATACCTGGCCCACAAAGTTCCTGTCATTCTGAGGCCGCCGCAGGCGAGCGAAGAATCCCTCACCCGAGAGACCCTTCGCTGCGCTCAGGGTGACAAAGAGCTGAACTGTATGTCCCGGACAAACCACTAGTACCTGGTTCAAGAGCTCATCGTATGCTAGGAAAGTTAATTTCCTCCGCTCGTCCTGTCCGATGATGTCCCGACAAGTCGGGCTTCATCGAGACTCTCGACGAAGCCGGAGAGCTTGTCAAAGGGCGGGCGGCTCATGGTTCGACAGGCCTGTCCTGAGCAAGGTCGAAGGGCTCACCACAAGCTCCCTGCTGTCACCTTGAACCCTTCGTTCCTCAGGATAAACTCCGTGAAGGGTCTGGTACCAGATTCCTCGGAATGATAGTCGCTGCGGATATTGCCTCGCCTGTCCTTCGACAGGCTCACCATGAGCGGTCATGGTGGCGCTCTTTTACGAAACTAGGTGCCTGTTTGGCCGGGGAGTGCTTAGAGACGCCAAGGACGGCGCCGCAGGCTACAGGATCGGCAGGTAGCGCTTGAGCTCGTAGTCCGTGATGGCGGCGTTAAAGCGGTCCCACTCGATGTGCTTGTTCTGGATGAAGGAGTGGAAGGTATGCTCGCCGAGGGTCCGCTCCAGTAGCTCGCTCCGCTCCGCCAGTGACACCGCCTCGTACAAGCTGCCGGGAAGCCGTGTGATCCCCCGGGACTGCCGCTCCTCCTCCGACATTAGCTGCACGTCCGACTCCGCCGGCGGCACGGGCGCGTACTCCTTCTCGATGCCGGTGAGCCCAGCCGCGAGCATGACCGAGAAGGCTAGGTATGGGTTGCACGTGGGGTCCGGCAGCCGGTATGGGTTGCACGTGGGGTCCGGCAGCCGGAACTCCACCCTGACCGACTCCTCTTTGCCGCGCCGGTACGCCGGGACGCGCACCAGGTCCGCCCGGTTCACGGGGGCCCAGGAGGTGTACATAGGCGCTTCGAAGCCGGGAAGCAAGCGCTTGTAAGAGTTCACCCACTGGCAGCAGACGCAGGCGATCTCAGGCGCGTGGCGCAGCAGGCCGGCGATGTACATATGGCCCGTCTCGGACAGCTTGTGAGGGTCGTCTGCATCGTAAAACGTGTTCTGCTCCCCCCGGAACAGGGACTGGTTCACGTGCATGCCGTTGCCGTTCTGGTCCGCCAGCGGCCTGGGCATGAAGGTGGCGTAGACGCCATGCCGCATGGCAACCTCTTTCACCACGAGCCGGTAGGTCATCACCGCGTCGGCCATGGTCAAGGCATCGGTATGCCGCAGGTCGATCTCGTGCTGGCTGTGGGCGCCCTCGTGGTGGCTGTACTCCACCGGAATGCCCATCTCCTCCAAGGTGAGCACCGTCTCACGCCGCAGGTTGGTGGCGTTGTCCAGGGGCGTATTGTCGAAGTAGCCGCCGACGTCCAACGGCTCGGTGGAGTCCTGGTCCTTGAAGTAGAAGTGTTCCATCTCGGGCCCCACCATGAAGGTGAAGCCCGCTTGGGAGGCCCGCTCCAGGTTGCGCTTCAGCACGTAGCGCGGGTCGCCCTCGAACGGGTCGCCGTTGGGGCGGAGGACGTCACAGATGATCCGGGCCACGGCGTTTTGCCGTGGACGCCAGGGCAAGACTGAGAAGGTCGTAGGGTCGGGCATGGCCACCATATCGCTCTCGTCCATGCGGGCGAACCCCTCGATGGCCGAGCCGTCGAAGGTCATGCCCCGCTCAAGGGCGCCCTCCAGCTCCGCCACGGTAATGGCGAAGCCCTTCAAGGTCCCCAGGATGTCGGTGAACCACATCCGGATGAACTTGACGTCGTTCTCCTTCGCGGTGCGAAGGACGTACTCGCGGGGGTCGTCTGATCGGTCCATAGTGCGCGCCACCATCCCGAAGCGATGCCCAATCTGCGCTAGAAGAATAGCACTGGGGTTACCCGAGTGGCAGGAAGGTATGTTACGAAAGTGTGAAGTTTCCGCCAATCGAAAGGCGAGCGGTCGTGATATCAGTTACATAAACATCTGATACCAGAAGATTTAAACCGTGGCATAATTAGTTAAGTACTGAAGTGTGGCCATGCTCCTAATGAGACAACACCCCCTCCCTCGAGCCATCACCACAAGTCTGCTGACAGCGACGGTCCTCTTCGCGGGCGTCTGGGCCGGTGCGTGGTACGGTGAGCGGCACAGGGACGTGTATAACCTGGAACCTTACAGCGCCTCGGCGTATTTTGTACCGCCACCCTTCGACATGGACGGGTTCGTCAGCAAGGTGAGAAACGCCATCGTCATTGGCACGGTGAGATCCGTTATCGGACCGGGGTCGCTCCTGTCCTACGACGAGGATGACCCCGAACGGCTCCCGCAGCCTGGAGACACCATTTCGCCCGCGCTGCCGTATACGGAACTATGAGCTGGTCATCGAAAGGGTCATCCGGGGAGACGGGTCCATCTCGCCCGGCTCCTCCGTCACGCTCCGACGGCTGGGGGACGCCGACCACGTTGGTCGCTACCCCGCTCTCAGACAGATGCCCCAGGTCGGCGACCACCACCTGTACGGTCTTTCGCGCAACCCAGACGGGACATTTGGCACAAGCGGCTGGTGGGGCGAGTTCGCCGTAGACGGCCCTAAGATTACCCATGCGGACGACCTCGGCATGCGGGTCCTCTTCGCCGAATCGCAGGACCTCGAGGGGTTCATCCAGGAGATCGAAGCGGCGGAGGCACGGCGACAACGATAGCCCACCGCGACTTCTTCGAGTTATAGATTCCAGCAAGTCCACTTTATGCGAAAAAGGGGGAGCCTCATCGGCTCCCCCTTCTTCGTGGTGCGTCCCCTCTTTAGGTGTCGGCCGTAAGCTGGCCCAGGGCGCTCTGAGCGGCGGCGAGACGGGCCACCGGCACGCGGTAGGGCGACGCGCTCACGTAGTTGAGGCCCAACGAGTGGCAGAAGGCAATGCTCTTGGGGTCCCCACCATGCTCGCCGCAGATGCCAAGCTCAAGGTCCGGCTTGGCCGCGCGGCCCTCCTCGCAGGCCAATCGCATCAGCCTGCCCACGCCGGTGGTGTCCAGGCTGGCAAAGGGGTCCCACGGCAGTACTTCAGTCTCCACGTAGTGCCGCAAGAACTTCCCCTCCGCGTCGTCGCGGCTGTAACCGTAGGTCATCTGAGTGAGGTCGTTGGTGCCGAAGCTGAAGAACTCCGCCTCCTGGGCAATCTCGTTGGCTGTGAGCGCGGCGCGCGGCACCTCGATCATGGTCCCGAACTTGTACCCGGCCGAGACGCCCATGGCCTCACGCGTCTTCTCGGCCACCGCGTCCAGCCTGCCCCGCAGCCACTTCAGCTCGTTGGCGTGCGACACGATGGGGATCATCACCTCCGGGTAGACCGTGTACCCCTCTTTGGTCAGCCGGCACGTGGCGGTCACGATGGCCCGCACCTGCATCTCGTAGACCTCGGGCATGGTCATGCCCACCCGGCACCCGCGATGGCCCAGCATGGGGTCAGTCTCACGAAGCGACTCCACCAAGGCCAGGGTATGCGCTTTCTCCCGCGCCTCGGCACTTGCATCCCCCTTTGCTTCGAGGAGTGCGACCTCGGCTTTGAGCTCCGCGTAGTTGGGCAGGAACTCGTGCAGCGGGGCGTCCAGCAGCCGGACCACCACCGGCAGTCCCTCCATGACCTTCAAGATGTCGTAGAAGTCCTGCGTCTGGAACTCCTCCAGCTTGGACAGGGAGCTGTTGAACTCCTTGATGCTGGTCGAGGTCGCCAGCGCTTGTTCCGCCTCGGTTAGGCGGCGACCTAAGTTGGCGCGCTCGCTGGCCGGCGCCTCCTCCAGGGAGGCGCGGACCCGCTCCACTTCCCGCATCAGGTGCGACGCTTCCGGCGCCACGGTGAGAAGTTTTTGGATGTGGGGAAGCCGGGACTCATCGAAGAACATGTGCTCCGTACGGCACAGGCCTATCCCCTGGGCGCCATAGTCGCGGCCTACTTGGGCGTCGTCCGGCCTGTCCGCGTTGGCCCACACCTCCATGGTCCGCCGCTCGTCGGCCCACCCCAGCAGTGTGTTGAGGTCTGCCAGCTCCTCAGCGGTGGGCGGCCGGACCGCAATCTCTCCTACGAAGACCTCGCCGGTCCCGCCGTCGATGCTAACGACATTACCCTCGTGGATGGTCTTGCCGCGGGCGGTGGCGGTACGCGCCGCCATGTTGAACACCAACTCCTCGCACCCCACCACGCACGGCTTGCCCAGGCCCCGAGTGACCACGGCGGCGTGGCTGGTCATTCCGCCACGGCTGGTCAGGACGCCCTCGGCCTTGAGAATGCCGTGCACGTCGTCCGGGCTGGTCTCTGGGCGCACCAGCAGCACCTTCTCGCCCTGGCTAGCCAGCTCCACCGCCCGGTCGGGGTCCATAACCACCACGCCGGTGGCGGCGCCAGGAGAGCTGCCCAGGCCCTGGGCCAGCAGCGCGCCGTCGTCAATCGCCTTCTGCTTCGCCTCGGGCAGAAACCGAGGCATGAGCACCTGGGGCACGTCGTCGGGCGAGGCACGGCCCAGCGCCTCCTCTTTGGAGAGCACACCCTCGTTGACGAAGTCCACGGCGATCTTCACCGCGGCGGACGCGGTGCGCTTCGCGCCACGGGTCTGAAGGATGTACAGCGTGCCCCGCTCAATGGTGAGCTCCACGTCCTGCACGTCCCGATAGTGGCGTTCCAGTTCCCCGGCTCTCTCCTCGATCTGCCGATAGAGGTCCGGCCACTCCTGGGACAGCGAAGCGAGCTGTTGAGGGGTCCGAACGCCCGCCACCACATCCTCGCCCTGAGCATTAACCAGGAATTCACCGTACAGGCTTCTCTCGCCGGTGGCTGGATTACGGGAGAAGAGCACGCCGGTGCCGCTATCGGCGCCCAGGTTGCCAAACACCATGACCATGATGACGCACGCGGTACCCAGGTCGTGGGAAATGCGGTGGTACTCTCGATAGGTGATCGCCCGAGGGTTGTTCCAGGAGGTGAAGACGGCCTCAATAGCCTGTCGCAGGAGCTCCCACGGGTCCTGCGGCAGCGGCGTGCCCGTGGCGTCGTGTATAACCTGCTTGAACTGGCCGATAAGCTCCCGGAGTGCGTCGGGCTGAAGCTGGTAATCGAACTCCAGCCCGCGCTGCTTCTTGGCCGCGTCGAGCAGCGCCTCGAATTGGTCCTTGCCAATTCCCAGGACCACGTTACCGAACCCCTGAATGAGGCGCCGGTAGGCGTCCAAGGCGGGCCGCTCGTCGCCCATCAGCTTGGCCAGTCCGTCTACCGTGTCGTCCACCACGCCCATGTTGAGGACGGTGTCCATCATCCCAGGCATGGACACCGGGGCGCCGGAGCGGACCGAGACCACCAAGGGATTTTGCGGGTCGCCGAACCCCTTGCCGGTCTCCCGCTCTAGGAGCCTGACCTTCTCAACGGTGGACTCCCACAGCCCGTCGGGGAATCGGTGGCCCAGGCGGTAGAACTCCTTGCACGCTTCCGTCGTAATCACGAAGCCTGGCGGCACGGGAATACCGATACGGGCCATCTCGCTGACGCCGGCCCCTTTGCCGCCGAGCAAGGCCACCATCTCGGCGCTGCCTTCGTCCAGGCGGTACACCATCTTCGTCGTGGTCGTCATACCGGTGCCCCTCCTTCACGCGTCCTCCACGAGGGCACGCGAACTGGCGCGGAATACCCTTCATACGAGGCCAGGGAAGACTCGAATACGGAAGCCATGGCCTGTCTCGGCCCTCCGTTACTATGGGCCAGCCAGAAACCTATGGGTGGGCGCGCCGGGGCCGAATTATAGCATAGCCGGAGTGTGAGAGCCTGGGTGTATTACGTCGATTCATCGGGCAACGGCTGTTCGCCGACGGTCGTGGGTGTGCCATAAACACCCCTGTACTCCGGAGGCAGGAGTGCCGCGATCCGCTCCATCAGGTCGCGGGTGAGCGAGTGCAACACTTCTCTGGGAAGCCTACCCTCCATGGAGGGCAAAGTGTACGCCGTGCCGACAACCACCCTGAACCTACGGAACGGGAAGGCTATCCGTAAAAACCCAGGGATGTGCTCCGTGCCCACGATGGCGACGGGCAGCAGCGGGGCCCCGCTCTTCAGAGCCAGGTACGTGGCGCCGTCGGTCGTTTCCTCCGCGAGCCTACCGGGGTGCCTGGTCCCCTCGGGAAAGACCGTGAGTACTTGGTCCCGCGCAAGCATGCGCAGAGACCAGCGCACCGCGTCCAAGTCGCGATTGTCGCGGTCCACGGGGTAGACGTGGAAGCCTCGCAGAAAATACCTCACGCAGGCGTTGACGAAGAGCCCCCGCTTTCCCATGAACCAGATGGGCCGGTCGAAGACAGTCGAGAGCAGGGGTGGGTCGGCGTTGCTCTGATGGTTCGGCGCCACGATGAGCGGCCCGAAGGGAGGTATGTTCTCCCGGCCTATCACCTCGACCCGGCCGAAGGTCCGTGTGAGGACGGAGGTAAGCCCTCTGCCGAGCCAATACCAGAAGTTCAAGGGCTTACTTTCTACTCATCAACGTAATGATTCTTTCGACCACCGCCGCTACCGTGAGGCCGTCGGTCTGCACGCGGCTGGCGTCTGGGGCCGCTCGTAGCGGCGATTCCGCGCGTTGGGAATCAAGTGAATCGCGCCCTTCCAAGCCCTCCCGCACTTCCGCGACCGAGATAGCCCGTCCGCCCATGCGGAGCTCCGCATGGCGGCGGCGCACACGCTCCTGGGGCGAGGCCTCTAGAAACAGCTTGAGCGGCGCGTCCGGAAGCACGACGGTGCCGATATCCCGGCCCACCATCACCACACTCCCTCCAGCCGCCATACGCTGTTGGGCCGCGACCAACGTCCGCCGCACCACCGCGACGCGCGATACCAAAGAGACCGCTCCCTCGACGTCGGCACTGGTCAGATGAGACGTAACGTCGACCCCGTTCGCCAGCACCGTGTCGTGGCCTCCCTGCGCCGACTCTATCCCAATCTCTGTCTCCGCCGCCAGGGACTCCAGCGCTTGCTCGTCGTCAAGCGGTACCTCCTGGGCCAGCGCAACCCAGGTGATGGCGCGGTACATAGTGCCCGTGTCCACGAAACGGTACCCTAGCCGTTCGGCCAAGGCCCGGCCAACGCTCGTTTTGCCCGACGCCGCGGGCCCGTCTATGGCGATGACCGTTGGCAGCGCCACCCGCTCCCTCTCCACGCGACCGGACTCTCATGGGTCGGACGCATCTTGCTACCAGGGTACACAGGCGTCAAGGCCAAACCTGTCGGCATAGCGAATATAGCCCTAAATTGGACACTTAACTATTTGACCTTTTTCTAGGAAAAGTGTTAAAATAGGTATAGTCTTCTAGATGTGCTTCCATCCGAAGGTTGAGCGGCTCCTGGCAAATTTAACAGCTCACTTACCAGCCGGTTTTTCAAGCCTACCCCACCGCCACGGCGTGGGGTCACGGATACGTCCCATCGGGCCGCTCTGCCGTCAGGTCCCAACTTAGCCCCAAGCCCTACTTCCCAGGAGTTCTAACCCATGCTGGAACAAAAGCAGCAGAGGTATACCGCGCAGGACATCCAGGTCCTAGAAGGCCTGGAAGCCGTCCGCAAGCGCCCGAGTATGTACATCGGCAGCACCGACCAGCGCGGCCTCCATCACCTCGCCTACGAAGTGGTGGATAACGCCATCGACGAGGCCATGGCCGGTTTTTGCGACCGGATCGTAATTACCTTCCAAGCAGATGGGTCCGTCCACGTGGCGGATAATGGGCGTGGCATTCCGGTGGACACCCACAAGGCTACCGGCAAGTCGGCCCTAGAGACCATCATGACCACGCTCCACTCCGGTGGCAAGTTCGGCTCCGGCGCTTACACGGTGTCGGGTGGGCTCCACGGCGTAGGCTCCTCCGTGGTCAACGGCCTCTCCGGGCACATGCGCGTCGAGGTCCACCGCGACCGCCATCGCTACTCCCAGGAGTACCGGCAAGGGACCCCCACCACCGAGGTGGTTGACGAGGGCCGCTTGTCGGCTGGCGAAGACCGCACCGGCACCATCGTCACCTTCCGGCCTGATGAGACCATCTTCAACTCCATCGACTTCGACTACAACACGGTGGTAACCCGGTTCCGAGAGATGGCCTACCTCAACAAGGGGGTCAGGATTACCGTCAACAGCGAACTGCGCCCCGAGGATGACAAGACGTTCTACTTCGAGGGCGGCATCGCCAGCTTCGTGCAGCAGCTGAACCATGACCGGGACGTGCTCCAAGACCGGCCTTTCTACGTCAGCCAGCTCGTGGGCACCACTCTGGTAGAGGCGTCCCTCCAGTACAACACCGGGTTCTACGAGACAACCCTGGCCTTCGCCAACTGCATCAACACGGTGGACGGCGGAACGCACCTCATGGGCTTCCGCGCTGCCCTAACCCGGGCCATCAACAGCTACGCCCGCAAAGGAAAGCTCCTCCGGGACGACCAGACGAACCTTTCGGGTGAGGACGTACGCGAGGGGCTCACGGCGGTCATCAGCGTGCGCTTGTCCGACCCGCAGTTCGAAGGCCAGACCAAGGGCAAGCTAGGCAACGCCGAGACCAGGACCCACGTGGAACAGATCGTTGCCCAGCACCTGGAGTTTTACCTGGAAGAGCATCCCAACGAGGCGCGTCGCATCGTTGAGAAGTGCCTCACCTCCCAACGCGCCCGCGAGGCGGCCCGCAAAGCCCGTGACCTGGTGATCCGCAAGAACGCCATGGACGGCGGCGCCCTCCCGGGCAAGCTGGCGGACTGCTCGGAGCGCGACCCGGAGCTATGCGAGCTGTACGTGGTGGAGGGCCAGTCGGCGGGTGGGTCGGCCAAGGAGGGCCGCGACCGTCAGTACCAAGCGATCTTGCCTCTCAAAGGCAAGATTCTGAACGTGGAGAAGGCCCGCATCGATAAGATGCTCGCCCACGAGGAGATCCGGGTCCTCATCACCGCCATCGGAGCCGCCTTCGGTGAGGAGTTCAACCTGGAGAAACTCCGCTATAACAAGATCATCATCATGACCGACGCCGACGTGGACGGCGCCCACATCCGGACGCTGCTCCTCACCTTCTTTTTCCGGAATATGGAGTCGCTCATCGACCACGGCCACCTGTACATCGCTCAACCACCCCTCTACCGCGTGGCCAGGGGCCGCAGCGTGGAGTACAAGTACGACGAGGCCGCCAAAGACGAGTGGCTGGCGGCCCAACTCTACCGCCGGCTATCCCTCGTTTCCAACGACAAGCGGATTAAGGCCGCCGGGGCAGCCCTCCAGGACCTGGTGAACCGGCTGAAGGAGTTCCAAAGCTGGTCTGGGTCGCTCCAGACCCTCGGGCTTCCGCCCACGCTGCTTGGCGTTCTGCTCAAAGGTGTCCAGGAAAAGAAGTACCGCCTCGAATTCGAAGACCAGGCCACCCTCGACGCGGTCCAAGCGTGGTTCGCGGAAAGCGGCCATCCGTCCGAAGCCAAAGTTAACAAGAGCCGCAAGTTATACACGCTGGACGTTGAAGGTGTGGGAAAACTCGAGCTGAAGCGCCTCTTCGAAACCCCCGCGCTTCGCCGCTGCTCCCAGCTTTATCCACAGATATCCAAGTTTATCAACGGGCGGACCTTCACTGTTCTCAAGGAGGAAAACGAGGTGGGCACGGAGGTCCCGTGGCCCGAGCTCGCGGAGCTGCTTGAGCGGCAGTCGGACCGCTCCGGCATCTCCATCCAGCGGTACAAGGGCCTGGGAGAGATGAACCCCGATCAGCTCTGGGAAACCACTATGGACCCCAAGAACCGGACGCTGCTTCAGGTCGGCGTGGCCGACGCCGCAAAGGCCAGCGACGTGTTCAACGAGCTGATGGGAGACGACGTGGAGCGCCGCCGCGACTTCATTCAGGCCCACGCCAAGTCCGTCCAGAACCTGGACATCTAGGCGCGCTTAGTCCACAAAGTTCCTGTCATTCTGAGTCCCGATACAATCGGGACTCAGAATCTCTCACCCGCGAGACCCTTCGCTGCGCTCAGGGTGACAAAGAGATGAAACGTATTTCCCGGACAGACCGCTAGCTCCGCTTAGCGCCCTGCTACCCGAATAGTCCCCTCTGCGTCGGCCTCGAGCAACGCCCGAAAGGCGTAGCCACCCTCACGCAGCTTCTCGCTTCCCCCCTGATGCCTGTCCAGGACCGCCGCGACGAGCACTACGGTGCAGCCGGCCTCCTCAGCCGCTTCGATGGCATGCACAAGCGAGCCGCCGGTGGAGCAGGCGTCGTCCACGATGGCGACCTTCGCTTTGGCCGGTAGCGGCCCTTCGATCAGCTTCCCGGTCCCGTGCTCCTTCGACTCTTTCCGCACGATGAACGCGGGAATGGGCCTTCCTCCGTCCTGCTGGCTGAGCATGGCTACGGCGGTTACCATGGGGTCCGCGCCCAGCGTTGGTCCGCCGATCGCTTCCGCGCCCGATTCACGAACCAGGGGCAGCAGCGCCTCCGCCACCAGCACGGCTCCCTTGGGGGAGAGGGTCAGGAGCCGGCCGTCGAAGTAGAAGCCACTGGCCTGGCCGGAGGAGAGGGTGAATTCACCGTATTGAATCGCTCCCAGCCCCAAAGAGGTGTCCAGGACCTCCTTCGCCAGCTCCTCCAACGACCGCAGTTGTGCCATTTCGTCCCCCCTAGCAGGGTGCTGAAAAACCCTTTCGACTATCCCTCCGACCCCCTTCCCTTCGACTTCGCTCAGGACAGGCCTGGCCAGGAAGGGGGAAGAATTTGTATCTGAGGGTGTCCCTCAGACTCCCGGCGAAGGGGTTCCGCCCCTCTGTACTCCCCTTTTTCATCAGCCCCTTAGGTTTCCACGCCTTCGCGGTAGAGCCCGTGCGCCTCGACGTACTCCGCGACCGCGTCCGGCAGCAGCCCTCGGATAGACAGCCCCTGGGCCACCCGCTGCCGAAGCTCGCTACCGCTGACCTCGACGAGGGGCGTCCGAACCATCACGATGCGCTCTCGCGCACCGGGTAGCGCCCGCTCCAATTCCTGAGGTCCGGTCTCACCGTAGCCGGGACGCGAGGCCACCACCACGGTGGCCAGCTCCAAGATACGGCCCGGCTCCTTCCACTGGTGAAATCCCCCCAGAGTATCGGCGCCCATGATGAAGAATAACTCATCCTCGGCGTCCCGCTGGGCGCGAAGGTGCTCCAGCGTGTCCACGGTGTACGTCTCGCCGGGACGCTCCAACTCGATGGTGCTGATGGCAAACCCCTCGTACCCACCCACGGCCAGCTCCACCATGGCCTGCCGGTGCCGGGCCGCCGATAGGGGCGCTCCGCGCTTCATCCAGGGAAGGCCGGTTGGCAGGAACCAGACTTCGTCCATACCCAGCTGCTCCCTCACGCTTTGGGCAGTGACAAGGTGACCTCGGTGTATTGGATCAAACGTGCCTCCCAGAAGTCCAAGCCGCATGCTACCGCCACTCCAGCTCGACGGGGCCGATGTGGACCGTATCGCCGGGGTTTACCCCTGCCTTTTCCAGCTCCCTGATGACCCCTAGGGTCCCCAGCAGCTGATGAAACTGCATCCTGGCCTCCCACTTGTGGAAGTCGACCATGGGGGCGACCCGCTCGGCCTGGGTACACCACACGGTGAAGTCGCCGTCCTGGCCCTCCACTCGAACCGCGGTCTGCGCTCGCCTGGCCAGCCTCGCGACGCTTGCGCTAGCAGCCACCTTTGGGGGCTTGGGTGTCTCCTCCGGGACCAGATGAAGCACCGCCTCCAGCATCTCTTCTACACCCTGGCCGGTCTCCGCGGACACCGGGAGGACCGTCTGGCCTACCGCCGCGCCCAGCGCGCGCCGTTGGGACTTCACCCGGGCCTGCACCGCGGGTCCATCTATCTTGCTCACGACAACCACCAGTGGCTTCTCCGCTAACCCCTTTTCGTAGGCCTGCAGCTCCGCTTTCACCTCAGCGTACGCCGACACCAGGTCATCGCTCGCGCCATCCAGCACCAGGATCACCGCGCGTGCCCGCTCCGCGTGCCGGAGGAACTCATTCCCGAGCCCTCGCCCCTGGCGCGCCCCCTCAGCTAGCCCCGGCAGATCGATGAAGGCCACGGACCTATGTTTTTGCTCCAGCACCCCCACCATCGGCTCCACCGTCGTAAACGGGTACTCCGCGATCTTCGGCTTTGAGTTAGAGACCCGAGCCAGCAGCGCGGACTTGCCTGCGTTCGGCGGCCCAATCAACGCCACGTCGGCCAGCAGCTTCACCTCGAGCTGTAGCAACACCTCTTCTCCCGGTTCACCGGCCTCCGCCAGGACCGGTGTCCGATTGATGGGGCCCGCGAACCACACGTTCCCTCGCCCACCAGCCCCCCCTCTAGCCACCACGACGTGGGCCCCATCAGCGGTCAAGGCCTCCACCACCTCCCCCTTCGCCCCCCGGGCCCGCCAGCTAACTTCAGTCCCCACCGGGACCTCAAGCAGCTTCAGCTTGCCTGCACTCCCTGACTTCTGGGCGCCCAGCCCGTCGGCCCCTTTCTCCCCGACCACCCTGCGAGCCTCCCGCACTCGACTCAGATCTCGCACTCCCTCCACTGCTGTGACACCAACATCGCCACCCCTTCCCCCATCGCCACCATCGGGGCCACCCATCTCATTCCGCGACGCGTGGAGGAGTGAAAGGGATCCATTCCCTCCACTTCCAGCCCTTACTAGTAATTGCGCTTTATCAATCAACTGAATACCCTAGGAACTATATCCTTCAAACTTAATAATAAAGCCTGCTACCCGAATGGGAAGAACTGTTGGTAATTGATGGCGATAGCCTAGCCGGGGCTTTTATCCAGCTAGCGGGCCAGCCGGTGGAGGGTCCGGCGGAGGAGGGCCAGGTCCGCTTGTATCTCTGGTCGCGCCTCGAATTGGTGCTGTACCTTCCTGACCGAATAGATGACGGTGGTTCGGTCTCGGCCGCCAAGAATGCGGCCTACTTCCTTAGGCGTTAGGTGGAAGTCCTGGGCGAGCAGGAACATGGCGATCTGTCGGGCCGCGGCGGTTCGCTTATCGCGATGGCGGCTGATCAGGCGTTCGAGTTCGACCTGGTAGTGCGCGGCGATGGCTTCAAGGGCCTCCTGCGGCGTGGAGGATAGCTGCACGGGCGGTGGGGGCCCACTGCAGGAGCCCAGGATGGCTCCGGCCAAGGCCAAGGTCACCGGCTGTCCGGTGAAGTGGGCCATGGCAGTGACCCGATTGAGGTTGCCTTGGAGCTTCCGAACATTTGTGGCGGCGTGCTGGGCCACAAACTCCAAGACTTGGTCCGGGACTGGGACCGGCGCTTCCTGGGCCCGGTGCCGGAGGATGGCGATTCGAGTCTCCAAGTCGGGGGCCTGGATGTCGGTAATCAAGCCGCCTTCGAAGCGGGAGCGAAGGCGTTCTTCCAGAAAAGGCAGTTCCGATGGTGGCCGGTCGCCCGCGATGATGACCTGGCGGCTGGCGTTGTGCAGGGCGTTGAACGTGTGGAAAAACCCCTCCTGCGTCCCCTGCTTGCCGCTGAGGAACTGGATATCGTCGATCAGCAGCACGTCCACCGAGCGGTGCCGGCTCCGGAACTCACTGGTCTTGCGCTCTTGGATCGCCGAGATGAAGTCGTTGGTGAACTGCTCGGAGCTCACGTAGTGCGCCGCCTTGCCCTGCTTTCGCACCCGGTCGGCGATGGCGTGGAGCAGGTGTGTCTTTCCCAGGCCGACGCCCGCGTGAATGAAGAGGGGGTTATAAGCCGAACCGGGGCGGTCGGAGACAGCGAGGGCAGCCGCGTGGGCAAGCTGGCTGGTGGCGCTCACGATGAACGAGTCGAAGGTGTAGCGCGGGTTGAGGCCGGCGCTTGGGACAGTACTGGGCCGCTCCTCGCGGAGGGCCGGCGATGGAGACGCGGCTGAGGTTGGGAGGGCATCGTCCGTGGCGAAGGGCTGGTGCACTTCGAAAGCGACGGTGAGCGGCTGCCGGGCCGCTGCCACCGCGGCGGCCTCGACAAGCTGGTACATTCGCTGTTCGAGCCACTCGGCGGCGAATGTGGTGGGGGCACCCACGCGAAGGGTTCCCCCGTCCAGCGAGAGACCGCGCGTGTCGCGGAGCCACGTGTCGAAGGTCGGGCGGGTGAGCTGGACCTGCAAACGGCCCAGCGCAGCCTCCCATACCCGCTGCGCGGAGGTGGTGGTAGCCACGCGGAACAGACCTCGGGCGATGAAGATAAGGACAAGCACCAGGATCTGGAGGTCCTGCGCCAGGACCTAGATGAACGGTGGCCTTAGGGAGTCCCAGGGGCCAGTGGGCGAAACTCTAGCAGGGGTTTCTCGCGGGGGTGCAAGGGGGCATCAGATGAATTTTTGAGGGAATTCCCGGGGGTGGGTTCCCACCGAAGGATGCATGGTCAGAGGAGGGTCAAAAAGAGCTGATGGGCCGGGCTAGGGCGCCGCGAACAGGTGGTATCATCCGCCTGTGTTCAATCTGCGCGTACTCTTCATGGGAAGCCCGCCGCCGGCGATTCCCGTGCTCCGGGCGGTCCGAGAGATCGCCAGCGTTGTCGTGGGGGTCTACACCCAGCCGGACCGCCAGGCGGGTCGAGGGCGACGTATCGAGCCAACCGCGGTGAAACGGTACGCCCTAGACCAGGGACTGCCGGTGTACCAGCCCCCCAGCCTGCGCGATGAAGGCGCGTGGGAGCAGGTTCAGGCGCTGGCCCCTGACCTGGTGGTCCTCGCGGCCTACGGCAAGATACTGCCGGGCCGTATCTTGGAACTGCCTCGCTTGGGGTGTGTGAACCTCCACCCCTCGCTGCTGCCGCGCCATCGCGGCGCGACGCCCGTCGCCGGGGCCATCCTGGCGGGAGACGAGGTGACGGGCGCGACCCTCTTTGTGATGGATGAAGGGATGGACACCGGGCCCATCATTGCGCAGCGGGAAGAACAGGTGCGCCCCGACGATCGGACGCCTGAGCTGACGGAACGGCTGTTTGCCTTGGGGGCGGAGCTGGCGCGAGAGGCGCTGCCAGCATACGCGGCAGGACGGATAACGCCGCTTCCCCAGACCGAGGAGGGGGTAACGGTCACCCGCAGGCTGACGAAGGAGGACGGCGAGCTGGACTGGACGAAGCCAGCGGTGGCGTTGGAGCGGGAGGTACGCGCGTACCTCCCATGGCCCAGCAGCTTCACCTATTGGCAGGGCAAGCAGCTACAGGTCCTGGAGACGGGTGTTACGAGAGGCGCACCCCAGGCGCCTGCCGGGACGGTGGTCCAGCTATCCGATGACCCGGCTAGTACGGGGTTGGTGACGGGCGAGGGGGCCTTGGCCCTGCGCACGGTGCGGCTGGCGGGGCGGCCGGCCATGGCGATAGCCGACTTCCTGAGGGGATACCCGAGCCTGTTGGGGGCGAAGCTCCCATCTTAAGAGGGCGAGACGCTGGCAAACCGCCGCCAGCGACCCAGCGCTACGGCTCCGCCTCCCCCTCCTCGGCGGAGGGTTGAGGCGCTCCTTCGGTGGCTGCGGTTTCCTCGAGTGCTTCCTCCGCGGGCGCCGCTTCGTCTTCCTCGGCAGCAATGCGCGTGGGGACCACCCGAGCTACCGGTGCGCCGGGGTCGGTGATAAGGGTCACGCCTGACGGCAACGCCACGTCGCGGGCGTGGATGCCCATCTCCACCTCCGTCAGCCCGGAAACGTCCACGGTCAGCGACGAAGGCAGGTCCATGGGCAGCGCTTCAACGGTGATCTCGTACAGGTCGTGGACGAGCATAGCGCCCTCTTGCCTGGCGGCTGGGGCTTCGCCTTCCAGCGCGACAGGCACATTTGCCTGTAGTCGCTCGGTCCGGGAGACCTGGAGGAGGTCTAAGTGAAGGATTCGCTCCGTCACGGGATGGAGCTGGACCTCGCGGACCATGACGAAGTGCTCGGTACCGTCGACACGGACCGTGAAGGGGTTGGTACGGCCCACGCGCGCCAGGGTATGGACCAAGTCGGCGGTATTCACCTGCAGGCTCAGCGACTCGATGCCCCTGCCGTAGACGTGGATGGGGGTGATGCCCTGGCGGCGGAGCGCACCCAGCTTCTTGCCAAAGGCGGTGCGTGGTTCGACTGTTAGGAAGGTGGAGTCCATGGCCTACGCTGCTGGAGCTACCGGCGTTTGTCGTGAGGGAGATGCTAAAGCCCCAGGCGAGCATCATACCAGACTTGACGGGAAGTGCTAAGGGACTCCAACGATTTCAGCCTTTTCCCCACCACGGCCACCAAAGCGGCTAGGATAAAAGTCTACTAACTCGATTGCCTTTTCCTAGTTTGGAGGGTATGATGACATTGTTGGAGGGCAAGCGATGATGCGTATTCCCATGAAGGTTGACTATGGTGTTCGGGCCTTGGTGGACCTGGCCCAACACAGAGACGGTGGGCCGATTCGAACGGCGGAAATCGCCAGCCGCCAGTACATTCCAGAGCCGTACCTGGACCAGGTGCTCACCACGCTCAACAAGTTCGGCTTTATCCGCAGCCGGCGGGGTCCCAACGGCGGCCATGTGCTCGCCCGGTCGCCGGAGCAGATCAGCATTGGCGACGTTATGGCGGTGCTGGAGGGCCGGAGTGCGCCCCTTGACTGCATCGAGGAACCCTCGGAGTGTACGCTTTCCGCCGTCTGCGCTCAGCGTGAGGTTTGGCGGGACGTCGAAGAGGCCATTCAGCTGTTGCTGAATACAACGAGTGTGGCGGGGCTAGCCTCCCGACAGCGGGACCTGGCAGGGCAACTGGCGTAAGCCCTTTTCCAAAAGCAACAACCTGGAGTACAGTAGACCTCGGTGACGAGCCCCAGGGCGCCGAAAGCGCCCAAGGCAAGGCACGGAGGTTTTTCATTTCTGAGCCATAATCGAACATGGGACGTCCACGGGTAAAGCACTCGTGGACGTCCTGGGTTTGGAGGAGAGGATGACAGAAGCCGCATCGAGCTTGACGCCTGAGCAGGTCAAGCGCTACAGCCGGCATATCATCATGCCGCAGATCGGCAGCGGCGGCCAACGAAAGCTGCTGGGGGCCAAGGTGTTGGTTATCGGTGCCGGCGGGCTGGGCGGGCCGGTCTCCATCTATTTGGCCCTCGCCGGCGTGGGCACCATCGGTATCGTGGACTTCGATACGGTGGACCTGAGCAACTTGCAACGGCAGCTACTGCACAATACCGAGACCGTCGGCTGGCGCAAGGTGGAGTCGGCGCGACAGACCCTGAACCGCTATAACCCAGACGTGGAAATCGTTACCCACGAGGTGCCGATCACCTCCCATAACGCCATGGAGCTCATCGCGCCCTACGACGTGGTGGTGAACGGCGCGGACAACTTCCCGGCCCGGTACCTGGTGAACGACGCCGCCTACCTCAGCGGCAAGCCCCTGGTGGACGGCAGCATCCTCATCTTCGATGGGCAGGTGACCACGTACGTGCCGGGTAAGGGGTGCTACCGGTGCCTTTTCCCCACCCCTCCGCCACCGGGCATGGTCCCCAACTGTGCCGAGGCGGGGGTGCTTGGCGCCCTGACGGGTATGGTGGGGAGCCTACAGGCCACGGAGGTCGTGAAGCTACTCCTGGGCATTGGAGAGCCGCTGGTGGGCCGCTTGCTGCTGGTGGACGCGCTGAACGGGGAGTTTCGGATGGTGAACACTCATCGGAACCCCGTCTGCCCGCTGTGTGGCGATAACCCCACCGTGACCGAGCTGATCGATTACGAGGTCTTCTGTGGCCTACCGCCTGCACCCGGCCCGGAGGAGGCCGAGCCCGGCCGGTAGCCTCCGTCTGGCCCAGGGCGATGGTATGCGCAGCGACAACCTAACCGATGCTATCGGCGACACGCCGCTTGTGGAGCTGCCCAGCTTTAGCCCCCACGGCGGGGTTCGGCTTTACGCGAAACTGGAGGGGAACAACCCAACCGGCAGCATTAAGGACCGTATCGCCAAGGCAATGATTGAGCGGGCCGAGTCGGATGGCAGCTTGACGCCCGACAAGGTCCTGCTGGAGCCGACCAGCGGCAACACCGGCATCTCCCTGGCCATGGTTGCCCGGCGCAAAGGGTACCGCCTGCGGGTCGTGATGCCGGAGAACGTTGGTCCGGAGCGGGTGGAGCTGCTCACGGCCTACGGCGCGGAGATCGTCCATTCGCCGGGGGAGCAGGGCACCAACGGGGCCATCGCCGTGGCCCAGATCATGGTGGCGCAGGACCCGCAGTACCTCATGCTCTACCAGTACGGCAACCCAGCCAACCCGGATGCCCACTACGAGACGACCGGACCCGAGATCATTCGCGACCTGCCCGAGGTGACCCATTTCGTAGCGGGCTTGGGCACTGGCGGGACCCTTATGGGCACGGGAAGGCGGTTGAAGGAGCACAACCCAGCCGTCAAGGTGATCGCCGCGGCGCCCCAACCTGACGATAGAGTCCAGGGCCTGCGAAGCCTGGAGGAGGGGTTCGTTCCTCCTATCCTAGACCTGGCGATGCTCGACGCCCGCATCATGGTCAGCAGCGAGCAGAGCTTCGTGATGACCGCTGCCCTGCTGCGTAAGGAGGGCATTTTCGCGGGCGTGTCCTCGGGCGCCGTGCTTGCCGCCGCCCTCCGGGTCGCGCAACGTCTGGACGCTGCCCACGTGGTGTGTCTCTTTGCCGATAGCGGCTGGAAGTACCTCAGCACCGGACTGTGGACCCACGACTACTCGGAGATCGCCAAAGCCGTAGAGGGGAGGGTCCAGTGGTAAGGGAGCCCAATTTCGCTTGGGAGCGGCAGCGGACGCAACGGCCGGCGCTGACCGAACTGCAACCCCCCTGGCCCCTCAACGACGGACCGCGCTACACGGTGCTCGTGGCGAGTTTGGACGGTACGCCGTCAGAGGAGCTGCTCCGTTCCGTGGAGCAGGAAGGGCTGGCCTACCGGATCGTCCAGGGCGATGACCTTGCCAGTGGCGCCGCGGGACCCCAGGGCGAGGTACACGCCGTGCTCTTGGACTTGACCCAAAGTGGGGTTGCCGCCCCTGGACCTGCCGCCGAGGCTGGACTTGGCCTCGACTGTCCCCGGATTGCGGTGCTGGCACATCACCAACTCGGCCAGGACATTCAGGCTCCGACCGACGACTTCATCGTCTGCCCTTGGGACCCGGGCGAGCTCGCCATGCGCATTCGGCGGCTCGCGGAGCCGCGGCCCAAACCGGCCGCCCCCGACGCCCCGGGGGTCATACGGGAGGGCGACCTGGTCATCGACACCAATCGCTACGATGTTTTCGTGGCGGGGCGGCCGGTGCTCCTCACGTTCAAGGAGTACGAGCTGCTCAAGCTGTTGGCCTCCCATCCGAGGCGGGTGTTTACGCGGGAGGCGCTCCTGGAGCAGGTGTGGGGGTACGAGTACTTCGGCGGCACCCGGACGGTTGACGTACACGTCCGGCGGTTGCGTTCGAAGACCGACGACGCCACCCATAGCTTTATCGACACGGTATGGAACGTGGGGTACCGCTTCCGTACGTAGGCGCTAAGGCCGGGCTTCCCATCACCTGGACTTGCTAGAACACACCTAACAGGCCGCTGAAAAAGGGGAGTGCCCTCCGAAGGAGTCCGGAGTCCTTCGGACCGACTCGTCGGGACCGGGAGTCTGCGAGCCTGTCCTGAGCGAAGCCGAAGGGAAGGGGGGTCAGGTCCGATGACGTCCCTCGATAAATCGGGGGACATCATCGAGACTCTCGACTAGTCGGAGGGGATGGTCGAAAGGGTTTTCAACACCCTGCTAAGGCAAGCGGACGGAAGACGTTCGTTCCCCGGCCGACCGGCGCAAGCGGCGCAGGGCAACCTGCGCGGCCAAGAACAGCAGGCCCGCCTCCACCACCGTGGCTAGGCCGATGAGGAAGGTCACGTCCCGCCAGAACCCGAAGGGGAAAAGCTGAACCAGCAGGTCAGTGCGGGGGTCGAGCAGCCATAGGTCGTTTCGGAACCCGAGCCGGTGGAAGAGCGTGAACAGCGGTCCGAAGGCCACCGCGCTGACCACGCCAACGGCGACGACCGTGGCCGCGGTCAATATCGCGCCATTGCGGGCCCACGAGGCCAGTACGTGCCAGGCCCCTCCTCGGAAACGCACCGTCGCCGCTATCACCAACAGCAAGAGGAACAGGCCCGACGCCCCCTGCACCCGCCACGTCAGGTGGAACAGGCCCTTCACGTCGGCCATATGGGCGACCTCGACCTCCGAGAAGAGGGGCCGGCGTAGGCCGTAGACCTCAGCCTCGACGTACAGGGGCTCAACCTCGGTGCCGAAGTAGGCTTGGACCTGGCTGCCCACCGTGCGGAGACCATCCGGGGAGATGCCGGTGCGCTCGCTCACGTTGTGGCGCTCGAAGAGGAAGGAGTAGAGGGAAATGCTGTTGGTGGCCAGCCGCACGTTGGTGGTGATGAGCACCAGCATGACGGCCAAAGAGGCCAGCACACCCGCCAACCGCCAGTTCAAGCTCACTGCTCAGCTCCTCCCAGGCCGTTACCCAAATGCTAGGCACGTCTGTGCGGTAGTGTCAAACTGAAAGCGTGGTGCCGCGGGGCTGCCGGAGTAGAATGGCGCCGGTGTTTTCGTGAGACGCCAGTGTTTTCGTGAGACGATGGAGGAGGATGCTCCTTTAGGAGGGGAATTCATGACCAATCCACCTGATACCGTTGGGCAGGAGACTCGCGAAGGCTTGGGGCAGCTCGATGCGCTCCTCGAGACCATGCGGCGGCTGCGGGCCCCGGTGGGCGGGTGCCCCTGGGACCTGGAGCAGACCCATGCCTCGCTGCAGCATACGTTGCTTGAGGAGAGCTACGAGGCCATGGAGGCTCTGGAGACCGGCAATGTGCCCGACATGGTTGAGGAGCTTGGTGACCTGCTCATTCAGGTGGTGTTCCACGCCCAGATAGGGGCGGACAACGGCACCTTTACCATCGGCGACGTGGCGCGTCACGCAAACGATAAGCTGGTGCGCCGGCATCCCCACGTGTTCGGCCACGAGGAGGCCGACACCCCCGAAGCGGTAAAGCTTAAGTGGGACCAAGTAAAGGCCCAGGAGCGTGAGGCCAAGGGACAGGCGGACCGTTCGCTGCTGGACGGCGTGCCGAAGACGATGCCAGCGCTGGGCTACGCCCAGGCGGTCCAAGAACGGGCCGCCCGCTCCGGCCTCGTCCGTGAGGAGGGTGGCATGGACCAGCTGGGTAGCGAGACACAAGCAATCGCTGCCCTGCCCACCCAGGAGCAGCGAGAAGCGCGACTTGGCGAGTTGCTGTTCTCATTGGTGGACGCCTCGCGGACCTGGGAGGTAGAGGCAGAGGATGCGCTTCGAGGGGCCAACCGCCGATTTTACGAGCGGTTCACCCAGGCCGAACGGGCGTCTCGAGCGCAAAGCCAGGGGTAGGACGCCGCTGGCGTTGGGCCGCGGGTGCCCAAACTGACAACGGAATGGGTCGAACGACCCTTGCGAGGTCGGGCGTATCGCTCCCTAGAATACGTGCAGGCCCCCATTCTACGTAGCTCGCTATGGCGAGCGGTACGGCGCGCTCATCATGGCTCTTTCCGACGATATCAAGGCCCGGCTCGACCTCGTAGACGTGGTCTCCGACTACGTGCCCGACTTGCGAAAGTCGGGACGGAACTTCACTGCCCGTTGTCCATTCCATCAGGAGAGGACGCCGTCGTTCGTCGTTTTTCCCGAGCGCCAAACGTGGCGTTGCTTCGGCGCGTGCGCCACCGGGGGCGACGTGTTTACGTTCGTGATGAAGACTGAGAACCTAGAGTTTAGCGAGGCCCTCAAGCAGCTGGCCCAACGGGCGGGGATCTCCATCCCGGAGAGGAGGCGGCAGGAACAGACGCCCCGGAACCCGTTGCTGGCCGTGAACGATCGGGCGCTGGAGTTCTTTCGGGAGGCCTTGACCGCCGAACGGGGCTCCATGGCCCGTGATTACTTGGGGAGGCGCGGTCTGCGCGACGATACGGTGGCCCGGTTCGGGCTTGGCTATAGTCCCAGTACTGGCGATGAGCTGCTGCGTCACATGCAGTCGGTGGGTGTTGGAACCGACCAGCTCCTCGCGGCGGGACTGGTGGTCCAGAGCGAGGATGGCACGGTCCGGGACATGTTCCGGGGCAGGCTCACCTTTGCAATCCGGGACGCCACGGGAAGCGTAGTAGGATTTGCTGGCCGCGCGCTGGACGACTCCCTGCCCAAGTACCTCAATACCCCCCAGACCGTGCTCTTCGACAAAGGGCGCTTGCTGTACGGGCTGGACCTGGCAGCGACGGACCTTGCCCAGCAGGGGCAGGCGGTGGTGGTGGAGGGGTACACCGACGTTATCGCGGCCCACGAACACGGCTATCGGAGCGTGGTGGCTTCCATGGGGACAGCGCTAACGGAGTTCCAGGTCAGGCTGCTGAAGGAGCACGCCGACGCCTTTGTGCTGGCCCTGGACCCGGACACGGCGGGACAGGAAGCCACCCTGCGTAGCTTGAAGACCAACTGGGATGTGCTGGGACGGCAGGAGGTGACGGGAGTCCGGCGTCGGCCAGGACCCGGCCTGTTCCAGCGGCCAGACGACCTTCAGGCGTTGCGCGTGGCGGTGCTGCCCGCCGGCCAGGACCCAGACGACCTCATCCGCCAGTCGCCTGACCGTTGGCAGGAGCTGATTCGAGATGCCGTGTCGGTGGTGGACTACCTGTTCTCGGAGGAGGCCCGGCGCATCGATGTGACGAGTAGCCAGGGGAAACTGGCCTTGGTCCAGGAGCTCTACCCACTGATCACCGCCATGCAGAACCCGTATGACCAGGACCGCTACCTTCAGCGGTTGGCCGACCTCGCGGGGGTCTCTCGGGACACCCTCCAGGCCAGCGTCGGCCGTCCCCGGCCCGGTACGCCTACTCGCAGGCGGGCGCAGCCGGCGGGTCCCCCGGCTTCGAGCACGCCCTTCCTCCAAGCTGAGATCGACCCGCTGGAGGAGCACGTGCTGACGTTGATGGCCCAGGACCCGCACCTGTTGGCAAGGGCGGAAGAGCTACCCCATGACCACCTGCGTCGCCATGAGAACCGCGTCTTATTGAGCGCTATCCAGGAAGCTGGTACAATGGGTATTGACAATGTCAAGAGTGCCCCTGAGCTCGGGGAGCACCTGGACCGTCTGGAAGCCCGGGAATTGCCACCCGCGGACCGCGGTCAGCGGACGGTGGACTTCGAAGCCTGCCTGCGGCGGCTGGAAGAGCGGCACCTTCGCGAGCTAAAGGCCCAGGAAGAGGCGGTGCTTGCTCAACCGGCCGGAGAGCACCCCATTCAGGATACGCAGATCACGGCGGTCAATCAGCGGCTAAAGGAGCTCTTCACCGGTGAGAGCCGGTAAGACGCCGCAATACAGGGAGAGTGAACGGTGGCCCAAGACGTAAAGAAACAGGACCAGAAGCAGGAAAAGGGTACCCAAGAGGTAGCGGAGCGCCCCGTTGGTGAGCTCGTGCTCAAGCAGGACGCTGCTCCTGATACCAATGGTGAGAATGGCGCGGCGGCAAGGGCGGAGACCAAGAAACGGTCCGCCGCCACGGCTGAGCCAGCCGAGACCCCAGAGGACTTGGAGAGCTCCGAGCTCATCGACGACCCGGTCCGGATGTACCTGCGCGAGATCGGCCGAGTGACCTTGCTGACCGCGGTGGACGAGCGCCGGCTGGCCAAGGAGATCGTGGCCAACAAGCACATAGACCGGGTCGAGGGCGAGGTGTCGACGGAGAGCGGGAGGCCGGCTAGGGCCAACAGGGTAGTCCGCAAGCTTTTGGAGCGGATCGCCGACTCTAATGAGCTCGTCGATGCCCTGGCTGATTACTTAGAGCTGAGCGCCAAGCTGACTCTATTTGAGTTGGTCAACGACGAAAAACTCCGGTCCTCCATCGACGGCGAGCTGAACCTTGAGATGCTGGAGGCGTTGACCAACAGGTTAGGGTTGGAGGAGGGCGAGGCTGCTAAGCCTGTTATTCAACTCTCGGTGGGCAGCTCGTTGCTTCCCCCCGAGGTGGTGGAGGTGGTTGGTACGGACGTAGCCGTCCAGGACCTGAAGGAAGTACTAGACGATGCCGACGTGGGCGCGGGGCTAGAGTCTTTGGAACTGATGCTTCGGTCCCACTATGGCCAGATCAAGCGGGCGGGAAACCGCTCCCAAAAGCACCTGGCTGAGGCGAACCTCCGGCTGGTGGTGAGCGTGGCCAAGAAGTATATCGGCCGTGGTATGACGCTCCTAGACCTGATTCAAGAGGGCAACATCGGCCTGATCCGGGCGGTCGAGAAGTTTGACTACCGGAAGGGATATAAGTTCTCCACGTACGCCACGTGGTGGATCCGCCAGGCCATTACAAGGGCGATCGCCGATCAGGCACGGACCATCCGCATTCCCGTCCACATGGTGGAGACCATTAACAAGCTGATGCGGGTGAGCCGCCGCCTGGTGCAGGAGTACGGGCGGGAGCCTACCACCTACGAGATTTCGGAGGGCATGGAGGTGCCCCCAGAGCGGGTCCGAGAGATCTTGAAGGTCTCCCAGGAGCCGGTATCGCTCGAGACGCCCATCGGTGAGGAGGAGGACTCCCACCTGGGCGACTTCATCGAGGACCTGAGCGCGCCTGCCCCCGCTGACGCGGCGACGTTCCAGCTGCTGCGAGAGCAGGTGGAGGAGGTGCTGGAGACCCTCAGCGAGCGGGAGCGGCGCGTGCTGCGGCTCCGGTTCGGCCTGGAGGATGGCCGTGGCCGCACGCTGGAAGAGGTGGGCCGGGACTTCGGAGTAACGCGGGAGCGTATTCGCCAGATCGAGGCCAAGGCGCTTCGAAGGCTGCGACACCCCAGCCGGTCCAAGAAGCTGCGTGACTTCTTGGAGTAACGAACGCTTAGAGCACACACAGAGAGGCCCCACTCATGGTGGGGCCTCTTCTTTTGTCTCGTTAGCGTCCCATCTCTGAAATACGCTTGCAAATTGTCATTGCGAAGACCCCGATTTATCGGGGGACGAAGCAATCGGGAGGGGGATGAACCCCGCAGCCAGATTGCCACGGCCCTCCTTCGTCGGACCTCGCAATGACAATGATGGCGAACTTCGGGGACAACGCGATAGCTCGTACCCGTGAGTGCCGAAAAGTGAAGGTTTGTCCCGTCGCCTTACGCTGAGGGTGGTGGGATCTGCTGTGGCTCCTCGGGCTGATCGCTGGACTGCAGCCTGAGGTAGTCCTGGTAGAGCAGGAGCGCGAAGAGAGGGACCAGGGGTAATGCCACGGCTTGTCCGAGAGTGGAAAAAACGATCCGAGCACCAAGGGGAGCCGCATTGCCGACAACGCTCTGCATCAGAAAACTTACGGCGGGCAACACCAGCTGGACCACCAGCAACATGACCATGGTGCGCATGGTGCGTCCTTTGACAAGCCTCCAGCTCGCCCGAAGCGCGACGCCCATACTCTGCTGCTCCATGACGACAATCGGTCCGAATAGGCCCCACCGGGCGAAGAGGAACAGGCCCGCCACGATACCGACGATGCTGATCCCACCCAGAAGCAAGACGGCGCCAATCAGCAGGCTGCCGGCCACGTACTGTGCTGCAACGGTAAAGGCGGACAGGTAGGCCGTCGCTATATTGGGCGACTGCCCTTGTTGTACCTGCAACGCCAGGACGATGAGGGCAGCCTCCGCCACAAAGAGGGGTATCTGTACGATAAGGGCCCACAGCAGCACCTCGAAGAGCCCGGAGGGCGTGTAAGTAAAGCTCATGGTGCTGGAGATGAGTCCGGCGATGGCGGCAATGGCGACGAAAGGCGCGAAGGCCTGCCGGTAGAGTTGGAGGGTGTCTCCCAGGACTTGGCTGAACGGGTTCGGCTCGTCCGGGAGTGGAAACTGCTCAGAAGCCAACTGAGACTCCTTTGGTCGAATGATAGGCGCAGGCATGGTCAATCACAATACGGCCTGGTGGAGCGTTAGGTTCATTCCCGGCCGTGTTCAGATGGGGCTTGCCTCAACCTGTGGAATCGCCGACCATAGGGACGCCTCAGCACGGGATGAGAACAGGAATGGGTATCGGCACAGTCTGTCTAGTGGGCAGTCCGGAAAATACGTTTCATCTCTTTGTCACCCTGACCCCGACCTGTCGGGGGAAGGGTCTCTCGGGTGAGAGATTCTTCATCCCGATGAATCGGGACTCAGAATGACAGGAACTTTGTGGATTAAGCACTAGATAGCACTCAGCAGAACAAGGTCAGCGGGGAGGAGAGATGCCCGAGGCCCCGGACTTAGAGGTTATCAAGGACTTCTTGAATGACCACCTCACCGGGCAGCCGGTGGCACGGGCCCAGGTGTTGCGGCCTACGGTCCTTCGGTCCCTTGCATCGGAGGAGTTCGCCGCCGACGTGGTGGGCCGCCGGTTCGGTGTCGTCAAGCGGCAGGGTAAGGCGCTCATGCTGCCGCTGGAGCCGGACCGCATCATGGTCATCCACCCCATGCTCACCGGTGCGCTTCAGTACTGTCCCCCCAGCACAAGGACCACCAAGCGAACATTCTTCATTTTGGGCACTCCGGAGATGGACCTGCGCTACCTGGACGATAGGCAAATGGGCATGGTCTATTACGTGAGGCCCGACCAGCTGGCCCAGGTGCCCAGGATGGAGGAGGAGGTCCCCGACGCCCTCAGCGACCAGGTCTCGTACGCGGAGTTCGTCGAGCGGCTAAAGCCGTTTCGCGGGGAGATGAAGGGAGTCCTGACCCGGGGCCAGTTCCTTCGCGGTATTGGGAACGCCTACGCCGACGAGGTGCTGTTCGCGGCGGGGATATCGCCCTTCAAGCGCCGCAGGGACCTGATCGAAGGCGACCTCCGGCGTTTGCATCAGTCTATCCCCCAAGTGCTCCACGATGCCTTGGTGATTCTGCGGACCCGCGTCCCTCCGGACATCCACGTATAGTCACGAATCGCCGGGTAGGTGGAGACGGCGGGG
This sequence comes from Dehalococcoidia bacterium, assembly GCA_965247635.1. GTDB lineage: Bacteria > Chloroflexota > Dehalococcoidia > Lucifugimonadales > Australimonadaceae > CBDFHJ01. Next base: position 470,150 of record CBDFHJ010000010.1, read on the forward strand.
AAAGACGGCGTGAAGTACCGAATCGAACGGGGGTGCTAAAAAAAGCCCCCCGTCCGTTGGCCGCGTTGAAGCTGCTAAGCGTAGACGTAGAGGACCACCGGGCGGAGGGCATTCGTGATTCTAGCAGGGGCAGAGGGGGGCCGTCAACGCTTAGCATGAGGGCATGGTAAGCCGTGCGGCCGCAATCCGTCAAGGGGGTTAGAAGGGGGAGCGGCGGCGCTTGGTGATGGCCTTGGGCTTTAGGCGGGCCTTCTGTAAGAGCTTCGTTAGTCCTTTGAATCCGCCCTTTTCGAAAGCCCGCTCGGCGGCCTTGCGCCCGGCCACCTTTGCGGCCTCGTTGATGGCGGCCTTGGCGGCCTCGGAGCGTAGGATACGGGCTGCGATGGGGAGGACCACTAAGCCCCCAGGTATGCCAGGAGTCGGAGGATGAGCTGGCGGGCTGATTCCGGTCCTGCGGCCACCTGGGTAACGGTAACGACCACCAGGGCCAGCAGCACGCGCTCTACGCGCTTCTGGCGGCGGTCCAGGTCCACGATCTGCTTCTCGTTGAGCGTGGACAGCGGGACGGACGGGCCGTTGGGGTAGGCTTCGTTCCCAGGGGCCATTACAGGCCCCTTTCCAGGCGGTACAGCTCGCGCAGGCCCCGTAGGTCTATGGTGTCGTCTTTCACCTGGGCTTGCAGCTTCGCGATACGGGTCCGTGACGGGTCCGGGGTGGGCCGAGGGCCGGGGATGAACTCCACGCCGGTCCACAGGTCCCCGATATGGGCCTCGTCGCTCTCGATAAGCTCCGTGCGCGGGGGCGGCTTCCAGTCCGGCGGTGCCATGACCACGTTGAGTACCCGTCCGCCGGGCTTGCGGCAGACCGCGTAGCGGCCGGCCGGTGCCCCCACACCCGCGCCGCCTGCACCGCCTGTACCACCCGCGTTTGACCCGCCGCCGCCGCCGCCATCACCGCCATACTCGGCCGCGCTCACGGCGCCTGCCGTACCAGCGGCCCCACCCGCCGCGCCAGGCGCGACGCCACCACCGAATCCGTAGAGCTGATTGCCCCCACCGGAGCTTCCACCGGCGGCGTCCGCGTTTCCGGTGCTGATACCTCCGCCACCCGCGCCCCCACTACCCCCGTAAACCGAGTCGCCACCATCGGCGCCCGCCGCGTTGTCCGTACCACCACCCCCGCCGCCGCCGCCATAGATAGATTGTCTGCCTGTTTGATCAGACCCTCCACCACCCCCAAACCCGTCGCTTCTTGCGTTGAAGTTGAAGGCGCGCGGGCCGCTCCCGTCGCCGCCAAGCGCGTTCACGGTGCTGCCACCGTTGCCACCCTCGCCACCCTCGACAATGAGGTCGGTGCCAAAGCTGGTGGTGCCGCCGCTCCCGCCCTTCGTTCCGTTGGCGTTTGAGCCACCGGAGCCGCTTGCGCCAGGCGCGCCGACGGTCACTGTCTCGGTAGCGCCAAGTGCGGCTGAATCGAAAACGGTCCTAACCCCCCCACCCCCGCCGCCGCCCGCGCCACCGCCCCGTTCCGTACCCGCCGCGTCGCCTCGGCCTCCACCGCCGCCACCACCAGCGCCGTAAACCTCCACGATGGTCATGGTCACGCCGGTGGGCTTGGTCCAGGTCCCGGAGCCGGTGAAGCGTTGGAAGTCCGCCACGCGGTGCTGAGAGGTGGTCACGCCCTCGATATCCGAGTGGTCGATACCGCTTACCGCTCCGTCAAACGTAGACGTCGTACCGACCCGAAGGGCAGCCAGGGTGCGGAGCATGCCCGTAAAGGTCGCGGTGTCCTGTCCGGTGATGGCGCCCGTCACCGTGAGGTCGCCCGTAATGGTCCCTCCCGTGATGGGGAGGGAGTTACCCGTGCTGAGCTGGCCGACCTTGTAGGTTCCCATTAGGAGCCGAATCCGAAGGAGCCGAATCCGAAGCTTCCCTTTAATCGGTCGAAGGCCCAATCTTGGGCTTTGTCCACGACCACGCCTGCTGCGGCCCGGACCAGCGCAGGAGATTGCCCCAGGCCGGTGAAGTAGTTGCCAAACACCCCGTAGGCCGGGGGTCCACCACTCCCGGTAATGAGGCCGCTAAAGAGCCCGGTTCCCGGCAGCTCTATATTCGCCAGCGGCATGGTGGGCGAAAAGAACGGGTCACCGCTTCCCAGGAATGCGGGCAATCGGGTGGGGAGGCGGTCCAAGATGCCCCCAACGTCCAGGTTGAAGCCGCCCAGGTCCTGGTCGTCGAAGCCTCCGCCGAGCAGCCCAAGGGTGGGGAGCTTGTCGAGGATGCCCCCAACGTCCAGGTTGAAGCCGCCCAGGTCCTGGTCGTCGAAGCCTCCGCCGAGCAGCCCAAGGGTGGGGAGCTTGTCGAGGATGCCCGCCACGTCCAGGTTGAAGCCGCCCAGGTCCTGGTCGTCGAAGCCTCCGCCGGGCAGCCCAAGGGTGGGGAGCTTGTCGAGGATGCCCCCAACGTCCAGGTTGGAGCCGCCCAGGTCCTGGCCGTCGAAGCCAAAGGCCGGGACGAAGGCGGCTACCTTCTCCCTCACCGCCGCTACGGCGTCCGTCACTGTCTCGGTCGCCTTGACCCTGTCCATGACGGCGTCCAGGACGTTGTTCTCACCGCTCCCTGTGACCTTGGTTGCCGCGTCTGTGAGGGTCGCTACCACGCGGTCCGCTACCGTAGCGCCTCCCGCCGTTTCCAGGACAGCGGCGGCGCGGTCCTGAATCTGGACCGTGTTGGTGATGGCCGGGAGGTTGATGTGGAAGGTTGGGAGCTGCAAGGCCGGGGACGGGAGTGCGGGCGCCTGGGGCGCTGCGATTGGACCCGTGGGCGCCGTGAAGGCCGGGAGGTTGATAGACCCGATGGTGGGCGCCTCTACTCCGGCAGCCTCGGCGCGCCCACCGGAGCGCAGGGCAAGGCCGACGAGAGCGGCGGCCCCCACGATACCGGCAGCGGTTAGGAGGTCCTTATTCGCCATGGCTAGACGCCCCGCTGCGCCAGCTCCAGGCGCGCCTTCCGGTCTGCGTCCGCCGGGGTCCGCTCGGCTATCCATTCCACCTCGTTGGCCGCCGTCGCGGCGACGACGTCGTTATTGGTGATGGTGAAGTGGGTAAACGAAATCCGGGGGCCTTCGCGGGTCACGCTCTGGGCCGCCAGGACTCCGTAGCTAATGCCGTTGGACAGGAGTACCGTAAGGCGCTGGCCGCTGTTGTTGTTTATGACCAGGGAATCGAACGGGAGGTACTTTTCATGCCGCCCATTTTGGATGGTTGCGAAGTCCACCACCTCGACCGCGCCCGCCGCGAGGATGCCCAGGAAGGCGCGGGTACCCCATCCCTGGAAGGCGATGCGCTCCTGGCGGTTGAGACTCAGGGCTAAAGAGGTGTAGCGTCGAAGGACCATTGCACCCTCCCGTTTGCGGTTGGGGGCCGCCCTTGGAGCACGACCCCCCCACTTTAGCTATCCGGCCCGGTGTTACGGGCGGACGGGCTGATACCGCGTGCTGGGGATTCGGATGGTGGAGAGGTCCGGTTGGACGGTGTCCGCAGCGTCCGCGCTGAACCGGATTATGAGTAGGTCGTCCTCGCGGGCGAGGGGGCCTTGCTCCGGCAGCGGTATGCGCTGGTTGATGTCGTTCGGGTCCCCGTCCAGCTCTTCGGACCGTTCCTCAAAGACGAACTCCTGCAAGACCTGGTTAGCGTCGGCCACGACGAGCCGCGCCACGCCGTCCTCGTTGGTGACGTCTCCGACGGTGTCGTCAATGAGCTGGAAGAAGATATATCCCTGGTTGTGGCCCGCGCCTTCGTTGGGGCTGCTGTAACCCCATCGGTACGCCTGTTGGGCCGGGATGGCGAAACCGTCGTCCGTGAGATCGCCCAGGGCCGTGAAGGTCGTCGCGGGCAACACCACGTCCGTAGGCGTGGCGGTGTCCATAAACTGCGCGGTCGCCAGGGTCCGCCGCGAGCCTGGGGGCAGGTTGTCGGCGGTCTTGGGCTGCACTCCGAGAATGTTCTTCTGGATTCGACCGGCAATCTTGCCGCCGCCGCCGAGCAGTCCGCTTTGCAGTACCATTGTCTCTCCTCCACCGTCGTAAGATTCGGGCCTGGTTTACCCCTTCCCGTTGAGCATGAGAATGCCGCTGTCCATCGCCCCGTTGAGCGCAATCATCTGGCCGTAGGTCCCGCCGATGACGGCGCCCGCCAACACCCCGCCGATGCCTGCGCCGAGCTGCGGTCCGAGGACCGCGGCGCCGAGGCTTACCGCCACGGCGCCGCCCAGGCCAGCTACGGCGGCCTTGCCCGTCTCTTTGAGGCGCGCCATGTTGGGGGTAATGTCGAGGTTCGTGCCTTCCTTCGCCACGTTGCACCTGCTTTCCGTAGTGGCGCGCTCCCCAACAAAAAAGCGGTGGCGCACCCAATGTTGAGCAGCGCGCCACCGCTGGTATGCAACCAGCCTAGAAGGTGTGTTCTGAAACTGTCAAGCGGGGTCTAGGGGGTGAAGGGCACGGGCTCCAGCACCTGGTAGTCCCCGGTGGAGGCGTGGCGTTCCACGAAGTGAAACGGCGGGAGGTCCGCCACCACGTCGGCAAGCCCTTTGTGGAGGTCGTCCACGAGCTGCAGGTCGTTGCGCCCCGTGAGGCGAAAGAAATACTGCCACTGCGCCAGCTCCATGAGGTCCGTATAGAGCGAGACGGGACGCCGGGCCACAGCGCCCCAGGAGAGGCCGCTATGACGGAACATATCGTTGAGAAGCGCACCCATCGGGTGCAGGGTCTTGCGGGCTGGAAAGAAGCGGTTAGCTTCGTCCACCAGGAACAGGTCCACCTTGCGCCGGGTGGGTCCGGCCAGGACCAGGCGGCGAATCACCTTGTCCACCTCGGCTGCCGCGGCATCTCCGGCGATAGCCGAGGGCCGGTAGATGGTATGCGATTTAGGGAGGTCCTCGTACCCCTTGAGCGGGTCCACCACCAGGGCGGTAGCGAAGCTACGCGCCAGGTGCTTTGCGAGGACGCTTTTGCCGCTCTCGTTTGGACCCAGGACCACCCACCGTTTCCCCGCCAGCTTGTTCGGCATCGTCCGGCACCGGCACCTTTGCTAGATTCTCGGAGAGCTGCGAAAGGTAGCTCTCCACCATCAGCTTGAGCATGGGCTTGTAGCGTTCGGCCACCGCCACGAGGTCCGCGCCGATGGGCCTTTTTCCCTTGCCCTGGGCGTAGCCCCGGACCTGGCCCGCGAGCTGGTCCATGAGGGTGACGGCCTGGGCGTAGGTGAGGGTCGGCGCCCGGTCCGAGACGATTTCCAGGAGACCTATCAGGTGGTCCACGGCCTCCGGGGCCGGCGGTCGGGCGGCGGAGGGCTGCGGTGGCGTGTCCGCGTTCTGCATCCCGCCCGCTGCCGCCAGCTCCCGGAGGTCGCCCAGCTTGCCGCCGGGTGTCTGTTGCGTTCCCATGGTCGTTGCTCCTGGGGTCCCGTTGGCCCGTTGCTCGCGCCACATTCCCTGTACCTGGACCAGCACGGCGTTGAGCTCCCGGAACGCCGCCGCTATGTCGGCGGGGTCAAAAGTAAATCGAGTAGTGGGCTCCGGGGCTGGCGGCGGAGGCGGAGGCGGACTGGCCGCTTGCTCGGCGGCCTCGATCTCCTCGAAGGTTAGTACGGAAGGGCCTTGGGCTCCCGCCTCAGCCTGCAGGTAATTCATTTCACGCCTCGAGGCTTAGCTTGCCGTAGGTAGGGGTCGTGGGGGCCTTCGGGAGGGTCCTGCGCCGGTAGGCGCGGCGGGGTGCCTCGGCCACGGCTTTCCGTACCGCGCCGGCCGGTAGCCGCTCGCTTTTCGGGAGCTGGTCCAGCAGGTGCTCCGTGACCGGGTAGCGGTAGCCGTGGCACTCGAAATATCCCTCTGCCCTGGTGGCCCGTAGGTGGCCCTTCGGGCATACGACTACCCTGGGGTGAGGGTGCTGCCGTCCTGGACGCCGGGGCACCGTCTTAGGACGACCGGGGGCCGGTGTAGTTACCGGAGGCTACGAGGTCAAGCTGCGCCATCAGCTCGGTCGTCTCTCCCTTGGAGAGCATTCCCCGCGCGTTGCTATTCGCGTGTGCATTCCGGACCAGGCAACGGATAGCGGCCTGGGCGCCGGTCAACGTCATGGTGCACTACTCCTGTGATGTATGTGATGTACAGCACTACATCCGGTATACGCGCATTATGCGTACGCGTGTTCTGAATTAGTCAAGAGGGGGGTCGGGTTACTGCGGGCGCCGGGGGTACGGCGTACCGGGCGGGACGTAGCCTTTGAACTCGTCGCGGGGGACGCGCTTCGGGCGGCCTGGGCCGTAGAGGTCCATCGGTATGAGGCGGGGCGCGGCGGTGGGCCGGTTGCGGGGCCGCCAGTAGTGGTACTTCCGAGCGCACGCTGGACATTGCCACGGCCAGTCCGTCCGGTCGGCGGCCCGGACCGGCGCCCCGACCAGGCCGTGCCACTCACACCACCGGCAGGTGAACGTGAAATAGTCGTATGCCTCCATCCGCTGCGCCTGTGGATTCCAGCCGTCCCCGGTGGAGAGGTACTTACCGGCGCTCGCTACCATGGGTTACTCCTTGTCGCCGGGCCACCTGCAACCCATACCACGGCCATTTCTTCAGGAGGTGGGTCGTTGAGAAGAGCCGCCGCTTGCAGTATGGGCAGTGCGCATCTCGTAGCCGTGTAGGGAGTGGCTTTCTGGCTCTCCACCTATAGGCTGTCCGGCAATGGCGGCACTTGCCCTGGAGAGTGCGCGGGGAGCCTATCTCGTGGGGATACGGCTCGGGCATGGCGGCAGCTATATAGGACAACCTAATAAGGCACTTGTCACACCATGCTCGAAAGTTGCCATGCTCATCGCAGACTATTTACTTCCTATCGAGAAGTGTGCGTTGATGGTCGATTTGGGTAGTAGTCATCGGGAACCTCCTGTTCTGCAAGCGGTGGCAACAAAGCTCTGAGTTCTTGTAAGGAGGTATATAGCACCTCCAAACAAAGGTTCCGTTGTTTGGTGAACGGAGGCGGGAGGTTACGTCAATAGGTGTGTAAACGACATCAGGCGGCGACCTTCTCAGCCGTTGATTCAATGGCGATTCCATCCGCATACTGTGCACCGAGATAGACGTCTTCGATCAACTCAGGGGCCTTCAGACGCCTGAAGCGCTGTTCGGCGACCATCAACATTTTCCAGATCACCGCTATCGCCCGATCGACCCTCTTATAGCGCTTGGCGGCATCGGTCCGAAGCCTGAGGGCCGCGAAGGGTGATTCTACCGGGTTCGTCGTGCGAAGGTGCCCCCAGTGCTCCTTTGGGAAGTCATAGAAGGTGACCATGCGGTCCCAGTCCCGCTCCAAGGCCTCTGAGGCCGCCTCGTAGGAATGGTCGCCGCACCACCTGGTGAACACCGTCCTGAGCCGCTCAGCCTCTGTCCGAGTCGGCGCGTAGGGGATAGTACGCAGCATGAGCTTGGCCTGGTCCTGTTGTCGCTTTGGAAGCTTGGCGAGCACGTTTACGATCTTGTGGTTCCAGCAGCGTTGCTCTGCCGCCTGCGGATAGACGTTGCGCAGAGCTCCCCAGATGCCCAGGTGTCCGTCCCCAACCACCAGCCTCGGGCACTCCAGCCCGCGGCGCCTCATGTCCCTGAGCACATCGGACCAGTTCTCTGTGGACTCCCTGTATCCGGGAACAGCGCTCACCACCACCTTGCTCCCGTCGCTCAGGGCCGCCACCACCAGTACTGCCGCCTTCTCCTTCTCAAGACCAGCCTTGACGTAGACTCCATCCACCCACATGTAGACCACTTCCAGGTCATCTAGGGGCCGGCTGCGCCATTGGGCAAGCTCATCGTTCCACTTGGACTTCAACCGGGCCACCGTGCTCGCCGATACCGGTGCGTCCTCTCCCAGCAGCCCCCGCAAAGCCAGATCGGAGTCGCCTTCGGATAGACCGTGCAGGTACAGCTCGGGGATCAACTCAGCAACCTTCCTGGTCCTGTTGACGAACAGCGGCAGCAGCCGGCTCTCGAACTGCTCCTCGGTATCGCGGACTCGCGGCCGCCTCAGCTGTATCGTTCCCGAACTCAGCGTAAGCCTCCGGGCTCTGCCGTATCCGTTCCGATAGCCGGTATCGTTGTCCGAGTCGGATCTGAGCGCCGACTTCGCCCTTCCCAGAAACGCCGTCACCTCCTCCTCCAGCAACTCCTGGATCAGCCTCTGGACCTGGCTTCGCACCCAATCCTCCAACTGCTCCCACTCCGGCCTTGACTCCGACCTACTCTCAGTGCTTTCCTTCCTCATGGGCGGTCTATCTCCTCTCTTGGGCCTCGAGCCCGTGTTGTTCAGAGAGAGGGTACACCGCCTGACTGCTTACACACTTTTTGAAGATACCCCCTCGCCAAGCTTCCAAAGCGACAACAGGACCAGGCCAAGCTCATGCTGCGTACTATCCCCTACGCGCCGACTCGGACAGAGGCTGAGCGGCTCAGGACGGTGTTCACCAGGTGGTGCGGCGACCATTCCTACGAGGCGGCCTCAGAGGCCTTGGAGCGGGACTGGGACCGCATGGTCACCTTCTATGACTTCCCAAAGGAGCACTGGGGGCACCTTCGCACGACGAACCCGGTAGAATCACCCTTCGCGGCCCTCAGGCTTCGGACCGATGCCGCCAAGCGCTACAAGAGGGTCGATCGGGCGATAGCGGTGATCTGGAAAATGTTGATGGTCGCCGAACAGCGCTTCAGGCGTCTGAAGGCCCCTGAGTTGATCGAAGACGTCTATCTCGGTGCACAGTATGCGGATGGAATCGCCATTGAATCAACGGCTGAGAAGGTCGCCGCCTGATGTCGTTTACACACCTATTGACGTAACCTCGGAGCACCCCACGCCTCAGGTGGTCTACTCACACCCCGGATGCGTCCGTGTACGCCCCCCTCAAAACAAGTGGCTGGCGCCTTTCCAGCGACTCGGCGAGGGCTTGACCACCCTTGCTGTGCATCGACCATTGGGACACCGCACGTGGGCCCAGGGCTGCACCCTGGACCCACGCCCACGCAGTCCCATGCGCTACCGGATAGGGGGCAATGGGTTTCCGACTCCCCAAATGTTGCGCATTTTCTCTTGAGGCCATTTCAAAAGTGACCGTTATAATAGGTCAATCGCCGCACCCGTAGACCGCCATCGGAGCCCGCGTGTTCACTCACCTGCACGTCCATACCGAGTACAGCATGTTGGACGGCCTAAGCCGGATCAACTCGCTGGTCCAGCAGGCCAAACAGCTAGGGATGACCTCTTTGGGTATCACCGACCACGGCGGCATGTACGGGGTTATCGACTTCTACTCCGCCTGCCACGAGGCCGGCATCAAGCCCATCATCGGATGCGAGATGTACGTGGCGGCTGCCACCCGCCACGACCGCCGTCCCGCAGATAAGAACCCCCACCACCTGACGGTACTCGCGCACAACAACCAGGGCTATCAAAACCTGCTCAAGCTGATCACCAAGGCCAACCTGGAAGGCTTCTACTACAGGCCTCGGGTGGACAAAGACCTCTTGGCAGAGTACCGCGAGGGCCTCGTGGTGCTTTCCGGCTGTCCCAGCGCCGAGGTCTCTCAGCTGCTTATCAACGAGGAGATGGCCAAGGCGCGGGACCTCGTCCACTGGTATCAAGAAACATTTCCCCACTACTATCTGGAGATACAGCGCCATACCGGTCTACCCTTCCAGGACACGCTCAACGCAGGACTGCTGACCCTTGCAGAGCAACTGGATATTCCGCTGATCGCCACCAACGACCTGCACTACATCCACCAAGAAGATGCTCCCTCCCAGGACATGTTGGTGTGTATCCAGACCAACACGAACATCCACGACGAGAAGCGTCTCAAGATGTCCGATGACTCCTACTACTTGAAGGGTCCCGAGCAGATGGCGGAGCTGTTCTCAGACCTGCCAGATGCGGTGCAAAACACACAGCGGGTCGCCGATCTGTGCGACGTGACGTTGGACTTCTCCACGCTTCATTTGCCGGAGTTCCCCGTGCCGGAGAAGGAAGACGCGGACTCCTACCTGCGCAAGTTGAGCTGGCAGGGGTTTGAGCAACGGTTCGGTAGCACCCCCACCGCCGAGAGCCGGGAGCGGCTGGAGTACGAGCTGGATGTCATTAGCCAGACCCAGTACCCCAACTACTTCCTGGTGGTCTGGGAGATCGCCAACTTTGCGAGGCAGCAGCAGATCCTGTTCGGCGTGCGGGGCAGCGCCGCCTCATCCCTGGCCCTGTACTGCCTCGGGGTCACGGAGATAGACCCCCTGGAGTACGGCTTGGTGTTTGAGCGGTTCCTCAACGTCGAGCGCAAAGAGATGCCGGACATCGACATGGACTTTCAGGATGACCGGCGGGACGAGGCTATCCGCTACGTGGTGAGGAAGTATGGCGTTGACCACGTGGCGCAGATCATCACCTTCGGCACTTTGGGCGCCAAGGCCGCCATCCGCGACGTGGGGCGCGCCCTCGCGTTGCCCTACGCCGACGTGGACCAGGTCGCCCGGATGGTCCCGGCCCGTTTGGGCGTGACCATCGACATCGCCTACGCGGAGTCAGCCGCGATGCAGGAGGCGTACACGGGTGACGAGACGCTACGCCGCCTGATCGATGCCGCACGCAAACTTGAGGGCGTCGTTCGCCACGCCAGCACCCACGCGGCGGGAGTGGTCATCTCCAAAGACCCGTTGTCGGAGCACGTACCGCTCCAGCGGCCGATCAAGGGTGAAGACCAGGGCGCCATCATGACCCAGTACTCCATGGACCCGCTGGCCAAGCTGGGACTGCTGAAGATGGACTTCCTGGGCTTGGCCAACCTGACCATCCTCAGCCTGACCCGGGACCTGGTGCGCCAGAACCGGGGGATCGATATAGATATCCAAGCTATCCCTTTGGATGACAAGCGAACCTTCGAGCTGCTCTCCTCGGGCGAGACGACCGGCCTCTTCCAGCTGGAGAGTGCCGGGGTGCGGCGCTACATCAAGGAGCTGAAACCCACGAACTTGCGTGACCTAGCCGCCATGGTAGCCCTGTACCGTCCAGGGCCCATGGACCACATCAGCACCTTTATTGATTCTAAGCACGGCCGGGTGAAGGTGAAGTACCCCCATCCCGCGCTCCAGGACATTCTGGAAGAGACGTACGGCGTTATCGTTTATCAGGACCAGGTGCTGCATATCCTCCGTGCCCTCGCCGGCTACTCGCTGGGAGAGGCGGACATCGTCCGCAAGGCGATGGGCAAGAAGATTCCCGTGCTCATGGCCCAGGAGCGTGACCGGTTCGTGGCGGGTGCCACTCACCTCGGCTACGACCCGCGGGCTGCCGAAGAGGTGTTCGACCTTATCGAGCCGTTCGCCGGCTATGCCTTCAACAAGGCCCATAGCGTGAGCTACGCGATGGTGGCCTACTGGACGGCGTACCTGAAGGCGAACTACCAAGAAGAGTTCCTGACGTCGGTGCTCAATGCCTACCCCGGCAACACCGACAAGGTGGCTTCGGTGGCGGGGGAGTGCGCACGGCTGGGTATTCCTCTGCTCCCGCCCGACGTGGAGCACAGCCAAGCGGACTTTTCCACCGATACCGACGACCAGGGCCGGCGTGCTATTCGGTTTGGGTTGGCGGCGGTAAAGAACGTGGGCGCCGCGGCGGTGGCGGCGATGGTGGAGGCGCGCGAAGCGAAGGGCGCCTTCGGCTCGCTGGAGGAGTTCTGTCGCCGGGCGGGGCCAAGCATGGCTAACCGTCGGGTCTTGGAGAGCATGGTCAAGGCCGGCGCACTGGACTGCTTGGGTCCACGAGGCCAGCTACTGGCAGCGGTAGACGAGTTGGTGGGCTTGATTCAGAAGGAATCGGAGTTGGAACGCTCCGGCCAAGCAACTATGTTCGACCTGTTCGGGCAATCGGTGCCAACGCCCCTGGGTGGGCTTCGACTCCAGGAGGCGTCTGAACCTTCCGTCAACGAACGGGGCCTCTGGGAACGGCAGCTGCTGGGTGTCTCCTTCTCAGGCATATCGCTGCAACAGGTGGCCCAGGGCGCGCCCTCTGACGCCATCCTCTCTCGAAGTGACCTGGAAGAGCAGCGCACTGGTGCGCGGACCTTGGTGATTGGGCCCGTGTCGGCGGTCCGGCATACGTACGATAAGGAGCAACGGCCGATCGCCTTTGCGACGTTGGACCTACTCGATGGTTCGGTGGAGGTCGCGGTCTGGAGCAGAACGTACGCGGCCACGGCAGGCCTGTGGGAGCAAGGTACTATCGTTCAGGTGAACGCAACCGTGACGCGGCGCAACGATGAGGTAGGCCTTCGTTGCGAGCAGGCAGTCCCATATGCCCTACCAGAAGACCAGGACGAACCAGCAGGTCCGCCGGTGCCAGGGCCACGGATGGAAGCGTGGCCTGAAAACGGGGCAGCGACGGACCCTTCGTCAACGGCGGTTATCGAGCAGGCCAGTGTAGCCGACACTGTGTCGAGCAACGGTACCGCGGAACCGGTGATGCCGGAAAGCTCCGGGGGACACGATAATGGTCTATCGGCAGTGGCGGGCGGGGCCGTTGCTTCGGTAGACGAGAGGTCTTCCCACGAAATAAACGGAAGCTCCACGGTCGCGGCTGATGCACCCCGGAAGGTCCTTATCAATCTGACGGAGACAGACCACCCGGCGGAGGATACGTACCTGCTCCGCCAGGTCCTAGCGCTTCTGCTGGAATACCCCGGCGCCGATAGCGTAGACCTGGTGATCTTCAGCCAGGGTGTCCGTTACCGGCTGGAGATGCCCATCATCACAACGCGCTTTTGCCCAGAGTTGGAGGCGCAGGTAGCAGAGCTGATGGGAGGGCGAGAGGCTATCAAGGTCCTGGGTCCGGCTTGAGGCCGACACGGGAGCGAGTGATGGTGCTGGGGTGAAGTGGAGCGTAGCGGCTACGGCGCCCGACCAGCTCATTGCCGAGATGTGGCGGGACCTGCTGGTGGAGGCTGGGATTCCCGCGCGCCTACGCCCTGGCGATACGACTAGCTTCCTAGGTGTGAGCCCCGTCCCGTGTCGGATCCTGGTGCCGGAGGACCTGCGGGCAAGGGCATGGGAAACCCTTTCCGAGATCCTTACCCCCGATGAACTCGGACCGGTCGAATAAGGTGTGCTAGCCTAGCCTTTGTTGGCGTGCTCTAGGTCCAGGAGCCGTGCCTTGAGACGAAGACCCCCGCCGAACCCATGGAGCCCGCCGTCGCTCCCGATCACTCGATGACAGGGGACCACCAGAGGGACGCGGTTACGGGCCATGGCTTGGCCGGCGGCCCTGGCCGCGGCGGGTCTGCCTGCCTGCTCCGCTAACCACCCGTAGGTCCGGGTCTCACCGGGAGGAATGGTCTGACACGCCGCCCACGCGCGCTGAAAGAAGGGCGTAGCGTCGCTCAGGTCCAGCTGGACTTCCCAATGGGACCGGTCCCCGTGTAGGTACTCTCGTACCTGCTGCCTGAACGCTTCGAACAGCTCTGGTTGCTCCGTCATCTGCTGACCGAGGTGCGCGTCGGCCAACCGCTCCATGGCCGCGTCGGGCGCCTCCTCTGGCAGGCAGGCATACCTGATGCCCTTGGCAGAACCAACTACCCCTATCCAGCCCCAATCGGTCTGAAAAACATCGTATCCCAGCTGTGCCATGGTCCTCCTTCGCTCGATGTTACGCTCCGGCGTGGGCTTGTGCGCAGTGGCCGTGGCTGGCCTTGGGGACACCGCATATGGGTCCTCCGATACGCCCCGATGTGTCGGGGCTATCGAGAGTCTCGATGAGCGCAGCATCATCGGACAGGGCGAGCCCTGGTATCAGCGTGAAAGGCTTTGCCGGTCTCGCAGGTCACGTGGTCAATGCTGGTAATCGTTCGCTCAGTTGCGACCACTCGTCCGCTGAGAGGAGCTGCTGAGCAATCCCCTTGATGGCGCCAAACGCTTCGGGGGGCGCGTCCTCCTGGTACATGCGAAGGAACCCTTCCCGCTCGTCTAGCGACTGGTAGCGCAACATCCAGGATAGGGCCCTCCTGGAAGAAGTCAGACGGGACATGGGCGCCCATCTTGCCTGCTATGGCCGCCTGATCGGGCTGCGAAAGGTGCTGTTCGGCCAGAGGAAGGAGCTCCTGCTCCTCTTGATCGAGATGATCGTTCAGCTCATGCTCCAGGCGGTGGAGTAGCCCATGGACTTGGTGGGTATCCCCCTCATCCAGTGCCGCCGCTACGTCGGCGCGGGCCGTCGCGACCCGCTTGTGCGCCTCCCGATACGCTTCCGATGTTCCCGGCGCCGCGGCGTCAAGCGCTGGAAACAGGAACTGCTCCTCTCCGTCCTCGTGCACCTCAAGGACCCTGCGCCAGAGCCGGTATCGCTGCTGAAGCTGGATAAGCTCTTCGGTAGGACCTTCGGACTCACGCTCCGCACCCAGCTCATGAGCCTCCGTTGCCACCTCCTTCAGGTCACGACGCATGGGGTTGTGGATGAAACTGATCGCCGCTAGAGGGCCTGCCATCGCTTTCCTCCTTGATTTATTCTGGCTTATCGGGGATTTATCGGCTTATCGGGCGAGCTTATCCGAACTTGAGGCGCAAGAACAGGGTTGTCCTATCACGCGGTCTTGGTCAGTCTTGCTTGGTTGCTCAATTGACGCCCCGCGCGGCTGAGCAGCCGAGCGTTGATCGCGACGATTACCGTCGACAGCGACATCAGCGCCGCGCCGCCGGCGGGGGGCATGACAAAGCCCACGTTATATAAGACGCCTGCTGCGAGTGGAATAGCGACGATGTTGTAGCCAGCCGCCCACCACAGGTTCTGCACCATCTTGGCGTAAGTGGCCTTCGCAAGCTGCACAATGGCCGCCACGTCCTGCGGGTCGGAGCGCACGAGCACGATGTCCGCCGACTCCACGGCCACGTCTGTGCCTGCGCCGATGGCGATGCCCACATCCGCCTCCACCAGCGCCGGCGCATCGTTTACCGAGGTTACGTCAATAGGTGTGTAAACGACATCAGGCGGCGACCTTCTCAGCCGTTGATTCAATGGCGATTCCATCCGCATACTGTGCACCGAGATAGACGTCTTCGATCAACTCAGGGGCCTTCAGACGCCTGAAGCGCTGTTCGGCGACCATCAACATTTTCCAGATCACCGCTATCGCCCGATCGACCCTCTTATAGCGCTTGGCGGCATCGGTCCGAAGCCTGAGGGCCGCGAAGGGTGATTCTACCGGGTTCGTCGTGCGAAGGTGCCCCCAGTGCTCCTTTGGAAAGTCATAGAAGGTGACCATGCGGTCCCAGTCCCGCTCCAAGGCCTCTGAGGCCGCCTCGTAGGAATGGTCGCCGCACCACCTGGTGAACACCGTCCTGAGCCGCTCAGCCTCTGTCCGAGTCGGCGCGTAGGGGGGATAGTACGCAGCATGAGCTTGGCCTGGTCCTGTTGTCGCTTTGGAAGCTTGGCGAGAGGTTACGTCAATAGTGGAGGTTACGTCAATAGGTGTGTAAACGACATCAGGCGGCGACCTTCTCAGCCGTTGATTCAATGGCGATTCCATCCGCATACTGTGCACCGAGATAGACGTCTTCGATCAACTCAGGGGCCTTCAGACGCCTGAAGCGCTGTTCGGCGACCATCAACATTTTCCAGATCACCGCTATCGCCCGATCGACCCTCTTGTAGCGCTTGGCGGCATCGGTCCGAAGCCTGAGGGCCGCGAAGGGTGATTCTACCGGGTTCGTCGTGCGAAGGTGCCCCCAGTGCTCCTTTGGGAAGTCATAGAAGGTGACCATGCGGTCCCAGTCCCGCTCCAAGGCCTCTGAGGCCGCCTCGTAGGAATGGTCGCCGCACCACCTGGTGAACACCGTCCTGAGCCGCTCAGCCTCTGTCCGAGTCGGCGCGTAGGGGATAGTACGCAGCAGCTTGGCGAGAGGACGTCAATAGTGGAGGTTACGTCAATAGGTGTGTAAACGACATCAGGCGGCGACCTTCTCAGCCTGATTCAATGGCGATTCCATCCGCTGTTAGACGTCTTCGATCAACTCAGGGGCCTTCAGGCTGAAGCGCTGTTCGGCGACCATCAACATTTTCCAGATCACCGCTATCGCCCGATCGACCCTCTTGTAGCGCTTGGCGGCATCGGTCCGAAGCCTGAGGGCCGCGAAGGGTGATTCTACCGGGTTCGTCGTGCGAAGGTGCCCCCAGTGCTCCTTTGGGAAGTCATAGAAGGTGACCATGCGGTCCCAGTCCCGCTCCAAGGCCTCTGAGGCCGCCTCGTAGGAATGGTCGCCGCACCACCTGGTGAACACCGTCCTGAGCCGCTCAGCCTCTGTCCGAGTCGGCGCGTAGGGGATAGTACGCAGCATGAGCTTGGCCTGGTCCTGTTGTCGCTTTGGAAGCTTGGCGAGCACGTTTACGATCTTGTGGTTCCAGCAGCGTTGCTCTGCCGCCTGCGGATAGACGTTGCGCAGAGCTCCCCAGATGCCCAGGTGTCCGTCCCCAACCACCAGCCTCGGGCACTCCAGCCCGCGGCGCCTCATGTCCCTGAGCACATCGGACCAGTTCTCTGTGGACTCCCTGCATCCGGGAACAGCGCTCACCACCACCTTGCTCCCGTCGATCAGGGCCGCCACCACCACCAGTACTGCCGCCTTCTCCTTCTCAAGACCAGCCTTGACGTAGACTCCATCCACCCACATGTAGACCACTTCCAGGTCATCTAGGGGCCGGCTGCGCCATTGGGCAAGCTCATCGTTCCACTTGGACTTCAACCGGGCCACCGTGCTCGCCGATACCGGTGCGTCCTCTCCCAGCAGCCCCCGCAAAGCCAGATCGGAGTCGCCTTCGGATAGACCGTGCAGGTACAGCTCGGGGATCAACTCAGCAACCTTCCTGGTCCTGTTGACGAACAGCGGCAGCAGCCGGCTCTCGAACTGCTCCTCGGTATCGCGGACTCGCGGCCGCCTCAGCTGTATCGTTCCCGAACTCAGCGTAAGCCTCCGGGCTCTGCCGTATCCGTTCCGATAGCCGGTATCGTTGTCCGAGTCGGATCTGAGCGCCGACTTCGCCCTTCCCAGAAACGCCGTCACCTCCTCCTCCAGCAACTCCTGGATCAGCCTCTGGACCTGGCTTCGCACCCAATCCTCCAACTGCTCCCACTCCGGCCTTGACTCCGACCTACTCTCAGTGCTTTCCTTCCTCATGGGCGGTCTATCTCCTCTCTTGGGCCTCGAGCCCGTGTTGTTCAGAGAGAGGGTACACCGCCTGACTGTTTACACACTTTTTGAAGATACCTCGCCATGAGCGCCATACCACAGACCGCCGAGTCGAACCGATGCTCACCAAGGGCCAGCAACTGGAGCTCGTCCGTGGCGTCTACGCGCAGGTACTCGATGCGCTCGCCATACTCCTTGCTCCGCCCCTTGGCTAGCTCAAGCATCTGCTCGGCGATATCGCAGGCCACAACGCGGCAACCCAGGTCAGCCATACGTCGCGAAAAGAGTCCCGTTCCGCAGGCGATATCCAGCACAAGGTCACCTTGGCGGAGTCCTAGAAGCCGCTCTTGGGCAGGCCCGACCAGCAATCGGTGATGGTCATTGCCTTCCTGGCCCATGCGCGCATCCCAGAAGGCGGCGTTCGCGTCCCAGATATCTCGGACCTCTTGGTTCAGCATGGTGGGTTCCTCGGCGATTTATTCTCTGAGGACGGTCCTGGTTCAGGTGGGTAAAGGTGATGGATATGCAAGCGGAGGTCCAAGAGGAGCCAAGCGCATCACCGGGCCACTGGCCGTGGCGCCCTTTGCACCGCTCCCGCGCGGGCAAGTAGCTCGGTCATGGCCAGCTCCTCGGAGACCACGCCCGTCTTCATGGCCACGTCCGTCTCCACCAGCAGCCGGTAGAGCTGGCGCACCTGGTCTGACGAGAAGCGCCGCGCCTGCTCGATGGTCTTCCGTAGCACGAACTCCTGGGCGATACCCAGGCGGCCGTCCCACTCGGCCTGGGGTACTTTCTCCTGGGCCAACGCCTGGGCCAGGGCTACCAGCCTGGCCTGCCGGCCGATCATACCCAGCAGGTACGGGCCGGTGCTACCCGTTTCCATCAGGCGCTCGGTCAGGCGAAAGGCGTCGTCGGTGCGCCGCTCCATGATGGCGTCGACCAGGGCAAAGACGTTGGTCTCCCTGGCGGACGACACAAGGGTCCTAATGTCTTCGACGTCGGCGGGCCGGTCGCGGCAGTAGGTCGCCAGCTTTTCCAGCTCGGTATCCATCGCCCACAGGTTGCTTCCCACCAGGTCCACCAGCTCGGCCACCGCCTGGCCGCTGATGTCTCCGCCCTTCTGGACCATGCGGTCTCGGACCCAGCGCGACAGGGCCTCGCGGCGCAAAGCGGGAAACTCCTGGACCTGGGCCGTTGGGGCCAGCTCTTTGAACAGGGAATTGTCGCGGGAAAGGCGGCCATCCACGAAGGCCACGTCCGAGGTAGGCGGTAGCTCCTGGAGGGCGTCGGCAAGTCCGGGAGCAGGTGAGGCAGCGATCCTTGCGGCCGCCGCACCCCTGCCGCGGCGCGACGTCTGACGCTGGGGCTCCGCCGTGGCCAGCAGGCCGCGCACGATGACCAAGCGCCGCTCGGCCAGGAACGGCACCACCTGGGAGGCCGCCATGAGCAGGGCCAGGTTAAAGGAAACGCCGTCCAGCTGGGTGACGTTGGACTCCCAGAGGTCGCGAGGTCCCACCGCCCGGTACAGGTCCCGCAGGGCCTCCTGGGCGGAGAACGTGTCATCGCCGTGGAACACATAAATCAAGGAGTCGCCTTTCGCGGCCTCGGAGCGCCTCCTATAATGGCGCTAAGGAGGAAAGTAGTGCTGCGCCTGCTCGGTTACCTGCTCGCTCGGTTTACCACGATAGTGTATCTCATGCGCCACCCGGGAGTGCCGCCTTGGCTCAAGCTGCTGCCGGTGATCGCCGTGGCATACGTCGTCTTCCCCCACGACTTCTTAAAAGACACCCTTCCCGTGGTGGGTTGGATGGACGACATATGGGTCTTCTTCATACTCATGACCATTTTCACCGCCTTGGGTGGCGCACTCGCCTCGCGTCAGCAAAAGCGTCGCGACGCCAAGACCATCACGACACGGTACGAGGTCTTGGAGGAGGGGGAGGAGGGAGAAGATGAAGAGAAACCCTAGAAGTGCGCCCGCGCAGGAGGGCAGGATTCAAGTGAGTTCGCGTTGGGAACATCGAGTTGAGATCCTCTGGAACCGGGTAGGAGACGAGGCTGACGTGATGAATGATGGTGGAGACGTCGCCAGCCTACTTAATGCCAGAGGAGCTGAGGGATGAGAGCTCGTGTGCGTCGTGCCTCAGCACGGCCCAGACCCTTCACAGGTCAACTACGTGGCCTACTTTAAGAGACGTAGCGAGTAGGGGGACCTAAAGGTCAAATTGCCCACCGTCAGACGCTATCCCAAATTGACCTAGATTTCGGTCGTATGCTAGAGTGAGGCATCCGCGAGGAAGGGAAGTAGTAGGGGACACCCCACCCCAGCGAGCTGGCGATGGGTGTGAGGCCGGTGGTGTTAGGACCCTGAACTCGTCCTGGAGCGGCCAGCCTGAAAGAGCCATAGGGGCACCCCGGAAAACCGCTTGATTTTCTGGGGCCAGGTAGTAGGGCGGCGGAGCGCACCGTTATCGCGTCAATGGAGTTGCTCCCCGAAGCACGGGGGGAACGAGGGTGGTACCGCGGGCGTAATTATCCCGTCCCTTGCATGGGGACGGGATTTTTGTTGAGTGGAGCGTGAGGATGGCCACGGTTAGAAAGGCACAGCTTCGGTACGACCCGCGGGCGCTGGACAGGAAGTGGCAGGAGCGATGGGCGGCGGACCGTCTCTACCAGGTGGACGATAACGATCCGCGCCCACCGTGGTACGAGTTGACCATGTACCCGTACCCCTCGGGCGACCTGCACATCGGCCACTGGTACACCATGGCCCCGTCGGACGCCCATGCGCGCTTCATGCGGATGCGCGGCTACAACGTGCTGCACCCCATGGGGTTCGACGCCTTCGGCTTGCCGGCGGAGAACGCCGCCATTCAGCGGGGCATCCATCCCTACCAGTGGACCATGGCCAACATCGACCGGATGCGCCAGCAGCTGCGCTCCATGGGGGCGGTTTACGACTGGGACCGGGAGATCGTCACCTGCCTACCGGAGTACTACAAGTGGAACCAGTGGTTCTTTCTTCGGCTCTACGAGAAGGGGCTGGCGTACCGGGCCATGGCAACGGCGAACTGGTGCCCCGGGTGCAACACGGTGCTGGCTAACGAGCAGGTCGTCGACGGCCGGTGCGAGCGCTCGGGCGACGTGGTGGAGCGCCGGGAGATGGAGCAGTGGTTCCTGCGCATCACGGCCTACGCGGACGAGCTGCTGGACTTCGCTGGACTTGTGTACTGGCCCGAGCGCATCAAGGTCATGCAGTCAAACTGGATCGGCCGTAGCGAGGGCGCGGACATCTCCTTCGACATCTCCGAGTACGGCCTGGACGAGAAGGAAATCACCACGTTTACGACGCGGATCGATACCGTGTTCGGCGTGACGTTCCTCGTCTTGGCGCCGGAGCACCCGCTGGTGGCCAGGCTGACCACACCCGGCCAGCGCGACGAGGTGGAGGCGTACGTGGCGTATGCCAGGAGGGCCACCGAGATCGAGCGGCTCTCCACCGAGCGGGAGAAGACGGGCGTCTTTACGGGCGCCTACGCGGTGAACCGGCTCAACGGCGACCGGATACCGGTCCTCCTCGCCGACTACGTGCTGCTCAGCTACGGTACGGGCGCCGTGATGGGCGTGCCCGCCCACGACCAGCGTGACTTCGAGTTCGCCGAGAAGTACGGCCTGGAGATACGGGTGGTGGTGGCGCCGCCAGGATGGCAAGCGGGCGATGCGCTTTCCGAAACGTACCTGGAGAAGGAGGGCACCCAGGTCAACTCCGGGAAGTTTAACGGGATGCCTGCCTCGCAGGGATACGAGGCCATCGCCGACGAGATCGGGGCCCAGGGCTGGGGCCAACGCACCGTCTCGTATCGCATGCGCGATTGGCTAATCTCCCGCCAACGCTATTGGGGGACGCCTATCCCCATGGTGTACTGCGACGCCTGCGGCACGGTGCCTGTGCCCGACGACCAGCTCCCCGTGCTGCTGCCCGAGGACGCGGAATTCAGGCCGACGGGCGAATCGCCCCTGCGGCTGCACCAGGGCTTCTACCACACCACGTGTCCTCGATGCGGCGCCGGCGCCCACCGCGAGACCGACACCATGGACACCTTCGTGGACTCGTCCTGGTATTTCTTACGCTTTGTAAGCCCTAACGAAAATGAGATGCCCTTTGCGGCGGCGTCCGCCGAGCGCTGGTGCCCCGTGGACCAGTACACGGGAGGCGCCGAGCACGCGGTGATGCACCTGCTCTACGCTCGCTTTTTCACCAAGGCGCTCCGCGACCTGGGGCTGGTGAAGTTTGGTGAGCCGTTTCTGCGGCTGTTCAACCAGGGCACCATCCTGTCGGAGCACACGAAGATGAGCAAGAGCCGGGGCAACGTCATCGCGCCCGACGAGTACGTGGAGAAGCTGGGCGCCGACGTGGTCCGCCTCTACCTGATGTTCATCGGCCCGTGGGAGGGCGGCGGCGACTGGAGCGACTCCGGCATCAACGGCGCGGCGCGGTGGGTGAACCGCCTGTGGGAGCTGTGCCTGCGCGACCCAACCACCCTCGCCACGGAGGCCGCGCCGGGTGACCGGGACATCCTTCGTCATGTGCACCAGACGGTCCGTCGGGTGGTCACGGACCTGGAGCGGTTCAAGTTCAACACGTCTATCGCCGCGCTGATGGAGCTGACCAACGCGCTGGCGCCGGCCTACGAGGCCGGAATGGTGTCGCAGACGGTGTGGAAGGAAGCCGTCCGGGACCTGCTTCTGCTGCTGGCGCCCATGGGGCCGCACATCGCCGAAGAGCTTTGGGAGCGTACCGGCGGTCCCTACAGCATCCACGGCCAGCCGTTGCCGCAGTGGGACGACGCCCTGGCGGCGGTGGAGGAGGCGACGCTGGTGGTGCAGGTCGGCGGCAAGGTGCGGGACCGCATTACCGTGTCAGCCGACATCGCCGAGGAGGACGCCAAGCGGACGGCCCTGGAGAGCCCGCGCGTCCGCGCTCACACCGACGGCAAGGAGCTGGCCAACGTCGTCTACGTCCCCGGCCGCTATCTGGTCAACGTGGTGGTGAAAGGATAGTCTTGGGGACCCCTTTCTGGCCAGAAAGGGGTCCCCAAGACTATCCTCAAAGACCTGGAGTTTCCATGGCTCTTATGACACCGAGAAGGTGGACCCACCGGCGGGAGTCTTGGTGACCTCGATGCGCACGGGGAAGGCCTCCTTCACCTCGTCCATATGGGTGATGACCAGGATGCGCTGAAAGTCCGGCTCGATGGACTTGATCACGTCCAGGATGCGGTCGCGGCCCTCCGTGTCCTGGGTGCCGAACCCCTCGTCGATGAACAGCGTAGGTAGCGGTGCGCCGGCCCGCCAGGCCAGCAGCTTGGACAGCGCCACCCGCAGGGCGAAGTCCAAGCGGAAGCTCTCGCCACCGCTAAACATCTCGTAGCTACGCGTGCCCAGCTCGTCGGCGATGAGGATGTCCAGGGTCTCGATGGACTCCGCGGCGCCGCGGCTCGGACCGGTACGGCGGGCCCGCTGCGTCTCCATCTTCAACGACATGCGGCCGTCGGTCATGCGCCGCAGCAGATGATTGGTCTCCTCCTCCAGGCGGGGGATAGCGGCCTCGATGAGCAGCGCTTGGACGCCGCCCTTGCCAAAGGCCTGGGTCAGGTCGGCGTAGGTGCTGGCGTCCTTCACCAGCGTTTGCTGTTCCCGCTGGCGGTCGCGCAGCTCCCGCGCTGCCTGGGCTATCTCCTCCAACTGATGCGCCAGAGAGCCCCGTTGGGTCTGTAGCTCGTCCCGCTGCCGGGCCGCTTCCCGGTGCTCCGACTCTACCTCGCCGAGCTGGGCCTGGTATCCAGGCAGCTCCGTGACCTCTCGGCTGATCTGGGCCTGAAGGTCCTGGAGACGTTGCAACTCCTCCGTGGCCTCTTCCAGGCGGGCGCGGGCCCGCTCTCGTGCTGCCTCGTCCTCGGGCATTCGTACCCGCGCCTCTTCGAGACGGCGGTGTATGGTTTCCCACCGCTCCTGGGAGCGTACCGCGCCCTCGGCATCGCCCAGGTCTTCGGGCTTGAAGGAGAGGGCCGCGATGCGCTGACGGAGACCAGCCGCCGTCGACTGCTCCTCCTGGGCGTAGCGGCCTTCGTCCAGCGCCTTGCGCGTCTCGGCTACCAGAGACCGGACCTGGTCCATCTGACTCCGGGCCCGGAGGGCCTCGTCGCGCTGTCCCTGGGCGCGGGCGCGCTGGTCTATCAGCCCCTGCCTGGTGGCGTCCAGCTCTCGTTGACGCCGGTCCGCTTCGTGTTGGAGCCTCAACGCCGCTTCGTCCAAGGCCTTGAAGCGCTCCTCCTGCTCACGGTACTGCTGGCCGTGCGTATCGATCTCCTGCTTGTAAGCCTGCTCGAGATGCACCCGCGCGTCGGCGCCTAGCTCCGTGCCGCAGAGGGGGCACCGGACGTCCTCAGGCTGGCCATCGTCATCCAGCATGTCCAGCTTGGCCCGGATATCGAGTCCCATCTCCTTGATGCGGCGGTTGTCACCCTCCAATCTCCGGGCCTCCGCGGATGCCTCGTGCTGACGCGCGACGACGGCGGTGAGCTCAGCCGCTTGCGGTTCCAGGCCGGCGAGGGAGGTGGTGGCCTGCTCTATGGTCTGCTCCAAGGACGGCAACGCTTCCACGCGGGGGCCCAGCGCTTCCTGGAGTTGCTGCTCCTGGGCGAGGGTCTCGGCTTCCAAGGCGGCCCGCGCAGCCGCCACCCGCTGCTCCACGGGCGCGAGCTCACGCTCCAGCGCGTGCAGCTGCTGGGCAGTGGCTTGCAGGACGCTCAAGCGCTGCCCAGCAGCTGCACGCGACTCGTAGCCCGCTTCGGTCTCCGCCGCCCCTTCGGTGGCCTCGCGCCAGGTGGCGAGCCGGCGCTCCAGCTCAACCCCCTCCTGCTCCGCCTCTTGCCGCCGGGCTTCGATACGCTCCGTCTGCGAGGCCAGCTCCTGGGCTTCTCGCCGACGCTGCTGTAGCTGGTCCACGTGGGCCCGAAGGAGGGCCAACCGCTCTCCCAGACCGGCCACGGCTTGCTGGGCCGACCCCACCGCCGCCTCCGTTTGGCTGAGGGCGTCCGCCACCTCCTCCCGCCGCGCCACGCGTTCCTGGAGCTGCTGCATGACGGCCTCTGACGCCTGGAGCCGACCTTGCGCCTCCCGGGCGTGGGCCCGAGCGCGCGCTTCGAGCCGGTCGTACAGCTCCAAGCCCAGCACCTTGGCCAGCACCTCCTTGCGTTGAGAGGGGGTGGACATGGTGAAGAGGTCCGCTCGTCCCTGCATCAAGAACGCGCTGTTCACAAAGGTGTCGTAGTCCATGCTCAGGAGGCTCTCCAGGTAGGCCTCGGTCGCTCTGAGGCTGTTTCCCGTGATGGCGCGATACCCATCGCCTACGGCCACGGCCAGCTCCAGCGAGCTGGCGCCCCGGGTGCCCACACGTGAGTAGCGGCGGATGATCCGATAGCGCTGTCCCCTGGCTTCGAACTCCAGCTCCACCCCCATCTCCTGCTGGCCCTGGTGAAGGAGCTGCTCCTGACGCTGGCTGCGGGCCTTTCCCCAGATAGCCCAGGTGATGGCGTCGAGCAGCGCTGACTTGCCGTGCCCGTTGGCGCCGCAGAGGCACGCTAGGTGGACGTCCTCCAGGTGGAGCGTTGGCACGTCCTCGCGGTAGGAGAGGAAGTTATGAAGCTTGAGGGTAAGGGGCAGCACCGGTGCACCTAGCTGGGGTTGGACTTGCGTGGGATTGTAGCATACGAGCGGTGCGCGAAATTGCCATTCCAGTGCGTCGTTGCCGTGCAAATGCCCATGCAAGATGGTATCATTGGGACCACGTAGACACACCGGTTTGCTATGAGACTTCGGAGGATGCCAGCCATGGACCGTGAAATCGAGCGGCAGATGCAGGAAGTCCTTCTGAGTGTCGAGCAGGCCGAGGTGGTGTGCGTCATCTTCCCCCACTTCGCGCAGTGCCTGGTCTTCGATAGCCGGTCCACGGCCGAAGACCCACCACGCATGACGGTCTCACCCCTGTTGGGTTCCGCCGAGCGCCGGCTTCACCAGCTGAACCAAGCGCGGCCACACCTCCCCAGAGCACAGGGCATCGTTGCCATTCCCTGGGCGGACTCTGTAGCCAGCATGGCGGGTTCGGCTATCTGGACACGGCTGGTGGGCCGGATGGTGGACTCAGGTTTTAGGAGCACGGCGCCGGCGTGCCAGGAGGCGTTGGACGAGCTTCTCGGGTGGGAGCATCGCGCCAACGTGGACATGGTCCGTGGACGTGGCCCCTTCTACACGCTCTGGCCCGCGGCCCACGAAACGCGGTGAGGGCGCGGGAACGCAGACTCGTCTCCTAACAGGGTGCTGAAAAACGTTCTTCGTGCTTCGACAAGCTCTCTCTAACCAGACAAGACCCTGTCACCCTGAGCGGAGCGAAGGGTCTCTCGGGAAGGGCCGGTGAGAGATGCTTCGTCCTTCCTGGGAAGAACTCAGTATGACAGGGAGGCCAAGCCCGCGCCGTTCACCCTGAGGCTCTCGAAGGGCGGCGCGGGCTTTTTCGGCACGCTCCTAAGCCTTTGAGAAAAGCTGGCCCCTGTTCCAACGGACTGCTGAAGAGGTGTTACTCGCCCTTCGACTGGCTCAGGGCCAGCTACTGCTTCGCTGCCTCCACTATCTTCGAGGCGAGGTGCGCTGGCACCTCTTCGTAGTGGTCGAAGGCCAAGGTGAAGGAGCCGCGGCCTTGCGTGAGTGCCCGGAGCGTGGTGGCGTACTGCTGCACCTCTGACTGCGGTACAATCGCCTCGATGACCGCCGTGCCGCCGCCCGGTGACATTCCAGCGATCTTGGCCCGCCGGGAGTTCAGGTCGCCAATCACGTCGCCGGCATACGACTCGGGGACCGACACCTCCAGGTGCATGACCGGCTCCAGCAGGGCGGGTGACGCCTCCAGCACACCTTTCTTGAGCGCCATGCTCCCCGCGATCTCGAAACTGGAGCCGGAGGAGTCAACAGGGTGGGAGCTCCCATCGTAGAGCACCACTTTCACGTCGACGATGGGAAACCCGGCCATGGCCCCCTCCTCCATGGCCTTCGACACGCCCTTCTCAACGGAGGGAATGAAATCTCTGGGGACGTTGCCGCCGGTTACCTCGTTGCCAAACTGGTACCCCTGCCCCCGGTAGGGCTCCAGCCGGATAAGCACGTGTCCGTACTGACCGTGGCCCCCCGTTTGCTTCTTGTGCCGGTACTCCACCTTGGTGACCTTGGTGATGGTCTCGCGGTACGCCACTTTCGGAACGGTCAGCTCCAGTTCGACGCCGAACTTGCGCTTCGCCTTGTCGAGCAAGACCTCCACGTGGGTGTCGCCGATACCGGAGACGATGAACTCCCCGGTGGCAGCCTCCCGGCTCATGCGCACGCTGGGGTCCTCCTCCCCGAGACGGGTAAGGGCGATGGACATCTTGTCCAGGTCGGCTTTGCTCTTGGGGCTGATCGCGACGCTGTAGCTCGGTGTCGGAAACTCGATGCCAGCGAGCTGACGGGGGTTCGCTCGCAGGGTCAGGGTGTCTCCGGTGGTCGTGACGGACAGCTTCGGCACTGAGCCGATATCTCCCGCCGCCAGCTCCGGCACGCTTTCTTGCGACTTGCCGGAGGCCACAAAGAGCTGGCCTACCCGCTCGTTCTCTTCCTTGGTGGAGTTCCACACCTCGCCGTTGGCCTTGAAAGTGCCTCCGTAGACACGGAAGTAGGAGAGCTTGCCTACGAAGGGGTCCGCGGCTGTTTTGAATACCAGCGCGGCCAACGGCCCCGCGGAGTCGGCGGCTACCTCTTGAACCTGGCCCCCCTTGGAGGACTCGGCCGCTGGCCGCTGGCCTGGAGAGGGCAGGTAGGCGAGGATGGCGTCGAGCAAAGCCTCGATGCCTTTGCCCTGCGTAGCGGAGCCGAAGAGCACCGGGACCACTTGGGCTGCACGAACGCCTTGGCTTAGCCCTTGGGTCAGCTCTTCCGGCGTAAGGTCACCAGCCTCCAGATACTTTTCGGTGAGGTCGTCGTTGGTCTCCGCCACCGCTTCGGCAAGCTGCTCGCGGTATTGGGACGCGGCGTCCTGCGCCTCGGCGGGCACGTTGTCGCTCAGTAAGTCGATCACGTCTTTGAACTGCTCCCCCACGCCCAGCGGTATGTTCACCGCCACACACTGCCTGCCGAGCTGGCTGCGGAGCTGGTCTAGCAGGGCGTCGAGGTCGACGTTCTCACGGTCTATCTTGTTGACGAAGACGATGGTGGGGAGGCTGAGCGCTTGAATACGGCGCCACATCTGCTGAGTGCCCACCTCCACACCCGCTGGAGCAGACACCACCAGGACGGCGGCGTCCGCCACCCGGAGGGCCGAGACGGTCTCGCCGATAAAGTCGGCGTAGCCTGGAGTATCGAGGAGGTTGATTTTGGTCGTGTTCCGTACACATGGCAGGACCGCGACCTGTAGGCTGGTCTGCCGCTTGTGCTCCTCCGGCTCGTAGTCGGCGACCGTATTGCCGTCTTCCACCCTGCCTAGGCGGTTGATGGCCTTGGTGACGAAGAGCGCCGCCTCGCCCAGGGACGTCTTACCCGTCGCTGAATGTCCCAACAGGGCTACGTTGCGGAGCTGGTCGGTGGTGAATTGTGCCACGGATCTCCCCTTCCCTTGGGTTGCGCCTCGCGCCATTGTAGTGAAGGCCCAGGAGTGGTGCAACGCATAGGCGCCCTAGACCCTTTAGAGTGAGTCAATCCCAACCTGTCGGGACATAACCCGCTCATCCTTCGACAAGCTCAGGACGAGCGGATTTTCCCCGTTCGTGGTGAGCCTGTCGAACCATGAACGGAGCTCTGCAACTCTCCCCACAGTTATTGAACGGATTAGTGACTCACCCTGCTTGACGCTCCGGAGTGACTGGGCGTGGGGTTGCGTCGTAGATGATAGTGGAAGGTCTTTATCCGGGTACGCCCGAGGTAGGATGGTGCCGATGAGGCGCGTGGGTATACGAACGGCGGTGACCTTGGTGGCGGTGCTGGTGCTGCTGGCCGGCACTAGCGGTGGCGACGCCATTCCCGTCAAGCAGTCGTTGGCCGCTCCGTACGGGTTCGACGTCGTGCAATGGGAGGTCACCCACTTTCTGTCCAAGTGGTGGCGCCAATTGGTCGGCGTGCTTCCTGGGGTTTCGTCCAACGCCGAGGAGCGCGAGAGGGCCATCGAAACGTATTTTGCCCTGGCGGCGGCGGCGCGTTCGCTGCGTGGCGACCTGGAAAGGGCGCTGGCCGACCCAGCCGAGGGCCAGCGGGTAGGCGCCGACCTCCAAGCCAGACTGGATGACATCGAGAAGCAGCGCAACGGGCTTCGGTCGGTGGTCGAGGAGGCGCTGGAGGCCGAGGTTACGTCGGTCATTGCCGAGATGGGGATCGACGGGAAGCTGGGTCCCGTGCGCTGGCCGCCCGTGGACTTTGCCTTGGAAGCGAGCCCGTTACTCCTGGTCACGTCGCCCCGGCACGAGGTGCGCCGGCTGGACGATGTCGTGCTCCGGCCCTCCATCAGCCTGCTCGACCAGGAGCGGCTGGAGGGAGAGGTGGAAGCCGCTACCGATCTCTCGGCGCTCGTGGTGCGCCCCGGCGGCATCGCTACCTACCCAGCCCACGTATCGCCTACGGGCTCGCTTCACGGAACTGTGGTCCTAGCCAGCCATGAATGGCTCCACCACCACCTGTTCTTCCGGCCTCTGGGGGTCCGGTGGTTCGCGGGTGGTGACATGGCCAGCATCAACGAGACGGTGGCCGACATCGCGGGCCAAGAGATCGGCGACCGGGTCTTTACCAAGCTCACCGGCCAGGCGGTGGAGCGCCCCCCTTACACGCCGCCTAGCCTGGAGCCACCTGAAGGGCTGGAGCGGGGGGCCTTCGACTTCAGCCGGGAGATGCGCGAGACCCGCGTCCGCTTGGAGGAATTGCTGGCCGAGGGCCTAGTGGCGGAGGCTGAGGCGTACCTAGAGCAGCGGCGACAGCGGTTCGTGGCCAACGGCTTTCCCATTCGCAGGCTCAATACCGCCTACTTTGCCTTTCACGGCACCTACACCAATAGTCCCGCCTCCATCAGCCAGATTGAGCCCCAGCTTCAGGCGGTCCGCGCCGACTCCGAGGGCGTGGCGGAGTTCTTGCGCCGCGTCTCAGGCATAACCAGTGCCGGAGAGCTTGAGGCGAAGGCACGAGAGACGGGGTGGCGGCCTCTACAGGACGAAGCAGGATAGCAACCACTGACGACTCTGTGCCGCATACGCCCCGGCGTATAATCC
This sequence comes from Dehalococcoidia bacterium, assembly GCA_965247635.1. Lineage (GTDB taxonomy): Bacteria > Chloroflexota > Dehalococcoidia > Lucifugimonadales > Australimonadaceae > CBDFHJ01. The sequence continues at coordinate 499,728 of CBDFHJ010000010.1, forward strand.
TGCCCGCGAGGGGGGTGGACCGCGCATGGAGCTGATGGCCTCGGATATTTATGAGCTGTACCGTCCTTCCCGGTGCGGCCTGCGCTCGCGGTTGATGAAGCTGGAAGGCCCTCCCGTAGGGCCGCCCGATCCGCTTGTGGAGCTCCTGCGGGAGCTGGGTAAGCGGCACGAGGAGCGTTACCTTCGGACCTTCGACGCCTACGTGGACCTCTCTGGCCAAGACGATGGGCTGGACTTTGGGCAGCGGCGAGAGGAGACCAAGGCGGCCGTCCGCCGCGGTGAAGACGTGCTCTACCAGCCGGTGCTCTTCGGCTGGCGGGACGCTGGCGGCCAGGACGAGGACTTCATCGTCGGCATCCCCGACCTGCTGGTGCGGCAGGGCGATGGGTACGTGGTGTGCGACTGCAAGCTGGCGCTGAACGTCGGCGGCGAGACGCACCCGGAGATCTCACGCCAGGTGGAGCTGTACGGCTGGCTGTACGAGCGAGAGTTCGGGGAACCTCCGCTCCGCCTGGAGGTGGTGCTCGGCGACGGCTCGGTCCAGCAGCTGCCGTACGACGGCGGAGTGCAGGCCATGGCCGCGCTCGACGAGGTCACGGCGCTGGCCGCGCGCCGTGACGCTCTCTACGAGCCGGTGGGGCGGAGCAAGTGCGACGGCTGTGCCTTCCGTGCGCGCTGCTGGGCCCGCGCCGAGCAGACGCACGACGTGGCGCTGCTGCCCGGCGTCAGCCAGAAGGTGGCGCGCCAGCTGCACCAGCAGGGCTCCGGGAGCTACCTGCTGCTGGGCGATACCCACACGCTGGAGACGCTTGTCCAGCTTCCAGGCGTTGGACATAAGACGGCACTGAACATCCTGCGGCACGCCGAGGCGTATCGCACGGGAGCGCCGCTTCAGGTTGGCCGCTTCCCGCACACGCTCGACCGCCCATACGCCGTGCTCGACCTGGAGGGTATTCCTCAGCAGTTCGACGGCCTGGTCGACGTATACCTGTGGGGGGTGCGGGTGTTTGGCTCCGAGGAGGGGCCGTATCGCCCAGCGATTGCGCCCTTGGCGGACGAGGGCGACCGCGTCGCGTGGGAAGCGTTTCTGGCCGAGGCGAGGAGCATCCTGGCCAGGTACGGGGACGTCTCGTTTGTCCACTACGCTTCGTACGAGAAGACCATGCTGATGCGGTATACGGACCGCTACGGCGACCCGGACGGTATCGCCGCCCGCGTGCTCGACAACCTCCTGGACCCTCTACCCCCTGGTGCAGCGGACGGTGGTGCTGCCCGACTCGGGCTACGGCCTGAAGGTGGTGGAGCGGTGGGCCGGATACCGGCGCACGCAGGACGAGTACGGCGGCGACTGGTCCATCGCCACGTACATCCGGGCGGTGGAGCTGCGGGACGAGGCCGCGTATCAGGCGGCCATGGAGGAGATCCTGCGGTACAACCAGGAGGACCTGGAGGCCACCTGGGCCGTGTTCGAATGGCTGGCCCGCGAGTTCTCCGGCACGCCGCTGGAGGCGTGATGGTGGGGATTGGCGCGGACCGCCAGGGAAATTACGCCTACAACTAAGCTGAGGGATAAGACAGACTAGGAGTTTGAGTCCTGCGCGGGGAGCCATTGCTTACTAGTAGTAACGAGCTTTCCCTTGGAAATGTAGGCACCCATGCCAACTGTTGAAGTAATAACAGACCTTCCCTTCCTCCTTCGACTTGAAGAGTCGCTCACTGTGGGATATGACCAGGTTTGTCAGGAATACCAGTTGCAAGAGTTTGTGGGACAGGACGTTCGGATAACTTTTCACGAAAACCCGCAGGCGCGATTGACAAGTCACAGAGAGGTGGTCTCGTTTGTCTGAACAGCGCTGCCCGGTTTGATAAGTGGAATCACGCTGCCGTGCGTTAGGCCGCCGCGGACTCGGCAGGCGCTCTGTCAAAGAACTGGTCCGGCGTCATTCCCCCAAGGCTCGAATGGGGCCGTCCGGCATTGTAAAACTCGAAGTACCGCCCGAGTCCAGTTCTGGCTTCCGGGACCGATTCGTAGGCTCTCAGGTACACCTCCTCGTACTTGACGCTCTTCCACAGCCGTTCGACGAACACATTATCCTTCCAGCTTCCCTTCCCGTCCATGCTGATCTGGATCCCATTGGCTTTCAGCAGGCCGGTGAAGGCGTCACTTGTGAACTGGCTTCCCTGATCTGTGTTGAATATCTCCGGCGCGCCGTGGCGTCCCAGGGATTCTTCGAGCGCCTCCACGCAGAAGTCTGCGTCCATTGTGACCGATACCCGCCAGGCCAGCACCTTGCGGCTATGCCAGTCCATCACTGCGGCTAGGTACACGAACCCCCTGGCCATCGGAATGTACGTGATATCCATTGCCCACACCTGGTTGGGCCTGCTCACCTCAAGCCCGCGCAGCAGGTACGGATACACCGTATGGCCGGGCCGTCGCCGGCTGGTGTTGGGCTTGCGGTACAGCGCCTCGATGCCCATCCGCCGCATCAGTGTGGCGATGTGCCTACGCCCGGAGGAGAGTCCCTCCTGGCGGAGCAGGCCTCGCATCATCCTACTGCCTGCAAACGGATACTCAAGGTGCAGCTCATCGATGCGGCGCATCAGTCCGAGACCGGCTTCGCCCACCGGCCGTGGCCGGTAGTAGATGCTCCCGCGGCTGATGCCCACTGCCTTTGCCTGGCGGGCGAGAGGCAGCTTGTGATCACGGTCGATCATCGCCTTGCGCCCGGCAATCCCGCCTTCGTGAGCGCGGCCTCTAAAAAATCGTTCTCCAACGCAAGCTCACCGATCTTAGCGTGAAGGACCTTCATATCTACCGGCTTTTCAGCCTGCCCTGTCCCGGCGCCAAATAACTGCGCCGCCCGATCCAGCAACTGGGTCTTCCATTGCGTGATCTGGTTCGGGTGCACATCGAACTGGCTTGCCAGCTCCGAAAGTGTCCGGTCGCCGCGTACTGCGGCAAGAGCCACCTTCGCCTTGAACTCTGCCGAGTGGTTACGGCGGGGTCGTCTCCTCATCTCTCGCTCCTGTCTCCGAGAGCACTATCATGCCCTCAATCAGGCAGCGATTCCACTTATCCCCCTGTTCAGATTTCCGGAGCCACTTCTCAGTGGCCACCAAAGGAGCGAAGCGCCGTTGCCATTAGACTAGAGACGGCTTCACCAATCTCGGAAAACTCAGTGAACACCTTTGCCATCCGTAACTGCTTGGAAACACTCAACAGAGTGATCGCGTCCTACCAAGCGACGACTGGTGAGGTGATCGATGCCGGTTTCATCTTCCCTATGGGAACTTCGGACATGCAGCTATTTGCCGAAATTCGAGTGAACGGTGAGGACATCCGTGACAGGTGGCCTTCGCTCCGTTTTGATACCTCTCCCCTGTCATTAGGCGAGGTTGACGAATTCAAGCGCTACCTTACTGGGCAGGATGACTTGCCGCTGTTTAAGTTGTTCCTCACTAATGCGGTCTTATCTCTCGAACGAGGTCAGTATCCATTGGCTGTTGTTCAGGCAGCCACTGCGATAGAGCTGAGGATCACTCAGGTTGTTAGTAGCAGGCTTAACGTCGCAGGATGGTCAAGCGCAGCAATCAAGCGCTACGAGGGAAAGACCTTGGGTGATAAACTATCGATTCCCAAGACAGACCCACGATCACTGGAAACCTACTACTCACAAGTCGCTGGGTTTCCAAATCTATATAAAGAAGCGGCGAAGGACCTCACTCCGCTACGTAACAAGGTTATACACCGAGGATATCTTCCTTCTCATGAGGAAGCCATACGGGCAGTCAATGTCGCGCGTGAGTTCTTAAAGATCGTGAACTAGCGCGTAAAGGGCCTACGTACGCCGCCTTTTGCCCAGGTAGCTAAGACTGCTCAGAATTGTAAAGGCCACAAAGGTTCGTAGCTTCCCCCTGCGCGGGAAGGCACGTGAGCTTCGAACGTGGTGTGCTGGCTTTTGTGAATAGCGGGAAGCCACGAAGGTGGTCAGCCCACGTCGGCGGGTTATCTACTACTGGACTGCGGTCGCCTCTAGTTCCACCAGCAGATCAGGAAGGGCTAGTCGGGTCACGCCCAAGAGCGTGGAAGCAAACCGGCAATCTGCCTGGGCCAGCCGGGGCATGAAGTGCGGCGCGGCCTCGAAGAAGGCGTCTACATCTGTAGTGAAGATGTTCAGACGCACTACGTCAGACAGCCCTAAACCGGCTTGACTCAGGACCGTCTCCAGGTTGTCCAGAGCCTTATTTACCTGCCCCGCCATATCACTCGGATTTACAGGGTTGCCGTCGTCATCGACGGACGTCTGACCAGAGCACAGTAGGACCCGTTGCGCACCCTTCAACTCGTTGGCCTGAACAAAGCCTAGCTGGTCCTGCCACGTCCACGGATTGATTACACGACGTTCCATTTTGCCCTCCTCTTTAGAAATGTAGCCAATGTTAATGCTCGGGTCTGACCGACCACCAACATACCCGCCACTCGCCTGGCTCTCAATCTGCGGTGAGTATGCAGGCGTTCGGGAATTATGAGCTCGTTGCGCGGCCGTCACTGTCGCGCTGGCGTGGGTTGCAGTTCAGAGTTTTCTGGAAGGGGTCTGGAGAAGCCTCTTTGCAAAGAGGTTTCCCCAGCTTCCCATTTCTTTTGACCGTCCCCTAGCAAGCCCGCGCCAGCAGCAGGGCGTTGCGCGTCTCGTTGCTCATGGGGTGAATGGCGTCGTCGCGCTCCAGGTGCAGCCGCAGCGCGCCGTCCAGGAAGGCCAGCATACCGTCGGCAAGGTCGCGGAACGCCGCCTCCCGCACCTCTTCTTGAAACGGGTAGGTGCGGACCTTGGCCGGGTCCAGCTTGTCCGCCAGGAACACCACTTTGCCTACCGGCGCCAGGTCCGGGTGCGCCGTGGTGTGCCAGCGCACGCCCTCCAGCACCTCCGGATCGGTAATCGTTCCCTCTTGGCGGAGCCAGGCTGCCCCGACCGGTCCGTGGAGCAGGACTGGTGCGAACGACTCCACGGCGTTCACGGGCAAGCCCAGGCGATGCGCCTCCTCCAACAGCCGCCGGGGCGGCAGGTGGCGGGCGACGTCGTGGGCCGCGGCCGTCAGCTCGGCCTGCGTGGGGTCAACGCCGTGCGCCACGGCCAGCTCTCGGGCGATGGCCTGCACCCGCTGGACGTGCTCGCGCAGTCCTTGGGGGAGCGCCGAAAGCCGGGCTTGGAGCCGTGGTGGAATGGTGAGGGTGGACATGACGGGTGCTGCGGCGCGCTATCCCAAGTCGCTGAGCCGGTGCCCCGCCAGCAGGTGGAGGTGCAGGTGGGGGAACGTTTGGCCTGCGTCTGGGCCCTGGTTGATAATCAGCCGGTAGCCGTCGGTGTCCACGCCGTGCTCCCGGGCGAGCTGGGCAGCCACTGCGACGAGCTTTCCCAACGTCTCCGGCTTCGGCTGAGGGTCCGCGGTCAGGATGCCCACGTGCGAGAAGGGGATCACCAGCAGGTGGACGGGTGCTTTGGGGTTGATGTCTCGGATAGCGAACACCGAGTCGTCGCGGTACAGGAACTCGGCGGGCACCTCGCCGCGTCCGATCCTACAGAAGATGCACTCCTGCTCTGCCACGTGTGTCCCCAGCTGAATAGGTCCCTACGGAGCGTGGTGCCCGATGCGTGGCGCTGTCCGGAGGGCTATGCGCTGCTGCCAACGGCCAAACACGTGACCGTGCGAACGATGCCACCGATGGTATGGACTTGGCCCGTAACCAGGTCACCCACCGAGCTGAGGTCGTCGGCCTCGAGGACGGTGATGATGTCGTAGGGCCCGGTGACCACGTCCACCGACGATATCCCTGACACCCCCTGGAGGGCGCTCACGACGTCGTGGGTCTTGCCCACGGCGGTCTCGATGAGGACGAACGCTTTGGTGGATGCCATGATTTCCCCTTTCCGCTGGCCGGGAGTCAAAACGCGCTACCCCGGTGAAGGATGATGATATGCGCGCGCTTGTAGCCCGTCAAACGCTAGTCCTTGCTTGCAGAAATACCTGGCCATTCCCACCCACCCGCCCGCAAGCGTCTCAGGGGGCGGCGCCCCCTAAACCCCCGGGGTTGGGGGGTGCCTCTGCGAGTCGGAGAGGCGCTCCGGGGTGGGTGGGTGGGAAAAACACCTTGCGTTGGCCTACCCGGATCCGCCTCAGGCGGACTATTTGTAAAGAGATTTGCGCAATAAGCACTAGTCAACCCCAAGGCGTGGGCGCTTAGAAGCCGCTTGCCCGTATTCCAAAGCATGGCTGGGCCCGTTAGGGTGGTGGTACAATTCGCCGCGCTGGCCGGACGGAGGGAGGTCCCGTTGGAGGCGCTTCGTGCTGGGGCTCGGATGCTAGGCCTGGAGCTGTCGGCAGTCCAAGAGCGCCAGTTCCATCGCTACCGCGAGGGGTTGAGCGAGTGGAATAAGCGCGTGAACCTGACCTCCCGCGCCGCCCTGGCGGACGTGGAGCGGGTCCACTTTCTGGACTCGCTCAGCGTGGCCCCGGTACTCCTCCGCGAAGCCCCCAAAACAGCCCGGGTCATAGACGTGGGCGCCGGCGCGGGGTTCCCTGGCGTACCGGTGAAGCTCCTCCTCCCTGCCATTCGACTCACCTTGGTGGAGGCCACCGGAAAGAAAGCCGACTTCTTGCGCTGGTTGGTGTCGGCGCTCGGGCTGAAAGACGTGTGCGTCGTGGCCCAGCGAGCCGAGGAGCTGGCCCATCAGCCGGGCTATCGGGAGTCGTTCGACGTCGCCACGGCCAGGGCGTTGGGCTCCCTGCCCACGGTGTTGGAGCTGACGCTGCCGTTTTGCGAGGTCGGAGGGATCGTTGTGACGCCGCGGGCGGGTGATGTATCGATTGAAGTAGACCAGGCGAGTGGGGCGGCGGAGGCGCTGGGCGGCCGGCTTCGCCCGACGGTCCAGGTGGACATCGCAGGCCTTCGGAGCGATGTGGCCCTGGTCGTGGCGGACAAGGTGGCTCGCACCGAGGCGCGGTACCCCCGTCGAAGCGGGGTCCCAGCCCGCAGGCCGTTGGCAGGTTAGGGAGAGCGCTGAAAAACTCTGAAAACGTGCTTCGACATGCTCTCTGACCAGACGAGACCCTGTCACCCTGAGCGGAGCGAAGGGTCTCTCGGGAAGGGCCGGTGAGAGATGCTTCGCCCCGATGAATCGGGACTCAGCATGACAGGGGGGCCTAGTCCACGCCGTTCACCCTGTCCGATGACGCTCTGCTCATCGGACTCTCGATAGCTCCGACTTGTCGGAGCGTATCGGAGAGCGAAACCAAAGCGAAGGGCGGCGTGGACCTTTTCAGCAACCTGTAGGGAGAGCGACGTGGCCGATAGTAGTCCCCAGCGCCTTCCCCAGCGGCCGTCGTTGCGCGGGCGTTTCCTCTCGGTGCCAACCGTTGTCTCGTTTGTGGTCTTGGCCGCTTTGCTGGTCTTGCTAGCGACGCGCTTCGACGTGGACTGGGGACGCACCGGGACCGTCATCAGAAACAGCAATCCGTGGTGGTTGGTACTGGCCGTGGTGGCCCACTACACCACCTTTCTTTTCCGTGGGGCCCGCTGGCGGCTGCTGCTGATGAACGCGAGCCGGGACGACCCCCTGGTACGGGCTCCGTCCACCCTCTACTGCGGCGTCATTATCCTCATGAGCTGGTTCGCTAACTCCGTCACGTGGTTCCGGCTGGGAGATGCCTACCGGGCGTATGCCTACGCCGACGATACGGGAACGAGCTTCCCTCGCACCATGGGGACGGTGCTGGCCGATCGTGTGATGGACTTGACCGTCGTTTTTACGCTCATGGTGGCTGGGTTGACGGCCCTGTACGTGGGCGGACAGGTCAGGCCTTCACCGCTGTTCGTCGTGATGGCGGCGGCGCTGCTGGCGTTAGTCGTCACCGGCCTTTTAATGATGTACCTGCTCCGCCAGTGGGTGGCATCCCGCTTGCCCAGCCGTATCGAAGATGCGTTCCACCGGTTCCACGCCGGCACCATGGGAAGCTTCCGGCGACTTCACCTGGTCTTCCTTCTCGGTGTCTTGGCCTGGCTCGCGGAGGTATCGCGGCTGTTCTTGGTGCTTCAGGCGCTGGGCATAACCATCGCTGGCGGCCTGGTGGTGTTTGTTCCCATGGCCAACGGCCTGCTTTCCACGGTGCCTTTGACCCCAGGCGGGTTTGGTATCGTGGAGGCTGGCACTACCGGCCTGCTCATGCTTGAGCTGGCGCGAGAGGAGGCGGTCGCGGTGGCCCTCCTAGACCGCTCCATCAGCTACCTGAGTATCGTGGTGACAGGGGGCCTAGCCTTCGCCATCCGGCACCTGCGGGCCGCACGGCGCGGGGTTGTCGCCCCCGAGGGAGGCGAACGCGACACCTAGTACCTACTGTCGTAGATCTGCGGTACAAGGGCACAAACTGAAGTCCCGCTCGTCCCGAGCCTTGTCGAAGGACATGAGCTGGACTCTTCCTCCGCTCGTATGGTTCGACAGCCTGACCACGAGCCCCCTTCTGTCACCCTGAACGAAGTGAAGGGTCTGGTACCAGATTCCTCGTCCTTCTCAAGAAGGACTCGGAATGACAGGCGCTACAGGTATTGCTGAACCTATCCTGAGCAAAGTCGAAGGGCGTGTCCTTCGACAGCCTGACCACGAGCGGACGATGATGACGCGGATTTTCAGAACGAAGTACTAGCTACGCTTCTTCTGGCCGCGGAGGTAGGTGAGGAGGGCTCGCACGACCGAAGCCGCCACAATCATGGTGACGATTGGCGCAACGATGGGAGCAAGCCGCGATCGCCGGTGGCGGCTAAGATGCATCGCTACCGCCCTTATCAGGTGGATGACCCCTTCGTCGCCATACGCGTCGGCGAAGCCCTGGACCGTATCGTGGGCCGCCGATTGGAGGAATTGCTGGCGGCTTACGTGGGGGTGATACTGGTATGCGCGGCCGTCCAGCCGCCGCTCCAAGAGCCCCTTCTCCACCAGCCGGTTCAGCACCGTCATGACGGTCTTGTAGTTATCCTGGGCGTCCAAGGCATCGCAGACTTCTTGCACCGATAGCTCAGCGGTGGAACCCCACAGGGCCTCCATCAGACGTGACTCCAGGCTCCCTAGCGCCCGGGGCATCGACTGGACTTGGAGCTGACTTTCCGGCTGGCTGGTCATGGCACTTCTCCTCCATGGGAGTCTGAGGGGCGTGGTGAACGGCCCCTCAGTAGCTGACGGATCGCACGTGCGGCCCTGAGGTCACCGTAAGAGTTGCCGCTCGCGCTGTCAAGGAGCTGCCGTGGCCAAAACTTACAGGTTGTAAGAGACACCCCCGGAACACTACTTCTTTTGGATATGGGAGTCTGTCCGAAGGACTCCGGACTCCTTCGGAGAGGGGCGTGGTGAACGGCCCCTCAGTAGATGGAAGAGGGGACTGCTTCCATTGAAAGTGGATACGAAAGACGCGCGAAGGGACTGCGACCAGTCTTAATGTCGGGTTGTGCCTCGCCCATGCCCTAGGCTAGAGTGAGCACGGATGCCTGGAAGGAGCTAGCGGTGCCGATTCTTCACGAAAGCGTCCGTAAAGCCGCAGAGCTGACCTCGCGGGAGCTGGCGGACCTGGCCTCCGAGCTTCAGGGACAGGTGGAAGGGGACGTGCGGTTGGACCGGCACGCCCGGCTCCTCTACGCGACCGATGCCTCCATCTACCAGATGGAGCCGATCGGCGTGGTCCTTCCCCGGTCCGCGCATGACGTCGCCGCCGTGGTGCGCACCGCGTCGCGCTACGGCGTGCCGGTGCTGCCTCGCGGTGGAGGCACCAGCTTGGCGGGCGGCACGGTGAACCACGCCCTGGTGCTGGACTTCTCCAAGTACATGAACAGTGTGGTGGAGGTGCAGCCGGAGGAGCGATGGGCGCGGGTGCAGCCAGGTCTAGTGGTGAACCACTTGAGCCAGGCCGTGGCGGGATACGGCCTGCAGTACGCGCCAGACCCGGTCACCAGCAACCGCGCGACCATCGGCGGCGGCATCGGCACCAACTCCTGCGGCGCCCACTCGGTGATCTATGGAAAAACGTTGGACCATATCCTTGGCGTGGACGTGGTCTTGAGTGACGGCAGCAATGCCCGGTTCGGCGCCCTCGCCGGTGACGACCTGGCCCGGAAGCTGGAGGACGACTCGTTGGAGGGCAAGCTGTACCGGGAGGTACAGGCAATCGCCAATACCCATCGGGAGGAGGTGGCCCGCCGCTTTCCCAAGATCCTTCGACGCGTTTCCGGTTACAACCTGGACGAATTCTCAGCCGGCGGGCCTATGGACCTGACCAAGATGGTGGTGGGGTCCGAGGGTACCCTGACGGTGGTCACCGAAGCGAAGGTCAACCTGGTGCCGGTCCCCAGCTACAGAGGGGTCGCAGCAGTCCACTTCAGCGGACTCATCGAGGCCATGGAAGCCACGGTTGCTATCCTCAGGCACAGCCCGTCCGCCGTGGAGCTGGTGGGCAGCATGATCCTCCGGCGCTGTCGAGAGGCCCTGGGCTTCCGCCACCTGCTGGGCTTCGTGGAGGGCGAACCCGCGTGCTTGCTACTCGTGGAGTTCTACGGCGAGACCGAGGCGGAGGCAGCTGCCAGACTCGAAGAGCTCCGTCAGGACCTGACGCGCCGGGGGCTGGGCTACGCAACTGTGGTCACCACCGACCCCGCACGCCAGCGGCAGATGTGGGAGCTGCGACGGGCCGGTCTGGGGCTGGTGATGAGCGTCCGTGGCGATGCCAAGCCGCTGCCCTTCGTCGAAGACACGGCCGTCTCGCCCGAGAAGCTGCCGGAGTACGTGGCGCGCTTTGAGAAGATAGTGGGCCGCTATGCCACTGAGACAGCCTACTACGGCCACGCCAGCACCGGCTGTTTGCACATCCGGCCCATGGTGAACATCAGGCGCCAAGAGGGGCTGACTATCATGGAGCGCATGGCGGAGGAGGTGGCGGACCTGGTCCTGGAGCTCGGCGGCAGCCTGAGCGGTGAGCACGGCGACGGCATCGTGCGGGGCGTCTTTACCGAGAAGATGTTTGGCCCCGAGCTATTCGGTGCCTTCCGAGAGCTGAAGCGCGCCTTCGACCCCGATGCCCTGTTGAATCCGGGCAAGATCCTCGATACCCCCGCGCTGATGGAGAACCTTCGTCTGTCGCCCGACACGCTTCGCATCGAGCCGGGCACCGTGATGGACTTCAGCGCCGACGGTGGGTTCGTTAGCGCCGTGGAGTTGTGCAACGGTCAGGGGGCATGCCGCAAGCTGGAGGGGACGATGTGCCCGTCCTACATGGTGACGCGGGAGGAGGAGCACTCCACCCGAGGCCGGGCGAATCTGCTCCGGATGGTCCTTTCCGGAGTGTTGCCCGCGTCGGAGCTGACAGGCAATCGCTTGCACCAAGCGCTCGATCTGTGCGTGGAGTGCAAGGGCTGCAAGGCGGAGTGCCCTTCCGGGGTGGACATGGCCAAGCTGAAGGCCGAGGTGCTCACCAAGTACCATCAGGCCCACGGCGTGCCACTGCGTTCCCGGCTGTTCGCCCACATTGCGTTCCTGGGCCGGCTGGGCAGCGCCACGGCCCCCTTGTCCAACTGGGCCATCAAGCTGCCTCCGCTGCGCTGGCTGCTCCATCGTGTCCTCGGTATTCATCGCAGCCGGCCCCTGCCACCCTTCGCCCGGCAGGCCTTCTCCTCCTGGTTCCGTGCCCGGTACACCACACCGACAACGGCTGCATCCAGAGGCGAGGTGGTGCTGTTCAACGACACCCACGTGGAGTACTTTCAACCCAATGTTGGCAAGGCTGCCGTCCAGGTGTTGGAGGCGTTGGGGTTTGAGGTGACGTTGGTGGGCCGCAAGCGGTGCTGCGGGCGGCCGCTGGTCTCCAAGGGAATGCTGAACGAAGCGAAGGCCTGGGCGCGACAGAACGTGGACGCGCTGCTCCCCTACGCCCAGCGAGGCGTTCCCATCGTGGGCGTCGAGCCGTCCTGCCTCCTGACGTTCCGGGACGAGTACCCGGACCTGCTGCGGGACGAGGCATCGCGTGCCGTGGCGTCCCAGGCGTACCTCCTGGACGAGCTGGTTGATCAGGTGGCAGGAGAGGACCCGTCGGTGGCGTCGGCGTTCCGGGACGACGTGACCGCCGACATTCTGGTGCACGGGCACTGCCACCAGAAGGCGCTGGCGGACATGGACGCCACGCTGCGAGCGCTTCGGCTGGTGCCGGGCTACACCGCGGAGCTGGTGGACGCCGGTTGTTGCGGCATGGCGGGCGCCTTCGGGTTCGAGGTGGAGCACTACGAGCTGTCCCGGGCCATGGGCGCGCACAAGCTCTTTCCCGCCCTGGAAGCGCCGGCGGCCCGCGACCGGCAAGTGGCGGTGACGGGGGTCTCGTGCCATCAGCAGGTCAGCCACTTTACCTCCCATCGCCCGCGGCACGTGGCCGAGCTCCTGGCCGATGCGCTGCGGTAGGCGGTAGCTGATGAGGCAGGCAGACGTCGATGTAGTCCGCGCCCTGGTGGAGGAGGTCCGCCGGACGAACATCCGGACCGGCGTGGATCGCCCTAGCGGCTTCCGTTACACGTACCTGTGCCCGTCGCCCTCGGAGTATCGCTGGCAGTGGTTCTGGGACTCCTGCTTTCACGCGGTGGTGATGGCCCACGTGGACCCGGAGCTGGCCGTGGCCGAGCTGCGAACGCTGATAGGCGCCCAGGAGCCCGACGGCTTTATCGGCCACGTCTCCTTCTGGGGAGGTAGCTTCCTCGGCGACCTGTGGGGGCGGGTCCAGAGCACCTACGCCTGGCGTCAACGCCATACGGCCCTCATCCAACCGCCGGTCCTAGCCCAGGCGGTGGAGCGCGTGGCCGAGCTGCTGGGCGACGCATGGCTCCCCACGGAGTTCGTGGAGCCTCTGGACCGGTACCACCAGTGGCTGGCGGAGCATCGCGTCCCCGATGACGATGGCCTGTTGGTCATCATCTCGCCCTACGAGTCGGGCATGGACCAGTCGCCCACGTACGACGAGGTGCTGGGCGTCCGAGGCAGGGCGGGCCGATGGGGGCTGTCCTTCCGCGACCGGTGGCTGGACTTCCGCAACGCCATCGACAACTACAACAGCGACAAGCTGGTGCGCGGCAGCCGGTTCCGGGTAAAGGATGCGCTGGTCAATGCGCTATACGCCGATTCGCTGGCGACCATGGCGCGGCTGCACCGTCGCCACGGCCAGTCGAGGATGGCCGACGGATACGCCAGCCGGGCGAGCGCGGTGACGGCATCGCTGATGGAGAAGCTGTGGGACCGGAGCCGTGGCGCCTTTTTCAGCGTCTACGGACCGACGGAGCGTCGGACGGGGCCGCTGACCGTCGGAGCCCTTGTGCCCCTGGTAGTGCAAGAGCTGCCCGAAGAGGCGGCCCAGATGCTGGTGGAGCGGCACATCAGCAACCGGGAGGAGTTCTTCTTGTCCTACCCGGTGGCGTCGGTGGCGGCCACTGAGAGGAGCTTCGACCCGAGGAGCAAAGGCCTTATCTGGCGCGGGCCATCGTGGGTGAATACCAATTGGCTGCTGTGGCGGGGGCTAGGCCGTCATGGGTTCCATGACCTGGCGGCGCAGCTGGCCGAGAGGACGGTCGCGATGGTGGCCCAATCGGGACTCCGCGAGTTCTATCACCCCTACACCGGCCAGGGCCAGGGCGCTCGAAACTTTGGCTGGTCCGGGCTCGCGCTTGATATGGCGGGCTAGCGCGCCTTTCGCCTAGGTTGGTCTTCCCGCCCGGCCCACCCCGGAGCGCTGCTGGCGCACTCGGAGTGCTCCCACCGCTTGTCATTCTGAGCGAAGCGAAGAATCTCTTACGAGGGTCTCGCGGTTCCTATGGCTCTCGTGCTCGAAGGCACCGTTTACGACACCGTAACAACGCCTTGGAGCGCCTCCTTGAACTGCTCCGCCAGCTCCAGGTGCTGTTCCGGCCGCGTGAACCCGCAGCGCATGGTGTTCAGGACCACGTACTGGGTGCCCAGCTCTCGCCAGTCCTCCGCGAAGGCGCGCCACTGATCGGGATCGCTCTGCTTCGGTGCCATCACCCGGGGCAGCAGCATGATCTGTCCGGGGTCACGCCCCGCCGACCTCGCCGCTTCCCAGATGGTCTCCACCTGCGCTTTGGTCTCGCTGGCAGTCGTTCCGCCGGGGATCCAGCCGTCGGCCATGCGCCCGATCCGCTTCAGCACGGCGTCGTTTGCCCCTCCGCCCATCCAGATGGGGATGGGCCGCTGTATGGGCAACAGATTGATTCCGGCGTCGGTGATGTGGTGCCAGCGCCCGTGGAAGGTGACCGTCTCGTTGGTCCACAGGGCGCGCATCACTTCGACCTGCTCCTCTATCCGGCGGCCCCGGTTGTGGAAGTTCTCCCCCAGGCCCTCAAACTCCAGGGCGTTCCTGCCCACCGCGACCCCAAGCCGCAGCCGGCCGCCCGAGAGCACGTCCACCTCGGCCGCCTGCTTGGCCACCAGCACCGTCTGGCGCTGGGGGAGGATCACGATGCCGGTGGCCAGCTCGATGCGCTCGGTGATAGAGGCCAGATAGCCCATGAGGACAAACGGCTCGTGGAACGGCGTCTGGTGGGTATACCCGCGCAGGTCGGGATACGTGGCTGGATTGCCGCCCAGGACGTGCTCGAAGAGCTGGGCCTGATCGTATCCCAGGCCCTCTGCCCCCTGAGCCCAGTCGCGGATGGCTATGGGGTCGTTCCCGATCTCGGTCTGTGGGAATATGAGACTTAGCTTCATGCCGACCTCCTGACGATGGTCATGGTCTCTGGCCATAGTGTACTGCCTGATGGCAAAGAAGGAGGACGAGATTCCTCAGTTGCTCCGCTCCTTCGGAATGACAGGCGATGCCGGGGGTCATTCCGAGCCCGCCACAGGCGGACGAGCGACCGAGAGGCCTCCGCGGCGACGGCGATGCGCCGGGCTATCAAGGCGGTCATGGCGCAAGGGGCAGGCGGTCGAGGTCTACCACCGTCACGGTGGGTACGTACCCCTTGGCCCACGAGCGCCGGTACGCGTCGCTGGCCAGCTCGCCTGAGGAGACGTAATCGACGATCAGCACCGGCTTTCCAGCGTTGAGGAAGAGGCCTAGGTATCCGTCGAGCTCTTCGGTAATATCCGCCGGCGTGGCCGCCCCCTCCTCTTCGTAACCGTAATGGAGCCCCTCCTGGGCCACGCCGTCCACCGCCGCCAAATAACGCTGGTGGGCCGCCAGTTCCGGCGCGTTCTGTGGGATGATAAGGAAGCCGGGCTCCTTCTCCTTGGCGTAGGTGGAGATAGCCTCAACGAATTGGACCATCTCCGCCTCCGCCGACTCCCTCCCACGCTCCTCGGAATATTCGTAGGCGTCGATGATATCCAGGTACGCGCCATTGAAGCCCGCGGCCAGGAGCCTGTCCAGGTAACTCTCCGGGGCGCCGAAGATGATGCGTTGCCGCTCCAGGTCCCAGTAGCGGACCTTGAAATTCCCCTCCCAGTCAGGGTTTTGCTGGTCGAGCCACGCAGGGCTGCCTGGCCGCCACTCCGGCCGCCAGTAGGAGCGGTACGATTCGGCTTCACCGATGCTCATATAGGCCAGGACCGTCTTGGAGCCCCCCGAGCCGTCCTGCAGCGCCTTGACCCCTTCTGAGGAGAACGCCTCGGCGTCCGTGCCATCGTAGGAGTAGTCGATGACGACAATACTCTCGCTACGACCGCCGATCTCCTCCAGGTCAATGTCTTGGAGCCAGTAGATCCACGCACTCTCTTGGGCGGGAGTAGGAGTAGCGGCGGTGGTCGGAGTGGGGGTAGTCGTAGCGGTGGTCGAAGTAGGAGTGGCAGCGGTGGTCGGAGTAGAGGTAGTCGTAGCGGTGGTCGGAGTTAGGCTCGCGGCTGGGCTTGGGGACGCGCTACACGCCACAGCGGCGACCGCCACGGCAATGGCCGCCACTAACCTCAAGGGTCGGGCCATCATGCGTGCCTCACTGCCATGGGTCTTCTTACCTCGGCAGCAGAGCGTACTCCATGCTGTCGGCCAAGGCCTGCCACGACGCCTCGATGACGTTGCCGGAGGCCCCCACCGTGCTCCACCGACGCTCGCCGTCGGTGGACTCCACCAGCACGCGCACGACGGCCTCGGTGCCGGCCCCAACCTGGTCCACCACACGCACCTTGTAATCGGTCAGATGTACCGACTCCAGTTGGGGGTACGGCTGGAGCAGCCCCTTACGGAGGGCGGTGTCGAGAGCGTTCACAGGGCCGTTCCCTTCGGCCACCGTGTGCGTGACATCCTCGCCCACGCGGACCTTGACTATGGCCTCGGACAGCGACTCTTCGCCGTCGGCGGCGTCGCCCTGACGGCGGCGTTTCTCCATGACCACCAGGAAGTCCACCAACTCGAAGGGCGCTTGGTAGTCCGGCAGGGCCCGCCGCACCAGCAGGTCGAAGGACGCCTCCGCACCTTCATACTGGAAGCCGCGGCTCTCCAGCTCCTTTAGCTGCTGGAGAAGCTCACCCACCCGCGCTTGGGGCACCTGGGCCGAAAGTCCGTGCTCCTCCAGCTTGACCGCGATGTTGCCACGGCCCGATAGCTCGGAAATCACCACGCGCTTCGTGTTGCCCACCCGCTCCGGGTCGATGTGTTGGTAGCTCGTCTCGTCCTTGGCCATGGCGGCGGCGTGCAGGCCACCCTTGTGGCTGAAAGCGCTCTCGCCCACGTAGGCCTGGTAGCGGTTCGGTGGCATGTTGACCATCTCGCTGACGAAGCGATGGACCTCGGTCAGGTGCTGAAGCTGCTCGTCGGCGATGCACTCGATCCCGAGCTTCAGCTTCAGGTTGCCGATGACGGAGAGCAGGTTGGCGTTGCCGCACCGCTCGCCGTAGCCGTTGATGGTGCCCTGGACCTGGGTCGCGCCGGCCTGCACCGCCGCGATGCTGTTGGCCACCGCCACCTCGGCGTCGTTGTGGCAGTGGATGCCTAAGGGGACATCGAGCTCCTGGTGCACCCGTTTCACGGTCTCGTACACCTCTACCGGCAGCGTCCCGCCATTGGTGTCACAGAGCACCACGTATTCGGCGCCGGCCTCAGCCGCCGCCCTGGCGCTGGCTAGGGCGTAGTCGGGGTTGTCCCTGAAACCGTCGAAGAAATGCTCGGCGTCGAATATCACCCGGCGGCCCTGCTGCCGAAGGTAAGCGATGGACTCCCGGACCATGTTGAGGTTCTCCTCGAGCGAGGTCTCCAGCACTCGCTTCACCTGGGCCTCGGAGGCCTTGCCCACCAAGGTGACCACCGGCGCCTGGGAGGCGAGCATGGCACGCAGGTTGGGATCGCCCTCGGCGGTCCCGCCGACCCTGCGCGTGCTGCCGAAGGCGACGAGCACCGCGCTCTTCAGGTCGAGGCGCTGGGCCTGCTTGAAGAACTCATCGTCCTTGGGGTTCGACCCAGGCCAGCCGCCCTCGATGAAGTGCATGCCCAGGTCGTCGAGCCTGGCCGCGATACGCAGCTTATCGCCTACCGAGAGGCTGATACCCTCCATCTGCGAGCCATCGCGTAGCGTTGTGTCGTACAGCGTTACCTGTTGTGTTGCCATCTCCTCCCCTCGTTCTCCAACCCTTCCGTTCCTCAAACACTCCGTTCGTACTTCGACAGGCTCAGCACGAACGGAGTGTTGATCAAGCCACCCCTTTACATGCGATACCCGTTCAACTCTGATCCCTGTCGGAGAGTGAACGGAAAACAAAAACCCGTCCCACAAAGAGACGGGTTGTTCGTACCCGCGGTACCACTCTTATTGCCCCCAGCATATCGGGGACCACTTATCAGGGCGCCATCACGCCCTCGCCCATGCTAACGGGTGGCGGGCCCGGCCGAGCCTACTTGCCCCGACTCATCGGAGCGTTGGGTCGGCGGCTCAGGAGGGATATTCGGTCGGGGTCGGCCCGCCGGCTTCCACTCGTCCCGGCTCGCTGAGGGCCCACTGCCTGACCTACTCGTCTCCGTCGTTGCCGCTGTGCTGACCGTAGCACATCGTGGCCGTGGCCGTCAAGGGCTAGAGGTGGGCCGAGCTTGGACTACAGTGAGGCTCTGGCGGCGATGAAAGCAACTAATTTGGCAGTAGTCGGCTGACTAGGGACTCGAGAGTTTCGGTTAGATTGAATTGAGTTACTTCGGTGTTGATAACCCTGGAGAAAATTGTCCATCCAACCTTTGAATGGAGCTGCACATTTATCTGGCCACCTTGAACTATACCCAACACTACTACACCAGGAAGTTCTTGGAAGTGTACGGTAGCTTCTAGAGGAACAGTAGAACTAGAACCAGGCCCGATCCATCCGCCCGACTCCGCAGTAAGGGTTACTACGGTTTGGTCATTCAGTACAAGGTCATGCTCGCTTGTGCCGAGGTAGACCGGCACTACACCACCATTGTGAATCTCGACTTCTATCTCAAACTCGACTCCTTCGACCAATTTCTCAGCGGCTCCTAACAAGTTGCCACTAACAAGGTCCGCGCCTGCACTGAGTAAAGTAGGAATGTTATTGGTAATAACCGGAGAAATCTTGGTGACTCTGGGTGCCGAGACAGCAAGCTGGTTGTAGCTATACCAGACGACTCCAAGGAGTCCTAGTATAACCACGAGGACCACTGATGGCACTATGATTTTAAGGGCTGTCCGAACCACAGCGACACGAGTTTAACAAATGAGAATACTTCAAAGCTAACCACCACGCCGTAGTGGTGGTCGAAACCGCAAGACCGGTTACGAGTAGGAGCGTATGAGCTTGTCTAGGAGATCAGAGATAATTCTGGTGCCTTGAGTAGCAATTCCCCTATACCCGTTGCAGGGGGTGGGGTTTCCTGGGTACCATTGCGCCGACATGCAGAACCGATGGGTCGACGACGAAGTCGTGGGAAGGGACGACCTGGACCAGTTGGTCTACCTCAGCCGAGTCATGGGCGTAGAGACCAACCTGGTCCTGTGGGGCGGCGGCAACACCTCCATCAAGAGCGAGGCGTCTGACTTTCGAGGCCAGCCAGTCCGGGCCATGTACATCAAAGGCTCCGGCTCCGACATGAAAGAGAGCGAGCGCCACCACTTCCCCGCGGTGGACCTGGACGCGCTCCTGCCGCTGTTTGAGCGGGACGCGCTGTCCGACGAGGGGATGGTCGACTACATCCGCCAGTGCATGCTTGACCCCTCGGCGCCGCGGCCGTCCATCGAGACGCTGTTGCACGCCTTCCTCCCCCACAAGTGCGTGGCCCACTCCCACGCCGACGCCATCCTGTCGCTGACCAACGGCACCCATGCCGGCGAGGCGCTGGACACGCTGTACGGGCGGGACGTGGCCGTGGTGGCCTATCGGCGGCCCGGCTTCCTGCTCGCCAAAGAGGTGGCCCAGGCGGCCCTGAGCAACCCGCGGCCCCGGGGAGTCGTGCTTATGAACCACGGGCTGGTGACCTGGGGCAGCACCGCCAAGCAGGCCTACGACGTCCACGTGGAGATGGTGAGCAAGGCGGAGGAGTTCATCGCCGAGCGGGCGGCGGGCAAGACGGTCTTCGGCGTCCAGCGCGACAGGTGGCTGGAGCCGGAGCGGCGTCGGCAGATCGCGGCGGCCGTGGCGCCTACTCTCCGCGGACTGGTCGGCTACCGTCAACGGGTCGTGCTGCGGTTCGACGACTCGGCGGAGGTGATGGACTTGGTCGGCGCGTCGGATGGCAAAGAGCTGTGCGGCATTGGCGCGGCCACGCCGGACCACACCCTTCACACCAAGCGGCTGCCGCTGTGGGTGGATGTGACCGACCCGGAGGACCTGGCGGAAGTGAAGGGCGCCATGTACTTGGCGGTGGAGTCGTACGCCAACGAGTACCGAGAGTGGTTTGAAGCCCATCGCGCGGATGACGTGCAGATGCTGGACCCCTACCCGCGGGTCGTTTTGCTGCCGGGCGTGGGTATGTGGACCACGGGACGCGATAGTACCGCGGCCCGTATCGCCGGTGACATCTACCGTCACACCATCGGCATTATCGGCGGCGCCCAGGCGGTAGGCGAGTACAGGACCCTCACGGCGCAGGACGCCTACGACGCTGAGTACTGGCCTCTGGAGCTGTACAAGCTCACGTTGGCGCCGCGGGAGAAGGAGCTCGCTCGGCGGGTAGCCCTGGTGACGGGCGGCGCCAGCGGAATCGGCCGCGCCATCGCCAGGCGTTTCGCCGCCGAGGGCGCCCACGTGGTGGTCACCGACTTGGATGCCGAGGGCGCCGACCAGGTAGCCCAGGAGCTGCTGGCTGAGTACGGCCTCGACCGGGCCATGGCGTGCCGTCTGGACGTCACCATCGAGGCGGAGGTATCCGAGGCGTTTCGGCAGGCGCGATTGGCCTACGGCGGTGTGGACGTGGTCGTGTCCAACGCCGGCGTGGCCACCGTGGGACTGATCGAAGACCTGGCCGCGGATGAGTGGCGACGGGCCCTAGAGGTCAACGCCACCGGCCATTTCTTGGTGGCCAAGGAGGCGGTACACCTGTTGCGGGAGCAGGACACGGGTGGAAGCATGGTCTTCGTGGGGACGAAGAACGTGCCGGCGCCCGGCAGGGAGTTCGGCGCCTACAGCGCCTCCAAGGCGGCGGAGGTCCAGCTGGCCAGGGTGTTGGCCGTGGAGAACGGGGAGTACGGTATCAGAGTGAACATCATCAACCCCGACGCCGTCTTCCGCGACTCAAAGCTCTGGTCGGACGACGTGCGGGAGCAGCGGGCCGCCGCCCACGGTATTCCCGTCGAGAGCTTGGAGGAGTTCTACCGTCAGCGCAACCTGCTCCAGACCTCGGTCACCGCCGAGGACGTGGCGGAGGCGGCGCTCTTCTTCGCCGGCGACCGCTCCGCCAAGACCACCGGCGCAATGATGCCGGTGGATGGCGGGCTGCGCGACGCGTTTCCTAGGTAAGAGACAGGTCCGCTTGGGCTTCTTTCAACACCCTACGAAGGGGGTAAAGTGACCCCACCCCGAGCAAGCTGATGGGAAAAGGGGAGTGCAGAGAGGCGGAGCCCCCTTTGCCAGGAGTCTGAGAGCCTGCCCTGAGCATCGTCGAAGGGAAGGGGGTCAGGTCCCCCGACAGGTCGGGGAGACTCTCCCCGATATATCGGGGGAGGGGATGGTCGGAAGGATTTTTCAGCACCCCGAGGTGGATTACCCACCCACGCGCACAGACAAATTTGGGGCCATTTCTGGAGAGTGACAGACCTGCTAGCTTCGCCCAGGAGAATGCAGTGAAGTTTGCGTTGCACAACACGTCGTTCCTGCCCACCACCGGCGACCCCAGGGATATGTGGCCGGAGCTGCGCGACCGGGTCCAGTGGATGGAGGCCAACGGTTTCGACTACATCTCCGTGATGGACCACCTCTGGCAAATCCCCGGCGTTGGCCCGTCCGACGAGCCTTTCATGGAGGCGTGGACTACCTTGGCGGCCCTGGCCGCGGTTACGGAGCGGCTGCAGCTCGCCACTTTGGTCACCGGCGTGGGCTACCGCAACCCAGCGTTGGTGGTGAAGACGGTCACCACCTTGGACCTGATCAGCGGCGGCCGAGCGATTCTGGGCATCGGCGGTGGCTGGTACCAGGCGGAGTTCGACGCCTACGGCTACGGCACGACCCAAGAGTTTCCCCGTCCCGGCCTACGGCTGGCGCAGCTCCGCGAAGCGGTGCAGATGGCCAAGCTCATGTGGGGTGCACCCCGCAGCACCTACGAGGGCAAGCACTTCATGCTCAGGGACGCGGTCCTGGAACCGAAGCCGCTTCAGCAACCGCGGCCTCGGGTCCTCATCGGGGGCGGTGGCGAGAAGGTGACCCTGCGGATCGTGGCCCAGGAAGCGGACATGTGCAACGTCATCGTCCCTGGCCCCGAGGCCTTCGCTCGGAAGGTGGAGGTGCTACGCCGGCATTGCCAAGACGTGGGCCGCGACATCGGCGAGATCGAGCTGACCGCGCTGGACCGCGTCATTCTGGCGCCGACCGCGGCGAAGGCCGAGGAGAAGTGGCGCGACCGGGGTTCTCCCGCCCGCGACGGCTACCGGGGCCTGATGGGCGCCCCGGAGGATGTGATTAGGCAGGCGCACGCGTACGAAGCGACGGGAGTCCAGCCCCTCTTCGTTTCTATCCCCACCGCCGATGCCGAGTCCAGGGAGCTGCTGGCCAGCGAGGTCATCCCCGCGTGCAAGTGACCCGGCCTGCCCAACACGCTGTGTCATCCTAAGTCTCGCAGCAGCGTTCCACGCGTGTCATTCTGAGCCTAAGGCGTAGCCAAGGCGAAGAATCTCTCCGGGAAGGGATAGGTACGAGATTCCTCATCCTTCCCAAGAAGGACTCGGAATGACAGTGAGGCGCTCAGGGTGACAGCGTGTCGTCAACAGCGTCTTGCGGCGCCTGCGAAGGCCTCCTGGGCAGGGCCGGCGTGGCTAGGAACGGATCTCCTCACGAACGAACTTCGTGTAGGAGAGCGCCAGGAAAATGGCGACGGCGGATACCATGGCGACGATGTGGGGCCATACCAGCGTCAGGCTTTGTGTCGCCGATACAGGGGTGGCGAGCAGGCCGCCGACCTGCGCTTGAAGCAACGGCCCGAGGCTGCGTACGCCGGGGTTCAGCAAGGTCTCCGTGGCCTCCGAGAACAGGAACGACGGGGATGCCCTGGAGACCCACGATTCGACCTGGAAGTAGAGCGGGTCGGTGAGGTCTTCTATGAAGAAGTCGGCTACGGCGCTGGCGAGCAGAAGAATGAAGAAGGTAGCGAGCACCCACAGACCGATGGCCACCATGGAGGAGACTACGGTGCTGCGGAAAAAGATGGAGCAGGTCATCGCCATGGCCAGCCAGAGCGACATGAATACAATGGAGATGACAGTGAAGCCTATGATCCGGATGATCTCTTCGCCGTTGGGGGGAATCCCAAAAACGAACATTCCCATGCCGATGATGGAGATGACCATGGTGATGATGACAATGGCCAGCGTGGCCGCGCCCGCCAGGAACTTGCCGTTGTAGACGGCATCCCGGTAAACGGGTTGCGCTAGGACCCGCGCCAAGGTCCCCTGAAGACGCTCGCTGTTGATGGAATCGAAGCCGAGAATGATCCCGGCCAGCGGTCCGAAGAAACTAATGAAGAAGATGAGAGGAGGCAGCACGCCGCTGCTGGAGACGAACAGCTGCAAGAAGAGAAGGTCATCGGTGCTGCGGAACACCCCGGGAATATCCCGGACAGCGACGGAGAAGGCCCAGAGCAGCCCAAAGACGACCAGCCCCAGCAGAAACAGGAACCGCCGACGACCGAAGTGGTCGGCCATCTCCTTCCAAAAGATGGCCCGCATCCTACTGCTCCTGGAAGTAGCGTAGGTAGATATCTTCGAGGGAACGGTTGCGTGACCGTAGGCCGATAAGCTCCACCCCGTGGGCCACGACCGCTTCCACCGCCTTGGAACGGACCTCCTCCGCCGACTCCAACACCATGTGAGCGCCTGAGGCCTCGCACCGCTGCACGGACGGAAGCGCCTCAAGGGCCTTCATCAGCTCGGAGGTGGCACCGTGAAGCTCCATCTCAATGCTGTGGCCTCCCTCTCCAATCGACGCGAGCTCGTCTATGGAGCCCTGGAGCACCATCTTTCCGTGGGACATAATGCCTACCCGGTCGCAGATGCGTTGTATCACGTGGAGGGCATGGGACGAGACGAAGACCGTGATGCCCTGCTGGCTGCTCAGCTCCCGGATGGTCTGTAGCAGCCACTCGACGCCCGTCGGGTCCAAGCCGATGGTCGGGTCGTCAAGAATGATTAAGCGCGGCTCCTTGAGCAGGACGTCGGCGAGCCCCAGGCGTTGGCGCATCCCACGGGAGTACTGGCCGACGAGCTGGGAAGCGGCCTCGTCGAGCTGCACCATCTTCAGCAGCGTAGCTATACTGGACTCCGCCTGGGCCCTGGGCATGGAGTTGAGGCTGGCCGTGTACAGAAGGTTCTCTCGTCCCGACAGATCGTTGTAGAAGCCCACGTTTTCCGGCAGGTAACCCACCATCCGCTTCACCTGAAGGGGTTGACGGGTAGGGTCGAACCCGCCTACTCGTGCCCATCCCTCGTTGGGCTCGGTCAGCCCCAGGAGCATCAGGATGGTGGTGCTCTTCCCAGAGCCGTTGGGGCCCAGAAAGCCGTACACCTCCCCTTCGCCAAGGTGGAGGGCAATGTGGTCTACGGCGGTAAAGCGTCCGTACCGCTTGGTGAGGTCTTCGGCTTCGATGAGCGTGGTGCTCATCGCCTGCCGAGCCGCAAGAACAGGCCTACCAGCCCGCCGAGAACCACTACCAACAAGCCGATGCCGACCCACTGCCAGATGGTGGCCTGCGAGACGGTGACACGAAAGTTAACGGCCTCGTCCACTAGCGGATTTCGTGCCCGTACGCTGATGGCGTAGTCCCCTGGGACCGAGTCACCGGGCGGTGTGACGCTCACCGAGATGTCAATGATGTTGTCCACGGGTAGCAGGGGAATATCGGTGGGATCGAAGGTTATCTCCCAGTTGGCGGGCGCATCGGCCAGCAGGTCTAGGTTGGCCATCTCGGCGGTGCCAGCGTTTACGATCCGGATTCTGGCGATGGTGGCCTTACCCGCGGTGGCGTCGATGTTCAGCCGCCTGTCGGGCGTGGTGACCAGGATCTCCGGGACGCCGGTCAAGGACACCTGTACAGGTACCTCTTGGAAGAACTCCTCGTTGCCGATTCGGAACAGGAAATTATAGTTGCCCGCGGGTGCCTCCCTGGGCGGTGAGAGGTTCATGGTGACCCGCTCGATACCACGGGTTATAACGGTAACGCTGGAGATGAGCTTCTTTTCCCCTATGGAGGGGGTAAAGCCTACCGTCCAATTTTCGGGGACCTCGGCTCCGAGGTTCAGCGAAACGTTGTCCGAGGTCCGATTGGTGATGGCGATATCGAAACCGAACTGGCTGGTGGATGGCCCACGCAAGGCGCTGTACTGAGCGCGAACAAGGATGTCACCCCCCAGACCGGGAAGGGTGGGTCCGCGCTTCACGGAGATCTCCTCTGTTCCGAGGAGCTCGCCGGTGGAGGAAAGGATCTGGAGCTGCGCCACGAACTCCTGGGTGGCATCGCGGCCGAAGGGCGTGAGCCGAAGCCGGAAGTCTTTGCTGACTCCGCCGTTCAGCGTCAGCGAGGTGATGTCGTAAGGCCCGAAGATCGGCCGCAGCGCTACGCGCCAGTCCTCCGGTACGCCATCCACTTCGAAATTCGCCTGCAGGGTCTCCCCCGACCCGTTGCAAACCGTCACGTCGAGCTCAAGCTGATCGAGGTCGGGCTCGAAGACGACGCCACGCACCGGCATCACGATGCTGATTCCAGCCGGACAGACCAGCTCGCCGCCCAGCTGGTTTGTCCGCTCCACCGCTTGGCCGAAGATAGTGCCGTAGCCTACGAACCAACTCAATAGGACAACAGCCAAGACTGCTATGCCTAAGGACCTCTTTATGGTGTGTCTACTCACGCCCAACGCGACACTTGCTCCTTAATAACGGGGATATAGGTTACACGTAGGTATACGTTTAGTACCGAATAGCAGTTCACTATGCGATAGAACGAAAAGGGTATACGGTTTTACACGAAGGGGTCAAGTGGGGCCAAATGGTCTTTGCGAGACCCCTCTTTTCATGTCCGAAAGTCCCAGGGTGTCCTCCGGACCCATAAGGTCCCAGGGTTTCCCCTGGACCCACAAGGCCCCAGGGTTTCCCCTGGACCCATAAGGTCAATACGAGTGGATACGACGATTGGACGATGTGTTCCGACACTTTAGATAGGAGAATTGCACTAGGGTTTCCTCTACACCCATAAGGTCAATACAGGAGGTTTAGGACCATTGAAATCTATCGGTATTGGGTCGTGTTTCCAGGCGTCGTCGAAGCGGACAACGAGGAGGATGCCACCATGGCAGCCCGCGAACAGGTCAAGGCGTTCCTCCGGAGCGAGGGCCTCCCCGATGGTACGCAGGTCGCGGACGTTCAGCTTCAGCAGGTGAAGGAGTACCGACAGGAGGCGGCCCATGACACTTACCCAGACTGAACGCGACGCCATCCACCGAGACTCGGACTACTCCTACATAGACCATTTCGGCTACTGGGACAACCAGGGCTAGCTCCATCTCTGACCCGCTGCCGTCACCCTCCGGGAACGGGGCATGACCTTCGGACCCTACAAAAACACTGCCTTCCTCACACCCTCCGAGTCCACCACCAACGAGGACTCGGACGACCTGCGGGAGCAGACCCGTCAAGACGTGCCCGAGGTCACTAGCGCCCGAACTGCATGCGGAGCCGTCGCTATGTCCTGGCGCTACTGTCCTCGAGCCAGCCGTGCGATTAGCGGCTCTGGGAGCCCCAACTCCTGCATGCGCCGCTGAGTAGCCGCCACGTCGTAACTGACCCGGCGCATCTCCACGATGCTCTCTCCGTCGTCGTACACGGCGTAGGCGGCGCGCGGGTCGCCGTCACGGGGCTGCCCTACGCTACCAGGGTTGATGACCAACCGTCCATCGGTTATCGGGACCGCCGTCCCGTCATCCGCCCGTTGGGGCGCCGCTCCGTCCTGGCAGAAGAAGGGGAGGTGAGAGTGGCCCACCAGCACGGCCGGCGTAGCTATCGCTTCCCACGCGGCCGCTGCCTGAGACGCCGAGAGCAGGTACTCCCAAAGGGGAGCTCGCGGCGCTCCGTGGACCAGCGTGAAGGGGACCTCCGTAAGCGTCAGCGGTAGCGACTCCAAAAAGCGGCGTGCCTCCGGAGTAAGCTGGCCCGTGGTCCACCGGCACGCCCAGGCGGCAAGATCGTTGAACCGCTCCAGTCCTATCGTGCCGATGGCGCCGGCGTCGTGATTGCCGAGGATGGCGGTAGCGTTCAGCGCGCGCAGCTGGTCCACGCACGCCACCGGCTCCGGGCCGTAGCCAACGATGTCACCCAGGCACCAGGTCTGCTGGTAGCCACCGCCGGTGGCAGCGTCGTCCAGCACGGCGTGGAGCGCCACCAGGTTGCTGTGGAGATCGCTGATGACCAAGGTACGCACAGAGCTATTGTAGCCTTGTCATCGCTCCGGGATGCAAAGACGAGATTCCTCGTAATAACAGCGTGGCGCTAGAACGAAAGGCGATACCCTTCACACACTCAGGGTACAGTGGGTCGAAGGCTGTCATTCTGAGCTCCCCGATGATAATCGGAGGAACGAAGAATCTCTCGGGATGCACCCAGATGTTGAGAGGTGCTTCGCTTCACTCAGCATGACAGCGCTCCACGTTTGTCATGCTGAGTCCCGATGCAATCGGGACGAAGAATCTGGTTCCCTTCGGTGCACTCAGCGTGACGGTTGTGGCATTGGACCTCCTGACTGAGGTCGCCAGGGGCTTGATATCCATAACAAAGTGGCGTATCATAGCGACGATTATTTGGAGCACCCGCTTTTTTGACGGCATCCAGCCATCCTCTTCAGTTCCACAATCGGATAGAGAAGCGATCAGCTTTGTTCAGGCTACGAACGTAGCCGTATGCGCAGCATTCTAGAGATCGTGTCGGTACGAAGCTTGACGCTCGCTCTACTCCATAGTTGACCCTCCCTTCGTCCGAATAGCAGATAACCATACCCAACCTCTATCCCATGTGCGGAAGTCCCACGCAACGGCCCCAAGGCCGGTAGCAATACGTATCTTTTTGGAGACCCATACCCATGAACATCGCTGAGTTAGATCAAAAGACCCCGGAAGAGCTGGTCCAGCTCTTCCGGGAAATGGACCTCGTCGACGGACAGGCCCCGGAGGCAATGCGGCGGGACGAGCTGTTGTACCGGGTGCTGCAAGGGTACGGCGAGCAGGAGGGCTACCTGCTGGCCAGCGGTGTGCTGGACCTCATGAACGATGGGTATGGGTTCCTCCGCCAGAACGGGCGGCGGCCCGGGCACGGAGACGTGTACGTCTCCCAGTCGCAGGTGCGCCGGTTTGGGTTGCGCACGGGCGACCTCGTGTTGGGCCAGGTCCGGGCTCCCAAGGAGTCGGAGCGCTACTATGGCCTGACCCGGGTGGAGGCGGTCAACGCCCTAGACCCTGAGGCCGCCCGGCGTCGCATCACCTTCGACCAGCTCACCCCCATCTTTCCCGACGTACAGATCAAGCTCGAAACGACCAAGGACGCCATTGCCGCCCGGATGATAGACCTGTTGTCACCCGTCGGGCGTGGCCAGCGAGGCCTCATCGTTTCACCCCCCAAAGCGGGTAAGACCACGCTGCTCAAGAACATCGCCAACGGAATCACGGAGAACTATACCGACCTCCACCTCCTGGTGGCCCTCATCGGCGAGCGGCCGGAGGAAGTGACGGACATGAAACGCTCCGTGAAGGCTGAGGTGTTCAGCTCGACCTTTGACGAGCCGGTGGAGGACCACTGCCGGGTGGCGGAGCTGGCCCTGGAGCGCGCCAGACGCCTGGTGGAGATCGGGCGCGACGTGGTGATCCTGCTGGACAGCATCACGCGTCTGACTCGCGCCTACAACTTGGCCGTCCCCAGCAGCGGCCGGACGCTCTCCGGCGGCATGGACCCCGTCGCGCTCTACCCTCCGAAACGGTTCTTCGGCGCCGCCAGGAACACGGAGGAGGGCGGAAGTCTCACCATCTTGGCCGCGTGCCTGGTGGAAACGGGCAGCCGCATGGACGACCTGGTGTACGAGGAGTTCAAGGGTACGGGCAACATGGAGCTGCACCTGGACCGGAAGCTGGCGGAGCGGCGAATCTTCCCCGCCATCGACATCCAGCGCAGCGGCACCCGGCGCGAGGAGCTGCTGCTGGACGAGCTAACCCTGCGGCAGGTGTATCTGCTGCGCCGAATGAGCTCCATGATCGCCTCAGACTCCATGAACTCCGCCGAGGCCACCGAGCGTGTCCTGGAGCGGCTCAACCGCACCAAGACCAACCAGGAGTTCCTGGCCACCCTCACCCGAGAGGCGTAAAGACCCCCTCTGCCCGCTACGGCCTCTGACCTTTCGCCCTCCCTGTCCAGCGCCTGCCATTCCTAGTACCGCGGTACCGCGCCGTCGTTCCGAGTCCCCTGTCATTCCGAGTGCAGCGAGGAATCGCGTCTTCGCATTTCCTTCGACCCATTGTCACCCTGAGTGCAGCGAAGGGTCTCGCAGGCCTTCTGTGAGAGATTCTTCATCCCGATTGCATCGGGACTCAGAATGACAGGCGAGGAAGCACTGCCGCGGCCTTGAAATTATAGCTAGGGAGTCCCCTGTAATACGGAGGTCACGCTTGGGCTGAGAGGGTGCGGACATGGCGCTGCTCGTGCGATACCCAGCATGCGACTCCGGTTCTGATGCGCGCGAATTTGCTGAAGATGGCCGCGTGTCCCTATTGACACGGTTTCGGCGTTCCCCTATAGTCGGTACCTACTTTACGGTCGTGGCCCTGATGGCCGTCTGCTTCCCAGCCAATTGGGAGGGGTCGAAGTCAGGGGCACCGCTAGAGGAGTAACGGAAGCACCGCAAAACGGCGGCGATTTGTCGCGGCTGTGGCTTGACAAAGGCGTCGCCGTGTTATAGAAATGCCGCGGGCTTCTCCTGAAAGGGTGAGAATGCACCTGTCCGGTTTCGTTTTCCGTTTAGAGGGGCTTACACAGCAGCGATTCATGTCGCACCCTTTTACGGACGGCGCGGCATGCGGTACCAACACCCGCCCTGAGACCCAATCACCACCGGCATCAGCGAAGGGAGTAGGAAGTGAGATTTAACAAGAGGCTTTCCCTAATCGGCATCTTCATGGCGCTCGTCTTCGCGATGTTCGCCATCGTGCCTGTCTCGGCAGCGGACAGCTCCATCAGCTTGTCCCCCAGCACGTTCATAGCTCCTGACGTTCCAGATGCTACCCCGAACCCAGGCGAGCCGGGCGAGGTGACCGTTACCGTGACGGACACGGACGAGAACGTATCCATGCCAGTCTCAAATGAGGTGCTTGGCGGGAGTATAACGACCCTCGCATCAGGCCTCTCTGCAACCTTTTTCTTGAACAACTCTAATGTCATCGCCGGGACCCTCAGCCTCGACGACACTGCCGGCGGCCAGGACGAGAGCGACCCTCTCATCCTGGAGGTAGTGCTTGGCAGCTCGGTCCAGGGCCGTATCGTCATCACGGCGGGCGCGGCCGACTACACCGGCGCCTTGAACGCCGTGACTATTGACTACGAGTATGCCTCGACGAACACTGTCGACGTCGACGTCGACAGCACGGTGGGTTTGTCCGCTGGAATCACTATCCAACTAACCGAGACCGGCGTAGACACCGGTGTGTTTGATGGCACCTTCTTTGTGGGGAAAGGCAACACAGCGGGCGAGGTGGACTTGGATGAAACATCTGATGGTGCCGGCGACGGCATCATCACCGGCATGGCGGGACTGCAAGAAGGTATCATTACGGTCTCGTACATGGACAACGACGACTCTGCCGACACCTCCAGCGTCACCATCGACGTGGAGGACACCTTTCCCACCGTCGCCGAGGAAAGCCCAGCGGACGACGCGCGCACTACCGACCTGACCCCCACGCTCTACGCGGAAGTCACGGACATCGAGTCTGGCGTGGTTGAGGGTAGTATTGCCATTGTCCTGGACAGCGTGAACCCTGATACCGGCGATGCCGCAGCCGTGGGATCGCTTACCACAGCAGCCATTGGCAATGGATTCTCGGTGACCGCGGACCTCAGCAACGTGGATGCCGACGTTACAGTCACAATTACGTGGCACATTACGGCCGACGACGCCGCGGGTAACGCAGCTTCGAGCACCGTGATGACGTTGGTGGTGGACCAAGAAGACCCAACCTTGTCGTCAGCCGAGACCGGGGTCTGGTGGGATACCAGCATCATTGCTGACGACAAGACGAACTCCACCGCCACCGACGCCCTGACCACCAGTATTGCCGTAACCTTCAGTGAGGCTCTTGACGGCGCGACCGTGGCTGCAACCGACTTCGAGGTGGACGACGTCGAACCTGAGACCGCCATCGTCTACGACGACGCGGCCACCATAGTGTTCCTGACGGTGCCTGCCCAGGATGCCGACGCGACGCCGGAGGTGGAGCTGGTCGGGGCGGTAAGCGACGTGGCCGGTAACACGGCCAACAGCGGGACGGACGCCGCCGCGACCGACGGCATAGCTCCAACCGTAACGTTTACGGTTTCCGCGGCCTTGTCCGACGGGAGTGTGGATGTAGTCCTCGACTTCGCCGTCGACGAACCGGTGGGTACTCCCACTGTCACACGCAATAGCGCGGGCCTCTCAGGATCGAATGGACCGCAAGTGGTGAGCGTCCCGGCCAACTCCTATCGAGTCACCCACGTTGACCCCAACGACGGCGCCTACGCCATCGTGATTACGGTCAGCGACGGTACGACCCCGTCGGTGGTAGTGGGTACCAATGATGCCTTGACCAGTGACATCGTCTACGAGGTCGACTCCAGCGTTGCTGCTCCGACATCCACCCCTGCGGATGAGGCGAGTATCGCGGAAGCCGAGCCGCTGTTCGTCACCCTGACCTACACAGATGAGGGGGCGGAGTACGGCTTGGACGTGAACGCCATGCCGACCAACGTTATTGCCGATGTGGTGACTGACGAAGATACCAACAACACCGTGACCATCACCGCGGCCACGCTGGACGATGTCGACGTCCTCACGTCGCTGAGCACGGACAACGACATCCTCATGGAGTTTGCCCTGTCCGGTGTGGACACTGGCGACCACACGCTATCGGTGACGGCCGAGGACGAGGCGGGCAATGAGCTCACGACCGTCGTTGACTTTACGGTCACCGCCCGCGCCGATTACACGGTGAGTGTGAACGCGGGCTGGAACCTCATCTCCTTCCCGGCTGACCCGGATGACACGAGCATCGACTCGGTCATCTCGTCCACCCACCCGGCCACCGAGGTTCTGACCTACGATCCCAACGACGCGAATGGGCCGTGGCTGGTGGCGGTCCGCGACTCAGACAACAGCTGGACCGGCACGCTGACCACCATAGACTCCAGCCACGCCTACTGGGTCAACACTGGCTCATCGGTGGACATCGCCGCGCTGCTGGCGCTGCGGAGCCAGGGTGCGACGCTGCTGCCCACGATCGCGGTGAGCACGGGCTGGAATCTGCTGCCGATGGTCGACCTGACTCAAGCGGCTGTGGGAACAGACACCAACAATGTTGACGCTTGGGAGCACGACGCGTTGGACTACTTCGCCACCATCGACTGGGAGTTGGCCTACGCGTTCGTAAACGGTGCCTGGATGAGGGTCACTGCATCCAGCCCATGTGCGGATGGCGATGGCACTCCGGATTCTGATGCAGGCTGTCTGGTCAACGGCAGAGGCTACTGGGTCTGGGTGGCGAGTTCCGGCACGTTGGTGCCGTAACCTCCAAACCCAGCTAGATAGCGGAGTATGTAAAGGTCTCCCTCCCCTCCAGGAGGGAGACCTTTTTTGCCCTGCTCCCTCTCGTGGCATTGCCGAGCCCGCCCGAGACGGACGAGGAATGACAAACGTTGAGCGCTGTCATGCTGAGTCCTTCGGCGTCGCTCAGGACAGGTTCCGCGAAGCATCTCGTCTTTCCTCCCCGTAGGGACGAGATTCTTCGGCCACCTGCGGCGACCTCAGAATGACAAGAGGAGTGCTGCGTCGTGGCTCAGAATGACAAACAGGAGCGCTGCTGCAGAACACGGAATGACAACGTGGAGCGCTACAATGAGCTGACCAAACCAAGGAAAACGGGAGGTGGCCCGTGAGTAGCGCCGGGCGCGCCGGGATAGCCGCCGCTTGGCTAACGGCAGGCCTTCTCGTGGGCCTGGCGACGGTCCAGGCGCAGGACGGCGGCATCCCGCCCCTGCCCGTCATCTACGGCGGCGAGGTGTACGTGGACGGCGTGCTGCTGGCGGAGGAGGCCGAGCTGACCGTCCGGGTGGGTGACTGGGAAAGCCGCCCGGCCCTGGTGCAGGATGGAAGGTTTCTTGCCCTCATCGCCGGGCCGCCCAGCGTGGCCTACGTCGACCAGCCCATCACCTTCCACCTGAACGGAATGGAGGCCATCCAGCGGTTCGTATTTCCGTTCCAGGGAGTGCCTAGCTCCGAGACGGTGCGCCTCGAGTTTGGCTCGCCCGCCGAGCCTACCGCGACGCCGACGATGGAGCCTGAGCCCACGGCGACGCTCGAACCTATGCCTACGGCCACGCAGGAGCAGCCTGCCGAGCAAGCGACTCCGTCGCCGGAGGCCGACGCCGACGATACGGGAGATGGCCTCGATATTCCCTGGGCCACTCTCGCCGTCCTGTTGGGAGGGGGAGCCGTGCTGCTGATGGTGCTGAACCTCGTCTTCCGCAGGTCCCTGCGAGGCCAGGGCTAGGCCAGGGTGCGACCCTGCACCTACTTGCGGTGTCCCTATCGTCGCGTACCAGCTAACGCGCTCAAGCCCGCGCCGGGGCGTTTCGTTCAGCAAGCCTGGCAAACGGGGTGGGCTGGGTGGGAAAAACAATCTAAGCGACAGCACTGTTTTTGGTTTGCCTGAGAGATTCTTCGGCCATCTCAGGCGGCCTCAGAATGACAAACAGGAGCGCTGTCATTCGTAGCGCTGCACTGTTATTCCGAGCGGAGCCACTGTCATGCTGAGTCCTTCGGCGTCGCTCAGGACAGGTTCCGCGAAGCATCGCGCCTTTGCATCCTGAAAGAAGGGACGAGATTCTTCGGCCACCTGCGGCGGCCTTCAGAATGACAGTCTTCTACCCATTGTCACCCTGAGTCCGCCTCAGGCGGACGAAGGGTCTCGCCTTCTGTTCCCGGAAGAATGACAAATGGGGACGCGCAGTGTCGGGAGCGCGAACAGGGCTGGACGGGCTGGTGGAAGCCGTTAGAGGAGTGTCGCGGCCGGGTCCAGCGGCACGACTTGCGTCTCGCTGGGCAGGCTGGCGCGGGTGACGGTGAGCCGGTCTTGGGAGGCCGGCTGCTTGATGCCCAGCTCACGCATGAAGCGCGACAGCGGCTCCAGCTCCAACCGGTTGCCGGAGTGGGCGTACATCATTGGCACGGCGATGCGCGGCTCGATGGTGTTCACCACCTCCGCCGCATCGGAAGGCGACAGCGCGCCGTGACCTCCCACCGGCAGCAGGAGCACCTGCGGCGAGGAGAGGTCTTCCACTTGGCGGGCGGTGAGGGGCGAGGCCAGCGCGCCTAAGTGGCACACGGAGATGCCCTCCACGTCGACCACGAACACGGTGTTCCACCCGCCACCCTCTGGGGGAGGATCGGCGTTGAGGCGCGTACGCAACCCCTTGATGCGAAGTCCCGACACCTCATACTCGCCGGGCCCGGTCAGCACGGTAGGGGACTCTGAGGCGACGTCCGCGGCGCTGTGGTAGGGGTCGTCGTTGCTGACCGTCACCACGGCGGCACGCGCCAGCGTAGGGGGCACACGCACCCCTAAGGCCTCGGGGAACGGGTCCATGAGCAGCGTGGAGCCCCCGCTGCGAAGCAGGAAGGCGGCGTGGCCTATCCAAGTAATGTCCATGCGCTTATCAGCCACGCCTACGGTCGGCCACGTTCCATAGAGCGCCGGTCACGACGGCGGCCCCCATCACCTTCACCAGGTCGCCCGGGATGAAGGGGTACATTCCTGTTTTGAATAGATTCCCCCAGTTGAGGGAGTCACTGACCGAGGCCCAGAAGAGCAGGCCGGGGATGTAGATGGCCAGGGATGCGAGCAGCATCGGCCAGAGGGTGCGGCTGTGGGTCCAACCGCGCTGGGAGAAGAAGCCCACCAGCGCCACAGCGAGCATGAAGCCGATGAGGAATCCGCCAGTAACGTAAAAAGGATTTAGGGCGTTGTTGTTGGAAACGTAGGCCCAGCCGTTGCCACCGCCCTGGAACACGGGGATCCCGGCCATGCCCATGAAGTACCACCCCAGGATGGCGAAGAGGCCCCAGCGCCAGCCCAGGACGCCGCCTGTTAGCAGCACTCCAAAGGTCTGCAGGGTGATGGGCGCGGGGATGTCAGGCAGGTAGAACCGCGCCCTGCCCAAGGCGACGAGCAGCCCGATGAAGAGCAACGCTATGGCGAGCTTCTGCCAGAAGGTCGCCGAGGGGAAGAGTGCGTCCACCAGCGCTTTATTGGGACTCCCCCAAAGGGTCAGGGGCTTCCACCAGGATAGGGGTCTTGCGGTTTGCGCAGCGGATTGCATGGACACCTCTAGTTTGCGAGCTCAGTTGGCGTGGCTTTCTACACGGAGGGCCGTCTAGGACACCAGCCAGCGCGGAGTGTAGCAAAGGCCGTGAGGCTGGTCAACGAGGCTCAATGACAGTTCGCCCGTCTTCTGAATTCGGTTGACACCCCATCGGGACGCATCCTACAATGCCAATACGGAGGAAGCGGGAGCGGCTATGTTCGAGGTATTCATCGATAGCGTTCGCGTGAGCCTGGTGAACCAGCAGCGCGTGGTCATCCTCAAAGAAAAGGCCGCGGATCGCTACCTACCTATCTGGATCGGCCCCGCGGAGGCCGACGCCATCGCCGTGAAGCTCCAAGACGTGACGGTGCCACGGCCGTTGACCCACGATTTGCTGGGCTCGCTCATCACCAAGCTGGGTGGCAACGTCGAGAAGATCGTCGTCTCCGACCTGTCCAACGACACCTTCTACGCCAAGATAGTCCTCTCGGCCAATGGTGGCCAACAGGAGATAGACTGCCGGCCCAGCGATGCGCTGGCGGTCGCCGTGCGCGCTCAGGTGCCCATCTTCGTGGAGGAGCTGGTCATGGAGAAGGCCGGCATCACCATGGACAAGGAGACGGGTAAACCCCTTAGCAAAGAAGCTGCTGAGCAGCGAGAGGAGACCGGAAAAACCCAGGGACCCGTCACCGAAGACGAGCTCAAGCGGATGTCTGCCTTCCAGGACTTCATCGTTAACCTGGAGGGATTAGAGGAGCTGGGAGGTAGCGGTAGCAACCCTAGCTCTTAAGACCGCCCGAAGGGGTCCATAGGTAAACGATAACAATAAGCCCCGGCCACGGTCGGGGCTTATTGTGGGCTTTGCCCTTGCGCCGCCTCGTGGCGGAGTTGATTGACCGTCTAGAGGGTGCGTGATATGGTTCACCAAGTCCGAGGCGGGCCATGAACCAGCGCCCTTGGTGGGTTACCGGCGTCCAGTTTCTCGGCCTGGGATGGTACATCGCGATTGCCATCGTGGCCGGTACGCTTGGCGGTCTCTTACTGGACAACTGGGCTGGGACGTCTCCAATACTCCTCCTGTTGGGTCTCCTGCTGGGAGTGGTCCTCGCCTTCTATGGGACCTACCGGATGGCTGTCTTGTTCATGGCCAGCCAGGAGGACTCCGAGGACCGTAAGGAGCAGTAGGCTTTGGCGCAACGGAAGGTCCTGGTGCCCATCTTGGGGCTCGCCGGCGTCTTGCTGGTGGTGGGCTTTGTTACCGGTGCCATCGGTGCCGCGTTCTTGGGCCGTGACGAGCCCATCATACCCGTGCCAGAGGTTCACCTGGCGCCCCAAGCGGTGTTCCACATTGGCGGCTTCGCCGTTACTAATACCCTGCTCTCCGCGTGGCTGACCACCATAGTCATCGTGTTCGTTTTTGCTTGGGGAACGCGGCGTATGGCCCTGGTTCCCCGCGGCCTGCAGAACCTGCTGGAAGCCTTCACAGAGGCGCTGTACGGCTTCATCGTTAGCGTGGCTGGGGAGCGCTTCGGGCGGCTCTTTTTTCCGCTTCTAGCCACCTTCTTTGTGTTCATCGCCTTCAACGCGTGGATAGCGTTGCTGCCCATTTACCCCACCGTTGGCCTCAAGGAGGGTGGCGCCGACCACGTTACCACCCATCTCCTGCGCTCGGCGGCAACGGATATCAACATGCCGTTGGCACTGGCGATAATCTCCCTCCTCTTCGTCGAAGGGTGGGGGCTCAAGGTCCATGGCATCGGCTACTTCCGTGAGTTCATCCGGTTTGGCGGACTGTTCAGGAGCATCGTCCGCTTCAACCCTGGCGCCATCTTCTTCGGCATCATCGAAGCGCTCATCGGCGCGCTGGAGGCCATGAGCCATCTCATCAGGGTTGTCAGCTTCACGTTTCGGCTCTTCGGCAACATGCTGGCGGGCGAGATCATATTGCTGATGGTTACCTTTCTGCTCACCTTCCTGGCCTCCATCGCCTTCTACGGCTTGGAGATCCTGGTGGGTGGAGTGCAGGCACTGATTTTCACCGGCCTCACTTTGGTGTTCGTCGTTATGGCGGTGACCCCTCACGAGGATGGGCACGAAGAGCACCAAGAGGAGGCCACACACTAGGCTGCCATACGGCGGGTACCGAAATGCCCCCGCCTGGCGGCGCGACCATCCGACTATATTCGGTAGAGGAGGAGATGGTATGGACTTTGAATCGGGAAGGATGCTGGCAGCGGGCTTGGCAGGTCTGGGCTTGATGGGGGCCGGGATTGGTCTGGGGATCCTTGGCGCCGGCGCAATGAACGCCTTGGGCCGTAACCCCGAGGCCCGAGCGGCCATCGTGCCCAACATGATTCTGGCCATCGCCTTTACCGAGGCTATCGGCATCTACGGGCTCATCACCGCCATCCTTCTAATCTTCGTGGCCCAACCGGTCTAAGCGGAGACCGCGGTCCTCACGGGCCCTTGATAGAGGGAGGAGGTATTCATATGTTCGGGGCACCCCTGCTAGCAGAGGAGGCCGGAGCTACCGGCATCGCGGCGCTGGGCGTCGACTTGACCAGCCTTCTCATCTACGTGTTTAACTTCGGGGTCCTCCTGCTGATCCTGTACTTCGTGGGCTACAAGCGGATCCTTGGCATGATGGACCAGCGTTCCAGCCGCATTCGGGAGAGCCTGGAAGAGGCAGATCGGGTGCGTCAGGAGGCGCAGGAGCGCCAGGCGCAGATGCAGCAGACCCTGGACGAAGGCCGTCAGGAAGGCCAACGGGTGTTAACGGAGGCCCGGGAGATGGCTGAACGCTATCGTCAGGAAGAGGCAGAGCGGGCCCGGCAAGAGGCCGAGCGCCTTTTGGAGCGCGCCAGGGTGGAGATCCAGCAGGAGCGCGACGTCGCCGTGGACCAGGTGCGGCAGGAGTTCGCCTCGCTGGCGGTTACCGCCGCCGAGCGGATCATCCATCGGTCGGTGGACGCCAAGGCGCACCAGGACCTCATTGACGAGGTGCTCCAGGAGGCGGACAACCTCCCCAGGTCAGGAGGCTGACCCATGGCCCAAGCACCCACCGCCAAACGGTACGCCCAGGCCATGTTCCAGCTCGCGCAAGAGCAGGGCCAGGAGAGTGCTTGGGTGGAGCAGCTTCAAGCGGCC
Organism: Dehalococcoidia bacterium; assembly: GCA_965247635.1. Taxonomy (GTDB): domain Bacteria; phylum Chloroflexota; class Dehalococcoidia; order Lucifugimonadales; family Australimonadaceae; genus CBDFHJ01. The sequence goes on from CBDFHJ010000010.1 coordinate 538,172, forward strand.
CAGGTCCTTTTGGGAGCGCCTGATGCCCGCCTCTACCTCACCGTGCCCAGGGTGCGGGCGGAGCAGAAGGTGGACGCGGTACGCCAGCTCCTTGCTGGGATGCACGCCCTGGTCGTGAACATGATGGCGCTGCTCGTCACCCGCCAAGGGTTGGCGTCGCTACCGCAGATCGTGAGCGAATACTCGGCTTTGCTCAATGCCAGCTTAGGCCGTGTTCAAGCTACGGTCACCAGCGCGGTGCCGTTGTCGGACCAGCAACACGACCACCTGCGTCGCTTGCTCGGCCAGATGTTGGCCAAGGAGGTGGTCTTGGAAGCTAGGCAGGACCCGGATACCTTGGGCGGTGCTATCGTGCAGGTGGGCGACCAGGTGATCGACGGCAGCGTTCGGACTCGGCTTCAGGCCTTGCGGCACCAGCTGGCGCGGCAGGCGATGGGCTAGCGCGACGAAAGTACGACGGAGGGAGCGAGGATGACCACAGGTGGACAGGATATTGCAGCGGTCCTGAGACGTCAGATCGAGGAGTTCGGCGGCGAGACCACCCTTATGGAGGTGGGCACCGTGGTGGAGGTGGGCGATGGTATCGCCCGCATCCACGGCCTTGGGCGTGTGGGGTATGGCGAACTTTTGGAGTTTGCCAACGGGGAGGTCGGCCTGGCCCTGAACCTGGAGGAGGACAGCGTGGGCGCGGCGGTGATGGGCTCCACCGCGGGTATCAAAGAGGGTGAGCAGGTCCGCGCCACTGGACGCGTGGCCGAGGTGCCCGTCGGTGACGCGTTGCTCGGGAGGGTGGTAGACCCGCTAGGCCGGCCCCTGGATGGGAAAGGTCCCATCGTCACTGATCAGACTCGTCCCCTGGAGCTTGTGGCGCCCAACGTCGTGGTCCGTCAGTCGGTGAACACGCCGGTGCAGACAGGCATCAAAGCCATCGACGCCATGATCCCCATCGGCCGGGGGCAGCGGGAGCTGATCATCGGCGACCGCTTTACCGGGAAGACAGCGATCGCCGTCGACACCATCATCAACCAGCGCGGAGGGGACCTCCTGTGCATCTACGTGGCCATCGGCCAAAAGGTGGGCAAGGTGGCCCAGATCCAGGCCACGCTGGAGGAGCACGGGGCGATGGCGCACACCATCATCGTCACCGCCAACGCGTCGGACCCTGCTCCGCTACAGTTCATGGCGCCCTACGCCGGCTGCTCCATGGGCGAATGGTTCATGGGAGAGGGTAAGGAAGCGCTCATCATCTATGACGACCTGAGCAAGCACGGGTGGGCCTACCGGCAGATGTCGCTGCTGCTCCGCCGGCCTCCGGGCCGTGAAGCGTACCCAGGCGACGTTTTCTACCTCCACAGCCGGCTGCTGGAGCGGGCCGCCCGGCTCGACGACGAGCACGGCGGCGGCTCGTTGACGGCGTTGCCCATCATCGAGACCCAGGCCGGAGACGTCTCCGCTTACATTCCCACTAACGTCATCTCCATTACCGACGGGCAGATATACCTGGAGACCGACCTGTTCAACGCCGGCATCCGTCCGGCGGTCAACGCCGGTCTCTCCGTCTCCCGCGTCGGCGGCAGCGCGCAGACCCGCGCCATGAAACGCGTCGCGGGCAAGATGCGCCTGGACCTGGCCCAATACCGGGCCCTGGCCACCTTCGCCCAGTTCGGCACCACCGACCTTGACGCGGCCACTCGCCAGCAGCTGGATATCGGCCAACGGATGACGGAGCTCCTGAAGCAAGCCCAGTACCGGCCGCTCCCGCTCGAAGAGGAGGTAGCGTCTCTCTACGCCGTGGTGAACGGCCATATGGACGACGTGCCTGTCGATCGCATCGCCGACTTTGAGGAACAACTCCTGGCGTACCTCCGTGCGCGGAAGTCAGAGGTGCTCAGCGACATCGCCACTAAGAAAGACATTGATGAGGAATGTGAGGAGGCGTTGAAAGAGGCCTTTGCCTCCTTCAAGCAGACCTTCGTCTAGCCGGGCGCGGTGCCACGGCTCACCTAGGCAGTTAATATGGCTAACCTTCGCATCATACGGCGGCGCATCCGCAGCGTTCAGAACACGGCCAAGGTCACCCGGGCCATGCAGATGATCGCCGCCTCTAAGATGCGCCGAGCGCAGGAGCAAGCCCTGGCGGCCCGGCCCTACGCCGATAAGATACATCAGGTGCTGAGCAGCATTGCCGGGCAGCGCGCGCAAGGCGATGAGCTGGTGCATCCGCTGCTGGAGCGTCGGCCGATTCGCAAGTCGCTGGTGGTCCACCTGACGCCCGACAGGGGACTGTGCGGCGGCCTGCCGGGCAACTTGAACCGGCGGTCCGCCCAGCTCATCTTGGAGAATGAGCAGCCCGTATCGCTCCTGACGGTGGGCAGGAAGGGCAGGGACTTCATGGTCCGGACCGGGCAGGACGTCGTCGGCGTTTTTATCGGCCTGAGCGACCGCCCGACGCTGGCGGACACATTGCCGATCACCCAAATGATGGAGCGGTTGTATACCGATAGCGAGGTGGACCAGGTCCTTTTGGTCTACGCCAAGTTTGTCAACGTCGTGGTCCAAGAATCGACGGTGGTGCAGGTGTTGCCCGTGGAGGCGCCCGAGGCGTCGTCGGGGACCGGCGCGGGGTTCATCTACGAGCCCGACGAACAGCAGATTTTCGGGGCGCTGCTGCCCCGGTTCTTGGAGATGCAGGTGTACCACGCGGTGCTGGAAAGCATCGCCAGCGAGCAGTCGGCCCGCATGGTCGCCATGCGCAACGCTTCGGAGGCGGCCGACGACATGGTTGACGCGCTGACCCTGGACATGAACAAGGTGCGTCAGGAGAGCATCACGAACGAGCTCCTGGACATCGTGGGCGGCGTTGTCGCCCTGGAAGGATGAACGGCTTGTGAGCCAAGGAGGTAGGAGCGATGGCGGAAGGTAGCGAGGGCAAGATAGTACAGGTCATCGGCACGGTGGTGGACGCGGAATTCCCGTCTGACCAGCTGCCTGGGTTATTCAACGCGCTGGAGGTTGATTTGCACGGCCAGCGCTTGGTGCTGGAAGTCGAGCAACAGGTGGGTAATAGCTGGGTCCGCTGCCTGGCGCTGGGGCCTACCGAGGGCCTGAGCCGTGGCGCCGTGGTGCGGGATACCGGCCAGGCTATCACCGTCCCGGTGGGCGAGGCGAGCCTGGGCCGTCTGTTCAACGTGATCGGCGAACCCCTCGACAACCTGGGCCCGGTAGACGCCAAGGAGCACTGGCCCATCCATCGTCCGCCGCCTCCCTACGACCAACAGAGCGCCACCACGCAGGTCCTGGAGACGGGCCTCAAGGCCATAGACCTGATCTCGCCCTTCACCAGGGGCGGGAAGGTCGGCGCGTACGGCGGCGCTGGGGTAGGAAAGACCGTCATCATCATGGAGCTGATCCGCAACATCGCCAACGTTCACGAGGGTTACTCGGTGTTCGCCGGCGTGGGCGAGCGCTCCCGGGAGGGCAACGACCTGTGGCATGAGATGCAAGAGTCGGGCGTGCTCAAGAACACGGTGCTCGTGTTCGGCCAGATGAACGAGCCGCCGGGGGTGCGGCTGCGGATCGGCATGACGGGGCTTACCATGGCGGAGTACTTCCGCGACACCAGGGGCCAGGACGTGCTGCTCTTCATCGACAACATCTATCGCTACATCCTGGCCGGCATGGAGGTGTCGGCGCTGCTCGGCCGCATGCCCTCCGCCGTTGGCTACCAGCCCACGCTCTCCACGGAGATGGGTGAGCTGCAAGAGCGCATTACGTCCACCAACAAAGGCTCCATTACCTCCTTCCAGGCCATCTACGTGCCCGCCGACGACTACACCGACCCTGGTGTGGCGACCACCTTCGGCCACCTGGACGCGGTCATCGCCCTGGAACGGTCTATCGCCGAGCAGGGGCTCTACCCCGCGGTCGACCCGCTGACCTCTTCATCGCGCATCCTCGACCCCGCGGTGGTGGGCCAGGACCACTACGACACGGCCAAGGGCGTGCAGGGCGTGCTGCAACGGTACAAGGACCTGCAGGACATCATCGCCATCCTGGGCATGGAGGAGCTGGCCGAGGAGGACAAAGTCATCGTGGGAAGAGCGCGGCGCATTCAGCGATTCCTGTCGCAGCCTATGTTCGTGGCCGAGGCCTTCACCGGCCGGGACGGCCGTTACGTGTCCACTCAGGAGACGGTGCGCGGCTTCAAGGAGATCCTGGAAGGGGTGCACGACAGCATTCCCGAGCAGGACTTCTACATGGCCGGCACCATCGACGAGGTGTTGGAGCGGGCCGGAGCGCGGACAGGAGCGTAGGGGGTACCGTAGAGTCATGGCGCCTATGCGGCTGGAGATTATCTCGGCGGAGCGCGTCCTCTTCGAGGGCGACGTGGACGTGGTGGTGGCGCCCGGCAGCGAGGGCGAGCTTGGCATTTTGCCCCACCACGCGCCGTTGATGACGATGCTCCAGCCGGGTGAGCTGCGCTACCGCGTCGGAGGTGCGGAGGAGTACCTGACGGTAACCGGCGGCTTCATGGAGGTCACCGGCGACCGGGTGATCGTCCTGGCCGACGCCGCGGAGCGGGTGGAGGAGATTGACGAGGCGCGGGCCCAAGAGGCCATACGCCAGGCCCAGGAGCGGATCGCGCATCGTGGCGAGGAGGTTGACCTGGAGCAGGCACTCCGCTCCCTCCGCCGTGCCCAGGTGCGCGTGCAGGCCGTGGCCAGGCGCCGGCGTCGCCGCGATGTAGGTGGGCCTGGGCCAACTCCCACCCCCGGCTAGAAGCTTTCAGCTCGTTCTGTCCATCCCGATTCTCGGATGACGCTTAGCACCCCTTGCACCACCCGCCGGTGCCTGGCGCTGGAGGCGGCTTACTCCGCGGCGATGACCTTCAGGTAGTAGGTCATGGACTGAAGGACCAGGACGGGGTCTATGTAGCTGATATGGACGTTGGAAGGCCGCTGCGTGGCCACGGGCGCGTAGCAGAGAATGGACTTGATACCGCAGGCTACCAACTGGTCCACCACCTCCTGCGCGTAGGCCGCGGGCACCGCCACGATGGCGATCCGGACGTCTTCCCGTCTAAAGACCTCTGCCATTTGGGATATGGGCTGGACCGTGAGCCCATCGGTCCGTTGGCCGACCAGTCTTGGGTCGGTGTCGAACGCGCACACGATATGGAAGCCTTCCGGGGCAAAGCCCGGGTAGCTGATGATGGCGCGGCCCAGCCTTCCAACACCGACCACGGCCACGTTCCAGGTCAGGTCCAGACCCAGGATATGCCGGAGCTGCTCCACCAGGAATGATATGGCGTACCCGCGTCCCTGCTTGCCGAACCGGCCAAAGTAGCTGAGGTCTTTGCGGATCTGGGCTGGCGTGACCTGGAGGCGCTCGCCTAGTTGCTGGGAGCTGATAACGTTGGTCCCCTCTTCCAAAAGCCGAGACAGCGCGCGCAGGTACTGAGGAAGCCGCTCGATCACGACTTGAGGCACTTCGTGCGATGACCCGGTTGTCATATGAGGTGACGTGGCCTGTGAGTTGGAGGGTGGGGTAGGCAAACGAGGATGCTGGCGGGGCTGATAGTACCTATATTCACAAACGCCGTCAACAAGCGCTCCATAGGGCCTAGCTTTGGCCCCTAGGGCCCGTCTCGAGCGCTGCTAAGGGCACGCAGTTGGATAATAGCGCGGAACGCGGCGGTCCAGTCCGCTGCGCTTCCAGGGCCCTGCCGTGGTCTGGTGTATAGTAGCCGGTATGCGCCTTCTCGGAGGCCCGCCATGCAAATCAGCGCGGCCAGACTCACTTTTCACCTGCTCCACGCTACTTCACTGAAAAGCAAGCGTCAGGTCTCCCGGTCGCTCATCTCCCGGCTGCGGCAGAAGTTCAACGTCTCGGCGGCGGAAGTGGACAACAACGACCGGTGGCAGACGTTGGTGGTCGGCGTGGCCTTCGTGAGCAACGCATACCAGCACGCCGACCACGTGTTGGACTTGGTGCTGAACTACGTGCAAAGCCTTCACCTGGACGCGGAGCTGGTGGACGTGGACCGGGACACTATCGGGGGCGTGGAGAGCGGAGGTTAAGGAGGCGTTTCTGTACCCCTTCGGCCAGGCCCAAACGATGCGAACGGCGATTCGACTGCTGGCGCCGGTGGGCTTGGTCTGGGTAGTGGCGCTGGTGACTGGGACGGCTTGTACCTCTTCTGCCGCCACCCCGACACCCACGCCCCCATCGCCCATCGAGCTACGCGACCGAGCGGCGGAGGCTGTCCGGGGCCTCGATACGGTCAAGTTCGTCCTTTCCCACGAGGTCGGGGGGACGGAGATGGGGGGCGGGCTGCTCCTCAAGACGGTGGATGGCGTAGCAGACTTCCCCGACCGGGCTACGCTGACCGCCCAGGCGGTGGTCACCGCGCTGAGCGTCAACGTGGAGATCGCCATTACGCAGATTGGCCCGCAGGCCTTCCTGCGTGACCCGCTGAGCCGGGTGTGGCGGGAGGTGGAGCAGGCGTCGTTGCCCTTCCTGTTCGTGGACATGAGCACCAGCGTGGCCGATGCGATAGCATCAGGCACGGACGTGACCTTGGTTGGCCCCGCCGTGCTGGACGACGTTCCGGTCTACGTGCTGACCTCCGAGGTATCCTCCGAAGCGCTCAAGGGCCTGGTCCCCGCTGCCCAAGCCGGCGAGCGCCTCCTGGTCGAGGTGCAGATGGGCCAGAAGGACGGGCTGGTCCGGAGCCTGCGCCTGGAAGGGAAGCTCATCGCCGACGACCCACCGGACATGGTGCGGTACCTGCGCCTGTCGAACTTCAACGGCCCAGTGACCATTGAGCCTCCCGAGTAGGTCTCACCCGGCCACAAGGGCCGCGGTGTGGGGACAGGCCGTGGGCCAAGGGCCCTCCTCCGCGGGGTACGGATGCAGCAGAGCAGTAGCGTAGCGCGAACCCTCTCTCCCAACGTCCTCCTGGCCCTCGTCTGCCTGGGGGTGTTTCTGGCTGCCCTGGACCAGACGTCGGTGGTCACCGCCCTGCCTGAGATCATGTTCGACCTGGGCATCACCATAGACCGGCTGGACAGTGTGGCGTGGACGGTGACCGCCTACCTGCTGGGCTTTACCGTGGCCATGCCCCTGCTGGGGCGAGTGGGAGACGTCTACGGGTACCGGCGGCTTTACCAGGGCGCCCTGCTGCTCTTTGCCGTGGGCTCGGTGCTGGTGGCGCTCGCCGATAGCCTCTCCTGGCTGCTGGCGGCGCGGGTGGTCCAGGCGGTAGGGGGCGGCACCCTCCTGCCCGCGGCGATCGCCCTGGCCAGCGAAGGGTTCCCCTCGGCGCGGAGGGGCATCGTGTTTGGCATCGTGGGGGCCGCGGCTGAGACCGGCGCTGTGCTGGGGCCGCTCTACGGTGGTGCTTTGATTCATTTCTTGGGGTGGCGCTGGATATTTTGGACGAACCTGGTCCCCGTGGCGGTGCTGTTAGTCGGCTTGCTGGCGATCCACGAGGTGGGACGGCGCGAAGGCCGGCTGGACCTCAAGGGAGGTCTGCTTCTGGCGGCCGGGCTGACCTTGCTGACGCTGGCTTTGGCCCAACGGTCCACCTTTGGGGGGGACTCGGTGATGCCCTACGTGGTGGTCACTGCCGCCGTCACCATGCTGGCGCTGCTCATGGTGGTGGAGGCCCGTGCCGTCCAACCGCTTCTGCACCCCGCGCTGGTCTTTGCGCGCCCCTTCGTGGCCGCATTTTCCACCCAGCTCCTGGTGGGGGGTGCGCTGATCATGGCGCTGGTCACGGTCCCGCTGATGACCGATACCGTCCTGGGGCAACCACCGCTGGAAGGGGGCCTGCGCCTGGTGCGGTTCACCGGCGCCATTCCGGTGGGCGCGCTGGCCGGCGGCTACGCCATCCGCTGGCTTGGGTGCCGGCTTCCCACGGTTATCGGGCTCGGGATCGCCGCGCTGGGCTTCCTCTTCATGAGCCGCTGGGACCTGGAGATCGCCGAACCCGCCCTCACGATACACCTGGTCGTGGGCGGTCTAGGCTTTGGTCTGGTCATCGCCCCCTTGCTCGTGACCGCGTTGAACGCTGGGGACGAGGCGTACAAGGGCACCGCGGCCGCGCTCATCACGGTGGCCAGGATGCTGGGCATGACGCTGGGCCTGGCCGCGCTGTCGGCCTGGGGAATGGGCCACTTCCAGCTGCTTACCGCGGAACTTGCCTTTCCGATACCCGCAGTGGGCGAGACGGCGTCGGTCTTCCAGGAGCGGTTGGCCGCATACCAGACCGGCGTGGCCGACGCTTCGATAGAGGTGTTCTCGTCCTTCTTCCGGGCGGGGGCACTGCTGTGCATCGCGGCGGCGGTCCCGGCCCTGTTTATGTATGGACCCAGCCCCGGTAGACGCCGTAGCGGAGCGAGGGCAGGAGAGCATCCGGTGCTGGAATGACACGCACGTCGCCGCGGTTTCTCGTTGACCTGAACGTGGGACGGCTGACCACGTGGCTTCGAGCCATGGGCTTCGACACGGTGTTCGCTGGGCACGCAGCCGACGGCGAACTGGTCGAGCAAGCCCTCCGGGAAGGACGGATTATCGTAACCAAGGACCGCAGGCTGCTGGAGCGCAGGCTGATCACCCAGGGAGTGCTTCAGGCCGTCGCAATAACCGCTGACCACTTGGAAGACCAGCTGCGTGAGCTGGGGCGTCACGTTCACCTGGAAGGATATCGGTCCGACTTCACCCGCTGCCTGGAGTGCAACGTGCTCCTCGAACCGGTGGAGCGAGGGCAGGTCCCCGACTTGGTCCCGCCCTACGTATTCGAGACCCAGTCGAAATTTTCGCGCTGCCCGTCGTGCGGCCGGGTATACTGGGCGGGCACGCACTTGCACCACATGCGAGGCCTATTGGAGAACGTGGCCGATGGCCGCTAGTCCAGGTCCGCGGGCCGCCTACGTGTACGCCCCCGCCATGTCCCAGCACGTCCTGCGAGACGACCACCCCATGCGTCCCATGCGTCTTCAGCTTGCCTACGAGCTGCTGGACTCGCTCGGTGCGTTTCAACTGGCGGAGTCGCTGTTGGTGAACCCCAGGCCCGCGACGGAGGAGGAGCTGCTCACCTCTCACGACGCGGGGTACGTGGAGGCGGTGCGCCGCTTCAGCGCGGGCGGATCGCGCGGTGACGCGGCCCGCTACGGGTTCTCCGACTTGGGTGACAACCCAATCTACGGCGGCATGTACGATGCGGCGGCCCTGGCCACCGGCGCCTCGGTCCAGGCCGCGGAGCTGGTCGCCGAGGGACGCGTCCAGGCTGCGTTCAATCCTTCCGGTGGGCTGCACCATGCCATGGCCTCCAACGCCTCCGGCTTCTGCGTGTTCAACGACCCAGTGGTGGCGATAAACACGCTGCGGCGGCGCGGCCTCCGGGTGGCCTACGTGGACATCGACGCCCACCACGGCGATGGCGTGCAGGCCGCTTTCTACGACGATCCGAACGTATTGACCGTCTCCATCCACGAGAGCGGACGGTACTTGTTCCCGGGCACTGGCGACGTGGAAGAGGTGGGCGTTGGAGCGGGCGAGGGCTACGCCATCAACCTGCCGCTGCTTCCGTATACGGGCGACGACGTGTACGTGGAGGCGTTTGACGCGCTGGTCCCGCCGCTGCTTGAGGCGTTTCAGCCCGACGTGCTGGCCACCCAGCTGGGGATCGATACCCATTTCAAGGACCCGCTGACCCACCTGGCCCTGACCAGCCAAGGCTACCTTCAGGTTGTTGAACGGCTGGGAGGCATGGGGTATCCGTGGCTCGCCTTTGGCGGTGGCGGGTACTACCTCAGCGCCGTGGCCCGCTGCTGGGCTTTGGCCTACGGGGTAATGCTCGGCCACCAATGGCCCGGCAAACTGCCCCCTGCTGCGCCCGAGGCCCTGGACGGCAGCACGCGGCTCCACGATGAGGGCGCGCCGTCCGAGAACGACGCGCTCCAGCGCCAGGCCCGAGAGTTTGCCTACGCCGGCGTCCAGGCGCTCCGTCGCACCAAGCTGCTGACGGCTCGTAAACCCTGAGGCGGAACGCGCTATCTGGGCATCGCTGAAGCCCAAGGAGGAGTAGGGTCAATGGAGAAGGTGAACGTCCCGGATACGGCGTATCTACGTGCCGCCGCGGGTTCACGGTTCGCGTCGGTGTGGACTGCCAAGATCGAAGGGAGGAGGTAACGGAAGACCAAAGCGCTCGTGCAGCGCCATAACGTCCCGAAAGTCATTCTCACCTGGCTCGTATCCAGTGTGCGAGCTTATTTGAAATTCAGCCGTGCAGCAGGCCACCTGCCTGCCAAGCACAGTCCCCGTTCCATCTAGGCACCCAACCGGGTACCCGAGACCGTTCGGTCCGTAGGTCTCTATCCCCCGGCCGTCATACCTCACCGAAGACAAGTCGACAAGGTGAACGTCTACCTCGTGACTGTCGCTATCTGAGACAACGAAGTTGGTGGGTGTTCCACCTTCGACGAGCCGGAACCCGGCCGCTTCCGTCACTTGCATGAAGCGAGTTACGGCATCGTGCTTGAGCGCAATATCGAGGTCGTTGTGAGGCCGAGTCTGCTCTCCAAGCAACGCATCTACCCCCCACCCACCGTCGAGCCAAACGTTGATACTCGCCTCTTGCAGCAGGTCAAGGACGCGCAGGACGTCATCGGAGGTCATCACGATGGGCAAATTATAGCTTGACCGCGTTGACCAGCGTCCACGCCGCCTGCTAGCATCGCAATCCAAGACGAACGTCTGACCGTCCCTGGCCTGCCTACCGGCCAATTTCCCGAAGGAGGAGTGGAAGAGATGGCGACTACCCAAGTTTCCGTTGCACCGGCTACCGAGAAGCTCGCTCAGCTGCACGACGTGAAGGCCAGGTACCTGGAGGCTGGCGAGGGCTATCCCACCATCCTTATCCATGGCGTCGGCTTCACCAGCGGCGCCGAGGGGTGGCTCCCCGCCATCCGTGCTGGCTTCGCCGATGAGCTCCACGTCGTCGCGCTCGATAACATCGGCTGGGGCAAGGGTGACCGGCCGACCTTCGACTACTCCCTCGCCTACTTTGCCGACTTCATTCGCGAGCTGCAGGATGCCCTGGGCTTTTCGAAGACCAACATCGTCGGCCACTCTTTGGGCGGGTGGATTTCGGCTATCTTCGCCTACGAGAGCCCCGAACGTGTCAACAAGCTAGTCCTGGACAGCGCCGCCGGGCTTAACGCCACCCCTCCGGCAACGGTCTCCAATTTCGAGCCGCCCACCGAGGAGCAGGTTCGCGAGCAGACCAAGTCCAGCTTCCGGGACCCTAAGGACCAGGAGGAACAGGCGGCGTTCAGGTGGCAGAACGTTAATCAACCAAACGCCGCGGAGGCCTATCGGCAGATTACCAAGCACCTTTCCGACACCACTTGGCGGAGCCGCTATCATCTGGGGCGGCGCCTGAGCAAGATCAGCGCGCCCACGCTGGTGAACTGGGGGAGCATCGGCAACCCGCTCTTCCCGCCGGCGTCGGGCGAGGAGATGGCGGCTGCTATCCCTGGTGCGAAGCTAAACATCATCGAGGGCTGTGGGCACTTCGTGCCCATGGAGAAACCCAAAGAGTGGGCCCAAGTGGTCAGCGAGTTTCTGCTGAGCTAGGGGTAAACCCGGCTGCCCGCTCGCAGTGGGGGTGTACCCCACCCCAAGGTTGCTTTACCCGCCCTCCCGCCCCGTACGACGTCTGTGGGCGCTCGACCTAGGGCGTTTGGCTCGCCCAAGCGGCGATAGGGGAGGGTTGGGAGGGTAAATAGCACAAACGCTCGCACTCTAAGGCGAATCGCTACTACGGCAAGCACTCTACGTGGCTGTTCCCACCCACCCCCCTTCGCCAGGCTCAGGGTGAACTCCGTGCTGTTTCGGCTACCGGTGAGGAGAAGCACGAAAGCCCCCGAAAAGGGAAGTGGCGACCTCACAATCCGGCTTAAAATTGGGAGGGTAGCAAAGACGCTCGCTGAGAAGGATGACCTGGAAAGGAATAACAGATGGCGATACAGACATATCCTGAGGTAGGCGACACCCTCCCGTCGGTGGCGCTGCCCGACGTGCACGGCCGGACCGTTGATCTGACAGCGTATCGGGGCAGGAAGCTCCTCCTCTTCATGTGGGCGTCCTGGTGAGCCTGCCGGGCGCAACTGCCAGTCTGGCAGGAACTGTACGCGGAGCTGCGGTCGAAGGGCGTGGATCTGGTGGCGGTGGCCATCGACGCTCAGGGTGCCACTCAGGCCAAACCGTTCGTGGACCGGGCGAACGCCGAGTTTCCGTGTTTGGTGGACGAAGAGGGCAGGCTGGGGCAGCTCTTGGGCTTCAAGGCCATCCCCAACGGCGTGCTCATCGATGAAGCAGGAGTAATCCGCTACAAGAAGTTCGGTGGGTTTGACATCCGGCGGGCGGAGACGCGGCGGCTGGTGGAGGAGTGGGCGGCTGGTGCTGATATAGGCCGCGAGCTGGCCAGCCAGAGTGTGGCACCCTCGGCGCAGGCCTTTGAGCTGTTCGAGCGAGGGTTGGCCCTGTACAAGGGAGGTAAGGCCGAGGAAGCCACGGAGCTGTGGCGCCAGGCCGTGGCGCTGGACCCCGAGAACTACGTTATCCGCAAGCAGCTGTGGGCGGTGGAGAACCCGGAGCGGTTCTACGACGGCGAGATCGACACCGCCTGGCAGCGAGAGCAGATGGCCCAGGGCCGCTAGCCCTGCCGAGTCATTCGTCCCGCTGACTCCCGTGGTGGGCTTCGTAAGCCGTCATTCTGAGCCCCGATGCAATCGGGACGAAGAATCGCGCTCCTAAGGGGGACGGAAGGCGAGATTCCTCACTCCGCCTGCGGCGGGCTCGGAATGACAGGGGGGAGGGACAGAAGACGAGATTCCTCGTCCGCCTCACTCCGCCTGTGGCGGGGCTCGGAATGACAGTGAGGCCGGTTCGCAATAACGGGAACGTGCCTGGGCTAAACCCCGCGGTACTCGCCCTCCACCGTGTCCTCGGGCTTGCTCTCCGCATCGTCTTCAGCGTCGGGTGGGGGCGCTTCGCCGTCGGTGGATGGGGTGGACGACGCTTCGGCCCCCTGGTACATGGCCTCGCCGATCTTGGTGACGGCGGCGTTCAGCGCTTCGCTCGCGGTGTGAATCTGGGCGATGTCGCCGCTGTCCAAGACCTGGCGCACCGCGGCCACCTTCTCCTCCACCTCCTGCTTGATCTCATCGCTGATTTTGTCGCCGTGCTCGCGCAGGCTCTTCTCGGCGCTGTAGGCCAGAGAGTCGGCCTGGTTGCGCGCCTCCACCAGCTCCCGGCGCTGGCGGTCCTCGTCGGCGTGGGCGTCCGCCTCTTTCACCAGCCGCTCCACCTCTTCCTTGGAGAGGCCTGAGCTAGCGGTGATGGTGATGCGTTGCTCCTTGCCCGTGGCGCGGTCCTTGGCGGAGACGTTGAGGATGCCGTTGGCGTCGATGTCGAAGGTCACTTCGATCTGCGGAGTGCCTCGAGGCGACGGCGGGACGCCGTCCAGAGAGAACCGGCCGATGGTCTTATTTTCGGGCGCCATGGAGCGCTCGCCCTGCAGCACGTGGACCTCCACGCTCGTCTGGCCGTCGGCGGCGGTGGTGAACACCTCGCTCTTCGACGTGGGGATGGTGGTGTTCCGATTGATGAGAGGCGTCATCACGCTACCCAAGGTCTCGATGCCCAACGTGAGCGGCGTCACGTCCAGGAGCAGGATGTCCTTCACTTCGCCTTGCAGCACGCCGGCCTGGATGGCGGCGCCCACCGCCACCACCTCGTCGGGGTTGACCCCTTTGTGAGGCTCCTTGCCGAACAGGGTCTTGACCCTGTTGATGACGGCGGGCATCCGGGTCATACCCCCTACCATCACAACCTCGTCTATGGCGGAGTCAACGATGCCGGCGTCCGCCAGCGCCTGCTTTACCGGCTCGACTGTCCGCTCGACAAGGTCGTCCACCAGCTGCTCCAGCTTGGCGCGACTCAGGGTCAGGTTCAGGTGCTTTGGGCCAGAGGCATCAGCGGTAACGAAGGGCAGATTTATCTCCGTCTCCATCACGCTGGAAAGCTCTACCTTGGCCTTCTCCGCGGCCTCCTTCAGGCGCTGTAGCGCCATCCGGTCTTGGCGCAGGTCAATGCCCTGGTCGCGCAGGAACTCCTGGGCCATCCAGTCGATGATGCGCTGGTCAAAATCGTCGCCACCGAGGTGGGTATCGCCGTTGGTAGACTTGACTTCGAAGACGCCTTCGCCGATGTGCAGGATGGAGATGTCGAAGGTGCCGCCGCCAAGGTCGTAGACTGCAATGGTCTCGTCGGATTTTTTGTCCAACCCGTACGCCAGCGACGCGGCCGTGGGCTCGTTGATGATCCGCAGCACCTCCAGGCCGGCGATGGTGCCCGCGTCCTTGGTCGCCTGCCGTTGGCTGTCGTTGAAGTACGCGGGCACGGTGATGACCGCCTGCCGGACCGGCTCGCCGAGCTTCGCCTCAGCGTCCGCGCGTATCTTCTGAAGCACCATGGCCGAGACCTCGGGTGGAGAGTAGGTCTGGTCCCCCATTGTCACAACCAGGTCGCCGTTCTTCCCCTCAGATACGGAGTAGCCGATCTCTTTCAGCTCGTTCGCCACCTCGCTGAACTTTCGCCCCATGAATCGCTTGATGGAGTAGACCGTGTTTTGAGGGTTGGTGACGGCTTGGCGCTTGGCCACCTGGCCAACGTAGCGCTCGCCAGACTTGGGGTTCACGGCCACGACGGATGGCGTAGTCCGGCCTCCCTCGTTATTTTCCAGCACCGTGGGCTCGCCGCCTTCCATGGCGGCTACACAGGAGTTGGTCGTGCCCAAGTCGATGCCGATGACCTTGGCCATGGTGGTCCTCCTTAGTCGTTACTCGTTACATCGGTCGTGCGTATGGTGAGCAGCCCTGGGGCGCTCGCCATCCTACGCACCACGCTGCTCCTCCTGGGACTGAGCCAAGACGACCTGCGCCGGACGGAGTACACGATTGGCGGTGCGATAGCCCGGGCGTATGGTGCTTAGCACGCACCCTTGGGGGTACGCATCGGACGGCTCGAAGTAGACCGCCTCATGCTCCGCTGGGTCGAAGGAAGTCCCCGGCTCCGGACTGAAGGCCGTTACGCCTTCGCCATCCATGATGCTTTGCAGCTTGCGCCAGACCATATGGACCCCCTCGCTCCATGTCGAAGGAGCGTCCGACGGCAGGTGGTCCGCCGCCCGTTGGAAGTCGTCGAGGACCGGCAGTAACCGCACGAGCAGCTGGTTGGTGGCGCTTTGGGCGAGCGATTGACGCTCCTCATCCATACGCCGCCGGAAGTTGATAAGGTCCGCCTGGGCCCGCTGGGCCATCGCCCTGAACTGGTCCCGCTCCCGGGCGACCTCCTCCAGTTGCTCCTCGGGCAAGACCTCGGCGCTTGAGGCAGCTTCGGCGGTGGCCTCGTTCTGAGGGTCTAAGGCGCCGTTTGCCGCATCTTGCGCCTGGTCACTGTGGTCTGCCTGCATCTCTCGGTCTTCGTCGTACATCGCTCTTCCCTGGGCCGTTTGCACTCGGCTCCCGCGCTCAGCACACCGCGGCAGCCGCGCTTGGTTTAGGGCTCCGTTAGCGTCGTTGAATAGTATCTAGAATTGACTGCAGCTCAGCACGAAGCCCATCCCAGGCGGTGTCGCGGGTCGCAGAGAGGACCTGCCGGAAGGAGGTGAGCCGACGCATCATGCTCATGACCAGCTCGACACCCGCCAGGTTGAGGCCCACCTCGTCGACGAGGTGCTTGATGATGCGGAGCTCCCCGACGTCTCGCTCCGAGTAGAGCCGGAGCATCCCGATGGTCCTGGCCGGCTGGATGAGGCCGACCCGTTCGTACTTTCGAAGGGTCTGGGGGTGCATGTTTAGGATTCGCGCGGCCACGCTGATAATGTAAAGGCCCTCCTGCTCCAGCGGCTCCTCCGTCGATGGCTGGCTCTGCAGGTGCCCGGGCCTTGGGGTGGTTTGTCGCTCTTCTGGTGACGGTGGTGGAAGCACGTCGCCTAGGAAACGACGGGAGCGCTGGTCTGTACCGGTATGCGGGCCTTGCGTCATCGCTACCCTCCGTCCCGTGACAGGTGTCACGGCTAGGTTGCACCTACCGCGTTAGTCACCTAGGATAGAACTTGATATAATGTATGTCAACCTATATACTACAATGCCGCGATGGCGCGATTGCACCCGATTGCGCTGCCGGTGCATCCAATAGGCAGCGATGAAACCAAGGACAATCGCGGTGCGTAGAAAACGGTCACAGGAGGTAACAGGGGAAGGAGGTGATGGGGATGATTCTATTCAAGGCTTGTCCACGTTGTAGTGGGGACCTCAAGGTGGAGTCCGACATGTACGGTCCCTACGTAGAGTGCTTCCAGTGTGGGCACATGGCTGATTACGAAGAGCAGCCCGTTTCCGCCACGACGGCCATTGGCGGTGACGAACCGGGGAAGACCACGACTGCTGCTGCGTAAAACACCGTTCTAGCAGTTGGTCCAAGGCCCCCGCTAGTCGGGGGCCTTGGTGTTTTCGATGGCTTTTCCGCCACGCCTACGGGCGCGCCTTGGCGCCAGACGCCGGAGTGATCCGTAGCCGCTTGGGAACGGCCGCCGTCGCGGGCCGGGACAGCCATCGGATCACGTCTTGGCAGAGGCGCTCCGTATCTAGCCCCATGAAGGCGGGACGGAACGAGTCAAGATAGAGAAGGCTATCGATGGCCAGCCGCCGGGCGCTGGCGCCCTTGCCGCGATGCGCCTGCTCGAAGCCCGCGGTGAGCTTTGCCATGGCCAGGTAGAAGAGTCGAATCGGGTATTCGGTGGCAAGCCACAGCGCCTCCCAGCTTTCGTGGCTATCGAAAAAACGGCGGGAGTTGAAGTAGTCAACCGCCTGATGAAGCCCCGGCGGCGGCCAGAGCTGGAGCCGTTTGCCGGTCGCGGTGCCCTGGCGTTGAAGGTAGCTCAGCCACTCCTGGTCCAGCGCGGGCCGCCCTCCAGGGACATGAACCTGCTCAGGTTGGGGACCGAGTGGCATTGCTGGTCACTGGATGTAGCGCTCGGGGACTTCGTCGTCGGACTGATACTTCGACGGGCATTTGACCAGGACCCGGTCCGCCTCGAAGGTACCGGACGGTCCAAACCGGCCCCCCAGTACGATCTCTGAATGCTCGTTGAAGAAGAGGCCGGGCAGAACGCCATCGTAGGTAGCTTGGACCCGAGCCCCATTCTCCTGCAACTCGAACGTGGCCAGCAGGCTGCCCTCTTCGCGGACAAACGATTTCGGCGCCAGGCTGCCCTTCACCTGAAATGCTCCGGCTGGCAGCTCGTCGCCCAGGGCCACGACCTCGTCCACGGTCATGTAGTAGGCGGTGGCGCCTGAGAACGCGGTGAAGGCGAAGTAGCCGAAGGCCGCTAGCAGGACCACGGCGGCGATCAAGAGCTTCCGGTGCGCGCCCAGGACCGACGTAAGCTGGCCGGAAGGAGTCTGGGCTGGGGTGTACTCCACTGTCGTCACCTTCTCCCAAGCAGACCTAGGATGGGCCGCCGCCTGGCTGGCGCTGGCCAAGCTCCCGTCGCAGCTCCTCGATCTCCCGGCGTAGCTCCCGTTCCCTGCGGCTCATGTAGAACACGTAGGCGAAGAACGCCACCCACACGACCGCGAACCCGGCGAAGAGAAAGCCCAGGTTGCTTTCGCCCGGCGCCTCCCCCTGGGCAATGGGCTTGGCCAGCGCCAGCTGCGGGACCAAAGCCAGGAGCAGGATCAGGGCTAAGAGGAGTGCTGTTCGTATGCGCATCTGATCTTACCAGCCAGAAACCATGACGATCGCTTCCATTATTCGTAAGCCCGCCGTAGTTCTTCCACCGCTTCCTCCGCGCGCCGCTGAGCAGTCCGAGCCTGGATTAAGTAAAACAGCAACAGCGTAAACGTCAGGATGGAGAAGTAGAACACGAAACGCATGCTCGACTCCAGGTTGCCGGTCTCCGCCAGGGGCCCAGCCACCAGCTCGGGGTGGAGCGTTCGCCACCACTCCGACGCCATGTAGACGATGGGGATGTCTATGGCCCCGATGATGCCGATGACGGCCGAGTAGCGGGCCGCTTGGCCACGGCTGGGAGCGAGGTTGCGCACCATGAGATAGCCAATGTAGATAACCCAAAGAATAAACGTGGTGGTGAGCTTCGGGTCCCACGTCCACCACGTGCCCCAGACGGGCTTCGCCCAGATGGCGCCAGAGATGATGGCGCCGGTAAGGAACACGACGCCCACCTCCGCGGCGGCCTGGGCAAGGCGGTCCCACTCCTCCGCAGTGACCTGGGCACGGCGGTCCCCCTTTTCGCTCCGCTCGACCAAGTGGAGGATGCTGGCGATAAACACGATTAAGAAGGTGAAGAACCTGAGGGAACCCACCAATGCCAGTGGCACGTGGAAGTAGAAGATCCGCTGCACGATGCCCACCTTCGCGGCGGCCTGGGCACGGCGGTCCCCCTTTTCGCTCCACTCGACCAAGTAGAGGATGCTGGCGATAAACACAATGAAGAAGCTGAGGAAGCCCACCAGTGCCAGTGGCACGTGGAAGTAGAAGATCCGCTGCACGATGCCCATCACGCGCTCGGTGGGCACGTAGAAAAAGATCAGCGCCAGGTTGGCCAGGAACATGCCGCTCAAGATGGCCAGGAACAGGTTTCCCCCCAGCCTTGAGCCTATCCCGGCCCGCACACCAATCGCCCCCGCCATGCTCACTCCTCCAGCACGTACTCAAACGCCAGTGATGATATCACAAGGAATACGACGTCGAAGACCAGGATGAGCTGGACCCACCGGCCGACCTCCTCCCACCCACCCCCTTCCAGAACGCTGCCGGTCGTGGCGACCGCGCCGATGATGATAGGCAACACCACGGGTAGGAAGAGTAAAGGCAGCATCACTTCCCGCGCTCGGGTGTGAACGGCGATGGCCGAGAATACGGTACCGACCGCCGCGAACCCGAGGGTGGCCAGGACCGCGATGACGATAAACCAGAGGGTAAAGACTGAGAGGTCGAACAGCACCAGAAACACCGGGAGCATCAGCGCCTCGACCACCACCATGACGGTGAAGGCGCCGAGCACCTTGCCGGCGTAGATGGCATCGCGCCCCACGGGCGCCAGCCGCAAGCCGTCCAGCGTGTCCTGGTCTTTCTCCACGATGAGGCTGCGGTTGAGGCCCAAAATGCCGGTAAAGGTGTAGGCCACCCATACGATGCCCGGTCCCACCAAGGCGATGACGCTAGGCGAGGGGTCGAAGGCGAAGTTAAAGATGAAGACCACCAGTACGCTGAAGACCAGGATGGAGCTGACCGTTTCCTTGGTACGCACCTCCAGTCGTAGGTCTTTGACGTAGACCGCCAGCGATGCCCGCCAGAAGGCGCTCATGGGCCGCTGCCTTGCTGGGCGGCAAAGGCCCCTTGGACCGAGGCCAGGTCCACCTCGCGCCTGGGCGCCTGGAGGACGAGCCGCCCCTGGGCCAACACCGCCACCTGGTGTGCTAGCTCCAGGCCACGCTCCACGTTGTGCGTGGTCATCACCACCGACGCGCCACCGTCGCAGGCGGCCCTTACGATGCGAGACAGCAACCGCTGGCCCTCTTCGTCCAGGCCCGTCTCCGGCTCGTCGAGCAGCAGCACCGACGGCCGGTGCAACAGCGTCCGGACCAACGCCACCCGCTTCTGCATGCCGTTGGAGAGCGTCCGCACCCGTCGGCCGGCCCACTCGGCGACACCCATCTCCTCCGTAAGCTGGGCCAACCGCTGCTCGGCGTCGTGCAGGGAGTACAGCCGCGCGTAGAACCGGAGGTTCTCGAGCACCGTCAAGTCGTCGTAGAGGAGCGTCTTATGGCCCAGGAAGCCGACGACTCGCCGCACCTGGGCCGCGTGCCGCTGGCAGTCGAAGCCGGCCACCCGCGCCGCGCCGCTATCCGGCTGAACCAAGGTGGCCAGCATGCGGAGCAACGTGCTTTTCCCGGCCCCGTTGGCCCCTAGCAGCACCAAGCAGCGCCCCCACCCCAGCTCCAGGTCCACGCCACGGAGTGCGACGGCGCGTCCATAGGCTTTGGTGACATCGGAGACGGCCACGGCCGAGGGGGTCGGTTGAGGTGTACTCAGGGCATCGCCCTGCTGCCCCGTTGTGTCCGTTCGCCGCGCCATGGTGACGACCATGATAGTGTAAGCTTTCGGGAGAGACAACGAAGGGACTCCAGAGAGACCGAGGTTGCAGGGTGACGAGCCCCAGCTACAGCATAGTGGAGTATGACCCTAACTGGCCTGCTTTGTTTGAGCAGGAGAAGGCATGCGTTGCCTCTGTGCTGGGAATTGACCCACGGCATGTTGCCCACGTAGGAAGCACATCGGTGCCCGGTCTGGCCGCTAAGCCTATCGTGGACCAGATGCTCGGAATTCCCACGATGGCGGAAGCCGCGGGGTACGCGCGATTGCTAGAGGGTATCGGATACGAGTGGCGAGGCGAGGCAGTCCCAGGCACGTTATACCTACGCAAAGCCGTTCCGCGCCGGTACAACCTTCACGTGACCGAGTATGGTGGCGCCTTCTGGGTTGAACACCTGCTGTTTCGTGACTACCTGAGAGCACACCCGGATGTGAACCAGGAGTATGAGGAGCTAAAGCGTAAGCTGATGGCCACGCTTGCAGCAGACCCGCCCGCCTACAACGAGGCGAAGACTCCATTTATCCAACGCACGATGGACAGGGCGCGCAGGGAGTTCAGTGACGAAGGTGAGGACCCCCAGGGTTCCCCACGTCAGGCCACCAATCGAGGTAGGGCATGAAGGAAGCCGGTAAGAAACTCCGCCCGGGAGGTACTGAGGCACCCAGGGTCGCTCCAGGGCAGTTCCTCACCGAGAAGCTCCCGGTGATGACCGCGATGTTTGCTCCACGCATCCCCCTGGAGCGATGGCGGTTGCAGATAACAGGGCTGGTGGTACGGCCCGTGGAGCTAGATTGGGAGCGGTTCATGGCCATGCCCCAAGTGACCATGACCAGTGACTTTCACTGCGTAACCCAGTGGAGCCGCCTGGACAACACGTGGGAAGGGGTCCGGGTACGGGACGTGCTGGAGCTCGCGGCGCCCTCACCCGAAGCGGCGTTCGTGATGGTCCACTGCCACGATGGCTACACCACCAACCTGGACCTGGCCCTGCTTCTGGAGGCTGATGCGCTCTTAGCCCACCGCCACGATGGCCTGCCCCTCACGCCCGACCATGGGGCGCCGATGCGGCTGGTACTACCCCAACGCTACGGTTGGAAAAGCGCCAAGTGGGTGCAGGGCCTGGAGCTCATGAGCGAAGACAGCCCGGGGTTCTGGGAGCTGCGCGGATACCACATGCGCGGTGACCCATGGCAAGAGGAGCGGTTCTGGGACTAGCAGGTGGGGTACGACCTGAAGGGCCGAGCTATGCAGTGGTTTCCTTGTCTGGCCCTTCTTGCGAAGCGACGGCGTTAATCTGCTCCTGCACCCGTTTGGAGAGGTCAGCGGGGTGCTGACGCCGGGGCAGGTCCCGCAGCGTCAGCACCGTGGCCCTGAACGTCGCGACAAAGCTGTTGCAATTCTCGCAGGTGTCCAGGTGACGGCGGAATCTAGTGGAGATAGACTCCCGAAGGGTGCCGTCTACGTACTCAGAAGAGAGGTCGCGAATTTCTTCGCAGTCCAGCTCTCCCCTTCCAAGTAGTTTTCGAACCCATGCTACTGGGCCTGATTGCATAGTGGCGCTCCTGACCGAACAGGTGAATTGTAAATGGGTCCTCTTGTCCCGGCAACCCGCTCATTTGGTGGTCATGGCACCGTTCGGCTACAATCTGGCCGCGGTGGACCGTCTCTTCTGAGCGGCGAGCGATAAGACGCCCACGGATGGTTTGATGCAGCCTTCCCGCAAAGGATGCACGTTTGAGGCCACGGGTCAGTGTATTTGCTGGCGGTCTGGACATGCTGGATGGACAACGAGACCTTTAGCGCAATAGTCGAGCAGTACACCGACTTCGCCTACAACATCGCCTACCGCATGGTGAATAACCCAGCCGATGCGGAGGATGTGGTCCAGGAGGCGTTCCTTGAGGTATCTTCAAAAAGTGTGTAAACAGTCAGGCGGTGTACCCTCTCTCTGAACAACACGGGCTCGAGGCCCAAGAGAGGAGATAGACCGCCCATGAGGAAGGAAAGCACTGAGAGTAGGTCGGAGTCAAGGCCGGAGTGGGAGCAGTTGGAGGATTGGGTGCGAAGCCAGGTCCAGAGGCTGATCCAGGAGTTGCTGGAGGAGGAGGTGACGGCGTTTCTGGGAAGGGCGAAGTCGGCGCTCAGATCCGACTCGGACAACGATACCGGCTATCGGAACGGATACGGCAGAGCCCGGAGGCTTACGCTGAGTTCGGGAACGATACAGCTGAGGCGGCCGCGAGTCCGCGATACCGAGGAGCAGTTCGAGAGCCGGCTGCTGCCGCTGTTCGTCAACAGGACCAGGAAGGTTGCTGAGTTGATCCCCGAGCTGTACCTGCACGGTCTATCCGAAGGCGACTCCGATCTGGCTTTGCGGGGGCTGCTGGGAGAGGACGCACCGGTATCGGCGAGCACGGTGGCCCGGTTGAAGTCCAAGTGGAACGATGAGCTTGCCCAATGGCGCAGCCGGCCCCTAGATGACCTGGAAGTGGTCTACATGTGGGTGGATGGAGTCTACGTCAAGGCTGGTCTTGAGAAGGAGAAGGCGGCAGTACTGGTGGTGGTGGCGGCCCTGAGCGACGGGAGCAAGGTGGTGGTGAGCGCTGTTCCCGGATACAGGGAGTCCACAGAGAACTGGTCCGATGTGCTCAGGGACATGAGGCGCCGCGGGCTGGAGTGCCCGAGGCTGGTGGTTGGGGACGGACACCTGGGCATCTGGGGAGCTCTGCGCAACGTCTATCCGCAGGCGGCAGAGCAACGCTGCTGGAACCACAAGATCGTAAACGTGCTCGCCAAGCTTCCAAAGCGACAACAGGACCAGGCCAAGCTCATGCTGCGTACTATCCCCTACGCGCCGACTCGGACAGAGGCTGAGCGGCTCAGGACGGTGTTCACCAGGTGGTGCGGCGACCATTCCTACGAGGCGGCCTCAGAGGCCTTGGAGCGGGACTGGGACCGCATGGTCACCTTCTATGACTTCCCAAAGGAGCACTGGGGGCACCTTCGCACGACGAACCCGGTAGAATCACCCTTCGCGGCCCTCAGGCTTCGGACCGATGCCGCCAAGCGCTACAAGAGGGTCGATCGGGCGATAGCGGTGATCTGGAAAATGTTGATGGTCGCCGAACAGCGCTTCAGGCGTCTGAAGGCCCCTGAGTTGATCGAAGACGTCTATCTCGGTGCACAGTATGCGGATGGAATCGCCATTGAATCAACGGCTGAGAAGGTCGCCGCCTGATGTCGTTTACACACCCATTGACGTAACCTCCGTTCCTTTCCGCCTATCGGGCCAAGGACCGGTTTCGGGGCGACGCGCAGGTGACGACCTGGCTGTACCGTATCGTGATGAACGCCGCGCTGATGAAGCTCCGGAGAGAGCGACGCCCCAGGCAGATGTCAGCGGGGCCCGTGGAAGAGATGGAGATCGTCGACTGGAGCCCGGGCCCTGAGCCCCAGGTCCTCAATACAGAGCTGAAAGACAAGCTGGAAGAGGCCCTCGGCCTGTTGCCCGAGGACCTGCGGACGGCCGTTGTGTTACGGGACGTGCAACAGCTCTCCGTGCAGGAGGCGGCGGACGTGGTAGACGTGAGCGTGCCCGCCTTTAAGGCCCGGTTGCACCGTGGGCGTATCGCCTTGCGCGGCTACTTGGCCGATTACGTCCGTACCCCCAGGGGGTAGCGCTGGTCTGCGATTGCGCTAGAGATTGGTCAAGAGCCTACAGACAGGACCTACCCCCACCCTCCCCGGACTGTATACGAGGGTGTATCCCTCTCAGGGAGAGCTTTGCAACGGCTAAAAGACGACGGCCCCGCGCTCAAGCGAGGGGCCGTTGCTGTTGCTGCACTCTCGAAAGGGGGCTGCGAGGCTAGATGGCGAATGTGTCCAACAGTTGGTCCGGTGTGTTGGCCGTCACTCGCTGGTGAAGCTCTTCGTTCTGCTGGTCCAAGGTGGGTCGGCCCTCGTTCTTGTAGATGACGCCCAGGGGTATGCCGCCCTGGCTGATGATGTCGTAGGCCGCGCCCCGGTCGGTCGGATCGTGGTCGTCCGGGACCGTCCAGGCGGTGGGGTCGATGCCCTTCGCCGCGTTTCCCTTGAGCGCCTCGTACGTATCGTTGTAGGTGGTGCACGGGGACTGTACCTGAACGATGGCGAATCCCGGATGGTCAATGCCAGCGGTGATAAGTTTGGCTAGGTCTCGGGGCTTGCTGGAGTAGCTGGAGGCGATGAAGGAGACCTCCAAGGCGAAGTACAGGCCCAGCGCGTTCAATGGGGCCTCCATCTTTCCATAGGGCGTTGAGTTGGTGATTACTCCCAGCTCGGTGGTGGGTGAGCTTTGCCCCTTGGTGAGGCCGTACACGCCATTGTCCATGATCACGGCGCAGATGTTGAGGTTGCGGGCCGCCTGCGGCGCGATGTGTTCCATGCCGATGCTCAAGAAGTCGCCATCGCCGGCCACCACGACCACGTTAAGATCGGGCCGCGCCATTTTCACGCCGAACGCGATGGGGAGGCTGCGCCCATGGATGCCGTGAAAGCCGTAGGGCTGCGCGCCCTCCAGCAAGTGGACCATATTACCGGAACAGCCGATTCCGGCCACCATCACGTTGTTCTCCATGGGAAGCTCCGTACGGACCATCCGCGCTTCCATGGCAAGCTCAAGGGCTCGCCGCACGCCGAAGTCCCCGCACCCGGGGCACCACTTAAAGTCGTACTCGGGGTTTTTGGACGTCATGCCTTTACCTTCCCTTTCGCCGGTTGCTTACCGGCGGCCCCGGCCCTTTCAGCGATGTGCTGGGCCAGCGGGCCGGCCTTGAAGGGTAGCCCGGTGTACTGGGTGATAGCCTCTGCCTTGATACCGAGGGAGCGTAGCACGCTAGCAAACTGCCCCTGATAGTTCAGCTCCGGTACGAGCACCAGCTCCTTTTGCCGCAGCTCATCCAGCAGCGCGGGAGGCATCGGATGGAGGAATATGGTGTAGTACCAGCCCAGCTTGCCCCGGGTCGACTCGTCCGCCTCCAAGAGCTGGTAAGCCTCTTGCGCGGAGCCCTTAGAGCCACCCCACGTCATAATGGCGATGGGCGCATCGGTGTTATGGGACTCGTAGGTGGTGTCCTCTAGCAGCTTTAGCTTGCTGAAACGCCGCTCCGTCATCTGGATGTGACGCGAGCCCAGGTGCGTGGTATCGCCCATGCCATCGTGCTCACTGCCGTTGGCAACGTACGATCCCGGGCTCCCGGGGATGGGCATGGGAGATAGCTCCCAACTCTCGTAGCGATGGTACCCATTGTCGCCGGTATAGACGACGCGGTTCTCCACCTGGACCGTGCTGAGGTCGGGCCTTGGGATGTTCTGGGCCCGCTCGGCCAAGGAGTGCTCGCTCAGGAGGATCACCGGTCCCTGGTACCGTTCGGCCCAATTAAAGGCGGTCACGGCGCCGCGGAAGCATTCCTCCACGGTGCCTGGAGCGATGATCGGGAGGCGGGAGTCCCCGTGGGCTGGGCTCAGCGCCGCCAGCAGGTCGGACTGCTCAGTTTTGGTGGGCAGACCGGTGGCTGGGCCGCCGCGCTGCACGTCGACGATCACGCACGGGATCTCCGCCATCCACGCGAGGCCGAGGCCTTCGCTCATGAGAGTGAACCCCGGACCGGAGGTGGCGGACATCGCCTTCTTACCGGAGAAACTAGCCCCGAGCACCGAGGTGATCGCCTCGATTTCTGAGCTGACCTGGTAGGCGAACTTGCCCTCTCCAACCAAGTTTCGCTCCATAAACACCAACACGGGCGTCGCGGGCGAGATGGGATATCCCACGTAGAAGTCGACCCCAGCATGGATTGCGCCGATAGCGAGTGCTTCGTTGCCTTTGATAAAAAGCTGACTGTAAGAAGGCTTCTGGGGGGTGCCTAGCTCCGCGATGGGCGTTTCCTCAGCCGCTTGCTCATAACCCAGGTCCAAGGCCATTTTGTTGGCTTTGATCACCGCTCCGCGTCCGGGCCACCGCAGCTCTACGAAGGTCTTGAAGTAGTCCAGCGGCATGTTGACGAGACGCGCCAACACACCCATGACCACCATGTTGGCTGCTCGCGACTCGCCGGTCTTCTTGGCCAGGTCATCGAAGGGAATCGAGAGGGTTCGCACACCACCGGAGTCCTGGTCCGGATGCACCGAGGGATCGTGCAAGATCACGCCTCCCTCGCGCACCTCCCCACGGTGCTCCTGGTAGGCGTAGTCGTTGAAGGCCACGAGGATGTCGATGGCGTCACCGGGGCTGAGCACTTCCTGCGGTGAAACCCGAGCTTGGGTCCAGGTGGGCCCGCCGAGGATCTGCGATGGAAAGGTGGCGAAGGTGAGGGCGTGATACCCCACGGCCGTCGCGGCCCTGCCGAGCATCTCGGCCGCGGTTACTACTCCCTGACCACCTTCTCCAGCGAACCGGACCACTATCTCGTTTTGATGGGCCACGCCAGAACCCTCCGAGTCGAGGCCGTCCAGCATGCGCTTATGGAGGCGGGGTGTGACGACCAAGGGCGGCCGTCGTACCCAGCTTCGTAACGCTATGCCCCTCTACAATACGCTTCGTCGCTGGAGGGTGTCAAAGGGTGTTTTCCGACAAAAATTCCCTTACTTGGTCACCTTTTTATCGTTCCAGCGGCAGGAGCCGTCGGGAATTAACATTCGTCACCGTGGTGCGCCGAAGGAAAGAGACGTTGTGCCAAGAGTTAGTCTCTTTCTCCTCTGAGGAGGCGCTCTGGCTGACCGTGGTGCTAGCTAAACGTGAGGGGCTTATGAGCACGTAGCCAAGGCCGTGGCCTACTGCATGGCCAATTGGCCACATTGACATCAGCCTCGGGGGCCTGCTATAATGACCACTGGTCTTGAGGTCACGGGAGCAGGAAGCTTCCACCGCATGACCGTTGGCGCATGGCCCGAGTACCGATAAGTCCCCCACATAGCACCGTGTGATACCGCCAGCGAATGCCAGCGGCATCTCGTATCTTGCCTGAGGCAGTGGAAGCGGTAAGAGCGTAAGCGGTCTGACGATAACGCTGGCCCCGAGACCCATGAATATAGCTGCCCCTGCGGTGGTGGCTCATTTGACTACAGGAAAGCTGTATGACCCAACAAGAGACTGAGTTGCGGCGCGGACTCAGGAACGTCTACCTGGACACTACCGAGTCCAGTAACGTCATCGGTGATATCGGCAAGCTCATTTATCGAGGCTACGATATCCACGACCTGGCAGAGAAGGCGACCTTCGAAGAGACTACCTTCCTTTTGCTAAACGGCCACCTCCCCACCAGCGCAGAGCTCCACCAGTTCGACCAGACCCTTCGTCAGGCCAGAGAGTTACCCCCTCCCATTCTTGAAATCATAGACAAAATCAAGGAAGCACATCCTATGGACGTGCTTCGAACGGCCGTCTCGGCGCTGGCGGCCTTCGAGACCGGCGTGGCGGACGCAACGCCCGAGGCGACGCTGCGCAAGGGCATCACGCTGACAGCCCAGATGCCGACCATCGTGGCTGCCCATCACCAGATCCGAAGCGGCCAGCCTGTCATCGGACCGGACCCCGAGCTGAACCATGCGACCAACTTCCTGCACATGCTCCTGGGAGAACGCCCGGACGATGACACTGCGCGGCTTATGGAAAAGGACCTCATCGTTCACCTGGACCACGGGTCCAACGCGTCTGCCTTTGCCGCACGCGTCGCGGCCAGCACGTTGACCGATGTGCACGCCGCGGTGGTAGCAGGCATAGCCACCCTGAAGGGCCCGCTTCACGGGGGTGCGGCCGAGGGCGTCATGAAGATGGCGTTGGAGATCGGCGAGGAATCCAACGTTGAGCAGTACCTCAACGACAAGCACGACAAAAGAGAACGCATTATGGGCTTCGGCCACGCCGTGTATAAGGCGGAGGACCCGCGGGCAAGGCACCTGCGCGAAGGCTCGCGGCTCTTGGGCGAAAAGATGGGCCAGCCGAAGTGGTTCCGCATCCTCAGCAAGGTAGAGGAGCATATGCGGCCCTACGCCGAGCGGGGCATCTGCGTCAACGTCGACTTCTGGTCGGGCTCCGTGTACTACTTGCTGGGCATTCCAGAGGACCTGTTTGTACCCATATTTGCCATTGCTCGAGTGCCGGGGTACGTGGTGCAAGTGATGGAACAGGAGCGGGCGAACATTCTTATTCGTCCGCTGTTGCGGTACGTAGGGCCCGAAGATCTGGAGTACGTGCCGATCGAGGAGCGAGGGTAGGTTAGGCGCGCTATTTCTCGAGACAGGGGAATCGAGATGCAAAACATAGACCTGAGTCACGAGGCCGATTCGCAGGAAGATTGCTGTAATCACTACTGGATGATTGAGAGCCCTAACGGGCCTACGAGTAACGGGGAGTGTAAGATCTGTGGCGAGGTGCGCATGTTCAAAAACTCTATCCAGATTACGAGCTGGGAGTCAGACGGCAACCACGTACACCGCTCACAGGGACTCGCCGCGACCTCTGGTCTCTAAGCTACCGTTCCACTGAGCTTGAAACGCCCCGGTCCTTCGGGGCGTTTTTCATCTGACCCTTAACGGAAGCTAATACGTCGGCGGTGTGGAGCGGGACAAGCCACGCAGGACGAGTATCCATGGACGTCAGCCAAGGCCCGGAAGCGGAGTTGCGCGCCCGGATCGGGCGTAAGGGCCCGATAACTTTCGCGGAGTTCCACGAAGTAGCGCTCTACTGGCCCATCGGTGGCTACTATGCTAGCCGTGGCCCGCAGGGCGTGCAGAGCGATTTTTACACCGCGCCCCTCACTCATCCGGTTTTCGGCGCGCTGCTCGGCCGTCAGCTGGCCCAGATGTGGCGCCTTGTGGGTGCGCCGGCGCGTTTTTGGGCCGTGGAGCCCGGCGCTGGGTCGGGCCGCTTGGGCGCCGACCTGGGGGAGCACGTGCAAAGCTTCGATCCCGCGTTCAGCCGTGCGCTCCGGTACGTGGGAATCGACCTTCTTTCGCCGGACGGACCGCTTCCCGTCGCCCTCCAGTGGCTACGGTCCAGTGGCCTGCCGGCGCGGCGTCTGGAGGGCTGCGTGGTGGCCAACGAGCTCCTCGACGCCATGCCCGTTCATCGGGTGCTGAAACGGGACGGATGCCTTTGGGAGGTGTCGGTGACGCTGGACGCGCACGACCGCTTCGTGGAGGCGGTGGGCGAGCCGCCCACCCCGGCGCTGGCCCAGCGGTTTGAAGACCTCGGCATCCACTTGCGCGACGGCTTTCGCGCGGAGGTAAACCTGGGACTGGCGAGGTGGCTACAGGATGCCTTCGAGGCTCTGGGACGAGGATACCTGCTGCTCATGGACTACGGACACGAGGCCGCCACGCTCTACGACGAGTCCCGCAGCCGGGGGACCCTACGGTGCTACTACCGCCATACGCTGAACGCCAACCCCTACCAGCACGTGGGGGACCAGGACATCAGCGTGCACGTCGACTTCACGTCGGTGCGCCAGGCCGCCGAGGCCCTGGGTTTCACGATCGCGGGCTACGCCACCCAACAGGAGTTCCTGACCAACCTTGGCTGGTCCACCTACCGGGCCGATATCGCCCGGCGAGAGGGCCTAACACCCCAGGAACGGCGGGCTAACCTGCGGGCCATGGATGCGTTGGTGGACCCCGAGGGTATGGGTGGGTTCAAGGTGATGGCGCTGAGCAAGGGCGCGCCTTTATCGCCTTTGGAGGGGTTCATGCCAGCCGATAGCCCTTGGGACGTCCGCGCGCCCCTGGCGACGCCGGCCCATATGCCCCTGTGGCGGAGCGCGGCGGAGAGCGTGGAGGGGGTGGACTTGCCTAGCTGGGAGGAGCTGGCCCGCTAAGTCCCTCGCTCCTAGCTACTTTTGGACCTTCTCCAACTCCCCTAGCACGTCGTCGGGGTTCGGCAACGAGCCGGCCTGGTAGAGCTCTGACCAACGGATGACGCCCTCCTTGTCGATGATGAACACGGAGCGCCGTGCCATGCCGGTGTCCTCGTTGTACACGCCGTAGGACTGGAGCACCGCTCCCTTGGGGTGAAAGTCCGCGAGGAGGGGTGAGGTACCCCGCCCAACCCGGCCGAGAACGCCCGAAGGGAGGGTGCGCTATCGACACTCATGCCCAGGACCTGGGCATCCTTCTCCTCGAATCGCGTGGTGGCCCGTGCGAACGTGGAGGTCTGGTTCGCTCAGCCACCGGTGAAGGCGGCGGGAAAGATATGGAGCACCACGTACTTCTGCCCCTTGAACTGCTCCAGACTCACCTCTTCGCGGTTGTGGTCGCGCAGCGTAAACGATGGCGCTGACTGTCCTACTTCTGCCATTGCTCCTCCTTCTCGGCAGGCGGTGGCTACCCGAAAGCATGCGTTGGCTCTGGAAGTTGGGGGTAAGGATAGCCGAGGGACTGCCTACCGTAAAGTGCCAGGGCTCGGCTCAGCACCTGCGGCTGCACCACCCAAGGTTGTTTTACACACCCGCCTGCCCGGGATGCGCCCGCGTGTGCTCCCAGCGCTCCGGCGCGGGCTTACGGGCGCTACATTGAGCAGCCGCAACGGGGACACCGCGTATGAGTGCAGGGGAAATCCTGCCCGCAAGTAGGTGCAGGGCCGCACCCTGCACCACCCCCCAGGTTGTTTTGCCCACCCGCCCGCCCCGGAGCGCGTCCGCGTGTACTCCATACGTTCCGGCGTGGGCTTGTGGGCGTTACGTTGAGCAGCTGCAATGGGGACACCGCTTATAGGTGCAGGGTCACACCCTGCCCGCAAGTGGGTCCAGGGCTTAGCCCTGGGGGCGCCAGCGTAGGTCGGGACGACGTGCCGCCTTGGCCTCGTCCAGCCTCGCCGTCGGCGTAGCGTAGGGCGCGTGAAGCACCAGGTCCGGGTCGCGCGCCGCCTCATCGGCGATCTGGTGCAGGGCGGCAATGAAATCGTCCAGCGTCTCCTTGGACTCGGTCTCCGTGGGCTCGATCATCAGCGCCTCCTCCACCACCAAGGGGAAGTACATGGTAGGGGCGTGGAAGCCGTAGTCCAGGAGCCGTTTCGCCACGTCCAGCGCCTTAACACCATGCTCCTTTCGGGCGGAGAACACGACTTCGTGCATGTACGTGCGGTCATAGGGTAGGTGGAACACGTCTTGGAGCTTCGCCTTCAGGTAGTTGGCGTTGAGGACGGCGTTGGCGCTGATGTCGCGCATCCCTTGGGCGCCAAGCAGCGTGATGTAGGCGAAGGCCCGCACCATAACCCCGAAGCTGCCGTGGAAACCGCCGATTCGGCCGATACTCTGCGAGGGCCGGATAAGGGAGTAGGCGGTGTCCTCAGCCGCTGGGGAGGCGGCTACGACCGGCTCGGGCAGGTAGCGCGAGAGCTCCTCGGTGGAGCATACAGGCCCAGCGCCGGGGCCACCGCCGCCGTGCGGCGTGCTGAACGTCTTATGGAGGTTTAGGTGGACCACGTCAAAGCCCAGGGCAGCGAGCTTGGCACGGCCCAGCAGGGCGTTCATGTTGGCCCCGTCGCCGTACACCAGGCCACCCGCTTCATGGACGATCCGGCACATCTCCACGGTGTTGGTATCGAAGAGGCCCAGCGTCGTCGGCAGCGTGAACATCATGCCGGCCAGGTCGCCCGTCGCCTCGTGGCGCAGCGCATCCAAGTCCGTGTTGCCCTGGGCGTCGGACGGAATGGAGACG
The DNA here is from genome assembly GCA_965247635.1 of Dehalococcoidia bacterium. Taxonomy (GTDB): domain Bacteria; phylum Chloroflexota; class Dehalococcoidia; order Lucifugimonadales; family Australimonadaceae; genus CBDFHJ01. Next base: position 570,114 of record CBDFHJ010000010.1, read on the forward strand.
GCGTGGTAGCCGCCCATGGCGGCCGAGGCGGGGTTGGTGCCGTGGGCTGTGTCGGGGATGAGCATCTTGCGCCGGTGCGTCTCGCCACGGGCACGGTGGTGGGCGCGGATCATCAGGATGCCCGTCAACTCTCCGTGTGCCCCGGCCAAGGGCGCCAGCCCGGCGGCCGGGAGGCCGGTGATCTCCTGAAGGTACTCCTGGAGCCGGTACATCAACGCCAGCGCGCCCTGGACCTGGTCGTCGGGCTGGCGGGGGTGGAGCTGGGCAAACCCCGGCAACGACGCCATGGCATCGTTCACCCTGGGGTTGTACTTCATCGTACAGCTGCCCAGGGGGTAGAAGTGCGTATCCACGCCGAAGTTAAGCTGGCTCAGATGGGTGAAGTAACGGACCACTTCCCCTTCGGAGACCTCGGGGAGCTCCAGCTCGCCGCGTAGGAGGTCCGGTGGAGGCGGTACTTGCAGGGGCACATCGGAAGCCGGCAGCGAAGCGCCCGTCCGGCCCGCGACGCTCCGGTCCATGAGCAGCCGGCGCTGGTGCTCCTGACGCGTGGCGCGTGCTTGCTCGGCCTGCATGGCTAGGTAACCTCGCTCAGGGCGCTCGCCAGCGCGTCGATCTCTTGGCGGCTGTTCATTTCCGTGACGCAGAGCAGCATTCCGTTCGGCACGCTGTCGCTTACGTCCAGCCCGCCGATGATCCCTTGGCGAAGCAGGGCCTGGTTTATCTCCGCGGGCGGCTTGGGGCAGGAGACGACGAACTCCTGGAAGAAGACGCCCTCCAGCGGCAACGTGTAGCCGGGTAGCTCGGCGATGAGGCCGGCGGCGTAGTGGGCCTTCTGGTAGCACAGCTCGGCCACGTGGCGCAAGCCGCGCTTGCCCATGCACGCGGTGTAGATAGTTGCCATGAGCCCGACCAGCGCGGTGCTAGTGCAGATATTGGAAGTAGCCCGCTCCCGGCGGATGTGCTGCTCTCGGGTCTGGAGCGTTAGCACGTAGCCCCCGTGGCCGTTGGCATCGGTGGTACGGCCCACGATGCGCCCGGGCATTTGGCGTAGGTGCTCCTGCTTGCAGGCGAACAGCCCTACGAACGGTCCGCCGAAGCTGGGCGGTATCCCCAGGGCCTGCCCCTCGGCGGTGGCGATGTCGGCGCCGTAGGCGCCAGGTGGCTTGAAGAGGGCGGCGGCCACCGGGTCGGCGGACACGCACAGGAGCGCACCGTGGCCATGCGCAACGGCTTCCAAGTGCTCTAACGACTCCAGGTAGCCAAAGAAGTTGGGTTGCTGCACCAGCACGCAGGCGGTTTCCGGTTGCAGCTCTTGGACGTTGGGAGGGATGCCGTAGACCTCAATGCCTTGCGGCTCCGTGTAGGTGCGCACGACGTCGGCATAGTTAGGGGCCATGGTACTGAGCACCGCCACCCGGTAGCGGTGGGTGACGCGGCACGCCATGAGCGCCGCCTCTGCCAGGCTGGTGGCGCCATCGTACAGCCCCGCGTTGGCCACCTCCATGCCCAGGAGCTGGCTGGTCATGCTCTGAAGCTCGTAGGCTGCCTGGAGGGTCCCTTGGGAGACCTCCGGCTGGTACGGGGTGTAGGAGGTCAGAAACTCGCCGCGGCTAGCCAGCACGCCGACCACCGCCGGCGTGAAGTGGCGATAGACCCCAGCGCCCAGGAAGCAGGCGTACTGGCCAGGCAGAGTGTTTCGCGCCGCCAGCCGCTCCATCTCCTGGTGCAGCTCCAGCTCGGAAAGGGGCGGGGGAAGCCGCAGGTCCGGGTCCCGAAACTCAATGGGGATATCCGCGAATAGGCTCTCTACGGTCGGGGCCCCCACGGATTGAAGCATGGCCGTGCGGTCTTCGTCGGTATTGGGGATGTAGGGCGAGGTGAAGGAAGCGTCCGCCATGTTCTTCCCGAGGTTACGTGGTGCGCACGTGTAGTTACAGGCTCTAGCTCAGACATTAGGGAGCTTAGCTCCCCGTTGCCGATGGCGACAAGTGCGAGCAAGTCTGTCAGAGGAGGAAGACGACCAGGTCCGCCCCCTGACGGCCCTTCACTGCGCTTAGGCAGTACGGCAAGAACCATGCCGAATCCCTCATCCTTGTCAGCGAGGGCCTGTCGAAGAGCTAACCACTCAGCAACGGTTAGCCGTACTTCTCGACCGCGGCCTCGAGACCCGGCCCACCCCGCTCCAAGTCCTCGGGGAGCATAACGGGAATAGCCTCGACGCTGGCGTTGAACGCCAGGAACCAGGGCTCGGCTATCCCCGGCATCTGTGAGGCGTCCTGCATGTCGACGATCAGGAAGACCGTTCTCGTCCCACCTTCCGCGGTGAGGTACACCGCCTCGGGCTTCAGGTCCTCCAGGATCGACTGCATCTTTTGGAGCAAGCTGCCGTCTCGGATGCCAGCGTTACCCGTCTCGACCGGGATCGAACATTTGAGAAGAAACCGCAAGAGACACCTCCTAATCGGGGAATATTCAACTCTCTCCGCGCGGCGATGGTACTCTTGGCCACCCGCCCAGTCAATTTACCGAGGCCGTCTGACGGCAGGTCTACGGCCCTAAGAGGAGGCGGTCGTACTGGGCGGCGTCCAGCAGGCTTTGCAGCTCGGCGGTATCGGTCGGGCGTACTCGGACCAGCCACCCCTTCTCATACGGGTCTTGGTTCAGGAGCTCGGGCGTATCCGCCACGCTTGGGTTCACGTCCACCACCTCGCCGCTCACGGGTGAGTAGAGCTCGGACACGGCTTTGACCGACTCCACCTCGCCCATCTGCTTGGACTGGCTCAGCTTCGAGCCGACGGCGGGGAGGTCTACGTAGACGACGTCGCCAAGCTGGTCCTGGGCGAAGGAGCTGATGCCGATACGAACGGTCCCATCGTCTTCCAGCAGCGCCCACTCGTGCTCCTTGGAGTACCTGCGGTCGGTCGGAGTGTCCATGGGTTACCTCAGCCGCGAGTAGAAAGGCAGCGAGACCGTCACGGCGTCGACCAGCTTGCCGCGAATATCTAGCTGAAGCTCGGTACCGGGGAAGGCGAATCGAACCGGAACATAGCCCAGGCCGATATTCCTGTCAAGCGTGGGCGAATAGCCTCCGCTGGTCACTTCACCGACCACATTATCGTTCGCCAACAGGGGCGCGTGAGCACGCGGAAGGGTACCCCTGCTGACGGTCTGGAACCCCACGAGACGCCGCTGAGGGCCAGCAGCCCGAATCCGCTGGATGGCGTCCGCGCCGCAGAAGCTACCGTCCTTGGTGACGAAGCGGTCCAACCCCGCCGCGATAGGGTCCACCGAGGGGCTGATGTCCGCACCGTGTAGCGCGAGGCCAGCCTCCAGCCGCAAGACGTCTCGGGCACCCAGGCCGCACGGCACAACCCCATGCTCCAGCAGCAGCTCCCACAGCCATGGCGCGTCCTCCGAGGCGGGCATGACCTCCACGCCGTCCTCACCCGTGTACCCCGTTCGCCCGATGAGGGCGCTCCGGCCCTGAACGGAGGCCTGGACGCAACGGAACGGACCTACAGCCTCCGGGTCAAAGTTGGATAGTCGCGCGATGGTCTCGATGGCGGCCGGTCCCTGGACGGCGACCATGGCCATGCGCTCCGTGAGGTCTTCCACGGTGGCGTTTGGGAACCGTGCATCGTGCCAGCGCGCGAGCCAGTCCAAGACCGTTGACGCGTTGGCGGCGTTGGCTACCAGCAGGAAGCGCTCCTGGTCCAGCCGGTAGACGATGCCGTCGTCGATGATGCCGCCCTGTTCGTTGCAGAGCAGCCCGTAGCGGGCGCGGCCGATGGCCATCCGCTCGCCGATGTCCGCGGTGTGCACCCAATCGAGGAGCGCGCGTGCGTCCGGACCCTCCACGGCGATGCGCCCCATGTGAGAGACGTCGAAGGCCCCGACGCTGGAGCGGACCGCCCTGGCTTCGGCCAGTATGCCCTGGTACTGCACGGGCATCTCCCAGCCGGCGAAAGGCACCATGCGTCCACCCAGTCGCACGTGGGCCTCGTACAGTGGCGTATGGCGCAGCGCGGTGGTCATGACAGGCGAGCCGGGAAGTAAGCCTCGACGAATCGTTGTGGGCCCAGCGAGAGCGGCCTCGAAGGGGCATGGGTATGGTACGCAGGGCGCGTGGAGGGGTCAACGGGACGTTGGGACCGCTGCCAGCGTGGGACTCCCGGGCTTGAGCGTGTTAGACTTTTCACAGCAGCCCTCTTTGGGCCCGAGGGAAGTAACATGGCCGCGCCTCGAAACTACTGGATGGTAAGCGTTAGCCCCGAGTTCTACCAGGCCACCCGGGACCGCCATTTCGACATGTTGGGCATGGGAAGGGCACAGAAGAAGCGGGTCCAGCGTATGGAGGTGGGTGACCGTGTGCTGTACTACGTGAGTGATTGGCAGGTCTTCGCGGCAACCGCGACGATAGACTCCACCTACTTTGAAGATCACCAACGGGTCTGGGGGTCGTCCGATCCCCACGAGGAGTTTCCGTGGCGGGTGCGGCTGCGGTCCAACGTGGTCCTCAAAGAGAAGGGGCACGTCGACGCCCGACTTGTGGCGCCCCGCATGCAGTACGTTCGCAAGTGGGTACCCGAGCAGTGGCCGTTGGCCTTTCTGGGCGCGCTGCATCTGGTCCCCAAAGAGGACTTCTTCATGCTGGAGGACGAGATGCGGAAACGGACGCTCCGGCCTCGAGTGGAGGTCGAGCTCCGAGACGATGCGTGGTGCGCCCTCGATTCACTCCCCATGGCCCGGTGAGAGGCTACACGTGCCAACCGCCATCGACCTCTCCGGGAAAGGCGCCATCGTTTTCGGCGTCGCCAACCAACGCAGCATCGCCTGGGCCATTGCCCGGCAGCTCCATGAGGCAGGCGCGCACCTCACGCTGACCTATCAGAACGAGCGGCTGAAGCGAGGGGTGACGGAGTTGGTGGACGGCCTGGAGCGGGCGGCGGCTGTGGAGTGCGACGTCACCGACCAGCAGGCGCTGCGGTCGGCCTTCGAGGTGACGGCGGAGGGTGCGCCCCTTACGACTGTGGTCCACAGCGTGGCCTTCGCCCAGCGCGAAGACCTGAATGGCGACTTCTCGGCGGTATCTCCGGAGGGCTTCCGGACCGCCCTGGAGGTGAGCGCCTACTCCCTGATCCCGATGGTCCGTCTGGCGGCCGAGCGCATGCCGGAGGGTGGCAGCGTCATCGCGCTGACCTTTGGGCGGGGGGAGAGGGTGTACCCCGGCTACAACGTCATGGGTGTGGCCAAGGCGGCCCTGGAGAACGAGGTGCGGCAGCTGGCCGCCGAGTACGGCGCGCGGAACATTCGGGTGAACGCCATCTCCGCCGGGCCGCTGAACACGCTGGCCGCACGCGGCATCCACAGCTTCACCGAATTCGAACGGATCTACGCTGAGCGCTCGCCCCTGCGGCGCAACATCACCCACGAGGAGGTGGGCAAGGCGGCCCTCTTCCTGGCCAGCGACCTCTCCTCGGGCGTCACGGGAAGCGTGCTGCCGGTGGACGCCGGCTACCACGTCATGGGCGTCTAGGCAGGGTTTCCCCTGCACCCATACGCGGTGTCCCTATCGTGGCTCTCAACGGAACGCTGGTAAGCCCGCGCCGGACCGCCTCGACCACTGCACTCGCGGGTGCGTCCTTCGACAAGCTCAGGATGAACGGATAAGTTAGGCATGAGTTTATGTAATCGGAGTCCAGGGAGGTGAAGCCATGCCAGGCCAGCTAGACGGGAAGATAGCCATCGTCACCGGGAGCAGCCGGGGTATCGGGAAGGCCATCGCCAAGGGATTCGCTAAAGAGGGCGCCAAGGTGGTGGTGTGTGGGCGCACGTCCAGCGCCGAGCCAGGAGCGCTCTCCGTCGAGGGCACGGTCCAGGAGATCGAACAAGAGGGTGGACAGGCTCTAGCCGTCGCGTGCGACGTCACCAGCGAGTCCGACGTGAACGCCATGGTTGAGCGGGCGCTCCGCGAGTGGGGCCAGGTCGACGTGCTGGTGAACAACGCCGGCATCCTCTGGCGCAGGGGGCTCCTGGAGACGCCGAACGACAAGTGGAACGAGATCATCCGGACCAACCTGGACGGTCCCTACTACTGCTCCATGGCGGTGCTCCCCGGCATGATGGAGCGGCGGTCGGGCAGCATCATCGGCATCACCTCTGGCAGGGCCTATAGCGAAGACGGCGAGAGCACCGCCTACGCGGCCACCAAGGCGGGGCTGGACCGGCTCACCGTGAAGCTGGCCACGGAGCTACGCGAGCACGGAATCGCGGTCAACGCGCTGGAGCCGGGCGCTACCCTCACCGAGCGTCTGCTGGACTTCAACCCGCAGATGGACGTGACCGGCTGGCAACGCGCGGAGGAGAAGAAGATCATCCCAGCGTGCGTCTACCTGGCGTCGCTGTCGGGCAACGAGTTCACGGGGCGCATCGTCAACCAGGCGGAGTTTGGTACCACTTGGCCGTAAGGGTTAGCTTCAGTCCCTAGCAGCCGCTGAAAAACCCTTTCGACCATCCACCTGTCCCCCTTCCTGGCCAGGAAGGGGGATGAATTTATATCTGAGTCCCGACACGTCGGGATCAGACTCCCGGTCCCGACGTGTCGGGACACTCCCCTTTTTTCATCAGCCTGCTAGTGGCCGCTGGAATATAAATATGGGGAGTGCTCTGACTCGTCGGGGCGTATCGGAGGGACCTTCACTGTGTCATTCCGAAGGAGTCCCGACCTGTCGGGACGACTGGGGAATCTCGCCTTCTTATCTGGGAGGGAACGAGATTCCTCGCTACACTCGGAATGACAGAGGGGCAGGCAAAACCCGCCGCCCCTCTCTGTCGCGCTGGGCGCTCCACCCTTTGTCACCCTGTCCGGTGATGCTTTCCCGACTTGTCGAGGATCCCGATTCATCGAAGGACTCATCGAGACTCTCGACTAGTCGGAGGGGATGGGCGAAGGGGTTTCAGCCCCCTGCCTAGTGGCTCAAAAAGTCGAAGACGAGCCGGCTGAACTCCTCGGCCTTCTCGTACTGCACCCAGTGGCCGCACCTGCTGAAGAGGTGAAGCTGGGCGTCGGGGATGTGCCACAGGTAGTGCAGCACCCGGTCCAGCGAAGCGAAGCGGTCATCCCGGCCCCAGATGACCAGGGTCTTGGCCGTGATCGCATGGAGCAGGGGAGTTAGGTCTTCCATGCCCCCGGTGGACTTCTTTCGGGCTTCCAGGTGCTCTGGGTGGTCCAACGTAGCCTTCAGGCGCTGCTGCAACAGCTCGTCCGTCATGAAGCTCGAGTCGTAGACGAAGACCTCGATCATCCTGCGGAACGTGTCCATAGTCGGGTCGTTGAACGCCTCGTTCAAGCGCTTGATGCCCTCCAGAGGCAGCGGCTGAAAGAGGCTGCGGCCGGCGCCGGAGGCGCCACCCATGAGCACCAGCTTGTTGATGCGCTCCGGGTACATAATGGCGAAGGTGGCTGAGCTGGCGGCGCCCATCGAGTTGCCGACGACGTTGGCCTTTTCGATACCCAGCGCGTCCAGCAGGTCCCTCAGGGCCGTGGCGTTCACGCGGTTGCGGAGCTCGTGCATGACGACTGGGTCCGACTTGCCGAAGCCAGGGAGGTCGACCAATAGCACGTGGAACCGCTCCGAGAGGGGTCCGACGTTCTGAACGTAGTTACTCCACCCGCTGGCACCTGGCCCACCGCCGTGGACCATGATCACCGCCTCGCCGGTGCCTGCCTCGTTGTAGTGCATCCGGACGTCGCCCGCCTGGGCGTATCGGCTGGTGCTCTCCTCCGTTAGGTTTACGACCGCCATGGCAGTGGCCTCTCCTCTACAGAGCTTTCTGGAAGGGGTGTGGGGAAACCTCTTTGCAAAGGGGTTTCCCCAGTCGCCGACGAGTTGGGGCTTACGCCCGCTGCGGCTGGATGGCTTCCAGCGCGGCGAAATCCTCGTTGTAGATGCGGTGCAGCTCCGTCAGCTCCTCCTCGGTCAGCGGCGGCGCGTCGGCGCCGGCGGCGAACTCGCGTAGCTGCGCCTCGGTGACGATATTAGGCAACACCGCGGCGATAGCCGGCTCGCTCAGGCAGAACTGGATGGCGGCCTGGGCGAAGGTGCGGCCCGTGCCCTGGGCGATGAACTTCACCTTCTCTCGCTTGCGGAAGGCCGTGTCCAGCCACTCCTGCCTGCGATGGGCCCGGTGGTCGCTGGGGTCGAACTCTACCTTGGCCTGGTTTTCGAACTGGTCCGTCAGGATCTCCGAGGCATGAGGCACCCGGGCCAGCAGGCCGGTGCCCTCTTGGTTGGCGGTGGGGAAGAAGTAGCGGGCCGGCTGCTGCTCGATGATGCTGTAGATGATCTGCATGCTGGGCACGCGGCGCTCCGCCATGGACGCGTCGCCCTCCGCCCTCCAGCCGATGTCCGGGCCCAGCGCGGTGCCGTAGTAGCGGACCTTTCCCTCCTCGACTAGCGCGTCGAGAGTGTCGAACACCTCGTCGTTCTGGATGGTCTCGATCCGCGGGTTGTGGAGCTGGTACAGGTCCAGGTAGTCGGTGCCCAGCCGGCGCAGGCTCTGCTCGCAGGCGTAGCGGATGAACTCGGCGTCCCACCGCTGTGGCCGCTCCCGATGGCCCTCCCGGGGCTGCTGGTTGTACCAGTCGTACCCGAACTTGGTGCCGATGACGATGTCGTGCCGCCGCTTGCCCAGCGCCTCACCCAATAGCTCCTCCCCGTATCCCTCGGCGTAGGTATCGGCGGTGTCGAAGAGGGTGACACCCAGCTCCAGGGCCTGCTGGAGCAGTCGGATGGCGTCGGGCTTCTCCACCTTGCCCCACCAGCCGGTGCTGACGCTCCATACTCCGAAGGCGACGGTGGATATGGAGAGGTCGGTGGGGCCAAGCTGGCGGTACTGCATGGTTGTTTCCTCGGCTAGCGGAATGCCGCCACGGCCTGGGCGGTGGTGGCGATGGCACGGTCGATGGCGTCGGCACGTTCGGCGAAGGCCGCGTCCGAGAGGGCGGGGGTCATGCCGCCCAGGACCACCGGTGTTTCGAGCTCCAGCCACGACTTGCAGCCGGCGTAGCGAGGCAGCATGCGCACTCGCGCCGCTGTCTCCAGCCGGTACACCCGCAGCACCATGGCGGTGAGTGGCTGGCGTGGCCGCCATCGGAGCCGCTTCTCCGCGTACTCCTCAGACCAGATGTGGTGCGGCGTCAGCGCTTGAAGCTCTTCCAGCTCCGAGACGGTGAACGCCCGGTGCACCTGGGCGAAGTGGGTGAAGGTAAGCCAGCCAGGGGTAGGCGCCTCTTCCATGGCGCCCGCAAGGGCCTGGGCGTGCTCCGGGCGCAGCAGCTCCGCCTGCTGGTGCTCGTAGGACGGGAACAGGAGGAACTCTGGATGGAGCACCTGGAAGCGGTTCCCATCCTCGCGGATGCCACCCTTGCGGATGATCAGCGCCTGCCGGCCTTCGTCCAGCGCGCGAATGGCGACGGCCCACTCCTTCAGGGCGGCGTGACAGGCGGTTGGCGCGCTCATAGACTTCTCCACGGGGAGAGCTCGGGGACGCGCTCATTATAGCGGCTGGAAGCGTGGAACGCAGTCGCGCCAGGGTTGGGGGTTGGTCCCGGTGGCCAGCCGGTGCGTGGTCCATTAAGCTCGACGGACCCGCCCAGGCCCGATAGACCGGCGTATTCGAGAGTTTGCGGTTTGCGGCACGGAGGTACTACACGACCATGAGGAGTGGGCTGCGCTGGCTGATTACCGTGGCTGCGGGCGCGGTGCTGCTAGGCGGATGTACGCAACCCGAGCCCGCAGCCACCAAGCCTGAGGAGGGACAGATCGAAGCCGTCCTAGCGCCTTCTCCGTGTCCGGCAGCTCCGGAAGTGGAGCTTGACGACTCTGACTACGAGGGCCCGCTGATTGACTCGCACTTCCACATACCGCACATACCAGACTCTTTCAATGGGACGAGGCCGGTGCTTGGCGAGAACATAACGGTGAGCGAAATCGCCTGCACCCTGGAACGGGAAGGCACGGTCAAGGCGTTTGCGTTCTTCCCAGTGTACCCAGAAATTGACTGGCAATACCCCCTGGAAGTCGCGGATCGGACGATGCAGGAGTACCCGGACCGCTTCGTGCCGTTCCTCATGCCACCGGGACCTGACGACGTGCCACCGACGGCGGATGCGCATGATATAGGCAAAATGCTCGCCCTACATCCAAGCCTGTTCCAAGGTTACGGCGAGATTGGCCTCTATGAGCTCAAAGGCCGTCGAGAAGCCGATGACTACCCTCCGGATGCTCCAATGCTCCTTGATATCTACCAGGTTGCCATCGAATACGATTTAGCCGTATATCTCCACCCCGGGGAAGGACATGTGGACAATCTTGAACGTGTCTTGCGGCAGCACCCCGAGACCTCCTTTATCGTTCATGGAGAGCAAGTCGAAGAAGAAATAGGCCGTCTGATGGGGAGGTACGCCAACGTCTACTTTACGGTCAACGACCTCTACGGAGACCAGTACCTATTGAACCTTAACGAAAGCAAAGCCAGTTTCCTGGCCGCTCTTGAGGACTACGAGCCCCTGCTCGAGAAAGACCTCGCCACGTGGAAAGACCTCATAGAGGCGCATCCCGATCAATTCCTGTGGGGAACGGACCGTGGAGACGCGGTGTGGACGTTTGACCTGGAGGTGGGCCAGACCCTGGTAGGTTACGGACGGGCTTTTATCGGGCGGCTTGCCCCCGAGGTGCAGGAGCGGTTCGCATACAAGAACGCTGAACGCTTGCTGTCGAGAGCTGAGTAGCAAGCCCCTGCGGGTGGCGTAACGCCGTGCGCCTACCCCGGTGCCGCGGGGAAGAGCGCTTCGCGGCTGACCCGGCCTTTGAGCATGCGGAGGGCGTTGGCGGTGGTGACATCGGCTACGTGCTCGACGGTCGTGGCGTGTAGTTCCGCCAGCTTCGCTGCGACCTGGGGCAGGTGCCACGGCTCCGTCCACCGTTCCCGGTACTTCTTGAAGGGCTGCGGGTACGAGTCGGTCTCCAGCACCAGGTGATCCAGTGGGAGCTGGGCGGCGACCTCTTGCAGCTCGGGCAGGCGGAGCAGAGGCTTGGCCAAGGATATGTAGAACCCCAGGTCAATGGCTGCCTGCGCCGTCGCCAGGTCGCCCTGGAAGTAGTGCCAGGCGCCACCTGCCTGCCCCGCGTCCTCCTCGCGCAGGAGCCGCAACATGTCGTCGTCGGCCTCGCGGGAGTGGACGACCAAAGGCAGGCCAAGCTCCTTGGCCAGGCGTATCTGGCCCCGGAACGCGTCTTGCTGGACCCCACGCTCGGGAGAGGTGGGTAGGTAGTCCAGCCCCGTCTCGCTCCATACCACGACGCTGGGGTGCTGGGCCAAGGTACGGAGCGACGCGAAGGTGGTGTCGTCCACCGGCCCTGGCAGGTCCATGGGGTGCAACCCCGTGCCGGCGTAGAGCATGGGGTGCGAGGCGCACAACTCCAGGATGCGTTGGCACGAGGCCAAGGTGGTGCCCGCTGCTATAATCAGCTGAACGCCAACCTCCTGGGCCCGCTGTAGGATGTCGGGGAGCTCCTGGGGGTCGTACTGGTCCAAGTGCGTGTGACAATCGACCAAAGATGGTCTGCTTGACCGCGCTTCGGCTGTGTTGGCCGGGTCCATGCGTTTATTGTAGTCGACGAGCCGCGTCAGGAGTATGCCGGTGAACCTGCGCCTCCTCGTTTTCCTGCCGTCCACCCTGGGACGCGGACCGTGGCCGTCGCTTGGGGCGTAAGCGGTTGCTTGTGGCTTCGCTCTCCCATCGTTGGCGCTACGCGTTGGCGACGCTGGTTGTAGCCGTGGGCGTTTCGTGCGCTTCTCCTCCCACTCCAACCCCCACCGCCACGGCGACGCCCACGCCTGAGCCACCGCCCGTCGGTGTCATCAGAGTAGCAGCCTTTGGCCAGGCGCAAGACCGCGACCTGCACCAGGTGGTGTCCGAGAGGGCCACCCTGTTCGGTCCCGGACCGGCCTATAGCAGGCTGCTGCGCTACAAAAACGGGCCGGAGGTCCGGCTTCCCAGCATGGCGGTGGAGTGTGACCTATGTGAGTCGTGGCGGGTGGTGGACCCGCTGACCTATGAGTTTCGTCTGCATCCGGACGCTCGGTGGCAAGACGTCGAGGGTTTCAACGGGAGGCCTGTAACCGCCGATGACGTGGTGTTCAGCCTGGAGCGTCTGCGGACGCCTGGTTGGCCCCATGCAACCCTTCTGACCGCCGTCCGTGACATAGTCGCGGTGGACGAGCAGACGGTCCGTCTGACGCTTCACTACGCCGACCCGGAGCTGCCCCAGGCGTTAGCCAACCCCCACGCCGTCATCGTGGCGCCGGAGATTGCCCAGGCTGATGGTCTGTCCCAAGGGCCCGTCGTCGGCAGCGGGCCATGGCGTTGGGAGGAACGGGCGTCGGGCCAGATGGACCTTACCGCCTTTGCGGGATACCACCGCCCAGGCATCCCGAAACTCAGCGGAGTGCAGATGCTTCTCGTGGACACCCTAACGCAAGGCGCGGCGCTTCTCGCCGTCCATCAGGTGGACATCGCCCAGGTCCCCGAGGAGAAGTGGGACCAGTTGGAGGCCCAAGGGTTTCGGTCGCGCCTGCTCCCGCGGCAGGGTAGCGGGCTGATGCTCGCTCTGAACGCGGCGTCGCCTCCCCTCGACCAATTGGAGGTGCGTCAGGCCCTTCTGCTCTCGCTGGACCCGGAGGCCGCGCTGGCGGAGGTGTGGGACGGCCTGGGCCGTGTGGGGGTGGGCGTGCCCGTGGTCGAGCCCGGCTGGCTGCTGGACGACGATGAGCTTGCGGGGTACTTCGCCCAGCCGGAGCGCGCGGCGCGGCTGCTGACCGATACGCAGGAGACGCCCGTCCCGCTCACGCTGACGGTCGCCAACTTCGGCGACCGGTACGTCGAGTATGGACGGCTTGTCGCCGAGCAGATGACCAGGGCGGGCTTCCAGGTGACGGTGGAGCCCCTCAGCCGCTCGCAGTACCTGGCCGCGGTATGGCAGGAGAAGCGTTTCCAGGCTTTCGTAGGGCCCCTACCCCCCGTGAGCTCGGCCAACTCGTTCCTCCTGCCCCTGCTGCATAGCGGAGGCCAGTGGCACATCACGGGCCATCGGGACCAGGAGCTGGACCGGCTCATCGAGGAGCAGTCCACGGAGCTGGACGCGGCGCGCCGTGGAGAGCTGCTGCGCCAGATTCAGGGCCGGGTGCTGGAGCAGGGGCTGATGTTCATGCCGGTCATCACCGTGGAGCGTTGGGCCTATAGCTCCAGGGTCACGGACTTCCATCCGAACCTGGCGGCGGGCGATGGCGGCTTTTGGCGGACGGTCGGGATAGACGAGGGCGCTGAATAGGGCGAAACCACCGGCTGGAGACCTATGGGGCGTTGACGGTGCGCCGGGCGGCCAGTACACTGGCTCGACACTCATGATGCATCCTACCGAGAGCTGTGGCATCATAAGTAAGGAACGCCTGGACCGCACCCAGGCAGTTGAACCAGGAGGTATTGGAGATGGCAAAGCCCTTTGCGGTGAGTGACGCGGAGTTCTCTTCGCAGGTGTTGGACGCTGGGAACCCAGTGCTGGTGGACTTTTGGGCTGACTGGTGCGGTCCCTGTAAGATGATCGCTCCTATCGTAGAGGAGCTCGCCGAAGAGTACGACGGCCAGGTGATCTTTACCAAGCTGGACGTGGACGCCAACCCAAAGACGGCCATGGAGTTCGGTATTCGGAGCATCCCCACCCTGCTGTTGTTTAAAGAGGGCAAGGTAGCCGAGCAGGTCATCGGGGCGGTGCCCAAGTCCATGCTCAAGAAGAAGCTGGACAAGGTCCTCAGCGACTAGCTGAGCGGCCCGCGACTACGACGCAGAAGGAAGCGCCCCGACCACGTTGCGGGGCGCTTCCGGCGTTTGGGGGGGAGTGGATGGGTCCCGGTGGGCCTCGCGGTCTTCAAAACCGTTGCTCCGGCGGCTTCCCGTCGGAGGGAGGGTTCGACCCCCTCGCACTCCCGCCAGGTAACGGCCGGGTGAATGGCCTTTGGGCATTGAACCACCTGTGGGCCGGTTGCTAACTTCAAACGCCAAATGGTCACGGTGATGTTCTCTGCCCTGGCTTTGGACTAGGCTAGTCCCCGGTCTGACTTTGTCATGCCAGAGCCCCATCACGCTTCGCCTGTAGAACATCAAGCGCATCGCCATGGACTACGAGTGCACTTAAAAAGTGTCCGTCCTCCGCCACTAGCAGTCCGTCTGAATCCTGCCCGCGCCACTTTTGAATAGCCAGGCGCGCGCCGGGAGCATTGCGTTGAAAGCCCCCAGTACCAGTAGGTCATAACTGCAATTCTAATAGGGCAGATAGGGGGGCAACTCGGTTACGATTCCCACGATTAAAGTGATGCCAAAAGTGATGACGACTACGACGACAGTGAAAAGTAGAACGATTTCAAGTATGGAACCTCCGGGTATCTCTGGCTGGCCAACAGGCGATACCCCAAAAGGATTCACCGGGGCCGAGTCCTTGGGTTGGGAGTCATAAACAGTTAGGTTGGGCCGAGGCTCTGTCACTCCATCCCAAATACGCTGCAGTAAGCTCACCACGCACCTCCAATCTGAGCACCCCTCCCAGCCTAGATTAGGCCGTTGAGTGCCTTTGGCTTCGGATGGAGTGGATTGTGATGGGTACGCTGCGTTGCCGCAATGCGTCTTGCCTAATAGCGGCATAAGCAGCGCTAACAGTAGGCGGCGCGCTAGGAGCGCTGCTCTGCCAGGAAGACCAGCGGAACGTGCGACGTGCGCTGGGCGCACCTGCGACGCGCGCCAGGATATGCGATCGACGCTTATACACGTACAGCCCGGTGTCGCAAACAGCGGCAGTACCGGGCCCGCCGCAGGCGGGCCCGGGGAGTGGTTCTTGCTTGTTGTAGGGTCTATTCACAGCAGAAACCTCCCTCAATCAACCAAGGGAGGTCCCTGCTACTCAGTCCGGTTGTGGTTTTAGGCTGTTACGGCCACAGCCCCTTGTCGCGCAGGTCGCCCCAACTCTCCGCCTGCATCAACTGCACCCAGAAGTCGTAGGCGCCGCGCTGGTTTTGCTCCGATGGGCTGCGTTGCGGCCCTCCCCCCTTCGCGGTAAGCACCCCGTCCTGGGGCAGCCCGTGCTTCTCAAACAGCGGGTGGCCCTTCTGCTCACGGCTCAGGCCCAAGGAGTAGTCGTACGGATAGCGCCGCGCGATGGTCCCCTTGCTGGCCTTGTGGGCGTAGTTCCAGTTCTCCATGTCGTCGGACTCGGTAAGCCCCGCCGGCCCGCCGTAGCGCATGAAGTAGTGTCGCAAGGCGTCTTTTGCCTCCTGCGGCATGTCGTGGTGCACCCAGTACCACCGCCAGCACTCCGTCCAATCGGCCCCGGCGGGGTGCCACACGCAGATGCTCATGTTGGTGCCCTGGGTGCTGTTGGGAAAGATGTTGCCGTTCCCCGGCCGGAGCCGGGAGTTTGCTCCCAGCACTTCCCGACGCCGCATGTGGGCGTTCCGGGAGTACTCCTCAGTCACTGGGTCCTGGAAGGTGGCGGCGTACTCCAGGTCTTCAGTCGCTATCTTGATGCCAAGCTGGCCGGAGCCGTGGTGCGAGACGTCGAAATTCGCGGAGCTTTCTGAGGCCCTCAAAACGTTGGCTTGAGTCCGGCCCTGCCCTCCACCGGGGTTGATGCCCACAATCTGGACCGACTGGTGGGTCGGGATGCCGTGGTAGCCATCGCCCAGGAAGTTCTCGGCCCCAAACTTCCAGTTGGCCGAGAACAGCCACTTGACCAGCCCGAGCACCTCGATATCAGCCTTGTTCCCGTCGGGCTTGTCCAGGTGCATGTCCATGCCAAACTTGGTGTCGCCCATGTACTCGGCGAGGGGCGGCGCCTCGGGGTCCCACGTGGCCCATATGGTCCCTTTGTAGTTCTCCATCTGCGCGACCTCAACGAGGCCCCACTGCGACTTGTCCAGCTCCTCCCGGTACGCATCCTTGTACCGCGGCACGCCTACCAGACTCCCGTCGCCCGCGTAGCTCCACCCGTGGTACGGACACGTGAACACCGGCGTGTTCCCCTCGTCGTACCGGCATACCTTCATTCCCCGGTGCCGGCATGAGTTCAGGAACACGTGAATCGTGTTGTCGCGGTCGCGGCTCAGGATGACCGACTCCTCCCCCATGCGCGAGACGAAGTAGTCGCCGGGCTTCTTCACCTGGTCCTCGAACCCCACGAAGAGCCAGCAGCGGGCGAACACCCGCTCCTTCTCGATCTCGTACAGCTCCGCGTCCACGAAGATGTCCCGGCTCACCAGGCCCTTCGTCCTATCCACCAGCGCCGTGCCGTTCCAAAGTCCGGTCTCAAGTGCCATTTCGCTCCTCCTCTAGCCGCATAAGGACACATGCGCGGCGATATCGCCGGCAACGCTTGCAGTTGAGAGGAACCTACTCTCGGTGTTGGAGCGTGTCAAGCAGACGGGACCACGCCGCCGTGGCCATGGGCCACGCGGAGGCAGCGAACCTCGACTCGGCGGGACGACGGCCAAGAGAAGGTAAGGTCTTGGGGTCCGGGGAGCTAGCCCGGCGCTTCGACGGAGGCGGCGAAGGAGCGGCAGACGGGGCAGCGCACCTCGCAAGCGCGGCAGCGACAGTGCTACGTGGCTGTACGCCCTCGACGCTAGCGTAACCGCGCCGTCGTCGGCTTTAGCATCCCGGCGTGCTTGGTGCGGAAGGCGGCCAGCTTCGGCGCGATGAGCACCTGGCAGTAGGGCGCTTCCCGGTTGCGCCGGTAATACTCGCGGTGGTGCTCCTCCGCCGGGTAGAAAGCGGCAAGCGGTACCAGCTCAGTCACTATCGGCCGGTCCCAGACGCCCGCCGCGCTCAGCTCCGCCATCACCTCTCTGGCCACCACCCCCTGCTCCGGCGTGTCGAAGAAGATCGCCGAGCGGTACTGGGTGCCGACGTCGGGGCCTTGGCGATTCAGGGTAGTCGGGTCGTGGGAGGCGAAGAAGAGCCCGAGCACCTCCTGGAACGAGAGCACGCTGGGGTCGTAGGTGACTTGGACCGCTTCGGCGTGCCCCGTGGCCCCGGTACAGACCGCCTCGTAAGAGGGGTCGGGCACGTGGCCACCGATGTAGCCGGACCGCACCTGCTCCATGCCGCGGACTTCCTCGAAAACGGCCTCCAGGCACCAGAAGCACCCTCCGGCCAGGGTCGCTACCTCACGATGCATCTCCATACGCCCCTCTCTGCCATGGCCTAAGATGCGGGTTGCGTTAGCGCGATGTTGTTGGCCCTCTTGGCATCGGACTGGCGTCCCGGGGTAGCCGGACGTCGCAGCGTCGTCAACGCGGGGGAGAGAGCCTGGGGACCTGGTGCGCGTTAGACAGGCGTCTGGCCACCGTTGGCCTCGTGCGCAACCGCGGCGAAGGATTGGCAGACAAGGCAGCGCGCCTCGCAAGCGCGGCAACGACAGTGGCTATCGACGTCGAACACCGGCCTGAGCAGCGCGCGCACCACGTCGGCAGGGGATATGTTGGCCGCCTCTGCTTCGGCAATACGCTGGGCCACCGCCTCAGCCCCGCTGGCTAGCTCCGTGTCGCTCAGGTCGCTTGGGCCGCCATAGATGAACTTGACGACCATCCTGCGCAGCGCATGGTCAGAGAAATGCGCTGACGCGCCTTTCGCGTCCGGTCCCCGTAACTGCCCAATTACAGTAGCCATCTTCACCCTCCTCTAGCACCAGTACCACCCCTCTATAACAAAATACGACCGACGGAAGGAAAAGGTATAGCCCTTAAGGGTGATCTTTCGGGTGAATAAAGTGGTATCTCGTGGAAGACCCCAAGCAGCCGCGGACCGTTGCTCGGGCGGTTTTCGGGTCGGAGGGAGGGTTCGACGCGTGACCGATGCGTCATGTAGGACCTTGACCGCCGCAGGGCGTGAGATGAGAAACTGTCTCTATGGGAAAGCCCCAGAAAACTGACCTTCGCCTTGTAGCTCGCAATCAGGAGGGCCAGTTCGCATTGCTATTGCACGTGACTATCCGTGGGCTTGATCTATATGTTGGTGGGGGTGTGGTCCGGACTTCAATCCATGAGAGCGGTGTCCACCACATGCGTGTAGACCTCGACCGGGGTCGCACACGGCTCCCCAGTCCCACAAAGATGAAGCTGGCTGAAATGCAAGGTTTCCAGCGACTTCCGGGGGTCGGCGCCGGTCAGACGGCTTTCAACTATAATCTGAAGCCCGACGAGCCTGGGAGGCGCACCACTGTGGTGGACTTCAACGGCGTTACAGTCCACGGCATAGAGGCATTCGCCATCGAGAAAGGACGAGACGACCTTATACAGGCTGTACTGAGAGAACGCAAGGGGCTCCGCATACTAGGATACGTATTATCCGATTGGACCGAGCCCATGCTTTTAGCTTACGCGTACACCTTGAAGGACCCTACGAGACTGCCACAGCACCACAGCGGCCTCTTGTTGCGAGCTTAGGGCGTGGGTTGCAGCAGCTCTCTGGTGCTTACGCGTAGCGCGGGCCGTTGCAGTTAGCACTGTCAGCGTGCTTGGTGCGGAAGGCGGCCAGCTCCAACTCACAACGAGACGACCTGTTGCCGTCCTTCATCCGACGCTCGCTGGATAGTGTTCAGGAGCTTATGCAGCCGTACCGCCGTGTCGAAGCTCGGCTCCGCCTGTTGCCCAGTGCGAATGGCCTCCGCCAGGCGACGGTGCATCTGGGCCGCGTTGAAGGGGGTACCTTGAGGGACCCCCTCGGGCACCCAGGTTAGGCGGTCCGGGATAGGGAGCTCCTGGAGTGTGGAGTCTCCCGCCTTGCCTCCCAGAAGGCGGGGCCACTCTCGGTGCACGGGCACCTGGGATGTCATTACCAGCGTGCCTTCCCGTCCGTAGACCTCCAGCCTGTAGCCGCTAGCGTGGGCGGAAACGCGACCGGATACGTGTACTGAGGCAACCGCGCCTCCCTCGAGGCGACCGCTGACAAGGACGTTATCGGGTGCCGTCACGCCCAGGGTTTGCCCAGTTTCTACCATGTCCCACTGGCTGATCTGGGCACTGACCACCGCCGAAAGCTCGCTGAACTCCCCCAGGCAATGACAGAAGATATCGGTGGCGTGACCGAAGTGGACGGTGAGCGTGCTGTAGCCCGAGCTTGGGTCTGCTTGCCATGCCATGTTGGTGCTACGTGGCGGCCTGCCCTCTGTGAACTGGACCATATTGCACGCCAGGACCTCCCCAACGTACCCTTCCTCGACCAGCTCCTTCAGCCGCAGATGGACGGGTGAGGCGCGGGCCTGAAGGCCCACCATGGCGCGGAGCCCCTTGGCCCGGGCCAGGTCCGCCATCTCCTGGGCCTGCTGAAGGTTGGCGGCCAGGGGCCATTCGCAGTAGACGTGTTTCCCCGCGTTCAGGGCATCCATGGTGATCTGATAGTGGGTGGGCACCTTGACTGAGACCACCACCACGTCGATCTCCGGGTGGTTCACCATTTCCCGATGGTCATGGAAGGCCAGGCGTGCGCCGAACTTCTCCGCCGAGGCCCGGGCCGAGTCCTCGTGGGTGGTGCACACGGCGGTCAGCTCGTACTCCGGCAGGGCCTTTATCGCGGGGACATGGGTCTGAGGTCCCCACCCGGCGTTGATACTGGCGCCGACGATGCCTACCCGTAACCGCTCATCAGTCATAGCCCCCTCCTTCGTTCACCGAGAAGTACGGGCCCCTCTCGCAGAGTCGCGTCGGATAGGAAAAAGCCCTGGATTATCCGCACTTTAGCATCGGGTGGTCCGGACTGCCCGCCGCCGGTCAACTCGCCTCAGTGATGTCGGTGGAGGTGAGCTAGCGGGTGAGTCAGTCCCCACAGGTCGGGACATAATCCGCTCATCCTTCGACAAGCTCTCCGACTTCGCCAGGAGTCTCGATGAGCGAAGCATCATCGGACAGGACGAGTGGATTTTCCCCGTTCGTGGTGAGCCCTTCGACTTCGCTTAGAGCCTGCCCTAAGCCTGCCGAAGGGACAGGCCTGTCGAACCATGAACGGTCCGAAGGACTTCGGACTCCTTCGGAGGGCTCTGCAACTCCCCCACATTTATTGAACGGATTAGTGACTCAGGGTACTAGCTCAACGGCGGATTCAGCGCGGCTAGATAACGGGCCTGCTAGAGAGAACAGGCCGGTACCAGACGTACAGCTTGCATCGGCCTTCAGGACCGTTGCTCAGGCGGCTTCCCGGCCAGGGAGGGTTCGACCGCCTCGCGCTCCCGCCGTGTGTTGGGCTGGTTAAGCAGCTCTTGCTACGACCACAGGCCTTTCGCGCGCAGGTCGTCCCAGCTCTCCGAGCCCATCAGGTCCACCCAGAACTTGTAGGCGCCCCGCTGGTTCTGCTCCGCGGGGTCCCGCGAGCTCCCGTGCTTCTCGGTGAATGTGGCGTTTTCGGGGAGGCCAAACTCCTTTAGCAGCGGGTGGCTATGGACCTCCCGGCTCAGCCCCATGGAGTAGTCGTAGGGGTAGCGCCGCGCAATGACGCCCTTGCTGGCCTTGTGGGCGTAGTTCCAGTTCTCCATGTCGTCGGACTCGGTCAGCCCCGCGGGCCCGCCGTACCGCATGAAGTAGTGGCGCAACATATCCTTCACTTCCTGGGGCGCGTCCCGTTGCACCCAGTACCACCGCCAGCACTCCGTCCAGTCCGGCCCGGCGGGGTGCCACACACAGACGCTCAGGTTGGTGCCGGTGGTCCCGTTGGGGAAGATGTTGCCGTTGCCCGGAGTTAACCGCGACCGTTTCCCCAGCACCTGCTTGCGGCGCTCGTAGGACTCGCGATAGTACTCCTCCACGGCGGGCGGCTGGTTGGGATAGGTGGGCACGTACTCGTAACCCTCCGGCGCGAAGTTGACGCTCAGCCGGCCAGACCCGTGGTGCGAGATCTCCAGGCGCTTGGAAGCCTCACGAAGGCGGCGTTGGCCCATGGTCTGGCGGCTCTGCCCGCCGCCGGGGTTGATGCCCACGATCTCCACCGAGTGGTGGGTGGGCGTGCCGTGGTAGCCGTCGCCCAGGAAGTTCTCGGCCCCGAACTTCCAGTTGGAGGAGAAGAGCCACTTGACGAGTCCCAGCACTTCGATGTCTGCCTCGTTCCCATCGGGCTTATCGAAATGCATGCCCACGCTGTGCGCGTTGTCGCCGAGGTACTCCTCGAAAGAGGGCGCCGTGGGGTCCCACGTGGCCCAGATGCTGCCGTGGAAGTTGGCCATCTGCGCCACCTCCACCAGCCCCCATTGGCTCTTGTCCAGCTCCTCCCGATACGCATCCTTGTACCGCGGCACGCCCACCAGGCTCCCGTCGCCCGCGTAGCTCCACCCGTGGTACGGACACGTGAACACCGGCGTGTTCCCCTCGTCGTATCGGCACACCTTCATCCCCCGGTGCCGGCATGAGTTCAGGAACACGTGGATCGTGTTGTCCCGGTCCCGGCTCAGGATGACCGACTCCTCCCCCATGCGGGAGACGAAGTAGTCGCCGGGCTTCTTCACCTGGTCCTCGAACCCCACAAAGAGCCAGCAGCGGGCGAACACCCGCTCCTTCTCGACCTCGTACAGCACCGGGTCCACGAAGATGTCCCGGCTCACCAGGCCCTTCTCCCGGTCCACCAGGTCCAGGCCGTTCCAAAGTCCGGTCTCAAGTGCCATTGCGTTCCCTCCTCTAGCTACCTCGGGTATACATACATAGCGGGCCCTGCCAGAGACGTTTATCGTTGTGGTGAACCTACTCCCAGCGCTGGTGCGTGTCAAGCAAGGTGGGACTGAGCTACCGGACGTGTGATGCGTGGATGCGACAGACTTCGACTGGGTGCTCTCGGCATCACCAGCGGGTCGGGTGCTAGAATCTGGGAGGCATATAACCAAACGCGTCTGCGGAAGGACAAAAAATATGCGGCCGAAGGTCGTTCCATACACCCTGTTCATAGCGTCCTTGGTCCTTATCTTGATAGTTGCTGCGTGTGCCGGGCCCGAAGGAGATACGGGCCCAAAGGGGAACCAGGGCGCTCAGGGAGCGCAAGGACCTCAGGGAGAGCCCGGCACTCAAGGGCTTCAGGGAGAGACGGGCCCGCTAGGACCGCGGGGTCCCCAGGGTGAACAGGGAGACCAGGGAGAGTCTGGGCCCCCAGGGCTCTCGGGAGAGGTGGGACTAACAGGAGAACAGGGCCCCCAGGGCGAGCAAGGACCTCCGGGAGAGGCTGGCCAGCAAGGACTTCAGGGAGAGGCGGGACCGCCAGGAGAACAGGGCACCCAGGGTGAGCCGGGTGAGGGTGGCGCTGTGGAGGGCCGCGGCGCGCCTCAGGATAACGTCATCACTACTCTGGACAGCGAAGGGATCGTCGGCGAGTACACGTCGGTGACCGTCGGCGCCGACGGCCTGGCCCTCATCAGCTATTACGACTCCACGAACAAGGACCTGAAGGTAGCGCACTGCTCCGACGTGGAGTGCACCGACGCTACCATCACGACCTTGGACGGCATAGCGGCCGTCGGTTCGTACACCTCGGTGGCCTTGGGCGCCGACGGCCTGGGCCTCATCAGCTACCACGACTCCACGAACAAGGACCTGAAGGTAGCCCACTGCTCCGATGTGGAGTGCACCGATGCCACCATCACCGTCCTGGACAGCGAAGATGAGGTCGGAAGGCATAGCTCGGTGACCATCGGCGCCGATGGCCTGGGCCTCATCAGCTACTTTGATTCGACCAACCGTGACCTGAAGGTGGCACACTGTACCGATGTCAGTTGCACCGACGCCACCATCAGTACCGTGGACAGCAGCGATGGAGCTGTGGGAAGGTACACCTCGGCGACCCTAGGCATCGACGGCCTGGGCCTCATCAGCTACCACGGCACCAGCAATGACGACCTGAGGGTGGCCCACTGCTCCGATGTGGAGTGCACCGATGCCACCGTTTCCATCCTGGCCAGCGTGGGGACCGTCGGCGAGCATACGTCGGTGACCATCGGCGTCGACGGCCTGGGCCTCATCAGCTTCTACGACACCACCAAGAGGGACCTGAGAGTGGCCCACTGTTCCGATGTGGAGTGCACCGACGCCACGCTTGCCACCCTGGACAGCGAAGAGGTTGTCGGAAGGTACACTTCGGTGACCATCGGCGCCGACGGCCTCGGGCTCATTAGCTACCTCCAGGACTTCAACGGCGACCTGAGAGTGGCTCACTGCTCCAACGTCAACTGTACCGACGCCACCATTGCCACTCTCGATAGTGGAGGAGACGTTGGAGCGTACACCTCGGTGACCGTCGGCGCCAACGGGCTCGGCCTCATCAGCTACTACGACTCCACCAACAGCGCGCTGAAGGTAGCCCACTGCGCCGACGCCTTCTGCGTTCCCTATTTCCGTCGGCGTTGACGGAATCGCTTCTGGACCAAGGGCAAGCCACGTTTAGACTCCTCTCAGCCCATGGCGTCGCGGCGTGGGCTTCAATAGCCTCCGTAGCGAGTAGCAATGGGAACATCGCAGGTGGGTCCAGGGGAAACCCTGCCTGTCATTCCGAGTCCCGATGAAGCGGGACGAGGAATCTCTCGGGCAAATCAAAGTTGAGAGCGGGCGCTTAGGTTGGTTGTCTTACCCAGCCCGCCCCGAGCGGCGGCTCGCTAGGCGAAGCGTCCCGGCGTGGGCTTGCAAGCGTCCGCAGAAGGTCGGCGACCGGGACCCCGCGAGTGGGTCAAGGGGCACCCTTGCTACCCCGTTACGGCCTCGTCCAGAAGGTCAACCCGGAATAGGTGACTGCGCTGCGTGCGGGCCTCCAGCTGGCCTAGCTGGCGTTCCTTGGTGAGGAAGGCGGTAAAGACCTGCCGGCGTAGCTCGGAGTCGCGAATGGCGGTCGCCCGGGCGTTGAAGTCCTTCTTGACGCTTTGCTTGACGTGGTAGGTGAACTCCGGGTGCGCCAAAAGGTTGGCGGCCCAGTCCCTAGGCCCGGGAGTATTAGATAGGTAGACCTGGCCGTCTACGTACCGGCACGTCACCTCGACGCGGTGGGTGCG
The DNA here is from genome assembly GCA_965247635.1 of Dehalococcoidia bacterium. Classification (GTDB taxonomy): domain Bacteria; phylum Chloroflexota; class Dehalococcoidia; order Lucifugimonadales; family Australimonadaceae; genus CBDFHJ01. The sequence goes on from CBDFHJ010000010.1 coordinate 594,230, forward strand.
GCCGCTCTTCCGGCCGGTGGTCGTGATGTCGACGTACAGGTCACTCTCCAGCGCGCGGCGCACGGCGTCGTCCACTATCCCCGCTCCCACTCAATCAGCGTTGGTAAACGTCCCTCGGCTGCTTTCAGCGGAGGGCATGGAGGAGGCGATGGCTGTACGCTGAAGCCGCAACCTTTCTAGCGGGCTGCTGAAAAAGGTCCACGCCGCCCTTCGCTTCGGTTTCGCTCTCCGATATGCTCCGACAAGTCGGAGTTATCGAGAGTCCGATGAGCAGAGCGTCATCGGACAGGATGAACGGCGTGGACAAGGCCGTTGCCTACTATCTCCGTTCGTGCTGAGCCTGTCGAAGCACGTTTTCACAGCTTTTCAGCACCTTCTAACCAGACCCTAGCGGCACGAACCGCTGCAACCGTTTCCCGGTCTCCACTTCGCCCGTGTAAAGGTTTCCCCTGGAGTCGGTGGCGATGCTATGGACCCAACCGAAGAATCCCGCTTGCCGTCCACCGCGGCCGAACGCTCCCACGGGTTTCAGGTCCTCGCGGGTCAGGATCCACACCTTCTGATTGGTCCCGTCGGGCACGAACACGTGGGTCTGTCCTGGGTCGACCGAAAAAGCAAAGTCCCACACCGCGCCCATGGCCAGCGTTCGCGTGGCGAGGAACTCCTCCTTGACGAACTGGCCGCTCTTCTGGAAGACCTGGATACGGTTGTTGACGCGGTCGGCCGTGTAGACCAGGCCGTCCTCCCCAATGACCACCGCGTGCACTGGCCTGCGAAAGGAGCGGATGACCTGGCCGTCGGGGTCGTACGGCGGCAGCTCGTCGTCGTTGGGCCGCTCGCCGTAGGCGCCCCAGTGCCGCTTGTAGGCGCCCGTCTTCGAGTCGAACACAACGATGCGCCGGTTCCCGTACCCGTCGGCGACGTAGACCTCGTTCGCCACGGGGTCCACGGCGATGTCGGCGGGCTGACCGAGCGTCGCGGGGTCGTTGCTCCCGTTGGACTTCCCCCACTCGCCGATGGTCAGCAGGCGCTTACCGTCCGGCGTGGACTTGAGGACCACCTGGTCGTCGCCTCCTATGAACGTGTTCCACACGTTTCCGTCCGAGTCGACGAACAGCCCGTGCTCGGTCTGCGGCCACCGTTCCTGGCTCGCGTCGTTGGGACCGCCCCACGCCTGCACCACGTTTCCGTCGGGGTCGAACTCGATGACCGATGGCGCCGGCACGCAGCACTCGGAGAGCGGCGGGTCCTGGACGGCGCCGGCCTCGCGCTCGGTGAGGCTCCGCGGCCGGTGAATGGCCCATACATGGTCACGCGCGTCCACCGCGACGCCCGACACCTGGCCCAGGATCCAATTGTTAGGCAGCGGCTTGGGCCAGTAAGGGTCCACCTGGAAGGCAGGGACGGAGGCCGTGGTGCGCTCGTTGATAACCGCTCCCGTCATCACTTTCGCTCCTCCTGAAGCCGCACTCCGATTTCAGGGACCGGTCTCGACATAGCCACAATCCGGTTTCGCAGCAGGCCAACCTTCTCGATCTCGACCTCCACCACGTCACCATCCTGCATCTGCCGGCGTATGCCCGGAAGACTCGGCGGCGCCACGGTGCCCGTGTAGATGATGTCGCCGGGGACCAAGGTGCAGTAGTAGCTGAGGTAGTGAATCAGCTCCGCCACGGAATTGGTCATATCCTTGGTGCGTCCTTTGGCGGCCAGCTCTCCGTTCAGCCGGATTTCTATGTCCAGGTCCATGTAGTCGTCGTAGGCGAGTCCGCACACAATGGTGGTGGCCATGCAGGCCCAGGTATCCATGCTCTTGGCGATCATCCTGTTGGGCTCTAGGAGGTAGCGCCGGCGTGGGTCTTCACCGACCGCATTGCGCTCACCCATCCAAGTGTTCTCGCTCCAATCGTTCCCAACGGTCACACCGAAGATGTGGTCCGGCACGTCTTCCAGCGGTATAAACCGGCCCTCCTTCCCGATGATCACCACCAGCTCGCCTTCGAAGTTCAGGTTGCTGGCCCCCGGCGGTAGCTCCACGTCGCCTTCGTGCGGATTGAGCGAGGTGGGGAACTTGTTGAACCAACGGGGGTGCATGACGGTCCGCGGCGGCTCGTCAGGCCGGTTGTAGTTCCCCGGCACGCCGATGACCTTGCCGGCCCGGGTCGGGTCAATGGGCACCAGCAGCCGCACGTCCGACACCCGCGTCGTCCGCCCGGTCGGCTGAGGGTCCGCGAACAGGTCACCGTCGAGCTGGTGGACCGTTGCGCCTTCGAGGATGCCATAAGATGTGGCTGTACCATCGGTGTAACGGACGTAGCGGGTAATGCTCTCTGTTGTCACGGTACTGGGCCCTCCTGTCTTGACCAAGCCAAGGATGGTTGGCCTGGATTTAACCAGGAGTGGGAGAGGGAGTCAACAAAAGGGCAGCCATACCGGCGTTGGAAGGAACGTTCGAAGGAGGTCGAGGGATGCTACGTCAGCGGGGAGAGGCCTGGCTGCCAACGAGCGCTGGGTACCCGCGATCCGGCTGCAATGCCGTGGGATGCAGACAGGGCGAACGGGACTGCCCAAGCTGGCGCTACGGCCACAGCCCCCTGGTCCGCAGGTCGCCCCAGCTCTCCGCGGCCATCAATTCCGCCCAGAAGCTGTACGCGCCCCGCTGGTTCTGCTCTGACGCCGAGTGGCGGTCCGAGTCCTGGCTCTTGAGCGTGACCAGGGCATTCTGGGGCAGGTCGAACTCGGCGTACGACGGGTGGCCTTTGGTCTCGTGTCCGAGGCCCAGGGCGTAGTTGTACGGGTAGCGCCGCGCGATGACCCCCTTGCTGGCCTTGTGGGCGTAGTTCCAGTTCTCCATGTCGTCCTCTTCGGTCAGCCCCGCCGGTCCGCCGTAGCGCATGAAGTAGTGCCTGAACAGGTCCTTCACCTCCTGAGGTGCGTCACGGTGCAGCCAGTACCATCGCCAGCACTCCGTCCAGTCCACTCCGTGGGGGTGCCACACGCAGATGCTCTGATAGGTGCCCTGGGTGGTGTTGGGGAAAATGTTGCCATTCTCACCGGTAAGGCGCGCCCGCTTCCCCAGGCGCTTCCGCCGCTGCGCATGCATGGCGCTAAAGTACCGGTCGACCGCTGGATTGCTGGGGTACATGTTCGTGTACGGCGAGTCCTCGGTGGCCAGGCGGAGGTCCAAACGCCCGGACCCATGGTGCGACACGTCGAACCACGCCGCGGGGACCTGAAAGTTGTCCTCCGTGTGGCGCCCCTGCTGTCCACTGGGGCTGATTCGCAGCACGTCCACGGATCGGTGGGTGGTCACGCCGTGATAGTCATCGCCGAGGAAGTTCTCGGCCCCAAACTTCCAGTTGGCCGGGAAGAGCCACTTATAGACGCCGCCGATCACCTCCAAATCGGGGTCGGTCCCGTCCGGACTGTTGAAGAATAGGTCCAGGTGGACCTTCATGTCGCCGAGGTACTCGTCGAAGGAAGGCGCGTCCGGGTCCCAGGTGGCCCAAATGCTGCCGTGGAAGTTCGCCATCTGCGCCACCTCCACCAACCCCCATTGCGACTTGTCCAGCTCCTCCCGGTACGCGTCCTTGTACCGCGGCACGCCCACCAGGCTCCCGTCGCCCGCGTAGCTCCACCCGTGGTACGGACACCTGAACACCGGCGTGTTGCCCTCGTCGTACCGGCACACCTTCATCCCCCGGTGGCGGCACGAGTTCAGGAATACGTGGACGGTATTGTCCCGGTCCCGGCTCAGGATCACCGACTCCTCGCCCATGCGCGAGACGAAGTAGTCGCCGGGTTTCTTCACCTGGTCCTCGAACCCCACGAACAGCCAGGCGCGAGCGAAGACGCGCTCCTTCTCAATCTCGTAGAGCTCTGGGTCCACGAAGATGTCCCGGCTGACGAGCCCTTTTGGTCTGTCCACCAGCTCGTTTTTGGATCCGGGTGGGACCTCCAGCGCCATCGCACCCCCTTCTGAGGAGAACCCCGTATTGGCCGCTACCGACGGCCATCCTACGTCGCGCCATTGGATACGGCGAACCTACGCTTGGGCCCGTACGCTGTCAAGCGACGAGCGTGAGGAGTATAGCGCATGGGAGAAACGGCCTGTCCGTTGACGGCTCCATGCACCGTCGCAGATACTGGCGGTCGCAAGGAGCGGAACACGAGTAGGTAGGTGGGCGAGGCTCGCGCTTTGGGGAGGCCCCCGATTAACAAGACAACCATCGACGAGGTCGCCAGGGTAGCGCGCCGCGTCAGCGATAGCATCGAGCGGGTCATCGTGGGGAAGAGCAAGGTCATCGAGCTCGTCTTGGTGGCGCTGCTGTGCGATGGACATGTCTTGATTGAGGACGTGCCCGGCATCGGCAAGACCATGCTGGCCCGCTCGGTGGCGCGCTCTTTGGGCTGTACCTTCCGGCGTATCCAGTGCACGCCCGACCTGTTGCCGTCTGATATCACCGGCACGTACATATTCAACCAGAAGTCGGGCGACTTCGAGTTCCGGCCAGGGCCGGTCTTTGCCCAGGTGTTGCTGGCCGACGAGATCAACCGGGCTACCCCGCGCACGCAGTCGGGCCTGTTGGAGGCGATGGATGAGCGTCAGGTCACGACGGAAGGTGAGACGATGGCGCTGCCCGCGCCCTTCTTGGTCCTGGCGACGCAGAACCCCATCGAGCTGGAAGGCACGTTTCCCCTGCCCGAAGCCCAGCTAGACCGTTTCCTGCTGCGCCTCCAGATTGGCTACCCCACCGGGGAGGACGACGAGGTCATCTTGGACCGTTTTGCCGAACGCAGCCCCATCGATGAGCTGACGGCGGTGGTCTCGGCGGAGCAGCTGTTGGAGCTGCAGCAGGCGTGCCGCCAGGTTACGGTTGCTCCCGACATTCGCCGCTACATCATCAACCTGGTCCATGCGACCCGCGAGCACCCCCAGCTGGAGCTAGGCGCAAGCCCCCGGGCCATGCTCAGCCTGTTTCACGCTGCCCAGGCCCTGGCGGCGGTCCGGGAACGGGAGTACGTGATCCCGGACGACGTCAAGTATCTGATGCCGTATGTATTGGAGCATCGGCTTATCCCCCTTGCCGAAAGCAGGCTGCGAGGCCATACCACCACCGAGGCGCTGGCCGAGGTACTGGACTCCGTCCCCGTTCCGGTGGAGGAAGAGGCGACCATTCGAGAAGACGCGGGAGGCTGATCATTCAGGGAGGGGCCTGGCTTCTCGTCACCTTTTTCGTGTTCATGGCGGCGGTCCTCCTCGGAGTCGTGCCGCTGCTCTTGGTGGCGCTGCTCTTCTTTCTGGCCTCTGTCGTGGCGCGGGTGTGGGTCAGATACGCGCTGGAGCGCCTGGAGTACGACCGCCAGCTTAGTGCGACCCGTGTGTTCTTCGGCGAGTCCATCACGCTGGACGTGCGCCTCACCAACCGTAAGGCCCTCCCGCTGCCCTGGGTCCAGGTGCGCGACGAAGCGCCTGAGGGGGTCACCTTCCTACAGGGCAATCCGCAGCCGTCCCACATGCCTGAGCGTGCGGTCCTCACCAACGCGGCGTCGCTGAGCTGGTACCACAGACTTGTTCGCCACTACTCGTTGCAGTGCATGCAGCGGGGTCACTTTACCTTTGGCCCCGCCACCATCCGGTCGGGAGACCTGTTCGGGTTTTTCTCCAGGGAGGGGTCTGACGAAAAGCTGGACCACCTCACGGTCTATCCCCGCATCGTGCCGTTGGAAGACCTGGGAATCCCGTCTCGCAACCCCTTCGGCGACCTGCGGGTACGGAGGCACCTGTTTGAAGACCCGGTCCGGGTCATAACAACGCGAGACTACGTGCCGGGGGACCCCCTACGACGCATCCACTGGAAGGCGTCGGCCCGCCTCCAGCGGCTCCAGAGCCGCGTTTTCGAGGCCACCACCACCGTGGACCTGGCGCTCTTCCTGGACGTGCGGACGGTGGAGCCGCCCCAGTGGGGACGGCAGGAACACCTGCTGGAGACAGCGGTTATGGCCGTTGCATCCATCGCCAGCCACGCGGTGCAGCAAAGCCAGCCTGTCGGCCTCTACGCAAACGACTCCTACCGGCGCTCTGGACGGCTTATCAAGCTCCCACCGTCGGACCATCCGGACCAGTTCCAGAGGGTGCTGGACGCCCTGGCGCACGTGCATGGGTTGCCTATTCTGGAGGTGCAGCCCCTGCTGGTCCGTGAGGGGCGGAGCCTGCCCTGGCAGACGACGTTGGTCGTGGTCACCGCTATGCCGACCAGCTCCCTCCTGTCGTCGCTGGACCGCCTGCGCCGGGCTGGACGCAGAACGGCGTTGGTCCTGGTGGGTGAGCAGGCCGCCGGGCCTGTTCCTGGTGGCCTGCCGGTGTACCGCGTTTCGGGCCAGGCCTACTGGCGCGAGGTGGAGTCGGCTCTGTGGCGCCAGACCCAGGAGGCCGTGAGCGAATGAGAAACGGAGACGTCCGTACCGGACAACTGGTGTCCATTGCGAGCGGGGAAGGGTAGCCCAGCCATGCGGTCGAACGTTGCAAGGCGCCGAAGCGTGATGGTGGGCCACCCCGTTCCGCTTATCGCGGTCCTGCTGGAGGTGCTTTGGATCTACCCGTGGGCTATGTGGGCCGGCACGTGGCACTTCCTAGACGTGAATGGGACGCCCCTCGGCTTCATACTCGCCGTGGTGCTGGCCGTGGCGGCGGAGGAAGTAGCGCGCTATTGCCTGGCGCAGGAGTGGCCCCTAGCGGTGGTGCGGTTGGCAACGCTCTCCGTGCTAACGGTCCTCCTAGCCTTCGCCGTCCGCCTCCAGTTGGGTGGCGGTCTGGACATCTGGCGTACCGAGTGGTGGCGCGACGCGACAAACGACCTCGCCCCCCTGCTGGCCGCCGCCTCCTTTGGCGTGTTCCTCCTTTGGCGCGGTATCGCCGTCGGCCGGACCGCCCTCACCTTCGACGACCTGCACCGAAGGTTCTTCGTTGGCCTCGCTGCCTTTGTGACGCTCCTTGTCCTGTGGGGGGCCACCGCGAGGACCGGCGAATTTCAGCGCGTATTCGCCTCGGCGAGCATCTTCGTGGTCGCCTTCTTCTTCGTCAGCCTCATGGGCCTGGCCCTGGTTAACCTCAGGTCAAGCTGGCAAGGCATGTCTCCTCATTCCGTCTTCTCGGCCATGTTCAACCAGAGCTGGATTTCTCTGTACCTGGGGCTCGTCCTGCTGATCGTCGTCCTGTCAGCCGCTGTCGCCCTCGCCGTTTCGTCCAACGTGCTGAAGGTCGTGCTGGTGCCCCTGAGCCTTGTCGGGACCTTTCTGCTCAACGCGTTTGTCTACGTTATCGTGTACCCGCTGGGGTTTGTGGCCAGCGCGGGCCTGTATGCGGTCCGATATTTGCTGAGCCTTATAGGGGTCACGGAACGTCCGGCGCTGAACCTGCTGGACTTCTCCGAGGTACGGGATGCGGTCTCCGGAGAGACGCCAAGCATTCCACCGGAAGTGGTACTGGCCTTGAAATGGTTCCTGGTTGCCTTGTTGGTGGGGATTGCCCTGTTCTTTCTGGCGCGCGCTCTTTTCCGACGTGCACGAGCCGCGTCGGATGACGTCGAGTCGGAGCATGAGTCGCTCTGGTCGTGGGAAGGCTTCAAGCTCGACGTGCGGTCCTTCCTGGCACGGCTCCTGTGGCTCCTCTTGCGTTCGGAGCCCGCCTCGCCTCCTCCCGCCACGCCTCCCGTCGCCGTGACGGTGACCGGGGAAGGAGGTCAGGAGCGCTTGCTCACGGTCCGGGAAATCTATCAGGGAGTGCTGTGGGAGGGCAGGGCAGCCGGGTTGCCGCGAAGGGCTTCAAGGACACCCTACGAGTACGAGAGGCAGCTGCGTACGGGCGCTACCGCCGGTGCGGATGAGATACGCGCCATTACCGACGCCTACGTCGCGGAGCGTTACGGTGGCTTGCCTACTTCCAGGGCGCGGCTAGAGCCGCTGAACCGCCTCTGGCGACAGCTACGGTCGGCGTTTCACCGAAAAGCGTAGGAGCGGCTTTAGCCACACCTACACGCACTCGATCGCCGGTTGTGGGCTAGAAGCCCTTTCTGGCGGTCCACCAGGACCTGGCCCTTCCAACGCGGAGCTTCTAGCAGGCTGATGAAGAAGGGGAGTGCCCTCCGAAGGAGTCCGGAGTCCTTCGGACCGACTCGTCGGGGCTGGGAGTCTGAGAGCCTGCCCTGAGCATCGCCGAAGGGGTGTCCCTCAGATATAAATTCTACCCCCTTCCTGGCCAGGCCTGTCCTGAGCGAAGCCGAAGGGAAGGGGGTCAGGTCCGATGAGGCTGCGCTCATCGAGACTCTCCCCGATATATCGGGGGAGGGATGGTCGAAAGGGCTTTTCAGCACGCTGCTAGTGCCATCGCACCACCTCCCGTGAGACGCTAGCGGCCCCACGAATCAGTCCGTGGTGACGGTACTCCTGCGGGAAAGGGGTGTCCATCGACGGCTAAGATGTCCTTGGAAGGATGGCGGCGCAGGGCAAGACCCAAAGAAGAAGGGGAGCGGTTTTCGCTCCCCTTCCACTATCGAGCCATGTATGGGTGCCTGTCTAGCCTACGACGCCACGGCCGCTGGCGTTAGGCTTCCGACGAAGTTCGCGACCACGTCGCAGATGGCCTCAACGGAAGTCTGCGGATAGCCGGATGCGGCGTCAGATGCAAAGGATGGCATGATGGCCAACCGGGCACCGGAAATCCGCTGCTTGATCTCCAGGGCGTGGTCGAAGGTGTCCCCTGGGTTATCCGTGCTTATGGTCAGCACGGGGCAGGTGATCTGGTCCAGGCTGCTCTGGAAGTCGTAGAACTCCTGGAGCTCGCGGACGTTGCGGATGTTGAAGTAGTTACGCACCACGTCCAGCCAGTCCTCGCCATGGCGGTTCCGCAGGTCTGCTTGCCGCGGTGCCGGCATCGCATTCCCATCTCCTCCGGCCCTGTTCTGCGCCTCGTCCAACGCCGGCGTCAGGAAGATGTGCGGGGAGTTCAGGATGAGCGAGCTCGCGCGCTCCGGATGGAAGATCCCCACCCGCATGCAGAGCCGTGACCCCAGGCTGGTGCCGAAGATGTGGGCCTTCTCGATCCCCAAGTGGTCTATCAGGGCTAGCAGGTCGTCCGTCCACGCCGATGACGGCATCTCCGTCACGTGCTCGCTTCGGCCCATGCCACGCATGTCGACGGCGATGACCCTGAACCTATTGCTCAGTATGCTGCCATGCGCCTCAAAGTTGTGGGCGCTTCCCATGGCTCCGTGGAGCATGATGAGCGCCTCGCCCGAACCCTGGTCGTCGTAGTAGTGCTTGACCCCGTTCAGTGTAACCCCTGGCATCAGTGAACCTCCTAAATCCCTGAATTTGGTCCAACCGTCTCTCGTATCGTGCGCGGGGCCCTACCGCCAAAGGCCCTTTCCGCGCAAGTCGTCCCAACTCTCTGACTGCATGAGTTCCCGCCAAAATTCATATGCGCCCCGCTGGTTCTGCTCCGACGGGGCGCGAATAGCGCCTGACCCTCCCGATATGGTGACGATAGAGTTCTGGGGAAACCCGAACTCCTCCAAGAGCGGGTGGCCCTTTTGCTCCCTGACGATCCCCAAGGAGTAGTCATATGGGTAACGGCGCGCAATTGTCCCCTTGCTGGCCTTGTGGGCGTAGTTCCAGTTCTCCATGTCGTCCATTTCCGTCAGGCCCACCGGACCGCCGTAGCGCATGAAGTAGTGCCGCAGCATGTCCTTCACTTCCTGCGGCATGTCGTGGTGCACGTAGTACCAGCGCCAGCACTCGGTCCAGTCAGGCCCGTGGGGGTGCCACACGCACATGCTCATGTGGGTGCCCTGGGTGGTGTTGGGGAAAACATTGCCGTTCATCGCACTGGTCCGCCAGTGCTTGCCCATGACCTCCTTGCGGCGCTCGTAAGAGCTCCGATAGTACTCCTCCACCGCGGGTGGCTGGTTCGGGTAGCTGGGGGTGTATGGCAGGTCCTCCGGCATCACCCAGACGCTGAGGCGGCCGGAGCCGTGGTGCGTCACGTTGAAGTTGGCGGACTCCGTTATCACCTTCCATAGCGCGCCGGTCTGACGGCTCTGCCCACCGCCAGGGTTGATACCCACGATCTCCACCGACTGGTGGGTCGGGATGCCGTGGTAGCCGTCGCCCAGGAAGTTCTCGGCCCCAAACTTCCAGTTGGACGAGAACAGCCACTTGAGTACCCCCAGCACCTCAAAGTCAGGCTGGGAGCCATCCGGCTTGCGCATCCACAGGTCGATGCCGTACTCGTTGTCGCCGATGTAGTCGAGGAACGACGGCGCCTTCGGGTCCCACGTGGCCCAGATGGAGCCCTTGTAGTTCTCCATCTGCGCTACTTCCACCAGTCCCCATTGCGACTTGTCCAGCTCCTCCCGGTACGCGTCCTTGTATCGCGGCACGCCTACCAATGACCCGTCGCCCGCGTAGCTCCACCCGTGGTACGGACACGTGAACACTGGCGTGTTCCCCTCGTCGTAGCGGCACACCTTCATCCCCCGGTGGCGGCACGAGTTCAGGAACACGTGGATTGAGTTGTCCCGGTCCCGGCTCAGGATGACCGACTCTTCCCCCATGCGCGAGACGAAGTAGTCGCCGGGCTTCTTGACCTGGTCCTCGAACCCCACGAAGAGCCAGCAGCGGGCGAACACCCGCTCCTTCTCAATCTCGTACAACTCCGCGTCCACGAAGATGTCTCGGCTGACGCTGCCCTTCTCTTTGTCTGTTAGGCGTACGTCCTTCCAAAGTCCGGTTTCCAGTGCCATCTCGATACCTCTTGCCTTTGACAGTATTTCTGACGGAATGCCCTGCCGCGACGCCCCATTGTGCGGGCGTTTCGGCTAGGATGAACCTACTCTCGCATCGGTTCCGTGTCAAGCCGCCAGCGGCAACGGTGGGCATGGCACGGCGTGAGCGTGGGAGGCAACGTTGCTTCGCCATATGTGGTAAAAATGCAGGGGCCGGCGGGAGGGGCAACCACACCAGATTCCTCTTCCCGATAAATCGGGATTCAGCATGACAAGGCAAAAGGGCATCGGGGCCCGGAATGAAATTCATAACGGTTTTCTGATTCTCGGCGCTGGCGGCGATGGAGATAGGGAAGCATCCCCAAAGGAGTGTTGGTGGTGACGAGTCCGGATATAGAGACCGCCGGGAGCCTGTACGCGCGGGCCCTGGAGGCGACACGCCCCTACGTTGCAGCGGTCCGGGACGACCAATGGAATGCCCCCACCCCGTGCACCGAGTGGAACGTGCGCCAGCTTCTGAATCACACGGTTTATGAGGTTGCGTGGGTGGATGAGATCTTCGCGGGTAAGACCGTTGCCGAGGTCGGAGACCGATTCGAGGGCGACGTCCTTGGTCCAGACCCGCTGGCAGCCTACGACGCCGCGGCCCAAGCAGCAAAGCGGGCGGTGTTGGCGCCTGGCGCCATGGATACGGTCTGTCATCTCCGGCGAGGCGACACATCCGGCGCCGCCTACGCCACCAGCATGTTCATCGACGTCTTCATTCACAGTTGGGATACCGCCAAGGCCATCGGCCAAGATGCCTCTTTGGACCCGGGGCTGGTCTCCGCGGCATATGCCATCGTGGAGCCCAGAAAGGGGCAACCCCAGTCGGGCCGTGCTTTTGCTCCGCAGATTGAGGTGCCAGAAGGCGCCGACCTTCAGGCCAAGCTGCTGGGTATTCTGGGCCGGTCGGCCGATTGGCGTCCGTAGAGTGAGATTGAGATAAAATATCGCGGGGAGAGAGCATGGCTACACTGTCAGAGCGCTTGAATAGCGGCGAGGTCATCATCCTCGACGGGCCCATGGGCACGGAGCTCCAACGCAGGGGCGTTTCCATGAATGGCACGGCGTGGAGCGCGACGGCGATGCTGACGCACCCAAACGTCATCCGCGAGGTGCATGAGGACTACGTCCGCGCTGGGGCCGACGTCATCACCATCAACACCTTCTCCTGTTCCCGATTCGTCCTGGCGGCGGCTGGCTTTGGGACGATGACCGAAGACTTCCTGGAGACCGCCATCGATATGGCCCAGGAGGCTAGAGAGAACGCGGCGGGGGACCGGGAGGTCTTCATCGCCGGCTCCCTGTCCACCTTCTTCCCCAAGGGCGACCGTAGGAACGCACCGCATCCCGCCCTCGCACGGGCCCACTACCAGGAGCAAGCGCAGCAGATGGTGGGACTGGGGGTTGAGCTGCTGGTGTTGGAGATGATGCAGGACGCGGAGTATGCTGGCTACGCCATCGAGGCCGCCGCTGAGACGGGCTTGCCCGTTTGGGTCGGCTTCAGCTGCAAGGTGGAGGACGGGACGGCGATGCTGCTGGAAGGGGCACCCGGATCGTCCTTTGCCGGCGACCTGCCCTCCCTGATGGCGCACGGTGGCGATGTCTTGGGTGTGATGCACACCGAAGTAGCCGATACCACGCCCGCCCTCCAGGTGGTGCTGGATAACTGGTCGGGTCCGTTGGCCGCCTATCCGCACTCCGGCGACCGTTCGATGCCCAACCGGCATCTTGAGGGGGTGATATCCCCTAGCGACTTCCTGGCTCACGCCCAGCAGTGGGTGCAGATGGGCGTGCAGATCGTCGGCGCGTGCTGCGGCATGGGCCCAGCGCACATCGAGGCGCTTCGCGGCAACCTGCCGACCCATATCGAGGGCCGTCGCGGAGGCTAGCAATTCCCGGCTTCCGCTGCCGTGGCCCGGCCATCCTCGCCAGGGTTGCTTGACGTGCGGTCCGCACTTACTGGGGGCCGCTCGCCGCCTGCCCCGACTTGTCGGTGGCGCCCCCCAGACCCCAATGTCTCGCTCGCATACCGCCGCCAGTCCGACGCCGGTAGGGGAGTCCGGTGACAGGCACTCTTTGTTCTGGTAGCTTGTCACTCCATCCGCCCTCACCTGGGGGGCGAGATTCTTCGTCCCGATTGCATCTGGACTCAGAATGACAAATGGGGAGAGCTTCCTCGTAGGCGCCCCGTCCCATCCGCGGCGGCTCGACGGATAAGCTGTGGCCACAGACCTCCCACCGACGACTCCTCCACCCACCTCCGGCGTCCCCTCTTCGCTGCCCCTGGTTCAGGTCCTAGGCAACCGACGCTACCGAAACCTTTGGATGGCGGGATGGGGCTTTCACATCAGCCGATGGATGTGGATGATCATCGCCGGTTACGTCGTCTTCCAACTGACGGGCTCCACGTTCGAGACCCAGCTTGTCGGGGTCGCGTCCACGGCGCCGATGCTGCTGCTGGGAGTGGTGAGCGGTTTTATCGCCGATAGCTTCCAGCGCAGGCACATCCTCATAGCCATCCATCTGGTCAACATCGTGCTGGCGGGTGTCGTTGCCGCGCTCCTCCTCGCGGGCCTGATCGAGAGCTGGCATCTGCTGGCCCTGACGGGAGGTTTTGGCGTCAGCAATGCCCTGGACATGACGGCACGGCGGGCCTTCGTCTCAGACGTCGTTACCAGCCCAGCGCTTCCCTTTGCCCTGGCCTTGGAGACGCTGAGCATGACCAGCTCGGCGATGATCGGTCCTTGGATTGGAGGCGCCCTGGTCGACTACGTGCCGCTGGGCGACACGGGAGCGGCGGGTCCCTACCTCTTCATGATGGCTGCCTACGCGGTGGGTGCGCTTCTCCTTTTCATGCGCGTCACCTCTTCGGGCCGTCAACACCTGGGGCCGCTCAGCCTGGGCTCCGCCGTAGAAAGCATCACCCAAGGCCTGCGCGCCATCGCCGGCAACCGCGCCGTCGTGGGCACCTTGGGCATCACGGTCATGTGGAACCTCTTCTTCGCCTCCTACCAACCGCTCCTCCCCGTCTTCGCCGAGGAGGTACTGCAGGTAAGCCCCGCGCTCTTGGGCTTGCTGGGCGGCGCTCAGGGGGCTGGGGCGCTCCTCGGCTCGATGTTCATCGCCACGCGAAGGTCCATCGGACATCGGTCGCGCTACTACATCTTCGGCACGCTGCTATCGCTGGCCAGCCTCTTCGTGTTCTCGCTCTCCAGCGTGTTTCCCCTCTCCTTTGCCGCGCTTCTCGTGGCTGGGGTGGGCTTCTCCGGCTTCGCCACCATGCAGGCCACGCTCGTGCTGGTCTCGGTGGAAGAGGAGATGCGAGGGCGGGCCATGGGCGTGGTGAGCATGGCCATCGGCGGCCTACCCCTGGGCATGCTGGGCGTCGGGGCGCTGGCCGAGTTGGTTGGCCCGGGCACGGCCGTCACCATAACCTCGTCGACCGGCTTCGTAGGCGTCTGCCTGTGGTCTTGGCGGGCACGGGCGATGCGCCGGATCTAGGGCCGGGAACGAATTTGAAAAATCCGCTGAAAAATCCGCTTATAAGCACTTGACAGCGCTTGCCCTCTATACAGTAGACTGCGAATGTCCTGAGCGACTTTAGGACAAGGGGCGGCCGAGGTTCAGCGCCGAGCCGGGCAACCGGTGAAGTTAAGCACCAACGCCAATCCGGCGCGCCAGTTGCTCAGGACACTTTTTTGTCTTCAACCCCCCGCTTTCTTGACCATCTACTGTGACCCTCTTCTCTCGCCCCTGACCAGGGCACTACGGTCTTCATTGACACCCATAGCGCCCCCCTCGTACCATTAAATCGTTATGGATCTCCTCGTCTGCGTGTGTATGCACGGCCCGTAGGTAGAGGGACCAGTCAGGAACTGGGCCTCCGCTGCCTATGGGTATCGCAGACGGAGGTCTTTCTTTTTGTCTCGACCGAGGCCCTAGCAAAGTCTGTAACGGAAAGGGGTGACGGCGGAGATGGCGGTTAGAGAAGCAGGAGCGAGTAATTCGTTGAATGCCACGCTGCGAAGCGTATTTTCGTTTCCCCACCCGGTGAACGAGGTCGCGGCCCACTCGGTGGCGGGCATGGTGGTGGCCCTGACCGTGGTCATCATCGTGACGGACCTTCGATGGCTGATGTTCGTGCTGGCCTACGGCTTCTTGGCCCGCGTGCTCACGGGACCCACCCTGAGCCCCATGGGCCTGCTGGCCACCAAGGTCATCGCTCCGAAGGTGATAAGGCGGCACAAGCCCGTGGCGGGCCCACCCAAGCGGTTTGCGCAGACGGTAGGGCTGGCCTTTTCGGTGACCGCGTTGGTCTTGGCATACACCGTCAGCTCGCTGGTCGCGGCCAAGGCGGTGCTGGGAGTCCTCGTCCTCTTCGCCATCCTGGAGTCGCTCGCGGGGTTCTGTGCGGGCTGCTTCGTATTCGGCTACCTGATGCGCTGGGGGCTGGTGCCGCAAGACGTGTGCGAGCGCTGCAACAACCTCAGCTTCGCATCCGAGTCCTCCTAGCGGGCCTTACCCTGTCATTCCGAGGAACGAAGCGACGAGGAATCTCGTCTCTTAGGGATGCAAAAACGAGAGTCCTCGTCCTCCTCAGGAAGGACTCGAAATGACAGGTTGGCGTAGTAGGTGCAAGGCGGACTGGTACCAGATTCCTCGCTCCGCTCGGAATGACAGAAGGAGTGGGGTAGCCGCTGCGCCCTGCGAGCCTGGCGACGGGGCGGGCTGGGTAGGAAAGTTCACTTAGGCCTGCCGTCCGCTAAGGCCGGACCGCTACGAGATTCCGCATCCTTCTTGAGAAGGACTCGGAATGACAAGCGGCCCTGACGAATCGAAAACCCCTCTTTGGCTAGAGCAGGCGGGAGGCCCACCGCTAACTGACGCAACCTCGCGCCGCGGAGGGTTGTACCCCGCCATGCCCTCTGCTACCGTTGCGCCATGCGTCGGCGCACAACACGGAGCGCCTCCAGGAGAATCAGGGTGGCCCTGTGCGTCACCTGCCTGGTGGACACCTTCTACCCCCAGGTGGGCGAGGCGGTGGTGAACGTGCTGCGGCGTCTAGGCGTGGACGTCACCTTCCCCGAGGACCAGACGTGCTGTGGCCAGCCCGCGTACAACGGGGGCTTTCAGCGTGACGCCACGGTGGTGGCCCGAAGGTTCATCGCTCTCTTCCAGGGCGTGGAGTACGTGGTGGTCCCATCCGGCTCCTGCGCCGCCATGATCAAGGTCCACTACCCCGAGCTGTTCCGCGATGACCCCGATATGCTGGCCAAGGCGGAAGAACTGGCCGGCCGGACCTACGAGCTATCCGACTTTCTGGTCAACGTGCTAAAGGTCAGCGAGACCGGAGGCTCCTTTGCGGGAAAGGTCACCTACCACGAGTCGTGCCACCTACTGCGGGACCTGCACGTCTCCAGCGAGCCACGGGCTTTAGTCCAGGGCGTCCAGGGCACCGACCTGGTGGAGATGGACCGGTGCGACGAGTGCTGTGGCTTTGGCGGGCTTTTCGCCGTGAGGTACCCCCACATCTCCACCGCCATCTTGAACGAGAAGCTCCAGGCCATAGAGGCAACCGGCGCTGACGTGGTGGTTTCCAACGACATGGGTTGCCTCATGCACATGGGCGGCGCCATCAGCCGCCGGGGCATGCGGGTGCGGCCCATGCACCTGGCCGAGCTGTTGGACCAGCGGGAAGGCAGAGTGACGTGGTAGCGGTTAGGAGCGCCCGGTTCCCCAAAGCCTCCGCCAAGGCCATCCAAGACCCACCCTTGCAACGGCTGCTGGGCCGCATCATGCGCCAGCTGCGGGACGCTCGCGCCATGGCCGTGGACGACGTCAGCGAGCAGGAGTGGGAGCTGCTACGCCAGCGGGCCAGGGATATCAAGGCGGAGGCTATCGCCCACCTGGACTACTACCTGGACCTGCTGGACCGCTCCGT
Organism: Dehalococcoidia bacterium; assembly: GCA_965247635.1. Classification (GTDB taxonomy): domain Bacteria; phylum Chloroflexota; class Dehalococcoidia; order Lucifugimonadales; family Australimonadaceae; genus CBDFHJ01. Next base: position 611,000 of record CBDFHJ010000010.1, read on the forward strand.
CCGCCGCAACGGAGGCCATGTCCACTTTGTCCGGACCGCCGATGAGGCGAACGAGGCGGTGCTGACCATAGCCAAGCGGCAGGGCGTCAAACACGTGGTCAAAGCCAAGTCCATGGTCTCGGAGGAGATCGGCCTGACCCCGTTCTTGGAACGACAGGGTATCGAAACAGTGGAGACGGACCTAGGAGAGTTCATCGTGCAGCTCGCCCAAGAACCGCCGTCGCATATCGTGGTGCCCGCCCTCCACAAGTCGCGGCAAGACGTCTCGGAGCTGTTCCAGCGGAAGCTCGAGTCCCAGCCCACCGCCGACGTGGACGAGCTGTGCGGCATCGCCCGGGAGAAGCTGCGGGAGCACTTTGTTGCCGCGGAGATGGGTATCACCGGCGCCAACTTCTTGGTGGCGGAGACCGGGACCGTGGTGCTGGTGACCAGCGAAGGCAACGGTAGGATGACAACCTCCTTGCCCAGGGTGCACGTGGTGGTGGCCGGGCTAGAGAAGGTGGTGCCCGCCCTGGAGGACGTTGGCGTGTTCTTGAAGCTGCTGGCCCGCTCCGCCACGGGGCAGCGCATGACGAGCTACACCACCTTTGCCAGCGGGCCCAGAGGCCCCAGCGACGAGGATGGCACCGAGGAGTTTCACCTGGTCATCGTGGACAACGGCCGCGCTAAACTTCTGGCAGACGAAGAGTTGCGAGAGGCGTTGTACTGTATCCGCTGCGGGGCTTGCTCCAACGTTTGTCCCGTGTATGGAAAGGTGGGAGGCCACGCCTACGGGTGGGTCTACTCGGGACCCATCGGCGCCGTGCTGGCCCCCGTCCTCACGAGCCAGAAACAGGCCAAACACCTCCCCTACGCCTCCACGCTCTGCGGGGCATGCAGAGACGTGTGCCCGGTGAAGATAGACCTGCCGAAGCTGCTGCTGCGGCTCCGGCAGTATGCGGCGGAGGGCGGACCACACGGGCGAAGGACCAGCTCATGGATGGAGCGGCTGCTGGTCAGACGCTGGTCTGGTGCGGTCAGGACACGGAGGGCCATGGAGCGTTCGCTTGGGCTTGCCCGGCTGCTCCAAAAGCCATTGCTTCGTAGCGTGCCGGTCCCGCTCCGCGGAAGTTGGACCAAGGACAGAGACCTTCCCACTGTTGCGAGCGAGTCGTTTCACCGCCGCTGGAAGGAGCGGCTCGGCAGCATGGAGTCGTAAGGCGTATGCAAGCAGGCGTTCAGGAGTCAGCGGCCAAGGAGTCGTTCCTGCAGATGGTCCGGGAGGCCCTGGGCAGGAACACGCCACTGCTGCATGTTCCAGACCATCCCGCGCTCAAGACAACGCTGCCCAGGCACCAGGAAAAGGTGGTGACCATTCAGGCCAAGGTGGAGGCACGCCGGTCGGCCTTGGCGACCCGGCTGATGGAAACGGCCACTGCGGCGGGTTGGCACGTGCACCGCGTGGCGTCGGAGAACGAGGCGGCGCTGATGGTGGGTGAGATCGCGCGTGGCTTGGGAGCCCGGCGGGCCGTCCGGACGAACGAGGACGTGTTCCGCCGGGTGGACGTTGACCTGGCGCTTCGCAGCGCCCGCATCGCGCCGATTGTCCTGGCCGCGGGTAGGCAGCGCAGGCGGGGGGAGCTTCGAGCGCTGGCCTTGCAGGCGGACCTGGGTATTTCGGGCGTGGAGTACGCGGTGGCCGAGACCGGTTCCTGCGTGGTCGTGCCCCGCAGAGGGGTCGCCCGAATGACGACGCTCACGCCACCTGCCCTCATCGTCTTGGTGGAAGCGGCCCAGGTCTTGGAAAACCTGGACGACCTGTTGGCCATCTGGCGCCTGGAAAACCTACGGACCCGGGGCCGCATGCCGAACTACATGACCCTGGTCTCCGGCCCCAGCCGCACCGCCGACATCGAATTCACCCTCAGCACCGGAGTGCACGGCCCAGGCCGGGCCTACCTAGTCCTCATCGCATAGGCCGGCCCCGCACCTGTCATTCTGAGGAGCGAAGTGACGAAGAATCCCGCTTTACCCTCCAGGGACGAGGCCCTCCGCCCCGACGGATCGGGACTCGGGATGATACGGGCTACCTCGTGAACACAGCGCGGGCCGGGCGGGCTCGCGGCACTGTCGGCACGATGGCATAATGGTATTGGCCTTTCGAGGCCGTGGACGCAGCGCGCGCCAATTGGAGTAACGAATGACCACAGATCAAGGAAAGCGGACGCCTAAAGCCAATACCCAGGGGACGCCGCGACGTGGCACCGGAAGGGTCTCCCAGGCCGCGGAGAACTACCTCCTCTCCCTCAGCATCCTCCAGGAAGACGGTATTGCACCCCATATCAGCCAGCTCGCGGAGTACCTACGGCAGATACCCGCGGAGGAGGGCGTCGGGACGACGCTGGCTTCCGTCTCCGGCATGGTCCACCGCATGGTCAGGGAGAACTTGGTCGCCGTGAACAAGGAGAAGCAGGTCTTGCTGACCCCTGAAGGGCAACGGCTAGCTAACGATGTCGTCCGCCGCCACCGCCTGTCCGAGCGACTGCTGGTCAATATGCTTGACGTGCCCCTTGAGCGGGCCGAGACCGAGGCTCACCAGCTGGAGCACGGTATCTCGCCCGACCTGCTCGAGCACATTGAGAAGAAGCTGGGCTACCCTGATACGTGCCCCTACGGAAGGCCCATCTATCGGTCAGGGGAGACGCAGCCTCGCCCGGAGCCGCCGGATGTGGCCCCCTTGAGTCAGGCAACCGCTGGTGCCGAGTACACGGTGGTCCGCATCCCCGACGAGACCTATTCGCTTCTGCGCTTCCTCGTAGCGAATAAGGTCCTTCCCGGCCAGCGTGTCAGAGTGGCGGAAGTGGCCCCTTATCGAGGAGTGGTGGACCTGGAGCGCAACGGCGAGAAGGTGTCGGTGGGCATGGAAGTAGCAACTCGCATCCGTGTCCGGCCCGCTTCCGACTAGAAGAGCGCTGTGCTCGGCAGCGGGCGGACCCCTCAGGCGCGGCTGCCTGCCAGCGCCCTAAAGACGGGGACCACATCGCGGATGAACCGCTGAAGCTGCGCGGCCTGGTCCCACGACGCGAACCGTACGACGAGGTGGCCGGCCCCGGCTTCGGCATACTCCGCCATCCGTGCCGCAACCGCGCCGGGCGTGCCCCATGGTCCCCATCGGCCTTCCCAGTGGCGCACGCCGTAGTAGGCCATGAGGAAATCGTCCGCTTCCGCCGCGGCGCGCTTGTCGTCGTGGCCGACGTTCACCGTCATGTAGAAGGCGTGTTCCAGGCCGCTCGGGTCGCGGCCCGCCTCGGCGGTGAGCTCGTCCACCCGCCGCACCACCTGGGCGTACTCTTCCGGCGAGTCGGTGATGCCGATGGTCCCGTCGGCGTGCAGCGCGGCGCGCCCGTACTGGGCCTCGGAGCCCGTGCGATGGTGGCACGCCAGCCAGACCGGGATCCCGCCTCGCTGCACCGGCTTGGGGTCCAGGGCCACGTCCTCCAGCGCGAAGTGCTTTCCTGTGAACGTCACACGCTCCTCGGTCCACAGCCGCTTCATGACCTGCACCACCTCGGTGAAGCGGCCGGCCCGGGCCTGAGGTGAAACGTCCACGGCCAGCCAGTCGCTCTGCTGTTCAGGCGTGAATGCGCCGCCCACGCCCGCGCCTACCACCAACCTGCCGCCGGATAGCACGTCCACCGTGGCCAGGCTGTGGGCCAAGGTCACGGGATGCCGCAGGGCCGGGAGCAGCACGGCGGTCCCGATACGCACCCGCGAGGTGCGGGCGGCGATGGCGGCCAGCGTGGCTACCGGCTCCAGCCGAGGTTTGGAGACCAGGCTGTCGCCCACCCACACCGAGTCGAGGCCGCCGGCCTCGGCCTGCTCCGCCAGGACCGGCACCATAGAAGCGTCGACGGGGCGGCCCTCGCGCTGTGCGCGCATCACCAGGCCACGGGTGCCCAGCAGCACGCCGACCTTGGCCTCGCGGCTAGCCATGGTCCCCGCGTTGGGCGCCGGCGTGTTGAGTAGGGAGAGCGGCAGGGGTTTGTTCGCCAAGCCAACCCACCCACCGGCCCAGCTCCGCCGCGAAGCCGTCCAGGTGGGCTTCCGCCCAGGCCAGGTCCGCCGGTGTGTCCACGTCGAAGGCCAGACCGGACGCACCGGCCTCGCGTAGCTCGACCCCGCGCGCCCGAATCTCGGCGGCGTGGCGGGCGTAGCTATCCTCCCCTAGCGACGGCGGAAGAGCGTACGCCGCCGAGATCAGCAGGGCGTTGGTCCCGCCGTCGTTGCGGGCGCGTACGCCGACGGGTACGGTCAGTCCCTGACTGGCGGAGACCACCGCCCGCACGTCCGTGGGCGTAACCTCGGGCAGGTCCGCGGGTAGGAAGAGCGTGGCTTGAGCGCCGTGCTGATAAGCGGTCTGCATGGCCAGCCAGAGGGACGAGTTCAGGTCATGGCCCGGCTCGGGGCGCCATTGGACACTATGGTGCGCGGCGATCTGCTGGACTACGGCGTCGCCGCCGATGACCTGACAGGCCTCGGCCCCTACCGAGCCCCCTACGGCGGCCAGCACCCGATGCAGCATGAGGAGGGCCGCCGCCTGACGGCGCGAGTCCGTCACCTCCGGGGCCAGCCGCGACTTGGCCGTCGCCAGCGGCTTCATGGGCACCAGCACCTCAAGACCGGACATGGATATTTCTCTTTCCCTTTTGCACGGCTTTACCTTGGCAGCGGCCGCCTCTCCTTCATCCCCAAGAGCGTCAGCACCTCTCGCGCCAGCGCTGCTTTGTCGTCGTCCGTCTGCATGATGGTGTTGGCCACGGCGGCTTGCATGCCCAGCGCCTCGATGGCGGGTGCGTGCTTTCGGTCCACCTCGTCGATCACCATCACGTCACACAGGCCCAGGTAGCGGCGAGCCACGCCCACGCAGCTCACCTCTTCGCCCAGTTCCGCCATCATCTTGGCGGCGGGCCCCCGCAGTGCTTGGCCGCCCACGATGGGGCTGATGGCGATGCGCTTGCCTTTGAAAGAGGCTATCGCGTCTCGGACGCCGGGCACGGACAGGATGGGACCGATGCTCACGAGTGGATTGGAGGGGCAGAAGACGATGGCCCCGGCCGATGCCAACGCTTGCACGAAGCCTGGCGCCATTTCCGACGTGGCGGCGCCGTCGAACCGCACGCCCGTGATGCGCGGCTCGCACCCCCGGTGGACGAAGTACTCTTGAAAGGCCAGCTCGCCGTCGTCGGTCAGCGCCACGGTCCGAACGGGGTCGTCGCTCATTGGCGCCACGGCATGCTGAATGCCCAGGCGGCCGCACAGCTCTTGCGTGACCTCACTCAGGCTCCACCCTTGGCGCAGCAGGTCGGTGCGGCGGATATGAGTGGCCAGGTCGGCGTCGCCCAGACGGAACCACGCAGGCGCGCCGTACCGGTCCAGCGCCTCCAGGGCACGGAACGTCTCGCCGGAGAGCCCCCAGCCCGTCTCCGGGTTTGCCAGGCCGGCCAGGGTATACATGACTGTGTCGAGGTCGGGGCATACGTGCAGACCGTGGAAGGCCTCGTCGTCGCCGGTGTTGACCACGATGGTGAGGGCCTCCGGCGGCAGCACGCGCGCCAGGCCCAACGTCAGCTTGGCGCCGCCGACACCGCCGGCTAGCGCAAGGATGTGATTTGGTGTGTTAGGCATCGTGATACGGGCCAGCTTCGGTGCGCGCTCGCCCTCGTAGCGATAGGCGTCCAGCCCCGGCCATGGCTATGGAAGCATCCCTCGTTGTCATTCCGAGGCCGCCACAGGCGGGTGAGGAATCTGGTCCTCTCCCTTGCTCCAATCCTCACTGAGATCCCACCAATCGGGGTTCATGGTCCTGATCAAGGCCATCTTTTTGCTTCGTCGCCACGCTTTAACTTGCTTTTCTCGGGCGATAGCCGAGAGGATGTCTGAAGAGGTCTCGTAGTAGACCAACCTGTTCAATCGGTAGTGGGCGGTAAATCCAGGGGCCAGCGACCCCTTGTGCTCATACACTCTCCGTTCGAGGTTGCTGGTCACTCCGACGTAAAGCGTGCGAGATATACCGGTCATGATGTAGACGTAGTATTGCCGCACATCCTGGTCCAAAAACACGTTACATATGTCCAGGTTCCTCTAATACCAGATTCCTCGTCCCAGCTTCGCTGGGACGAGGAATGACAGCAACCCTTCTTCCTCCCTTACCCCCCTGCCTGCGCCAGCACCTCCGGCAGCGTGGGGCCGGCCAGCTTCGGCGCGCGCTCGCCCTCGTAGCGATAGGCGTCCAGCGTGATGAGCTTGCGGTACGAGCCGAACCACTCCTCGGCGTTCTCGGCGGCCAGGTCCAGCGGCTCCGGCTCCGACGGCTCCTCCTCGAACACGCGACGAATGCCGTACAGCGTGGTCCGCTCCGCCGGCGTGCGTCCGATGTCGCGTATCCAGCGCCGCAGCTCCGATGGCGGCACCAGCTGCCCGTAGCCAGCCCCGGCCGACGTGGAGATACTCTCGTTGATGAGCGTCCCGCCCACGTCGTTGCATCCGGCGGCCAGTAGCAGTTGGGCCAGCTTGGGGCCTTCCTTGACCCACGAGCACTGGATGTTGGAGATGTGCCCGTGGAGCATGATGCGGGCGATGGCGTGCATCCGGACGACCTCCGCGCCCGTGGCGCCGGGCCTTGTGCCCTCGACCCGCCTGCTGAAGAACATGGGGGCCTCGGCGTGGACGAAGGAGAGGGGAACGAACTCGGTGAACCCGCCGGTAGCCTTCTGGATGTCGCGGAGGTAGGCCAGGTGACGGGCGCGGTCCACCGCCGACTCCACGTGGCCGAACATGATGGTGGAGGTGGTAGGGATACCCAGGCGGTGCGCCGTGGTGATGACCTCGGTCCACTGGTCCACGGTGATGCGCCCAGGCGAGATGCGGTCGCGGATGCCCTGGTCCAGGATCTCCGCCGACGTCCCCGGCAGGCTGCCCACGCCCGCGCCCTTCAGCCGCTGCAAGAACTCTTCGATGGAGCAGCGGGACCGGACGGCTCCATAGAGGACCTCCTCCGGCGAGAAGCCGTGGATGTGCAGGTCCGGCATCTCGGCTTTCAGCGCGTTGGTAAGGTCCACGTACAGGTTGCCGTCCATCTTAGGCGGCAGGCCAGCCTGGATGCACACCTCGGTGGCGCCGAGCTCCCACGCCTCGCGGGCCCGGCGGATGATCTCGTTGAGGGGCAGGAAGTAGCCCTCCTCCTCCCGGTGGTCACGGCTGAAGGCACAGAAGCCGCACCGCTTGATGCAGACGTTGGTGAAGTTGATGTTGCGGTTCACCACGTAGGTGACGGCGTCCCCCACGGCGCGGTGGCGAAGCTCGTCAGCCGTCGCCATCAGGGCCAGCAGCGCCGCGCCGCCGGCATCGAAGAGGCGCGCGCCCTCCTCGACCGTGACCTCGCCACCCGCCAACGCCTTGTCCAGGATGCGGGCCATGTCTGGCTCAACGCGCTGGAGCATGGCCTCCAGACCTGCCTGAAAGTATGGAGAATTTGATTGGTCCATGGCCGTTTTTACTCCTTCCCTTTCTGCTGACTCCTAGTCCGATAAGTCCGACTTGTCGGGCTGAGAATGGAATCGGTCCGAAGGACTCCGGACTCCTTCGGAGAGCTCACCGTGAGCCCTTCATTTCCTGTCATTCTGAAGGAGTCCCGATAAGTCGGGACGACTGAAGAATCTCGTTCCCGAGAGGGTAAGGCGAGATTCTTCGCTTCGCTCAGAATGACAAGTGGAAGCTCTGTCACCCTGAGTCCGACGCAAACGGACGAAGGGTCTCGTTCCCGAGAGGGTAAGGCGAGATTCTTCGCTCAGAATGACAAGGGGTACTCCAGACAGATTCCTCATTTCTCAGTCCACCGAGGCCCTCAGAATGGCGGTGGCTATCATTGTTCTAGCTCCTGTTTCACCAGGCCGTCTTCGTCGGCCAGCTCAGCAACCCGCCGGGCGACCGCTTGAGGAAGCGGCCATTGAGGGGAGGTGACATACTCCGGGTATAGCGCCAGGCGCTCGCGGAGCCGATAGCCCGCCTCGGCCGTCAACTGACGCAGCCGGCTGACCTGCGGCCACGGCGCCTCCGGGTTGATGAAGTCCTTGGTGAGGGGCGAGATGCCACCCCAGTCGTTGATGCCCGCCAGTAGGTAGGTCTGACAGCCGTCGACGTTCAGGTTAGGCGGCGCCTGAATGTTCATGTCCGGCCCCAGCAACAGGCGGGCCACGGCCAGCGTCCGAAGCATGTCCACCGTGGACGGCTCGTGGGCGCCGTGCATGCGGGTCCGCGGCTTGGCCCGGAAGTTCTGGATGATGACCTCCTGGATGTTCCCGTGGCGCGCGTGCTGTTCGCGGATGGCCAGCAGCGAGTCCACCCGCTCCCCTGGCGTCTCGCCGATGCCGATGAGAATGCCGGTGGTCATGGCCACGCCTAGCTCTCCGGCCAACGACAGGGTTCGCAAGCGGAGCTCCGGCGCCTTGCTCTCGGTCCCAAAGTGCGGGCCTCCGCGCTCCAGCAGCCGCGGGCTGACGTTCTCCAGCATGATGCCCATGCTGGCGTTGTGGGCGGCGATCGCCCGCATCTCCCCTTCGTCGAGCACGCCGCAGTTGGTGTGGGGCAGTAGGCCCGTCTCCCGCAGCACCAGCTCGCTCATGGCGGCCACGTAGGCGGGTGTGGAATCGTACCCCAGCGTGCGCAGCGTCTCCCGCATCTCGGGGTGGCGCCACTCCGGGTGGTCACCCAGGCTGAACAGCACTTCCTTACAGCCAAGGCGCGCGCCCTCGTGGGCCACGGCCAGCACCTCCTCCGGCGTCATGGTGTGGGCGCCGGGCTGTCCTGGCGCCTTGACGAAGGTGCAGTAGCCGCACCGGTCGCGGCACAAATTGGTCAGCGGAATGAAGACCTTGCGGGAGTAGGTGACCCGGCGATGGGGGCGGGCCGAGCCGTTGAGCTGTCCTGCGGCTGCTATGACCGCGGCGAGGTCCGGCCCCTCGGCAGCCATGAGCGAGTAGCCGTCGGCCGCACCCAGGGCGCCGCCTGTCAGCGCCCGGTCCAGGGTGCGCTGGATGGGCTGAGTGGCGGAAGTTGTGGGGGATTGGGCCACGAACCGTTCCTCTCCATCGAGTAAGCGATGGCCCCACGATGACGTGGGGAGTGAGGCACGATGGGCCCCTGCGAAGCGCGACATGATGGTAGCATGGCACCCTCGCCCGAGGCAAGGCGGAAGCGGCGTGACGCTGGGGATAGGCCCACCGTAACCCCGGTCATTGGGCACGGACCCACCGGCCTCCGGCTAGACGTCGCGAGAGGCCTTCATGCTTGCCATGGACCTGAATATCGGACTGCTGGCAAAAACGGGGGTAGTGGCGGCCATGGCGGCGGTCGCTTACCCAACCCTTCGCCTGCTCGACACGTTGGTTGGCGACTGGATAGGGCCGGTCTGGCTCCTTTCGGCCTTTCTCCTACCGTTCTTCCTGGGAATAGCTCTCGGTAACATGGCCCACGGACTACGCGGGGTTGCGACCGGCGGGGTGGCCGGTATCTTGATAACGATCGCGCCCATCGCGCTCCTTTTGGTGGTGGGTGACGTTTTCGACGACGGAGTGGACTCGGTGGACGGCCCGCTGCTGACGCTGCTATTCGCGCCGCTGGCGATGGCCATGGGGTCGCTGGCCCTGCCCATGGGCGTGTCGGTACGCGCGTATCGCCGCCCAGTCGGGCAGGGGTAGGGGACCTTGCTTGACACTGCGGCGGCCCAAGCGTAGTTTCACCGTAGTTAAGAAGCCCCGTGGGCGTTGCATCCCTTAAAGTACACGTTTTCGCGCTAGCCAGAGCAGGAGGAACGAAATGGCACTAGAGACCGGGACTTGGAACGGCACGGCGCTGGTTGACCGAGCGCAAGGTCTGGTGAGCCGGGACATCTTCGTGGACGCGGAGCTGTACGAAATCGAGAAGGAGCGGGTGTTCGCCCGCTGCTGGCTCTTCGTGGGGTTCGCGGACCAAGTCAAGAAGCCGGGCGACTACTTCGTCTCACGCATGGGGGAGGAGTCGGTCATCCTGAGCCGAGACCGCGACAACACGATTCACGTGTTCCTGAACTCGTGCCGCCACCGAGGAATGAAGGTATGCCGGTACGACGAGGGGAACACGCCGGTGTTCACGTGCCCGTACCACGGGTGGAGCTACGCGGGTGATGGGTCGCTGGTGGGCGTGCCCCGGTACAAGGACGCGTACCGGGAGGAGCTGGACAAGTCGCAATGGGGACTCGTCGAGGTCGCGCAGTTGGCCAACTTCCACGGCGCCATCTGGGCTACGTGGGACCCCACCGCACCGACCTTTGAAGAGTACATCGGCGATAACGAGCCGGGGCAGCGTATGCATCTGAACAAGCCAGACGGGAGCGAAGCGGATATCGAGGTGCTCGGGCTGGTCAAGTGGCTGTTCTCGTCCAACTGGAAGTTTGGGGCAGAGAACTTCCTAGGCGACGGCTACCACGGCATCCCGACCCACCAATCGGTCCAGATCGTGGGCATCAACCCCGGCGGAGGACAGGGCCGGACGCAAGCCAACAATATAAGGGTCCGCGAGATGTCCAATAACTTCGACGTTTCGCACCACGGCTCCGGTCAGCTCAGCTTCCGAATAGCACCCGAGGACCTGGAGTATGCGTCAAGCTTCCAGAACCCGATTGTGGATGAATACTTCCGCGAGGCCCACATGCGACGCCGGGAAGTATTAGGACTGAACTCCCGGCTGCGGTCGGCGAACGGGAACACCTTCCCCAACGGTACCCAGGGGACCAACAACAGCATCTGCGTGTGGCACCCCGCCGGGGCCGATTGGACGGAGTGCTGGCGGTGGTACTGGGTGCACCACGACATGCCGCAGGAGGCAAAAGACGCCTTGCGACACTACTTCATGCGATACGGCGGGCCGGCGGGCCTCACCGAGTCGGACGACATGGAGAATTGGAACTACGCCCACAAGGCCAGCAAGGGGGTCATCGCGCGGCGCTATCCGTACGACTACTCCTTGGGCCTGAGCCGGGAACAGCATGGCCACTCGCTGTTTGACAAACACGGGCTGCCCCAGGATGGGGTGCTTACCCCAAAGTCGGGAGGGCAAGGGGACCCGAGCGAGCAGAACCAGCGCGGCGCCTACGACTTTTGGGTGCAGCTGATGCAGGCGGACAGCTGGGACGACCTGCGTGAGAAAGGGCTGTGGCCCTAGCCTAGCCGAGGGGTCCAGGGCGACGGCAGATCGCTCATGGGTTCAGCAGTATGCTGCACACATGCGGCTAGAGATTAACGTAGATTTTTCCTCAAAACTTCTAGCACCGAATAATAGGCCGGTTTAGGTTCATGGTTTTCATCGTACATACATGCGGCTGAATAGCCAAGGAACCCATCTGGCAGGTTAGGCCAGTGGTATTTATTGTATGTAATCCACGAGTATTTATCGGATTGCCCCCAGACACTGATACTTCTAGAACTATCTGATTTGAGGACCGCTTCCATAACTATGGCATAGACCTCTGCTTGCGTCTCTAACTTCTCCTGAGTTATCGGTTCCTCAATCTTAACATCCAACTCCGTAATCAAAACATCTAATCCCAAATCGCCATAGAGGTCAAAGTTAGCCACTATTTTGTCTACAGTAGGTTCGGTTTCCCAGGAATACTCTGGTATTGTAAGATGAAATTCAAAGCCTACCGCATCGATAGGTACTCCCGTATCAACTAGTCCCTTAACCAAATTGTAAAAGTCCTCTTCTGCCGTTCCAAAGACCTTCTGTCCTACATAATCCACGCCTACTTCGTTCAGAATCAAAACCGCGTTTGGCGCTACGTCCCTTGCCTTCCGAAAGGCTAGTTCAATATAGTCCTCACTGATTCTGTCTTTCCAAACACTATTTTTCAACCCTCCTTCTGAACCCCACCAGATCGGTTCATTTACCACTACCCATTCATCTATTCTATCGTTATAACGGCCCATCACGGTTTCAAAATAGCCGTACAGAATGACAATCATCTCTTCTCTGTTAAAGTCTCCGTCATGTATCCAGGCTGGAGTTGGATGCCAATCTTCACTGATTGTTTTACCTTCCCGAGGATCTGTGCCCATTACCAATGGATGAAAACGAATCTTCATGTCGTTAGATTCAGCAAATTCAACTACTCTATCGGCATATGATAATTCCCACCCATCCTCTGATGGTAGGATATTAACCATATTGGTATTATTAGTTACTAAGAGATTAAATTGTTGAGCTATTACCTCTTTGTAAGCAGTATCACTCCATGCTGAACCATGCCGTGTTGACTGTATCCAAAATTCAGCTAACGTTCCCCAATCTACGTCCAGGTCTCTGGCATACGCCCTTACAGTGCCTTCCTCTACCATGAACGGTGTTGGAGTTGGAGTCGGCGTAGGTGGACGTGTGGAGGTAGGCGTAGGGCTCGGAGTAGGTGGAGGCGTTGGGCTCTGAGTTGGTGGCGGCGTTTGTGTTGGAGTTGGCACAACAGAGGTAGGTGTTGGTGAAGGCGTGGGCGCGGGCGTAACGGTGGGAGTCGGCGTGGAGGTTGGGGACAGGGTAGGCACCGCCGTAGGTGTTGGCGTGGGCTCCGGTCCTGAGCACGCTAGCGCCAGGGCCGCCAGCACAACAAGCCCAACTAAAAGAGCCCAGGCCTTCAACTCGCACCTCCTGTAGCTAACTACGCCCAGACAGGTCCCACGCGCGGCACTGCCACGACTTTAAGGGTAGAACACCTCAGCGGAAGCGAGTGGCGTATCCGCGTCCAGGCCCCCAATTACCGGGATGGAATCGTCTTGGAGGAGTGCGGTTGGGTGGTGGCGCATACGGGATTCGAACCCGTGATCCCCGCCTTGAGAGGGCGGTGTCCTTGGCCACTAGACGAATGCGCCACGCAAACAGGCCGTGGCCAGGCCGTTAGCCAGTATAGCCGATGGTCATGTGGTGGGCAAAGAGACGGGCCCATCTGGTAACCTACCGAGCAATCTCCAGAGGAGGACCTCTTGGGTCGCAAGTGCATCCTCGGCGTCTTCGCCCACCCCGACGACGAGACCTCCGGCGCCGGCGGGACCTTTACCCGCTCCACTCGAGAGGGTGTCGACACCCACGTCATCATAGCGACGCGGGGTGAGCTCGGCACGCTGGGCACTGGCGGCGCCACCTACTCCCGCGATGAGCTGCCGTCCGTCCGTGAGGCGGAGCTTCGTGCCGTGCCCCAGCTCTACGGTGCCCACCCGCCGATGTTCTTAGGCTACCGCGACCAGGAGTCAAAGACGCCGACTTCGAGGAGCTGGTGACGAAGGTCAAGGACGTCATGGACCGGGTGCGGCCAGACGTGGTCATCACCTTCGGTCCGCTGGGCACCTCCCGTCACGACGACCACATCGCGGTCCACCTGGCCACGGTAGCGGCTTTTCATCGCTACCGTGCCTCCGCGGAAAGCGAGCCGCGTCTGCTCTACGTCGCCCTACCAAAAGAGGTTGCCGACCAGTTCGAGATGGACATCGACGGCCCCGAGACCCAGCCCACCCACTACCTGGACCTCAACGAGGAGTGGCCGACCAAGGTGGCGGCGCTACGCCTGTATCGGTCACAGGAGGACGCCCAGGAGCTGGCGGAGATCTTCCAGCAAGCCCCCTGGCGCCAGGAGGCCTTCCATCAAGCGTACCCGCCGCTGCCCGAAGGGTACACCGCCACCAGCCTCTGGCCTTCGTAGACGATGTGAGAGACCTTTCTCGCGAGAAAGGTCTCTCACGCTCTCCCAAAGAGCGCTATGCGTGAAGTAACAGGGGGCCCAAAGGCCCCCTGTTACTTCACATACAGAGTTTTCTGGAAGGGCCTGGGAAACCCTCTTTGCGAAAGAGGTTTCCCAGATTGAGGTATCTTCAAAAAGTGTGTAAACAGTCAGGCGGTGTACCCTCTCTCTGAACAACACGGGCTCGAGGCCCAAGAGAGGAGATAGACCGCCCATGCGGAGCGAAGGATCTCTCAGGGAGCGACCCTTCGTCAGCGCTCACGGTCCTGGCGTGGGCTTGAACCAGCTTTGCCACAGAGGGCGTACGGGACCCCGCACGTAAGTGGCCCGACCCGTCGGGCCTAGACGCCTGTGATGTCGTATTGCAGCGCCGTGTGGGTCACCGTGCCACGGGTGCCTGTCCGCTCGGCGAATGCCACCCGCATGCTGACCACCATGACGTTCTGGCGCTTCTGGATGTTCCGATCCGTCTCGATGAGCAGCTCGCGCTTGAACCCCTTGCGCCACTGGGTCCGATTCACGATGAGCAGCCGCCCCGTGTTGGTGGCGTTGCCGTCCGTGTCCGCCAGGGCCAGCTGCTCCGAGACGATCACCGGCACGCCCTCCACGGCCCCAAGCTGTCCGGTGAGCAGCGTGGCGTTCGGCCCCAGCTTGTCGATGGTCCTGAACTCGGCGATGGACTGGGCACGGATAAAGGTGTTCACGTCGGTGATGAAGGCCAGCTCCGACGGCCGGACGCCGTACTTGCCCAGCTTCGCCCGGATCACATTGAACATGTCGTCGGAGACGGCCGCGTTGTGGTCGTTGGCCTGGCTGGCGTTGTCCACCAGCGGCAGGTGCACCATGCCGTCAAACCCGACCAGGTAGTGGGCGGAGCCTGCCGTCGTGGTGGTGAGCGTGGAACCGTCGTAGTTGACGTTCCCGGTGGTCGACGTGTCGGCGTTCAGGACGACGTCGTCCAGCACCTGGGCGGTGTTGCGCAGCAGCGTTCCGCGGACCTCCGCCATCATCGCCACCACCGCATCCTCGTCCAGCTCGTAGGCCGTCAGGGTCTGCTTGGCCGTGGTTACATCGGTGCTGGTGGTGGCCAGGTTGGCCGTGCCGGGATACCAGTTCACGTCACCCAACTGCAGGGGAACGTCGAAAGGGTTGGTGGGCATGTTCACTGTCTCGAACAGCGCCGCCACCGCCGCCTCTATATTGATGTCGCTCCAAAGCTGCCTCGCCTCCTCCGTGGGGACCAGCTCCACGCCGGCCCCAGCGGTGGTGGAGTCCATGGCCTTGGTCACGCTCTCCTCCCACGCTTGCAGCGCCCGAGGGTCGTAGTCCTGGGGCCGCGTCTTCTGCGCCTGCATGAGGCTCCGCATGATGGCCAGGTCCACCAGGTCGAACCCGTCCAGCTTCCCGCCGCGCACCCGGACGCGGTCGTTGGAGTTCCTGGACACGAGCGTCTCCCGTTGCTGACGCCGCTGGTCCTCCAGCAGCGTCAGCACTTGGCCCGCCAGCCGCTCCTGCTCCTGGCGCACCATGTCCATGTCCTTGCGGACCGGGTCGAACCGCTCCTGGACGAAGGCCTGCGTAGCCGCGATCTCCCGCTTGATCTCGTCGATACCTGACATTGCTCCTCCTTCTGATTCGTCGTTCTGAGTCCCGACCTGCCGGAATGAAGGACCTCTCGAGTGAGAGACCGTTCGTCGTCCGGCAAGATGGACTCCTCAGGGTGACAACGCTGCTCACCCTCAGCCCATTTCCCTGGCTTAGTGCAAGCTATCTCGTAGCTGACGCAGGGCTCCTGTCACCTGCCTGACCTGCTCCGAGTCAAAGGCCTCATGGGCATCCGGGCCAGCTGGTCTCCGCGCTTCTGACGAGGCCTTTCCCGACGCGTCCAGCGGCCACTCGAAGGTGAACAGCGAACGCAGCCTGGGCGTCGCCAGCCCAGCTTGGAGCGCCTTGGACAAAGCCTGCGGATTGGCCGGCACCGGCACCGCGCTTACCTCCAGCAGCTCCTGTTTGGTGAACTCAACCCCGTCCACCGCGCCGTTGGCGCCCTTCCGGAAGGTGAACGCCTTGGCGCGAAAGCCAACGCTCACCGCGCGTAGGAACCGCTGTCTGTACAGCGTCTCCACCTCGCGGGCGAACTCGGTAGGGGCGAACACCACGCTGCTCAGCAGCCGTGAACCCTCTACACCAACCCACACGCTCCTGCCCACCGGCGTCCGCGTGTAGTCGTGGGCCCACAGGAACACCGGGTTGTGGCGGTACTCCTCCAGCTCCCAGCCGTCCGCCTTGATGACGTCGCCCAGCCGGTCTTCCGACTCGTCGGACACCACGAACGTCACCGGCCCCTCGTCCAGCGGCGCGCGGATGCCGTCCACCGCGAACTTGCTGACCAACGGCGCGTCGGCCAGGCCGTGGCGATACGCCTCCAACGACTCCATCAGCCGCTCGCGCTCCCACCGTTCTCGCTCCGTCATCAGCTCCATCACCGTCATGCGCTCTGCTCCTATCGTCCCGTCCCGTCATCCCGGCCCCGGTTAGCTCCCACCCTGTCATTCCGAGTCCGCCCCAGGCGGGCGAGGAATCTCGTACCGAGAAGCCGTTCGCCTGGACGTTCCCCTCAGGGTGGGGGGAAAGAAAAAGCCCCCGGCTCCGTCCCTTTCGAGACTGCCGGGGGCTTATCCACCCGATTTCTGGGTCCGTATGTCGCTGTGTAGTTGTGCTCTGCTGACTACTCTAGAACATTTGTGTCATTTTGTCAACAGGCATTTGTTCGGAAATGACAGGACCACTCAAGATTGAATGGATGTGCCACCGATATAAGTAAGGTTCCCTCCCCCACCCCTCCTACTCCCCATTCGGCAGGCCGCGCTCGCGCCATTCGGCAGGCCGCGCTCGCGGCGCACCTCGTCCACCGTCATGATCCCCGCCTTCACCAGCTCCACGTGGCGCCGCGTCCGCTCCGTCTCGTTCTCCGTCAGCGCTTCGATGACGCTCAGGTCGAAGACCACCTGCAGGTCCTGCGCTGGGCGTCCCAGCCGAGGCAGCAGGCCCTCGTTGATCTCCCCCTGCAAGAACAGCAGTTCCGGTATGACCGTCTTCTCCCAGAACATCCTGCGGGCCTCCTTCACGTTGTTGAACGTGGCGCGCGAGAAGTCCTCCAGCAGCGGCAGCGGTACACCGAACACCCTGGCCACGCTCTCCAACGACCAGCGCAGGCCGGCAAGCCACTCGATGTCACGCTGGTTCAGCCCCAGCCGCTGCACCGGATGGTCCGGCCCTACGGGACGCAGCGCTCCCAGCGAGTCGCGTTGGTTCACTACCAGCGGCGGCCGCGACACCGATTCCGCGCGCAGCTTTACCGCGGCGTACACGTCGGCGCTGCTGGCGTAGTACTCCCCATAGACCGACTGCTGCCACTCGGGGCCCACACCGAAGTCGCCTCGGAACGTCTGCAGTGCCGCCCCCAGCGGCGCGTTAGCTTTGCGCTGCGGCCTTAGCTCGTCCCATATCGACTGCAACCTTTGGAACATCACTCCTCCTCCTTCTTCGTGAGGTGGGACCAGAGCCAAACGTACCAACACACGGCCCACACTCCGCCCATGGTTGTCACCTGCCAGCCTAAGCCCACGTACGTGACCGCCAGCACGGGTCCAAGCGGCGCCAAACCCAGCGCCCACAACAGCGCGGCGAGCTCGGCCGGCGCCTTCACAGCCACAACCCCAACGATGGCGGCTCCATGAAGGCCAAGGCCAGCGCGTCCGCCTTGTCCGGCGACGGCATTCCCCGGCTGCGCATATGGCCCCTTGTCCTCAATTTGCACCAGACCGCTGCTGGTGAAGTCGTAGCGCAGCCCCACCACCTGGCCGATCAGCTCGGCGTCGTTGGGGATGGCGATCTCCCCGTCCAAGAACCGACGCCGCAGCGCCCAGAACACCTCCGAGCGTTTGTTCAAGAATCGCTCTGGGTTTCGGGACCTGGAACCCACCTGGACCTCTACCACTGGCTGGCCCAGCTCCCGCAACCGGTCCACCACTCCGCCGCCAACCCCGACCGCGTCCACGAACACCGCTTGGACCTGACGCTCCCGCACCAGGTCCACCACTCGGCCTACCACCTGCATGGTGTCCGCCTGGATGAGCTGCCAGAGCTGCTCGACTCGGTTGCCTCGTCGAAGGCAGAAGACCGTCTTGTCCGATCCAAACCTGGCGACGTCCACCCCCATGTAGCAAGGAAGGTCTGAGTCAGCCGAAGTTGCGGTCCACCTGGCCACCGCCTCCGTGACCGGTTTCAGCGAAATGAGGGTGTCTTCAAGGGCTTCGGGGAACTCGCCCAGGACCGACGCCTTGTACATGGGGTTCTCCTCACCCCACTCCTTGCGGCGCTCCTCGATGTCCTGCAACGTGGTCATGCCCGGCTTCACGTCCTCTCGTTCCTCTTGAACGTTGGGCGTGTCGTAGGCGGAGATGCCGATGCACGCGTACAGCTCCCGCTTGGTGTGGTGCGAGTCGTAGAACTCGCCGGAGAGCGTGAGCGGATTGCCGGTCAACACCAGCAGCCGAGGGTTCAAGCGCTTGAGCGCGTCCATACGCTCCTGGGCCACCGCGTGGGCTTCCGTCACCACCACCAGGAGGTTGGGCGAGTGAAACCCTTGCAGGTTGTACGGATGGTCGGTGGAAAACCCAAGGGCGAATCGTTCGTCGTTGATCACGTACCGCGCCGTATACATCTGCCCTCGCAGCCCGCTCGCCACCCCATGCGCGATCCGCATCTCTCGCCATACCACCTCCTCTACCTGCCGTTGCGTAGGGCCCGTCACGATGGCCTTGGCCTTGCTACGTGTCCCGATCCACCAGAGCACGATGCGCGCCGCGGCCCAATCCTTGCCGGAGCCGTTGCATCCCACCACTGAAACGCGGCGGTTGGTGGCCGCGGCCTGAAACATCTCCTCCTGCTTGGCGTAGGGCGTGCCGCTAGCGCTCAGCACGTCATTTACAAACCCCAGGGGGTCATTCCTATATCGCCGAGACAGGCCGTTGCTACCATTGGGGACCTTTTCCTTGCTCCGCTCTGGGCTAGTCACCTACTTGCTCCTCTGACGTCACGTCGAGATCCTCCAAAGGGAGTTGAGGTTAGGACACCGTTGGTAAGGCTCCTCATTCGTTTGCGCCTCGCGTTGGAGTCATTAGCCCCAAAAAGAAGCGGAGCGAGCCATCAGCGGCTCGCTCCGCTTCTTCTTCCTTGGACTGCACCACGGACTTGGTGCCCGCGGCGGTCGCCCCACTCTTAGCTAATCGTGCTCTCCAACGCTCCTTCTTCCGTCCTCACACCACGTGTGCTTGCAGAAGATGCACATGAACACCGCGTGCCCTTCCTGCGGGAAGCGGTTGAGCTCCCTGGCGCCGCGGCTGCCGCACCGAGGACACCTCAGCCGCTCATGAACGATCCCAGGCATCCCGTGCCCTAGCCAGCCCTGACCGGGATGGCAATGACTACGGGGGCTAGGGGCCAGGCCAGGGCCAGGTCTATGAGCCGCATCGGCCCCGTGGGCTGCCGCTCCTGAAGCAAGAGCGCCAGCTGCAGATACTGAGGCCGGTAAGCGTATCGGGGCCACTCCCACCAAGGCGTTGATGGCATCGGCGCGCCTCCTTGCATGCGATACCGAAAGGCTGCCACAGGCGGTGGCCACCGCGCCAGGGTGAACCGGAACAAATGTTCTATTATTATAGACGCTTCCCGTTAGCCAGCTGCGTCTCACGTCCTCAGGTCCAAGGGGTGCGTGCACCGGCGCTCCTTTGTCACTAAAACATATGTTCTGTTCCCGACATGACTACCTACAACACGTCACAGCCGACCTGTCAACATCGTGTTGTACAATGCCGTCGCGCAGATGACAGACCAGCACCCCCTCATCCACTTCCTTCAGCAGTGGCTTCGCGACCGAAACGCCACCCAGCTTTGGCTGGCCCAGCGGGCTGGTATCGCCCACAGCACCCTCAGCGCCCTCTTCGTTCGCGAGATCATCCCGCGTCCCTCTACGCTGAAGAAGCTGGCCACGGCCATGGGCATCCCGGTAGGCCAGCTCCTGGTCTTGGCAGGCCACATCACCGAGGAGGAGTTCCAGGTCCCCATCCGCCAGCCTGACCTCGCCCGTCTCTACGACATCGGCGAGCTGACTGACGAAGAGTGGGAGCAGGTCCGCGACTTCGCGCGATACGTTCGGAGCAAACGCCGTACCCCTTAACCTCCTTGCTTGTGCTGGCACCCCCCTCTTACCCATCTCCCCCACCCGAAAGTGCCCCTTCGGTCCTTCCATCTGACATCCCGCCCTGGCACTTCGCGATACCCAAGCAGACAGTACGGAGAACGTACTGCTTGACCTGCCATGGAGCCTAAGGGGGGCCGAGATGATTGGTCTGAAGCTGGGATGGCAGCTGGCCCGCACCCTGGAAACGAAGCCGCCCTTGGACCTGGCACCTCTGCTAGAACGCCTGGACTTGGAGGTTACCCGCTGGCGTTTTCAGGGCAGGCTTCGAGAGGTCATCGTCGACGGCGTCATCGGGATCGATGACCGCCTGCCCGACCCATGGGTCCGGTGGCTCACCGCCCATGCCATTGGCCACCACCTCCTCCACACCGGGACCTGGCTTTACCTGGCCGCTTGGCAATGGGTGAGCCGCTTCAAGGCGGAGCGCCAGGCCGAAGAGTTTGCCGCGGGCCTGCTCGTCCCACCAAAGCCACCATGGCCCGCCCTTGGCCCCGTCACCATGGCCCACCGCTTGGGCATTCCGGAGTGCAAGGCGGCATGGGCAAAAGGGGCTTGGGACGTACAGCGGGAGCACCTCCCCTGGACCGCCTTCGATAGAGAGGAATACTGAAGGCTGATGAAAAAGGGGAGTGTAGAGGGGCGGAGCCCCTTTGCCGGGAGTCTGAGGGTGTCCCTCAGATATAAATTTCCCCCCTTCCTGGCCAGGAAGGGGGTCAGGGGGATGGTCGAAAGGGTTTTTCAGTACCCTACTGGAATCGAATTCCGTTAACGTGGTCGGGACTGACCATCACCGCCGCCCGCCGCTCAGCCTTCATCACCCAGTCGTACTCCTCAAAGTCCGAGTGGCGGCCACCGGCAGCCATATAGACCTCCCGCAGCATTATCCGTAGCTCCTCAGGGTCGGTGTTATCCCATCCCTGGACCGTCGCCATCCCCGCTACCACGACATAGCCCCGCCAGTTGTCCGCCGCCGTGAGCACGCTGCACCGTGGGTCCCTGCGCAGGTTCGCTAACTTAGCCGTGTCCCCTCGGACCACGAACGCCATGGTGCCCTTGTAGGGTCCGCCGGACACGATGCTCATTTGGGCCGCGCCCGAGCGGCGGAACGTGGTCACTACCGCCCGGTGGTTGGCTTGCAGGAAAGGAAGCGCGTCGCTGAACTCCATAGCTTCTCCTTAGTGGGTCAGTATGCGCTATCAGCATACTAAGCACCTGCGGATGTATCCACACCTTCAGGCTTGCCGCCCCACTCGTTCGGCCCTATTCTTCTTTACGAGCACCCTCGAAAGGACCCCAATGATCGCCCTGACTCACGAGATGCGTGATCACATCGACAACGCCAGGGCTAACGGAAAGCCGTGCCTTCTCGCCACCGCTTCGGGCGACGGTTACCCAGGCATCGGCTACCGTGGCAGCATGCTCGTGTATGACGATGAGCACCTGACGTACTGGGAGTGGAGCCGCGAGAGCGGCCTTGAGCACCTGAGAGAGAATCCCCACGTGGCCGTGCTCATCCGAGTAGACCTGATCATGAATTTCGGCAGCACCGTCATTCAACAAAGGGAGCCATCAGCAAGCTGAAACCACACTGTGGCATCGGGTACGATCACCTGTCCTGCAGAGCTAAGTACCTAGCGGCCACTCCTTGAGTATCTCGTATACCGCCCCCGACGGCGTCAGCGTGCTCCGTATCAGGCTCACCGACCCTACACGGAACGCTGGACCCTCCGACACTTCGATACTCTGTAGCGTAGCCGTCAGGTGCTCCCCCTCCTCCCGAGTCAGCGGGTGGCGCACCCTTGCCAGCGTCAGGTGCGGCGTGAACTGGCGGGTTTCTTTCGGAAAGCCCAGCTCCGCAGCGGCTTCCTCCACGGCGTGCTGTACCCCCGCGAGCGCCTCCAGGCCACCCTCTAGACCGACCCACACCACTCGTGGCGCCCGCCCGTTGGGGAAGGTGCCCACTTCGGAGAGTTGCAGCTCAAATGGCGCGCAGCCGGACACTGCCCGCGCCAGCCTGTCGCCTATCTCGGACGCCTGCTGCACCGGAACGTCACCCAGAAACTTCAGCGTTAGGTGAACACCGTCGATGCCCACCCAACGCAACGGACCGGTAATCGCCGCCTTGAGCCGCTCCAACGTCTGGTGCAGCGCCCTCCGCGCCTCCGGCGGCAGCTCCGCCGCGACGAATAGACGGAGCACTTGCCCTTCCTTCATGTCCGTGCCTTCGCTGCACGGTCGCGGTACTCGCCCAGGCGTCGATACCACTCCGCGAGGGTATCCAGCGAGAAGGCAGCATTGGCTGGGCTGGGACTGGGCACCACGAACACGCGGCTCGTGCCGACGAGGCGTTCCTGGCCCCCCAGGCGGGGCGCTACCTTCGTGCCTTCGGCGTATTGCAGGTAGTTTCGATAGCCCGTGATGCCATTGAAGCAGACGACCATCGGCTGGAAGAGGAGTAGCTTCTCCTGAAGCACCGGCACGCCCTGGCGATAGTCCGCCGCCCGCAGGTTGGACGCGCTGTTGGTCGCCCGCTTGACCACGTCCGTGAAGCCGATCCCAAATTCGTGCATCCTGACGTCGTCTTCTGGGCCGAGCTCTCCTCCTCCGTGTACCAGCCCCGACCGGTTCAGCGCTGGCCAGAAGCGGTTCTGGGGCGTCGCAAAGTAGCGGCCTACCCGGGCTGAGTAGGCACCGGGATTGATGCCCACGAAGACGATCTGTAGGCCATGCGTAAGGTAGTCGGGTAGGGTGTCCACTGCCTGTCACCCGGAGTCACGATTTGTGAAGACGAAGGGCCACCCTCCGCGTTAGGTCTCCCGACCCAACAGCCGTTCCGCGTTGCCGTGCAGCACCGCCTCCGCGTCCGCCGCGTCCAGCGCCGCCAGGGCCTGCTGGACTACCCGTTCGGCCCGTACCAGCGGGTAGTCTGACCCAAACAGCAGGTGTTCGGCTCCCACGGCCTGTACCACCACGGGGAAGACGTCCTGGACGTAGAGGAGTGGCGTCGTCGCCGTATCGAAGTAGACGTTTTTCAGCGCGGTCTTCACCTCGGGCATCAGCCCATAGAAGGGCAGGCCTCCTCCCCAGTGGGCGCAGATGATGGCCGCATCCTGATATCGCGCGATGAACGCCATCAGCGTGGCCGGGGCCGTGTATCCCTTGCCCGGGTACGCATGCCCTACCGGCTCCGAGCCGTGGACCAGCACGGGCAGCCCATGCTGCCGCGCCAACGCCATCAGCGGGTCCAGGCACGGGTCCTTCGCCAGGTCCACCCCCTGGCTGCTGGGATGCAGCTCACCGATGCCCACCGCGCCCTGGCTCGCGCATCGCTCCACTTCGGCCAACGCAGCGTCTCCCCATCCTGGGTGGACGCTGCAAAAGGGGATGATGCGGCCAGGAAACTGACGTGCCGCCTCTAGGAGGTAGTCGTTCGACTCCCGCGCTACGTCCTTGTCGCACCAACCGTAGCCCAGCACCACGGAGGCATCTATGCCGTCGGCGTCCATGGCCTCCACCAGCTCTTCGGCCGTTGCCATGGCTGCGCTATCCCGGCTGAAGAGCGCCCCGAACGTGGCATCCCGTCCTCGCAGGAGCTCCCGTTTGTCACGGAACGACGGGGGGAGAACGTGGGTGTGAAAGTCGATAACCAAGGCACCGCCATCCTTGCAAAGGGTCCCAGACGTGTCAAGCTAACTCCCTTAGCAGGGCTATGAACAAAGGGGAGTGCAGAGGGGCGAAGCCCCTTTGCTGGGAGCCTGAGAGCCTGCCCTGAGCATCGTCGAAGGGGTGTCCCCCAGATATCAATTCATCCCCCTTCCTGGCCAGGCCTGTCCTGAGTGAAGCCGAAGGGAAGGGGGTCAGGGGGGTGGTCGAAAGGTTTTTTCAGCGCGCTGTTAGGGGTCCCCGATGGGAATACCGGGGCTCATTTGAAGGACTCTTCTCCCTCAAAAGACCAGAACATTTCGTTGCTCCTGCTACCAGGCCACCCTATAATGGCGCCATCTCCAGCGGAGTTTCACCGTGGTAGACCTTCGTCAGCTCATCACCCGAAGTAGCTGGGCCGAGAGTGAGATAGGGACTGATGGCGCCCTCCTCTCACGGCCCTCCGACGACGACCTGGCCCGTATCGCCGCAACCATTCGGCGTAACATCATCGTCATGCTCACCGAGGCTGGCAGCGGCCATCCTGGTGGCTCGCTCTCCGCCACCGAGAC
This sequence comes from Dehalococcoidia bacterium, assembly GCA_965247635.1. GTDB lineage: Bacteria > Chloroflexota > Dehalococcoidia > Lucifugimonadales > Australimonadaceae > CBDFHJ01. Next base: position 635,271 of record CBDFHJ010000010.1, read on the forward strand.
GTTGGTTCTGCTCTACTATCGCATCATGCGCCACGACCCTGGCGACATCCGATGGCCTGACCGCGACCGCTTTGTCATGAGCAAAGCGCACTGCTCACCCATCGTGTACGCGGTCTTGGCTGACCGCGGCTACTTCCCTCCGGAGGAACTTCTTACATTCCGTAAGATTAACTCCCGGCTCCAAGGCCACGTGTACATGAGCGTCCCGGGCGTCGAGTTTAGCGGCGGCTCCTTGGGTCAGGGGCTGTCGTACTCTATCGGCATCGCCCTCGCGGGCAGGCTCGACGACAAAGGGTATCGTGTGTACACGATGATCGGTGACGGTGAGTGCGACGAAGGCAGCATTTGGGAGGGGGCCATGAGCGCGGCCCACTATCGCGTGGACAACCTCACCGTCATCCTCGACCGCAACCGCATCCAAAACGACCGTTTCACGTCCGAGGTCATCTCGCTGGAACCGCTGGCCGACAAGTGGCGGGCCTTCGGGTGGCACGTCCAAGAGTGTGACGGCCATGACATCGGCCAGCTCGAGGCCGCTCTAACAACGGCCCAAGGTGTACGTGACCAGCCCTCCATCATCATCGCGCACACCGTCAAGGGCAAGGGCGTCAGCTTCATGGAAGACAACCCTGAATACCACAGCAAGCCCCTTACCCAGGAGGAGATGGAGCTTTCTCTAGCGGAGATCGACCTTCAGCTCGCCCAGGTGGGTGCCTAGCCAATGGTGACCGCTGTCGCCACCCGCGAAGCCCTCGGCCGCACGTTGGTCGAACTTGGCCGTGAGGACGATCGAATCGTCGTCCTTGGCGGTGACCTCAACAAGGCGACCACTGCGTTGGCTTTCGCCCAAGCGTTCCCTGACCGCTTCTTCGACGTTGGCGCCGCCGAGCAGAATATGATGGGTATCGCCGCTGGGCTCGCCATCTCTGGCAAAGTCCCCTTCTGCACTACCTTTGCCGTTTTTGGCACCGGCCGCGCCTTCGACCATATTCGCGTCTCCATCGCTCAGCCCCACCTGAACGTGAAGCTCGTGCTCACTCATGCTGGCCTGATCACTGGGGAGGATGGTAAGTCGGCGCAGGCCATCGAGGACCTGGCGCTCATGACCGCGCTGCCCGGCTTTACCGTGGTGGTCCCCGCTGATGCTTTGGAGGCTGCCGCGGCCATTCACACCGCCGCTATTACGGACGGCCCCTTTTACATCCGACTCTCCCGTACACCCACGCCCGTCATACACGACGAACGGTCGTCCTTTGAGGTGGGTAAGGCAGAGCTTTTGCGAGACGGCTCTGACGCCGCTATCGTGGCCTGTGGCGCCATGGTATCCCGCGCCCTTGAGGCGGCGGACTCCCTAGCCCGGCAGGGGATGAATGTCCGGGTCATCAACCTGGCTACCTTAGCCCCCATAGACGAAGAAGCCATCGCCGCCGCTGCCACGGAAACGGGCGCCCTGGTCACCGTTGAAGACCATTACGTGCGTGGCGGCTTGAACGCGATTGTCTCCCAAGTGGTCGCAGCCCACTCCCCCGTGCCTATCCAGGCCGTGAGCCTTCATGGCTACGGTGAGTCGGGTAAGCCTCAAGAGCTACTGGAGAAGTACGGGCTCACGGCTGCCAAGGTCGAGGAAGCCGTCCACAACGTCCTACAACGCAAACGCTAGGCGTCACTCCCCTCCCTGTTCTTGACCGTCGCCGGTGTACTCTGGTTTGCTAAACACGCCCACCTCATGCCCCTGGTGGACGTGCACGATGAAGTCGTCCCTGGCAAGCCCCACGGCGTCTAGGAGCTCCTGGTCCAGGTCTTCGATGAGCTCCTGGATCTCGTCCTGGGTGAACCGCTCGCTGACGCAGAGCGTGGCGTGGATAAGGGTCCCCGCGTAGTGGACGTCAAGCCGCCCCTGGGGGGCGTCGTCGTCGAAGATGGTATACACCTCTGAGTAAGGCGTCCGGCACTCTCGCTCAAACCGGAGGTCCATGGGGCTAGCTCCTTCCTGGCCGGACGGCGTTACAACCGTATTTGGCCGTTGCCGAGGGCAATCCATTTGTAGCTGGTGAGCTCGCGCAGGCCCATGGGACCGCGAGCGTGCAGCTTGTTGGTGCTGATAGCCACCTCTGCACCGAGCCCAAACTGTCCACCATCGTTGAATCGGGTGCTCGCGTTGACCAGTACCACCGCCGCGTCGACCTCATCAACGAACCGCATCGCGTTCGTGTAGTCGGCCGTCACGATGGCTTCAGAGTGCCCCGAGCCGTACCGCTCGACGTATTCGATGGCCGCGTCCAAAGAGTCCACCACCTTTACGGCCAACACCAAAGACAGGAACTCCTTGCCCCAGTCCGCTTCCGTGGCGGCCTTTACGTGCCCCTCGTCCGTTGGGCCGATAAGCGCCAGCGACCGCTGGTCGCAGCGCAGCTCCACCCCTGCGTCCTTCATCCGCGCCGCCAGCTTCGGCAGAAGCTCCAGCGCCGCCTTGGGATGCACCAATACCGTGTCCAGCGCGTTGCATACCGTCGGCCGCTGCACCTTCGCGTTGAAGACGATCGCTTCCGCCATCGCCGCTTCCGCTGACTCGTCCACGTACGTGTGGCAGACCCCAATGCCCCCCGTGATGGCGGGCATCGTCGCCTCTCGGGCCACGAAGTTGATGAGCTCCGGTCCGCCCCTTGGAATCAACAGGTCAATGTACTCGTCCAGCTTCACCATCTGCTCCACCAAGGAACGGTCGGTGGACTGAATGAACTGGACCGCCTCCGGCGTTACGCCCGCGCTTTCCAGCGCCCGGCGGACCAAGCCCGCCAGCGCCTCGTTGGAGTGTATGGCCTCCTTGCCTCCCCGGAGCACCACGGTGTTGCCCGACTTGAACGCCAGCGACGAGATGTCCACCGTTACGTTGGGCCGGCTTTCGTAAATCGCACCGATGACGCCGAGCGGCACCCTGCGTCGCGACAGTTGAATCCCATTGGGGAGCGTCCGCGCATCGAAGCTCTCCCCCACAGGGTCCGGCAACGCCGCTACGCTCCTCACGTCACTAGCCAGCCCCGCGAGGAGCGCTGAGTCGAGCAGGAGCCGGTCAAGCAGCGCCTCGGTCAGCCCTGCCTCACGTCCGGAGGCAAGGTCCATGGCGTTCGCCTCCAGAAGCGGCCCTTGCTCCCCCTCCAGCGCGTCGGCGATGGCGTACAACGCCCTGTTCTTATCGGTCGTGGAGAGCGTGCGCACCAGCCGAGACGCCTGGCGCGCGGCCTTGGCCTTGCTCAGCAGTTCAGACGCAACGGTCGTCATTGAAACCCCCAAAGTGTGTCTTACAGCACGGCCATGTTGTTTCTGTGCACCACTTCGTCGCCAAAGTGGTGCCCTAGTCGTCGGTGAATCTGGCTTGAGCGCGCGCCCATAATCGCCTTCAGGTCACCAACACCGTAGTTGATGATCCCGCACGCCACGCGTCCTCCGTGCGGTCCGACAATGGCGACCAGGTCCCCACGTTCAAACTCCCCTCGGACCTCGCGGACCCCCGCCGGCAGCAGGCTGCTGTTGTGCGTGCGCAGCGCCGTCACCGCGCCCTCATCCACCACCACCTCCCCCTTGCTCTCGCTAAGGCCGCTGAGCATCCAGCGCTTGCGGCTTTCCATGCGGGATACGGAGGAGGGGAAAAGCGTGCCCACCGCTTCTCCTTGGGCAACCCGGCAAACGACTTGCGGCTCGGCGCCGCTGACGATGGCCACCGTCACGCCCGCCGACGTTGCCAGCCGGGCAGCCTCCAGCTTGGACCTCATCCCACCTCGGGTAGTGGCGCTGTGGTACTCACCCGCTTGGGCCAACACCGCGTCGTCTATACGCTCGACCACCGGAACAAGCTGGGCCGACTGGTCTCGGTGAGGGTCAGCGGTGTAGAGCCCCTTCGTGTCGGTCAGCATCAACAGCAGGTCCGCGTCAATAAGATTCGCCACCAGCGCCGAAAGCTCGTCGTTGTCCCCAAAACCCTCTGGGCTAATCTCCTCGATATTCACCACGTCGTTCTCGTTTACCACCGGCACCACGCCGCGCTGCAACAGACCCTCGAGCGTGTTCCGGATGTTGAGGTAGCCTGATCGGTCCTCCAGGTCGTGGCGGGTTAAGAGCGCTTGGGCCACCGAGGTCTCATGCCTGGAGAGTAGCTCCTGGTACTGATGCATCAAACGGCTCTGCCCCACCGCCGCCAAGACTTGGCTGGCCGCCACGCTCCTCCCGTCCTGGCCTGCCGCCTGGCCCAACGCTTCGCGCCCTGCGGCAATTGCCCCAGACGTCACCAAGACCACCTGCGCACCCATCCGGCGTACCTGCACGAGCTGCGACACCAGCGACGCCATCACCTTGCTATCTAACGCCTGGGCATCATCGGTCAGGACGTTGGTGCCGGCCTTCACCACCATGCGGCGATACGCTAGAGGGGGCGTTGTGGCGTTGGACGTTTCTCGGCGAGCACGGAGGGCCATGGACACTTCTTTCAGTAGAGTGGAATACGTTTCGCCTGATACCTATCGATTATAGCCCCCTTTTTCGTAACCCCTCAACCGACGTGAGCCCATCCATGGTGGCCCTACTTCGGTGATGCTCAATAGAAAGGCACCCCCGTTACCTGGTAGCGGGGGTGCCCTCGACTGAACGCTTTAGTCGGCTGGCGTGGAAATCGCGGCTAGCTTTTTGCCCTCCGCTCCCGGTTTTCGTATATCTCGTCCCAGCTATCGGCGTCCATCAGCTCAGCCCAGAAGGTATACATGCCCAGCTGGTTCTGCTCGGTCGTGCCCTGGGTAACAACGCCCGGCATATGGTCATTCTTATTGGCATGGCCCAAGGCAATGGCGTAGTTGTACGGATGGCGCTTGGCGATGGTGCCCTTGCTGGCCTTGGAGGCGTAGTTCCAGTTCTCCATGTCGTCCTGCTCGGTCATACCCAGGGGGCCTGCATAGCGCATCCCGTAGTGACGCATCATGTCTTTCGCTTCCTGGGGAGCGTCCTTGTCCACAAACACCCAGCTCCAGTACTCGGAGCTCTGGGCGCTGCCGGCAGGCTGCCACAGCCCGATGCGCCTCGGCTGCTGGTTCCAGAAGCTCATGTTCGGGAAGACGTTGCCACCGCCCGCCAGGACCAGCCGGGCATCCTTCCCAAGGCGCCGCTGCCGTTCGTAGTAGGCATGCTCAGCGTACTCAGCTACAACCTTGTCGTGCTGGAACGACGGTGGCCAAGGCAGGTCCTCTAGCTGCTCGGTGCCCATCATGGCGTGGCCGAACCCCGGGATCGAAGCATTGAAGCTCCGGGTCTTCCCGACGCTATAGTTCATGTCCCTGCGGCCTTGCCCTCTGCTCACGCCAATGCCCACGAGGTCCACCGAGCGGTGACTGGTATTGTGATAACCGTCGCCTGCCCGGTTCTCCGCACCGAACTTCCAGTTCGCCGGCGTAAGCCACTTCTGCACACCGACGATGGCCTCGGACCCGCCCTCACTTCCGTCACGGGCGTCGACGAAGGTGTCCAGGTAGGTCTTCATCCCACCTAGGTAGTCCATAAACGACGGCGCCTTCGGGTCCCACGTCGCCCAGATGGTCCCCTTGTAGTTGGCCATCTGCGCGACTTCCACCAGCCCCCATTGGCTCTTGTCCAGCTCCTCCCGGTACGCGTCCTTGTACCGTGGCACCCCAACCAGCGACCCGTCGCCCGCGTAGCTCCACCCGTGGTACGGACACGTGAACACCGGCGTGTTCCCCTCGTCGTACCGGCATACTTTCATTCCCCGGTGTCGGCACGAGTTCAGGAACACGTGGATCGTGTTGTCCCGGTCCCGGCTCAGGATCACCGACTCCTCCCCCATGCGGGCGACGAAGTAATCTCCTGGCTTTTGGACCTGGCTCTCGTGGCCGATGAACAACCACACACGGGCGAAGATCCGCTCCTGCTCTTGCTGATAGAACTCTTCGTTTACGAAGAGCTCGCGGCTGGCCAGCCCACGCTTCGGGTCCACGAAGTGCTGCAGGAACGTTCCCGCTCCCGTAGAGATTGCCATAACGGTGACCTCCTTACGAACCGTTCGTAGGCCGTGCTCAGCGCACGACCTGCTCCAAGCGTCTGCGACGGACTATACACCCAACGCTATCACGCGACAACGGCCCTGCTCGGTGGTTGAAACAGGGTTTCACCTGGATTGAAACGGGGTTTCATTTGGGCCGCCCTCCCTCCGGCATTCGCCTGGTTTCCCTGTGCTACAATGCACCCCTCAGGGTCGCATTCGCGGCCCGTTTCGGCGTTGTGCCGCGTTCGTTCATGAAGCGTAGACGCGACACCCAAGCGCGGTAGAGACGGAGTCATCGTGGGTCTTCAGGCGCTCTTCGACACCCTCCAAGGCGTACCTGCTTATCGCCAGGTCATGGCTGGCCTCGCCAAGGGCCAGGTGGAGATGGTCACGGTCCCCGACTCGGCCAAACCCTACGTGCTAAGCGCGCTCTGGCAGGAGTTGGGTCGGCCCATGGTGGTCGTGTGTCCCCGCCCAGAGGACGCCCGCCGCCTAGCAGACCAGCTTGTCGCCTACTGCGGCGACGCCGCCCCCATTCACCACTTTGCAGAGCCCGAGGTCCTGCCCTACGAGCGATTGGCATTAGACGCCGCGACGGTGCATCAGCGCCTAAGCGTATTGGCCATACTGCGGCAGAAGGCCTTGCAGAAAGACGGTCAACCACCGCTCATCATCGTCACGCCCATGGGCCTTATGCAAAAGACCCTCGCCCCCGACCTCTTGGACCGCCTGGTCCACACTGTCAGCGTAGGTGACCACGTTGCGATGGAGCCCTTGCTCCAGCGCTGGGTAGGCATGGGCTACCGGGTTGCCCCTGCCGTGGAGGAACCGGGCATGGTCAGCCGCCGAGGCGGAATCATTGACCTGTACACCCCCGGCCTTTCCCTACCGGCGCGGATGGAGCTTTGGGGTGACCGAATCGACTCGATCCGCCTCTTCGACCCGGCTTCTCAGCGCTCCATCGAGTCAGTGGACACAGTGACCGTGCTGCCCGCGCTTGATGTGCTTCCCGGCTTTGCGGACCACCGCGCCTTCGAAGCGTTTGTGCGAGCGCTCGACTACTCGAATAGCCCCACGACCGAGCGGGACCGGGTCGAAGAGGAGCTGGCGGAGCTTATGGCGGGGCTCTCCATGGAAAACGCCAGCTTTTATGCCGGTTTCTTCAACGCGCACTCGTTGGTCGACCATATAGCCCCCGACCTCCAACCCGTTGTGGTAGTTAACGAACCCTCAGAGCTGTTCCAGGCCGCCCAGCAGTGGGAGGCCAGCGCCGAGGAGCTGCGTCTGGCCAAGCAGGGAAGGGGGGACCTTCCCCTGGGCTTTCCATCAGGACTTGTGGAATGGGACGGCATCGCCGAGGCCCTCCACGGGTACCCCTCACGGTTAGAGCTAAGCCAGTACCATCAGAGTTCGTCCGTTTCTGCCCGAACCATTTCTTTTGGTGCGCCGCCCAGCTACCACAGCCGACTGGAGCGGCTCAGCGACGACCTTCGTGCCCAGCGCAGCGGCCCCCTTGCTATAGTCACCCAGCACTCCCAGCGCTTGGTTGAAATCCTTCAAGAGGCCGGCGTCGGAGCCCATGAGACCCAGTCGTACGATCGACCTCCCGAATCCGGCGTCGTTTACGTGGTCCACGGAACGGTTGCCGAGGGGTGGGTGGTCCGTGCGGAGGACGACAGCAGCCCGCTATTTACCCTTCTGACGGACACCGAACTCTTTGGGCTCACCAAGCGCCAGCCGCCCCGCGCCAGGGCTGGCCGCCATCGCTCGCTGGACTTGGAGGAGCTAACCCCCGGCCAGTTCGTCGTGCACATCGACCACGGCATCGCCCGCTTCGTAGGCACCATCGAGATGGACGCCGAGGGCGCCCGGCGAGAGTACCTAGTCTTGGACTACGCCCATGGCGATAAGCTGTACGTCCCCATGGAGCACCTGGCTCGCGTTGCGCCCTATCTGAGTGGCGCCGGAGGGTCTCCCACCCCCACTCGCCTGGGTACCCAGGAGTGGGGACGCGTCGTAGCCAGGGCGAAAGAGTCTACAAAGCGGCTCGCCTTCGACCTCCTCGAGATCTACGCCCACCGGGAGCTGGAGGAGGGCCACGCCTTTGCCCCCGACGCTCCCTGGCAACGGGAGATGGAGGACGCATTTCCGTTTGTCGAGACCCCGGACCAGGCCGAGGCCATCGGGATGGTCAAACGGGACATGGAGCATTCCAAGCCCATGGACCGGCTCGTGTGTGGCGACGTGGGCTACGGTAAGACCGAGGTGGCGCTCAGGGCCGCTTTCAAGGCCGTCATTGACAGTAAGCAGGTAGCGGTCTTGGTCCCTACAACCGTCCTCGCCCAGCAGCATTACGAGACGTTTACAGAGCGCTTCAGCGGCTTTCCCCTGCGGGTCGAGGTGCTCAGCAGGTTCCGGTCTGACCGCGAGCAGGACCAGGTGGTGGCGCAGCTAAAGCAGGGACAAGTCGACGTCGTTATCGGCACCCACCGCCTGCTCCAAAAGGACGTCGGCTTTAAGGACCTGGGCTTGGTCGTCGTTGACGAAGAGCACCGCTTCGGCGTTGGCCACAAAGAGCAGCTTAAGAACCTGCGCCAACACGTGGACGTGCTCACCATGACCGCCACGCCTATCCCGCGTACCCTCTACATGGCCATGGCGGGGATTCGTGACATCTCCACCATGGAAACGCCCCCCGAGCATCGGGTGCCGATCAAGACTTACCTGGGGGAGGCATCAGACGAGCTGATACGCGAGGCCATCTTGCGCGAGCTGGATAGGGGCGGTCAGGTCTTTTACCTCCATAACCGAGTGAAGAGCATCGACCTGGCCGCGGACCACCTGCGCCAGCTGGTCCCTGAGGCCACGGTCTGGATAGCCCATGGCCAGATGCCGGAGGCCGACCTGGCCCAGGCCATGGCTGGATTTGCCGACGGTGCCGCCGACGTCCTCTTATGCACCACCATCATTGAGTCGGGGCTCGACCTGCCCAGCGTCAACACCCTCATCGTGGAGCGTGCGGACCGATTTGGTCTTGCCCAGCTCTACCAGCTTCGGGGCCGCATCGGCCGGCGGGCCCATCGCGCCTACGCCTACCTGCTGGTACCCAAAGGCCGGAAGATAACGGACACCGCCCAACGCCGATTGCAGACCGTCATGGCCGCCACCGAGCTGGGCGCTGGATTTCGCATCGCCATGAAGGACCTGGAGATCCGTGGTGCGGGCAACATCCTGGGTCCAGAGCAGAGCGGCCACATTCACGCCGTCGGCTTTGACCTTTACACCCGCCTTCTGGCCGAGGCCGTAGACGAGTTGCGCATCGCCGGCGCTCAATCGGGCGATACGCCTGCGCCTCCTGGCCAGGAAGCTGCCGACGTTCAAGTGGACCTGGGCTTACCCGCGTCTATCCCCGAGTGGATGGTTGAGCACCTGCCCACCCGCATGGCCCTGTACCAACGCATGGCCAGAGCAACGCGTGTGGAGGAAGTCGACGAGCTGGCCCAGGAGCTGCGCGACCGGTTTGGCGCTTTGCCCGAGGAGGCCGACCACCTCCTTTACGGCCTCCGCGTCCGTGCTCTGGCCCACCTGGCCCACGCGGAGTCGGTGGTCAGACGTCAGGACCAGATCACCCTAAAGTTGCGTGACGTTATCGGCGATGCCCGTTTGCCCCTGGAGAAGGCGCTTGGCCATGGAGCCCGCGCGGGACATCAACAGGTCCGCGTGTCCTTGGCAACCCTCGCAGCCGCCGCGGTCGAGGGTACGTACGCTCCTTCTTCCGTAGCCTGGGGTGAGGCCCTCTTGGAGGTACTCCAGCGGTTGGCGGAGTTCCAGCAGAAAGTCGCGGAGCTCTTCGTCGACACCGATTAACGCCGGCCTTCACCACCGGCGTCACGTTTGCAACGTTTTTCTAGAACGGGGCGCTAGCTTATGGTGCTCTAGCAGGCTGATGAAAAAAGGGGAGTGCCCCGACTCGTCGCGGCCGGGGGTCTGAGAGCCTGTCCTGAGCGAAGTCGAAGGGAAAGAGGCCAGAGGGATGGTCGAAAGGGTTTTTCAGCACGCTGCTCGTAGGGTTAGGGAGGAGGACCCGTGCCGGTACCAACCGGGCAAACGGGAGAGTGAGAAGGCTATTCGTCTTCTTCTATCGCGCCTGATTGCCCGTCGGTCGGGCGCCGCCGGCCCCCCGGCCCTGGATTGAACGCGCGGTGAATCTCCCGAGACATGCCCTCGTGGCTGCGCAGCTGAGCCAGAAGCTCTGCTTCGCCTTGCTCCAGCGTCCCACCCTCCGCTTTGAGACGCAGGAGGGTAAGCATGAGCGCCCTGCTCTCTTCCGTTAGGTCCGCGAAATAGACCTGGTAAGCCATGGTTCACGAATAATTATTAGAAAAACTGTAGTCACCGTCTGTCCTTCGCCTTAAGAAGCGGCTAGGTAGCCAGCGCTGGTGAGGTACGGCAGCAGCTCTCCTAGCGTGGTAATTGTAGGGCATTCTGCCGGAGTAATGGAAGCGGAGTCGCGCACCAGCAGCAAGGCGTGCATTCGAGCACCCAGCGCACCAACCACGTCACCTTCGTAGTGGTCACCCACGTGGATAGCTTCTTCAGGCTGGACTCCCGCCTTAGCCAAGGCGGCCTCAAAAATAGCGGGATGCGGCTTGCTGACACCCGCTTCTGCGCTGGTGGACGTCACCTGAATGAAACGATGAAGGCCCAAGCGGTCCATCACGCCGTCCAACTCCCGACCCATGTTAGAGACAACCCCCATCCTCAAGCCCGCCGCCAGCACTTCTTCCAGCGCGGGTTCCACGTCATCGTACAACCCAAGCTCCTTGGGCGCGCTATTTACCCGTCTCCAGATACGCCCGGCCTTTTCCAGCGATACTTCCAACCCGGCAGCCCTCAGCAGTACGCGCTCGTACTCGGCGAGAAGGGCCTGCCGCTCCGCTTCTGGCCGCACTGCGATGGGGGTACGGGCGTTTTCCCTTGCCATGTAGTCGTCCGCAGCTGGGTATGCTTGTGCCAGCGCCTCCGTGCTCGCCGTTAACCCTTCTGCCTTGCAAGCCTCCCATTGGATCGACTCGCGGGCTGGGACCCACTGAGCGAGGGTCCCGTAGAAGTCAAGAAAGACAGCCTTTATCATCATGGATAGCGAAATGGGGAGCGGCAATAGCTTATCACACGGTGGAGACCTGACCGCATGTGGAGAGTGCCGGCATGGTGGGACCGCGCCCTATCGTTGCTGCTCCCTGCGCGCTGCGTCGGGTGCGGCGCCTCCAACACCTAGCTATGCGACCCCTGCTTGCTGGGTATGGCCCGGTTGAAGCGCCCGCTCTGTCCGGGCTGCGCCTTACCCGGCTGGGACGACCTTTGCCCCGTTTGCCAGCGTCGCCCGTTGGAGCTATCCGGTATCGCCGTCAACCTCGTCTTCGAAGGGGTGGCCAGAAAGGCCGTGCACCAGCTCAAGTACCGGAATCTCAGGGCCCTGGCGCCCTCCATGGCCACCGTCATGGCCGAGGCATTACGAACGATGTCACCGCCGGTTGACGCCCTCGTCCCGATTCCGCTGCACCGTCGTCAGCTGCGACGGCGTGGCTACAACCATTCGGCGGTGCTGGCGCGTGAGGTAGGATGGCGCTTGGACATCCCCGTATCGGAAAATGCCCTTCGGCGGGTCACGGAAGGCCCGTCTCAAGTGTCCCTCACCAGCAGGGAGGGCCGGTGGGCCAACGTAGCCGACGCCTTTGCCCCTGCCGCGTCGGTGGAGGGCAAGGACATAGTCCTCGTGGACGACGTTATGACTACCGGTGGCACGTTGCACAGCGCCGGCGCCGTCCTCAGGCAAGCAGGCGCTCAGACCGTTTGGGCACTTGTCTTCGCCAGAGACGTCTGAGCTCGGACCTGCCCATGAAAGGCCGGGGCCCGTTATGCATTACGAATTTCTTCGACGATACAGTAGCGCCACCTCATGGTGGTGTGAGCTAAGATTAGGCCCAAGAGACCCTACTCATCGCCCGCGACATCACGCTCGCATGGTGGACGGCACCTAACCCCGCACCGGAGGCACCAACATGAGCCTGCTCGCCGAGCAAGACCCCGAAATTGCCCGCGCCATCGACCTGGAGATAGAGCGCCAGCGTAGCAACGTGGTCCTCATCGCCTCGGAGAACTACGCCAGCAGAGCGGTCCTAGAGGCCCAGGCCTCGGCCATGACCAACAAGTACGCCGAAGGCTATCCAGGCCGTCGCTACTATGGCGGCTGCGAGTTCGTGGACATCGCCGAGCAGGTGGCGATTGACCGGGCCAAGGAGCTGTTCGGCGCGGAACACGCCAATGTTCAGTCCCACGCTGGCGCCCAGGCCAACATGGCTGCCTACTCCGCCGTGCTGGAGCCGGGGGACACCGTCATGGGCCTTCAGCTAGACCAGGGGGGTCACCTGACCCACGGCAGCCCCGTGAACTTTTCCAGCAAGCTGTACCACTTCGTCGCCTACAGCCTGGACCGCGAGAGCGAGCTGCTCGACTACGACGCCATTGCCCGGCTGGCAAGAGAACACCGGCCCAAGCTCATCGTCGCAGGCTACACCGCCTACTCCCGCACCACCGATTTCGCCCGCTTCGGGGAGATCGCCCAAGAGGTAGGCGCCACCCTCATGGTGGATATGGCCCATATCGCCGGACTCATCGCCGGCGGGGCCCACCCATCGCCGGTCCCTCACGCCAGCATCGTCACCAGCACCACCCACAAGACCCTCCGAGGGCCGCGTGGCGCCTTCATCTTGTCCAAGGAGGAGCACCGACGGGCGGTAGACCGCTCCGTCTTTCCCCAGACCCAGGGCGGCCCTCTCATGCACACCATCGCCGCCAAAGCGGTCTGTTTCGGTGAGGCCCTTCAGCCCGCGTTCAAAGCGTACGCCAGCCGAATTGTGGACAACGCCCGCGCCCTGGCCAGCGCTCTCGAATCGGACGGCGCCCGGATCGTCTCCGGTGGCACCGACACGCACCTCATGCTGGTGGACCTGACGCCCCTGGAGTGCACCGGGCAGGAGGCAGAGGAAGCGCTGAACCGCGTGGGCATCACGGTCAACAAGAACGCGATCCCTAACGACACCCGCCCTCCTCGCATAACCAGCGGTCTGCGTCTGGGAACGCCGGCCGTCAGCAGTCGCGGCTTCGGGGCGGAGGAGGTCCGCACGGTGGCCCGGTTCATCATGCGGACAATCCTTCATCGCGGTGACGCTCACGTGGAGCAGTCCGTTCGTGAGGAAGTCTCGGAGCTCACCAGCAGGTTCCCTGTCCCAGGCCTAGACTTCTAATCACCCCCTGGCCGATAGAGGCGGATACCGCCGCGTTGAGGGCGGAGAAGGCCCATGATATAATCCCACCGTTTACCAGAAGATTAAGGGGAGAAGCGGTGTCTCAATACGAGCTGATGGTGGTCGTGAACCCTGAGGTCGATGATGACCAGGTCGAAGGCATAAAGGAACGCGTGAGAACGTTCGTTGCGGAGCGCGACGGCCAGTTGACCGGCGAGGACCACTGGGGTCGGCGCAAGCTCGCTTTCCGCATCGGCAAGTTCAGCGAGGGCAACTACTTCGTGGCGCAGCTGGAGCTGGAACCCGCTCCGGCGAAAGAGCTGGAGGGGACCCTCAATATGGCGGAGGACGTGCTTCGCCACCTTCTGGTACTCCGGAAACGCTAAGACCACCCGAACGGGCGCGGCGAAGGGGGTTTTCGCTATGGTCGGACTAAACAAGGTCATGATCATTGGCAACCTGGGGACGGACCCCGAGATGCGGTATACGCCAAACGGCAATCCGGTCACTTCGTTTCGCTTGGCCACCACCCGGTCGTACAACACCCAGGATGGTGAGCGTCGTCAGGAGACGGAGTGGTTTACCGTGGTCACATGGAACCAGCTGGCGGAACAGTGCAATCAGTACCTCGCCAAAGGGCGTCGGGCCTACGTGGAAGGCCGGCTGCACTCCGATCAGTGGGAGGGCAACGACGGACAGACCCGATTTAGAAATGAGATCATCGCCAACAGGGTCATGTTTTTGGACCGCCCTGGAACGACAGAGAGTGGGTCGGACGATGCAGGGGGTGAGGCGTGGTCCCCGTCGACTGAGGCCATCACCACCGACGATTTGCCTTTGTAACGCTGCTCACGGTGGCAGCGCCCGCAAGGCACGGCTTAGAGAGGAGTTGAAACCGGATGGCGCAACGCACCCAGCGCCCCCAGCGGCGTCGTAGCGACCGCCGATATTTTGCCCGGCGGAAGGTCTGCGCCTTTTGCGTGGATAAAGTGACGGAGATCGACTACAAAGACGTCGCCCGCCTGCGTCGTTTCCTTTCCGAATGGGCCAGGATTGAGCCCAGACGGAAGACGGGTACCTGCGCTCCCCATCAGCGGGCCTTGACCCAGGCCCTCAAGCGCGCTCGCTACGTCGCCTTGCTCCCCTTTGCTGGCTCCCATTCGCTGATGGAGCTTGGTCGTCCCGAAGGGTTCAGAGGCGACCGAGGACGTCAGGATCGGCGCGAGCGTCCCCCGGTGCGCACCGGACAGGTCGATGCCGAGGCTGTCCCCGCTGCTGTAGCGGCCGAGGCTGCCCCTGCTGCTGTAGCGGTGGAGTCCGAAGCCGTCGAAGGGGAAGCCCTGGCGGAGGCCGCACCAGCCGCGGTAGCGGAGGAACCCGAAACGGTGGAAGCAGAGGCTACGGCAGCGGTTGTACTCGACGATGACCAACCGGACGCTCAGGCGGTAGCGGAGGCCGAGACCGCGCCCTCCGACTCCGACGGCGAACAACCCCAGGATGCTCCGTCGGATGATGGTGCCACTCCCCAAGAGGAAGAGGAACAAACCGAGGGGCACTCCCCCACACCGTGACCCCCGTTTACCGAGGTCTGGACATGCCGGCGAGCTGCCGCCGTGCGCGCGTGGCGGATAACGCCATGGCCAAGCGGACGCACTGATGCGACAACGTAGAAGGGCCGAGCGAGGCCAAAGCCGCCTGCAGGGCCGAGTCGAGCAACGCAGCCGGCGTGACGCCGAGCGCCTTCGCCAGCGGCTACTGTACGCCGTCGGCGTCGTCTTGGTCCTCTTGTTGATCGGGATTCTTCTGGCCGGGTTTTACTTCTCAAGCTTTCGCCCTCCTCGCAAGGCAGTAGCCCAGGTGGGCGACGCTGATATTCGGCTAACGCAGGTCCTTGACCGTACTCGGCTGCTCGGTAGGCTTGTGGGGGCCGCCGACCCGCAGCAAGCCCTGAACAGGTTGATTCGCGATGAGGTACTCCAACAGCAGGCCGGGGTACAGTTCGGCGTGTCCGTTATTCCCCAGGAAGTCGAGCAGATCCTGGTCAACCGATATGAGACCCCTCCGGACCCCGACGACGAGGAGAGCCTGCTGCCCCTCTCCTTGACGTCTGAGGGTCAGGGGCCGTACCAAGAATTCCTTGATTTGATCAACGTCGGCGACAAGGAGTACCGAGCTTACCTTACGGGCGAGCTACTACTGGGGAAGGTGACCACTCAGATAGGGCTCCAGGTCCCTGACCCCCAGGAGCAGGTCTACTTGCACGTGATCGCGGCTGGAAACGAAGCCGAAAACCAAGCCGCCCTCGAGCGTTTAGCGCAGGGCGAAGAGTTTAGCGCCCTGGCGGAAGAGTTAAACCAGCAGGTCCCCTACGCAGAGGAGAATGGCGAGGTGGGTTGGGTGCCTCGTGGGGTGTTTCCGAACCTGGACGAGGACATCTTCTCCGCCGAGGTTGACCAGCTCATCGGACCGCTGGATAGCGTCCTCGGCTCGGTAGTAGCCAAAATAACACAAGGCCTTGAAATGCAGCCGCTTTCGTCCTCCATGCGTGATATCCTAGGCCGTGGCGATACCAACGAGTGGCTTCAAGCGCAGCTTAATGGACTGCTGGTTGGGTACTCCTTCAACGACGACGACCGGCGCTGGGTCCTCGACAGACTTAACTAACCACGTGACGTGGGAGAAGCGGAGCAGTGGCGGACCGTGGTCCCATAACAATCGGCCTTCTGGGCCTCGGCGTGGTCGGAGGAGGCGTTGCGCGAGTCCTCCATGAGAAAGAGGCTGCCATCGCCGCTCGTCTGGGTTGCCCCGTTCGCATTAAGCGCATACTCGTGCGTGACCCGACCCTAAAGCGGCAGTTCACGCCGCCCGACGCACTTATCACAGTGGACTTCGCGGAGCTCCTAAACGACCCGGCCATTGACATCATTGTTGAGGTTATGGGTGGAGAGCAGCCTGCCCTGGACCATATCAAGGCCGCCATCAAGGCAGGCAAGCACGTCGTTACCGCCAACAAAGAAGTCCTGGCTAAACACGGCCCCGAGGTCCTCACCTTGGCGCAAGAGCACGGGACCAGCGTCCGGTTTGAGGCCAGCGTCGGGGGTGGTATTCCCATCATTGGCCCCCTCCTGCAAGACCTTTTGGCCAACGACATCACCGGCATCCACGCCATCATCAACGGCACCACCAACTACATCCTCACCCGCATGGCGAAGGAGGGCGTGGATTTTGCGGAGGCCTTGGGGGAGGCCCAGGCCAGAGGCTACGCCGAAGCCGATCCAGCCAACGACATCGAAGGCCTTGATGCCGCCTACAAGCTGGCTATCCTCGCCACCTTGGGCTTTCATACCAGAGTCCATGCCTCGGACGTCTACCACGAGGGAATCTCCAGGATTTCCGCCGCTGACTTTCGCTACGCGGCTGACCTCGGCTACGCCATCAAGCTCCTTGCCGTCGGCAAACGAACGGGCCCCTTCGTCCAGGTGCGCGTCCACCCCGCCTTCATCGCCGCAGACCACCCCTTGGCCAAGGTGGATGGCGTCTTCAACGCCGTAGAGCTGGAAGGAGACCTTATGGACCATGTGCTCTTCCAGGGCCGCGGCGCGGGGGACATGCCTACCACCAGCGCCGTCATCGGCGATGTCCTGGAGATCGCCCGCAGCGTCGCCTCCGGTGGCCAGCCAGCCCCTCCGCCCAAGCTGGACGTTCAGGCGGCCATTCAACCCATGGCCGACTTGGAGACCAACTATTACCTGAGACTCTCGGCGGCAGACCGTCCGGGCGTCATGGCCCAGATCACCCGGGTGCTTGGTGACCTTCACGTAAGCCTTGCCTCCGTCATTCAGAAGGAGGTCATCAAGCCTGAGGGTTTGGCGGAGATTGTCATTACCACCCATCTGGCACGCGAGGCCGCCATTCAAGAGGCGTTAGCCCAACTGGCACGCCTAGCGGTGGTGCACAAGGTCTCGAATATGGTAAGAATTGAGGATAGTGAGTCCTGAGGGGTCTCCCATATGGGCGATGGTGTCCTGTTCCGCTACAAACAGTTCCTACCTATCACTCCCCAAACGCCCATGCTCTCCATGGGCGAAGGGGATACGCCGCTCGTACGCTCCCGCTTTCTGGAGGGCGAGCTCCACTGCGCAGGTCTCTACTTTAAGCTAGAGGGCTCTAACCCGACCGGCTCTTTCAAAGACCGGGGCATGGTGGTCGCCGTGGCGAAGGCCTTGGAGGAGGGTAGCGCCACCATCCTCTGCGCCTCCACCGGCAACACCAGCGCTTCGGCTGCTGCGTACGGCGCCCACGCCAGCCTTCGGACCGTGGTGCTGGTCCCCCAAGGGGATATCGCGGAAGGCAAGCTGGCCCAGGCCATTGCCTACGGCGCCCAGATTATTGTAATCCAGGACAATTTCGACCACGCCCTGGAGTTGGCGAGGCAGTTGGCCCAACGTTTTACCATCGGCCTGGTCAATTCGGTCAACCCGTATCGCCTTGAGGGGCAAAAGACAGCCGCCTTCGAGATCATCGACTCCCTGGGCGACGCACCCGACTACCTGTTCATACCCGTGGGCAATGCCGGCAACATCACGGCCTACTGGATGGGGTTCCGTGAATATCACTCCATCGGCAAGGCTAGCCGGCTACCCCGCATGGCCGGCTTTCAGGCGGAGGGCGCCGCGCCCATTGTCCAAGGTCACATCGTAGAAATGCCCGAGACCATCGCCTCGGCGATCCGAATCGGTAATCCCGCTAGCTGGAAGAGCGCTGAGCGCGCCAGGGACGAGTCCGGCGGCCTCATCAGCACCGTCTCCGACGCCGAGATTCTGGACGCCTACAAGACCTTGGCCCGTCGGGAGGGCATTTTCTGCGAGCCTGCCTCCGCCGCTTCCGTGGCGGGGCTTATAAAGGTGGTCAAGCAGCAGAAGTTGGACCTGAGCGAAAAGGTGATCGTCTGTGTCATCACCGGCTCTGGGCTAAAGGACCCCGCGCTTGCCCGCCAGCTCGCCGACTCGCCGCTGCAGGAGAGCCCCTCCGATTTCGACACCATCGCCCGCCTATTGGAGCTGCCCGCCTCTGCGGTCCCCTCCTCCTCTGGGGAGGAAGGGACGAAGGGGCCCTAGCGGTGCTGTGATGGATCGTCCCTGGCGCGCCTTTGCGGGTTGGTTGGCTCCGATGAAGGCGCTTGCCAAGGCGTAGGAGTTCATGCGCGAACCCCCAGAGCCTGGTACACTAGTGCGACGTCCATCTCGCGTGACAATTCCCCGGCCCCTCGTTACGAGCTCCCAAGCCTGCTCCCAAGGAGGCCTTGTTGACCTGTTCCACCCTCGAAGCCAACTTCCATACCGCGGCTGCTCTCTGGTATCGGTTGATCGAACAGCGGGACCGGGGCTCCGTCTTCCTGACGCCCCGGTGGCAGGAGACGTGGTGGGACCACTACGGCGGGGACTCCAAAGAGTTGCTGCTTTTGGCCGTCGGAGATGAGCCTGACTCCCTCGGGCTAGCCCCGCTGGTGCGCGAGGGCGATACCCTCAGCTTTCTTGGGAGCACCGACCTCTTCGATTACCACGACTTTATTCTGGGCCAGGTCCCTCCGGCCGACTTTTACCCCACCTTGGCCAGTTGCCTGAGCAAGCAGCCGTGGCGGGTCCTGCGGCTCGAGTCCATTCCCGAAGATTCAGCCACCCTTCAGCACCTTCCTGACCACTTTCGAGCGGACGGCTATACCGTCGTTCTCGAACAAGAAGACGTGGTGCCTGGACTCCCCCTCCCCGCCTCCTGGGACCATTTTCTAGCGGGCCTTCGCAAAAAGGACCGCCACGAACTGCGGCGAAAGCTTCGGCGGCTTGGCGACGCCGGCGTTTATCGGCTGGTCCACGCCACTCCCGAGAGCTTAGAAGAAGACCTGGACCTGTTCCTCGACCTCATGCGGGAGAGCAGTGACGAGAAGCGCGACTTCATGGTGCCTCAGCGCGAGGCGTTTCTCCGCTCCGTGGCATCGCGTATGCAAGAGGCGGGATACCTGCGCCTCTCCTTCCTGGAGCTCGACGGCCAGCGGGTGGCCGGGGTCATCTGCTTCGACTACGCGGGGAGCCGGTTCCTCTACAATAGCGGTTACCGGGTCTCCTTCAGGCAGTACAGCGTTGGGCTCATGCTCAAGGCCCTCTGCCTTCAGGAGGCGATCGAATCGGGGCTTACCTACTTCGACTTTCTGCGGGGGGCCGAGCCGTACAAGTATCATCTGGGAGCCCGAAACCGGGGCTTGTATCGCATGGTGGTCCAGCGATGACAGTCGGAAGACCCACGCAATCTCTTCGTCCTAGCGAGCGACCGTGCTGACCCAGCCCAACACCCCTATCAGGCGGGTAGCTATGGTCTCCGTCCACGGATGCCCTCTAGCCCACCCCGGCACGCGCTCCGCGGGAGGGATGAACGTCTACCTGAAGGTCCTAGCCCCGCTGCTTGCCCAGTCGGGTATCTGTGTGGACGTCTTCACCCGAGCGCATGACATTGAGGACTCGACCGTTGTCAGTCTGGGTCCCCGCGCGCGGGTGGTCCACCTGCCGGCCGGACCGCTCGGCCTCTCCAAGGAGGAGGTCTTTGACGTCCTGCCGCACTTCCTAGCGCAGGTCGGCTCCTTCGCGGCCAACGAGGGCCTCGGCTATGACTTGGTGCATAGCCACTACTGGCTCTCCGGCTGGGTTGGCCATCGCTTGGCCGAATCGTGGGGCGTGCCGAACGTAGTCACCTTCCACACGCTCGCGCTGGTGAAACAATCGGCAAGCGGCTCCGCCGAGCACCCCGAGCGGGACCGCGTTGAGCGGGAGCTCTCCCGTGGCGCCGACGCTATCGTTGTCTTCACCCCCGACGAGCAGGAAGCGTTGGTAGGCCTGTACGGCGCATCCCCTAGCCGCATCCACATCGCGCCTGGCGGTGTGGACTTGAACCAGTTTCGTCCCCTGGATAAGCTGGCCGCGCGGCAGCGCCTTGGATTTAACCCCGACGACCAACTCGTCCTGTACGTTGGCCGCTTGGACCCCTTCAAGGGCACCGATGTGCTCCTGCACGCTTTTCGTGAGATGGCCCTCCCCAACAAGCGCTTGGCGATTGTTGGCGGGGAAGGGCAAAACGACCCCGAAGCAACACGGCTCTGGCGTCTTGCCGAGGAGCTTGGCATCGCCTCGAGCGTCCACTGGCAGCGCGCGGTCCCCCACGACCAGCTTGGCGATTACTACAACGCCGCCGACGTCTACGCCATGCCGTCGTACCATGAAAGCTTTGGCCTGGCGGCCTTAGAAGCCATGGCATGCGGCACGCCAGTGGTGGCCGCCCGGGTAGGCGCGCTGAGCTTTCTTGTGCTGGACCGTCGTACGGGCCGCTTGGTCGATGACCACGCGCCAGCGGCCTTTGCCCGTTCCCTGGAAGCGACCCTAAGCGATGCGGAGCTCCTCGGTCGATTGGGCCAAGGGGCCAGGGAGTGGGCCCAGCAGTTCCCATGGAGCAGGGCTGCGAGAGCGCTCCTCGATGTCTATGGCGGAGCCGTGGCCCAAGCCGGCAGCGGCGTCGCCGTTGCACCGTGCCGCGACTAGTGAGTGCCCCCACGGGAGTGGGAGAGGGGATTATCGCTGAAAAACGGTGTTTTTCAGCGACCTGCTAGGCCGTCGCCTCGTCCAGTTGCAGCTCGTACCAGTGGACCGTCCACCCCCGGTGAAAGCCCAACTCGTCGTACAGCCGTACCGCTGGCGTATTCTCCTCGTCCACGGTCAGCTCCAGCGGATAGGCGCCCACCGCTAATAGATGGTCTATGGCGGCTCCCACTATCACTCTGCCCAAGCCCAGGCCGCGATACCGGGGCGCCACCCCCACCATCCCCACCGTCCCTGGATGGCCGCGCCCCTCCTCGTGACACCAACAGTAGGCGATGAGCTCTCCGCCGCGCTCAAGGACCAGCACGGGGTCTGGTTTCGGGTGAAGCTCGAAGATACCGTAACGGACCTCCTCCGGCACGTTGGGGCAGTACCCCCAACTTCCGGCAAAGGCAGCGTTCTGCAACTCCGTCAACGCCTCCACCTCGGTCGGCCGTACCAACCGGACCGTATCCCCTTCAGTAACTGGTATTCGCAGCGAGTCATGGGCGTCCCGGCTGTAGTGCGCATAGGTCCGGACGTGAGCGAATCCCGCGCTGACCAGCAGTCCCTTTGCCGCCTCGTCGCTCGACGGAATATCCACGTCCAGCACGTGGAAACGCAGCCGTCGCGCGTAGACGACGACCCGCTCCAGAAGGCGTCGGCCCGCTCCCTGCCTTCGCTGGTCTGGGGAGACGCCGCCACTCATCACCGCTCGGGAGATCGGCTCCTCCCGTGTTATCTGGGCGTAGCCGACGACGTCCTGGCCATCCCAGGCCAGGAAAACGTCCTCCTCGGCGTACACCCTGGGCTGCTGAAGCTCGCGGCGCAGGAGGTCTATGTCTCCAGCACCACTACCAACAGTCCCGCCGTGGAGTGCCGCGCGGAGCCGTGCCAGCAGGCCGAGGTCATCCCAGGCAAAGTTGCGGACCTGAATGCGTGGGTTGTGTAAGGACAAATTGCCGAGGCCGAGAAAAGCCCCTCCGTAGCGGAGTTGGGCGCTGCCGGGTATCATAGCAGACTACGTTGGTCACCCTCATTCCTACCACACGGAGGCCCCATGGAGTCCATTGACACACCTGAACGCGCCATGCTGGTGATCCCTCATCCCGATGACGGCGAGTCCGGTTGTGGCGGCACCGTCGCCAAATGGATCAAGGAGGGGTGCCAGCTCCTCTACGTCGTCTGCACCAATGGAGACAAGGGCAGCTCTGATCCCGAGATGACCTCGGAGCGGCTGGCCAAGATACGGGAGGAGGAGCAGTGCAAGGCAGCCGAAACGTTAGGCGTCCACGAAGTCGTTTTTCTGGGCTATGGCGATGGTGAGCTCGAGGACACTCGGACCTTCAGAGGGCAGATCGTCCGCGAGCTCCGGCGCTTCAGGCCAGACGTGATCCTTGCCATGGACCCCATGCGCAACCACTCCCACTCCCACCGAGACCACAGGACCTCTGGGCAAGTTGCGCTCGATGCCTGCTTCCCCTACGCCCGGGACATCCTTCACTATCCCGAACACGTGAAGGATGAGGGGTTCGAGCCCCATAAGGTGGGCACCATCCTGCTTTGGGGCACGGAGGAACCGGACGTCGCCGTTGACATCAGCGAGACACTCCAGGTAAAGCTCGACGCGCTAGCCTCCCACGCCAGCCAGCTCTCCATGCCTAGAGACGACATGGAGGAGTTCGTGAAAAGGTGGGCCAGCCGCGCCGCCGAACGGGCCGAAGACACCGGCTATGAGTATGCGGAGACCTTCCGTAGAATCACCTTCCGCCGGTAGGCTAGTACTGGGTCCCAAAACTCAGCGTACGCTAAGAGAGTTGATTTCCTCCGCTCGTCCTGTCCGATGATGCTTCGCTCATCGAGACTCCTGACGAAGTCGGAGAGCTTGTCGAACCATGAGCGGTCATGATAGCGCTCTTTTGCGATACCAGAGGCGAGGGGCGCCGTCCCACAGTCGTTCGCCTGCTTGCGCGTGCGGGAAGTAGCAACGTCACGCCATGTGCGTCGCCCGCACCATCCAGAGGAACAGCCGCACCAGCGGGTGGAATATCCGAGTCAACGCACACACCAGCATCGCCGCGGTTATCCCGATGGCCGCCCCGGCCAGCGTGTCGGTCGGGTAGTGCAGACCCGAGTACACGCGGGCAAAGCCGTACAGAAAGGCGATGCCATACATGGCCACTCCCAGCCGCCGATGTGCCAGAAAGACTGCCGTCGCGACGGCGAACGCCAGGGCTGGAGCGTTGGAAGGGAACGACGAGTCCGTCGGCTGGTAGAACAACACGTTCAGGTCCAGGTCAACAAAGGGTCGTGCCCGGAAATAGGCGCGGTTCACGTGGCTTGTGGCCAGGTTGGCGAGTCCTATTGCACCGGCTCCTACAATGGTCACCACCTGATTGCGCACCCGTTCTGGCCCTTTGCCCCCGAACCAGAAGGCAAGCAGCACGAGGCCTCCCAACACGGGCACGAGGTAGTCGCTGACCACGGCTCGCATCAGCGCATCCCACCACCCGAAACGCCCCACGCCTGAATTCAGCCATTGGACTATCTCGCTGTCCATGGTCAGCTCCGATTCCACAGCCGAGAAAGCGTATGGACCACCGCCCGTAGAAAGGTAGTCTGCTGCAGGGCGTCTAACCCACGCGCCCCACCCGTATATGTCCTGCCCCACCGGTCGTTGAGGGCCGACGTAACCAGAAGCGTCAATGCCAACGCGGTTGCTCCCGCCACGGTGAACCACCGGGACTGGTCGTTTCCGTCGAGGCCCAAGCCGGTGTCGGGGATGTTCCGGGGTGCGCTGGCGAAAAACCAGACGAAGGCGCCCAGGACCAAGAGGGCGCCCAGGAGCGCAGAAGCACGCAGCGATCGCGAAATGAACAGCGCGCCCCGCATGCCGTTGACGGCGAAGACGAACTGGAGCGCTCCTAACGCGCCGATGAAAACGAACAGGGCATACTCAAGCGTGAACTGTGTGGGCATGTTGCAAGATTAGGATCGAGCCTGATACCTCGGCCTAGCCCGTCTTGGAGGCACACAACGGGACTGCTCTTAGCTCGCCGTCACCCTTGGCGTGGCTACCGCACTCTGGGAGCGATACGCGGGGTTGTTTCCGTGGACGATGTCGAAGTAGGCCGTTTGGAGCTTACCCGTGACCGGCCCGATCTCACCGTCGCCGACGAGGCGGTGGTCAACGCTCCCCACGCCCTGAATGTGGGCGGCCGTCCCGGAGAGGAACACCTCCCCCGCCGTATACAGCTCGCTTCGGTCCACCAGCCGTTCCTCCACCGTGAGGCCGAGCTCCTCGCGGGCCAGCTCAATGACCGTGGCCCGCGTAATACCGGGCAGCACGTTACTCTCCAAGGTCGGCGTCACCAACGTGTCGCCATAGACCAGGAAGATGTTCTCACCCGTGCCTTCGCACACGTGGCCGTCCTGGTTCAGCATGATGGCTTCGTCGAACCCGTTGGCCAGGGCATCGGTCTTGGCCAGAATGCTGTTCAGGTACAGGCCGCTCAGCTTGAACCGGGGTGGCACCATCGTGTCGTCGATGCGGCGCCAGGAGGCAACGCAGCAGCTAATGGCCCCTTCGGACTCTATGTAGCTGCCGAACGGTATCGCCAGGCAGAAGAACCCGTCCCCCAATTCCTTGAGGTTCAGGTTGGCTACTTTCTCCTCCGCCTTGTAGGCCATGGGGCGGATGTACACGTCCTGCTGAAACCCGCTGCGCTCCAGCACCTCCACCGTGATGGCGCACAGCTCCTCCACCGAATAGGGCAGTTTGATCCATAGCAGCTTGCAGCCCTGGGCCATGCGTTCATAGTGCTCACGGAGCTTAAAGATGTACATCTTGCCGTCCGTGGCGTTCCAGTTACCCCGTATCCCTTCGAAGGCAGCCGTCCCGTAGTGCAGCGCGTGGGTCATGATACCCACCTTGGCCTCTGACAGCGGCACGTACTCCCCGTTCAAGAACGCCACAGCCGGCATGGGCTGTCCTCCTCATCCGTCAGATAGTCATCAGGTTGATGGCGATTATCCGACGGCGAGTGACCAGGTGTCAATCGCATTATCCCCATCTCCTTGGCCTTCCAACGCTCCCCGCGGCCCGTCCGTATAATGGCGCCAGCCCCACCCACCACCGCGAATGGAACAGCCGAGTCAACCGATGTTCCGGCGTCCCTTCTACCAAGCAGCGTTGGTCTTGTTGACGGTCCTGGCCGCCTCCGGAGGCCTGTGGCTCGCGGTAGGGCCCTCCTCCACTCCAGGCGTGGAGATAACCCTTCCTACCCAGACGCCGGTTTCCCAGCAGCAGGCTGCTGACACCGCAACGTCGGACTCCGATACCTCCACCCTGATCGACGTCAATACCGCCACCGCGGAGGAGCTCGAGGCCCTACCGAACATCGGTCCGGTCCTGGCGCAGCGCATAGTCGCCTACCGGGAGGAACACGGCCCCTTCCAGCGAGTGGACCAGCTCATGGCGGTGGAACGCATTGGTCCCGCCACCTACGAAGCTATCCGCCACTTGGTCACGGTAGGAGAGTAGGCCGTGCCGTTGGTCTGGCTCGCCCTCGGATTCACCGCAGGACTTCTCCTGAGTGCCAAGGCCTCGCCGTCACTGGGGGCAATCGTTTTGTTGCTGGCCTCCGTGTTCGGGGCCTATCTCGTGCTGCGTTCGGTGGGGCTGCGGACCGGCCTGCCGCTACTCCTCGCGGGAGGCATGCTTCTCGGCCTGGCGCGGGGTGGCCCGCACCTTTTGGACCCGTCTGGCCAGCTCCACCTCCATCACGGTGCGGAGGTCCGTGTCCGCGGCCTGGTCACCGACCTTCCCGAGCTCATCGGCGGCAGGGTCCGGCTGGAGCTGGAAGTCGAAGAGTTGGCAGCGCCCGATGGTCCCTGGCAAGCCGTAAACGGTGCGCTCCTGGTCTGGGCCCAGCCCCAGCTTGCTCCGCTCCCCGGCCGCTCGTACCCCTACGTTACATTTGGCGACCGGCTCATGTTGATGGGACGCATCGCACCGCCCCAATCCTTCGCTGACTTCGACTACCCCCGTTACCTGGCGAGTCAGGGCATCGGCTCCATCATGTTCAACGCGCTCGTGGAAGAGGTCCAGACCTCTGTGGGAGGCGCCTGGTGGATGCGGCAGGTCCAACGCCTGCGCGGCAGCCTGGCCCGCTCTTTGGCGCGGGTGCTGCCGGAGCCCCAGGCCTCCTTGGCCCAGGCGCTCCTTCTGGGACGCCGTGGCGGTCTGCCGTCCGACGTTACCCAAGCCTTCCAGGCTTCAGGCACCGCCCATCTGCTCGCCATCTCCGGACTTCATGTCGGCGTGGTGCTGGCCCTCACCCTGGCCGCATCTCAGGCTTTGTTGGGCCGTCGGCGAGTCCTTTACTTGCTCCTCCCGCTTCTCGTCGTTTGGGGCTACGCGCTTCTGGCCGGTGCCTCTCCCTCCGTGGTCCGGGCCGGAATAATGGGCACCATCTACCTGCTGGCGTTGGCCACCGGCCGAGCCACCAGCCCGCTGAATGCATTGGCCCTGGCCGCGCTACTCATGCTGGTCTGGGACCCGCGCTCACTCTGGCACCTCTCTTTCCAGCTGAGCTTTGCCGCCATGGCAGGCGTTCTCCTCCTCGGAGTACCCGCCTGGGACCGGCTCCGGCTGGCTGCTTGGGGAAGCAAGGAAAGGGGAGGACGCAAACTCACTTGGACGTGGACCCTCGGAGCGCTCTTGGTCTCCGCTGGGGCAGTGGTGGGCTCGCTCCCCTTGGTAGCCTTCAACTTTCATCAGGTGCCGTTGCTTGGCATACCAACGACGCTCCTGGCGCTCCCGGTGCTCCCCGGCCTCTTGGCAGGCGGTTTCGCGGCGGCGGTCCTGGGCCTGGCGTGGCCTCCCCTCGGCTGGGTAGCGGCGTGGCTTCCCATGGTGCTGGGCGGATACATTCTGCTGATCGTTGAGTCAATCTCGGATATCTCTTGGAGCGTCGCGCGCCTCCCTTGGATGGAAGCCCACCTGGTGTGGAGCTACTACGCCGTCGTGGTCGGCGCCTTGGCCATTGTCCACAAGCGCCGGTGGGCCCCGCCGGCCCTTGCGGCGTTGCGCCGCCTGTGGACCGGTCCTGCAGAGCCCGTCCAACGCGCCATGGTCCTGGCCGTTCTACTACCCTTTGCGCTCACGCCCTGGGTCGCGGCCTGGACACTGCCCGACGGCTTGGCCCACTTCTACTTCCTGGACGTTGGCCAGGGGGACGCCGCCCTGGTGCGTACCCCGGATGGGTCGAACGTACTAATCGACGGTGGCCCCGCAGAGGGGGTGACCATCGCTGCGGTCGACCGTCTTCTCCCCAGCCTCGACCGCAATATCGACGTGGCGGTCCTAAGCCATCCGGACGCGGACCACCTGACCGGCCTTTTCGGCTTGGCACGCCGCGGCCGGATCGGAACGGTGTTGGTCCCCCCTGTCGTCGATGCAGCCCAAGGCCTTTGGCGCCAAGGACTCGCGGGCACGGACGCTGAGCTTGTGGAGAGTAGCGACGGCCTCACCGTGACCCTACCCGACGGAGTGCGGCTAGAGGTGTTTCATCCCCCTGCTCCCCCCTTACTCGGCACCGGGGCTGATACAAACAACAACGCTCTGGTGGTCAAGGTCAGCTATCGAGACGCCTCGGTCCTCTTTACGGGAGACCTGGAGGCGGTGGGGGAGGGGGTCCTGCTGGACAGCGGCGCGGACGTCTCGGTCCAGGTGTTGAAGCTGGCCCATCACGGCAGTGACACCTCCTCTATCGAGGAGTTTCTGCGGGCGGCGGCGCCCGCCGTCGTGGTCGTTTCGGTGGGAGCTGACAACCCCTTTGGTCATCCCTCGCCGGAGGTGCTGGACCGACTGCGGGCACTCCTGCCGGACCACACCCTCTACGCCACTTCAACCCACAGGACTATCGAGCTGACTACCGATGGCGAGCGCTGGTGGGTCAAGACCCACCGCTGACCCGGCCTGCTTCCATTCGCTTCCTTCGCATCGCCAGGCCGCTCGGAGCGATCATGCGCCTTCAGCCGGTGTATACTTGGCCGTGCTGACTTCACTGCGGAGGATGGACTTGTCTCAACAGCGCACAAGGTCGGATGGGAGGGCAAACGACGAACTGCGCCCGCTGCGCATCGAGGCAGGCTATCAGGAGTTCGCCGAGGGCTCGGCGCTCATCGAGGTAGGCAAGACCCGCGTGATCTGCGCCGCCAGCATCGAAGAACGCGTGCCCAACTTTCTGCGAGGGGAAGGTCGCGGCTGGATTACCGCCGAGTACAGCATGCTTCCGCGGTCCACCCTCACCCGCACGCCTCGCGAGCGGGGCGGCGGCCCCGCCAGCGGACGGGCCATGGAGATCCAGCGGCTCATCGGGCGCTCCCTCCGTTCCATTGCCGACCTGGAAAAGATCGGCGAGCGCACCGTGACGCTAGACTGTGACGTGCTGCAGGCCGATGGCGGCACTCGGACCGCGGCCATCACCGGCGCGTACGTCGCCCTCTACCAAGCCCTGCTAGGACTGGTCCGGAGGGGCGTCTTGCACTCCGTTCCGCTTCGCGGCGTCGTGGCGGCTACCAGCGTGGGGCTGGTGAACCAAGAGGTGCTCCTGGACCTCTCCTACGAGGAGGACTTCCGGGCCCACGTGGACTTCAACGTGGTCATGTCCGACAAGGGCGAGTTTATCGAGCTCCAGGGCACGGGAGAGGAAAGCCCCTTCTCCAAAGAGACCATGCAGCGGATGCTAGAGGTGGCGGAGAAGGGCATTCACAGCCTCGTCACCACGCAACGGTCGGTGGTCAGCACCCTTTGAAGCCTTTTATAGCGCGCCGGCATCTAACCAGTACAGGGTTAGTCTGATAAAAGGCCTTTGGGAACGTTCTTCTTATAGAGTGTCCTTCGCATCCATCGAGTAGTACCTAGCGCCCCGGATGGCTATGAAAGGGCATCAGATGCGGCCAAGACCAGTTCGTGTCCGAGCTCCTGCGAAAGCAGCCCTCTTCTTGGCGGGCTTGTTGGTGGCGGCGGTGGTCTTGGCGGCGTGCACGGGGTCTGACCCAACCCCGACCGCCACGGTCACTCCGACTCCCACGACCACACAACTTCCTACCCTTACCGCGACCCCTGATGTCCCCGCCTCGGGCCTCCCCGGTATCGCCGGCGTCGTGGAGCAAGTGGCTCCCAGCGTCGTCTCCGTCTTCGTCAAGGTGGAGCAGCGGGATCGCTTTGGCCAGCCGCGCACTGGCACTTCCAGCGGGTCCGGTGTGATCTTCGATGCGCGGGGATACATCCTGACCAACAACCACGTCGTCGAAGGCGGGACGGAAGTTACGGTCGTCTTTCCGGATGACCCAAATCGCAATTGGCCCGTGGAGATAGTGGGCACCGACCCGCTTACCGACCTCGCCGTGCTGCTGTTAGACCCCGATCTGGTGCCCTACGAGCTCGTCACCTCTCCGCTTGGTAACGTCGAGGACCTGCGCATCGGCGAATGGGTCATCGCGATTGGCAGCCCCCTAGGCTTTATTGGCACCGTCACCGTGGGCATCGTGAGCGCCACGGGCCGCTCCCTCCTCCTTGGCGGCGAAGAAGGACTCCACGACCTTATCCAGACCGACGCGGTCATCAACCCAGGTAACAGCGGCGGCCCCTTGCTGAACCTCCGAGGCGAAGTCATCGGCATCAACACCGCTGTCATCCGGGGCCGGCTCGCGGGCGGCCAGGAGGCGGAAGGGATCGGCTTCGCGGTCAGCGCCTCGACGGCCATGCCGGTGGCGGCGCAGCTCATCGCCAACGGCGAAGTCATATGGCCTGGGTTAGGCGTATCGGTTTCAGACGTGACGCCGAGCATGGCGATCGAGGAGGGACTCGCCAGCAATCGAGGGGTGTTGGTGCGTTCGACCGCCACCGGTGGCCCCGCCGACAACGCCGGCATTCAGGGCCACGATGTTATCGTTGCCTTGGACGACGCATCGGTGGAGGACGTCACGGGACTTCAGCGCCTGCTCCGCACGCAGTACAGCATCGGGGACTCGGTGGACGTAGAGGTCCTCCGCAACGGCGAACGGCTCACCATTGCCGTGACGCTGGAGCGGCTATCCCGTTAACCGGCGTTCACCGTGACCAACCTCCCGGGCTTCAGCACCACTACCACCCGGCGCTGCTCGGCCATGGCGCGGTCGTACTCCTCCCAGTCGGGGTGTTCTCGTCCCGCGGCTACGCGGTAGACCGTCCGCAGGTCCATGCGCAGCGTCTCGGCGTCGGTATTGTGGTTGCCGCGGACCTCGGCGTCGCCGTCCAGCACCGCGTAGCCGCGATAGCCCGGCTTGATCACCATGATGGAGCAGCGGGGGTCGCGTTTCAGGTTTGCCGCCTTTGCGCTGCCCTGCTGCGTGGTGAAGGCCAACCCGCCCTCGAAGCTCCCCACGGTGACCAGACTCATCTGAGGTCGGCCGTCTCTGCGGAACGTGGTGAAGACGACCACGTTCTGCTGCGTGACGAGCTGTTCTAGGGCGTGGAATTCCATCACATCCTCTTGGGTATATTGCGCTGCCTATACCGGCAAAGGGCGAACGAGAGGCGAGCGCCTGCGCGCTCCCATCACAGCAGCCGCGGACTTAGCTTACTGTGGGACGCTGCCCCTGCTTACGGATGTGAGAGGCGCAAAGCTGCTGGCCGCTGCACCCACGTATTAGCGCGACCGCCTTCGAATAAGGGAGAGTGGGATGCGTACCGGCAGACTCAAGACCCGGCCCAGCTTGCCGATGATCCACCACAGCTCCGACGTGGGGCTAAGCACATGGCTGTTTCTCATTCGGCGCTCCCGCAGGCTCGACTCGGCCTGGGCGTGGAGGTCCGCTCCGGCGCCGAGCCCTGGGTCAGTTGGTGGAAAGAGCATCATGGCCTTCCTCCAAGCGGTCCCTCGACGTGTACGGATGACATTGTACTACTCTTCTACGAGTTCGTGGCTCCTCACTGGACACGCTGGACGCCTAGCGTCAGCCGGACTCTCTCCACCGTCTGCTCCTCGGAGTAAGCGCCTGGACTCGGAGGCTCCAGCGATAGCGCCAGGCTCAGCGTTTCCTGGCGGATGTACGCTCCGTGCACCTCCAGCACCGAGCGCATACGCTCGTTGGCGCCCGAGATAAAGCTCGTGATCCGGTCGCCGATCCCTAGCCCGGCGTCTCGGCGCAGGTTTTGGAGCCTGTGGACCAGATCCCGGGCCAGCTCCTCGTTTTCCAACTCCCTGGTGATGATGGTATCCACCGCCACCACCAGTCCACCGGTGCCTTCCATGCCCAGGCTCGTCGCCGTGCGCCATAACCCGGTCCTCCGCGCCTTCTATGAACGACTCCTCGAGGCAGGCAAGCCCAAGAAAGCCACTCGACCGCCTGCATGCGCAAGCTCCTCACCATCCTCAACGCTGTGCTCGAACACCAAACGCCTTGGAGCCCTCAATATGCTTGACATTCAAGACAATTGCTGAGCGAAGCCGAAGGGAAGGGGGTTAGGTCCGATGAGGCTCCGCTCATCGAGACTCTCGACTAGTCGGAGGGGATGGTCGAAAGGGTTTTTCAACACCCTGCGAGGTTACGTCAATAGGTGTGTAAACGACATCAGGCGGCGACCTTCTCAGCCGTTGATTCAATGGCGATTCCATCCGCATACTGTGCACCGAGATAGACGTCTTCGATCAACTCAGGGGCCTTCAGACGCCTGAAGCGCTGTTCGGCGACCATCAACATTTTCCAGATCACTGCTATCGCCCGATCGACCCTCTTGTAGCGCTTGGCGGCATCGGTCCGAAGCCTGAGGGCCGCGAAGGGTGATTCTACCGGGTTCGTCGTGCGAAGGTGCCCCCAGTGCTCCTTTGGGAAGTCATAGAAGGTGACCATGCGGTCCCAGTCCCGCTCCAAGGCCTCTGAGGCCGCCTCGTAGGAATGGTCGCCGCACCACCTGGTGAACACCGTCCTGAGCCGCTCAGCCTCTGTCCGAGTCGGCGCGTAGGGGATAGTACGCAGCATGAGCTTGGCCTGGTCCTGTTGTCGCTTTGGAAGCTTGGCGAGCACGTTTACGATCTTGTGGTTCCAGCAGCGTTGCTCTGCCGCCTGCGGATAGACGTTGCGCAGAGCTCCCCAGATGCCCAGGTGTCCGTCCCCAACCACCAGCCTCGGGCACTCCAGCCCGCGGCGCCTCATGTCCCTGAGCACATCGGACCAGTTCTCTGTGGACTCCCTGTATCCGGGAACAGCGCTCACCACCACCTTGCTCCCGTCGCTCAGGGCCGCCACCACCACCAGTACTGCCGCCTTCTCCTTCTCAAGACCAGCCTTGACGTAGACTCCATCCACCCACATGTAGACCACTTCCAGGTCATCTAGGGGCCGGCTGCGCCATTGGGCAAGCTCATCGTTCCACTTGGACTTCAACCGGGCCACCGTGCTCGCCGATACCGGTGCGTCCTCTCCCAGCAGCCCCCGCAAAGCCAGATCGAAGTCGCCTTCGGATAGACCGTGCAGGTACAGCTCGGGGATCAACTCAGCAACCTTCCTGGTCCTGTTGACGAACAGCGGCAGCAGCCGGCCCTCGAACTGCTCCTCGGTATCGCGGACTCGCGGCCGCCTCAGCTGTATCGTTCCCGAACTCAGCGTAAGCCTCCGGGCTCTGCCGTATCCGTTCCGATAGCCGGTATCGTTGTCCGAGTCGGATCTGAGCGCCGACTTCGCCCTTCCCAGAAACGCCGTCACCTCCTCCTCCAGCAACTCCTGGATCAGCCTCTGGACCTGGCTTCGCACCCAATCCTCCAACTGCTCCCACTCCGGCCTTGACTCCGACCTACTCTCAGTGCTTTCCTTCCTCATGGGCGGTCTATCTCCTCTCTTGGGCCTCGAGCCCGTGTTGTTCAGAGAGAGGGTACACCGCCTGACTGTTTACACACTTTTTGAAGATACCTCCACCCTGCTAAAGTGCAAGAGACCGAATAGACCCTTTCAGCGGGAGTGGACTTTTACTCTTGCGGCTCGTCCAGCGTGCCGCTGAGGTCGTGAAGAAAGCGCTGGACGTTGGGAGACAGCGGCGACTCCTCTTCGGCGGCGCCGGCATTGTGAGAGTCGTACTCGGCCTCCAGCTTGTGGATCAGCTCCTGGGCCGGGCCGTTGCGCTCGACCTCAGCTTGGACCCGCCGGTACTGGCGTCGGCCAAGGTCAGTTTCTGGAAACTCGTAGGGCAGGTGATAAATGCTGGCCAGCGCCTCCAGCATCCGCGCGGTCCCGTTGTAGTCGTCCTCTACCTGCAGGTACTGGGGCAGACGTGCCATCAGCATCATCTGCTCGATGCCGTGCTTCTCGAGCTGCTCGTTCAACAGTCCAAGAATCGTAGTTGGGCCTTCGTAATTCCTGCGGGTCCTTGCCATGATCCCCGCTGGGCCAGGGATGGGCTGGCCCGCCAAGGTGCCGGTGACCAGGATGGGCCGCGTGTGTGGCACCGCGTCGTACATTGCCCCAATCCGACAGTACCGCTTCACGTTCAGCGCCGTGAACAACTCCACCAAAGAGGAGATGTACTGCTCCGCGGAGGAGTGAGGCTCCATGACCCGGCAAAGGAGGAAGTCGGGGCCCTCCTCTCGCCGTGCGTAGGAGATGACGGTGTTGGGGACCGAAAGGACCCGGCGGCCCTCTACCTGATGGGTCTTGGGACGGTACCGGGTGAAATCGAAATACTCCCCGGGAGTGGCCAGCCGCCCAAGCTCCTGCGCTCCCAAGCTCTCCTCCAGCCGGGAGAGGGCGAGGGTGCCCACGTTTCCAGCGTCCACCCAAGGCCTCAAGATGGCGATGGCGTGCGGCTCGTTGAGGTCAGGTAGCGGCTCCTGCAGTTCAAATCCGCCGACCTTCATGGCCCTATCGTGACAGATGGCTACCCGTTTTGCAACCGGGCCGGGACACTTGCGGACCAGGCCCTTACGCTCGTTCGACACCCAGCGTCAGCTGCACTCCCTCCACCGTCTGCTCCTCGGCGTAAGCACTCTTTGGTGGGGGCGTCAGCAGCAGCTCCCGGCTGAGCGTTTCCTGACGGATGTACTCTCCCTGGCCGTCCACCACCGAGCGCATCCGCGCGTCGGCACCGGAGACGTAGAGGATGATCCGGTCGTCGATGTTCAGTTCGGCGCTTCTGCGAA
Organism: Dehalococcoidia bacterium; assembly: GCA_965247635.1. Classification (GTDB taxonomy): domain Bacteria; phylum Chloroflexota; class Dehalococcoidia; order Lucifugimonadales; family Australimonadaceae; genus CBDFHJ01. The sequence continues at coordinate 669,418 of CBDFHJ010000010.1, forward strand.
GGCTTTGCACGCGGTGGACGAGCTCCCGGGCGGCGCCTTCTGCTTCTAGCTCCGGGGTGATAGTGGTGTCGACCGCCGCCATCAGTCCACCGGGGCCTTCTGTCGCCACGGACAAGCCGGGGCGATCTTGCACGCTCACCAGCACCTCGTCTGGCTCCAACGTAAACTCGCCCACGGCCACCGCTCGGCCTGCCCGCACCCGCGCCGCGATGGCCGAGGCGTCGGCACCTGCCAGCGCCGTCGTAACCGCGGTCACCTGGTCACCGTACTTTGGGCCTAGGACAGGCAGGTTTGGCCGTACCTGAAAGATGGCCAGCGACTCTCCGCTTGCGACTTCAACGGCTTTCACGTTCAGCTCGTCCAGTATCTGGGACTCCACCTGGGACAAGAGCCCCTGCTCCTCCGGGCGTAGCTGGACCAACACCTTGGCCAGTGGCTGGCGGACCTTCACCTGTGCTTTGCTGCGGGCGGCCCGGCCCACGCTGGCGACACGCATGGCCAGCCGGACCGCTCGGTCTAGCGTCGCGTCTATCATCGACGGATCGGCCACGGGGAAATCGGCCAGGTGCACGCTGGCCGGTGAGCCCTCCGGTGCAAGGTTCCGGTAGATTTCGTCCGCCACGAAGGGGGCCAGCGGCGCCATGAGCTTGCTGAGCGTCAGCACGCAGGAGTACAGCGTGACGTAGGCCCAGACCTTATCTTCGTCGCTCTCCCCCTTCCAGAAGCGGCGCCGGCTTCGGCGCACGTACCAATTGGAAAGCGCGTCCGTGAGCTCCTCGATACGCCGGCCGGCGTCGGTGGGATTGAAGGCGTCCAGATTCTTGGTCACCGTTTCCACCAACTCGTTCAGCTCGGAGAAGGCCCAGCGGTCCAGCTCGTTGGGCGGCCTCGTAGCCAGGGAAGGCCCGCCTACTTCGCCGCTCCACAGGGAGGCGTGGGCCTGCGGGTCGAACCCATCCAGATTTCCGTAGGTCACGAAGAAGCTGTAGGTGTTCCAAAAAGTGAGCAGGAAGCGCCGTAGCGACTCCTGCACCAGATTTCCGGAGAAGCGGCGGTCGCTCCCCGCGGGGGCGGCCGTGAACAGGTACCAACGGAGCGCGTCGGCGCCCTGATCGTGAAGCACCGACCACGGGTCCACGACGTTGCCCTTGGACTTGGACATCTTCTCGCCCTGCTCGTCCAGGATGAGCCCCAAGCAGACCACGTTCTTGTAGGAGGACTGTCCCGTGAGAAGCGTTGAGATCGCCAGCAGGCTATAGAACCACCCGCGGGTCTGGTCTACGGCCTCCGTGATGTAGTCGGCCGGGTAGAAGGGGCTTTGCATTAGGCCAGGGGCGTCTTGAAGCGTTATGGGCCGGCCGTACGGTCCTATCAGCTCCACTGGGTACGCCCACTGAGCGAACGGCATGGCGCCCGAGTCATACCAGGCGTCAGCTACTTCCGGCACCCGTCGCATTGCCCCGCCGCACTGCTCACAGACCAGCTCCACCCGGTCCACGTAAGGCCGGTGCAGGTCCAGGCCGTTCACCAGGTCCCGCGTCTCCTTCGTGGCCAGCTTCTTCAGCTCGGCTACGCTTCCGACGCAGTGGGTGTGGCCGCACGACCCGCACCGCCAGATGGGGATGGGCGTGCCCCAGTAGCGCTCCCGAGAGATAGCCCAGTCCACGTTATTGCGGAGCCACTCCCCGAACCTTCCCTCCTTGATGTGTTCCGGGTACCAGTTGATGCCCTGGTTTATCGCCACCATCTGGTCCTTCACCTTCGTGGTCTCGATGTACCAGGAGGTCTTTGCGTAGTAGAGCAGCGGGGTCCCGCACCGCCAGCAGAACGGGTACGTGTGGCGGTACACCTCCCGCTTGTACAGCAGGCCCCGCGCCGCCAGGCTCTGCATCAGCGCTTCATCGGCGTCCTTCACGAAGGTGCCGGCGCCTGGGAATTCGCCCTGAAGCACGCCCTGCAGGTCCACCGTGTGCACCATGGGCATGCCGAAGGCGCGACCCAGCTCCTGGTCGTAGGCCCCGTAGGCGGGGGCCGTGTGGACGATGCCCGTCCCCTCGTCCGTGGTCACGAACTCCGCGGGCACCACCCGGTAGAGGTAGTCGCGCAGCTCCGGGCTCGGAAAGGGCGGCTCGTAGTAGACGCCCACCAGCTCCGCTCCGCTGAAGCTCTCCACCACCTGCCACCCTTCGCCCAACGTCCGCTCCAGCAGGCCCTTTGCCAAAATCACGCGCTCCTGGGTCTGCCCTGGTGGCGATTGCACGAGAACGTACTCCTCGCGCGGCGCCACCGCCAGCGCCGTGTGGGCGGTAAGGGTCCACGGTGTCGTGGTCCACGCTAAAAACGCGGGGACCTCCTGCTCCCAAAGGGCAGCATTGAGGTTGTATCCCAGGCGGGCCAACACCTCTTCCGTTGCTCCATCGGCGTTCCCCTGCAGGTCCTCGCGGAGCCGGAAGCGGACGAAAATGGAAGGGTCGGGTGTGTCCTCCTCGTACCCCTGCGCCACCTCGTGGGAGCTAAGGCTCGTTACGCACCGGGGGCAGTGGGGCGTGACCTTATACCCTTCATACACCAGACCACGGTCCCATAGCTGCCGGAAGACCCACCAGCCCGTCTCGATGTAGCTGTTGTCATACGTTACGTACGCGTCCTGCATGTCCAGCCACACGCCGCTCCGCTCCGTCATCTGCTCCCACTCCTTCACGTAGCGGAACACGCTCTCTCGGCACCGGCGGTTGAACTCCTCAATCCCGAACTCCTCGATCGCCTGCTTAGAGTTCAGGCCCAGCTCCTTCTCCACCTCCAGCTCCACCGGTAGCCCGTGGGTGTCCCAGCCGCCCCTGCGGACGGGGCGATACCCCCGCATGGTCTTGTACCGGATTACCACGTCCTTGAAGGCTCTGGAGAGCACGTGGTGAATACCCGGACTTCCGTTGGCCGTGGGGGGTCCCTCGTAAAAAACGAACAGCCCAGCCTCTCCCCGGACATCGTCCACCTGCTGAAAGATGCTTTCTGAGCGCCAACGGCGCAGCACCTCCTCCTCCAACTGAGGGAAGTTCACCCTGTTCGAGACAGGTTCAAACACACCCTTTGACTCGGCCATCAGGTGCCTCTCCTCACTTCGCAGACCCCCCGATCGGTCCAGGAAAACAAAAAACCCGTCCCCTCTAGGGACGGGTCATAACACCCGCGGTACCACCCTACTTGCCCCGATATATCGGGGCCACTTATCAGGGCGCCATCACGCCCTCGCCTCTGTTAACGGGTGGCGTACCCGGCCGCGCCTACTGGTCCCGGCTATCGGGACGTTGGGGCGGCAGCTCAGGAGTGATATTCGAACGGGGCTACCCGCCGGCTCGCACCGTACCCGGCTCGCTGAGGGCTCGCTCCGGTCTAGTCGTCTCCGTCGTCGCCTTTGGCACGAAGCTACCACGCCAGCGCCGCACCGTCAAGCCACGCCGCGGGAGGGTTAGCCTATCCCCGGCGTCGGCGGCTACGGGGCGTCGGCCTTCCTGGCCGTTTTCTCTGGGGTGCCGGCTTGTCGCCCTGCTCCACGGCCTGACGCGGTCGAGACACCGCTCTGGCCGGCTGCTGGACAGGCGGCTGGTTCCACCCCCGGCGCAGCCGCGCGACCACCGTGACCACGCCTACCTGGAGGCTGACGAAGAACACCCATGACGTGACCTCAGCCCCGTAGGCGGGCAGGGAAATCTCGCTCCTCAATCGGACCGGCAGCTCCCAACCGGCCAGGAGCCCGTGGGCTAGCACCAGCCCCACCAGGGCAATCGCCAGTCGGTTCTGGGAGCTTTCGGGCCCTAGGACCAGCCGGCGCACCAGCCAGATGAGTACCCCTACCTCCACGGCGGCTCGGGCTGCCGAGGTAGCGGTCAATGCTGAGGCCCACGAGGTGGTAACGCCCTCGCTCACCTCAAAGATGGGTATCTGGACCGCCTGGGTCATCAAAAACATGCAGACGAAGGCAACGGCGTAGGCGGTGCTGTGCTGGGCCAGCGCAATGCTGATCAGCAACACGAACCCGAATATCACCACGTAGCCGATGGGCGCGGCGGGTATCGCCGCAGAGCCAAGGTTGCCCAGGCCGAAGCCCACCGTCAGGAAGAATACGGCGCCTAGCCCTGCCGGCGGCCAGGTAATGAGCCGTAGTGGGAGCCGGCCCCGCATCGTCAGGACCGCTCCATAGACCGTCGCCATCATGAGCGCTACCGAGGGCGGAGAAAGGTTGCCGATGGTCCCGGGCCACTCCAGGGCCCGCCACGGCCACGAGATATAGGAAGCGATAAGAAGGAGCAGAAAGGGCGCAGCGAGGGTCAGCTCTTGTCGAGACGCGGGTCCGCTAGCTCGCATCGGCGTACGTTAGCTTTCACCACCAGCGCTGGACACTGGCCGGACGGTCACCTTACGGTCTCTGCCTTCCCCGTCGCTCTCCGTCGCTACTCGTGCGTGATCGGCAAGGGCTATATGAATAATACGCCGGTCCGCGGCCGACATGGGCTCCAAGGTGATAGCTCTCCCAGAGGAGGTCACCCGTTCCGCCGTACGCTGGGCCAACGTAGTCAGGTTCCGCCGCCGCCGCTCCCTGTACTGCTCCACGTCTACCACGATGCGGTCGTCTCGATCCCCCTGCCGCGTCAGCAATAGGTTCACGATGAACTGGAGCGCATTGAGGGTTTCACCTCGGCGGCCGATAAGCAGCCCGGCATCTTCTCCCTGGATATCGACGACCGGAGGGTCGTCGGGTCCTGAGCCCGATGTGACGATCGTCGGTTGAGCGTAGACGCCCAAACCCTTGAGGATTCGGTTGACCGTATTTAGACCCGCGCCCGCGGCGCTTTGACCTTCGGCGATACGGGTCACCCGTACCTTGGCCAGTTCGGCCCCGATGCCCAGAATTCCGGCCCGGCCCTTGCTAACGACCTCGACCTCGACCTCGTCTCGTCCGGCGACGAGCTCGAGGAGGGCGATCTCGATTGCTTCGTCTACCGTCCGTGCTGTCATCTCCCGGCTCTCTCTGTCCATCACTTCCTAGCTCCTCTCCCGCGGATTGTCCTGCAACCGCGGGCACCGGCTGCTGGGCCAGACGTGTTGACCGTAGGCCGCCCCAGCCCGAAACAAAGTACTGCATCACGATTCCAATGATGTTTGAGATGACCCAGTACAGCACCAGACCACTGAAAAAGGTAATGCTGATGACGACGAAGAAGATCGGCATCATCCATAGCATCATCCGCTGCGTGCTCTGCTGGTTGGGGTCCGCGTTGGGCATCATGGACATCTTCTGCTGTACCCACATGGTCGCCCCAGACAGGATCGGCAGCAGGAAAGTGGGGTCCTTTTCCCCGAGGTCCAGCCAGAGGAAAGCTCGGTCCACCGGTACTGCGCCCGCTATCGGGAGCCAGCTATAGAGGTCCTCGGCCAGGCCCGCAAGCCCCTCCGGGTTCACTCCTATCGTGTTCCTTATGGTCCAGAACAGCCCGATCAGGATGGGGATCTGAACGGCGAACGGTCCTAGGCAGCCCAGGGGATTGATCCCCATCTCCTTGTAGAGCTTCATCGTCTCCTGGGACCGGCGTCTGGGATCGTCCGGGTACCGGTCCCGGATGGTCTTGATCCGCGACTGCATGGCCTGCATCTTCTGGGTCTGACGCAGCTGCCGCCTGGTCAGGGGATACGTTAGGCCGCGGATGAGCACCGTCAGCGCGATGATGGCGACTCCGAAGTTGCTGAACAGCAGCACGTAAAGCAGCAGCAGGCTATTCGTCAGTGGCCTGACGATAGCTTCGTTCCATAGAAGGCCTATGAACTCCATGGAGTGCTTCCTGCTGTTCTACCGCCTTGTATTTGCCGGCTCAGCCCAACGGGCGCGCCCTAAGGCTACGTCGATGGCCTCAATCTTGTGGTCCAAAGTGCTGAGGTACACCACGCTTCCCCGTGCCGTCAGGGGCGCTCGCACCTTCCCACTCAACTGACGCGACGACACCTCCACCCCACTCGCGATGTCCACCACGTACAACCGCTCGGCATCCGAGGCCACCACAACCTGGTCACCCACCAGCGTTGGAGTGGACAGGATTGCCCCCTCCGTGTCGAACTCCCAGACCACGAACTCGGTGGCCAAGTCCATGGCGTAGAGCTTGCCGTCCAGGCTGGGGATGAAGAGCATTTCCCCGTCGGTGGCCACACCGCTCCAGAACCAGCTGCCCGCCTTAAAGAGGCGTCTGACCGCTCCCGTGGCTGCGTCTATGGCGTAGAAGCTTCGGTCGAAGGCGCCGACGTACACTGTCCCACCCCGCACCACAGGTGTGGACCCGATGGCACCGCCTAATTCAGCGGGGGCGGACCACCGGAGCGAACAGTCATCGATCCTCACGGCGTAGAACCGGTGGGCCAGGTCGCCGAAGTACGCCACCCCGTCGGCGATCGCCGGCGTCGACCACACTTTGCCGATGGGGTCCGCCCTCCGAGCGGGGAAGCGGCAGACCTCACTGAAGGTCTCAGCGTCCAGCACATACAGCCGGCCACTCTCCGAGTCCTCGGCGGCGCCGAATACCACCTTCCCCTCGTACGCGACCACGGCGCCGATGACACCCTTGCTGAGCTCGGCGCCCTCTACCTCGAAACCCTCGTCTCCAAAGACGTTTTTTAGGCTCTGCGCGTCCAGGGCATAGACCTTTCCGTTAAACCCGCCCACGTAGACCCGGTCGTCGGCAAGCGTGGGTGTCCCATAAATGGCGCGGAACTTCTCATCCTCTCCGCCCGGCTCCTCTGGGAACGCCGCCCGCAACAACCCGGTCTCGGCGTCCAGCGCTAAGACCTGCCGGTCCATGGTGCCGACGTAGACCACGTCCCCGCCATCGGTCACACCCGACCAGCCGGCATCTGGATTGAACTCTCTGGCCCCACAGGCCGCCAGGAGGAACAAGCCGATCACACCGGCCAGCGCAAGGTTGAACCGTAGGCCAAGCCCTTTACTGTTACGTATCAACTCAAGGTCCTTTGATTCATTTCCGGGAGACCACCACGCCATCAGCGGTGTTAGGGCACGGGGTCGTACCCACGGCTGCCCAGCGGGTGGCATCGGCTCAGCCGGCGCACCCCCATCCAGATGCCTCTCAGCACGCCATACCGTTCGATAGCCTCTTGGGTGTAGTGGGAGCAGGTCGGCGTATACCGGCAGGCACCGGGCAGGTAGGAGGAGAGCGCGTGCTGATAGAACGTGATGAGCCTGATGACTAAACGTCGCATCTCGGTCCTAGTCCTCACACATCCCGTACAGGCCGTGTAGCTTCACCCGGCGGTCAAGCCGCGAAGTCGAGCAGCTTGGCCTGCTTCGTCACGCTGAGCGCGGCGGCACTCAGCGCTTGAAAGCTGGCGCCCGCTGCCTGAGGCCGTGCGATAAAGAGCAAGTCCCACCCCGCTCGCACATGGATCTGCCGCGCCACCTCTCGGAGGCGGCGGCGCACCCGGTTCCGTATCACGGCTTTCCGCGTCACTCTGCGGCTGACCACAAACGCGAATCGCGGACGGGGAAGCGAGTTAGGAGCCGCCCGAAGGAGTAGCAGTGGGTGGGCCCGCGAAAACCCGTGTTTCCTTAGTGCTTCGAAGTCGTGCCGGCTATGGAGTCGCTGTGTACGCCGTAGCGTGTTGCCCGGGTGCAGTGTATCTGACTGGGAAAAAGTCACACTGTCAGCTGGTGCCTGCCCTTCAAGCGACGTCGTTTCAACACCGCCCGTCCGTCTGCTGTTTGCATCCTGGACATAAAGCCGTGCTTCCTGAGACGGCGTCGCTTTTTGGGTTGCCACGTTCTTTTAGGCACTGCTGCTGGACCGCCTGGACTGGCTGAAGTTCATAGGCAGTATACCGGCGGCCTTTCCAGGGTGTCAAACTAGTCCGCCAGGCGTTGAAGCCATTCCGCTACCTCACCATCCCTTGGTCAGGGCCTGCGAACGACATACCGCGCCTGGGTTTTTCTGAGGCGTTGTTCTGGACATGGCCTGACCCTTAATAACGGCAACGGACCCGCGGTTTAGGCTGTAGGCGCTAGCTCTGGCTACCGAAGATGCCACCACATCCGTTCGGAATGACCATTCTTTGGTGCCCACATTCTTTGCAAGCCGCGGAGGCCGACGATATAATCGTGATGCTAGCCGCCCAGAGGAAGGCGATTTGGCCGCACTGAGGGTGTCTGCGATCAGTGATGATGATACCCCACACGATGCGTGTGGGGTTGTCGGTGTATACCTCCCCCTGGGCGGTGACGCCGCCAACGTAGCCTTTTTCGGCCTCTTTGCGCTCCAGCACCGTGGCCAAGAAAGCGCCGGTATCGCCTCCGGCGACGGCCGCACCCTCCGCAACTTCACGAACATGGGCCTGATCTCCCAGGCGTTCCGGCAGGAAGACCTTGACCGGCTTCCTGGGCATGTGGCTATAGGGCACACGCGCTACTCCACCACGGGCGCTAGTAACGCCATCAACGCTCAGCCCATCGTCTCCAAAGGGCCAACGGTCGAGCTGGCCTTGGCCCATAACGGCAACGTGATCAACGCCCTGGAGCTGCGGGAGCGGCTGCAAGAGTGGGGGGTAACCTGCGTCACCAGCACCGATACCGAGGTGGTTGCTCATCTCCTTGCCTGGGCGCCGGGCGATACTTGGGCGGAGAGGTCGAACTATCTCATCCGTTCTTTGCAGGGGGCTTACTCCCTGGCCGTGGCCACGAAAGACACCTTGGTTGGCATCCGTGACTCCCTGGGTGTTCGGCCCCTTTGCATCGGCCGGTACGAAGGTGGCTGGATCCTGGCGTCGGAGAGCTGCGCCCTGGACCACGTTGGTGCGCAGTTCCTGCGGGAGGTAGAACCTGGCGAGACCGTTGTCATCACCGATAGGGGGATCACCAGCATCCCGTCGCCTGTTGAGACCGAGCGGGCCGCCCACTGTATTTTCGAGCACATCTACTTCGCTCGTCCCGACTCCATCCTGGATGGTCAGCTGGCGTACCTCACCCGGGTGAGCATGGGTGCCAGGCTTGCCCAGGAGCATCCCGCGGATGGCGACTTGGTCATCGGCATCCCCGATTCTGCCAGCGCCGCCGCCATCGGCTACTCCCAGAAGTCGGGCCTTCCGTACGGCTACGGCCTCATGAAGAACCGCTACGTGGGCCGCACCTTCATCCAGCCGGACCAACACATCCGCGAGATAGGGGTCCGCAATAAATTCAACCCACTTCCGGAAGTGCTGGGAGGCAAACGTATCGTCCTCGTGGACGACAGTATCGTCCGTGGCACCACCACCCCCCACGTCGTTTCGCTCTTGCGAAGGGCTGGCGCGGCGGAAGTGCATATGCGTGTGTGCGCCCCACCCATCATAAGCCCGTGTCACTTCGGCGTGGATATGCCTCACAAGTCAGAGCTGTTGGCCAGCGAACGGTCGGTGGAGGAGATCCGCCAGTTTATCGGGGCCGACTCCCTGGGCTACTTGAGCGTCGAGGGAATCCACGGCGCGGTGAACGACGGGACTGCCCCCAAGCGTGGGTTTTGTGACGCGTGCTTTACCGGAAACTACCCAGTGCCGGTGCAGCTAGAGATGAACAAGCTCGCCCTGGAGCAACCCATAGAGCCCAGGACCGAGACCGCGCCATAGCTCCCTTTTGCCTCCTCCTCGGTCGTCATCCCAGACCATGACTTTCAACCAGGGCACGCCGCCGCGGCGTAGAAGCTCCCCCCGCTCCATTGCGGACCTTGCGGACCTGGTCCACGCACTTTCCCCCGAAGACGAGGAGCGGTTCCACCGTCTCTACTATCACGCCACGCTGCGCGCGCGGCTTCGGGTACCACGTGCCATGGTCCCCTGGGTAGAGGAGCACTTTTCCAGCCTCGCGGCCGTGGAATCACAGCAGGTGGTCCGCGTCGTCAACCGTGTTACCGGCGAAGGGGTCCTGTTCAACCCGCTGCGCGCCCAACGCCCCGTGCAGACCACCGAGAAAACAACATCGCCGCTCCGAGACGGCGGCGCGGAGACCGACGTCCTGGCCCGGCCCTTGGACCTAACGCCTGAAGACCCCTTTGGCCGCCTCAAGAACAGCCACGGCGTTACCGCTGCCAATATCGCAAAGTACGATACCCTTCACAGCTTGGTGGTGTTTAACGAGGCGGACCCGCTGGCCTTCTCCCGAGACTCCCTGGCCGGACACCTGGAGCTGGCGCGGCGCTGGATCGAGGCGGCCCACGCCTGGGACGATGAGGCCCGTTACCCCTACATCTTGTGGAACTGCCTCTGGCGCGCTGGGGGCTCGCTCCTGCACGGGCACCTCCAAGTCGCGCTGGCCAAGGGGATGCACTACGCCAAGATCGAACGCCTGCGCCACGATGCCGAAGCGTACCGCCAACGCCACGGTGTCAGCTACTTCGAAGACCTCGCCGCCGTTCACCTGGCCCTGGACTGCGCCCACCGGGCGGGTCAGACCTCCGTTCTGGCGCACCTCACGCCGGTCCGCGACAAGGAGGTCGTGCTCTTGTCGCCTGGGCTGACCGAAGGGGCGATTGACGCCCTCTACCAGGCTTTGGTGACCTTCCGCGACCGCCTGGGGGTCCGCTCCTTCAACATGGGAGTGCTGCTCCCGCCGGTTGCGCCCGTTTCAGAGTCATGGGACGATTTTCCAACCGTTATCCGGCTGGTGGACCGGGGTGCCCTGCAGGACCGCACCAGCGATGTGGGGGGTATGGAGCTCTTTGCAGAAAGCGTCGTGGCGTCCGATCCCTTCGCGGTAGCCCAGACGCTCCGGCAGGACGGAGGCGAGTAGCATGGCTTCGGTAGACGTGGTCATCCCCGTGCTGAACGAGGAGCAAGCCCTGCCCGGATGCGTCGCCACCCTGCGGTCCTTTTTAGGTGAGCACCTCCCAGGGCACACCTGGCGCGTTACCATCGCCGACAACGGCTCCACCGACGGCACCCTGCGCGTCGCCGAGGCCCTCGCCGCGGAACATCCCGGCCAGGTGGGCTACTTTCACCTGGACCAGCGGGGCCGAGGCCGCGCCCTGCGCCGGGCCTGGCTGGAGAGCGAGTGTGACATCGTTAGCTATATGGACGTGGACCTTTCCACCGGACTGGAAGCCTTTCCCATCATGGTGCGGGCCATCGCCGAAGAGGGCTACCACGTGGCCACTGGCAGCCGGCTTCTGCGGGGCGGCCAGATTCAGCGCTCCATCAAACGCGAGTTCATCTCTCGGACGTATAACCTAATGGTCAAGGCGGTGTTTTGGACCCGGTTCAGCGATGCTCAATGCGGGTTCAAAGCCCTCAGCCGTCAGGCGGCCCAGGTGCTCGTGCCCGCCGTGGTCAACAATCACTGGTTCTTTGACACCGAGCTGCTCATCATCGCGGAGAAACGAGGCTTCCGCGTCAAGGACATCCCGGTCCGGTGGTCGGAAGACCCTGATACCCGCGTCAAGATAGCCAGCACAGCCTTGGAAGACCTACGGGGCCTGGCCCGGCTCCGGTTTGGTGGTCTGCCCAAGGTCCAGCCTCCCGAGGAGTAACGTTGCATCTCCAGCGGCAACCCAGTAGCATACGCGCGGCCTCGCGCCACGATCGTGCCGTTCCCATCATCGGATAGCATGGCATTTCGGCACCCCAACTTTGAAGTCCGCCCTTCCTTGATCACCGGGGATACGGCCGACGTTTACCTGCATCGCACCCAGCGCATTCTCCGCAACGAAGGCCTCAATCCTGTTGTCGTGATGGAGTTCTCCGTCACCAAGCAGGCCGTCCTCTGCGGCACCATGGAGGTCCGGGCCCTGCTCGAACGTGTGACCTCTGAGGGCAACCGTGAGGTGTGGGCCGTGGAAGAGAGCGAGGAGGTACAAGACGGGGAAGTATGCCTCTCCATCCACGCCCCCTACTCCTCCTTCGGGTTGTACGAGACCGCCATCTGTGGGGTCCTCGCGCACTCCACGGGGTGGGCCACCGCCGCGCGGGAGCTCGTCCAGGCAGCCAAGGGCATCCCTGTCATCTCGGTGGGCGCCCACAACGTCCACCCCTCCGTTGCACCCATCATGGACTACGCTGCCGTGGTCGGCGGGTGCGAGAGCGGCTCCACTGTTCTGGGTACCAAGCTGGCTGGTTCGCCGCCCATCGCCACCGTCTCGGGGGCCCTCCTGCAGCTTATGGGCGAGCCGGGCAAGGCGATCAGCGCCTTCGACCGCTCGGTGGCCCCGGACGTACCCCGAGTGGGGTACGTCGACCCCCGGGGCGACGTGGTGGCGCAGACCATGGAGGTTGCCCAGCTTATGAAAGACCGGCTGGACGCTATTCGCCTGGCGAGGGTGCCGGGCGGCAAACCCGTCCCCACCGAGACCATCAAAGAGGTACGCGAGCAGCTCGATGGGATGGGGTATCAGCACGTGGAGATCGTGTTGAGTGGAGAGCTCTCGCCTGCCAGGGTCCAGGGTCTGGTGGAAGCGGGAGCCCCGATCAATGTGTTCCACGATGGCAGCTATATCGCCGCCGCCTCCCCCATTCCTTTTCGGCCCAACATCCGCACCATCAGCGACCGTCCTGTGCCCCAGGAGGGGGAGCCGGCGCCTCACAACCCCCGCCTCATGCGCCTGCTCTAACCAGCTCCTCCGGCCTTGGCGTGGCTAAACGGCGTAGCTCCCCAGCTCGAACCCGCCCTCGCGAGCCAGAGCCGCGGCGCTGACCACCGGCCTCTCCAACTCCTGAAAGGCCCCACCGTCTACCATGAACCGGGCTGCCTCGGCGGCCGTCGCCGCGTCAAAGGCGCTCGACTGCGAGTCCCGCACGTCGTCCGCTTCGTACGTGGCCAGATACACGGCGTGCCCGGCTACCAGCGGCACCTCTTTTACCACGAGCGCGTCGGACCGTACGATGCCCAGCCAGCCGGTGTCACCCCGCAGCGGCACCGCCGCCGCGATGCGTGGCGTGCTGTACTCGTCTTTCTCGTAGTCCATCGCCAAGAGCGTCTGGGCCAAGGCGTCCCGTGCCGGCATGCTGGCCTCGATCTTTTCCGCAACGGGGTCGGTATGCGCTCCGTTGCTCGCCACCGCCCAATCTCCGGCCAGCCGGACCGCGTTGTAGGCGATGTACGGGTTGCTCAGCAAGTCCTGCTCATGCCCCTCCAACGGGGTCACGGCCACCCTCGTGGAGTACTCCACTGCCCGCCGATTGGGGAACGAGCGGCTGGAGACGCGGTACAGCGCCGCGTTGGCCCCCGCCCGCGTCCTGCCGATGGCTACGATGCGTCCGACATACATAAGCTTTCCATGCCCTCCTGGCTGTGTGCTAACGCCGCCGGCCGTGGCCTATGGCGCGGCCCCCGCGAGTGCATCCGGGAGCGGGCTTTGCGAATGGAAGAGATCATTCTGAGACGAAACGATCGACGTTATAGCCAGGTTGGGAGACGGGTCGAGCCCCAGGCCGTGGCTGACGCCGTTGGAGGCCCTGAAGTAGGCCGCCGCCGCGATCATGGCGGCGTTGTCCGTGCACAGCTTGGGCGCCGGGACCAGCACCGGCACCGGCGAGCGTCGCTGCACCTCCTGCCGCAGCAGGGCGTTGGCGGATACCCCGCCCCCCAGGACCAGTCCATTAGCCCCGTGCCGCGTTACGGCCGCTGCGGCCTTCGTGGCCATCACGTCCACGGCCGCCTCCTGGAACGACGCCGCAAGCTCCGCCACCTTCGCCTGGTCGGCCCCACCCTCAGGCGCCGGGTAGACACCCCACGCCTGGGCCTGGTGCAGCAACGCGGTCTTCAGCCCGCTGAAGCTAAAGTCCAGGCTGTCTCCCAGCCACGCCCTGGGCAAAGCGATGGTTGGGCGAACGCCCTCGGCTACCCGCTGAATGGCCGGCCCGCCCGGAAACCCCAACCCTAAGATACGGGCGGCCTTATCGAAGGCTTCTCCCGAAGCGTCATCCCGGGTTCGCCCCAGCACCTCGTAGACCCCGTGGCCGTGCATCAGCAGGAGGTCCGTGTGGGCGCCGGAAGCGATGAGCACCACCAGGGGAAAGCCGGGGTCCACTCCGGGGTCGCGGTAGTGGAGCCATGCCGCGTAGGTGTGGCCCTCCAGATGGTGGACGCCTATCAACGGCAGCCCACTGGCATAGGCCAACGCCTTGGCCACGTTGACCCCCACCATGAGCGATCCCATGAGACCGGGGCCGTAGGTAACCGCGACGGCGTCCAGGCCGCTCAGGCCAACGCCGGCCTCGACGAGCGCCCGCTCCACCACTGGCACCACCTCAAGCAGGTGCTGGCGCGACGCCACCTCCGGAACGATGCCCCCGTAGCGGGCGTGCACCGCTATCTGAGACGCGACCACGTCCGAGAGGATGCGCTGGCCGTCCACCACCACTGCGGCTGCCGTCTCGTCACAGGAGCTTTCAATACCAAGGATACGCATAAACTCTCCAGGAGCCGGCCACCTTCAGGCCGTGCTGGCGGGCCTGTAGCGTATCACCAGGCCGTGACGCCCAGGAATTCCCTATGCTACCATCGTCTTCTACCGGAGCATATACCGCGATGATGGGATGGCGCCGGGAAAGGGGAGTGCCATGGTCGGCGATGTGGGTGCCAATATCCTGGTCCTGTTGGGGGTATGCCTGGTGCTCTCCGGGTTCTTCTCTGGGGCCGAGGCCGCGTTCCTGTCCGTGCAGCGGGTGCGGATTCACCACTTGGCCAGCACCGGCTCGGCCAGGGCGGCCCAGGTAGCCCGCCTGGTAGAACACCCGGAAAAGCTGTTGCCCCCCATCCTTCTGGGCAATAACTTGGTGAACACCGCCGCCGCTGCCCTGGCCACCGGCGTGGCTATCACCTTGCTCGACGACCAGGGCCAAGGCATCCTGGCTGCCACTATCGTCGTCACCGTCTTCCTCCTGGTGTTCGGCGAGACCATCCCCAAGACCATCGGTGCCCGTTACGCCGAGCGCGTTGCCCTCAGCATCGTCCTGCCCTTGCAGTGGGTCCAGTGGGTGTTGAAGCCGGCCGCTCTCCTGCTGGAGTGGGTCAGTGGGTCCGTGGCCAGAGTGTTCGGCAGTGCTGAGGGCCGCGGTGTGCTCGTTACCCAGGAGGAGATCAGGATCATGGTCTCCCTGGGCCGGGAGACGGGTGCCGTGGAGTCAGGCGAAGCGGAGATGCTCAGGCGGGTCCTGGGGTTTGGCGACCGAAGGGTGCGAGAGCTGATGACGCCTCGCACCGAAATCGTTTGGGTGGAGCAGGGCACCCCGCTTCGAAAGTTCCTGGGGATCTACGACGAGCACTACCACACCCGCTTCCCCGTGTACCAGGACCAGACGGACAACGTGGTTGGCCTTATCTCGGTCAAGGATGTGATGCGCGCCCTCGCCAGGGGCGACATCGCCTCCGACGACTCGGTGACCAATGCCACGCGGCCCGTTTTCTTCGCCCCTGAAACCAAGCCGCTGGACGAGCTCTTCAACGAGATGCGGGCAGGTGGCCACCAGATGGCCATCGTGGTGGATGAGTTCGGGGGTGTGGAGGGCCTGATGACGTTGAAGGGGCTCATGGAGAGGATCGTGGGCCCGGTGGGTGAGGAGGGTGAGGCGCCAGAGGAGGAGGTGGTGGCCGTCGGTGAGGACTCCTTTGAGATCGACGCCGGCATGCTCGTGGAGGAGGCCAACCAACGCATCGGCCTCGGACTGCCCGAGGGCGAGTACGACACCGTGGCCGGATTTATCTTGGAGCGGCTGGGCCACGTCCCGGAGCAGGGTGAGCTGCTCACCTACGGAGCGCTTCACTTCCGGGTGTTGGAGATGAAGGGCGTCAAGGTCGAACGGGTATTGGTGACCCGGTCCAGGCCGGCAGACCAGTAAGGGATGGATGGACCTCACTGGCTCAGCGATGAACGGTCCTCCAGGCGCTCAGCCGACCGCTTTGCAGCGGCTCGTCCAGACGCTGGGGGCCTCGCTCCAGCGGTGGCACCACGAGCTGGCCGGGGGGCCGCTCCTGGTCGCGGTGTCCGGCGGCGCCGACTCTCTGGCGCTGCTGCTCAGTCTCGTGGCCCTTCCGGCCTCTGAGCGTCCACCCCTTCAGGTGGCCCACTTCTCCCACGGCCTCAGGCTCCAGGCTGAGCGGCGCGAGGCGGCGCTCGTCGCGCAGGTAGCGTCGCGTTGGTCGTTGCCCTTCGTCCACGGCGCCGCCGACGTACCCCGGCTGGCCAAAGAGGCAGGGGGCTCGGTGGAAGCCGCGGCGCGGGACGCCCGCTACGCCTTTCTGGTCCAGGCGGCGAACCGGTGCGGTGCGCGAGCCGTGGCCCTCGGCCATACCTTGGACGACCAGGCCGAAACGGTGCTGCTCAGGCTAACGCGCGGCGCTGGGCTTCGAGGGTTGGGTGCCATGCGCGAGTGGACCCCCTGGGCCGACCCGGATACCGGCGCGACCGTCCACCTGTTCAGGCCTATGCTGGCGGTCGTCCGTCGCGACACGGAAGACGCTTGCGCCGAGGCGGGGGTGACCCCCGCCTACGACGCATCCAACCGCTCCTTGGCCTTTGCCCGCAACCGGGTCCGCCACAAGGTTATCCCGGAGCTGGAGCGCCTCAACCCCGGCGCTCGGCGGGCCCTGGCACGGGCGGCGGCCGCCGCCCAGGCGGACGAGGCGCTGCTTGAGGCGCTGGCGCACTCCGCCGTCGAAGGGCAAGAGCAACAGACGAGCGAGGCCATCACCTGGCCGCGCCACCTACTGGCAGCCACGCCTCGGCCCCTGCTGGTCCGTGTCTTTCAACGGGCGTGGGAAACCCTTTGCGGCCAGGGGGCAGCCCTCTCCCAGACTCACCTCGCGGCCATGGCCGGCCTCCTCTCCGGCCCCTCGGGCAGGGAGGTCACCCTGCCCCGTGGCCTCGTCTTTTCCGTGACGTACGATGGCTGCCGTCTGGGGCCGGGTCCGCCGGCGTCGGGGCTGCCGCGGGAGGAAGTGCCCCTCCAGCTCACGGGCTGCTCGCCGTTCGGACCGTGGCTTGTCGAAGCCCGGGTTTGGGGAAACCCACCTCCCGCTGCCCCGGAGCGGGACGCCTCGGACGCGGGAAAGACCGCCACGTTCGACGCCGAGCGAGTCGGCGGGCCGCTGACGCTTCGACGCCGCCGGCCCGGAGATCGGTTCCAACCCTTGGGGATGCGTGGCGTCAAGCGGCTTCAGGACTTCTACGTCGACGCCAAAGTGCCGCGGTGGGAGCGGGACGCCGTGCCCCTCTTGGTGGCGCTTGGGGGCATCGCGTGGGTCGTGGGGTACCGTGTGGCCGCCTGGGCCGCGGTGACGCCGGCCACGCACCGCGTGCTGAGGGTCTCCTTCCACGATCGCGCGCCCCAGTAGGCTAGGGCAGTGTCTCAGCGGGCGCCTCCGGAGGGGCGGCGGGCGTGACCTCCGGCTCTGGGCCGGTGGTGTCCGCGTCTCCCTGGGAAGCCCTTTGGGGGGCGTCGTCCTGAACCTGGCTTGCGGACCTTCCCACCATCAGCTCGAACAGCCGATGGGCCACCAGGTAGGCGTCGCGACGGGCGTCGGCGCTTCGTAAGGGCACGCGCATGGCGTAGCCGGGAGCGTGCAGCACCAGCTCGCCCTGGTCGTCGGGAAAAAGGTAGCCGGCCAGCAGGTAGACGCCTACCAAGGACGGCAACCCACCGGCGACGAGCACGAAGAGGAACGCTTCCAGCACAGCCCACGCTACCAGGCCCAACAGCCCTCCCACGCCCAAAAACAGCACCCCCTGGGCTAGGCGGGTGGCCGGCCTGGTAACGTCGACCACCTCGACGCTGCTCACACGGTCCAACGGCAGCAGGCTCGTGCTCTTCCTCCCGGAGCCGCGGCTGGACTGAATGGCCCGGTGGGAGGTTACGGTGAGCGAGTGCTGGCTGCCGGAGGAGTGACTGATGCCGCCGTGCTGGGAGTCGAAGCCCAGCTCGAACCGTTCGTCAGGCAGCCACGGTAGCTGTGCGTGTGCCCCATCAGCAGACAAGCTTCCCATTGGGTTGCCCTTGACGGTGTCGTCCTCCACCCTTGGCACGAGGATAGCCTCGCGGTGGGGCGAAGTCAAAACCATGGCGTCGCCTTCTGGTCCGCCCTGCGGCGTCGGGGGCCATTGGCGCTCACCTTCCGACGGCTTGTCTGTACAGGTGCAGTAGCCCCTGCTGCATACACGCGTTGAGGTGGAGGTGCGGCAGGTACGGGTTGCCCGCTATCCAGCGGGCCTCCTTGGTGATGGTGTTCTCCTGCAGCGACGGAAACGCCAGGTAGGTGCTGAGGCACTGCCCTTGCGTCACCTCGTCCTTTCGCGCTTTGCTCCACGCCTCGAGCACCGGCAGGACGGCGTTGACGGCCATCTCCATGGCCCGGCCCATGCCGACGAGGGCGCTTCCGTCCTGGTCCGGCACGCGCAGCGATTCCAGTAGCGCTCGCGGCCCCTCCGCTACGCGCTGAGCAAACGCGGAGGCGAGTCCGGCGTCCAAGTGCCTGGCCAGGAGGACCACGAGGCCCTCAAGCCTTCGCCTCGGATGGTTTTGGGGACGCATCCCCGCGGTCTTCCACACACTCCTGTCCAGGGGTGCGAGCCCTATCGTCGCCCTCCAACACGGGTCCACCGGTGCCCAGCCCGCGCCGGTCATCACCAGCCTGCCCAACGCGCCGGCCCTGCTTCTCGGAGGGTGAGCGTTGTACACGGCCTTGAGCAGCGCTACGGGTAAGAGCTGGCCCAGCGCCCGAAAGGGCCCTCGGTTCTCCGCGTACCCCAGCGCGTCCAGCACCCCTTCGTAGAGGGCTCCTTCCACGCCGAGGCGGCGGATGCGCTCCCCGGCCTGTTGGACGTGCTCGGCGTACCTGGCCAGGCCGGCGCGGCGGAGGGCTTCTCGCAGCTCCTCCACGCTGGCGGAGGCCAAAGCGGTGAGGGGCGGCATCTGGGCACGACGAGGGCGGGCTGGCCCCTGAACACCCCCGGAACGCCCGTCGAGCTCCACCGTGGACAGCCGCGCCACCTCGCCCTTGCCTCCACCCTGGCCTCCGCCCACGACGTGCAAAACGACGCCTTGGTATTCGGGGTTTTGGTGGTGCCCGTGGGCCCTCCACTCACTCGGACGCCGGTGGACCTCCACGTCGCCCCGCAGCGAGGCGCCGTCCAGCTCCAGGAGCGCGTCTCGGAAGTCGGGACCGTGGCCCGGGGCGGGCCTCCCGGGGTAGAGCACGCGCAGCCGCCGGCCGTCTACCGTGCGCAGCTGCCTGCCGGTCCGCGTCCGCCACAGCTTCGCCAGCAGCTGTTCGGGAAGCAGGGGTGGCCGATGGCCCCCTCGTCCCCCTTGTGTAGAACCCTTGCCGGCCCGGGTGGTGTCCACGATGCCCACTCATCCGTCGGGGCTGGCCCGCCTGCGCCGTGGCGTGCGGCGCCGCGGGACTCCGCTAGGGGTATAGTCAGCAGCCTGCTCGGCGACCATCCGGAGCACCCGTCTCGACGCGCCGCGGGGGGCGTAGGCGCCCGTTTCCCATTCGCTGACCGTCTGCTGACGGACCCCCAGCTCATCGGCCAGGGCCTGCTGGGAGAGGCCTAAGCGCCGTCGCAGGTCCAGGACTCGCGCGGCGTCCCAGGCAGTCTCGTAAGTGGTCTTGCGCTCCGACATACGGCTATTCTACACGGTTCCGTGTATTTATAAAAGCGTTCTTAAGGGGTCTGGGGGCGCGGCGAGCGGCCCCCAGCAAGTTATGGGAAGGGCTTGTGGGGAACCCTTTCTCGCAAGAAAGGGTTCCCCACACCTCTCCCAAAGAGCTTTGGACTGGCGAAGGGCAGCACCGCACAGGCGTCTTGACTCGCGTGCCGGCGGTGCCTATAGTGGTGAGGCCCGGTCGGGACGCACGTTTCCTTGGGGGTTTAGGCATGACCACCGCACAGCAGCCGCTGACGATCCACATCTCCGAGTCGGCCGCCAACCACGTGAAGCACTTCATGTCGGTGGAGCGCAAGGAGTCGGCGGTGGTGCGGGTGGCCGTGAAGGGCGGCGGGTGCTCGGGGCTTACCTACGTCCTGGACCTGGCTGATACCCCCCTGGAGAACGACAAGGTCATCGAGGAGCACGGCGTCACCCTCTGCGTGGACAAGAAGAGCTACGTGTTCCTTGCTGGCACCGTCCTGGACTACTCGAGCGGGCTCAACGGCAAGGGGTTCGTCTTCAACAACCCCAACGCCAAGACCAGCTGCGGGTGCGGCACCTCTTTCTCTGTATAGGAGGGCTCCGTATAGGCGGGTCCGCGCTTTAGCGTACGATGAACGCCACCGGTCCCATTCCAATGGCCGGTGGCACTTTTTTTAGGAGCCATGACATGGCCCAGGCGACGACGGTCGGGCTGCCTGCGGACTACGGCGACGCCGCGGCGGAGTACGTTGCCCTGCGCGAAGGCGTCGGCCTGGCGGACCGCTCTTACCGTGGCAGGGTCCGCATCTCCGGCGCCGACGCCTTGGACCTGCTGAACCGGCTCACCACCAACGAGCTGGAGACGCTACCGCTCGGTGAGGGCGCGCCGACGGTGCTCACCTCGCCCAAGGGACGCGTGGTTGACCTGCTGCTGGTGGGGGCCCGGCCCGACTACTTCGTCCTCCTCACCAGCCCCGGCCGCCAGGAAGCGGTCATGGAGTGGATCGACTTCTACACCTTCGCCGACGATGCTCCCCTTCAGGACATCACCCCCCTCACCCGCCAGTTCACCGTGGTGGGGCCCGGCGCCGCGGCAGCCCTGTCGGCGGTTGGCGTTTTGGCCGGCCAGCTTCCCCTGTACCACCTGCGTGGCGCCACTTTCGGCAGCGCTCCTGCGGTGGTCTGGCGAACCATGGACCCTGGCCCGGAAAACTACGAGGTCATCGTGGCTAGCGAGGGGGCCGCGGACGCCTGGCGCACTTTGGTGGAGGCGGGGTCCGTCCCGGTGGGAGGGACCGCCTGGGAGGCCTTTCGGATTGCGCAGGGCACCCCTGCCTACGGCGCGGAGTACGGCGAAGAGACCAACCCGTTGGAGAGCCGGTTGAGGGGCGCCATCAGTTTCGACAAGGGCTGCTACACTGGCCAGGAGGTCGTCGCCAGGCTGGACACGTACCAAAAGGTGCAGCGGCGGCTCATGGCCCTGTCCCTGTCCGGCCCCGCCAAGCGCGGTGACGCGCTTGTTGACGACGGCAGGAAGACCGGGGTCCTCACCTCGGTGGCGGCCGTTCCCACCGACGGTTCGTACGTGGCGCTGGCCCTGGTGAGCGTCGCCCAAGCGGTGGCTGGCCGAGCCCTGGCCGTGGAGGGGAGCGCCGTAACCGCAACTTTGGCCGATCCCGCCTACGCCCTCGCCACCGAGCCCGCCGGGACGTAAGCCCCGGGGGACACGAGAACCCTTTCTTACAAGAAAGGGTTCTCGCACTCTCCCAAAGAACGTTAAGCGTGAAGTAGCAGAGGGGGCTTGGCCCCCTCTGCTACTTCACATGTAGAGTTTTCTGGAAGGGCGTGGGAAACCTCTTTTGCAAAAGAGGTTTCCCCAATTCCCGGGGCTCATGCCCTGATGGGTGTTTGGGGCGGCCCTGCGCGCGGACCTAGGTAGAAGTAGCGGAAGGACTCCGCGTACTCCATCCCGCTCTCCCCCGCCGTTCGCCGCGCCATCCCCCGTACGAACTCCTCGAACTCTGGGGAGGGGTTGCGCACCTGACTCTTATGCCCCTTCAGCGCCGCGATCTTCGCCTCGATGGTCTCCGAGATGTCGATGTAGACGTTGGCCTCGTCGCCCCGGGCTCCCACGTACAGGTGGTCCACGACGTGGGCCTCCAGGCCCTCCTCGGCGTGCAGCTCGGGGAACATGTGCACGTCTCGCGCCGATGGGAACACCGCGTCTACGGTGGCGTCGCCCACCGCCCGGTGGTCCGGATGGTTGATGCGGTTCCCCACCCACCGATTGGTCGGGTTTTCCGTCACGACGGCGTTGGGCTTGTGCTTGCGGATCAACCGGACGATGTCCTTCCGGAGGGCCAGGCTGTTCTCCACCATGCCGTCCGGGTAGCGTAGGAACTCCACGCCCTTCACGCCCAGGAGGTCGCACACCTCTCTTTGCTCCCGTTCCCGGACCTTCGCCAGCTCTTGAGGTACCACCGTGGGATCGTCACTCCCCTTGTCGCCGCTGGTCGCCAGGACGTAGACGACCTCCTTGCCCTCCCCCGTCCACTTGGCGACGCTGCCGGAGCACATGAACTCGGCGTCGTCGGGGTGGGCCACCACCACCATGATGCGGTCGCCGGGCCCCAAATGCTCAATCGGCTGCATGCTCATGCTCGTCGCTCCTACGTTGCGCTGGCCACACTACAGGGCGCTGGCCACGCTACAGGCTCAGACCGCCGTCGATGCCGATGACCTGGCCGGTGACGTAGCTGGCCTCCTCGCTGGCCAGGAATGCCACCACGGCGGCCACGTCCTCCGGCGTGCCGAACCGGTCCATGGGGATCCGCTCCTTTACGGTGGTTTTCATCTCGTCGGAGAGGGCATCCACCATGTCCGTGGCGATGAAGCCGGGGGCCAGGGCGTTGACGGTGATGTTCCGCGACGCCACCTCCCGGGCTATGGTGCGGGTGAAGCCGATGAGCCCCGCCTTGGAGGCGGAGTAGTTGGCCTGGCCTGGATTGCCCGCCAGGGCCACGACCGAAGACAGGCTGACGATGCGCCCCCAGCGCTTGCGCACCATGGAGCGGAGCGCGGCACGGCTGCACAGGAACGCCCCCTTCAGATTGATATTCAGCACGGTGTCCCACTGCTCCTCGGACATTCGCAGTAGCAGGCTGTCCCGTGTGACGCCAGCGTTATTGACGAGGATGTCCACGCCGCCCCACTCGTCAAGAATGGTCTGGAACATTCCGTCTATCTGGGCCCCATCGGTGACGTCGGCCTGATAGGTCCTTGCCTCGGCGCCCATCGCGTTGAAGGCATCCACAACCGTCTCCGGCCCTTCGCGGAAAACCACATCGTTGACCACGATCCTGGCGCCCGCCTCTCCCAGCCGCCGTGCGATCCCCAAGCCAATGCCTCGGGACGCTCCGGTTATCAGCGCAACTTTGCCCTGCAGCGGTCCATCCTGGGCCATTCGCTACCTCTTCACCGCGGGCCGTGGCCCATATCCAGGCTGGCGCCGGTGCTGGGGCCGTTTGTTGTCCAAGCTCCCCACTGGGGTTCCCCTACGGCGTCGCTTCTATGGCGCCCGCTCTGCCGAGCACCAACCGTAGCTCATCTCGCATCGCGTCTACCAGGCCCATGGCTAGGACCTCTTTCGCCCTGCCCAAGGCGTTGGCGATACCCTCGCCCGTGGACTTTCCGTGTCCGACGATCACCGTTCCGTTGACCCCGAACAGCGGTCCGCCCGCCGACTCCGCGGTGCTGGCAATGCTGTTCAGCTCATGGACGGCGGGTGAGTCCGGACCCAGGCTCTGGGCAAGCGATTGCGCCGCGGCCCGGCCCAGCCCCTCGGTGTACTTCAGGAGAACGTTGCCCACGAACCCGTCGCATACCACCACGTCCGCCTTGTCCAAGAATAGCTCGTGGCCCTCCACGTTACCAACGAAGTTCAGGCCGCTGGCCTCAAACAGGGGATACGCCTCCTGCACCTGACGGTTTCCCTTCCCCGCTTCCGTGCCCACGCTCAGCAGTCCCACCCGAGGGTTGGGTATCCGCAGGAAATACCTGGCGAAGGTGCAACCCAGCGTCGCGATCCCCAGCAGCTGGGAGGGACGGCAATCGATCTGGGCGCCCAGGTCCATGATACTGGTCGTGGGCGCAAGGCTGATGAACGGCCCGCCCAGCGCGGGCCGCTCCAGCCCGTCGAACAGGCCCAGGACCAGCACCGATGCCGCCATGGTCGCGCCCGTTGAGCCCATGGACACCAGCGCGTCTGCCTTGCCGGCTTTCACCAGGCCGACGCCTACCGCGATGGACGCCCTGGGCTTGCTCCGGAGAGACCGCGCCGGCGCCTCACCTTCGTTGATGACACCCTCGGCGGAGACCACCTCCAGCGGCAAGCCGTCATGGTCGAGCTGTGCCAGCTCGGCCCCTATCGCGTCCGGGTCGCCCACCAGCAGCACTCGAATGCCGTGCCGCTGGGCCGCCAGCACGGCGCCTTTCACCGGTTCGGCGGGAGCCAGGTCGCCACCCATGGCGTCCAGGGCTATCGTGTATGGCCGCTGTCCGTTAGTCACCCTCGCGCCTCATGAAAGACCGGAGTTGCCGCCCTACGGTACAGGCCGTGGGAGCGTGGCCTCACCGCTTATAACCTGCACCCCGTCCTGGTTCCAGCACGCCACGTCGTAGGTGGCTTCCTGGCCGTCCGACGGCGCCGCGCGCAGTTTGCCGTCGCTCCTCACCGTGTCCCCTGGATGGACCGGGGCGCGAAACCGCACCCGCAGCTTACCGCCCGTGAGCCACCGCATGCCAAAGTTGCGGGTGAGCATCTCGGAGAGAAATGCCAGCACCAGCATGCCGTGGGCGATGGTCCTACCGTAGGGTGTCCCCGCCGCAAAGGCATCGTCCAGGTGGAGCGGGTTGTGGTCGCCACTCGCCTCCGCGTACTGGACCAGCTGCTCCTGGGTCACCTGGTGGGCTGCCCCAACAAGGGTCTCGGGAGGGCCTGCCACTAGGCTGAACCCTCCTCTGGAATGGCAATAGAGGCTTGACCCTCGACGGCTGAGTGGCCGTCACCGGCCACCTGGAACTGGAGCGTCAGGAACCTGGTCCCCCTCCTGACGCTGTTCTGGCCCACGCGGGCCGAGCAGCGGAGCCGGGTAGTTGGCGTCACGGGCCGTACAAACGTCAGCTCCTGCCCGGTGTGCACCGCCCCAGGCGGCAGCTCCACCGCCCGCATGGCCGCGGCCATCGCCAGCGCTGCTATCGCCATGGGCGGCGCTACCTGGTGCTCGCGATACAGCGTCTCCGCGTCACCCACGGCCAGCAGGTAGGCCTTCGCGGCCTCCTGAGAGACCGCTAGCTCTTCGTCGACGACAATCGCACCCGGTCCCAAGGAACTGAGGTCCACGCGCGGCCCTCCTACGGCGTTGGCCGTGGCGCTGATTATAGCCGTGGCCCTGATGAATGACAAAGCGGACCGCGTACCGCTACTATGCCTGGGACGAGACGGTGGGCGGGCACCTTCGCTGGCGGGGGTATTTCCTAGGGCGGATGTCCCACGGTACAATCCTACCTGTCTACCGCCATACGAGGAGGAGCTAGCCATGCCCGGACCTACCGAGTTCCAGCGCGTCGCCAAGGTGAGCGACCTGGCGGATGGCGCGATGGTGAGCGTGAAGGTGGAGTCCACCGACATTCTGCTGGCCAGGATTGGCGACGCCTACTTCGCCATCGACGCATGGTGCAGCCACGAGGCCGGCTACCTGCTTCACGGTACCCTCCACGCCGAACTGTGCGAGGTGGAGTGCCCCATTCACGAAAGCTCCTTTGACCTGCGGACCGGCGAGGCCACCATGCCACCCGCGGAGGACCCCGTGCCCGCCCTCGCCGTCAAGGTTGAAGGCGACGACATCCTGGTGGGACCAAAAGGGGACGCCTAACTCCCCTTCGCGCTCCCCTGAGGGTGCTCCCGGCGTGAGCTGGGGGCCGCAAAGCCTCGTCCATCGCATCTGCATAGTCCCTGGGCCGATCTGCCTTTTGGGAGGATACAAGCCCCGTGCCGACTCCCGAGGGCTACCTGCGTGAGTACCCCGGCTCCGGCCCTCCGCTGGTCCTGGTGGGGGAGATCCTGGGAGGCGGCGCCTCCTGGTCGGCCCACGCCGAGCGGCTGTCGCCCCGGTGGCGCGTCAGAACCGTCACGCCGCTCGCCGTCGTTCACGCGGCCCGAGGAGAGCTCCCACCCCCCGGCTGGGGTATCCCCACGGAACGACAGGCCTTGGCCGACGCCCTGGCCGAAACAGGGGATTGGGAGGTCCACCTGGCTGGTTGGTCCATGGGAGGCGCCATCGCCTTGGACTTTGCCCTGGCCTTCCCGGGGCGTGTGCGTACCCTCACCTTGGTCGAGCCCCAGGTCCGCTGGCTGTTGCGAGCCCTGGGAAGGGAGACGGCCCTGGAACGCGAGGAGACGCAATGGTTCCGAAGCCTCGTGGACGGCCCGATCACCGAGCGACACCTGGGCGAGTTCCTCTTCCGGGTCGGCGCGGTGGCGCCGGATGAGGAACCCCAGCAGAGCCGGGCTTGGCGTCTCGCGTGGGCCAACCGGCTGGCCCTTCGCAGCGCGTGGGGTGTGGCGGCCCATGAGGACGCACCCGCCCGTCTTCAGGGCCTGGGCATCCCCCTGCTCTTGGTCCGCGGCGATAGCACCGACACCCTTGACAGGGCCATGGTGGAGGGCCTGGCGGAGCTGCTGCCCGCCGCGCAGCGCCTTGTGCTCCCCGGCGCCCATACCAGCCACATGACGGCGATTGACGGGTTCCTCGATGCCTTTGAAGCGTTCCTCCGGCAGCCTTTTGTAGGGAACTAAGAAATAGGTTTTCTGGACGGGGTTCGGGGAGACCTCTTTTATCTAAAAGAGGTCTCCCCGGCTCTTAGACCAGCGTGCTCAGGGCCAGACCCCCAGCCAGCGTAACGCCCGTGAGCCCGTGAAGCTGAGACGTGCTTACCAGCGCCCGGTTCAGCGCGGGCCGGCCCTCCGCCTTCCAAAGCCCAACGGTGATGGCAACGGCCCGGGGTACCGCCGAGAGCCCGACCAACGCCAGCGGGTGAAGGGTGCCCGTGGCCACCAGCGCCACCAGCGACGCGTAGGCGGCCGTCAGCATCCCCACGTAGAGCCACCGGCCGGCGGTGGCGCCCATCGCCGACGCCAGCGTGCGCTTCCCCTCCTCCTGGTCCTCCGCCACGTCGCGCAGGTTATTGCAGTGGAGAATGGCGGTCACCAGAAACGCCACCGGCATCGAGGCCCCCAAGACGGTCCAGGAGAGCTCCTGCACCTGGACGTAGAAGGCGGCCATGACCATTACGGGGCCCATGAACGCGAAGACCGTGACCTCTCCCAGTCCCAAGTGGCCCAGGGGGTGCGGCCCGCCGCTATACATATACGCCACGGCGACGCTGGCCAGGCCCACGGCCAGGATGGGCCAGCCCACCTCCCACACGATGTACAGCCCAATGCCGATGCCGGCGCCGAAGGCGGCCAGCGTGCCCACGAGCACCGCTTGCTCCGACAGGAGGCCACGCTCGATAACCTTGTGCGGCGCCGGAAACTTGACCGCGCTACGGGTCCGACGATGGTCCGAGTACTCGTCCGTCAGGTTGGTGGCGACCTGGATCGAGACTGACCCCACCAGCGCCAGCGCGAAGAGCAGCCAGTCCAGGCTTACGCCCTCCAGCGCTAGCGCGCTTCCCACCAGCACCGGCACCACCGAGGCTTGGAGGGAGAAGGGCCGTGTTGCCCAGAACCAGGCACGTAGTTGGACGGAGGACATAGGGCTAGCCCTCAAAGGAACGGCTCAGCGGGTGGAGCCATGCTTTCTTTATGCCACCAGAACGGCTCTCTAGTGTGGTGAGTCAGTCCCAACCTGTCGGGACATAATCCGCTCATCCTTCGACAAGCTCTCCGACTTTGCCGAGAGTCCGATGAGCGAAGCATCATCGGACAGGACGAGCGGATTTTCCCCGTTCGTGGTGAGCCCTTCGACCTTGCTCAGGACAGGCCTGTCGAACCATGAACGGTCCGAAGGACTCTGGACTCCTTCGGAGGGCTCCACAACGCTCCCCGCACTTATTGAACGGATTAGTAAGCCCAGGATACTAGAAGGCGGACAGGCCAGGGGCCTTGCCTGCCGCATTCTAGGCAGCGCTTCATGGAGGGTCAAGGCCGCGCTGAATGGCGCCTAAGGCTTCACCACGCCGACGCGCCTGGATAAGGCCTATCGCATCTAACCCTGAGAGGCCGCGTTGAGTAGACTAGGGACTGCGTTAGCAGAGCTTGGCCCAGCGTTAGATTCGATAACACACTGGAGGTAGTACCGTGGCAGACGAATACGACGTCATCATCCTTGGGGGAGGCTCTTCGGGGGAGAACGTTGCTGGCCGGACAGGCCCCGGAGGGCTGAGCACCGTCGTTGTTGAAAGTGAGCTGGTGGGCGGCGAGTGCAGCTACTGGGCCTGCATGCCGAGTAAGGCGTTGCTCAGGCCGGGCGAGGCCCTGGCCGCCGTTGCCCGAGTTCCCGGCGCTCGAGAGGCGGTCACCGGCAAGATTGACGTCGCGGCCGGACTCCAGCGGCGAGATGACTTTCTGGGAGGCTTCAACGACGAAGGCCAGGTGAAGTGGCTCGACTCCGTTAAGACAGGGTTGTACCGGGGCCAGGGCCGCCTTGCTGGACCCAAGACAGTGACGGTCACCGCCGGCGACGGCACCGTCACCACCCTCCACGCGCGGAAGGCGGTGGTTATCGCCACGGGTACCACCCCGGCCATGCCCCCCATCGAGGGCCTGGACACGGTCGGCGCCTGGGGCAACCGTGAGATCACAACCGCCAAGCAGGCTCCACGGCGTCTCGCCATCCTCGGTGGCGGCGCCGTGGGTGTGGAGATGGCCCAGGCGTGGAAGTGGATGGGCAGCGAGGAGGTCACCGTTATCGAAGCCATGCCCCGGCTGCTGCCCAACGAGGAGCCCTTCGCCGGCGAGGCTGTGGCCGAGGCCTTCGACGCCATGGGAATTCGGGTACTTACCGGAGTCATGGCCACCAAGGTCGGCCGAGAAGGGGCCGAGACCGTCGTGACCCTGAACAATGGCACGACCGTCACCGCGGACCAGCTCGTGGTGGCCACGGGCCGGAGGGCGGGCACCACGGATGTGGGGCTGGAGACCGTCGGCCTGGAGCCCGGCAGGTTCATCCAGGTTGACGAGCAGCTTCGCGTCGTGGGCGTGGACGGTGGGTGGCTCTACGCGGTAGGCGACGTCAACGGACGCGCCCTGCTGACCCACATGGGCAAGTACCAGGCCCGGCTGGCGGGGGACAGCATCCTCGGCAAGGACGTTAGCGCCTGGGCCGACCACACCGCTGTCCCCAGGGTCGTCTTTACCGAGCCACAGGTGGCGGCCGTGGGCTTCACCGAAGCGCGGGCCCGTGAGAAAGGCCTCAACGTGCGGACCGTCTCCGTCCCCTTCGGTGCTACCGCAGGTGGCGCCATAGCGGGAGAAGGGGTGAACGGGACCATCCAGTTGGTCGTTGACGAGGAGCGCCGGGTGATTGTCGGCGCCACGTTCGTCGGTCCAGGGGCTGGCGAGCTCCTGCACGCGGCCACCATCGCCATTGCTGGCGAAGTACCGCTGGAGCGCCTCTGGCACGCAGTCCCTTCCTTCCCCACGGTCACGGAGGCGTGGTTACGGCTTTCGGAGGTCTACGGCCTATAGCTCCCGCCCCCCTCGATGGTTGGAGCGGGACTACTTACCGGCGAGGCCCCGATTGGCCTTGACCCACTCCGCGAAGGTAATGGAGACGGTGGGCAGGGGTCGGCGTCGCTCGCGCACCATGTACAGGGGCCTGCTCCGCGGCAGCTCGGCTATCCGCACGTGAGCGACCCCATCGGGACTTCTTTCCTGCAACGCCAGGATAGAGACCAGTCCCAACCCGTGCCCGTTCCGGACCGCCGACAGGATTGCGTTCGTCGAATTCAGCACCATCACCACCCGGTACTGCGGGAACGGAAGCCCTCGGGTGGTCAGGGCCGCGCGAAAGCTTGACAGCGTTCCGGACCCCCCTTCCCGCTCGAGGAATGGTTGCCCGTGGAGCTCGATGAGAGCTACCGAGCTTCGCTTGGCGAAGGGGTGCGCGCTCGGGACGGCCAACACTACCTCGTCGTAGGCGATCTCCTCATACAGCAAGTCACGGCCAGGGATGTGCGTCCCCACGAAACCCACATCCCAGCGGCGCTCTCGCACTTCGGCCACCACCTCCGCCGAGTCCGCGACGAACACCTGTGGGTGTACCTCTGGGTATAGCTCCGTGAAGCCGGCTACCCACCCCGGCACAAGGAACTCCCCCGGCGTGGTGCTGGCGGCGATGCGCAGGTCGCCGGCCACGGGCATCTCTTCACTCTTGAGTTCGGCCACGAAGCGCACGTGGCGTTCCAGCGCGTCTTGGGCGTAGGTCAGCAGCCGCTGGCCGGCCCCCGTCAACTTCACTGCACCGCGCTGGCGGTCCAGCAACGTTATGCCGAGCTCCCGTTCGAGGCGTTGGATGTGCCGGCTGATGCCAGGTTGAGTGAGGTGCCGCTCCTTGGCGGCCTTTGTAAAGCTGCCCACCCTGGCAACGGCGACGAAGCTTTCTAGCTCTGCTAGGTCCATGGCTCCCATGGATGGCCGCTTGTTCCAGCCGGCGGAGCACCATAGCGGCCATCGGCTGGTCCTACGTTATCGATATCAACGCCCAAGCACCATCTTGGTAGGGCGTTGCCGGGCCGTCTGTCCGCCACGCGTTATCGGCCGGGCCCCACGGAGGCTAACGAGCGGTGACCGGAGCGGGCTTCAGGTGCTTTTCAAAGAAGGCCAGCGTCTTGGGCCAAGCATCGGCGGAAGCCGCTTGGTTGTAGCTCTCCCGCTCGTCACAGAAGAAGCCGTGGCCGGCCTCCGGGTACAGGATGATCTCGGCCTCTTTGCCCAGGCTGCTGAGCGTGTCCCTGATCTTGTCCACGGCTTCCACGGGAATTCCCTGGTCCTCTCCTCCAAAGAAGCCAATAACCGGGCACGCGATCTGACCAGCCATGTCGATGGGCGCCGGGCCGCTAGCCGGCTGGTCGGGCCTGGGCACAATCCCTCCGCCATAGTACACCGCGGCGGCGCCGATCCCCTCGACCCGGCACGCGGCCAGGAACGACACTCGGCCCCCCATGCAGTAGCCGGTAATGCCTAACTCCGGCCTGGACACATGAGGGTCCTGCCGCAGATAGGCCACCACCGCGCCCAAGTCGCCGACTGTCCCGTCGTCAGACATCCCTGTCCGCAGCTTTCCCACCGCCTCGAAGTCCCCATAGGCTGCCGTCTGGAGGCGGCCGGCCCGGTGGAACAGGTCGGGCGCCACCGTTACGTATCCCTCTGCCGCGAACCGTTGTCCTAGGCCTTGGATATGACCGTTCACTCCAAAGGCCTCTTGGACCACGATGATGGCGGGGTAGCTTCCCGCGTCGGCCGGCCGTGCCACCACAGCGGCCATCGGACCGTCGGCCGTTTGTGGGTCCACGACCTCCGATACGGTTTCCATGCTTGCTCTCGCCTCCCTTTCAATGCGGCGGTATTCTCGCACACTTACCGGCGCTGGACTAGGGGTGCACCCAAGCTAAGAGCGTCAAAGAAAGCAGGGCAGGGGTGACGGTCTGTGAGTGGTTAGGGTACCATACGGTGCTGCCTGGTGAGGTGCGGACGCGGGGTACGGATAACCTTCCCGGAGGAGTGCCAGAAGGGGTGCCGGGGCCATGGTCTACGGACCGAAGGATGGGACTGAGCAGAGGTGTCGGCACTGTTCTTTTGGGTAGTCGTAGGAGTCGTTTCCCTGGCGGAAGGCCTGATTGTGTTCACCATCCTTCGCGCCCGTAAGGACTCCTCTGAGATGAGCGGCCTGGTTGGCAGCCGTAAGGCAGAGGTTGTGTGGACCCTTCTGCCGGTGCTTATTCTCATCGCCATCGCCGTCCTCTCCTTTCAGGCGCTCCAAGACGAGGGCTAGGGGCCTGGGGGCGCGGCGAGCGGCCCCCAGCAAGTTACAAGGGGCCTGGGGGCGCCACCGACAGGTCGGGGCAGGCGGCGAGCAGCCCCCAGCAAGTTACAAGAGGTCTGGGGGCGCGGCGAGCGGCCCTCCAGCAAGTTAAAGAAAGAGGACGAGCAGGCTTGATGACCGGTTCACTTGGGCGATTGAGAGGGATACTCCATGGGCTCGGCTAGCGGGCAGGACGCGCTATCGGTTGCTGAGCGCGTCATTCGCCGCGCCGGCTGGACCGCCATGCTGGCCGCGCTGCTCACGGTCGGCCTGATGACTTACGGCGCGTGGGTGCGCGCCTCCGGTTCAGGGCTTGGATGCCCGGACTGGCCACTGTGCCATGGGGTGGTCGTGCCTGAACTGGACCGGCACACCGCCATCGAGTTTGGGCACAGGGTGTTCGCCGGCGTCACCGTGCTTGTGATAGCCACGGCCACCGCGTTTGCCTTTCGGGCACGCCGTGTGGCCCCTTTCACCTTCCGGTTGTTGCTCATCGCCCTGGGGGCCGTCGTGGCCCAAGCAGGACTCGGAGGTGTTACGGTCCTGACGGAGCTTCACGGTGCGGCGGTGGTCGCGCACCTTGCGCTGGCCATGACTACGTTGGCCCTGCTGATGGCGAGCGCCATCAGCGCCCTCGGGATCGGCCGGGGCGCCGGGCCAGGTGTGGGCCCCGCCACCCTCCTACTGGTGAGCGGTGCCGTCGTGGTGCTGGCCGGGTCCGTGCTCGTTGGAACGGGCTACAGCGCCGCGTGTCCGGCGGTGCCACTGTGTGACGCGCGCACCGCCTTTTGGCCTGCACTGCTACACACCGTCCACCGAGCTGCCGCGGTGCTGCTGATTCTAGCGCTGGTGGCGGTGGCTATCAGGCTCCGTCAACGGGGGGCTACCCCGTTTTTCATCGCCCTCAACCACGGCGTCAGCCTCCTTATGATCATGCAGATAGTGGTTGGCCTTCTGAGCGTCTGGCGGACATTCCCCGAGGGCTTACGGGTCCTTCACTTGGGGCTGGCCACCTTGGCCTGGTGGGGTTTGGCCTCCTCCTGGGCCGCCACCGTGCTGTTCAGGAAAGCGTGATGGTGAAGCTTGCACGGCATATCGTCGTCCTCTCGAAACCCCGCATCGTGGCGTTGCTGGTGTTCGTAGCGGCGTGTGGCATGTGGAAGGCTGCTGAAGGGGCGCCCTCCCCCTCCGTCCTGCTGGCGGTGCTGCTTGGAGGAGCCTTGGCCGCCGCCGGCAGCAACGCCATCAACCAGGGGCTGGACTCCGACATAGACGCCGCCATGCGTCGGACTCGTACTCGGCCCGTGCCCGCCGCCCAGGTCACCCGGCGCGCGGCGGTCCTCCTCGGAGGGGCTGCCGTAGGGTCCGCCGTGGTGACTATGGGGCTTGTGGCCAATTGGCTCAGCGCTCTCCTCACCCTTGCCGCTGCCGTTATCTACGTGTTTATCTACACCGTCATCATGAAGCGGAGGTCCTGGAATAACATCGTTATCGGGGGTGCCGCCGGTGCCTTACCACCCCTGATCGGCGCCGCGGCCGTAAGCGGCGAGGTGGACGCCGCGGGGCTCTACATGTTTGTTGTGGTGTTCTTCTGGACGCCGCCCCACTTTTGGGCCCTCTCCTTGGCGCTGAAGAACGACTATGCCGCCGCCCGTGTGCCCATGCTCCCCATTATCGCGGGCAACCGCACCACCGGCGCCCAAATCGTCTTATACATTGCCCTTCTTATCGCGCTGACGTGGCTTCCCGTAGCTGGTGGCTACGCCGGCCTCCTCTACGCTACGACAGCCACCGTCCTCGGGCTGGAGTGGCTGCGGCGCTCCTTGCCGCTGGTAAACGACGGCTCGGCGCCCAAGGCCTTGTCGAGCTACAAGTTCTCGCTGCTGTACCTCGTGGGTGTTTTCTTAGCCCTGGCCCTGGAACCTGCGCTCCCCGGCTACTAGAGGCCCCGGCCAACAGGCTAGCTAGATACTCCAACCACCTGTCCGTTTCCTGACCTGATGGTCACGGAGGACCATAGAGGATAGAATGGGACTTGCTCTCCTCTTTGCCGGTCTGTCCTGTGTGTAGCGAAGGAGACGTATGGCGAGTTCGGCTTCGCCGAGGCGCGGGTCCGGTCCGGCCCCTCCTGACCCGGCAGCGCGGTTCAAGGAGCGGGTCCGACAATGGCGGGAGGAGGCCATCCTCCAGGCCGTCGCGGAGCTCCTTGTGGAACAAGGTTGCCAGCGGCTGACCATGGACGACGTGGCCAAACAGGTGGGCATCGCCAAAGGCAGCCTCTACCTGCACACCAACGCTCGCGCCCATCTGGTGGCCGAGGTCCTCGACCGATGGCTTACCCAGATCCCCGGGCCAGCTAGGCCCCCGCATACCACCGACGCTCAGCGGATACCGGTTATTTTGGCCGCGCTCTTTGCCCCTGGAGCGCACGGTGGCCCTGCGTTCCCCTGCTGCCTCCACCACAGCCCGTGTCCCCACGGGTGGGCTGCTCGATGGGCGGAGCTGGCGCGTGCCTACGGGTTGGACGAGGCGCGCGGTGGCGCTGACCCTGCCAAGGACGCCGACCTCCTGGGCGAGGCGATTCAAGCCCTCGCCACCGTGCCCACTGTTCGCGCGCTCTCGCGTGAAGGAAAATTGGAAGCCGCCGGAGAAGTAGTAACCAGCTTCCTCGCCGCCGGCGCGGCCGCGTCTAACTAAAACGAAGGGCGCCTCTGAACGAGGCGCCCTTCGTTTTTCCACTCCCTCAAGCTAAGCGTTACGCTTCGTCCTCGTCGGCCGAGGCATTCGCCAGGACATCGGCCAGAGGCACCTCCTCCGCCAACCCCGCCAGCGCCTCGTCCACCTGAGAGCCCTCCGCCTCGGTCAACTCCTCGGCCAGGTCGTCACCCCCTTCGTCGGAGCCTTCCTCGGCGGCTTCGGCGTCCACTACCGCTTCGATGTCACCGTTGTGGGGGAAGTCCAAAAGGAGGTTCGCCTCCTGCCCATCTTTTCCGTTGGCAATGGCCGGTAACTCCCGAATACCCAGAAGGGCGCGGCCCTCCTCGGATATGTCCAACCGAGCCGGGATGCGTCGGCCGATGATGACGTTCTCCTTCAGGCCGCGCAAGTAGTCCACGTCCCCCATGATCGCCGCCTCGGTGAGCACTCGCGCCGTTTCCTGGAATGAGGCCTTGGCCAAGAAGCTGTCCGTATTCAACGAGGCCTGAGTCACCCCTAAGATCTCAGGCTTGCTCGTGGCAGGCTCGCCACCCTCCGCCATGACCCGCGTGTTTATCGCTTGGAAGTGGAACCGGTCAATGAGCTGATTGGGCAGCATTTCCGTATCGCCCGTATTTTCCACTCGGACCCAACGTAACACCTGCCGAACGATCACCTCGATGTGCTTGTCATTGATGGTCACGCCCTGGTTGCGGTACACGGTCTGCACCTGCTCCATCAGGTAGCGCTGGGTGGCCTCGATTCCCTCGATCCGGAGGATATCGTGGGGGTCCTTGACGCCGGTCGTGAGCTTTTGCCCGGCGTGCACGTGGTCACCCGTACGCACCAGCAGATGGTCCGTGGCGTCCATGTGGTGGTCGCGCACCTCTACCTCAACCGCCTCGATCTCCACGTGCCCATCTACCAGACGGACCTTCCCTTGAGTCCGAGCGATGACGTCCGGTTGCTCAGGCTGCGGCTCGTCCGCTTTGGCCTTCTTCCTCTGGGGCGCCGCCGCGGCCAAGACCGTACCGGCGCTCACCGTGGACCCCTTCCTGACCTTCACTTTGTACCCTTCCGGAAGGGCATACTGATCGGTAAAGGGCACACGGTTCGCCACCCTCACCACGGGACCTGGAGCAACTGGCGGCACCATAAGCGTAGGCTGGTCTTCGGCATTGTTATAGGTACCCCGTAGTTGCCCTCCGTCAAACAGCAGCACCTCACCGTCTATCTCGGCCAGCTTGGCCTTCCCCTTGGGCGACCTGGCTTCGAATAGCTCCTCCACTCGCGGTAGACCGGAGGTGATGTCCTTGCCCGCCACGCCGCCGGTATGGAAGGTCCGCATGGTGAGCTGCGTGCCCGGTTCGCCGATGGACTGGGCGGCGATGATCCCAGCGGCTTCGCCCAAGCGCACGGTGCGTCCCGTCGCCGGGCTTCGGCCGTAGCACAGTTGGCAGAGGCCGCGCGCGGCCGCACACGTGTGCGGGCTGCGCACGTACACCTCCTTGATGTCCAACTCCTCTATGCGCTGTGCTACTTGGTCGACTATCTCCTCGTTGGCGTCTACCAGCACCTCGCCGGTGTCAGGATGCGCGATGGGGGCTGCGGCCACTCGGCCGGTGATCCGCTCGGCCAGCCGCCCTATCATCACGTCCTCTTCCGTTACATCCGCGTAGACCCACGAGCCCCGGTCGGTCCCGCAATCGTGCTCCAGCACGATCACCTCTTGGGCCACGTCGATCAGCCGCCTGGTCAAGTATCCAGAGTCGGCCGTCCGCAGCGCCGTATCCGCCAGCCCCTTCCGGGCTCCGTGGGTGGAGATGAAGTACTCTAGTACCGACAGCCCTTCGCGGAAGCTCGACTTGATCGGCAGGTCGATAATGTCGCCCCGCGGGTTGCTCATGAGACCGCGCATACCCGCCATCTGCTTGATCTGCGCCTCATTCCCTCTGGCCCCCGAATGGGCCATGAGGAAGATGCCGCCATACTCCGGCAGGTGCTTGGCGATGATCTTGTCCATCTCACTGCTGACGCCCTGCCAGATACTGATGGTCCGGCTGTGCTTCTCCTGCCCAGTGATAAGGCCCTGCTCAAATTGTTCCTCCAGCGCTTCTACCTGTTGAGTGGCTTCATCCAGGAGCGCCCCTTTCTCCGCCGGCACCTTGATATCGGTGATGCCGATCGTAATGCCCGAGACGGTGGCGTAGTGGAAGCCCATCTCCTTTATCTTGTCCAGCACCCTCGCCGTCTCCTCGTTACCCAGGCTATGGTAGAGGTCGGTCACCACCTCCTTGAGCACCTTCTTGTCGATTACCTGGTCGTAGCGGCGCACCCCCACGGGCAGCGCCTCGTTAAAGATGATGCGCCCGGGCGTTACCTTCATCCATGCGCCCGGAATCTCCGGGTCGCGGATCTGGACCTCCGACTGCAGCTTGAGCAGACCTGCATCATAGGCCACCATCACGTCGTCGAAGTCGCGGTACTTGCCGCCCTCTCCCATCGCGCTCTCCTCCACGGTGGTGAGGTAGTAGCATCCCAGTACTATCTCATGGGTCGGCGTCACCAGTGGCTCGCCCGAGGCGGGAGAAAGCATGTTGAACACGCTGAGCATGGCCTTCTTCGCTTCCATGACTGCCTCCCTGGACAACGGCACGTGGACCGCCATCTGGTCGCCGTCGAAGTCCGCGTTGAAAGCCGTGCACACCAGCGGGTGAAGCTGAATGGCGCTACCTTCCACCAGCACCGGCATGAAGGCCTGTATGCCCAAGCGGTGCAGCGTCGGGGCCCGGTTCAGCAGCACCGGCCGCCCCTTGATCACCTCTTCCAGGATATCCCAGACCTCGGGGCGCGTCCGCTCCACCATTCGTTTGGCGCTTTTGATGTTATGCGCCAGTCCCTGGACCACCAGCCGGTGCATGACGAACGGCTTGAACAACTCCAGGGCCATGCGCTTCGGCAGCCCACACTGGTGCAGCTGGAGGTGCGGCCCTACCACAATGACGGAACGGCCGCCGTAGTCCACCCGCTTGCCCAACAAGTTCTGGCGGAACCGGCCTTGCTTGCCACGCAGCAGGTCGGAAAGGCTCTTGAGCTTGTGGTTGTGGCTGCCCACGATGGCGCGGCTGCGACGCCCGTTGTCTATCAGGTCGTCGACGGCTTCTTGGAGCATCCGCTTCTCGTTACGGACGATGATCTCCGGCGCACCCAGGTCCAGGAGCCGGCGCAACCGGTTGTTCCGGTTGATGACCCGCCGGTACAGGTCGTTCAGGTCGCTGGTGGCAAACCGGCCCCCGTCCAGCTGCACCATCGGGCGCAGGTCTGGGGGCAGCACGGGCAGTGCCGTTAGGACCATCCAATCGGGCTTGTTGTGGCTGCGCCGGAACGCGTCTGCTACCCGCATGCGCTTGATGGCCTTCTTTCGGCGCTGGCCCGAGGTGGTACGGACTTCGAGCTCGAGCTCGATGATCAAGTTCTCCAGGTCGCATGCTCGGAGGATTTCTAGGATGGCCTCGGCACCCATGCCCGCCTTAAACACCTCTCCAAACTGGTCGTTCAGGGCCCGGTACCGCGATTCCGTCAACAACTGGAGCGGTCGCAAGCTCTCGAGGTCGCCGATCTGCGTTTCCAGCCCTTCCTGCAGCTTGGCCTTCGCTTCGTCAGCCTCCGCACGGGCCTTGGTGATAGCCTCTTCAATCTCAGCCTGGCCAGCCCCGTTGCCCTCGGCCTCGAACTTGTTGCGCAGCTCAGCGATCGCAGTGTCGGCCTGCTCATCGAGCGTGACCAGCTCCAGCTCGTGGGCTTCCTGAAGCGATTCGATCGCGTGTTGGCGCATCAAGGGGTCTATGGAGGTAATGATGTACTGCGCGAAGTACAGCACCCGCTCTAGGTTGCGCGGCGCCAGGTCGAGCAGCAGCCCCAACCTGCTGGGAATGCCTTTGGCGAACCAGATGTGTGCTACCGGCGCCGCGAGGTTGATGTGGCCCATCCGCTCCCGGCGCACCTTGGCCCGGGCCACCTCCACGCCACACCGGTCACAGATGACCCCCCTGTAGCGGATCTTCTTGTACTTACCGCAGTAGCACTCCCAGTCCTTGGTGGGCCCGAAGATCCGCTCGCAGAAAAGGCCATCCTTCTCGGGTCGCAGCGTACGGTAGTTAATCGTCTCCGGCTTGGTCACCTCTCCATAGGACCACTGTCGGATCTGCTCGGGAGAAGCAAGGCCAATGCGGATCGCGTTGAATTCAGTCGCCTGTGGCATTTGGTGAATCTCCTTACGGGGCTGACCCGTCTTGCCAGGGGGGAGGTCCCACTCCTGGCGGGCTGGACTACTCTTCGTCCCGCTGGTGCTCTTCAACAACTTCTACGGGGGCTGGCCGCGGGTACGGCTCCAAGCCCAGCGCAACGCCGCCGGACACTTCCGGCTCCGGCTCCTCCATCCCTTCAAAGCCAGCCTCCCAGGAAGGGGCAATCGCCTCCGGCGGCTCTGGGGTCTCCTGGGCCAGGTCATCGTCTTCCGCGTAGGTGAACATCGGCGGGGGGACGCCCTGGTCTTCCTCGTAGAGGAGTTCCACCGCCAGCCCCAGGCTTTGAAGCTCCTTGACCAGCACATGGAACGACTCCGGCACCCCAGGTTGCACCACGTCCTCGCCCTTCACGATGGCTTCGTAGGTCTTTACGCGGCCAACCAGGTCGTCGGATTTGACCGTGAGCATCTCCTGCAGGTTATAGGCCGCGCTGTAGGCCTCCAGCGCCCATACTTCCATCTCACCGAACCGCTGTCCCCCAAACTGGGCCTTCCCGCCTAGGGGCTGCTGGGTGATGAGCGAATAGGGGCCGGTGGAGCGTGCGTGGATCTTGTCCTCCACCAGGTGGGTGAGCTTCATCATGTAGATGTAACCCACTGTAACCGGACTGTCGAAAGGCTCACCCGAGCGGCCGTCGTACAGCTGCGACTTGCCCACCACCGGTGGTGCGGTCGCAACATGTTTGGAGACAGCCAGCGCCTGTTCGAACAGCTGCTCGCTGCCGTCCACCCTCTTCAGGACCTTGCCTGATCGGGCCTCGTACTCCGGCTTCACCTCCTTCAGCCACATGTGAAGACAGGCATCCGCCGCGTAGCCACGGTCGCTCTCACCAAAGAACCGCCCGGCGTCGTAGCCCTGCTCGGTTACCCACGCGTGGGCCTTTGGCCAGTCCAAGCCGTGCCCGTTGCCGGAGGCGCCGCCGAGCCCGGCCAGCGCGCCCGCCTTTTCGACCACCCACGCCCGCGCCAGTGCGTCCCGGACGGCCGTGTCGTCTGCACCGTCGAATACCGGTGTCATCGCCCGAAAGTTCAGCTGATGTGCCGCCAGCCCCAGGTGCGTCTCCAACACCTGCCCCAGGTTCATTCGCGCCGGAACGCCGATGGGATTGAGGATGATGTCCACGGGCGTTCCGTCCGGAAGGTAGGGCATATCCTCCACCGGCGTGATACGGGAAATAACTCCCTTGTTCCCGTGCCGGCCCGCCATCTTGTCGCCCTCCGAGAGCGTGCGGGTCTGGGCTACCCATACCCGTACCAACTTGTTCACCCCAGGCGGCAACTCGTCTCCGTTCTGCCGCGTGAGCACCTTCACGTCGGTGACCTTGCCGCGCTCTCCGTGTGGGACCCGCAGCGACGTGTCCTTCACGTCTCGGGCCTTCTCACCGAAGATCGCCCGCAGCAGCTTCTCCTCCGCCGTGAGCTCCGTCTCACCCTTGGGAGTGATCTTCCCGACCAGAATGTCCCCCGGGCCAACCTCCGCGCCGATGCGGATGATGCCCTCTTCGTCCAGGTCACGGAGGGCGTCCTCACCGACGTTGGGAATGTCGCGGGTGATCTCTCCCGGCCCCAGCTTGGTGTCCCGCGACTCCACCTCGTACTTCTCGATATGAATGGAGGTGAACTTGGCGTCTTGGATCAACCGCTCCGACACAATGATCGCGTCCTCGAAGTTGTAGCCCTCCAGCGCCATGAACGCCACCAGGACGTTCTGGCCCAACGCCAGGTCGCCCTGGTCTGTGGACGAGCTGTCGGCCAGGGGAGAGCCCACGCTGACCCTGTCCCCCTTGGCCACGATAGGCCGCTGCGTCAAGCAGGTGCCCTGGTTCGAGCGGACGAATTTGAGCAGGCTATGGGGATGCTCCTCCCCTCCCTCGTCCGTCACGGTCACGCAC
Organism: Dehalococcoidia bacterium; assembly: GCA_965247635.1. Taxonomy (GTDB): domain Bacteria; phylum Chloroflexota; class Dehalococcoidia; order Lucifugimonadales; family Australimonadaceae; genus CBDFHJ01. The sequence goes on from CBDFHJ010000010.1 coordinate 710,043, forward strand.
GTGCCCGCTACAGAGCTCACGATGCCCTCTACGGAGGAAAGCACCATCTGTCCGCTGTCTCGGGCCACCCGCTGCTCCATCCCCGTCCCGACTAGGGGGGCCTCCGGCCGCAGCAGCGGCACCGCCTGGCGCTGCATATTGGAGCCCATCAGCGCCCGGTTGGCGTCGTCGTGCTCCAAGAATGGGATCAGCGCCGTCGACACGCTGACGATCTGCATGGGCGAAACGTCCATGTAGTCCACCCGTTCCACCGGCTCCATGGAGTAACCCTGCGACACCCGGCACTCGACCCGCTCCTCCACCAGCTGGGCCTTGTCGTCCATCCGGGAGTTGGCCTGGGCAACCACGTACAGGTCCTCCTCGTCGGCCGGCAGGTACACGATGTCCTCAGGAACCAGCGAAACGTAGGGGCGCACGGCCACCATGCGCTTCGACAGGTTGGCGATCTTCTTGGCCATGGCGGAGGTAATCACGCCACCGGGCTTGCCGATGCGCTTACCGTCGGTGTCCTTCAACTCCTGCTGCAACAGGCGCCCCGCAATATCGTCATCGCGGTTGGCAATCTCCCTCCGCACGCGGCGATAGGGGGTCTCTATGAAGCCGTACGGGTTAATGCGGGCGTACGTGGCCAGGGACCCCAGCAGTCCAACGTTGGGGCCCTCCGGCGTTTCGATGGGGCAGATGCGGCCGTAGTGCGAGTAGTGCACGTCACGCACGTCGAATCCAGCGCGCTCCCGGGACAGGCCCCCAGGCCCTAGCGCGGAGAGGCGCCGCTTGTGCGTCAGCTCGGCCAGCGGGTTGGTCTGGTCCATGAACTGGGAAAGCTGCGAGCCACCAAAGAACTCGCGCACCGCCGCCACGATAGGCCTGATGTTGACCAGCGCGCTTGGCGTGGCCTGCTCCTGGTCCAGGATGGTCATTCGCTCCCGGACCACCCGCTCCATGCGCAGCAGGCCCACCCGGAGCTGGTTCTGGACCAGCTCGCCCACCGCCCGGACCCGACGGTTGCCGAGGTGGTCAATGTCGTCGGGCTGGACCTGACCGTTGTTGATCCGGATGATCATCCGGATCATGGCGATAATGTCCTCCCGCGTGACCGTCCTCATGTTCATGGGTATGTCCTGGCCCATGCGCCGGTTCATCTTGTACCGGCCCACCTGGCCCAGGTCGTAACGCCGCTGGTTGAAGAAGAGGTTCTCCAGCAGTGCCCGGGCGCTCTCCACGCTGGGAGGCTCGCCAGGCCGCAGTCGCCGGTACACCTCCAGAAGCGCCTGCTCTTGGGTGCGCACGGCCATATCCCGTTCGATGGTTGTGCCCACGTACGGGTGGTCCGGATCGGTATCCACGTCCGCAAACAGTTCCATCAGCTCTTCATCCGTTGCGTAGCCGAAGGCCCTGAGAAGAGAGCTAACGGGGATCTTGCGCTTGCGGTCCACCTTCACCGAGATCACGTCCTTGGAGCTTGTCTCGAACTCCAGCCACGCACCCCGGTAGGGGATGAGCTTGGCGTAGCACAGCTCGCGGCCGGTCCCTGGGTCCAGGACCCGGGTGAAGTACGCGCCGGGCGATCGCACCAATTGGCTCACCACCACGCGCTCCGCCCCGTTGATGATGAAGGTTCCAGTAGGTGTCATCATCGGGATGTCGCCAAAGAAGAGCGTTTGCTCTTTGACCTCTCCCGTCTCCTTGACCACCAACCGTACGGTCACGTACAACGGTGCTTCGTAGGTGACCTCTTTCTCGCGGCACTGGGTCTCGTTGAAATCCGGCACGCGGAAGTGGTGTTCTACGAACTGCAGCTCGTAGCGCGAGCCTGTGACGTCCTGGATGGGGTTTACCTCCTCCAGGAGGTCGTGGATCGCCTCATCCTTGAGGTGCTCAAAAGAGTTGATCTGCACCTGGATCAGGCTCGATGGCTCCAGGACGCGGGGTGTGCGGGCGTAAGACTTACGGATTTGTGAGGAACGCGAAGTAGTCGGCGAGGCCAAAGAGGTCATAGAGGCTCACTCTCCCGGGGGCAGATGGGGACGACGAAAAGGCCTAGCGAGTACTAGACCGCAAAACAAGGTAACGTTGTGCCGGGAATGTAGTTTGCCTGCACCGTTGCCGGAGGCACACGTCTCCTTGTAACACTGTATCGGGCGACCGCAAGCCTGTCAAGCTTCTACACCAGCCCTTACGCCTGTTCCAGTAATGGGAGTCTGAGGGGCGTGGTGGACGGCCCCTCAGTAGACGGTAGAAGCATGTGAGTGCGGAGCCGGACGAGAGAAACGCGCGGCAAGGCGCCGTCGAATCACCTCGGCGCCTTGCCGCGCGTTTCTTAACTTGCTGGGGGCCGCCGCTCGCGGACACGCCCCCAGACCCCGGTGTTACGTTAGACCGCTAGCTCTCGTTTGTACGGAAGATGTAGTGGTAGACACCTGCTGCCACCGCACCGCCGGCCAGCGGGCCCACCCAGTACACCCATTGGTCCGCCCAGGCGTTGGCCGCCAAGGCCGGGCCCAGAGTCCTGGCCGGGTTCATCGAGGCGCCCGTCAGCGGCACGCCGATCAGGTGGTCGACAAGGACGGCGAGACCGATGATCAGCGGCGCTACAGCGCCAACCCCTCGCCTGTCCATGGCGGCGGCAAAGACCACGAAGACCAGTACCGCCGTCAGGATTCCCTCGATGATCACGGCTTGCCATTGCTCCACGTCGGCGCCTATGGTTTCTACTGTGCCTAAGGCGTGGGAACCCAACTCCCCGGCGCCGTTAAATAGGCCGCCACCCACCGCCTCCGGCAGCACCCACGCGAGGGTTAGCGCACCCAGGACCGCTCCAATGAGCTGGCCCCCGATGTACATAGCCCCTTGGGCCAAGCTAAGACGTCTCGTGATAACCGCGGCGAAGGTGACCGCCGGGTTTAGGTGGCCTCCGGACAGGTGCGCGGTGGCCGCCACCAAGAGGGCGATCGCCAGGCCGTGGGCAAACGCTATCGCGAGGAGTCTCGCACCATCCATGCTGCCACCGGTCATATTGCCCGTTACCACCACCGTTCCCGCGCCTACGAAGACGAAGAAGAACACCGCAATCATCTCCGCTGCCGCGGGGCGCCACTGCAGGTCTGTACTACTGCTAGCCATGGATCCTCCTTAGGGCTTTTTTCGTGCGCTGGCTGCACTTTCCACGCCGGGGACCGCCCTCAATCGGCGTCCGGTCCCAACCGTTTCACGGTGGCGCTTCAGGGCCCTGCCATACCCCAGTCCCGCATATTAGACTGCCGCACGACACGCGAACCTAGCCGTTATAAGCACCACACCCTCGTAAGTCAATGCATTTCGCTGACCATCTTTGTCTGTTTAGGATAGGAAGGGATTAGGGCGGTGTGTCACGGGGGTATCTGGGGGTGGATTTCACCAAAAAACCGAAGGCCTCCAGGCCTTCGGTTTTTTTGCTCAGCCCCAAGGAGTCTTCACCCCTACAGGGTGGCCAGCAGAACCTCCGTTAACTCCTCCTTTGGAGCGAAAGCCTCAAACCTAAACGCAATGGTGCCGTCCGGTCCCAGGAGGAAGGTCCACGACTCGGTGGTCCACTCCGGTACCGTTGACAGCCCCCACTCCGCCACCAGAGGTGAATACCGGGCCAGGGTCAGGTCCCCCTGGACCTCGTCGGGGTTGTCGTAAAGTTCCACGTGAATAAAGTTCGCCTCGTCGCGGTACTGTTCCTTCAGCTCCGACAACACCTCTACTTGTGGCCCACAGGTGGGGCTCACACAAAAGGCAGGTGTTGAAAAGACGACCACCGTCGGCTTGCCGGTGGCTATAGCTTCCGAGATGCTCAAGGCATACAAGTCGGGGTCGGGTGTTCCGGCTGAGCTGAGCTGCGCTAGGCTCTCGACGTCGCGCACCGTTTTGTTCCGGCCAAGGGGGGCCATCATGCCCGGCTCCGCCACGCCTACCGTCCCGCTGACCTCCAACGGTATCCGGGTCTCGCGTTTCGTGCCGTCGTCGTCGGTGACGCTCACGTCGAGGCGCCACGCGCCAATCTCGGGGAAGGTGAGCTCCGTCGAGTAGCTGCCCCGGACGCCGTACGGCCAGAGGTAGAACCGCGCCTGCTTGGTCTCGCGGGCCTCTCCATCACCTCCTCCGCCCGCGCCGTCGAGGTAGACCGATGTGACGGTGGCCTCAGGCGTCGTCACCAGCGACTCGGGGCTGGTTAGCACAAAAGCCACCCGCTGCGGCCCCGTGCGCAGCACCGTCGTGGCCAGAATGCCGTGGAGCCCTCCCGCGGTCGGCTCGTCAGTGGAAGTGGCGGTCGGGAGCGCCTCGCTCCCAGGACTTGCTGGGCTGGTGCAGGCCCCCAACAGAAAGACGCTTAAAGCGACTGAACAGACCCATCCTCCGGTACGCATTGGACCCTTCTCGACTCCGTTGCTACGGTCCCTCTGGATACCCTCCAAAGGTGAAGGCGAAGACGGCGAACCCGGTGGAGTTAGAGCTCAGCTTCAGCTCGTGCGAGCCATACTCCGGCAGCTCCAGTATGCGGTACATCCGGGCCCCGTCCACCACGAAGAAGCTCCGATCGTCCTCGACGGTGATGTCGGCACCCGCCTCGTTCGGCCTCAGCGGACGCCCGTCAATGGTCACCTGGACGTCAAACGACTCATCCACCTGAGGGTCGATTACCACGTTGACCGAAGTGGCTGAGGCCTTCAGGGCTACGTAGTCTTCGTAATCCGCGGTCTCCCGAGCATGGGTCAGGTTCTCTCTGCCATTGAACCAGTCGCCTTGCAGGTAGAGAAAGTGGTTGAAATGGGCGCCCGGGTCCTCGTAGGTGCGGACCTCGTCTGGCCCTGCGTAGTAGTTGGCGTGGTCGATATAGGGTCCAGAGAAAAGGTTGCGCTCGAACCCCGCGTAGAGCTCGTCGGTCAGCCGCATCTCCTGGTCGAGGCTTCGGGCCCTGGTGTCCATCCTGGCGCCTGGGTCAGACCCCACGTTAATGCGGGTTATGTCCGACCCTATCGCCGACAGGAGCTGTCGGATCTGCCGCTCCGTTTCAATGTAAGCGCCCTCACCAAAGTGGGTATAGCGCACGATGCCTTCGGCGTCGATGAGGTACTTGGCTGGCCACGCCAGGTTCTTAAACGCCCGCCAGGTGACAAAGTCGTTGTCCTGGGCTATGGGATAGGTGAGGCCGCTCTCTTCGCTGCTTCGGACCACATTCGCTCGGATCTTTTCGAACTCGAACTCCGGGCTGTGGACTCCCACGATGGTCAGGCCCAGGTCCGCGTACTTCTCGTGCCACTCTTTTAAGTAAGGGAAGGTGCGAATGCAGTTCACGCACGTATAGGTCCAGAAGTCCACCAGCACAACCTCGCCGCGCAGGCCCGCCAGTGTTAGCGGCTCGGAGTTAATCCAAGAGCTGATACCGGCGAACTCCGGCGCCTCGTTTCCCACCGCGCCGCCAGTCTGCAGCAGGAGACCTCCCGAGGCGTTGGTGCCCGACGAGGCTCCCGAGGTGTCCACGATGACCGTGGTCGTGGGTGTCTGGGTCGATTGCGATACTGGCGTGCCCAGCGGTATCGTCGGCTCTGGGGTGGTGTCCCCGCACGCCGCCAGCGCGACCCCTGCTGCGAAGAGCGCGGGAAGTAAGAGCAGGCGGTAAAGTCGTACGGTCATGGTCGTCTCCCGGTTTGGCACCGTAGCGTTCGTTCTTTCCCACACCCAGAGCCCTGTTCCTGGAGCCTGGGGGCGCGGCGAGCGGCCCCAGTAAATTAAGGTAGGATCTGACCCCTGGTGCTTAGACCTACGGCGTGGGTCAATGAATGGATTCGATAGCCTCATGCGGGAACGATAGTTGCGCCGAATGCCGGCCCAGCATCTTCGCCCGCCCCCTACCTGTTATACTACATGAACAGCGCCATGGCCACCAATTTGCTCTCTATCAACGACCTGTCCGACCAGCAGTTAGAGCACTTGCTGGAGGTCGGTGACGACTATCGACAGAGGGCCATCGAGGGGAACTCCTCCCCAGGTGAACGCCCATTAAAGGGCAAGAGTGTGGCGCTTCTCTTCGAGAAGCCTTCGCTGCGGACCAAGGTCAGCTTTGACCTCGCCGTCCACGAGTTGGGTGGCCATCCCCTCTACCTCGGTCAGGACGAAGTGGGCCTGGACACGCGCGAACCCGCCGAAGACGTGGCCCAGGTCCTCGACCAATGGGTCAGCGCCGTGGTAGCGCGGGTGTTCCGGCACAGCACCCTGGAACGGCTGGCCCGTAACGCCTCGGTCCCCGTGGTCAACGCCCTCTCGGACCGAGAGCACCCATGCCAGGCGCTGGCTGACCTCCTCACCATCCGCCAACACCTGGGAGGGCTCGCCGGAGTCACCGTAGCCGTTATAGGCGACGCCAATAACTGCGCCCTCAGCCTGGCCTTGGGGTGCGCGGCCACGGGTGCCCAATTCCGCATCGCTTCGCCAAAGGGCTTTGGTTTCACCCCTGAGACCTTGACCGCCGTCGAGGAGCGGTATCGGGGCAGTGGCCTCGGTGTTCAAGTGCTTACTACCCCGGAGGAGGCTGTCGCCGACGCCGACGTCGTCTACACCGACGTCTGGACGAGCATGGGCCAAGAAGAGGAGGGGATCGCGCGGCGCGACGCCTTTGCAGGGTTTCAGGTGGACCAGGAGCTGCTGCGGCAAGCCAAAACGGGGGCCATCCTCATGCATCCCATGCCCGCGCACTACGGGGAAGAGGTCCCTCCAGGAATGCTGCACCACCCCCAGTCCGCGGCCTTCACCCAGGCCGGGAACCGGCTCCACGCCCAGAAGGCAGCCCTCCGGTTCCTCATAGCCGGCGAGTAGCCACGGTCCTAGCGGAGGGCCCACGTATGTCTAGCGTCACTCCCACTTCCCCAGCGCTTCCCGCGGCCACTCCCAGCAGGCCTCTCATGGCTATCGTGGGCAGGCCCAACGTGGGCAAGTCCAGCCTTTTCAATTGTCTGGTGGGCCGGCGCGCCGCTATCGTCTCAGCCGTCGCCGGGACGACCCGCGACCGCTTGGTGACCGAGGTTACCCGCCAGGAACGTGCCTTTCTAGCCGTCGACACCGGCGGCCTGATGCCGGACCCCGAGACCCCTATGTTGGCCCAAGTGGCGCAGCAGGTGCAGGTGGCGATCGCCGAGGCCGAGGTGGTGGTGATGCTAACGGACGTCACTCAGGGTGTCACCCATGGTGATGTGGCCGTGGCCCAGCAGCTCCGTTCGTCTGGCAGGCCGGTTGTCGTGGTGGTCAATAAGGTCGACGGACGCGCCCAAGAGCCGTTGGTCGCGGAGTTTTACCAGCTGGGCTTGGGCGAGCCCATTCCCATCAGCGCCTATCACCGGCTCGGCATTGACGACCTACTGGATACGGTCCTACCACTCATGCCTGACGATCCCCAAGCGTCAGGAGTGCCTCCAGGGCTCCCCCAATTCGCCATCGTGGGACGTCCCAACGTGGGCAAGTCGGCCATGGCCAACGCCATCCTGGGCGCGGAGCGGTCCATCGTCAGCGAAGTGCCCGGCACCACCAGGGACGCGCTGGATACGCCCTTTCACTTCGCCGGTCGGGCGGGGATCCTTATCGATACCGCCGGCATCCGGCGCCGAGGCGCCGTTCGCCCCGGCATCGAGCGCTACAGCGTGCTGCGGGCGGTCCGCGCCATCGACCGGTGCGGCGTGGCCATCGTGGTGCTGGACGCCACCGAGCTGGTGACCGCCCAGGACCTGCACATCGCCGGTCAGGTGATGGAGTCCTTCAAGGGCGCGGTCGTGGCGGTCAATAAGTGGGACCTCGTTCCCGAGGACCAGCGCGACGAGCAAGCCGTCCGCCGCATGGTGCTCTCGCGGCTTCGCTTCATAGACCACGTGCCGGTCTGCTTCACCTCCGCCGTCAGCGCCGAAGGCATCTCAGCGCTCATGGATACCGCCTACCAGGTCTACGACGAATGGGCACGGTGGGTCGACCCTCGGCGGCTGGACTCGGTGATGATGCAAGCCATCGCCAAGCACCTGCCCCCGAAGCAGGGACGGCGCTCCATGAAGATCTATCGCGTCACGCAGGAGTCGGTAGGTCCGCCCACCTTTGTTTTCTACTGTAACAATCCGCACTTGATGCACTTCTCCTACGAGCGTTACCTGGAGAATGCGCTCCGCGACGCCTTCGGATTCCGGGGCACCCACCTGCGGCTGGAGTTCAGAGGCAAGGGCAAGATTCACGTCATCGGTAGCCACAGGACTGGCGGTAAGAGGCCGTAGCCCATGGACTACTGGTGGCTGGTACCCGCGGCCTACCTAGTCGGCAGCATCCCGTGGGGCCTTCTGGTGGTGCGTCTGGTCAGCCGCGTGGATGTCCGCGACTATGGAAGCGGCGGAACGGGCGTCACCAACGTGTTGCGGACCGCCGGCAAAGGCCCAGCCGCGGTCGTGCTTCTGGCCGACACGGGTAAAGGCGCGGCGATGGCCTTGACCGCCCGCTTGCTCACCGACAACGCCGCCGTCCATGCCACCGTGGCGGGTGTGGCCATAGCCGGCCATGTCTGGCCCGTGCTGGCAGGCTTCCGAGGGGGTAGAGGGATCGCTACCGGAGGCGCCGCGGCGGCTGCGCTCCAACCGCTGGCCGCGCTCGCGGGGCTCGTGGCCTTCGTGTTGGTTGTGGCGCTCACTCGTTACGTCTCTCTGGGCTCCGCTTCCGCCGTGGCTGCGGTCGTCGCGGTCTTTGCCGCCGCCTGGGCCATCGACTCCACCTTGCTTCCCTACTTCCTGTTTGCGATCACCTCCGGCTCCCTCATTCTCCTCATGCACCGGGGCAACATCGGAAGACTCCTCCGGGGAACGGAGCCACGGCTAGGGGAGCGGGCCCGCTAGCCGATGGCTTTACCGCCGCGGATGCCCTATGCTATATTTCTCACACAAACGCCGCAGTCGGCGGTGTTAGTTTTGATCAAGATTGAAAGGTAGCGAACATCGCCAGAGATTTCCGCGTAAATGAGCGTATCCGGGTCCCCGAAGTCAGAGTCATTGACGACCAGGGCCAGCAGCTAGGCGTTCTGCCTACCCGGGAAGCCTTGAAGCTAGCCATCGAGCGGGACCTAGACTTGGTGGAGGTGAACCCTACCTCTGCCCCGCCTGTGTGTCGCCTGCTGGACTACGGCAAGTTCCGCTACCTGCAGACGACCAAGGAACGGGAAATGCGGCGGATGAGCAAGTCCGCCGCCCTGCGCGAGGTCCGGTTCCGTCCCCGGATCGGCCGGCACGATATCGAGGCCAAAGAACGCTTGGTCCATCGCCTCTTGGACGAGGGGTCCAAGGTCAAGGTCTCCGTCATGTTCAGAGGACGGGAAGCAGAGCACCCAGAGTTGGCCATCAACCTTCTGCGCCAGGTGGTCGAGGTGCTAAAGGAGGAGTCGAAGCTGGAGCAGGCGCCTAACCTGGAGGGCCGCTTTATGAGCATCATTCTGGCCCCCGTCAAAGTCCGCTCCAAGCCCGAGACTGCCACGGCCGAAGCCCCCGCGGCTGCCACGACGGAAGCCATAGAAACTGAGAGTATTGATGCCGAAGCTAAAGACGCATAAAGGGGCCGCCGCTCGCTACAAGGTAACTGGAGCTGGCAAGCTGATGCGCATGAAACGGCACAGCAGCCACCTCCGGCGCAAGAAGCCCAAAGACGTGCGCCGGCAGTACGCCTCCAAGGTCCCCGTCAGCCCCTCTCAGCAGCGTCGAGTCCGGACGTTGGTACCCAGCCTGGGTCGCTAGGAAAGGTCTACTCATGGCGCGCGTGAAGCGCGGTGTCACCGCTCACCGTAGACACAAAAAAGTCCTGGAGATGACCAAGGGCCACCGGGGTACCAAGCACCTCTTGTACCGCCGGGCCCATGAGTCGATGATCCACGCCCTGAAGTATGCCTATCGCCACCGCCGGGAGCGCAAGGGCGATTTCAGACGGCTTTGGATCGTGCGGATTGGGGCTGCCGCCCGCCTGGGCGGCCTCTCGTACAGCCAATTCATCCACGGGCTAAAGCTGGCGAGCGTCGAAGTAGACCGGAAGGTGATGGCTGACCTGGCCCGCACTGATGCGCGCGCCTTCGGCCAGCTGGTGGACGTCGCCAAGGCGGAGCTCCTCGTTCCTTCCGCCGCCTGAGGACGCCCCGCTCCTGACCGCGCTTACCCTTTCCCCTTGTCCTTCTCCTGGGGCGTCACTTCTACGATCCCGTAATAATCGTCGTGGCTAAGCACCCTGGCCAACGCTTCGGCCGAGATGTGACGCGGCCAGGTCGAGTTGCTCCACAGCTCATCGACCTGCTCGTGCAGCGTGCTTAGCGCCACCGGCTCTCGAGGGGCGATGAGCAGGAGCCGAAAGGCCGTCTCCATGATGGGCAGTTGGGAGTGAAGGTATTCGGCGTCGCGCTGACAGTTGTCCCGTAGCAGCTTTCGAAGCGCGGCGAATTGTGCCTTCAGGGTGCCCTGACCGGCCTTGCGCTTCTCTCTACTGGCTGTGCACAGCCTGCTTTCCACCAACGCGGTGGCAACCCTCCCGCGAGCTTCGATCACCTGCGGGTCTAGGGCATAGCGTGGCTCTTCATGCTCCTCTAACGCCGACTCCTCTCGTGGTTCCGTCGAAGGTCTCGTGGCCATTTGGTTACCTCGTGCTGTGGTTAATGAAGGGCAGGAGGATAGAGTGGTCTAGCCAGTCTAAGAGCTGCACGCTCACCCGCTGGCCTGCCGGCAGACCGGCTAGGTCCTCTGGGCAGATGGCAAGGCCTTGGGCCAACACCATGGACGTGAGGACGTTCGAACCCTGGGCGCCGGTGGGCCGAGCATATAGGACCCCTTTCCGGCCCTCCAGCGTAACCCGGGCGAACACCCGGCGTCCATCAGAATTGCTGATGGGCGCCTCCAGCACCGCTTCCACCGCGGGCAACGGAGTAGGCGTCTTGCCCATCATCTTGGCCAGGGCAGGGCGGCCGAACTCGACCAACGCTACCAGTGCGCTCACCGGATTGCCCGGTAGGCCTAGGTGCGGTACCCGCTGGCCATCGGGAGCGTTCAAAGCACCGAAGGCAAGCGGCCGGGAAGGCCGCATGCGGACCGCCCAAAAGGATATGTTGCCCAGCTCCGCCAGTGCGTCCTTGACCATGTCGAACGCGCCCGCGCTCACGCCCGCCGACGTGATAAGCATGTCCGCCTGTAGCCCCTGCCGCAGCTTGTCCCGCAGCTCGGCTATCTCGTCCTTGGCGGTCCCGAGCAGGTGCGGTACGCCGCCGTACCTGCGGACGGCCGAGGCCACCGTGTAGCTATTGATGTCGAAAAGCCTCCCCGGCTCCAAGGCCTCCCCAGGCGATTGCACCTCGTCTCCAGTGGCCAGAATGGCTACCTGAGGACGCCTGATGACGCACGCCCGCGCGTAACCCAACGACGCCAGCATCCCTATAGCGGGTGGGTCCAACACGTGGCCTTGCTTCAGCACCACGCTTCCCCGGCTCACGTCTTCGCCCGCGGGACGCACGTTCTCACCACGCTGCGGCCGCTGGTAGAGCGCCACCTCGCTCAACTCCCGTCCGGCTGCCAGGCGCTGGGGCTCGTCGGTAAGCTCGTAAGGCACCACCGCGTCGGCGCCTTCCGGCAGCGGTGCGCCCGTCATGATGCGCACCACGGTACTGGGCGTTACCGGGGTACGGGCGAGCTGTCCCGCCTGGACCTGCCCTGTCACCTGTAAGGTCACCGGGGTGTCGGTGGATGCACCCTCCAGGGCCGCTGCCTGCACCGCGTAGCCGTCCATGGCCGAATTGGCGAGCGCGGGCACATCAAAGGGCGCGCGGACCTCTTCGGCCAGGGTTTGGCCGTCGGCCTCGAGCAGGGGTGTCTCCTCGGCCGGGAGCTGTTCCACCAAGGCCAAGACCTTCTCCAGCGCCTCCTCGACGCTAAGCATGTCGGCCCGATGCGGGTGCGCGTGCTGCTCCATCGTTCTGACGTCTCTCCTTTGACTTGCTGGGGGCCGCTTACCGCCTGCCCCGACCTGTCGGTGGCGCCCCCAGACCCCTTAGGCCCGGAGCGAAGCGCCCGTCTCGCGCTCCAACCGCCGTACCACCGCTGTCATGGCCTCGTTGAGCTGCTCCGCGGTCAGGGTGCCCCTGTCCGATTGGAGCTCTACCCGGTAGGCCAGGGACTTCTTGCCAGGGGGCAGCGCGCCGCCGGTAAAAAGGTCGAACAGGACCGCCCTCCGGACCAGTGGGTGGTCCTCGATTACCGCCAGCAGCTGCTCCGCCGATACCCCCTCATCCACCATCAGCGCCAGGTCCCGGTCCGCGACGGGGAAACGAGAGAAGGGACGGTAGCTGTACCGCGGCGCAGGCAGCTCTGCCAGCAGCCGTGCGAGGTCCAGCTCGAAACACGCCACCACCGGCGTGGACAGATCGAAGGTTTCCACCGTCCGCGGGTGCAGCTCGCCGATGAGGCCCACTAGCTTGCTGTTCACCATCACGCGGGCGGTCCTGCCAGGATGGAGCAGCGTGTCCGTGCCCCGTTCGAGCCGCGGGCTCATCCCCAACCGTTCCAGAGCGGTCACCACGACGCCCTTGGCATCGTAGAAGTCCAGCGGCGCTGAGCCCTTGCTCCAAAACGACTCACTCCTTGGTCCCGCCAGCACCCCGAACACCATCTCTCGCTCTTCCGGAAGCTCTTCGGACCTTGGTGTGTACACCCGGCCCGCCTCGAAGAGCCGCAGGTTTCCAGGAGGGAGACGAAGGCCCGCGGAAAGCGTCCGTAGCACGCCGCCACGCAGCGTGGTCCGCAGGCACTCCTGCTCTTGGCTCATCGGGTTGGCCACTTGAAGGGAAGCCGACTGGGGGGCGTCGGGTGGTGTTCCTGCCTCTTCCAAGAGCCGCCAGCTGACCAGGCTATAGGAGATGATCTCTTGCATACCGGCTTCCACCAGCAGGTCCGTCACCTCCTCCCGCAAGGCACGCAGGGGTTGGGGCACCTGCTCCGGCACCTTGCCTTCCAAGGGCGTGGCCGGCACGGCGTCATAACCCACGGTCCGTGCCACCTCTTCTATGACGTCCTCCTCAATGGAGACGTCGCTGCGCCAATAGGGCGGTGTTACCACGAGCGCCTGCGAGTCGGCCAGGCCGCCGGGCTCCCGCTCCACCTGGAACCCGAGGGATGTGAGCACCTCGGAGACCTGCGCGGTGGGGACGTCGGTCCCTAGCACCTGGCGCAGCCGCTGCTGACGAAGCGGTACGGATAGCCGTTCGGCCTTCCCCGGAAAGGCCTCCGCGATGTCGCGGTCGGCACGGCCTCCCGCCGTTGCCAGGATAAGCGCCGTCGCGCGCCGGATGGCCCGCATGGCCAGCTCCGGACTTAACCCCTTCTCGAAGCGGGTCGAGGCTTCGGACCGCAGCTTGAGCGCCTGGGCGGTACGCCGCGTATTGATCGCGTTGAACGTGGCCGATTCCAGTAGCACGTCGGTCGTGGCGTCGGTCATCTCGCTGTTCGCGCCGCCCATGACCCCCGCCAGGCCGATAGACCGCTCCGGGTCAGTGATGAGCAGCATGGGTGGCCGTAACAGACGCTCCTGCCCGTCCAACGTCGTCAACCGCTCCCCGTCCCGCGCGGGCCGCACCACGATGGTGTTCTGCCGGACAGTGGTCAAGTCAAAGGCGTGGAGTGGCTGGCCGTACTCCAGCATCACGAAGTTTGTCACGTCCACTACGTTGTTGATGGGGCGCATACCCGCCAGCGTCAGCTGCTGCTGCATCCATTGTGGCGAGGGCCCGATGCGGATCCCCCGGACCACCGTGGCCAGGTAGCGGCTGCACAGCTCTTGGTCCTCGATGCGGACGGTAACGGACCCGGCGATATCCGGCCCGTCCTCCGCGTACTCCAACGGTGGCTCGGTAACCGTCTCCCCCGACATCGCGGCCACTTCGTGGGCCACGCCCAGCACCGACAGACAGTCCCCTCGGTTGGTCGTGACCTCCAGGTCGAGGACGTCGTCCCGGATGAGCTCCGCCAAAGGCAGGCCCACCGGCGCGCTCTCATCCAGGACCAAGATGCCCTCATGGTCCTCGCCCAGGCCTAGCTCGCGCTCCGAGCAGACCATCCCCTCCGACACGACGCCCCGGATGGTGGCCGCGGTCAGCGTAAAGCGCTCCCCCCCGTTGTGTGGCGCTATGAGGCGGGCTCCCACGCGGGCAAAGGCGATACGCTGGCCCTCCGCGACGTTGGGTGCCCCGCACACTACCCTCGGCGACTCGCCTCCTAGGTCCACCGTGGCCAGCTGGAGCCGGTCAGCGTTCGGATGGGGCTCCACCTTGACTACTTTTCCCACCAGCACGTTGTCCCAGCCGGCGCTGGCCCCTGGCTCGTACGTCGCCTCGATGCCGGCCATGGTCAACCGGTGGGCCAGCTCCGCGGGCCGTAGCTTCAAGGGAACGTATTCGGAAAGCCAGGCCAGGGGGACCTTCATAAGAGGCGGGGACTCCCGAAATGGGGTTGGAGTGCTTGGGGACGGCGTCGCGCCCAAGTATAGCAGGCCCCGTTGCTTCCGCGCAGCCCTAGCAGACTCGTGAAAAAGGGGAGTGCAGAGGGGTGGGAGCCCCTTTGCCGGGAGTCTGAGAGCCTGCCCTGAGCATCGTCGAAGGGGTGTACCTCAGCTATGAATTCTTCTCCCTTCCTGGCCAGGCCTATCCTGAGCGAAGCCGAAGGGAAGGGGGTCAGGTCCGATGAGGCTCCGCTCATCGAGACTCTCGACTAGTCGGAGGGGCTGGTCGAAAGGGTTTTTCAGCACCCTGCTAGTGTGAAGGCCTATCGTCTAAAAAGGGGAGGAAGCTGCTACTCGATGCGCCGCAGTGGAGGGTAGGCGCCGAGCATCACGACGGCTATGGCGATGCAACCCAGGCCGAATATGATCTGGGCCGCCTGCGCACCGACGGCCGCTGCCAAGAAACCGGCGATGGCCGCGCCCAGACCGGTCATCGCCCGGTCCAGGCTTAGCAGCCCCAGCACCCGTCCCCGCATTCCTTCGGGCGCCGCGTCCATGAGCGACGCGTTGAGCAGCGGCATGAGGCCCGTCTGACCTATGCCCAGAAGGGCAACGACCAGGAACACTAACGGCACCGAGCCGAGGTACGTGCTGCCGGAGAGAGCGACTAGGAGCAGCCCCATGACCATCAGCATCACGATCATGATGAGGCCTCTCTTCCGGGTCGGGTTTGCAGTTGCCAAAGCCAGGGCGCCGATCACACCCCCAATGCCCGTGATGGCCATCATGAACCCGAACCCTTCCTCCCCGATGTCCAGGACCTGTGTGGCGAAGAGCGGAGCGAACACCTGCATGAAAGCCATGCAGAAGGTGAAGTAGCCCAGGGCGATGATGAGCACTCCTCGGATTTTTGGGGTCTGCCAAGCGAACCGGAGCCCACTGAACAGGTCGTTGCCCATGCTCCGCACACCCTGGTAACCGCTCCGCTTGTGGTCCGGTACGTCGAGGATCGCCGTGAAGAAAAGGGCCACCGAATAGATGGCCGCGATGGTGACGAAGGCCCACTCGATGCCGGCGAAGCCGACGATAATCCCGGCCGCTGCCGCCCCGGCGATGCGCATCACCTGCATGCTGCCGGTAGAGAGCGCCATGGCGTTGGTCACCAGGGACGCTGGTACGATCGACGGGATCATGGCCCGCCGCGCCGGCTGGTCGAAGGCCATGGCGATTGCCCGCAGAAAGGTAAAAAGGTAGATGTGCCAGATTTCGATGCGGCCGGTCAGCAGGATCAGCGCGAAGGCGATGCTTAACCCCAGCACCACCGTCTTTGTCACCAACAACACCGTCCGCCGCTTGAAGTTGTCGGCGACGACACCGGCCACCATCCCAAAGGCTACCGACGCCACGGTGCGTAGCGCCATGACCATACCCAGCTGGACCGCGGAGCCCGTCAGCGCCAGGATCAGCAGCGGCCTTGCCACCATCTCCAGCCACAGCGCACCCGCGTGGGTGACCTGCCCCATCCACAGGTACACGAACTGCCGGTACGCCATGGAGGCGAAGGTGGTCTGCCAGGAGAAGCGCCGCCTCTCCTGGACCCCTGCCTCACGGAGAGCGACCCACTCCTCCTCCTCGGCGTCGACGCCCGGAGCATCAATGGGTGGGCCCTCTGAAGGGGGTTCTCGTGATGACATGCGAATAGAGTGAGAGGGCCTGGGAACGTGCGGCCAATTATATCGGGCCGCGCTGTGCTTCGGCCACGGGGGAACCCACCAACACCTTAAAATTATGGGCCCTCTCGTATGCTTGCACACTGCGTCCGCGATAGCGGCCGGAGCGCGTTCGGGGGCGGGCTGGCGGGAATAAGTGCGTAGGTGTTTACCGGCGTTACGCCGTGTTCACTAATCCCTAGGTGGCCTTAGTGGGCCCTTTATCTACCTTCTGTAAACCGAGGTCTGATTGCTCCAAGTACAAAGTGCTCCGCAGAGAATCGGTCCAACTCTATTGACTCGACCTGCCCGTAGGTGAGGAATCTGACATCACAACGGGCCCTTATCCACACCTTTGCCGCGTTTTGGTTTTCGGCCTCACCGCCCGCAATCAATTGAGCGGGTAAGTTTCCAGGCTGCGAACCCATAAGATGATTCCGATAGATCCTGCTTCGCAAGCTCTGGCTCTCACCGGCTCGGAGGGGCTCGTCGCTGGAGCGGTCTGCGAACAAGTAGAGGCCGGGCTCGTCAGGAAAGCTGGCGGGAGTTGCGCTCCCCATCGGGACCCTTACACTGGATAATAAGCGGCTGACCACCTGCCTACCTATTTCAAAACGCGTCTCGTGTTTGCGATTCATTCGACTCCTATATGATGGTCAATATCCGACTTAACCAGCCACACTGCCTTGGGTCCTAACGCGGTCACTACGCATCAGGCATAAGTGCCGCGGATAGAATCGAAAGGGCGAAGTGCCTACGGCTAGGCGAACTGGCGCAAAAAGCGTACGTCGTTGCTGTAGAACAAACGGATGTCGTCGATACCGTACTTGAGCATGGCGATGCGCTCCACCCCCATGCCAAAGGCGAAGCCGGTGTACACCTCGGGGTCATACCCGGCGGCACGCAGCACGTTGGGGTGGACCATGCCGGCGCCCATGATCTCGATCCACCCTCCGCCACGGCATACCCGGCACTCCGGGTCGTCGCCCGGGCACACGAAGCAGTCGATGGACATGTCGACGCCCGGCTCCACGAATGGGAAGTAGTCGCAGCGGAACCGCACCTTGCGCTCCTCGCCAAACATCCGGCGCGCGAACTCGTAGAGCGTGTGGCGCAGGTTCGCGAAGCTGATCCCTTCATCCACGGCCAGCCCCTCAATCTGAAAGAACTGCGACTCGTGGGTCGCGTCGGTCGCCTCGTAGCGCCACACCTTCCCCGGCACGACCACCCGCACCGGCGGACTGGTGCTTTCCATGATGCGGGCTTGCATGGGCGATGTATGGGCCCGCATCAGCATGGGGTATTGCCCATCCGCGCCCTGCATCGTGTCCACCCATAGCGTGTTCCACTGGTCCCGCGCCGGATGGTCCTTGGGGATGTTCAGCCGCTCAAAGTTGTAGAGGTCCCACTCCACCTCCGGCCCCTCGACGACCTGAAAGCCCATGCTTACGAAGATATCGCAGACCTCGCGCACCACTCGTGTGGACGGGTGGTATCGGCCGATCTCCACCGGTCGGCCGGGCAGCGTGATGTCCATTTGGTCAACGGCGAGCTCGTCGAGGGCCGCGTGCTGAAGGCTGCCGCGTCGCTCCTCCACCTGCCGTTCGAGCAGCATCTTGAGCTGGTTGGCTTGGGCGCCCACGCGTCTGCGCTCCTCCGGCGCCAGCGACGCCAACCCTCGCAGCGCCGTGGTGAGCCTGCTCCGCCGGCCCAGGTAGGCGACGCGCCACCGCTCCAGGGACTCTTCGCTGTCGACGCTGCCCAACGTCGCTAGCGCATCGGCCTGTAGGGCTTCCAGATTGATGGGGTCAGGTCCTGTGCTCATGGGGTTTCCTGAAGGACACGCGCCACGGCCTTGGCCACGACGCACGCGATGGATTATAGCGCACCCTCAACCCTACGCTCAATCGGCAATTGCTCGACCAAAAGAAGGCCCCGCTCCGACGCGTCGGGGCGGGGCCTGGCCGAGGAGGGACCTGACAGGATGAAGCTTACTTCTTCTCGCTGTCGGCGGGACTATCGCTGTCTTCCACCTTGACGGTGAGCCGCTTCGGCGTCTTGCTCGCAAGCTTGGGGAAGGCGACCGTGAGCACGCCGTTCTTATACACGGGCTTCACCTTGTCTTGGTCCAGCGAGTCCGGTAGCCGCAGGGAGCGGTAGAACGTGCCGCTCCGCCGCTCCTGCATCAGGTAGCCACCGCTCTTGCGCTCCCGCTCCGCGCTGGTCTGGCCCCTGATGGTCAGCACGCCGTCGTCAATAGACACGTCGATCTCCTCTGCCTTTAGGCCGGGCAAAGAGGCCTGGACCACCACTTCGTCGCCCTCCTCAACCACGTCCAAGGGGATACCCCACCCCTCGGCGTCCGGCTCGTACCAGCGAGAGGCGAAGCCTCGCCACGCCCGGTTCATAGTCGATTCCATCCGTCGCAACTCGGCCAATGGGTCCCACCGCTGCAGTACCATCGTCGCACCTCCTGCATGTTTTGGGCTTTCTTTGGGGCCTGCCCTGCTGTCTAAAACCTAATATATAGACTTATGGGAATCGTGTCAATAGAATTGATATATATTGTATCAACCTAACGCACGTCCAACAGTGTGACCCCTATCGTCTCTTGGTCTGCCCGTGTCTGCCTGCAAGCGGTCCGGCGAGGGCTTCGACACCCTCCGTAGCCGAGCAGCAATGGGGACACCGTAAGTGGGTGCCCTCCGAAGGAGTCCGGAGTCCTTCGGACCGACGAATCGGGGCTGGAGGAACCCCACCCCAGGGTGGTTTTACCCACCCGCCCTCCCCGGACTGCGTCCGACGGTGTGCCCTACCCAGGGGCTATGGAAGGATTTAGGATGCGGTCCGGCGAGGGCTTACGAACGCTCCGTTCAGCAACCGCGATGGGGGCACCGCATATGGGTGCAGGGGAAACCCTGCCCTGGTGCTATCATGGGGCCATGGCACTGCCGAGGCTGCTCATCGCGACCAATAACACGCATAAGGTGGCCGAGTTTCGACGCCTACTCGACGGCGTGGGCTACGAGCTTGTGACCCCTACCCAGGTGGGCCTCACGCTGACGGTGGTGGAGGACGGCGCTACCTTTCAGGCGAACGCCAGCCTGAAGGCTGCTGCCCATGTAGCGGCGAGCGGCCTCCCCTCGCTAGCCGACGACTCGGGAATCGAAGTGGACGCCCTCGATGGCGGTCCAGGTGTTCGCTCGGCCCGCTACGGCGGTCCAGGCCTCTCCGATGACGACCGCGTTCGGCGGCTGCTGCACGAGACGCGCGACGTGCCGTGGGAGCGTCGCGGCTGCCGGTACGTGGCGGCGCTGGTGATTGCCTGGCCGGATGGGCGCCAAGAGGTCTTTGAGGGCACATGCCAAGGCGTGGTAGCCTTTGAGCCCGTGGGCGCCAACGGTTTCGGCTACGACCCCGTCTTCTACGTGCCTGAAGCGGGCCGAACCATGGCCGAGCTGAGCGCCGTCCAGAAGGATGTCATCAGCCACCGCGGCCTCGCCGCTCGCCAGGCGGCTCAGGTGATTCGGCGCGAGACGGCCCCATACGAGAGTAAAGTAAGACCGTGAATCAGACGCTACAGACCGTGCACGACACGATGGGCAGGCCAATCCGCGACCTGCGTATCTCCGTGACCGACCGGTGCAACTTCCGGTGCCCCTACTGCATGCCGGCCGAGGTGTATGGGGAGCGCTACCGCTTTCTACCCAGGGCGGCGCTGCTGACCTACGAGGAGATCACCCGCCTCACCCGGCTGTTCGTCCGGCTCGGCGTTACCAAGGTCCGCGTCACCGGGGGTGAGCCCTTGGTGCGTAGCGAGGTCGAGGTGCTCATCGCCATGCTGGCGGGAGTGGGCGGCATTGAAGACCTCACCATCACCACCAACGGCTACCTGCTGGCGGGCCACGCCCAGGCCCTGAAAGACGCCGGCCTGCACCGCGTTACCGTAAGCATGGACAGCCTTGACCCAGACGTGTTCGCGGCCATGAACGGACGCGGCTTCGCACCCCAGCGGGCGCTGGACGGGATCGCCGCCGCCGCCGCCGTCGGCCTCCAACCCATCAAGATCAACACCGTGGTCCAGCGGGGCGTCAACGACCAGGGTGCGGTGGACATGGCCCGCTACTTCCAGGGCACGGGCCACATCGTGCGGTTCATCGAGTATATGGATGTGGGCAACCTCAACGGCTGGCGGCGCGACCAAGTAGTCCCCTCAGCCGAGCTGGTGGAGCGCATCAACGCCCAGCTCCCCATCCGGCCGTTGGAGCCTAGCTACCGGGGCGAAGTGGCCGAGCGGTACGCCTATGAGGACGGCTCGGGCGAGATCGGGTTCATCTCGTCGGTCACCCAGCCCTTCTGCGGCGATTGCACCCGGGTCCGCCTATCGCCGGAGGGCCAGGTGGTCACCTGCCTCTTCGCCACCACCGGCCAGGACATTCGAGGGCCCATGCGCGACGGCGCCACGGACGAGGAGCTGCTTTCGCTCCTGACGGGCCAGTGGGGTGCCCGGACCGACCGCTACTCCGAGCTGCGCGCCTCCATGACGGGCCCCGGCCCGCGCAAGATCGAGATGTACCAGCTCGGCGGGTGAGCCCCGACTCGTCGGTCCGAAGGACTCTGGACTCCTTCGGAGGGCACCTACCTGCGGTGTCCTGGAGGCCGTTGCTAAGCTGCCCAGTGCAAGCCCACGCCGGGGCGATAAGGACGGCGGCTAGACCAATCCGTCGTGTTGAGCCATTCGCATTGTCATTCCGAAGGAGCCCGCCTTAGGCGGACAACTGAGGAATCCCGTCCGGGGTAAGCTCCGCGAAGAAGCTCTCCGGTATGCATATCTCGACTAACTGCCGACCCTAATAGGAGCCCGGTGAGTGGGAACCCATCGTATGGAGCTGGTCATCCGGCAGGCTGTGCCAGCTGACGCTGAGCCAGTGGCTCGGATATACGTGAATTCTTGGAACGCTGGATTCGGCAATCTAATGCCGAAGAGAGAGAACGATGCCGAACTCATAAGCCGCTGGCGCGCGGATCTCGCGGAGCTCCCGCCACACCGCTGGTGGGTTGGCGAGCGTGATGGCATCATTGTTGGGTTCGCAGGCATAGGACCCAGCCGAGACCCCGTCGACGCGAGCCTTGGCGAGTTGGACACCATTGCAGTCGACCCGAGTTGCTGGCGAACCGGTGTCGGCCGGGCTCTAATGTCCAAAGTGCTCAATGCCCTCTCAGTGGAGGGTTACCGCGAAGCGGTGCTGTGGACCCTAGCTGAGTACCCACGTGGGACGGGATTTTACGAAGCAAACGGATGGAGCCCAAACGGTGCCGTTCGAGATGAAGGCCGCCAAGTCTGCTATGCGCATCGTTTGTCGATCTAATGTAAATCTAGGTGGGGCAGCGTAGGGGTGCGCGAACCTATAGCCTTAGCGAATTTAGTGCGGACACGGAATCGCCTAGAGCGTAGGAAGCAAATCTAATACCGCCGGGAAGGATGAGATGGAAGTACGTAACGCGGCCAGGGCACTCATTCAGGAAGGCAACCGACTCCTTGTTACTGAAAACTATGTAGAGAGTGTCGGAACCTTCTACCTGTTACCGGGAGGTGGGTTGGAGGCAGGGAAAGAGAACCTTGTCCAAGCCCTCGAAAGGGAGCTCCAGGAAGAGATCGGCGCTGTAGTTTCTACCTCGGGTCTTCGGTTTGTCAGAGAATATACACCCAGCAATCATCCATTCTTTGCAGATTACGTAGAGGACTTGCATCAGTTCGACTTCATTTTCCAATGCAATGTCGCTGACGATTATGACCCGTCACTGGCCCCGCCCGGTGATATCCCGGTGCAGCGCTCAGTACGGTGGATGTTCCTCAGCGAATTAAAGAGCGCCCAGTATTACCCTAAAGCAATGCTAAACTACTTGGATGACCCATACACACCGGATGAGCCAGTCTACCTCGGAGACGTCGGTTAAAATGACTGACATCCACACAGACGGCTCGTGCCTGAACAACCCCGGCCCCGGCGGCTGGGCCGCTATCATCACAGCCGATGACCGCACCGTGCGCCTGTCAGGCACCGACCCCTCGACGACCAACAACCGCATGGAGCTAACCGCCGCCATCAAGGGGCTGGAAGCCCTCTCCCCAGGAACGGCTGCCACCGTCTACAGCGACAGCGAGTACCTGGTCAAGACCATGACCAGAAACTGGAAGCGCAACGTCAACCGGGACCTGTGGGAGCAGCTCGATCGGCTGACCGCGGAGCGTCAGGTGGAGTGGGAGTGGGTGAAGGGCCACGCGGGAGACCCTCTAAACGAGGAGGCGGACCGCCTGGCCGTTGCCGCCATGGAAATGGCGGCAGGCATCAAATCGCCAGGCCCCGACGAGAGCGGAGGTGAGGGCCTCACACACCTGGACGCCCAAGGCAACGCCCAGATGGTGGACGTGGGCGCGAAACCCGACACCCAGCGGATAGCCGTGGCGCAGGGCGTCGTCGCCATGAAGCCGGAGACCCTGGCGCTGGTGCTCCAGGGCCGCATGGAGAAGGGCGACGTCTTCACCGTGGCCCGCATCGCGGGCATCGCCGCCGCCAAGCGCACCTGGGAGCTGGTCCCGCTGGCCCATCAGGTGCCCCTGAGCCACGTCTCCGTTGAGTTCGATTCCGACCCGGCCCTAGGGCATGTGACCATCACCGCTACGGCCCGCACCACCGCCAAGACGGGGGTCGAGATGGAGGCCCTGACCGCCGTGAGCGTTAGCGCCCTGGCCATCTACGACATGTGCAAGGCGGCCGACCGCGCCATCGCGGTCCGAGAGGTCCGGCTGCTGGAGAAGCGCGGCGGTCAGCGTGGGGACTACGTGGCGTCTGAGTAAAGTGGGGAAACCTCTTTGCAAAGAGGTTTCCCCAAGCCCCTTCCAGGAAACTTTGTACTGACATCTCCTTCTGCTGGCGGGCGGACCCCACCCCAAGGTGATTTTACCCACCCACCCTCCCCGGACTGCGTCCGAGGGCGTCCCCCCACCGGCTTTTGGTCTGCTCTCGCTGCCCGTAGACGCTCCGGCGTGGGCTTCAACAACCTTTGTAGCCAGTAGCGATGGGGACCCCGCAAGAGGGTGCAGGGGAAACCCTGCCCGGCGAGGGCTTAACCACCCTTGCTGTACGTCGACTATTTGGGACACCGCAAGTAGGTGCAGGACGCGTCCTGCAGGGTGCAGGGGACACCCTGCCTGCTATACTGGCTGAGTGAACGCCCGTGACTCCGTTCTCGAGGGCCTGAACCCTGACCAGCGCGAGGCCGCCGAGTACATCGACGGCCCACTGCTCATACTAGCGGGTCCTGGCAGCGGCAAGACCAGGGTCATCACCCACCGAATCGCCTACCTAGTCCGTAGCGTGGACATTTCGCCCCGCCGAATCTGCGCCGTCACCTTTACCAACCGTGCCGCCCGTGAGATGCGCAACCGCCTGGAGCGGCTCCTCGGCCAGCGCGCCCGACAGCTTACCGCGGGCACCTTCCACGCCCTTTGCGCCACCATCCTTCGCCGCGACGGTGAAGCCATCGGCGTTCCCAACGATTTCGTCATCTTCGACAGCGAAGACCAGCTGGACGTCGTCAAGCGGGCCATGGAGACCGCTCAGGTGGACCCCAAGAGCTTTCCACCTCGGGGGTTGCTGAGCGCCATCTCGTCCGCCAAGTCACAGCTCATCCCGTCAGACCAGTATCCCTCTCGCGGCGACGGCTACTACGACCAGGTGGTCCAGCGCGTGTACACTTTTTATCAAGACCTGCTCGTCCGGAGCCGGGCCGTGGACTTTGACGACCTCCTGGCCAAGACCGTTGACCTATTCCGCCAGGCCCCAAAGGTGCGCGACCGCTACCAGGAGCGGTTCCTGCACTTCATGGTAGACGAGTTCCAGGACACCAACGTGGCCCAGTACCAAATCGCCCGAGAGCTGGCCGGCAAACACCTGAACCTCTGCGTGGTGGGTGACCCGGACCAGTCCATCTACTCCTGGCGCAACGCTGACCTGCGCAACATCCTCAGCTTCCAGCGCGACTATCCCAAGGCCAAGGTAGTCCGCCTCTCCCAGAACTATCGCTCCACCAAGACCATCCTCCAGGCGGCCCAGGGGGTCATCTCCAACAACCGCCAGCGGCTGGAGCAGCACCTATGGACGGATAACGACGACGGCGTGCCCGTGCGTGTGTCCGAAGCGCACAACGAAGAAGAGGAGGCTATCCACGTTCTGGAGGAGGCTAACCGTCTCGCCCGTGAAGGAACCTACGGCCTCCGCGACATGGTCGTAACGTACCGGGTCAACTCCCAGTCCCGCGCGTTGGAGGAAGCCTGCCTCCGTTATGGGGTGCCGTACAAGCTGATTGGGGGTACTCGCTTCTATCAACGCAGAGAGGTGAAGGACGTCCTTGCCTACCTGCGGCTCCTCCAGGACCCTTACGACGAGGTCAGCCTTGCGCGGGTCATCAACGTCCCGCCCCGGGGCATCGGCAAGCGCACGCTCGACGACCTGTCCCTCTGGGCGTCGGACATGGGCATCCCAGCGTACGCCGCCCTCCAGGTGCTAGCGGGCGAGAGCGGGAGCTCCCCGAGCACCGGCACGCCTTTCAACGCCCGCCAGACGCAGTTGTTGGTAGACTTCCTCGGACTGCTCAACGGACTCCGAGAGGAGCTGGCCACGCTGGACCTGTCGGACCTGATTGGCGGGGTGATGGAGCGGACCGGCTATCGGCGTCACCTCTTGGATGCTGACGATCCCGACGCGGAGGACCGATTGGACAACCTCCGGGAGCTGAGGGGCGTGGCCTCGGACTTGGCTGACGTGCCGGCGCAAGAGTCGCTTCGGCAGTTCCTGGAAAGCGCCACGCTGATGGCCGACCAGGACGCCCTGACCGAGGACGAGCAGGAGTACCTGACCCTCATCACGTTGCACCAGATTAAGGGCTTGGAGTATCCGGTGGTGTTCATGGTTGGTATGGAGGAGAACATCCTGCCCCACGTCCGCTCCATGGACGACCCTGACCAGTTGGAGGAGGAGCGCCGATTGGCTTACGTGGGCATGACCAGGGCCAAGGAGCGGCTCTACCTCCTGCGTGCGTTCCGCCGCCGCCTCTTCGGTGCTGGCCAACCCAATCCGGCGTCCCGGTTCCTCGCCGACGTCCCGCCGCACCTAGTGGAAACCCCAGACCGCCAGGGCCATCCGGTCCCATCGGGCGCGGGCGCCTATGACCGCTGGTACTCCCCGTCGACTGCCGCCGCGGTAGCCACCGCGCCATCTGAAGCGCCCTTCAAGGCGGGTGAGAAGGTAGTGCACGATAGCTTCGGACGGGGCATCGTGGTCAGCTGCGTGGCCAAGTCAGGCGACTACGAAGTCACCGTGGCCTTCGTGGGCGACTCGGGTATCAAGCGGCTGCTCCACAGCTTCGCCAAACTCGAGAAGGTGGGGTAGGGTCCCCAGTGGCCGCCGTCAGCTACCCACTCCAGCTCTCCATCGTCATCCCCGCTTACAACGAGGCGGCCCGCATCCGCCCGACCTTGGAAGAGTACGCCAGCCACTTTACGGGGCCCTATGGCGATGGGTTTGAGATAGTAGTGGTCTTGAACGGCTGCACCGATGACACCCGCGCCGTGGTGGAGAACGTTACGCAGCATGCCCCTCAGGTGCGCCTGATCGAGTTCGCCAGTCCACTTGGCAAGGGGGGCGCGGTCTGGGAAGGTTTCGCCGCTGCCCGGGGAGCGCGGCTCGCCTTTGCCGACGCGGACAACATGGTCAGGGCTCCGGAGACCCAGCGCCTCATCGGCGCCCTGAACGATTACGACCTGGCCATCGGCGACCGTTTCGGTGGCGGGTCCTCGGGCGGCGGGCGGCCTTTGTCACGCCAGCTGGCCAGCAAGGCGATGCGCACCTGGGTCCGCTTCTTCCTGGGCCTGCGGTTCCAGGACACCCAGTGCGGGGCCAAAGCGGTGCGTGCCTCCGCATGGCAGACACTCGCGCCCCACGTGCGGGAGAAGGGCTGGGCCTTTGACCTGGACCTCCTCGCAAACGCCAAGCGGCTCGGCTTCAGTGTGGCGGAGGTCCCAGTTGCGTGGAAGCACGTGGAAGAGGGCTCGAAGCTGCGGACGTGGCAGGCGGGTCCAGAGGCGCTCCTGGCCACACTTCGCATCCGCCGCCGGCAAGGACGTGGCGAATAGCCGACTTGCCACGGCTTGCAGGCACCTCGCGATTGGTGTTTAGTGCGCGCTTCTCTGTGGAGAAGTGTAGGGCCGGGTGAACCCCACCCCAGGTTGGTTTTACCCACCCAGCCCGCCCCAGTCCCCGGCTTGTGTGCACTAGGCGACCCGGCGAGGGCTCGACTACCCTTGCTGTACATCAACTAGCGGGACCAGCAAGTGGGTGCAGGGGACACCCTGCCCGGAAGCGATCCGGCGAGGGCTCGACTACCCTTGCTGTACATCAACTAGCGGGACCAGCAAGTGGGTGCAGGGGACACCCTGCCCGGAAGCGATCCGGCGAGGGCTTGACTACCCTTGTTGTATATCAACTATTGGGACCGGCAAGTGGGTGCAGGGGACACCCTGCCCGGAAGCGATCCGGCGAGGGCTTCAACACCCTTCGTAGATGGTAGCGATCGGGACCCCGCAAGTGGGTGCAGGGGACACCCTGCCTGCAAGCGATCCGGCGAGGGCTCAACTACCCTTGCTGTACATCAACTATTGGGACTAGCAAGTGGGTGCAGGGGACACCCTGCCTGCTTTACGGCGTGCCACCGCGCCACTACACTTTCTTCGTGACCTCCGCGAACAAACTCAAGACGGCTCTGGTGCTGGCGGGTGGTAGAGGAGAGCGATTGCGGCCCCTCACCGAGAATCTGCCCAAACCCATGGTCCCCGTTGCTGGTAGACCGCTTTTGGAGTACCACCTCCACTGGCTGCGGAGCCACGGGGTGGAGCGTGCCGTCCTGCTAGTGGGCTACCGCCAAGAGGTGGTGCGCGAACACTTTGCCGTGCCGCGAATCGACGGACTCACCGTGGAGTGCGTGGGTGAAGACCACCCGCTCGGGCGTGGCGGTGCCCTGCGAAACGGCTTTGAGCAGGCCGGGATTACCGACGAAGTACTGGTGGCGACCAACGGGGACGTCGTGACCGATCAGCCCCTGGAACCCTTGCTACGGCACCATCTGGACTCTGGCGCCCTGGCCACCATCATGCTTACCGCCATGCCCAGCCCGTATGGCATCGTGGACGTGGACGAGGCCGGGCGGGTCACAGCCTTTCGAGAGAAGCCGATGTTGCCGTACTGGATCAACGCCGGAACCTACATCCTTTCGCGTGCCGTCATGGCCCAGTTCCCACTTGAAGGCGACCATGAGAGCGAGCTCTTCCCTCGACTGGCGAAGGAGGGACACCTCCAAGCGTTTTCAAGCGATGCGTTCTGGCGCTCGGTGGAAACGCCCAAGGACCTGCGGGAGGCCCAGGAGTTCATTGGCCAACACCAACTGTTCGCGCCCCTACGGCGTTCCTAGGCTTGGGCCGTATCTCCTTCGGCTATAATGGCGCGAGAGGGGTCTCATAGTTTTCCCTTCAACGTCGGGGAGTAGCGCAGTCCGGTAGCGCGCTTCGTTCGGGACGAAGAGGTCGGGAGTTCAAATCTCCCCTCCCCGACCAGATAACGACCAGGCCCAGATGATTTCATCTGGGCCTTTCGATGGATTAGGAATAGTCAGCGGTTCCAAAGTCCGATGCGAGCCATGTTAGTGTATAGAGCCCTATGCTGTTTGGTAGGCCGAGGTCTTGTTCGTCTATAACACTCATTCCAGCTGGTATCGCCTAATGCTCCCCTATTTTGGACGGTCCGTGACCAATTTGTGACCTTAGGTGCTGAATGTCTGAGTGTACCTACGCTGTGGAGGAAACAAGTGTATCAATTCATGGCCTAGCTTTGGCTATTTGACCAACGCGAGCACGGCAGACTCTTGCGTTTGTTCAATCTCCTCGACCCTAATGTTGGGACCCGACCGATTCCATGAGGTGAAGTCGATCACCACCGTGAGGTATCTTCAAAAAGTGTGTAAGCAGTCAGGCGGTGTACCCTCTCTCTGAACAACACGGGCTCGAGGCCCAAGAGAGGAGATAGACCGCCCATGAGGAAGGAAAGCACTGAGAGTAGGTCGGAGTCAAGGCCGGAGTGGGAGCAGTTGGAGGATTGGGTGCGAAGCCAGGTCCAGAGGCTGATCCAGGAGTTGCTGGAGGAGGAGGTGACGGCGTTTCTGGGAAGGGCGAAGTCGGCGCTCAGATCCGACTCGGACAACGATACCGGCTATCGGAACGGATACGGCAGAGCCCGGAGGCTTACGCTGAGTTCGGGAACGATACAGCTGAGGCGGCCGCGAGTCCGCGATACCGAGGAGCAGTTCGAGAGCCGGCTGCTGCCGCTGTTCGTCAACAGGACCAGGAAGGTTGCTGAGTTGATCCCCGAGCTGTACCTGCACGGTCTATCCGAAGGCGACTTCGATCTGGCTTTGCGGGGGCTGCTGGGAGAGGACGCACCGGTATCGGCGAGCACGGTGGCCCGGTTGAAGTCCAAGTGGAACGATGAGCTTGCCCAATGGCGCAGCCGGCCCCTAGATGACCTGGAAGTGGTCTACATGTGGGTGGATGGAGTCTACGTCAAGGCTGGTCTTGAGAAGGAGAAGGCGGCAGTACTGGTGGTGGTGGCGGCCCTGAGCGACGGGAGCAAGGTGGTGGTGAGCGCTGTTCCCGGATACAGGGAGCCCACAGAGAACTGGTCCGATGTGCTCAGGGACATGAGGCGCCGCGGGCTGGAGTGCCCGAGGCTGGTGGTTGGGGACGGACACCTGGGCATCTGGGGAGCTCTGCGCAACGTCTATCCGCAGGCGGCAGAGCAACGCTGCTGGAACCACAAGATCGTAAACGTGCTCGCCAAGCTTCCAAAGCGACAACAGGACCAGGCCAAGCTCATGCTGCGTACTATCCCCTACGCGCCGACTCGGACAGAGGCTGAGCGGCTCAGGACGGTGTTCACCAGGTGGTGCGGCGACCATTCCTACGAGGCGGCCTCAGAGGCCTTGGAGCGGGACTGGGACCGCATGGTCACCTTCTATGACTTCCCAAAGGAGCACTGGGGGCACCTTCGCACGACGAACCCGGTAGAATCACCCTTCGCGGCCCTCAGGCTTCGGACCGATGCCGCCAAGCGCTACAAGAGGGTCGATCGGGCGATAGCGGTGATCTGGAAAATGTTGATGGTCGCCGAACAGCGCTTCAGGCGTCTGAAGGCCCCTGAGTTGATCGAAGACGTCTATCTCGGTGCACAGTATGCGGATGGAATCGCCATTGAATCAACGGCTGAGAAGGTCGCCGCCTGATGTCGTTTACACACCTATTGACGTAACCTCCACCTGACAGTTGAAGCGTGCACACAACAGTGCTATGGACTTGGGTAGACGAACCACCCTAGCCCCCATTCTGGTATACAACTCAATGAGGAGGACACCATGACCCAGACACGGACCACCATTTTCATCCATGAGCTACTGCAGCGAACCATAGATGGGGAGCGCGACTTCTCGCATACCCAGCTTTCTGGGGAGGAGCGTGCCCTCGACGCCCAGGAGGGATACTCGGAGCTTCTCGCGTACCTCCGGGCCCAAGACCTGCGCGCCGAGCCGCTCGTTGCCGAGGGCGCCGACTGGAGCGGCCTTCGGGCTCACGACCTTTTCCTTCCCTTCTCGAAGCTGTCTGGCGTGGACCTGACAGGGGCAGACCTGCGCGGCGCGGAGCTGCGACGGGCCGACCTCAGCAGGAGCACCTTGCGCGGGACAGACCTGAGTGGTGCTTCCATGATCGTTTGTAACCTCCAGGGAGCGGACCTAACCGAGGCACTGCTACGCGGGACGGACATGTACGAGGCCAGCATCGCGGGTGCGAGCCTTCGCGACGCGGACCTGACGGGGGCGTTCCTTCTGCGGCTCACCATGAAGGGTGCCGAAGTGACCGGGGCGTCCATGGCCGGGGCCCTGTTTTACCGGACGGACTTTCGAGGCGTGGTGGGGCTAGAGTCCGTAAGGGACCTGGGCAGCGCCACCTTCCATCGGGCCATGGTAACGGCCGTCGAGCAGGAAGCGATCGAGGCGGCGCTGGCCCAGCGCCTACGCTTCGACCTTCACTCTGAGGCGTAGGGTTCCCCCGTGACCGATGGGAGGAGTCACGGCTGTGTCGACCAAGAGGTTTGTGCGCATAACGTACTCTCGGCTCAATAAGGACCGGGCCCATTACACCAACCCGTTTAGCTTCAGCACGGCCTTGGCTGCCCTGAACTGGGTGCTCGTGTAATGCCGCTCTTTCTGCTGGGCGTAGCGGTCTTCTCGCCCGTAGACGTAGCGGATGTCCTGCACCTGGCTACCGCACCCAGTTGGTCGCAGATACCACTCACCCACGAGACCAATCTATGCAACCTGACCTGGTGTGCGCCAGGTCGAACTGACCAAAAAGTGTGGAAAGTAGTACCCACTCTTCTTGTGAGAAGCCTGGAAGGCGGGCACGGTTTTCCAGCCTCCTATAGCACACCCTCTACTTAGTGATTGACACCCCCCTACCCGCAGGAGTACCGTCACCAAAGACTAGTTCGTGGCATCCGTAGGACCCCACGGGAGGTGCTGAGATGGCAATGGAGACCGGAGTATGGAAGGGCGTGGACCTGGTGGACCGGCAGCAGGGTATCGTCAGCCGGGACATCTTCGTGGACGCAGAGCTGTACGAGATCGAGAAGGAGCGGGTCTTCGCCCGCTGCTGGCTCTTCGTGGGGTTCGCGGACCAAGTAAAGAAACCCGGCGACTACTTCGTCTCGCGGATGGGAGAGGAATCGGTCATCCTGAGCCGGGACCGGGACAACACGGTGCACGTGTTCCTGAACTCGTGCCGGCACCGTGGGATGAAGGTATGCCGGTACGACGAGGGGAACACGCCGGTGTTCACGTGTCCGTACCACGGGTGGAGCTACGCGGGCGATGGGTCGCTGGTGGGCGTGCCGCGGTACAAGGACGCGTATCGGGAGGAGCTGGACAAGAGCCAGTGGGGATTGGTGGAAGTCGCGCAGATGGCCAACTTCCGCGGCAGCATCTGGGCCACGTGGGACCCGAAAGCGCCGTCATTCCTGGAGTACATCGGCGATAACGAGTACGGGCTGGGCTTGCACTTCGACAAGCCGGACGGGAGCGAGGCGGATATCGAGGTGCTGGGTGTCCTCAAGTGGCTCTTCTCTTCCAACTGGAAGTTCGGCGCCGAGAACTTCCTAGGCGACGGCTACCACGGCACGCCGACTCACCACTCGGTGGAGATCGTGGGTATTAACCCGGGCGGTGGGCAGAGCCGTCAGACGGCGGGCGATCGGGCGCGCCGTCAGGTGACCACGAGCCTTCAGGTGACGCACCACGGGTCCGGCCGGCTGGGAGTTTCGTTTGTGCCTGAGGACTTCGATTACATCCCCACCTACGCGAACCAGCCGCCTGCCGTGGAGGAGTATTACCGCTCCTCCTATGAGCGCCGCAAGCAGGTGCTGGGCAAGCGCTGGCGGGTAAACTCCGGCAATGGCAACATCTTCCCCAACGGCACCCAGGGGACCAACAACAGCATCTGCATATGGCACCCCGCCGGGGTCGACTGGACGGAGTGCTGGCGCTTCTACTACGTGTATCACGATATGCCGCAGGAGGTGAAGGACATGCTGCGGCACTTCTACATGCGCTACGGCGGCCCCGCGGGCCTTACCGAGTCGGACGACATGGAGAACTGGAACTACGCCCACAAGGCCAGCAAGGGCGTCATCGCCCGCCGCTACCCCTACGAGTACTCCATGGGGCTGAACAGAGAGCAGGTGGGCAATCCATTGCTGGAGGAGTTCGGCTTCCCCCAGAACGCCAGAACAGTGGAATCGGGGAGAGGATTCCGCGCCCCTTCGGAGCAGAACCAGCGGGGGGCATACGACTTCTGGCTACAGCTCATGCAATCAGAGAACTGGGACGACCTGCGCGAGAAGGGGCTGTGGCAGTAGCGGTCGCCAGCCCCGGCGAGCTCGCCTTCGAGCAGCTTTAGATAGCGCAACGGGCCTTCTCCTACTTACGGAGAAGGCCCGTTGCGCTATGAAGCGTTTCCCGCGATGACGGGTCTACTTGCGTGATGCGGCGGGGGTCTGACGCGGCGGCCGGTGGCCCCACATGCTCCCCACGTCGTACCTCATCACCTGCCAGGTCTCGTCGTCGATGAGGCGGCCACCCCAACCGTACTCTATGCTGAAGTCGGACGGGTTCTTCATGTAGAACGAGGTCATGTGGTCGTTGGAGTGTCTGCCCAACTGTCGAACGATCTCGACGCCCTTGTCTTCGCACAGGTCCATGCAGGCGCCCACGTCGTTCAACGAATTCAGCTCGATCATGAAGTGCCCGATCCGCTTCCCACCAGGCGTGCCGGAAACCACCGCCGTGTGCTCCCGCGGGTTGCAGTGGAAGAACCGTTCTGCTCCTCGCATGGAATCGCTTACCCGGAAGTCCAGACACTCCAGCAGCACTCGAATCAGCTCTTCGTCGTTGTCCGGGCTCAGCCCCACGTGTCCCAGGCCCAAGTCGCCGGTCCTGAACCCCGTGATCGGCGTGCTGGGCTTGAACGGGCGCTCGAAGAGGACCTGCGGCCCGTAGAACACCTCCATGGGAACGCTGCTCACCTCGCATCGCACCATGTCCACCACGCGGCGGTTGGCGATCTCGTCCGGTGTGCCCTGGGCGTACTCGACACCCCCCGCCAAGAGTTTTGCCTTCGTCGCCTCGAACTCCTCTCGGTTGGCCGTTTGCCAGCCCACATACGCCAGGTCATCGGTCCCCGTGGGATGCAACGCCAGCCGATGGTGGTTCGCGTCCATGCGCAGATAAAGGGTCCCATCGTCGGCCCGGCCGGACACCTCCATGCCCAGCACCTCGGTGGCGTAGGCCTCCCAGGCATCCATATCGCTAACGCCAAACCCCAGGTAACCCAACTGTGATACGGCCATAACGCTCCTCCTTTAATAGCCTAGGACCTTGGCCGACCCGCGAGGGTCAGCCCACGGACCTAGCGGCAGTATACTCCAGTCCAGAAAAAGTTGAACTCCCTGAAGGCCAACGGCTCTCCTCTACTACTGGGGGCCGCTCGTCGCGCCCCCAGACCCCAAGTACTTACTGGGGGCCGCTCGCCGCCTGCCCCCAGACCCCAAGTACTTACTGGGGGCCGCTTGCCGCCTGCCCCGACCTGTCGGTGGCGCCCCCAGACCCCACATCAGTGACGGAACGCCCTAGACCGGAATGGGCAAGTCTTCTTGCACCCTGTACTCACTACTCACCTCATGAGGTCGGCAGGCGGGTACGATTTTCTGGTCGCCGCTGAACACCCGCTAGTCAGTAATTGACACCCCCTTCTTGCAGGCGTACTGTCACCACAGCTTGATTCGTGGCATCCGTAGAACCCCACGGGAGGTGCTGAGATGGCAATGGAGACCGGAGTCTGGAAGGACGTTGACCTGGTGGACCGGCCCAAGGGGCTGGTGAGTCGGGACATCTTCGTGGACCCGGAGCTGTACGAGTTGGAGAAGGAGCGGGTGTTCGCCCGGTGCTGGCTGTTCGTGGGATTCGAGGACCAGGTACGTAAACCCGGCGACTACTTCGTCTCGCGCATGGGGGAGGAGTCGGTCATCCTGAGCCGGGACCGGGACAACACGGTCCACGTGTTCCTGAACTCGTGCCGGCACCGGGGGATGAAGGTGTGCCGGTACGACGAGGGGAACACGCCGGTGTTCACGTGTCCGTACCACGGGTGGAGCTACGCGGGCGACGGGTCGCTGGTGGGGGTGCCTCGGTACAAGGACGCGTACCGAGAGGAGCTGGACAAGTCGCAATGGGGGTTGGTGGAGGTAGCGCAGATGGCCAACTTCCACGGCGCCATCTGGGCCACCTGGGACCCCACCGCACCGACCTTTGAAGAGTACATCGGCGATAACGAGCCGGGGCAGCGTATGCACCTGAACAAGCCGGATGGGAGCGAGGCGGATATCGAGGTGCTCGGGCCGGTCAAATGGCTGTTCTCCTCGAACTGGAAGTTCGGAGCAGAGAACTTCCTAGGGGACACCTACCACGGCACCACGACGCACCATTCGGTGCAGATTGTGGGCATCAACCCAGGAGGAGGGCAAGGCCGGGGACAAGGCAATAGGTCGTTGTATCTTGAACAGTCGGTCAACTTCGACATTTCGCACCATGGGTCGGGCCAGCTGGGCTTTCATATAGCGCCCCGGGACTTGGAGTATGCATACACCTTCCAAGATCCGGTTGCCGAGGAGTATGCCCGGAATGCCCATACCCGGCGCAGGGAGCTATTGGGAATGCATTCCCGGCTCAGGCAAGCGAACGGGAACATCTTCCCCAACGGTACCCAGGGCACCAACAACAGCATTTGTGTATGGCACCCCGCCGGGGTCGACTGGACGGAGTGCTGGCGGTGGTACTGGGTACACCACGACATGCCCCAGGAGATGAAGGACGTGTTGCGGCACTACTTCATGCGGTACGGTGGCCCTGCCGGGCTCACCGAGTCCGACGATATGGAGAATTGGAACTACGCCCACAAGGCCAGCAAGGGCGTCATTGCGCGTCGCTACCCCTACGACTACTCCTTGGGCCTGAGCCGTGAACTGCACGGCCACCCACTGTTCGAGGAGTACGGGTTGCCCCAGGAAGGAGTGCTCACCGAGAAAAGGGGAGGGCCGCAGCGCGAGCCGACCGAGCAGAACCAACGTGGTGCCTACGACTTCTGGCTCCAGCTCATGCAGGCAGAGAGCTGGGACGACCTGCGGGGGAAAGGGCTGTGGCAGTAGCGGCTGTGCACGACACAAGAAGGAGCGGCAATAGTTTTGGCTTGTTTGGCGCTCTGAAAAGGGAGTGCCCTCCTCGAGGCTAAATCGCTCGTCAAGGTGGCCGGATTCAAGCCGCACCCAAAGGAAATCCCTTTTGACCACCCCCCAAAGCTAGGTTCAGTGAGATTACCTGTGCTGATCGGGTCTGAGTGGTCTCCAACCTGGTGCTGAACACGCTGTAGCTTCTCGTCGCGGTAGCAACCCAACTCCGTGCCGTCGTTTGTATAGCCCTCATGACTCGGCGCGCGCGCTGATGACACTACCCCCCACCCAGGCCAGCCGCTTCGATCAGCCGTTCCGCGTTTCGGTAACCGAACAGCTCCTGCACGCCGGGATCGAGCTGGCCGATGAACGCGCGTGCGTAGTCCACCAGACGCAGGCCGACGGCAAGGTCGTAGGTCCAGATCGCTATTCCCCCGCGGTCGGTACCCCACATAAAGCGGTCAGGATGTGCCTCGATCACTTCCTTCCAGTCACCCAAGTCAATCTCTAGCAGTGGCCCGTAGTCGTTGGTTTTGCTCAGGAAGCTGGCGACGTTCTCCTCCGGCCGGAGGAGGTACTGGTCACCGTAAAGTGCGTCGAGGTAGAGGTATCTTCAAAAAGTGTGTAAACAGTCAGGCGGTGTACCCTCTCTCTGAACAACACGGGCTCGAGGCCCAAGAGAGGAGATAGACCGCCCATGAGGAAGGAAAGCACTGAGAGTAGGTCGGAGTCAAGGCCGGAGTGGGAGCAGTTGGAGGATTGGGTGCGAAGCCAGGTCCAGAGGCTGATCCAGGAGTTGCTGGAGGAGGAGGTGACGGCGTTTCTGGGAAGGGCGAAGTCGGCGCTCAGATCCGACTCGGACAACGATACCGGCTATCGGAACGGATACGGCAGAGCCCGGAGTGTAGACCGTCAGCGATAATGGGACACATATAAGGGTAGGAAAACCCGAGAGTCGGAGGGTGGTGTGAGCTCCTGAAATGAGGGTAGAGCTACCCACAGAAAGGAGCAGATGTGTCCCAATTAGAAGTAAGCAAAGCAGAGGCCGCCGAGGAACGAAGCGAGCAGACCAGGTCTTTCGTCCGCACAGTGAAGGCGGCTGCCCGACGTAAGTACACCCCCGAAGAGAAGATCCGAATTGTTCTGGAGGGCTTCCGCCGCGAGGTCACAGTCAACGACCTGTGCCGGCGGGAGGGGATCAAGCCCCACCCCTACTACTCGTGGACCAAAGAGTTCATGGAGGCGGGCAAGGAGAGGTTGACCCGTGACTCGGTTCGGGACGCCACTCAGCATGAGGTAGGGCAACTCAAGCGAGAGAACGGGGAACTCAAGGAGCTAGTGGCCGATCTGTCGCTGGAGGCGTACCGTCTCAAAAAAACGGTCATCCCCATGCCCCAGGACGCCACCGGTACCAGCGGATGAGCGCCCCGGAGAAGGCAGAGGTAGTTACCAAAGTATCCTCGTCTCCCCTCCCCAAGCGAAAGGTCCTCAGAGAGCTGGGCATCCCTAAGAGCACCTACTACCGGTGGCTCAGACGCCAAGACCAACAAGGACTTGAGGACCGACCAGGAGGCGATCAGCCACCATGGAACCGTCTTACTATTCAGGAAGAACGCTCAGTCCTGTTATCAGCCAGGGAGATGCCAGAGCTGAGCTGCCGTCAGCTGGCCGCGGGGATCACCGACAACCAGGGCTTCTCAGTCTCAGAGTCCAGCGTCTACCGTATCCTGGGCAGGGAGGGCCTAGTGAAGAGGCCTGAGATGCGGTTGGCCGCGGGGAAGGAGTACCACCTCAAGACCACAGGACCTCACCAGATGTGGGCCACCGATGCCTCATACTTCAGGGTGGTTGGGTGGGGCTACTACTACCTGGTCACCGTTATGGACGACTACTCCCGCTTCATCCTGGCTCACAGGCTTCAGCAAGATATGACGGCCGACTCCTTCATCGAGGTGGTCCAGGATGCTGTGGACACGACCAGCATGGACCAAGTTCCAGTCACAGACCGCACCAGGCTGCTGAGTGACAACGGTCCAGGCTATGTCTCAAGAGCATTCAGGGACTACCTGGGGATGGTTGGCATCAAGCACATCCTAGCAACTCCTTTCCACCCTCAGACCAACGGGAAGCTGGAGCGCTACCACCAGACCATCAAACGGGACGTCAACCAGGTGCCTTATGAGTTGCCCGCCGACCTTGAGGCTGCTATCGCGGCCTTCGTCAGCTACTACAACTACCGGCGCTATCACAAGGCTCTGGGCAACGTGACACCATCAGACGTGCTCAAGGGAAGACGGCAAGAGATCCTACAACGCAGGAAGGAGGTGAAGGCTCAAACCACCGAACGGCGACGACGCTACAACAGGGCCCTCAGGGAGCTCGCCAGACCTCCATCCAGCCCCTGATCTCTCGGCTCCCAATGTGTCCCACTTTTGCTGGTTGCTAACACCCTTGGGGTGACCAATGCCAACGCCGTTGTCATGAGCGCCGTTCCTTTGCCAGCGGGCAAAGGAATTCGCGGGCTGCGTCAGACCACCGCTGTCCCGGCCAGCAGATTCACGGTAGGCCATCTTGCCGCGACGCCTCCATAAAGCGCCAGATCACCACGTCTCCTTCAGATCTGCCAAGCAGCCAGCGACGTGCTTGGTAGCCTCCGGGGGGGGGGGGGGGGGGGGGGGGGGGTTCTGTTTAAACATCATCTTGTACTCTCCTTTCAGCATAACACGAGATGTAGTAGAGATCGCGGTGAGGTCTACGAGTGGCATCGCCGACCACTACCCTAAGCGGGCGTGGTCCGGTCCGACGGTCACGGGGGCATTAGCGGAGGACAGGTTTGGTTTGAGGAGGAGCGAACGGCGACCTTGTGGGTCGCCGAGAGGGGGTAAGCGGGCGACGCTAGTCTGCGCGGCCCGCTAGGGCTAAGTGGAGAGGGCGGGGAGTAGGATCAGTCGGCTCTTAGGGGAGTAGGGGTCGCAGCCTTTTCTGTCATCTTCTCGATGGGTTCCAGGCGCAGCCGTAGACCCAGAACCCTGATGATCTAGAGCAGCGTGGACAGAGTTGGCTTGCCGTCTTCGGCCAGCGCGTCGTTGAGGTTGCTACGATCAACCCCCCTGTCATACCTGCCATACTAGGTGGCGTTAGCTTCCAAGTTCGGCGCTGAGCTGCTCAAGGGGAATCCCCTCGCCAGCCTCAATCTCTCGCTCGCCCCGCCGTATCTGCTCAACGAGCTCTGGGTTGCTGAGGACCTCGATGGTGGCGAGGATTTCCTGCACATGCTCATACGCCGTCCACGACAACATGGCGACAGTAGGTTGGCCGTGTTTGGTCACGCACACGACGCCCTCCTCGTCGGTGAGTCTGTCAACAAGCGCAAGGAAGCCCTGGCGTGCATCTGTGACACTCACTTCAATCGTTTCGGCAACCTTCTTGGGCATCGCTACGCCTCCCCTCGTCTAATGAGCCGTGCCAGGGTTCGGTAGATATCGTCTCTCGCACCCTCGCGCCGTATTCCAACGGCCAGCACCGAAACGACCTGACGCAACCGTTGCACTGAGTATATGACCCGGTATCGTCCTGCGGCTGGAACCCGCCGCATCCCTGCGAATTCGTCCAACAGCGCTCGGCCTTGGCGATCAGGGTGATTCTCCAGACCCCTGATCTTGTCAAGAACCTGCCGTTGAGCCCTGCGGTCACGGATCGCCCGTATCATCGTCGCCGCCGCTGGCGAGACAATGATACGATATGGCGACTGAGGCTGCATGACTGTACAGTAATTGTACAGAACGAGCGTTGAGGTGTCAAGGGGTTAGCGGTATCTGAAACCGATTGAAGCGCGGTCACTACGGCATCTTCCATCGGATGAGTGGGAAGCATATTCACCGTTACCTCGCAGAATTTCAGGCACGTTGGATGATGAGCAAGCTGCAAGGGTCTGAGCGATTTGATACAATCTTGGAAGCAACCCCGGGCCTGCGACTCACCTATGAGCGGTTGATTGCATGAAAGAACAGCAACCCCAGGCCCAAGACATTTCGGACCTTGACCAACTGCTCACCGCAGCAGTTACCCACATACCACGTCGGTTAACGGAAAACTGGCTTGGTCAAGTGCATCTCGGAGATTGCGTTGAGCTGATGGACAAGATGCCAGTCGGCTCAGTAGACTTGATAGTAACTTCCCCACCATACAACTTGCGGAACAGCACAGGGAACGGCTTAAAGGATGGCAGGGGCGGGAAGTGGGAGAGTGCCGCCCTGATTCAAGGGTATGGCGAATACGACGATGCAATGCCCTATGAAGAATACGTTGCTTGGCAGCGCCGTTGCCTAACGGCGATGATGCGTATCCTGAATGGTAACGGCGCAATCTTCTACAACCACAAATGGCGTGTCCAAGGAGGGTTGCTCCAAGACCGTGCGGACATAGTAGAAGACTTCCCCGTCCGGCAAATCATCGTCTGGCAACGTGAAGGCGGGATCAACTTCAACCCAGGGTACTTCCTTCCCACCTATGAAGTCATATACCTTATTTGCAAGCCTGGGTTCAAGCTGGCATCAAAGGCCAACGCTTTGGGTGATATTTGGCGGATTCCCCAAGAGAGCAATAATCCGCATCCTGCACCGTTCCCAATGGAACTGGCCCAGCGGTGCATCCAATCAACGACCGCTAAGGTCATCTGCGACCCCTTCATGGGGTCAGGGACGACCGCCATCGCTGCTGAGGCCAGCGGACGGGAATGGGTGGGTATGGACGTATCCAAGGACTACTGCAAGGTAGCACAGGAGCGGATTCTAGCCGCCAGAAGGCTATTCAAGAAGTGAACGAGTTGCTGGGTGAGCCTACCCCTACCACTAAGAAAGCCCTCTTTGACCGCCTCCGCCGAATTATTGCCGCGGGCTGGAGAGGTTACGTCGATAGGTGTGTAAACGACATCAGGCGGCGACCTTCTCAGCCGTTGATTCAATGGCGATTCCATCCGCATACTGTGCACCGAGATAGACGTCTTC
This sequence comes from Dehalococcoidia bacterium, assembly GCA_965247635.1. Lineage (GTDB taxonomy): Bacteria > Chloroflexota > Dehalococcoidia > Lucifugimonadales > Australimonadaceae > CBDFHJ01. Next base: position 750,189 of record CBDFHJ010000010.1, read on the forward strand.
GATCAACTCAGGGGCCTTCAGACGCCTGAAGCGCTGTTCGGCGACCATCAACATTTTCCAGATCACCGCTATCGCCCGATCGACCCTCTTGTAGCGCTTGGCGGCATCGGTCCGAAGCCTGAGGGCCGCGAAGGGTGATTCTACCGGGTTCGTCGTGCGAAGGTGCCCCCAGTGCTCCTTTGGGAAGTCATAGAAGGTGACCATGCGGTCCCAGTCCCGCTCCAAGGCCTCTGAGGCCGCCTCGTAGGAATGGTCGCCGCACCACCTGGTGAACACCGTCCTGAGCCGCTCAGCCTCTGTCCGAGTCGGCGCGTAGGGGATAGTACGCAGCATGAGCTTGGCCTGGTCCTGTTGTCGCTTTGGAAGCTTGGCGAGCACGTTTACGATGAGGTATCTTCAAAAAGTGTGTAAACAGTCGGGCGGTGTACCCTCTCTCTGAACAACACGGGCTCGAGGCCCAAGAGAGGAGATAGACCGCCCATGAGGAAGGAAAGCACTGAGAGTAGGTCGGAGTCAAGGCCGGAGTGGGAGCAGTTGGAGGATTGGGTGCGAAGCCAGGTCCAGAGGCTGATCCAGGAGTTGCTGGAGGAGGAGGTGACGGCGTTTCTGGGAAGGGCGAAGTCGGCGCTCAGATCCGACTCGGACAACGATACCGGCTATCGGAACGGATACGGCAGAGCCCGGAGGCTTACGCTGAGTTCGGGAACGATACAGCTGAGGCGGCCGCGAGTCCGCGATACCGAGGAGCGGTTCGAGAGCCGGCTGCTGCCGCTGTTCGTCAACAGGACCAGGAAGGTTGCTGAGTTGATCCCCGAGCTGTACCTGCACGGTCTATCCGAAGGCGACTTCGATCTGGCTTTGCGGGGGCTGCTGGGAGAGGACGCACCGGTATCGGCGAGCACGGTGGCCCGGTTGAAGTCCAAGTGGAACGATGAGCTTGCCCAATGGCGCAGCCGGCCCCTAGATGACCTGGAAGTGGTCTACATGTGGGTGGATGGAGTCTACGTCAAGGCTGGTCTTGAGAAGGAGAAGGCGGCAGTACTGGTGGTGGTGGCGGCCCTGAGCGACGGGAGCAAGGTGGTGGTGAGCGCTGTTCCCGGATACAGGGAGTCCACAGAGAACTGGTCCGATGTGCTCAGGGGCATGAGGCGCCGCGGGCTGGAGTGCCCGAGGCTGGTGGTTGGGGACGGACACCTGGGCATCTGGGGAGCTCTGCGCAACGTCTATCCGCAGGCGGCAGAGCAACGCTGCTGGAACCACAAGATCGTAAACGTGCTCGCCAAGCTTCCAAAGCGACAACAGGACCAGGCCAAGCTCATGCTGCGTACTATCCCCTACGCGCCGACTCGGACAGAGGCTGAGCGGCTCAGGACGGTGTTCACCAGGTGGTGCGGCGACCATTCCTACGAGGCGGCCTCAGAGGCCTTGGAGCGGGACTGGGACCGCATGGTCACCTTCTATGACTTCCCAAAGGAGCACTGGGGGCACCTTCGCACGACGAACCCGGTAGAATCACCCTTCGCGGCCCTCAGGCTTCGGACCGATGCCGCCAAGCGCTACAAGAGGGTCGATCGGGCGATAGCGGTGATCTGGAAAATGTTGATGGTCGCCGAACAGCGCTTCAGGCGTCTGAAGGCCCCTGAGTTGATCGAAGACGTCTATCTCGGTGCACAGTATGCGGATGGAATCGCCATTGAATCAACGGCTGAGAAGGTCGCCGCCTGATGTCGTTTACACACCTATTGACGTAACCTCTTTACGATCTTGTGGTTCCAGCAGCGTTGCTCTGCCGCCTGCGGATAGACGTTGCGCAGAGCTCCCCAGATGCCCAGGTGTCCGTCCCCAACCACCAGCCTCGGGCACTCCAGCCCGCGGCGCCTCATGTCCCTGAGCACATCGGACCAGTTCTCTGTGGACTCCCTGTATCCGGGAACAGCGCCCACCACCACCTTGCTCCCGTCGCTCAGGGCCGCCACCACCACCAGTACTGCCGCCTTCTCCTTCTCAAGACCAGCCTTGACGTAGACTCCATCCACCCACATGTAGACCACTTCCAGGTCATCTAGGGGCCGGCTGCGCCATTGGGCAAGCTCATCGTTCCACTTGGACTTCAACCGGGCCACCGTGCTCGCCGATACCGGTGCGTCCTCTCCCAGCAGCCCCCGCAAAGCCAGATCGAAGTCGCCTTCGGATAGACCGTGCAGGTACAGCTCGGGGATCAACTCAGCAACCTTCCTGGTCCTGTTGACGAACAGCGGCAGCAGCCGGCTCTCGAACTGCTCCTCGGTATCGCGGACTCGCGGCCGCCTCAGCTGTATCGTTCCCGAACTCAGCGTAAGCCTCCGGGCTCTGCCGTATCCGTTCCGATAGCCGGTATCGTTGTCCGAGTCGGATCTGAGCGCCGACTTCGCCCTTCCCAGAAACGCCGTCACCTCCTCCTCCAGCAACTCCTGGATCAGCCTCTGGACCTGGCTTCGCACCCAATCCTCCAACTGCTCCCACTCCGGCCTTGACTCCGACCTACTCTCAGTGCTTTCCTTCCTCATGGGCGGTCTATCTCCTCTCTTGGGCCTCGAGCCCGTGTTGTTCAGAGAGAGGGTACACCGCCTGACTGTTTACACACTTTTTGAAGATACCTCCTCCATGACCGCGTGCGGTGCGTCTGTCTTCTCAGCCGCCCAGTCTCGGAAGCTGCTGCGGAATCCGTGCGGAACGCAGGGGATGTTCAGCCGCCGGAGCAACGCCGTGAAAGTCATATCCGACAACGGTCTGCCCGAACGTCCGGGGAAAATCAGCCCGGGACCGTCATCCAGGCTGCGCGCCTCTTCCAGGACGTCCAGGGCGCGCCTCGACAACGGTACGCGGTGCTCCCTGCCCGCCTTCATCCGCGCCGCCGGAACGGTCCAGACCCGGGAGTCCAGAGAGACTTCATCCCGCCTGGCGGCGCGAACCTCACCGGAGCGGGCGGCGGTCAGCACGGCGAAGTCCAGGGCCAGCCGGGTGGCGGGCCTGGCGGTGGACGCTCGAATGGCGTCCAGGGCTACCGGGACATCCGCATAGTGTAGAGCTGCATGGTGCGCCTGGGTCCGCGAAGTCTTGGGAAGCACGGCCTCGATGGCGTCGCCAGCCGGATTATCCAGCCTGTAGTTGTTGGCTATAGCCCACTTCATCACCGCGCTTATGCGCTGGCGCACTCGCCGCGCTGTCTCTGGCTTGGCAGTCCATATCAGCGTTAGAGCCTTCATAACATCCGAACCCGACACCTCGGTTGCCAATCTGGAGCCGAAGTGTGGAAAGACGTATGTCCTGAGAGTAGAACCCCACTGGGCCGCATGCTTGGCGTTCTTCCATGTGGGGAGGTTGAGCTTGATAACCTCAGCGGCAGCCTCAGCAAAGGTCGGTACGTCTCGCTTCACTGTCCGAGGGTCCCCGCCCACACGAGCGATTCTGCGGTTCTCCATCGCCTTCTCACGCGCAGCGTTCAGGGACACAAGAGGCCACCCGCCAAGTCCGAGATCAGTCCGCTTGCCGCGTATCACAACACGCTGAAGCCACCTGCGAGCGCCGGACGGGTCCACCTGAAGGTAAAGCCCCTGACCGTCGTGGTATCGGCCAGGCCGCTTCTCCGTTCTCACTCGCGCCGCAGTCAACGGACGAGCCTTGCGATTCTCGGCCATGTCACCCCCCACATTTTACCCCACATTATAGTTGGGATTGTATGAGACGGTAAGATAATCTATGAGCAACCACGAGAACCTTGGCTGTAGCTGACTCACGCATAAAATCGACAAAAGACAGCACTTGCAAAGCTAAGGTTAAGGGTGTGCCTGGCGGAGGGGGTGGGATTCGAACCCACGGTCCCAGAAGGGACAACGGTTTTCAAGACCGTCGCATTCGTCCGCTCTGCCACCCCTCCGATGTGAACGGGCCGCCCGCCGGACTAGCAGGCCCCCACGCTCGAGGGAGGGGTGGTTATCGCTGAAAAACAGTGTTTTTTAGCGGCCTGTTAGTACGCCTTAACCTTGGCCTTTGCGTTAGTCGCGGCGGCATCGACTATTCCAGGACAGAGCATGGCGGGAGTGTTGTGGAAGATGTTTTGCTTGTCCTGTTCACTCAGGAAGCTGAGGGTTGGGTGCTCGGCGATCATGGGCACCATGTCGTCGGCGGTGTATTCCGTTCCCGGACGAATATTCGTGCCCGAGCCAGGGGCTTCCGTGCCATACGCAAACTGAGAGACGCCGCGCTGCTTGATGGCCGTCGCCAGGAAGTCCAAGTCATAGGAACAGGTGTCATAGAACAGGTTTGCAGAGGTGTCCCTACCGCCACCAAGAAAGTCACTCTCTCCTATGAGGCGGTCGACGAAGCCGCCACAGTGGCAGATCATAATCTTGAGGCCGGGGAAGCGTTCGAACTGGTCGTTCTGCCGCAAATACACCGTCGCCATGGACTGCTCAGACATAAAGTTCAGCTGATAGTAGGGGTTGTGCCCCCCTCCGGACTTAAAGGTCTTGTAACGAGGGTCAAGCCCATTGGTGCCGTGCACGATGATGGGAACACCGAGCTCCTGGCACTTCTCGTAAAGCGGGTACCAGTACGGCTCATTCATGCTGGGCGAATCGCGCCGACCCGTGATATCGGGTGAAACGTAGGTCGCGACGAACCCGTACTCCGTCACGCAGCGCTCCAGCTCCTCCAGACAGTGAGTGGTGTCCTTCTCGTAGGCGAGCTGGGGGAGCTGGGCGGTTCCCACAAACCGCTCAGGCTCGGCCTGAACTAGCTTGAAGACCATGTCGTTGGAGTAGCTGATCCAGCTCTGGAATATATTAGCGGGCTCCAGCCAGCCGTGAACGTTGAGCGGGTGCACGCTAAGGACCTGGGTATCGATGTTGCGCTCGTCCATATACTTCGCAAGACTGGCCGCTATCGCTTTGAAGTCCTCGTCCGTGTTCCCGGGTTGGTCGGAATGTTTGCCAGGGCCAACGGGACTTGGAATGATGCCTGAAGCGCCTATGCCCTGGGCACCCATGAGGGTCGCGAGAAATGGATAGGCGTGCCGGTGTGGCTGGCTTCGGTCATGGATATGACTGTGCATGTCTAGGACTTTCACTCCGTTGTACATGGGGCCCTCCTCAATTGGGGTCAGAGATTTCTCACCGCGATTTCCGGGGTAGGTATACCCGGCCTTCAGCGCCATCCGGCCCGAAGATAGTACCCTTCGCCTCTGCTGTCAAATGGACTCCGGCGTCTCCACCTTACGGACGGGGTGATTATAGACATCGGCAGGGTGGAGGTTGCCCTCGCTGCATGGCGCAACGGCCGGATAAAAGGCCGGTCCAGCGTTGGCAGCCGGGCCGTCGGAGCCGCTTTACGAACGCCGCAGGGTAAAGTTCGTCCGCTGGGCCGCCTTACGGCTGGGATGCGCCGGCCGGAGCCGGCTGCTCGGCCTCCACGCGAAGGTCTGGAAGCCAGCGGAGCGCCGATGGCAAGTACCAGTTGGCGCGGCCCAGCAGCCGCATGCTAGCGGGGACCAGCACCGCCCGGACTATCGTCGCGTCCAGGAACACCGCCACGGCCAGCCCAAAACCTACCTGTTGGCTTCCGGCGAGGCGGCCGGCGGCAAAACCACTAAACACCGCCACCATAATGAGCGCGGCGCCGGTAATGAGTCCGGCCGTGGCCCGCAGGCCGTACGCGACGGCTTCGGCGTTGTCGTGGGTCTGGTCGTAGCGCTCGCGGATACGGCTCAACAAGAAGACGTGGTAGTCCATGGAAAGGCCAAACAGTATCGAGAATAGGAACAACGGCAGCCACGCCTCTATCACCTCGGTCTTCTGAAACCCAACGAGGTCAGCTCCCACACCCTTCTGGAAGACGAGGACGATGAGCCCGTACGCCGCTCCCACGGAGAGGAGGTTCATGAGGATGGCCTTCAGAGATGACTATGGAGCGGAACACCACCATGAGCAGCATGAAGCTCAGGCCAAGGACGAACGCGAATACGAGGGGCGTGTATTGGCTGGCCACGTCGAAGAAGTCCGAGCTGAAGGCCGTCAGTCCGGTAACGAGAACGGTGGCCTGGACCCCCTGACGCTCGAACGCCTCGGGAATATGCTCCTCGCGAAGCCGCGCCAGCGCATCGACCGCCTGGTCGCTGCTCGGCTCTCCTTGGATATACGCGATGAGCAGCGCGATGTCACCCGCTTCGTTGTCTCGAATGGTTGGTTCGACGGAGAAGTCCGCGTCTGCCGTGAGCAGGTCCATCAAACGCTGTATGCCCGCCTGAACGGACTCGGATTTCACGTCACCGTCAATGACGATCTCGGTCGGGGCCGCCACCCCGAAGGAGAACTCCTGCTCCAGCGTCAGGAAGGCCTGTTTGGACTGGAGCTCGTCTGGGAACGTATCGGCGCCGTTGAACCCCGTGTTCAGGTCGAGCACGAACGAGGCGGCCCCGATCATTAGTCCGCCCGCCACTACCAGAAAAACGACCGGCCGCCGCATGACCATACGCGTTATCCAGGGCCAGAAGCCGCCCCCCTGCTCGCTGGCCTGCCGTTCGAGCCGCCGGCCTAGAATGGGCACCCGTATTGCGTTGATCTTGTCGCCCAAAAGGGCCAGCACCGCCGGCAGCAGCGTCAGCGAGGCCATCACGGCGGCGATGACCACGAGGATGGCGCCCGCCGCCATGCTTTGGTAGACCGACATCGGAATGATAAACATGCCCACGAGCGCCAGGACTACCATCATGCCGCTGAAGAAGACGGTGCGGCTCGCCGTCGCCCCGGCGCGCTCGATCGCATCGAACTTCTCGCGTCCACGCCTGCGCTCCTCACGGTAGCGTGAAAGGATGATGAGCGAGTAGTCGATCCCCACCGCCAGGCCTATCATCGAGATAATGACGGTTACAAAGAAGATCAGGTCGAACACCTGTCCAACCAGGGCCGTGGCTCCCAACGCCACGACTATTGAGACAAGGGCGAGCAGAAGCGGGATGACTGCGGCGACCACTGCTCCGAACAGCACCAGGAGGATTATGAGCGCAATAGGGACGCCGATGCGTTCGCCCTTCTCGGTATCAGCTGAGTCGATCTCGTTGGCCTCCACCGATATGCTGGCCTCACCGACGATCAGGACATTGAACCCACCCACCCCGTTGGCTTCGCGGACGATTTCAAGGACCTCCTCGACGTTCTTGGTTGCGTCGTCGAACTCCCCTTCCATGACAAATGGGATGATGGTCGTCTTTCTGTCGCCCGAGACGAGGGACTCGCCACCGGTTGGGTAGAAGGTAATACCCCCCGTCACCTTGTCGGCTCCGACGTCGAGGATGCGCTGCTGCAGTTCCTCAACCCTGCTCCTAAACGCTTCGTTCTCGACCGTCAACGTTTCCGACTGGACCATGACAATCTCGGGTATATCTCTCGGGCCTCGCAGGCGCTCCTCCAGCAGTTTGTCCGCCCGTTTGGACTCGGGATTGTTGGTGAAGCTGAACTCAGTGGTAAGCGCGTCTCCAAGCAACGCCGTGGAGGTCACGAGAGCCGCCACGATCAGCGCAACCCAAATACCCACGACCAGCCACGGACGCCGGCTGCTGGCTCTGGCAAGACTTTCGGTCGAGATGAGGTTACGTCAATAGGTGTGTAAACGACATCAGGCGGCGACCTTCTCAGCCGTTGATTCAATGGCGATTTCATCCGCATACTGTGCACCGAGATAGACGTCTTCGATCAACTCAGGGGCCTTCAGACGCCTGAAGCGCTGTTCGGCGACCATCAACATTTTCCAGATCACCGCTATCGCCCGATCGACCCTCTTGTAGCGCTTGGCGGCATCGGTCCGAAGCCTGAGGGCCGCGAAGGGTGATTCTACCGGGTTCGTCGTGCGAAGGTGCCCCCAGTGCTCCTTTGGGAAGTCATAGAAGGTGACCATGCGGTCCCAGTCCCGCTCCAAGGCCTCTGAGGCCGCCTCGTAGGAATGGTCGCCGCACCACCTGGTGAACACCGTCCTGAGCCGCTCAGCCTCTGTCCGAGTCGGCGCGTAGGGGATAGTACGCAGCATGAGCTTGGCCTGGTCCTGTTGTCGCTTTGGAAGCTTGGCGAGCACGTTTACGATCTTGTGGTTCCAGCAGCGTTGCTCTGCCGCCTGCGGATAGACGTTGCGCAGAGCTCCCCAGATGCCCAGGTGTCCGTCCCCAACCACCAGCCTCGGGCACTCCAGCCCGCGGCGCCTCATGTCCCTGAGCACATCGGACCAGTTCTCTGTGGACTCCCTGTATCCGGGAACAGCGCTCACCACCACCTTGCTCCCGTCGCTCAGGGCCGCCACCACCACCAGTACTGCCGCCTTCTCCTTCTCAAGACCAGCCTTGACGTAGACTCCATCCACCCACATGTAGACCACTTCCAGGTCATCTAGGGGCCGGCTGCGCCATTGGGCAAGCTCATCGTTCCACTTGGACTTCAACCGGGCCACCGTGCTCGCCGATACCGGTGCGTCCTCTCCCAGCAGCCCCCGCAAAGCCAGATCGGAGTCGCCTTCGGATAGACCGTGCAGGTACAGCTCGGGGATCAACTCAGCAACCTTCCTGGTCCTGTTGACGAACAGCGGCAGCAGCCGGCTCTCGAACTGCTCCTCGGTATCGCGGACTCGCGGCCGCCTCAGCTGTATCGTTCCCGAACTCAGCGTAAGCCTCCGGGCTCTGCCGTATCCGTTCCGATAGCCGGTATCGTTGTCCGAGTCGGATCTGAGCGCCGACTTCGCCCTTCCCAGAAACGCCGTCACCTCCTCCTCCAGCAACTCCTGGATCAGCCTCTGGACCTGGCTTCGCACCCAATCCTCCAACTGCTCCCACTCCGGCCTTGACTCCGACCTACTCTCAGTGCTTTCCTTCCTCATGGGCGGTCTATCTCCTCTCTTGGGCCTCGAGCCCGTGTTGTTCAGAGAGAGGGTACACCGCCTGACTGTTTACACACTTTTTGAAGATACCTCGTCGAGATAGCCATATTGGTACTCCCTATGATACCTACAGCACCGCAAGATTGGAGTAAGGGTTTTCCCTTAGGTGAAACCCCCAAAGTACCGCTTGTATGGCTCCCCAGATGGCCCCACCGCGCCAAATACAAGGAGCCCAAGTATTCTAAATGGTTTGTTCACCATTTCACAATTCCTTCCGCAAACCTTAACCACAGAATTGAATGCCAGACCGCTACTCCTGGGTGGTGCATGGGGTAGAGACCAGCGTCTGTCGCCGAGCGGTCGAGCGCTCGCTAACGGGTGTGGTAGACTCCGCGTGCCAGCAATCAGCAGCGCAAAGACGTGTCCGTGGTAACCCTCACTGGTCCGCACCGCCCTCCCAAGTCCGGTACTTCTGCCGACTCTTTAGTCGTGCTCCTTCATGGCATCGGCGCCAGCGGTGACGACCTCATTGGCCTGGCGGATGCGTGGGCAGACGCGTTGCCCCACACCGTCTTCCATTCGCCTAACGCGCCGAACCACTTCGACGATGCCTCCTTCGGCTACCAGTGGTACTCTCGCCGCACCGACCAGTCGCGTGTCTCTGGACTCTACGAGGTAGAAGGCACCGTCAACGCCTACGTGGATGATCTGCTGGCGCAGTATGAGCTAGCCCCTGCCCGGTGCGTGCTGGTGGGCTTCTCGCAGGGCTCCATCGTTTCGCTGCACGTGGCGCCGCGAAGGAAGGCGGCTTTAGGCGGTGTCGTGAGTTTCAGCGGCAGGATGGTCACGGCGGCCACGCTGCGAGAGGAACTGGCGAACCGCACACCCATCTGCCTGGTCCATGGGGCTGAAGACCCCGTGCTCCCGAGCGAGGGCACCGTCGAGGGCGCCGCGATACTCTCCGAGCTGGGCGTACCCCATGAACTCCACATCCTGCCCGGCTTGGGGCACGCCATCGACGCACGCGGCCTGGAAAAAGCCACCCGGTTTATCCACGGGGTGCTGGAGGGAAGCTAAACGCGGTCTGTATTCACGCCAGCTCCCTCCCATCGAGGGAGGAGGTCTTGAAAAGGGAAGGAGGGGTACCGTGGTAGAGCACACGGACGTCGGGTCCGCCCACGCCTACATCATGGTTACGGTTGAGCCAAGCCAGACCCGGCAGGTGGTGCAGGGGTTAAGGGCGATTCCTGGCGCGGGCGTTCACGAAGTACTGGGGCCTTACGACATCGTAGTGGAGCTGGAGACCGAGACGCAGGAGCGGATCGCATCCATCCTTCGCGAGAAGGTCCGCTCGCTCCCGGGCGTCCTGAGCACCGTGACCTGCACCTGGATGGAGTGAGGCGCGCCGCGCCATGGCCATGGGCGAGGTTGCCGTGCCCTCTGCTGGACACGGGTTTTCACGTAAGGGCATGGCAAACAACTACCTAAGGGAGTCGCCGAAAAGCACGGATGCGCCGAACTGTTAGGCATGATATTCGGGCTAACAAAGCCAAGCATTTGCGATGAGATTGAGATGCTGACCAAGGTCAACACCTGCGCCGTCATCGGCATGGATGGGGCCATCGTCGAGGTAGAGGTGGACATCTCGCCGGGGCTGCCGACCTTCACCGTGGCGGGCTTGCCCGACGCGGCGGTCCAAGAGTCGCGTGAACGGGTGCGCGCGGCCGTACGCAACTCCGGCTGTGAGTTTCCCATGCGGCGCATCACCGTGAACCTGGCCCCAGCTGACCTCCGTAAGGAGGGGCCTTCCTACGACCTGCCCATCGCCGTCGGCATCCTGAGCAGCAGCGGCCAGCTGGAGGCGGACCTTTCGGGCATGGCGCTCCTCGGAGAGCTTTCGTTGGAGGGGCAGGTCCGGCGCACCGACGGCGTCCTTCCCATGGTGGGCGTGGCCAGAGGGCACGGGATGACCACCGTGGTGGTCCCTCATGACAACGCCGAGGAGGCGGGCCTGATTGAGGGCATCCAGGTGGTCCCGGTGGAGTCGCTGCGGCAGCTCATTGGGCACCTCCAAGGCGACGGGCCTATTGCTCCTTACCGGACCGCCCCACGCCTCGTGACGACGAGCGGCGCTGAAGGTGCGGTGGAGTTGGCCGACATCCGTGGCCAGGAGCAAGCTAAGCGGGCGTTGGAGGTGGCCGCCGCCGGTGCTCACAACATGCTCATGAGCGGTCCGCCGGGCAGCGGAAAGACCATGCTGGCGCGGGCACTGCCTTCTATCCTGCCGCCCATGCTTCCCGACGAGGCCTTGGAAGTCACGAAGGTCTACAGCATCAGCGGCCTCTTGCGCTCCGACACCCCCCTCATGATGGAGCGGCCCTTCAGGGCTCCGCACTACACCATCTCCAACGCGGGGTTGGTCGGCGGGGGACGGCTGCCCAAGCCGGGAGAGATCAGCCTGAGCCATCGGGGTGTGCTGTTCTTGGATGAGCTGCCGGAGTTTGGCCACCAGGCGCTGGAGGCGCTGCGGCAGCCACTGGAGGACCGGATGGTGACCATCACCCGGGTCCAGGGCAGCTCCACGTACCCAGCCAATTTCATGCTGGTGTCCGCCATGAACCCTTGCCCATGCGGCAACCTCGGCGACCCCCGCAAGCAATGCACCTGCACCCCATCCACCGTACCCCGGTACCAGAAGCGTCTTTCCGGCCCGCTATTGGACCGGATCGATATCTTCACCGAGGTCCCCAGCGTGGAGTATGAGAAGCTCACGGCGGAGCGCTCTGGCGAGCCGTCAGTGAGTGTCCGCCAACGGGTGATGGCCGCTCGGGAGGTCCAACGCGCCCGGTTCGATTCCACGCCGCTACGGTCGAACGCCGACATGGGCGCGGCCGAGGTGTGGGACCACTGCCGGTTGGACGAGGCGGCCAGCGGTCTCGCCAAGGCCGCCATGGAGCGGTTGCGCATGTCGGCCAGGGCCTTCCACCGGACGCTGAAGCTCGCGCGGACCATCGCTGACCTGGCCGGCGTCGAGCAGGAGGTTACGTCAATAGGTGTGTAAACGACATCAGGCGGCGACCTTCTCAGCCGTTGATTCAATGGCGATTCCATCCGCATACTGTGCACCGAGATAGACGTCTTCGATCAACTCAGGGGCCTTCAGACGCCTGAAGCGCTGTTCGGCGACCATCAACATTTTCCAGATCACCGCTATCGCCCGATCGACCCTCTTGTAGCGCTTGGCGGCATCGGTCCGAAGCCTGAGGGCCGCGAAGGGTGATTCTACCGGGTTCGTCGTGCGAAGGTGCCCCCAGTGCTCCTTTGGGAAGTCATAGAAGGTGACCATGCGGTCCCAGTCCCGCTCCAAGGCCTCTGAGGCCGCCTCGTAGGAATGGTCGCCGCACCACCTGGTGAACACCGTCCTGAGCCGCTCAGCCTCTGTCCGAGTCGGCGCGTAGGGGATAGTACGCAGCATGAGCTTGGCCTGGTCCTGTTGTCGCTTTGGAAGCTTGGCGAGCACGTTTACGATCTTGTGGTTCCAGCAGCGTTGCTCTGCCGCCTGCGGATAGACGTTGCGCAGAGCTCCCCAGATGCCCAGGTGTCCGTCCCCAACCACCAGCCTCGGGCACTCCAGCCCGCGGCGCCTCATGTCCCTGAGCACATCGGACCAGTTCTCTGTGGACTCCCTGTATCCGGGAACAGCGCTCACCACCACCTTGCTCCCGTCGCTCAGGGCCGCCACCACCACCAGTACTGCCGCCTTCTCCTTCTCAAGACCAGCCTTGACGTAGACTCCATCCACCCACATGTAGACCACTTCCAGGTCATCTAGGGGCCGGCTGCGCCATTGGGCAAGCTCATCGTTCCACTTGGACTTCAACCGGGCCACCGTGCTCGCCGATACCGGTGCGTCCTCTCCCAGCAGCCCCCGCAAAGCCAGATCGGAGTCGCCTTCGGATAGACCGTGCAGGTACAGCTCGGGGATCAACTCAGCAACCTTCCTGGTCCTGTTGACGAACAGCGGCAGCAGCCGGCTCTCGAACTGCTCCTCGGTATCGCGGACTCGCGGCCGCCTCAGCTGTATCGTTCCCGAACTCAGCGTAAGCCTCCGGGCTCTGCCGTATCCGTTCCGATAGCCGGTATCGTTGTCCGAGTCGGATCTGAGCGCCGACTTCGCCCTTCCCAGAAACGCCGTCACCTCCTCCTCCAGCAACTCCTGGATCAGCCTCTGGACCTGGCTTCGCACCCAATCCTCCAACTGCTCCCACTCCGGCCTTGACTCCGACCTACTCTCAGTGCTTTCCTTCCTCATGGGCGGTCTATCTCCTCTCTTGGGCCTCGAGCCCGTGTTGTTCAGAGAGAGGGTACACCGCCTGACTGGTTACACACTTTTTGAAGATACCTCTCGAGCAGATCGGCCTGCCCCACCTGGCCGAGGCCGTCCAGTACCGCCAGCGGACGATGGACTAGAGGGAAGGGTATGAGGGGTTACCGGGTCAACGCCGAGTTGCGGGGCCACTTCCTTTCGCAGGAGGCCCAAGTCAAGGCGCTTCTTGCAGAGGTGGTTTCCAATGCTCTTCACCTCCCGTGGATAGGCAGGAGAAAGAGGCCGTGAGAAGGTCAAACGCATATGGCAAAAAGGCAACGCAGGAATAAGCGTCCTTGCGTGACAGAGGAATCATTTCACTATCTACCCCTCACGGAATCTTCGTCGAGGACGCGCCCTGAGCCCGGCTGATGGAGCTCGCCGTGGGGTATGATTTGGAAGAGAGGCTGGGCGTGAGCGACAGCTAGTTGGCCCGTGTGACAGTTGCTGGCCAGCCACAGCCGCCTAGCCTCAGAGCTAGTGCCAGCTATTTGTCGTTGTCACAAGCTTATCAGCCTGCTGGTTAATGGGGCTAATTGTTTCGGTCCCCCACGTGACGTACCACCGATCAACTCGTGACGGTCACCGTAATCTTTTGTATCCAGTAGACCGTGCATGCGTTGTTCTGAAGTGTGATGCGTATCGCATTGGTTCCAGACACAAGCTGCGATGTTACAGTCCACGTGTCCGTTTCATAACTGTGGGAGCCAGCGTGATTCTCTGCTACGTCGTAGTCGTTGAGGAATGTCACCCCGTTGATGACAATATCAACCGGTGCAAAGCCGCCGTTAGGGCACGAAGGACCACCACTGGTCAGGTGAGTTAGTTCGAGGCTGGCGACGCTACCACCGCCGGTGTCGAAGTCAACTTGAATGTAGCTGTTCTCCACGCTCCGAAGAATCCAGCTACCTCCATACTCTGAATTGTGTATCGTGCAGGGCTGGTTATCTCCAGCAATAAGCCCATCGTTAGTCACGCTCATTCCCTGTGTCAGAATCGCTGGATCCTGAAAGTCAGCGGAATACGTAGTCGTTGAGGGCGTAGCCGTTGGTGTCGGTGTCGGCGTAGCAGTAGCCGTCGGTGTAGGTGGCACAGGCGTAGCTGTCGGTGTCGGCGTGGGTGTGGCTGTAGACGTAGGGGTTGGTGTAGGCGTTGGCGTGACGGTGGGCGTGGCTGGCGGCGTGGGCGGCACAGGCGTAGCTGTCGGGTTTGGCAACGCTGTTGATGGTCGAAGGACCTCGACCAGTCCACTCTTGGTAATGGTCCTCTCACATTCTGCGCTCTGTAGTGTAAGACTCACAGTGTAGTTCCCTGGACTGTTGTACCTGTGTGACGGATTTCGCACGTTTACGCTCTCGCTGCCATCTCCAAAGTCCCATTTCCAAGCAGTCGGATTGTCTCGCGACAGATCCGTAAACTTGACACGTCCGCCAGCAATCACAATCGAAATGTCCACGGAGAAGTCGGCTTGGGGCATACAACTAGCAGCTCTAGATGTTGGCGGTGGAGGGTCCACTGTAGTGCCGTCTTGGAGCACCACCAGCACGACTGCCCCTAGGATCGCGGCTATGATCGCGAAGATTCCGCCCACCATGACCCGCAGCACAGTAACCTCCGTCCACGACCCAGGGTCCGGACCTGCCTGTTGCTACGGCCCCCTACACCGTGCGGTGGGACCGGACGTAGGCGCATCTTATCATGGCACGAGGACGCCAGCCTGATAATCCGAAACGTCAAGCCGCAGCCACGCACGGTAGCAGGCGGTTGTAAACCGGCCATGAAATAGGTGAAGCCAGTTGGGAACCTTCCGTGAGTGCCCGCGACTTCCAGACCCGCCAAAGTAGGACGTTTCAGGCCGGCTGCTACAATGGCCGGCGCTATGAGAATCGCCGTCTGCGTGAAGTGGGTCCCCGCGGTGGCCCGCATCCGGTTCGACCCGGAGACCCGCCGTATCGTGCGCGAGGGCGTGCCCCACGAGCTGAACTCCTTCGACGCACTGGCCGTCCAGTGGGCCGTGGAGCTCAAGCGCTCCCACGACGTCGAGGTCACCGCCTACACTATGGGCCCTCCCCAGGCGAGCCAGGGGTTGGCACTGTGCTTGGCCAAGGGCGCCGACCGCGTTTTCCACCTCGTGGACCAGGCGTTCGCTGGCTCCGACACCTTGGCCACCGCCAGGGCTCTGAGCCTGGCTCTGAAGCACGAGACCTACGACCTAGTCCTCTTCGGGGCGCATAGCCACGACGCCGAAACGGGCCAGGTAGGCCCGGAGGTGGCGGAGCCTCTGGGCCTGCCGCAGGTGACCGCGGCGCGCCGATTGGATATCTCCAGCGATGGCGCCCTGGCCACTGTGGAGCGGCAGCTGGACGATGGCACGGAGGTGGTGGAGTGCCCCTTGCCGTGCGTGATCGCCGTGGCCGAAGGCGTGGCGTCCGACGCCTTCCCCGGCCGGGAGGCGCTCATGGCCGCCATGGAGCGCGAGATACCGCAGCTGACCGCGTCAGACCTGTCCAGCGACCCGACGCTCTTCGGCGAGGAGGGCTCGCCCACGTGGGTGGCGGAGGTCCGCAGCACCGAGCCGACGCGGGACCAATGGGTGCTGGAAGAGATGACGCCGCAGGAGGCCGCTGCGCAGATCGTGGCCTACCTCGGGGAACGTGGGATGCTCGCTCCCGAGGCCAGACGCCTACGCCAAACGAGATCCGTGACGCCGGCGGCCGTGCGGCCCGCCGAGGGCCCCGGCGTCTGGGTCGTGGCCGAGCATGGCCGCAAGGGTGTTACCTCGGCGACCCGAGAGCTGCTGGGCGCCGCCCATGCCGTGGCTGAGGCCGTCCACGGCCACGTGGCAGCCGTATTGCTGGGCGGACCGAACATTGGCTCATACGCTGAAGAGCTAGGCCACCATGGGGCCGACGTCGTTTATACGGCCGCTGACGCCATGCTGGCCACCTACACCACCGAGCCCTACGCGTCCACGCTGAGCGCTGCCATAAGGCGCCACCAGCCCTACGCCGTCCTCCTGCCCTCCACGGTCAACGGGCGCGACCTGGCAGCCCGCGTGGCGGCCCGGCTGCAGCTCGGCCTGACGGGCGACTGTGTCGGCCTGGAGGTGGACGATCAAGGGAGATTAGTCCAGCTCAAGCCAGCCTTCGGTGACAACGTGATAGCGCCCATCCTCTCTAAGACCACGCCCTCCATGGCCACCGTACGCCCGGGGTTCTTAGCGCAGCCGCAGCCCAATCCGGCCCGGCGGGTGCAGGCTATTCCCCTCCCAGTGGATATTCCCGAGGGGCCCGCGGTGCGGGTGCTGGAATCGACGCCCGAGGAGAGCGTTGACGTGGCCGACCTGGACAACGCCTGGTGCCTGGTGGCCGTGGGTAAGGGAGTCGGTGGGCCGGAGCATATCCCCGCCTTGGACCCGCTGGTGCAAGCGTTGGACGCGCAGATTGTGTGCACCCGCGACGTGGTGGAGGCGGGCTGGCTGCCGAAGCAACGCCAGGTGGGCCTCACCGGACGCTCTCTGCGGCCCGCCCTCTACATCGGTGTGGGCGTGCGTGGCGACTTCAACCACGTGGTGGGGATCCAACGCGCTGGCACCGTGGTGGCCATCAACAACAATCGGAGGTCTCCCATCTTTCGCCACGCCGACATCGGCGTCGTCGCCGATTGGCAGGACGTGGTGCCCGCCCTGGTGGACGAGCTCAGACACCAGCTAGGGTAGGTAGTTACCGTAGTGGGTGCAGGGTCGCACCCTGCAGTTAGCCTGTTATTCCGAGTCCCGATTTATCGGGACGAGAAATCTCTAGGCAAACCAACGATTAGTGCTGACGCTTAGGTTGGTTATCCCACCCGGCCCGCCCCGTTTACGAGGCTTGCTGAGCGAAACGCTACGGCGTGGGATTGAACACGCATCGCTGATGGGCGGCGAAGGGGACACCGCAAGTGGGTGCCCCGACACGTCGGGGCCTACCAGGCGGTCCAGCCCGCGTCCACCAAGAGCAGGTGGCCGTTGACGCCCGCCGCCGCAGCACTGGCCAGGAACACCGCCGCGCCCACCATATCCTCCGCCTCCAGCCGCCGGCCAATGGGCGAGCGATAGCTCAGCTCCACCTGCGCCTCCGGGGTTAGCGTATCGCCCACCATAGGCGTATTGGTGGGGCCGGGACCGATGGCGTTGACGGTAACGCCGTGGTTGCACCACTCCAGAGCTAAAGCCCGGGTCAGGTTTACCACCCCACCCTTACTGGCGCAGTAGGCCGCGCGCTCGGGCATGGCGGTGATCCCCAGCTGGGAAGCCACGTTGATGATGCGGCCGCTGCCCTGGGCCACCATGTGCCGCGCCGCCGCCTGGGCGCAGAAGAACAGTCCCTTCAGGTTTACACCGAGGACCTCGTCCCACTCCGCTTCCGTCACTTCCAACGAAGGACGCTGGTCGCGAATCCCAGCGTTATTGACCATAACGTCCAGGCGGCCCATGTCAGCCGCGGCCTGGTCGACCACCTGCTGGATGCTCGCGATGTCGCGGACGTCGAGGGGGTACACGCGGGCGTTGCCACCGTCGTCGACGATGCTTCGCCGCACCGCTTCCGCCGAGGAGTGCTTAGCGGGCAGGTCCGTGACGGCGATCGCTGCTCCCGCCTGCGCCAGGCCAAGCGCCAACGCCTTCCCGATGCCTTGCCCGGCCCCGGTCACCAGCGCCACCTTGCCGTCCAGCCGGAATGGAGGGTCAGCCATAGCTTCTGGTCCTTCGCCTGTAGTTGTCATGCCGGATTCGACGAGTCCAGGCCAGCATTGAGTGGCCACGTTCGGAGTCTCGCCGCGGGGCCATTATAGCAGCGGGGGGTCTGAGCTCTTCGGAGTAAAGGGAAAGCCCTCGCCGACCGCGATCAGAGGAGGGCGGGGCAGTTGGACGGAGGTGGGGATTAGAGGTACAGGGAGAGGGAGGGCATCTCGCCATGCTCCTCTACCTGTTCGGTCTGCGGCGGTTCCCGAAGCTCTACCCGCGTGACGTACTGGTGGGCGATGAGACCAATCAAGGAAAACGCCGTCAGGGTCGCGGCGACGCCCAGCGTCAACAGCAGGATGTAGACGGGGTGGATGCTTCTAGATTGAGTACGTTCGGCGGCCATGCGGCGCTCGCTCTTGTGAGAGTCTGGGCCCAACGCACAACGCTACTACAGCGCCATGGCGCGGGCAAGACCTGAGCGGGCACTTCTCCTATAATCACACGCGACCGTCCGGCCCCTAAGCCGCCCCTTGCCTGCAGGCCCGGAAAGGCTGGAGCTATTCTTCCCTGAAGTAGCGCTATGGACTTGTTAGCACACTTGGATGACGTTCGTGAGCTACTGCGCCACCGGCCCGCCGGCCTATTTGTGGACGTCGATGGCACCTTGGCGCCTATCGTCTCCACCCCCAGCGCGGTGCGTGTAACTCCCCAGGTCCGTGGGGCCTTGGACACGCTGGCCAGTGGCATGACCGTCGTGGCCCTGACCGGCCGCGGCGTAGCGGACGCGCGACGAGTCATCGGGCTCGACTCCATCACCTACGCAGGCAACCACGGCCTGGAGTGGTGGGGCCACGGTGACACCTTCGTGCTTCCCGACGCGCAGCCCTATCTCCAACAGCTATACGCTTTGGCGCAGGAGGCCACGCGGCAGCTTGGCAGCATTGGCGGCGTTCTGGTGGAAGACAAGGGTGCCACCGTCGCGATCCACTTCCGCCTGTCCGGCGACCCGGACGCCGCCCGGAGCGCCATTTTGGAGTTCCTGGGGACCGCGTCCAGCGCGCGAGGACTTGTCCAGCGGGAAGGGAAGATGATCGTCGAGGTGTGGCCGCCCGGGGAAGTCAACAAGGGCACGGCGCTTCGGTCGGTGGTCGAACGACACGGCCTACGCTCGGCCATCGTCTTGGGCGATGACCGCACCGACCTCGACTCTTTCCGGGCGGTCCAGAAGCTACGCCAGGAGGCGGGGTTTAGGGGGGTGACGGTAGCCGTGGCGAGCGCCGACGCACCGGCGGAGCTGGTGGCAGAGGCCGACTACCAACTGCCTGACACCGATGGAGTGGCGCACTTCTTGGGCTGGTTAGTGGAAGCGTCGCGGAGTTTACTCTGATCCGCTTCAGGCGGACGAAGGACGGCCGCGGGTGGGCCATCCGGTTAACGGGCCCGCTCAGCGGGCCAGGGCGCTGATATCCTGAAGCTGGCTGTACAGCCAGTGACGGATGTCCTCTTCTTCGATGCTCTGGACCATGCGTTGGCTTCGTGTTTCCCGCTCCGCGTCTGACATGGTCAAGGCTTGGTAAAGCGCCTGCTTCGTGCCCTCCACGTCCGCTGGGGCCACCGACAGACACGCCACCCCGAGCTGCTCATGGGCGCCGGCCGATTCTGAAAGGACCAGCACCCCGTTCTTAGTGTTGACCACCGGCCCCTCCTTCGCCACCAGGTTCATCCCGTCGATCACCGAGTTCACCAGCAGGACGTCGTACAACCGCATGGCGGCGATGGCCTGAATGTAGTTGTTCTCGAAGAACACCTGCACGGGTTGCCACTCACTGGTCCCGTACCGCTCGTTGATGTCACGGACCACCACCTCGATCTCCTCCTGGTACCGCTGGTACTGCCGGATGTGGGTGCGAGAGGGCACCAGGAAGGCCAGGAACTTCACCTGCTCCCGCAGCTCAGGGTACTGTTCGAGCAGCGTAGCGTAGGCGTTGAAGCCGCGGACGATGTTCTTACTCGGCTCCGCCCGGTCCACCCGAATGACGGTCCGCTTGCCCAGCGTGGGCAGCAATCGGCGCTCATACTCCTGGGCCCTGGGCGAAGTCGCGATGCGCCGCACCTCCTCCACGTCGATGGAGATGGGGTAGGCGCGCACCCGTGCCTCTCTGTTTTGGCGGCGGACGGTGAGCGACACGTGGTCGACCTCGGCGTCAGGCAGGAACGCCTCACAACACTCCAAAAAGGACCGTACATCGCGGTCCGTTTGAAAGCCGATAATGTCCGCCTGACAGAGGCTGCTACAGATGGAGGTGCGCATGGTGGAGGGAAGCAGCTTCCAGTAGCTGGACGCAGGCCACGGAATGTGAATGAACTGGTGGATGCGGGCGTTCGGCAGCCGCTCTCGAACGAGACCAGGCACCAGGTAGAGGTGGTAATCGTGCACCATCACCAGCGGGCGCAGGCTGCTCTTGCTCGCCTCGTCCACGATGGCCTCGGCGAACTCGCGGTTCACCTCCACGTACCCATTTTCCCAGGCGTCGTAGACCATAGCGTCTACCTTAGGGGTGTACGGGGAGCTCCACATGTAGTGCTGCAAGAACCAGAGGAGTGGGTTGCAGATGACGTTGTAGTACTTGTGGTAAACGCGGCGGGCGGTCGTTATGTAGCGGATGGAGACGCGTTGGCCGGGAAGGGGAGACCTGATGGCGGCGCCATCGTGCTGTTGGGCCACGCGGCGGTCGCCTTCGCCCATAGCGCTGGCGATCCAGGTGAACTCCACGTGATTGGTCAGGCCGCTGAGGGCGGTGACCACGCCACCGCTGCCCCGATGGGCCTGGAGCTCGCCTTCCGGCTGGAGGTGGTATTCCATCGGCCCCCGGTTGGAGGCCAGAATGAGCCGCTCTTCGCTGAGGAGCCCATCTACCAACTCCCACAGCGGATCGTGGCCTTTGCCGACGATGGTAGAGCCCTGAATGGCACTCATCGTGCTCGCTCCACGACCAGTGATGGGGCCACCTTGGATGCGTCAGGTCGCCGGGAGGCACTCGCGTGAAGCACTGCCCCTCCTTGCTCTTATGCCGCCACTACCGACGCAGCGGCGCTTCTTCTACCGCGGCCTAACACGTTCGGTGAAATGTGGGTTGAGGACCGGTTGGGCGCGCCACCCTCGGCTAGCTCATGGCCTGAGCGCGATGCCACACCCTCGCACCCGTGGCCCGGAGCGTCGCCTACCGATGGCGGCACTTTAGCAGAGGCCGTCCATGGGGTCAACAATTGTCCAGCCTGCTGACCGAGGTGCGTCCAAGGCGTCGTGACGCCCCAAACACTATCTACGGTGCACTGTAACTATTTGACACTTTCCCCGCCTTTTCCTAGACTTTTACGCAGGGCCGCGCTTCCCACTTTACCCTTGATTACCGCTTCGCCTCCCGGCAGGACTGAAGGGCTCGGTCTCGTGTTTGGACAATCTATCCCCCATCCTGACCTTCCCCCATTGAGGGGGGAGGAATCGCGGGAGTCTCATTGCCATGAAAATAGGCGTCTCGACAGCCTCCTCCCCCCTTGGCGGGGGAGGACTGAGGTGGGGGTGGCGCCCTTTGCAGGGCATAGATGATTCCGAGCCGAGTTTACCCTGAGCGAAGCCGAAGAGAAGGGCGGAGCCTGCTTTCGCAACACCTCGTTGACAGGCGAGATATTGAATGACCAGTAAGCGTCCTAAGAGTGGAGACGACATCCGCGCCGCATTCCTGGAGTTCTTTCAGAAGCGCGGCCACCTGCTGATGCCCAGCGCCTCGCTGGTCCCCGCCGGCGACCCCACGCTGCTGCTCACCAGCGCCGGCATGGTGCCCTTCAAGCCCTACTTCACCGGCGACGAGGAGCCGCCCAGCCGGCGGCTCACCTCCGCGCAGAAGTGCTTCCGCACCACGGACATCGACGTCGTCGGCGACACCAGCCACCTCACCTTCTTCGAGATGCTGGGCAACTTCAGCGTCGGCGATTACTTCAAGAAGGAGGCGATCGCCTGGGCGTGGGAGTTCGTCACCGGCGAGCTGGGCCTGCCGCCGGAACGCCTCTGGATCACCATCTTCCTGGACGACGACGAGGCCCACGGCTACTGGACCAAAGATATTGGCGTGCCGGAGGAGCACGTCGTCAGGCTGGGCGAGACCGATAACTTCTGGGGTCCCCCCGGCGACGAAGGCCCTTGCGGTCCGTGCAGCGAAATCCACTACGACTTCCACCCAGAGCGAGGGACGAACGGCGAGACCCCCGGCGACGACTCGGGCCGCTTTCTGGAATTCTGGAACCTGGTCTTCATCCAGTACTACCAGCACACGGACGGGACTCGTACGCCGCTGCCGGCGCCCGGCATCGATACGGGCATGGGCCTGGAGCGCACCGCCGCCATCATGCAGGGGGTGACCTCCGCCTACGACACCGACCTGCTGAAGCCCATCGTGGAGCGGGTTTCGGAGCTGGCCGACGTGACCTACGGCCAAAACGAAGAGACGGACTACGCCATCCGCGTGGTGGCGGAGCACGCCCGGAGCGCGGCGTTCCTCATCGCCGACGGCGTGGTGCCCGGCAACGAGGGGCGCGGCTACGTGCTGCGCCGCGTCATCCGACGGGGCATTCGTTTCGCCCGCAAGTTGGGCATGGAAGGACTATTCCTAGCGCAGGTGGCCGAGGCGGTCACTCAGCACATGGGCTCCGTCTACCCTGAGTTGATTGAACGCCGGCGCTTGGTTTTGCAGACCTTGTTACAAGAAGAGGATCAATTCAATCAGGCTATCACTCTAGGCATGCCTTTACTGCGAGAGGGATTTATCGCTTTCCGCAAGGACATCGAGCAAGCGGCGGGCGTGAACGTACAATTTTTCGCGGCCAATCCTCCAATTCCACCAAGAGTGAGTTTTTCCCAATCCCACCAAAAGATTGCAGATGATATCGACTGGTTTACTAAACGGTTTATTGGAATAGTGCCCAGCCAAATCCTTGAGCGATCTAGTTCGTTGTTGCAAGATTCCCTTTCGAAGTACGGAGCGGAAGCTCCGGGGAAGTTCTTAGAAGATCTCCGAAAACTAAGCGGCTCCGAGGCGTTCCTGCTCTACGACACCTACGGCTTTCCGCTGGAGCTGACCCAGGAAATCGCCCGCGAGCACGGCCTGGAGGTGGACGTGGCCGGCTTCGAGGCGGAGATGGAGGCGCAACGCCAGCGAGGGCGCGCCGCGGCCCAGTTCGGCGGCGGTCGCGACACCCAGCGTGCCTACGAAGCCCTCGGCGTGGGCGATACGCCCTTCCTCGGCTATGAGCGCCTGGACGCCGAAACGACGGTGGCCGGGATGCTGGCGGACGGAAGCCCCGTGGAGCGCGCCGGAACGGGCGACGAGGTGGAGGTCGTCCTGCGGAAGACGCCCTTCTACGCCGAGGGCGGCGGCCAGGTAGGCGATACCGGCGTCATCGAAGCCCCAAACGCCAGGCTGGAGGTGCGCGATACCCAGTCGCCCGCGGGCAACGTCATCGTGCACTACGCCACCGTGGCCGAAGGGACCATCGCCGTGGGCGACGCGGTCCGTGCCGAGGTGGACGGGGTCCGCCGCGCCGACGTGATGCGCAACCACACGGCCACCCACCTGCTGCACGCGGCGCTGCGCGAGGCCCTGGGCACCCACGTGCGTCAGGCCGGCTCCTTGGTGGCGCCCGACTACCTGCGGTTCGACTTCACCCACGTGGGCTCCGTGACCCCCGAAGAGCTGGACGGCATCCAGGACAAGGTGAACGACGTCATCCGGCGGAACGTGCCGGCGGAGAAGCGCGAGACCACCTACCGGGACGCCATCGCGGGCGGCGCGCTGGCCTTCTTCGGCGATCGCTACCCCGACCGGGTGCGCGTGCTGGAGGTAGGCGAGTTCAGCTACGAGGTGTGCGGCGGTACGCACGTGGACCGGAGCGGCGACATCGGTACGTTTCGCATTACCGGCGAGAGCGGCATCGGCACCGGGTTGCGGCGGATCGAGGCGGTGACCGGCCGCGGCGCCGACGCTTGGGTGAGCCAACGCCTGTCGTGGCTGGAAGACCTATCCCGGCAGCTCCGCGCCGCGCCGTCGGAAGCGCCTCAACGCATCGCCGCGTTGGTGGAGGAAGTGGAGCGCGCTCGCAGAGCGGCTGCCACATCCCAGCGCGATGCCTCGCTGCAGCAGGCCGAGGGCTTACTGGGACAGGCCCAAACGGTGGATGGCGTGTCCGTGGTGGCGGCGCAGGTCTCGGCGCCAGACGTTGAATCGTTGCGAGAGATGGGCGACTGGCTCCGAGACAAGCTGGGCAGCGGCATCGTGGTCCTGGGGGGCGTCTTCGACGACCGACCGTCGCTGGTGGCCATGGTCACGCCTGACCTGGTCGCCAAGGGGTACAAGGCGGGCGATATCGTCAAGGCGGCCGCCCAGCGAATGGGTGGTGGCGGCGGCGGGCGGGCGGACGTGGCGCAGGCTGGCGGCAGGGACCCGGGACAGCTCCAGGTTGCTTTGGACACCGCCGTGGAGTCCATACGGCGGCCCGAATAACCCCATCCCCGACCCCATCAAGGAGGACAGACGCTGCGTGCCCTGGGGCTGGACGTAGGAGAGAAGCGTATCGGGCTGGCGGTCGGCGACACCGAGACCACCCTTGCCGTACCGGTGGACGCCGTGGTGCGTGACGGCACGGCCCAGGACTTCCGAAGGGTCCTGGACCAGGCCCTGGCGCACGACGCGGACACGCTGGTGGTCGGTATGCCCTGGTCGCTCGACGGGCGCGCTGGACCCCAGGCCAAGCTCGTCGCGGCCTTCGTGAAGCAGCTGAAGGAGCTTACCGAGCTACCCGTGGCGACCTGGGATGAACGGCTGACTTCCGTCGAGGCGGACCGCCGCCTGCGCGGTGGCCGGAGCAGAGGCCGGGGCAAGGACACCAAGCCGCCCGCCGGGGCCCAGGACGCCGTGGCAGCTTCGATCATGCTCCAGGCGTACCTGGACGCCCAGCGCCGGCGACGAGATTCTGGTACTTAGCAAAAGGCAGATGGCGGAGACCAAGACTGCATAAGGCACTAGCCACACGCTCGTCCTGGGCTGCGTGGTGGTCCCCTCCCTCTAGCTCCCTCCCCTTGCGGGAGGGAGGATGCTCCCCTCTCCCTCGACGGGAGAGGGCCAGGGTGAGGGTGGGATCCGCTCGTGGTGAGCCTGTCGAAGGACAAGTGTGGCAATATTCGTAGCGCCTGTCATTCCGAGTCCTTCCGGGGGAGGACGAGGAATCTGGTACCAGACCCTTCACTCCGCTCAGGCTGACAGAAGGGAGCTTGTTCTGAGCATGGGCAACCATGAGCGAGCTAGCAGGGAGTTCGACCTGTAGCCGAAAGGTGACCCAGGCAACATCCTCCTCTATGATGGTCTTGAGGGGTGATCTTGGATATCTCTTCCCGTTGGTATAAAGCCGCAGGCGCGTCGCTGGTGGCCGCTGCCGTCACCGCGCGGTACGTGGCCAAGTGGAAGCGTGCGCGGGCCCTGCGCCGCAGAGCCGAGCAGGCGCGGTTGGCTGGGACGGGCCGCTACTTTATCGGCCTGGACCTCACCGACCCGTACGCCAAGCGTCTGCGGCCCTGTGACGTGGCGGTGCTGGACTCGGAGTTGCAGTGCTCCTTCTCACAATGGGAGTACAGAGAGGACGGAGGTAGCATCGTTCCAACCGCGGCGCTGGGGCGCGCGTTCCTGCTGGCTATCGACGGCCCCCAGGGCCTGGCGGGCCAAACGGATGCGCGGATGCGCGACTCGGAGCGGGTGCTCAACGCGCCGGGCCGGACGCCCTACACCTTGCCCGATAGCGGCGTGCCTTACGCCGGCTTCATCACAGGGAGCGTTAGGCTGTTCCACCACCTGGTAACCAGCGGCAGCCGCTTCCGGCTCCTTGGAGTGCAGGACGTATCGGTGGGCGAGGCAAACCTGGTAGAGGTCTACCCTGGCGCCGGCTGGAAGACCATAGCCGGAAAAGGCCGTCTGCCCCGGAAGCAGACGGCGAAGGGCCGAGAGGTCCGCCATGCCCTGCTCCAGGCCCAGGGTGTCCGCTTCCCCGATTCGGAGCTGCCCACTACCGATCAGCTCGACGCAGCCATGGCGGCGTGGACGGGGTACTGCTTCAACCAGGGTAACGCCCGCTTGGAGGGCTTGCCCCCGTGGGTGGACGACCGGGATGGGGTTATTCGGGAAGGGTACATCGTTCAGCCTGAGCTGCCCAACGAAGACGCTCCCACGGAGGAGCCAGAGCCGTACGCCCCCACGGGCTAGCGCACATCATGACTTACCGCGTCGGGATCATCGGCTACCCGCTACAGCACTCCATCTCCCCCGCCTTCCAGCAAGCGGCCTTTCTTCATCGCAACGTCGACGCCGTCTACGAAGCGTGGGAGACCCCGGCCGAGTCGCTGAAGGGGCTCCTGGCATGGCTTCGTGAAACGCCGGAGGTGTGGGGCGCCAACGTCACGGTGCCGCACAAAGAGGCCGTCTTTGAGGCCGTCGACCAGCTAGACCCAACCGCCGCAGCGGTGGGCGCCGTCAACACCGTGGTGGCGCGCGATGGACGGCTTACCGGATACAACACGGATGTAGGCGGCTTCCTTCGAGTCCTGACCCACGATGCGCGGTTCGACCTTGCGGCGGCACGAGTGCTGCTGCTGGGCGCTGGAGGCGCTGCGCGGGCGGTGGTGATAGCCCTGGCCCGAGCCGGCGCGGCCCACGTGACCGTCGCGAACCGCACCTTGGCGCGGGCCGAAACCCTGGCGGGGCTGGCCAGCTCCCACGGACTGTCGGCCCAGAGTATTCCGCTGGACGGCCAAGCCCTGCGGGAGACGGGTGCAACGTGGGACCTTATCGTGAATACGACCAGTATCGGGATGCGGCACTCGGCCGCCGAGAACGAAAGTCCCATGGCCGCGTCGCTCATCCCCAACGGCGCCCTGGTGTACGACTTGGTGTACAATCCACCTATCACGCCGTTGCTGGAAGCGGCCTTGGCCGCGGGCGCCAGGACCCTTTCCGGACTCTCCATGCTGGTATACCAGGGGGCCGAGTCCTTCACCCTCTGGACTGGGATGGAAGCGCCGGTGGAGGAGATGATGACGGCGGCCCGCCAGGCGTTGGAAGCCGCTTGATTTGCTTGGGGAGTAAGTACACTACTTTCTGTTGACCTAGGGCCAGAACAAAAGGAGGGTACAGGGAACCCTGGTTCTCTGTCGGGGGTTTAAGAGCCTGTCCCGAGCGAAGTCGAGGGAGGGTGCCCCCCTTGCTAAAAACCATCCGTGGGTGAAGTGCGTGAGAGAAACGGCGGTGTCTGAAAAATGACTGCCAGAGCTTCCACTATCTGGGAACATTGAATAAGCTCTGAAAGGCTTTTGGGAGGAGTAGCCCATGTTCCGGTTCCTGACAGCCGGCGAGTCCCACGGCCCTGGCCTGGTGGCCGTGGTGGAAGGGGTGCCGGCGGGCGTCCCGCTCTCCGAGGAGTACATCGGCCGCGACATGCAGCGCCGCCAGCGCGGCTACGGCCGCGGCGGCCGCATGCAGATCGAGCGCGATTGGGCCGTCATCCGCTCCGGGATACGCCACGGCCGCACCTTGGGCAGCCCCATCTCCATGCTCATCGAAAACCGCGACTTCACCACCGGCAACGGGCCCGACGGTAAGCCGTGGACCCACACCATGAGCATGACGCCGGTGGAGGACGAGGTAACGCCGATCCACCGGCTGCGGCCCGGCCACGCCGACACGCCCGGCATCAGCAAGTACATGCAGGACGACGCCCGCGACACCCTGGAGCGCTCCAGCGCCCGGGAGAGCGCGGCACGCGTGGCCGTCGGCGCGGTGGCCAAGCGCTTCCTGGAGGAGCTGGGCGTGGAGGTCCACGGCCACGTGACCAACATCGGCGGTGTGCACGCCAGCCCGCCGGAGGCCATCGACTGGGAGCAGGTGGAGGAGTCGCAGGTACGCTGCGCCGACCCATCGGCTGACCAGGCCATGATGGAGGCCATCGACGCCGCCCGCGAGGCCGGCGATAGCCTGGGTGGCGTGTTCCAGGTCGTCGCCACGGGCCAGCCTATCGGCCTCGGCAGCCACATCCAGTGGGACCGCAAGCTCGGCACCCGGCTGGCCGCGGCGGTCATGAGCATGAACGCGGTCAAGGGCGTGGAGTTCGGCGCGGGCTTCGCGCAGGCCGACCTGCGTGGCTCCCAGGTCCACGACGTCATCAAGCCCATCGAAGAGTGGGAGACGGACCCCGACGGCACGTGGGTGCGGCCCTGGCCCCGGCGGACCAACAACTCCGGCGGCCTGGAGGGCGGTATGACCACCGGCGAACCCCTGGTGGTTCGCGCCATGGTCAAGCCCATCGCTACCATCATCAACCCGCTGCCCTCGGTCGATCTGACCACTGGCGAGCTCTCCCAGGCCCACTACGAGCGCAGTGACATCACCTTCGTTCCCACTTGCGCCGTCATCGGCGAGGCCATGGTGGCCATCGTGTTGGCCGACGCCATGCTGGAGAAGTTCGGCGGCGACCACATCGACGAGACCCGTCGCAACCTCACGGCATACCTCGCAACCGTCGGGCCCAAACAGCGAGCCGCCAAGGCTTCTGCTCGCCCCGCACGATAACGCGAGCGCGAGCCGAAGTCGTTGGCCATGAACGCTTGGCGCCGCATCCATATCATCGGAGGCCCGGCCAGTGGCAAGACCACCCTTGCTGAAAGGCTAAGCCCTCTGTTACGGCTGCCCATCTATAGCCTGGAAGCCATCGCCCTCGACGATGGCTTCATGACCGTGAGAGATTTAGGCGGGCGGCTTGAGGGCGTAAACGATATTGTTGGAAAGCCATCCTGGATTACCGAGGGCCTGTACTTGGGATGGACGGAAGCGCTGCTGCGTGCGGCTCATGTGATTGTGTGGCTTGATGTAAGGTGGCGTACCGCCGCATGGCGGATCCTATCGCGCCACGTCCGCCGCAGCCTGGCCCGTGCCAACTGGCCCGCAGGTTCGGGCCTCAGAAATTTTTCGCATCACTTCAGGTTTGCTAGGCGGTACTACCTGGGCCCCGACCGCGTGGGGTACGTCCCGAACGACGAAGACAAGATGGCTACCCGTGAAGATACGGAACAATTTCTCAAGCCATACATGCAAAAGGTCGTGCATTGCTCAAGCCGCAGGCAGATTGATGAATTCGTAGCATTGGCGGTGGGCTGACTTATACCCCCGTCATTCTGAGCCCTTCACTTTGTCATTCCGAAGGAGCGAAGCAACTGAGGAATCTCGTTCAGGGTAAAACTCCGCGAAGAATCCCGCCCTCTGTTCTCACGGTACCAGACCCCTCGTTTCACTCGAGGTGACAGCGGACTCCACGCGAACGTTGCCCCTCCCATAGCCCAGTGGCCGAGCTTTTGCCATTCCGGGGCCGCCGCAGGCGTGGCCCCATGATGACGTACAATACCTCCATGGCTGACACCCCCTCGCGCATCATCCTCACCGGCTTCTCAGGCACCGGCAAGACCGCCGTAGGCCGGCGGGTGGCCCGTGCCCTGGGCTGGGCCTTCGCCGATACCGACGAGCTGATCGTCGGGCGGGCTGGTAAGCCAATCGAACGCATCTTCGCCGAGGACGGTGAGGCCGCGTTCCGAGCCTTGGAGCACGAGGCGATCGCCGAAACGTGCCATGGCGGCGATGTGGTGGCCTCCACCGGTGGCGGCGCTATCCTCGACGACGAGAACCGCGCCCTCATGCTGGACGCCGGCCTGCTGGTGTGTCTGGACGCCCGCCCCGAGACCATCTACGCCCGTCTCTTGCGCGCCCCTGCCGAGGGCGGCGCCGAGGCCATGGTCCGGCCCCTGCTTACCGCGGCGGCGGGCCAGGACCCCCTGGAGCGTATCGAATCTTTGAAACGGGAACGCCAGTGGGCCTACGCCCTGGCCCACTGGACCGTATCCACCGACAACCTCTCGGTGGAGCAGTGCGCCCAGGAGGTGCTGCGGGCCTGGCGGCGGATCGGCGCCGCGGCCCACGCCCACCGCGATCCTCAGGTGGCGGCCGTGGTCACCACGGAGTCAGCGTCCTATCCCATCGTCGTCGGCTGGGACATCTTGGAGGACCAGCTTGGCCAGCGGCTGCTGGACATGGGCCTTCAGGGGCGGGCCTACATCGTCTGCGACAACGACGTGCTCTACCCCTACGGACGGCAGGCCCAACGGTCGCTCCACAAGGCGGGCTTCGAGGTGCACCTGGTCACGTTTCCGCCGGGTGAGGTCAGCAAGACCCTGGCTACCTGCACCACCATCTACGAGTGGCTGGCCGAGCGCCGGGTGGAGCGAGGCGACGCCATCGTCGCCGTGGGCGGCGGCGTATGCGGCGATATGGCTGGGTTCGTCGCGGCCACCTACGCCCGAGGGGTGCGGCTGGTTCAGGTGCCGACGACGTTGTTGGCTATGGTGGACGCCAGCATCGGCGGCAAGGTGGCGGTGGACCTGCCCGCCGCCAAGAACATGGTGGGCGCCTTCTACCACCCGTCGTTGGTGCTGACCGACGTCGCGGCGCTGACCACGCTGCCGGAGCGTGTGCTACGCGAGGGGTGGGCCGAAGCCCTGAAGCACGGCCTGGCCCTGGACGCGGACCTGGTAGAGATCTACGAGTCGCAGGCGGACGCTTTGCTGGGCTTGGACCCGGAGTTGGTCACGGAGACCATTGCGCGCAATGCCGCCATCAAGGCGCGGGTCGTGACCGAAGACGAGAAGGAGACCAGCGGCCTACGTTCGTTGCTCAACTACGGCCATACCATCGGCCACGGCATCGAAGCCGCCGGTGGCTACAGCCGCTACCTGCACGGCGAAGCGGTGGCCGTTGGCATGACCGGCGCGGCCATGCTGGGCCAGCGCGTAGGTGTCACGCCGGAGGCGACGGTGCGCCGCCAGGGCGAGCTGCTACGCCGCTTCGGCCTGCCGGACCGGGTTACCGGAGTGGAGATAGACGCGGTGTTGGAGGCCATGACCCACGACAAGAAGGCCAGCGCCGGCGATATCTCGTGGGTGCTGTTGGAGGACGTGGGCAGGGCAGGGCTGCACCGGGGCATGCCCGCCGAGCAGGTGGAGCAGGTGGTGGCGGAGCTTTCGACGCCTTAGCCACGGGCTGCCACCAGGCTGTTATTCTGAGTCCACCTCAAGCAAATCACAGCTCAGGGCTAGCGCTTATGTTGTTTTTCCCGCCCGGCCCACCCCAGTACGCCGGCTTGGTGGACAAAGCGTCTCGGCGTGGGCTTTAGCGAGCTACGTTGACTCACAGCGATAGGGACACCGCTTATGGGTCCAGGGGAAACCCTGTCGGCGTGGGCTTCACGACGCTAGGTCGTAATCGGCCATTGGGACACCGCACGTGGGTGCAGGGTCGCACCCTGCCCGCCGGCCACGGCGGGCACGATGCTGAGCTCGTCACCCGACTTCGTGGGCGTACCCAGGCCCTCCAGGAACCGGACGTCTTCGCCGTTCAGATAGACGTTCACGAAGTAGCGCATCTCCCCGTTCTCGTCCAAGAGCCGCTCCTTGATGCCCGGGAAGCGGGCCTCTAGCTCGCCGATGCAGGCTTCCAAGGTGTCACCACCCACGTCCACCTTCTCCTCTCCGTTGGTGACGCGCCTCAGGGGGCCGGGGATGCGGACCGTTACGCTCATGCTCTACTCCTTAGGTATGCTGTCCACGGCCTGAGAGGCCGCCCAGGCCCGGTTACCCTTCCACCACGTCGCCCAGCACCGGGTCGACCCGGACACCCAGCGAGCGGACCCACTCCAGCCCTCGATCGATCTCAGTCTCTTCACCTTCCAGCTCTAGGATGACCCACCCCACGTTCTCTTGCACGTCGGCCCGGCGGATGTTGGTCACCACGTTGTAGTCGTGGCCAAGCTGGTAGATGACCGGTTCCTTAATCAGCAGACCCGTGAAGGTGAAGCGAATGCGTTGCATGGCTACCTGCGCTCCGACTTTGCTAGGATACCCGAGCGGCCACGGCGGCTTCGAAGGATGCCACCGTCGGCTGTATGTTCAACGGATTGACCACGTCGGCGACTACCTCCATGGTCTTCAAGCCGTTTCCCGTGATGTAGACCACCGTTGGCTCGTCGGGCTTGATGCGGCCCGACTCCGCCAGCCGCTTCAGGCCGGAGATCACTACCCCACCGGCCCCCTCGGTGAAGATCCCCTCCGTCTCCGCCAGCAGCTTGATCCCCTCCGCCACCTCATGCTCCTCGGCGATCACGGCCGAGCCGCCAGAGGCCTCGATAGTCTTCAGCGCGTACCAGCCGTCCGCGGGGTTGCCAATAGCCAGCGACTTGGCGATGGTATTGGGCCTCACCGGTTTGATGACCTGTCGTTGGTCCAGGTATGCCTGGGCGATGGGCGAACAGCCGCGGGCTTGGGTCAGGTGCATCTGGGTCCGCACTGGCCCAATGAGGCCCAGGTCGGCGAACTCGTTGAACCCCTTCCACACCTTGGTGAACATGGCGCCAGAAGCCGCCGGGACCACGGCATGGGCGGGGGTCTTCCAACCTAGCTGCTCAGCCACCTCGTAGCCCAGGGTCTTGCTGCCGTCGGCGTAGAAGGGACGAACGTTGATGTTCACGAACGCCCACCGGTAACTGTCCGCCAGCTCGTTGCACAGCCGGTTCACGTCGTCGTAGGTGCCGTCCACCGCGACCACCGTCGGTCCGTACACCGCCGCGCCAAGCACCTTGCCGTGCTCCAGGTCCGACGGAATGAACACGTAGGCCTTCAGGCCTCCCCGGGCCGCGTGGGCCGCCACGGCGCACGCCAGGTTCCCCGTGGAGGCGCACGCGATCGTGTCGAACCCAAACTCCAGCGCCTTGGCCGATGCCACGGTCACCACTCGGTCCTTGAAGGAGTAGGAGGGGTTGACGCTATCGTTCTTGATGTACAGCTCCTCCAACCCCAGCCGCTTGCCAAGGTTTTTCGCTCGGAGGAGGGGGGTGAAACCCGCCTGAATGTCCACGGCCTCGTTGTAGTCGACGGGGAGCAGCTCCTTGTAGCGCCACAGGGTGAGGGGGCCCGAGGTGATGTGCTCGCGGCTTATGACCCGAGCGATGGCGTCGTAGTCGTACACTACCTCCAACGGTCCGAAACAGAAGTCGCAGACGTTGATCGGCTCGATGGGGTACTCACGGCCGCACTCGCGGCAACGGAGGCACGTTACATGGGCCACCGGCGCTCTCTCCTTCCCGTAGCGGTCCGACGATGCCTGTGCCTTCCTTCGGTCGCGCTCATACTAGGCTCCGGGTGAACGGGACAGATGCGATAAACAAGCGCTCTGTCCGTTCGTGCCGTCCGATGATGCTTCGCTCATCGAGACTCTCGGCGAAGCCGGAGAGCTTGTCGAAGCACAAAACGAGGCCATCGACACCACTAAGGCACTGGCTACAAGGTCATTTATGGTAGCAGGGCGCCGCGAATCCGGTCAAGCTGGCCGTTGTGCCGCACAGCGTCTCCCAACGGCCCTTACGCCCCGGGCGTGCTCTCGTGGAGCCCATCGTCATGATAGCCGTACGCACCAAGCAACCCTAGGGCCACGCCTTGGATGGACCATAGCTCTCCATTGACAGCATTCTATAGCATTGATACGATATTTATTAGTATAGTTGAGCGTAATAGACTCAACTACCTACACTGGCGTTAGGTGCATCCAACTGGTATGGCACGCGATTACTATGACGTTCTAGGCATCTCCCGCAGCGCCTCCGACAAGGAGGTCCGGCAGGCGTATCGTCGGTTGGCCAGGCAGTACCACCCTGACGTGAACCGGGGCGATAAGGACGCTGAGACCCGCTTCAAGGAGATTAACGAAGCGTACCAGGTACTCTCCAACCCAGATAGCCGCAAGAAGTACGACAGGTTCGGAAGCGACTGGCGGCACGCCGACCAGTTCCAGTCCACTGCCGGCGAAAGTGCCTACTCCTGGCTGTTCGGGTCCAAGGGACCTGGTGGCCGACGTCGTGGAGCACGGACCCCCTTCGACGAAGGTGATGGTTTCGGCAGCCTGTTCGGGGACTTGCTCGGTGGGGGTCGGGGTCCTCGTATCTCGGTCGACGAGTTCGGTGGGCCACGCGAGCGGCAGGTCCCAGTGACCATCTCACTAGAAGAGGCCTACCAGGGTGCGACGCGGAACGTCCAGGTCTCGGCTGATCCCCGCTCCGGGGCACCGGGACGCCGGCTGGAGGTCAAAGTACCGCCGGGCGTCGATACCGGCTCGCGGGTCCATGTCGGCCCTCGTGGCCAGGGACGCCGGGGCGAGGCCGACTTCTACCTGGTGGTAACGGTGACCCCTCACCCACGGTTTCAACGCCAGGGAAACGATCTGCAGAGCACGGTGACGGTCCCGGTGGTAGATGCTGTTCTGGGGGGTGAGGTGGATGTCCCCACCATCAAGGGGACGCACGTATCCCTCAAGCTGCCGCCGGAAACCCAGGACGGCCGCACCTTCAGGCTGCGGGGACAGGGGATGCCACGGTTAAAGGCGCCAGACCAACACGGAGACCTCCTTGTCGCCGTCCACGTCCGCCTTCCCGACAACCTCAGCGATGAGGAGCGGACCGCCTACGGACGTTTACGCGAGCTGAGGCCGCGCTAGGAACTCTGGTGCGATGAGGCAGCAAATGATCGGCTACCGGTACAGGATTGAGGACGGCGAGGTTGGTCCCGAGGACCAGCCAAGCTACGTGATCAGCGTGGCAGCCCGCATGGTCAGGGTCCACGCCCAGACGTTGCGCTACTACGAGCGGATCGGCCTGCTTGGGCCCGCCCGTTCCCGCGGCAATATTCGGCTCTACTCGCCCCGCGACGTCCAACGCGCCCTGTGGATCAAGTCCCTGCTGGACGACCTGGGCATCAACCTGGCGGGCGTGGATGTGATCATACGTATGTCCCAGCGCATGGCGGAACTGGAACAACAGGTCGAGCGGCTGGCATCTCGGCTGATGGAGTCGTCTCAGGGGGACGCCAAAACGAAACAACCCGGAAGAAGGAGCTCGCGCAATGCTTAGGCCCGATGACTTTACCGAGCAAGCCCAGGAGGTACTGGGCGCCTCGCAGGAGATCGTTCGGCGGTACAAGCACATCCAGTGGGACGTGGAGCACATTCTGCTGGCGCTGCTAGAGGCCGAGCGGAGCGTGCCCGTGCAGGTGCTCTTGGAGCTCCAGGTAGACGTGACGCGCCTGACCAAAGAGGTGAGCCAGTTACTGGACACGGCCCCCAAGGCGACCTACGGCGGCGGCCAGATATACGCCACGCCCCGCGCCATGAGCGTGGTCCAGAACGCCCGGGAGGAGAAGGACCGCCTCCACGACGACTTCATCGGCTCGGAGCATCTTCTCATCGCCATCATCTCCGACGAGGGAGGCGCCGCGCGCCTCCTCCAGCAGCACAGCGTGGACAAGGAGCGGGTCTACCAGGCTCTCCAGCAGGTCCGCGGCGGCCATCGGATCACGGACCAGCGGGCCGAGAGCCACTACCAGACCCTGGAGCGCTACACCATCGACCTGACTGACATGGCCCGCCAGGGGAAGCTGGACCCGGTCATCGGCCGGCAGCCGGAGATCCGGCGGGTCATGCAGACCCTGACCCGCCGCACCAAGAACAACCCGGTCATCATCGGCGGCGCCGGCGTGGGCAAGACCGCCGTTGTCGAGGGCCTGGCCCAGGCCATCGTTACCGGCGACGTGCCGGAGATACTTCGCGACCGCCGGGTCCTGGCGTTGGACATGGCCGGCATCGTGGCGGGCAGCAAGTTCCGTGGCGAGTTTGAGGAGCGGCTGAAGTCCGTCATTGACGAGGTGAAGCAAGCGCAGCGCGAGATGGTCCTGTTCATCGATGAGCTGCACACCGTGGTGGGCGCAGGTGCCGCCGAGGGTGGGATCGACGCCGCCAACATCATGAAACCGGCCCTGGCCAGGGGCGAGCTGCGGGTGATCGGCGCCACCACGCCCGACGAGTACCGTCGGCACATCGAGCGGGACAGCGCCCTGGAGCGTCGGTTTCAGCCCATCTGGCTGGAGGAGCCCTCGGTTGAGGAGACCATCGCGATCCTCAAGGGCCTGCGGCCACGCTACGAGGCGCACCACAAGGTCACCTACGACGACGCGGCCCTGGAGGCGGCCGCCAACCTCAGCCAGCGGTTCATCACCGGACGGCTGCTGCCGGACAAGGCGGTGGACCTCATCGACGAGGCCGCGTCCAAACTGCGCCTGGACCTGGAGTCCCTGCCGCCGGCCGTGAAGGACCTGGAGCGCAAGGTGAAACGCTTGGAGGACGAGGAGGAGTCGGCCTCCCAGCGTGGAGACTTCGAACGCGCGGCCACCACGCGCACCGAACGCCTGCAGGCCGTGGAGGAGTTCGAGCGCCAGCGCAGCGCCTTTCTGGGCGAGGAGCAGACCAGCATGGTGGTCCGAGAAGATGACATCGCCGACCTCATCAGCAAGTGGACGGGCATCCCCGCCAGCCGGCTGCTGGAAGGAGAAGCCCAGAAGCTGCTGCACATGGAGGGAAAGCTGCACGAGCGCGTCATCGGCCAGGAGCTGGCCATCGCCTCCGTTTCCGACGCCATCCGCCGTTCCAGGGCGGGGCTGAAAGACCCCAAGCGGCCCATCGGCAGCTTCATGCTCCTGGGCCCCACCGGCGTGGGCAAGACCGAGCTGGCCCGGGCCCTGGCCGAGTACCTGTTCGACGACGAGGAGAACATGGTGCGCATCGACATGTCGGAGTACGGGGAGAAACACACCGTCTCCCGGCTCATCGGCGCGCCACCCGGCTACGTGGGGTACGAGGAGGCCGGCCAGCTCACCGAGGCGGTCCGCCGCCGGCCCTACCGCGTGGTGCTCTTCGATGAGATCGAGAAGGCCCACCCCGACGTGTTCAACGTCCTCCTCCAGATCCTGGAGGACGGGCGTCTGACCGACGGCCACGGCCGGACGGTGGACTTCCGCAACACCGTGGTCATCATGACCAGCAACCTGGGCACCCAGGAGTTCGGTAAGGAGGGCATCGGATTCCACGTCCCTGGACAGAAGGCCACCGACGAGCAGCGCCTGCGCGACTCGGTGATGGAGGCCCTGAAGAACACCTTCCGGCCCGAGTTCCTGAACCGGGTGGACGAGTACATCGTATTCAAGCAGCTCACGGAGGAGGAGATCGCCCAGATCGTGGGCCTGATGATGCGGGACGTCCAGAAGCGGATGGACGAGCACGGCATCACCATCGAGCTGACGGAGACGGCCACCAAGTGGCTGGCCAAGGAGGGCTTCGACCCGGTGTTCGGCGCCAGGCCGCTGCGTCGGGCCGTGCAGCGCTACGTGGAGAACGGCCTGGCCAAACAGGTGCTGGCCGGCGAGTTCGCGGAGGGCGACGTGGTGGAGGTGAGCGCCACCGACGACGGCCTGACGTTCAGCAAGAAGCAGATGGCGGAGGCCAAGACGGCGTAAAGGGGGTCCGGGGGGCGTGGTGAACGGCCCCCCAGCGTAAAGGACCAGCGACGCACTTGTCCTGGGCCGTAAGCAAGGGCCACTCTGAATTTCCTGGGGTGTGGTATCCTCCCGACTCGGTATCCAACACGTCGACTGGGGGAATGAGATATGCATGACCCACTGGACGCAATCGACGCGATTCACAGCGCGTTCCGCCGGCACCTTCAGCAGATCGACGAGGAGGCTTATGGAATCGCAGCCAATGGTGGAAATCTGGATTCCACGATCGATAGGCTACGGCTGACCAGCGAGATGTTGCTTTACCACGCCGACGGCGAGGAGAAGTTCGTCTTCACCGCGATCGCCAAGGTTGCCCCGCATCTATCGGAACTATATACCCTGGATCACCGAGAACTGGACATGATGACGGAAGGGCTGCTCAAGATTGAGTCGGCACGGACCCCACTTGACGCGGCGCGGGCAACAGCAGTACTTCGCAATCACATGCGAATTCACCTGGACAAAGAGGACACCTACCTTCACCCGCTACTCCGAGCCCACGCGAGTCCAGCCGAGCAGGCTCCCATCGTGGGCGGCATGGCTGGAGGTGTGCCACCAGAGAGGGTGCCGGCGTTCATCGATTGGCTCTTTCCTATTATCGACGTCGTCGATAGCGTGAAGATGGCCGACGTCTGGAAACAGCTCATGCCAGAGCCTGTTTTTGCGAGCCTAGCGCCATTGGTGGAGAAGGCCACGGGCGACGATTGGGCAGAAATCGCTCGTCAAATCGGGTTAGCCTAATATCCCACCAGAGACAACTCGAGCTTTCCGTTGCGACGCCAACCCCCCACTCACTTCTGCCCCGTGTTCACGGCAGAGGTCGACTCTACTCCATCTCCACCACCGTGCCCAACCAAACAAGCTAAGGCTTATTGCGGTGGCTATTAGATGCGTCGAACTCCACCTGCCTAAACCGTTGCAAGGCTTGCTCCCAAGGCGGATCGCGTTAGGGGTTGTAATCGGCCATTAAGAAAGTGAAGGGTTTTAGGAGCTCGGATTTGCGAAGAGGGGTTCAACGATACATCGTGTGCGCATCAGTCGAGAACGAATGCGGGCCTTCCCCGCACTGCGTTCGCGTAATCCCTTCGATCGTTAGCGTCCGACCATCCTCAGACACCTCAATCAGTACCACTCCCGTGACCGTGTCATCCGATCCCCACACAGATGTCTGGCGGTGAAGTTCGGCGCAGTACACCTCACCCGGGACCACCGAGTCCCACTTACGATTGACAAGACCGTCTGCGACCGTCTCAACCCGATACTTACCCGCTGGGATATTGGGCAACTGGCTCCCGATATTCACCTTGTGCACCGAGTCATCTATCCAGTCTTGGTGAAGGTAAAGCCCTGAAGTATCCCCTTCTCCCAATGCGTCCCATACAGTCCCATGTCCATGGTTAGGGATGCTCCCGTCGGCAAGCGGTGGTATTGGCAGCCACATCCCCATGGCAGTGCCCGGTACGTCTTGATTAAACGGGCCGCACCTACCGGACATCGATTCCAGGTATGACGTCCTATAGGGCTCCGGGAAGTACTCTAGCGTACAGACAGCGTTCCCACCCGAGTGAACCCAAGGGTTAATGGCGTACCCGTAGCTGGGATGCTGTTGGAGCTCCGCGGCCGTGAGACCAAACAGTTGAAGACCAAAGTCAAATCCTGTTGTGTACCCGCTGGATTTCCAGATGGGGGTTCCTGCTTTAATTGGAGGATCGAGAAACATGTTCCATCGGCAGTGTCCAATTTCTGTCGTTACCAGCGCCTCTTCGGTTGTTGACGCTGGACAGTCGGTCCACTCGACCGGAGCGGTCGTCCTGAAGTTATCGAGGACCTCTTCGATCGGTGTTCCAACGTGGCCCCAGAACAGACTGTAGCCTTCGCAGATGATGGTATACACGCCCCACTCCTCGTACGTCCCCCCATCATGCGACTCCCTGACATCCCGCCCGAAGTTCATGAAGTAGATATCCGCGGGGGCATACAGTTGGACCTGCTCTGAGACAGGCACACCAGCCAGTGGGGCCTCCTCACTGAACTCGCGAGTACCCCGGTACACCACGTGGCCATGTGGGTATCCCCCCTTCTCCCAGAAGAAAGGGGTAGCATCTTCCGGGTCTACTACAGGGTGGGTGAATATGGAACCACCACAGCTTGGAAGCGGCTCACCATCTTCTCCAACCTTGGCCCGATTCCAGAACGGCTCAGGGTCGCTCGGCGTCGATGTGGCCGTCGACGTGGGGGTAGCGGTCGGCGACGGCGTGACGGTAGATGTAGGGGCAAAGGTCGGTGGGAGTGTTGGAGTAGGCGTTGCGGTGGGCAGCATGTTGGGGGTAGGAGTTACCGTCGGTGAAGGTGTCAGCGCAGGGGTCGGCGTCGGCGTAGGCTGCGCCTGGGTGCAGGCCGCCAAAAGTAGCGCGACCAGAGGAAGTAGCCAGGACAATGCTTTCCCCATGATCCTTACAGTACCGCTTGGGGCGCGGATGGCAAGACCTGAAACACCCAGGGTTTGCTGCACGGAGTGACCTCAGGTGCCTTGTACCGTGGCCTCAGGTAC
Source organism: Dehalococcoidia bacterium (assembly GCA_965247635.1). Lineage (GTDB taxonomy): Bacteria > Chloroflexota > Dehalococcoidia > Lucifugimonadales > Australimonadaceae > CBDFHJ01. The sequence goes on from CBDFHJ010000010.1 coordinate 790,288, forward strand.
CCAGGCGCGCGTGAAGTAAATTCAACACAAGCGTATCATCGGTCGGACAAGCAACTAGCCGCCATCTCGATGGACGCCCATGACTGACGACAGAGGACCCACATACCCCATCCCGGGCGCCGAGCAGCGCTTCGTCAACGTCCACGGCATCCGCATAGCCTACCGCCAGGCGGGGTCCGGGTCGCCCGTGGTGCTGCTGCACGGCCTGGCCGCCTCGTCGCTCACCTGGACCGCCAACATGGAGGCGCTGGCCGCGCATCACACCCTCTACGCCCTGGACTTGCCCGGCCACGGCGATTCCGACAAGCCCACCATCGACTACGGCATCGCTTCGGGAGTCAAGGTCTTCCGCCGCTTCCTGGAGCGCATTGGCGAGCCGCGGGTGGCGCTGATAGGCAACTCGTCAGGGGGGCTCATCGCCCTGCGCTTCGCGCTGGAGTACCCGGACCAGGTCACCCACCTGGTGCTGGTGGACTCGGTGGGGCTGGGCAAAGAAGTGTCGTGGGCCCTCCGACTGGCCGCCGTCCCTCTGGTGGGCGAGGTGCTGCTGCACAAGGCCCTCGTCTCCGTCAAGGGGCTGGGCAGGCGGTTGTTCAAGGTGCCTCAGCGCATCGACCCGGGGCTGCTGCGGGCGCTGCACCGAGCGCGCACGGTCCAGCTGGCCAGCGGCGTCATGCTGGCCATGGCCAGGACTGGTATGGGGGTTATGGGCGTCAAGAAACATACCTACCTGCTGCCGCGCCTGGGTGAACTGAAGGCCCCGCTCTTGGTGGTGTGGGGCGAGGACGATAAGGTGATGCCGGTGAAGCACGCCTGGGAGGTAGCACGCCGCTATCCGCACACCCCGGTCAAGGTCTTCCCCGACACCGGCCACTGGCCGCACATGGAGCGGGCGGACGAGTTCAACGAGCTGGTGCTGCGGTTCCTGGGGGCCGAGATACCGGCTACCACCCGCTCGTATTAGCCCAACCGAGGCGACGCGCTCACCCGGAACTTGCAGAAGGCTGTTGTCCGCTCCCCCTGAGTTTGTCGAAGGGCTGGGCGGGTGCCGAAAGGAGCTTTGGAGCGAGGTTCTTCGCCCCCCGATAAATCGGAGGACTCAGAATGACAGCGTCTCGTTTGTCACCCTGAGACCCGATTCGTCGGGACGAAGGGTCTCTCACTCCTCCTTACCGAGAGATTCTTCGTCGCCCCGCTCCTCAGAATGACAGGGACAGATATTGTGTCGCCAGCTAAAGGGCACTCACCCGTTCGTCCTGAGCCTGTCGAAGGGCGAGCGGGTTCCGATTCGGCCCCCCGTGGTATCCTCGTTGCGTTACGATGCTCCCATCCCACGCTGAGAACGATACGCCATGAGCACTATTCCTTCAGGTTTGCCAGACGCCAAGACGGTGGGCGCGGTCATCGTCGCGGCAGGCGACAGCACCCGCATGGAGGGTGTGGACAAGACCTTCGCGCCCCTGGGCGGTGAGCCGCTCATCGCCCATACCGTTGACGCCTTCGAGCGTTGCCCAGCCGTGGGAACGGTCGTCCTCGTGGTTGCGGAGGCCAGCCAGGAGGAAGCATCGCGCCTGGTGAAGCAACGGAAGTGGCAGAAGGTGCACGCGGTGGCGCCGGGCGGCCCTCGTCGGCAGGACTCGGTGGCCTCTGGCATGGCAGCGTTGCCACCCTGCGAATGGGTCGTGATCCACGATGGCGCACGACCCCTGGTGACGCCGGTGCTGATCACCGAAGGCCTGAAGGAGGTAGCGATCACGGGGGCCATCATCGCCGCCGTGCCGTCCAAGGACACCGTGAAGGTTGTTGGGGCTGGAGGAGAGGTCGAATTCACCCCCGACCGTCGGGAGATATGGATGATCCAGACCCCCCAGGTGTTCAACCGCGCCCTCTTGGAGTGGGTCCATGGGCAGGTGAAGACCGAATCGACCGACGACGCCGCCATGGTGGAGCGCATGGGCGTGCCGGTGCGAGTGTTCATGGGCTCCTACACCAACATCAAGGTGACCACACCCGAGGACTTGCTGGTGGCCGAGGTGCTGCTGGCCGGTCAAAAGGGTGGAGGCCGCTAGATGGTGCGTTTCGGTATCGGCTACGATGCCCACGCTCTGGTCGCGGGGCGCCCGCTGATGCTGGCCGGGGTACACGTCCCCTTTGGCAGCGGCCTGGAGGGCCATAGCGACGGTGACGTGGCCTGCCACGCCATCGCCGATGCCTTGCTGGGCGCTGCGGCGCTAGGGGACCTGGGCACGCATTTCAAGCCGGCTGGGGTCCGGGGGCGCGGTGAGCGGCCCCCGGTGAATGCGGACACCTCCACCGTACCGCCAGGCGTCTCGAGCCTGTCGCTGCTGGAGAGGACCGGAGAGATGGTGCGGGAGCGCGGCTGGCAGGTGGAAAACGTGGATGCTACAATTGTCGCCCAGCGTCCGCGCCTTGCAGAGCACGTACTCGCCATGCGTCAGGCGGTGGCCCAGGCCCTGGGCATCACCGACGAACGCGTAAGCGTCAAGGCCACCACCACCGACGGTCTGGGCTTCACCGGCACCGGCGAGGGCATTGCCGCCTACGCCGTCGCCTCCCTGACCGCCCGCTCTCCGGAATAAAGCCCATGAAGATCTACGACACGCTCACCGGCCAGAAGCGGGAGTTCACCCCTGTGTCGGACGTGGTACGCATGTACGTCTGCGGCGTCACGCCCTACGCGCCGGCCCACGTGGGCCACGCCATGTGCGCCATCGTCTTCGACATGGTCCGCCGGTACCTGGAGTACCGTGGGTATCGGGTGCGCCACGTGCAGAACTTCACCGATATCGATGACAAGCTCATCGACCGGGCGCAGTTGGAGAGAACCACCGTTACCGCCCTGGCCGAGCGACACATCGACGACTATTTCCGGGATATGGACGCCCTCAACGTCCGGCGGGCCCACGACTACCCCCGCGCCACCCAGGAGATTCCCCGGATGGTGGAGGTCATCGCGACGCTCATAGACAAGGGCTCCGCGTACCACGCTGACGGCGACGTCTACTTTCGCGTGACGCGGGACCCCAGCTACGGGAAGCTGAGCCACCGTACTTTGGACAGTATGCGGGCCATCGCCCGGGTCGAGGCCGGCGAGTACAAGGAGCATCCCATGGACTTCGCCCTCTGGAAGGCGGCCAAGCCGGGCGAGCCCCAGTGGGACAGCCCGTGGGGGCCTGGCAGGCCGGGGTGGCACGTGGAGTGCAGCGCCATGGCGCTGGGCTACCTGGGCGAGCCGGTGGACATCCACGGCGGCGGTCAGGACCTGGTCTTTCCTCATCACGAAAACGAGATCGCCCAGAGCGAGGCGTACACAGGCCATCAACCCTTCGTCCAGTTCTGGCTCCACAACGGGCTCATGCATATGGACCAGGAGAAGATGAGCAAGTCGTTGGGCAACATGGTGACCGTTGAGGATGCGCTGGAGCACGTCTCCGCCGACACGTTGCGCATGGCTGTTCTTGGCTCCCACTACCGCAGCCCCAGCGGCTACTCCGACGACCTGCTCGACGCCGCCGGGCGAGGCATGGCCCGTCTCCGTCAGGCTGCGGTCTTGGGGTCTGGGGGCGCGGTGAGCGGCCCCCAGCAGATTCAAGGGTCTGAGGGCGCCAGTGACAAGTCGGTCCGAAGGACTCCGGACTCCTTCGGAGGACAGTCGCCCGCCGAGGCGTTGGACCCGTCGCCGCACCGGGATAGGTTCGTGGCGGCCATGGACGACGATTTCAACACTCCCCAGGCGTTAGCGGCGCTCTTCGACCTGGCCCGCGATATCAACCGCGCCGCCGAGGGCGGTCAGGCGGTGGCGGAAGCCCAACAGACGTTGCAAGAGCTGGGCCGCGAGGTCCTGGGCTTTACCTTTGCGGACGACCAACCCCAGGTTCCAGCCGAGCTGGGGGCACAAGTCCAGGAGCTGGTGGAGCGCCGCACCCGGCTCCGGACCGAGCGCGACTTCGCGGGCGCCGACGCTGTACGCGACGAGTTGGCCCAGCTGAACGTGACGTTGACCGACACGCCCACCGGGACGACCTGGCGTTGGGGTGGGCCCGCCAGCTAAAGGATACTCGCCCGTTCGTCCTGTCCGATGATGCTATGATCGTCGGACTCTCGACGAGTCGGAGAGCCTGTCGAAGGACGAGCGGGTGCACTCAACACCATGAATAGCCCCAACCTTTCTCGCATCGTCGTAGTCGGCACCACCGGCTCCGGCAAGACCACCGTGGCCAGGCGGCTTGCCCAGCTGCTCGGCGTACCCCATATCGAGCTGGACGCGCTGAATTGGCAACCCAACTGGGTCGGGCTCGCCGAACACGACCTGCAGGAGTTTCGACGCCGCGTTGACACAGCGGTGGATGCCTCCAACGATTGGGTAACCGACGGCAACTATAGGGTGGTCCGCGATATCGTCTGGGGCCACGCCGCGAACGTGGTCTGGCTGGACTATCCGCTGTGGCTCATCATGTGGCGTCTGTTTCGACGCACTGTTCGGCGAGCCTGGACCCGAGAGGAACTGTGGAACGGAAACCGCGAATCGTTCCGCAAAGGGTTCCTCAGCCGCGACTCCCTGTTCCTGTGGGCGCTTCAGAGCCACTCGCGGAGACGTCGCGAGTATCCTGTCCTCTTGGCCCAGCCTGAGCACGCCCACCTCCGGGTGTTCCGCCACCGCTGGCCACGTGAGACCGAGCGCTGGCTGCGGCGGCTTGCGGCCAGCGTTGGTGATAAGCCTGCTGCTCAACCAGGGCCTGGCGAAGGGTCTTTGGAACGAGATTCTTCGCTGCATTCAGAATGACAGGGACAGATATCGTATCGTCGGCTAGAGGGCACTCACCCGTTCGTCCTGTCCGATGATGCTATGCTCGTCGGACTCTCGACGAGTCGGAGAGCCTGTCGAAGGGCGAGCGGGTTCCGAGGGGAGAGACGAGGCATGAGCAACGACGGCCTCATTCGGTCACTCCAAGCGATCGTTGGCCCGGACGCCGTCTTCACCGACGAGGAAAGCCTCGAACGATTCTCCTTCGACGCCTTAGGCCCCTACCGCCTGTTTGGCCGGGAGGAGCTGGTGGAGTGCCGGGTCGACGCGCTCGTCCGGCCCGCCACCACTCGGCAGGTGTCCGAGGTGCTTCGGCTGGCCAACGAGGGCGGCGTGGCCGTGGTGCCCTACGGTGGCGGCACCGGCGTCATGGGGGCCGTTATCCCGCTGCGTGGTGGTATCGCCCTGGACATGCGAGGCATGGACCGCGTCGTGGAGATGCTGCCCGCCGAGCGGCTGGTCCGGGTGCAGCCGGGCGTGCTGCTAGACGACCTGGGACGAGAGGCGGAGCGTCACGGCCTGATGCTGGGCCACGACCCGTGGAGCCTTTCGATCGCCACCGTGGGCGGCGCTATCTCCACCGACAGCGTGGGGTATCGCGCCAGCAAGTACGGCTCCATGGGAGACCAGGTGCGCGCCCTGGAGGTGGTCCTGGCCGACGGCTCCATAGCCCGGACGCGGCCGCTGGCCCGTCTCAGCAGCGGTCCGGGCCTCAACCGCCTCTTCGTGGGCGCCGAAGGCACCATGGGCGTGATTACCGAGGCCACGGTCCAGCTCTTCACCCAACCGGAGGAGCGGTCCTTCGCCACCGTGGGCTTCTCTTCGTTTGAGGCCGGCTACCCGGTGGTGGTGCGGCTGTTCGACTTGGGCCTGGTGCCCGCGCTGGTGGACCTGACGGAGGAGCCGCCCGACGAAGGCGCCGAAGGGTTTCCCTGCCTGCTCTACCTGGGCTTCGAGGGGTACGTCCAAGAGGTGGCTGCCCAGCGGGAGCGGGCGCTGGTTGAATCGGTGGCCGCCGGGGGTACGGACCTCGGCCCAAAGCCCACGGAGCGCTACTGGAAGCACCGGCACGACTCGGCCCACCGATGGCGGGAGTACGTGCAGCCGCTGCGTCCCACGGAACGGTGGACCAGCACCCAGTGGCGGGCCTCCGACTATCTGCACCTGTCGCTACCGGTCTCCGCGGTGCTGGAGTACCACCGGCGCGCCAAGGAGATCGTGGCGGAGCACGAGCTGGTGATACGCGAGACGGCCGTCTGGACCGGCCCGCAGCTTTTCTCCATGATGCTGACGGACCCGAAGGGTGGCGAGGGAGCGCGACAGGCGGTGCTGGCCAAGGCTGTCGAGGAGCTGTTGCGTATGGCGCTGGCCGTAGGAGGCGGTATCGAGTACTGCCACGGCATTGGCATGAAGCTGGCCCCGCTCATGGCCGACGAGTGGGCCGACGCCCTTCCCCTGGCCCGCGGCGTGAAGCAGGCGATAGACCCCCGCGAGATCCTGAACCCGGGCAAGCTGGGGCTGTAGCCTCGGCTGGCCGGTGCACTCGCTGCAGTGTCCCGTTGGGACCGTTAGTCAGCCCACACTAAGCAGATTCCCTAGCAAGAGGCTAGGGTTGGGTTACCTGACAGTGGCCTCGTCGAGCACCAGTGGCCTTGCCCCTCCGCCTCCCTCGCGCATCACGCGACGGGCCTCCTCCATCTCCATCTTCTCGCTGAAGATCTCCAGGCGATTGCCATCGGGGTCTTCGAAGTAAACGCTGGAGGTGACGTTGTGCTCGGACAGGTTGGTGATCTGAGCGCCGCAGTCAATCAGCCGCTGGTGGAGGATGCGCAACTCGTCGAGGCCACCGTCTATCTGCATGGCGATGTGGTTCAGGCCCAACTCTCCCCGCTCCACGCCTTCAGGCGCCTGAAAGAGCGCGATGTCATGGTGCTGGGTGCCGAAAGAGAGGAAGGCCATGTGCCGCTCCGGGTTGTGGATCATAACCTCCATCCCTAAGGCCTCGGTGTAGAACTTTAGAGATTCCTCGGTGTTACGAACGTTGAGGACTACGTGGCCGATCTTGTTAACTTTCGGCATGGGATGCCTCCTCCCTAGGGGATACGGGTATTGTAGTGGGACACTGCTACGAAAACAACGCGCTAGGGGGTTCCCCAGGAGGAAGGGGCGACGGCTCCGGGCTCGTAGCTACCCTTGGTGGCATAGACCCACGCCGCACCCTCAACCCGGCAAGCTAGGGCTATAAGTGCGCACAGGGGCACCTGCTTGCAATACTCTGACGGCGCACCCCCGCGCTGGACGCTTTCAGCCGCTTGAATGCGCGCGATGTCGTGGTATAACGGGGGCGCACCTTGCGCTGGAAGTAGAAGGAGGCCTCGATGGAGTACCGGAAGCTGGGCAACTCGGACCTGGAAGTGTCGGTGACCGGCCTGGGCGGCAACACCTTTGGCCCGCCGCGTCTGGACGAGGCTATGTCCATCAAGTGCATCCATAGGGCGCTGGACCTGGGGATCAACTTCGTGGACACGTCCATCGGCTATGGCCAAGGCCAGAGTGAGCTGTACCTGGCCAAGGCGCTCAAGGGCCGCCAGAGCGAGATGCTCATCGGCACCAAGTTCAACCTTCGCGAGGTGGGCGAGGAGAGCGTCGGCGCCACGATCGCCAAGCAATGCGACGAGAGCCTCCGCAAGCTCGAGACGGACCACAGCGACCTGTACCAGCACGCCGGCAACGCCGACGTATCCATCGAAGAGCTCCTCCGGGCGCTGCAAGACCTGGTCCAGGCGGGCAAGGTGCGGTACGTCGGCACGGTGAACTACTCCTCCTGGCGGCAGACCCGCACTATCCACGCGGCCAGTGGCCAGGACCTGCCGGAGCTCGTCTCCTCGCAGCACAACTACAACATGGTGCGGCGGCACGTGGAACTGGAAGTGCTGCCCATGTGCGAAGCCTACAACGTGGGCTTCCTGCCCAACGCCACGCTGGCGGGCGGCTACCTGACTGACAAGTACACGAAGGGCCAGCCGGCCCCGGAGGGTACCCGTGGCGCCGCCGGCAGCCCCATGGTGACGCGGACCCGCACCGCCCAAAACGAGGAGACCCAGGACACGCTGAAGGGCTGGGCCCACGACCGCGGCCACACCCTAGGCGAGCTGGCACTGGCGCGGCTGGCGGCCTGCCCCCAGGTCTCGTCCATCCTGACCGGCGTGAGCACGCCCCAGCAGGTTGAGGAGAACGTGAAGGAGAGTGAGTGGAAGCTGACGGCGGAGGAGAAGGAGGAGGTGGACACGATCGCCGACTGGGCCGGCAGCTTCGAGCGCATCGAAGGGTCCATCCGCCAGCCCGGAGGGGGCGGCTAGCGCGGCCCCTCCCTTAGCTCTCGGCTCAGGTCGTCGGTGTCCCGCTGGAGGTCGGCCAGCGCCTCCGGGTCATCATGGAGCGGCACCAGCGTACCGAGCGCCGTGAGCAGGCCGTCGCGGTACACGTTCAGGGCCCCGCCGCCAGGAGCTGGGCTTCTCCCAGGACGAAGCGCGCCAGGAGCACCCGCTGCGGCGTCTCCCACGAGGCTAGGTTTGCCTCTACGGAGTTGCCCCCACCCGTTTACGGCGACGGGCTGAAGCGGAGTAACCTCATGGAAAACTTGGTCTCTCCCACCCAAAGGTACGCTCCATCGAAGGAGATGGTCGCCGGCATGAACAGCTTGTCGCGACCGATTTGAGGTCTGTAGCTGTCTGTCCCTAATACGACATCCCACCCTTGGCCTGACAAAGCGTCGCCTATGTCGTTCCAAATGACTACGCGGTGGTTTCCAAGGTCAGTCAGAAAGAGACGGCCTTCAACTGCCTCCACCGCGAACACACCATTGAACGTGCCCCCTCCGTCTATGGTGACCGGCCCCGTATCCACGGATAGCCCTTCCACCGGGTAGGCGTAAGCCACCTGACGATCAAAGGTAGCGACCATCAGGTAATCGCCATCGCTAGAGACCCGCCAAGGCCGATCGACCTCTAGGACGAATGCCAGCACAGAGTCCTCAGAGGGGAATCCTTCCCATACATAGACTTTGTTCGCTGCGTAGTCCGCAAGATAGAAATATCTGCCATCTATGGCAATGCTCCGTACCCCCTGGAGTTGTGTACTGCCGATGCTCTTATAGAAAACCTGGTCAGGAAGCTCCCCGTGGAGGGGAAGGGTTTCCCAGGCATAGATGATATCTCGGCCTGCGAGCAGCAAAGTGTCTCCCCGGAGGGTGATATCCGTCGGAGCAAAAGGCAGGCCGTAAACGACATCAGGGTATGCCCCGCTCTCGTCGGGCAACTGCTGCCATACGTACAATTTTTTATCCGCATCGGAGGCGACCAGGAGGTTTTCCCCGTTGGAAGCGGGTAGGGGGTTGGTGATGACAAAGTTCGTCTCGAGGGTGTTTGTGTGGATATCCGGGCTCCCGATAGCGAAGTCCGGCACCTGGTCATTCTGAGTGGGAAGAGAGTTATAGACCAGGACTTTGTTGCCATTGTAGTTAGCGATGTAGAGTCTTTCCCCCACTACGGCCAGGCCCCCGCTATCGCCCCACGGGAAATCATATGCGTCGGTTGAGATGGATACATCTGGTAAGTCGCCCTCGTTCTCGGGAAGGGAGTCCCAAACGTGCAATGTCCGCCCAAAGAGGAACAGTTTACCTTCCGAGCTAAAGACTCCGTGAAGCCATGGACCGCCAGGCGCCACAGGATCGTTCAAGTAAAAGTCATAGGGCTGGTCGTCAGAAGTAGGGAAGCTTCTCCAGACAAAGCTTCCCGTTCCTGGTCTGCCCGGCACCCTGGCGTTGTGGTCACCTACGATCAGAGCCTCCCCATCGCTCGTAATTTGTCTTAGGGTGCCAAAATCGCCGTTAGTCAGCTTGATATCGTGCAGCTCGTTATCCGCGGTGGGAAACTCGTTCCAGATGAGAACGGCTCGGCTCCCCCCTTCGTGCTGGTCACGGCAAGCTTCTCGCCATTGGTCCAGGCGCCCCACGGCCAGGTGAATGGAACCTTCGCCGCGTCCCCCACGAAATACGGGTCTCCCCCCTGGAGCACCAGGTCGGCCGGCTCACCGTTTTCCGTAGGGAAACTGTTCCAGATGAGAATGTGGTTATTCTCGGTATCGGCCACCACCACCTTCTGGCCGTCGGTGACGACGCTTATCGGCCAGTTCATCTGATCCAAGCCATCTCCAGGGCTGTTAGTTACGAAACTCTCTTGGCCCAGTACCAGGTCCGGCTCCACATTACCGTCGGGAGGAGAGTTCCAGACCAGCACCCTGTTATTGAAAGTGTCCGCTAGAAGGAGACGAGTCCCGTCGCTGGCAATACCCCCAGGGTGGTTGAAGAGAAGCGGCCCCCCCCCCCCCCCCCCCCCCCGTGTCATTGAAGTCAATTCCCGAGAGCATGGTGTCTGCGTCCTGGCCCGTCTTGAAGAAGCCTGAGGTGTTGCCAGGAGCAGCCGCGTACGTAGAGTCTGGAAAGTCCACGGTTATCTTGCCGATTATTGTGTCGGCGTGGAAGGCTTCACGAGTTATACCCAGCCGAAGAAGACACACGAATGCGGTCTGTTCTTCAAGGCCGGTTACTTCAGTTCCCGCCCGTAGGGCCTCCAACTTCTCTCGACCCAAGAAGGCGATTAGACATTCGTCAAACCCCTCGGGAGGAGACGACTGGCCGGATACCAACCAATTTACGAAGTCCGGATTATATCGCTGGTGCGCTTCGTCGATCTCGGCCCGCGTAGGCGCCGCTATAGGGGTTGGAGTTGGCGTGGCGGTCTGTGTTGCCGTGGGTGTCGGTGTGGAGGTTGGCGAGGGAACGGGTGCTGTGGGAGTCGGCGTTTGTGGCGGGGGAGGTTGCGTTGGAGTGGGTGTCGCGGTCGGCGGCGGCCCGACGACCGTAGTCGGGGTCGGCGTTGGTGTCGCCGTGGGGTCTGGCGAGGCGCAGCCCTGGGACAACAGTGCTACTGCTGCTACGAGGACAAGAGCGACCTTAAACACCTGGAGACCTCCAGTCGAAGCCGTTGCCCTATTATCCATGGATAGCCGATAGCGTCAACTTCGCACCACGGTAGCATGGTTAGCGGGCCACATGCTGGCACGTCTCAGCAGGTTGAGGAGAACGTGAAGGGGGGTGAGTGGAAGCTGACGGCGGAGGAGAAGGAGGAGGTGGACACGATAGCCGACTGGGCTGGCAGTTTCGAGCGTATCGAAGGGTCCATCCGCCAGCCCGAAGGGGCCCGCTAGCGCGGTCCTTCCCTTAGCATTCGGCTCAGGTCGTCGGTGTCCCGCTGGAGGTCGGCCAGCGCCTGCGGGTCCTCTTGGAGCGGCACCAGCGTACCGAGCGCCGTAAGCAGGCTGTCGCGGGGCACGTTCAGAGCCGCTGCCAGGAGCTGGGCTTCTCCCAGGACGAAGCGCGCCAGGAGCACGCGCTGCGGTGTCTCCCACGAGGCTAGGCTTACCTCCACGGAGTTGCCTCCCACCCGGACCGTACTTTGGTAGCGTATCGCTTGCTTAAGCTGTTCCAGATTCCAGTCCCGATTCATGCTTCCTTCGTGGAAGTACGCTTGCCGCTGCTCGCTGGAGCCGTAGTTATGGACGAGGCTATGGATGACGTGAAGGTCTTCCATCTGGGCTTCCAACTCGCCACGAGCGACGCGCCCCTGAATAATTTCAATGGCATGGGTGGGCTCGGACGGCGGCCCTGCCACGTAGCCGAAGTGAACCCCGACGATTGTGGGAGGATCGCCCTGACCACTCCGTCCCGGACTCCTCAGGCGCAGGCCCAGGGGCCGGCCTTTGAGGCCGAAGACAGGAAAAGGCACCGCTGCCACGAGCTGGGCCAGATCCAGTGTCCCATCGTCACGGCGAAATGGACTACGGGGCCTCGCGGGGCGCATACTGCGCAGAAGAAAGGAGCGGAGGCGCTGGAGCGGGTTCGAAGAAGGATGCTGGTACGTCATCGTAGTCCAGCCGACGCCGCCTTCGGCTCTGCAGTTGGGACATACCGTGTCCGCTTGCCATTGACCTCCGGCCCTGCTTAACCGGCGCACGTCGAGCCGCGCACCGCAGTTCTGGCAGTATGCGTCCGGCAGCTGGCCTTCCACTCTTTTCATGGTGACCGATTATGACGGCGTTGTTTGGATCTTTAAGCCAAGGTGCTAGCTGCGCACACTACGACGTGAAGAAACCGATCAGTATCGTCGCCACCATCTCCGGCTGGTCGGTCTGCGCCTGGTGTCCGGCCTTGGGGACCCAGTGGAAGGGTATGTTGGGCAGCGCTTTCTCCACCTCCCGGCCCATCTCCGGCAGGGCGAAAGTGTCGTTCTCGCCCCAGATGAAGATGCTGGGAATGGGCAGCTTGGGCAGCGTGTCCCGCATGTCGTAGGCCATGGGCCCCAGGCGAGGGTCCGATTGGAAGCGCTGGGTGCCCTCCTGGAAGGCCTGGCGAGCCTCCGCGGCGCCGGGATGGCTGGCCGCGTTCTGACGCGCCTCGACCAGCTCGTCGGTGACGGCGCTCTTATCGTAGGTGAGGGCGTCCATCAGGCGGCGCATAGCCTCCTTGGTGCCGTCGTAGCTGCGGAGCACTCGCATCCCCTCCGACGGGGGCACTTCCAGGCCCATGGCGCCGGCGATGGTCGCGCTGCCGATGTAGCACAGCTTCTTGACCCGGTCCGGATGCATGATAGCGTAGCGGGCGGCAGCCCATGCTCCTTGGGAATTGCCGACCATGCAGACATCGTCCAGGCAGAGCGCGTCCATGAAGTCGGCCAAGTGGTCGACACGGCTCTGCGTGCCGTAGGGGACCGGCGCCGAGGTCTCGGTGTCGCCGTAGCCGCCCACGGAGTCCAGGGCGTAGACAGTGAAGTGCTGGCCCAGGGCCGACATTAGCTTGCCGAACCCCGCCAGGCCGGAGGAGCCAGCCCCGCCGCCGTGCAGGCCCACCAGGGGCGGGCCGTTGCTCCCGCTTTCCGAATAGTGGGTGCGTACTCCGCCGGCCATGACGTAGCGCGATCGGACTGTATTCTCAGCCATGACAGTCTCCTTTCAGTTGGGACAAGCCCTGCGAGGATTTCCTAGGTCCTATTTCAAAAGTCCGGTAATGGTGGTTGGACGGCCCCACCCCGAGCTGGCCCAACCGGCCTCGGAGTGCGTCCGAGGGCGCACCATCCACCTGATGCAGTGCGTGAGGCACCGGGTGTTGGGAATAGATAGGGCGTGGCGAACGATAGTAGAGCCGGCCACCCACGTCAATCTGATGGCCGCTAGCCGTCCGCTTTTTCGCTGCGCATGAGGGGGGTGAGCTCTGAGCCCGGCATTCCCTCCTGAAGCGCCGTGATCGTCCCCGACTCCAGGATCTCGCGGGAGAGGCGGCGCATGGCGCCGGCGGCGACGGAGGAGAAGGCGGTGCCGTAGCTCACTCGGGCGACTCCCAGCTCCTGCAGGACGGCGACCGGTGGAGTGGCCGGCCCCGCGAGAACGCTGATGGGCGCGGAGACTTCATGCGCCAGCTCGCCGATGACCTCGCGTGTGTGCGCGTTCGTGAAGAAGATACAGTCGCCCCCGGCCTCGGCGTACGCCTGAGCCCGGCGTACCGCTTCCCGGAGGGCGGCCTGGGGGTCGTCCTGAAGCACCATGAGCGCGTCCACGCGGGCGTTGAGGAAGAACTCGCTGCCCAGCTCCCGCTTCGCTGCCTGGAAGGCTTCGATCTTCTCGAGCTGGGCCTCCAGCGGCACCAACTCCCACCGCTCTCCGGGGACTCGCGGCGGGCTGTCCTCCAGGTTCATGCCCGCGCAGCCGACCTGGACGAGGCCACGGACGGTCTCTTTGGTCCCCTCGGCGTCGCCGTACCCCTTCTCGCCGTCGGCGTTCACGGGCACCGAGACCGCCTCCACCATGCGCTGGGTGACCTCGATCATCTGAGCGCGAGTGATCCTCTCGCCGTCCTGGTACCCGAGCCCAGCCGCGATGGCGCCGCTGCTGCCCTGGATCGCCTCGAAGCCCAGGTGCTCGAAGAGCCGGGCGCTGAGCGCGTCGTAGGCGCCGGGCATGATCAAGATCTTGTCCGCATGGATGAGCTCTCGGAGCCTGTTGCTCTTCGCGTTGGCTTGGGCCAGGGTCTCAGAGGTGACCATACCGCCTCCTTTGTGTGTCGCAGTGAGCCTCCCATTTGGGCGGCTCCGATGCTAAGGGTTATGTGAAAGACCTACAAACGGCTGGACGTACCACGCCTCAGCGTGGTTTGCCCACCCTCCCCGGACTGCCGTCCGAGGGTATGCCCCCATCTATAAAAGGGCTTTGGAGGCGCTTCTAGCCGTGCTTTACCCGGACCAGCGCGCCGGTGCCGAGGCCCAGCAGCTCGGCGGCGCTGCGGTTCGCGGCTCCGAGTTCCAGGTAGCCGTGGCTGCCGATGATGGCCAGCAGCGGCTCGCCGTCTTGGTAAGAGGTGGCCAAACCCTTCACCTGGTGTCCACCCACCTCGATGACAGGAGCGACGCCTGGCTTGACCAGCGCCGCGGCCGGAATGTTGGTGACCAGGTTGCCGAAGTGGTCGACCTGGAGGACACGGCCCACGAGTCCATTGCCATCCTCCTGGGGCTTGGGCACGGAGAAGGCGGTGACGTGCTCCACCTCGGTTCCCATTCGGTCCGGCGGCACCCCTCTGCTCAGGTAGGCGGCGGCTGGGGCGAAGACGTCGCGGCCGTGGAAGGTGCTGCTGACAGGGTGGCGCCAGTACTGCTGGTTGGTAAGGTGGTAAGCGTGCCATCCCGGGGGCAACCGGACCTGCGTCTCGGTGAACGGCTCCGCTTCCGGCACGGAAAAGCCAGCGCGGGTGTAACAGTAGGAGAGGATGCCGTTGTCCGGTCCCACGAAGTAGGCGTCGGGACCGGCCACGAGGAGGGGTGGCCTGCTGGTGCCGACGCCGGGGTCCACGACCAAGGTGTGGATGGTGGAGTCCGGAAAATAGTGGCAAGAGGTATCGAAAAGAAAGGCGCCTCCGTGAACGTCCTGGGGCGGCACCTCGTGGGTGATGTCGACGATGACCACGTGGGGGTTGATACCTAGGATGACGCCCTTCATGGTGCCAACGAAGGGGTCGGCGGTCCCGAAGTCGGTGGTGAGGGTGATGATCGGCCCTGGCATGCGTGGACTAGGTGACGCGGATGTTGGCGATGGCCAAAGCCACGAAGATGACCGCCAGGACGATGGTGAACTGGAACAGCGTTCGCTCCACGCCTCGGCGGGTGCGGAAGGTGGTGCTGAATCCACCGAAAAGGCCGGTGCTGCCGCCACGGGCCTGCATCAGGATGGTGATCACTAAAAGGATGGCCACCCCGATGACGGCATAGCTGATGAAGGTTTCCATAGTCGCTCCGCTTACTTACGTCCTAATCTTCTCGAGCTGCTGGCGAAGCAGCTCCGCCACCACGGTGGGGTTGGCCTTACCCCAAGTGGCCTTCATCACCTGCCCCACCAGAAACTTCGCGGCGGTCTCTTTACCCCCCAGGAAGTCCTCCACCGCCTTGGGGTTCTCTTGGATGGCCTGACCGACGGCCTCGTCGATGACATTCGTGTCCGTGAGCTGGACCAGGCCCAGCGCCTCCACCACGGACTGCGCCGTCTTGCCCGTCTTGAACATCTCCTCGAAGGCGGCCTTCGCCTGGGGCGTCCCGATGGTGCCGCCCTGCAACAGCCCTAGAAGCTCTGCCATGTGCTGGGGTCGCAGGGGTGATTTTTCCACCTCCAGGTCCGCCGCGTTGAGCAGCCGGTTGAGCTCCGTGATGGACCAGTTTGCCACGGTCTTGGCTACGGCGCCGTTGCTGCTTGGCAACGCTCCCTGGAGCTTGGCCACCTCCCGCAACGTCTCTTCATAGTAGGCGGCCATGGCTGGGCTGGCGGTCAGCATGGCGGCGTCGTACTCCGAGAGGCCGTGCTCCGCTATGAAGCGGGCCTTCTTGGCCTCTGGCAGCTCCGGTAGCCGCTCCGCTATTCGCGCTACCCACGCACGGTCCACGTGGAGGGGCGGCAGGTCGGGCTCGGGGAAGTAACGGTAATCGTGGGCGTGCTCCTTGCTGCGCATGGAGAAGGTCTCGCCCCGCTCCTCCGACCAGCCGCGGGTCTCCTGGACCAGCGTCACGCCATCCTCCGCGAGCTGGGCCTGACGCGCTACCTCGAACTGGAGCGCCCGGTACACGGCCCGGAAGCTGTTCATGTTCTTGACCTCGACCCGGGTGCGCAGCTCTGTGCTGCCCCTGGGGCGTATGCTGGCATTGGCGTCGCAGCGAAAAGAACCCTCCTCCATGTTGCCTGTGGAAACGCCCAGGTACTGAAGAATGGAGCGCAGCTTGATCAGGTACTGTCGCGCTTCCTCCGGCGACCGCAGGTCTGGCTCGCTCACCAGCTCCATGAGCGGCACGCCGGAGCGGTTGACGTCCAGCAGGCTGTAGCCGACGCCGCTGCTGGGGTCGGTCCGGTGGAAGAGCTTGGCCACGTCCTCCTCCAGATGTACGCGGGTTATGCCGATGCGCCGCACCTCCCCGTCCAGCGTGACGTCCAAGTGGCCACCCACGCACAAGGGCAGGTCGTACTGAGAGATCTGGTACCCCTTCATCAGGTCGGGGTACGGGTAGTTCTTCCGGTCGAACTTGGTGTCCTCGGAGACGGTGGAGTGTAGGGCCAGCCCGGTCACGATCACTGCCTCCGCCGCTTGCCGGTTGATCACGGGCAGAGTACCAGGCAGGCCAAGGCAGACGGGACACACGCGGCTGTTGGGAGGCGCCTGCTGGTAGTCGGCCGGGCAGGCGCAGAACATCTTGCTGCGGGTGCGCAGCTGAGCGTGGACTTCCAGGCCGATGACGGACTCGTAGTCGGTCATGAGGCCAGTATAGCAGGACGTGTCCTGCACCTACTTGCGGTGTCCCCGTGCTCGACGCCTAGCACTCGCTGTCAAGCCCTCGCCGGGACGCCTTGCCCAAAAGAAACGGTGGACCGGGGTGGGTTGGGTGGGAAAAACAACCCAGAGGCTTGCACTACTATTTGATTTGCCTGAGGGATTCCTCTTTCCGCTTACGTCGGATTCGGAATGACGGGCTGGCGGCCTCGACTAGTCGGTCCGAAGGACTCCGGACTCCTTCGGAGGGCACCTGCTTGCGAGGTCCCCATGGTTCGACAGGCCTGTCCTGAGCGAAGTCGAAGGGCTCACCATGAACGGCCATAACTCCGCTCATCCTGGGCTTGTCGAAGGATCAAGCCCTCACCGGAGGAACGAAGTCCGCGTGAGTGCCATAAATGGAAAACGCCCTCCTCGTCGAGGAAGGCGTCTCCTAGAGACAACGGTCTTAGACCCTCAGGTACCTCCAACCGCTGAACCTCTCCTGGCCTGGAGATTATCACGGGTCGTCTGAGAGTTCAACATACCAGAGGCTGGCTACGGCAACACCCCCAGTGGGGACTCTTGGGGAGGTTACGTCAATGGGTGTGTAAACGACATCAGGCGGCGACCTTCTCAGCCGTTGATTCAATGGCGATTCCATCCGCATACTGTGCACCGAGATAGACGTCTTCGATCAACTCAGGGGCCTTCAGACGCCTGAAGCGCTGTTCGGCGACCATCAACATTTTCCAGATCACCACTATCGCCCGATCGACCCTCTTGCAGCGCTTGGCGGCATCGGTCCGAAGCCTGAGGGCCGCGAAGGGTGATTCTACCGGGTTCGTCGTGCGAAGGTGCCCCCAGTGCTCCTTTGGGAAGTCATAGAAGGTGACCATGCGGTCCCAGTCCCGCTCCAAGGCCTCTGAGGCCGCCTCGTAGGAATGGTCGCCGCACCACCTGGTGAACACCGTCCTGAGCCGCTCAGCCTCTGTCCGAGTCGGCGCGTAGGGGATAGTACGCAGCATGAGCTTGGCCTGGTCCTGTTGTCGCTTTGGAAGCTTGGCGAGCACGTTTACGATCTTGTGGTTCCAGCAGCGTTGCTCTGCCGCCTGCGGATAGACGTTGCGCAGAGCTCCCCAGATGCCCAGGTGTCCGTCCCCAACCACCAGCCTCGAGCACTCCAGCCCGCGGCGCCTCATGTCCCTGAGCACATCGGACCAGTTCTCTGTGGACTCCCTGTATCCGGGAACAGCGCTCACCACCACCTTGCTCCCGTCGCTCAGGGCCGCCACCACCACCAGTACTGCCGCCTTCTCCTTCTCAAGACCAGCCTTGACGTAGACTCCATCCACCCACATGTAGACCACTTCCAGGTCATCTAGGGGCCGGCTGCGCCATTGGGCAAGCTCATCGTTCCACTTGGACTTCAACCGGGCCACCGTGCTCGCCGATACCGGTGCGTCCTCTCCCAGCAGCCCCCGCAAAGCCAGATCGAAGTCGCCTTCGGATAGACCGTGCAGGTACAGCTCGGGGATCAACTCAGCAACCTTCCTGGTCCTGTTGACGAACAGCGGCAGCAGCCGGCTCTCGAACTGCTCCTCGGTATCGCGGACTCGCGGCCGCCTCAGCTGTATCGTTCCCGAACTCAGCGTAAGCCTCCGGGCTCTGCCGTATCCGTTCCGATAGCCGGTATCGTTGTCCGAGTCGGATCTGAGCGCCGACTTCGCCCTTCCCAGAAACGCCGTCACCTCCTCCTCCAGCAACTCCTGGATCAGCCTCTGGACCTGGCTTCGCACCCAATCCTCCAACTGCTCCCACTCCGGCCTTGACTCCGACCTACTCTCAGTGCTTTCCTTCCTCATGGGCGGTCTATCTCCTCTCTTGGGCCTCGAGCCCGTGTTGTTCAGAGAGAGGGTACACCGCCTGACTGTTTACACACTTTTTGAAGATACCTCCCTTGCCGTGAAACGCCTTGAGGTCCAGCGGCCGGTCGCTATTCAGCCACTGGAGGCCCTCGGGAAAGTCCGGCGCGTTCACGGTACCGGCGTATTTGGTCGCCATCACGCCCCCTAGGCGGCCCCCCGCAGAGTCCAGGACGTGGCCCTGGACCCATATGCGGTGTCCCTATCGACAGAGTCAGCGAAGCGCTCGTAAGCCCTCGCCGGTTCGTCATTGGTGCAAGTTCCTTAGCAGGGCGCGGCCCAAGAGGAGGTATCTTCAAAAAGTGTGTAAACAGTCAGGCGGTGTACCCTCTCTCTGAACAACACGGGCTCGAGGCCCAAGAGAGGAGATAGACCGCCCATGAGGAAGGAAAGCACTGAGAGTAGGTCGGAGTCAAGGCCGGAGTGGGAGCAGTTGGAGGATTGGGTGCGAAGCCAGGTCCAGAGGCTGATCCAGGAGTTGCCGGAGGAGGAGGTGACGGCGTTTCTGGGAAGGGCGAAGTCGGCGCTCAGATCCGACTCGGACAACGATACCGGCTATCGGAACGGATACGGCAGAGCCCGGAGGCTTACGCTGAGTTCGGGAACGATACAGCTGAGGCGGCCGCGAGTCCGCGATACCGAGGAGCGGTTCGAGAGCCGGCTGCTGCCGCTGTTCGTCAACAGGACCAGGAAGGTTGCTGAGTTGATCCCCGAGCTGTACCTGCACGGTCTATCCGAAGGCGACTTCGATCTGGCTTTGCGGGGGCTGCTGGGAGAGGACGCACCGGTATCGGCGAGCACGGTGGCCCGGTTGAAGTCCAAGTGGAACGATGAGCTTGCCCAATGGCGCAGCCGGCCCCTAGATGACCTGGAAGTGGTCTACATGTGGGTGGATGGAGTCTACGTCAAGGCTGGTCTTGAGAAGGAGAAGGCGGCAGTACTGGTGGTGGTGGCGGCCCTGAGCGACGGGAGCAAGGTGGTGGTGAGCGCTGTTCCCGGATACAGGGAGTCCACAGAGAACTGGTCCGATGTGCTCAGGGACATGAGGCGCCGCGGGCTGGAGTGCCCGAGGCTGGTGGTTGGGGACGGACACCTGGGCATCTGGGGAGCTCTGCGCAACGTCTATCCGCAGGCGGCAGAGCAACGCTGCTGGAACCACAAGATCGTAAACGTGCTCGCCAAGCTTCCAAAGCGACAACAGGACCAGGCCAAGCTCATGCTGCGTACTATCCCCTACGCGCCGACTCGGACAGAGGCTGAGCGGCTCAGGACGGTGTTCACCAGGTGGTGCGGCGACCATTCCTACGAGGCGGCCTCAGAGGCCTTGGAGCGGGACTGGGACCGCATGGTCACCTTCTATGACTTCCCAAAGGAGCACTGGGGGCACCTTCGCACGACGAACCCGGTAGAATCACCCTTCGCGGCCCTCAGGCTTCGGACCGATGCCGCCAAGCGCTGCAAGAGGGTCGATCGGGCGATAGTGGTGATCTGGAAAATGTTGATGGTCGCCGAACAGCGCTTCAGGCGTCTGAAGGCCCCTGAGTTGATCGAAGACGTCTATCTCGGTGCACAGTATGCGGATGGAATCGCCATTGAATCAACGGCTGAGAAGGTCGCCGCCTGATGTCGTTTACACACCCATTGACGTAACCTCCGGCAAGGTGCTCCTGCTGGACTTCTGGACCTACTGCTGCATCAACTGCATGCACATCATCCCGCACCTGCGCCGTCTGGAGCGGCACTTCCCGGAGGAGCTGGCGGTGGTGGGCGTGCACTCCGCCAAGTTCGATCAGGAGCGGTCCACGGAGAACATTCGCCAGGCCATCATGCGCTACGGCGTCAGCCATCCCGTCGTCAACGACGCCGACATGCGCGTCTGGCAGGCATACGGCGTCCGCGCCTGGCCCACGCTGATGTTCGTCGGTCCCCAGGGCAAGGTCATCGGCAAGGTGGAGGGTGAGCTGACCTACGAGCAGGGCGTTCAGATTATCGGCGACATGGTCCAGGAGTTCCGCGCGGCGGGCTTGCTCCAGCCAGCGCCGCCCATCACCACCACGGAGCAGCCTCCGGCATCTGTGCTGAGCTTCCCCGGCAAGGTGCTGGCCGACGGCGGAGTGGATGGCCTGGGAGCGCGGCTCTTCATCGCCGACTCGGGCCACCATCGGGTCCTGGTGGCCGGCCTAGATGGGCGTATCTCCATGGTTATCGGGAGCGGTAATGAGGGATTCGCCGACGGCTCGCTGGAGGGCGCCCAGTTCAACCGGCCGCAGGGCATGGCGCTGAGGGGCGACACGCTCTACGTGGCCGACACGGAGAACCACGCGGTCCGGCGGGTGGACCTCAGGCAGGGAGTCGTGGAGACTATCGCGGGCACGGGGCAGCAGGGCAGAGGGCCAGGCGCGGGAGGTGAGGCCACGCGCGTTGACCTCAGGTCGCCCTGGGATGTGGTAGTGGTGGGCGACAAGCTGCACATCGCCATGGCCGGCAACCATCAGCTCTGGCCCTCGGTGGGAAGCGGGGCGGAGAACATCATAGACGGGCCGTTGACATCGGCGGCCCTGGCCCAGCCCAGCGGCATCGTGGAGGAGCACGGCGTCCTCTACTTCGCCGATAGCGAGACCAGTGCTGTTCGCACTGCCGACCTGACGGGGAGCGGCCGGGTGAGCACGCTGGTTGGCCGGGGGCTGTTCGACTTCGGTGACCGAGACGGCGACGGGAGCGGAGCGCGGTTTCAGCACCCGCTGGGCGTGGACGTGCGTGATGGAGTGGTGTACGTGGCCGATACCTACAACAGCAAGGTGAAGCGGGTAGGCGCGCGGACTCGTTGGGTTGAGACGGTGGCCGGTACCGGCAGCCCCGGGCTGTTGGACGGACCCCTAAGCGAGGCGCAGTTCTACGAGCCCGGCGGAGTCAGCCTGCTCGGCGAGCGGCTCTTCGTAGCGGACACGAACAACCACGCGCTCCGGGTGGTGGACCTGGCCCAAGGCGTGGTGAGCACGCTGCCAGTGGATTTTTAGGCGAGGGGGAGCCTTTCAGAACCGCTCCTCGGGGCGCTGGCTGCGTCCTTCCTGCCCGGTGCTACAATCCTCTGGCAATGAGGTTCTCCTTTTTCTTGGTGGCGGTGGTCTTCCTGGGGACCGCTTGCGCCACCGGTTCCCTACCTACTCCGACCTTTGACCTTCAGGCAACTGCGTCGGGAGGAGCTACCGCCCCGATAGGGCTGGTGCCTACTCCCACCTCATCTCCGATTCCCACTCCCACCCTTGAGCCTCCCCCTTCACCCACCCCAACCCTTGAACCCACCCCCACCCTGACTCCGACCGCGCTTCCGACTCCCACGCCCACACTGACCGCATACGGACTGGATATGGTCTCACCGACCGCCATCACGTTTCTCAACAAGGCGCTGCTCCGTCGGGACTTGGGAGACGTGGACTTGCTCAATGACCTAGACCTGAGCCGGGACTACACGGAACAGTGTCTGCTGGGTTACCGCACGGCATGGAGGATCGTGCATGACGACTTCGAGATTGAGCAATCTGTCGTTCCCACGCTGTACCTGACAAGCTCTCACGACACGATTCGAACCGCGATTGGCCGCGATATAGAGCATCCGGCCCCATTCCGCACTATTGGGCACGAGACCGCCCACTTGGCTCTCAGGCTACCCATCTCCTGGATTAGTGAAGGCGTCGCCGAGTACGTGGGGCATGCGACTAGTGATCAGGTGGACCCCACCCCAGACTATCTAGGCCGCCTCTACGATGCGTTGTCTGTGCGGAGGGCGGCATCGGTTTCTGGGGCTTACACAATTGAAGGCCTCTTGAATTGGGATTGGGGGGCAGCCACCTCGGGCGAGGCCGCGTTGTTCTACGCTCAGTCGTGGTGGTTTACTGATTATCTGGTCGGTACCTTCGGCAAACAGGACATGCGTGGCTTTATCACGGTGCTGGGGCATAGCGGACTTTGACACTGCCTTCCTGGAGTCCTTCGGTATCGACGCTGGGGTAGTCCTGGAGAACTTTCTGGTCGGCGCGCTCGATGGGTCTGGAGCGGGAGGGCCTATCGGCAACTCGCTGTTTGAGATTGCTGAACTCACTACCGAGCACTCAACGTTGGTGGCGGAGTGTAACGCGTTGATAGCCGCGCCTGGCTCTGGTATCCCTAAACGGGCCGAGTGGCAGTGCTTGAGCGAGCGATATGTCGGCCTGAGCCAGCGAATGGCGACATTGGAGGTAAAGGCGCAAGTCCTTACTGCGCGCACCAGCTACGCTGTCGCATTTATTTGGTTCTCGGAAGCAGCCGAGTTCTACTCAAGTACTAGTGCGAATGCGGTGGCTTTAGGCAATGCGGCCTTGGCGGGAGGAAATACCGTGATGGGGGAGGGTAATGACCTGCTGAACGGCCTCGCGGGCCTGTACCTTTGGACCACGAGCTAGCTTGGCCTCTCGCTTGACGCTCCACCAGGCGCAACCTATACTCGTAGATAGTACGGCCTGGGGCCGTCCTTTTTTGTGTTGGGACGCCTGCCCGAGTAGCTCAACGGCGGAGCAGCCGATTTGTAATCGGCAGGCTGGGGGTTCGATTCCCTCCTCGGGCTCCGCTGCCCATGGCGGGAGCGGCCCCGTGGTCGGGCTGACAGGATTGGCGGGCCCCTAGTGGTGTGCTACACTACTTCGGGTCTTACCAGGAGGGGTGGGTGAGTGGTTTAAGCCACCTGACTGTAAATCAGGCGCCCTGACGGGCTTCGGGGGTTCGAATCCCTCCCCCTCCACCAGGAATCGGGGAGGCTCCGCGGTGGTGCGGAGGCGGTGCAGGAGCGCGAGCCCACATAGCTCAGGTGGCAGAGCACGTTCTTGGTAAGAACGAGGTCATCGGTTCGAGTCCGATTGTGGGCTCCAGAATAACGATACGCAGGAAGGTCAAGACAAACCCGGGAGGACCAGGCAGATGGCGAAGCAGAAATTTGAGCGGACCAAGCCGCACGTAAACGTGGGCACCATTGGTCACGTCGACCATGGCAAGACAACCCTCACAGCCGCAATCACCAAGGTGCTGGCGCTGAGCGGCGGGGCCAAGTTTCGCGCCTACGACACCATCGATAACGCACCGGAGGAGAGGGCGCGTGGCCTTACCATCGCCATCACCCACGTGGAGTACGAGTCGCCCAACCGCCACTACGCCCACGTGGACTGTCCTGGGCACGCCGACTACATCAAGAACATGATCACCGGTGCCGCCCAGATGGACGGCGCCGTCTTGGTGGTGAGCGCTCCCGACGGCCCCATGCCCCAGACCCGGGAGCACATCCTTCTGGCCCGCCAGGTGAACGTACCCAAGATCGTGGTGGCGCTGAACAAGGTCGACATGATGGACGACCCCGAGCTGCTGGACCTTGTGGAACTCGAGGTACGGGATCTACTGAACAAGTACGAATTCCCCGGCGACGATACCCCTATCGTCCGCGTGAGTGCAGTCCAAGCCCTGGAGTCCGAATCCACGGACCCCAATGCCCCGGAGTACGCGGCCATTCATGAGTTGGTGAAGGTCTTGGATGAGTTCATCCCGATTCCCGACCGGCCCCGTGACTTGCCCTTCCTGATGCCGGTGGAAGACGTCTTCAGCATCAAGGGCCGTGGCACCGTGGTGACCGGGAGGGTGGAGCGCGGCGTGGTGCACCCAGGCGACGACGTGGAGATCGTCGGCCTCGCTGAGGAGTCGCGCAAGACGGTGGTCACGGGCGTGGAGATGTTCCACAAGCTGCTGGACGAAGGCGAGCCCGGCGACGCCATCGGCACCTTGCTGCGGGGTGTGGAGCGGGAGGATATAGAGCGTGGCCAGGTGCTGGCCAAGCCTGGCAGCATGAAACCCTTCTCCGAAGCCGCTGCGCAGGTATATGTGTTGACCAAGGAGGAAGGCGGACGGCACACGCCCTTCTTCCCCGGCTACAAGCCGCAGTTCTACATTCGCACCACCGACGTGACCGGAGAGATCGTCCTGCCCGAGGGCGTCGAGATGGTCATGCCGGGCGATAACGTGGAGATGCGCATCAAGCTCATTTCGCCGGTGGCGCTGGAAGAGGGGTTGCGGTTCGCCATCCGGGAAGGTGGCCGGACCGTTGGCTCCGGCGTGGTCACGAACATAACGAGCTAGGAGCTCATGGCCAAGAAGCGCGGCGACGCCCGAGTCCTGATAAACCTGGCATGCACTGACTGTCGGGAGCGGACGTACCACTCCGAGAAGAACCGAAGGAACGACTCCGGCCGGATGGAGCTTAACAAGTTCTGCCCCCGGTGCAGAAAACACACGCTGCACAGGGAGGTGCGCTAGCATGACTTCAACGTCGGGTCGCGGCTCACTGCGCAACGTGATCGACGAGGGCGCTTCTCGCCCGCGCCGCCGGTTCCAGTTGGTGGGAGAGGTTATCGGTGAGCTGGGCCGCGTAACGTGGCCCAGCCGGTCCGTGGCCGTGCGCCTCACGTTCTTCGTCATCGCCATCGCCGTGGCAGTCGGCGCCTTCTTAGCGATATGGGACTCTGGCTTTGGGGAGCTGGCTGAACGCTTCCTTTTCTAAGCCCCTAAGGAACACGACGAGGTTTTCATGACAGAACAGACTGTCGCTCAATCCACCACGCGCTGGTACATCATCCACACCTACTCCGGCCAGGAAGACCGGGTTAAGAAGAACCTGGAGCAGCGGATCGAGTCCATGGACGCCCGGGACAAGATCTTCCAAGTGGTGGTGCCCACGGAAGAGGAGATTGAGATCAAGGACGGCCGCCGCAAGTCGGTGCAGCGCAAGGTGTTCCCGGGTTACATATTGATCCAGATGATCATGGACGACGATAGCTGGCGGGTAGTGCGCGAGACGCCTGGCGTTACCGGGTTCGTGTCCGCGGAGGACGAGCGGGAGCGCCGGCCCAAGCCCATACCGCTGGAGGAACGGGAGGTCGAGCAGATCCTCAATCGCATCGAGGTGGCTGAGCCACGGGTGCGGGTGGCCCTGACGAGGGGCCAGCCGGTGCGTATCACCTCCGGTCCGTTCGCCGACTTCATGGGCGTGGTGGACAACATCGACGAGGACAAAGGGAAAGTGCGCATCGTCGTATCGTTCTTCGGGCGGGAGACGCCCGTGGAGCCGTGGAGCTCGACTTTCTCCACCTGGAGAAAGTCTAACGAAGGAGACGACCGTTGGCCAAGCGTGTGCGCGCCATCATGAAGCTGCAGCTGCCAGCGGGCCAGGCCACGCCGGCCCCGCCGGTAGGCCCGGCCTTGGGCCAGCACGGGCTGAACATCATGCAGTTCATCAAGGAGTACAACGCTCGCACGGCTAACGACGTGGGCACTGCTATCCCCGTGGAAATCACGGTCTTCGAAGATAGGTCTTTTGCCTTCGTGACGAAGACCCCTCCAGCCCCGGAGTTGATCCGAAAGGCCATCGACATCGAGAAGGGCAGCGGACGCGCGCTCCATGAGAAGGTTGGGACTATCGACCGCTCCAAGATCCGTCAGATCGCGGAGACGAAGCTCAAGGACCTCAACGCCTCCTCTGTGGAGAGCGCGATGCGGATCATCGAGGGCACGGCCCGTAGCATGGGCGTGGAAGTAGTGGAGGGCTAAGCATGGCAGGGGCCAAGCATGGCAAGCGATACGAAGGTGCGGTGGCGTTGCTGGAAGCGGACCGCGAGTACGCCCCCAGCGACGCGATCAGCCTGGTCAAGCAGATGGCCGCCGCCAAGTTTGACGAGACGGTGGAGCTGCACCTGCGGACCAGCGCCGACCCCCGTCACGCCGATCAGCAGCTGCGGGGTGTGGCCGTGCTCCCCCATGGTCTGGGACGGGCGGTCCGAGTGCTGGTCTTCGCCCAGGCCGACGCCGCCCGTGACGCCCTGGGGGCAGGCGCGGAACACGTGGGAGCCGACGACCTTGTCCAGCGTATTGAGGGAGGGTGGATAGAGTTCGACGTGGCCATCGCCACACCGGACATGATGGGCAGGATAGGACGGCTTGGCCGGCTCCTTGGCCGGCGCGGGCTGATGCCCAACCCCCGTACGGGGACGGTGGTCCAGCCCCAGGACGTGGGCAACGCGGTGGCGGAGGCCAAAAAGGGACGGGTGGAGTTTCGGATAGACCGCACGGCGATCATCCACTCGCCCATCGGCAAGGTCAGCTTCGACGAGCAGAAGCTGATGGAGAACCTGGCTGCGGTGGTGGACGCGATCAACCAGCAAAAGCCCACCGGCATCAAAGGACAGCTGGTGAAGACCGCCTACCTGACCTCCACCATGGGCCCCAGCGTTCCGTTGGAGCTTGTCAGCACCATGGCGCTGCGGGTAGACTAGCGCTTAGAGGATTTAGCTGAGTCGCCACCAGAGACAGCGGGTTCCCCGACAAGTCGGGGATTAAACCATCGCCCGCCGAGGTGCGCACCAAGCGTCTGACCAAACCAGACCAGCGTGCCCGCGTCTTTGGAGGCGGGCATTTTGTTATTCCGAGGTTGAAGTGCCTACCGAAACGAAGCGACGCATCATAGCGGAACTGGCGGACCAGATCGCCCGCGCGACGCTGGCTATCGCCACTGACTTCAGCGGGCTGGGCGTTAACGAACTGACGGAGCTGCGCCGCCGGCTTCGCGCCCGCTCGGCGGAGTACCGCGTGGTGAAGAACCGGCTGGTAGTGCTCGCCGCGAAGGAGGCGGGCAAGGACGGCTTCGTCGAGCTCGTGGAGGGCAGTACCGGCATTGTCTTCGGCTACGGGGAGGCGGTTGACGCGGCGAAGGCGCTGGATGAATTCATCAGGGCCACCCGGTCGCAGTTGGTGGTGCGCAACGGCATCCTGGACGGCAGTCCCCTCAATAGGGGCCAAATCACTGCCCTGGCCAGCTTGCCGCCCAAGGAGGAGCTGCTGGCCAGGTTGCTGGGCCAACTCCAGGCGCCTGTAGCCAGATTGGTCAACGTGCTCATCGGGCCGCTTCAGGGCCTTGCGATCGTGCTGCAACGACGGGCGGAGCAGCTGGACGGGCCTAAGGCCTCCGAGACAGACGAACCTGAGGCCCCCGAGACGGACGAACCTGAGGCCTCCGAGACGGACGAACCTAAGGCCTCCGAGACAGACGAACCTAAGGCCTCCGAGACAGACGAACCTGAGGCCCCCGAGACGGACGAACCTGAGGCCCCCGAGACGGACGAACCTGAGGCCTCCGAGACAGACGAACCTGAGGCCTCCGAGACAGACGAACCTGAGGCCCCCGAGACGGACGAACCCGAGGCCTCCAAGACAGACGAACCTGAGGCCCCCGAGACGGACGAACCTGAGGCCTCCGAGACAGACGAACCTGAGGCCTCCGAGACAGACGAACCTGAGGCCCCCGAGACGGACGAACCCGAGGCCTCCAAGACAGACGAACCTGAGGCCCCCGAGACGGACGAACCTGAGGCCTCCGAGACGGACGAACCTGAGGCCTCCAAGACAGACGAACCTGAGGCTCCTGAGGAACCTGAAGACCCCGAGAAGGACGGCACAAAATAGCTAGATACCGTGCTATCCGTTCGTGCCGAGCTTGTCGTAGCACGATGACGTCCCGACAAGTCGAGACAAAAACTACTGATGCAGGAGGACGACCATGGCGATGACCAAAGATGACCTAATGGAGGCTATCAAGGGCCTTTCGGTGCTGGAGCTGTCGGAGCTGGTGAAGGCACTGGAGGAAGAGTTTGGTGTGAGCGCGGCCGCTCCGGTGGCCGTGGCCGCGGCACCTGCAGCAGGCGGCGCCGCGGAGGCGGAGGAGGAGCAGACCGAGTTCACCGTGGTGCTTCAGGAGATAGGCCCCAACAAGATCAACGTGATCAAGGTGGTCCGCGAGCTCACGAGCCTGGGCCTGCGCGAAGCAAAAGACCTGGTCGAGTCCGCTCCGGCCAACGTGCGAGAGGCCGTTGCCAAAGAGGAGGCCGAGACCACCAAGGCGAAGCTGGAGGAGGTTGGTGGCGTCGTGGCGGTCCAATAGCCCAACCCTTGAAGCCCCGCGAAACGGCCCTTCATAGAAGGGCCGTTTTCATATCCTGAGCACGATATCCACGGGCTGTCATCGGCCTGATGCGCCGGCGAACCCGGCATGGTACGCTCTGCCCCGACGTCAGGCCAGGGGCTACGCCAGGAGCAACAATATGACCACGACACAGCGGAAGCGGGCGGTCCGCGAGGTCGAATACCGCCCCATGATCCGAGACTTGCCGGCTGGCGAGCGTCCGCGGGAACGGTTGCGGGACCGGGGCGCGAGGGCCCTGAGCAACGTGGAACTGCTGGCCATCCTGCTGCGGACCGGGACCGCCGCCGAGAACGTGCTGGGGCTGGCTACCAGGCTCCTGTCGCAGCACCACGGCCTCGACGGGCTAGCCAGAGCAGGCTTTCAAGAGCTGGCCGGTGAGTATGGGGTGGGCGAGGCCAAGGCTGCCCAGCTTCAGGCGGCCATCGAGCTGGGCAAGCGCCTCTCGGTGGCGCCTGAGTCCCAGCGGGCTTCGGTCCGCTCGCCTCAGGACGTGGCGGACCCGCTCATGGCGGAGATGGCTCTGCTGGACCAGGAGCACTTCCGCGTGGTGGTGCTGAACACTAAGAACGAAGTCATGGCCACGCCCACGGTGTTCGTGGGGAGCGTGAACGCCACGACCGTCCGCACTGCGGAGGTATTCCGCGAGGCGGTGCGTCAGAACTGTCCGGCGGTGATCGTGGTGCACAACCATCCGTCGGGCGATCCCACGCCTAGCGACGAGGACGTGGTTGTGACGCGGGAGCTGGTGGCCGCCGGCAAGGCGCTGGACATCGACGTGCTGGACCACGTGGTCATCGGACGGCACACCTTCGCCAGCCTCAAGGAGCAGGGAACGGGGTTTGACTAATCGCGAGCCTGGCATCAGACCGGCGCTATTGTTGGAGGTAGGACATGGGAGAATTTGAATTGAAGATGACCCCGAAGGAGTTCATGCGCAAGGTCATCGAGCTGTATCGCCTCTCCAGAATCCCTGAGTACTACCATCCACAGGTGCGTCGTGGCCGCTCTCACGCTGTCGCTGGAAGAGCGGAAGACCTGGTTGCGGCGTTTCTTGGCTTCAACCTTAGCCAGCAATATGAAATACGCGTTGACCAGCCAATTTCTATGATCGGGACCCGGAAGGCGATCTACCTAGACATAGCGCTCCTCCAAGGTAGCGAGCTTAAGCAGATCCTTGATGTAAAGATGGATTTGGGGTGGAACAGGGCCGGCCTGCCGGAGTTTTGCGAAGAAAAACGTAAGATGATAAGACAGATTAGGGGATCACAAGTTCGATTGAAAGACGGAATCACCAAGAAATTGGAGGAGATATACGTCTCATCGAATTGTTCGTATCACATACTAATCATCAGTGACCAGAACATATCCGACGCTCAACTGAAAGCATCGCTGACAGGGGTGGAGGAATACGAACCTGATGTCACAACGTATGTGCTTTCAGGTAGTGTTCACCCCAATGAGTATGGGGTTAGCGAAGACAAATTACTGGGTCAACTGGATATCCATAAAGATGCTTTCGAGCGTCTCCTTGTCAAATTGACCCAGTCCCCAACACGTCTTGATAGTTTTGGCTAGGGCGCTGCTCTTCGTGCTCCTCCTTGTCGCCGCGGGCTGCGCCAGCCGGGATACGGGACCCGCTACTCCCACGGCGACCAGCTCCTCGGCGCTTGGGCTGACACCCCCGGCCACCGACACCGAGGAGTGGGTGCGCCAGCGCCTTGAGGCGGTCTCGGACCTCTATCGAGTCACCCCCGGCGGACGCCTGGTCCTGGCTGCGCTGGACGTGCGGCAGATGCGCGGCCAACCCGGCTACTTCGGCAGCTTCGGCTTCGATAGCTGGACGGGCCTGGGCGAGGCGAAGCCCACCCAGACCATCCACGAGCTGGGCCACGCCTACTGGGGCGCCTTCCCCGTGACCGGACACCCGGACCTGTCGTGGGATGCGGGCGGCGAGGAGGTTAGCCCCGCCATGCAGCTTTACCACCAGGACACCGTGAGGTTCCTTACGCAGCCTCCCGACCGATACGAGCTGTTCAGGCAACGGCTCAAGAACCTGCCGGAGCTCGCTTCCGATAACCTGGCCCCGCTGTACCACACCATCGAAGCGGACGTGGTCTCCATGGTGGGCGGCGACTTGGGCCTGGTGCCTCCCATCCTCCGCAAGTACTGGGACGGGTTCCTCAGCCCCGGCCCTTTCCTTCAGTGGGAGGAGGCCGTGCGCTGGTATCTCGGCCTCGCGTCCAAAGAGAGGGCTCGCGCGGACCGGTACCTGGGATTCCAGCACCTGGACCTTCGCGAGCAGGACCACCTCAAGCCGGATGGACCCTCTGTCGTGGACGCGACGGTCCGGCAAATCTTGGAGGGTGAGGAGCGGCAGCGGCTGTGGGACTTTGCCGACCAGTTCGACCTGGTGGCCCAGGACGCCGAGAAGGCCGAGCAGTTCAAGTTTTGGCGAGGGTATCTACGGGAGATACAAGCCCTGTTCAGAGTACATCGCGGTCTGCTTGAGGACTCGGACCTCCCGAGAAGTCGTGAGATCATCGAGGCCTTCGACCTGCTGCATGAGCTCGCCGGAGAGGCCCCTGCCGCGAAAGCCGCCCGGCTGGTCCAAGCACTGCGGGACCGGCCTTTCACCGCCCACTTTCTCCCTGCTCTCGATAACGAGACGCTGGTTGAGCTGTTCACCTCCGCCGACGGCCTGCCGGAGGAGACCACAGGGAAGGGCATCCGCCCCTTCGTGGAGCAGGTCCAGCGATTTGCTCCGACCGTGGCCGACATCCTGACCGCGGGCGCCGCGGCACCGGCAGAGGGGGCCGCGGCGTTGCGCCTCTTCCTGTCCAGCCTAGACCTCGATGACCGGGAGGAGACGGACCTGTTCTTCGAGCTGTTCTTGGAAGCGGATTCGGAGACGGCGAAGGCTGTCGCCGCTTCGTTGGACAACGAGACCAAGCGCAGCCTGCTCCAAGCGGCCCCGGTGCTGCTCCGGCGCCTCCTCGACCCATCGGAGCTGGCCAGGGCGCTGGACATTACGGCGGACGCCACACCTCAGCAGATGGCCCAGGGGGTAGCCCTCATACTGGAGCATCCCTCCGGGAACTTTCGCATCGACGAGCCGTACCTGGATGAGGTGAACGAGGTGGTGGCCCAGCGGGGTGAACGGGAGCCCGCACAGATGCTCGATGTGCTTGCGGGCGAGGCGTTGCCCGTGGAGCGTTTCATCCACCAACACCCGTCGGCCGCGGTGGCCATCCTCTCGGCGGACCTGGACGCCACGGTGGCCCTGGTGAAGGGGAGCGATCCGGTACTGCTTACGCCCGCGCGGTTCATCCACGCGCTGGTCTTTGCCAGCCCCGCCCTCGCGGCCCAGGTCGTGGCGCGGCTCGACAGCGACGGGGAGGAGGCCATCGTCCTAGAGTCGTTAGCGGTCGGCGCCTACGATGAGGCTCGCGTGGAGGCGGACCCCACTTTGCCCATCACGCTGCGGAAGGACGGCGCGTTCCTCGGGGCCCTGCTGGAGCGCAAGGGCCAACCGTGGCTGGCGGAAAGGCTTGGGGAAGCGGTGATGCTCTATAGGGACCGGGTCCGTGCGCAGGAAGTACCCCCCGACTTCCTTGAAGCGTATCGGCGCACACTGGAAGGGGCGGCAGGGACGATGGATGGTGCAACGCAGTCGGGTCTGCTGGAGTCTATCGAGACCGCTTTCGGGGCTGACTCGTAACCTGCCTGGACCGCAAGGAGACGGCCTGGGCAGGGTAGTGGCCTAGTCTGTTGCCCCGCTGGACAACCGAAGGAAATGGTGCTAGTTTTCGGCCATCTAGTCCGAGGAGGGGAGACCGTTATGGTAGGACAGGAGCTAAAACCTGAGGCTGGAAGTCACGGGTTGACGGACGAGGGGATTATCCACATCCCAGGGATGATGAGCCGGTGGGTGCGGTTGGGCAACGGCGCGAAGGCCCACTACGTAACCTCCGGCGACACGGGCCCGGCGGTAATTTTGCTGCACGGAGGCATCCAAGGCTCGTCAGGCACGGCGGGCTGGCGGTTCATGGCGCCGTTCTTGGGTGCTCATGGCTTACGCGTGTACTGCCCGGACCAGCCGGGCTTCGGCTGGGCGGACACTCGGGAGGAGTATTGGCCCACGGAAGGGCCCTTGAGCCATGTGGAGTTCGTCAGGGACTTTGCCGACGCTCTCGGCATCGATAAGTTCCACCTGTCGGGTAACTCCATGGGCTGCCAGAACACGGTGAATTTCGTGCAGGCCTACCCAGAGCGCGTTATCAGCTTCGCGTTGATCGCCGGAGGCGTAGGCGACCTGGTGGACCCGGCCAAGCGCGTTCCGACGTCCGAGGGCAAGTTCACGCCCAACCCCGGCTACGTGCGGCCGGAGTGGGATGGTACGGAGCACAGCATGCGCGTCCTCATGGAGGGGATCATTCACAAGCCGGTAGCCATCTGGCCTGAGCTGATCACCATGCGCAACGAGGCGGGGCTTCGACAGAAGGAGTCGAACGACGCGCTGGCAGCGGGCAGGGAGCGCGTGACCACCGACCCCAACCTGGCCCAGAAGATGTCCACCATCAACCGGCTTAATAGGCTGACCATCCCAGCCATCTACATGTATGGGAAGCAGGACGTGCTCAGCCCGGTGGAGAACGGTTTCATGCAGGAGGACGTCGGGTTCGGCAACATGCAGTTCTTCTACCCGGAGGACTGCGGCCACCAGGGCCAGACAGACCAGCCGGAGCTGTTCAACCAAACGTTCTTGGAGTTCTTCAAGTACGGCAAGGTGAGCAAGGAGACCGCGGAATGGGCAGGGGTCTCGGACCGTCTGACGGTCAAGCCGGAGCTGGTCGACCAAGACGGCGCCGTTGTACCGTCAGAGGTGGTTGCCCTGAAGGGCACCTTGAAGGTCGCCGCCGGAGTGTAGCGGCCACCCGAACGACAGCAGGTAACGAACAGGCCCCCCGATGCATCGGGGGGCCTGCTTTTTGCCGTGGGCGTCGAGAGGGGGGCCGGTCCAACCTGGGGCGCTAGCCAAGCCGGCTGGCCATGGTGCCCCAGTCGATATTCTTGAGGTAGGCTTCGATGTACTGGCCCCGGCCCGCTGGGTTGGTGGTCCAGTCCACGGAGAAGGCGTGCTCCCACAGGTCCATGATGAGGATGGGCCGGAAGCCTGCCGGATGGCCCGTCTCGTGCATGTCGATCCAGTGGTTAGTGAGGGCGCCGTTGGCTGGGTCTTGGTACATCACAGCCCAGCCCACGCCGCGCATCCTGCCGATGGCGGTGAACTCCGCTTGGCAAGCGTCCATGGAACCGAAGCTGTCGTTGATGGCGCTGGCAAGCGCCGCGGGCGGGTTGCCGCTGGAGGGCTTCATGGCCTCGAAGTAGAGCTCGTGAAGCCGCATGCCGTTGTACTCCCATCCGCGACGTCGGTGCAGCTCGGAGAAGACCGGGTTGCCTGACGCGGTGTTGGCGTCCAGCAAGGCTTTGATCTCAGTGTTGATTCGGTTGACGTTGTTGACGTACCCCTCGTAGAGGGCCCAGTGCAGGGCTACCTGGTCCTCGGAGATGCCGTCCAGGTCCTTGGGCCGAAACTCTGTTCTTGATGCGTATTCGACCATGGTGACTCCTTTTCCTGGTAGTTGCGCCGGACGCAGGTTAGCAGGACGACCGAGAGTGGGCAAGCCCTGCGCACCCGTTTACGGTGGACAATGTCCGGGGGCCGGACGGCCTTTCCGATAGCTTACTCGGGTCGATCTAAAGGGCTGCATGGGGCACGAGCGCACCCCACCAAGGAATTCTAACCTATCTCACGCCCGCTCCCGAGACCGCCCCTGAAGGTGTCCCACCCGGCGCTTTGAGAGGGTCTTAGGACCATTGCGGGACTTGGCGGCTTAGGCCCGCAGGGCGTCGGCGGTCAGCTCGACGATACGGCCGACGTCCTCAGACGTATGGGCCAGCGACAGGAACATGGCCTCGAACTGGGAGGGCGGCAGGTAGACGCCCCGCTCCAGCATGGCGTGGAAGAAGCGGGCGTAGGCCTCGGTGTCCGCGGTTGCCACGTCGGACCAGGTGGCCACCGGCCCTGGCGTGAAGAAAGCGGTGAGCATGGACCCGACGCGGTTGACCGTCAGGGGCGCCTCGGCCTCGTGCGCGGCATCCCGCAGGCCAAACTCTAGCCGCGCGCCCAGGCTCTCCAGCGCATCGTAGGCGCCGGGACGCGCCAGCTCCTTGAGGCAGGCGATGCCCGCGGCGGTGGCCAGTGGATTGCCCGACAGCGTCCCCGCCTGATAGACGGGGCCCAGGGGCGAGACCAGGCCCATGACCTCGCGCCGGCCTCCGTAGGCGCCCACCGGCAGCCCACCGCCGATGACCTTGCCCAGGCAGGTGAGGTCGGCGATGACGCCGTAGCGGGCTTGGGCGCCGCCGTAGGCCACTCGAAAGCCCGTGATGACTTCGTCGAAGATGAGCAGCGCGCCGTGGGCGTTGGCCAGCCGGCGCAGGCCCAGCAGGAACTCCGGGTCCGGCGGCACCACGCCCATGTTGCCTGCCACCGACTCCACGATGATGGCCGCCACTCCGCTGCGGTACGCCTCCAGCAGCTGCTCCACTGTGTCTAGCTGGTTGTACTCGGCCACCAGCGTCTCGGCGGCGTAGGACGAGGGTACGCCGGCGCTGGTGGGCACGCCGTGGGTGGCGGCGCCGGAGCCTGCCCTGACCAGCAGGCCATCGGCGTGGCCGTGGTAGCAGCCGTTGAACTTGATGAGCTTGTCGCGGCCGGTGAAGGCGCGGGCAACCCGGATGGCGCTCATGGTGGCCTCGGTGCCAGAGCTGACCAGCCGGACCATCTCCATGGACGGCACTGCCTGGGTGATCAGCTCCGCCAGCTCCACCTCCGCCTCGGTGGGCGCACCGAAGCTGGTGCCGCGGGCCGCCGTCTGCCGCACCGCCTCGACGATCGCTGGGTGGGCGTGGCCCAGGACCAGCGGGCCCCACGAGCCGACGAAGTCCAGGTACTCGTTGCCATCGGCGTCACGGATGCGGGCGCCGCTGCCGCTGACGATGAAGGGCGGAGTGCCGCCCACGGCGCCGAAGGAGCGCACAGGGCTGCTCACACCGCCGGGCATCAGCCGCTGCGCGCGGGCGAAGAGGGATTCGGAGTGCGAATGGTTCAAAGCGAGATGCCAATAAGGGATTTTCGTATCAGGTATCTAGTTTCCTGCGCTCGGTCAAGTTGCTGGTTAAGCGGTATCCGCCGCTATTGCTTCAACTATTTCTTGGGCGAGGGCATCTACGGATGAACGACCGTCCAATACTAGATTGCAAGTTGACTTAATCTGTTTGTCCATTTCAAGGTAAGCCTGTCTTCCATAGTCGAGATAAGCAGTTAGTCCGACTTTAAGAGAATCTATTGCCCCGCCCGCGCTATCAGGTGGGATCAAAGCATAATCACGCAGCAACCTTCGAGCCATGGCGATGTCAAGGGGAGTGTCAATGAAAACCATGAAGTCGATAAATCCAGCAGTTTCATGGTGTGCATACCCTAACGGACTATCAAAAATTATATGTTCCGTAGGCTTGATTGTTACGCCGTCAACGGGAGAAACTATTGATTTGCCTGCCTTCAGTTTGCTCAGATCCTCTCTTAATCTCGGGGTCTTCCAATCGTTATAGTTCGCACCTTCTTCAAGCCATTTACGGAACGTCTCAGGATGTACAGTATCGTGATCATACTCGTCAAACGATATTACCGCTGCATTTCCCAGAAGCTCTGATGTTCTTTGTGCAATCGTCGTTTTGCCGCCTCCAGAGGGTGAGCTAATTCCTGTAATAAGAATATTTGAACCTGAGTTACTCATCAGCTTTCAATGTCCTGTCAGCCTATCACGTCATGCGCCTATGACTTGGCTTCCTACCCCAGCGCCAGCCGGACTTGGAGGGCCGTGGGGTCGGCCAGCACGGAGCGATACTTGGCGTACTCGGTGATGAGCGACCAACGGTCTTTGTAGACCGATAGCCGCTCTCGCAGGGGTTCGTCGTCGGGCGCGTCCAGGTCCAGCTCGCGGGAAGCGCCGTGCGAGGGTCCGTCGGCGAATCGGTCGAAGGTGGCCGATGGGAGCACCCACGCCTCGGAGGGCTGGCCTTGATTGAAGGGCACGCAGACGATGAAGAGGGATGGGTGCGGACGCAAGCGCTCGACCTGGAACCGGCGAGGGGTTTCGCCGCTCGCGGGCTTCACCTGGACCTCCACGTACTGGCCGCGCTCGACCCGCACCGCCAGGTCCACGTCCACTGGGCTGGCTAACGGCTGGAAGAGGGCGGCGCCGCGCTGGAGCAGCTCATCGCGGACGAAGCCATGGGCTGCTTCTAACCCCGACACCACGCTACCGCTCCCCGCGCAACAGGCGGGAGGCTTCTTTGGCGTGGTAGGTGAGGATGAGGTCAGCCCCGGCCCGCTTGATGCTGGTAAGCGCCTCCAGCATCGCCGTATCGCCGTCCAGCCACCCGTGCTCGCTGGCGGCCTTGAGCATGGCGTACTCGCCCGACACGTTATAGGCGGCCAGGGGGTGATCGAACCGCGCGCGGGCCTGGGAGAGCACGTCCAGGTACGCCAGTGCCGGCTTGACCATCAGCACGTCGGCGCCCTCGGCGGCGTCCTGCTCCAGCTCCCGCAACGCCTCGCGCGCGTTGGCGCCCTCCATCTGGTAGCCCCGCCGGTCGCCGGACTGGGGGGCCGACTCGGCGGCCACCCGGAACGGGCCGTAGAAGGCGGAGGCGAACTTTGCTCCGTAGGCCATGATTGCCACCTGCTCGTGGCCGCTCTCGTCCAGCGCCGCACGGAGGGCCTGCACCTGGCCGTCCATCATGGCTGATGGCGAGACCACGTCGGCGCCAGCGGCGGCGTGGGATACGGCGGTCTGCGCCAGCAGCTCCAGCGTCGCGTCGTTGTCCACCTCGCCCGCATCCGTGAGCAGGCCACAGTGGCCGTGGTCGGTGTACTCGCAGAGGCACACGTCGGTCATCACGACCACGTCCGGCGCCGCGTGCTTGATGGCGGCCACCGCCTCCTGGACGACGCCGTCGGGGCTATAGGCCTCGGAACCGAGGGTGTCTTTGCGCGACGGGATGCCGAAGAGCAGCACCGCCGGCACCCCTAACGCTTGGGCCTCGGCGACCTCCTCCAGCAGCGAGTCCAGGGATAGCTGGAACTGGCCGGGCATCGGCTCGATAGGCGTGCGTACGCCCCGGCCGTGGACCACGAACAGCGGGTACACCAGGTCGGCGGGCGACAGCGTGGTCTCGCGCACCATGCGCCGGAACGTCTCGGTGCGCCGGAGGCGGCGCAGCCGGACCTGGGGGAACCGTGCCGGCTGCTGGGCCTGTTGGGGTTTCCTGGCTACGTCACGCATCTCAGACCTCTACTCCGGCCCCGGTGTAGTGCTCCACCAGCGATTGCACCAGGCCTGGAATGGTATGCTCTCGCGCTTCCACGTCCACCTGAAGGCCTAGCTCTTGGGCCGTTCGGCTGGTCGCGGGACCGATGGACGCGACCAGGAGGCCCTGAATCGGCTGAGGGTCCCCGTCCAGCAGCGACACCAGGTTGCGTACCGTCGATGAGCTGGTGAAGGTGGCGACGTCCAGGGTGCCCGAAGCGAGCAGCTCCTTGGTGCGCTCAGCCGTATGCTCCGGTGCCACAGTGCGATAGGCGGCGACCTGGTCCACCTGGGCGCCCAGCTTCGCCAGGCCCTCAGGAAGCGTTTCACCCCCGATATCGGCCCCGGGCAGCAGGACCGTGGCGCCGCGCATGGGAAAACGGCCGAACCCCTTGGCCACGGCTTCCGTGGCGTAGGTATCGGGAACGAAGTCGGCGACAACGCCGTGCCGCGCGAGCGCGTCGGCGGTGGCTGGGCCGACGGCCGCGACCTGAATGGGGCCCAGGTGCCTTGCGTCTTTGTCGGCGTGGCGGAGCCGGTGGAACACGGCGTCTACCGCGTTGACGCTGGTGAGGACCATCCACTGATAGCGCTGGACCTGCCCAAGGGCGTCGTCTAGCTCCGAATAGTCGTCCAGGGGTGCGACCTCGATGGTGGGTAGCTCCACCGGCTCCGCACCGTGATCGGCCAACCGCCGGCTGAGGACGCTGGCCTGGGTGCGCGACCTGGTGACCAACACGCGCTTGCCGAACAAGGGCTGCGTATCGAACCAGCGCATGGTCTCGCGCAGGCCCGCCACCGGGCCGATGACCGTCACCACGGGCGAGGTGAGGCCGGCCTTCTGACCGCGCGCTAAGATGCTGGACAGCGTAGCGGTGATGGTGCGCTGCTGAGGCAGGGTACCCCACTGGGTTGCGGACACCGGTGTATCTGGCGAGCGCCCGTGGGCCAAGAGCGCTTCGACGATGCCCGCGAGGCTGCGCCACCCCATGAGCACGACCAACGTGCCAGGCGTGGCCGCCAGGGCCTGCCAGTCCAGCGACGATTCCGGCTTGGTGGGGTCCTCGCTGCCGCTGACCACGGTGACGGACGAAGCGG
This sequence comes from Dehalococcoidia bacterium, assembly GCA_965247635.1. Lineage (GTDB taxonomy): Bacteria > Chloroflexota > Dehalococcoidia > Lucifugimonadales > Australimonadaceae > CBDFHJ01. Next base: position 829,505 of record CBDFHJ010000010.1, read on the forward strand.
CGCCCCGGTGCGTAACGGGGATGCCCGCGTAAGCCGGCACCGCGATGGCTGATGTCACACCTGGCACCACCTCGAAGGGGACGCCGGCGGCACGGAGCGCCTGGGCCTCCTCACCACCCCTGCCGAAGAGGAACGGGTCGCCGCCCTTCAACCGCACCACGGTCTTGCCGTTTTGGGCTGCTTGTGCCAAGGCGATGTTGATGGCCTTCTGGAACTCGCCAGGCGTATCCGGCTCCTTGCCCATGAACACACGCTCAGCCTCGGCGGGGGCGTGCTCGAGTAGTCGCGGGTTGGAGAGCCGGTCGTAGACCACCACGTCCGCCTGTTGCAGGCATTGGAGGCCCTTGACGGTGATGAGTCCGGGGTCGCCCGGTCCGGCGCCGACGAGGTAGACCTTGCCAGGGGAGCTCACGGCCGCTCCTCCACGCCCATGAGGACGCCTGCGCCCTTCGCAAGGAGTGCCTGGTAGGCGGCTTTACCGGCGCCTTCCGGGTCGTCGGCGGACCAGGAGATTTCGACACGATACGCGGCTGAGCCATCGAGCGCTGAGGAGGCGGCTGCCAGCCGGAGGCTGGGGCCGTCGACGACGGCCAGGGCCCCTACGGGGACCTGACAGCCGCCTCCAGCCACCCGCAGCACCCAGCGCTCCGCTTCCACCGCGGCCACCGTCTCGCGATGCTCCAGGTCCCGGACCATACGCAGAAGGCCGGCGTCCTCGGCGCGTACCTCCACGGCCAGCGCCCCCTGTCCGGGCGCCGGCGTGCACACGTGGGGAGGGAGGTACTCGGCCACGCGCTCCGCTAGTCCCAGGCGTACCAGCCCGGCGGCAGCCACCACCGCGCCATCGTAGTCTCGTCCGATTGCCTTGGAGACCCGGGTATCCACGTTGCCGCGAATAGCGAGGAAACGCAGGTCGGGCCGTGCCGCCCGCAGCTGCGCCTCGCGTCGCGGGCTGCTGGTACCGATGCGCGCACCCGGGGGCAGCTCGTCCAGCGGCGCGTTCCAGCGGTCTATCAGCGCGTCTCGAGGGTCGGCGCGTTCCAGCACCGGCACCACCGTCGTGCCGGGTAAGAGGTCGGTGGGAAGGTCCTTCAGGCTGTGCACCACCAGGTCTACCCGGCGGTCAAGCAGCGCGTCCTCCAGCTCCGTGACGAAGATACCTCGGCCCAGGGCGCTCAGCGGCGTCTCGTTGCGACGGTCGCCCTGGCTCTGAATGGTCTGTACGGCGAATTCGGCGCCGGGATGCAGCCGGCGTAAGGCGTCGACCACCAGCGCGGTCTGACGCAGGGCTAGGTCGCTGCCACGGGTGCCGACGGTAAGCACGGGTGCCACGTCATCCTCCCGTGGCCTTGCGCTTGGGGTTTGGTGCATTCCGACGTCCCGGCGAGGGCTCAGTATCGTCTGGCACCTCGGCGTCTCGGGACCCCGCGGAAAGGTCCTCCGATACACCCGCCATAGGCGGGCTATCGAGAGTCTCGATGAGCGAAGCATCATCGGACAGGGCTGCGCCCTGGTCCAGGCCGAACAGCTCCCTGGCTACTTGGACGAATGCCTCTTCATTTCGCTCGTTTAGGGAGCGGGTGGGGTTGTGAAGGACCTTCTTGACCAGGGCCTTGGACATGGCCTCGATGCGCCGTCGGCCCTCGGCGGATAGCTCGGGCAGCCTGGCCAAGACACGCTCCACCTCCGCGGCGCGCACGCTCTCCGCGCCGTGGCGCATGGCGGCGATGGTCGGCCGCGCCTCCAGGGAGTCCCACCAGGCCTGAAAACGGGCAACTTCCTCTTGGACGATGACCTCCGCCTTGGTGGCCTCCGCTTCGCGCTCGCGGCGATTCGTCTCGGCTACCAGCTCCAGGTCGTACATGGTGTAGAGCTCAACGCCCGCGAGTCCGGCGACGGCGGGGTCAACGTCCCGGGGAACGGCCACGTCAAAGAGGAAGAGCGGCCGCTCCAGCCTTTGGGCCCTGGCCTCGGTCACCATCTCCTCGGTGACCATGAAGTCGGGTGCGCCCGTGGAGCTCACCCCGATGTCGGCCTCCCGGATAAGCGATGGCAGCTCCTCCAGCGGTGCGACCTGCGCCTCCAGCTGCTCGGCCAGGTCCTGCGCATGGGCCATGGTGCGGTTGGCAATCACGAGAGAGGAGACTCCGGCGTCCCGCAGCGCTCGGGCCGCCAGTCGGCCTGCGTCGCCCACGCCTATCACGAGGGCATGCTTGTGCTGGAGGTCGCCGAGAGCTCGTCGTGCCATCTCCACGCACGCCCGGCTTACGGAAAGGGCGTTGCGCCCGATGGCCGTTTCGGTCCGGACGCGCTTGCCCACCCGCAGCGCCTCGTGGAACATCTTGGTGAGCACGCCGCCAGCGGTGCCCTGCTTCGTGGCCGCGCTGTAAGCCTCGCGCACCTGGCCTAGGACTTCCGACTCGCCGATGATGAGGGAGTCGAGACTGGAAGCTACCCGGTACAGGTGGGTTACGGCCCCTCCGTGCTCGTAGGTGTAGAGGTGTGGCTCCAGGTCGGCCATCTCCACTCCGAACTGGCGCTCGATGAAGCTGCTCAGCGACGCCTGGCTACCGTCCGACTCATTGGCAACCGTGTACACCTCCGTCCGGTTGCACGTGGCAAGGAGAACGCCGCGGCCCAGCACCTGCCTGAGCGTGTCCAACGCTTGGGGCAGCTGCGCCCGGCTTAGGCTCAGCGTCTCCCGGGTCGCCAGGGGCGCTGTCCGATGGCTCAGTCCCGTAACGGTGATGTGCACCTGTACCTCGCGGGGGGTATCAACCCCAATTAATCGGCCCTGGTTTCCGCCGTTTGCAGCAGCGCGGACAGGAGCCGCTCCTTGGCCTCTTGCGAACGTCCACGCTCCACCAGCTCCAGCACCTCCGCGTCCATGGCCTCTTGCCAGGCCTTGGGGCTTGCGGTTCGCGCCTCCGCCTTCAGCTCGCCGCGGACCTCGGAGAGAACGCCGGCGGCATCCGCCCACGCCAGGCACCGGCAGGTGGTCTCGCCCGGCTCGGCGCAGTCGATGGGGCGAGAGCCTTCCATCAGCTCCCGCAGGCGTCTGGCAAGCGCGGGACTGGTGCCTGAGGTGGAGATGGCCACACTCACCGGGCCCCGCTCAACGATGGCGGGAGCGATGAAGGTGCACAGGCTTGGTACGTCGACGATGTTCAGGAGCACTCTTTCCGCCGTCGCCTCCTCCCGGACCTGGCGGTTTACCGCGCTATCGTCCGTGGCGGCGATGGCCAGGAACGCGTCCGAGAGGTCTCCGGGCTGATACGGGCGTTGCAGCCACACGAGCTGGGCCTCGCCAGCCCACTGTCGCAGGGCCTTGGTCGCTGACGGGCTTACCAGCGTGACAGCGGCGCCCGAGTCCAGCAGCTGCCGGACCTTCCGTTCGGCCACGCCCCCCGCGCCGATGACCACGCAACGCCGGCCTTGAATGTCCAGGTAAACGGGATAGTAGCGGCCCATGGCTACACCGCGACCTCGTCTTCCACGAAGTAGCGGACCCGCGTCTTCTTGTACTCTCGCGTGCTGTACAGGAGCTGGTACTCGGTAATACCCGTCTTTTCAGACAGCTCCTCGATAACCCGTTCGCACTCCTCCTTGGTCTGGGCGTGGACCATGCTGAAGTGGGTGTACGGCCAGTCGGGGAACGTAGGGCGTTGGTAGCAGTGGGTCACCCACGGGCTCTCGGCCATGATCAAGCCCACCTCAACGGCGCGCTCCTCCGGCACCTTCCAGACCGCCATGGCGTTGGCGCTGAACCCGGCCTTACGGTGGTAGAGGACCGCGCTGTAGCGACGCATCAAACCCCGCTGCTGGAGCTGCCCCGCTTGAGCGAAGAGCTCCGGCACGGTGATACCCAGCCGCTCGGCCATCGCGTCGAAGGGTCGTGGGACCAACGGCAGGTCCTCCTGAAGCTCACGGACGACGTCCACCTCGAAGGGTGAGAGGTGTTCGGCCTTGTTCCAATCGTCGCGGATGCCCTTGAACCCGCCCTTGGCGGTGTAGCCGTCGGGCGAATAGTAGTCGTAGGCGGCGCCCTGGTTGCGGACCATGTCGAAGTTGACGCCGATCTTGAAGAATCGGACCGTGGGCATGACCCGTGCCCCCTCGGCCTCGGTCTCTCTGACCATGCGCTCCACGGTGGCCTCCAGGTCCTCGTCCGGCGGCACTGCGAGGGTGAACCACAGGTTGAAGTGGCCGTTACGGGCGTAGTTGTGGCTCACGCCCGGGTGCTCGTTGATCTTCCGGGCGCCTCGGTCCAGCTTCCCCCGTGGGTAGCGCAACGCCACCAGCGAAGTCTTGTAACCCAACCTCCGGGTGTCGAAGATGGCGCTCACCTGGCGGATAATGTTCTGGCGCTTGAGTCTGCCGACGCGACGGAGCACCTCCTCCTCCCCAATGCCTAACTCTTCACCGATGGCCTGGTACGGCGCTTCCACGAGAGGGAAAGCCGACTGGACGAGGTTCAGCAGCGTCTTGTCCGTCAGGTCGGTACGGCTCTTGGTGCCCATTGTTGTTCCTTTGATGAGGGTGGAGTCGCTTATGGGGACCCTACGGCCGCGCTCTCCGAAGCCGCGCCGGCTGACTGGCCCGCTTCGGCGGGCTGGCCCTTTCCGGCTGACTGGAAGGTACGGGTCATGCTTAACAACACTTCGTCGGTGATTCGGCCGAGCTGCTGCCAGCACCAGCTGAGCTCGTGGGTAGACCCGTAGTGGCGCAACAGCGCGGGCCTCAGCGCCTCTAGCATGGCGCCGCGGAAGAAGACGAACGCCTGCACCGCGTCAGGCAGCGATAGCCCCTGCCGAGCCGACGCTTCTTCGTAGTGAGCGCCAAGGGACCTGGCCCTGGCCATCACCTCCCCCTGTCGAGGGTGGTCCAGGCTTTCCAGGCATAGGTCGAGGAGATCTCGCCCCAGCGCCCGCATCTCTTCCTGGCCCGATGAGTCGAACTGGGACTGCCAGGGGGGCGCGCCGGTCTGGTGGCCGGAGAGCTTCCGGCGGATTCGAGGCAGCACCACCTCGGGGACGTTCAGTGGAGGCCCCTGATGGCTTTGCTGTCCCTTTTCGATGAGCTCGCGGATGTCGTCGCTGGAAACGCGGCGGTGCCCGCCGGGCGTGCGGAAGGTGCGAATCAGCCCGGTGTCCGCCCAGTGCCGAAGGGTCGCTTCGTTAACGTCAAGCAGCTTGCGCGCCAGGCCAGGCGAGAGCCACTTCCGCTCCCCAATTGCTTCTTCCACGGGGTCCACTGCTGCGGTCATCTGCTATAAAACCTCGTAAAACCTGTATAAATCCGGAAATATCTTAACTCACGCGGCCGTAGCGTACTATCCAGGTAGGAGCCCGTCAACTCCCTTTTCGCGCGGCCATCGGGAGACTGGAGCCACAGGGTGCGTGGAATCGTTGATGAAACGGGTGTAGGCTGGACGTGATTCGGGACAGGAGGGCCGCTCTCATGCGGCACTCGAAGGCAAAGCAGCGCCTGCTCGATACCCTCCGCCGGGAGATCTCCGACCAGCGGGTGCTGGATGCTATCGCGTCCGTACCTCGCGAGGCGTTCGTCCTGCCGCGGGACGAGGCACGGGCGTATGAGAACGCCGCGATGCCCATCGGCGAGGGGCAGACCATTTCGCAGCCCCTCATAGTCGCCATCATGCTCGAGGCCATGGCGCTCAGGCCGTCGGACCACGTTTTGGAGGTAGGCACCGGCAGCGGCTACGAGGCGGCGCTCCTGTCACGTTTGGTGGCGCGGGTGGTGACGGTGGAGCGGATTCCTGCATTGGAGGGACAGGCCAGGGGGCTGCTCCAACGGCTGGGGTGCGACAACGTGACGGTCCACCTGGCAGGCGAGGTGCTCGGCTGGCCGGACGGCGCACCGTACGACGCGGTCGTCGTGGCGGCGGCGGCCCCTTCGGTGCCGCAGGAGCTCGTTGACCAAGTCCGGATAGGGGGGCGCCTGGTGGTCCCCGTTGGGACTCCCTTTGAGCAAACGCTTACGATGGTGCACCGTACCGCGGAGCGTCTGGACGTCAGGTCCCTGGGCGCGTGCCGGTTCGTGCCGCTCATCGGCCCCAGCGCTTGGGAATCGGAACCTCCGGAGGCACCGTAGGTGGAGTTGTAATGCGAGTGACGCCGTCTTGAATAAGACTCTCGTTCTCGGGAGTCCTGACTAAGGGTCGCGGCTCGTAGGATGCGGTTATACCCTCTGAAGAAGACCAGTTCGGTTCAGAGAGAAATGGTCGAGATCAAAACTCTAACGGAGTTAGGCCCCGATAGCCTTACGCGACTTGTGACCGGCTATGTCTCGAATGCCAAGTACACCGTAAGTAAAACAGAATTGGATGGTCGCACTGTCATCGGGCTTGAACTGGTCGGCCTGGAGAGTCCCTACGTTAAGCGATTCCCTCCTTTGGATGAGGAGGCCATGCAACGGTATACGGATGCCCTTCGGCATGGCCTGTCGCTGGGGGCTTATGAAGGGGAACAACTTATCGGGATAGCAGTTGCTGAGCCTCAGAGGTGGAACAGGAGCCTGTGGGTCTGGGAGTTCCATGTTGCTGAAACACACCGTCGGCAGGGGATAGGTCGGCAGATGATGGAAGAGCTTGTTGAGAGAGGGAGAGCGTCAGGTCTGAGAATCGTGGCCTGCGAAACACAAAACACCAATGTGCCAGCTATTCGCTTCTATCGTCGGGTTGGTTTTAACATTGAAGGGATAGACCTGTCGTACTACAGCAATGATGACTGGCCAGAAGGAGAAGTGGCGGTCTTCATGAAGAGGAGACTGGCGTGATCAAAAGTTCCATCGGATAGCTGCCTACTAGATACAAGGCCCCTAGGTTCAGCGCGTCACCACGGAAAGGATCCGCCCATGGCTGATCTCGCAGGGCGTGCTCTAGTCGCCAGCCTCGTTCTCGTGGTGATGGTTGGAGGCGTGTCTTTATGGGTAGTTGCACCGTGGGAGGGATCGGTACCTGGAGCACCTACTAGTACGGACACATCTAGTAGGGGACCAGCACCAAGATATTTCGATCAGACATGGAGCTCCGACAAACAGGTTATCGCCCCTGGCGAGCCCGTCACTATCAGCTTGACTCTCAAGAACGTCTGGGACAAGCGCATAGAAATCATGGATTTTCCCGAGACAATGGCGCTTAGCCAGGTAGACACCCGACCCGAAGAAACGGTGGCGGTGGGGTTAATAGGCGCACGTGAAATTCCTACCGCCATGGAGTCTGGCGAGGAGGTCACTGTTGTCGCCAACGTTCCACCCGACCTAACTGCCAGTCTCCAGTCTGGCAGATGTAGCGTTCGCTTCGACATTCGGTTCACCCACACGCCAGGCAGACCTGAGATGGGCGACACAAGGCTGGGCCTGAACAGCGGTATCCTCCTTGTAGTCCTTCCGCCGGAGGGGGCGCTGAACACAATCGTGCAGGTGGATGAAACGCGGGAGACCAGAGGGGGCAGGATTACCCTGGAGGCTATCGACTTCACGCCGGAGAAGACAACCATCGTCGCATTGGCCGAGCTGCCAGCTGATGAACCAATCAGGCTTGCGCCGGTCAACCCCCCCCACCATCGCGCCCACCCCTACCTCCGCGATCCCACCGCAAGGGACACCCACGCCCACGGCTGTGCTAGTGCCAGGCCCTACGGGGGAAATTCCCGGTTTAACAGCCCGGTACCAGATAGATGGAGGCACCTGGCACGAACTGAGAGGCCACGGATACCGCGCAACACCCGAAGGTATCCGGCATGAATGGACACTCGGGCCCATCTCAGCCAACGCCAGCGCTTTCGAGCTCGCCATCATGTCCGGCACCGACACGGGAAACGGAGCGACTGGGCTATGGGAGTGGACCGTGCCGCTGCAAGGGGCCCAGTAAAGCTTGTTGCGAACTACCCAAAGCTAGTTTCGCTGCTCTACCGCAGAATGGTGATGTACGCCTCTTCCAGCGTGGGGTCGCGCTCGAAAATGCCTTCAACGTCGTCGTCGATAGCCGACTTAGTGGTCCGACCGGCTATTTGGCCAGGTCCTTATGGCGCAGGAGGAAGTCCAGGACCGCGCGGTTGAACAGGTCGGGCTGCTCGATGTTCGTGAGGTGGCCCGCAATCTCGATCTCCACGAACTCGGAGCCCGGAATCGCTTTTTGCATCTCCCGTCCGACGTCCGGGGGCGTGAGGCGGTCGTCCTCCCCGAACACGAGCATCGTAGGCACCTTGATGGTGCTGATGTCCAGCGGGTCCGCTACGCCGCTGTTCCCTTCGATGGTCTTGATGTACGACTCCTTGTGGAGCGCGGCCATGCTCTCCACTAGGCGGTCGAACTTGTCGCGCGGCGACTTTCGGCCGATGAGCGTCTCCGCCACCGCCGGCGCCATGTCCCGGGGGGTCTTGCCCTCCTGGAGCGGTTTCACGCGCAGCTCCAGAAACCGCGCACGCGCCTCTGGCGACTGGGGCGCACCTGGGGGCCGGGTGTCGCAGAGTACCAGCGTGGCCACCCGGTCGGGGTGCAGCTTGTAGAAGTTCTGAATGATTCCCCCTCCCATGGAAAGGCCCACCAGATGCGCCTTCTCCACCCCATAGTGGTCCAGCAAGCGGACCAGGTCCTCCACGAAGTCCAACGGGTGCAGCGGTCCTTCGTAATCGTCCGATAGCCCGTAGCCGCGCGCGTCCCACGAGACCGCGCTAAAGTGCTCGGCAAAGGCCGGAAGCTGCTCGTGCCAGTTCGTGCGGTTGCCGCCAACCCCGTGCAGGAAGACGGCCAGCGGGCCCTCGCCCTGCTGGTCGACCGCGATCCGCACCTGGCCAGGGATATGAGTTGTCGTCCACGTCGCCGTTGTCGCCATCACACTGCGCTCCTCCGTAAAGTGTCGGGGCATTGTAGCCGATGCTCGACTAGAATGCACATTCCTTTCTCTCTTGGGACCTGAGGGCGCCACCGACAGGTTGGGGCAGGCTGCGAGCGGCCTCCAGCAAGTTAAAGGTTTGCCCCCAGCCCCAAAGTTATTTTACCCACCCGGCCCGCCTCGTGGCGCTGGCTCGCTGGGCAAGGCGTCTCGGCGGGGGCTTAGACGCGCTACGCCGCAACGAGCGATAGGGGACAACGCAAGTAGGTGCAGGGGAAACCCTGCCGGCGGGGACACCGCACGTGGGTCCAGGGCCGCGCCCTGGCGGCGAGCGGCCCTCAACAGGCTAGGCAAAGCCGAACGTTTCCAACGAGGCAAACGCGGTGTATAATCCGCCTCGCATCGCGGACAACGTTTGGCGCAGTCCGTGGGCAAGGTCCGTTATGGTAAAGGACGGCCCCACGGGTCGAGGTAAACCGACAAGGAGGAGACGACTATGATTTCGCAGTTTGGCTACCTGGGGATTGGCGTTAAGGACACCAAGGCGTGGGAGGATTTTGCGACGAACATCCTCGGCCTCGAAATAAGCGAGAAGCTTGCCGATGGAACACTCTATCTCCGGCAGGATGAGTACCACCACCGGTTCGTCATGGAGCCTACGGGAGAGGACGACATCAAGTACGCCGGCTGGATGGTCCCGACTGTGGACGACTACAACGAGGCCCAGGCCCGGCTTCAGGCGGCAGGCGTAACGGTGGAGGAGGGCACGCCCGAGGAGTGCGCCCACCGTAAGGTGCGGCGGTTCTTCGCCTTCGAAGACCCCAGCGGGTTGCGGATGGAGATCTTCTACGGGCTGCACGTGCTGGCCGGCCAGCCGTTCCACTCACCCCGGCCGATCAGCGGTTTCGAGGCCGGCAACTTGGGCTTTGGCCACATCGTGGTCTCGGTCAACGACGTAGAGGAGACGGAGCGGTTCTACCGGGACGTACTGGGGTTCAAGATCAGCGACTACATCGATTTCACCATGGGCGGGACGGAAATCCGTGCCTCGTTCTTCCACGTCAACCCGCGGCACCACTCCATCGCCATCGCCGCCATTCCCGCCGCGCAACGGCTCAACCACATCATGTTGCAGGCCAAGTCCTTAGACGACGTGGGCCTGACCTACGACTTGGTAAAGTCCAAGGGTATTGAGCTCATGCTCCAGCTCGGGAAGCACAGCAACGACCAGATGGTGTCCTTCTACATGTTCACCCCGTCGAACTTCGCGGTGGAGTTTGGCTGGGGCGGCCGTGAGATTGATGACAGCGTCTGGGTTGTCCAGCGCCACAACGTCGCCAGCATCTGGGGGCACGAGTTTGGCCCCGGCATGGCACGCATGATGGGACTGGAGGCCGAAGCGCCGGCCCGCTAGCCAAATGGACGACCGCTCGACGCGGCAATAGAGACGACAAGAGGCCCTGCCCGTACTGGCGGGGCCTCTCTTCTCCCCTGTCACTGTCAGGCGTTGAAAAATAGGCTTTCGTGCTTCGACAAGCTCTCTTTGACCAGACAAGACTCTGTCACCCTGAGTCCCGATCCATCGGGACTCAGGGTCTCTCGGGAAGGGCCAGTGCCGGTGAGAGATGCTTCGTCCTTCCCCGGAAGGACTCAGCATGACAGGGGCCTAGCCCACACCTCCCCTTCGACAAGTTCAGGGCGAACGGCGCGGGCTTGGTCAACGCCTCGTGGGCTTCGGCGACGGGGACACCGCATATAGGTCCAGGGCGCTGCCTTGGCGCATCGACCTTTCAACAACCTTCCCGTGGAGACGACATACGCGTTCTGCAACCCCTTCCCCGAGAGACCGTCCGAGGCCGCGTTTGTACTTCGGCTGGGTGATCGTCGGCGTCATCACCCTGTCCAGCGTGGCCTCGGCGGTCCAGCTCAACCCCACCATCAGCGTCTTTGTTGTGCCGATTACCGAGGAGTTTGACTGGGACAGGTCCGTGGTGGCGGGGGCGGTCACCATCGGGACGATCCTGGGCGGCCTGACGGCGTTGGGAGTGGGGCCGCTCACCGACCGCTTGGGCGGGCGATGGGTGTTGGGGGGTGGTTTTCTGGCCATGGGAGCCCTGCTAATAGCCCTAGGGGCCAGTAATACGCTGTGGCAGTTCTACCTCATCATCATCACCACGAGGCTCATCCTCCAGGGAATTATCAACCTAACCAACAACGTGGTGGTGGCCAAGTGGTTCCTGGTCCAGCGAGGCCGCGCGCTAGCGATCTCCAGCCTGGGACAACGCGTGGGCATCGGCGTGATTCCCTTCGTGGCGCAGGCGTTCATCGGCGGGTTTGGATGGCGTATGGCCATCGGCGGCCTTGGAGTGCTGGCGTGGGGGCTCACGCTCGTGCCAGTCTTCGGCTGGCTACGCCGACGGCCCGAAGACATGGGGCTTGCGCCGGACGGTGTGCCGTTGGACTCGGCCGGTGGCCAGGCCCGTGAGCGGCTTCAGTCTGTTGCCGGCGCACCTACTGAGGTCTCATTCACTCTGAGGGAAGCCCTGCGGACCCGTACCTTCTACATCCTCCTTCTCTCACTATGTGTCACCAACTTCGTGGCCACCGGCGTCAATTTCAACCTGCTCCCAGTGCTCACCGACCGCGGCCTCACGGCCACCCAGGGAGTCACCATCATCAGCGTTTGGTCCTTGGTGGGTATCCCAACGACCCTCGCGGCGGGGCTTCTAGGTGAAAAAGTGCCGCTTCGCTACCTCATGGCGCTGCTATTCGTGGGCATGGCCGTGGGGATAGTCATCCTCTCCGGCGTCGACTCACTGTGGCAAGGCTTCCTGTTTGCCGTGGTCCACGGCGCCTTTTTTGGGGCCTTAATGCTATTGCAGAACCTGATCTTCGCCAACTACTACGGCCGTGCGTCGCTGGGCGCCATCAGAGGATTCGTCACCCCCTTCCAGATGTTCAGCAATTCCTTGGGGCCCCTGGGCGCGGCGCTGGTCTTCGACACCACCGGCAGCTACACCATTATCTTCTTGGTATTCGTGGGCATGCTGGTGCTTCTGGCGCTGACAATGCTGTTCGCCACGCCGCCTGTAGGCCAGCACGTGCCGTCCGCCGAGGACGCTTCACGCTGCTGACGAGACTATGACAGCGATGGCGCTGGGGAGTATCGGGCGCCGCGGCGCGGCATCACACCCGGCGGACGGCCTGGCGCCTCGCCACGATGAGCGGGCTGAAGAGCGCCGTGGTCACGATCACGCCGACCAGTACGGCCAGGACCCACCATGGCGGAGCCAAACGCCGCGGGTACGCCCCGGTCCGCGTAGGTGACGAGGAGCGCCGCGCCTATCGCGCCGCCTAACGACTGCCCGATGTAGCGGCCCACCGCGCTGATGGCGTTGGCGGAGCCCAGCGCGTCGGGCGGCATCGAGTTGTAGATGACCTTGTTATTCGGTGGCCCAAACAGGCTGGCCGCCGAACCCAGCATCACCACCACCACCACCACCTGCCACACCTCCGGGCCGCTGCCCAGCCGTGACGCCAGCGTCAGCCCCGCCACCATCACTACCACGCCCGTGGCCTGGATGCGCCGTGGGCTGATTCGGTCGGAGAGGTAGCCCATGAGGGGCGAGCCCCACACCTGTACGAAGTTCAACGTGATGAGGACCGACCCGGCGAACGCCAACGACCAGCCGAGTCCGCTTTGCATGTAGAAGGGGAAGAGGAAGAGAGCGGCCCCGGAAGCCATGCTGAACGTTATCAGCGCCGCGCCCGCCGAGGAGAACGCAGGCGATTTGAAGAGTCCAAGGTTGAGCACGGGAGCAGCGGACCGGCGCTCGAAACGCACCGCCGCGAGGAACATGGCCACGGAAAACACGAGCGACCCCGCGCCCAGGAATCGCGTATCGTCTCCCCGGAGTAGCTGAGCGGAGTAGATCAGCGTGCAGATGGCTATGAGGAAGGCCAGCGCGCCCGCCCAGTCCAGTCGCCGGAGCGTAGCCAGGGCCCTGCCGGGCTGAGGAATATCGCTTCTGGCCAGCACCGTCACCAGGACGATCTGAATAACGTATCCCACCACCACGCCCTGCACCGCGATGCGCCAACCGAAGAGCTGCCCAATGAGTCCGGCGTACAGCGGTCCGAGCAGGAGGCCCGAGGCCGCCAGTCCGTTGCGGAGGCCCAGAATGCGCCCGCGCTCCTCCCGCGGGAAGGCCCCCACCACCAGCGCTCCGATGCTGTTCAGTCCGGTGGCCCGGGCGACGCCCTGGACGAACCGCAGCGGGGTGATGTACCAGAAAACCGGCATGAACGGGATCAGCAGGATGATGGACCCCTCGGCGATGAAGCCGATGGTGGCCACGCGCTTATGGCCCAGCAGGTCCCCTATCCGGCCCGCCGTCAGCGAGCTGCCGGCCATGCCCAGGGCGAAGGCCACCAGGATCCAGACCACCGCGGACGTGGAAACGTCGAAGTGGCGGGCGATGGTGGGCAGCAGAATGGGCCACGTGCCGTTCTCGATGGTCCCCGCCACGAAGAAGAAGCCGCCTGCCCCAAGCGCCCGCCACTTCTCCTGCACTGGGCTCCTCCAAACGCTCCGACGCACCAACCCGAAGCTGCCGCAACTTTCGCTGATACCCGTCCTTCTGGCAAGCCGGATTTTGAAATCAGACTCCCCTCAGCTGAGCGGCCGCGTCGTTAGCGGGTGGGGGAGAGGGGCAGCCGGGAGCGAGGCTTCAGGAGGGACAGCAGCGGAAGGACCGCTACGCTGATGACCGCCAGCACCCAGAGGGATGCGTGGTATGAGCCGGTGTTGTCAAAGATGACCCCCATGATCAACGGCCCCATGATGCCGCCCAGCAGGCCGCTAAACTGCGTCAGCCCAATGATAGCGCCTATCGACCGCTCACCGAACGTCAGCGCGGCGATGACCGGTCGAACGGGGACCGTGCTTCCCCAGCTGATCCCAAAGATGATGGCGAAGGGGAGTGCCTGGACCAACGTGGTGACGGGGGCCAAGGCTAGGTACACAAAGGAGAGGGACAGGGCAATGGTTACTCCGGCGAGCACGTAACGGTAGTCCATCAGGTCGACCAGCGCGCCAGCGCCCATGCGCCCTACGCCGCTGGCGACGCTCGCCAGGAGCACCGTCATGGCCGCGGCGCCGGTCGAGAGGCCCTCGCTTCTGAAGTACGCCAGCTGGTGGGTCATCATCGCGCTGGTGCCCACGAACGCCGAGGACAAGAAAAGGCTGAACACCCAGAAGTCCCGCGTCCGCAGCACCTGGCGGGCGGACAGGCCCGTCTCCGCATCCGCCGCACGCTGGGCACGCGCGCGGCCTTCCGCGGCCCCCAGTAGTTGGGGCGCTTCCTGCGGCGCGTTGTCCGGCAGGTAGCCGAACCGCTCCGGCCGGTCCCGGACCATCAGTCCCAACCCTATACCGCCCACCATTACCAACCAACCGTAGCCGAAAAGCACCGCGCGCCAGCCGAACTCCGTCACCAGCGCCGTGTTCACCACGACCAGCAACCCGCCGATCAGCGGCCCCAAGGTCGCGATTCCCATCGCCCTGCCCCGGCGCCTCACGAACCATCGGGTGATGAGGACAGCCCAAGTCACCCCGTGGGACGATGCCGCCGTTCCGATGGAGGTGACCAGAAAGAAGGCGTAGAACATGAGCAGGTTACGGGTCTGGCTGAGGCCCATAAGCCCGACGCCGGTTACCACTGCGCCCGCGATGATAAGGATCCGAGGCCCCCAGCGGTCGACCAGCAATCCAACGACCGGCCCCAGTACGCCCGACTCCACTTGCCGCAGGGAGAAGGCGCCTGAAATGGCAGTGTAGCTCCACCCCATGGTGTGAAGGATGGGCAGGAAGAACGCTTGGAATCCCTGGAAATAGGCGCCGGCGATAAGGCCGTTGTTGAGGACGCTACCGGCGACGAGGTACCACCCGTAGAAGACCCGCCGGCGTGTGGTGGGAGGGGACGGTGTGGCGGGCTGATTCACGCGGTGCTCCGCGGCTATTCTAGCAGGGACTAACGGCGGACGTAGGCATGGTGCTTGGCCGGAGGCGCCCCCTACGGGCTGACGCGGCGGCGCGTATTCGCTAGAATGGACCGCAGCATCCGGCACCTCTACCGATGGGAGGACGGCTATGTTGCCAGGACACCCTAGCCAGCAGCAAGAGTTTGCGGAAGCGCAGATGAAGTACCGACGGGAGACACCCCCGCCGGGGTTCCTTCCAGAGGCGTTCATTGAGATGTTCTTCGCGAGGGGACTGGGCTTCGTGACGCGGACGGCGTGGCGGATGTTGCGGGTCACGGTCCGCCTGGTGCTGTACCCGTGGAGGGACCAGATCCGCGCTTTTGTCGCGGACATAAACCCCCAGCAGCAGCCCGAGGAGAACAAACCCAAACCGCGCTAGTATCCTGAGTTACTAATCGTTCAATAAATGTGGTGAAAGTTGCAGAGCCCTGTTCATGGTTCGACAGGCTCACCACGAACGGGGATAATCCGCTCGTCCTGTCCGATGATGCTTCGCTCATCGAGACTCCTGACGAAGTCGGAGAGCTTGTCGAAGGATGAGCGGATTATGGAATGGTTTCCTGACCCCCTGCACGACCCAACGTCCGGGTCCCCGTAACGCGTCCCGTCAGGCCGGTTGACGTCCGTCCAGAAGGAGTGCGGTGCGATACGGCGTGATCTACCCTCAGATCGAGCTCGGGCCGGACCCGGGCGCGGTTCGAGCCTACGCGGAGGCAGCCGAGGAGCTGGGCTACGACCACCTGGTCGCCTTTGACCACGTCCTAGGCGTCGACGTTGCAAACCGTCCTGAGTGGTCCGGCCCTTACACGCGGGAGCACCTTTTCCACGAGCCGTTGGTCCTCTTCGGCTACCTGGCGGCGGTGACCCAGCGGCTGGAGTTGGTGACGGGGATCATCATCTTGCCCCAACGGCAGACCACGCTGGTGGCGAAACAGGCGGCGGAAGTTGACGTGCTGAGTGGTGGCCGCCTTCGTCTGGGTGTTGCCGTTGGCTGGAACGCCGTCGAGTTCGAAGCGCTGGGCGAGGACTTTCACAACCGGGGGCGGCGCATCGAGGAGCAGGTTGCCGTGCTGCGGGCCCTCCTGAGCCAGGAGGTGGTCAACTTCGAGGGGGAGTGGCACCGGATTACCGCAGCTGGGCTGAATCCCATGCCCGTGCAGCGGCCTATCCCCATCTGGTTTGGAGGCGGGAGGATCGAAAAGGTTATACGGCGGATCGCCGCCTTGGGCGACGGTTGGTTCCCTCAAGTGAGGCCGGACGAGGCCGGAGAGCAAGCGTTGGAGCAGTTCCGTCAGTACGTCCGAGAGGCGGGCAGGGACCCGGCGAGCATCGGTATCCAGACCTCGGTCTCACTGCGTACGGGGCAAACGGCGCTGACGGTGGCGGTCCAGCAGGCGCAAGCATGGGAGGCTATGGGCGTTAGCCACGTGAGCGTCAACACCATGGGCGCGGGCTTTCGCTCCGTGGATGAGCACATCGCGGCCATTCATGGCTTTAGGGACGCGCTCGCTTTCTAGCTTACCTTCGGCACGGCCACGAACGGAGCCCGTTCGTGGTTCGACAGGCTCAGCTTACCGGACTCCTATAGGATCGATCCGAAGGGCTCTGGACTCCTTCGGAGAGCTCACTATGACCAGATAAGACCTTGTCACCCTGTCCGATGATGCTCTGCTCATCGGACTCTCGATAGCCCCGACTTGTCGGAGCGTATCGGAGAGCGGAGCGAAGGGTCTCTCGGGAAGGGCCGGTGAGAGATGCTTCGCCCCGATAAATCGGGACTCAGCATGACAGGGGGCCTCGCCCTGCCCGTTCGCCCTGTCCTCCGACAGGTCGGAGAGACTCCTGACGAAGTCGGAGAGCTTGCCGAAGGACGAATCCCCGGCCCTCAGTGCTTGGGGTCTGGGGGCGCGGCGAGCGGCCCCTAGCAAGTAAAAAGAAAGAAGGGGGCATTTTGCCCCCTTCTTCCACTGGCCTCTGGGACTATGCTCGACGTTACGCCGGCGTGGCCGCCAGCTCGTCCACCAACTGGGTCTTCACGCCACGGAGGACACGCAACGATGGGTAGAAGTCACCCTCGCCGGCCTCGCTACGGTCGTACACCTTTCGGTCGTTGATGTAGACCTCGAAGCGTCCGTCCCCTACAGGGGTCAGCGCGATGCTCGTCTCTCGGACGTTTCCGTCACACACTTCAGCCGCCAGACCGGCGGCCTTCCAGAAGTACCCTCAAGATACGCAGTACTTGATTTCCAGGCGGACCTTTCCCTCGCTAGCCATATACTGACCTCCCTTGAAGCGCTATTGCTGTGGGCTCGGGGCCCACGCGGCCTTCACCTAGCGTTCGCGCAACACCATAGCACAAAGGAGATGAGGGGGGCTACTGCCCTTATGCCGCGAGCCTAAACACGCGACGACCTCCACCCATTCAAGCGCCCTTCTAGCAAGCTGATGAAAAAAGGGGAGTGCCCTCCGAAGGAGTCCGGAGTCCTTCGGACCGACTCGTCGGGGCCGGGAGTCTGATCCCGACGTGTCGGGACTCAGACATAAATTCCTCCCCCTCCTGGCTAGGAGGGGGTAAAGGGGGATGGTCGAAAGGGTTTTCAGCGCTCTGTTAGGGCGTTCCGTCACTGATGTGGGGACTGGGGGCGCGGCGAGCACCCCCTAGCAAGTTAAAGGCTTGCCCCAGCCCTAAAGTTATTTTACCCACCCGGCCCGCCCCGCCGCGCTGGCTCGCTGGACGAGGCGTCTCGGCGTGGGCTTAGACGCGCCACGTTGATGGTCTGGCACAGGGACACCGCAAATGGGTCCAGGGGAAACCCTGGCGGCGAGCGGCCCCCAGTAGTAGAGGAGGTCCGTTGGCCTTCAGAGCGATTCACTTTTTCTAGGCTGGAGTATACTGCCGCTAGGTTCGTGGGCTGACCCTCGCGGGTCGGCCAAGGGCCTAGGCTATTAAAGGAGGAGCGTTATGGCCGTATCACAGTTGGGTTACCTGGGGATTGGCGTTAGCAACATGGACGCGTGGGAGGCCTACGCCACCGAGGTACTGGGCATGGAGGTGTCCGGCCGGGCCGACGATGGGACCCTTTATCTGCGCATGGACGAGAACCACCATCGGCTCGCGCTGTGTCCCACCGGGGCCGATGACCTGGCGTACGTGGGCTGGCAAACGGCCAACCGGGAGGAGTTTGAGGCGACCAAGGCAAAGCTCCTAGCTGAGGGCGTCGAGTACGCGCAGGGCACGCCGGACGAGATCGCCAACCGCCGCGTGGTGGACATGGTGCGATGCGAGGTGAGCAACGTTCCCATGGAGGTGTTCTACGGGCCGCAGGTCCTATTCGAGCGCCCGTTCAAGCCCAGCACGCCGATCACGGGGTTCAGGACCGGTGACTTGGGCCTGGGACACGTGGGGCTGAGCCCGGACAATGCCGATGAGCTGATTCGAGTGCTGCAGGAGTGTCTGGGCTTCCGGGTAAGCGACTCTCTGGGCCCAGGAGAACGGTTCTTCCACTGCAACCCGCGGGAGCACACGGCGGTGGTCGCCGCCACTCCTGGTGGGAAGCGGATCAGTCACTTCATGATCGAGTTGAACTCGCTGAACGACGTGGGCGCCTGCATGGACCTGTGCGAAGACAAGGGCGTCGAGATCGTTCGACGGCTGGGCAAACACACCAACGATCACATGACCTCGTTCTACATGAAGAACCCATCCGACTTCAGCATAGAGTACGGTTGGGGTGGCCGCCTCATCGACGACGACACCTGGCAGGTGATGAGGTACGACAAGGCGAGCATCTGGGGACACCGGTCGCCGCGTCAGACCCCCGCCACACCACGTAAGTAGACCCGTCATCGCGGGAAACGCCTCAAAGCCAACGGGCCTTCTCCGTAAGTAGGAGAAGGCCCGTTGCGTTATCTAAAGCTGCTCGAAGGCGAGCTTGCCGGAGGCTGGTGCCCTCTAGGGCCACAACCCTTTCTCGCGTAAGTCGTCCCAGCTCTCCGCGTCCATCAGCTCGGACCACATCTTGTACGAGTTGCGCTGGTTCTGCTCCGACGTTCCCTCCGAGACCCAACCCCGTTTCATGAACCCGTGTTTTTCCAGCAGGGGGTGTCCGTGGGTCTCATGGCCAAGGCCCAGGGCGTAGCTGTAGGGGTGGCGCCGGGCGATGACTCCCTTGCTGGCCTTGTGGGCGTAGTTCCAGTTCTCCGAGTCGTCCTCCTCGGTCATGCCCGCCGGCCCGCCGTAGCGAATGAGGTAGTGCCGCAGCAGGTCTTTCACCTCCTGCGGTGCGTCGCGCTGGACCATGTACCAGCGCCACTGCTGAGTGTAGTCCGGTCCGTTGGGCTGCCAGCACGCACATGGTGTTCACGGTGGTGCCGGTGGTGCTGTTAGGGAAGACGGTGCCTACGCCGCCTGCCCTGACCCTCGTCCTTTCGCCCAGGAGCTTAAAGCGCTTTTCATAGGACTCTCGGAAGTACTCCTCCGCGATGGGGTTCTTCGGGTAGGTAGGTTGGTACGGGTAATCGCCCAGGGCTGAGCCAGCCAATCGCCCGCTACCGTGGTGCGAGATGCTCATTCCTTGGCTGGGGACGGGAACGTTGTCCCCGGTGTGCCGGCCCTGCAGTCCGCTGGGGCTGATACGCAGCAGGTCCACCGAGCGGTGGGTTGGCCGGCCGTGGTAACCGTCGCCGATGAAGTTCTCGGCGCCCCACTTCCAGTTGCACGGGACCGTCCACTTCAGGACACCGCCGATCACCTCCAGGTCGGCTTCCGTCCCGTCCGGCTTGTCGTAGAACATCCCCAGGTACGGCTTCATGTCGCCGATGTACTCGTCGAAGGAGGGCGCCTTGGGGTCCCACGTGGCCCAGACGGTGCCCTTGAAGTTGGCCATCTGCGCTACTTCAACGAGGCCCCACTGGCTCTTGTCCAGCTCCTCCCGGTACGCGTCCTTGTACCGCGGCACGCCCACGAGGCTTCCGTCACCCGCGTAGCTCCACCCGTGGTACGGACACGTGAACACCGGCGTGTTCCCCTCGTCGTACCGGCACACCTTCATCCCCCGGTGGCGGCACGAGTTCAGGAACACGTGGATCATGTTGTCGCGGTCCCGGCTCAGAGTGACCGACTCCTCCCCCATGCGGGAGACGAAGTAGTCGCCCGGCTTGCGTACCTGGTCCGCGAACCCCACGAAGAGCCAGGCGCGGGCGAACACCCGCTCCTTCTCGATCTCGTAGATCTCCGCGTCGACGAAGATGTCGCGGCTGACGAGGCCTTTCTTCATGTCGACCAGGCTGGTTGCCGACGGATAACCTACGCTAAGGGCCACTACAGCACCTCCTCTTTCCTCTCCCTAGACCCCGGAGCCCGGAGCAGGCCAAGGATTTAAGCTGGGTCCAACCCCCCGTTACCAGTTGCTGCTGGCACGAATGTCGTCCCAACTCTCCGCGTCCATCATCTCGGACCACATCCTGTACTGGTTGCGCTGGTTCTGCTCGGAGGTGCCCTGGGAGACCAGCCCGTTCTGCATGAGGCCGACCCGTCCCAACACGGGGTGGGCCTTTATCTCATGCCCAAGGCCTATGGCGTAGTTGTACGGGTAGCGCCGTGCGATGGTGCCCTTGCTGGCCTTGTGGGCGTAGTTCCAGTTCTCCATGTCATCCGACTCGGTAAGCCCACCGGGGCCGCCGTAGCGGAGCATGAAATGTCGGATGAGGTCCTTTGCCGCCTGGGGCGTGTCGCGCTGCACGAAGTAGAAGCGCCACGTCTCGGTGTAGTCCGGCCCCTGGGGGTTCCACACGGCTACGGTATGGCTGTGGGTGCCCGTGGTCCCGTTGGGGAAGATAGTCCCCAGCCCAGGCCGGACCCGCGCCAGCTCGCCCAGCAGCTTCTGGCGTTTCTCGTACGCGTCCCTGAAATACGCTTCAACCTCCGGGTCGCTGGGGAAGGAAGAAGAGTAGGGAAGGTCTTCCAGGGCCATACCCGCCAGCCGCCCGCTGCCGTGGTGGGAGATGCTTCCCCCGGCGGACTGGAAGAGGAAGCGGTTGATGTCGGTGTTCCTGTTTCCAACTCCCATGTGCCGTCCCTGGCCGCCCCTCGGGCTGATACCCACCAAGTCCACCGAGCGGTGGCTGGGGTTGTGGTAGCCGTCGCCGATAAAGTTCTCTGCGCCGAACTTCCAGTTGCACGGCATGGTCCACTTGAGGACGCCGGGGATCACCTCCAGGTCCGCCTCCGACCCGTCCGGCTTGTCGAAGAACATCCCCAGGAAGGGCTTCATGTCGCCGATGTACTCGTCGAAGGAGGGCGCCTTGGGGTCCCACGTCGCCCAGAGGGTGCCTTTGAAGTTGGCCAGCTGGGCCACCTCAACGAGGCCCCATTGCGACTTGTCCAGCTCCTCCCGGTACGCGTCCTTGTAGCGCGGCACGCCCACCAGTGAGCCATCGCCCGCGTAGCTCCACCCGTGGTACGGGCACGTGAACACCGGCGTGTTCCCCTCGTCGTACCGGCACACCTTCATCCCCCGATGACGACACGAGTTCAGGAATACGTGGACGGTATTGTCGCGGTCCCGGCTCAGGATGACCGACTCCTCCCCCATGCGCGAGACGAAGTAGTCACCGGGCTTGCGCACCTGGTCCTCCAACCCTATGAAGAGCCAAGCGCGAGCGAACACGCGCTCCTGCTCAATCTTGTAAAGCTCCTCATCGACGAAGATGTCTCGGCTGACAAAGCCTTTCTCCATGTCGACCAGGCTGGTTGCCGACGGATAACCTACGCTAAGGGCCATTGCAGCACCTCCTCTTTTCACTCCCTGAACCCCGGAGGGACCAAGGATTTAAGTTGCGTCCAACCCCCGTTACCAGTTGCTGCTGGCACGAATATCGTCCCAGCTCTCGGCGTCCATGAACGTTGCCCACATCCTGTACGCGCCCCGCTGGTTCTGTTCGGACACGCCCTCGGTGACCAGGCCTCCACTCTTCATCAAGCCGACCCTTTCCAGCTCGGGGCGGCCTTTCATCTCGTGCCCATGGCCGATTCCGTAGTGATACGGGTAGCGGCCGGCGATGACGCCCTTGCTGGCCTTGTGGGCGTAGTTCCAGTTCTCCGAGTCGTCCTCTTCGGTCATGCCCGCCGGCCCGCCGTAGCGGATCATGTAGTGCCGGATGAGGTCTTTCACCTCCTGCGGTGCGTCGCGCTGGACCATGTACCAGCGCCACTGCTCAGTGTAGTCCGGCCCGTTGGGCTGCCACACGCACATAGTGTTCACGGTGGTGCCGGTGGTGCTGTTGGGGAACACGGTCGCTACCCCCGTGGCCGTGGCCCGGGACCGCTCTCCCAGCAGCCTCTGGCGCTTCTCGTGGGCACCCCGATAGTACGCTTCCACGATGGGGTTGTTCGGGTAGACGGGCCAGTAGGGGTCGTCGCCCAGGGCCATTGCCGTGAGCCCGCCGCTGCCATGGTGCCCAACGCTCAGCCCGATGCGAGGGGTGAGGACGTTGTCCCCGGTATGGCGGCCCTGCTGGCCGCTAGGACTGATGGTCAGCAGGTCCACCGAGCGATGGCTCGGCCGGCCATGGTAGCCGTCGCCGATGAAGTTCTCGGCCCCCCACTTCCAGTTGCACGGGACCGTCCACTTCAGGACACCGCCGATCACCTCCAGGTCTGCCTCCGTCCCGTCCGGCTTGTCGTAAAACATCTCTAGGTACGGCTTCATGTCGCCGATGTACTCGTCGAAGGAGGGCGCCTTGGGGTCCCACGTCGCCCAGATCGTGCCTTTGAAGTTCGCCATCTGCGCGACTTCAACGAGCCCCCACTGGCTCTTGTCCAGTTCCTCCCGGTACGCGTCCTTGTAGCGCGGCACGCCCACCAGGCTCCCGTCGCCTGCGTAGCTCCACCCGTGGTACGGACACGTGAACACCGGCGTGTTCCCCTCGTCGTACCGGCACACCTTCATCCCCCGGTGGCGGCACGAGTTCAGGAACACGTGAATCGTGTTGTCGCGGTCGCGGCTCAGGATGACCGACTCCTCCCCCATGCGCGAGACGTAGTAGTCGCCGGGCTTGCGCACCTGGTCCTCGAACCCTATGAAGAGCCAGGCGCGGGCGAACACCTGCTCCTTCTCGATCTCGTACAGGTCTGGGTCAACGAAGATCGAGCGGCTAATGGTCGCGTCCTTCACGTTGACCAGGTCATGGGCGGAAACGCGCCCTGGATGGAGCGTCATCTTTGTCCTCCCTATACGGCTTTGTTGCCTCGGTTGAAGTTACAGATTCACCCAGCATGAAGCTACTCCTGGGACTTTGCCGTGTCAAGACGCGCGGTAGGGCGCCATGCGGCTGGGTCGGCGCGGACCGGGTGCGGAGCGGGCGCACGAGCCGAAACGGTTATCCCCCTCCGCGCTCGTACTCCTCCTTTGCGTGGAGATACGCGTTGAGAGCATCGATCTGGGCTCGCGTGAGCTTCTCGTACGCTTCGAGATCGTCTTCAAAGAGCGGAGCGTGCCGGCGGGCCATCCGCGGCCCACTGGGGGGCGTCTCACGGAGGTCTTGCATGAACGCGACGAGGGCTTGCCTCGCCGCTTCAAACTCGTGGTAAAGCCGGTCGACTTCTGCTTTGTCCGTAGCCATGAATCGATGATGTGGGCGCGATGGCGGAGCGATTTATTCGTGGAGCGCGAGCAACGTAGCCTGGGAAGGCGTAATGGCAGGCAGGTGATGAACGCTAGGAGCGTAGGGCTACGTGGGCCTCGTCGATAGGCTCCCACGACCCCCACGGGATGGCTTTCGTAAGCTGCTCGGTGGCGAGGCTCTGGCCCCCCAGGTCCAAGACCAGCTCCAGGCCGCCCCCGCCCTTTATAGGGACGGAGGACACGATCTTTCCATACCCTACCAGTTCCTCTATCGCATCCCAGACATCGCCCACAATGTCCATCGCGCGGTCAGACATGAGCATGATGGAGAGCCGGCCACTGTAGCTTGGGGGAAGCGATGCCTGGGTAGGCTGCCCCTGGGCGGCAGGCGGCACGCTCGCCTCCGGGCTTGGCGCGGCCGGCTGCTGCGCGGGTGGGAAATCGCCTGCGCTCGGCGGAGCCGCGTCTCGGGGCTGCGGTGGTGGCTGGCTTGCCTGCTCCTCAACGGGAGCTGTGGAGGGGGCTGCGGGTTGTGTACTGCCCGTGCTCGAGGACGCCAGCAAGCGTTCGAACTGGGCCCGCAGGTCCATCGACTCCTCTTCCTGCGTAGGGGCTCCCTGGGATGGAGGAGCCTGCGAAGGGACATCAGCCGGAATCACAACCTCGTTGGGTGGCGGGGCGGAAGCAACCGGCTCGCTAGCGAAAGACGTCGGAGCGGCTGGCTCCTCGGCGGGGATAACAACCTCGTTGGCGGGCGGGGCGGAAGCAACCGGCTCGCTGACGAAAGCCGCCGGAGCGGCTGGCTCCTCGGCGGGGATGACAACCTCGTTGGCGGGCGGGGCGGGAGCAACCGGCTCGCTAGCGGAAGCCGCCGGAGCGGCTGGCTCCTCGGCGGGGATGACAACCTCGTTGGCGGGCGGGGCGGGAGCAACCGGCTCGCTAGCGGAAGCCGCCGGAGCGGCTGGCTCCTCGGCGGGCGCCTTAATCGTAGGAGGGGTTGGCGGCGTCGAGGGTGCTTGACGCGGCTGTTGCGGGAAGGCAGATAGGTCGGGTGGGAAGCCCAGCGACGCCTCTTGGGGCGACATAGTAGCACCCGCAAGCTGACGCATGGCCTCGTTCCGCATAACCTGGGCCTCTTCCCGAAGGGCCTGGGCCCGCGCGAGCTCCTGCTCCGCCACCTCTTGCAGCTTGCTTGCTTCCTGAGCGTACTGGTCCGCCTCTTTCAGAGACCGGTCGAAAAACACCGACTCTTGCTGGATGGCGTCTATCTGGCGCTGGACTTGCTCTTTGACCTGACGGCTCAGCTCAGAGGACTCCTCGTGGGCCTTCTGCCACATCTCGGACTGGATTCGCTGCGCTTGCTGCCTCGCATCCTCCAGCGACATGATTGCCTCAGTCCGGGCTTGCTGCGCCTCCAAATAAAGGCCTCGTGCCCGCTCCAACGCCTGACGGGCAACCCATCGCACCGAAGAGGTACCCTCCCAGCCTTCTGGAACGTGCATGGTCCGCTCGGCCGGCGTGCTGAGTATCTCCCTGTAGTACTCCCGTTGAATGTTCAGCTGGGCACTTGGGGGTTCCATGCCTACTGCCACGGGGCTTTCGGCCACGGGTTCGGGTACCGGAAGGAGCTCGCTCTCTGGTTCGTCGATTGGTGCTACAACCGTTGCCATGGCCTCCGTTACAGCAACGGCCTCTTGATTCACGGGGGCTGGCCGGCTCGCGTAGGCCGGCTCAATTATGGGGCCTCCAGCGATGAGCCTGCGCACTACCAAGGTGAGTACCAGGAGAGGGACCGCTCCAGCGAGGACGGTGCGCAACTGATCCCCCTCAAGGAACGGCGCGTCCTCACCCATCAGGAATCCCATGGCCAGAACGGCGGACGACAGGCCGACGAGGGCTACCGCGATGAGCAGATTGAGCAGCTGCGGGACGTTTATGCGACTCATCCGTGCCTCAAGGGCTTACGGGCTGAACATGGCCTTTCACGGCCTGCTCAGACACCCGAAAAATAGTCTACGGTGCGCTGTAAGTATACCACTGGGTGGAAAATACCCTTTAGAGAGTACGCCTGCACGAAGCGCCGATTTTGTGACTAGCGGCCCGCCACGCGTTGGAGTCAAAGGCAACAGCCCAGCAGACCGGGCCTCAGACTACCCTCTGAAGCTGGTGCGTTGACCAAGCCGCGCAGCCGCATTACCATGCCGCCGTCCAGAAAACTTAGACGTAAGGAGGCACGACCATGAGATTCCTCATCTTGACCAAATCCAAGCACCTGTTCCCGCCGGAGGCAATGCCGGGCCTGATCGCCGCCATGGGTGGCTGGGTTGAGAAGTACACGAACGAGAAGAAGCTGGAGCAGACGTGGTCGTTCGCCGGCCTACAGGGAGGTGGCGGCATCTTTAACGTCGATTCGTTGGAGGAGCTCGACGACATCATGATGGAGTTTCCGTTTGGTCCCTTCTCCGAGATCGAGATCTATGGGTTGGCCGATCTGAGCGCCGCGCTGAACAAGATGGGAGAGATGGTGCAGCAGATGGCCCAGCCGGGAAGCTGAGCCGCGGTCTTAGTGATCTGTCTGGGAAGTACGTTTCATCTCTTTGTCACCCTGAGAGGAGCGAAGGGTTTCTCGGGTGAGAGATTCTTCGTCCCCGATTTATCGGGGTCTCAGAATGACAGTAACTTTGTGGACTAAGCACGAGTTACTTCCGGCTGATCCATTGCCCTGGATGCGTCCTGACGTACCGACGGAGCGCCTAGTGAGGGGCCGCTGTCTACGGGTCGGCTGGTGTTACGCTGGGGGTCACTGGTCCAGCGTTCGTCTCCGGGTGGTGCTCCCGGATGCGCAGCAGCGCGGGTCTGCGAATCCAGGAGTTGACCACGATACCCGTGCCGCCCGCCGCGATCATCACGGGGACGCCGACGATGCTGCCGACGGCGCCCATGCCGAAGCCGCCCAGCGCGGTGAAGGAGATCGCCATGCTGTGCAGGCTTACCGCGCGTCCTCGGATGTGGGGCGGGGCCACGAGCTGCATGAGCGCTCCCAGCGTGAGGTCGTAGACGCTCAGTAACGCCATGACGGCCGTGGCGAGAAAGATGGACAGGGGAAGCGACCGGGACACGGCAAAGCCGATCAGCGCGAGCCCAGCGCCCAGCGCGTTGAGGAAGATGATGCGCGGCTTGTTCCCGGCATCGCCCCGCGCAGCCATGATCAGCGTGGCCAAGAGCATTCCACCGCCCGCGCCGGCGTGCAGAAAGCCCATCCCAACCGCGCCGGCCCCCAGCACGTTCTTTGCCATGACGGGGACCATGACCAGGAAGGCAAACCCCAGGGCCTCCATCACGATGCTGATGGTGAAGAGCGTCCGTATGGGGAAGTTCCCCATCGCGTAACGAACGCCCTCCAGCGTCTGTTGCAGCAGGCTGACATTTGAGCGTTCTACGTCGCCTCTAACCCTCAGTAGGATGAGGAAGGGCAAGGCGATGACCTGGCTGCTGCCTATGAACGCGTAGGCGGCCCAGATGCCGGGCCACTCGATGAGCACCCCCGCCAGAAGCGCCCCTAGGACCATCATGGGGGCGGTCGAGACCCTCCAGAGCGAGACGCCGTTGATGAGCTGCCGCGGCCCCACCAGGTCGTAGACGATGCGGTTCGTCGCGGTGAACCGTACGGCCCGCACGCAGCCCATAACAAAAGCGATTCCGACCGCAGGCCCAAGGGTGATGACCTCAAAGAAGGCGGCAACCGCCATGGCCAAAGCGATGGCGATGCTCAACACGCTCTCAACGAGCAGCACGGTCCTGCGCTGAAAGCGGTCCACCATGGCGCCCGCGACCATCGAGAAAAGGAGCTGTCCCATTCCCAGAAACAGCGCGTACATGCCAACCCAGAAGGCGGAGTCGTTGGACAGCTCCAGCACCAGCCAACCGTGGACGGCCATGCGGACGTTCATGTCCACCGCGGCGAAGGTGCTGTTGGCGTAGAAGAGCCGAAAACCCGGCGCCTTGAAGGAGGCGAATACCCTTGTAAGCGTTGAGCGCCTGAGGATGGCGGCGTTGTCGTTCATGGGAGTCTCAAACGGGTCCAATCACCGCGTCGCCTGACCCACTAGCTGGGTCTCAGCTATCTGTGACTTCCCCTCTTGCGGTCTTTATGGTATACATTGCGCCCATCCAGTGCTTAAGGGAGAAGGCTCCATGGCAATCGTTGCTTACTTCGAAGTGGACTTTACACAAGAGCAGTACGACCAGGTCCTGAGTGGTCTTGCCGCTAAGGGGCTCGAAGCTCCGACCGGGCGTCAGTACCACGTCGCGTGGAACACGCCGCAGGGCTGGCGAGTACTCGACGTGTGGGACTCGGAAGAAACCCTCGGCAAGTTCGCTGAGGACCTCATGCCCATCATCGTTGGGACCGGCGCAACACCCCCCCCAGCCCCAGATCTTCCCTTTGTACAACACAATTAGGGGAGGATAACCTCCGGCTTGCACAGTGCCCAAAGACTCCGGGCGGCTTCGTCTAGGAGGAGTTCGCCGCTGTTCTAGCCCTGCCTGGCTGAGACCCACTGCTATATTACTGCTACATTTTGACTAAGGAGCCGCCCCATAGCGACGGGTTGCTCCTTGGTTTAGTTGGCCGTTATGGTGCCGAGGGCGGGATTCGAACCCACACGTCCCTTTCAGGACAGCGGATTTTAAGTCCGCGGCGTCTACCATTCCGCCACCTCGGCTTGCCAGGAAGCGCATCACCACCACGTTAGGCTGCTGTATTATAGCGATGTTCGTGGCGGAACGCTCCCCGCGTCTCCGGCGCCTCTCGACGGGCCCCACTACTGATCACGGTGGCCTTGGCCTGCGATTCTGGGATAGTGTAGGCCGAAGTGACTCTCCGGCCGCGCCGGACGATCGAGGAGTAGATGTCAACCGCGTACCGTGGTCTGCCGAGTGTGGACAAGCTGCTGGCCCATCCCGCGATGGCCGAGCTGCTGCAACGATACGCCCGGGAAATGGTCGTCGGCGCGGTCCGTGAGCAGCTGCAGGCCGCTCGCCAGGAGATCAAGGGCGGGGGCCCAGTGCCGACGCCGGACCAAGTAGCGGAAGCCGTTGCCGGCCGCGCCCTGCGCCAGTGGGGCCCCTGGCCGGTGCGGGTCATTAACGCAACCGGTGTCATACTCCATACCAACCTGGGCAGAGCGCCGCTGTCGGCCGAGAGCGTCGAGGCGATGGTCTCGGTGGCGCAGGGGTACTCCAACCTGGAGCTGGACCTGGGTGAGGGACGCCGGGGTTCGCGACACCAGGCGGTGGGCGAACTGCTGCGGCAACTGACCGGCGCTCAAGCGGCCCTGGTCCTCAACAACAACGCCTCCGCCGTGCTTCTCGGTCTGGCCGCTTTGGCCACGGGCCGCGAGGTGGTGGTCTCGCGTGGAGAGTCGGTGGAGATCGGCGGCGGGTTTCGTGTCCCGGACGTGTTGCGCCAAAGCGGCGCGCACCTGGTGGAGGTAGGGACGGCCAACAGGACCTACGCCGACGATTACGTCCAGGCGCTTACGGGTAATACCGCCGCCGTGCTCGCGGTCCATCGGAGCAACTTCCAGGTGGTCGGGTTCACCCACCAGCCCACGCTAGCGGAGCTATCGGAGGTCGCCAAAGAGAAGCAACTCTCGCTGCTGCACGACCTTGGCAGCGGCGCGCTGCTGGATACCGCGGCCTTCGGGCTCGCCCACGAGCCGATGCCCCAGGAGAGCCTTGCGGCCGGGGCTGACCTGGTCTTCTTCTCCGGAGACAAGCTTTTGGGCGGTCCTCAGTCGGGGATCGTGGCCGGCCGCGCCGAACTGGTCCAACGCCTGGCCCAGCACCCGATGACCAGGGCCATGCGTCCAGACAAGCTGACGCTGGCGGCGTTGCACGCCACGCTGCTCCACTACCTGCGGGGAGAGGTCGAACACCGAGTCCCCATCTGGCAGATGATCGCTACCCCTATCGGTGACCTGCACAAGCGCGCCGAAGCATGGGCCGCTCAGCTGGGCGATGGCGTCGAGGTGGCGCAGGGCCTGTCTACCCTGGGCGGAGGCAGCCTACCGGGAGAGACCTTGGAGACGTGGCTCCTGAGCATTGCTCCCACGCTCCATCCGGGAGGCGCCGATGGCCTTGCCCGGTCGCTTCGGCTGGGCACGCCTCCGGTGATGGTGCGGATTGACGAGGATAGGGTCCTGCTGGACCCCCGGACGGTGTTGCCTAACGAGGCGGCGGAGCTGACCATCGCGGTGCGTACCGCCCTGGGTCGCTAACCCGGACTGGGTGACGCGTTAGAGCCGTTTCACCATCGCGACGTGCCGAATGCCCGCTTCCTCGAACTCACCGCCGTGGGCCGTGTACCCATGACGAGTGTAGAAGCCGTGGGCTGGTAGCTGAGCGTGCAGCAGCACCTCTGCGCTCCCTGCGAGACGGGCCTGGGCTTCCAGGCATGCCAGCACTTGGCTGCCGAGGCCACGCCCTCGCAGGTGGGTGACCACCGCCATGCGCCCGACGCGCGGGCTCGCCGCGGAGGAAAGCACCAGCCTGCCCGTGGCCACCACCGTGCCCTCCTGGACGGCGACGACGTGGACGGCGGCCGCGTCGTGCTCGTCGTGCTCCAGCTCCGCCGGCACGCCCTGCTCTTCGACGAACACCTGCCGCCGTAGCCCAAGCGCGGCTGCGAGCTCCGCTTCCGTTGCCACCGGCCTGACCGTCACGTCCACGGCGTGGATTATAGGCGAATGGAGATACCATCGGCGCCGTGGTTCGACTAGCTCACCACGAGCGGTTGGAGGACACTACCTCGGTTCTCACCATCACAAGAGACCACGGGCGATGCAGCGCGTGTCATGCTGAGTCTTTGATGTAATCGAGCGACGAAGCATCTCTCGCGGGGAGATGTCATTGCCCAGGGCAATCGCTTGGGTGGTTGTCCCACCCAGCCCGCCCCGGGGCGCCGGCCCGTTGGGGGAAGCGTCTTGGCGTGGGCTTACGCACGCATCGCTGATGGTCTGGGACCGGGACACCGCATGTAGGTCCAGGGCGTGCCCTGGGGCTCAGCCCTGGTCCAGCGGGTGGGCGCCGCCAAGGATGGCGGGAATGCGGTCGGCCAGCGAGTCGTGCAGGCGTGGGCCCAACTCGGTAACGACGCGGGCCGAGACGAAGGAGCCCAGCTTGCCCGCTTCACTCAGGCTTGGCTCATGGGTGAGGCCATAGATGACGCCCGCGGCGTACGCGTCGCCGGCGCCGGTAGTATCCACCACCGGCACTTTGTACCCTGCCACCGCCGTGGCCTGGCCCCCGTCCCAGATGATGGAACCGTCCTTTCCGCACGTCATGAATACTTGGGGACAGTCCTCAGCCACACGCCGCAGCGCTTCCATCCGGTCGCCTGTGCCGGCGTAGGCCTGCGCCTCCTGCTCGTTGCAAAAGACAGTGCTTGTGAACTCCCGCGTGGCGCTCCGAATGGCGTCTCTGGCGGTGGTGATCATGGCGGGGTCGGAGAAGCTGATGGCCACCGGCACACCGGCTGAGCGGGCCAGCCCCATGGCGTGCTCGGCCGCCGCCGCCGTGGAAGGGGCGCCCCAGAGGTATCCCTCCACGTAGACCATGCGGCTTTGGGAGATTGGTCCCGAACGGATGTCACCATGGTGGAGCGTGCTAGAGGAGGCGAGGCTGGTCTGCATGGTGCGCTCGCCATCGGGCGTCACGAGCACGAGGCAGGTGCCGGTGGGGCCGATGGCCCCCTCCACGTCGAATTCAACGCCCGCCTCCCGCATACTCTGACGGTACAGGGCGCCCGCCATGTCGTTGCCGACCTTACCGACGTAAAAGGCGGTACCCCCGAGCTGGGCCACGCCCACCATCGTGTTGGCCGCGGACCCCCCGGCGGCCCTCAGCTGTCGGTGGCTCCTCAGGCTTCTGAGCAATCGCTCCTGCTCTGCGAGAGGCGCCAGCGCCGTCGTGCCCTTGCGTAGGCCGGCGGCAGCCACGAGCCGGTCGGCGACCTGCACCTCTGTGTCCACGATGGCGTTGCCCACGCCGTAGACGTCGTATGTCGTGCGCATCCTGTCTCGCCGGCCCCCCAAGTGGTGACTTCCGGGCACCGTACTATTTGACCCTCCTGGGCGTCAACATGGTCTTGCTCGTTGACACCTAGGTAGTGGCCCGCTACACTATGCCGACGCAGCCGGATGAGAGCTTTGCGGAGTTGGCTGCGTAGTAAGGTGGCTTGAGTGCCCGGATTTTCCCGATTGGTTCACCTGTACGGTCAGCGTCGTCCCGAACTTGATCCAGACGCGATCCTCCGGAACCTGCGATCGAGCTGGTCTGGATTTCGGTCGCGCATTCCCACTGGCGGTCTTGGGCTGCTGCTCTTCGCAGTCATCGGCGTTGCCGTCCTGGCATGGTCAGCTACCGGCGTTTACACCGTCAGCCCCACCGAACAAGCGGCGCTGCGGCTGTTTGGCCAGTTCCGTGGAACCGAGGGTCCGGGCCTTCACTGGTACCCGCCTTCTCCAATCGGCACCCGCAACATTGAAGCGGTCTTGGAAGCCAAGACCATGGAGTTGGGCTTTCGCGAGAACCAGCGTGAGGTACCGGTAGAGGCGGAGATGATCACGGGCGACCTGGACATTGTGAATGTCCAGCTTGTTGTCCAGTACCGGATTTCCGATCTAGAGAAGTTCCTGTTCCGCGTCAGCGACCCCGGTGACGTCGACCGTGACCCTCGGACCGGAAGGCCTGACGGCAGGACACTCAAAGACGCCACGGAGGCGGCCCTGCGGCAGGTGGTTGGCCAGCGGAGCATCGATGACCCATTGCGGGTGGCCAAGGATGCGGTGCAGGTCGACACCCAGGACCTGCTCCAGGCGATCCTCGACGACTATGGCGCGGGCATCGAGATACTCCAGGTGGTGCTCCAGGACGTCCGGCCGCCCGACGCGGTCAGGGACGCCTTTGACGACGTGAACCGGGCCCGGGTTGACCGCGAGACGAGCATCAACCAGGCCCAGGCCTACGAGCAAGCCCAGATCCCGCAGGCTACTGGTGCCGCCCAGGTGATCATTCAAGCGGCCGAGGCGTTTAAGCTAGCGCGTGTGGCCCGAGCCAACGGTGAGGCGGCCCAGTTCCTAGCGGTGCTGGACGAGTACAAGGAGTCTAAAGAGGTGACCCGGCGTCGGCTCTACCTAGAAGCCATGGAAGAGGTCCTGCCAGGCATCTCCATCTTTATCATCGACCCGGCAGCCTCGGGTAGCCTCCTGCAGTTTTTGCCGCTTACGCAGGACGGCTTTACTATTCCGGGAGGGGGACAGTAGCTGTGCGCTTCGTCCTCATAATAGCCGTCGTGGGGCTCATTCTGACGGCCGTCGTCGGTCCTCAGTTCTTCTTCACCGTGGACGAGACCCAGCACGTCGTGATCACCCGGTTCGGCGAAGTCCAGCGGATCGTCAGCTCTCCTGGGCTGAAGACCAAGGCGCCCTTCGTCGACACCGTGAACGTCCTGGACAAGCGCATCCTCCGCGTCGACGTTACGCCCATCAGCATGCCTGACCAGGACAACCAGTTCCTCGAGATCGACGCCTATGCCCGGTACCGGATCATTGACCCGAAGAAGTTCATCGAGAAGCTGCGCGACGAGACCACCGCCGCTTCCCGGATCGGGCAGATCGTCATCTCCCAGCTCCGGGCGGAGATCGGCAACAAGAAGCAGCCCGATATCATTGGCGGTCAGCTCGTCGAGATCCGAGAGGACAGGACCGTGGTAGACCCGCTCCTCGAAGCGGACGGTACCGCCACGAGAGCGGCCATCACCAGACGCGTCAGGGATGCCAGCGACCGAGTCGTCAAGTCCCCGGAGAACGACTTCGGCATCGAGATCGTAGACGTGCGTGTCAAGCGTGCGGACTACCCCGCGGCCACGGAGGAGAACATCTTCAACCGCATGCGCTCCAAGCGGGCGGTGCTGGCCGATGGTCTCCGCGCTGAAGGCGACGAGGAGTTTCTGACCAGGACCGCCATCGTGGACAATCAGGTGGAGGTCATTAGGGCGGAGGCCGACGAACTGTCCAGTCGCCTGCGTGGTGAGGGAGAAGGAGAGGCCATCCGCATCTTGGCCCAGGCCCTGGAGCAGGACCCGGAGCTGTTCAGCTTCCTGCGCAGCTTGGAGGCGTACCAGGCGTTCCTAGGCAGCCAGACCACCGCGGTCTTGACCTCCGACAGCGTCCTGTTCCAGTACCTCCAGAGCCCCGACGCTCCTACCCCGACACCAACCCCCTAGACCCCGGAAACTTAGGGTAGCTGGCAAAAGGCCGCTGCGACCTTTTCCTTCGGCTTCGCTCAGGACGAACCAGTGTTTCCATACGTGTAACGCCTGTCATTCCTCGTCCGCCTCAGGCGGACGAGGAATCTGGTACCAGACCCTTCACGGAGTTTATCCTGAGGAACGAAGGGTTCAGGGTGACAGAAGGGAGCTTGTGCCGAGCTCAAGGGACTATGACCGTTAGTCCTAGTGCTCTGGCATGGCAGGCAAACGCTTGCGAGATTTCCTCCACCCGCTCGCCCCAGAACGCCGACTTTAGCCGGGCGCTGACGCAAAGGCCCGGATGTGTTAGGCTGCCGCTCCGGAGGTGATTCTCATGGCAAAACGATTGACGGAGAAACAGCCGGTACTTGCGTCGCAGGGAGTGGTCTCTACCAACAACCCAATGGCGTCGGCGGCAGGGCTGAGCATGCTGGCCGCTGGCGGCTCCGTGGCCGACGCCGCGGTGGCGTCCATCTTCACCAGCGGCGTGGTGGAGCCGATGATGGTCGGCCCCATGGGCGCCGGCTACATCATGGCCCGGGACGAGCACGGCGACATACTCATGATCGATAACTACTCTGAGGCGCCGGGCAAGGGCACGCCTGACATGTACGAGACGGATGCCTCCGCTGGATACATGGCCACCGTGGGTATGAAGAACTTCCACGGCCACCTGGCGTCGGGCATTCCCGGTGCGCTGAAGGGTTGGTTCCACCTTCATCGTGCGCGTGGCCGCCTGCCCATCGAGCAGGTCCTGGCACCCGCCATCCGGTACGCGGAGCACGGCTTTCCGGCATCGGCCTACGCCGTACGCTCCATCGCGGGCTCGGCGGACCAGCTCACGAGGTTTGCCGAGGCGGGAAGGGTGTACATGCCCGGAGGGAAGGTCCCCAACCCCGGGGACCTGATCGTAAACAAGGAGCTGGCCAACAGCCTGCGCACGTTTGCCGCCGAAGGACCCGACGCCTTCTACCGCGGTCCGCTGGGCGATGCCATGGCCAAGGAGATGGCGGAGAACGACGGACTCCTTACCAAGGATGACCTGGAAACATATGACGTCCGGCTGACCGAGCCCATCCGTGGCACGTACCGAGGGTACGAGGTTCTCGGCACTCCTCCCACCAGTGGCGGAGGGATCCTCAACCAGCTAGGGTTCAACATCCTGGAGCAGTTCGACCTGGCGGGCATCGGCTTTGGCACCGCCCGCTACTACCACATCGTCCTCGAGACCTTGAAGATCATGTTTGCCGACCGGGCCAAGTACCTGGGCGACCCGGAGTTCGTGGACTTTCCGCAGCAGGCCCTGCTGGAAAAGGCGTATGGGAAGGCCAGGGCCGCGGAGATCAAGATGGACAAGGCCCAGGACTACACGGGAGGCACGCCGGCGGAGGTCCCCGCCGTGGGCCACACCACCCATATGACCGTCATGGCCGCGGATGGCAGCGCGGTCACCATGACCCAGACGGTAAACGGTGGGTTCGGCTCCAAAGTGATGGTCCCCGGCACCGGACTGCTCATGAACAACACCATGGCGCTGTTCGACCCGCACCCAGGACGTCCCAACTCCATCGCGCCCAGGAAGCGCATGCTCACGGCGACGGCCGCCTCCATCATCATGAAGGACGGCAAGCCCTTCTTCGCGCTGGGCACGCCCGGCGGCACCCGCATCTTTGGGACCGTCTTCCAGGGCATTCTGAACGTGATTGACCACGGCATGGACCTGCAAGAGGCGGTGGAGGCGCCCCGCGTTTTCTCCGATGGGCGGATCGTGGAGGTGGAGGCCGGCGTGCCGGACGACGTGAAGCGGGAGCTGGAGGCCCTTGGGCATAACATCACGGTGGTCCGCGCCGTGGCTGGCGGAATGAACGGCGTGCAGGTGGACCCGGACACCGGCCTGCTGCTGGGCGCCGCCTGCTGGCGGTCGGACGGCTCGCCCGCGGGCCTCAGCGGCGGCGAGGCCGACCTGGTGACCTTCGGCGAGTAGCGGCGGTGGGCTGACAGACTGCTGTCGTTAGCACCAGCAGGCTACTGGGAAAACTCGCGCCGCCCTTCACTTCGGTTTCGCTCTCCGATAGCTTCGACGAGCCGGATCTATCGAGAGTCCGATGAGCAGAGCGCCATCGGACAGGGTGAACGGCGCGGGTTAGGTCGTGTTATATACTTTCCGTTCGTGCTGTCCGCCACCTTAAAACGGACTGGTGCGGACTCCGCCTCTGCGGAGAGCTTGTCGAAGTACGAACACCCATTTTTCAACAACCGACTAGGTTCCAGGTCAAGGAAACGCTTGCGGGGAACCCATTCTGGGGGTCTCAGCTGCGGTGGCGTGGCAGGACTGTCAACGCCGTCCAGAAGAGAAATGCGCTCCTATGGCGGTCCATTCACACGAGGCATGATGCGACGAAGCTCACGCTTAGCCGTCCTCTTAGCTTTGGGTCTAGCGCTGCTGGCGGCCTGCGCCCAGCCTGAGCCTACGCCGAGCCCCACGCCGTCGCAGACGCCCGCACCCGGCGTGACGCCCACGTCGTCGGCCATACAGACCTCCACACCGACGCCTTCACCAACCGAAACGACTGCTGCCCCTGCGGAAACTGCGCAGGCGTGGCTTGATGCCCTCGCAGCCAGGAGTTCGGGAGAGCTGACCGCCTTGCATATAGTGGAGCAGCGCCTCCTCGCGGGGGATGCCTATACCATCTGGACCGATGCATTGAAAGGGGTGTCAGGTTTCTCCGTTCTAAACCCGAAGGTAGAGGCAACCTCTCAGACCGGAGAAAAGGCTGAGGTTACCGCCGAGTACGATATTGGGTTCGGGACTGCCGAGGTGCCCGTCAAAACTAAATTCAGGCTAGAGACGGAAAATGGTGAATGGTTGGTCGCCGGCTTGTCCGGCTCTGCGCCGGAGGGGTTAGTAGGATGGACGGAGCTCTTCGTTCGTGATGCGAAGGGAGACCCAATTGGCGGGGCCGAGGTTGTTTTTTCCACTGTGGAAGGAGATATGTCGGGAACGACCGATAATGAAGGTATGGTGCTATTCGAACTCGAATACCTACGTGAGGCGGATAGTATCGTGATGACTAAAGAGGGCTACTTCCAAGGGGGTTCTGGGCAAACCTCAGGGTTTTACACCGTTTTTCTTCGTCCCGTTATTTTTGTGAACCAGTTTATGTCGTGGGCGTCACCTGAGAAAAGGGATGGCACTGGTGTTGGTGATGGCGACACACTCACTTTCCAAGTCGGGGAGACCATAAGCATAGATGCTCTCGTACGGTGGCACGATGACATTAGCCCTACGACCTACGACGTCGTGCTCAAAGTGGACGGCGAATTTTATGCGTCCGTTAGTGTCGACGTCCCGGATGCATCTGGGCGAGATGATGCAGCCGCGCCTTTTACGCTCTCCTTTGATGAGAAAGGAGAGTACGAGATAGATGCGAACGGGATAAGCTTCACAGCCGTCATAGAGTAGTTATTGCTACTCGAGAATCTTGATTCTCAGGGGACACCCATACGCCTCCCTAGCAGGCTGATGAAAAAAGGGAGTGCAGAGGGGCGGAGCCCCTTTCCCGGGAGTCTGAGGGTGTCCCTCAGATATAAATCCCCCCTCTCCTGACCAGGAAGGGGGTCAGGGGGATAGTCGAAAGGGTTTTCAGCATCCTGCTAGAGACAGGGTATGCCAGTTCCTAGATAGTTATAGGAACTGCTCGACTGCGTGGCGTAGCGGGTCCTGTCAACGCCGTCCAGAAGAGAAATGCGCTCCTTATGGCGAACCATTCACACGAGGCATGATGCGCCGAACCTCACGCTTACCCGTCCTCTTAGCTTTGGGCCTAGCGCTGCTGGCGGCCTGCGCCCAGCCCGAGCCTACGCCGAGCCCCACACCGACGCCTTCACCAACCGAAACGACAACGAGCCCTGCTGGAACTGCGCAGGCGTGGCTTGATGCCCTCGCAGCCAGGAATTCGGGAGAGTTGACCGCCTTACATGTAGTGGAGCAGCGCCTCCTCGCGAGGGATGCCTATACCATCTGGACTGATTCGATGAAAGGGGTGTCGGATATCTCCATTTCAAACCCGAAGGTAGATGTAACAGCGCAGACCGAAGAAAAAGCTGAAGTTACCGCCGAGTACGATATTAAGATCGAACCTACCCAACCGTCCGTCAAAACTAAATTCAGGTTAGAGAAGGAAAATGGTGAATGGTTGATCGCCGGCTTGTCCGGCTTTAAGCCGGGAGGATTGCTAGGATGGACGGAGGTCTCCGTTTTCGTTGGTGATGGGAGGGGAGGCCCAGTTGGCGGGGTCGAGGTGGTTTGTCACACCAATGAAGGAGAGGTATCTGGGACGACAGACGATAAAGGTATGGTGATATTCGAAAACCCTTGAGAAGTGGCTCCGGAAATCTGAACAGGGGGATAAGTGGAATCGCTGCCTGATTGAGGGCATGATAGTGCTCTCGGAGACAGGAGCGAGAGATGAGGAGACGACCCCGCCGTAACCACTCGGCAGAGTTCAAGGCGAAGGTGGCTCTTGCCGCAGTACGCGGCGACCGGACACTTTCGGAGCTGGCAAGCCAGTTCGATGTGCACCCGAACCAGATCACGCAATGGAAGACCCAGTTGCTGGATCGGGCGGCGCAGTTATTTGGCGCCGGGACAGGGCAGGCTGAAAAGCCGGTAGATATGAAGGTCCTTCACGCTAAGATCGGTGAGCTTGCGTTGGAGAACGATTTTTTAGAGGCCGCGCTCACGAAGGCGGGATTGCCGGGCGCAAGGCGATGATCGACCGTGATCACAAGCTGCCTCTCGCCCGCCAGGCAAAGGCAGTGGGCATCAGCCGCGGGAGCATCTACTACCGGCCACGGCCGGTGGGCGAAGCCGGTCTCGGACTGATGCGCCGCATCGATGAGCTGCACCTTGAGTATCCGTTTGCAGGCAGTAGGATGATGCGAGGCCTGCTCCGCCAGGAGGGACTCTCCTCCGGGCGTAGGCACATCGCCACACTGATGCGGCGGATGGGCATCGAGGCGCTGTACCGCAAGCCCAACACCAGCCGGCGACGGCCCGGCCATACGGTGTATCCGTACCTGCTGCGCGGGCTTGAGGTGAGCAGGCCCAACCAGGTGTGGGCAATGGATATCACGTACATTCCGATGGCCAGGGGGTTCGTGTACCTAGCCGCAGTGATGGACTGGCATAGCCGCAAGGTGCTGGCCTGGCGGGTATCGGTCACAATGGACGCAGACTTCTGCGTGGAGGCGCTCGAAGAATCCCTGGGACGCCACGGCGCGCCGGAGATATTCAACACAGATCAGGGAAGCCAGTTCACAAGTGACGCCTTCACCGGCCTGCTGAAAGCCAATGGGATCCAGATCAGCATGGACGGGAAGGGAAGCTGGAAGGATAATGTGTTCGTCGAACGGCTGTGGAAGAGCGTCAAGTACGAGGAGGTGTACCTGAGAGCCTACGAATCGGTCCCGGAAGCCAGAACTGGACTCGGGCGGTACTTCGAGTTTTACAATGCCGGACGGCCCCATTCGAGCCTTGGGGGAATGACGCCGGACCAGTTCTTTGACAGAGCGCCTGCCGAGTCCGCGGCGGCCTAACGCACGGCAGCGTGATTCCACTTATCAAACCGGGCAGCGCTGTTCAGACAAACGAGACCACCTCTTTGTGGGGCAGGTAATATCGCGGTCAGTAAGGAGGGCTATTTCCAAGCGGGCGTTGGACAAACCTCAGGGTTTTACACCCTTGGATTCAGTCCCCTTATTTATGTGAGCCAGTTCATACTGCGGTGGAAGTCGCCCGAGGGGAGTGGAGGCACTGGTGTTACTGAGGGCGACACACTCACTTTCCAAGTCGGGGAGACAATAAACATAGAAGTTCTCGTAGGGTGGCAGGGTGACATTACCCCTACGACCCACGATGTTGTGCTCAAAGTGGATGGCGAGTTTTATGAGTCCGTCAGTGTCGATATCCCGTGGGCACCTGAACTGGGGCAGCCATACGCGCCCTTTACGCTCTCCTTTGATTGTAGACCGTCAGCGATAATGGGACACATATAAGGGTAGGAAAACCCGAGAGTCGGAGGGTGGTGTGAGCTCCTGAAATGAGGGTAGAGCTACCCACAGAAAGGAGCAGATGTGTCCCAACTAGAAGTAAGCAAAGCAGAGGCCGCCGAGGAACGAAGCGAGCAGACCAGGTCTTTCGTCCGCACAGTGAAGGCGGCTGCCCGACGTAAGTACACCCCCGAAGAGAAGATCCGAATTGTTCTGGAGGGCTTCCGCCGCGAGGTCACAGTCAACGACCTGTGCCGGCGGGAGGGGATCAAGCCCCACTCCTACTACTCGTGGACCAAAGAGTTCATGGAGGCGGGCAAGGAGAGGTTGACCCGTGACTCGGTTCGGGACGCCACTCAGCATGAGGTAGGGCAACTCAAGCGAGAGAACGGGGAACTCAAGGAGCTAGTGGCCGATCTGTCGCTGGAGGCGTACCGTCTCAAAAAAACGGCCATCCCCATGCCCCAGGACGCCACCGGTACCAGCGGATGAGCGCCCCGGAGAAGGCAGAGGTAGTTACCAAAGTATCCTCGTCTCCCCTCCCCAAGCGAAAGGTCCTCAGAGAGCTGGGCATCCCTAAGAGCACCTACTACCGGTGGCTCAGACGCCAAGACCAACAAGGACTTGAGGACCGACCAGGAGGCGATCAGCCACCATGGAACCGTCTTACTATTCAGGAAGAACGCTCAGTCCTGTTATCAGCCAGGGAGATGCCAGAGCTGAGCTGCCGTCAGCTGGCCGCGGGGATCACCGACAACCAGGGCTTCTCAGTCTCAGAGTCCAGCGTCTACCGTATCCTGGGCAGGGAGGGCCTAGTGAAGAGGCCTGAGATGCGGTTGGCCGCGGGGAAGGAGTACCACCTCAAGACCACAGGACCTCACCAGATGTGGGCCACCGATGCCTCATACTTCAGGGTGGTTGGGTGGGGCTACTACTACCTGGTCACCGTTATGGACGACTACTCCCGCTTCATCCTGGCTCACAGGCTTCAGCAAGATATGACGGCCGACTCCTTCATCGAGGTGGTCCAGGATGCTGTGGACACGACCAGCATGGACCAAGTTCCAGTCACAGACCGCACCAGGCTGCTGAGTGACAACGGTCCAGGCTATGTCTCAAGAGCATTCAGGGACTACCTGGGGATGGTTGGCATCAAGCACATCCTAGCAACTCCTTTCCACCCTCAGACCAACGGGAAGTGGAGCGCTACCACCAGACCATCAAACGGGACGTCAACCAGGTGCCTTATGAGTTGCCCGCCGACCTTGAGGCTGCTATCGCGGCCTTCGTCAGCTACTACAACTACCGGCGCTATCACAAGGCTCTGGGCAACGTGACACCATCAGACGTGCTCAAGGGAAGACGGCAAGAGATCCTACAACGCAGGAAGGAGGTGAAGGCTCAAACCACCGAACGGCGACGACGCTACAACAGGGCCCTCAGGGAGCTCGCCAGACCTCCATCCAGCCCCTGATCTCTCGGCTCCCAATGTGTCCCACTTTTGCTGGTTGCTAACATCCTTTGATGAGAAAGGAGAGTATGAGATAGATGCAAATGGGATGAGCCTTACAGCCGTCATAGAGTAGTTATTTCCACTTGGGAATCTTGATTCCCAGGGGGCACCCATACGCCTCCCTAGGAACAGGCTGGGCTGCCGGGCCCTGCCACTGCTATCATGGACGGGTCATGGACCCACAGTTCATCCGCAACTTCTGCATCATCGCCCACATCGACCACGGTAAGTCCACGCTGGCCGACCGGATGCTGGAACTGACTGGCACGGTCTCGTCCCGGGAGATGGTGGAGCAGGTGCTCGACTCCATGGACCTGGAGCGCGAGCGAGGCATCACCATCAAAGCGCAAGCGGTGCGGATGGAGTATCGCCACCCCGGCGGAGACCGCTATCAGATCAATCTGATCGACACCCCCGGACACGTGGACTTCAGCTACGAGGTGTCGCGGAGCCTGGCCGCGTGCGAAGGCGCCGTGCTGGTGGTGGACGCCAGTCAGGGTATCGAGGCCCAGACGCTGGCGAACACGTACCTGGCCCTGGAGCACGACCTGACCATCATTCCGGTGGTGAACAAGATCGACCTGCCCACCGCCGAGCCGGAACGGACCATCCAGGAGCTACGCCAGGCCTTTGGGTTCGACGCGTCCGAGGTGCTGCAGGTGTCCGCCAAAGACGGCACCGGGGTGCCCGAGCTCCTGGAGGCCATCATGGCGCGCGTGCCGCCGCCGGCTGCCCATCTGGAGGCGCCGCTGCGGGCCCTGGTGTTCGACTCCAAGTACGACTCCTATAAGGGCGTGATCGCCTACATCAGGGTGATGGACGGCGCGGTGCGGCCCAACGAACGGGTGCGGATGATGGCGACCCAGACCGTGGCCGACGTGCTGGAGATCGGCGCCTTCAGGCCGCGGATGGAGAAGATGCCGTCGCTCGCCGCCGGCGAGGTCGGCTACCTGGCCACCGGACTGAAGGGCGTGGGCGAGTGCCGGGTGGGCGATACTATCACCTTGGCGCGAGGCGGCGCTGATGAGCCTTTGGCCGGCTACGGACCCCAGAAGCCCATGGTCTTCTCCGGCCTGTACCCGGCCGAGGGCAACGACTACCACGAGCTGCGCGAGGCCCTGGAGCGGTTGCACCTGAACGACGCGTCCTTGGTCTACGAGCCGGAGAATAGTCCGGCCCTGGGCCCCGGCTTCCGGTGCGGGTTCCTGGGGTTGCTGCACATGGAGATCGTCCAGGAGCGGCTGGAGCGCGAGTACGACCTGGACCTCATCGCCACCGCGCCCAGCGTGGCCTACCGAGTGCTGATGAACGACGGTGGCGAGATCGAGGTGGACCGGCCCACCGACCTGCCGTCGCCCGCCGTGATTCAAGAGGTCCAGGAGCCGTGGCTGGACGTGAGCGTCATCGCGCCGTCGCGGTTCCTCGGTGGCATGATGGACCTGGTCAACAGCCGCCGAGGCGAGTTTCGTCACACGGAGTACCTGGACTCGACAGTGGCCGCCGGCGACACCACCGACATGCCGTCGTTGGACCCGCGTGTGGTGCTGGACGCCCGGCTGCCCATGGCCGAGGTGCTGATGGACTTCTACGACCAGGTGAAGACCCGCAGCCGGGGCTACGCATCCCTGGACTACTCCTTCTCCGGCTACCGGGCCGCCCCCTTGGTGCGGCTCGACGTGCTGGTCAACAGCGTCGCCGTGGACGCGCTCTCCCTCATCGTGCACCGCGACCGCGCCCCCACTCATGGCAGGGCGCTGGTGGAGCGGCTTCGCAGCCTCATTCCGCGGCAGCTCTTCGACGTGCCCATCCAGGCGGCCATCGGCAGCCGGGTCGTCGCCCGTGAGACGGTGCGTGCCCTGCGCAAGAACGTGCTGGCCAAGTGCTACGGCGGCGACGTCACCCGCAAGCGCAAGCTGCTGGAGAAGCAGGCGGAGGGCAAGAAACGGCTAAAGCGCATCGGCCGCGTCGAGGTCCCTCAGGAAGCCTTCCTCGCCGTGCTCAAGATGGACAGAGAGTAGGTAGGGCCTCTCTCTGGATTGAACAGGAAGGACTCGAGCGACCGTGGCCGCACACCAAGGTTTACTTCGGCAACGCCCCGGCGATGCAGCCTGCGGGCAGCCCCAGCGTAGCTAGGCGGCTGCGCTGGGGGCAGAGGGGGTGCTGGGGGTGACGGTCGTTACGTCTCCAGCCCCAGTGCAAAGTGGACTGCTGCCTCCACCCCATGTATCTTGGGAGTCGAAAGACTACCCATTTGCCGGCTGAGCAGGCTCTTGGGGATGGTATTGATGCTGTCCAAATTCGCCACGGATGGAAGGGGGATGCCTTCGGCGGGACCAAGCGGCACCTCGGTGCGAAGGCCACGAGCGCGGGTGGTTACTGGCGCTACGGTGACGTGGGTCCGCACTATGTAGGCCTCATCCCGGGAGAGCAGTACCACCGGCCGCGGGCCTGATGGCGCGGGGAGGTTAGCCCACCACACCTCACACCGTTTCATTTGGACTTCGTCTCCTCCCATGGCAGGTCTGCCCACGCTGCAAGGCCCGCTCGGTATAACGCCTCCGCTTCGGCAACTTCTTGGGGGGTTTCTGGCTGCTCTTGGTACGAGCGGACATACCGTTCAACATCTGCACGTTCTCGCTCCCGTCGCAGATACGCCTCCACTGCGTGGCGTACGAACTGGCTGCGCGTTACCCCGTGTTCTATGCGTTCGCGCTCAATACCTTGCAACAGTTCTTCCGGAAGGCTAATCGCTATCTTTGTCATACTATCCGCATACTTATTTCATACCACAGTAGGAAAAATATACCACCTTTATCAACCAATTGTTGGCCCGAAGCCATGTGCTAGGACTGATCTGTGTCTCGGCCTAGCCCCCGCAACCACTCCCTGACCTCGTCCGCCATGTCCGGGCGCTCCAGGGCCAGCTCCACCGACGCCTTCAGCAGGCCCACCGGCGTGCCGCAGTCGTACCGCGTCCCTCGAAAGGCGTACGAGTACATATCGCCGCGCCCCGCCAGCATGGCGATGGCGTCGGTCAGCTGTAGCTCACCGATGGCGCCGGTCGTGACGCGCTCCAGGCAATCGAACACCTCGGGCGTGAACACGTACCGCCCCACGATGCCCAGGTCCGACGGCGCCTCCTCTTTGGCCGGCTTCTCCACCACCTTGCTTAGCCGCATCACCCCCGGCTCCACCTCGTCACCGGCGACGATACCGTAGGCCGAAACGCGCTCCGGCGGCACCGCCTCGAC
This sequence comes from Dehalococcoidia bacterium, assembly GCA_965247635.1. Classification (GTDB taxonomy): domain Bacteria; phylum Chloroflexota; class Dehalococcoidia; order Lucifugimonadales; family Australimonadaceae; genus CBDFHJ01. The sequence goes on from CBDFHJ010000010.1 coordinate 874,155, forward strand.
TGCCACCACGCTGCCTCGGCGCTCGAACACCGGCAGCATCTGCTGCGTCGCCGACGGCGTCCCGTGGATGATGTCGTCGGGTAGGTACACCACGAACGGCTCGTTGCCCACGGCCCGCTTGGCGGTCAGCACCGCGCGGCCCAGTCCCAGCGGCTCGCGCTGGCGCACCGTGATGATGTCGGCCATCCGCGAGATGCGGCGCACCTCCTCTAGACGCGGGTGCTCCCTGGCCTCCAGCGCGCGCTCTAGCTCGGGCGCCACGTCGAAGTACTCCTCGCTGACCGTCTTGCCGCGCGAGGTGACCAGGATGATGCGGTCGATGCCCGCCTCCACCGCCTCCTCCACCGCGTAGTGCAGCAGCGGACGGTCCACCAACGGCAGCATCTCTTTCGGTAGGGCCTTAGCGATGGGCAGGAAGCGGGTGCCAAAACCCGCGGCGGTGATAACGGCGGTGCGCACAGCCATAACGTCCGCAGTCTACCACAAGGGCTCAGCCCTTGACCCACTTGCGGTGCCCCTATCGCCCATTACAACGTAGCGACATGAAGCCTGCGCCGGATCGCCTGGGCCAGCAAGCCGGCATTCGGGGTAGGTTGGGTGAGGTAATCAACCTATACGGTAGACGAGACCTGAAGTTTTGTGGAAGGGGTCTGGGGAAACCTCTTTTGAAACAGAGGTTTCCCCAGATTTCCGCGGTTGACGAAGGGATGGACTGGCCGTAGCATGAGAGACGGCCGTGCTAGACGGGGAGCTAGCGGTGCCCTGTACCCGCAATCCGCTATAGCGGGGTTGAACTCCTCCCCGAGGGTCGAGCCCACCACCTCTGGCCTGGGTGCTGGTGCCGAGAACCGGGCCCTGCGCAACGGAGCGCCGTGAACCCCGTCAGGTCCGGAAGGAAGCAGCGGTAAGCGGATCGGTCCGGGTGCCGCGGATCAGCCTGGTTTGAGCCACACCCAATAGGTTACGTGTTGGGTCTCCGGCACGACGGGGGGTGCACGGCCGTGCCTTGAGCAAGTCAGCGCCGGGACAAAAGTCCCGGCGCTTTCGTTTTCTCCCTCCTCCTTGCCGGTGGGCGTGAGGGAGCACCTGCGGGTGTTTCCTTATCGTCGCGGCGCTCGCCGTGGACGCCGGCACGTACCCCCAGGTATGATGAGCCCATCGAACGAGGCGAGCATGACTACGGTCAAGGACGGAAGTCCGAGAGACGGGTGGCCGCGCTCGGAAGCCCCGCCCAGGCCACGGAAATGGTTGGGCCAACACTTCCTCACCAACCGCGACATCCTCAGCGCCATCGCTGATGCGGCCGACGTGGGCCCCGGCGATACGGTGGTGGAGGTCGGTCCGGGACGTGGCTCGCTGACGGAGGTGCTGGCCCGTCGAGCGGGCCTGGTCGTAGCCGTCGAGCTGGACGCCGGCTTGGTCGAATCGCTCCGCGCCTCCGCACCCTCCAACGTGCGTGTGGTCCACGGGGACGCCCGCAGGACGGCGGCGGAGGACCTCCTGGGCGAGTGCGTTCCCTACAAGCTCATGGGCAACCTGCCGTACTACGCGGCCATGCCCATCCTTCGGCGCTTTCTGGAGGACCCCTGCCGGCCCTTGATGGCGGTGGTGCTGGTCCAGCTGGAAGTGGCCAAAGAGCTCTGCGCCGTGCCCGGCCACATGTCGCTGCTATCGGTGGCGGTGCAGCTCTACGGCCGGCCCCGTCTGGTGCGCACGGTACGGCCTGGCGCCTTCAATCCGCCGCCCAAGGTGACCTCGGCGGTGGTGGCCCTGGACGTGTACGAAAGCCCCGCCGAAGGAGTGGACGATCCGCGGAGCTTCTTCCGGGTAGTACGGGCGGGGTTCAGCGCGCCTCGCAAGCAGCTCCGCAACTCGCTTGCCCACGGGCTGACGCTGCCAACGGCTGGCACTGAGGCGCTGCTGGAACGCGTCGGTATCGACCCCCAAAGACGGGCCGAGACCCTCTCCCTGGCGGAGTGGTCACGGCTCTATCGCCAATGGTGCGACGGAACGTAGTCTGGAATCCGCGCCGTGGCAAGCATCAGCCTGAAAGCTCCCGCCAAGCTGAACCTCACGCTGGAAGTGCTTGGCCGCCGTCCCGACGGCTACCACGAGGTGCGGACGGTGCTGCAGGCCATAGACCTGGCCGACCACCTGACCTTTGGGCCCGCCGATGACCTCACGCTGGAGGTGGACCCTGCGTCGCCGGTGTACGTGGCCGACGTGCCGGTGGAGGGAAACCTGGTGCTCAAAGCCGCGCGGCTGCTGCGCCAGGAGACGGGCGTGAAGGCAGGCGCCTTCATCATGCTCTACAAGCGGGTCCCGGTGGCGGCGGGCCTGGGCGGCGGCAGCAGCGACGCCGCAACGGCGCTGCTCGGTCTTCGCCGTCTCTGGGGCGTGGATATCCAAGAGAGCCGGCTGTTGGACCTGGCCGCTCGGCTGGGGTCGGACGTTCCGTTCTTCATACGGGGTGGCACGGCCCTGGGCGCCGGACGCGGTGAGGAATTGACGCCATTGCCCACGCCATCTCAGCCCTGGGCCGTGGTGCTGGTGCCGCCGGATGAGCCCGGACCCCAGAAGACGGCCCGGCTCTACGGACTCCTCACGACGGCCCACCACGCCGTTGGGCCGACAGCAACGGCCGAGGTGGTCGGGCGGATCAGGGCAGGCGCGGGGTTCGAGGAGCGCATGGTGAACGTCTTCGACCATGTGGCGGCACAAGCGTATCCCGGCCATGAAAGACTCCGTGAGGCCCTGCGTAGCGCCGGCGCGGAAGGTGTGATGCTGGCCGGTGCGGGGCCGGCGCTGTTCACTTTGACGACGGACCAGGGCTCGGCGGAACGGCTTGCTCACCAACTGGAGGCCAACGGCCACAGCGCTTACGCCGCCTGTTTTCTCCCTGCATGGAGTCTTGATGGCCTTCCCGCCTAGATCCATGGGGGAACCTCTTTTGGAACAGAGGTTCCCCCAGACCCCTTCCAGAAAACATCAGGTCTCGTCTCCCTGGTGGGGGCCATAAGAGGCCCCCACCAGGGAGACCAAACGCGAGGTTCTTTGGAGAGGGTGTGGGAGTACCATTCTTCCAAGAAAGGTGCTCCCACAGACCCAGGTGAGGGCGTCGTCGCCCTCTTGCGCATGGGGTGACGGCTGCCGTACCGTTGGCCTGCCTGGTTGTCGCTAGCTCGCTACTAAAAGGCCTTGCTTGTCTTCGCGTTCGTCCACCTCGCGCCTGATTCGGGTCCACCCGCTGGATGCGCCCTGCGTCGCCCTGGCCATGGAGGCTGCCACACCCACGGACGCTGGAACGTCCGTGCCGGCCATCCGGGCCCTCAAATTCCAAGGCCAACGGGTGCTTGAACGGCTAGAGGTCCTGCTTGAACACGCTGGGGGGAAGGGGACCAAGCGCGGTCCGGCCGACGCCTTTGTCCGATTCGTGGGTGATGCTCCTCTCGTGGCCCATGACGTCCCGGAGGTGTTCGCCCGGCTGGAGGCGCACGGCGTGAAGCCAGCGAACGTGCCCTGGGACACGCAGGAGCTGGCCGCGCTGCTGCTACCTGGCGTCTCCGACTACTCGGTCGCTGGTCTCAGTCAGCTCCTGTTTGGCGAGACGGTTGACCATGAAGAAGAGCCTGATGCGGCGGAGGCGGTCCACCGGCTGTACCTTGGACTGGTCGACCAGGCGCGCGCGTTGGGACCGTCGGCGTTACACAGCCTGGGAAGGTACACCGCCGGCGTATCCGGTCCGCTGAGCGACCTGCTCGCCGCCCTGGCGGAAGCCGCGCCTCCGCGTGCGGGTATCCCTGGCGGCATCGACCACCGGGAGCTGTCGCGCCGCCTGGGAAGTCCCCGGGCCATCGGCGCTCCCCGCGAGCCCACGCCGGTGTCCCCGGACGAAGTCGAGGCACTACTGTCGACGGAGGGGCCGCTCGCCCAGCGGTTCCCCCGCTACGAGGCCAGGCCGGAGCAGGTAGCCATGGCCCGCGCCGTGGCCGAGGCTCTGGGCCCGCCCGGCGATGCTGGCGCCCAACGGCTGCTGGTGGAAGGAGGCACCGGCATCGGCAAGTCGGTGGCGTACCTGCTGCCCGCCATCCTCTTCGCCCTGCGCAACAACGCGCGGGTCGTAGTTTCGACCAACACCATCAACCTGCAAGAGCAGCTCTTCCACAAGGACATCCCCGACCTGCTCTCGGCGCTGAGCGACGCACCGGGGACCGCCGGCGTTGAACGCTTTCGGTACGCCCAACTCAAGGGCAAGGGCAACTACCTGTGTATACGGCGGTGGGAGCAGTTGGCCGCCGCGGAGTCGCTAACTCCCGACGAGGGCCGGACCATCTCCAAGACCTTGGTCTGGCTCAACTCTACCAAGACCGGCGACCGGGCGGAGCTACGACTTCGCGGGAGAGAGCTGGACGTGTGGGACAGGCTCTCCGCCGCCGGCTTCAGCACCTGCCCTGGGGCCAGGGAGGGCGCTTGCTTCTACCGCCACGCTCGGGAGAGTGCCGCCGCCGCGCACCTGGTGGTGGTGAACCACGCCCTGCTCCTGTCGGACCTGTTGGTGGGCGGCACGTTGTTGCCTGAGCACGACTACCTGATTGTTGACGAAGCCCACAACCTGGAAGGGGAGGCGACCCATCAGTTCGGCTTCCACGTGTCCCAGTCGACGGTGGAGGAGATGGTGGAACGGTTTTCCAGCATCGTCGGCAGCCTCGGTTCGTTTCTCCGGGTTGCTCCGCTGGACGGCGGGCGGCGGGAAACGTTACAACGGCGGATGGCCGAAGCCCAGCTCCCGCTGTACCGGGTGCGCGACCAGTGGGCCCACGTCGTCGCCACCTTGGCCCAGTTCGTCGCCGAACAGCGCCCTCCGGGGTCGGACGAGCAGGAGGACCTCCGCATCACCGCGGCGTCGCGCTCTCAGCCGGGTTGGTCGGACCTGGAGGTCGTTTGGGACAACTTCGACCACGCGCTCACCGAGGCCGAGCGTCAGGCCAACGCCTTGCTGCACGCCATGGAAGGGCTACCGGATGGCGGGCTTCCGGGGGCTGAGGAAACGACTCTGGAGCTGGGCGAATGGCTCCAGCACCAGGCCGAGGTCCGCCAACGGATCGCGGACTTCGTGGCCCGTCCCGACGATTCCACGGTCTACTGGGTCGGCCTGGGTGGCCGTCCGCTGACCATGAACGGCGCGCCCCTGGAGGTGGCCACCCAGCTGCGGGAGCTGCTGTTCGCGGAGAAACAAGGCGTCGTGCTGACCAGCGCCACCTTGGCTGTCCGTGGCCGGTTCGACCACATGCGGCAGCGGCTGGGGCTGGACGAGCCCACGGAGCTGTGCCTAGGCTCGCCCTTCGACTACCGTCAGGCCGCGCTGCTGTGCTTGCCCGTCGACATGCCGGAGCCGAGCGCGGCGCGGTACGCCGAGGGCGTGACGTCGGCCATCCGCGCGCTGGCCCTGGCGGCTGGGGGATACACCATGGTCTTGTTCACTTCCCACGCCGCGGTACGGGCTTCCGCCCAGGCGCTGCGTGAGGACCTACCGGACCGCGGTGTCGCCGTGTTGGCCCAGGGCGTGGACGGAACCCCCCAGCAGCTACTTGGACGGTTCCAGGACGACCCACGCGCCGTCTTGCTGGGCACGGCCAGCTTCTGGGAGGGCGTGGACGTCGGCAACAGCGCCCTTAAGGTGCTCGTGGTGGCGCGGCTGCCCTTCAACGTGCCCACGGAGCCGGTGTTCGCCGCGCGCTCCGAGCAATACGACCAACCCTTTACCCAGTTCGCGGTGCCGCAGGCGGTGCTGCGGTTCCGGCAGGGGTTCGGGCGGCTGGTCCGCAACAAGGAGGACCGGGGCGTGGTGGTGCTGCTGGACTCCCGTGTCCGCACCAGGTCCTACGGCAGGTGGTTCTTGGAGTCGCTACCTGAAGTCACCTCGTTCCAGGGGCCTATGGACCGGGTGGTTGAGCGGGTTGGACGTTGGTTGGCCCAACCGCCGGGTCGGGTGGAGAAGCCGTGACGACCGCTCGAGCGCTGGTGCCCATTACCCAGCCGTTGGACTTGGCCTCAACGCTGGACAGCGGGCAGTGCTTTCGGTGGCGTCCCGAAGCCGACGGTGCGTGGACCGGGGTGCTCGGCGGCGACGTGGTGCGGCTGCGCGCTGCCGACCGGGGCCTGCTGATCGAGAGCGCACCGACGCCACCCGAGCAGATGGTCGCGCGGGTGCTGGGCTACCTGCGGATGGACGACGACCTGCCGGCCATCCAGCGGCGTCTGTCGGCGGACCCCCACGTTGCGCGTGGCGTCGCGGCCTATCCCGGACTGCGGCTTCTGCGGCAGGACCCGTGGGAAACGCTGGCCGCGTTTATTCTTTCGTCCACCTCAAACATTCCCCGTATCCGCTGCACCGTGGAGCTGATCGCCGTCTCTTACGGCCGGGCCGTAACTTTGGATGGCGCGACGCGGCACACCTTCCCATCGCCGGAGCGCTTGGCCCAGGTCAACGAAACAGAGCTGCGCCGGTTGGGATGCGGCTTCCGCGCACCCTACCTGGAGCGGGCCGCGCAGGCGGTGGCCGCCGGCCAGCTGCCACTGTATGGGTTGCGAGGAGTACGCTATCAGGAGGCAAACGAGGCCCTAACCTCCCTCTACGGCGTGGGCGACAAGGTTGCCGACTGCGTCATGCTCTTCTCTCTGGACCGGCTGGAGGCGTTTCCGGTCGACCGTTGGGTGCAGCGGGCCATGGAGCAGTGGTACGGTGCCGGCCCGCTCAAGCGCTACGACGACACGCGCAGGTGGGCGTGGGAGCGGTTCGGTCGGGACGCGGGCTACGCCAACCAGTACCTGTTCTGGCGCCGCCGCCAGGGCTCAGCCCTGGACCCACTTGCGGGGTCCCAATCGCCGACCAACGGCTGACGCTCACAAGCCCGCGCCGGAACGCCGATTCAAAATGGCCTAAATAGGCCACGGTCCTGCACCCACAAGGGTTGCCCCTTGACCCACTTGCGGGGTCCCAATCGCCGACCAACGGCTAACGCTCGCAAGCCCGCGCCGGATGCCGCGCACTACGTTTGTCATTCTGAGCCCCGATTTATCGGAGGCGAAGAATCTCTCGGGCGCCGCCAGGGCAGGACCCCTGACCTCCGCCATAGGCGGACGGGATCTCAATCGCCTGCTCGAAGCGAACGCTCGCAAGCCCGCACCGGGACGCTGGGGCACTACTCCTGTCCTACTATGGAAATAGGCGTGTCAGACAGCCTCCTTCCCCCTTGCGGGGGAGGACTGAGGTGGGGGAGCACCCCCATCCTGGCCTTCCCCCGTTCAAGGGGGAGGGGATGCTCGGGGGTCTATTTTCATTGCCCGGTGTCGTGAATAGGGCTCCCTACGGCACCGTGAGCACGATCTTGCCAAAATGCTCGTTTCGCTCCATCAACTCGTGGGCCTGGCGGGCCTCCGCCAACGGGAACGTGGCATGGATGACGCTGCGGATGGTGCCGCGGGACGCTGCGGCCACTATCCGGCGCATATCCTCCGGCGGTCCCATGAACACGCCCAAGAGCCGCTGCTCCCGAGTAAAGAGCTGGCCGAGTTGCAGGGTGGCCGTGTAGCCGCTGGTGACCCCACACACGCCGTACCGGCCACCGGTGGCCAGACAGCCAAACGCCGCCTCGAAGAACTGACTCCCGACCGAGTCCACTACCAGGTCGACGCCACGGCCGTGGGTGATCTGCATCACCCTGCTCGCCAGCTCTTCGCGGCTGTAGTTGACCACGTGGTCGGCTCCCAGCTCCCGCGTCGCGCGGGCCTTGGCCGCCGTACTCGTGGCCGCGATACACTGGGCTCCCACGACGTTCTTGATGACCTGGACGGCCGCCGTGCCCACGCCGCTGGACGCGGAGAGCACCAGCGCCGTTTCATCCGGTTGCAGCCGCCCTTCTCGGACCACGATGCTCCAGGTGGGAAGGAACACGGTGGGCAGCGCTGCGGCCTCTTCGTAGGCCAGGTTGGACGGGATGGGGAAGGCGTTGGAGGCGGGCACTACCACATATTCGGCGTAGGAGCCGGGGGTGTTGGTCCCGAGCATGCGGCGGGCGCCGCACTTGCTCGGGACGCCACCGAGGCAATACTCGCAATCGCCGCAGCTCATGAGGGGGTCCACCACTACGCGCTGGCCTAGCTCCAGGCCGTCCACGCCCTCACCTAGCTCCGCCACGTCGCCGGCGCAGTCGCCCCCTAAGACGTGGGGAAACTGAGTTTCGTTCAACCTGGTGCCGCGAACGCCCTGGCGGGTGTAGACGTCCAGACGGTTCAGCGCCGCCGCCCGCACCCGGACCTTCACCTCCCCCTGGCCGGGCCGGACCTCCGGCCGGTCGCCGTACTGGAGGACCGACGAGTCGCCGTGCTGTTCGAGAAATACCGCCTTCATATCTTGGACCTCCGCTAGGGGACCTCCTCGAGCGCGGCGCGGATGTACGCCACCTCGGCTTTACGGGATTGGATGCGGCCGTCCAGTCGGGCGTTCCGAAGCCGCCGTAGCAACTGGCCTACCTGTGGCCCCGGCCTCACGCCCAGCTGGAGCAGCTCCATACCACCTACCACCGGTCTGACGCGGCGCCACGATTGGAGGTACCGCCGCAGCCTGGCCCTGGCCGCAGGCTGCCGCGCCACCGCGGCCACGGCGGATACGCTGATGGGCGAGTAACGCTCCAAGCACTCCGTTACCTCGTGGGGCAACAATTCCTTCTGGGCGAGCCAGGGAAGCTCGGCCTTGAGCTGCTGGACCTGCGTGACCACCTGGCGCTGCAGGGCCGTGAGGGCTAGCCGCCGGGTGATGGCCTCCACCTCTCCTGGGGTTGCGCCATAGGTTAGCACTCCCAAAAGGGATAACGGGTCCAGCAGGTAGCGTTGAGCGCTGCGGAGGGTCTGGCCCACCTCCGATTTCCCCAGAGCCGGGTGGATGGCCCCAAGGACGCCGAGCCGATGCGCCCGGAGCAGGGCGGCAGTGGGGCTGGGCTCAGCCAATAGGCGTTCCACCTCTCGGCGGACGCGTGACGGAGAGATGGTGTCAAGGCAAGCCAGGTCACGGCGCAGCCACCCCACGGTGCGCCGCTGGATAGAGAACCCCAGCCGTTCGGCGTAGCGGACGGCGCGGAGGATGCGGGTCGCGTCGTCCTGGAAGCTGACCGCGTGGAGCGCCCGCAGCATGCCCTTACGAAGGTCTGCCTCGCCTCCCGTTGGGTCCAATAATAGACCCCACTCCCGAGGTCCCAGCGCCACGGCCATGGCGTTGATGGAGAAGTCACGCCTGGCCAGGTCCTGGGCCATGGTCCCCCTCGACACTGCCGGGAGCGCTCCAGGGCGGACGTACCGCTCGGAGCGGGCGGTGGCCAGGTCAACGGTCCACTCTCCCAGTTCCAGCTTCAGCGTGCCGAACTGGGAGCGCGCATGGATGCCGCCGCCGGTCGCCCTGGCAAGGAGCTGGGCAACCATTTCCGCGGGTGCCTCCGAGGTCAGGTCGAAGTCCACTATCGGAAGGCCCAGCAAGCAGTCGCGGACCGAGCCGCCAACCAGGTAAAGGCTGATGTCCTCTTCCTCGGCGACGGCGCCCAACCTTCGTAGTAGCTCGACGGCATGAGGAGGAAGGTGTTGTTCTAAAGGTATGGTGGTGGCCATGACGGAGGATCGCTGAGTCGCCTCCTCAAATTATAACAACCGCCCAGGGAGGCCCCTTGCCCCCGCCCGTCGGTTGCTGGCAGCGGTCTCAGCAGGATACAATCACGCCACGTTACTTGAGGAGGTGTGCCTTGGCAAAGCAAGAGTTCGACATCTTTTTCGATTTTGGCTGACCGTTTGTCTACAATGCAGCCGTCTGGCTGGATCAAGTCAAACAGGTCCGCGAAGATGCCTTTACGGTCAACTGGAAGCCGTTCTCCCTGGCGCAGGTGAACCAGAAGGTAGGTGAGGGGTACAAGGTCTGGGAAGAACCCGCCGAGAACCTTCCGCCTGGCATGTGGGGACTTCGGGCCAGCGTTGCCGCCCGTAGGCAGGGAGCGGAGCCGCATGACCAGTTCCTGTTCCTGCTGCTGAAGGCGAGGCACGTCGACCGCAAGGAGCTGGGAGACAAGGAGATGCTCTGCGGCGTGGCCGAGGAGGCGGGGCTGGACGTGGCGCGCTTCAGGGAGGACCTGGAAGACCCGGTGACGCTTCAGGAGGTGGCGGACAGCCATACAGAGGCGGTGGAGCAGTACGGCGTATTTGGCACGCCTACCTTCATCTTCCCCGGTGGGGGCTCCGCGTTCCTAAAGATCCTGCGGCCGGACACACCGGAGGACGCTGCCAAGGCCTACGATACGCTGATGGACCTGATGGAGAGCGAGCTATTCGTAGGTGAGGTCAAGCGCCCGCAGCCACCGTGGCCACGAGGTGTCTTTAAAGATCGATAAACGGCCCGGCATCGCCTTGGAGCGCCGTTGGAACGCGCTTGAGCGCTCCTTAGGAGTGAGGTTCAAGGAGCGGGCACTGCTGCGACACGCAGTGGTGCACCGCTCCTTTTTGAACGAGCATCCGGAGCCTGAGTGGGAGAGCTACGAGCGGCTGGAGTACCTGGGCGACGCCTTTCTCGACTGGGTGGTGGCCGACGAGCTCTATCGGCGCTATCCGGCCTACGACGAAGGAGACCTCACCCGCGCCCGCGCCGCGCTGGTCCAGGGCAGGACCTTGGCGGAGGTGGCGCGAAGCATCGGACTCGGCGGGTACCTTTACCTTGGTCAGGGCGAGGAGGCCAGCGGAGGCCGGCAGCGTCGCTCCAACCTGGCGGGCGCGCTTGAGGCGGTCCTTGGCGCGGTGATGCTCGACCGCGGCCCGCAGGCGGCGCGCGGCCTGGTGATGCGCTGGCTGGGGCCACGCATGGACCGGTTGGGCAGTCGCGGCGCCGCTCGGGACCCTAAGTCCGCCCTGCAGGAGCTGGCCCAGGGACGGGGCTTAGCGCTACCGGAATACGACGTCATCGAAGCGCGAGGTCCCGCGCATGCCCGGCGTTTTACCGTCCGGGTATGGCTGAACGGAGAGATGGTTGGTGAGGGCAGCGGGCGGCGGAAGGTAGAGGCCGAACAGGTCGCCGCGGCCAAAGCGCTGGAACGGCTGCGAGGGTAATCGGCCCGGCTGAAGCAAGGTGCTTTTGGGCACCGCAAGCGCCTTGCTCGTGGGTGGGGTGCCTGCTACCATCGCGGGGCGGTCTGTGACTTCCATGGTATTCCGGATATTTCGGCGTAAAGAGAAAACGCAACAAGCGCTGGCCAAGACGCGCCACGGATGGGGTGGTGGCTTTGGCGCGCTGTTCCGGGATCGCACGCTCGCCGACGAAGCCCTGTGGGAGGGCATCGAGGAGGCGTTGGTGAGTGCGGACGTTGGCGTGGACACGTCGTTGGACCTAGTCCAGCGGGTGCGCCAGCGCGTGCGGGAGGAGGGCGTATCGGAGGTCACGGAAGTGCCGGAGCTGTTCAGAGAGGAGATCGCCGTCGTCATGGACCCGGAGGACAAGGGGATCTGGGACTGGTACGACCAGGAGAACCTCCCGGCCAAGCCCTTCGTACTCCTGATAGTCGGCGTGAACGGAGTAGGGAAGACGACTAGCATTGCCAAACTGGCCCACCACTACGGTCTGTTGGGCCAGCGTGTGCTCATCGCCGCCGCCGATACCTTTCGGGCGGCCGCCATCGACCAGATTCAGGTGTGGGGGAGCCGGCTGGGCGTTGACGTGGTCGCGCACAAGTACGGGGCTGACCCCGGCGCCGTGGTCTTCGATGCCTATCAGGCCGCGGTAGCCCGAGACGTTGAGGTCCTCATCGTGGACACCGCCGGCAGACTCCATACCAAGGAGCCGCTCATGGAAGAGTTGCGCAAGGTGCGCAAAGTCCTGGAACGGCTGGAACCTACCGCCCCTCAGCAGACCCTGCTGGTCATGGACGCGACCACGGGACACAATGGCCTCGCCCAGGCCAAGGTCTTTCAGGAGGCAACCGGGGTCGACGGCGTGCTTCTGGCCAAGCTGGATGGGACCGCCAAGGGAGGCATCGTGGTGGCCATCGCCAAGGACCTGCGACTGCCCGTGCTCTTCATCGGCACCGGAGAGGGACTGGAGGACCTCTCGCTGTTCGACACCGACGATTTTGTCGATGCGCTCTTTGACGATGGGAACGGGCCTACCGAGCTTCACCGCCCGCGCACCTGATGTTCGAGCTAATCGTTTGGCTGCTCCTTATTGAGCTTGTCGGCCTCGCCGCCTTTCCCTTGGCCTTTCGAGTCTTTGGGCGGCTGCCCGACCGTGGCTGGACCCTGAGCAAACCCCTCGGGCTGTTGCTGCTCACCTACGGGACGTGGCTCATCGGCCTTTCCCACACCATCCCCAACTCGCGCTGGTCGGTGCTGCTTGCCTTCGTGGCATTGGGGCTTCTTGTGTTTGCCGCGGCCAGGCGGTACCGGCGAGAGATAGTGGGGTTTGTCCGCCGGGAAGCGCGGACCCTGTTAGTAGCCGAGACGCTGTTCGTTGGCGTGTTCGTGGGCTGGGCGCTGGTCCGAGGCTTCTTACCCGCCATCGAGCACACGGAACAGCCCATGAACTTCATGTTCCTGAACTCGGTGGTGGAGAGCCCTCACTACCCACCCAACGACCCGTGGCTTGCCGGTGAGCCAGTGAGCTACTACTACTTTGGCTACCTCACGGTGGGCGTGCTCACCTTGCTGTCTGGCCTGGCCACGGCGGTCACTTTCAACCTCGCGCTTGCTTCAACCGCGGCCATGGCGGCGTTGGCGGCGCTTGGCGTGGTGTACAACCTGGTGCGAATAAGCCAAGGCAGTCGTACCGCGGCGAGCCTGGCGGGCCTGGGCGCGGCATTTCTCCTCGTAGGCGCCAGCAACCTGGTCGGGACCCTGGATATGGTGCGGGTGGCCGGGATCGGCGACCAACGGCTTTGGGAGTGGATAGGGGTTGAGGGTCTCACCGCGCCGACTGCCGCCTCTGCCCGGTGGATACCCGCCGACACGTGGTGGTGGTTCCATGCCAGCCGAGCGGCCCCCGGCTCCATCACTGAGTTCCCGGCGTTTAGCCTTGTGCTTGGCGACCTCCATGCTCATGTCATGTCCATGCCATTCCTGTTGCTCACGGTTGCCCTCGCGTTGCAGCTGTACCTTGCCACTGGGCTCTTTGCCCTTCGCTCTATACGGGAACAGTGGCCGCTGTACTTGGCTGTGCCGATAGTGTTGGGAGCTTTGGCGGCTATCAACACGCCGGACCTACCCTTGGGCCTCACCTTGATTGCCGGTGGAGTTTTGCTCAACGCGGCACGGCAGGTCGAAGCTCCTTTCCAAGGGCTGAGGAGGAGATGGCGCGCGGCCGTGTGGACCATCCTGGCAGGCATCATTTTCTTGGCGGCCGCCATCGCGCTCTTCCAGAACGATGAGGGCACGCTCGAGGTCCTAGGCGCGGAGCTTGTAAAGGTCCGATACCTGCTGGTGGCGGAGGGTGTCCTCTTGGCGATAGCGGGCTTAGCGGTGCTCACCTCCGTGCCCTTGAGGGCAATCGTGTTGGCGGCGGGGATCGTGGCAGCCGCGCTACTGTTGTTTGTCCCCTTCTTCCTCACCTTTGAAAGCAGCGCATCAGGAGTCCTGCCGTTGCGGGGGTTGCTGACCAGGCCGTTCCATCTGGTGCTGGTGTGGGGGGTTACCGGCTTTTTGGCGTTGGCCTTCTTGACTGCAATGCGCCGGCCGCTGCTCCAGCCAGCGGGGCTATGGAGCAATAGGTTCTTGGTCTCGGCGGCCGTTGGGTTTGCGCCGGTGGTGCTTTGGCTGCAGCCCGTCTGGGGGCCCTTGCTCTATGCCGTGATACTGCTTGCCCTTGTTGCGCACCGCCTGGGGTTCCGCTGGACCGGCTTCGATGAGGCGCCCCTCTCCATCGGCTCGGGCTTCTCTCGAATTGTGGCCGTCACGTTGCTCGTGGCGCTGCTTGTGTACGATGGCATCACCCAGGGCGAGCGAGGCGCTGCTGGTGAGTTCTCGGCCGCCTCGAGGTTGCTGATAGTCGTGCCCATGGCCATGGTTGTCACGCTGGGCATTTACGGGGCATGGTCGTTGGCAAGGCGTCAGGAAGCGCCTGGAGGCCGGCGGGACTCGGGCGATGACTCCGTCGCGCTCCCCAACGCGGCCCCGGTGGCGGTCTTGGGAATACTAGCCGTGGCGGGCATGCTCATCATGGGCGTTGAGCTGTTCCATGTGGTGGACTTTTTCGGGGGCGATTTGCGCCGGATGAACACGGTGTTCAAGCTGTACTACCAGGCGTGGCTGCTCATGGCGTTGGTGGGCGGGTTCAGCCTGTACTACGTAAGCCAGCGATGGGACCTGAGACACGCTCCGGGTAGGATTGGTATGGTGGCGTGGAGCACGGTGTTGGTCTTGGCTCTGGGTGCCGTGCTGTACTATCCGTTGGCGGCTCCCTATACGCGGGTCTTCCACTCTAACGCTGGCTTCGACCTGGACGGCCAGGCCAAACTGGCCAGCAACGTGGCGGCAGAGTACGACGCCATCCGATGGATCCGAGAGACGCTGCCCCGGGACGCCGTGGTGTTGGAGGCGGCGGTGACCCCCTGCGCCGACAACCCCAGCGGCTGTAGCGACTGGAACGCCGAGGTGGGCCGCATTGCCGGCAGCACTGGCCGTCCCACGGTCCTAGGCTGGGAGCAACACGAGTTGCAGTGGCGCTGGTCTCCAGACCCGCTTGCCGGTCGCCGGGACGACGTTTGGGAGATCTATACGACGACTGACGTAGCGCGGGCGAGGGAGCTGTTGGCGAAGTATGATACTCAGTACGTGGTCGTGGGCCGACGGGAGCGGTCCGCCTACGGCGCCGAAGGACTGTCGAAATTCTCCGACCTCGGCGAGGCCGTCTTTAGCACCACCGCCGCCGGAGCTACTACCACCATTTATCGGCTGGCCTCATGAGCACTTCTTTTCCTCAAGACACCCCGCAACCGGTGGAGGCGCCGTCAACAGAGACCAAGCGCGCCCCGCTCGGGTGGCTCCGTAACTCGACACGCCGCGCCTGGAACGTGTCGCGGCGTCAACCGGAGCGGCTTCGCGCGCGGTGGCGGGGTCTTTCACGCTCCGATCGACTCGAGCTAACCGCCTACGCCTTGTTGATGGCGACGGCCCTTGGCATGCGGCTGTGGGACCTGGGAGGCAGGACGCTCCACTACGACGAGATCCTGCACGCGTGGTACTCCTGGCTCTTCTCGGAGGGCGGAACCTATCACCACACGCCCCTGATGCACGGACCGTTCCTGTTCCACGCGGCCGCCGGCAGTTACTTTCTCTTTGGCAGCAGCGACGCGGTAGCCAGGCTGGTGCCTGCCCTGTTCGGTGCGGTGCTGGTGGGCATGCCCTTCTTCCTACGGCAGGAGCTGGGACGGCCGGGTGCGC
The DNA here is from genome assembly GCA_965247635.1 of Dehalococcoidia bacterium. GTDB lineage: Bacteria > Chloroflexota > Dehalococcoidia > Lucifugimonadales > Australimonadaceae > CBDFHJ01. The sequence goes on from CBDFHJ010000010.1 coordinate 889,608, forward strand.
TGGTAGCCGCGGTCTTGCTTATGGTCTCGCCCTCCATGCTCTACTTCAGCCGGTTCATCCGCAACGATATCTACATGTCGGTGTGGGTACTGGGCCTTGTCATCGTCATGTGGCGCTACATTCACCGCCCTCGGCTGAAGCTCCTCTTCGCGTGGGCGGTCCTGTGGGCGCTTGCGTTTAGCACCAAGGAAACGGCGTATATTACGGCGGTCATCGTCGGCCTGGCGCTGCTGGCGATGGCGTTGCCGGAGCTCCTGCGCTGGGTGGGAGGCAGGCTGCGCTTATCACGCCTCTCACCGCCAGGCGTGCTTCTGCTGTTAATGGTGACGCTGACGCTGCCCCTGTGGGCCCCACTCCTGGGACTGTTTCAGGACTACGTGGGCGTCATCCTGGTCAACCCTGACCCCAACAACGAAGCGGCGAGCGCGACCCGCGCTGCCGTCGACACCGGGGCGCCGGCCGTAGGCCTGCGGTACATCGCGGCCTTTGTGGTGGTGGCCCTCGCGGCGCTGTCGGTGACGGTAGGACTGCTGTGGGACCGCCGTCGCTGGCCGTTCCTGGCGGCGGCGTTTCTCATCGTCTGGGTCACCCTCTTCACCAACCTCTTTCAAAACCAGAACGGCTTCTTTACGGGGCTATGGGGGTCGCTAGGCTACTGGATAGCCCAGCAGCCCGTGGAGCGAGCGGACCAGCCGTGGTACTTCTACATCATCCTCGCCGGCAACTATGAGTTCCTGGCGGTGCTGCCCGGCCTGATTGGCGCGCCGCTGTTGTTCTGGCGAGGGGCCCAGTTCGACCGGTTTCTTATCTTTTGGGCGGCGGCAACCTTCGTGGCGTTCTCCTTCGCTGGCGAGAAGATGCCGTGGCTACTCGTGGGCATCACGCTGCCCTTCGCGCTCCTATCTGGCCGCTCGATAGGCCTGCTTTTGACCGCTGTTCCTTGGCGCACGGTGCGGAAACTTCGGGCGATGCTTGTGCTGCTGGGTGGGGCAGCCACACTCGGCCTCGTGGGGATTGCGGGCCTGCAGGTCGTCGGGTCGAGTGAATTCTCGAACGAGCTGGAGTTTTGGGCCTCCGTCAGCGGAGCGGTAGCCGTGGCGGGCTTCATTGTCCTCCTTACCACCGGCGACCGCCTCAGCAGCCTCCCCCATCGGGTCTTGGACACGCTGAGGGAGGGATTTGACCGATGGCATGCCGTTCGCATCAGCATGGCCCTCACCTCCCTGGGGGCGGTAGGACTCATGCTGGCGATGACCGTCTTCGTATCCGGAAGGGCCAGCTACAGCTACGCGGGCTTCGAGCGCCCCACCGAAATGCTGGTCTACGCTCAGACGGGGCAGGAGACGACCTGGACGGCCCAACAAATTGACCGTCTCGCCCGGGAGTCGGGCAAAGGCAAGGATGGCCTGAGGCTGTTCGTGGGGCAGTCGGATGCCTTCGGATGGCAGTGGAAGTGGTACGCCCGAGACTACGCCCACGTAACCGAGCGATTCATAAATGACGACCCCCTGACGGAGCCGCCTGAGGCGGACGTAGTGCTGATCAGTCGGACCGTGGAAGAAAAGAACAAAGCGGCACTCGAAGGGTTCACCAAGGTCGGAGAGCTGCACCATCTCTGGTGGTTCCCTAACTCCGTGTACAACCGGCTCTCCCCCGACGGGGTCGTGGATGGCCTCACCACCCGTGAAAGCTGGCGGGGTGCGCTGGACTACTTCTTCTCGCGTCGGCTGGGGACCAATATGTACCATGCCAACGGGGTGGTGTACGTCGCCGATGAGTACGCGGGACTTGTAGCGCCGTAGGCCGCGCGTCGGGCCGACGGAAGGGGCCCCCCGTTGTCATCCTGAGCCTACGGCGTAGCCGAGGCGAAGAGTCTCGCCCCTTCGGGATGCAAAGACGAGATTCCTCGTCCGCCTCTGGCGACTCTCCGATACGCCCCAATACCGTCGGGGCTATCGAGAGTCTCGATGAGTCCCGACAAGCCGGGACATCAGCGGACGGAATGACAGTGCGTCCCTTTTCGACTACTGACCTGAGGCAACCCCCGTGGCCATCCTGGTGGCATGGGAAAGCTCGCTCCGATACGACGGAGAGCGTGACTGGAGTCCCTCGCCATAGTTGTATGGCTCTCAGCGCGGCAGGCTAAGCAAGGCCTCCGCTTTGCCCTGCTGCTCTGCGCCGTGTATCTAGCCATGCACCAAATAAGATTGACCCTCTTGGGTTTCTTCGGTGATGAGTCGCCGGTGTTGACCGCGAGCTTCCGGGCTCTGGGGTGCCCCAAAGCACTTCCACAACGCTTTCCAGGCGATTGGCGGACAATCCGCGGAAAGGATGGGGGACTACCCTCCTGCTGTTGTGGGGGATGCGCTCTGTCCTTTGGGTACGGGCCCCACTAGCATCACGCTACAAGGCTAGCAAGTGTGGGCCGCCTGCGGCCCGCGCGGTCGACCACCACGATCTAGGTAAAACAGGTGCGGAGCGTAAACCCCATGCTGGAACCGTTGGAAAGGCTACGCGGAGACTCGCGCGGGATTACTGGGCTGGAGACTGCCATTATCCTTATTGCCTTTGTAGTGGTAGCTTCTGTGTTTGCCTACACGGTCCTCTCCGCCGGAATCTTCTCCTCTGAAAAGGGTAAGGAGGCCGTCCACTCCGGCCTGAAGCAGACCGGCGGACTATGCAGATGGTGGGTGGTATTACCGCCAAGATCCCAGCCTCAATGGAGGTATCTTCAAAAAGTGTGTAAACAATCAGGCGGTGTACCCTCTCTCTGAACAACACGGGCTCGAGGCCCAAGAGAGGAGATAGACCGCCCATGAGGAAGGAAAGCACTGAGAGTAGGTCGGAGTCAAGGCCGGAGTGGGAGCAGTTGGAGGATTGGGTGCGAAGCCAGGTCCAGAGGCTGATCCAGGAGTTGCTGGAGGAGGAGGTGACGGCGTTTCTGGGAAGGGCGAAGTCGGCGCTCAGATCCGACTCGGACAACGATACCGGCTATCGGAACGGATACGGCAGAGCCCGGAGGCTTACGCTGAGTTCGGGAACGATACAGCTGAGGCGGCCGCGAGTCCGCGATACCGAGGAGCAGTTCGAGAGCCGGCTGCTGCCGCTGTTCGTCAACAGGACCAGGAAGGTTGCTGAGTTGATCCCCGAGCTGTACCTGCACGGTCTATCCGAAGGCGACTTCGATCTGGCTTTGCGGGGGCTGCTGGGAGAGGACGCACCGGTATCGGCGAGCACGGTGGCCCGGTTGAAGTCCAAGTGGAACGATGAGCTTGCCCAATGGCGCAGCCGGCCCCTAGATGACCTGGAAGTGGTCTACATGTGGGTGGATGGAGTCTACGTCAAGGCTGGTCTTGAGAAGGAGAAGGCGGCAGTACTGGTGGTGGTGGCGGCCCTGAGCGACGGGAGCAAGGTGGTGGTGAGCGCTGTTCCCGGATACAGGGAGTCCACAGAGAACTGGTCCGATGTGCTCAGGGACATGAGGCGCCGCGGGCTGGAGTGCCCGAGGCTGGTGGTTGGGGACGGACACCTGGGCATCTGGGGAGCTCTGCGCAACGTCTATCCGCAGGCGGCAGAGCAACGCTGCTGGAACCACAAGATCGTAAACGTGCTCGCCAAGCTTCCAAAGCGACAACAGGACCAGGCCAAGCTCATGCTGCGTACTATCCCCTACGCGCCGACTCGGACAGAGGCTGAGCGGCTCAGGACGGTGTTCACCAGGTGGTGCGGCGACCATTCCTACGAGGCGGCCTCAGAGGCCTTGGAGCGGGACTGGGACCGCATGGTCACCTTCTATGACTTCCCAAAGGAGCACTGGGGGCACCTTCGCACGACGAACCCGGTAGAATCACCCTTCGCGGCCCTCAGGCTTCGGACCGATGCCGCCAAGCGCTACAAGAGGGTCGATCGGGCGATAGCGGTGATCTGGAAAATGTTGATGGTCGCCGAACAGCGCTTCAGGCGTCTGAAGGCCCCTGAGTTGATCGAAGACGTCTATCTCGGTGCACAGTATGCGGATGGAATCGCCATTGAATCAACGGCTGAGAAGGTCGCCGCCTGATGTCGTTTACACACCTATTGACGTAACCTCCCCCTCCATTACCGGCGAAAGTTTGGGCACAGGAGACGGGAGCACCACCGTGTTCACCGCTGCCAATACGCTCCTTAAATCGGGATCGGAAACGGTCTATCTCGCTGCCGTGGCCCAGACCAAAGACACCAACTACACCATCGTCTACGCTACTGGAGCCGTTACGTTTATCTCGGCGACGGTCATTACCGGGGAGAGCCTAGGAACCGGAGACGGTGCTGCCACGGTGTTTGGCCCCACGGCGAACGCGCCCATCGTGGCAGACTCCCAGACGGTTTATCTCGATGCAGCGCCGCAGACTGAAGTTACCGACTACACCATTGTCGATAGCACTGATACCGTGACGTTCACGGCCGCCCCAGGCGGTGGGGTTGCGGTAACGATAGATTACACGTCTGTACCTCCAGCAAGTGGAGTCGCGGTAACCATCGACTACAAGAGGGCCATTGTCGATGAGGTTGTTTTCGTCGTGTCGACCGCGCTGGATAGCGGGGCCATCGATCTGACTACCACCGTCGATATCAATAGCGATGGGTTGCTGTCCGATGAGGCCAGCAAGAGCCACGTGACCGTCGTGTCGTACATCAGCAAGGACCAGCGAGTGGATGACATCACTTGGACCAGGACTCAGGTGGGCAAAGGCGACGGCGACGCCTTGCTAGAGCCAGGTGAAAAGATGAGGATTACCGTAAAGTTCACAAGCCTGAGTCCTGTCCTGAACGAGGAGGACAGGTTCACGATTGAGATCAAACCCGACCTAGGGAGTTCCCTTGTCCTCGAGAGGACCATCCCGCCCGTAATTGATGACATCATGGACCTTCGATAAGCGGCTTTGCCAGAGTGGTGGGCAAGCCACGGTCCGGATGGCCATCCGGACCGTGGCTTTGTTGCGCATAGGCGTGACCCCAAGCTGGTGAGTGCGGTAGCCATTATCGCGTCCACGACCTTCCCCGCCCCAAGCGTGTCCGTGCCACCCCCACCGTGCCATCGCCTCGGCGGGGGCTTGAGCGCGTTCCGCGAAGAACGGCGATGGGGACACCGCAAGTGGGTGCAGGGTCGCACCCTGCCAACCCGGCGCGGGCTTGAGTGCGCTCCGATGGGCGACCGCGATCGGGACACCGCATAAGGGTGCAGGGCGAACCCTGCCTGGTATACTTGGCGCGTCAGGTAAGGAAGCCCTGGAGGGGTCATTTGTTCGTCAGCCGCCGCTTTTGGCTGGGCTTCGCCGTTACGGGTGCTTTCCTCGTCGCGCTCTTCTGGCGGGTGGACTTCGGCGACCTGGGTACGGCCTTTAGGGAGGCGAACTACGCCTACGTCGTCCCAGGGATCGCGGTCTACTTCGTGTCCCTCTACTTCCGGGCGTTCCGCTGGCGGTCCCTCCTACGGCCCGTTCGGGCCATCTCGACGCACCGGCTGTACCCGGTAGTGGCCGTTGGCTACATGGCGAACAACCTCCTGCCCATGCGCCTGGGCGAGGTGGTGCGTAGCTACTACCTGGCCCGCCGTGAGCCGGTGCGCGCCTCAACGGCGTTGGGCACCATCGTGGCCGAGCGCGTCTTCGACGGCGTGACGCTGCTGTTTCTCCTAGCTATCGCCACGCTGTTCCTGCCCGCGACTGGCCTGACAGAGCGTGTAAGCGACGCGGTGCACCTGCCGGTGCCGGCAGTGATCGCGGTGTTGGTGGTGCCCTTCGCGGTGGCTTTGGCGGTGATGGTCGGCGCGGCGCTCCGCCCTGGCGCGGTACGTGGCGTCGTGGCGTTCTTCACGCGGCGCTTGCCGGGGAACGTCGCAACGTTGGCCGACTCTCTTACCCAACGGTTCATCGACGGTTTCCAGGGCCTGCACCAGCCCAGGCGGCTGGGCACGATCCTCCTGCTCTCGCTGCCGGTCTGGCTGGTGGAGGGCACCATGTACTACCTGATCGCCCTGGGATTCAACCTGGATGTGTACTTCGAGACGGTGTGGCAGATGATGGCCGCTATCCTCATGGTTACGGCGATGGCTAACCTGGCTACGTCGTTACCTTCGTCGCAGGGGTCCGTGGGCCCCTTTGAATTCTTCGCGGTGCTGACGCTGGAGTCGCTGGGCGTGGGCACCGCCCTGGCGTCGGCCTACGCAGTAGTCCTCCACGTGGCCCTGCTGCTGCCAGTCATCGGAGTGGGGCTGCTCTACGTGGCGACCGGCAGCGTAAGCCTTGGTCAGCTCACCAAGGGCGAGCCGACGGACGCCACTCCCGTGGCCGAGGAGGTACCGTGAGGGTAGGCATCATCGGCGGGGGCGCGGCGGGCCTGGGCGCCGCCTACGAGCTAACCCTCCACGGCCACACTCCCGAGGTGTTCGAGCGGGCGCCTGTTCTGGGTGGCCAGGCTTCCACCTTCAACGTGGGCGGCACCCCTCTGGAACGGGGGTACCACCATCTGTTCCGCAGCGATATCGCCATGACCGGGCTGATGGACGAGCTGGGCCTGGGAGACCGGCTGCGCTGGGTTGACTCCAACGTGGGGTACTTTCACGGCGAGCGCATCTGGCGGTTCACCACGCCCTTCGACCTACTGCGGTTCCGGCCGCTGAGCATGGTGGACCGGGTGCGCCTGGGACTGGTGACCCTCTACCTGCAGCGGCGTAAGGAGTGGCACAGCTTGGAGCAGCACACGGCCAGCGAGTGGACCCGGCGCTGGGCTGGCGAGCGCGTCTACCAGGTCATCTTCGAGCCCATGCTCCGGGGCAAGTTTGGCACGTACTACGACCAGGTGAGCATGGCGTGGCTGTGGAACAAGTTCGCCTTGCGCACCTCCTCGAGAGGCAAAGGCATCAGGGGCGCCATGAAGGAGCAGCTAGGCTACCCCATGGGCAGCTTTGGCGAGATATTCGACACCCTTGGAAAACGAATCGAGCAAAGCGGAGGCCAGGTCCACACCAAGGCGGTCGTGGAGCGGGTGGTGGTAGAGGATGGAAGGGCCGTTGGCCTGGAGGTGAGGCTGGACGGAGCCGAGCCCCAACGCCACGACTACGACGCCGTCATCGCGACGGTGCCATCGTACATCTTCCCCCAGCTGGTGCCGCCGCTGCCCGACGACTACCTGAAACGGCTCACGGACGTCGTCTACCTAGCCGCCGTCCTGGTGGTGCTCGTCTTGGACAGGCCATTGACGCCTACGTATTGGATGTACGTGGGGGACCGGTCCATCCCCTTTCTGGGCGTCATCGAGCACACCAATCTCATTCCCGCCGAGCACTACGGCGGCAACCACGTCGTGTACCTGGGCAACTACCTGGAGAAGGGCGACCCGCTCTACAGCATGGGTGGCGAGGAGCTATTTCAGCACTACCTGACGCACCTGAAGCGGCTCAACCCAGAGTTCGACCCGTCGTGGGTCCGTGAATACCACTACCACCGGGAGGAGGCGGCCCAGCCCGTGGTCACCCGCGGCTACTCGGCTCGCATTCCAGACCACCATACGCCTATCCCACGGCTCTACCTGGCCAACACCACCCAGATATATCCCGAGGACCGCGGCACCAACTACAGCGTGCGCCTGGGCCGGCAGGTGGCCAGACTGCTGAACGCCGACCAAGGCGGCGCACCGGAGCCACGTCCCGAGTCCTCCTAGCGTGCGAGTGGCGGAACATGTTCTCACTTGCGGTGGCTCGCGACACCAGAAGGACGAGGAGATGAGGGGATGCTGACGTTATTTGGTTCCATCGCCGTAGCCGTCATGCTCGGGTCATATTGGTTGGAGCCGCGGGCCAAATGGTTCGTGTTGGTCTTCGCCGGTGGTTGCGCGGCCACCTCGGTCTACAGCGGGTTTATGGAAGCCTACCCGGTTACCGTCATCGAGGCGCTGTGGGCTGGAGTAGCGGTCCAGCGCTTCTTCCGTCGAAACCGAAGGGAGGCGGTCCAGCAACAAGCAACGGTCGAAGCTTAGGGCTGGTAATACCCGTGATTGTCGTCTTGAGCCCGCGATGTGTGTTACCCCATTGTCATTGCGTCCGATGATGTCCCGACTTATCGGGACTCCTTCAGAATGACAGAAAGTGAAGGGCTCAGGGAGACAAACGGTGCGTTGTCATTCTGAGGACCCCGATTTATCGAGGGACGAAGAATCTCTCGGTAAGGAGAAGTGAGAGACCCTTCGCTCCGCTCAGGGTGACAAAGGAGACGCTTTCATTCCGGGGAGTGCGGCCTTACCCTCGCCCAAAGGAGAGGCCGTTGTTTAGGATGGCGCGTCCCGGTACACTACCGCGGGCGCGCTAGAAGCAGTGCAGTAGCCCGTTCAGTCGTGCTCCCATTATTCCGCCAAGGAGGTCTGCCATGACCGTGCCCCTATCGTCCCAGGCCGTCGCCTTTCTGAACGAAAAGGTCTGGGCCCACGTGGCCACGCTGATGAAGGACGGCTCGCCGCAGGTGACGCCGGTGTGGGTGGAGACCGACGGCGCCAACATCCTCATCAACACCGCGGAGGGACGGATCAAGACCGCTAACATCCGGCGCGATGGCCGCGTGGCCCTTTCCATCATGGGGATGGAGAGCGCGTACCGGTGCCTGTGGGTCCGGGGACGGGTTACCGAGGTCACGACGGAGGGGGCCGACGCGCAGATCGACGGCCTGTCCAAGAAGTACACGGGCGAGGGGCGCTACCAGGGCCACCGTCCCGACGTCGCGCGCTTGAAGGTGACCATCGAACCGCTGCGGGTGAGGGAGCGCGGGCTATAGCCAGGACGAGTCCTGGACCTACTTGCGGTGTCCTGAAGCGCAACTGACTGCGGGACGTGTTCAAGCCCCCGCCGAGGCGTCGTTGAGTGCGGGCTGTAAGGCCACAGCACACGCAGACGCTCCCTCTTCTCCGCCTACCGCTCGCCAAGAGCTACCTCCACGCCGCTCATCTGTTCGTCTCTGGTATACTCCTGCGACCACTTGAGGAGGGATGGCGTGTCTAGTACTCAAGGCCTGGGACCCGACATTGTATTCGTTAACGCGGCCGGCACTATTACCATGGAGGGCCTCCCGGACTTGGAGCGAGGGCTTACCGCCATGGCGGTGCGCGACGGCCGGATTCTCACGCTCGGCTCGGATGCGTCCATCGGCGCCATGGCCGACGGTGCCCAGGTCGTTGACCTGGAAGGCGCCGTGGTCATGCCAGGGCTTATCGATAGCCACAACCACTTTCTTTCGACTGGCCTTGGCTGGAGCAGAGTCCAGCTAGCCGACGTCCGCTCTGTTGACGAAATGCTGGAGACCATAGCCCAGCGAGTCCGTGAAACACCTCCGGGCGAGTGGGTCCTCTGCGCTTCCCGCTGGCATGAGACCAACCTCGCCGAGCGTAGGCCGCCCACCGCGGCGGAGCTGGACCGGATAGCACCCGAGAACCCGGTGTACCTGCCCCGTGGCGGCCACGTCGTGGTCACCAATAGCCTGGGGTTGGAGCGCGCGGGCATTTCCCATGGCAGCGAGAACCCTGCCGGCGGCGAGTACGTGCGCGACGCGTCAGGACGGCTCACCGGGATGCTCGTGGAGCGGTCGGCGTTTGCTGGCCTCATGCGCCTGCTTCCCGAGACGACCGAGGAGGAGCGGCGCCAGGCCCTTCGCGGCGCCATCCATGCCTACAACGAGCTGGGGATTACCGCCATCCGCGAGCCCGGCCTAGGGGCCACGGAGGTTGGCTCCTACCAGGCGGTCCTCCCTGAGGAACGCGCGCTGCGGGCCAGCTTGATGTGGATGGTTGACCAGAGAGCGGCCCCGGAGCAGCGTCGGGCCTCGATCGAGGCGCTGGCGTCCGTCAGCGGCTTTGGCGATGAGTGGCTCGACGTTTGGGGTCTGAAGATGGGCATTGACGGCGGGGTGGAGGGTGGGTACTTCCGCGACCCGTACGCCAACAATTCCGAGTTCCGAGGCTTTCCCTTCGTGGACCAAGAGACTCTCGAAGCCACCGTGGAGCAGGCGCACCAGCTGGGCTGGCGGGTAGGCCTTCACGTGGTGGGTGACGCCGCCATGGAGATGGTGCTTGACGCCTTTCAGAAGGTGGATGCGCACACGCCAATCGGTAGCCGGGGCCATGCCCTGGAGCACGCCTTCTCGCCGGTCCCAGGCGCCATCGAGCGCACGCGTGACCTGGGTATCGCGGTAACGCTCCAGCACGCTCCGGTGTACAGCCTGGCTGGGAATATGCAGACCTATTGGGGTGACCAGCGCGCGGCGGACTGCACGCCTTCGCGGGCGTGGTTGGACTCGGGTACCCTGGTCGGCGCCGGCACCGACTCTCCGGTGACCAGCTACGATCCGTGGCTCAACGTCTATGGGTTTGCAACACGGGACACTCAGGTGGCGGGCGTCGTGGGCCCCCAGCACTGCATCTCCGTGGCCGATGCGCTTCGCTGCTACACCGTTGGCTCCGCCGCCGTCTTGGGCATGGGCCACTTGGTAGGTTCGCTGGCGGAAGGGAAGGCGGCGGACTTCATATGCCTGGACCGCGACCCCCTCTCCGTATCTCCCGAAGAAGTCCGGGACATGCGGGTGAAGCGGACCATCGTCAACGGCCGACAGGTCTTCCCGGCCTGACGCGTCGGGCCCTTGGCCGGCTGTGGTGCGAAGCCGCCATGTTCGAAACGCGCCTGGGGAGCCACTCATGTGGAGCGATCTTCGCTCACTAGGAGGTTCGGATGCTGCTCAGTCCACCCATTGAACGACTCTACTTTGCGCTTACGGAGCTGATAGTACTGGAAAAACGGATCCAACGAACCGTCGCCGATCTCCGTGAGGACGCCTCGGGCCATCCGGCGGCGCGGGATTTGTTGGCCGGTATCGAGGAGATGGCCTGCACACATCTGGACGCGCTGTGTGAGCGAATGCAGATCACGACGGACGACGACCCGAAGGCGCACGCTGGAGTCAACGGCTCGTCGGCGAACCAAAGCCAGTTTGGTGAGTTGCACCGCGTATCGAAGGCGCTCGGCGTTGCCTACGCGATCGTGCAGGAGGCTGTCATTGGCTACTCGACCATTCAGCCCATCGCGCTCCGTGCCGCAGATAGCTGGGTGATAGCCGACCAAGGCACGACAGCGGATATCTCGCGGCAACACACGCAGGACTACGTGGGCGCCGCGGGCCAGATCACCGCCTTGATCCATGACGTTGTCGTATGGGAGCTGGACGGAGACGGATTCGTTTGCCGGTGCACGTGCCCATGCTGCAGCATCGGCATATGCGTCGGCGCCAATACTAGCCGGGATATTCTCGGTGAGGCGTGGATCGCGGCCCGCCCACCGGTGGCCGAGCACGGCGTCGAGTTGAAGCCTCCCCGTCCCGGTAGCGCCGCCGCGGCAGCGGGATTCCTGCGGGGGGACGTGATCGTCGCCATCGATGGCGAGAAGGTTGATGCACTCCCGTTGCTGCAGCGTGCGATCAGCAATCACGTGGCGGGCGATCTAATGGAATTCACCGTCCGCCGCCAAACAGGGGAAACGAAGGTGGTCGTCGTGCATCGCCGCGAAGGAGTGGACGTTAATGAGGATGAGTGCATTTTGCCCGCGGGACAGGGATTCTATCTCGAGCAAGCCCGCAACGTGCAGCGACGCTTGCGCAAGCGAGGAAGCGCGAATTCATTGAACGGCGCGGCCCTTTCGAGCCTCAGTGCCCGAGAGGTCCAGGTACTGCGGTTGGTCGCCCAAGGCGCGACGAACCCCATCATTGCGGACGAGCTGGAGATCAGCCGGGCGACTGTGGCTCGGCACGTTGCCACGATTCTCGCCAAAACAGGGCTCGCGAATCGCACAGAGGCTGCCACCCTGGCCTCCCAGCATGGCCTTTTGCCCGACGTCTAGTTTCGGTCCCCACGTCTAGGCTCAACCCCTCCATTTGCTCAATATCCGGGCGGAATCCTCCCGGAATGGCTCATATGGAGCATGTTTGGAGCGGCAAAGAAGGGCAGGATGGCGCTGCACTACGCGATCCAAAGTTCAAAAGGGGGACGCTATGGCTAAAACGTACACCTGCCGCGACGTTGGGGTCGACTGCGACTGGAAGACCAGTGGAGCGACCGAGGACGAGGTTATGGCATCGATTAGCGAGCACGCCGCGCAGGTCCACCCCACCATCGAATTAACTCCGGAGCTGGTGGCAGCAGTGCGGGGAGTAATCAAGGACGAGTAGGGCTTCGTTGCCCGCCACTGAATTACGGCGACACTGAGGACCCCGAGCAACACAACCCATGGCTTCTCGTCGCGGCAGGGCTCAAGAGAGAGTAGCCCTTAAGGCGGACTTACCGGAGGATGAAGCATGGCCGACGAACGCGTTCAGAGCAGGCTACGGCAGCACGTGGCCGATATGGTAGCCCTGGAAAACCAGATTGAGGAAGCTTTTCAATGGTGGTTAAAAGAGGCATCGGTCCACCCAGAGACCGCTAAAGCCGTGAAAGGCTTTCACGCCACGGCTAAAGGCCATGGGGAGGCCTTACAGGCGCGTCTACAAGGCATCGGTGGAGAGCCTGGTGCTGCCAGAACCATCGCCACTACTCCCGCTGGTATCGCAGGATATGTGAGTGTAGAAGGAGGCAAGCGGCCTGTGTCCATTGCCCTGCACGACATTTACACGGCGTTGACCCACGCTGCTCTCGGCTACGCCATGCTGAAAACCAGAGCGAATCGCTTCTACGATAGCACCGGCGAGGCGAACACCGCTGACCTGGCCGAGAAGCACCTGCGCGACTACGCTGAGGCCGCTCAGTCGATTCAGCAGTTGATCGCCGACGTCGTGGCGTGGGAGCTGGATCAGGACGGCCTTGAGTGCCAGTGCCATTGCCCCTCATGCGGTATGGGGCTTTGTATATGCGTGCCGGTTAACACCACCGTGCTACATAGCGCCTGGCGTGAGACGGCTCCGGCGGCCCAGGAGAATGGTGTCTTGGTGCGGACACCACGAGCGATTAGCAGTGCTGCCCACGCTGGTATCCGCGCGGGAGACGTCATCGTGGCAGTGGACAGCCAGAAGATCCGGACATACGGAGATCTGCACGACGCGCTCCAGAAGCGGGAGCCCAGCGAGGAGGTACGGTTCCGAGTCCTTCGTGGGACGGATGAGCCTCTGGAAATCACCGCTACGCGCCCTAGATGAGCCACCGGGGCTAGAGGTGATGTCTCCGGTTAGCTGGTAGGCTGCCTCGGCTCGCTTCCGCTTGTCAGGGTAGCTCAGGCCAGCAACGATGGTGAAGGTCACAAAAGTTCGTAGAATCCCCTTGCGCGGGGAGCCAGGCCGGGTTCGAACTCCTTTTATTTGGCTCATGGCGATGAGTCCCACGCATCGCTGGGGTGGGGCATGAGGGGCGCGACTCTTCGCAGCGTTTACCCTGCCCAGATTCCTCCCCCGACAAGTCGGGGTCGGAATGACAAAGTGTGGGGTTTTGCCGAGTCTTCTGTCATTCCGAGCGGAGCGAGGAATCGCGTACTTGGTCTTTCCCTGAGAGATTCTTCGTCCCCCCGATAACATCGGGATCCTCAGAATGACATGTCCCCGCTCATCCTGGGCTAGTTGAAGGATGAGTGGGCGGGCTGCCCACCGGCAAGCCCTTGACGCGGGCATGCTACCGTCTGATCAGACGGCGTAGCAGCCACGGAATGCTGCCTACCCGGCTGACGGGGCCGAAGCCTCGGGAACCCTCGGCGATGGCGCTGGACTCCTCCTCCGATAGCTCGATGTCGGCGGCCGTGGCGTTGGCTTCCACCTGGGCCACGCTCTTGGCGCCTGGGATGGCGATGACGTTGGGGTGGTGGACCAGCCACGCCAGGGCTATCTGAGCAGGCGTTACGCCGTGGCCAGCCCCTACCTCCGTCAGCACGTCGAGCAGCGGCTGAACCTTACGGACGTTGTCCGGCGTGAACAGCGGATTGGCCAGCCGCACCCCTCTGGGGAGATGGTCTGGGCGGTAGCGCCCTGAGAGCAGGCCTTGGGCCAAGGGACTATAGGCGATGATGACCCGGTCGTTGGCCTGGGCGTAGGGCAGCAGCTCGCGCTCCGCCGACCGGTCCAGGAGGTGGTAGCGGACCTGGTTGGCGAAAACCGGGCCGCCCAGCGCGGCCTCGGCGTTGCGCCATCGGGCCAGGCTGTAGTTGCTGACCCCCACCTGGCCGATACACCGTTCCTCTTGGAGCTGCCGCATGGCGGCCATGGTCCACTGCGCCGGCACCAACGGGTTGGGCCAGTGGACCTGGTACAGGTCGATGGTGTCGGTGTCCAGACGCTGCAGGCTTCTGGCCGCGGCGCTCAGCACGGAGCGACGCAGCAGGTGATGCGGGCTTACCTTGCTGGCGATGAGCGCCTGGTCCCGCCGGTCCCGGACGGCGTCACCGACCAGGACCTCCGACTGGCCACCACCGTACATCTCGGCCGTGTCGATGAGGTTGATGCCCAGCTCCAGCGCCCGGCGAACGATCTGGTGCGCGTCGGTGGCGTCGAACTCGGTGCCCCAGCCCCAACCCTTGGACCCGAACTGCCAAGCCCCCAAGCCGATAACCGATGCCTGACGATCGCCCATCTGAACGTAGCGCATGTCGTGCTCCGTGGGCAGGATGTCTTGCCGGCCCCAGCTATCCGGCAACTCCCAAGACGAGCGAAAGAGGACACGTTATACGGGGCTGCTGAGTTGCCTTTGAAGCTATGATAAGGCTATCGGTGGGACCGCACCATGCGAAACGATCAGACCACACCACCAGGCCGCCCCGAAGGGCCGCAACGGGATGGGAGACCACCCGGCCAAAGGCCGCTCCAGATGTACCGGATCCTGCGGACGCTGGGGATCCTTCTGGCGGTGGCGGGTGTCTACCGGGCCATCCGTGGGGGAGAGGGCGGGTACGACAGCCTTCAGGGCGTAGGCATGCTGGCCATCGGCCTGGTATTCGTGTTCGGGTCGGTGGCGCTCTGGTACGTCCAGCGGCGATGAAGCCAAGGGCGCGGTTGGAATATTCCGGCTAGCGGGCCCGGCGCGAGACCAGTGCGGGGGTTTTTGTCTCGAACACCCCATCCACGTCGCGTGCCTCAAAGGCGCCGCTCTCCACCAGGATTCCCCTCGCGCTAGGGCGCTCCTTTCGAGGCATGTGGACGGCCAGCACCGACCTTCCTCGCCGTAGGTGCCGCTCGTAGCGCTGGACCACCTCCGCTTCCAGGCCGTGCTCCTGCCCGGCCAGCGCGCCGAACCACGCCCCAATGAGCCCTCCCACCTTCCAGACCGAGGCCCCCAAGAAGATGCGAATGCCCGTGTCTACCGGGAGGAAGAACAGCGCCACGACCACGGGCACCTCCAGCGCCAGTGCGCCGATGATCCCCCAGCGGACGGCCCACCTCAGGATGCACTCGCCCCGGTGCCGCAGCACGGGCACTTCGTCGTCTACCGCCGACAGAAGGATGACCCGCTCTGGCCCATAGCCCGCGTAATGGAACATCCTTTGGGCGGCCAACGCTTCAGTGCGGTCCGTGAAAAGTCCGGCCAGCGTCCTGCTCACGCTGCTCCTCGCGGCCTCCTAGCGCACGTCCGATTGCAACGGCGCAGTAGGCCAGGGGCTTGGGCTACTCCAGCGTAAGGGCTACCTTACCGTAGACCTTCCGCTCCTCCAGGTAGCGGTGGGCCTCCGCCGCCTGGGCCAACGGCCAGGTCCGTGCAAGCGTGGGCCGGAAGGTGCCATCGTCGAACTTCGCGAACAGCGCGTCCGCTTGGTCGCGGGGGATACCGCCGCCTGCTCCGAGAACGGTGAGGTTGGTGAACCATAGCTCCGGCAACACCACTTCCACCGACCGTCTGCCGGAGGCCACGCCGTAGACCACCATGCGTCCGTAGGGCTGAAGCACTTTCAGGCCGCGCAGAAAAACGTCTCCACCCACGCCGTCTATCACCACCGGCACGCCCTTGCCGTCGGTCAGGGCCTTGACCTCATCCACGAGCTCTTTCGCCTCGTAGCTGATTCCATGGTCCAGCCCGTACTCCTTGGCCCACTCCAACTTCTCGTCGGTGCTGGCGGTGCCGATCACCGTCGCCCCTAGGTGCTTAGCCACCTGCACGATGGCGATGCCGACCCCGCTGGCGCACGCTTGGACCAGGACCTGTTCTCCTGGTTGCACCTTGGCCCGGTTCGCCACCACCTGCCAGGCAGTCGCGAAGGACGTGCCAATGCTGGCCGCCTCTACCAGGCTGAGCGCGCTGGGCGCCGGGAACGCCTGGGCGGCATCGACGACGGCGTACTCGGCGTAGCCGGGAGAGCCTGCCCGGGTGAACACGGAGTCGCCCTTCTTGAAACCGGTGACATCACTCCCTGCCGCCTCCACGACACCCGCGCACTCGCCTCCAGGGATGACCGGTAAGGAGACGCCGGGCGGAAGAGGGAAAGTGCCCCGGCGCCGGCCCACATCAGCGAAGTTCACGCTGACCCCGGCAAGCTTCACCAGTAGCTGGTCCGGCCCCGGCTCTGGGGTAGGGGAATCTTCGTATTTCAGGACGTCCGGGCCGCCCGTCTCATAGTAGCGGATGACTTTCAAGGCGCTCCTTTCTCCCGTGGGATATGAGGCCGCAATCAGCGTTGGGGGATGGTTGGGCGTTGAGACGGAGTTTGCGCCCCGGCCAGTGCGCTTCGTCCAGACCCTTATCGCGTTACGCCATCGGGTATTACGTTGAAGGCCGTGAAGACCGACGCGTGATGAGGAACACGCCGATGGCGATCAGGAGAATAGCCCAGAGAAAACTCCAGCTTATCCACCAGAAGACGTTGAAGCTCTGCAAAAGGACGAAGGCCCCAAAGGCGATGAACACTATGGCGAGGCCCTTTCGCCGGCGGCCGCGCTGCTCCGAATTGAGGCCCCGTAGCTGGGCGGCCACGTTGACGCCTGCCTGCTCGGTATCCTCCGCCATCTGTTCCAGCGTTTCATACATGCTCTCGAGGTTGGGCGCGGACGGGCCAGGGGTGGTCCCGGTCTCCTCCGACGGCATGATGATGGCCAGCACGAGGTAGAAGAGGATACCGAGGCCACCGAAGAGGGTGGCGCACACAAAGATCAATCGAACGATGACGGGATCGACGTCGAAGTACTCCGCCAGTCCGCCGCCGACCCCGAAGAGCATCTTCTCGCGAGCGCTCTTTCGAAGCCGACTTGTGTTGGACGCAGCCATTGCGAAAAGCCCCCTAACTCACGCCATAGGCCAGGCGAGCGTATTATGCTCCTCCATTCTCACGGCGTAAAGCGACAGGCCCACGGCGTAAAGCGCATGGGAGCCCCCATGACGCCGCGCCTTGTTGGGCGTTATAGTAGTTGCAAGGCGGACAAACCTGACGTACCGAGGTCGAGCGTAAGCTTATGATGCGTACGAGAGGCGCCAAAGGGGCCGTCGTAGTGCTTTCTTTGGCCTTGATCGCGGCCTGCGGCGGCTCAGCCGGAGAGCGCGCGGGTTCGGCTGAGGACCTGGGTGCATCGCCCGTCCCCACCGCTACCTCCACGCCGACGGAGCTGTCGCCTTCCTCGACACCCACTTCTACTCCCTCTCCCGATACCACTGCGACCTCCACGGCTATATCACCGTCGACTGGAGATGCCACGCCGACGGAGCTATCGCCTTCTTCGACACCCACTCCCACGGCTACCCCACGCTCGAGTGGGCGGGTGGGACAGCGATTTACTGGGTTCATTCCCCTGGATGACCCACCCCACGTCGCCGCTGCCGACGCCGACTACCTGAGTGACGATACGCTGGTGCTGGGGTTGGAGTGGGAGGGCGAGGCGAGGGCTTACCCGGTCCACATGATGCAATTCCCCCATACCGTCAACGAGACCGTGGGTGGCACGCACCTACTCGCCACCTACTGACAGAAGTGCGGCTCGGGGGTCGGGTTCGACCCCGTGGTGAACGGCCAGCGGCTCACCTTTGAGGTGTGGGGGCTAGGCCGCCAGGTGTTGATCATACAGGACCGGGAGACGGGCACCATTTGGGCTCACCTGGATGGGACCGCGACGCGCGGGGAGCTGGAGGGCACGCGCCTCGCCATGGTGCCCCTACCCATGATGACGTGGTCAGAGTGGAAGCGCGCCTACCCCCCATACCCTCGTCCTGTCGCCTGAGGTGGCGCGCAGCGACCCCTTTGGCTCTGCTCGGCTGGGCGTCCCCAACCAGCGCGAGGCTGAGTACGGCGATGACCGCCTTCCGTCCAACGCTTTGGTGGTAGGCGTGGAGGAGGACGGCGTGTTCATGGCCTACCCCCTGGAGGACGTGCAGGCGGTGGGTGGCGTGGTGAACGACGTAGTCAACGATAAGCCGGTTGTGGTGCTCCACGATGGTGATGCTCGTACGGGCATCGCCTACTCCCGTGTGGCGGGTGATACTACGATGGAGTTCTACAACGCGGACCCCGAAGGATTTGAGCTACGCGACTACGACACGAACACCCTCTGGGACGCGCAGGGACGCGCCGTTGAGGGCCCCTTGGACGGCACGGAGCTCGAGTTCATCCCCTCTTTCATCTCCGAATGGTACGGCTGGTCTGCCTACCATCCGGAAACGGGACTGTACGAAGCCCCACGCTAGAGAGGTGTCCGAAAAAGCCCGCGTCGCCCCGCGAGTGGATCCAGGGTTGCACCCTGGCGGCGAAGGCCTGCCCCACCCCCAAGTTATTTTTGCCCACCCGCCCTCCCCGGATGCGTCCGCGTGCGCCCCACCGGTCTTTGGTCTGCGGTTGCCATCTGCGAGCGATCCGGCGAGGGCTTGAGCGACATCCGTAGCCTGTAGCGATCGGGACCCCGCAAGTGGGTGCAGGGGAAACCCTGCCTGGTATACTCGGCGCATGCCGCGCCTCGGCGACCAAGTCCGCCACGTCCTAGCCCATAGCTTTGTTATCCGGACGACCGTGACCAGACGCAGCGGCGCCCCTCGCACCGTGGAGACCACCTACGTGTGGGATGGCCAGGACCGTATCTACCTGTCGGGCTACCCCGGCAAGCGGGACTGGGTAGCCAGCATGGCGGCCAGCCCCTGGGTGACGGTGCACACCGTGGAGGGGACCAAGGAGACAGGTTGGTACGACATCCCCGCCAGCGCTCGCGTGCTGCGGGACCGAGACGAGCGCCTGCCGCACTTGCTTGCCTTCGTCGAGCGGTGGGCTAAGCGCCCGGGCTTTCCGCGGCTGCCGTTCCAGTTTGCACTGGCCACGATCAGACTCAATCGTCAGTTACACCTCCCGTGGTGGGGGCCGTTTTACCCCGCTCGCAAGCTCCTGGACCAGATGCCGTGCGTGGAGCTGACCTTCACCGGCGACCCGGTGGCCAGGTCCGACGGCCCCTCTACGGCACCATGGCCGGAGGCAGGAAGACCATAACCGAATGGACGTGCTCATCCGGAAGGCGAGCATCGGCGATGCTGTCGCCATTGCCAGAGTACACGTTGATAGCTGGCGGACGACCTATGCCGGCATCGTGCGGAACGAATATCTGGACAGCTTGGCCTACTCACGCAGAGAGGAACTCTGGTCTGAGATTCTTGTCACGGGTGAGCCCAAGCAGAATGTGTACGTGGCTGAAGACGCGAGCGGAAAAGTCGTCGGGTTTGCGTGGGGCGGTCCGGAACGAAGCGGCAATCCCACCTACCAAGGTGAGATATATGCCATTTACTTGCTGGATGGATACCAACGGAAGGGTATCGGTAGCCGGCTGACGCAGGCGATTGCAAAAGAGTTGCTGGCTCAAGGGTTCGCCTCCATGCTAGTGTGGGTACTGGCTGAAAACCCATTCCGCCTGTTTTACGAGGCCCTGGGTGCTGAGTTGGTTGACCAGGGGTCGACCACCGTGGAGAGCGTAGATCTCACTATGTTGGCCTATGGGTGGATAGACCTCCGCCTTCTAGTCCGTCAATTGGAAGAGGAGCTGTGAAAGCGATAAGCCTCATTGTCCTATGCTTGGGCTAAGAGCAATATTGCCGAGTGATGCGCATACCGCCAGGAGGGAGTCTATGGAGCAGCTGTTGGAGATTGACCACGACCCGAAGGTGTTGGAGCTGGAGAAGCTGGATGACGGCCAGGTCCGGCTGGTCATCACCTTGAGCAAGCTGGGCCAGGTGACCAAGCTCGACTTCTTCCTCGACCCGGAAGAGGCCCAACGGGTATGCCGTACGTTGGCCACCTAGGGGCGGGCGTATGTTGTGGAGCGCCACCGTCATAGAGGGACGCCCAACGCTGCTGCTGGTCGACGCCTCACGCAACCTGGCGGGCTGGGAGTCGGGGTTCTGCGACCGGTTTTTCACCACCATGCGCCGCAGAGGGATAGGCCTGGTGGGCGGGGGGCCGCTGCGGACCGCCCACCCCGAAGAGCTGCTGCCGCACCTGAATGCGGTTGACGAGGCCAACTGCGTCCTGGTCGTCACCCACGATAGCGAGACCAACCCGCCCTCGTCGGCCGAGCTGCGGGGGTACTGGGAGTGGATGGACGCTCACGTCCGTGGGCCCAAGCTCTTTGCCGGCTGTTCGTGGCGCAGCTACGACCCAGAGGTGCCCAAAGCCATTCTGAGCAACGCAGGGCGTTTCGCACCGCTGGCGGTGGCCCCCCAGTCGCCGGTAACCCCCCGAGAAGGGGGCCTCTACCTCCTGAAGTTCTTCACGGAGCTGGACCTGCACGCGGAGAAGGAAATCTCCGGCAGAATGGCCTGGTTCTCCTGGTCCAAGGCCAGAGAGCTGCTGAGACGGCGCCGGCTTGACGGGACGTTCGGCGTGTTGTGCTAGGCCCCTTACGCTGCAGGCGTCGGGCCCGGTATCGGCTCCGTGGCGGGTCTCCCTCCGTTGGGGTACACCAGCTTGCGGACGGGGTAGTTGATCTCGATTCCCTCCTGGCGAAAACGGGCGTGAAGCCGCTTGATGAACTCATTGGTCAGGACGAAGCTGCCTATCCGGTCCTTGGCTTGGAAGAAGACCCAGAACCCAATATTGGAGTCCCCGAAGCTATCGTACCCAAACCAAGGGTCTACCTCCTTGACGGCCTCCGGAAGCTCCAGCACTTCCCGCGCCACCTCCAGGCCAACCCGCTCGACCTCTGCCAGGTCGCTGTCGTAGCTGACTCCGCAGGTCACTACAATGTTCATGGCGGGGTCTGGGGCCTGGTAGTTAGTGATGATGGTATCGGCCACCACCGAGTTTGGAATGATGACGAGGGAGTTCAGCCAAGTACGGATCTTGGTCGTACGCCACCCCACCTCGACCACGTAGCCTGTTGGCCCGCCCTGGAGTTCGATGTAGTCTCCGATCCGGATGGCGGCGTCGGACATGACGTATGTGCCGGCGAAGAAGTTGCCCAAGGTGGGCTGGAGCGCGAGGGCAACGGCCAGGCCGGTGATGCCCAGGCCGCCCAGCAGGGGGCTGATGGATAGCCCCAGGGTGTCCAGCACGACGAGGAAGGCGACCCCGTAGATAACGATCCCCAGAAGGCGGCGAAGGATTGGGAAGACCCGGTCGTCGAACCCGGACGCCGTCCGGGGCGCTATGGTCTGTAGGTACCAGTTGATGCCACCGGTGCCGGCATTGACCAGAGCGTGGCTTAGTACCAGCACCGCGAGGACCGTCCACGCCTTTGTAAGCTCGTTCCGCCACTCCTCAAGGTCGGGAAGGGATGTCAGGGACAGGTAGCCCCCAAGCAAGGCGAGGAAGAGAACCACCGAGTTCCGCATCCCTCGGACGAGCTGGATGGCCGCGCCTGCGGGAGATCGTCGCTGAATGCGTCTGATGACGAACCCCAGAATGATATGCAGGACCCCCGCGGCGATCACGAAAAGGGCGAAGATGCCCACGGCTAAGAGGGGCCGGAAAAGGTCACTATCCGTGATGTTGTCGTACCACATGCGCATGCCTCCGTGCCGCGAGATGCTCACCTTACGAGGCCAGACCTCATTCCTGGCCCCTCACGCAGCTAGGGAGACGATACCCTTTTCGGGCTAGGCTTGCATTAGTAGACCGCCTGTGCAGTTCCTTACCTTGACCTGCGGTACCCCTAGGAGTACCTTCACGGTAACTAGAGAATCTCCGTAGCGTTTCGCTGCCGTTGGGATACATAACAGGACCCCGGATGGAGGCACCTATATGGCACTGGACACTGCACTGCAGAGTGGAATCTGGAAAGGCGTGCCCCTGGTGGACAAGGAGAAGGGCTGGGTGAGCCGGGACATCTTCGTGGATAAAGAGCTGTACGAGATCGAGCAGGAGCGGGTGTTCGCCCGCTGCTGGCTCTTCGTGGGGTTCGAGGACCAGGTGAAGAAGCCCGGCGACTACTTCGCCTCGCGCATGGGCGAGGAGTCGGTGATCCTGAGCCGCGACCGGGACAACTCCATCCACGTGTTTCTGAACTCGTGCCGTCACCGGGGGATGAAGGTATGCCGGTACGACGAGGGGAACACGCCGGTGTTCACGTGTCCATACCACGGGTGGAGCTACGCGGGGGACGGGTCGCTGGTGGGCGTACCCCGGTACAAGGACGCGTACCGGGAGGAGCTGGACAAGAGCCAATGGGGGTTGGTTGAAGTCGCGCAGATGGAGAACTACCACGGCACCATCTGGGCCACGTGGGACCCGAAGGCGCCGTCGTTCCTGGACTACATCGGCGACAACGAGTACGGGCTGCGCATACATCTGGACCAGCCCGACGGCTCCCCGCCGGACTTCGAGGTGCTAGGGCTATACAAGTGGCTCTTCTCTTCCAACTGGAAGTTCGGAGCCGAGAACTTCCTGGGCGACGGCTACCACGGCCTGCCGACCCACCGGTCGGTGGACCTGGTCGGCATCAGCCCCACCGGAGGCCAGGGCCGGCACACCAGGAGCAACGCTCAAGGCTTCAGGGCCGGACTGGCCCGCTACGCCGGGTTTAGCCTGTCCCACCACGGCTCAGGCCGCCTGGGCGTATCGATGTCGTTGGAGGACCCTCCCTACATCGAGGGCTACCCAGGCGCGCCCATCGTGGAGGAGTACTTCAGAGAAGCCCACGAGCGTCGTAAGAAGAACCTGGGCAAGTTTGCGAGGGTACGCTCCGGCAACGGCAACGTGTTCCCCAACGCCACCCAGGGCACCTACCAGAGCATCTGTATCTGGCACCCGCATGGGCCCGACGTCACGGAGTGCTGGCGCTTCTACTTCGTGTACCACCACATGCCGCAGGAGGTGAAGGACCTGCTCCGGCACTACTTCATGCGCTACGGCGGGCCGGTGGGCATGACCGAAGAGGACGACATGGAGAACTGGAACTACGCCCACAAGGCCAGCATGGGCACCATGGCCCGCCGGCATCCATACAACTACGCCATGGGCGTTGGCCATGAGCAGCAGCGACACGCGGTGCTGGAAGAGTTCGGCCTGCCCCAGAACGGGACGATCACCGAGCGCACCCAGCCGATCCAGCCCTCCGAGCAGAACCAGCGCGGAGCGTACTACTTCTGGGGAGACCTGATGAGCTCCGAGAGTTGGGACGACCTGCGAGAAAAGGGGCTCTGGTCCTGAAGGCCAACTAGAGCTTAGTCCACAAAGTTACTGTCATTCTGAGACCCCGACTTATCGGGGACGAAGAATCTCTCACCGAGAGACCCTTCGCTGTTCTCAGGGTGACAAAGAGATAAAATGTATTTCCCGGACAGACCATTAGACCTGCCCAAGGAGGCACTTCCATGACGCTGGACATTAGGCAGTGGCACGGCCAGGAGTTGGTGGACCGGGGAAAGGGCCTGGTCAGTCGCGACACCTTCGTTGATCCGGACCTGTACGAGTTAGAGAAGGAGCGGGTCTTCGCCCGCTGCTGGCTCTTCGTGGGGTTCGAGGACCAGGTGCGCAAGCCGGGCGACTACTTCGTCTCGCGCATGGGGGAGGAGTCGGTGATCCTGAGCCGGGACCGGGACAACACGATTCACGTGTTTTTGAACTCATGCCGGCACCGGGGGATGAAGGTGTGCCGGTACGACGAGGGAAACACGCCGGTGTTCACGTGTCCGTACCACGGGTGGAGCTACGCGGGCGATGGGTCGCTGGTAGGCGTGCCGCGGTACAAGGACGCGTACCGGGAGGAGCTGGACAAGAGCCAATGGGGGTTGGTGGAGGTCGCGCAGCTGGCCAACTACAAGGGCACCATCTGGGCCACGTGGGACCCCAAGGCGCCATCGTTCCTGGAGTATATCGGCGACAACGAGTACGGCTTGGGCTTATGGCTGGACAAACCCGACGGGACCGATGCCGACATCGAGGTCCTTGGGCTTTTGAAATGGCTGTTCTCGTCCAACTGGAAGTTTGGGGCCGAGAACTTCCTGGGCGACGGCTACCACGGGACGCCGACGCACCATTCGGTGGAGATCGTGGGCATCAACCCGGGCGGCGGCCAGAGCCGGATGACCACCGCAACCCGCAGGAGCTTTGAGCTTTCCACCCGGCTCCAGGTGACCCACCACGGCTCGGGGCGCCTGGGAGTGGGGTTCTCACCGGAGGACTTCCCGTATATCCCCGCCTACCCAAACCAGCCGCCAGCGGTGGAGGAGTACTACCAGCAGACGCATGAGCATCGCAAGGAGGTGATGGGCAAGCGGTGGCGGGCGACGGCGGGCAATGGCAACATCTTCCCGAACGGGACTCAAGGGACTGGCAACAGCATGTGTGTCTGGCACCCCGCCGGGCCGGATTGGACCGAATGCTGGCGGTGGTACTGGGTGCACCGCGACATGCCTCAGGAGGTGAAGGACATGCTGCGGCACTACTACATGCGCTACGGCGGCCCCGCGGGCCTCACCGAGTCGGACGACATGGAGAACTGGAACTACGCCCATAAGGCGAGCAAGGGCGCCATCGCGCGACGCTACCCCTACGAGTACTCCATGGGGATGAGCAGGGAGCGGAAAGGCCACCCGATACTCGAGGAGTTCGGGTTCCCTCAGAACGCGAACGTCGTCGAGTCGGGGACCGGTCTTCGCGCACCGTCGGAGCAGAACCAGCGCGGCGCGTACAACTTCTGGCTCCAGATGATGGAGGCCGAGAGTTGGGACGACCTGCGTGAGAAAGGCCAGTGGCAGTAAGCTCCGAAGCATAGGTGTGCCTCAGAAGCCTCCGGGCAGCCGTGCTCGGAGGCTTCTTCATTGAGGTCGCTCCCGCGCGCCATCCCTTGTATGCATGGCCTGGCGCCGCACGTTGCCCGCTTGACACCGTGACGGGGTAGGCGTACGTTCCACGCAATCAAACGTTGAGTAGCCCCGACCGGTCGGGGCGCTGAGACTGCTACCAAGACAGGAGGCATATCAATGGCACTGGACATCCGAGGCCTGAGCGCGAGTCAGCTCATCGATAGAGAGAATGGCCTGGTCAGTCGCGACATCTTCGTGGACCAAGAGCTCTACGAGATCGAGAAGGAGCGGGTGTTCGCCCGCTGTTGGCTCTTCGTGGGGTTCGAGGACCAGGTGAAGAAGCCGGGCGACTACTTCGTCTCGCGCATGGGGGAGGAGTCGGTGATCCTGAGCCGCGACCGCGACAACACGATTCACGTGTTCCTGAACTCGTGCCGCCACCGGGGGATGAAGGTATGCCGGTACGACGAGGGGAACACGCCGGTGTTCACGTGTCCGTACCACGGGTGGAGCTATGCGGGTGACGGATCGCTGGTAGGCGTTCCTCGCTACAAGGACGCGTATCGGGAGGAGCTGGACAAGAGCCAGTGGGGGCTGGTCGAGGTGGCGCAGATGGAGAACTACAAGGGCAGCATCTGGGCCACGTGGGACCCGAAAGCACCGTCGTTCCTGGAGTACATCGGCGACAACGAGCCAGGGCTGTCCCTCTGGATGGCCAAGCCAGACGGGTCCGACCCAGACTTTGAGGTGCTTGGTCTCCTCAAATGGCTCTTTTCGTCCAACTGGAAGTTCGGGGCCGAGAACTTCCTGGGCGACAACTACCACGGGACCACCACGCATCACTCGGTCCAGTTGGTCGGCATCAACCCTGGAGGCGGCCAAGGCCGGAGCAACGCCAATCTGCAGGTCCAGTTTCAGGAATCGAGCAGGTTCGACCTTTCCCATCACGGTTCTGGCCGCCTCAGCCAGTCTATCCTTCCTGGAGACGTAGATGTCGGGTATTCCCCCGCCTGGGGCAACCGGCCTAAGGTGGAGGCGTACTATCAGGAATCGTACGAACGGCGCAAGCAGCTCATGGGCAAGCACTGGCGGCTGCGGGCCGGCAACGGCAATATTTTCCCCAACGGCACCCAGGGCACCCACATGAGCATGTGCGTGTGGCACCCTCACGGGCCCGATGTCACCGAGTGCTGGCGTTGGTACTTCGTCCACCGGGACATGCCCCAGGAGGTAAAAGACGTACTCCGGCACTACTACATGCGCTACGGCGGTCCGTCGGGCCTCACCGAAGAGGACGACATGGAGAACTGGAACTACGCCCACAAGGCCAGCAAGGGCGTCATCGCCCGCCGCTATCCGTACCACTACGCCATGGGTATGGGCCGAGTGCGGCAGGGACATCCGATGTTCAAGGAGTTCGGCCTGCCAGAGAACGCGATGCTCACGGAGTACGAGCGGGGGAGAATGCAGCCGTCGGAGCAGAACCAACGAGGTGCGTACTACTTCTGGGCCGACCTCATGGACGCGGAGAGCTGGGACGACCTGCGCGAGAAGGGGGTTTGGCCGTAGCCATCCCTGAAGCCTAGCACGCTAAGGACCACGAAAAGCCCTACCGGTAAGCGGTAGGGCTTTTCGTATGAGGTGTGGCTCTAGCGGGCTGATGAAAAAGGGGAGTGCAGAGGGGCGGAGCCCCTTTGCCGGGAGTCTGAGGGTGTCCCTCAGATATAAATTCATCCCCCTTCCTGGCCAGGAAGGGGGTCAGGGGGATGGTCGAAAGGGCTTTTCAGCACCCTGCTAGTAAGCGCTAGTATCGAGTTCCAGACCCAGGACCGGCGCAAGGTCGGCTACGTGGTCTACCTCGTAGTCGGGTGGCGGTTCGCTCTCCGGCCACGTCCTGCTGCGCCTGACCCAAGCCGTCGCTAGGCCAACCAGACGAGCGCCTACAACGCCAGCGACCGGATTGTCGCCGACGAAGAGGACATCTCGATTGGCCGCTAGCCCGAGGCGACGGAGTGCCTCTAGGAAAATCTCTGGGTCCGGTTTCCAATGCCCGATTTCCGCCGATACGACCACACAGCTCGGTAGGCCATCTAAGCCAAGCGCGGGCAATTTGGCGCGCTGGTCTGGGTTGCCATTCGTCACGATTCCCCAAGGGATGCCCGCCTTGGTCAGCGCGCGTACGAGCTGCTGGACTCTGGGGTCGGGAGCGTACGAGTCCAGA
The DNA here is from genome assembly GCA_965247635.1 of Dehalococcoidia bacterium. GTDB lineage: Bacteria > Chloroflexota > Dehalococcoidia > Lucifugimonadales > Australimonadaceae > CBDFHJ01. The sequence continues at coordinate 917,002 of CBDFHJ010000010.1, forward strand.
TAGTGGTTGGAATACCAGGAGACGAGCTCATCGAAGCTGCGGGAGATGCCCGGCCACTCGTTTAGCACCTGCTCCATGAGCAGGTTTCTACCCGAAAGACCGTCCTTATCGAACTCGATTAGTTTTGAGACAGCTGCTTCTTTGGGCGCAGCGGCTCGTATTGCCGGCTCTGAGTCGTAAAAGGCGCTGGCGGTGCGACGAAACGCCCCTGCTCGGTCGGCAAGCGTGTTATCGAGATCGAACAGGACGCCACGGTATGGCGCCGTGATGCTGCTAGGACTTGCGGTATCCGGACTCATCGTTGGTTAGCCGCCCGCAATGACCAAGTCGCAGCGCTTTTTGGGACTGAAGTAACGGACGTACCACTCCTCTGCTGCACGCCATTGGCTGACCCACACCGTGTCTTCATTCTTACGTCCTTCGATCCTGCTAGTACGGACCGATCGTGGAGTGCCCACAAAGACGGTCGCGTCGAAGGCGTGCTGAAGCTCCGGGCGGACTGCATACACGCCTTCTACCAATATGACCCCATGAGGCTCGACCATCGTTCGCGCTGCGGGCGACCCGTGAGACCAGTCAAACCGATCGTATGAGGCGGTCTCCCCTCGGCGGAGCTTATCGAGCACGTGGTGCAGCAAGCGTTCCCAGTCGAAATAGCGGTGATAGCCTTCGCGGGCGCTGAATGACGCCATCGCTTCCGTCGAGAACTCCCGGTAAAAGTCGTCGAGGTGGATGATGGGAGCATCCTGGCAATCCTGAGCGATTTGACGAGCAAGTGTTGACTTGCCCGCCGCAGTTAGCCCATCAATACCGATGAGCGTGGGACCCGCGGTGCGACTGGCAGGCTTAACCAGGTTAACCACTGACACGACCGTAGCCGAGTCGAACATTGACAGCTCAATCGTGGGCCTGATGCCGATTCGCCGTGTTGCAGAATTGCCGCCGGCAGGCAGTTGTGGTGGGCCTACGTGTACTGTACTGCGAACTTTTCGGCTGGCCGTGAGGCTGTGAACCTAGGTCAACAGCGATCCAGGCGAACTACGTACCGATACGTCAGCAGCCACGCTCTTCGGAATGAGCGAACGCTGACGAGTCGCCAGTCCGGGCATCCACCTTGAGGGTTACTGCACGCTGAATTTCTCCCCTTGATCCGACTATGGATTGATAGTGCTGACGCTCACTGATTGCTCGGTGTGCTTGTCGACGACGACCCGATCTCCAAGTGGCTCTTGAAGTTTGACCTCAACGGCATCTTGGCAGTCATCGCCACCTCGTAGAAAGGGATGGGAGGAGGCAACGACCTTAACCTGCACGTCGACATCCGTCTCCCGCAACAGCGAAACCCCCGGGGCCTTGTGGCAGGTGGGGGTAGTGAGTGTGAGAATGTCTGGGTACCACAAGAACCCTTCGACCACGCGCACTTCGCTGCGCAACGTGTATACGCCGAGGCCGAAGGACAACAAGGCCGCGAAAAGCAGCAACCCACTCACCGCAACCGCGACGATTAGGAGTCCTAGACGGCCGGATAAGAATCTTCTTGAGGCAGAACTGTTGGTTGTTAGCAACCAGCAAAAGTGGGACACATTGGGAGCCGAGAGATCAGGGGCTGGATGGAGGTCTGGCGAGCTCCCTGAGGGCCCTGTTGTAGCGTCGTCGCCGTTCGGTGGTTTGAGCCTTCACCTCCTTCCTGCGTTGTAGGATCTCTTGCCGTCTTCCCTTGAGCACGTCTGATGGTGTCACGTTGCCCAGAGCCTTGTGATAGCGCCGGTAGTTGTAGTAGCTGACGAAGGCCGCGATAGCAGCCTCAAGGTCGGCGGGCAACTCATAAGGCACCTGGTTGACGTCCCGTTTGATGGTCTGGTGGTAGCGCTCCAGCTTCCCGTTGGTCTGAGGGTGGAAAGGAGTTGCTAGGATGTGCTTGATGCCAACCATCCCCAGGTAGTCCCTGAATGCTCTTGAGACATAGCCTGGACCGTTGTCACTCAGCAGCCTGGTGCGGTCTGTGACTGGAACTTGGTCCATGCTGGTCGTGTCCACAGCATCCTGGACCACCTCGATGAAGGAGTCGGCCGTCATATCTTGCTGAAGCCTGTGAGCCAGGATGAAGCGGGAGTAGTCGTCCATAACGGTGACCAGGTAGTAGTAGCCCCACCCAACCACCCTGAAGTATGAGGCATCGGTGGCCCACATCTGGTGAGGTCCTGTGGTCTTGAGGTGGTACTCCTTCCCCGCGGCCAACCGCATCTCAGGCCTCTTCACTAGGCCCTCCCTGCCCAGGATACGGTAGACGCTGGACTCTGAGACTGAGAAGCCCTGGTTGTCGGTGATCCCCGCGGCCAGCTGACGGCAGCTCAGCTCTGGCATCTCCCTGGCTGATAACAGGACTGAGCGTTCTTCCTGAATAGTAAGACGGTTCCATGGTGGCTGATCGCCTCCTGGTCGGTCCTCAAGTCCTTGTTGGTCTTGGCGTCTGAGCCACCGGTAGTAGGTGCTCTTAGGGATGCCCAGCTCTCTGAGGACCTTTCGCTTGGGGAGGGGAGACGAGGATACTTTGGTAACTACCTCTGCCTTCTCCGGGGCGCTCATCCGCTGGTACCGGTGGCGTCCTGGGGCATGGGGATGGCCGTTTTTTTGAGACGGTACGCCTCCAGCGACAGATCGGCCACTAGCTCCTTGAGTTCCCCGTTCTCTCGCTTGAGTTGCCCTACCTCATGCTGAGTGGCGTCCCGAACCGAGTCACGGGTCAACCTCTCCTTGCCCGCCTCCATGAACTCTTTGGTCCACGAGTAGTAGGAGTGGGGCTTGATCCCCTCCCGCCGGCACAGGTCGTTGACTGTGACCTCGCGGCGGAAGCCCTCCAGAACAATTCGGATCTTCTCTTCGGGGGTGTACTTACGTCGGGCAGCCGCCTTCACTGTGCGGACGAAAGACCTGGTCTGCTCGCTTCGTTCCTCGGCGGCCTCTGCTTTGCTTACTTCTAGTTGGGACACATCTGCTCCTTTCTGTGGGTAGCTCTACCCTCATTTCAGGAGCTCACACCACCCTCCGACTCTCGGGTTTTCCTACCCTTATATGTGTCCCATTATCGCTGACGGTCTACAGTCGTAGGAGAGGCATCGTAGTTTAGCACAGCTTCCCAATCATTTGCGTTTTCCAGCGCTGACCGGTCAGTGGGTCTTTCGGCCCGTTTCGTAGCTAAAACAGAGGCAGATAGGGCGGTTTGCGGCACCGGCGAACGTCGAAAGCCCCCCGTCGAGGCAACTTTGCAGCCCCCAGACAGCAGAACGGGAGATAGGGACGCATCGGCCCTATCTATTCCCCCCTACAGGACTCTGACGCATCCGGTGGTAGAGCGAGTCCCACTGGTAGGCGCTCAGCCCGGACAGCGCCAGCCGTGGAGACTCCGGGTTCCCAGAGTGGATGCCAGGACCGCCCCAGTATCCCTGTGGTGGACAACGCGGGCCTGCACGACACCAGGATGGGCAGCGACATCCGGGTCATGCGGGCTGCCGTGCGCACGTAGGTTGCCTCGACCTCCTCTGTGTCAACGACGAAGAGGGTGGTGGGGAATGGCGGCTGGTCGTCCTTATGCTCGGGCGACCAGTAGTAGCTCTCGTAGGGCCGTAGGCGGGCAAAGACTCCCCTGGGGTGGCGGGCGCGTAGCTCGTGCTCAAAGTAGAACGGCACGTGTAGGCCCCCTGCAATCACTTTCCCCACGGCGTCGGGAGCAATGGCGGAATCGCCCCAGTTGTAGGCCCTGTCAGACCTGGCGGTGGGCACCGACCACAGCAGCTCGCTGTCAGGGTCGGCCCTGGCCTCTGCCTCAAGCTTCGAGAGGAACCAGGTCACGCCGTCGGCGTGCTTCGTCTGCCGCGCCCACGTGTCGATCCTGTGGCCCACATGCCGCCTGCGGCCCTGTTTGTCGGTCGTGAGGGCGGTGCTCCAGATGCCCTGGGTGGTGGGAAGCTGAGCACGGTCCCGGTGGGTGATGTAGCGAATGCCTTCGGCAGACAGGGTGTAGCGTGTGTCTCCGCGTCGTCCTCGCCGCTCGACCAGTCCCCAGGTGTCGACGAGGCGGTGCATAATCTGGCTGCCCCGGCCCTCCGAGACGCCGAGCCAGAGGGCAAAGTGCTCGCGGGGGATCATCGGGTGGTCGGTCACGAGGTCCAGGGTCCGTTTTTCTGAAGGGCTGATGCCGAAGGCCGCCGCAGTCTGCACCATCCTCTCGGGACGGGGCATCGATGCCCGCTTCCGCTCAGGCGACTCGGTGCGGGCCTTCCGCCGGGGCTGCCGTGGGAACTGACGGCCTCCAGCGTGAAGAACCTACTGCCGATCACCCACGAGGTGCAACACCAGAGGCGCAGGTCTCGCCTTTCGAGGGCGTCCCTGGACTCTACGGTAACGTAGCAGTCACGGAGATTTCGGTCCTCGCAGAACCTCGTCGTCAGCCTCTCCTCCCAGACGCTGGGCACAAGGACCAGAACGGTGTCGGGACGACGGGTGTAGTCGTACTCCGCTATGGCCCGCAGCCGGTCGTAGAGCGACCGGCGCCGTAGGGCCAGACCCTGACGGACCAGACCGAAGCTGCGGCCGTCGTGGAGGGTGATGGTGGCGTCGAAGCGGCCCCGGCGGTGGAACTCCACGTGCGACCGGAGCCCGTCAACGCCGGGGGAGAGTGAGGCGGCAAGGCGGTAGACGGCGGCCACCGCGTCCAACCGGCGGATGAGCAGCGCCAGCCACTCCCTGGACACGGGGTAGGCCCTCACGAGGTCCGAGGGGGTCTCGAAGCCGAGAAATCCGGTGGCCCCGCGGATGCCGTTGGCCGTCAGATAGTATCTGTGGCTGGACGGTAGATGGGCGGTGCCGTGGCTGACGCGCCCGGCGTTGCCGTCGGCCAGCAGGCTGGTCAGTGCGCGGTGGACGGTCGTGTGAGGCTCGCCTAGGATGAGCGCCAGCTCTGCCGAGTCGATGAACGGCATCCGGCTGAGGGCGTTAAATAGGCATTGTTCCGAGATCGCCGTAGTTAGAATTGGTAGCCGCCATTGCGTTGAAGTGTCATTACTTAGAGTATATACTCAGAAGTGCCTTCAAGGGGGTGGCAGCGTGGCACGTGCAGAGGGCAGGCGATATGGAACCTTCCAGGTGACGGCGTATAGGTGTCGTTGTGGACACGAGTGGGTTCCTAGGAAACTGCGCAACGCGGAACGTCCCCGGGTTTGTCCTAAGTGCAAGAGTGCGAATTGGGACAAGCCGTATCAGTTTCGGCGGGGAGATTATTCCTAGGGAGTACAGGAGGGATTAAATGCCACAAACACGGCTTCTATTGGGCGATTGCCGGGAACAACTGGATGTTGTCGAGTCAGACTCAGTTGACCTCATTATCACCTCGCCACCCTACGCCAACCAACGAGCCACCACTTACGGTGGAATCAAGCCGAGCGAATACGTGGACTGGTTCCTCCCCACCGCCGATCAATTGTACCGCGTTCTCAAACCCACCGGTACATTTGTGCTCAACATCAAGGAACCGGCCATTAGCGGTGAGCGGCATACATATGTGCTGGAGCTAGTACTAGAAATGCGGAAGCGGGGTTGGAGGTGGACCGAGGAATTTGTCTGGCACAAGAAGAATTGCTACCCCGGCAAGTGGCCCAACCGATTTCGCGATGCCTGGGAGCGCCTATTCCAGTTCAACAAACAGCGCCAGTTCAAGATGAATCAGCAAGCCGTTATGGTGCCGATGGGAGACTGGTACAACGGCCGGATGCGCAACCTGAGCGAGACCGACCGAACACGTGACGAATCCAAAGTGGGCAGTGGTTTTGGAAAGAAGGTAGAGAACTGGCTGGGGCGCGACAAAGTGTATCCAACCAACGTGCTCCATGGAGCTACGGAATGTGGAAATAGGCAACACAGCGCAGTTTTCCCCTACTGGTTGCCGGAATGGTTTATCGAGTTGTTCACTGACCCCGGCGACGTCGTGCTGGACCCTTTCGCCGGATCCGGCACTGCGGTCTTTGCGGCGCTGGCTCTTGGCCGTAATGCCATTGGAGTCGAGATATACGAGTCTTACTTCCAAGAGATGCAGGGCAAGTTAAAGCAACAGGCAGGCTTAGTCGTATGAACCCGATCAGCGACGAACAGATAGCCGCCTACGTAGAGAACAACATCGGGACCTTCCACGGCAAGCGGATTGATGCTCTAAACAAACTGAAGCTTCCGGATCTGCTGCGTCGTAAGAACCCCTATCTGTTCAAGAGCAAAAACATAACCGTCGCCTCCGACTTGATCCGCTCCTTGTTGGACGCTTACCTAAGTTCCCAGGAAGAAACCCTGTTTGGGGACTTTTTGGAGGGACTGGCTATCTATGTGGCAGAGACAGTACACGGTGGTTGGAAGTCATCCGCCACTGGCATAGACTTGGAATTCGCCCGAGTTGACGTCCGCTACATCGTCTCCATCAAGTCAGGCCCCAATTGGGGCAACAGCTCGCAGGTAGCCAAACTGAAAAGCAATTTCGAGACCGCAGCCAGGGTAATCCGCCAAGGAAACCGCACCGCCTACGTCATCGCCGTGAACGGTTGCTGTTACGGGCGAGACAAGAACCCCGACAAGGGAGGTTACTTCAAGTACTGCGGCCAGGACTTCTGGGAGCTAATCTCTGGAGACGCCGAGTATTACGTGCGGATTATTGAGCCTTTGGGCCGCAACGCCAAACGGCGGAACCAGGAATTCGCACACAGGTACGGGGCAGTGGTAAACCGGCTATCTGTGCAGTTCTCGGAGGGATTCTGTGCAGAAGACGGCTCGATAGACTGGCGCAAGCTGGTGGCGTTCAACTCCGCGAAGATGCCTCCACCAAACCTGAAGTAGTTGGCGGGCGTAAGAGGGAATTGCAGCCCACCTACCTAGCGGACGCAGACCCCAACCTGGACAGGCGCGTGGTCCGTGACCTCCTGGGGTTCGGCGAGGGGGTCTGCGTGGCCGTGCGCCGCCAAGCCGCCAAGTGGTGCGTCGAGCCATCCATATATGGTGGCAAGGCTCGCCCTAAAGGAGCAACGCTGGTTATTTGACCTCTGGTGGCTAAGGCAAGCATTGAATGCTGGCTCACTAGGTCAGGTGGTATGGCATGGGCATCGACTCTCTAACACACAGGGACGACGGGTCCAGGATTGCGGTTCCTGTCTCCCGTGACGATTGGCGCCAGTGGGTAAGCGCAGGGAAGACACGAAACTGGATGTTGGACGACCCGCTCATAGATTGGCTTCGACTGTTCGGTGAAGGCCGTGAGTACATACCAAAGAAGGAATTGGCGGACTACAACAAGGACCTAGACTTCCTAGAGTTCCTTTTGGATCGGGGCAGGGAATTCGAGGCCGGTGTACTACAGCTGCTGCAAGAGCGGTTCGAAGTGACGACAGTCGCCCAAGACTATAGAGAAATCAGCAGGCTCGATAAGGCTGAAGAGACCTTTCAAGCGCTGAGGCTAGGTGCGCCCATCATCTATCAGGCCGTCTTATGGGACGCCCACAATATGAACTACGGTTCGCCCGATTTCCTGGTAAGGAGTGACATCCTGCACTCGCTATTTCCAGAGTCCATGTTGGAACAAGAAGCGGTAACTTCTGCACCCGACCTGGGAGACAACCCGTGGCACTACCGTGTGGTGGACACCAAGTTCACGACGCTACATCTGAACGCTAAGGGCACGGAGCTCACCAACGAGGGCAGCGCACCGGCATATAAGGCGCAACTCTTTATCTACAATCGGATGCTGGGCCGATTGCAGGGTTTTGAGCCGCCCAAGTCGTATCTGTTGGGGCGTGGTTGGCAACGGATTCAAAGTCGCGTCACCTATCGTGGCCGTAATGCGATGGAACGGTTGGGGCCAGTTCCTCAGAATGGAACCGTTGCTAATGGAGTCTCAATCGGTAACGCTGTAGAGGAGGCTCTCAGCTGGGTGCGTCTAGTTCGCACTGAGGGAAAGGATTGGGAGCTTCTACCGGAGCCGTCGGTGCCGGAACTCTACCCCAATATGAGTAATGCCGACGACGGCGATGTGATGTTGGAAAGCAGACCGGCCGAGCTTGAACCCGGCCCTGAAGAGGGTGAACAGGACAGCAAGTGGATTGGTGTCAAAAAATGGTTGGCCCATGAGCTGAAAGAGCTGACCCTATTGTGGCGAGTGGGAGTCGGCGGACGAAGAAAAGCCCACGCGGATGGATGGTACCGCTGGGACCAATCCGGCCTGACAACAGGGGTTCTGGGAGTCAGTGGGCCAACATACCAGCCTACTCTCCAGCAGATCTTGTCGGTGAACGTCGATGCTGGTTCCCCAGTTCATCCTATGCGAATAGAGAAGACCAGGGACGAATGGCATGCTACGCCCGGTGTTGAGTTTTATGTGGACTTCGAGTTCTGCAGCGACTTGAACGATGACTTTTCCAAACTGCCGGAGAAGGGCGGGCAACCGCTTATCTTCTTGATTGGCTGCGGACATATGGAGAACGGGGACTGGCAGTTTGAGTCTTTCATCGCGGATAGCCTGACCGAGAAGGAGGATCTGCGCGTTGTTCAAGAGTGGGTAGTGCATATGTCCGCAGTCCGAGACCGGCTCGACCCCGCCAATGGCAAGCCACGTATCTTCCACTGGTCTCACGCTGAACCAACCCAGCTGGAAAGCGCATACAACTCCGCTAGGGTACGGCACAGCCAGCGCGCCGACTGGCCGGAGTTGGGCTGGTACGATTTCTTGACCAATGTGATGCGTGAGGAGCCAGTGGTGATTCGGGGAGTTCTGGGCTTCGGCTTGAAAGCGGTTGCCAACTCGTTGCACTCCCACGGGCTCATCGAAACCGACTGGGCCGATAGCCCCATTGATGGTCTCGGAGCGATGGTGGGAGCATGGCGTTGCGACGAGGAGGCGCGGAAGAAGGACGTGCCGATGACTGAGCTGCCGCTAATGGGCGAGATTGCCCGCTACAACGAAGTCGACTGCAAAGTAATGATGGAGATTGTCCGGTACTTGAGGGTGAACCATTAATGGGTAGCACAGCGTGTCTCGATCTATGGCGACGCAAGCTTCGGCTTTGGGAAGGACTTTTACCACGGCTCACAAGGCGACCTCCCAACCAAACATTCGTATCCTTGTACGCTTCGATCCCACATAACTCGCGCTGTGAGATACGACTCGCAGCCGGTGGCGACAACGCAAACCGGTATGCGAGCGCTTGGTGTGCGAGCGTGGTTTACATTGCAGATGCAGGAGGCCCAACCCACTGTTGCGGCTGAACGAGAGATTGTGCTAGCTCTTTGGTGTAATTCCACCCTTGGTATGCCGTTGCATGCGAATCACTCTAGTCAGGCGCAGGAAGGCCGGGGCAAGGCAACAGGGGAATGCTGGAGACTATGGCGACCTAGATTTGCGGAGCCTCGAAGCCTGGCAGTTCGACGAGGCCCAGCCCTTCTACAAATGTGCCATAGGCCCGGCGCGGAAAGACCTGGACGAGCGCATCGTGCGAGACCTGCTCGGTCTGGGTGATGACACCGTTACCATCGTAGCTAGGTTGCGAACCCTGCTGGCCGGGGACCCGTCCATCCAAGGCTCCAAGAAGCCGGAGTTGCCTTCCTAAGGGCCTAGATGCCGGTGTGATAATGGATTTGGCGAGACAATCGTAGAAGTGGGTATCAACATAACAATGAGATCAATATCGGAACTCCCAGAGCATTGGCAGAAATGGTACCAGGAGTGGGATGCCAGTGTTCCGGAGAATGAGAAAAAACGGCGCCTTAGAGGTGATCTTCTGAGCAAACCAGGAAGCACACAGTCATATGGTGCTGCGTTCGAGCTGTTTCTCTACTCATTGTTCAACAACATGGGACTAAGTCCTGACTTCCAGCCGGAGATCAATGGTGTCAACCCAGACTTCTATATCTCTGACAGGCGCAGATTCAGTGACCCTCTACAAACAGAATTACATTACCAGTCGTTGAGGAAACTTATCTGGGAAGAATTCAGCAAACTGAAATCTGATGACTTCGCTGTCCAACTCGCCTCTGCTTCAGGACACCCTGGCAATGTTAGTCCTAAGGATACTCTGAACAAGTCTGGGCATAGTAGCATAGAGAATAGCACTGTGTTCGGGGAGATAATTGATGGACCAGCCAACATTTGCGGACTTGGAATACGCGAGCAAGAAGCGCAAGACCCGCCGGGAGATATTCCTGGAGCGCATGGATGCTCTGATCCCGTGGGAACAGATGGAAGAGCGCATCCGTCCGTTCTATCCCAAGGCGGGCCGAGGCCGTCGACCATATGAGTTGTCGGCGATGGTGCGGATACACTGCGTGCAGTTGTTCTACAACTTGAGCGATCCTGGTATGGAGGACATACTCTACGAGGTCGAGTCGGTGAGACGGTTCGTAGGGTTGAAGCTGTCGGGCCCGCTGCCGGACGAGACGACGATTCTGAACTTCCGCCATCTGCTGGAAGAGCATGAGTTGGGGCAGAGTCTGTTCGAGGAGATCAACCGTCATCTGGAGTCCCAGGGACTGCGGCTTCGGGAGGGGACGATCGTGGACGCGAGCATCATAGAGGCGCCGTCATCGACGAAGAATCGTGCGGGTGAGCGAGACCCTGAGATGCACCAGACGAAGAAGGGGAACGAGTGGCGCTTCGGGATGAAAGTACACGTAGGCGCTGACGCTGAGACGGGAGTGGTACACAGCATGACTAAGACGCCAGCTAACGTGCATGATGTGACAGAAGCGCACCGATTGCTGCACGGTGGAGAGAAACGAGTGTGGGGGGATGCGGGGTATCAGGGAGTGGACAAGCGGTTGGAGAATCGAGAGTTGGATGTGGAGTGGCGAGTGGCGATGAGGCCCGGCCGGCGACGGCACCTGGAGCCTGGCAGCTACAAGGCGTTGGCGGAGAAGCGCAAAGCGTCGGTCAGAGCGAAAGTGGAGCATCCGTTCCTGTACGTGAAGCGGCGCTTTGGCTACGCCAAGGTGCGCTACCGAGGGTTGGCTAAGAACGCGCAACGGCTGGCATTGCTACTGGGGCTGGCCAACTTGATGACGGCAGAGCGCCGTCTGGCGGCATGAGAGGGGCGCGCAGTACGCAAATCACGGCCGGGGAGCCGCGATGGCTCCGAAAAGCCGCTTCGAGGCCACAACAGACACGGTCTGAACGCCTCAACCACGACCTGGAACGTCACAAAGATGCCTGAACGTCTCCAAAGAACGGAATCACTCTGCCCATCCACGCTTGCGCCGAGTTGTTCAGAGGTTCCCTAAGTCAGTAAGACGTGAAGTCCAGCAATGGATTGACAAACTGGATACAGTAGAAATACTTGCGCAGCGCTACTACGGAATCCTGCCACACAGAACATTCCAGTTCAAGAACTGGGGGTTTCACGTTAGATTGGACCTAAAGTCCCTCGAAGAAAAGGCACGACTGGGGGCGACAACCGTAGAATCGCCAGGATTCTCAGGCGGCTGGTCAGATAACCCTGCAAGGCGCCTGAAATCGAAATTGGAGGAAAAGTCCTCCCAGGTTAGAAAGACAGGACGACACTGTATTGTGGCTATAACCGAAGGCCTAGAAGGTTTCTCGGTAGATGATGTCCAGACGGCTCTGCTAGGAGGAAATAGTGACAATGCCCTCTGGAACCAAATCGACGATACTCATCCCTACATCAGAGATTTATCCATACCTCAACCCAAAACAGACGGGCTGTGGAGTCGACATGACGAGGAGGAACCTATCGCCGTCATAGTCCACAGAGGCAACCTACAATATCAAAGCAACGGCGAAACAGAGCTATGGCTTAATCCGAACGGTCGCTATTTTCGTGTCCCAACCCCACTGTTGCATCTCAAGATCCATGCAGAGGTTCAGAGGGTTTGGACGAGGCCAGCTATCGGGTTGTAGGCATGGCCTGTAGTGTTTTCAAGAGTAAGGCGAGGTTGAACCACGTGTCCGGGCCGACCGGAAAACGAGTGGCGCGGGCCAATCAGAAAATGCTAGCGCCCTATGCTACTTCCTGCCTGACCGCTACAATGCCAACCTGAACCTCAGGGTAAAGGTTCTTGATTTCGTCAAGTCTGGTGGGCCTACGTGTACTGTACTGCGAACTTTTCGATTGGCCGTTGCCTTGTGACCCACCCACGAGAGCTCTGCCCGCGGAAGCGCATCTCCAGGAGATCAGGCGGGACGTAACCATAATCATTCGCCTCTCGCCCCGGCGATGTCCTTGCTCTGAAACATCCAGAAGTAGATGACACAGGCGACAAGGGGTTAGGCCGTAAGGACACCTTTACAATGCGATATATCATTTCTTAGACCACCTTTCTACGGTCGTTAGAAGATGAAGCGCAGCGGCGGCAACTCTTGTGTCTTGTTCTAGCCGTAGGGAAGCCGCTCTGCCTTCAGGAGAGTCGGGCGTTCTTTCCGAATATAGGGCGATGCTAGCCTCGCCATTACCGTCTATTGCAAGTTCATAGTTCTTGACTGTCTTGGTTGGCAGGTATAGAGCTACAGCGACCAAATCTCCTTCACTGCCGTGAGGATGGCGATTAAGCAAGTACACAATGGTATCCTGGTCTATCCACGTCTTCATCCTTTCAGGAAACTCTTCCATCACCTCTCTTAGACGCTGTGCGTCCCGAGCCTCATGGTCCAGGACGGGTTGAGACTGTCCAACTAGCGGAGCACCGGCTGGAGTTGGAGTTGTCCCTGCTGTACCCGAAGGTGTCTCTGCCTGTGTCGGCGACACAGTGTCCGACCCTACTTCACCTGTAGCTGTTGGTGTGTTTGATGGCGTCTCTGTCTGGAGCGGCGTCCCAGCGCCAGAACCGGCTTCAATCATAGCTGTTGGTGTGCTTGATGGCGTCTCTACCTGAGTCCCTGCCCCACCGGCCCACTCCACATCCATGGTTGGCGTTGGTGGGGAGCTGCCGCAGGCAGCTCCCTTCAAGGCCACCATTCCAACCACGATGGCTGCTAGAAATCGCATAATGCCACCCCCATCAAGTCAAGAATCGAATACTTTCTCCAAATAAGACGCTCTTGCCGGAGGAATAGTTCCCGGTGAGTATAATTCTGCCCCTTCTTCGTCAAGCAATCCTGTATCACCGGCGACGCTGCCCACGGCGCGAACCCCGAACTTTTGTCAATGACCTGCCTCTAGCCGGACGTTATCGGCCAACGACGGCCGGGAACGAAGCCATTAGCGGGATGAGCTTCCTCGGAAGCCGCCGAATCAGCGGATCGGTCGTGTTTCAGTTACTCTGCACTCTCATCAGCTGGATTCTTGTTCCAATTAAGTATACGCCTCAACTGTCAATTCCGTTCCATGACGAGCGGCTCCTCAGCGAACTAGTGCCCATCTACTCCCAGATGTTGTCAGGGCTCACCTAATATAGGCAACGATCCCCCGTAAAAACAAAAGGCCCTACACATATGGTGCAGGGCGGGAGTATAGTCTTCAAACGGTGGCTGACCCGGCCCATACGGGATCGTTCACTATGTCGTCGCTGAATCCCGACGAGCCAGAACTTCTACCTGTAAGCAAACCTCCATTCCAATCGGAGAAGCACCTCCATTACTCAACTTCAGGCTCGTCTAATCACCGCACACGTAGACATATGTAGTAAAGCCGCCGAACTGAGACGCCTCCAAATCATCCGGATATTCATTCTCTGCCCAAACACCATAGAGGAAATTGCCGCAGCCTTCATCGCTGACATCCTCGCTATACGACACAGTACCGTTGGTGTTATCATCGCCATCCTGATCAGCATCATTGGAATGCAGAAAGTCCCATTCCTCCGTGGACGTATTCCACTTCCAGAGTTCAAAGCGATAGGTGTCCTCGTACTCGGAATAGTCGAGGGCTGATCCCTTAATGGTAGTTCCTGAGACAATCTCTATATCGACGTCGTGGGGAAGCCCGTAAATCTTGTCCATGCTGTCTTCATCTTCGGAGCCAGGCTCGTTCATAATCCCCCAACAACCGTTCATGATGGTGTCACAGCCGGAATTATCTGTTACCTCCTGAAGCCCGAAAGCGTGGCCCATTTCATGGACGATTGCCCCTCGGAAGGCGACCTCATTGGACGGAGTGAAAGAATCATGGTCAAGATGTGAAACGGCGAAACAAATTGGGCCATGGTCATGGTCGTGGCCCGCATGGCCAACGAAGCCCCAATCATGGTCACAGTCTTCGTCGTCGTCATACCATTGCCTTATGTTGCTACCGTAACACTCATTCTGATCGGAGCAATCGACATACTGGTAGACCGCGTCGGCATATGTGGTGATTTCATTCGCCCACTCGCCAGCATCACTGAATCGCAATTCGCTCCACGAGTCCATGCCGTCTCTCATATTGCTTCGGATGTTGTAGCCTTGGTGATTGTTCGTAGGAAAGTCAGAATCAATGGCCCAGTCGATCTTGCCGTTCCACCCCTCCGCGACTTGCTCCCAGCCATTAGAGTCATAGACGTGTCCCTCGTGATGCTCGTCAGCTAGAGCAATGATGCCGTTTAACAGGAAAACTGCTGCTGCTGCAAACGCGACAGCAATCATGAAAATCTTGTGATGGCCCATGCGATATATCATCGAGACCACCTATCCACGGTCGTCAGAAGCTGAAGTGCAGCGGCCTCAACTCTTGGGTCCTGTTCTAGCCGCAAGGCAGCGACTTCACCCTGAGAACCGCCACGCGTTTTTTCCGCGTGTAACCTAATGCGAGCCTGACCATCACTGCCTGTTTCGAGTTCGTAGCTCCTGCCTGTTCCAGTTGGCATATCGTGGGCAACGGCGACCAACCCTCCCTCGAGGTCGTGAGCATCGCGAGGGACCAGATACACAATGGTATCCTGGTCTATCCAAGTCTTCATCCCTACCGGAATGTTTTCCATAACCTTTCTTCGACGCTGTTCGTCCCGAGCCTGACGGTCCAGGGAAGGTTCGGACTGTCCAACTATTGGAGTACCGGCTGGAGTTGGAGTTGTCCCTGCTGTAGCTAGTGGCGTCTCTGCCTGTGTCGGTGTCGCAGTGTCCGCCCCCACTTCACTTGTAGCTGTTGGTGTGCTTGATGGCGTCTCTATCTGGAGCGGCGTCCCAGTGCCCGACTCCGCTTCACTCATAGCTGTTCGTGTGCTTGCTGGCGTCTCTGCCCGAATCCCCGTCCCACCGCCCCACTCCACGTCGCCGGTAGGCGTTGGTGAGGAACTAGCGCAGGCACCTAGCGTCAAGGCCACGACTCCAACTACGATGGTTGCTAGAAATCGCATGATGCCACCTCCATTAAGTCGAGAATCGAGTACCATCTCCAAGTAAGACGCTCTTGCCGGAGGAATAGTTCCCGGCGAGTATGGCGCTCCTCCTTCTTTTTCAAGCAGATTCTGTATCAGCGGCGACGCTGGCCCACGGAGCGAACCCCCAACTTCTTCCTAAACGACCTGCCTCTACCCGGACGTTATCGGCCAACAGGGGCCGGGAACGATGCCAATAGTGGGATGAGCTTCTTCGCAAGGCGCCGAATACGCGGATTCGGTCGTGTTTCAGACGCTCAGCACTCTCATCATCTGGATTCTGTCTATTCGAGTATACGCCTCAACTGCCCATTTCGTTCCATGAACAAGCGGCTCCTCAGCGATCTAGTGTACATCCACTCCCAGATGCCGTCAGGGCTCACCCAATATAGGCAATGATACCCTGCAAAAAAACTTCGATTTCCAGCCCTCCATCGACGAGCGCTAGGTCAAAGAGTTGACTGTAGACCGTCAGCGATAATGGGACACATATAAGGGTAGGAAAACCCGAGAGTCGGAGGGTGGTGTGAGCTCCTGAAATGAGGGTAGAGCTACCCACAGAAAGGAGCAGATGTGTCCCAACTAGAAGTAAGCAAAGCAGAGGCCGCCGAGGAACGAAGCGAGCAGACCAGGTCTTTCGTCCGCACAGTGAAGGCGGCTGCCCGACGTAAGTACACCCCCGAAGAGAAGATCCGAATTGTTCTGGAGGGCTTCCGCCGCGAGGTCACAGTCAACGACCTGTGCCGGCGGGAGGGGATCAAGCCCCACTCCTACTACTCGTGGACCAAAGAGTTCATGGAGGCGGGCAAGGAGAGGTTGACCCGTGACTCGGTTCGGGACGCCACTCAGCATGAGGTAGGGCAACTCAAGCGAGAGAACGGGGAACTCAAGGAGCTAGTGGCCGATCTGTCGCTGGAGGCGTACCGTCTCAAAAAAACGGTCATCCCCATGCCCCAGGACGCCACCGGTACCAGCGGATGAGCGCCCCGGAGAAGGCAGAGGTAGTTACCAAAGTATCCTCGTCTCCCCTCCCCAAGCGAAAGGTCCTCAGAGAGCTGGGCATCCCTAAGAGCACCTACTACCGGTGGCTCAGACGCCAAGACCAACAAGGACTTGAGGACCGACCAGGAGGCGATCAGCCACCATGGAACCGTCTTACTATTCAGGAAGAACGCTCAGTCCTGTTATCAGCCAGGGAGATGCCAGAGCTGAGCTGCCGTCAGCTGGCCGCGGGGATCACCGACAACCAGGGCTTCTCAGTCTCAGAGTCCAGCGTCTACCGTATCCTGGGCAGGGAGGGCCTAGTGAAGAGGCCTGAGATGCGGTTGGCCGCGGGGAAGGAGTACCACCTCAAGACCACAGGACCTCACCAGATGTGGGCCACCGATGCCTCATACTTCAGGGTGGTTGGGTGGGGCTACTACTACCTGGTCACCGTTATGGACGACTACTCCCGCTTCATCCTGGCTCACAGGCTTCAGCAAGATATGACGGCCGACTCCTTCATCGAGGTGGTCCAGGATGCTGTGGACACGACCAGCATGGACCAAGTTCCAGTCACAGACCGCACCAGGCTGCTGAGTGACAACGGTCCAGGCTATGTCTCAAGAGCATTCAGGGACTACCTGGGGATGGTTGGCATCAAGCACATCCTAGCAACTCCTTTCCACCCTCAGACCAACGGGAAGCTGGAGCGCTACCACCAGACCATCAAACGGGACGTCAACCAGGTGCCTTATGAGTTGCCCGCCGACCTTGAGGCTGCTATCGCGGCCTTCGTCAAGCTACTACAACTACCGGCGCTATCACAAGGCTCTGGGCAACGTGACACCATCAGACGTGCTCAAGGGAAGACGGCAAGAGATCCTACAACGCAGGAAGGAGGTGAAGGCTCAAACCACCGAACGGCGACGACGCTACAACAGGGCCCTCAGGGAGCTCGCCAGACCTCCATCCAGCCCCTGATCTCTCGGCTCCCAATGTGTCCCACTTTTGCTGGTTGCTAACACTCGTATATGGCGTCGTCGCCCCTTTTGCTCTCCTTCACTGAGGCGTTGGCTATCTCCCCATAGAAGTCGGCAAGCGTCGCCTTCACCTGCTCGACGCTCATCTGGGGGTCTGGGTCGGGAAACTCCCGGTCGTCGTAGACGAATATGCGTGTCATCGGTTCATCTCCTCGTTAGTCGTTGTTGTTTCGCTTCGTCGCCACCTTAGCGGCGCCCCCTTCAGGACACCGTTTGAGCCTCTTTTTCCTCCTCCCGGCTCAGCGCCCACTCGAACATCGAGAGGGTCGCGGGCTTCGGCTTCCCGTTCCTTCTGGCCAGCTTCTGCGGCTCCTCGGCCATGAACTCGGCCCAGGAGAACATCGACTGCTGGGTCTCTTCCACCACGTCAGCATGACCGTTAGCCGCCGCAGTCTCGACGACGATCCCGGTGCCGTTCCGATGCACCTCGACCGTCTCAGGTTCCACCTCCACCGCGTGCCACTCCTCGTCCACCAGCAGCTCCTCGGAGACCGCCTCAGCGTCCCTTGCCTGGGCGAAGGCATCCTCCACCGACTCTCCTTCTTCTTCCTCCTCTCCGTTCACGATCTTCCTTGCCAACGCCAGCATGATGTCGTCCCCGTCGTCGCCGTAGGCCGCCAGCCCGTCCTCGGGCAGCTCTCCCTCCACCGCCAGGGAGCTTTGCAGCTTCTGGGCCACCAATTTGAGGGCATCCGCCTGGAGAGTGACCCGGTAGGCCATGAAGATGACCTTGACCGGCCTGGTCTGGCCGATGCGCCAGGAGCGGCGCGACGCCTGCCGCATGGTGTAGACGCTGTAGTCCGTTTCCGCCCAAACAATCGTTGGGAAGTCGATCAGGTCGAGGCCTGTCTGCACCAACCGGGGATGGCAGATGAGGACGTCTATGCCCTCTTTGACCTTGTTCTCCACCCATGCCTCTCTACGGTCCGTGGCCACGGCGTCGGCCTTCATCACCGCCACCCGCAATCCGTGCTTCGTCAGGATGTCGCTCATCCGCTCGGTAATGTCCCTGGTGCCGGTATGGGTGGCGTAGACCAGCACCCTCCGGCCCTCAAACCTCTCCGCCGCCACCAGGTCTAAGAGCGCCTTCTCCTTTGGGTAGAGCTTCTCTTCGGAGAGGGGCGGCACCTGGACCAGCACGTCCTCCGACTCCGGGTCGAAGACGGTCTCACCCCGTGTGCAGCCGTCGGGATAGGCCAGCAGCGATTGAAGGTAGGTGGAGAGGAGCTTCCTAGACCCCTTGGCCAGCGCATCGGCGAGGGCGGCCCGCAGCTTGTCGTACAGCGTGCCGTAGGCTCCCCTCTGGGTGTGGCCTAGGGAGTCGGGCTCGGAGTCCATCGACGAGAGGAGAATCTGCTCCTCGTAGGAGGGCAGCCCCGACGCCACGTCGGAGAGCCGGAGGAACACCGAGTTGCCGATCAGGTGGAACAACGCGGCTGGGGCGAGCCCCGGCCGTTCCCGCACCACCTTGCGGTAGCGCCTGCGCCGGCTGAAACGTCCATCCTCCACCGACTCGTCGTCGTCCTTGCCGATGGTGTGCTCCTCGAAGCCGTACCGATGTATCCACCTTCCCTCCTCGGAGCGCCCGAACTCCGTCCTGATGGCCGGGCTGAACCGGTACAGCAGGTGGAACAGCGTCGAGGAATACCCTCCAGTTAGGGTTCCTGTCAGGGTGAGGGAGCGGCCGCAGGAGTCGGCGAGGACGCCCGCTGCGATGCCCTGGGCGGAGCCTCTTCCTTTGTATTCATGCACCTCGTCTGTCACCAGCAGCTCGAAGAACCCCTTCATCCGCTTCTTGATGTAGTCCGCGAGTGGATATCGCTTCGGCCCCTTGGGGTCGGCCTGCCACAGGGCGGAGCCGCACCCGGCGCAGGTCCGCCGCTTGCGCCCCATCTCCTCGGCGGTGAGGGGCACACCGTCCTTGTCCACGATCTGGCTGGCGCAGATAGGGCAGCAGGGGACCCGGAAGGGCTCCCCCGTCTCTTCGTCCCGGATGAGCCCGCCTCTGGATGTGGCCCACCGCTCGGTGTATGCCGCCTGCCAGCGGTAGGAGAGCTTCGCCCGTTCTCTTGACATGATGGCGAAGAGGGGTCCTGGGCCGGTGGAGAGGCGCAGCCGCTCCAGGTCGGTGATGGAGGCGACGATGGCGGCGCGGGCCTTGGGCACCGTCTGCTCCACCTCCCGCTTCCACTTCCGGGTCAGGTGCGGGGGTGTGAGTACGAGCACCCGCTGGAAACCAGCAGCGTAGGCTGCGGATGCGCCGAGTAGGGTAGGCCGCCGGCGAGTTACCCCGTGTTATCGGAGCACTTTTCCGTCGGCCCCCCTCCGAACCGGACGTGCGGCTTTCACCGCATCCGGCTCTCCAGTGGTTATGTCTGCTGTTGCGGATTCAGTAGGCCCGCATGGGTGTCCACGTGGCACGATTGGCAGACCACGAGAGTCTTGCGCCGCCGCGCCGCCATGACTTGTACCCACTTGGGCTTTTCTCCTTGGCCTTTTACGTTCAGGTCTTTAAGCGCGCGGACGTGGTGAACTTGTACATCCACCGTTGACCCGCATAGCTCGCATTTGTCCGCTAGGAGCCTTTGTATTAGCTCTGTGCGTTCAGACCTATACCGCTGGGGCTGTCGGTCTACGAGGACAGCCTGCCTGTTCCGCTTCAGGGGTATGCCACCGAACTGTGCCACGAGTGGGCGTTTCCCCTCGCCCCGCTCCACCACGACCTTGAGGCAAGCCCTTTCTCCGTGCTCGGTTTGGGCGACGCCCTTGTAGCGTCGAAAGATTTTCCGAGCGGTGGTCTTGTGCTTGGCCGCCAGGGTCTTGGCGAGCGACCCTCCCATGACCCATTGCAGTCGCCCGAGATGGGCTACGTTCTGGGCCAACAGGTAGTACTGGACGACTCCACGGAACTCCGCCTGGTGCCTGTCCACGATGGTGTAATCCGTATCGTGTATGAGGATGTTGCGGTGTGCCGGTGTGCCGTTCTTCATGTAGGCACGGCAGTGTTGCTCGATGACTTTTGCGGGAATCCGTAACCCAATTCGTCCGTTGACTTGTCGCTGTCCATTGCGGTCGAGCTTGTCGTGGACTTGTTGGTTCACGATTTCATAGCCGAGGAACCTCGCCGGCTGGCTGGTGGCGTGGGTTATGAGAGTCTTTTCCTTGGATAGCTCCAGTTTGAGGCTATCGCGCAGGAACGTCTCCAGGGACTCCTTGATCTGCCCGGCTTCGGCCTTTGGCCCGATGAAGCCCAGCACGAAATCGTCTGCGTAGCGCACGTATCGAAGCCGTCGGTAACCTGGGTCGTAGGGGTCGCCTGAAGGCAGTTGCTGCATCTCTTTGCGCAGCTCTACCGCCAGACTGTGGTGCCCTACTTTCTTGTGGTAGCTCATCCGGTTTCTCAACCGTGTCCACGCGAGGTTGCGTCTTCGCACTTGGCCTCGGGTGTGGGCTGGCATGAGCATCTTCTCGACGTACTTATCCAACCGGTCTAGGTAGATGTTGGCGAGGACAGGGCTGACCACGCCGCCTTGCGGTGTACCGCTCAGCGTGCGGCCATATGTCCATTCCTCCATGTAGCCTGCTTTCAGTAGATACTTGAGCAGGCGTAGGAATCGGTTGTCGTGAAGCTTCTCTCCGAGTGCCGACAACAAGACCTCGTGATCTATGTTGTCGAAGCACCCCTTGATGTCGCCTTCGACGAACCAGCGGACGCCTGTCCAGGTGTTGGCCACCTCGCTCAAGGCGGTGTGGCACCCCCGGCGGGGCCGGAAGCCGTGGGAACGGTCGGAGAACTGCGGCTCGTAGTAGGCTTCCAGAATCATCCGGATGACCTCTTGCAGCAGCTTGTCCGTCCACGTCGGTATGCCCAAGGGACGGGTTCCCCCATTAGGCTTGGGAAGATTGACCCGTCGCACCGGCGTCCACCGGAACCGCTCGAAACGCAGGGCGTCGATGATGCGGTCGATTTTCGACAGTGACATACCGTCCACGGTCTCTGCGGTTGTCCCCTTGGTCATCGCTCCCTGGTTTGAGTAGAGACGACCGTAGGCCCGCAGGTAGAGTTCCCGGTTGTACAGCAGCCGATAGATGTTCTCCAGCGGCAATCCTCTTTCTCCGCGTTCGCGGATGACGTTCAGTACAGTTTCGGCGTTTCTCATCATGAGTACCTCTCTGTCATGTTTCGTCTAAACCACCTGCCCTCCTTCGCCATGTGCCGGGCTTTCCCCGGCTCGGACTACTACGAGGGCTCCGTTGCCATAGGGGTCTCCCCCCGTAGGCAATCCCGCGTTCCGTTTGACTTTGGGGATTGGTTCGGCTAGATTGATCTCACGATGAGAAGTAGCATGAGGACTCTACTCATAGCCTTGGGTGTGGTGGTCGTGGTCATCCTTGCAGCAGTTTTGCTACTTTGGGTTTATGACCTAACCTATGTACCCGGTGGCTGGTTCTCCTATAGCTCTCTCAGCGCGAGCCCTCGTGTTGTTCCTCCGTTCTCTGTTGTTGTGTTACAGCTTCTGAATGCGCTGTTCATCGGTGTGGTTGCGGTTGCAGTCCTCGTGTTCGCGTACTACCTATTCAAGGTGAGAACACCTCACGAGGGTGCGAGGCAGCGAGCCGAGAACAAGGTCAGGATGTCCGACCCCATTCTCCGGGATGACATCGTGATACTGGCGAGAACTGTTAGCAACCAGCAAAAGTGGGACACATTGGGAGCCGAGAGATCAGGGGCTGGATGGAGGTCTGGCGAGCTCCCTGAGGGCCCTGTTGTAGCGTCGTCGCCGTTCGGTGGTTTGAGCCTTCACCTCCTTCCTGCGTTGTAGGATCTCTTGCCGTCTTCCCTTGAGCACGTCTGATGGTGTCACGTTGCCCAGAGCCTTGTGATAGCGCCGGTAGTTGTAGTAGCTGACGAAGGCCGCGATAGCGGCCTCAAGGTCGGCGGGCAACTCATAAGGCACCTGGTTGACGTCCCGTTTGATGGTCTGGTGGTAGCGCTCCAGCTTCCCGTTGGTCTGAGGGTGGAAAGGAGTTGCTAGGATGTGCTTGATGCCAACCATCCCCAGGTAGTCCCTGAATGCTCTTGAGACATAGCCTGGACCGTTGTCACTCAGCAGCCTGGTGCGGTCTGTGACTGGAACTTGGTCCATGCTGGTCGTGTCCACAGCATCCTGGACCACCTCGATGAAGGAGTCGGCCGTCATATCTTGCTGAAGCCTGTGAGCCAGGATGAAGCGGGAGTAGTCGTCCATAACGGTGACCAGGTAGTAGTAGCCCCACCCAACCACCCTGAAGTATGAGGCATCGGTGGCCCACATCTGGTGAGGTCCTGTGGTCTTGAGGTGGTACTCCTTCCCCGCGGCCAACCGCATCTCAGGCCTCTTCACTAGGCCCTCCCTGCCCAGGATACGGTAGACGCTGGACTCTGAGACTGAGAAGCCCTGGTTGTCGGTGATCCCCGCGGCCAGCTGACGGCAGCTCAGCTCTGGCATCTCCCTGGCTGATAACAGGACTGAGCGTTCTTCCTGAATAGTGAGACGGTTCCATGGTGGCTGATCGCCTCCTGGTCGGTCCTCAAGTCCTTGTTGGTCTTGGCGTCTGAGCCACCGGTAGTAGGTGCTCTTAGGGATGCCCAGCTCTCTGAGGACCTTTCGCTTGGGGAGGGGAGACGAGGATACTTTGGTAACTACCTCTGCCTTCTCCGGGGCGCTCATCCGCTGGTACCGGTGGCGTCCTGGGGCATGGGGATGGCCGTTTTTTTGAGACGGTACGCCTCCAGCGACAGATCGGCCACTAGCTCCTTGAGTTCCCCGTTCTCTCGCTTGAGTTGCCCTACCTCATGCTGAGTGGCGTCCCGAACCGAGTCACGGGTCAACCTCTCCTTGCCCGCCTCCATGAACTCTTTGGTCCACGAGTAGTAGGAGTGGGGCTTGATCCCCTCCCGCCGGCACAGGTCGTTGACTGTGACCTCGCGGCGGAAGCCCTCCAGAACAATTCGGATCTTCTCTTCGGGGGTGTACTTACGTCGGGCAGCCGCCTTCACTGTGCGGACGAAAGACCTGGTCTGCTCGCTTCGTTCCTCGGCGGCCTCTGCTTTGCTTACTTCTAGTTGGGACACATCTGCTCCTTTCTGTGGGTAGCTCTACCCTCATTTCAGGAGCTCACACCACCCTCCGACTCTCGGGTTTTCCTACCCTTATATGTGTCCCATTATCGCTGACGGTCTACAGTCCTATAGGGGGTGGTTTCTCCCCGAATTAGCTTGCTCAGGACCCCGACTTCCCTTTTTGGAACAAACTCAAATCTCTGTACACGTCCATCACACCACGAAGGCCCCTGGGAACGTCAGGGCTTGAAAGGGAGGGTGAGCGTGCCCTCCCCCACACCTCATGAATGAAGCTGGGTCAATGCTTCTGATCTAGGCGCCCCTTGCTTCAGGCGTCCAGCAAGGTCAACCGAGACCGTTTCTGGGTGCGCTGCCGGGCCCATGCTGTAGGGAGGGTATTTTGGGCATCTCGCTCGAAATTGCTCGCTCACATGCAGCAATCATTTAGCAATAGGGGCCCCGGAGCGCTGGTTCTTTAGCTCTGCTCTACATTTAGGTCCTACAGGGGAGGACTCAGCAGAACCCTAAAGGAATCGAAGGAGTTCTTCCCAGCATCTCCATACCTGTGAAGGTGTCTCCGGGCCGTTGACAGCGGGTCCATCGTCGGTGCAATATTAGAGTAAGACTCGGTAACATAGTGTGGAGGCCGACATGCCAAGAACAACGAAGACCATCACCTTCTCCCTGCCTCCAGAGATGGCGGAGCGGGTGGACGAGGTGATGAAGCAAGAGGGACGCACCAAAAGTGAGCTCCTCCGAGAGGCGCTGGTACGCTACATCGAAGAATGTGAGTGGAGAGCGCTGCTCCAGTACGGAGAGCAGCGGGCCAGGGAGCAGGGTCTCGGACCCGAGGATGTGGGACCGCTGGTGGAGGAATACCGCTCTGAAGTCGGTCCTACCCGGGCATGAGGGTCGTCCTGGACACCAACGTCATCGTCTCAGGTCTCAACTTCCCTGGGAACGAGCGCCTAGTGCTGGAGCTGGCCCGCAGGGGGCGCTTCGAGCTCTGTCTCTCATCTTTTGTCCTGGAGGAGGGTGCAGGGGTATTGACTCGCAAGTTTGGCTGGGAGGAGGAGAACACACACAGGGCCATCGAGATGCTGCGGGACGCGGCAAACATCATCGACCCCCAGCAGGTGCCACAGGTGATCGAGGGAAACGAAGCGGACAACCGGATCCTGGGGTGTGCGGTAGAGGCTTCTGCCGCCTACCTGGTCACGGGAGACCGGCGGCACCTTCTTCCCCTTGCAGAGCATGAAGGGATAAGAATACTCAATGCACCCCGGTTCTTGTCGGCGCTTGAGGGCTGATAGCAAACGCCAGGACATGAAGACGATATCGATCTCATTGCAAACCAACTTTCAAGGGAGTGAAGATATACATGAAACAACAAAATGACCCAACACCGGCAGCCCTCTACGCACGGGTGTCCAGCAACCGGCAGGACGTGGACCTGTCCGTGTCCGCCCAGCTCAGGGCGCTTCGGGGTTACGCCGAGACTAACGGCTACATCGTGGCCAGGGAGTACGTCGACGAGGCCGAGAGCGGGCGCATCGCCGACCGGCCCCAGTTCCGCAAGATGCTGGACGAGGCCAGCAAGCTCACTGCTCCCTTCCATGAGATTCTTGTTTGGAAGTTCTCACGGTTCACACGCAAACGGGAGCACGCCGTTGCCTTCAAGTCGATGCTAAGGAAGCGGGGCATCAAAGTCGTCTCTATCACCGAGCACGCCGACGACTCTCCCACGGGCAAGCTCATGGAGGCCATCATCGAGAGCGTTGACGAGTTCTACTCTGAAAACTTGGCCCAAGAAGTCGTCCGAGGGATGCGGGAAGCCGCCATACGGGGCTTCTGGGTCTCCACCTACGCTCCCTTCGGCTACAAGAAGGTGTCGGTCCAGGACGGAGCAAAGAAGCGGCCCAAGCTGGAGCTGGATTCACCGGCGGACGCCGTGGTCAGGCGCATCTTCCAGATGGCCCTACAGGGCAAGAGCACCCTGGACATCACGAAGACGCTGAATGGTGAGGGCATCCCCACGTCCACGGGCAAGCATTGGCTGAAGTCCACTGTGCACCGCATCCTCTCCAACGAAGCGTACACAGGAACGCTGGTTTGGGGTGTCGATGCCAAGGACGGTGCGCCACCGGTGCGGGTGGAGAAGGCATTTCCCGCCATCGTCTCTCAGCAGGAGTTTCGACGGATCACCCGCTTCCTTCGCTCCAAGGCCCCTGCCAGGGTCAACCCCCGGCGGGCATCCAGCCCCTATCTTCTCAGCGGCTTGGTGAAATGTGAGAAGTGCGGAAAGGCGCTCACTGCGGCTGAGGCCAAAAGCGGCAAGTACAGCTACTACGTCTGCCACTCACTGCTGAAAAAGGGCAAGGGAACCTGCAAGACGCCTCGCCTCAACTCGAAGCGCTTTGAGAAGCTGATGATCGAGCAGATTCGCGCAAACATCCTCACTGAAAGCAACATCCGGGACCTGGTTAGACTGATGGACGAGGAGATGGACGGGGTGGCTGCCGAGCAGCGGGAGAGGCTGGAAAACATCGAAGCGGAGCTTATCGAGGTGCGGCGGCGCTTGGACCGGGTGTGGCACGTCATCGAGAACTCGGAACTCGACATATCCGACGCCACCTCCCGCATCAGAGAGCACCGGGAGCGTCAGGAGAAGCTGGAGATCGCCGCAGAGGAGGCCAGGGCATTGCTCTCAGAGCGCCGGGCCGTGCTGGACAACGTGGACACCATCGCCGCCTTCGCCGAGGACATGAGCGACTTCCTGATGACCAGCGAAATCACCGAATCGAGGGCCTTCATCAAGTCCTTCGTCAAGGAGATCAAGGTCAAGCCAGGAAAAGCAACGGTCTACTACACCCTACCCACGCCGCCGGACAGCCCGATAGGGGGCGGAGACGCCGCAGAGGTGGCTCTCCACGGCCCAGTTCGCAGTTCAGTACACGTTGGTGGGGAAGGGGAGACTCGAACTCCCACGCCTTTCGGCACATGATCCTAAATCATGCTCGTCTGCCAATTCCGACACTTCCCCGTGCCGTAGCCTATTGTAACAAACTGACTTTAGGTGGTAGCGGCCTAGTCCACTAGCATGAGATAATGGGTTCGGACCGGACAAAATGCGCACCCGACTTGGCCGAGAAAGGGGCGCATAGGTACATGATTCGTGAAGGAGCGACGAGTAAAGCACGAGTAAAGAGGGAGTACCGATTCGACGAGGCCAAGGCCATCTTCCTCCGCTGGCATCGAGTGGAGGGCCATTCGGAGCTGACGATTCGGAACTATGCCGACCAGCTCCGCATATTCCGCCAGGCGGTCGCACCCGGGCGACCTAGCTATCTGTTAAGCGAGTCGGAGCCCCTGAGCGTAATCCTCTCCCTCGAGGAGTTGAAGGCTCGGGGATGTTCCCCGTACACCATACGGACGCACTTCCGGCATGTCTTCGCGTTCTTCAAGTGGTGTGTCCGGTGGGGCCTCTTGGAAAAGGATGCCGACCCTTGTAAGGACCTCACGCCTCCGAGGGTTCCCAAGCTACGCAAACCGTTCCTTACCCGTCCCCAGTTCGATGCGCTGATCGGCGTGTGCAACCCCGCTACCCTCACCGGCCGGCGGGACTTGGCCCTGCTCTGGATGCTCCTGAGTACGGGCATGAGACGGGCAGAGCTCGTGGCACTGACTTTGGAAGACCTGGACTGGGAGCGTTCCCTAGTGCGCATCAGGTGGGGCAAAGGGCAGAAGGAACGCTGGGTCCCGCTCATGCGCGAAGCCCAACGGGCGGTGCTGTACTACCTGGCGCTACGGAAGGACGTGGAGTGCCCTGAACTCTGGCTGAGTTACCGTCGCGACCCCCTCACGTACCGCGGGCTAGGTAGGGCGATGGTTGAGATCTATCGGAAAGCTGGCGTGAAGACTAACGATCCCGCTCACATCTTCCGGCGCACCTGGGCTGCCAACTCGGTGCGTCAGAACATCCCACGGCAGTACACGCAGATTGTCGGGGGCTGGGAGAGCCCTGAGATGATCGACAAGTACGTTGCGGCGATGGGTCTAGAGGAGGAAGAGGCCCGAGACGCCTATCGGGGCTTCAACCCGCTACCACAGGGGGGATAGGGTTCGCTACCCGTAACCTTCATTTTGGCAGGTCTGTAATTGGCTCTTCTGCCCACCACGTCTCAAAGGCCGCTGCCGTGTTGGGGAATCCGAGTTCTAGCCGCGGATAGTTCGAACAGTCGGTCCACCTCGCTTTGGGTGATGCGGTGACGTCCGCCGCCAGGCTTCACGGTCCGCAGCCGACCTTGCCGAATCCAAGTATAGACGGTGGTGCGGCTGACCTGAGCAAACTCTGCGAGGTCTTTGATAGTCCAAAGGCGTTCCTGCATCACGCCTCTCCTTCTACCAGCGCCATATAGTCAGGGCGCTCATAGTCCCACGGGCCTTCAAGCAATTCGTCGTGGAACACGTCGTACCCGTAGCCGTCTGGAAACGGGACATGGTACATACCTACCTCTTCTGCTTCCTCTGGCCCTAGTTTCCGTAGCACGGTCACTTGCTGATGTGTAGGGTGCCAAAGTTCAGCATCGGCAGAGTCTTCACCCTCGTAGCAGCGGTACTCAAAATACTGGGTGTAGGCCATCACGCTCCCTTGTCCACCAGCGCGAGGGGGGCGTGGGCGTGGGCCATGATGGCCCTGTGGGTAAGGGACGGCAGTCTTACGTTTGTCTGCTGCCGCTGCTATCTCCGATAGTGCTGCAATACGTGCCAGCGCGTCGCCTGCTCTAGTAGGTCTTTTAGTGGTGGCATCATTTACGCCCGGTCGGTACTTTTGTCGTCTGGCCCCGTTGCCTGGCCAGGTCGTCTTTGAGTGCCCTCTTACCCTCTAGCACTGAACGTTTCCACCAGCTCACGGTTTGCTTGTAGCTCCGTTCGTCCGTATATGCGAATCCATCGGCCCCGTAGGTGGAATGCTCTAGGTGCCATCTGCCGGTTACGACGATGGGATAGTGACGTATCTTGTAGGGCGGACGCCCCCGGTCCCGCCGCTTGTCCCCGTCTACGCCTGTCAGCGGTTTAGGGCAAATAAGCTACGTTCCGAAATAGTGCCGCTCTATGGCTCCACGGCCATGCGGCTCGAGGGCCCAAATAAACGGTAGCTAATTCGCAAGTGTCTGGTAGGGTTTTTCTTGCCATGCCGCAAGGAAGCTAGTACGTTCTCAGGATGGTGGACCGGTCCCTGCATGCGGACGCTTTCAACTTCATGCAGCCTAATCATGAGGATGCGCTGCGCCCGCTGGTTCGAGAGTGGCCCCGCGGCATCGACGAGGCCTACGCAGCGCGCATGCACGGCGGAAGGCCTTAGTTCGAAAGAACACTTTAGTTTACTGAGGTCCGGCCGGGTGTGCCCCTACATGTGTTTACTGCGGGCAACCCACTCCCATACCGTTACTGCGGACAGAGGTATGGCGAGGACGAAGTAAAGAGCGGCTACCGTGAAAGCGGGGGCGTAGTACAACAAGGCCCCTGCCAGGACGAAGAATGATACGACAAAGGCAAGCCCACTTCCGGTGATGGGCGTATCGTAGTAAGCGCTTCGGGCCACGAGGAAAGCCCCCACGCTTCCAATAAGCCCCAAGACAACAGTGAAGGCCCCAACTCGCCAATCGAGTAGTGATCTTTCATGACTCCCCACCGCGAACGCCAAAAGCATATAGAAGGACCCAATTACCAGGATGCCACCTACGCCAACGGCGGTTGGGAAGACGAGTCTGCCCGTCGAGTCCTGTTGCATCTCACCATAGATTTGTTCAGAGTCTGAGCATGGTCCCTATATTAAGGGCCTATCTCATCAGCACCAGGCGGCCATCCCTGATTACTCTCTACTTATCGCAACTTTACACTGCCGTCAAGTAGTTGGCCGAAGTTACAACCAGGTTCGCTAGCAACTAACGTCATGGCGCCTGCGTCTGATGGCAACAGTGCTATACTGGCGTCGGCTAGTTTGGTGGGCGCCATCAGGCGATGCTTGCTCCTATCTGGGCCAAAAGGTACGGAAAGCGTAAAGTATATGCGTTACGAAATCCGTAACACATGTGGATTACGGAATCAGGAGGTGGTAGTCGTGAGCACCCAGGTCGGGACGCTAGAGGATCTGCTGCGCCCGCTGGCCGAGGTGAAGTGCCCTTGCGCCTTGGTGCCGATAGTAACGATGGCATGCATCCCATGCCTGGACGTATTCGATGGCGAGGGTCTCTCGACGCACGAGAAGTGTAGGGCTTGCCACGGGACGGGCCTGGACGAGCACTTTGCCGCGCTGCGAGAGCGGTGCATCTACTTAGAGCTCTGGTGCTCCCATTGTGGGAAACAGCACATCGACAAGGGCGACCTAGCGCTGGACCCTCACAAGTCGCACCTTTGTAACTATTGCAGCCGTCTGTTTGTGCCCGAAGAGGGCCCACGTAGCGTTGGCATCGCGCCTGGCAGGTCTCGAACTGAGACATACCGCTTGGATCCCAGCCTCGGAGCCATGGACGCCTGCGCGGAGGCGTATCTAGGGGCTGAGTACACCGGTCTGTCGGTTGGTTGGTGTCAGCGTGACGATGGGTACGAGACTCACTATTACACCAGCGATAAGGAGTACCCATGGGCTTGGGGCTCTACGCGCGAGGAATCACGCGCAAAGGCCCTGGTAGCGACAGTAGGAACGGAATCCCCAAGCTAATCGCGCTCTACTGAGGCTCGCCTGCAACATCCCCTCCCCCCTTGGAGTCCCTAGTGTCTCAGAAGAGTAAAAGGCCTCAAAACCCCAACTACGTGCTCTCCGCCGACATCCAGCATTCGGTGGACCAGCGGGATGCTGCTCGCGAGGCTGGAGTGAGAGCCGCGCTGCAGAAGTACGAGGATGCGCCGCTGATCGAGGACTGGGCGGTGCGGCTGGCCCAGATTGATGGCCGAAAGAAGCATTATCTGCTTGCCCGGCTTGCTGAACCGTCGAAGACGAAGCAGCAGGTCATGTTGGACATGCAGATGCACCCGGCAACGGTGTACAGCTGGCGTGAGGAGGAGGCGTTTAAGTCGCTGGACGACGACATTCACGGTGCGTTGAAGCTCTACTGCTACGACGTCGCTGCGGACGTGTTCCGCGCCGGCGCTATCGGCGCCGCTGAGGCCCTGGTGGAGCCCATTGGCTGGCGCGACCAGCCAGGCTCGAACGAGAACACCGCCCGGATGCGGTTGAAACAGGACTCAGCCCGCACGGTGCTTGAAGGCTCCGGCATCCTGAAGGGTTCGAGCGGTGTCCAGGTCTCCATCGACAACAGACAGGTGCACCTCGACCCCAAAGAGCTCTGGGCGCTCGGCGGTGCCGCTGCCTGGAAGCATCGAGGCCAGCTGACGGAGCAGCCAGAAACCGCCGAAGAGGGCGAGGGGTCCCCTTCCCCCACTTCCCCTGGCGGTTCCCGCTAACGGTGAGGTAGTGCCGCAGCCGCATTTTATTTTTCCGTCGCCCTTCTGGGCTTATGCCCTGTGAGCCCGCCGTTTCTGTGCAGTCAACCGCCGACGTGGTGCTCGTTTTGCGAGCGGCTAACCGTGACCGGCGGGTGGTCGTACGGGTTTGACGGGCTGATCGAGTTGCACTGCAGCCGTTGCGGGAAGCGGAAGGGGTCGATGGCGTTTGACGATGCGCCGCGTGGACTGCTAGACGAGATGGACGAGGTTTGGGCTGAGATTCAGGAGGGGTCGTAGGCGGACGGAAGAACCGATAGAGGCCGTCTGGGGAAACCCTCTCTGCTGGTTCTGTGGGCAGCAGGGAGAGGGATTACTGGGGCTGCCCGTCTCGGAGAAGCCTTGGTTGGTAGAGGCCCCTGAATCGGCTCAGGTGAGCGTATACGTCCACGCCGACGGATTTGACCAGGCTGCTCATGCTCTAGCCCTGTAGACCGTCAGCGATAATGGGACACATATAAGGGTAGGAAAACCCGAGAGTCGGAGGGTGGTGTGAGCTCCTGAAATGAGGGTAGAGCTACCCACAGAAAGGAGCAGATGTGTCCCAACTAGAAGTAAGCAAAGCAGAGGCCGCCGAGGAACGAAGCGAGCAGACCAGGTCTTTCGTCCGCACAGTGAAGGCGGCTGCCCGACGTAAGTACACCCCCGAAGAGAAGATCCGAATTGTTCTGGAGGGCTTCCGCCGCGAGGTCACAGTCAACGACCTGTGCCGGCGGGAGGGGATCAAGCCCCACTCCTACTACTCGTGGACCAAAGAGTTCATGGAGGCGGGCAAGGAGAGGTTGACCCGTGACTCGGTTCGGGACGCCACTCAGCATGAGGTAGGGCAACTCAAGCGAGAGAACGGGGAACTCAAGGAGCTAGTGGCCGATCTGTCGCTGGAGGCGTACCGTCTCAAAAAAACGGTCATCCCCATGCCCCAGGACGCCACCGGTACCAGCGGATGAGCGCCCCGGAGAAGGCAGAGGTAGTTACCAAAGTATCCTCGTCTCCCCTCCCCAAGCGAAAGGTCCTCAGAGAGCTGGGCATCCCTAAGAGCACCTACTACCGGTGGCTCAGACGCCAAGACCAACAAGGACTTGAGGACCGACCAGGAGGCGATCAGCCACCATGGAACCGTCTTACTATTCAGGAAGAACGCTCAGTCCTGTTATCAGCCAGGGAGATGCCAGAGCTGAGCTGCCGTCAGCTGGCCGCGGGGATCACCGACAACCAGGGCTTCTCAGTCTCAGAGTCCAGCGTCTACCGTATCCTGGGCAGGGAGGGCCTAGTGAAGAGGCCTGAGATGCGGTTGGCCACGGGGAAGGAGTACCACCGCAAGACCACAGGACCTCACCAGATGTGGGCCACCGATGCCTCATACTTCAGGGTGGTTGGGTGGGGCTACTACTACCTGGTCACCGTTATGGACGACTACTCCCGCTTCATCCTGGCTCACAGGCTTCAGCAAGACATGACGGCCGACTCCTTCATCGAGGTGGTCCAGGATGCTGTGGACACGACCAGCATGGACCAAGTTCCAGTCACAGACCGCACCAGGCTGCTGAGTGACAACGGTCCAGGCTATGTCTCAAGAGCATTCAGGGACTACCTGGGGATGGTTGGCATCAAGCACATCCTAGCAACTCCTTTCCACCCTCAGACCAACGGGAAGCTGGAGCGCTACCACCAGACCATCAAACGGGACGTCAACCAGGTGCCTTATGAGTTGCCCGCCGACCTTGAGGCCGCTATCGCGGCCTTCGTCAGCTACTACAACTACCGGCGCTATCACAAGGCTCTGGGCAACGTGACACCATCAGACGTGCTCAAGGGAAGACGGCAAGAGATCCTACAACGCAGGAAGGAGGTGAAGGCTCAAACCACCGAACGGCGACGACGCTACAACAGGGCCCTCAGGGAGCTCGCCAGACCTCCATCCAGCCCCTGATCTCTCGGCTCCCAATGTGTCCCACTTTTGCTGGTTGCTAACACGCTCTTACTTTGGGTCGGCGCGGCGGGCTGGAAAGTAGGCGCTCACCACTGCTAGGGATATCCTGGGTAGGAAGGTAGTGTAGTTAGAAAGGGCCTGGTTTCCTGTCCCCGAGTGTTCGGCCGGCCCTTGGTTCAGACCCGTGCCTTGGGCGTATGATGGGCCAATGGACGCCCCGTTTGTTATGGGAAATCCCGGCTACATCCGCACCCAATAGAGGTGAACCATGACTACCCCACCCCAAGCTGACCCTGTCGCCCTCACCGGCAGGCTCGACGAGCCGCTGTCCCGATGGCTCTGGCTAATCAAGTTGCTGCTCATCATCCCTCACATCGTCGTGCTGGCGCTGCTGGGGATAGCCGCGCTCATCGCCGGAGTGGTCGCGTTCTTCGCCATCCTCTTCACTGGACGCTACCCTCGAAGCCTATTCGACTTCAACCTGGGGGTGATGCGGTGGTTGTGGCGGGTGGAGTTCTACAGCGTCATGGCCCTGGGCAGCGACCGCTATCCACCGTTCTCGATGGCCGCCAGTCCTGACTACCCTGCGAACCTGGAGGTCGAGTACCCCGAACGGCTGGGCCGGTTCTTGCCACTGGTGAAGTGGCTGCTGGCCATTCCGCATTTCATCATCCTCGGCTTCATGCGCGGCAACGGTGGCTTTGACCTGGTGGGCATATTGGTCGTCGTTGGGGGCGTGGTCTTGCTCTTCACAGGACGCTATCCTCGTCCAGTGTTCGACTTTGTGATGGGGATGAACCGCTGGAACTACCGAGTGATGGCCTACGTGTTGCTGATGACTGACCGCTACCCGCCCTTTCAGCTGGACGTTTCGGAGCAAGCATAGGGTTCTGGTCTTAACGCAGGGACCTGCACCAGCGACGTTAAAGTCGGGCACGCCGCCCTGTCGCTCTGGGACACCGGACAGCGACTCACAAGCCATACAGATGGGTAAAAAGAGTTCGTTCTCTGCCGCTGGCCGTCTGTCGGAACCTGGCCCGCGCCACTTTTGAATAGCCAGACGCGCCGGGAGCGCTGCTTTGCCAGGAACTGGGTCTGGGAGTACGCCGTTGAGCAGCGAGCGAGGAACTCATACTTCCTCGCTCGGCCAGAGGCCGTTTGGCGTGTCAGCGCCCTACGGCCTCGTCTTACTTAGGTTGGGTTCAGCCTACGGAAATGGTGGCCATTGCGTTACCGCTGTATGTCACTTTTAGTAGATAATAGACACGAAAACGGCGCTTCATGAAGCGCCGTTTTCTATTATGCAAGAACCTACCGGCTCAGCTACTCAGCGAGGGCACTGAAAGTTCCCTCTACGCCAGCGTCTGCCAAATCGGGCTGCAAATCCGACCAATAGACTTGCCCCTCATAGTACTCGATGAGTAGAGACTGCCCAGGAACACTGGTGCTGTAAAACACCATCCCGACCAAAGGGTCTTCGCGTACCTCATACCCAAGTTGGGGCAGAATACCGTCAACCGCATCTCTGCTCAAACGGTCTGATGAGGTCACCACGCCCCCACAAAGGTGCCCTGCGCCTCGACAACATTGCTTTCGGATGGGCGGTACTCGACGCCTCTTGCCTTGAGAAACTCTACAGTGCCGTCGGACCCATATCGGTCTTGGAGCAAGTCACCCAAACGGCGAACTGCCGCTCGTGCCTTCTCCTCAGCCTCTTCACGGGTAACACCATGCACAGTTATCCCGAAGTTGGGTACTCGCGCTACCCAATGGTTGTCTTCAACTGGAGAGAACTCCACCTTGTAGTTGAAGTTTACCGATTCAGGTGCCATGGCTCCCCTTCTCTACAGCCTCATTATCTATTATATACGATGCAAAGACTGTCCAGAGGTTGGACACGTTAGAGCCTACACAATTCCCTGTCAATGGGATTGGCTTGATGCCCCGATGGGTGTGTCTTCTTTTGGTTACTTTGACCCGAAATATGAAAGGGCTACAAGTAGGAGCAGTACTAGGCCCGCCTGCGGCGGGCTCGGCGTGTGGCCCTTGCTTGTGTAGGATCTAGTAACAACAGGAACCTCCCTCAATCAGTCAAGGGAGGTCCCTGCTACCGAGTCCGGTTGTGGTCTAGGCCGCTACTGCCACAGCCCCTTCTCGCGCAGGTCGTCCCAGCTGTCCGCCTGCATCAGCTGGAGCCAGAAGTGGTAGGCGCCCCGCTGGTTCTGTTCCGACGGCTCCCGGTTACCGGCCGTTCGCTTTGGGGTGAAGGTACCATGCTGCGGCAGGCCGAACTCCTCTAGCAGTGGGTGGCTGCGGACCTCTCGGCTTAGCCCCAAGGAGTAGTCGTAGGGGTAGCGCCGCGCGATGGTCCCCTTGCTGGCCTTGTGGGCGTAGTTCCAGTTCTCCATGTCGTCCGATTCGGTCAGCCCCGCGGGGCCGCCGTAGCGCATGTAGTAGTGCCGCAGCACGTCCTTCACCTCCTGCGGCATATCGTGGTGCACGTAGTAGAAGCGCCAGCACTCCGTCCAATCGACCCCAGCGGGGTGCCATATGCAGATGCTGTTGTTGGTCCCCTGGGTACCGTTGGGGAAGGTGTTGCCGTTGCCGGAGGTTACTCGCCACTGCTTGCCCATCACCTGCTTGCGGCGCGCATAGGCGTCTCGGAAGTAGTCCTCCACGATAGGCTGGTTCTGGTAGCTGTTGACGTAAGGGAAGCCCTCCGGCCAGATACGCACGCCGAGGCGGCCAGAGCCGTGGTGGGTGACCTCAAAGGCCAGGGAGTCCGACGATTGCTGGGCTGCCCGCTGCAGCAGGTTGGTCCGGCCTTGGTCGCCACCGGGGTTGATGCCCACAATCTCCACTGAGTGGTGCGTTGGCGTGCCGTGGTAGCCGTCGCCTAGGAAGTTCTCGGCGCCGAACTTCCAGTTGGAGGAGAAGCGCCACTTGAGGACACCCAGCACCTCGATGTCCGCCTCCGTGCCGTCCGGCTTGTCGAAGTGCAAGCCCAGGCCCGGCTCGTTGTCCCCGATGTACTCTACGAAGGAGGGCGCCTGGGGGTCCCACGTGGCCCAAATGGTGCCTCGGTAGCTGGCCATCTGCGCGACTTCAACGAGGCCCCATTGCGACTTGTCCAGCTCTTCCCGATACGCGTCCTTGTACCGGGGCACGCCTACGAGGCTTCCGTCACCCGCGTAGCTCCACCCGTGGTACGGGCACGTGAACACCGGCGTGTTCCCCTCGTCGTACCGGCACACCTTCATCCCCCGGTGGCGGCACGAGTTCAGGAACACGTGAATCGTGTTGTCGCGGTCGCGGCTCAGGATGACCGACTCCTCCCCCATTCGCGAGACGAAGTAGTCGCCGGGCTTCTTCACCTGGTCCTCGAACCCCACGAACAGCCAGCAGCGGGCGAACACCCGCTCCTTCTCCAGCTCGTACAGCTCCGGGTCCACGAAGATGTCCCGGCTTACCAGCCCTTTGGGCCGGTCCACCAGGTCCACGTCTTTCCAAACGCCTGCCCCTAGCCTAGTCTCCAGTGCCATCTCAGCACCTCCCGTGGGGTTTCATGGATGCCACGAATCAGTCTGTGGTGACGGTACTCCTGCGGGAAGTGTAGTGTCAATCAGTCAGTGGGATGTCGTATGGTCGGCCAGAAAACCGTGCCCCCCTTGACGAATATTGAAGGAGGACCTGGGTACTATCTCCACAATTTTGATTATTCAGGCGCGAGTGTGGTGGTAGTGGTGTGGCCTGGGCGCAGGCCGAACTAGAGGTGCATGCTACTTTCCGGCGAGGGTCACAGGGGTTGCCTCAGAGACCCTAGCCCCTCATTCGACATGGTTCAGCGATTCCAAGCTACCTGGCCGCAATCGCTTCATTTACCGCCGCAGCAACTTTTGTAACCCACTGCTCGTCCCTGTCGGAAAGGACAAACTTGGCGCCAGCAGGAGCGTGCAACACAACCGTATACTTCGACTTCATGCGCATGACCCACGCGGCGCCTGCGATTATCAACGCCAGCCCCGGAATCCCGAAGGCCAGGGTATTGATAGGTACTCTGTCACTAAATCTGTTCAGTTCAATCCCCGACGTCCCTACGTCAACTGACTCCGGGAGTAATGTTAAAGACCATAGGCTGAGCGCTAATCCCACAACAATGATGCCGATGGCAATTAACTTGTGCTCCGGTTCTTTACGAGTACTCGCTGACGTTACGGCCTGCAATGGATACGACAATCGCTGGTTGGCGAGATGACTGGCAGACACCGTGACGCCTCGCTCATTAAGCACATTACCTGTACTTGCCGGTTGTTCCCGTTCAGATTCCATGTCCTCCTCCTTGGACTCGGAACATGCCATCCATGATAACCGAGTGCGAGCGTACCGGTATGCCAAATTGGCGTCAACATTGCGCCGATATTCACAAAGAGTCGCCCCGCGATCTTAGTCGTGCTTACTCGTGAGGGTGGCCCTGTTAAGCCGGTAGAGCAACAGTACATGGTGCGTTTCGATGGAGAGTGAACGGATACGGAAGTGTCGGAGTCGTGGCTTGAGCTTTCCTCCTGCGAAACCTTGATATTTACGACCAACTGGTCAGGGGCAGTCAGGCGCAGGACAGACGCTACGTCTACGCCCGTGGCGACCGTGCCCGCATCGTCAGCGGGCCGTGCCCACTATCCGAGGATTGGCGCCCTGTCTACTCGACGGTGACGCTCTTGGCCAGGTTCCGGGGCTGGTCTATGTCGGTGCCGCACTGCAGGGCGACGTGGTAGGCGAAGAGCTGGAGCGGTACCACGGCCACCAAGGGCATCATGGCCATCGGGCAAGACGGGACCCAAAGGACGTCGTCGGCCAGTCGGGCCAACGCTTCATCGCCTTCGGTGCCTACCGCCAGCACGGGACCGTTACGCGCCCGCACCTCTTGGATGTTGCTCACCATCTTGCCGTACAAGGAGTCGTGGGGCGCCAGCGCCACCACCGGAGTCTCCGAGTCCACAAGGGCGATGGGTCCGTGCTTCAGCTCGGCGGCGGTCATGCCCTCGGCGTGGATATAGCTGATCTCCTTCAGCTTCAGGGCGCCCTCCATGGCCACGGGCTCCATGGCGCCGCGGCCAATGAACAGGAATCGACGGAAGCGGGAGTAACGCTCGCTTAGGCCGGGATACGCATCCTGGTTCAGCTCGAGGGTACGCGCCAGTAGCGCGGGAGCATGCGCAAGCGTGGACAGGTGCTCGGCCACTGCTTCGTTGGACAGGGTGCGCCGTTCGACCCCAAGGTGCGTCGCCAAGAGGTAGAGGCACAGAAGGGCGCTGGTGAAGGTCTTACTGGCGGCTACGCTAACTTCCAGCCCCGTGTGCATGAGGATGGTCCCCTCCGCGAGCTGGGTGGCCTGGCTTCCTGGCACGTTGCAGATGGTGATGGTGCGCGCGCCACCCTCTTTGGTCAGGTGCATGGCCTCCAGGGTGTCGGCCGTCTCGCCTGACTGGCCAACCGCTACCACCAACGTGTGTCGGTCCAGCACCGGCTGCCGGTATCGAAACTCGGACGCGTTTTCGGCCACCGACGGAATGCGGGCCAGCTCCTCTATCAGCCGGGCCCCGTACTGGGCGGCGTGATAGCTGCTGCCCATGCCGACCAGGACCACCCGCTGCAGGCCGCGGAGCTCCGCGGGGCTGAAGGGCACGTCGGCCAGCGTCAGGGAGTCGGGGCTAAAGCTGAGACGACCGCGCAGCCCGCTCATTATCGCCTCCGGTTGCTCAATGATCTCCTTCAGCATGAAGTGGTCATGGCCACCCTTGGCGGCGGCCTCGGGGGTCAGCTCGGAGAGCTCGGGCTGTCGGTTGACGCGCTCGCCTTGAAGGGTCATGTAGGAGCATCCGGTGGGCGCCAAGACCGCTAACTCGCCAGGCGCCAGAAACGCGATCGTGCTGGTCAGGGGCACCAGGGCGGGCAGGTCGCTCGCCACGAACATCTCGCCGTCGCCGTAGCCCACGGCGATGCCACCGGCGTGGCCGACGCGGACCGCCACCAAGGTCTCCGGCTCGGCCGCGCTCAGGAACACGATGGCGTGGGAGCCGTGGAGCTCGTTGGCGGCCAGGCGCACCGCCTCCACGAAAGGGTGGCCCTTCGCCAGGTGCTCCTGGACCAAGTGGGGAATGACCTCGGAGTCGGTGGTGGAGCTGAAGGTATGGCCGTTGGCTACGAGGTGGGCCTTGCGCTCCTGGTAGTTCTCCACGATGCCGTTGTGGACCACGGCGACGGTGCCAGTGGAGTCGGTGTGGGGATGGGCGTTGGCGTCAGTAGGCGCGCCGTGGGTGGCCCATCGCGTGTGGCCGATGCCGGTGGCGCCGGAGATCGGCTGAGACGTGACCAGACCAGCGAGGTTCTGCAGCTTGCCGGCGGCCCTGCTTACCTGGAGCTGGCCATCCCCATCGGCGACTGCCAGGCCCGCCGAGTCGTAGCCCCGGTACTCCAGCCGTACGAGCCCCTCCAGGATTAGAGGAGTAGCGTCTTTATGACCGACGTAGCCGAAGATGCCGCACATAATGCCTGCGCACCAGATGTTCGCCTTGTGCACCCATCCTACCACTCCGGTGCGCGACACACCTATCGGGATTACGCGTGCCACCCATTTTCTCAGCGCGGCTGAGTGGCTTAGCGCATCAGGAGTGAAGTGCGGAGGTCTCAGAGATGGAGAGCAGTAGGTCACTGCCGAACTTGTGCACTGGCCGATGAATCCATTTGACGGGGAAGACCTTCGTAAAGTCCTCTTCGCTGTGGTACTCCACGTGGGGGACCCAGCTCTTCTTATTGGGATGGGATGCCGATGCCAGAAAGTTGGAAGTGGGTTTCATGGTCCCTTTGATGGTGGTCAGGGCCTTCGTAAACTCCTCGCCATGGATGTGTTCGTCCACATGGACCATTAAGATTACGTCCCACTTTCCCGCGATGGAATCACGGGAGGGGTCCCCGGTCTGGAACCGGTAGTCCGGGAACTTGGTGCGGAGCCGCTCGACCGCCGCCTCGGCGATGTCGATCCCCAAGTACTCCTTGCAGTCGAGCCGCTGGACCACCGCCGTCCAGTACCCGGTGCCTGGTCCGATCTCCAAGACGGATTGCCGACTAAGGTCCAACCCCAGCTGCTCAATCTCGGCGAGCAGGTCCTGCTCGAGCTGCGCGTACCATCGCGCGTTCTCCTTCTCATCGAGGCGGCGGTGGCCTACGGCGCTTAGTCTGTCGTTTCTTAGCCTCCGGTCCCAGAACTCCTGTGGCCGGTACCTGGGGCGCAGCAGGAGGTCCCGGGCGGCCGTCCCGAGCCAGCGGACTCGATGGATCAGCGATGGCATGCGTTTACCCCCCTCCACCATGAAGGACTAGGATCGCACTCGGTGACGGGCCTTACGGCTGAGTGTCCCCACCATCTCCACCGTGCCGAACACGGCGCCAGGCGTCAGCTCGGCAACCGTCGCCACCACGCGGAACAACAAGCTAGCCGTCAACGCCACGTTCAGCGGAACGCTCAGGCTGAGCAGGCCCACAATAACACCTTCGCGCACCCCTAGCCCACTGGGCACCACCACCACGATGATGCCCATGGCGCCGGCCAGTGCCACGGTGCCGATGCTCCCTCCAATCTCCGATGGG
This sequence comes from Dehalococcoidia bacterium, assembly GCA_965247635.1. Classification (GTDB taxonomy): domain Bacteria; phylum Chloroflexota; class Dehalococcoidia; order Lucifugimonadales; family Australimonadaceae; genus CBDFHJ01. Next base: position 957,533 of record CBDFHJ010000010.1, read on the forward strand.
CCGTAGGGGGTGAGCGCGTTGACCGTGAAGAACAGGCCGAGGCCGCTTACTATCACAATGCCCACGTACCACCCTAGGAGCTTGACTGTCATAGTCCTTGATAACCATTTGTTTTGCTCCTCAACTCCCTGGCCGGCGACGCGTGCTACTCGCGAAATGAGGGAGTGCAGGACCCTAGGCCACGCCAGCAAGAGTCCGGCACCCATCGCGGCGATCGCTATGGCCACAAGCCAACCTAGCGCTGGGCTGCTGGTCCCCAGCAGGACCAACGGCGCAGCGATAAGAAACGCCGCCAGGAGCTGAAGAGACGCCTCGTAGACGAAGCTGGAGAGCATTGGTCCCGGTGGCAGTCCCAAGGCCCGGAGCAGGTGCATTCGTCCCAAGAACATCGCCACCCTTCCCGGTACGTACTTTCCGGGCAAGCTGTAGTAAAAGGCGCGAAGGGTCAGGACGGGACTTGGCCGGACCGCGACCAGGCCCCGGAGTACCATGTGCCATCCGAAGCCCAGCATCAACACCTGAAGCACAACGAGCGCCCACGCAGGGGCGAGGAACGCCCACTGAAAGTCCACGTCCTCCTGGACCACACGGCGCCAGTTGCTGGCGAGGTAGGACACGGCCAGCGCGAAGCCAGCAGGGCGAGAAGGACCAATGGACGTGCTAGTCTTTGGACTTGGGTCATCAGCCCGTTGTGCACAGTCTTGTCCCGTGAAGAGAGTGGGTAGCAGGAAAGGGAGCGTATAGCTCCGCGCAAGCAGGGCCTAGGCCGTGGAGCGGTCAGGGAGGCCGGCTACCTCTTCAAACGTCTGCCAATAGCTTCGGGCAACTTGAGGCCACGCGAAGTGTTCCAGTGTATATTGGCGAGCGCGTTCGCCAATCACCTGCTTGTCCGCCTGAAGCACGCGCTCGATGGCGTCGATAAAGCCATCCACATCTTCCGAGGCCACCAGAGTCCCATTTTCACCGTCGGTCACGGCATCCACGATGCCATCGACCCTGGCCGCCACCGCCGGCAGGCCAGCGACCGCAGCCTCCAAAGCGACAATGCCAAACCCCTCCAGGTCTCCCTTCACGCTGACATTCGGCATAACGAAGCAGTCGGCTGCACTGTACAACGACCGCAGCACGAAATCATCTACTTCGCCTAGCAGCAAAACGTTTGAATCAACCGCGTGATGCTTGGCCGCTTCAGCAATGTCGATTCGAAGACCGCCCTTCCCCGCAATGAGGTAAACGAGATTGGGATGGGACTCAATGAGCTTGGGAAGGACTGCGCTGACAAACCAGGTATGCCCTTTGCGTTTAACGAGGGAGGTGTCTTCAAGAAGTGTGTAAACAGTCAGGCGGTGTACCCTCTCTCTGAACAACACGGGCTCGAGGCCCAAGAGAGGAGATAGACCGCCCATGAGGAAGGAAAGCACTGAGAGTAGGTCGGAGTCAAGGCCGGAGTGGGAGCAGTTGGAGGATTGGGTGCGAAGCCAGGTCCAGAGGCTGATCCAGGAGTTGCTGGAGGAGGAGGTGACGGCGTTTCTGGGAAGGGCGAAGTCGGCGCTCAGATCCGACTCGGACAACGATACCGGCTATCGGAACGGATACGGCAGAGCCCGGAGGCTTACGCTGAGTTCGGGAACGATACAGCTGAGGCGGCCGCGAGTCCGCGATACCGAGGAGCAGTTCGAGGGCCGGCTGCTGCCGCTGTTCGTCAACAGGACCAGGAAGGTTGCTGAGTTGATCCCCGAGCTGTACCTGCACGGTCTATCCGAAGGCGACTTCGATCTGGCTTTGCGGGGGCTGCTGGGAGAGGACGCACCGGTATCGGCGAGCACGGTGGCCCGGTTGAAGTCCAAGTGGAACGATGAGCTTGCCCAATGGCGCAGCCGGCCCCTAGATGACCTGGAAGTGGTCTACATGTGGGTGGATGGAGTCTACGTCAAGGCTGGTCTTGAGAAGGAGAAGGCGGCAGTACTGGTGGTGGTGGCGGCCCTGAGCGACGGGAGCAAGGTGGTGGTGAGCGCTGTTCCCGGATACAGGGAGTCCACAGAGAACTGGTCCGATGTGCTCAGGGACATGAGGCGCCGCGGGCTGGAGTGCCCGAGGCTGGTGGTTGGGGACGGACACCTGGGCATCTGGGGAGCTCTGCGCAACGTCTATCCGCAGGCGGCAGAGCAACGCTGCTGGAACCACAAGATCGTAAACGTGCTCGCCAAGCTTCCAAAGCGACAACAGGACCAGGCCAAGCTCATGCTGCGTACTATCCCCTACGCGCCGACTCGGACAGAGGCTGAGCGGCTCAGGACGGTGTTCACCAGGTGGTGCGGCGACCATTCCTACGAGGCGGCCTCAGAGCCTTGGAGCGGGACTGGGACCGCATGGTCACCTTCTATGACTTCCCAAAGGAGCACTGGGGGCACCTTCGCACGACGAACCCGGTAGAATCACCCTTCGCGGCCCTCAGGCTTCGGACCGATGCCGCCAAGCGCTACAAGAGGGTCGATCGGGCGATAGCGGTGATCTGGAAAATGTTGATGGTCGCCGAACAGCGCTTCAGGCGTCTGAAGGCCCCTGAGTTGATCGAAGACGTCTATCTCGGTGCACAGTATGCGGATGGAATCGCCATTGAATCAACGGCTGAGAAGGTCGCCGCCTGATGTCGTTTACACACCTATTGACGTAACCTCAGAAGCTGAGGACTCTATCGCATCCAGCCTTCCGAGCTTCTTCGACAGTGTTGTCGGTGGAGCCGTCGTCAACAAGGAGGACGGCCACTTCGTCGAACCCGTCCAGCTTGCGCGGAATGGAGCGGACGACTTCGCCCACCGACTCCTCTTCGTTCAGCGCGGGGATGGTGACCACCAGTTTCATAACGACCTGACGCTCGCGCTCAGATTCTGACTACCGCAAGAGGAGCTTACTGAAAAGGGCCAACGCGGATTAGCCTTTGGCTCTCAAGGAGAGGTCGGAGAGCTTCCGCGCTGCTCCGCGGCCCACACCCCTGTAATCAAACCCCAGGGCTGATAGCTTCGCTTGATCTAACGCGTTTCGGCCATCGAACAACAGCTTCGGTGACTCCATCCGCTGGGCCGCGTCCGCCCAGTCAAGGGTTACGAACTCCTGCCATTCGGTGACCAGCACCGCCGCCTGCGCGCCATCCAGTGCCATTAGCGCGCTTTCACACGCGGCAGCCGCGCCGGGCAGCACGCTGCTGACGTCCGCCCAGGGGTCGTAGACCCGCACCTCGGCACCCTCCTCCAGGAGTAGCGTCACCAGGTCCAACGCCGGGGCCTCCCGGGTGTCGTCGGTTTCCGGTTTGAATGAGACGCCGAGGATTGCCACCCGTATCCCGTGAAGGGGACCGAACTTCTCACGGAGCGCCAGCATCGGGAGGAGCCGTTGGCGGTTGTTCACGCCGATGACCGCTTGGAGCAGCTCGAAGTTGTGTCCGTTTGCGTTGAACAGGAAGTTCAGGGCGCGAACATCCTTGGGGAAGCAAGAGCCTCCGTAACCGAGGCCTGGACGCAGGTACGAACTGCCTATCCTCGGGTCCTGCCCAATCCCGCTGGCCACAGCATCGATGTCGGCGCCTACGCGATCACAGATATTGGCTATTTCGTTGATGAAGGAGACCTTCACGGCAAGGAAGGCGTTCGCGCCGTACTTGATCACTTCGGTGCTGGTGCTGTCCGACACGACGACGGGCGCTTGAATGTCGTGGTAGAGGGCCCGGACCCGTTCCTCGGCAGCGGCGTTACTGCTCCCGATGACAATCCGATCGGGATGGAACCAATCATGGACGGCATGCCCCTCGCGGAGGAACTCAGGGTTAGAGACGTAGGCCACCTGGCTCTCCTGCAGGGTATGACGCTCTAGAATGCGTCCTGTACCCGGTGGCACCGTGCTCTTCATCACAACCGCCTGCACGTGGGGCTCGTGATGGAGGACCCAAAAGAGCACCGAACGAACAGAGGAGAGGTCAGCGCTTCCGTTGCCTAAGGAGGGCGTGCCCACGCATACCAGGGCTAGCTCCGCTTGCGTTTCCTCTACCGTGTCCACGTGAGCGAATCGCAGGCATCCGCTCGAAAGCCCTTCGCGGAGCAACCCTTCAAGCTCAGGCTCCACGCTCATTGGCCGGCCAGCGTAGGCTGCATGTACCGTTTCCTGGTCTATATCCAGTCCCAGCACATCGTGGCCACTGCGCGCTAAGCACGCGGCGGCCACCAACCCAACGTGGCCAAGTCCGTGCACAGAAACTTGCAAGGCTATGCGCTCCGCTTAGAGGTATGACTCGCGTCTCGACCGACCATCCAAAGGAAACCACAGTGCTCTGCGTCTGAGGTTAGCGACTAAGAAGGGAGGTTACGTCAATAGGTGTGTAAACGACATCAGGCGGCGACCTTCTCAGCCGTTGATTCAATGGCGATTTCATCCGCATACTGTGCACCGAGATAGACGTCTTCGATCAACTCAGGGGCCTTCAGACGCCTGAAGCGCTGTTCGGCGACCATCAACATTTTCCAGATCACCGCTATCGCCCGATCGACCCTCTTGTAGCGCTTGGCGGCATCGGTCCGAAGCCTGAGGGCCGCGAAGGGTGATTCTACCGGGTTCGTCGTGCGAAGGTGCCCCCAGTGCTCCTTTGGGAAGTCATAGAAGGTGACCATGCGGTCCCAGTCCCGCTCCAAGGCCTCTGAGGCCGCCTCGTAGGAATGGTCGCCGCACCACCTGGTGAACACCGTCCTGAGCCGCTCAGCCTCTGTCCGAGTCGGCGCGTAGGGGATAGTACGCAGCATGAGCTTGGCCTGGTCCTGTTGTCGCTTTGGAAGCTTGGCGAGCACGTTTACGATCTTGTGGTTCCAGCAGCGTTGCTCTGCCGCCTGCGGATAGACGTTGCGCAGAGCTCCCCAGATGCCCAGGTGTCCGTCCCCAACCACCAGCCTCGGGCACTCCAGCCCGCGGCGCCTCATGTCCCTGAGCACATCGGACCAGTTCTCTGTGGACTCCCTGTATCCGGGAACAGCGCTCACCACCACCTTGCTCCCGTCGCTCAGGGCCGCCACCACCACCAGTACTGCCGCCTTCTCCTTCTCAAGACCAGCCTTGACGTAGACTCCATCCACCCACATGTAGACCACTTCCAGGTCATCTAGGGGCCGGCTGCGCCATTGGGCAAGCTCATCGTTCCACTTGGACTTCAACCGGGCCACCGTGCTCGCCGATACCGGTGCGTCCTCTCCCAGCAGCCCCCGCAAAGCCAGATCGAAGTCGCCTTCGGATAGACCGTGCAGGTACAGCTCGGGGATCAACTCAGCAACCTTCCTGGTCCTGTTGACGAACAGCGGCAGCAGCCGGCTCTCGAACTGCTCCTCGGTATCGCGGACTCGCGGCCGCCTCAGCTGTATCGTTCCCGAACTCAGCGTAAGCCTCCGGGCTCTGCCGTATCCGTTCCGATAGCCGGTATCGTTGTCCGAGTCGGATCTGAGCGCCGACTTCGCCCTTCCCAGAAACGCCGTCACCTCCTCCTCCAGCAACTCCTGGATCAGCCTCTGGACCTGGCTTCGCACCCAATCCTCCAACTGCTCCCACTCCGGCCTTGACTCCGACCTACTCTCAGTGCTTTCCTTCCTCATGGGCGGTCTATCTCCTCTCTTGGGCCTCGAGCCCGTGTTGTTCAGAGAGAGGGTACACCGCCTGACTGTTTACACACTTTTTGAAGATACCTCATTCTTTATAATAGAAGGCTCTAAGTTACGACTTGGACTTGACCACGGTGGGTTCCCCTGGACTTGGATGAACCCACAGCAAGTCTGGCTGGCCGCCGTCTAGTGGCGATACTTCAGGAGTTCACTAACACTACTAGAAGAGATCGGAACAAAAGCGACGGACATTACGTCTTAGCTACTGACAGTAAGGAAAGGATGATAGTGATTATGAGAAGCTGGATCGCAATCTCGGCATTGAGTCTTTTGGCGCTGGCGACCATCGCGTGTGGGCAGGCCACGCAAAGCCCGACCACCGCTCCGGTCGCTACGGTGTCTGCCGCTGAGCCAACTCCTTGGACTGTTTCTACTGGAGGCACCTCGCCGGATATGGAGGTCTACTCTTCCATTGAGGAGCTTTCGGCCGCCTCCGACTTAGTGATACTGGGAACCGTGGGCAGGCCACGCAAAGCCCGACCACCGCTCCGGTCGCTACGGTGTCTGCCGCTGAGCCAACTCCTTGGACTGTTTCTACTGGAGGCACCTCGCCGGATATGGAGGTCTACTCTTCCATTGAGGAGCTTTCGGCCGCCTCCGACTTAGTGATACTGGGAACCGTCGAAGGCGTCGCAGCTCGCGAGGTTGACTACGGAACAGCAGACCCCGACGAAAGGGAGGGTCGAGGGATTCCCACCGTGTTCTACGAGGTTGCAGTGACTGAGACGCTGCGTGGTAAGGCAGAGGCTACGGTCATTGTGTCAGCCCCAGACGTGGATCAGGTATCTATGGGTGAAGAAGCAACAGCCGTACGAAGCGGCCAACAGGTTCTCCTGTTTCTCCGGGAGCAGACGACGGAAGATGCACCGGGCATCACAGCCTGTGATCATTTCTACGTGACCGTGAGCCTGGATAATGGTGTGTTCGATCGTTCAGATGGCGACCTGGTAGTGCCGCGCATGCCTGAGTTGTTCAATGATGCCACGTTTGACCTGGCCGGCGTGCGACGTGCGGTACAGTGGTTTGATGAGTCGCCCCTTGCCACATGGGATCCCAGCACTGCTGAGGTCTTCAATCAAGCAAGCGCTGGCGAAGGCACACTCGATATCTCCTCTGGTTGTGTACGGCTGATTCTCGAAAACCGGAAGTCGATTCTGCTCGTTTGGCCAGAGCCGACCTCTTGGAACGCATCTACCCAAACGATCGAGTTTGTAGATGTCTTCGGTGAGCGACTAGAATTACGGAAAGGGGATCGGATCGTGCCGGGTGGCTCGACCGCGACTCATGAACCTCGGTTTGTGTCACCACCCAGTCCCTCGTGCAAGATGGATGAGGCCTTCGTCCTCAACTCCGTAAGATTGGTCCTGCGGTCGGACTCTAACGCGTCTAGCAGCATACCGGATTACGACCTCAGCCCATACAACTCAAACGTGTGGTTTGTCCCACCGCCCGCCAATATGGATGACTTTGTGAGTAAGATGGACGCGATAGTCGTGGCCCGGGTGACTTCAGTTATCGGAAGCGGTGAGCTAAATTCCTATAACGAGCAGGACAATGTCCGGAATATAAAAAATGCTCCTGTTTCTTCCGCACTGCCTGCGACCGACTATAACCTGACGATAGAGCGAGTGATTCTCGGAGAAAACATTGAGGCTGGTGGTTCAATAACCCTACGAGTGCTGGGCGAAGCGGATCACGTTTCGCCGTACCCATCACTCATACCGATGCCGCAAATCAATGATCGCCGTATCTACGGGCTTGGCCGCAATCCTGACGGGACGTACGGCACCTATGGTTGGTGGAGCGTTTTCTTGATTGACGGAGACCGTGTTACTCATGTTGATGACCTCCGCCAGAAAGTCCTGTTCGCAAATAATACAGAAACTAACCAGTTTGTCAGAGAGTTGGAATCGGCGGTATCCCGACGCAACAGGTAGAGTGCGGCAATTAGAGCCCGCGACTGAGGTGGACATCTTCGGTATGCGGGGAAAGCTGTAGGTTTGGCCAAGGCTTTGTCTGATGGCAAGTACGAATAGTTGCAACGTGAGATGCATTGAATCCATAGTCGAAGGAGGATTAACATGAGATCTCGCAAATTGCTCTATACATACGGCATTGCAGCCATCGCAATGGTGGCTCTGGTAACCTCCGCGGTATTTGTAGGGTTGAGCGGCGGTAACCCCACACCTCTTGAGAGTTCGGGGGCTCAGGTCGACGGGCGCGTTCACTTAGTAGAATCTGATTTCGCTCCTTCGCTTCCCGAATCAGAGGCGAAAGCACAGGCAATAGACTTCTTGAGAGGACCCTGGGACATCGACGAGCCAACGAAGTTGCCCATCCAAGTGGCAACTGGAGCATTCACTGGTCTCCGCGAAGACACTAACACGCAGACTTCAAACTTAGGAGTATGGGTCGTGGTTTTCCATGATTTTCCTGCACTCGCTCGTGTGCCGCGTGGTGCGACATCCATTCCGACAGATCCCCGGGTAACTGTCATAGTCGACGACAACAGTGGGAACGTGATCTATTCCGCTCTATCATGGGCCCACGGCATCATGACGCCGATCCCCACGCGAACGGCAGTCCCTACCCGGACGCCGTTGCCGTCCGGTATTACAGGGGCTACGCCGATTCCCACAGGCGGCGGACAGCTTCATCCCCCGCAGTTGACAACAGTGGCACCGCAGCCCGCATCACCCGGTAGCCAGATAACCGTGACTGGGACGGGCGGGTATATCAAGATCACAGGTGGGTACAGCGAAGGCTCGAGGCAATTCCACCTGTATTTCGACGAACAGTTGATTGGGACCATCCGGTGCATGATGAATGCATGCAGAGCAACAGCTCGAATCCCGGAAGATGCAACCCCTGGTGAACACAAGCTTTCCGCTGAGGGCGGCTCCTCAATAACCGTGACCGTCGAATAACGCCGCAATTACACGGTAACCTCCCTTATTGTGAAACCGCATCCGTGTCGATATGTTCTTTACGTCACAGCTAATTCGAAGGCAGGATGTGATCAGTTATGTTTAGCATCATGAGAAAGAATACCCCACTTCCAGTGCGATTGGTGGCCTCATTCGCTGTCGTCGCTGGCCTGATTGCGTTAGAGGTGACTCTCACAGTAGCCAGAGACGATGACCAGCCGCTGGCGACGGCGAATGCAGGCCAATCCAGTGCGCTATGGATTCCTTCACCCACAACGGTGCAAGACCTCGTCGATATTTCCGACGCTATCGTCGTCGGTGAGATCGTTGGGTTAATGAAGCAGACTATAGAAGGCCCATTCGACGACTCTGGGGACACCGACAACCGAGATGATGTTCCGCCTCCGCGCCAATACCCATACTCCTACTTCGGAATCAGAATCAGCGACACTTTGCTCAATGACGGGTTTGTGGTTGATAATCCAGCGTTGAGGCTGAAGGGCCACGCGGGAGATGGAATAGACTCCAACCGAAGGGTCCAGCTTCCACAGGCAGGCGAGTCTTTTGTTTTGTTCCTGAGTCGTAATCCTGACAATGAGAGCTATGGGGTGTATGGCCCGTGGGCCATCCTCAATACCGATGGATCAACGGTTACGGGGTATGGTGCTGGATTGGAAGAACCTCAGTTCGCGCGGGGCGCAACTCCTGCACAACTAAAGCTTGATGTCGCTGAGGCGGTTGGCTCCCGGGTCGAGAAGAATCCCATGGACCTACTATTTCCAACCATCATCATTCAATCTCCAGCCGAATCAATACCGGCATCGACGCCGACGCCAAAGCCCCAGCCGACTGTGGACATGGGCGTGCCGCCTGCTGACCCGGTAGAAACAGGGAATGCCTACGACTTCAAGTTCGGGACTTTGCACTGTGGCGTTGAGAATATAGCGTTTGGGGGACAGTACTGGCGGGCCGAGAATGTGCCGGAGGAATGGAAGTACAACCCACCAGCTGGGTGGAACGAGACCGACGCGACGGGTAGAATCGAGTTGTTGACTGAGGACATAGCGGTGTTCACCTCGCAGAGCGGCAACGAGATCCGGTACGTCCGCCGTCCGGAGGGCGAGTTGGCTCCCTGCTATTGAGCGACCTGATTCGCTGACGCGCGGTCAACCATCCCAGCGGTACGAACGGATGGCCTACGACAGGAGTGATACTGTTGGCCAATTTGAAGAAAGGAGATGCCTTGGAAAGGAAGAGATTATGAAGAATCGATTGAATGTTTCCAAAGGGGTCATCGCGACCCTCCTAGTATTGTATCAGAGTCGGAGGGAGAACCCGAAGCTTATGATAGAGCGATCACAGTGGGATCCTCGACGGTGACTTACTACTCCAACGTCGTTGGCGCCAAGGTGCCGGAATTCATGCTTGGTCTCCCGCCGCTCATAGCCACGCCCGAGGGGTTGACTTCGCTATGCTTGCCGAGGTTGAGTCACTCAAAATGAGGATGCATGGCAAGTGCGGATCAACCGCCTCCATGGCGGTCCTGTTCGTGCTGACGCTTCTCTTGCCACTGTCCGCCTGCACCCAGCGAAGCCCGTCCTTCGACTACCCAAGCGACGCGCCGGTACTTCAGATCGACCTCACGGGGGGCATGGTCGCCTACCCGCACGCCGCGGCCTGGGTGCCGCTCGTGACCGTCTGGGGGAACGGACGGGTTGTGTTCGTGTCGCGGGAGGAGCGTTACGAGCCGGAGCGAGCGCTGATCCGGGAGACCCAGCTCAGCAAGTCAACGGTGCGGCGCCTGCTGGCCGAGGCGGACATATTGCACGAGCTGGACGACCGCTACTTCGCCTTCGATATGACGGACGCCGGCACCACGACCTTCAGCATTCAGTCGGCCGGCGGACGCAAGACCGTTAGCGTCTATGCGTTCAACCCGGAGCTCGACCCCGCCTTCCGCGACCTCGAGCAGCACACGGAAGTCATGGACATGCTGCGAGCCCTCTACCGCACCGTGGTCGACGCGCTGCCACGGGACGCGTTGGCCTTGCTTCCGCGAGAGGTGTCCGTCATAGCGAGGCCGGGAGGCTCCGCCGAGGAGGCGCAGCATGAGTGGCCGGCGGAGCTGATCGCGCACCTGACCGGCGAGGCGGCCCAGCAGGCCACGGCGCTGCTCCCGCCCGGCCCCGTCGCGACCTTTCTGTTGGATTACATCCCACATCAGATCACGGTGATGCCGGTGCTTCCCATCCTATCTGCCCCCAGCGCGATTGGGCCGGAGAGCGGGCTTCCCCGGCACCCGGCGACCACCGCCTACCTCCTCTCTGACAGCCTGCCCTACCGCTTCGACGGCGTTGACCAGGCCGAAGTCGCCGCCTGGTATCGGAGCACCATGCCGAGCGGGGGATGGCAGCTGGCAAAGGAGGAGGCTGGGCTCCAGGTCTGGGTGCGCGGGGACCGCGGCAGGTATCCCATCGCTCGGCTCCACTTCCGGCCGGACCGTTTCACTATCGAGCTCCTGACATTCCACGATGACTTCCCCCTGCATCCCGGCGGCGCTTGGAGGGAATGCGGCGAGCGGAGATGTCAGATCGTGTCGGGCCTCTCGCTCGACGAGGCAAGAAACTGGTTCGCCGAGTACCTAGGTTACCTCGGCTGGCGGGATGGCCCCTACCTGTTCCGCAAGGACCGAGAATCGGACGGAGGCCACGACCTGCTGCAGTTGACGTACGAGGAGGTTGAGGGTGGCATCGTGGTGGTGCCGGAGCGCACGGTCTACCAACCGCCGGTCTGGCCATACCTTCCCACGCCCGCACCGCCCACACTCACGCCGCCAAAGGCTTCGCGTTGAGACTTGCCGCATGAGGTGGTCCCCTAGGCCGTCGGTTCGGTCTCACCTTCCCACGTCGGCGCCTAAATCATCTCCACCAGCAACCACCAGTCGTGGCCGGGGGAGGGTGTAGGAGGATCACGAGTGATGCGTGCTCACAGGTGAGCGTGGGGGTTGTGAACGAGTTCGCAGGCGGTACGGGCGACCGGGCAACGACCGGTTGCAAGCCTGCTGTTCTTGCGAGGTGGGGATGTCTATACGCCCAAAGCTCAGGACTTGGATAAAGCACTCGAGGCCACCCACGCACGAGTAGACGCAGGCCAGGTCGTGGAAACGCTACCATCATCAGCATTCGACGACACCTCAGCGCGTCACCTCGGCCCATGAAACGGCGTAGATCTAGCAGGCCGTTGGTAGGTCTGAGCTAAAGCGCCAACCTGAACCTCAGCGTGAAAGTTCTTGATTTCGTCCAGTTTGGTGGGCCTAAGTTGACGGTAGGCAGAACCATCTTCGAGTTGCTCATTGCTCTCTGAGACCAGGGGTCCGCCCATCATATGTAACAGGCAGTCGGTTTCGGCACCATAGACCAACTGAGCGCCTCTGCGAGAAAGTGCTTCGTGCCGGTTTGGTATTCAGCCAACTTCTCGCCAGCCCGATAGGCATCATCTGAATGTCGCTCCACCTGTTTGTGACTACTCGGTCCCCTCACTGCGTTGCCCGCGTAGATCATCTCTGGCCATGATGAGCCCAAAGGCTAGGCTGAATCTCGTGAGGAAGCCTGCGTACCCGACACCTCCCACCACCAAACTCCAGAGCGCCTCAGCCTTCTTCGCCTTATCCTGTTCAGAGTCCTGTGAGTGATGGGACGCATCTCCTCGAAGCTCTGCAATCTTCTCTAGTTCTTGATAGAGGGCCACTACGGCATCTAAACTGAGGCTTGAGAAGGATTTGCCGAGAGCTTTCCCAAGGTCTTCGTTCCTGCCACCCGCGCCCACTGTTCTAAGAATTTGTGCCCAACCGGAAACCTGAATCATTTGCCAATTGCCTTTAGGGTACTTCTTCGGTGGCCCCCTTCGTTGTGGCACAATGAGAATAGGTTCCTTTGGAGGTGGATCCTCCAGAATCCTGGGCTCTAGCAATTCCTGGAATAGGGACTCCACTGCCTGCGCTGTGGCTACGCGCTGACCATCTGAATCATTTGCGTAACCCCAACCTAAGGCCTTTACTAGATGCTGAATCGTTGGTTCAGGTAGAATCCCGTAGACATGGCTCAAGACTCGGTGCAATTCCTCTTGCCAATAGTCTTCTCTTGGGGGTAACCCCTTCCTAATGTCTTCCCAACGCCGGTCCATCTCATGCTCGGTCCGTAGCACGTGTTGGGCAGTACTACCTACAATCGTTGCGACCCGTTCCAATGTCCCTGCAATGTCGTGACGGGATGCAGCCCTATCTTCACTATTCTGGAGATGGGCATCCGCGAAACCCACCCGTATCGCCCAGTAAAGGTCGCTCTGGGGGCTAAGATGCGGCGGTTGCCTCTCACCATAATTCGACCTCTCGCCGAAAAGAGAGCCTCCCCGCTCGAGGTACTCGATGTCCGCAGAGTGATAAAACCTCAGGGAACGCGAGCGATACACTTCCCACGAATCGTCAGGGTTATCAAACAGAACCCCACCTGCTGGCCACCCTTCGGCCCAGTCCTCCGCCTCAAGTTCGCCAAACAACGACTCACGTAGGGATGGCCGGGACACAATCAGTTGACCGAGGGCGTACCCGTAATACCAGGCCCAATACTGACGTGTGTCGTACGGACACACACTCAGCTGGGGACGCTCCTCGCGGTCGATTCCATCGACTTTCTTGATTAACCTGTAGGTCAGGGTGAGAAACCGCTTCACCTCAGCAATTCCTGCAGCTTTTTGGAGTTGCTCCATCCAGCCATCGAAATGCCTGGCGATCGACTGATACTGCTCTGTACCGGTTCGGGGCCACCCAAATTCGTTGGCAGAAGGTATAGAGAGATTCAATGCGTCATCGAATTGCTCGACCCTTTCGTAAAGGCCTTGCAAGCGACTCCGCACGAATTGTGGAGCCAATGAAAACGACATCCCCTGGCCTCGGTCGTCAACGTAAGGAGGGAATAGGTGAGTGATGTCCTCGTACAGCCTGATGGCATGCGCAGGGTCATCGGAGGCGGCCATGACTCCTATGGCGATGCGGCTCCAGATATAGGTAAGCCAACGTGGGTTCAGATCATAGGTAACCGGAGGTTCATTCTGCCTGAGCTGCAAGGTTGGCCGGTCACCATACGTCTCGGCCTCAAGACGTTCGACATGTGTAAGAGCGCGCTCCTTAAACTCTGTAACGAGCTCGTCCAGGAAACCGTCTGCATAGGCGATATGCACTACGGTCGCGAAAGCAAGATCCCAGCCCTCGCCGTTCGCGGCGGGCAGGTCGCTAAGGACGCTCTTGTAGTCACTCAAATATGTTGCACGCTCATCGTCCAAGTGCGGCCCATGCAACCGCCACGCCATCCCTCTCTTGTGCAACTCTAGCTTTCGTTGGTCCATTGCACTCCGTATTTGCGACTAAGAGTCGTGGGCTCTCCAAATGCCTCGGGAAAGCCCTAAGCCGTTGCAAGACTTGAAGACTCAGCGGCCTTTGTGACCAGACGCGCGGCTTCGTGGATATCCTCGTCAGTGGTGAGTCGACCGAAGCTGAAGCGGACTGAAGATTCGGCCTGTGTCGCGCCCAGGCCGAGGGCTCGGAGCACATGCGAGGGCTCCGGGATGCCCGATGTGCAGGCTGCGCCTGTTGACGCCGCAACACGTGGCTGGAGCGCCCCAAGGATGTCTTGAGCCGCAAGGCCATCAAATCGCATGTTGGCATTGCCGGGGTGACGCCCGTTACCCAACGGCCCATTGATGGCTACAGAAAAACCGCTGAGCCGAACCAACTCAACGAATGAATCGCGCAGTCGTCCGACCCGCTCCCGTTCAACAGCGCCCTCTGGAGAGCCCAAGATCTCTGAGGCCGCGGCCATCCCGACGCACAGGGGGACCGGGACTGTGCCCGATCGTAGCCCGGCCTGCTGCCCACCGCCATACATGATCGGCTCGATGAGCTCTTGTATGTCGCGGCGGATGTACAGAGCTCCGATTCCCTGTGGGCCGTACATCTTGTGCCCCGACAGGCTTATCAGGTCAGCATGACGAGCAAGGTGGCTCACATCCATAGCGCAAGGGGCCTGTGCGGCGTCACAGTGGAACAGGACACCGTGCCCTCTGAGCAGGGTTGCAATGCGCGGTAGGTCCTGAATGGTCCCGATCTCATTGTTGACTGCCATAACAGAGGCAACAAGGACTGTCTCGTCCACCATGCGTTCGAGCGCCTCTACATCGACGAAGCCCTCTCCGTCGACCGGAATGGTCTCCACCGTGAACCCCTCTCGTCCCTCTAGAGATCGAGCGGCGGCTAGGACGCACTTGTGTTCAATAGCGCTAACCAAGATACGGCGGCGTCTCGGTTGCGCATGGCGGGCTAGGCCGAGCAGGGCAAGGTTATTCGCTTCCGTGGCTCCGGAGGTGAAGATGATCTCATCAGGGTCCCCACCAATCAGCGAGCCAACCAAAGACGCCGCGTCTCGGACGGCCTCTGCCGAACGCCACCCAACGACATGATCGCTCGAATGGGGGTTACCGAAAAGCTCGCGCCAGTAGGGTGTCATCTTTTCCAACACCCGCGGGTCGACGGGCGTCGTCGCCTGATAGTCGGCGTAGACCGTCTGAATGCCACTGTTTGGTTGTGAGGTGTTCACGGAATCTAGTAGACCCTCCCAAACATCATCTTCAAGAGACTACTGCACCTGTACATTACACAAAAATTGTGCTATTGTCCACCTGGACGAAGCATCCAGGTGGAGGGTAAATGCTCCGAGGACCACTTTACCGAGACGGCTATTGCCCGCAGCTGTCGGGCCATGAGACCTTCCCACTCCGTTATGGGTGGTTAAAGAAGGCCTTCGATGGCGTGCGGGACACCGAGAGTGAGGGCGACAACAGGTATGTCTTCACAGGTCCCGACGCCATAGCCCGGTTCGGCGTCGGCAAGAACATGGTCTCCTCCATGCGCCATTGGGCAGTGGCAGCAGGCGTCATCCAAGATGCGTCGGGCTCGAATCAGATTGAGACTACAACGCTAGGGCGGCGCTTGTTCGGCAACGGCGGGCTTGACCCTTACATGGAAGACCCGGCCACGTCGTGGCTAGTGCATTGGCGCCTGTGTGGACGCCCCACGAAGACCACATGGTTTTGGGCCTTCAACCACTATCCCGCCCTCTCCTTCGAACGCGAAGGCCTTGTCCAAGCCATCGACAAGCTCGCCAAGGAATGCGAGTGGCAGCGCGCAGCCTACGCCACGATCAAGAGCGACGTGGCATGCTTTGTCCGCACCTACGTGGCGCAGCTCCTCCCCGGCAGGGCTAGTCAAGAGGACGGCTTGGAATCTCCCCTAACCGAACTTGGCCTGATCAGGCCAATTGGGAGACGGGAGGGTTTCAGATTTGTCCGCGGGCCGAAGCCTTCTCTTGGCGTTGGCGTGTTCTGCTATGCGGTGACCGACTTCTGGAACGAATGCTTTCCCGGCGCTAACACCCTCTCCTTTGAGGCGTTGGCGCACGAGCCCGGATCTCCCGGCCGGACATTCCTATTAGATGAGAATGATTTGGTGGATATGCTGGCAGGCTTGGAAGACGCGACCAAAGGCGCATACAGGTGGTCAGAAACGGCCGGCCTCAAGCAGCTCACCCGCAGTGATGAGATGAGCCCCCTGTGGGCTATTGAACAGGTTGCAGCAGATTACTCACATGTCTATGAGGGGAGCGTCGCCTGATGGCGCTAGCCGAACACGTCAACGTCACGCGACGGTTTCAGCGGGCCATCCGCATCGACCTAGATCTCGCCGATCCCGAAGCGCTAGAGGGATTCATCTGCCCAGAATCATCAGCTGAGGTCCTAAGGGCCATGGCGCGCCACGTGGCTGAGAACGGTCAAGGCGCATTCACTTGGACCGGGCCGTACGGCAGCGGCAAGTCAAGTCTGGTGGTGGTGCTCAGTGCATTACTGAATGGGAACTCCTCTCTGAGGCAGTCAGCAGCGTCACTCTTAGGCGAGCACACTACAGAAACCATCTGGAACGCCATGCCGCCACGCAGGAGAGGATGGCGAATCCTACCGGTAGTGGGCCGCAGGGATCGCCCGGCTCAGGTAGTTGGGGAAGCCATAGAATCAACCCGACTCACCACTGACGACCCTCCAAGGAGATGGGGGGAGAAGCAGGTCCTTGACACCCTTAAGCGAGCCGCTGACCAGCATCCACGGGCTGGTGGTGGCCTGATCGTGTTTATCGATGAGATGGGTAAGTTCCTAGAGTCAGCCGCCTACGACGGTTCCGACATCTACTTCTTCCAACAACTCGCCGAGATCGCCTCGCACAGCGATAACAGGTTGATCGTCGTAGGCATCCTTCACCAGGCGTTCGAGGAGTACGCTCATCGTTTGTCGCGTGAGTCTCGGGATGAATGGGCGAAGATCCAAGGGCGCTTCGTCGACTTGGCCGTCAATGCTGGCGGGGACGAGCAGATTGAGCTGCTGAGTCGGGCGATTGAGAGTGATCACCACCCAGAGAGTCCGAGCAGTGTAGCTCAGGGAGTAGCCGCGCTGTCCCACACTTACACGTCTCCGAACCTTCCCCAACTGCTAGAAGAGTGCTGGCCTCTGCACCCTATCGTCACCTGCCTACTCGGTCCCATATCGCGGCGGCGGTTCGGTCAGAACCAGCGCAGCATCTTCGGGTTCCTGAACTCCTCGGAGCCTCAGGGATTCCAGGACTTCCTTCGTAATGCAGGCGATGATGACCTCTACCCGCCTGAGCTTCTGTGGGACTACCTGCGGATTAATCTGGAACCTTCCATCATGGCGTCGCCCGACGGTCACCGATGGGCGATGGCTGTAGATGCTTTGGAACGGTGCCAGGCCATGGGCGGCGAGGACCGCCACCTCCGATTGCTCAAGACCATCGCGCTCGTAGGCATGTTT